>NZ_ANLA01000047.1 GCF_000348685.1 Xanthomarina gelatinilytica | reverse complement strand
TCTAAGCCCTGTTTTTAAGTACCCAGGAAGCCAGAATAGTCTTGAGAAGGGAGGAAATTGCTGGGCAGCATTATGAGCATTATCAACACTTTTTTTCATGGAGGAAGTAAGTACAGGCAAAGCCAGATGAATTACGTTTAGAGCTGTGGAGGTCATTAAGACCCTGAATAATTGCTTTGATGGACCCATGCTGCCACAAAAAAAGATATAGGGGGCTGCCTTTATCCATGACATATAGCCACATCGGAGACATTTAATGATGCAATTTGAGCCCTGTGCCGAAGCTCAGTACCATATTACATGCCTCAAAGTGGTATCCAACCGTTAACTACAAATTAGAAACGTATACGGATCCCCCGGGCCATACTAGT
>NZ_ANLA01000046.1 GCF_000348685.1 Xanthomarina gelatinilytica | reverse complement strand
AGGATCGGTATTATCGGTTACATCCACACCTGTCACCGTAATATCACCGGCACAGTTATCCGTAGCCGTTAAGTCACCAGGTGCAGGCACATCCGCGATACACTCGTAAGTGATATCGGCAGGGGCTTGTGGAGCCACTGGGGCTGTAGTATCAATAACCGTAAATGTAGCAGTAGAAAAACTTTCATTTCCACATGCGTCAGTAGCTTTAAAAGTTACAATTACATAGCCGGTCAATCCACAACTAGGGGTTAAAACACCTTTGTAATCATTGTCCCATATAATGTCACTACAATCATCAGTTGCAACAGTGCCACCATTATTATTTAGCCATTCTTGTAATTCACTTTCATTTCCTAAGCCGTCACATTCAACAGTTAAATCGCTGGCTTCAGTTACAATAATTGGAGCCACAGTGTCTACAATAGTAAAGGTAGCGGAAGTAGAACT
>NZ_ANLA01000045.1 GCF_000348685.1 Xanthomarina gelatinilytica | reverse complement strand
GTCACCGGAACACAGCCTGCTGAACCTGCTACGGAATGTTGGGAAACTGCTACGTTCAATGATACTACCTGTTCTTGGGACGTCAACGGAACACAGCCTGCTGAACCTGCAACTGAATGTTGGGAAACCGCTACGTTCAATGATACGACCTGTTCTTGGGACGTTACAGGAACACAACCTGCTGAACCTGCTACGGAATGCTGGGAAACTGCGACGTTCAATAACACAACCTGTTCGTGGGATGTCACCGGAACACAGCCTGCTGAACCTGCTACGGAATGTTGGGAAACTGCGACGTTCAATGATACGACCTGTTCTTGGGACGTCACCGGAACACAGCCTGCTGAACCTTCTACTGAATGTTGGGAAACCGCTACGTTCAACGGTACAACCTGTTCTTGGGACGTAACCGGAACGCAACCTGCTGAACCTGCTACGGAATGTTGGGAAACCGCGACGTTCAATGATACGACCTGTTCTTGGGAGGTAACTGGAACGCAACCTGCTGAACCTGCTACGGAATGTTGGGAAACCGCGACGTTCAATGATACGACCTGTTCTTGGGACGTCACCGGAACACAGCCTGCTGAACCT
>NZ_ANLA01000044.1 GCF_000348685.1 Xanthomarina gelatinilytica | reverse complement strand
GTCATGTTTTTATAAAATCATGGGGTTGTGCAACGGTTACCATTATTAGCGGTAGTTTTTATTATTTCGTATTCTGTATGTTCTTATTATATTTTCTAATTCTCTGTGTGTTACATTCAGAGAGTCAATTTCTATTTTTTCAAACTCGTCTTCATCGTAGAAATAAATCAGATAGGATTTGGCTGATTTCCCATAACCTTCTTGAACAACTTCTTCACTTTCAATATTCGACCAATTTTTAAACTCCACGTTTTTAGTTTGGATTCCATTCGAGTCAATTATTATTTTTGGTTTGGTATCGAGTGATTTTCGAAATTCCTTTATTGTGCTATAAAGTCCAATTCCAGTCATAATTGCGCCTAAAATATATTGCTTGGTTTCTCCTTTAGTGAAAAAATAAATTCCAACTCCAATTATTAAAATCGAAACTCCGAGTTCAAAATAGTTATTTGCTTTCGAATAGTGAATTTCTATTTTAGGTGGAAGAGAGTAATCTTCTCTATATTCATCCTCTTGCTCAAATTTCTTTTCAATTTTTTTAAGTTTACTTTTATCCTCGGTATTTCTGATTTCCGTTTTTTCGAAAATATTTCCGTCATTCCAAATCAATTTTTCTTGGATGGCTCTTTTCTTTAATTCGTGTACGTTTCTTACATTCTCAAATGCCCAAATTCTCCATTTGGTAATCATAAAGCTCCAAATTAACCAAGCTAAAACAAACCCTATTAAAAAAGCTATTCCAATTCCCCAACCTGGAATTAAATTCTGTTTTGATAAGTATAAAGCCAAAGCTGGACAGCCAATAATTGCGATAAATACAGGAACGTTTACAATTAAATGTCCTCTTTTTATGGCTTTATCTACTGTTATTTGTTCTCTCATTCTGATTTGGGCTCAATTTACCGCTAACGGCAGTCTGTCTAATAACCCTGCCTTAATTTTTGTTTAG
>NZ_ANLA01000043.1 GCF_000348685.1 Xanthomarina gelatinilytica | reverse complement strand
AAAAATTAAGGCAGGGTTATTAGACAGACTGCCGTTACCTGCAAGCTGAAAACAACGAACAATGGAGAATAAAATAGAACACATAAATCCAAATGAACTAATAAAAAATCCTGCATTTTCTCAAATTATAACGACTGAAGGAAACGGAAAGACAATTTATATCGGTGGACAAAATGCAGTAAACGGGAATGGAGAAATTGTAGGGAAAAATGATGTTTTACAACAAACCGAGCAAGTAATGAAAAACCTTGAAATTGCTCTTAAATCTTGTGGAGTAAATTTTGAGAGTTTAGTGAAATTAAACATTCACATTGTTCAAGGGCAGAATGCTTATGGTGCATTTCAAGTTTCACAGAAATTTTTAGGACAAAACCCAAACCCACCGATTATTACAGTTTTGTATGTTGCAGGACTAATAAATCCTGAATTTTTACTTGAAATTGATGCTATCGCATTTAAGCCTGAAAAATAAGAAAATGGAAAATCAACTCGGAAAAACCAAAGATGTAGGATTTCAATTTGGAATTAGGAAAACCTTTTCTGTTTCGACTGAGAAGGTTTGGGACTTTTTATTTTCCGAAAATGGACTAAAAATTTGGTTAGGCAATTTGAAAAATGAACTTGAAATTAAAAAAGAATACGAAACTGAAAATGGCATAACAGGACTGGTTCGTGTTTTTAAAGCAAATTCCCATATTCGACTGAATTGGAAACCGAAAAATTGGGAAAATATGTCAACAATTCAAATTAGAGTAATTGGAAATCAAGAAAAGACAACAGTTGCAATTCACCACGAGAAATTATTGAATGCTGAACAGAGAGCAGAAATGAAAGAACATTGGAACGAAATAATGAACAAAATAGGAACTGAAATAAAAAAGCCAGCAGGTAACATTGTATATAAAAAATAGGGGATTTAGTGCTGAATTCGAGGAGTTTGGCTCGTATCAATATTTGTGCATAATCGAAAGTTCCGTGCTTCTTAACCGCCTACTTTTCATATACTAACCGTTGCCAGTAATGCGAACTAAATCATCAAAAGTTTCCATATAATTCAACTTTTTTGTTATCTTTGCTAAAGTAAAACGACAAATAAACTGAATGAAACCAAAATTTGAGGTAGTTTTTCTTGAGCAAGCTATTGACTTTATGTCCAAATTGGACGCTAAAGCAAAAAAGAAAATCTATTACAATTTGGATAAAGCAAAACTCGAAAATGACCCAAAACTGTTTAAAAAACTGACAGACGACATTTGGGAATTTAGAACACTTTATCAAGGAATTCAATACAGACTCTTTGCCTTTTGGGACAAAACAGATAAAACCGAAACGCTTGTGCTATCGACACACGGAATGGTAAAAAAGGTTAGTAAAGTTCCAAAATCAGAAATTGAGAAAGCATTGAAAATTAGAGCTGAATATTTTGACGAATAAACTTAAAATTATGGCAACGAAAAATAAAAAAATGAAAATGATGACACTTGACCAAATGAAGGACAAGGACATTGGAGAAATTGGAACACCAGAACGTGACAAATACGAATTTGACTTGCGAATGGAAGTGCTTGGAAATATGATAAAGTCTGTCCGAAAAGAACGGAATTTGACTCAAGAGCAACTCGGAGAATTAATAGGAGTTCAAAAATCGCAAATCTCGAAATTGGAAAGAAACACTAAAAACGTAACTATCGAAACGATTTTAAAAGTTTTCCGAGCTTTAAAAGCAAACGTGAGATTTAGTGTGGAAATGAATGAATCGGAATTTAAAGTAGCATAAGCACTACTGGCAACAACGTGTATAATTAATGGCTGGTTCTCGCCTACTTACGAAAATCCTCGCGGATTTTCTATTCGGTTTTTATTTGCTAAATTCCGAGCTTAAAACACGCCACTAATCATACACAAAACCGTCAGACTGTCTAATAACTTCTCATAGTTTTTAATAAAAAC
>NZ_ANLA01000042.1 GCF_000348685.1 Xanthomarina gelatinilytica | reverse complement strand
CCGTCAGACTGTCTAATAACTTCTCATAGTTTTTAATAAAAACCAGTAGGTGATTTTTTTAGTTTTTTGTATCTTAATGGTATGAAATATATCTCTGGAAAAGACCGAAAACAAACTTGCCTCTTTCCTATTTCTTTGGAAGATTCTATAGAACAGGACAACAGCGTAAGAGCCATTGACCAATTTGTAAATCAGCTGGATTTAGCAGATCTTGGATTTCGCCAAGACCATACAGAAAACGGCCCACCAGCTTATCATCCTTCAGTTCTATTAAAACTATTCATCTATGGCTATTTAAACCGTGTGCGTTCTTCCCGTGTGCTTGAAAAAGAATGTCGCAGAAATATTGAAGTCATGTGGTTGTTAGAGTCACTTACTCCCGACCACAACACTATCAGTAATTTTAGAAGGGATAATC
>NZ_ANLA01000041.1 GCF_000348685.1 Xanthomarina gelatinilytica | reverse complement strand
AAACTTAAGACGTGTATAGCTCATTGCGGCTGAATTCCTAATCGGAATTCATTGCAATTTGCTATCTTCGTTTTACGGCGGAAAATCCACACGGATTTCCCGCAACGAGCCATACACAAATGCGTTACCCACAAGCTAATGAAACTCATAGATAACATTGAAGAATTAGAACAAAACCTGGAAACAGTTGAGTTTTATCTAACTGAAGGAACGGATTTTGAAAATGACACAACTATCGGACTTGTTCGTGCTGGAGCTTGCTACGTGGCATATGAAATTGACAATGAATTACGATTTGCACCAAGCAGATTTGTTGGTTATAAAAACAATAATTTAGACCAACATCTGAATTCACACAAAGATGGACGAGATACAAATGTTGTTATTCAAAGAGTGTTAGACGACAAACTTGGACCGAATGAAAAATTAGAAAAAGCATTTCTTAAATATTGTCGAAATCTCGGAATTGAGCCTTATAACAAAAAGAGAAAATATTGGAAATTTAATCTGTCGAGGGAATTTAAATCTAATGCAGAATTAGACGGAGAATTTCCCGAAGGGAAAATATCTGAAAGAAAACATAAATTTCGTGAACGGAATTCAAAAGTAGTACAACTTGCCAAACAGAAATTTAAGGACGAAAATGGTCGTTTATTTTGTCAAGTTTGTGAATTCGACTTTGAGAAAGAATATGGAGAAATCGGAATAGATTTTATTGAGGCACATCATACAATTCCAGTTAGCGAAATGAAAGCCGGACATAAAACGAAGATTGAGGATATTGCGATGCTATGTCCTAATTGTCACAGAATGGCACACAAGAAAAGACCGTGGCTGAAAATGACGGAATTGAAAAAATTACGAAAAAAAGCCAGTGGGTAACAATGTATAACCGCAATTACGGCGGATTCGACTACGTCCGAATCCACTCGGAATTGCTAACGTCAGTGTTTAATCTGAAAATTAATTAACTTTAAACCGTAACTGTCGGTTATACGAGACCGTCAGACTGTCTAATAACTTCTCATAGTTTTTAATAAAAAC
>NZ_ANLA01000040.1 GCF_000348685.1 Xanthomarina gelatinilytica | reverse complement strand
TTAGCGCAGGAGCGAGCTGGCGCAAGGCGTGGCTAGACTGACGGTAGGAAGTCTAGACGGAGGGTTTGTAATTTAAAATTAGATATTTAGTTTAAGCAAACTCCCCTTTCTTTACCTACGTTTCTCTCCGGTAAATTCATTCCCCTCTTCAACTGAAGAGGGGAGCCACGTAGTTATTGTTTATTGGAATTTGGAATGGGATATTAACTATGTATCTTTTATAGTAAACTTTTAAAGCAAACCAAATCAAGGTATTTAAAAACATTTAATAAAAAATAGCTAAACCAGGGCTCCTCCCTTTAGTTACGGCCAAGCGTTAAGAAATAGCCCTGTGGTCCCGATAGCTATCGGGATTAGCGCAGGAGCGAGCTGGCGCAAGTCGTGGCTAGACTGACGGTAGGAAGTCTAGACGGAGGGTTTGTAAAACCCACAACCGACAACCGACACCCGACAACTCACAACCGTCAACCATTAACAGATAACCGAGAACATACAACCAACAACAAAAATACTTGTATAATTTGTCTAACTTGTTATCTTTACTCACACAAACAGCAAACATGCCTAAACAAGGGATACATTTTAATATTTCTGAGCGTAAAATATTATTAAGGGTGGTCGATATGTTGGCAATTCTAGGTATGTTATATCTGGTAAGTTCCTTGTTTGCCTTCGATTATTTTAAGCCGACCCCTGAAAACTGGACCTGGGTGGTGGTTTTGTTGCTTTACATCAGCGTTTTTGGTACCGTGTTTGAAATATACGACCTGCAAAAAGCCAGTAAACGGGAAAAGGTCTTCAGTAATATTGTGCTAACAGCTTCGGTAACGGTGCTTTTTTATCTGTTAACCCCCTTTTTCACCCCCTTTCTTCCTGCCAATAGATTGCAGATTGCCTATTTTTATTTGGCCATCATTACTGCTCTATTCCTTTGGAGGTTGCTATACATCAGTTTTATCATTTCTCCCAGATTTTATAAAAAAGTATTGATTGTAGGCGAGACATCCAACATAGAAACCATTGTGGATGCTTTTAAACACTCCGATCCCAACTATAAAATTGTGGGTTTTATCAATTGCGAAGCATCCCATAAAGACAGCTTGAAATACAAAGGCATCCCTGAATACGCCTGTTCCGAAATCCATCAAATAATTGATAGGGAACAGGTTTCTGAAATTGTGGTTGCCAGTTATAATGCCGAAACCATAACCACCGATATATACAACGATTTGATATTGCTCTTGGAACGTGGCTTTCCCATAAAGGAATACACCCAGGTGATTGAGGACATGACCTATCGGGTTCCCGTACAGTTTGTAGGGAAGGACTTTTACAAATATTTCCCTTTTAGTAGAAGCAATCAGAACAAACTCTATTTGTTTTTCCATAGGTTGTTCGATTTGCTCTTCTCTTTACTGGGGGTCTTTATAGGCTTACTGATAGTGCCCTTTGTATTTTTGGGGAACCTGATTGCCAATCGGGGGCCTTTGTTTTATTTTCAGGAACGCGTTGGTAAAAACGGCAAGCCTTTTTCCATCGTTAAATTCCGCACCATGATTAAAAATGCCGAACAGCATGGTGCTGTGTGGGCAGAGAAGAACGACGCACGTGTGACCCCATTCGGAAAGTTTTTAAGACGTTCCAGATTGGACGAATTCCCTCAGTTTTTAAACATCTTAAAGGGGGATATGAGCTTGATAGGCCCCAGACCCGAACGCCCTTATTTTGTAAAGGAACTCTCGCAGGTCATCCCATTTTATGAAACCAGGCACATCATCAGGCCGGGACTTACCGGTTGGGCACAGGTAAAGGTACGTTATGGCTCTACCGTTGAAGATAGCTTGCTGAAACTCCAATACGATTTATATTACATCAAACACCGAAGTTTTTTTTTGGATGCCAATGTGATTGTGAAAACCCTTAGTACCATGTTGTTTTATAGGGGACAGTAGGGGGTTGGCTGTTCTCGGTTTTCGGTTGTCTGTTCTCGGTTGTCGGTTAAGGGTTTTTAAAAAATAGTCTTTTTAGTATCAATTATAATTTTTGAATTTCACTCACAACTCACAACTCACAACTCACACCTCACAACTCACGCCTCACGCCTCACGCTTCACGCTTCACGCTATAATACCAAACCAAAAACACATATCTAATGCCTAAAGCAAGAAGTAGAGGTAGTAGTGCCAAAGCAAATACTTGAATGCCAACCACCCAATGGAAGCTTAAAAGGCACAGCATAATCACCAAGAACTTTATATACTTAATAAACCATGCTTTAGGAGTTTGTTTAAAAACCTGTCCAATCACCAAAAGATTGAGGGCAAAGGCCCATAACAGATTGTAATTTTGGGCTGTGGCTTCGTGGTCTGTGGCAAACCAAAGCAAAAGGATCAGGACCCCTAGCAGTCCTGTGATGGAAAAGATAATCAGGTCCAGGATTTTGGTCCTGCGTTGTTTGTTATAATCGGTATAGGTAATCCATAGAATAAGAAGACCCAATAAACTAAAGACCAGAAACGGACTGAACAGAAAGTTATTGGAGGTTTCTGTTTCCCGTTTTTCAAATACCATACGGTCTTGCGTTACCAAGGGTTGTTGGTTGGGGCCAAGGGTGGCTACCTCAAAGAACCTGTAGATGTATTTGGGCAAAAACATATGTTCTTCGGGGGTGGCTTTTCTATCAATTACAGAGCCCAGTGCCAGGTCTATGCCCACACTGCCCCAGGTATTGGCATCCAGTTGGTTTTGAATCAGGGTTCTAAAACTTTGGGGCTGGAATCCTTCGGGTTGGTTAAAATCAACCTTGGCATCCACATTCACAAGCAGTACATCTTTGATCTTGGTAGCACAGTTATCATAGAAAAAGTCGTAGAGATAGGCCCTGTTTTCGGGTTGCATGTTATGGACCAGATAGGCGTAGATGTCCTGTTTTTCTGCTGGGCTTAGATTAAGGACTTGCTCTTGAATGGTTCTGTTTTGATAGACATAACTATTGTAAAAATCGCTGTAAGCATTCCTTCCTATTAAATAATGTAATTTTCCTTGAGCAAATTTCAGGTAGAAATTTGGGGTATTGAAATCGTAAATCCCATAGTTATAAACGTCATCTATCCCTAAGCCTTTGTCTTTCACCCTAAAGGCACTATGTCCAAAAGCATCGTTTAGGGAGGTTCCAGGACCTATGGAAAGGACGCTTATTTCAGCTTGATCGGAAAGAGATCGGACTTGTGAAAAGCTGGTTAGGCATGTCAGGAAACAGATACAAGCAATGAAGAATGTTTTTATCATCTATTTAAATTTTATCAAGAACCTATGGTTCACTTATTTAATTATTTCGGTGGGTATCAAGCTTTGCCCTGCCAAATGCCCATTATAGGCTTTCATAAGTTGGGTTTATAGGTTTCAAAAATAGTAAAAAGTACTTAGTATTCTGTGTTGAGTGTTGAGTATTGAGTATTGAGTATTGAGCTTAGAGCCTAGAGCATAGAGCATAGAGCATAGAGCATAGAACATAGAGCATAGAACATAGAGCATAGAACATAGAACATAGAGCAAAGAACAAAGAACATAGAACATAGAGCCTAGAGCATAGAACATAGAGCCTATAGCCTAGAGCATAAAGCATAAAGCATAGAGCATAGAGCCTAGAGCTTTGAACCTTGAATCTAGAGTCTTGAACCTTAAACCTCTTTAACGAAAAATACTGAAATCCAATTTCAGGGAGAACACATTGGAGTATAGGGCAATACTTTGATCGCCAATATCCGTAAAGGCATAATCCACCTGGATGCCTTTGTAGTTAAAGCCTACGCCCATGCTTGGTTGAAAGCTCACCCGATCGCCATCCAGGATTTGTGTTTCATTTTGAAAGTTACCAACCCCAGCACGTAAGTAAATCATGTCTATATAGCCAAATTGGAGGCCTAGGGCCGGATTGATACTGGCAAAGGAGGTAGAGATCAGGTCGTTGTTTTCTTCAAAACGAATGTTTAGGTCCACTTCTGCCAATAGGGAATAATCGTATCTGATAATAAACTTTTTGGAGACCCCAAATTGCAGTTTAGGGATAGTGATTTCGGTAGTTTCCGGAAGCTCTTGGTTTTGACCTTCCACGGCATTTTGAATGGTAGCAAATTCTTCCTCATCAATGGCCCAAGCATTATAGGTGGTCGTGATATCCCTGGCCATGATACCAAACTTCCATTCGTTTTTGGTTTCAAATTGAATGGCAGCATCCAAGCCAAAACCCCAGGAAGAAGCAAAATCGCCTATCACACGACGGATGACTTTGGCATTGATTCCATAATTTAAGCCATCCAAAGGGAGTTTTCTGGCATAGGAAAACGTCACTCCATAATCGGCTGTGGAGAACAGGCTGATCCTATCGTAATTGATGTTCCCTTCATCATCTATCAGTTGGGTGGTGTTTAAAATATCATCCACAGCAAAACGTATCAAGGAGATGCCAATGGCACTTTTTTCATCTATGGGCATGGCAAAGCCTATGTAGTCGTAATTGGCTATGCTTTCAAAGTAACTGGAGTGCATTAAGGCCAATTGTTTGTCTTCTAAATGTACCAAACCTGCTGGATTCCAATACCCGGAATTGACATCGGCAGAGTGGGCCGTAACGGCATTGCTCATACCCAAAGCAGCTGCATCCACACCAATGTTCATAAACTCGTTAGAGTATTTTCTAACGGCTTGTCCAAAAACCGTTACCGAAATGAAAAGAAGTAGTGTTGTTAGTTTTGTTTTCAAAAGCCAATTTATTTCTGCAAATATGCCATATTTTTTCAACATATTAAACTTGAAAATGGGGTACTTATTGTGTAATTGTTGTTGGTACACCAAATAAACGTTAAAATAATCGATTAAATTCGTTTCTATTTCCTTTATATTTCAACATAAAATATATCCATAACTAAGGCTAAACTTATATTTCTTATTTCAATTGAAGAACATATAATTCAAATGGATTATCCATTATTTTATTATTCATTTGGTAATAGACAAAAATAGTTTGTTATTTTTACAACCAGTAACTCCTTTTTTAATGAAACAACAGATACCTAATTTTGTAACCTTATTGAATTTATTCTCTGGCTGTTTGGCCGTACTGTTTGCTGTCAACAACCAGTTTGTTGCTGCTTCCTGTTTTGTGGCTCTGGGGATTTTCTTTGACTTTTTTGATGGCCTATTGGCCAGAAAGCTGCAAGTGCAAAGTGCCCTTGGAATCCAATTGGACTCCTTGGCAGATATGGTTACCAGTGGTTTGGTTCCCGGAATCATTATGTTTAAGTTGCTGGTTATGGCAAGCGATACCAAGGATTTGATTTCATTTTCAAACGATTGGAACAGTGCCATGCATTGGCAGGAATTTCAATTTGCACCTTTGGCACTGATAGGGTTTCTTATTACCATGGCTTCGGCTTACCGTTTGGCCAAATTCAATATAGACGAAGACCAGCAAGCTTATTTTAAAGGTCTGCCAACCCCTGCCAACGCTTTGTTGGTGTTGTCTTTACCCTTGATAATGGAATTCCAGGATAATGATGCCATCAATCAAATAATTTTAACCCCATGGTTTTTAGTGCTTTTTACTGTTATCAGTTCTTACCTGTTGATTTCTCCCATTAAATTGTTTGCTTTAAAATTTAAGGATTGGGGATTTAAAACCAATGCCATACGTTATCTATTTATTATTTTGTGTGTGGTCTTGTTGGTCGTTCTTCAGTTTGCTGCCATTCCTGTGATTATTATCATGTATATTATTTTGTCGTTGTTGGGGCAAAAAGGGATTTCATAAGCTAAGATCACAGAAAGACATTGAGGTCCAAAACGTTTTTGTAGTATGGTGAGTGTTGTGTGGTTGGGGTTGCAGTTTTCAATTTTTTGCTTTGAGTTTGTTTTTCTCGTATTGTTGTAAAGGTCTCAAGGTTTTGAAGGTGTGCGTTTTAAGGACTTAGTGTTCAATGACGGTTGCAGTGCTCAATACGGATTAATGGAACTTTGATTTTTGAACTTTGAATATAGATTATAACATATGGCTTCAGGATTTTTTGCATTGTTGGATGATATAGGTGCCCTTATGGACGATGTGGCAGCCATGAGTAAAATAACGACCAAAAAAACCGCTGGGATTTTAGGCGATGATTTGGCCGTGAATGCCGAAAAAGCATCTGGTTTTGTCTCTTCCAGGGAATTGCCCGTACTTTGGGCCATTACCAAAGGCTCTTTTTTAAACAAGCTCATTATTTTACCAGTGGCTTTTTTATTGAGTGCTTTTTTACCTTGGGCAGTGACCCTTATTTTAATTTTGGGAGGCGTGTATTTGGCTTTTGAAGGAGCCGAAAAGGTTTATGGGTTTTTTGTGCCTCACAAAAAGAGCCCATCTGTTGTGACCATGGAAACCCCTTCAAAATCGGAGGTTTTGGAGATGGAAAAGAAGAAAATTAAATCGGCCATCCTAACCGATTTTATCCTTTCTGTGGAAATCGTAATCATTGCCTTGGGAACCGTTGTAGGCCAAAGCATTTTATTTCAGGTCTTGGTGGTTTCGGTAGTGGCGGTTATTGCAACCATAGGAGTGTATGGAATCGTGGCCTTGATTGTACGTATGGACGATTTTGGGTTGCGTTTGATACAGTTGGGAAATGGCAAAGGGATATTAAAAGCCCTTGGGAATTTTTTGGTGCAAGCCTTGCCTAAGGTGATTAAATCGCTTTCTGTTATAGGAACACTTGCTTTGTTGCTTGTCTCCGGAGGTATTTTTGTCCACAATTTGGAGTTTTTACATCATGTTTTGGAATCTTGGCCTGGTATGCTTAGGGATTTTGTGGTTGGTTTAGTTGTTGGGTTTGTAGCGGTTTTTGTGGTAAAGGCTTTTAAAGTTGTTTTTAAAAGCAAGGGGTAGTAAGGTCAATAATAAAACGCCATTTATGTATAAAGAGGAAGATTTTTTTATTTATTTTTTTTAAGTGAAAAAAGTAAACAACAGCCTAAGTAAATGGTCTTTTAATTTAACGATTTACATCTTCATGTACAAAACCATACATCAATATTATCTATATGTTTTAACCAATAAAACCAACGGCACTTTATACATTGGTGTCACTAACGATCTTGAACGAAGAATGTTCGAACACAAAAACAAATTAGTTGCAGGTTTTACTAAAAAATACGGGTTAAATAAACTTATATATTTTGAAACGTATCAATATGTTAATGATGCCATAAAAAGAGAAAAGAATATGAAGAAATGGAAACGCCAATGGAAAATAGATTTAATTGAAGAAGAAAATCCTTGTTGGAACGATTTATCAAAGGATTGGGTTTATTTGATTGATTAGGGAGTTTATATAAATTTGAATGCTTTTAAATTTTAATTGGATTCCTGCTTTACTCATAAATTCTTATTATCTTATATTGAATTCGTGAATCTTCGA
>NZ_ANLA01000039.1 GCF_000348685.1 Xanthomarina gelatinilytica | reverse complement strand
ACGTCTTAAGTTTACAATTCACTAAATTTATTATATAATCAGAAAGAACAAAAGAGAGGATTAAGGTTATTATACACGTAGAGACTTTGATCTCGTCAACATTGAAAATCCCCTCTCTTTTCTACACAGATTTCGTACAGTATTATGAGGCATTAAGACCTCGATTTTAAGTCGTTGAAACTCGAGTAGCCTGTCCTTTCAAAAAACATTTTCTTATGAATAAAGGTATTAAATATTTTGGAATTGACATCAGCCATTTGGTGTTTGATGTGACAGATTCTGATGGCAACTATCATCAGTTTAAGAACAATCCTTCTGGCTTTAAGAAGTTTACAAAACTTTTAAACGATAACAGCCATTGTGTTATGGAGGCAACAGGTTATTATCATTATCAATTAGCGTATCATTTGCTGGAATCGGGTATAAAGGTATCCGTAGAAAACCCATTGGCGATAAAGCGCTTTATACAAATGAAACTCTCCAAGATCAAGACGGATAAGAGTGATTCAAAACTTATATGTGAGTACGCCAAACAGGTTGAATTAAAACTATGGAAAGGTAACTCCAAACATCAAACAGAGTGCTTGCAGATGATAAGACTCCTTGCTGTATATACAAAGCAGAGCACTATGTTGAAAAACAAACTGCATGGTGAAGCTGTTTTAGGCAATCCCAGTAAAACGGTTGTTGGTTCTTTAAAGCGTAGCTTGAAACAGGTTCAAAAAGAAATGAAAATGCTTGAAGATAAACTAATGATACTAGTTAAAGAGGTACATCAAGATGTGTTAACACGATTAAAGAGTATTCCAGGCATTGGAAACAAAACCGCATTAATGTTGGTTGTTTTAACAGACGGTTTTGAGCGTTTTAATAGCGGAAGTGAGTTGTGTAGTTATGCAGGTTTGACACCAGTGACCAGACAAAGTGGGAGCAGTGTAAATGGTCGGCCGAGAATTAGTAAAATAGGAAATCAAAAGCTTCGGAATTTATTGTTCATGTGCAGTTTTAATGCTTGCAAATACAACAAAGCTTGCCGTGATATTTATGAGCGTATAGTTGCCAAGGGGAAGAGTAAAAAACTGGCATTGATTGCCGTATGTAATAAGCTGCTAAAACAGGCTTTTGCAATAGCAAAATCAGGATTGATATATGATGAAACTTATAGAAGTACTTTAGTGAAAAGTTAATGGGTTTTTACTTGTTTTTTACCACAGTACTTTGTT
>NZ_ANLA01000038.1 GCF_000348685.1 Xanthomarina gelatinilytica | reverse complement strand
AATGGTGGTGCCATCGCTGCTGATAATTGTTCTACAATTACCTGGACAAATAACTATGGTGGTGCGACTTCTGATTGTGCTGCACCTATTGAGGTTATCTTTACTGCTACTGACGCATGTGGGAACGCTGTCTCAACTACCGCAACATATGCTATTGTTGATACCCTTGCACCTGAAATCACTCAAGCCAGTCCTGAAACTGTAGAATGTGATGGTAACGGAAACATCGATGCCCTTAATGCTTGGTTGGCTAATAATGGTGGGGCAACTGCAACAGATGACTGTTCTGCTATCACTTGGTCAAACGACTTTACTGCTCTTTCTGACGAGTGTGGGGAAACAGGTTCTGCCACTGTAACTTTTACTGCTACGGATGGCTGTGGAAATGAAAGTTCTACTTCCGCTACCTTTACTATTGTAGACACTGTGGCTCC
>NZ_ANLA01000037.1 GCF_000348685.1 Xanthomarina gelatinilytica | reverse complement strand
AAGTTAATGGGTTTTTACTTGTTTTTTACCACAGTACTTTGTTGGGCAACGTTTTTATTTAAAATAAGGCAAGATTTCAGTTTCTAAAATTTTAGGATAGTCATTGATATGGCACTTAAATTTTTTAGCATTATTCCAATTTTCTTTACTAATTCTATCCCAAAAGAAAGAAATAATTATAGTTCCTTTTTTGTCAAACTCGTCAACATGCGATTTTATGTCAGAGTGTTTGCTTTTTAAAAGATTGGTTAACTCTTGCTCTATACTTACTTTTTGCTCATTTGTCATAAACTCTTTTTTAATATTATTTTCTCATGTGATTTTGAATTATAATATTCCAAAACAATTTTTTGATACTTATAATTCGAAAACTCAATTACTGTATCTATGCTAATAATATTAAATCTTGGGTCATAACCTTCTTTTTTACATTTATCTAAAGGTGTTGCTTTCATGCTTGTTTCTATTCCGCAAGAGTAAAATTTGTTGCCCTCAACATAGTAATGAGTAGGTGTTTCGTAATTAATCTGTTTATTTGGGTTCAGATACTCCGAATTTGTTCCTGGATATAATATATAACGTGTGTCTTCTGTGAAAATCCATACGTATTGCATATCATAATCTTCATATTCAACAGTGTAAAGTCCGTTGAAATCTCCCTTGTCGTTTGGAACATTTGTTTTTACCTCGTTATTACAACCAATAAAAAAGAATATAAAGAATAGTAATCCAAGAAATGTTTTTGTCATTGTAAATTCATTTTTCATATTCAAAATGGTTGTTTTCAAATGTTGCCCAACGTGTTTGGCTATGGTTTCGTTGCGTGAAAATCCGCGAGGATTTTCCGCCGTAAACCGAAGATAGCAAATTTGCGAGGACTTTCCGAGAGGAAAGTCAGAAGCAATGAACTATAGCCGGTGTTGGCAAATCGTTTTTTAATTTTGGTATGATGTCAGTTTTCCGTTTTCAAAATATAAGTAAATCCCATCGTAAACCCATTGTTCATGAACACCCCATGAACCAACAGTCCTATTTATATCTTTTGGTCTGCCTAAAGAGATGGTAGCCATTTCTCTATTCATTCCAATCCAGTAATATCCTTGCATTAGTTTGTCATACGTTTTTTGTCCGTATTTTTTGATGTATTCTTTTTCTAATTTGGCATATTCTGCTTGTTTTAATTTAAGTTTATTCTCGTATTCAAGCCTTTTTAATTCTTTTTGTTCTTCCTTTTTAACTTTTATGAATTCATAGATTTTTTTGTTTTTTTCAATCCACATTTCGCTCATGTATCCACAAATTGAATCCGTACAAATACCAAAATATCCATCATAATAGTCCAGTAATACTACTTGTTTTTTTTCTGTTAATTTGGTGATTATTTCTCCCATTACATTGGGTGATTTTTTTATATATGCTTTTTCTCTTGCGTAAGAAGTTAAAGAAGAGTCTGAAACCATTTTTTTAATTTCGCTAGATTTCAAGAATGCTATTTGAATGTCAACTTTTTTTAAAGAGTCGTTTAGTTTATTTATTTCAGCGGTTAAATTTTGTTTTAAATTTTCCAAGTCCGAAATTTTCATCTCTTGGGAAAAGACATTTAAAGAAACTAAAAGTCCAATTATAGTTATTATTTTCATTAATATCTGGTTTTCAAAATGTTTGCCAACGGTCTCGGCTATGATTTCGACGTGGAAAATCCGCTTAGGATTTTCCGCTAAGAAATCAGCCTTCATAAATGTAGGAATTTTTTACTTACCAAAAAAGCAACGTTGAATTATAGCCATTGTTACCTATTGTTTGCAAGCGCAAAACACGGGAAAGCAAAAGCAATTGAACTTTAGCCGTTCGGCTTGGGCAGGATTTGACCAATTAAAAATTCCGAGTAGTTTCAAAGAAGCTCGAATTGTTCGGCTTATTAAAAAGATAGAATAGGAGGGAATTCAACCGGAGCGATATACGCAACGTGTATTTTTTTGCGAATTATAGGTAACGGTCTCGGCTATGGTTTCGTTGCGTGAAAATCCGCGAGGATTTTCCGCCGTAAACCGAAGATAGCAAATTTGCGAGGACTTTCCGAAAGGAAAGTCAGAAGCAATGAACTATAGCCGTTGTTGTACATAGTGCTTTTTAATAATATACAATTTCGTATTCAAACTGTTTCTCATTTTGGAAAATGTATTCCAATGATTTTTTGTCAGCTAACTTTTGCAATTTACTGTAGTCAAAAGTCAGTATTGTATCTCGATAAGTTCCTTTCGTTTGATATGTATATGTTTTTTTTGAGTAATCATAAAGTTCAATTACTGGTTTTTTCTCACGATTGTTGTAACTCACACGCTTTATTTTCCGATTCTTTTTGTCATAGAAAATTGTATCTGTTAATACCAAAGCCTTTTCATAATTCGGTTTTTCGACAGGCATAAATTCCCAAGAGTGAGTTTTGGATGTTTTTACTCTTTTTTGCTTTTTGGTTTGTTTTATAAAGCGGATTAACGAGTCAGACTCATATTTGGTCTGTTTTTCAATCCCGCTGTTTTTGTCAAATTCAAATGTTGAGAACGAACGAAGCACACAAGTGTCTTTGGCAACAAAATCTTCACAAAAATATTCGGAAATCCGTTGTCCATTTTCGTATTCAAAAGTTCTTATTTTGTTTCTGAACGTTTTTAATCTCGAATCATATCTACCATATTTCACTTCTCGGATTAGGTTTCCAGATTTGTCAAATTCTGTCAGTCTGTTTTTGGTCAAACTATCTCCAACTTTTTTAAACTCGGTTATTGACTTAATGTTTTGAGAATAACCCAAAATTGAAGTTAGAAATATCGATATAAAAATGGTGTTTTTCAGCATTATGTACAACGGTTTCGGCTATGAGTAGTTGCGTGTTTTAGCACTTAACTTTGCAAGTACACACCAAACTGAAAATCCGCGAGGATTTTCAGAAGTAGGCGAGACCAAGCAATTACTTATAGCCATTGTTGTGGTTAGTGTTTTTTATTTATTTACTTAATTTTAAAATTCTAAAAGCTCCTTGAATTACCAAAACAAAAACGATTGTTCCGATAATCAAATCAGGTTTGCTTGAACTCAACCAATTTACCAAAAGTCCTGCTGTAATTACTCCTAAATTGATAATCACATCGTTTGAAGTGAAAATCATACTTGCTTTCATATGAGCATCTTCCTTACTTTTTGACTTTTGTAAAATGTAAAGGCAAATTCCGTTTGCAATAAGTGCAAAAATCGAAACAATAATCATTGTCGAAAAGTTGGGTAGTTTCTCGTCTCCGAAAAATCTCCTTAAAACTTCTACAAATCCAATAATTGCAAGTGTTATTTGAAAATATCCAGCAAGTTTGGCAATCCGTTTTTTCTTTATTACTGTTCCGCCAACCGCAAACAAACTAATTCCATAAACAAAACTATCTGCAAGCATATCTAAACTGTCTGCGACCAAACCCATTGACTTTGAGATTATTCCTGTTGTCATTTCGATTAGGAAAAATGCGAAATTTATTCCGAGGACAGTCCAAAGTAATTTTTTTTGATTTGCATTTTCATTAAATTCCGTTTGGTCAGTTTGTACAGTCGAGATTTTCTTTCCGCCTAAATTCAGTTCGATAACTGACTTTTCAATTTGGTCAGTTTCTCCGCTGTGAAAAACGGTCAGTTTTCGGTTCGGAATGTCAAAGTCCAAATTCGCAATACTTGAAATTCCGTCCAATTTCATTCGGATTAGATTTTCCTCTGAAGGACAGTCCATTTTAGTAATCTCAAATATTGTTTTATTCATTTAGTTTCTCGGTTTTTTACATTAACCACAACT
>NZ_ANLA01000036.1 GCF_000348685.1 Xanthomarina gelatinilytica | reverse complement strand
GTGTCATGTTTTTATAAAATCATGGGGTTGTGCAACGGTTACCGTTGTTGGCAACAGTTTTTATTATTCAGATTACAGTATGTCGTTTAAATCTTGTCTTCCGACAATTGCCATTATTTCAACAACGTCATTATTTATCTTATAGTAAATACTATCTATTCCGCAAACACATCTTCTGTAGTCTTTTTTTATATAATCAACCGACTCGAATGAAAAAGGCCTTTGGGAAATAATTTCAAAATATTCAAAGAATGATTCAAAATATTTATCCGCTTGAGTCATTCCAAATTTTTTAACTCCATAGTGATGGATTCGGATTAAGTCATTTTTAGCTTCGTTACTTAATCGATATTTAGCCATTCAGTAAAGTTTTTGATTGAGCTAAAATTTCATTTTTCGATTTGCTTGTAAATCCGCTATTTTCAGCTTTTTCCAATTTAGTTCGAACCCAATCAATTTCGACTTGTTGTTTTCTAGCTTGTCTAATTAAATCGTTTACTAATTCGCTTTTACTTGAATATTCTTTTCCATCGATTTGGGCTTTCAGCCATTCGTCGTTAGGTTCTGTAAATGATATACTTTGTCTTGACATAATTTAATTATTTGGTGTAAATATACATCAAATACGAATCATTTCCAAATTGTTGCCAACGGTTTCGGCTATGAGTAGTTGCGTGTTTTAGCACTTAACT
>NZ_ANLA01000035.1 GCF_000348685.1 Xanthomarina gelatinilytica | reverse complement strand
AAAGTTAATGGGTTTTTACTTGTTTTTTACCACAGTACTTTGTTCTACGCAGTTTTTTATTCCGCTTTATTTTTTATTTCAGTTGTTAATTCAGTCGGACTATATTCAAATGTTCCTGTTCCACTTGGACAGCAATTCGCATCATCTTCTGACCAAGCAAAATATTCTCCAATAATTGTTTTTCCAAGACCTTTATAATGAATGTATATTTTATAAACATCATTAATATCAATTTTTGCCAATTCAGTTTTTATTCCGTTTTCGATTGTTTGAGTGATGTTTTTATTCGTAAGGAATTGACCATCGTTTGAATAAACTAACATTCCAAAATCTGAACCAGTTCCGTTTCCGCCAACGCAATTTTCGGCAGGAAAGTAAAAAAGTCCATCTCTAATTCCGTCAGAATTAAAATCCGATTCACTTGACTGAATTTCTTGTAATCCAAAATACGCTTTTGGGTTTTCTTCTTGCCATTTCTGCCAATCATTATCTTCTCTACAAGGATTTCCAACTTCTCCACTTGCCAGAAGTTCTTTTTTCCATTTTTCTGTTTCGGTTTTGAATTCAGATGTTTTTTGTTGTGCATTACAACTGTAGGTCATAAGTCCAATTGCAAGAATTGGGAAAATGTTTTTTTTCATAAAATTTGTTTAGTTATTGTTTTTCAGTTAATTGTTCAGTCAAATTGCGTAGAACGTATTTGTGTAAGGAACGTTGCGGGTTTACGTGCGAGGATTTTCCGCAGGAAAATCAGAGTTAGCAAACAAGTAACGCCCAAACGGTTTAACTAAAATAAGCAATGTTTTTTACACGGTGTTACCTGCTGTTGTTTTTTGTTTTTACTTTCTTAAAACTCAAAAAAATGCAAAAGCTAAACCAGCGAAGAATTCCGCTTATTTTTTCCTTTCAATTTTTCAATTCCGCAACTTGCTAAATTGCACGACAGTTCGGTTTTGATTTTCAATTCAGATTTCGATTCCGTAAACGTGCTAAAAAGTCCGACGTGAATTTCATTCAGAATTCAGCTATTCGTTCTTAAATTTTCTTTCAGAATATTGTCCTAATTGATATGCAATTAAAATTGGAATTAATGCAAAAGCCATATACTTTTCTAAAAGTCCATATTCTGATAATGCTATCAATATTGCAGTTGAAACTATAATAAAAATTAAGTCAAATGTTCTTTTTTTTATTTTCATTTAATTTAGATTTGAGTGAGTTCCGCAATTGCAGGTAACGGCAGTCTGTCTAATAACCCTGCCTTAATTTTT
>NZ_ANLA01000034.1 GCF_000348685.1 Xanthomarina gelatinilytica | reverse complement strand
TTATTACAAGTGCATAAAAAGTAGATTTTTTAATCATAACGGTTTATTTTTTAGTAAGACAAAGCATACCATAGATTTCCAGGGCAGAACTTGATACATAAAATATTTTGCTATTAATTATGGAGGGATGAAACAAATTTATACCAAGTTGCTTATTCTCAAGAATATAATCGTTAAACTACTTAATTACTCTTTGAAAACATTTAAGTTTCTTATATCAAGGCAGATACGTGGTGTATTTGGGTTTGTTATATTTTGTTGTTTTTAGAAAATGATATTTATTTTATTGTTTTTGTAAATTATTTTTAAACAATGCCATGTTTTATGAGGTAATCAATAAAAAATTGGGATCAAGATTAAATAGTTATAAAATTGATTTTACAGTAATTTTATGAAATGATATCTCCTAAAAATTTTATTTATGACATGAATTTCCCTAATTTTAGATACTTTAAATAAATAGATAGATGGTTAAAGAAGAATTAGGGATCAAAACAATCTGCGTCCATACAGGGGACATTAAAGATGAGCAATTTAAAGGCGCTGTATCGCCTATTTATATGTCCACGTCTTATCAATTTGAAGATGTTGCTGTTAAACGTTATCCAAGATATTTCAATACCCCAAACCAAGAGCATCTTTCAAAAAAAATTGCTGCTTTGGAACATGCAGAGGCAGCCCTGATTTTTGGTTCTGGAATGGCAGCCGTAAGCACTACGTTTCTGGCATTTTTGAAAGCAGGAGATCATTTGGTGGTTCAAAACCCGCTTTATGGTGGTACCAGTAATTTTGTAAGGGAAGAACTGTCAAAGTATGGGATTTCATATACCTTTACGGAAGGGTATCAGGTTTCGGATTTTGAAAATGCCATCCAAGAAAATACCAAGCTAATTCATTTAGAAACACCTTCCAATCCGTTATTGACCATTACCGATATTCGAGCCATTGCCAAATTGGCCCAATCGAAACAGATTATAACCAGTATAGACAATACTTTTGCCAGTCCCATCATTCAAAACCCCATTGATTTAGGAATTGATATCGTTATCCATTCTGCCACCAAATATTTAGGAGGTCATAGTGATATTTTAGCTGGAGCTGTGGCAGCTTCCCAGGAACATATTGATACCATTTGGCATGTAGGTAAAAACCTTGGAGGTAATTTAAGCGATTTCATGGTTTGGATGCTTGAAAGAAGTATGAAAACCTTGGCCTTGCGCGTCAAGGCTCAATGTAGAAATGCTAAAAAACTAGCCAAGTTTCTGGATAAACATCCAGACGTGACTAGGGTATATTATCCAGGTTTAAAATCTCATCCTGAACATGCCTTGGCAAAATCGCAAATGAAACGATTTGGAGCGATGATGTCTTTTGAGTTGGATGAACGACTAAACGCTTCAAAATTTTTAAAAGCTTTAACATAGTCCATATTATAAAGTGGCAAATTTTAAAATAACTGTATAGTCATTTTAGGATTAAGAAAAAGCGTTGTATAATTATATCAGGATTTTATTAACCTGTATAACTATTTTAGGATGGGTCACTTCTATTTATTTAGATTTTAGTATATAGCGTCTCTTCTTTTTAATTCGTTTTTTTATTGGTTTTTAAATGATAAAATCAAACTCCCCGTCCAGACTTTGTCTGTCCACCCCTCTTCATCTGAAGAGGGGTGCTTTAACACAGTCCATATTATAAAGGGGCAAATTTTAAAATAACTGTATAGTCATTTTAGGATTAAGAAAAAGCGTTGTATAATTATTTCAGGATTTATTTATTAACCTGTATAACTATTTTAGGATGGGTCACTTCTATTTATTTAGATTTTAGTATATAGCGTCTCTTCTTTTTAATTCGTTTTTTTTTACTGGTTTTTAAATGATAAAATCAAACTCCCCGTCCAGACTTTGTCTGTCCACCCCTCTTCATCTGAAGAGGGGAGCTTTAACATAGTCCATATTATAAAGTGGCAAATTTTAAAATAACTGTATAGTCATTTTAGGATTAAGAAATAGGGTTGTATAATTATATAAGGATTTATTTATTAATCTGTATGGTTTTTTTAGGACTAGTCACTCTCATGCACTATCTAAACTTGAGCCATACTTAAGCTATGCAGTTGCTGTTTTATAAATAGACATAAAAAAATCCCCATGACATAGTCTATGGGGATTTGTTTGATTCATCAAGTCATTTAGTTTTGCATGATAATGACTTTTTTGTTTATCAGCTTGTTATCTGCTGTTCTTACTTTTATAATGTAGTTTCCTTCAGAAACATTTTTAACTGGTAATCTGCATTCGTGAGCTAAAGGCGCATTGGTTGCATTCCAGGACTTTACGGTTTGTCCAAGCATATTTACTAAATATACTTGTTTAATATCTACAGAAGTAGGCACATTGATGTAAACCTCATTTGTGGCATTTAGATAATTCACCACCACATTGGAAAACTCTTCAATTGGTGTGTTGAGAGTGGCATCTTCTTTAAAGGCAATAAAATATCTGTTGGCATGATTGCCTGCATCCAAGGCTATTTGATAATTAACCGTATTGATTCTGGAATAATTACCTAAAAGCGCATCATACACATACACATCAATGTCTTCATCAAAATTTTCAAGGTCTGTCAATTCAATTTCAATGGTTCCGGATGTTCCTAAGCTGATGTTAACAGGATACATATTATCCACATTAAACTCGCCAACGCCTTGAATGACATAGTTCTCATTGTCAATTACAAAAGACATATCGCTTGGGAAGACATCGGAGTTTTTGGCATCGTAGCCATAGTCAAATCCATTTGTTGCTTCATTATTAGGTGTAAAAGCCAATAACAAGGGCCTGATGGCACCCTCAGGAGAGGTGAAGTTCAATCGGATGCGTTTGATTAGGTCGACTGTTTCTGGGGCGTCATCTGTTCTTAAAAAGATGGAATTACCGGAGGCTTCCTTCACAAAAGCACGTTGGCTATTTCTAAAACTTACTGTGTTTGAAACTTGATTGGTATGATTGGCTGAAGTTACAAAGAAACCTTGTCCCACAGGTATAAATTGTCTAGGGATCGCCAAAGTGGCATCTCCAGTACCATTAATTCCAGGAGGAGAGACAGCAGCAAGTCCACCTGATAAATTATAAGTTGCATAGCCACCTTGATATTCAGCTGTAAGGTGAGACGCATTGGTAGAAGCTTGTTTCCAGAAATAAAGTGAGCCATCTATGCTAGCAGTGGTTCCAGAATTTCCACCAGGAATATTGTCCCTAATAAACTCTAGAGCGTTAATGGCCGAAGGGTATGGGTTACCAACTAAAGTTTGGTTATTAAAAGTTGGCTGAGCTGTAACACTTGCCGAAATGGTTCCATTGTTAGGCATCCCTCTAAAGGTATAATTTTGTGTGCCAGTAGCAGCACCAGGACCAGGCCCTTTCATGGTATATCCTAATCCAGCATTTATTGTACCAAGGTTACCTTCATGAGCCCATTCAGAATAATCTGCCTCTAAACCTTCTGAAAAGGTGTAAATCCAACGGCTACTTATGGTTAAAGGAGTGGTGCTTCCATTGTTTCCGGTTGTCCATTGAACTTTGGTATTTCCGTTATAAAGAATATCATCTAATCTAAATGCTCTATTAGAAGCAACACCAGTTGAACTCACTGGACTTCCCCAATAATTGTAATTGAATGTATTGGCCGTTCCTTGTTGGTCACGCTCCATATAACCTGTGCTGTTTGTATAATCTATAACAGCTGAATTATTTTGCATGAGTTGCGATTCGCCTTCTAGGTCTAAAACACCATCTATTCTTAAATAACCATTCACACGTAATAGTTGGTTGTTATCAATAGTATATCTGTTGTTATCAACCAATAAGCCCAATAGGGTTGTGGCTCTGTTGCCAGAATTGATATTATGTTGTATTCTGACAATGTTCCATGTTTGAGCTTGTCCATTAATGCTGTTAGCTGTAGAGTTAGGAATTTGTTGAACCGTTCCATTTAGCCAAGTTGTCTGTGTATTCCAAGCGCCATTTCCATTAGAAATGTAAGGTATAGGAGCCGTTTCTGGTTGCACAGCTGTCATTTTATTCAGTTTTCCAGGTATTGGAGATACTGTTGCAATATCGCTTATGTATCCATTATTAACAAGGGTTTGAGGTCCTGCATTCATTTGATAATAGCCCGTTAAGTTATTCCATTGCAGACCAGCAATATCAAGAGGAACCACAACACCTCTAACATTCGTGCCATTGTCTTCAATTTCTTGATTCATCATCTCTCTAATTTGCGTTTGAGATAATGGCGTATTCCAAATACGAACTTCATCAATACCACCACCAAAGAAGTTAATAGGAGCATTGTTTGTTGTATCCATTGCACCAATTAAGGCTATATTGGAATTGTTTGCTGGATTTGGACCTGTTTGAGATTGGATTAAGAAGCCATCAATATACATGTGGTACTGGTTGACACCATTAAATGTTACTGCTACATGATACCATTTGGTATTATTCATAGTTTGAGTAGAAAACATCTCACTGGCATTGTAACGGAAATACAAACGATTTCCAATTAAGCTTAAATCGTAACCAGAGGTTAGGCTTGAGCTATTACGTTTGGATATGATGGTTTGTGTACCAGAAACTGTATTTGGTTTTATCCAGGCTTCTATACTAAACGCACCAGAGCTTAAGTTATAATCTGTATCTGCAAAACTGATATTATCGTCCACACCATCAAATACTAAATTAGTACCACAATTGGCAAAAGTAAATGTTACAGTATCTATTGTATTATTACAAGGGGATGCATTGGTTGCTTCCCATTGTAGGGTATATGTTTCACCACTTTCACCTGTGAAATCTGAATTGTAAGCTGTATCATTAGAAAAATAATAACTACTAGCAGCTTGTCCGGATGTTACTGTCCATTGTCCAGATACATTGTTTGCAGCTAAAGTTACCGTTGTATTTGCACAACTTGCACTTGGAGTTACTGTTCCAGCATAGGCAACAATATATGGTGTAATGTCTATATCTACAGTTTCTACAGCAGCATCACAAGGACCAGCAGGATCATCAGAGGTAAAGGTGAAGGTTATGGTTCCTGTTTCATTAGTATCGAAAGTATAAATTGGGTTTAAGCTATATATATTATCAAAAGTCCCTGAGCCAGAACTTGTCCAACCAGAACCAGGTGTTCCAACAGTGGCACCACCAGTTAGACTGGCATCAAGTGTAATTGTACCATCTGAATAACAGACTGTTTGAGGTACTGTATTGATGGTTACTATTGGAGCTTCATTAACTGTTATTGTGCCATTTGCAGATTTTATATCGCAACTAGAGGTTGTAGTAATTGTGTAATTAAAAACTCCAAACTCAGTAGGTGTACCTGAAATCACAAATTCCAATCCATCAAAAGTTGTTGTTAACCCAGCAGGCAACCCAGTAATGTTAGGAGGGGTTAATCCGCCACCAATATCATAAGTAATATCTGTGATGGCAGTGTCTTGACATACTGTTTGATTATCCGTTCCTACAGGGGAAGTTAATCTTATAAAGGTTGATAGTGTTGCAAAGGAGATATCATCAATTCCAAAATCATTACCTCCAAGTGATGCATTTAAGTTTCTTATTTCTATTACTGCTGTTGTGTTGGTTCCTGAGTTCCAAGTCCCGTAAAAGCGTGTCCAATTATCTGATCCAGGATTATTGTTATTTGGGTGGGTAGGTAAACTTGGAGCAGTTCCAACATTTGTTCCATTAACGTTAAAGGTTAGTTGAGCAGTTTGGCTACTGTTATTTAAGCTCATTCCCCAAGCAGAGAAATAATATTCTGTATTTGGTTCTACATTAACCGTTTGTTGCCAAACAATCAAGGTATTACCATGTCCATTAACAGCCATAAAATTCCCATTTCCAGTGGTATGGTCATTCCCCCAAAAATTTATATGTACATTTTGACCGTTGTTAGTTATGGAATAACCATTATTGCCTGAATCGTCATATAACTCTCCTTGTCCAGCAGGTACTAGTCCTGGAACATCAACATGATATGCATAATTACTATTGAAACCTACATTTCCTGCTTCAAAATCACCATTAGTAACTAATTCTTGTGCAACATTAATACTTGTGCTTATTGTACAACCATCAGCAGTAGTCCCAATGACCTGATATGTACCAGCAGTGTCTACATAAATAGATTGAGTAGTTTCTCCTGTGTTCCACTCATAACCTACAAAACCTGATCCTGTAGCAACTAGTTGAACCGTATTTTCATTTGGTGGAGCAGGACAGTAATCAGCAGCAATGGTTAGATTAGATACAGGATAAACGTTTACAGTTATCGTTTCTGTTGCAGGACAGCCATCTGTAGGGTTTATTACTGTTACAGTATAGTCTGTAGTAACAAGTGGGTTAACCGTTATTTGATCGTTATTAGGACCAGAAATTCCAGCTCCAGCAGGTAAACCTGCTGTTGGTCCTGGAGGATTAGCTGTCCAAGAATAATCAAAACTACTACCTGAAGTAGTTGCTTGTACTTGGAAATTATCAATCAATACATGTGGTTCTCTTTCAGCCCATATTATGCATCCAAACCAACTGCACCAATAATTAAATGTAGAACCATCATTAACTCTTAACCTAAATTCTAAATCGTTTGGATTATTGGCAGATGGTGGTAAGAGAAAACTAAGTGGTATCCAATTATTATTTCCAGCTGGCAACTGTAATATTGCATGGTTGTTTTGCCATGTACCTCCATTAACTCTATAATCAACTCTAATACGTTTATTGTTTCCTAATCCAGTAACTCTTCTAGCTTGAAAATAAACTCTAAAATCTTGATAATTTGGTAAATTTGGTCCGTTTACAGCAAACCTCCAGTTACCATTATCTGATGATCCTCCCCATCTTCCACCATCCTCCCAATCATCAATTTGTCTTAGTGCTCCACCTGCAACGTTGTTTTGAGTGAAAGCACCTGGAGTTGTTGTTGTACCTTGGTTTGTTGGTCTATCGTAATTGATGCTTCCTGTAACTGTAGAGTTAATGCCTGTTGCATTTTGCCCATTTAAATTGCCATAATCAGTTCCAGAATTAAAATTATAGTTTACAATAGTTTCATTATTCCCTCCAGCTCCTTGTACATTAGCTATTAATATACTAGGGTCTCCAGCACAAACAGGATCGTCAGAGACCGTTACAGAAGTGATTACAGGAATATCCAATACTTCTATAGAAGCAGATGTATTGGAGCAACCTGTTGCTGTATTTGTAAACGTAAAGGTTACATTTCCTGGTGCAACACCAGTAATGACACCTCCATTGGTAATAGTTGCAATAGCATTGTTGCTACTTGCCCAAGTACCACCTGTTGTAGGAGATAACGTATGGCTTTCGTTTACACAAATATCATTGTTGCTTGGTAAATTGGTAATGTTAGGTAATGCATTAATCACCACGTTATTTGTTGTACTAGGACATGAAGTTGATGCACTTGTAAAGGTAAAAGTCACATTGCCTGGTGATACTGGAGTTATCACTCCTGCATTGTTTATAGTTGCAACACCAGGATTGTTGCTTACCCAAGTACCTCCTGAGTTTGGTGTTAAGTTGCCTGTGTCTCCCATACAAATTTGCACAGGAGCTGTCACTGTTGGAGCTGGGTGTACTGTTACTGTTATGGTATTACTTTGCTTAGGTAATACACATGCAGATAAGCTAGATTGAATCTCTACATAAATATCATGTGTTCCAACAGTTAAAGGTGTTATAGGAGTAAACGTAGGACTATTGGTTCCTTGGGAAATGCCATCAATAAACCACTCATAAATAGGTGTGGATCCGCCGTCAACAATTGTATCGACATTAAAAGTTAAGTTTTCGCCAGCACAAATCTCATTATTGGCATCATCTGAAACGATGCTTACACTTGCACTCGCTGCAGGGTCTAAGACAGTTACTGTAGCTGTACAAGTTGAAATATTATTGGCAAAATCCCTTACAGTTAAAGTTACTGTATTGACCCCTAAATCGTTACAATCAAAAGCTGTATTATCTAAAGACATGGATTGGATGCCACAATTATCGGTAGAGCCATTATCAATATCAGCTGTTGTGATAGTTGCGTTACCAGAGGCGTCTAATGTTACTAAATAATTTTGACAATTAGCAGTTGGAGCAATAACATCGTTTACGGTCACGTCAAAGGAACAAGAGTTTGTTAATCCAGCAGCATCGGTAATGGTATAGGTTACGGTAGTTGTCCCAATCGGGAAGGTATCCCCAGGATTGTGCGAACTCGTTACCACAGCACCAGCACAGTTGTCAGCACCCGTAGGCGCCGTCCAGGTCACAACCGCATCACATTGCCCAGCATCGTTACTTACCGTAATATCAGCAGGACAGGCAATGGTTGGGTTTTCAGTATCGTTAACCGTTACATTGAAAGAACATGAAGCTGTTAAACCAGCAGCATCGGTAATGGTATAGGTTACGGTAGTTGTCCCAATCGGGAAGGTATCGCCAGGATTGTGCGAACTCGTTACCACAGCACCAGCACAGTTGTCAGCACCCGTAGGTGCCGTCCAGGTCACGACCGCATCACATTGCCCAGCATCGTTGCTTACCGTAATATCGGCAGGACAGGCAATGGTTGGGTTTTCAGTATCGTTAACCGTTACATTGAAAGAACATGAAGCTGTTAAACCAGCAGCATCGGTAATGGTATAGGTTACGGTAGTTGTCCCAATCGGGAAGGTATC
>NZ_ANLA01000033.1 GCF_000348685.1 Xanthomarina gelatinilytica | reverse complement strand
GCCAACCTAGCCTGTTCTTCTGCTTCCAATTGTGCTGCCTGTTCGGCTGCCAACCTAGCCTGTTCTTCGGCTTCCAGTTGTGCTGCCTGTTCGGCCGCCAATCTAGCCTGTTCTTCTGCTTCCAGTTGTGCTGCACGTTCGGCTGCCAATCTAGCCTGTTCTTCGGCTTCCAATTGCGCTGCCTGTTCGGCTGCCAATCTAGCTTGTTCTTCTGCTTCCAGTTGCGCTGCACGTTCGGCTGCCAATCTAGCCTGTTCTTCGGCTTCCAATTGTGCTGCACGTTCGGCTGCCAATCTAGCCTGTTCTTCGGCTTCCAATTGTGCTGCACGTTCGGCTGCCAATCTAGCCTGTTCTTCAGCTTCCAATTGTGCTGCCTGTTCGGCTGCCAATCTAGCCTGTTCTTCAGCTTTCTGTTGTGCTGCCTGTTCGGCTGCCAATCTAGCCTGTTCTTCGGCTTCCAGTTGCGCTGCACGTTCGGCTGCCAATCTAGCCTGTTCTTCGGCTTCTTTTTCAGCTTGAGCCTGTGTTGCGTCAGTATTTGTTGCCTGAGCTGCTGCCTGAGCTTCGGCAAGGGCCTGTGCTTTTGCTTCACCTTCCAACCTGGCGCGTTCTTTTGCCTCTGCTCTTTCTAAAGCTCTTGCCTCTGCTGCCAGTCTGGCTTCTTCTTGAGCTGCTGCTCTCTCCATTGCTTTTTGTTCGGCTAATTGAGCTCTTTCTTCCGAAGATAATACCGGTTTGTTTGAAACGGCCGGTTTACGTTTTTGATCTTTTATAAGTAGTGCCTCTTCCCTATCATCGCCACTGTAATGGTACCTATTTCTGGTTTGGAACTTATAAGCCAAGGTAAATTCGTGAGACGAACCAAAGGTCGCTAAATCTCCCATGGCTTTTTCATAATTGTATTCAACGGATATTTGTTTGGTAACATTAAGTCCCACACCTCCAGTAAATCCATAAACGGTATTATAACCCACTTGTGCCCAAATACCTTTTGGTACCGTAAGCATGGCAATTCCAGAAAAAATGGTTTGGTCTTTTTTAAACTCCGATCTAAGCAATGCAGAAAATTTACTCTCATCAAAAAATCCACGACTGTACATGTATCCTGTATACATAACATGAGCTTGGATGCTTTGTTGTGGGTCTTCTTTAATTAATTCGGAAGTTTTGATATTGTATTGTACCAAATTATTGACAGATAGTCCAAAATCAAAAAACACCAATCCGTAATTGATTCCTGGACTAACACTAAGCACCATATTTTTGGGAATGTTATCCAAGGAAGGATCTGCTTGGTTGATCACAACGTTCCCTTCGTTGATATTGCTTTTGTAAAATCCTAAGTTTAAACCAAAGGTTAGATTACTATCTGCTTGCAACCTGGCGTTATAAGCAAAATTCAAGATGCCACCAAAAGTGGTCAATACACCATAGTTTTGCTGAAACAAACCAATTCCTACTCCTATGTTCTCACTATACCTGCCTGTATAATTTATAAGATAGGTTTGGGGTGCATTTTCAAACTGAACCCACTCCCGTTTATTGGTAATGTTTATATATGTGTTTTGCTCTCTTACAAAACTAAAGGTAGGCTGGGTTAAATATCTGTTGAATTTTAAAGAGCTTCTTACTGGAATAGCCAAAGACACAACCCCATCTTCCTGTGAAAAGGAAAATTGTGTTGAACACAAGAATATAGCTATTATCAGTAGATAGGCTTTCATGTTATTTTATAATGGTTATTGAACCTTTTTTTGTTTTATTGTCTGTAGTGGTAATCACGTAATAAAAAACAGGGTTCACACTACTGAACTGAATTTCGTTTTCGGGCCAATTATTCAAATAATTGGTGGTATTTAAAACTGTTTTTCCGTAAGCATCCATAATAAGCACTTCGGTATTGGTTCCACTTACATAGATATTAGGTATAATCCATGTATCGTTTATACCATCACCATTCGGACTAATAACATTTGGAATATCTGCCACACTTGGAAAAGGGTCCACTGGTTCTTCGATTTCAAATAAAATGTCGTAGGAAACCAAACAACCTGTGGTTTGACTGATAACTACTTTATATGTGCCATATTCAGTCGCATCATAGGTATTATCAATCGCGCCAGGAATAAGTACATTGTTAAAATACCATTGAAACTCTGGGTTTATTGCTGTGGTTGTAACTTCTACATAAAGTGTCTCTCCAGGTTCCATGGTATTTATCTCTTCCACATTGATACTGCTCTCAAAACCTTGACTCACCAAATCAATACTGGCAGTGGTATTACAGCTTCCCAAATCGATACTTACAGTATAGGTTCCAGATAAAACGGTATCCAAACTTTGATTGGTAGCTCCATTAATAGCTTCGCCATTCAAAAACCACTGGTAACTGTTACCTGCTGTAGTAGTTAAAGTGGTTGGACCACCACTTGGACAGAATGGATTTCCCAAACTTGATACAATGGCTGAAGTAGTACCTGAAGTAGATTCTGTAACTGTAACCCTATTGGAAAAAGAATCTGAAGTACAGGTCCCATAATTGGTTTCCACAAAATAAGTTCCTGGTGTACTTACGGATAGACTTTCTCCTTCGGCCACAAAAACAGAGGTTGTTGGCCCTGTTTCCCTATACCAATTAAAGGTCAATGATGGATAATTCAATGGCGAATCGTTCATGCCTGTACCAGGATTGTCTATTGTTAACAAATAACTACCTCCAGCACAGTAGCTTGCTGTGGAAATTAAATTATTTATGGTAAAAGGGCTGTCTTGTATTTTATAATAAGCTGCAAAACTTGGAGAACCGGAACTGGTAGCTGCTGGAGCTGTACTTTTTATTCTCAATCTGTAGGATTCCCCTGCTGTGTCTGTTGGCAAGACAAAATTTAAAGTGGCTGGCGAAGTTGTAACTGCTCCTGGACTGGATGTATAAACAACCGTTGGGTTGGCAAAACTTCCGTCGGCATCAGATAATTCTATATGGAATTGATTGGTTGGACTTAATCCTGCTTCTGGTGAGAATACAAAAGTGACATTGTAAGAATTAAAACTCGCATTTGCACAAGCCTGACTGAAACCAATATTTGGCGCACCAATAACTATTTGAGCTTTTAGGTTCTGATTTAGAATAAGAACAAAAAAACACAGTACAAAAAAAAGTTTTTTAACAAAAGTAGTTTTATTCATACGCCTTGCTTATTGGTCATCAGTACAACATGTGTTTTTATTTATAAACATCATGATTTAAAAAATTGAGGGTTCCGTATTTTTTTTGGATTAATTAAAAAGAAGCTATGAGATAGTACCTTACAGAACAGCCCATAGCGTTTTGATTCTTTGAAATTTTTAAAAGTTATGGCTTAATCTAGGCTTGAGGCTACAATTTTATTGATGCGAAGTCTAAAATCCGGCCTTTTGGCATCTTGCAAATCAATGAATGTTTCAGAATCCAATCCTTTGGAATACACATTAAAAAAGCTACTGTTTCCATACCAGCTTTCCAAATCTTCATTATTATCATTGTATTCCGTGAAGATGTTTCCATTACAATTATTGAAATACATTTCCGTGAATTTTATCCGTTCCAGGTTTTCGTTGTTTATCTTAATCTTTCTATCTAACAAAACAGCTGGGTTAAACCCGGAAATCACACTTTTACTCATGTCAAGCGAAGCGTATTCAGCCACATAAATGGCTTCACGAACCAATCCTAATTTTATTTCGGACTGTAAATTATCGCTGGCATTGATTAATGTCAAGTTGGTAGCCATGACCAAGGTTTGCTTTTTGGTAAAGTCTATTTCTTCTTTATCGTTGTTGTAAGAAGCCACATGCAATGTCCTAGAACCTTCTGGACTGGATATGTAAGACGACCTAACCGCCAGGGAATTGTATAAGTTGCATTGTGCGCCGTAATTGAAGTTGTAATCTATTCTGTTCGATTTATAGGAAACAGCTTTACTAAGGTTCACCTGTCCTCCAAAAACATCAAAGGAATTTCCTGCCGAAAAACTTACCATGATGTTCTCTAATATTGTCTGGCTTCCAACTCCAGCCAACAACAATGCGTTAAAGTTATCACCTCCTTTTAATTTTTTTCCAGCATACTCTATTCTTACATATCTTAAAATACCGGAATTGCTTTCAATATTATCGCCACCATAACTGATGTTTTCGTATGAAGCAGCTTTAAAATTATGATTTACGGAAGAACCATTTCCAAATTTATTGATTGGAGCATCACCAAGAATAATGATGCCTCCCCAATCCCCTGCTTTTTTAACACTTCGGTTTGAAGTAAACACTATGGGATCGGTTACCAAGCCATCGGCTATAATTTTCGCACCTTTTGTGATTATTAAAGACCCATTGGTTTTAAAGTCTCCAATAATTACTGTTCCTGGTTCTATAGTAAGTGTGGCATTATTGGTCACAAAAACATTTCCTAGCAACAGATAGGTGTTTTTCTTAACCAATTTGGTGTCTGTAGAAATGTTTCCAGTTAAAATTTCGGTAGCTTCACCATATTCTATCTGGTCTGGTTTAAATTCGGTCCAGGAATTCAACCAATTATTAGTGCCTATAATACCCTTCTCTTGTTGAGGATATACATTGCAAAACACTAATAGAAAAATACTTAAGAGTTGGGGCAGATTTTTCATAGTTACAATAGTTAATTATTAATCATAGAAATTCTTTTTATTATAACCCAAACATATAAATTAATTCCACTAAATACAAATAATAACGACGAAATACACAAATTAATTTGTTTTTGTTGTTTTTTCTTACAAGAAATATCTTGCTTTTGGTAACTTTTGGGTCTAAAAATCGAATAAACAGCTTAAAAACAAGAAAATATCATGTATGACATCACAAAAAAATATGGATTAAGGGGTTTCGTACTTAAAAAAGAAGCAAAAAAAATCATGCTATTTCATAAACTCCAAGAATTATGAAATAGCATGAAAAAAATAACAGGCAGTCATTAAAGAACATTCACTCTTTAAAACCTATTGTTTTCACTATATATATGTAGGGCTTTTAGGGTCTCTTCATAAAACAGGATGGCTGCAATTAAATTGGCCCTATCGGAATAGGGTAAAATTTTATTTTGAAAATCCATAGTGCTTTGAAAATAATTGGTAGTCGCTTCAATTTGTGTATCTAAAGCGTTTCGGTTATCCTTGGTATCTGGAATACCAAATGTAGACATGGTTACTCCTGGTTTTGTAGCGAATGCAATATACGGAAGTATTTTAATGATTATTTCAATACGCTCATTGTACAATCCTAACAAAGCGCCTTTTTGCATTTGCTCCAGTTCTTTTCTGTCATGGTATTTTGAAATGGATACGTCTTGACTTATGATACTTTTTGGAGCATCTTTATTTTGAGCTGTACCAATACCTACCATTAAAAAGAATGTGAGACAAAATAAAGTAATTTTAGATTTCATATTTGAGATTTTGGGATTCAATAAGACAAATTTATGCAATTAAACGAAAAAAACAAGCGTTTTGTCGATTATTTATTGTATTTATATTTTTTCCCAAAAAAAAGCAAAGCCTGCATCATTATAACATTCAGTAAATTATGTGGTTACATAGCCTGCATTCCATTTTTACAGTTGGACAACTTTTAGTACTATATTATATAGGATCGGTAATTTTTAAATTGCAAATCTATTTTTTAAGCGTAATGAAACCTAAACAGACGATGTGATTTAATATTTTTTTTGGCACTTCATATCTTCGGCACAATAAATGTTATTACCTTCGTTATAATTAAAACCTAACTAAATAATATGCTTAAATACGTTTTTATTCTAAGCCTTATGCTTCCCTCATGGGCTTTTTCTCAAAACTCTGCTTTTAAAGCGGGTGAAAAATTATCCTTTACAGCTTCTTACAACATGTCTGGCGTGTTAACCGAATTGGCACAAGTAAACATGGAAACCAGTGAAGTTAAAACCTCCAAAGCCACCCTTTTAAGACTAAAGTGTACAGCAACCACATACAGTAAATGGGATAGTTTCTTTAAAATCAGGGATCTTTATGAAAGTTATGTCAGTCCCACTTCCGTAAAACCTTATTTATACAAAAGGGATATATATGAAGGCGGTTATACCAAATTTGTACAATATAAATACAGCCACTCCAAAGGAACCGTGGAGAGCTTAATAAGAAAGAAAAAGAAAGGTGGTGGCACTTACGATCAAAATAAAACCTTGAACATATCCAGCAGTACTAAAGATATTGTTTCCACCATATATTATTTAAGAACCCTAAACCTAAGTTCCTATGCACCTGGCAAAAACATGTCGCTCACTGTCTTGTTCGATAACAAACCTACAGAAATTGTCATATCGTATTTAGGCAAAGAAACCATTAACACAAACATTGGTAGCAAAACATGTTATAAATTAGCTATTTCCATTAAAAACAGCAATGTTTTAAAAGGAACAAACGACAATTTGCTTTGGCTCACTGCCGATGAAAACAAAATCCCTGTTTTCGCTAAATTTAAAGTAGCCGTTGGAAATGGGGAGTTAAAAATTAAATCGGCAACCGGATTAAAAAATTAAAATCATGAGAAAATTATTTATTATCTTAGGTATCATAGCCTCTGTTTTAGCCCTTGTTTTAGCTGTTCTACCGCTATCCAACTTGGCATATTTTCCTGCAATTGCCGCTTTATTGTTTGGTTTGATGGCTTTTTACATATCCAATAAAAACAGTCAGTCCGTAAAAACAGTTCAGTTGGTTTTTTTATTGACCATTATAGCACTTTCAATTTCCATCTATAAATCGATATTCCAAACGGTTGAAGTTGGAAACACCGAAGAATTACAGGTAAGGGAACAACAATCTGAAGAAGAGGCCATAGAGGAACTTGAGGATTTGGATTTGGAAGACTTGGATTTGGAATAACCTATCTTAAATTTAATGACCTAAAAAAACCTGTTAGGAATCAAGGCCTTCTTTACAGGTTTTTTTTATTGGCTCCAACACCATATTAACAACTAAAATTGAAAAAAATTACAACCCTTTTCAATATCATTTTTTTTTAGTTTATTTGGTTCATATTTAAGCTATTAATTTATGAAGGTATTTTTAATTGCATCCATTTTGTCATTGGTAGGCTCTTGTGCTACAGAAAAATACAGCACAAAAATCCAAAACTTAAAAGATAATATCAAAATAAGCGATACTACTACCATTAGATCTTATGCAAACACCATAACTTCCACCGAACTTAAAAACCTACTCTACACCTATGCCAGCAAAGAATTTGAAGGCAGAGGCACTGGAGAAGAAGGCCAGAAAAAAGCAGCGAACTTTTTAAAAACCTATTACGTATCGCAAAACATTTCATCTCCTATTAACGATTCGGTATATTTTCAATCCATCCCAAAATCGTATTTTCCAGATGACATAAAAGCTACCGAAAATGTGGTTGCCTATATTGAGGGCATTGAAAAACCAGAAGAAGTCTTGGTGATTTCGGCCCATTACGACCACTTGGGCATTGAAGATGACCAGATTTATTATGGAGCAGACGATGATGGCTCCGGAACCGTAGCTTTAATGGAAATGGCACAAGCCTTTAAAATGGCAGCCAAAGATGGTTTTGGCCCAAAACGCTCCATCCTGTTCCTGCACCTAACTGCAGAGGAAATTGGGCTGCAAGGCTCTAGGTTTTATACCGAAAACCCTATTTTTCAACTATCCAAAACAATCGCAAACCTCAATATTGATATGATTGGACGTGTGGATGCACCACATGAAAACAATAGCAACTATCTCTATTTAATTGGTACCGATAGATTGAGCAAGGAGCTGCATTTACTTTCAGAAAAAGTAAACGAAACCTTCTTTAATCTCGATATAGACTACAGGTTTAATGATGAAGACGACAAAAATAGATACTATTACAGAAGCGACCATTACAATTTTGCGCTTCATAACATTCCCGTGATTTTTTATTTTAATGGCGAACATGAAGACTACCACCAACCAACCGATACTCCAGATAAAATAAATTATCCGCTTTTGGAAAAAAGAACCCAGTTGATTTTTGCAACAGCCTGGCAACTGGCAAATAGGGAAAACAGACTTATTTTGAACGAAAACATGTAATAGGAGCTTGCTTGATGTTAAAATTTGTTAAAAACATCAAATCAACCTATTAGGTTTAGCTATTTTTGTTTCATTCAAATTTAAAACAACACAAATGAAAAAATTGCTATTCCTTATTTGCAGTGCAGGTATCTTACTGTCCTGTGGGTCTCAAAAAACTGAAGCAACAGCCAGCCAATCATCAACGGTTGCCCAAACTCCAGTAGATGTAACAACCTATGGTAAAACCATTACAGCCGAAGAATTGAAAACAGACCTTTATATTTATGCTTCAGATGAGTTTGAAGGTAGAGGCACTGGAGATCCTGGACAAAAAAAAGCTGTAAACTTTTTAAAAGAGCAATATATGGCAATGGGTGTGCCCGCTGCCCTTCCCAATAACAATTATTTTCAAAATGTCCCTTTAGAAAAATTGGGCGTTCCAGAAGTGTCTTTGACCGTAAACAACAAAGATTTTAAAATTGTGGACGATTTTGTATCGGTTTCATCTGTAGAAGATGGTTCCCTAAAGACCTCAGAAATTATATACGCTGGATATGGAATTGATGACGATGCTTTTTCAAGTTACAAAGATCTGGACGTTAAAGGAAAAGTAGTTTTAATTAAATCTGGCGAACCAAAAGATGCCAATGGAAACTATGTAATTTCAGGATCTACCGAAGCTTCCAAATGGTCCAATTTTAGACAAGCCTATGCTGCAAAACGTGATGCTGCCAAAGAAAAAGGTGCTGCTGCAGTATTCTTTTATTACCCAGAAATATACAACATGGCTGCTGCTCGTTTTGGTGGCTCTAATGGCTCTATTTCCTTGAGGGAAAACAAAGAAAACATGTATTATTTTTTAATCAATTCAGACTTGGCCAAAACCTTCTTGCCTGATATTGAAACCAACCTAAGCCATCAAACAATTGAAGTGTCCATGGAAATGAACTACAAAAATGTGTCCACAGACATCATTTCCGAAAACGTTGCAGCCTGGATTAAAGGATCTGAAAAACCAGACGAGATTATAGTGATTTCGGCACACTTGGATCATGAAGGTATTAAAAATGGGGAAATCTATAATGGTGCAGACGATGATGGCTCTGGATCTGTAGCGTTGTTGGAAATTGCCGAGGCTTTTAAAGCTGCCGTAAAAGATGGACATGGACCAAAACGCTCTATCTTATTGCTACACGTAACTGCTGAGGAAAAAGGGCTTTTAGGCTCTCGTTATTATACAGATATGGATCCTATTTTTCCTCTTGCTAATACAGTAGCCAATTTAAACATAGACATGATTGGTCGTGTGGATCCAAAACACGAAGCTGGTGATGGCAATTACCTATACTTGATTGGTAGTGACAAACTAAGTACTGAACTGCACAACATTTCGGAAGAAATGAACAATAAATATACAAACATTGAATTTGATTACACCTATAACGACGATAACGACCCAAATCGTTTTTACTATAGAAGTGATCATTACAATTTTGCCAAAAACAACATTCCTGTCATTTTTTACTTTAACGGAACACATGCCGATTACCATAAGCCTACGGATACGCCAGATAAAATTAGATACGATTTGTTGGAAAACCGAACTCGCTTGATATTTTACACTGCTTGGGAGTTGGCCAACAGGGAAAATAGAATTGTAGTGGATAAAGCTACAGATTAACATACTTATATTTTCGTTAAAAAAGCTTTCCTAAATAGGGAAGCTTTTTTTATTTTACTTAAGTTTACACTTAAAAATTAACCATGTCCTACGCAGATATCACAAGGAACAACAAATCGTCCTTAAAAAAGTTTTCACATCAAAAACGGTTTGATATTGCTATGGATTTAATTGACTTAAAACCCAAGGAAACCTTATTGGATTTTGGAACTGGAGATGGCTACCTGCTGCAATGTTTGCATGAAAAAAATGCAGAAGCCAAGCTTTATGGTTACGATCCCTTGGATTTTATGTTTCAGGAATTGCAAGACACCATCAAAAAAAATAACCTAAACAACATTTTCATAACAGACAAACTTCAGGAATTGCCAACAAACAATTTTGATGTGGTGACCTGTTTGGAGGTTTTGGAACACTTCTCTGAAAAAAACCAAATTGAACGTCTTAAGGAATTAGCAGACAGAGTGACTGTTAAGGGCAGAATTGTTATTTCTGTCCCTTTGGAAACCGGCTTGCCTTCTTTGTTAAAAAATACAGTCAGGTTTCTTATTGGACAAAATAAAGAAGAAGCTTCCTTAAAAAACATTGTCAAATCTCTTTTCGGAATTAAAATAGAAAGACAGCAAGAAGGATATATTTACACACATATAGGCTTTAACCACAAACACCTGGAGAAGCTTTTTGGTGAGCTTAACCTGAAAATTGTAAGAAAAGAATATTCACCATTTAAATATCTTTACAACCTTGTAAATTCTCAAGTATTTTATATCTTAAAAAAAGTTTAAAAACTCAAAAATGCACTTACCATTATTAGAAGACATACTTATTTTACTAGGCTTTTCAGTCATTATAGTTTTTTTATTGCAACGCGCCAAACTGCCTTCCATATTGGGCTTTTTAATTACTGGTGTTATTATTGGGCCTTATGGGTTAAGTTTGGTAAAAGCTGTTGAAGAGGTAGAGGTTATTTCAGAAATTGGCGTCATCCTCCTACTCTTTGTTATTGGAATGGAACTGTCCATAAAGAAACTGGCTTCCATAAAAAAAACGGTTTTTATTGGAGGTGCCATACAGGTTGGTTTAACGGTTTTGGTGGCAGGAAGCTGTTATTATTTGTTAGGAAATAGTTGGAACGAAGCTGTATTTGTAGGTTTCTTGTTCTCTTTATCAAGTACTGCCATTGTTTTAAAAGTGTTCCAGGACAGAAATGAAATGTCCACACCTCATGGAAAAAACGCTTTGGCCATATTGATTTTTCAAGATATTATCGTGGTTCCTATGATGCTCTTTACACCTATCATTGCTGGAGAAAGCACCAATGTAACATCCAGTATTTTATTGCTTTTATTAAAATCTGTGGTAGTGATTGTAATTACTATTTTAAGTGCAAGATATGTAGTACCTAAACTTATGTATGCCATAGCAAAAACCAATAATAAAGAACTGTTTTTATTGACTACCATTACCATTTGTTTTGCTGTGGCCTTCTTAACATCCGAAGCTGGTTTGTCACTGGCTTTGGGAGCGTTCATGGCTGGATTGATTATCTCGGAATCCGAATATAGCCATCAGGCAACCAGCATCATTCTGCCTTTTAGGGAGCTATTTATCAGTTTCTTCTTTATTTCGGTGGGTATGTTGCTTAATTTAAACTTCTTCTTCAATCACATTGGTGTAATTCTTTTATTGGTCTTGACTGTCTTGATCGTAAAATCCATCATTGCAGGATTGGCAGTAGCTGTGTTGAATTATCCTTCCAGAACGGTTTTAATTACGGGTTTGTCCTTATTCCAAGTGGGTGAATTTGCGTTTATCCTTTCAAAAGTTGGGATTCAATACAATTTATTGTCTGTGGAAACCAACCAGTACTTCTTGGCTGTGTCCATAGTTTCCATGTTATTGACACCTTTTATCATTATTTTTTCCGAAAATATTTCCGAACGTTTTCTAAATACCAAAATAGCTAAGGCTTTGGCTTCAAATTCCAAAGAGAGTCCAGAAGCCTTAAACGAACAAATAGAAATGGATTTAAGCAATCATTTAGTGATTATAGGATATGGTATCAATGGGTCCAATCTGGCAAAAGCATCGCAATTTAGTAACATTCCCTACATAGTTATCGAACTAAATGCCGAAACTGTCAAACGTGAAAAAGCAAAAGGAACACCAATTTTGTTTGGAGATGCCACACAACCACACATGTTGGAAACCGTTAATTTATCGAAAGCCAGATCTGTTGTGGTGGCCATTTCCAATCCTGAAGCCACAAGAACTATTATCAGCAACATTCGTAATATCAGTCAATCGGTTTATCTGGTGGTAAGGACCAGGTATGTAAAAGAAATTCCAGAACTGATAGCTCTTGGTGCAGACGATGTGATCCCAGAAGAATTTGAAACCTCGGTTGAAATATTTTCGCGTGTCTTGCACGACTTTTTGATTCCCGAAAACGATATCACCGAATTTATTGATAGGATTCGAGCAGACAATTACGAAATTTTCAACTCCAAAAAGAAACTGCCTAAAACCTTTAAATCCACAAAAATCCCTAATGTAAACATTACCTGTTTACGCGTAAACATTGATAGTGGCAGAATTATTGGCAAAACACTTAAAGAGTTGAACATTAGAAAAGAATATGGCATCAATATCTTGGCCATAGAACGCAAAGAGGACGTAATAGACCACATAGACCCAAATGAGAAATTGTATTACAACGATAAACTTTATGTAAGTGGCAGACAGGAAGCTATTGAAGCGTTTCATAGAGTTTTAAATTAGAGAAGTTTTGATGAAACATATTGAAAATATGAACTTGAAATCTTTAAATGATGAAGCTCTGGATCTTTTTCAAGTTTATAAAAACAAACCCTTGCTCATCCTTTTTTACAACAACCAATGCTTAGGTTGCACAGGACGTGCCATTCCATTGGCATACCAACTTTCAAAATCTTATCCTAAACTTTCAGTAGTGGCCATCCACAGCACCTTTGGCAACCACACCATAACCAAACAAGACATACTGGATATATTTACCTCTAAAGAAGCGCCATTTCCCATTTATTTGGACCAACACCATAAATGGTTCGATTTTTTTAATTGTGAAGGGACGCCTCATTGGATTTTGTTAAACCAAAATGCAGAAGTATATCGGTCGGTCTTTGGCTCTCAGGAAAATGCCCAAAACAGATTGTATTATGCTATTGAAGAACTATTAACAAATAGATAAACAAAAAAATGAAAGAATTTTGGAACGAGCGTTACAACCAATCAACGTATGTGTACGGAAAGCAACCTAACACCTTTTACAAATCACAATTAGACTTATTGGTTCCTGGATCCATACTCTTTCCTGCTGAAGGAGAAGGTAGAAACGCTGTCTATGCAGCCACTAAGGGATGGCAAGTGGACGCGTTTGATATTAGTGATGCTGGAAAAACAAAGGCTACACAATTGGCTAAAGAGTATCAGGCCTCTTTAAACTACACTATTGGAACCTTTGGACACTTACCCTATAAAAAAGAGCAATTTGATGTGATAGTACTCATATTTGCCCATTTTGATCCTGAAAACAGAATGGAATACCACCAACAACTCTGCGATTATTTAAAGCCTAACGGTAAAATCATTTTAGAAGGTTTTAGTAAAAAACATCTGGAATACAGTAAAAAGAATCCGGCAGTTGGTGGTCCAAAAAATCCAGACATGCTTTTTTCAAAAGAAATGATCCTATCAGATTTTAAAGGGTTTAAAACCCTTTTGTTGCAAGAACAGGAAGTGATGTTGCAAGAAGGGGAATATCACAATGGAATGGCTCATACCATCAGGTTTGTTGGATTAAAAGACACATAGTTCAACCTACAACAGATTTTTTAAATCAATTTATAAAACAAAAAAAGCTTCACATATCTGTGAAGCTTTTATTTTGGGTGGAAGATCGGTCTCGAACCGACGACCTCCTGAACCACAATCAGGCGCTCTAACCAACTGAGCTACAACCACCATTTATTTATGGTCTGCAAATGTATATTATTTCCTTTTTTTTACAAAGCGTTTTTGCAATATTATTTTAAAAATAATTATTTAATGTCAAAAAGGCTGTTAACCACAGGATAACGTTCTACAGTAAACCCTTCACCATAGGCCACACCTACTAGCCTACCCAAATCCTTTGCCCTATAAGTGATGCTTTCGGTAAAATTTTTACTGGAAATAGGTGTTTCTGGAGCCTTACTTTTAGGATCATAAAACTGTGTCTTGTAAGCCATAACGGCATCCAGTTTTTTATCCATAAATTCTGAAACATCCACTACAAAATCTGGTTCTATAGGTTGCCATTGAATATAATGATAGACCTGCTTGGGCCTCCATGGGTCTTGCCAAGTATCATCGTCTTCATCAAACTTCGTGTCTATTTTCAATAATCCACTTAAAAAACAAGCATCACTTACCAACTGGCTGCCTTTTCCATGGTCTATATGTCTATCTTTTATGGCATTGCACAGAACGATTTCAGGTTGATATGTTCTAATAATCTTGATAATTTCTAACTGGTGGTGTCTATCATTTATAAAAAACCCATCAGCAAATTCCATATTAAGCCTGATACTGGCTCCTAAAATCCGGGAAGCTGCTTCCGATTCTTCATCCCTGGTTTCTGCAGTGCCACGAGTTCCCAATTCCCCTCGGGTCAAATCAATAATACCTACTTTTTTTCCGGCAGCTATTTCTTTGGCCAAAGTTGCGCCACAACCCAATTCCACATCGTCAGGATGGGCACCAAATGCCAATATGTCTAACTTCATTAAATCTTTATTTTAGTTTTAATATTAATATTCAATTTCAATATAATACTTCAATTTATTTTGCCAAAGCAATGGCCTGTTCTATGTCTTGTATCAAATCTTTATGAGACTCAATTCCTACCGAAAACCGGATCAACCCATCACCAATACCCAAAGTTTCCCTTTCTACTTTGGACAATAAAGAATGGGATGTTAATGCCGGCAACAACATGGTGCTTTCCACACCTGCCAAACTCATGGAAGGTTTAATCAATGTTAAGGCTTTTAAAAATTTTGAAGCGTTTAGTCGTTCATCCAATTCAAAAGACATCATCGCTCCAAATCGTTTCATTTGCGATTTGGCCAATTCATATTCTGAATGAGATGTTAAACCTGGATAATATACCCTAGTCACGTCTGGATGTTTATCCAGAAACTTGGCTAGTTTTTTAGCATTTCTACTTTGAGCCTTGACGCGCAAGGCTAAGGTTTTCATACTTCTTTCAAGCATCCAAACCATAAAATCACTCAAACTACCTCCTAAATTTTTACCAACATGCCAAATGGTATCAATATGTTCCTGGGAAGCTGCCACAGCCCCAGCTAAAATATCACTATGACCTCCTAAATATTTGGTGGCTGAATGGATAACGATATCAATTCCTAAATCAATGGGATTTTGAATGATGGGACTGGCAAAAGTATTGTCTATACTGGTTATAATCTGTTTCGATTGGGCCAATTTGGCAATGGCTCGAATATCTGTAATGGTCAATAACGGATTGGAAGGTGTTTCTATATGAATCAGCTTGGTATTTTCTTGGATGGCATTTTCAAAATCCGAAACCTGATACCCTTCCGTAAAGGTAAATTCAATGCCGTATTTTGGCAACTCTTCCCTTACAAAATTACTGGTACCACCATAAAGCGGGTTTTGAACCACCAAATGATCTCCAGCTTTTAAAAAAGCTAAAAACGTGGTGCTAATTGCTGCCATTCCAGAGCCAAAAATCAGGGCTGCCTCTGTATGTTCCAAAGCAGCAATTTTTTTTGAAAGATGCTCTTGATTTGGGGTATTGAAATATCTTGGATAACGTTTAACAGCAACATCTTCAAATTGATAAGACGTGGACATATAAATAGGCGATACAGCACCTTTAAATTGCTCATCTTTAATGTCTCCTGTATTAACACAGATTGTATTGATTCCTAATTCTTCTTTAACCATCTATCTATTTATTTAAAGTATCTAAAATTAGGGAAATTCATGTCATAAATAAAATTTTTAGGAGATATCATTTTCAGAAAGTTACTGTAAAATCAATTTTATAACTATTTAATTTTGATCCCAATTTTTTATTGATTACCTCACAAAACATGGCATTGATTAAAAATAATTTACAAAAACAATAAAATAAATATCATTTTCTAAAAACAACAAAATATAACAAACCCAAATACACCACGTATCTACCTTAATATAAGCAACTTACATATTTCAAAGAGTAATTAAGTAGTTTAACGATTATATTATTGAGAAAAAGCAACTTGGTATAAATTTGTTTCATCCCTCCGTAATTAATAGCAAAATATTTTATGTATCAAGTTCTGCCCTGGAAATCTATGGCATGCTTAGTCTTACTAAAAAATGAACCGTTATGATTAAAAAATCTACTTTTTATGCACTTGTAATAACTACGTTTATTATTAGTTTTAATGGATTATCTAAATCGATTGGCATAAGTAACTACGCGTTTGACAAATACAACAACTCCTCAAAAAACTATAATCCTTTAAACGATTATGTGTCTTTAAGACCGGATTATATACTTACTGAAACCAGTAAGTATAATTTTAGAAATATTACAAATTGTCCTGGCCCAATAACTGTAAATATTGACGCAGGCACTTGTGGTGCAGTGGTAACATGGCCTTCACTTATTTCTGATTTAGGTTATACTATAAATCAAATTACTGGTTTAGCTTCGGGTTCAATATTTCCAGTTGGCATTACTATAAATACTTTTGAAGAAAGAGATGGATTTGGTACACTTATTAGTACCTGTTCCTTTACTGTAACGGTTATCGATGATGAGGCACCAACAGCTATTTGTCAAGATACTACTATTTATTTAGATGCCGCTGGAAATGCAACCCTTACAGCTGCTGATATTGATAATGGCTCCTCAGACAATTGTTCAGCCGTAACCTTAACAACATCACAAACAGCTTTTAATTGTTCAGATCTTGGGACACTTAATGTAACCCTTTATGTTGAAGATGCTTATGGCAATACTTCTAGCTGTGTTGCTAATGTTACAATTGAAGACTCAATTCCTCCTACTGTTGCTTGTCAAGATATTACTGTTCAATTAGATGCTTTTGGCAACGCATCAATAACCACAGGAGATATTGATTTTGGTTCTGTAGATAATTGTGCCATTGCATATATGACATTGGATCAAACTACATTCAACTGTGCAAATGTTGGAAATAACACAGTGACTCTTTCTGTTACTGATATAATGGGAAACACTTCTTCCTGTACTGCTATAGTAACCGTTGAAGATAATATTGCTCCAACCATAACCTGTCCTGCTGATATTACGGTAAACAACGATGCTGGGCAATGTGATGCGGTTGTGACTTGGACAGCGCCTACTGGTGCTGATAACTGTGCTGGTGCTGTGGTAACCAGTTCGCACAATCCTGGGGATACTTTCCCAATTGGTGCAACAACTGTTACCTATACCATTACCGATGCGACTGGCTTAACAGCTTCTTGTTCCTTTGACGTGACCGTAAACGATACTGAAAATCCAACCATAACCTGTCCTGCTGATATTACCGTAAACAACGATGCTGGGCAATGTGATGCGGTCGTGACCTGGACGGCACCTACCGGTGCTGACAACTGTGCTGGTGCTGTGGTAACCAGTTCGCACAATCCTGGGGATACCTTCCCGATTGGGACAACTACCGTAACCTATACCATTACCGATGCTGCTGGTTTAACAGCTTCTTGTTCCTTTGATGTGACCGTAAACGATACTGAAAATCCAACCATAACCTGCCCTGCTGATATTACCCTAAGCAACGATGCTGGGCAATGTGATGCGATTGTAACTTGGACGGCGCCTATCGGTGCTGATAACTGTGCTGGTGCTGTGGTAACGAGTTCGCACAATCCTGGGGACACCTTCCCTATTGGGACAACTACCGTAAACTATACCATTACGGATGCGGCTGGCTTAACAGCTTCTTGTTCCT
>NZ_ANLA01000032.1 GCF_000348685.1 Xanthomarina gelatinilytica | reverse complement strand
GTTCAGCATTCCTACTGAACTTCTTTAGAGCCGATGGAGGGACTCGAACCCACGACCTGCTGATTACAAATCAGCTGCTCTAGCCAGCTGAGCTACATCGGCAAAACAGGATGCAAATATAATCTTGAAAATAATATATGCAAATATTTTTTTCTGTTTTTATCCTAGTTTATTGATTTTTTCAATCAAAGCTCTGCCTTTGTCTTCCAACTCCTTGTTAATGGCCTTGAAATGAGCTTTTTTGTCTTCCACACTTCTGTCATTTACTTTTGCAATTAACTCATCGAAGGTAGCAATAGCTTCGTCTATGATTGCTTCACTTTTTTTAGTGTCCTTATCTGTATTTGAGTATTCCCAAACATATACTGCTTCAATAATGTCTCCTAACACATAATTGATGTCTTTTTTTAAATCTCTTTTATTTGCCATTTTTTTAAATTTATTTAGTTGCAAAATTAAACATAAACTTCTAATAGTGTTGCATTTTTAGAAGTAATTTCAAAGGTTTTTATCATTGCAGGAACCAAAATGGTTTCACCTGTTTTAAAGAACTCCTGGAAATTTGGACCAGTTATGGTGGCTTCTCCATTTACACACATATAAATCATGAAAGAGTCGTATATATTTTCAATTTTTAATGGTTTTGTAATTTTTAAATAATTAGTGGTAAAGTATGGGCAACTAACCATATTATTGGATTGGTTCTCTGCTTTACTGTAAGCTACCCTAAAATTATCTGGCATGTTAAAGTTAAAGGCGTCAATGGCTAGATCGTTATGCAATTCCCGAGACTGTCCTTTATCGTCCAAACGATCCCAGTCATACACACGATAGGTTATATCACTGGTTTGCTGGATTTCTGCCAACAATACGCCGGCTCCTATGGCATGGATTCTTCCCACATCTATAAAATAAGTATCGCCAGTATTTACTTCATCAAAATTTAAAATGCTGGGCAGCGTTTTTTCATTAAGATGTTTCAAATAGGTTTCTGAAGTCATTTCTTGATTAAAACCTACAATTAAATTAGAACCTGGATCGGCTTGCATGACATACCACATTTCAGTTTTTCCAAAAGAATTATGACGTTTGGCTGCTAATTCGTCATTAGGATGCAATTGAATGGATAAATCTTCTTTGGCATCTATAAACTTAATTAGCAAAGGAAATGTGTTTCCAAACTGCTTATAATTTTTTTCCCCTATTAAATCTGCTTTATAAGTGCTTAATAAATGTTTTAAGGATTGGTTTTCCAAACTCCCATTGGCTACCAAAGATGTATCTCCTTCAACATCGCTTATTTCCCAACTTTCGCCAATGTTCGGCAAATGGCAGTCTTTATTAAGTAAGGTTTTAAGTTTGTCCCCTCCCCAAAGTTTATCTTTTAAGATGGGATGAAATTTTATAGGATACAAGTTGGCTTTCATAGTGTGTTAAACAAAAAATGTATGTTCAGGAATATAATAACTTATAGAATGTTTATGCTCCAGAATAACTTACAAAATTACGAGGCGTTTCAAAAAGGGTTACTTCTAGTTTTAGTTTTGGTTCCAGTTTGGGTTTTAATTTGTTGTAAATAACAACCACAATGTTTTCAGCAGTTGGATTCAGGTCTTTAAAATCTTCAACGTCTTCGTTTAAATTTTTATGATCGAAAGCGTCTTCCACCTCTTCCCTAATAAGTTCTTTTAAAACTTTCATATCAATAACATAGCCTGTTTCTTTGTCAATTTCGCCTGTTACGCTTACTATCAGTTCGTAATTGTGGCCATGATAATTGGGGTTGTTGCACTTACCAAATACAGCATTGTTTTTGTCGTTGCTCCAATCTTTTCTATACAACCTATGGGCTGCATTAAAATGAGCTTTTCTACTTACGGTTACTTTCATTTTTCAGTAATATTTATGTGTTCGTAGAATTTTTCGAATATAATTTTAAACCATTCAGTATATATTTCAGGTTTCAGGCTCATATCAGATTTTACAGCCTCCACAGACATCCATTTCCAATCCAAAACTTCCTCTGGATTGATGTTAGGTGCTTTTTGGTACTTTCCTATTAAAATATGATCGTATTCGTGCTCTGTCAAGCCATTGTCAAAAGGGGCTTTGTAAATAAACGAAATGGATTCTTCCAGTTCTGTAACAAAACCCATTTCTTCCTGCAAACGACGCTTTCCAGCTTCTACGTTACTTTCACCAGCGCGTTGGTGGCTACAACAGGTATTGGTCCAGAGTTTAGGGGAATGGTATTTATGTGCCGCACGTTGCTGTAGCATCAATTCGTTTTTATCGTTAAAAACAAATACTGAAAATGCACGATGCAACAAGGCTTTTTCGTGTGCCTCCATTTTTGGCATCAAACCTATTTGTTCATCGTTTTCGTTTACTAAAATTACCTGTTCTTCAATCATCGTGTAAAAATACCAATCAAAACAATAAAAATACGTGAAACTTTTCATAAAATAAAAAAGCTGTGAAAACATTCATTTAATTTGTGTTGAATAATCCTATCTTTGCAACCCATTTGCAACAATATTATGAGTTTTATAAAGGAAATTAACAGACGACGTACTTTTGGTATTATTTCGCATCCTGATGCAGGAAAAACCACTCTTACCGAAAAATTACTACTTTTTGGTGGTGCAATCCAGGAAGCTGGAGCCGTAAAAAGCAACAAAATAAAAAAAGGTGCAACCAGCGATTTTATGGAGATTGAACGGCAACGTGGAATATCTGTGGCTACATCTGTACTTGCCTTTGAATATAACGATGTAAAAATCAATATCCTGGATACGCCTGGACATAAGGATTTTGCTGAAGATACGTTTAGAACGCTAACTGCAGTGGATAGCGTAATTGTAGTTATTGACGTTGCAAAAGGGGTTGAGGAACAAACTGAAAAATTGGTTGAAGTCTGTAGAATGAGAAACATCCCAATGATAGTTTTTATCAATAAAATGGATCGTGAAGGAAAAGACGCCTTCGATCTTTTGGATGAAATTGAGCAAAAACTTGGATTGCATGTGGTTCCTTTAAGTTTTCCTATTGGGATGGGTTACGATTTTAAAGGTATTTATAATTTGTGGGAAGGCAACATCAATCTCTTTAGTGGTGACAGCAGAAAAAACATTGAAGAAACCATTGAGATTTCCGATTTGCAGTCTCCAGAATTAAACAAACTAGTTGGCGACAAGGCTGCCAATACACTTCGTGAAGAAATAGAATTGGTAGAAGGTATATATCCTAAATTTAATAAAGAAGAGTATCTTAATGGCCAATTGCAGCCAGTCTTTTTTGGTTCAGCTTTAAACAACTTTGGGGTTCGGGAACTTTTAGATTGTTTCGTAGAAATTGCTCCAAGACCAAGACCAAAACAAAGCGAAGAGCGACTGGTAAAACCAGAAGAAGAAAAATTTTCAGGGTTTGTATTTAAAATTCATGCCAATATGGATCCCAACCACAGAGACCGTTTGGCATTTATAAAAATTGTTTCAGGAAAATTTAAAAGGAATACACCATACTTACATGTAAGGCATGGTAAAAACCTGAAGTTTTCTAGTCCGAATGCTTTTTTTGCAGAGAAAAAGGAAATTGTTGATGTCTCCTATCCTGGAGATATTGTTGGATTGCACGACACAGGAAATTTCAAGATTGGCGACACCCTAACTGAAGGCGAAGTGATTAATTACAAAGGGGTTCCAAGTTTTTCTCCTGAACATTTTAGGTATATTAACAATGCAGATCCTTTAAAATCGAAACAATTATACAAAGGTATAGACCAGTTAATGGATGAAGGTGTTGCCCAATTATTCACTTTGGAATTAAATGGAAGGAAAGTTATTGGAACCGTTGGAGCGCTTCAATACGAAGTGATCCAATACCGTCTGGAACATGAATATGGTGCCAAATGTACCTATGAAAATTTAAATGTGCACAAAGCTTGTTGGGTAGAGGCCAAAGATCCCAAAAGCGAAGAATACAAGGAGTTTTTGAGAGTCAAACAACGTTTTTTAGCAAAAGACAAGCAAAATCAACTGGTTTTTTTGGCCGACTCGCCCTTTTCTTTACAAATGACACAACAGAAATATCCAAACATAAAGTTTCATTTTACTTCAGAATTTAATTAAAAAAAGAGCTGCATTTCATCGAATAAATTATTTTTAAGTTGTTTTTAATCGAATTTTTCATACATTTAATCGTATAAATGTGTTTTAAAATTTATAGTTATTTACATTTAATTTAGTATCATAACCCCAAAAATGATCTACTTATGGAAACAAATAACCCAAATGTTTTCAGTAATAAAGATATTACTGTAACCTACAATCCTCGTGTTTGCATCCATGCAGAACGTTGTGCCAGAGAACTTTCAAACGTATTTAGAGATTCTGTAATCCCTTGGATAGACCTGGATGGTGCTTCTACTAAAAAAATTATCAATCAAATTAAAAAATGCCCTTCAGGAGCATTGGATTATTGTTTAAACAAAAAAGAAGCCTGTTAGACGATAATTAAAAACAGATTAAATTTAAACACCAAAACACCCCAAAGAATTAAATTCCTTGGGGTGTTTTGGTTCTTGTATAATCAGTCTTATTTTAAGCCTCTCCTGTTGGTCCAAAATTTAATGGAA
>NZ_ANLA01000031.1 GCF_000348685.1 Xanthomarina gelatinilytica | reverse complement strand
TGTAGGCTTCCCCAAAAATAGGACAGTTATAAATTCTAATTTATTAATTTTAAATTCAAACTGTCACAATGAAAAAAAGCAAATTTAGCGAGAGTCAGATAATCAAGGCACTCAAGGAAAACGAACAAGGAAGATCTGTGGGCGATTTATCAAGAGAATTAGGGATTGACAAAAGTACATTCTATTATTGGCGTAAGAAGTATGGGGGTATGGAACAGCAACAACTTAAGAGGTTGAAGGAACTTGAAGAGGAAAACAACAGGCTCAAACAAATGTATGCGGATGTGAGTTTAGATAATAAGATGTTAAAGGACGTATTGTCAAAAAAGTTCTAAAGCCTTCCGACAAGCGAGTTCGTGTCAAATATCTTGTTAAGGAGTTTACAGTGCCCATTGTACGAGCCTGCAAAGTTGTAGGTTTAAGTAGGTCAATGTGGTATTATCAGAGCAAGAAAGATGACAGCGAAGTCATTGATAAACTCACAGAGCTTGCGGAATCCTATCCAACTAGAGGTTTTGATGAGTATTATCACAAAATCCGTCGTGAAGGCTTAAAATGGAACAGAAAGCGAGTGCTTCGCATTTACAGGGATATGAAACTAAGTTTAAGACGTAAGCACAAAAAGCGTTTAGTAAAACGCGTAAAACAACCTTTGGAAACACCAACGCAGCTCAATGAATGCTGGAGTATGGACTTTATGAGTGATGCACTTGCCGATGGTAGAAAAGTGCGCGTATTTAACGTTATTGACGATTGTAATCGAGAAGCTTTAGCCATTGAAGCAGGACTATCATATCCAGCTAGAGCTGTAGTAGATACACTAGAACGTTTAAAAGAAGAAATAGGCACACCAAAATATATAAGATGTGATAACGGACCAGAATTTATCTCTAAGACCTTTATGAACTGGTGTGAAAAGAACTTTATAGAAATTAAATATACACAACCTGGAAAACCAATGCAAAACGGATATATCGAACGTTTTAATCGATTCTTTAGAGAAGATATACTAGATGCCTATTACTTCAATGACAAATATCAATTGCAAAAAATAAGCGATAATTGGAGAGAGGACTATAATTTTAACCACCCACATAAATCCTTAGGAAATAAATCACCTAAAGAATATATGCCCAGATTTGATGAAGAATTTAAATTCTTCATCAAATCTGACTTAAATAATAATTATTTATCGAACTTTGAGGTGTCCTAAAAAGGGGAAGCCTACA
>NZ_ANLA01000030.1 GCF_000348685.1 Xanthomarina gelatinilytica | reverse complement strand
GAGGTGATAAGCGCCCCGTTAATGGATACCGGTCTAAGTTCAACCTTATATGGTTTTGAGTGGACAGAAGCAGGAGATCCATCAACAGTGTTAAGTACAGGCTCTTTTTATGAGCCACCAGTAGAAGGCACTTATACGGTAATGGTAACAGACCTCTCCAATGGGTGTACAAGCACAGACACAGCTGTCGTGCAATTGAGCTCTCCACCAAATGTTACAGCTAATGTAACAACAGAAGCTTTTGCAGACAATCACATCATAGAAGTAACAGCAACAGGGGATGGTGCAGCAGTATTTGAATTCAGTATAGACAATGGCCCATGGGTGAGCAACGAGCCAAATACCAACACCTATACCTTCTCCAATGTGCCTTTTGGGGAGCATGTGATCCAGGCCAGGGACATCAATGGATGTGGAGTGGCCAGCGATATGGTGCTTGTTATGGATTACCCATTGTTCTTTACACCCAACAACGATGGATATAACGATACGTGGCAGATATTTGGGATAGAGAACCAATTGGATGCCAAGATTTTTATATACGATCGATATGGCAAGCTGTTAAAGCAGTTAAGCCCTACCGGTCCGGGATGGGACGGTACCTACAATGGCGAATTGATGCCGTCAAGTGACTATTGGTTTACCATAGAGTATCGAGAACTAGGAGAAAGTACAGGAGAGCAAAAGCAATTTAAAGCCCACTTTAGTTTAAAGAGGTAAGGGTCAGAAAGGCTTTCTCTCGATATAAAACAAAAAAACTCAGACAAAACATATCTTCTTGTCTGAGTTTTTTTATTAAGAAGTATTTAAATAAGTTAATTTTTAATACGGTATGGATAAACATTTGTAAAAAATCTATCCCATAGTTAAAAATTTCTTAAATTTAGGCAATAAAAATGGCCTCTTTAAGAAAGTTAGTTTTAAACTAACGCATTATTTAATAGATATTATGAAACATCAATTACTCTTTATTGTTACCTTTTTTTTAGTTAGCTTTTCAGTCTTTGCACAAGACTTGAATATGCAAAACGGAACCTTTAATCAATGTTCGGGGGTTTTTTATGATTCTGGTGGAAATACCGGTAATTATAGTAATAATGAAAATATAATAATGACTATATGTCCTGATGCTGGAGGAGATTTTATTCAGTTAACTTTTACACAGTTTAGCACACAATTGAATGCTGATGTGCTTACTATTTATGATGGTGCAGATACTACAGCTCCTGTAATAGGTTCCTTTGATGGAGGAGGGCCAGGCAATAACCCAGGAGTTATCATTGCCTCTCAAGCAAATACTTCTGGATGTTTAACAATTGAATTTATTTCAGATGGGAGTTTACCAGGGCCAGGTTGGGCTGCAGATATTTTATGTGGTGCTGCTTGTCAAAATATTGTTGCTAATATAGACAGCACTATTCCAGCAGCTGTAAATAATATTGTAGAAATTTTTCCAGGACAAACTGTAGACTTTACTGGAAGCGCTACATTTTCGGATTCAGGAGCTGGAGCCACCTACTTGTGGGATTTTGGAGAAGGAACTCCTCAAAATGGTCAAAATGTATCACATACCTATAATACTTCAGGTGTTTATATTGTTACTTTTACAGTATCAGACTCGAACCCTACAGGCTGTTCAGGTACTCAGACAATTGAAGTTCATGTATTGTCAGATCATGTAACTGTAGATGGTGATTTATATACAGAATTGGAATTAGTAGAAGATGTACTTATAAATAGTGGATGCGCATCAATAGATAATTTAACATTTCAAGGTGGACCAAATACGCAAGGAATTGCATACTTTAACAGAAGTGGGTCTACTTTTCCATTTCAGGAAGGTATTATTTTAATGTCAGGTGATGCTGAACAAGCAGCAGGTCCTGAGACAGGAACCTTAAGCACAGGGGGATGGGGTACTTCAGATCCCGATTTAGAGGCAGCTATTCCAGGCTTAAATTCTTTAGATGCCACTTGGATGGAATTTGAATTCACTCCATTAGCAAATGAAATAAGTTTTAACTTCATTTTCGCCTCTGAAGAATATGGCACTTTTCAATGTAGCTTTGCTGATGGATTCGCTTTTTTACTTACCGAAGTCGCTACTGGAATAACTACCAATTTGGCAGTCGTTCCAGGAACAACTAATCCCGTGTCTGTATTAACCATAAGGGATAATGCATATAATAGTGGTTGTGCGTCTGTAAACCCTCAGTATTTTGGAGCTTATTACGATGATTTTGATGGACTTCCAGAAGCAACAGCCCCAATAAACATCAAAGGTCATACAGTTCCTTTAACAGCATCTGGAACAGTTGTTCCTAATACACTTTATTCAATTAAATTGGTTATAGCCGATCATAACGATACCTTATGGGATTCAGCCGTTTTTCTTGAAGGAGGAAGTTTTAATTTGGGAGGAGACTTAGGCGAAGACATTACTATTGCAGCTTCAAATACTGTTTGTGAAGGAGATAGCATTGTTTTAGATACAGGAATTGTTGGCGCAGATGGGAATCATATATGGTATTACAATGGTAACATAATTACAGGAGAGAATAATTCTACTATTACTGTCACGCAATCAGGCACTTATTCCGTAGATGTTGTTTTGTCTGCTGATTGTCAAACTTCTGATGATATTTTAATTGAATTCTACCCAAATCCGATTGTTGAATCAATTAACAACCTCTTTTTGTGCAATCCAGGTGCTCCACCTTTCATCTTCGATCTAACTCAGAATACACCATTAGCAATTGGAAGCCAACCAAATGCTAGCGATTTTGTAGTCACATACCACAACTCCCAGGCCGATGCCGATGCCGATACAGGTGCCATAGGCACAACTGGTACTTACTCAGGAGTAGATGGAGAAATCATATACCTCCGAATAGATTATCCTAATTCTAACTGCTACGAGACCTCATCTTTCACTTTGAACATCACCCCCGAGCCTTCGATAAGCCCAGTTGGTGATTTGGTTCAATGTGACGATCCGAGCAACGATGGTGTTGCCGATTTCGATTTGGAGGGTCAGACCTTGACCATTTTGGGGGCGCAGCCCTCGAGTGATTTCATAGTTACCTATTACAGCAGCCAAGCCTCAGCCGATGCGGGGACAGGCGCCTTGAGCAGCCCATATACGAGTTCAGGGGAGCCTATATGGGTTCGTGTAGAACTGGCCAGTGATGCCAGCTGCAGCAATGTTTCAGTGGGCCCACTTTTCGATTTGGTGCTGAACCCAGTGCCAGAGATTATACCGGCAAGTCAGACCATTTGTGATAACGTTCTTCCGGGAGACGATGGGTTTGGGGAATTCGACCTGACCCTATCAGAGACATCCATATTAAATGGGTTACCGTCCACGGACTACACCATTACGTATTACGGAGATGCCACAGATGCAGAAACCGGCCCTGGCTCTGCAAGTGAGGTCCTAACTCCTGGCGCATATTCCAATACCACGGCCACAACCCAAACGGTCTATGTGCGCGTGGAAAACATCACGACACAATGTTACGGTGTTGCCCAGTTGTTGCTAACGGTGGACCCATTGCCTGAGGTTGACAGCCTGACCACCAACACAGATATCTGTATCGGTTCAGATGCCATTTTCACCATCACGGGAACCCCAGGGGACGTTGTGGACTATAACATCAATGGGGGCGCGGGCGCACAAGTGACCCTGGATGCGACAGGGGAAGGGGTTGTAACGGTGGCAGGCGCCACGACGGACCAAACCATAAATTTGGAGCAGATCACCAACCCAGCCACAAGTTGCAGTTCGTTACTTGCCGATTCAGCGACCGTTACCGTAGTGGCCTTACCGAGCATAGTTTCATTAACCACAAATACGGATATCTGTAGTGGTGAAGACGCCATTTTCACCATCACGGGAACCGCGGGGGACGTTGTGGACTATAACATCAATGGGGGCGCGGGCGCACAAGTGACCTTGGATGCGACCGGGGAAGGGATTGTAACGGTTTCAGGTGCCACAGCAGACCAAGTGGTCACTTTGGAGCAGGTCACCAACCCGACAAGCAACTGTAGTTCCCCCCTTACCGATACCGCCACAGTTACTGTGAATTCGAACCCAACAGCCACGGTAACAGCTGCAGGCGATGTTTGTCCCAATGGCGATGCCGTGTTTACCATTGTAGGCGATCCAGGGGATGTTGTGGACTATAGCATCAATGGGGGCGCGAGCGTTCAGGTGACTTTAGACGCTTTGGGAGAATGGCTTGTGACAATAGCGGGCGTAAGTGTAGATCAGGCCCTTACCCTAGAGAATGTAGAAAACCCATCGACAACCTGTAACAGCACGTTGACGGCCACAGCCGTTGTTGTTGTGAACCCATTGCCCACCATTGTGGCCCCAAGCCCGTTGATCGTATGCGATGACAATGTTGCCGATGGTATGACGGAAATGGACCTGAACGTTAAGAACAGCGAGATCTCCGGGGGGAACAGCAATTATGTCGTGACCTACCATGCAAATTTATTAGATGCCGAAAACGGGTTCCCGGAAGTGTCGCCATCCTCATCGGCCTATATAGGGACAGATGGCGAGGTGGTTTGGGTGCGCGTGGAGGACGCGACAACCGGTTGTTATGACACCACGACATTGGAACTTGGTGTAGTGGATGCACCGGCAGTTCCAAGCCCATCGGCCCTGCATTACTGTGATCCAGATAATGATGGCCTAGGTGTTTTTGATTTAATGGGCACCAGAAACGATATAGAGGGCATAGACCCAACCTATGAGGTGTCCTTTCACCTGACAGAGCAAAATGCCATGGACGATGTCCTGCCACAGCCGGACGTCTTTACCAATGTGGCAGGACAGATAATATATATTCGTGTGGATTATGGGCCGGGGACCAACTGCCCGACCATTTTGGAGCTGGAACTGATAATAGACCCAACACCGGAGATAGAAATGGACCCAGAGGCACTGGTATTGTGCGATGACGATGGGGTTGCCGATGGGATGACGCAATTTGATTTAACAACAAGCAATACAGAGATTTTAAATGGCTTGGACCCAATGGCATATTCCGTTACATATTATACCACACAGGCAGGGGCAGAGATAGGCACGACCGATCCAAGCTATATAGCCAGCCCAGGCGCCTTTACCAACACTGTGGCGCCAAGCCAAGTGGTTTGGGTGCGTGTCGGGGACAATGCCACAGGCTGTGTAAGGGTAACCTCCCTGGAACTGATTGTGAACCCACTTCCGGTACCGCAGACCACGACCGAAGCGATGCAATACGAGATTTGTGATGATACAGTAGATAACGATGGTTATGCCATATTTGATTTGACGGTCCAGGACAATATCATAACAGGGGGCAACTCCAGTTGGTCCGTGGCCTATTACGAGACCATGGCGGACGTAACGGCAAACACGCCAATAGCAGATTATACAGCTTATGCCAATACCTCGATAGGTGGGGCGCCACACAATCCGCAGACCATCTTTGTAACCGTATCCTCAACGGCCAATGGGGTGGACTGTTATGCGCTGACCACCTTGACCTTGGTGGTGAACACGGTCCCGACACCAACAGCAGCACTGCCAAACATGGAGTTGTGCGATGATAACAACCCAGGGGATTTGGAAGAGGAGTTTGATATCACGGCCAATGAAGCGGCGATGTTGAATGCCTATGACGAAACCGTTTCGTACCATACCACAATGGCCGATGCTGAATCAGGGGCGAACAGCATTCCAGACCCAACCACGTACACAAACACAGCCCCGACACAAACCATTTATGCGCGAGTGACCAATACGGGGGACCCATCGGACCCATCAGATATGGGGACGGGCTGTTATACCATAGTAAGTTTTGATATCATCGTGAACCCATTGCCGGGTACTGTACCGGTAGATAATATGATAGCCTGTGAGTTGAACACGGACGATGTTTATGTTTTTGATTTGACGGCACAGACCAGTGCCATTTTAAATGGGCAACCAGAGCCGGACTTTGCAGTAAGCTATTATACGACATTGGCATCGGCCGAGTCTGGGACTGGAGCGATAGCCAACCCTTCGGCGTTCCAGAACACGGTGAACCCACAGGAGATATTTGTGAACATCAACAATACGGTCACGGGCTGTGACATAGCCACGGTAAGCTTTTTTGTGGAAGTCCAGGAGGCGGCCCAGGTCAATCCAAACCATGGAACTTATGTGCTGTGTGACGATACGATGGAGTTTGATGGAGACCCAACAAACGATGTGGTGGGCTTCGACCTGTTGTCACAGAACCCCATATTGTTGAACGGACAGGACCCTGCCAATTTCAATGTGACATATTATGAGACCATGGCGGACGCCGAGGCCATGAG
>NZ_ANLA01000029.1 GCF_000348685.1 Xanthomarina gelatinilytica | reverse complement strand
TTTTTTTTTTTTTTTTTTTTTTTTTTTTTTTTTTTTTTTGAAAATTGTAATACCTGTATTGATGTTATGATAGTTTGCAATGAATTTTTATTATGTCGCATTAGATTATCCAAAAGGCAACCATCTGAAAAAAGCTCAGATTGTTTTTTTCTGGAAAACAAAATAAATATGTTACAGACTTCCAAAAGTTGCAGACTACAGCTATTAGATGGTTGTTCTAACTTCTATAGAAAAATGACAAAACTATTTATTTTGGTAGCGGACTGATAATTTCAACGTTTTGAAAGGCAATGGCGCCTCTAATAATACCAGAAATTACGCTCTGCATGGCTTCAATAATTTGCATCTTTAATTCACTTTTATGATACAGGATGCTCACTTCCCTGGCAGGACTTGGTTCGTTAAAATAATGTAGGTTTTGTTTGGCTTTTTCATTTAAATCCAAAGTATGTAAATAAGGAAGCAAGGTCATCCCTAAACCTTCGTTGGAAAGTTTAACTAGTGTTTCAATACTACCACTTTCCAGTTGAAAGTTTGTGTCCACTTGGTTTTTAAATGTTTTGCATAAATTTATTACACCATCCCTAAAACAATGGCCATCTTCCAAGAGTAGCATATCTTCAATATCCAAATCCGAGGTGCTTATTTTTTGTTTGCTGTGCAATCTATGATGCTCTGTAATGTAAGCTACAAATGGTTCAAAATAAAGCACACGCTCTTTAATGGTCTCTATTTCCAAAGGTGTGGCAGCAATAGCGGCATCTAAATGGCCTTCATTCAACCTGGAAATTATTTCTTCGGTGGTCAGCTCTTCTATTTTGAGTTTAATTTTTGGGTATTTTTTTATAAAAGTCTTTAAAAACATAGGCAAAAGCGTAGGCATAATGGTTGGTATAATGCCCAGTTTAAATTCCCCTCCAATAAACCCTTTTTGTTGATCTACAATATCTTGAATCCTATAAGACTCGTTTACAATATTTTTGGCCTGAGTCACTATTTTTTTACCAACTTCCGTTAATTCTATGGGCTTTTTGCTTCTATCAAAAATTAGAATGTCCAGTTCGTCTTCCAGTTTTTGAATTTGCATGCTTAATGTTGGTTGAGTCACAAAACATTTTTCAGCAGCTTTTGTGAAATTTTTGTTTTCTGCAACAGCTAACACGTAGTATAATTGAGTGATCGTCATAAGTATCAATTTAGACTATAAAAATATAAAATCTATCAATAAAATTTATGATAAATAACATTATTTATGATGTAAATTTGAGTAAATATTAAAAACAGATTGTATTATGACACTAAACAGTATAGGATTAAATCAAAATAAGGCTAAAGATTTAGCAAATGACTTAAATGGCTTACTGGCCAATTTCCAAATTTATTATCAAAATTTAAGAGGTATTCATTGGAATATTAAAGGAAAACGATTCTTTGATTTACATGTTAAGTTTGAAGAACTGTACACAGATGCCAATGTGAAAGTTGATGAAATTGCCGAAAGGATTTTAACCTTGGGCGAAACTCCTTTGCACACCTTTGAAGATTATTCAAAATTGGCAAAAGTACCAGTTGGTAAAAATGTATCCCAAGACGAAAAAGCTGTACGTTTGATCGTGGATTCTTTATCGGAATTACTTCAAATTGAACGCGATATACTTGATAAGTCTGGAGAAACCAACGATGAGGGAACAAACTCCATGATGAGCGACTTTATTACCGAACAGGAAAAAACGGTTTGGATGATGAAAGCTTGGTTGGGAGAAACAGTATAAATCCACAAATTAATTGATAGCAACTAAAAGCGACCTTAACTTATAGTTATGGTCGCTTTTTATATTGCAATAAGTTGCCGTTTATAATCTAATAAGTAATTCTAAGTTTTCATCTTCCAAAACAAATTTGGCATCTGCAAAATTTGGTGGGCCCATTAACATAGGATTGTTGGACATACCATAGGATTCCATGGGCATTCCAGTGGTGTCAAAATCCATTTTCTCATTATTGTTGGCATCATGAAACACCATAACAGCATAAGTTCCTGGAGTTACATTTTCAAAGGTCACCATGGCTTTCCCATCTGTTATGGCGCTTTTCATGTTATGGAGGCTTTTGCCTTTCATAAAAGTGCTTTCGTTGTGCAATCCAAACAACATACTGCCATTGTCGCTTAACGCATTATCAATCTTTACGGTAATATGATAAGATTTTAAACTGTCTTGAGCTTGAATAAAAGAGCATGTTAAAAGAAGTGAGACAATCAGTGTTAGTGTTTTCATTTTAATGTTTGTTTTGTTGATTAATACATGTCAAATGTCTGTTTTATTTTTTTGTAACCCTAAATTTATATACTGAAATGTCATTTCTTGAAACTGAATTGTTTTAAGTAAGTTCTTTTCATTCATATTTTTGGAGGAAACCTTTTAAATGGCACTCAATTGTCTTTATTTTGTCCACTTAATAAATGTATAAATAAATTAAGATGTTTTATACCATAGATATATTGGGAACCATTGCTTTTTCTATTTCGGGCGTTTTGGTGGCTCTAAACAAAAGGATGGATCCATTTGGTATCTTAATAATTGCTTTTGTTACAGCAGTAGGAGGAGGAACCTTAAGGGACGTGCTTATTGGTGATACACCTGTGAGTTGGATGAAAAACATGACCTATACCTATGTAATATTGGCATCTACTGTGTTTGCCATTGTTTTTAGAAAAAAAATAGATTATTTAAGAACCTCTTTATTGCTGTTTGATACCATTGGAATTGGACTGTATACAGTTGTGGGTGTGGAGAAAGGCATTTCGGCCGGATTGAACCCAATTATTTGTGTGTCTTTAGGGACCATGTCTGCCTGTTTTGGAGGTGTTATTAGGGATATTTTATGTAACGAGATTCCAGTTATTTTTAGAAAGGAAATTTACGCCACTGCATGTATTCTTGGTGGATTTTCATACTTTTTGATAAAAAAACTGCCTATAGATATCGATTTGGCTTTTGTAATAGCAGGATTGATTGTAATATTGGTTAGGCTTTTGGCCATAAGATTTAAAATAAGTTTGCCAACTCTCTATAAGGAAGAACAGTAACACGCTTAAAGAATCTAGTTTGATCCTGATTTCAATTTCAGTTTCAAGATTACTCAATAATCTCTACTTTTTCAATATAGATATTGTGAAAGGGCCAATCGCCTTCATCGGTTTTTTGTTTTGCAATGGTATCCACAACATCCATGCCCTTGATAACTTTTCCAAAAATGGTATAATCGCCATCCAAATGATGCGCTCCACCTTTCTGTTGCACTATAAAAAACTCAAATGGAGAAGCCAGTTTGTACGGATTGTCAATCTCACTGCTTGGCATGCTTATAACGCCTCTATCATGCTTAAAACCTCTCTTTGTGTCTGTGGGCAATAAATACCTGCCAATTTCATTGCGTTTTTTTGAGACTTTGGGATCGTCGGAGTTTCCTGCTTGAACTATAAAATTATCGATAACCCTATAAAACTGGGTGCCGTTAAAATAACCTTGTTTGGTCAAGAAAATAAAATTGGCTCTATGGAATTTTGTTTCGTTAAACAGCAAAATATCTATGTCTCCAAAAGTTGTGGTAATGCGAACTTTGTTTTCTGGGTTTTCTTTTTCGTATTGAAGAAAAAACTCCATGGCATTTTCGTCTGTTAAACGGTTGTTGTCTTCGCCTTCAATATTGGTTTCAGGTTCAACTGCAACTTCATTTTCAGCAATGGAATCCTTGGTGGTTTGTGTGGTTTCTTTTAAAGTGTTATTTGTTTTTTTGCCAGAATGTTTATCTTCACAATTCAGTAATAAAAAACTTAACAGCACTAGAAAGATAGATCTCATAAAGACGTTTGTATTTTTTTAAAATTGATTAATATATTGATGCTTTTAGGTTTTATACGAAAAAAAAAGAACCATGGAATTTGATGAATTTTGCAAACTCATTTCAAAAATAGAAAATATACCACTTCCAGCCGAACCATCTCAGTTAAAAATGTCTCCTCCTTTTAGGGATATCTTGCAGAAAAAACAAAGACATGTTATGAAACATGCCAAAAAAGCTGGAGTCATGGCCTTGTTTTACCCTAACAATAGCAAACAGACCAACTTGGTGCTTATATTGCGTAAAACCTATAATGGGGTTCATTCGGCACAGGTTGGTTTTCCAGGAGGTAAACTGGAGGCTTCGGATGCATCGTTAAAAGAAGCAGCTGTAAGGGAAACTTTTGAAGAAATAGGTGTGCCACATCATTGTATAGAAGTTTTAAGGGAGCTCACTCAAGTTTATATTCCTCCAAGTAATTTTTTTGTGCAACCTTATATAGGGATTTCCAGGAATACACCAAAATTTTTAAAACAGGATGAGGAGGTTGAAGCTATAATTGAAATAGATTTAAGGGATTTTATAAACGAGGAAAATGTGGTTACAAAAACAGTTTCAACTTCTTACAGTTTGGAGGTGGCTGTTCCAGCCTTCAATTTAAACGGACACATAGTTTGGGGAGCAACTGCCATGATGTTAAGCGAAATAAAAGACTTGTTAAAACAACTTATGTAAAGGCTCAGATTTATTACCTTTGTGTTTCCTAACATTGAAAAAGATTATGGGATTATTTAAAAGAAATCCTTTCGGACATATACTTTTTATAAAAAAATGGGTTATAAGAATCATAGGTTCCTTGTCCCATAGAAGATTTAGAGGATTTAACGAACTTCAAATTGAAGGTTCTGAAATTATAAAAAGCCTACCGGATAAAAATGTGCTTTTTATATCCAATCACCAAACATATTTTGCAGATGTGGTTGCCATGTTCCATGTATTCAATGCCAGTTTAAGCAACAGGGAAGACAATATTAAAAACATTGGGTACTTGTGGAATCCTAAATTGAATATTTACTATGTGGCTGCCAAAGAAACCATGAAATCTGGTTTGTTGCCTAAAATTTTGGCCTATGCAGGATCAATAAGTATAGAGCGTACTTGGAGGTCTAAGGGCGAAGATGTAAACAGGCAAGTGAAGATGAGCGATATATCTAACATTAAAAAAGCCCTGGACGATGGTTGGGTAATTACCTTCCCTCAAGGGACCACAACACCTTTCAAGCCCATTAGAAAAGGAACAGCGCATATTATCAAACATTACAAGCCCGTTGTGGTGCCTATTGTAATTGACGGTTTTAGACGCTCTTTTGATAAAAAAGGACTTCGTGTGAAAAAGAAAAACATTTTGCAGACATTTGAAATTAAGGAACCTTTGGAAATTGATTACGAGAATGAAAGCATAGCTGAAATTGTGGAAAAGATAGAATATGCTATAGAACAGCATCCATCTTTTTTAAAAGTTATTCCAAGAGAGGAAATAGAAGCTCAGGAAGAACTTAACAAATTAAGGAAATGGCGTTTGGAAGACGACTATTAAGCTAGACTTCCAGTTTTTTTAATTCCCTGTAATTTCGGTTAAGCCGTTTTAATAAAATCCCATAAATTAAATAATAAAAGCCTAATATAATGGCTATTAACAATCCTAAAAAAACAAGGGTTAAAATAATGGTTACGGCATAAAACTTAAATATTTCTCCATTGGCTGAAGCTTTTTCTACCAAAGAAATCATTTCTTCATCCCGATCAAATTGCACACCCAATGCTATAAAAGCAGAAAGAGCCAAATAAATTAAATTAAAGCCAACATATTGTTTTACGGTTCGTCTGGTTTTTAAAATGTTTTCCATTAATATTTTGGCACTGTCTGTAGCAGAAATGGTTCTGTAGTTCATGTAAAACTTATAGAAAAAATACCCCAAAATAATATAGCCTAAAATAAGAAATGGTATCATGATGTTTTCGGCATGATAACTCTCAAAACGTTTGTTGTATTCTGTGTTTTTAAAAGCGAAAGAGATTAGGGTCCAAAAGGCAAATTCTAAAATACTTATGATAAAAATCCATTTCACAATAGAAGAGGATTTCTTTAAAATCATGCCATATATTTCTTTGTATGAAAGTTTTGGATACTTGGTATCTTCATTTTTCTTCCAGTCTTTCTTTAATAATTCTAATTCATCCATATGCTTACGGATTTAAAATAGTTCTTAGTTTGGTTTTAACACGATTCATTTTCACACGTGCATTAACTTCGCTAATTCCTATTGTTTCACTTATTTCTTTATAGCTTTTGTCTTCTAAATAAAGAAAAACAAGCGCTTTTTCAATGTCGTTTAATTGGTGTACAGCTTTGTATAGTAATTTCAATTGCTCTTCTTCCGTATCGTCGTAAGGTTCCGATTTTATTTTGTATTGAAAAGCATCAAAAGTTTCAGTTTTTATGGATCGCTTACGTTTTCTGTATAAGGTAATGGCTGTGTTCAAGCCAACACGATACATCCAAGTGCTAAATTTTGAGTCGCCTCGAAACTTAGGATAGGCTTTCCAGAGCTGAATGGTAATTTCTTGGAATAAATCGTTATGTGCTTCTTGGTTGTTGGTATAGATCCTACAAACCTTGTGCACAATGTTCTGATTTTTCTCTAATTCTTCAACAAAGCTATGTTCTAACTCTTTATTCAAATTGGTGGTTTAGTTACACTATAAGTAGCAGTTTTTATAATTTGTTACAAATTCTCAAAACAATCTTTAAAAATAGTCTTTAACTTGTGTTTATTGTATCTTTGTAAGAGAAATTTTTCTACATTCCTATGAATATTCCAAAATCCAATCATCCTCGAATCGTAATTGTTGGTGGTGGTTTTGCAGGTGTCAGTTTGGTAAAACAATTTGCCAACAAAAAGGTGCAAATAGTTCTTTTGGACAAGCGCAATTACCATACATTTCAGCCTTTGTTATATCAAGTATCTTCCTCGGGTTTGGAACCAGACTCCATAGCCTATCCATTACGTAAAATTATTAAAAAGCACGATAACATTTTTTTTCGTTTAGCTGAAGTTTCAACCATAGACCCAAAAAGCCAACAGCTTATTACTGATATTGGCTCCCTTTCTTACGATTATTTGGTGATTGCAACTGGTACCAAGACCAATTATTTTGGAAACAAAGCTATTGAAACCAATAGCATGCCAATGAAAAACGTGCCTCAAGCCTTGAATATAAGAAGTCTTATACTTCAAAATTTTGAAAAAGCCACTATTGCCAGTTCCATGGAAGAACGTGAAGCCTTGCTTAACTTTGTGATAGTGGGAGGAGGCCCAACTGGAGTAGAGCTTGCTGGAGCCATTGCCGAATTAAAAAACCACATCCTTCCTAGGGATTATCACGATTTGAATGCCAAGGACATGCAAATACATTTGTTGGAAGGAAGTTCAAGGGTTTTGCCACCCATGAGCGAACATGCTTCTAAAAAGGCCTTGGAATTTTTAGAAAAACTGGGAGTGATTGTCCATTGTAACACGTTTGTAAAAGATTATAATGGTTTGGTGGTGTCTACCAATAATGGTTTGATTTTAGAGACAGAAACCCTTATTTGGGCAGCTGGAGTTACAGGAAACCCTATTCAAGGCTTAAATGCAGAGGTGCTTGTGGATAAAGCGAACAGATATCGGGTAAACAGATACAACCAAGTAATAGGTTACCACAATATTTTTGCTCTTGGAGACATTGCTTACATGGAAACCGAACGCTTCCCAAAAGGACATCCACAAGTAGCCCAACCTGCTATTCAACAAGGGAAATTATTGGGAAAAAATCTTATTAAATTAATAGAAGGAAAACCTTTAAAAGCTTTTGAATATAGAGATAAAGGTTCCATGGCAACCATAGGGAGAAACAAAGCAGTGGTCGATTTAAAAGCGTATAAATTTGCAGGTTTTTTTGCTTGGTTTGTTTGGATGTTTGTCCACTTAATGTCTTTGGTAGGATTTAGAAACAGAGTGGTTGTTTTCTTTAATTGGACCTATAATTATATCAATTTTGATAAAGCAGCCAGATTAATTATAAGACCTTTTAAAAAGTTAAATTAATTGTTTAATGTATCTTATTTAAGCCATTGATTATTAAAAATAAAATTAAGCATTATAAATAAAATCTATGGTTGCTTTAGAAGCCCTAAAACAATAAAAAGCTGGGCAAAGCCATAGGTAAACATAATACTAAAATCTGTAAACGGCAAGGGTTGATAAAATTTGTTTAAGGCTAAAATACTATCCGATAACATAAATAAAATAGCACCAACAAAAACCAAGATGTAACTGTTTTTTGCAACCTGTCCCTGTCTTAAAAAAGCTGTTGTTGCCATACTTAAAATAACTATCATATAAATAATTACAGGATACAGCAAGTTGTTTAAACCATCTCTTAAAAAGTAAAATAAAAGGATTCCATAAACCAACATCAATCCCATAAAAACCCATCCTTTTTTTGATTTGTTCCTTTGTTTTAAAAACACCAAAACATAAAAAATGTGTGCAGTTAAAAAAGCAAGCAATCCACCCATAAAAAAATAAGTAGAATGGTTTGTGAACATAAGTAGGATATCTCCTAAAAGAGAGCATATTAAAGCCAAAACAATTAGCAGTTTTATTTTTTTTTCCAAGTGAGAGCTTTGTTTCCAAAAAAATAGAATAAGGGAAATCAATAAGGCTGGCTTGGCTATATAATTGAAAATTTGCAGGTGTTTAAAACTTGATGTAATTATTTCTAAAGCCAGAAGAAAAATAAAGAGTAAGGAAAACGATTTTTCGGTTTTTGTTGGCATAGTTCTTTTGGTTGTAATCAAATATATTCATTTCATCCTAAAATTTTTACAATTCGGTCATTTTTAGTTTATGTAAGTTTTGTTTATATGGAGATTTGCCCATCAATCTTCCTTTGCCTAGATGCTTAGGATGACCAATCAAAAAAATCGAACAGTTAAACTTACATTCATGAGACTATCATTTTTCATCCTTTTCTTTTTCATAGTGACTTCAAGCATATCGCAAACAATCATTACAGGAAAGGTAATAGATACCAAAAACCAACCTATTGAGGGAGCCAATGTTTATTTAGATGGAACCTACGATGGAACCATAACGGATGCCGATGGCCAGTTTTCTTTTTCAACCAACGAAACTGGAGTGGTTAGCTTAAAAATCTCTTTTCTTTCTTACGAGACCTTTCGGCTTACGCAAGAGGTTTCAAGCTTAAACAATTTGGAAGTTAAACTTCGTGACGATGTGAATGCTCTGGATACAGTTGTTATTTCTGCAGGAACCTTTTCAGCAGGAGACAACAGTAAAGTATCTGCACTAAAACCTTTGGATGTGGTTACCACAGCTAGTGCTTTGGGGGATTATGTTGGTGCCTTGCAAACCTTGCCAGGAACCACAACTGTTGCCGAAGATGGACGTTTGTTTGTAAGAGGTGGAGACGCAGAAGAAACTCAAATTTTTATAGATGGTATTCGTGTATTCACACCTTACGTGCCTTCCACAAACAACATTCCAACTCGAGGGAGATATTCCCCATTTTTATTTGATGGGATTACATTTTCAACAGGAGGCTATTCGGCAGAGTATGGCCAAGCATTGTCCTCTGTATTGTTGTTAAACACCATAGAAGAACCTGAACAGGAAAAAACCGATATTGGTATTATGAGCGTTGGTGCTTCTTTGGGCCATACCGAAAAATGGAAAAACAGTTCCTTGAGCCTTAATGGAGCTTATATAAATTTAGCACCTTATGTGGCATTGTTTCCAGATAGAAATGATTGGAAACAACCTTTTCAAGGGGGTTCTGGAGAAGCTGTTTTTAGAAAAAAATTCAACAATGGCATGCTTAAATTCTATTCAGCCTTTGAGTCTAGTGGTTTCGAATTGATTCAAGAAGATATTAATTATGTGGATGGGGTTTATTACAAATCCAATAATAAAAACCTCTATGTTAATGGATCTTATCAAGGGCTTTTAAGTACTAACTGGACAGTTTTTGGAGGTTTAAGCTACACCAACAACAACAGTAAGATGAAAGTTATGGACAATGATGTTAAGGACAAGGAACATTCCTATCATTTAAAAATGAAATTGAAACACCGTTTCAATAACAGGTTTAAACTCAATTTTGGAGCTGAGTATTTGGCAACAAATTTTAATGAGGATTACAACAGTCCTTTTATAAACAATGTATCTTATGGTTTTAACAATAATATTGCCTCCGCTTATTCTGAAGCAGATGTGTTTTTCTCAAAAAACTTGGCTTTAAAAGCTGGTTTGCGTTTGGAATATAGTGAGTTGTTTAAAGAATTGACTCTTTCACCAAGGGTGTCATTGGCATATAAAACATCTACTAAAAGTCAGGTGTCTGTGGCCTATGGCAACTTTTACCAAAACCCAAACAACAATATTCTAAAATTTGAGCAAGATTTAAATGCTCAAGAAACAAGACATTATATTTTAAATTATCAATTAAACAAAAATGGTAAAATTTTTAGGGCAGAAGCTTTCTATAAGGACTACCAAAACTTAATAAAATACGATACGGAATATGCTGATTTTACCAGTAACTACAACAATTTGGGTTCAGGTTATGCCACAGGAATCGATTTGTTTTGGAGGGATAACAAAAGTATTAAAAACCTGGATTACTGGATAAGTTACAGTTTTTTGGACAGTGAAAGGGATTACGAAAATTATCCCGTTCAAGCCGTTCCAAGTTTTGTGAATACGCACAACCTATCGGTTGTTACTAAATATTGGATTGAAACTTGGAAAAGCCAACTTGGGTTGAGTTATGGTTTTGCCTCTGGAAGAACCTACACCAATCCAAATGAAACGGGTTTTTTAAACCAAAAAACCAAATCTTACAACAATTTAAGTTTTAATTGGGCTTATTTAATCAGTCAACAAAAAATCCTTTATTTTTCCGTTAATAATGTCTTGGGACTAAAAAACATTAATGGATACCAATATGCAGATTTACCAGATAGTAACGGAATCTATGCAAGTAACGCTCTTAGGCCAGCAGCCGATCAATTCTTTTTTGTGGGTTTTTTCTGGACCATAAGTGAAAAAGGAACCGATAATCAATTGGATAACTTATAAAATAACCCTTTTATGTAGTTTTTGCCAAACATGACCAATATCATAGTAATTTGAAAGTTAGAGTGTTAACTTTAATACTATAAATTATTTTGTCATGGAACCTAAAAAAAACCCAAATATAGAGGTTGGTAGAAATAGTGGTTTGTATTTCGCAATAGGTTTAAATATCATGTTGCTGTTTACATACTTAACCATGGAGCATAAGACTTTTGAGACTTCCAAAGTAATATTGGAAAACATTGAAATGGAAGATGTTTTTGAAGAAGATATTCCAATTACCGATTTGAACATGCCTCCACCACCTCCACCACCTCCAGTGCTATCAGCACCAGAAACCATTACTGTTGTTGAAGACACCAAAGACATTGAAGAAACAGTGCTTGAAAGTACAGAAACAGACCAAGAAGAGAAAATAGCAGAGCGTATTGTTGAGGTAGAGGAAGTCCAGGTTGAAGAAGTGGAAGAAGAAGTATCTGTGCCTTTTTCGGTTGTGGAAAAAGTGCCAATTTTTCCTGGTTGTTCTGGTAATACCAATCAGGAATTAAAAGATTGTTTTAGTAAAAAAATAAATGAGCACATAACCAAAAACTTTAAATATCCACAAACAGCTTTGGAATTGGGTATTTATGGACGTGTAATCGTACTTTTTGTAGTGGATAAAGAAGGAAACATTACCAACATTCAATCTAGAGGACCAGATAAAATGCTTGAAAAAGAAGCAGAACGCATCATTGGGTTGTTGCCACAAATGAAACCTGGTTTACAACGTGGCAATCCGGTAACAGTTCCCTATAGCATCCCTATAAACTTCAAAATTCAAAACTAATAAGCTTTACCTAAAAACGTTTTTCAGCCCCTATTTTACAAGCACTTTCCAATATCTTGAGAGTGTTTTTTTGTTTTCCTACAATTCGGAAATAAAAATCAACAATTCGGTAAAGCTCTTTTTAAAGCCCATGTTATTGTTTGCATATTTGTTTCAATATTAAAATCAAATAATCATGAAACACTTTAAATTACTTACAATTTGTTTGGTTGTTTTAATTACAGCAAACTTACAAGCGCAAACCGATTACGAAAAAGGCATGCAAAAAGCTTTCGATTTATGGGGAACCAATCCCATTGAAGCATCACAAATGTTTGAAAGAATAGCCCATGCAGAACCAGATAACTGGTTGCCTCCTTATTATGCAGCAGAAACCTTGATTTTGGATGGATTTACAAAAATGGATAACAAAGAGGTTTTGGAGGCCCAACTAAATCAAGCACAGAATTTTTTAAATGACGCTACTGCCATTTCAAAAAACAATCCAGAGATCATGGTTTTGCAAGCTTTACTTTATACTGTTTATGTAGCCAGCGATGGAGCTACTTACGGCATGACCTTGTCTGGAAAAATCATGTCTTTGTATGAACAGGCCGAAGCTTTGGCACCAAACAACCCAAGGGTTGTACTGAACAAAGCCGATTGGGAAATGGGAGGAGCACGTTATTTTGGTCAGGATACAACACCATTTTGTAAAGATGTAGAAAGAGCTTTGCAACTTTTTGCTACCTTTAAACCAGAATCGAAATTTGCTCCATCATGGGGAAAAGAACGCGCTGAAGAGATTTTAAAAGACTGTAAATAAAAATCATGAGCAGAAACACTAAAAATATATTAATAACCTTTGGCATTGGCTGTATAGTATTTGTAATTGGGAACGCTATTTTTAGTGGTTTTGAATTTGAAGACAGCAACGAGCTGCTTATTAATTTTACCTTCTATCAACTTTATGCATTTGTTTTGGGATATTCCAATATGTATTTTTTTAATTATTTGGAGAAATATCCCTGGAAAGAAAAAGAGGCTGTAAAACGTATTGTTATTGGTATTATTGGTTCCATTGCACTCACTTTGGTAGGTTTGTTTTTTTTACGAATGGCCACAGCGCTGTTTTACAACAAGCAATCATTTGAAACCTTTATGGCTAACGAATCCTACAGGGATTATACCTTTGGGTTGTGGATTACCTTAAGTATTGTAATAACCTTTCATGCTGTTTATTTCTTTAAAAAGAACCAGGAAAAAAAAGTTAAGGAATCTCAAATAGTTGCACAAACGCAAACAGCTAAATTCGATGCTTTAAAAAACCAGCTGGATCCACATTTTTTGTTTAACAGTTTAAATGTCTTAACCAGCTTAATTGAAGAGAATCCAGATAAAGCACAAGATTTTACAACGTCCTTATCTAAAGTTTATCGCTATGTTCTGGAACAAAAAAATAAGGATTTAGTGTCTGTGGATGAAGAGCTAAAATTTGCCAAGACCTATATGTCTTTACTAAAAATGCGCTTCGAGGACAGTATTGTTTTCGATATTCCGGAACAGGCTTCAAATCCAGAAAGTAAGGTGGTGCCCTTATCTCTTCAGCTTTTATTGGAGAATGCCGTAAAACACAATATGGTTACGGAAAAAAATCCGTTGCACATTAAAATTTACGAAAAAGACGGGCTTTTAATAGTAGAAAATAATTTACAGATAAAACAAATAGTAAAAAAGAGTAGCGGTGTAGGGTTGAGTAATATCATGCAACGCTACCAATTATTAACCAAACGAAAAGTTATCATCAATCAACAAGCAGACAGTTTTGCAGTTGCAATACCTATGCTTACAAAACAAATTACCATTATGGAAACAAAATCAGAACACAACAGGGAAGACGCTTATTATAGAGCTAAAAAACAAGTAGAAGAAATTAAAGGGTTTTATGGGAACCTGCTTTCTTATTGCATTGTCATACCTTTTATAATATTTATTAACTATCAAACCTCATGGGGCTTTCAATGGTTTTGGTTCCCTATGTTGGGTTGGGGAATGGGCTTGCTGTTTCATGCCTTTGCTGTATTTGGATACGGTAAATCTTGGGAACAACGCAAGATTCAAGAAATTATGGAGAAAGAAGAGACGTATAATCAAAATAAATGGAAATAATCATGGAACGGGATTTCTCAAAGCTGGAACGCTTGGAACGTGTAAAAAAGCGGGTTAAAAAAATCAAAGGGTTTTATGTGCATTTATTGGTATATGTGGTTGTAAACCTGATGATTGTGGTTCTAAATATCCAAGATTTGGAGCCTGGTGAAAGCTATTTTCAATATAAAAATTTCTTTACTTTGTTTTTCTGGGGAATTGGTTTGGCTGTCCATGGATTAAGCGTGTTTTTGCCAGATTTTATTTTAGGAAAAAACTGGGAAGAACGTAAAATAAAACAACTCATGGAAGAAGATAAAAAACACTGGAAATAAACTTTTTCACAACAATTAATTTAAAACCAATCAACCTTATAAACTATGAAAGTCATTATTATTGAAGACGAAAAACCATCTGCAAGACGTTTACAGAGAATGCTGGATAAAATAGGCATTCAAGCAGAAACCATGTTGCATTCCGTGGAGGAATCCGTTGCTTGGTTTCAGGAGAATGAGCATCCAGATTTAATCTTTTTGGACATTCAACTGAGCGATGGTCTATCGTTTGAAATTTTCGATTTGATAGATGTAAAATCTTCCATCATTTTTACCACTGCCTATGATGAATACGCGCTTCAAGCCTTCAAACTAAATAGTGTGGATTACCTGTTGAAACCCATAGATGCTGAGGAAATGGAGAAAGCCATCCATAAATTCAATTCAAAACATAAAACCATTCAGCCTATTACCTTAAATTTTGACGATATTAAAAAACTGTTGGTAAATCCAATAGAAAGAGACGACAAGGAGTACAAAAAGCGTTTTTCGGTAAAAGTCGGTCAGCATTTAAAGCTTGTTCCCATTGATGACATTGAATGTGTTTACAGCGAAAATAAAGGCACCTATCTATACACAACCGAAGGCAGGAACTATTTGATAGATCAAACTTTGGAGCAACTTGAAACCGAACTGCAACCTGAAACCTTTTTTAGGGTTAACAGAACGTTTTTTGTAAATATCAATGCCATAAAAGATATGGTTAGCTATACCAATTCGCGTTTGCAAATTAAATTGCATTCCTATAACGAGCAAGAGGTTATTGTATCAAGGGAGCGTGTTAAGGATTTTAAAAGCTGGCTGGAGTAAAGTAAGGGCTTATTCCTCAATTCTATTGTCATCAAAAGACGAAGGTAAGAGTTTGGGAATAAACTTAATCACCAAAGGTAGCAGCAATGCGCCCCCAGGAAGCATGAAAATGGCCAAACTTGGTATGGATTTAAAAATATCCAACAATTGTGTTTGCACTTTCTTTTGTTCTTCGTCGCTTAAATCCCTAACCGTGGATTTGGACAACAACACCATGAGCTCCTTACTCTCCATAAGCTCTTTTTGCAAACGCTTGCTGTTTCTGGAAATAAGTTTGTTAACCATTTTACTCGAGTTGGAATAAAAGGTTTTTACAATGTTTTTAGAACTTAATAGAGCTATTTTATCTTTATTGCTTTTATAGAACAACTCTATAAAGCGTATGGAATTATAAATGCGTACCTGCTCAAGCTGCAGTTGTTCGCCAAGTTTTAAAAGCAGTGTTTTTTCATTTTTGTCAATATTTAAATCTCCCCAAGTTGCCATGCAGGCAATATCCATAATATAATAAGTTTCCAAATCGGTATTTATAAACTCCAAGGCTTCTTGGAATGTTAGTGTTTTATGGGATTTGTACCTTATGGATTGGTCGACCAACTTTAACAAACTGTTGTCGTATTCTGTTTTTTTGCTTTTGGAATTTAAAACCTCCCTTACTATGGTCTCTATGGCAGATTCCAAATGCTGAATGTGTTTTTCTGAAATTTCCTGCGTTAGTAAAAATGCTTTATAGGCCAATATATCAGTAAACAGCAAAGCATTTGTAATAAAATAATTAAAGCTCCTGTCAATTAAATTGTCATCTATTTGAATGCGTTTGTGAATTATTTTTTCCAGTAAGGAGGCAGTTTTCTTTTCGCCTAAAATTTCAGAAAATATGGAAGTGGAGTGTGCATTGATTTCAATATAAAAATTGATAATGCTTTCAATAAATTCAACATCAGAAGTTTTGTTTTCTTCAAAAATATATTTCAAAGCAAGTAAAAAATTTACTTTGCATATTTCTTCTTCGGTTAATTCTGAAGCATCAAAATGGTCTTTTAAAACCTTAACGTTGCTACCATAAATAAAGCCACTTTCCCTTAAAATATCGTAAAAGGTGTTCTCGTCTGTATGATTCCAGATAGGGTTTGTGTCTAATTCTTTTAGTAACTTTTTTATCCAGCCACTTGCTGATGGATTCATGATTGACAAATTTCTTCGCAGTAAAGATAAATTTTATATCTAAAATCAACCAATACTATAAGTGTAAAAAATATTTATAAAGCTCTGTGATTTTTTAAAAGGGTTAAAAGCAAAAGTTAAAAAGCTGTTAACATTGTAAAAGGGTTATGGCTGTCGTTATATTTTTACAGGTTTATCGTTTAATCACGTTATTTAATTACTTATGAAAAGAATCTTTACTATTTTATTGTTTTTAATTATTGGCAGCTCACAGGCTCAGAACATCAAAGGTGTTGTTACCAATAGCAACCAACAACCGTTGGAGGATGTTTATATTTACAACACTAACTCATCATCTCATGCGCATACCATTGCCAATGGCTCTTTTGTGTTAGAGAACAATCAGGTAGGCGATTCTTTAACCGTTGGTTTGTTGGGTTACGAAAAGACTTTTTTGGTGTTGAACGAAAACCATTTCAAAGATAGCCTTACCATTGTTTTAAAAGGAAAGACCATTTTATTGGATGAATTGGTGATTACGGAACAAATAGACGCTTTAAACAGCATTTCCAAAGTGGATTTGGAAACCAATCCAGTTAATTCTTCACAAGAAATTTTACGTAAAGTCCCAGGTCTGATTATTGGGCAACATGCTGGAGGAGGAAAGGCCGAACAAATATTCTTACGTGGTTTTGATATTGACCATGGTACAGATATCAGTCTCTCTGTAGATGGTATGCCTGTAAATATGGTGTCTCATGCTCACGGACAGGGTTATAGCGATTTACACTTTCTTATTCCGGAAACCATTAATAATATCAACTTTGGTAAAGGACCATACTATGCCAACAAAGGCGACTTCAATACCGCTGGATATGTGGACTTTAATACCAAGGAAGATATTGGCTCCAGTGAAATAAACTTCAGTTACGGACAATTTAATTCCATGCGAACGCTTGGAATGTTCAACCTGTTGGGAAATACACCCAACCAAAATGCTTATGTAGCTTTGGAGTACATTCAATTTGATGGACCTTATCATTCTCCTCAAAATTTCAACCGTATCAACCTTTTTGGGAAATACACCACGTATCTTAAAGGAAACGACAGATTATCTGTATCGCTTTCTCATTTTAAAAGTCGTTGGGACGCTTCGGGACAAATACCACAAAGGGCTGTAGACTCTGGTATGATAGATCGATGGGGTTCTATTGATGATACCGAAGGAGGAAATACCTCCAGAACCAATTTTAATGTAGAGTACAACTCCTTATTATCCGAAAATTTACAGTTTAAGTCCAATGTGTTTTATTCGCAATACAATTTTGAACTGTATTCCAATTTCACCTTCTTTTTGGAAGACCCAATCAATGGCGACCAAATAAAACAAAAAGAAGCTAGGGATATTTTTGGTTTCAATGCAGAATTTACACGAGATGGCAATTTAGGTGCAGTTGAAGCTACTTATACGGGAGGTTTTGGCATGCGTTACGATTTTGTAAACGATGTGGAATTGTCGCATACATTAAATAGAAACGAAACGTTAAATTATATGGCTTTGGGCGATGTGAACGAAACCAATATGTTTGCCTATATAAATGCCGAACTGGACTTTGGTAAATTTATAGTAGCGCCAGCGTTGCGTTTGGATTATTTTAAGTTTATGTACAATGATGCTTTGGTGAGTGATTATGAAACCCTTTCAGAAACAAAAACCATAGTAAACCCTAAGGTGAATTTCTTTTTTAACCAAAATGAAAACCTACAATGGTTTTTAAAAACTGGTATAGGTTTCCATTCAAACGATGCTAGGGTTGTGGTGCAACAACAAGGCGAGGATATTTTACCAAGAGCTTATGGAGCAGATTTTGGGGCTATTTGGAAACCAGTTCCTAAAGTGGTTTTTAATACAGCTTTGTGGTACTTGTTTTTGGAACAGGAATTTGTGTATGTTGGAGATGCTGGAATTGTGGAGCCTAGTGGAGAATCCAAACGATATGGGTTGGATTTGGGCTTAAGGTACCAAATTATTGATTGGTTGTATTTTGATACAGACGCAACCTTAACACATGCTAGAAGTGTAGAGGAACCTTCCGGGGAAGATTACATTCCTTTAGCACCGGATTTCACACTTACAGGAGGCTTGTCGGTGAATAATTTTAAAGGGTTTTCTGGAGCGATTCGTTATCGATTTATAGATGATAGACCAGCAAATGAAGACAATTCCATAGTTGCCGAAGGTTATTTTGTAACCGATCTGAACTTAAGCTATGAGTTTGCCAATAATTTGGTTCTGGGAATTGCCATAGAAAACCTTTTCGATACCGAATGGAATGAAACGCAATTTGCCACAGAGTCCAGATTGCAAAACGAATTGGAACCTGTAGAAGAAATTCACTTTACTCCTGGAACACCTTTCTTTTTTAAAGCCAATATTAGTTATAGATTTTAGTACCTGTTGAGTTGAAGAATAAAAAAAATGCTGCCATCTGGCAGCATTTTTATTTGTGTTTAGGTTTATATTTATTCTAAGTTTATAATACCACCACAGCTTACACGACCACCAGCATCACCAGTGGGTTGCGATGTAAAGTCGTCTGCACCTTGATGCACAATCACGGCTTTATCCAAAATATCCTTGTTAGGATCTCCACAACCTATACACCATTGGTCTGTACTGAATGTAATGGTACCATTTCCGTTTTCGTCAGCTTCAAAATTTCCTATATCACCTTTGTGATATCCTTTTACGTCACCCCATTTTCCGTGAGGTTCGTTTGTTGGGTTCCAGTGTCCACCTGTAGATGTTCCATCTGGTGCAGAACAATCAGATTTTTCATGTAAATGGATGGCATGGGTTCCAGGGGTTAAACCGTCAAAAACAGCAACCATGGTTACTTTTCCTTCTGTTTCGGTAAATACAGCGCTTCCGTTTACTTTACTGTCACTTTTAGGTTCTAGTTTAATTTTTATTTTCTTAACATCTTCATTTACGGTTTCTTCAACAGGTTCTACTACGTTTTCTTCGGTAGTGGTTCCTTCGGCTTCAGTGTTTTCTTTTTTGTCGTTTTTACAGCTTATTGCAAAACTCAAGCTTAGCAATAACGCAAACAATATCGGTTTTTTCATTTTAAATTAATGTTTAAGGTTTATCCAAAGTTACGTAAATAATAGAAGGATTTAAAATTTTAAACCCTCTAATATGATAAAAGTCATGTTTTAAAAATCGCATTAAATATACTTTTGTACCTGAATTGTTTAGGTATGAAAAACTCTTTAATAAATAAATATAATGTAGCTGGACCTCGATACACGAGCTATCCAACGGTTCCTTATTGGGACATAAACACCTTTTCATCTAAAAAATGGAAAGAATCCTTAATAAAATCTTTTAACGAAAGCAACCAAACAGAGGGATTAAGCCTTTATTTGCATTTGCCTTTTTGCGAGAGCCTGTGCACTTTTTGTGGTTGTAACAAGCGTATCACCAAAAGACACGAGGTAGAGTCGCCATATATAACTGCTGTTTTAAAAGAATGGGATTTATATTGCAAGTTGTTTGATACCAAACCCAATATTAAAGAAATACATTTGGGTGGAGGCACACCAACGTTCTTTTCCACAGACAACCTAAAGCGTTTAATTGAAGGGCTTTTAAAAAGGGCAACTTTGGCAGAAGGCTATGAGTTTAGTTTTGAAGGCCATCCAAACAATACGACCAAAGAACATTTGCAAACCTTGTACGATTTAGGGTTTAGACGTGTTAGTTTTGGAGTTCAGGATTATAACAAAACCGTTCAAATAGCCATTCATAGAATTCAACCGTTTGAAAATGTCAAGCGTGTTACAGAACAAGCAAGGGAAATAGGTTACACGTCTGTAAGTCATGATATAATTTTTGGTTTACCTTTTCAAACCATAGAACATGTTCAAGAAACCATAAATAAAACCAAAGAGCTTATGCCAGACCGATTGGCATTTTACAGTTATGCACATGTACCATGGATAAAAGGCAATGGGCAACGTGGTTTTAAAGAAGAAGATTTACCTACTCCAGAAACCAAAAGAAGACAATATGAACTAGGTAAAGAGCTGCTTGCAGAAGCTGGCTTTGTGGAAATTGGCATGGATCATTTTGCCCTTAAATCAGATTCATTGTACAAATCCATAGAGCAACAAAAACTACACAGGAATTTTATGGGCTATACAGCTTCCAAAACACAGGCCATGATTGGCTTGGGAGTTTCTTCCATAAGCGATAGCTGGTATGGCTTTGCACAAAACGTAAAAAGCCTGGAAGAATATTATCATTTAATAGACGAAAACATCATTCCTATATATAGAGGTCATATTTTAAATGACATCGATCTCACAATCAGGAAACATATTTTAAACCTAATGTGCCAGTTTTATACTTCTTGGAACTCAGACGCACAGTATTTTAAAGAACTTCCGGAAGTTTTAAAAAAGCTGGAGGAAATGGAAACAGATGGTTTGTTGGAAATAAACAGCACAAGCCTTCAGGTAACCGAAAAAGGAAAACCATTTGTAAGGAACATTTGTATGGCTTTCGATTTGTTATTGCAAGAAAAAATGCCAGAAACCCAATTGTTTTCTATGACGATATAAAAACACAACCAAAAAAATGAAAAAAATAATTGTACCAGTCGATTTTTCTGAGCATTCCGAATATGCTTTAGAAGCAGCATCCATGTTGGCCAAAAAGAACAACGCCGAAATTTTAGCATTGCACATGCTGGAAATTTCCAATGCTGTTTTAACAAAAGCAGATAATATGAAACAAATGGAATCTCTGTTTTTTTTAAGATTGGCCGAACAAAAATTCGAAGATTTTTTAAACAAAGAATATCTTAAAGGAGTTGCGGTAACACCCATTGTTAAACACTTTAAAGTGTTTAGCGAAGTCAACGAAGTGGCCAAGGAACACCATGCCGATTTAATAGTGATGGGGTCTCAAGGGGCTAGTGGACTTAAAGAAGTGCTGGTTGGCTCCAATACCGAAAAAGTGGTAAGGCATTCAGATATTCCAGTGCTCATAATCAAACACAATCCTATTTTAATGGATTTCGAAAACATGGTTTTTGCTTGCGATTTTTCGGAAGAAGCCATAGAACAATATGTAAAAGCCAAAGAAATGGCTGTAAAACTGGGAGCTAAAATGCACTTGGTATATGTAAATTTACCAGGCTCTAAGTTTAAAAGCTCGGCAGAGATAGAAAAACAAGTAGCGGTTTTTCTAAGAAAAGCCGATGGTGGCATTGAAAAAATGAACGAAGTGAATTATGTAAACGATTATAGCATTGAGAAAGGGATTTTAAATTTCTCCAACGTTATAGGAGCCGATTTAATAGCAGTGGCAACACATGGTAGAAAGGGCATAGCACACTTCTTTGAAGGAAGCATTTCTGAAGATATTGCCAACCATTCCACCTTACCAGTAATGACTTTTAAAATTTAGTTTTTTTTTCTTCATAAGAAACTTTTTCATGATGAAAAAGGGTTGAACTTTGTTTCAACCCTTTTTTTTATAAAAAAAGATGAAATAATCCTAAATATGATTAATGTCATATTTTGTTTTATAGATAGCCCTTAAATTTGTCCTATTAAATTAAATATATATCATGAAGTTAACACTAAAAATTATTACCGTTTTATTTATTTCACTACTTGTAAGTTGTGGAGGAAAAGAAGAAAAAAAAGAAGAAACATTTTCTTACCAAAAAAAGGCGCCAACTGAGAAAAAGGAAGAAGCGCCAAAAGTTGAAACAGTAAAAGCTTCCGAAAAAATAGATCTAACCAATAAAGGGGTTGGGCCTATCAAATCGGTAGAGTTACCTGCAGACATAGACCAAAGTATGGCTACCAAAGGTGAAGACATTTATAAAAAAATGTGTACAGCTTGCCATAGAGTTGACAAAAAATTCATTGGTCCAGCTCCTACAGGTATCTTAGAGCGTAGAACACCAGAATGGATTATGAACATGATTTTAAATCCTGAAGAAATGGTGCAAAACGATCCTTTGGCAAAAGAATTGTTAATTGAGTTTAACGGTTCCCCAATGGCTAACCAAAACTTAACAGAAGATGAAGCTAGAGCTGTTTTAGAGTACTTTAGAACACTTAAATAATTCATATTATGAAAACAACAACTAACCTTAAATTTTTATTCACTGCTCTTTTAGTTGTTCTGTTTATTAGCTGTAAAAATGAAGCTAATACAACAGAACAATCACAAGTCACAACCGAAGCAGCTTCTACAGAAGCACCTGAAAGACAAGGTCAAGCTTTTATTGAAGATGATGAGGCAGTACCAAATGTCTTGCAAATAGCCATAGGTTCTCCAGACCATACTACATTAGTAGCAGCTGTTCAAGCAGCTCAACTGGAAAACGCTTTGGTAAATGCAGGTCCATTAATGGTATTTGCACCAACAAACGAAGCTTTTGCTGCTTTGCCAGAAGGGACCGTAGAAGATTTACTAAAACCTGAAAACAAAGATGCCTTAGCAAATATTTTAAAATACCATGTAACACCTGGAAACTACTCTAAAGATTTTTTAAAGAAATTTAAAAAATTAGGACAAGCTAATAACGGCTATGTTACAGTAGAAGTTAAAGGAGACGATGTTTACGTAGGTGGAGCTAAAATTATAGCTAGCATTCCTGCAGGTAACGGAATCGTTCATGTGGTGGATAAAGTTATTTTACCTAATTAAAATTAAACACTAATAAATATCATTCTTATGAAAAACTTTTTTAAATTATCAATTGGACTTTTCTTTACAGCGGTAGCTTTTACAAGTTGTAATGATCAAAAGTCGAACAAATCTAATGGAGCTTTAAGTTCAAGTAATGCCGAGAAGGTATACATTGCTCCAGGTGAACACGATTCGCATTATGCGTTTCTTTCTGGAGGATATAGTGGTAACCTTACAGTGTACGGATTACCATCTGGAAGAATGTTTAAAGAAATTCCAGTATTCTCTCAATTCCCTACCAATGGTTACGGGTATTCTGAAGAAACCAAACCTATGTTAGAAACTTCTTATGGCTTTGTGCCTTGGGACGATTCACATCACCCAGACATCTCTCAAACTAATGGTAAATTAGATGGTCGTTGGATTTTTATTAATGGTAACAATACACCTCGTATTGCCAGAATTAGTTTAACCACTTTTGAAACTGAAGAAATCATTGAAGTTCCAAACAGTGCTGGTAACCACAGTTCTTCTTTTATCACAGAAAATACAGAGTATGTAGTTGCAGGAACACGTTTCTCTGTTCCAGTACCACAAAGAGATATGTCTATTAAAGACTATAAAGGAAACTTTAAAGGAGCTTTAACATTTATCTCTGTAGATCCGGAACATGGACATATGGATATTAAATTCCAAGTGTTAATGCCAGGATTTAACTACGATTTATCTCACCCAGGACGTGGAAAATCTCACGGATGGTTTTTCTTTACAACCTATAATACTGAAGAAGCAAACTCTCTGTTAGAGGTTAATGCATCTCAAAACGATAAAGATTTTATTGCAGCCATTAACTGGAAAAAAATCGAAGAATACGTTAATAATGGTGGTGGAACGATGATGCCAGCAAAATATGCTCATAATTTGCACAGTGATGTAACTCACACTGCAACATCTACCATGAAAAACGAAGTTCGTGTGGTAAACCCTTCTGAAGTTCCTGGTGCTGTATTCTTATTGCCAACACCAAAATCTCCTCATGGTTGTGATGTAGATCCTACTGGAGAATATATTGTTGGTAACGGTAAATTATCAGCCAACTTAACAGTGCATTCATTTACTAAAATGATTGATGCCATTGAAAACAAAAAGTTTGATGGAGATGCCTATGGTATTCCTATCTTAAAATTCGAAGATGTATTGGCAGGTTCTGTAGAGCAACCAGGTTTAGGCCCTTTACACACCGAATTTGACGGTAAAGGAAATGCTTATACTACCTTCTTTATTTCTTCTGAAGTTGTAAAATGGAAATTGGGTACATGGGAAGTTATTGACAGAAAACCAACATACTACTCAGTTGGTCACTTAGCCATTCCTGGAGGAAACTCTAGAGAACCATTTGGCAAGTACATGTTTGCTATGAACAAAATAACAAAAGACCGTTATTTACCAACAGGTCCTGAGATGGAGCATTCTGCTCAGTTATATGATATTTCGGGAGATAAAATGGAATTGATATACGATTTCCCAACACACGGAGAACCGCACTATGCAGCGGCTATTCCAGCAGAAATCATTAAAGATCAATCCCAAAAAATCTTTAAACTCGCTGAAAACGAACATCCAAGAAAAACCTTAAGCGATGCTGAAGGAAAAGTAGTTAGAGATGGTAATAACGTACATATCTATATGACCATGATACGTAGTCACTTCTCACCAGATAATATTGAAGGTGTTAAAGTAGGTGATAAAGTATTTTTCCATATTACTAACTTAGAGCAAGATTTTGATGTACCTCATGGTTTTGCAATGATTGGAGCTAATAATGCCGAATTATTAATCATGCCTGGACAAACAAGAACCTTAACTTGGGAAGCTAAGCAAGTTGGTGTGTGGCCATTCTATTGTACAGACTTCTGTTCTGCTTTACACCAAGAAATGCAAGGTTATATCCGTGTGTCTCCAGCAGACTCCGATATTGAATTGTCTTGGTCTCTAGGCGAATAAAAGTTTAGATATAAATAAAGCTTAGGAAAATTTTGTTTTAGTGTTTATTTTCCTACTCTAAGGCGAGAGTTGAATATATCGCTCTCGCCTTTCTTTTTAAAACACTATTAACTAAATGGTTAATAAATAAGTATTAATTTTATGAAAAAGGCTGGAATTGTAATGGTTTTAGGTTCTTTATTGTTGTTGGGACTTTTTAAATTTCCACTTTGGAACATCATGCTTGGTGCTCCTCAATACCCTGAACCTCTAGGAATGAATATTTACATTCAAGGAATTAAAGGAGTGTCTGAGTTTGACCTTCAAAATATTGATGGGTTAAACCACTATATTGGAATGAAAACGATACCTAAACCTGAAGATATGTGGGAATTTGCCGTGTTCCCTAAAGTTATTATAGGGATGGTTGTTTTAGGTGTAGCTATTGGTTTATTAGGCTTTTTTGAGAAAATAAGTTATAAATATTTTCTAGGTTGGTTTGTACTTATGTCTGTATTAGGTATCTTAGGCATGTACGATTTTAATAATTGGTTAATATCCTATGGTAGTGATCTAGATCCACATGCCATTATAAAAGTAACAAACCCAGATGGTTCACCTATGACGTATAAGCCACCATTATTCGGTCACCAAAAATTACTTAATTTTGATGTAACTTCCTTGCCTCATATTGGTGGATACCTTATGTTTGTAGGGATGTCGTTAACACTTGTGGCTTTCTGGTTAGGCAGAAGGTTCAGCTTAAAAAAACACGGGAGAGTAATCTCCTAGAGATTAAAAAAAACACTAAAATAATGCAAAGATTTAAACACATTTCCTTTGTGGTACTACTATTGGTATTAACCAGTTGCAATGTTGGGCCACAAGCTATAGATTACGGAAAAGATGGCTGCCATTTTTGTAAAATGACCATAGTAGATAAGGTTCACGCTGCAGAAATTGTAACCAATAAAGGTAAGATTTACAAGTTTGATGCTTCTGAATGCATGATAAACTTTATGGAAGACTTTGATGCTGCCGAAGTAAAAAGTTACCTAACCAACGTCTATACAGAACCAGAAATACTTGTAGATGCTACTCAAGCTACTTTTTTAATCAGTAAAAATGTTCCAAGTCCTATGGGAGCTTTTTTAACAGCTTTTAAGACCAAAGAAGACGCTCAAAACGTTCAAGAAGAAAAAGGAGGGACACTTTACACCTGGAATGAATTATTGGTTCATTTTAAAGAAAACTAGCATGAAAATTAAAATTGTATCTTTTATAGCTATCTTTTTAGCCAGCTTTTTGCATGCACAAACCATTGAGGTCTGTGAGAAATGTCCGGTTTCAAACGTAAAAGATGCCATAAAAGTTGCTAAGGATTTTGATACCATTGTTATAAAAAAAGGCACCTACAAAGAACACGATATACTTGTAGATAAACCTTTGACCATTATTGGTAAAGACTATCCTGTAATAGATGGCGAAATGAAAGGTGAAATTATCACCGTTGTTTCAGACAGTGTTACTGTAGATGGCCTGTTCATTATTAATGTTGGTACCAGTTATACCGAAGATTATGCAGCTATTCGGGTAAAAAGGAGCAAGGACTTTGTTATTAAAAACCTGGTCCTGGAAAAACTGTTTTTTGGTATTTACATTGAAAAATCACAAAACGGAAAAATCTTTCACAATAAAATAATAGGGGATGCCGTAGAAGAGTATAACTCAGGAAATGGTATTCAATTATGGTACAGCAAAAACGTTGAAATTGAACATAATTTTGTAGAACGCGTTCGTGATGGGATTTATCTGGAATTCTCAGACTTTTGTACCATAAAAAACAATGTTAGTGCAAACAATATTAGGTATGGCCTGCACTTCATGTTCTCTAACGATGATATTTACCAAGACAATACCTTCGAAAACAATGGAGCAGGAGTGGCTGTCATGTTTTCAAAGAAAATAAAAATGTACAACAATGTTTTTAAAGAAAACTGGGGGACTGCATCTTATGGTTTGCTCTTAAAAGAGATAAACGATGCCGAAATTAAGGGCAATATTTTTTCTAACAATACCATAGGGATCAACATAGAGGGATCCAACAGGATTAATTATATCAACAACGATTTTATTAACAATGGTTGGGCTGTAAAAGTGCGTGGCGCTTGCTATACCAATCATTTTATCAGCAACAATTTCTTGTACAATTCCTTTGATATTTCCTATAACAGCAATATTAACGATAACATTTTCGATAAAAACTACTGGAGCAATTACACAGGTTACGATTTGAACAAAAACGGTATTGGAGACATACCATACAGACCTGTCAAGCTCTTTTCATATATAGTAAACAGAACACCAGAAACCATTATTTTACTGCGTAGCTTGTTTATAGATATTATTGATTTCTCCGAAAAAGTATCGCCAGTTTTTACACCAGACAATTTACTGGATAACAACCCTAAAATGAAAAGAATTACATGGTAAGCATTCAAAATTTACATAAAAAATTCGGGAAGAACCAGGTTTTAAGCGGTCTCGATCTAGAGATAAGCGAAGGAGGTATCTTTGCTGTTCTTGGCCCTAATGGTTCCGGAAAAACAACTCTTATTAAATGCTTGTTGGGAATGGTCATTCCCAATAAAGGTTCTATTTCTGTAATGGGAGAAAACGTAAAAAACGGTTCTGCATACAGACATAAAATAGATTATTTACCCCAAATAGCCAATTTCCCTAGCAATTTAAAGGTAAAGGAGTTGATAAAAATGATTAAGGACTTGCGTGGAAACACCACCTTGGACCAAGAATTGATCAGCCTTTTTAAATTGGAACCTTTTTTAGATAAAAAATTGGGCAATCTCTCTGGAGGTACCAAACAAAAAGTGAATTTGGTACTAACATTTATGTTCAATAGTCCTTTGGTGATACTGGATGAGCCAACCTCTGGACTGGATCCCATTTCATTGCTTCGGTTAAAAAAGTTAATCCAAGCCGAAAAAGACAAGGGTAAAACCATTTTAATAACCTCTCATATTATGAGTTTTGTTGAAGAAATTTCAGATGAAATTGTGTTTTTGCTTGAAGGTAAAATTTACTTCAAAGGAAGCATAAACGAACTTAAGAACAAAACCAATCAACCAGATTTCGAACATGCCATCGCATCTATATTAACAGACAATCATGCTTAAAATATTAAAATATAGTTTTTACGATTTAATGCGAAGCCGTTGGAGCTACGTTTATTTTGCATTTTACTTATTATTGGGTATCGTTTTGTTGTTTTTAAACAACGACCTCTCCAAAGCCGTTATTACCTTAATGAACGTCATTATTGTGTTGGTGCCATTAATAGGGACCATTTTTGGAGTAATGTATTACTACAACTCCAAAGAGTTTACAGAGCTTCTTTTGGCGCAACCCTTAAAACGATCTTCCATTTTTCTGGGACAGTATTTGGGCGTCGCCATTTCGTTGTCCATGAGTTTAGTTTTGGGATTGGGAATACCATTCATATTTTACGGTCTCTTTAAATCCACAGCCATTTGGGATTTTTCCTTACTGTTGATAACAGGTGCCTTTTTAACCTTTATTTTCTCTGCCTTGGCTTTCAACATTGCCTTGTCCAACGAAAATAAAATTAAAGGCTTTGGTTATGCCATCCTGTTGTGGCTGTTTCTTGCCATTATTTACGATGGTATCTTTTTAATGTCCTTGATTTTGTTTGAAGACTATCCGTTGGATAAGCTCTCCTTAATAGGAACCATGCTAAACCCTATAGACTTATCCAGGACACTTATTTTGTTAAAACTGGATATCTCTGCATTATTGGGTTACACAGGAGCCATCTTTAAACAGTTTTTTGGTACCAATTTTGGCTTAATTGTATCAATTGCCATGCTTACAGTTTGGGTTCTTATGCCAGTTTTCAGGATTATTTTTAAATCTAAAAAGAAAGATTTTTAATCGTGTTTTTAGTACCTTTGGTTTAAAGTCTGTTCAGTACTTTTATTTTTAACAAAAAATCGTTAAATTAAGTATGCACACAAATCTTAAATCAAATCACTAAAAACCATTAAAATGAACAAAATTATTGTCCCCATAGATTTTTCTGAACATTCAGAGTATGCCCTGGAAGCTGCTGTAAAATTAGCCAAAGGCAATGATGCGGAAATTATTGCCCTCCACATGCTCGAAATGTCCGATTCTGTCCTTACATCCACAGATTCAGAACAACAACAAAAAGCAGTTTTCTTTTTAAAACTGGCCGAAAAGAGATTCAATGAATTTTTGGATAAACCCTATTTAAAGGAGGCCAATGTCACACCTCTGGTAAAGCATTTTAAGGTGTTTAGCGAAGTCAATGATGTCGCTAAAGACCAAGGAGCAGATTTAATTGTTATGGGCTCTCATGGTACCAGTGGGCTTTCAGAAATATTTGTTGGCTCCAATACCGAAAAAGTAGTAAGGCATTCAGAGGTACCTGTGTTGGTCTTAAAACACAAATTCAATAAAGACCATCTAAAAGATGTGGTTTTCGCTAGCGATTTCTCAGCTGAATCTGTTGCTGTGTACCAAAAGGCAAAAACATTGTTTCAGGACTTTAAAGCAAAACTGCACTTGCTTCACGTAAACCTTCCTTCTGATAGGTTTAGAAGCACCAACGAAATAGACCAAACCGTTAGCAACTTTTTAATGAAGGCCGAAGGCAACCTGGATAAATTGTCGCAAATAAACTTTGTGTCAGATTATACTGTTGAAAAAGGTGTTTTAAACTTTGCAAATAAAATAGGCGCAGATTTAATAGCTGTGGCAACCCATGGAAGAACAGGGATTGCACATTTCTTTGAAGGAAGTATTTCAGAAGATATTGCAAACCACGCAGTTTTACCGGTTATGACCTTTAAAATATAAAATAACACACCTATAAATAGACAAGGCCGAACATCACGTTCGGCTTTTTTTTTTTTAATAATTTAAATCGAATATCTGACTTTAATCATGTTTTGCAAGGCATATCTTTCTTAAATTTGCCCTATGATTTCAGCAATAGCACATAAAATAACAGCCTTTGTTCTTGTGTTCATATTATTTGCACATAATATTAACACCTTGGTTATTGTTGGAGATTTTCTTGTTAATCAGGATTTTATTGCCAAAACCTTATGTATTCAAAAGGACAACCAACAGGGTTGTAATGGTAAATGTCAGTTAGCCAAACAACTTTCGGAAACCAATCCGGATTCCAATAGTCAAATTCCCGTTCAAGAGACAAAAAGAATGGTTTTGGATGTGTATTGCATTTCAAATATCAACACCATCGAGAACCAATTTAACGACTATAAATTACCACAAGTCTTATTGACCCATAATTCGCCAAAAATTGTAAAAACCTTTTTGGATATCGAAACACCTCCACCTATTTCTTAGTTTCTTTTTTCGTATAAAACTAACCCTTTGGGTTTAAGCATATCTGGCTTGTTATATCAAGTTGGAGAGGCATGCTACATAAAATTTTAAACTAAAAATTCTAATATGAAACACCCGTTATTAAACTTTAGTCACATAGCGAAATGTTAATTTGGGTGTTCCATGTGACCATTGGAAAACATTAAATATTGACACATGAAACTAAAATATATATTACCAATTCTATTCTTAGCCTTATTGTCTACAGCTTGTTCATCAGATGATGATAATAATAACAGCACACCTCCTGTCATTAACGAGGTAGAAGGCTTAACAAAAATTCAGGAAATTGTAAACAACAATCACACCATAGAACTTTATAGTAAGTCTGGACATTTTTATACAGGTTACAATAACATAAGCTTAAGAATTAAAGACAATACAACTGATGCTTTTTTTGAAGATGTTACAATCAGCTGGATGCCAGTCATGCAAATGCCAACCATGCAACATGCCTGTCCTTATTCTGCTATAACCAAAGCGCCTGGAAGGGATACGGTTTATCAAGGAAACATCATTTACCAAATGACCAATACAGATGGTTCTGGATGGTCCTTAACCTTAAACTATACCATAGACGGTACAGATTATAGCGTAACAGATACCATAACCGTGTTGCAATACGAAAACCAAAACGTTGCCAGTTTTATGGGCACAGACAACACACGTTACGTTCTTGCTTTAATAGAGCCTCAAAACCCTAAAATAGCCATTAACAACATGAAAGTGGGACTTTACAAAATGGAAAACATGATGTCTTTTCCAGTAGTAGAAAATTACACTATTACTTTAGATCCTAGAATGCCAGGAATGGGCAACCACAGTTCGCCTAACAATACAGATTTAACGTATAGAACTGTAGATGGTACCTACCAAGGGAATTTATCTTTAACCATGACGGGTTACTGGGTTTTAAACCTTAAACTTTTGGATGCCACAGATACGGTTTTAAAAGGTGAAAGCGTGACAGAGGAAAACCCTCAAAGCAGTCTTTATTTAGAGCTTGAGTTTTAAGCAAATAGCACAACAGATATTATGAAACAGGTCAATGTTTTATTGACTTGTTTCATTAATCTCCTAACATTATTCCCATGAAAAAATACATGATATTTGGTCTTGGCTTTCTTTTTAGTGCCTTAACGTTTGCACAGGAATTAGAAGCTACAGTAGAAAAAGACACCACACAATTGGATGAGGTTATTTTAATCGGTCAACGCAAATTAAGCAATTACAGACAGGAAAAAACCCTGTCCAGCATAGACGAGTATTTAGAGAAATCCAATAAGGTAACCATGATTAAACGTGGTAATTACGCTTGGGAACCTTCCTTGAACAATATGGACAGTCAGCGTTTGGTGGTTACCATAGATGGCATGCAGATTTTTGGCGCCTGTACAGATAAAATGGATCCCATTACATCCTATGTAGATGTCTCCAATCTGGAACAAGTAAGTATAGATTCCGGACAGGAAGGTACCGAAAATGGTCATTGCGTTGGTGGTGGCATCAATTTGCAAATGCCACAATCCAAGTTCAATGGTTCCGGGCTTAAATCCAGTGTCGATTTGGGTTACGAAACCAATGGCAATTATAAAATTGCTGGTTTGGAACTGGAATATGTGGGCAATAAATTTTATGTGAATGCCGATGGTATTTTTAGAAAATCCGATAATTACGATGCTGGTGGAAACAAAGAAGTGTTGTATTCCCAATTTCAAAAATACAATGTGTCTTTGCAAGGTGGTTATAAACTAGCAGAAAACCATGTGCTGGATGCCAATGTTATTTACGACAAAGCAACAGACGTAGGCTATCCTGCCTTGCCCATGGATGTCTCCCTGGCTGAAGCCTTGATAACCTCCCTTACACATACCTATAAAAACGATTCCACCACAATCAAATCATGGGAATCCAAATTGTATTACAACACCATTACACATATCATGGACGATTCCAAACGCCCAGATGTCCCTATTAGAATGGATATGCCAGGCTGGAGCGATACCTATGGTTTCTATACCAAAGCCACTTTAAAAGAAAACAAGCACAACATCTTGCTTAACCTAAACGGTTTTTACAACCGTTCTTTGGCCGAAATGACCATGTACCCTAACGATCCCAATCAACCAGCCATGTTTATGTACACCTGGCCAGACATCAGGACCCTGTACACAGGCATATATGCAAAAGATGCTTTTGCCTTAAGCCAAGATAAAACTGTCTCAGCTTCTGCGCGTGTTGGGTACCATCAAAACACAGTGGCAGAAGAAGTGGGCTTGGAAAGCTTACAAATATTTTATCCAGACATGGACGATTCCAAAAGTCGTTTTTTAATGAGTTTGTCTGCCGATTATAAAGTGAAAAAAGACTCCTACGATGCCACCTTTGGACTTGGTTATGGAGAAAGGGCACCATCTGTTAGCGAAGGCTATGGCTTCTTTCTGTTCAACAGTTTCGATAATTTCGATTATATAGGGAACCCAAATTTAAACAACGAAAAAGCCTTAGAGGCCAATCTGGCGGCAAATTACCATGCCAACCAGTTTAAAATAGGTTTTGAAACCTCTTACTTTTACCTAACAGATTACATTATTGGTGAGGTAGATCCATCCTTAAGTGCCATGACCATTGGTGCCAATGGTGTAAAGGTGTATCAGGCTCTCTCACATGCCAGTATTTTCGATTTTTATGTAAATGCAACCTATGATATTTCAGATGCTTTTTCCCTTAACACAACCCTAGGTTATAACTACGGAAAAGGTAGCAATAATGAAAACCTCCCTTTTATAAAACCTTTTTCATATTTGGCAGAAATTAATTATACCAGAAACTTTTTTAATGCAGCCTTGCAATTGGATGGTAACGGAAACCAAACAAATTACAGCAGTTATTACGGCGAAAACAAAACGGCAGCCTTTGCCATTTTAAATTTGAACCTAGGCAATATTTTTTATGTTAAAAGCAATAAAATGGTCTTGAAATATGGCGTGGAAAATATCTTGGATACCAATTACTCCACCTATTCAGACTGGAACAACATACCCAGACAAGGCAGAAACTTTTACATGAACGTGTCTTTTGTTATCAACTAGTTTCAAGCTGTCTAAACCACAAATGTTCATAAGCCTAAATTTTTAGGTTTAAAAAGAAGGTTCAAAGCTTAAATAGCAAATAAACTGTATTACAAAAACCGTTAGGGATAGAAATGCACAACACTCTTTTATAAGCTTATGTTACCCATGTTTTTCATGCAAGTTTTGGTATAAATAGGGCACATGTTAAATATATTTGCTATCTTTGTAACTCATTAATTTTAAGTACAAATGACAGCAGTTTACTTTATAAAAAACACAAAAAACCTTCAGGGATTGACGCTGTCATTATCTTACCTGCATGACGATATTTTTTTGAAAAATTCAAAAGAGTTTATTCATTAATCCCTGTTACGACTCAAAACAGGGCCACTCCATAATAAACTCAAAAAAAATTAATCTTATTTGCTTCTTAACACAACCATTAGCGCTCAAGAACAGGAGCTTTATTTACGGCACCCTGTCTTGAACTATTGAGTCACAAACAGCTAGCGTTGAGAAGGAAAATCAAAAAAATAAATATTATGTCAAAAAATATAGTAGTAACAACAGGAATATACGATATGATTAAAGATCACGTTCGAAGAAAAAAAGTAACCAGGGAAGAAGAAGACCTATTGCTTTTGGAATTAAAACACGCCAAACAAGTACTTAGGCGTGAACTACCAGACGATGTCGTTACCGTTAACCGACGTGTAAAAATAAAAGACCACACAGAAAACAAAGAAAAAGAATATATGTTTGTGGCAACCACCAAAACAAACAATAAAAAAGGAAAACTATCTATTTTATGCGATGTAGCCGTGGCCACCATTGGGAGACAGGTAGGCGATATCATCCATTGGCCGTTTAAGGATGGCGAGCGAACACTGGAAATTTTAAAGGTAGAAAACATTTAACCCTCAATCTCTGTAAAAAGAGCCTTTGTATAAAAGCACAAAGGCTCTTTTTTAATTTCTCAAATACCATCCATCCCCAAACCACCTGTCACATTAAACAACCCTGTCATTCTGAGCAAAGCGAAGAATCTGTAAGCTTCAACGTAGCTAATCTCACAAACAGCTCCTCCCTTCAGATGAAGGGCGACCAAGCGTATAAAGATAGTCCAGCGGTCCCGATAGCTATCGGGATTAGCGAAGGGGCGAGCCGGCGCATAGGCAAAAGCCTGACGTCAGGAAGGCTAGACGGAGGGTTTGAATAAGTCGTCACAATCTAATAAAATAATTAAATTCCCTTTTTTAACTAACAACTGGCCTACTTTTTATTTTCGTAGTAAAACAAAGTAAAATCCGAAGCGATGGGTGAAGGAGGATGGCCCAGCGCAGCGTTTGCCATCCGCACTATAAGGATATTACGTCGTTTTCAAGAAAATAAAAATCAGCCTAGATTTTTTTGGTTCGTTTTTTCATCAATGGAAAAAATGAACATACAATAAAATAAAAAAGTGTTATGAGTAAAAAAATTCCAAAACCAAATAACCTTGCCCAACTGGTTTCAGAAATAGTGAGCAACAGCACATCATAAACCATCCCAAAACAAGGGAGTTATGAACCACATGTTCTAAACCCTCCAAAACAACCTTAAGAAAAAAGCGAACGTTACGAAGTGAAACGGAGTAATTTCCTTAATAAACAGTTTTGATCTTTTGGTTCTTTTGTATCAAGACAAAAGAACAAGCACCTTTTATAAATTTAAATTTTGTTATTGTTTTTATAATTTAAAATCTCAATTTAAACTTTCCTTAAAATACACCTGTTTCAATAAAATTCCAAAACCACATAAACCTGCCTAACTGTTTTCAGAAATAGTGAGCTACAACACACCATAAACCATCCTCAAACAAGGGAGTTATGAACCACATGTTCTAAACCCTCCAAAACAACCTTAAGAAAAAAGCGAACGTTACGAAGTGAAACGGAGTAATTTCCTTAATAAACAGTTTTGATCTCTTGCCTGCCACCTCATGTTTTTTTGCATTTTGGCAGGTTGGGTTCTTTTGTATCAAGACAAAAGAACAAACACCTTTCCTCTGCCATTCAAAGCGTAGCAAAGAAACCGTAAGCTTCAGCGTAGCTAATCTCACAAACCAACCCCAAGCAAAACAAAAAACGTCACCCCATTTTTACTACACTTCATCGAACAAATAATACACTTTATCGATGTTTTTCTTGGAATTTTAAAAACCATTTTCTATATTCGTCTAGCTAACAAGCAGTTAACAACAATTAACAACCAAAAACCAAAAACTAACAACCAACAACCAACAACTAAAAACTAACAACTAAAAACTAACAACTAAAAACTAACAACTAAAATCTAACAACTAAAAAACAGGCTCCCCCTGCATGGCCATGGCAGGGCACCTGTCTAAAAAACCGAACAATGGCCAAACTCAAGTCTAATAACTTAAAACAACTAAAGTTATGAAAACAAAAACCATTAACAGTTCCAAATCGCAAGCTGCGGAAGAACTAATTAACAATGTGGCACAAATGCCAAAAATGTTGGAAAAGCACAACATCCAACTCCCAAAACCAACCCAGCCTAAGCAACAGCTTAAGCGTGCCAGAAACGCCAACTATTACGAAACAGGCATGGCACTTAACATCACCTATGGCATACAAGCAGTAGAGTACCTGCTAACCTATGGTCCAGACTACAACCCCAGCAATCCAGAACTGGCAATAGCAAGTCTGGAAACCCTAAACACAACAGGGCAGGACCTGCTGGACAATAGCCGTTTAAAAATGCAAGAAAACAAACAGGAAGTCCAAGCCAGACAAGAGGTGTATGGAGACCTAAAACCACTGGCTACGCGTATCCTAAACGAGCTAGAAGCCTCAGGAGCACCACAGGCAACCATAGACAAAGCCAGGCACTATGTGCGTAAAATCAGGGGAACACGTATCATCAAGATAGACCCAGACAGCACTACAAACCATATCAGTGCCAGTCAAACCTCGTTTACAGAGCAAATTCAGCACTTTACAGACCTCATAAACGTCTTAACCCCCTGCACAGAGTACCAACCAAACCTCCCAGAGTTACAGCTTACAGCCCTGCAGGCAAAACGCAGCGCCATGCAAGATAGCAACAAAACCGTAAGCAAAACCCAGGCCATATGGAGTACCTCGCGCATAGAACGCAACAAGTTCTTCAACCAGCCCGTAACAGGCTATGTAGACACCTTTCTATCTGTAAAACAAGCCGTAAAAGCCATCTTTGGCGCAAACAGCCCACAATACAGCCAGTTAGGTAGCTTAACGTTTACGCGTATTCGCTAATAGCAATCTGCAAACAAAGGCCATAACAGGCCCAAACAAAACCACGGATACCTTGTGTCCGTGGTTTGTTATATCCATCACTGCCACACTTAGCAAGCCTGTCATTCTGAGCGAAGCGAAGAAACCGTAAGGTTCAGCGTAGCTAATCCCACAAACCTGTCTATTTTCACACTGAGCAAGCCTGTGTTGAGCAAGCCTGCACTGAGTTTAACGAAGTGTCGAAACATCAAAGTATCGAAGTGTCTTCCAAAAAAAACCACCCCCTTTACGGTAACCCGTAAGGTTTTCCCCATAATTATACCTTTCTTTACAAAAAAACAAGCCTACAAACAACTAGGGCAGGAGCCACAACATATACGTAACATCACGTATTGTAAAGCTGCTAAAAAATTGGTAGGTTTGAAACGGAAAGCAAAGGATAAAAGCACAAAAAAGTGTTGTTATCCGGAAATTATAACCGTTATATAATTATATTTGAGATGATATAACGAGTTAGCGGCAAGCAAAACCAACCCGCAAATCACTTCTCGTAAACAGAATCCCTGTATGATATACCCCAATTTGCCAAAGCATCAATTACAGGCGAAAGTGTTTTTCCATATTCGGTAATTGAATATTCTACGGTTATAGGCTTGGTATTCATAACAGTGCGACTTACCAAACGGTTCATTTCCAAATCTTGCAATTCTTTCGACAACATTTTTGAACCAATCCCATCTACTTCGCGTAGCAAATCCATAAACCCCAACTTACTACCTTCAATGAGTGTTCCCAAAATATGGAACTTCCACTTGCCCGATAAAATACTCATAGAATCGCTTATTGCTCGCATTCTAATTTGACAAACAGCCGTATTGTTGATGATCGCTTTTTTTTTCATTGACTTTATTTTTTATCAAACGACAAAATCCTACATACTTCCCATTCGGAAAGTAGTTTCTAAAGGGAAATCCATAGCAAAAATACAATAAGTTTATTGTAATTTTGTACTTCAACTACAAATAGTCAAAGTGTCATTACTCAAACAACATTTAATCTTAACATTTATCATTTTGATGAGCCACAATGCTTGTCAAGAGCAAATAAAAAATAATGAAATGAAAAACGAGACAAATAAAACAAACCCTCTTTTGTGTGACCCACAAACCGGAATGTGTGAATTTCCTGAAAATTTAGAAAATCAAACAAGTACAAAAAGTATTCAAACAATCGAAAAGCAGTTGAAAGTAATTTATTTTACCGACCCAATCTGTTCCTCTTGTTGGGGCATAGAACCTCAATTAAGGAAGTTAAAATTGGAATACGGAAAAACAATAGAAATTGAATACAGAATGGGCGGACTTTTACCTGATTGGAGTTACAATAGTGGTGGCATAAGTAAACCCTCAGATGTCGCTCATCATTGGGACGAAGTAAGCGTTCATTATGATATGCCCATTGACGGAGATGTGTGGTTGGAAGACCCTTTGGATTCTTCCTATCCGCCATCTATCGCTTTTAAAGCAGCTCAAATTCAAGACAATGAAAAGGCAATTCTGTTTTTAAGGGAAATGCGTGAAATGGTCTTTTTACAAAAAAAGAATATTGCCAAATGGCAACATATCGCAACTGCGGGCAAAAATGTAGGGCTGAATATCGAGCAGCTAAAAACCGATTATGAAGGGAAAGCAAAAACATTATTTGAAGAAGATTTGAAATTAGCGAGAGAATTAGGAGTAAGAGGATTTCCAACAATGTTTTTTACTGATAGTTTGGGCAACAAAGAAATTGTCTATGGCTCAAAACCTTATGCGTTTTACGAAATGGCCATTTTGAAAATTAACCCTGAAACTTCCAAAATGGAGTACAATAAAAGTTGGGAAACACTTTTTACCAAATACCCAAGCTTAACAGCAAGAGAATATTCGGAACTATCGGGAACACCAAGAAAAGAAAGCGAACATCTTTTAAATGAACTAACAAAAAAAGGGAAATTAGATAAATTGGCCATAAAAAACGGTGGATTGTGGAAATTGAAAAATGCCAGCCGCTAACAATGGCTATAAGTAATGCGGGGTTAAATGCTAAATCGAAGTTTCGGGCCTCCATTCCGCCAAAGCTACGCTTTGACGTTTTCAAAAAAAACAAAGGTAAAACGCAAAGCGTAGCTTTGGCTACCGTCCGTACCAAACCGAAAGTTTTCGGCTCCGAAATCCCGCACTACTCATAGCCGAGACCGTTGTGCAACATAAAATGAAAACACTAACTGAAATACAAAATTTAGCCAAGGAACTAGCAAGCAAAATTAATGCACCGACAAACTTATTGCCGACTTTTAGTACTCCGATTGGAGATGCAACACCAAATGTTGAAGTTGACAATTCAGGGCTTTATCATTTTGTAATATCAGAAAGGGGAACTGAGTATGAACGAAAAATCACTTCCGACATAAATGACTTAATGTATTGGATTTTTTCAGGTGTGACTTTTTCTATGGCTTGTGACTACGAATTAAAAAATAGAATTGAAGACAAGGACTCTCGAAGAATAATGTTTGCTAAGCAAGAAGAGTTACTTGGTCGTTTAAATAAGGATTGGGAAGAAAGGGAAAGAAGAAAGCATAAGTCAATTTTGATTAATAATCCGTTTGATGATTTAGCAGGATTAAGAGCTACCTATTTCGGAGAACTGAGAGCAAAAGGATTACCTGAATCTGAAATTGAAAGATTAGCATATGAAAAATATCCTGAAAAATAAATACGTTGCACAACAAAACCTATACGCAATGCGGGTTAAAGGAATAAACGAAAGGTTGGTGCTTTTAGCCCGCCAATGCTCCGCTTTGACGTTTTTGTTGAATAAATATAAAAACACAAAACGCAGCATTGGCTACCGTTTGTGCCAGATTAAAAGTTTCGGCTTTTCAATCCCGCACTGCGCATAGCCGAACCGTTGGCATTCATTGAGCAGAACCGTTAAAAATGACAATTATGAGTAATTTAAAAGACATTAAATCGGAAATTGAAAAATATGCGAATGACTCAAATCTGACTGAATTACAAATCGTTGAGAAACTGGAAAAACATTACTTTAATAAAAAAGTAAACGAGAATTTAAAGCTGTATAAAAAAGGAAAGAAAAAAGTGAGCGAAATAACAAAAGACCTGAAAATCTCGCCACGAAAATTTTATGCGATTTTAGAAAAAAAGAAAATAGAACATAAGAAATATAAAAAAGAGTGAATTAAATCAGAACTTTTGACTTTTAGCTCGTTTGCGGAATCGAAAACTAAATTGAAAAGCAAAACTCAAATTAAATGCGGAATTTAGCAAGTTTCGGAATTGCTCACTCAATCGGAATTGAAAAAGTTTGCGGAATAAAACACTGACCGAATTCACTCAAACGCAGAAAAAAAAAAAGAAAATTAAGTCGAATAAGAACAAGTCGGAATAAAAAACAACGAAATGCCAACACCGTATATAATTTATTGCTAGTTCTAGCCTACTTACGAAAATCCTCTCGGATTTTCTATTCGGTTTTTATTTGCTAAATTAGGTGTTTAAACCACGCAACAAACCATATACAATCACGTTGTACGCAAGCTGAAAAAAGCCACCACACGGTCAAGCACATTTGGTTTTTCCGACACACAAAGCCAACGCTAAAAAACCAAAAGAGCTTGCCCTTCCCCACCACCACCCAGAAAAAAAATCAATCGGACTTGATGCAAAAACAGAAAATTATTTTTACATTTGCTAAAAATAGGTCAAATCATAATTTGATTAAATTGTAAAAATGGCAAGTTTCGGACATTACATAAAAACGGAAAGAGAAAGGCGAGAATGGACACAAACTGAATTCGGTGCGAAAATCGGAATTAATACAAGTGCCATTAGTCGAATTGAAAACGGAAGTCAAAAATTCAGCAAATCAAAACTGAAAAAATTGGCAGAATTATTTAAAACCGACATACAGACCGTTACGGATTTATTTTTTGCAGACAAGTTTGCTAGAGAAGCTTTTAAGTATAAATGTTCAGAATCCATTTTTACAGTAGCAGAAGATACAGCCAATTATTTAAGAAATACTAATTCCAAACAAGGAACATTCAACTTTGAAAATGAGTAAAAAATTAACAGCAATAGATTTGTTTTCAGGATGCGGAGGATTTTCTTATGGATTCCAACAAGCAGGATTTCAAGTTATTTTAGGTGTTGATAACACAGAAATTGCATTAAAGACATTTGAGAAGAATCACGACAATTCAAAAGCATTATTACTAGACTTACATAAAGAGTCGGCAATAGACACAATAATCAAAGAATCAAATGGAAAAGAAATTGATGTAATTATTGCTGGCCCACCTTGTCAAGGCTTTTCCCTAACAGGTTCTAGGAAAGAAAATGACGAAAGAAATTCATTATTCTATGCGGTTTTCCGTTTAGCAGAAAAAACCAACCCTAAAGCAATAATTATTGAAAACGTACCCGGTTTGTTAACTCTTTATGGTGGTAAAGCCAAAAAAGAGATTATAGAGCTATGCGACAAAATGGGCTACAACTGTAATCCTAAATTACTTTACGCTCCAGACTATGGAGTTCCTCAAATTAGAAAAAGAGTGTTTTTTGTTGCATTGAGAAAAGATTTAGGAATGTTTGAATTCCCCGAACCAACCCATACACCTGACAAATATGTTGGCTGTAAAGATGCTATTGGTGATTTACCTGATTTAGTATCCGACTTGGGAGAGGAAAAATTAAACTATGACAAAAAACCTTTTAGTGATTACCAAAAGACAATGAGGAATGGTAACAAAGTCCTTTTTAATCATTTGGGCACTCAACATACAGAACACGTAATCAATGTTATTTCTCAAGTACCTGAAGGTGGGAATCATAAAGATTTGCCACCAGGAGTTGGGGATTCCCGAAAATTCAATGAAGCTTGGACACGTTACCACAGTGAAAAGCCTTCAAAAACAATAGACACTGGACACAGAAACCACTTCCATTACAAGTGGAATAGAGTTCCAAGTGTTAGAGAAAACGCAAGGTTACAATCATTTCCAGACAGTTTTGTTTTTCTTGGAAATAAAACAGAACAATACCGTCAAGTAGGTAATGCTGTACCACCAATGCTTGGAGAAATTTTAGGTAAACAACTTTTAAACTATTTACAAAATGAAGATTAATGTAATTGACTTATTTGCAGGTTGTGGTGGTTTAACAGATGGATTTCTGCAAACTGGAAAGTATAATACTTTGGCAGCAGTTGATTGGGAATTTCCAACTGTTGCAACTCTCAAAAATCGACTTGAAAATAAATGGAAATATGATTTGAACAAAAACAACATTCTTCATTTTGATATTCAACGTACAGAAGAATTAATAAACGGGTTTAATGATTCTGTTTACGGTTCGAGTGTTGGTCTTGACGAATTAATTGGAACAAATCAAGTTGATTTAATAGTTGGTGGTCCACCTTGTCAAGCATACTCTATTGCAGGAAGAGTTAGAGATGAAAACGGAATGCAAGACGATTATCGTAATTTCCTATTTGAGAGCTACGTGAAACTTGTTAATCACTATCAACCAAAAGCGTTTGTTTTTGAAAATGTTGAAGGAATACTATCAGCAAAACCAGGTGGAATTTCAATTGTAAAAAGAATAAGAAAGGCATTCAACGAAATTGGGTACGAAATCACAGATAATTTGAGAGGCAATGCACTTTTTGATACTTCATTTTACAATGTTCCTCAAAAAAGGAAAAGGGTAATCATTTTTGGTGTTCCAAAAAACAAAGAAAGTAAAAGTAAAATCAATTCTTTCTACTCAATGATGAAATCAAAAGCCAGTGCTGAACCCTTAAATTCAAAAACTGCATTTGAGTATTTACCTAAAATATTTCCTGACTCTAAGAACCCAAACCATTCACATACGGTAAAACTTAATGGCGTTCCACTTCCAAAGAACCACGAACCGAGAATGCACAGTGAGAGAGACATTGAGATTTTCAAGTTACTTGCTGAAGATATTAAAAGTGGAAGGGAAATGTACACTTCGAGCAAGGCACTGATAGAGTTATATAAACAGAAAACTGGTAAAGATTCTAACTTTCACAAATACCACGTAATTAGAGAAGACAAACCAAGTAACACTATTCCTGCTCATTTATACAAAGATGGTTTACGTCATATTCACCCTGACCCAAGTCAGGCACGTTCAATAACAGTTCGTGAAGCAGCTAGACTCCAAACTTTTGATGATGATTTTGAATTTTTAGGTTCAAGAGGAGACCAATATAAAATGATAGGAAATGCTGTTCCTCCTGCTTTTTCTAAAATTATTGCTGAAACAGTCAGTGAACTTCTTAATGGAAATGTAAACGCAGAAATAAATACAGGAATATTTAAACAACAAGAAGAATATATCAGCTAATACATATGCTATACACTCAAGATTTAGAAGAACTAATATTTCACAGACACCAGTTGCACGAAACGGACGAGTTAATTGTGTTATCAGGTTATTTAGGTCCAAGACCAGTTGCTCGCCTTGAAGAGTTACCTTTCAATTCAACAGTAATTTATGGAATGTATGGTTCAGAAGGAATAAAACCTAGTCTTCACAGTTCTCTTTTAAACATTCAAGGAGAAGTAGACAATTTGAACATATTCTATTCAAATTTACCTGTTCACTCTAAATGTTATGTTTGGAGAAGAAGAGGCGACATTATCCACGCTTTAATTGGCTCTGCAAACTTTTCTGTCAATGGTCTGACAACACCATTTAGGGAGGTTTTAGCAGAAACAACTTTTGACACATTCAGACCTCTAAATGATTACATTTCTCATATTCTCAACAATTCTATTTCTTGTTTAGAAGTAGGAATGGAACGGGTCATTGAAGAAACAGAACAAACAGACAACTGTTTGATGACTTTATTAGGTAGAAACGGAGAAGTTCAAAATGCAGCAGGATTAAATTGGGGGCAAAATCCTAATAATCACACAACTCCTAATGATGCCTATATACCTATCAGAACGAGCCATATTAGAGATTTCCCAAATCTATTTCCACCGAAACAACTGAATCCATTAGAAATTGACGGAAGAGGCAGAATGCAAAGGCATAATGATTCAATTGAAATAATCTGGGATGATGGTCTGACAATGGAAGGATTACTAGAAGGTTCACAACCAGTGGAAGGTGTAATTTATCCAAAACAAATTAGTTCTTTCCCAATTAAAGCTGAATTGGGAGAATATATTAGAAACCGAATTGGTGTACCATTAGGTCAACCAGTTAGAAAACACCATTTGGAAAGATATGGTAGAACCGATATTGAAGTTTCTTTAATCGGAGAAGGAGTTTATAAATTCGACTTTTCTGTTTAAAGCCAACGCAATGTTCAAGCACATTGCAATCCTCGTTCCTGCGGTTGCAAAGAGCTTTCACGCCAACGCTAACGAACTGAAATGAAAGAAAGCCAGCGTACAACATTGTGTATAAGTAATACCGGAAATAGTGCTAAAATGAAAGTATAAACATAAAACAAAGGTCAGTGCTAAACTGAAAAGTTAGAGAGTGGAAATCCGCTACTACTCATACACGAGACCGTTAGGCACAATATAGAACCAACCATATGGAAGAACAAAAACCAGAAGAGGAGAAAATTGAAACTTTCGAAGAAAAATTTGAAAACTTCATCGGAACAGCCAAAGAAGAAATTTCGACTTTAAAAAGCGAATTAAACGACATCACAGAACTTTACAATGATTTCGTAAAAAAACCAAGTTCTGCTGTTTTAAGTAAAGCGGAAAAACTGAATGAAACTTTTGAAAAAATCAATGAGTATAATTCAGAAATATCAGAAATAGAGGAAAAAGTTAGCGGATTTGAAACAAAGGTTTTCGGAAAAACACCAGAGGACAAAGAATCTCTAAAATTTAAACTAAACGATTTAAAAACCCAACACGAAGAATTACACGGAGAATGGGAAGGAAAATACGAAACATTGACAACCAAAATTGAGGGACTTCTTCCTGGAGCAACTTCAGCGGGACTTGCTAAATCATATCACGACCAAAAGAGCAGTTATAAATGGCCTAATATTATCTGGTCAGCAGTTTTCACCTTAACTATGATTGGAATGGTTTACTACGCAATTAAGACAGTAACTGACAGTACTGATATTGGAAATGCGTTTATGAATATTTTATCAAGAGCACCATTTTTCATTCCTACAATTTGGTTAGCCTTATTTGCAAGTAAACAACAAAGTCAGAATAGAAGACTTGAACAGGAATATGCATACAAAGAAAGTTTAGCAAAATCCTATGATGGTTACAAAAGAGAAATTGAAAACTTACCCGAAAGCGATGAAAAAAATGAAATAATGGAGAAGTTAGTTCGAACTATGATAGACACAGCTGGATTTAATCCGAGTTCGACTTTAGAAAAACAATCGCATAATGATAAACCACCAATTTTTGGAAGTCTATTTGGACGTAAAGGAACTGATGAAAAAAATTAAAATACTGTGCCTAACAATGTATAACCGCAATTACGGCGGATTCGACTACGTCCGAATCCACTCGGAATTGCTAACGTCAGTGCTTAACCGAAAAACTTGCGTACTTTAACCCGTAACTGACGGTTATACGAGCCGTTGTATGCAATTAAAACAATAGAGATGGATAAGAATGAAAGTTAAAGGTTTTACATATAATGGAAATGCAAAACATAAATCTAACGATTTTTTAGATTGCACTTTAGTTATAGAAAGAAATGAAATAGTTGAATTTAATAATGGATTTGATGTTGGGATTTATCCAAGAGAATATAATTCTGAATTGTCAATTATTGATAAAATATATAAAACCCATAAGGCTAAAGAAAGAATACCAAACGAATGTAAATATTATATTCAAAAATCAACTAAAAAAGGATTGTTAAATGTTTATTTGGACATAAATAAACTTCAATATTTTAGATTAAAATGGGGCATTAAAGGCTATATGATACAGTCAAAAGATTTTATAGTAGGTGTTTTAGTCGGGCTAGTGCCATATATCCTAGATTTGATATTTTCAAAAACATAATAATTAAGCAAATAAATACTTTAAAATATTACCAAGAACCAATCCACAGATTAGTCCGAAAAAGAATTTGCGCCAATCGAACTGTTTGTGTTTAACATTTAAGGAATCTGACTTATTACTCATAACTAAAAATTTAAAATATGGAATACATTATTACTGATAAGAAAAACACTATAAAAGAAATATCTGATTTATATATGATGTTTATACCCAAAAAGGATAAGGATAAATTTAAAGAAACAGGTAAGTCTATAAAGAAATACCTTCCCCATTTAAAAGCTCACGTAAAACTCTCGGAATAAACTCACAAGTCGATATTAAGGCTTCTATGGTTTCGTTGTTCTTGTGTGTAGTATTTGATTTAAGGAAGTGTATTTGCTTTTTTAGCAAAGGCAAATTTGACTCAATAGAGTTTAGTTTATTAATGAAATCTATTTCATCCGACTTATTACTCATACGTTAAATAATAACTGCATACAACAATGTATATAAAAAATGCTTTTAATACCTTATTCCATACAAAGTGCAACTTTAGTTTATTTGTTCCCTTACGAAACATCGGCTTAATATATTCGCACTTTTCATATACTATACCGTTGTGTGTCATGCGAAAAAGCCAACGCACAAAGCAAAGAGTGCTATCGCACACATTGCTTTTTTGCCTACGCTGACAGAAAAGATGAAATTTGAAACAGAAATTATTGAGAAGAAAAAAAAGAAATGAGCCAAGTAAAATCAAAGAAAAGAGTAACCGACCATGGTGAAGTATTTACTTCTGAGAGGGAAGTGAATGCCATGCTTGACTTGGTGAAGCAGGAAACAGAGCGAATAGATTCTCGCTTTCTGGAACCCGCCTGCGGAAATGGGAATTTCTTGGCTGAAGTTCTCAGAAGAAAGCTTGCTGTAGTTGAAGCGAAATACAAAAAGAGCCAACTGGAATATGAGCGTTATGCTGTGATTGCTATTTCTAGCATTTATGGCGTGGATATATTGGAAGATAATGCCCAAGAATGTCGAGAACGACTATTTAAAATATTTGATGACCAATACACCAAACTTTACAAAACAGAATGTAAGGAAGAATGCCGAGCCTCTGTGAAGTTCCTATTGAAAAGAAACATCCTTTGGGGCGATGCCTTAGACTTTACCAATCCCGTTACGAAAAAACCGATTGTCTTTTCTGAATGGTCTGCGGTAAATGGGAGCATGATAAAACGAAGAGATTATATGTTTAAGTTTTTGGTAGAACAATCCCATCAGATGGCATTATTCAGTGATGAAGGCAATCCTGCGGCTATTGATGAACCTGTAAAAGATTATCCTGTAATGCACTTTTTAAAATTAGCGGACTATGCTACAGATTAACTATAACCCAGATGTACTCTCATGCCTTGCCAATTTGAGCAATGACGAGGTATTTACACCACCTAAATTAGTAAACGAAATTTTGGATATGCTGCCGCAGGAGTTGTTCCAAAGCAAGGAAACTACTTTTCTTGACCCCGTAACTAAAAGTGGTGTGTTCCTCCGTGAAATTGCCAAGCGACTGAATGACGGACTAAAAGACCAAATTCCTGACCAGCAGGAACGCATTGACCATATTTTTAGCAAGCAGTTGTACGGCATTGCGATTACCGAACTGACTTCCTTATTGGCAAGACGAAGCACCTATTGCACCAAAAAAGCCAATGGTGAATACTCGGTTTGCACCAGTTTTGAAACCGAAGAAGGCAATATTAAGTATGACCGCATACAACACACATGGCAAAACGGCAAATGCACCTATTGCGGTGCAAGCGAAGAAGTGTATAGCAGAACAGATGATTTAGAAACCTACGCTTATCAGTTTATCCATACCGATAAGCCTCAAAATATTTTCAATATGAAGTTTGATGTAATAATTGGCAATCCGCCTTATCAGTTAAATATTGGTGTAGAAAAGAAAAACTATGCTATTCCACTTTATCATAAATTTATTGAACAAGCCAAAAAACTAAATCCTAGGTACTTGACAATGATTATTCCAGCAAGATGGTATGCAGGTGGTAGAGGTTTGGATGACTTTCGCGATGAAATGTTAAACGATACTAGTATTCGCCAAATAACAGATTATCCTAATGCAACAGATTGTTTCCCAGGTGTTGATATTTCAGGAGGGGTATGTTATTTCCTTTGGAATCGCGACAAAAAAGGAGACTGTCTTGTCAGGACATTTCAAGGTGATAAAGTGACTTCTGAGATGACAAGACCCTTACTAGAACAGGGAAACAACGTTTTTATCCGTTTTAACCCAGCTATATCAATCCTAAGAAAAATCAAATCTCATAAAGAGAAGTCTTTTTCAAAGTTAGTTAGTGCGCAAACACCATTTGGCTTTGTATCTTCTTTTAAGGCATTTAAAAATGAGCCATTCAAAGACTCAATTGAGTTACATACAGTAAATGGCATTAAGCATATCAGGAGAGAACAGGTTTTGAAAAATCCTCAATGGATAGATGAACATAAAGTATACATTTCTAAGTCATATGGTGAGCGTGGGGTCTATCCATATAGGTTTTTAGCTAAACCATTCATTGGTAAAATAAAGAGTTGTTGCACTCAGACATATTTGATGATTGGTCCTTTTGCTAATGAAAAAAGGTGTATCAACGTCCAAAATTACATTACGACCAAGTTCTTTAGGTTCTGTATCCTTCTGAGAAAAAACACTCAGGATGCTATGCGCGGTGTTTATTCAGAAGTTCCAATCCAAAATTTTGATGAAGAATGGACGGATGAAAAGCTTTATGTGAAATACGGTTTAACGGAGGAAGAAATCGAGTTTATCGACTCTATGGTAAGACCAATGGAATTGTAGAATATGAGTAAGCAAGAATTCTTCCCAAAAAAATCAGAGGCAACGCCAACCATTTATGCCTATGAGTTGCCCAATGATGCTAGTCGCAAAGGGCAATTAAAAGTGGGTGATACCAATAGAACGGCACAGCAACGCATCAAAGAGCAAATCGGTGCGGTAAGGTCGGTTTTCAAAATTGTGGTAGAACAATCTGCCATGCGCAAGGATGGTTCTAGCTTTCGAGATTATGAAGTACACGAATACCTACGTAAAAAAGGCATCAAAAACCCCGATGGCGAGTGGTTTGTCTGCACCAAAAGAGAAGTAGAAAGTGCTATCAAGGCCGTGCGAGATGGCAAAAGCTATGAGCTAAGCCGTGACAAAGACTTTGCCATGCGGCCAGAGCAGGAGGAAGCTGTCAATAAAACAGCTCGCTACTTTGAAAGCTACAAAGACGAAAACCCAGACAAAACACCCCATTTCCTTTGGAACGCCAAAATGCGCTTTGGTAAAACCTTTGCGACCTATCAGCTCGCCAAAAAACAAGGTTGGAACAAAATATTGGTACTCACCTTTAAACCTGCTGTACAAAGTGCCTGGCAGGAAGACTTACTCACCCATGTAGATTTTGAGGGTTGGCAATTTGTGAGCAGAAATGGTCTGTCTTTTGAAGATATTGACCCAAGCAAACCTTTTGTCTGTTTCGGTTCGTTTCAGGATTATTTGGGAAAGAACACTTCTACAGGCGGTATTAAAACTAAAAACGAATGGGTGCACGCAACCAATTGGGATTGTGTGGTTTTTGATGAGTATCACTATGGTGCATGGCGAGAAAATGCCAAAGATTTATTTGAGTCAGAAGATGCCAAAGAAGCCAAATTTGGAGAAGGTGAAGGCATTGACTACTTCGATGAAGACATGATTCCGATTACCACCAATGGCTTTTTGTATTTGTCAGGCACACCATTTAGAGCCATCACTTCGGGTGAGTTTATAGAAGAACAAATTTTCAACTGGACCTACTCAGACGAACAGCGAGCCAAAGAAGAATGGAAAGGACCTAACAATCCCTATGAAAGCTTACCAAGAATGGTTATGCTCACCTATCAAATGCCAGATTCTATTAAGGAAGTAGCTATAGGCGGTGAGTTCAACGAATTTGATTTAAATGTATTCTTTGAAGCTACAGGAATTGGTGAAGGTGCACGATTTAGAATGGAAAGCTACGTTCAGAAATGGCTTGACCTAATTCGTGGTGGTTTTTCTGAAACTACGATTGATGATTTAAAAATGGGTGCTAAGAAACCACCTATGCCTTTTTCAGATTCAAGATTATTGAGCATTCTGAATCATACGTTTTGGTTCTTGCCAAGTGTTGCGTCCTGCCATGCAATGAAAAACCTGATGTCAAGACCAAACAACAAATTCTACCATGATTATGAAGTTGTTGTTGCAGCAGGAACTCAAGCAGGGATTGGAGTTGAGGCCTTACCCCCTGTTCTAAATGCAATGGACAATCCGTTAAAAACGAAAACCATCACCCTTTCCTGCGGTAAATTGACAACAGGTGTAACCGTAAAACCTTGGACAGGAATATTCATGTTGCGTAATTCATCTAGCCCTGAAACCTATTTTCAAGCAGCATTTAGAGTGCAGTCACCGTGGGCAATCAAAAACCCGGATGGTGAATCGCCCAACAAAACCGAAATCATTAAAAAAGAATGCTATGTATTTGACTTTGCCCCAAATCGTGCATTAAGTCAAGTAGCCGATTATGCTTGTCGTTTAAATGTAAATGAATCAAACCCAGAGAAAAACGTTGCGGAGTTTATTCATTTCCTACCTGTTCTAGCCTATGATGGAAGTTCAATGAAACAGGTAGATGCAGCTGGAGTGCTAGACATTGCCATGAGCGGTACAACAGCAACATTACTTGCACGTAGGTGGGAATCTGCCTTGCTTGTAAATGTGGACAATGGAACACTAGAAAGAATCAAGAACAATCCAGATGCATTAGCTGCATTAATGAGTATTGAAGGGTTTAGATCCTTGAATCAAGACATTGAAACCATCATCAACAAATCCGAGGCGGTCAAGAAAGCCAAGAAAGAGAAGAACGATGAGGAAATGACAAAAAAGGAGAAGAAAGAACTTACAGACGAAGAAAAAGAATACAAAAGCCTGAGAAAACAGATTCAAGAAAAGCTCATCAAGTTTGCTACTCGTATTCCAGTGTTTATGTACTTGACTGACTACAGAGAACATACTTTGAAAGATGTTATCACTCAATTAGAACCAGGGCTTTTCAAGAAAGTAACAGGCTTGAACGTGAAAGACTTTGAATTGCTTGTGAGCCTTGGAGTGTTCAATTCTGCCTTGATGAATGATGCAGTTTATAAGTTCAAACGCTACGAAGACGCAAGTTTAGAATACATAGGTATAAACCGACACAAAGGACAAGCTGTTGGTGGATATGATACAGTATTGAGTCGTGAAGATTACAATGAAATATTTGTAAATGAACCATAGCCAACGCTCAGTTCAAGCACATTGCAATCCTCGTTCCTGCGGTTGCAAAGAGCTTTCACGCCAACGCACGGACGAAAAAGAAAAATAAAAACGGGGCACAATAACTAAGCATTCCCCGATAATAAATCGGGGCAGGCTCTATGGTCGGTACAGCCTGTCCCGACCCTTCGGGAACCCAACATGCCTGCCCCTCCGAGGGGGAATGCCGTGTTGACTGCCTGTCCGCCAAGTCGGAAACCGGATCTTGTCGGTTTGCCTCTATGGGGATTGGTCTGGTTTGGGATGGATTTTTCAATAAAATTCCAAAACCACATAAACCTGCCCAACTGTTTTCAGAAATAGTGAGCCACAACACACCATAAACCATCCCAAAACCAAGAAGGACTACCAAGCATACACTTATTTTGTAGTACAGACTGAAGATTGTCCACAATAACCCTGTGATTAAGCACCACAGCCCAGTGATTGCCTGTCGTAGCCCAGTGTTTGCCCGTTGGACTTCAGTGATGGAGCGGTACACTTCAGTGATGGAGCGGTACACTTCAGTGATTGAGCGGTACAGCCCAGTGATTGAGTGGTACAGCCGAGTGATTAAGTGGTACAGCCCAGTGATTGAGTGGTACAGCCCAGTGATTGAGTGGTACACTCCAGTGATTGAGTGGTACACTCCAGTGATTGAGTGGTACACCCCAGTGATTGAGTGGTACAGCCCAGTGATTGAGTGGTACACTTCAGTGATTGAGTGGTACACT
>NZ_ANLA01000028.1 GCF_000348685.1 Xanthomarina gelatinilytica | reverse complement strand
TACTCCCGACCACAACACTATCAGTAATTTTAGAAGGGATAATCCAAAAGCAATCAAAAAAGTTTTTTTTGCCACCGTTAGCATTGCCAGAAATTTTGGACTTATTGGTGCAACCCTTATAGCTGGTGATAGCACGAAGTTTAGAGCACAAAACAGTAAGAAAAACAATTTTAATCAGAAGAAAATACAGCGTCATTTAGATTACATTGACACTAAATTGGAGCAGTACAACAAAGCCCTGGAGCAGAGTGAAACTCAAAACGAAAAAGAGGAAATCAAGAAAGACATTGATAAACACCAAGGACGCAGAAAGCAATACGAAAAACTTGAAAAACAACTAAAAGAATCGGGTGAACCACAAATATCCACCTCTGATCCAGACAGCAAGCACATGATAGTCCGCAATAACATTACCGAAGTTGCCTACTGTATCCAATCTACCGTAGATGCCAAGAATAATATACCTATCGATTATCTGGTTACCAATAACAACGACTCCAAGGCTATGGGGCTCATGCTACAAAGAGCTAAATCCATATTAAGAACAAATACCTTTACAGCACTCTATGATAAAGGCTACCACACTGGAAGTGAATTTAAAACAGCCAACAATCTAGGTATAAAAACATTGGTTGCCATACCTGGAATTGGAAGAGCATCGCAAGCGCCAGACCCTAACTATAATTCAGAACACTTTATTTTTAATCCACAAACAGATACTTACACATGTCCACAAGGACATCTGTTAAAAAGTAATGGAAGTACCTACAAAGGACGAAACTACCACTTTAAACAATACAAAACTAAAGCATGTAAAAGATGCCCTGTAAGAGACTTATGCACCACTTCTATAGTTAATGGAAAAGTCATTCAAAGAAGCGAATTTCACAAATACATAGAACAAAATGCTGAAAGGGTTCTGCATAATCCAGACGCCTACAAGAAGCGACAGGCAATTGTTGAGCACCCCTATGGAACCATGAAAAGACAATGGGGTTTTGATCACATCACAACTAAAAGAACAAGGCAAAGAGCCAGCGCTGACATCGGTTTAATATTTATTGCTTACAATCTTAAAAGAATTTGGAACATAGTAAAGACTGGAAAGGCACCCTACTTTCTGTGCTATACTGTCATTTTAGTCCATATTAAAACATTTTACAGCCTTTTAAAGACATTTTTAAAACCAAAGACAAATAATCAATTAGTAATAACAGTCTAAAACTAATTTTGTAATTTAGTTGACTAAACAAAAATTAAGGCAGGGTTATTAGACAGACTGCCGTT
>NZ_ANLA01000027.1 GCF_000348685.1 Xanthomarina gelatinilytica | reverse complement strand
CTTTTTTAGGATCCCGGTTCATTTTTTGGACCGGGATTTTTTTTTGCCGCGGCACTGCCCATCATGCCGCAACTTGAAAATGGCCATATGACAGGGCGCTTGAAGTTAGGTAAAACCTTTTGTTTTATGAAGAAGATTGTTGAAACATACTGTCCATAATAGTTCTCAAGCCAATAAAGGCTAAATAAACTGCTAAACCACAAATCAACAAAGACAGAATTAAAAGTGGGATATATAGTGCTTTTTCTTGATTGCTGAATGCTATATAAATTAAGGTAGGGCCCAAAAACATACAAATTAGTGAGAGCCCCATTTTTTTCAATCCCTTTACAAGAATAAGTTTATTTGTTCTTTTAGTTTCCATTTTTATAATTTTTTATGGCTTCGCGAACGTTTTTGTAAGTATTTAAAAGTTGTTTCGCTTCATTTTCTGAAACTTGCAGTTCTGTCATAATCATTTTTGTGCCTCTTTCAAACAATTTGTTATTGCTTAGTTGCATATCTACCATTTTATTGTCTTTTATATGGCCTAGCTTAATCATGGTTGCGGTGCTTATCATATTTAGCACTAACTTTTGAGCTGTTCCGGCTTTCATTCTAGAGCTACCAGTAACAAATTCTGGACCTACAATGACTTCGATTGGAAATTTTGCCGTTATTGATAGTGGACTGTTTTTGTTACAAGTAATACAACCTGTAATAATATTATTATCATTACAAGTTTCCAAAGCATGGATGACGTAAGGAGTGGTGCCAGAAGCAGCTATGCCAACAACGACGTCTTTATTTGAAATATGGTGCTTTTTTAGATCTTTCCAACCTTGTGTTTTGGAATCTTCAGCAAATTCAACAGCTTTTCTAATGGCTGCATCTCCACCTGCTATTAATCCGATGACCAAATCGTGAGATACACCAAAAGTAGGTGGACATTCCGAAGCATCTAAAATACCCAATCTGCCACTTGTACCAGCTCCAATATAAAATAGTCGACCTCCATTTTTTAGTTTATCAACAATTTGGCTGATGAGGGTTTCAATTTGTGGTAAAGCCTTTTCTACAGCTAATGGAACTGTTCTGTCTTCTTTATTTATATTGATAATGAGCTCTGAGATTGTCATCTTTTCCAGATGGTTGTAATTGGACTCCAGCTCTGTTATTTTTGTAAATTCCATAATGTTAAAATTACAGTTTTTTTAAAGTCTTCAAAAGTTAATTCTCTTGTTTCTTGGTTTATGGTTCAACAATATAATTTACTTGTGAAACTTCTGATAACCTAAAATAACCTAAGGGATAGTTATCAGGATTTGTAATATTCATGCAATTCCCTCGAACGGTAGCTGGTTGCGTTTCAAAAGGGCCACCACTTTCACCTGTTTGTTGCAATAAAATATACATAAACTCATAAAAACGCTTGGAGACACCATGATTCCTAATTATAACTTCGTCTCCTGGGTTTAGATCCTCTTCAACATAAAAGCCAAAAATTTGATTTCCATTAACAAATTCATCTTTAAAGGTGTCTAATGTTGGAATAATAGGTATGTTAGGGATAAATTCAAAAAAATAATAATTTTCTTCATCTACAGGATCTGTAAAATAAGCTTTAATCTCTGTGTCTTCCCCTGTAAATCCTCCTTCTAGATTTTGCTCAACAAAATCGATTTCCGGAACCCCCAAAAGAGTTTCTGTGGCTATATAGGTTTCATTTTGATAAACAATGTTTAGATTATAAATACCATTGATTTCTGGTATAAAACTATCATTGTAATAGAGCCCTGTGTTATCTTCTTCTATAAATTGAAAGACATTTCCATTTTCGTCTGAAACAGTGACTTGGGCATTATTTGCTGGAGGAACCCCATCGTTAAAATAAGGTGCCGTTAGGGTTAACTTGATCACCTGTTCATTTCCGGTGGTTCCTTTAAACCAGTTTAAGGACGCATCTATAACCAACCTAGGTTCTGATGTTGGAACATCAACATCTATTACATCTTCACAAGAAAGAAAACTAATTAAAGAAACCACTAATATTAAAAATCTTCGCTTCATTTTGTTAAAATTTGAAGTTATAAGAAATGGAAGGCACAATACCAAAAATAGCTAATCTTACAGCTTCGTTTACACCAGTTTCACTATTTTGCTGAAATGAAATTGAGGCAGCATTCCGTCTGTTATACACATTGTAAATCCCAAAAACCCATTCGCTTTGCCAACCTTTAATTTTTTCAGGTTTTGGAACATAGGTTGCAGATATATCCAGTCTATTATAATTAGGCAGTCTATATTCGTTTCTTAGCCCATAATTAGGGATATTGAGCCCATTGTATTCGTATTGCGCATTAGGATAGGTTACTGGTTGTCCTGTTTGAAATAAAAAATTAGCATTAAAGCTCCATTTTTCAGTTAAATTATAACTTGCTGTTATTGATATATCATGGGTTTTATCGTAAGGGGTTTTGTACCATTCTCCATTATTGATTCCTGGTTCATTGGATGTTCTTCCCGGTGTTCTTTGTTCAGAATTGGCTAGGGTATAGGCAAACCAACCTTTAAAACGACCTAGGTTTTTTCTAAAAAGCACTTCTAGGCCATACGCTTTAGCTTCTCCATTTAAAATAATTTGCTCGATGGCATTGTTTGCAATTAAATCTGCACCATCTATATAATCAATTCTGTTTTTAACTTTTTTGTAAAAAGTTTCTATTTCCAAAGAATAAGTGTTGTCTTTAAAATTTTTAAAATACCCCAAGGCAACCTGATCTAAAATTTGAGGTTTTACATATTTTCCACTTGGGGTCCATATATCCAATGGAGTAGGTGAGCTGGTATTGGATAACAAATGTAAATACTGGCTCATTCTATTATAACTGGCTTTAATGGAGGAGCTGCCGTTTAATTCGTATGCTAAAGCCAATCTGGGTTCAAAATTCCCAAAGGACTCTATAACATCGCTACGTTTAAATTTTTCGGTTCCTGTAGGATCGGCCTTTTCATATATTTGTAAATCTTCATTAAAAATTACAGCTTGATCATTTGCGTAGGTATTTAATTCATCTTGTCCTAAACGTAAAAAGGAACTGTATCTTAAACCATAAGATACCATGAACCTATTGGATATTTGCTGTTCAACATCAATATAAAGGGCGTTTTCCAATGCATACTTATCTATCAGTTTTTCTGCATTGATACCGGAATCTGGTGTGGAAGGTTCAATTTCTCCTGGATTGAATTTATGATAAATACTGTTTAAACCATATTGCAATTTTATGTTGTTGCTTATATAATGTTTTAAATCGTATTTAAGGTTAAAGTTTCTAATTCCAGAATTCCAGTTAAATTCTATAAATCCTAGATCCAAACCATAATAATAATCGGAATAGATTAAAGACAGGTTAGAAAACAGTTTGTCTGAGAACAAATGGTTCCATCTAAAATTTAAGATGGAATTGCCATAGGTATTTTTAAAACTATCGGTTATACTAAACACATCCCTACCAAAATATCCAGATAGGTACACATTGTTGTTTTGATTTAACCTATAACTTATTTTAGTGTTTAAATCGTAAAAATAAGCTTTGTTTTCTATGTCGAACAAAGGTAGAAATAGATGTGCATAAGTTGCTCTACCTCCCAATAAAAAAGAACCTTTTCCCTTGTTTAGAGGGCCTTCTGCCAAAAGCCTGCTGGATATCAAACCAATACCACCATTAACATGAAACTTATTGCTATTCCCTTCTTTTTGATAAATATCCAGAACAGAGGAAACACGTCCTCCATATCTGGCAGGAATACCACCTTTATATAATTTTAAATCTTTAATGGCATCTGGATTGAAAACCGAAAAGAAACCGAATAGGTGAGAGGAATTGTAAATGGTTGCTTCATCCAAAAGTATTAAATTTTGATCTGCAGCTCCACCACGTACATTAAATCCGGAAGACCCTTCTCCTGCATTTGTAACACCAGGAAGCAAGGTTATGGCTTTAATAACATCAGCTTCACCAAAAACAACAGGTATTTGTTTTATGGTGTTTGAAGTTAAAGAATTGATGCTCATTTGTGGTTTTCTAATATTTAGTTTTTCCACATTTTCTTTAATAACAACTTCGTTTAAGCTTTCTATGGCTTCAGATAAACTGAAATTTTTGTTTAAATTTTCTTCCAGGAAAATAGTTTCTGATATATCGCTATATCCAAGATAACTAATAACCAATTGATAGGTTCCCTTAGGAATGGTTATGGAATAAAAACCGTATTCGTTTGTGGTTGCTCCTGTTTGCAATTCTGGGAACAAAATATTTACTCCAATTAGTGTTTCATTGCTTTCAGCATCGGAAACCACACCACTTAAAGTGACTTTATCTTGAGAAAAAACATCATGGGATTTCAATCCGATAATTATAAATAACCAGAGTATTCTTGTAGTCATTAATGTAGCAATTTTTACTAAAGTTATAAAAAAAGCTCCTAGAAGGAGCTTTAATTAACATAATATTATTTTAATTAATGGATTGCAAAATGGTATTAAAC
>NZ_ANLA01000026.1 GCF_000348685.1 Xanthomarina gelatinilytica | reverse complement strand
TAGTTCTAGGAGGTAGTTTCAAAATATTCTATTTTACATAATATAAATTATAATACAAATGTATTGTTTGCTGTTTCCGTATAGCTAGGCTATTTTATATAATTGTAGATATGATTGCCTTTAGGCACATATCGTCAACAATTATGTAAAGGAAACCAAAACGCTAACTTTAATGTTTCCGTATAGCTAAGCTATTTTATATAATTGTAGATATGATTGCCTTTAGGCTCATATCGTCAACAATTATGTAAAAGGAAACCAAAACGCTAACTTTAATAATTGTTATTCATTCGTAAGTTTTACATTTATTTAAACTGCTGTATTTTTTTAATATATTGTTATTCATTCGTAAGTTTTACATTTATTTAAACTGCTGTATTTTTTTAATATTCAGAACTTGGGTCAATAAAATTTCAAATACGCGATTCTCACGAATTTGGATTTAAGATATCTTTAGATTTAAAAACATTAGCTGTAGTCAGTTTTTGGAAATTAAGCATGTATGGAGATGCTTTGTCCTTTTGGTTTCCTATGGAATATTTGAGTGTTTGAGGCAGCTCTTACCCGGGGTTTATCCGGCTTAGACCCGAGGTTAACCCGAAGTTAACCCGAAGCAGCTACGGGTGAACCCCCTAGAAAGTCTTTGTTTATAAGGGTTTAAAGCAGTGTGACACACTGCATAACCTTGCTGTTTTTTAGGGAATAATATTGTATTCCTTCCTGTTTTATGAATTGAATACCGAACCAAACCACTAGTGAAGCATGTTTGGAAACTGCTGTTTTTACAGGGGTTTCGAGTGTTATTTGAAGGTTTTTATGTTCTATTTTACATAATAATGCCTGGGTTTTTTGAGTAGTGCCCAAGGCATTGTGTTTTGGTGTTATAGGTCTGTATACTTTTTGGTTTAATCGGCATTTGTAACCAGATACCACAGACAAGGCTGCAATAAGTTGGAAATGTGTAGCTGTTTTAGGTATTTTTTTTAGGTTTTTTTTGGAACTTTCTGGGATGTTAAGCGTAATGATCCGTCTGTTTTTTTTATTGGTAATGATTGGTTTTGCCGTATATATATTATCCAAAGCCAGGTTTTTGTTGAATTTGAAACCTATGAGGGCTTGTGGGTTGTTTGCCAGGTTGGCTTCCCTTTTTCCTGGGATCCCACTCCCCTCTTGGATGATATTGTAACAGGTGCCTGTAAGGCGACTAGACATTGTGGGGTCCTGAAACTGTTTGGTTGTTTCCAAAATACCGGTTCTGATGGCTTTTGAGAGCTTAGAAGCCCCACCGAACTCTTGGGTGTTTGCCTTAACCGTTTTGAATGCGGGATCGTTGTAGATGCGCTCTCTGGAAGGCCCAGTGGCTTTACGCTTAATGTACATACCCTTAAGTGGGTAGTAACACACCCCGTTTAAGGTACCTTTTAGCTTTATGATCCCTTTTTGTTTAGGCATTTGGTTATTAGGTGTTTAGGACAGTCTAAGATAGTAAAAAAAATTAAATGTATAAAAAAAAAGTGGCTTAAGATGTTGTTGGTTAGATGAATAGGATTTTGCTATTCGATTTTTGATTTGATTTTAGCCCTTGATGATGCTATCTAAAAATTCGTCATCTTCGTTAGCATTATTTGCTTGAGTTTCTCTTAATAACAATTCTTTTTCAATTTCAATTTGCTCTTTGTGGCTTTGCGCCAAAATGGTTTCCCAGGCTTCTTTACTAAGCATGGTTTCTTCTCCATCCCTAATTTCTTTCAATTCCATTTTGGCCGTTAGTATTGCGTTTTTTGCCCGAAACAATAAACTTTCCAATTTACTGGTGCTGTAGTCGTTAGGCTTTGATAATTTGAAACTAAGGATTTTAAATTATTTTATATGTTATTGACCAGTATTTTTAAATTTATTTATAAAGTTTGGCAAAAAGTTTGTGTATGAATTTGAGAATTGGTTATTTCTTAAACCTGATTTGTAAATTCAAGTTAAAATATAGTTCTCCGTTATTCTCATAAATTTCTCCAAATCCATGTCGTGACGAACTTGCAGTATCAAGTTTTGTATTATTTAGCAAATAGTCCTCAAACTCATTTCTATTGTAAATGTGGTAACACAAAACATCACCGTTTTCTTTTACAATTAAATATCCGCCTGTCGCATCATATTTACCTGTCCAAACTTTCGATGGCATCATTCCAAGTGCTACATCAGTTAAAAAACGCTTTATTTTGTATTCATAAAATTTATGTTCGTTTTCCGTGTCAAAGTTCAAAGGGTTTTTGTCTGCTGTTTTGTTTACTAAATCGGTCAAGTGCGAAAACTCATTTGAATAAAAGTCAAAAATAATTTGCGATAAAATCTCTGGTAGTAAACTATCTATTAAAACTAGATTATTTGAAAATATTTGTCGTTCTGTCTTTATAAAATCAAATTGCCCGCCTTTTTTTTGAATTTGAACAATTCTATCCATTATTTTACTTCTCGAAGCTATTGAATTGATTTGTTCAATTTCGGTTTTAGTTAAATTTGCACCAACAATTTTATAGATAAAGTTTGTTGTTTTACCTGCATTTAATAGCGTAGATGGGCTACCAAGTTGAGATTTTATGCTAAATCCCAAAGTCGGTTGTTGATTCGTTCTTTGGTCGTGAACAACAATAGTAATGTCAGTTTTCGCTGTAGAACTTGCTTTTAAGGAAATACAATTTATGGATTGCATAAATTCCTCAATTTCTGGAACAGAAAAAGTCCTTTCTTTATTTTGCTTTATTGCATTTAGAAGAAAAAGAGCTTTGTTTTTAAAGTCTGAAATAGGAATTTTTAAAACTTCTTCATCTCCCGAAACTAGAATGATTTCATCTTGAATTGAGTATTCAAAATTACCGTTGTTTTCGGTGCGAAGTATTTTGATAATTGGATAAACTAAACCTTCTAACTTTTCAATGTCTTTGTTTCCAAGAAACAATTGTTTATCGCCTAATAATTTGAAAAGCGCATAAATTTCGCTCCATTCTCCCTTATTTCCTGTAATCATTTGCAGTTAAGTTTTTCTATTATTTTTTCCGCTGTTGCCTGAATTGCGGGAACTGCAACTGAATTTCCAAATTGCTTGTATGCTTGTGAGTCTGAAACTATAATTTTAAAATTGTCTGGAAAGCCTTGTAATCTTGCCCACTCTCTTGGTGTCATTTTTCTAATTCCTTCTCGATTTACTTTTCCTGAAATGTTTGTTATTGGTTTAAAATTTGTCAATCTATCATCAAAAACTAAATTTCGTTCTCTGCCCATTCCACCGCAAACAACTGCATTTGCTGTTCCGTCATTTGGAATTATCTCGTAACCAAATCCATTTCCTTTACTTTCGTGTCGTGCCCTATGGTTTTTTAAAGTTTGAAGATAAGTTGTAGATAAATAATATTTTACAGAAACTTCTTCTTGTTCTAAAATGTCATCTAAAACCGTATTGTTATTTGTTGGTTTTGGATACTGAAAGTCAGTTACTCCTAAATCTTTTCTGAAACCAACTATGAAAATCCTTTCTCGATTTTGAGGAACTCCAAATTCTTTGGCGTTTAAAATTTGTGGTTCGGGAACGTAATAGTTTAAATCTTCTCGAAGTACATTTAATATTGTCGCTAAAGTTTTTCCCTTGTCGTGGTTTCTTAAACCTTTTACATTTTCCAAAAAGATTGCTCTTGGTTGTTTCTTTTTTATGATTTCAGCAACATCAAAAAACAATGTTCCTCTTGTGTCTTCAAATCCGCCACGTCTTCCTGCAATTGAAAATGCTTGACAGGGAAAACCTGCACAAAGCACATCAAAATTATCTGGAATATAATTTTTCGTTTCAGGTTTTGTTATGTCTCCAAACGGAATTTCTCCAAAATTTGCTTTATAAGTTTGTTTTGAATATTTGTCCCATTCGCTGGTAAAAACACATTTTCCTTTAAGATTTTGAAGTGCTAATCGGAATCCACCAATTCCTGCAAAAAGGTCAATAAACTTAAATTTTGGTTTTTCAGGTGCAGGAAATGGAACAGATTTATTGATATCAAAAATTAAATATTGAAGAGCTTCTTCCGCAACTTTATTTGTAACTTTTTCTGTTGGATATTCTTTTTCAAGAATTTCTTTCACATAAGAAAGTGCATCTTTTTTGTAAAATTGGGAAACTCCATTCTTATGGTTATGTAAATAATGCGTAAAAGAAGCTGGCTTAGAATTATCTGAGTTAACTATGTTTATTTCAAATATCTGTTTATCAATGCTTTCTATGTCAATTCTTTCTTTAATCATTATCTTTTATTTGACTTTACAAGTTAATAAAGTTTACTGTTCTACTCAGTTTGTTTTAATATTTTTTATTCACAATTTTATTTAGATTGCGCGGGAAAGTGAATGCTCTTTTATTTTCCGAGGTACAAGCAAAATAAAATGTGCTTGACTGTGTGTTTTCTTTTTAAAGTTTGAGTACACCTAATCTTAGCAACTCAAATGTGAATGACATGTGATATTCTCTGCTTGTTAACAGGAAAGGTTCTTGTTAAAACCCAAAAGTATTATCTACAACATTCTCATCCGAACGTGTTCCAAAGGGATCTATAGAGATGTATTTAGGTAATTGGTTAACAATCAGTTTTATTTCTGTTTCTTCTTTATTGATGGTATGCGATTGATAGTACAGCAGTGCATTATCATCCTTTATTTTGGATTGATGCGTATTAAAAACCCCTATTTTAATAGGCTCATTAATAGGGATTTGTTTAATTTCCCCTGTATCCATAGTTTGAAAACGCTTTGCTTTTACAATCACCGAAACTTCATAGGTTCCATTTTCCAATGGACGGTAAGACCCTTTCTCCAAACTTAAATCGTAGGTAATGATGCGTTTAAACCAATCATCAACCAACACATGGTGTTCTTGGGCTGTGACTTTGTAAACCTCGTTTAAAAACTCAATGGTATTGGCTTCCAATTTATTGCTATTTCTGTGTCTGTCCGTTATGTTTTTTATAACTTGATTCAGCTTTGCTTCACCTATCAAATCCCTTAAGGCCAGCAATGTGGTTAACATTTTTCCGTAAGAAATATAGCCTTGTCCTGATACTTTATAGACAGGTGGTTCTATAGTGTTTGCAAACGAACGTCCTGAAAAATACCTGCTTCTGGCATTTTCATTTAATTGATAAATGGCGCTTTTGCCAAACAGTTTTTTCATAACAACGGCTTCTGTATATTTGGCAAATCCTTCAACAAACAAAGAAGCGCCTGCCACTGGTTTTGCAGTTAAGGTGTGCCCCCAATATTGATGTGCTACTTCATGGATGGTTCGTTTTGCCACCAAGTTGAAAGTTTCTGGATGGCTTACATTTTTTAAATACAGCCTATCCTCCACCATACTAATAACACCTGGATGCGCAAAGCCTCCAAAAGGCCAATATGCAGGCACTTCTGCAATTCTAACATAATCAAAATTGTAGGTTCCAAAATGTTCCTGGCAATAGTTTAATGTTTCTTTGACACTGTTTTCAATGTCTTTGATGTTAAAATCATGATTTGCATCGTAATACTGTTCAATGGAAATGCCGTTGTGCACTACTTGTTTTGTTTTATAGTTTGCTGAAAAATATCCTATGGCTGGCATGATTTTATCTTTTGATTTGTAGTGAAAATAATTCCTGCCATTTTCAGTCCATTGGTTTAGTAACTGACCCGAACTAATGGCGGTTTGGTCCCTATCGGTTGACATGATGGTTTCGAAAGTTACTTTTTCAAACTTGATGTCTTCCATGACCATATGTGCATCTGAATTGTTTTCTGCTTCACGTTCTGGTAAATTTCGCTTTTTGCGTTCTATATGATTCGTGATTTCCAATCCGGAAGTATAGCCCAAAACAGGTTCGAAATTGCTAAAACGATTGATATACGTTCCATTGTTTACTATGGAAACATCTGTGTCATACCCTTTTAATTCATGTTTCAGATGATACGAAAGTGCTACCGAATCGTTAGGTTGTAATGGTTTGTTGAACTTAAACAAATAGGTTTGGTAAACGCTATCATGAAACACCAGATTGGCATTTTCCATTCGAATGCTTTCTAATGGGATCCGTTCTGTAATGAATAATTCTGCTACAGGTGCCTCACTTTTATTTTTCAACATATTATGCGCTTTAACCGTATAGCGTCGTTCTTTTGGATAGATGGCAACCTCTGTTTTTACAGCAGTACGAACCAAGCTTTCCAAGCTATCATATTTTTTAAATTGTCGTTCATAGTTCTCACGGAAATCCATTTGTTCGCTTTGCGTTATATAGTCATTCACGATATTTGTATTGTAAAACACCAAACTTCCAGAGCCCATAAATACTAGTGTAAAACATACAAAAGCCAATTTTTGCAGTTTGGACCAATCCTGTTTTAACTGTTTCCATTTTAGGGAAAACGTAGCCACTACGCCTCTATGCCATATTTTAAAAGAAATGATGACCAAGAGCAATCCCAAAGCGAACCAATATATAGCGAGGTGATTGAATAAGCTGGAAACGGCATTGAAACCATCCATGTTATTGGACTGTAACCTTGGCAGATACCCTATGCTTGTTAATGGATGCTCCAGACCTATTAGGTTGGATTTAAAACTTAAAAGCACCATGAGTCCGAAGATACCCATACCTAGGTATTTATTTGTAACCAGGCTATTGACAAACAAGGCTATCATACAATATACCATTAACTGAAGGCCGTAATGATAATACAGGGAAGTATATAAACCGAATTCGAAATTTGAATAACCCAAACTGATTTGGAATGCCAGACACATTACAATCCCTGTTGTTATCAAGATGATAGGTAACAATAATAAGGCAGCAAATTTTGAAAGAAAGAACACTCCATTTTTTGCTGGAGTGGCATCAATAATGCTATTAAAATTTAAGCTACGCTCCCGCCATACAATTTCTGAACTATAGAAGATGATTACTATTAGACTAAAAATGCTTAAGGGATCCACAATTAGGTTTATAAGTTGATTGGTAAACGGATATATAGGTACACCATATTCACCTCCACTAACAACCGTTGCATATAATTCCGAAAAAACAATACAAAGCCACATAATGAGCACGGCAATAAATGGCAAGCTTCTAAAAACATGTTTTAATTCCATTTTTAACAAGGATAAAAAAGCCAAACTTTGCCCTTTAAAATGATAGTATGTCTTGACTGTTTTATATGCTACTGGTCGTTGTTCTTCATTTTTAATGCTAGGTTCTTTTTTAACTTTTATAGTCAGTTTTCTAAATGAAAACAATTGATAGGTAGCCCAAAGCACTACCAAGGCAACAAGCATCCAAACAACCCTGTTTAAAAGAAACAAGCCTGAAAAAGACAGTAACTGTGTGTTTTTTTGAAATGGTGTCCAATACTGTGTTTGCTCAAAAAACGCAGCAATCCCAAAAGGGTCTGCTACAGCAGCCATAGCCATGCTTTCTGGGGAAGCCGGAACTGCTTGTGCCAACAATGGTGAATTTAAAAAGATGGAACTCACAAAATAGAGTGTGTAAACAAACACGGCACTCACATAGGTTGCCGTACTGTTTTTGGTTAGCGTACACACAGAAAAGATAATGCTTGAACAAATAAAGATGTTGGGAATTACCATATACAAAAAGGGTTGTATATAGGTTAACCTATTAAAATCCGCTATGCGTTCCGCATCTAAATTAGACAAATGTAGCCCTAAACAATACCCTAACAGAAAAGGCGCAAAAGCCAGAACACTAAACATGAACGTTCCTAAAAAACGACTCCAAAAATAATGGCTTTTTTTAATGGACGAGCTATATATTAAAGGCTCCATTTGGTGCTGTTTGTCCCGAAGCATGGCACTTACAGCAAAAAACATAATGATAAAAACACTCCCTAAAGTAAAAAGACTGGTATAAAAATACACTTGAAAGGGCGCATTAAAATGAATACCAGTTGGTGCATGTCCTTGACGGCCAACAAACACACCCAATGCCAAAAACAAGAGTGCAAATATGGGGAATGCGCGTTGTTTTAATTGATAAAAAGCTTCGAATTGTACTATTTTTTTAAACATGGTTTAGCCTTTTAAATTGTTGTGATTATACAATGTGGCGAAATAATAATCTTCTAGATTTGGTACGATTGGCTCAAACCCAATTTCTGGTTGCTGTTCAGACCATACACGGATTTGTGTTTCTCCAGATACTAGTTTTATTGAGATTACATCATATGTTTTTTGGTAGCTGTCAACGTCTTTTTTAGGAATTATTTTGGTCCAGATCTTGCCTTCAATATGTTTAACCAAATCCGTAGGATTTCCTTGGGATATAATTTCACCATCAGCAAGTATGGCCATTTTAGGACAAAGGTTTTTTACATCTTCTACAATATGTGTGGAAAGAATAACAATAACGTTTTCGCCTATTTCGCTCAATAGGTTTAAAAAGCGATTGCTTTCTTCTGGATCCAGTCCAGCTGTGGGTTCATCCACAATAATCAATTGTGGATTGGCCAATAAGGCTTGTGCGATACCAAAACGTTGGCGCATACCACCGGAAAATGTATGGACTGCTTTTTTTCTGTGTTGGTATAAATTCACTTGTTGCAAGAGTGCCGTGACTTGTGCGTTTCGTTCTTTATGATTGATGATGCCTTTTAAAACCGCCAAATGGTTCAATAATTTTTCAGCAGATATTTTTGGATACACCCCAAACTCTTGAGGCAAATATCCAAGCTGCTTTCTTATCTCATGAGGGTGTTTAACCACATCTATATTGTTAAATAGAACACTTCCTGAAGAGGGTTCCTGTAAAGAAGCAATGGTACGCATGAGTGATGATTTTCCTGCGCCATTGGAGCCCAACAAACCAAACATGCCATTGGTGATTTCCAAAGTAATTCCATTTAATGCTTTGACACCATTGGGATAGGTCTTGGTAAGATTATTAATTTGTAAGGTATTCATTGTCTGTTTGTTTTTTAATTGGATGTAAATGTTATCACAAACATACAGACCTGATTTAGGTTCTTAAAGTATAGATGACAAACCAAATTATAACGCTGTTACACACTATGCAAATCCCTATAAATGGGGTTCATATAAAAAAAGATCGCGTTTAGATTAAAAAGTATGGTGTTGGTACAAATAGTTGTGAAGACGGGATAACATAAGTATTTTTGACCTATGTTTCAGTTTATAAAAAAATACAAAGCCTTTCTTATTGGGTTGTTGCTTATAGTTCCCATATTTTATATGTTGGATTATATTGGGTTCCTTCTTCTGCCTGAAAACCAAACCCTTGAGATTGTTCTTTATGCCATATTTTGGGGTATTATCCTGGCTTTGCCCTTTCATTATTATACCTACCTAAAGGAAAAAAAGAAAACGGTTTTTAGGGTTTTAGGTTTAGTAGCACTCTTTTTTATTGCGCTAGTAATAGATAGTTCCATGAAGGTTCCAGACAACCCCATAACCTTTAGCTTATTAATAGGATTCTGGATTGGTCTTGCCTATGTTTTAATCCCGACATTCATTAAAAAATACTGGACATTAATAGCCTTTATTTACACGCCGTTATTTTTGTATTTTTTGTATTTGAGATTGTTTTCTGGCGATTTGGAAACCTATTTGAAAATTAAAGAAGAGCTGCCGTTTTTTATCTTCTTTTTACCCATACCTGTGTTGTTCTTGGTTTGGGTTTTTGAACAATGGAAATGGGTTCAAAACTTAAAAGCAGAAAAATCCAAAACAGAATTGTCCTTATTGCGCAGTCAGATAAATCCCCATTTTTTCTTTAACACCTTGAATAATCTATATGCTTTAACCATTAAAAACTCCAAACAAGCACCAGATGTTATCTTGAAATTATCTGATATGATGCGTTATACCATTTACGAAGGTGAAAAAGAAACCGTAAAACTGGGTGATGAAATTGAATACCTTAAAAACTATATGGAGCTGCACAAAATTCGGTATAAAAAATCTGTGGACCTGTCCTTTAAGCATGATGTCAATCCCAATTTGCAAATAGCTCCTTTACTATTCATCATTCTATTGGAAAACGCCTTTAAACATGGTGTTGAAACGCTTTCAGAAAACGCATTCATACATATACACCTGTATGAAGACGCAGACAGTATCTATTTTAACATTGAAAATAATTTCGATTCCAAAGAGATGAGTCAGACTAAAGGCATCGGGCTCGCCAACCTAAAACGCAGATTGTCCTTACTTTACCCAAAAAAGTACGAGCTCAATAATTATATAGAAGGTACTATTTATAAATCCACTTTAAAAATTTCCAAACATGCTTAAATACATAATTATAGATGATGAGCCTTTAGCGCATGAAATTATTGAAGAATTTTGTGGTATGCTACCACATTTACAATTGGAAAAGCATTGTTATAATGCCATGGAAGCCATGCAGTTTTTAAACGAAAACACTGTGGATTTTATGTTTTTGGATATTAATATGCCAAAACTTAAAGGCCTCGATTTTTTAAAAACGCTTGCAAATCCTCCCAAAACCATTATTACCACAGCTTATAAGGAACATGCCATTGAAGGGTTTGAGTTAAACGTTGTAGATTATATTTTAAAGCCGTTTAGCTTTGATCGATTGGTGACAGCTGTAAATAAAGTATCAAATACTATTCAAACTCCAAACTCGGTACGTGAAGACGTTTCAACTTCTGAAACCAAACCTAAACAATTCTTTGTAAAAGGTGACAAAAAGCAGCATCAAATAGCTATAAACAACTTGTTGTACATTGAAGCTTATGGCAACTACACCAAACTGTTTTTAGAGGATGACATGATTGTAAGCCATGAAAAAATATCGTATTATGAAACCTTGCTAGAGGCTTCCAACTATTTAAGGGTTCACAAATCGTTTTTGGTTTCCATTGGCAAAATTAAGTTTATTGAAGGCAATCGTATTGTAATCAAAGACCATAAAATACCCATAGGTCAAACCTACAAAAGCCGGATCAATAAGCTATATGGCAGTTAATTAGCATGCCACATAAGTTGTGCTTCCCTCCTACACTTCGTCTTCGCTCAGCACTGGCTAATCGTATAAAACAAGTTTATCCGCTCTCTCATTTATGAGAAATAAGGGCTCATGAATCTTGTATCGCAATGGGCCAGGTTTATAATTTCAACTAATTATTTATTCGTCTTGTTTTTTTTGTTTTTTCCAAATAAAATAAAGAACGATAATTATTATGGGTAAAATAACAAAAACAATCAAATCAAACGGTCTGGTTAAATCCACGATACCACTGTCCCTTGGGTTTTGTGAATAGGTGGATTTTTGTATCATTAAGAAGTATAAAGTGTTTTGCATGTTGTTTTTTTATGTTGATTGCTTAAATTACAAAATTTCAAATGGAATTTCAGATTATTGGCTTATTGTTTTTTGCTCAATTCATCCACATGCATCATATAGGTAGCAATAGCATCCAGTTCCTCATCGGTTATTTTCTTTAAAAACCCATCAATATTGTCTTGCATAATGGCCACTTGACTGGTAGTGGTATCCACTATTGGTTTGGCATGACCTTTTAAAAAGGCAACAATATCGGCATCATGGGCTTTATATACCTGCATGATTTCAACCACCGAAGGCGCTTTGTGTTTGCTATCTATGGCATGGCAGGTTATACAGGTTTTTTCAGAAAAGAGTCTGTTGCCAAGAAATATTTTTGAGTCCTGACTTAATTCCGTACGTGGTGGAGCTTGTGTAGGGTCATTTGTCACCGATGGTTTTTCAGTTAAACAACCAGTAAGCAAAAGTCCTAAAATAAAAACGGAAAATAAACGCATCTTGTAATTAGTTAAGTGGTATAGCATGTAAATATCTGTTAACAAATATGTTATAAATGTAACTTAAATATTTTTAATCAGAGATAGTTTATATACGTCTTGGCTGTAGATATTCCATTTTAAAAAACGCATAAAGCAAATACGCACTTTCTATTGGTTAAGCACTAAAATAAGCATTTTTTATACACAGTGTTAGCTACCGTATTTTTTCATCCTTTTGAGTAGGTCTTTCATTAAATCAGCAGTCAGAACTTGTTTAAGTTCGCAACCAGCCGAATTCCAATAAACATAAGCTTCTTTGTTTTTTTCTAAATGCATTATTTTTTTAGCTTCTCCGTATTTTTTATTTTTAACAAATGCCCAAAATACATAAACACGAATACTTGGGTTTTCACTGTCATACATTTTAAGGAAATCCGATTCTTTTCCCGTTTCATATATTTTTTGAAAAATCGAATACATTTCATTATCAGAAAAATTTACATCAGTCGAAAAAATGTTTCCAGTTAGATTATCATTAAGCCAAAATTCTAAATTAGGATTTTCTAATTCTTCTCCGTTTTTATAATCAAAATATACTGTATCAGTTACTTTTTCGGTTAGCTCAATTACTCTTTTTTCTATATCGCTTTTTGAGTGTAGGCTTCCCCTTTTTAGGACACCTCAAAGTTCGATAAAT
>NZ_ANLA01000025.1 GCF_000348685.1 Xanthomarina gelatinilytica | reverse complement strand
TATTTATCGAACTTTGAGGTGTCCTAAAAAGGGGAAGCCTACACAAAGTCTAGTTTTCTATCGTTTAATGTGATTCTTAATTGACCAAAAGAAAAATAATATAATAGTGTTATTACGATTCCTAAAATTAAAATCGGAATTATAATCTTAAAAAGAATTAGCTCTAATTTAGCTGACAAAAGAATACAAAAAGGTAGAAGTATTGCTACAGTCAGAATAGACAGTAGAATCCTATTTTGTTTCATTACTTTTATTCTGTACTCTATCATTCTCAAATTAATGCCAACGTGTTTGTATAAGAATAGTTGCGGGTTTGCGAGCGAGGTTTTTCCGCAGGAAAATCAGATGAAGCAAACCCGCAACTACCTTTGTTTTAGCCTAAAACCGCAATTATTTTTATACTGTGTTGTACGCAGGCTTTTTTTATAATTGCTCCACTAGTTTCCTAGAAGTAACCGTATCATATATAATTTTTAGTTTACTAATCTTGTTTTGATTATCGAATTCAATAATGTCTACTACATCAAATTCCACTTTTTGATTATTCTTTAAAGTCCATTTATAGGTGAAGTAAATAGCTAAATCATTTGATTCATTATCTTCAAAAATTCCTTTTAAATGAAGTTCAGAATTTGAAGTATCGTTATTTAATTCACGATAAAATTCATCTGCTTTTTTTATTCCGTATAGTGGTGAATCAACCATTCCATTTTGATTGAATAAAGCAACTACTTGTCCAACATTTCCATTTTCAAGGTGGCTTATATATTGCCTTGCTATTTCCTTTTTATTCATTATTTTATCAATTTTTAAATTTCAGAGTTCGTTTCTCGGCTTGCGTACAACGGTTTAGTATATGAAAAGTGCGAATATATTAAGCCGATGTTTCGTAAGGGAACAAATAAACTAAAGTTGCACTTTGTATGGAATAAGGTAATAAAAGCATTTTTTATATACATTGTTGTATGCAGTTATTATTAATCGTATGAGTGGTAAGTCGGATGAATATCATTTAAAATTCAATGAATTAGAAGCAAATATACTAAACATAGTTAAAGGTCATAATACTTTTTTAGTCGAAAATGTACTTAAAAGTTGTATTACCACAATAAAACAAAACTCAACCGTTGATTAGATCAAGAACATCATCCATTTTCATAGTTGTTGCTATTGCTTCTGAACCTATACATACATAAGTATATTGTTTGTTAGACTTTAAGTGCGTTATTTTATCAACTATAATAACTGCTTTCATTCCATTTACAACATCAATTTTAATTGTTTTCATATTTTTAAATTTTTAGTTATGAGTAATAAGTCAGATTCACGCAAGAGTAATATCAGTCATTTTGATTTAAAATTGATATTAATTACAATTTTATCATTTATTGTAGGTTCAATAGTTGGAAAATGTCTTTTAAGTTGGTTAATATCCCTCCAAGTATAAAAGATATTATTGAATAAATAATATATCTCTTTAAGTGTTTGTTTTGTAATTCAAGATTAACTTTAGTTAGCCTATCAATCTCGTCTTTTAACTCTTGTCTTTCGTTTTCCTTTTTGTATGATTTCTTAATGGATTTGTTTTTGCTTTCGATGTAATCTTCCCAACTATTATATTCTAAAATATTTCTTCCGTTTTGAGTTATGTAAACAAGAGCATCATAAGAAAACTCTCCTTTTTTACTTCTAATCAAGTCGTTTTCTCTAATATAATCTACTATTTCTCCATCATTGGTTGCATCAAACTCAATGTCGCTTATTTGCGCAAACACCATGTCGGTTTCTTTATTCAATAGTTTTAAAAAAGAATAAATTGTATTTCCTTTCTTCTTATCCATCTCTATTGTTTTAATTGCATACAACGGTTTGGTGTATGGCTCGTTGCGTGCAAATTAGCGATAATTTTTCGGTTGAGCCACGAGCCAGATTTTTAAATTTTACTATTTATTTATTTTTTTTGGAAATCGTCAAATTTAAAAATTTGGCGACTTTCCAAATATGCTTTTACTTTAGTTTAAACAATTCATTAGCAATGAGCTATACACATTGTTGTAAAACGTTTTTTATTCAATCCCAATTATTATCGGAATTTTTGATTTAACCTGAATTTCATTGACGCAAGCTGGATTCCAATCAGTCATTCTTGTTAACAAATCCGCAATTTTGTTTTTTAATTCCTCGCTCATTTCGCCTCTGAAACGAATAGTTTCTTTTTCAATTTTACCATTTTCATTGATAATCGCTTGAACTATTAATTTACTTGGCTTACTACCTTCGATTTTTTTTATGGCTTCAATCAATTCTTTCGTGTCGGATTTAAGGCTTGGTGGTGTATCTGGATTTAGGTACACTCCATTTTCAGTTCGAATATTTTTTTCAACTTGGTTTTGGTTTAAAGCCCAAATGTACTCAGGTGAACTTTCTTTTATTCCGCTATAAGTTTTGAATTTTCCTTTAAAGGTTTCGGTTCTAACCTTTTGATTTTTTTGTAAATGGTCAATTTCAAGTTCATAAATCCCACGTAGTCCGCTTAACCTTTTGAATGGGTTTTGATTAAGAATTATTTTGGCTTTCGTTACTATATAATCAGTAGGATTTTCTAAGTCAATGTTATCTGTCCAATAATGATAAGAGGTTTCTTTCAATGTTAATTCCTTATCAATTTCGAAGACAATGTCATAACCTATAAATCCGCCACTATAACTATTTTCTATTTTCAATATCGAGTTCTCAATATTTATAGTCAATTCTTTAAAATCATCTCGAGTTTTGTCAACATTGTCAAATCGTTCATATTCGTCTGACTTTTCGTATGTCAATACGTTTTTATCAATAGAGACTTTTCTTTGTCCGAAAGCAAAATTTGTAATTAGAATCAGTATGATAAATTGTATTCTCAATGTTCGTTTTAAATGTTTTACAACGGGTTTGTGTATGGCTTGTTGTGGGAAATCCGCGAGGATTTTCCGCCGTAAAACGAAGATAGCAAA
>NZ_ANLA01000024.1 GCF_000348685.1 Xanthomarina gelatinilytica | reverse complement strand
CTGTGACAACAGCTCATCTGTATCGCAAACTATCACTGTGACCGATACGACGGCTCCGGTGGCAACAAATGATCTATCAGACATAACAGTAAACTGTAATGCTATTCCAGATGTACCTACATTAGTTTTTGACGATTGTTCAAATGATATAATGATTACCGATTTTAATGAAGACAACTCATTTGATGGAACAAATAACGATTATGAGATAATTTGGACATGGGAGTTTACAGACTCTTGTGGCAATATTGGAACTGCTTCTCAAATTGTATATGTAAATATGGTAGATACGATTGTTTATGAAAGTGACAGTAGATGTTCTGATGATGGTATAATTGATTTATTTGACTACTATTATGGAAATGATATGTCTGGTACTTGGGAAGTGATTTCTGGTGATACAACCTTAAACGGTAGTGATTTTGACCCTTCAATTGTAGAGTTAGGAGATTATGTGTTTAACTATACTGTTGCAGATAACGGTTGTTTAAGCACGACTGAAGTAACATTAAATATCAATGATGACTGTATTGTATTGCCTTGTGGTAGTGAGAATGTAAAAATCTCTAAAGCAGTGACACCTAATGGCGACCAATGGAATGAATATTTTGAAGTTACTGGAATAGAAGACTGTGGATTTGTAATAGAAGTGAAGATATTTAACCGTTGGGGAGCAATGATTTACGAATCTAACAATTATCAAAATAATTGGAACGGTACAACTTCTAAATCTTCAGTTGGAAATGCAGATAAAGTACCTAATGGAACATATTATTATATTCTAACGTTAAAAAATAGTGGATTGAAACCTATTACTGGATATGTCTACTTAGGAACCAAATAAAAACTATAACCTATGAAACTTATTAAACATTACATAGTTGCGTTGGCATTATTGAGTTGTACGGTTGGAATTGCTCAACAATTACCTCAATTCACTCAATATATGTACAATACTATCTCAATAAACCCTGCATACGCAGGTAGTCGAGAAACTTTAAGTGTCGTTGGTCTGCACAGAAGTCAGTGGGTTGGCTTTGATGGTGGACCAATTACCCAAACACTTTCAGTCAATTCGCCTTTACGAAATGAGAAAATTGGTGTGGGATTGTCCTTCATCAATGACAAATTAGGTGATGAACGTTTTTCATATCTATATGGAGATTTCTCTTACACCATTCAAACTGGTGAAAAAACCAAGTTGGCTTTTGGTATAAAAGGTGGATTTACAAGTTATAGTTTAGATAGAAATGCCGTTGATCCCAACGGACAAGATCCAAACATTTATGGTATTGAAGATAGATGGAGTCCAAATATTGGAGCTGGTGTATACTGGCACTCACAAATGTGGTATTTAGGACTTTCTGCACCTAGAATATTGAATACGGATTACACAAAAGGCAATAACAACCAAGATATTGCCGCTTTGGAACGTGTAAGCTACTATTTTACTGGTGGTTATGTTTTTACACTTAGTGAGAACACAAAATTAAAACCAGCTTTTTTAGTTAAAGCGACCAATGGTGCCCCTTTATCATTTGATATTACAGCAAACTTTTTGTTCTATGAAAAATTTTGGCTGGGAGCTGGGTATCGAATTAACGAAAACACTTCAGCTTTAGGTGGAATTGCAGATTTTCAAGTTTCCAAACAATTTAGAATTGGTTATGCGTATGAATATCCACTTTCTGAGCTAAATGATTACACTGGTGGAACCCATGAAATTTTAGTCATGTTCGAGTTGTTTAAGCCAAAACGAATCAAATCACCTAGATACTTCTAAAATATAACAGCATGAAAACAAAAATCTTATTCTCAATTATAATTGCATTAAGTAGTACGTTTCTTTTTTCCCAAGAAAAGGTTGCTGACAAATTTTTTGACAACTATGCTTATTTAAAAGCTGCTGAATTATACGAAGAAGCAGTGAAAAATGGTGAAGATAGCGAACATGTACTAACCAGGTTAGGAGATTGTTACTACAACAATTCCGACTCTAAACAAGCAGCTGTTTGGTATGGCAAAGCTCTCGAAAAATATTCAAATAAAATTAGCCCTGAATATATTTACAAATACATCCAAACGCAACGTAGTTTAAAAAACTATGAAGAAGCAGATAAATGGTTTGAAAAATTTAAAGAAAGGCAGGATAACGATAGTCGTGCCAGAAAAGGAAAAGACAACAACCTACATTTATACGAAAAATTAGCTTCAACAGCTGGTAGTTATGTAAAGGTAGATAACCTTCCTATAAATTCAAATTATTCAGATTTTGGAGCTTTTGTAAATGAGAACACCATTTACTTCGCTTCTGCCAGAGATACTGAAAATGATATTTACAAATGGAATAACGAGCCCTTTCTAGACCTTTATCAAGGAACCATTTCAACAACAGATGGTAAAAAAGAAGTTTCAGATGTTAAAAAACTATCTTTTGAAGGTGTAAGAAGAGACAATTTACATTCTGCAGATGCTGTATTAACCAACGATGGTAAAACCATGTATTTTTCCAGAATGAATGTTGGCAAAAGAAATAGAGCTCGTGCAGATAAAGAAGGAACTGTTCAATTAAAAATATACAAGGCTACACTTGTAGACAGCACTTGGTCTGATATTGTTGAACTTCCTATTAACAGTGATGATTTTTCAACCTACCACCCAGCTTTGAGTCCAGACAATAAAACCTTGTACTTTACTTCAGATCGTGATGGTGGTTTAGGACAAACAGATTTGTACAAAGTAGAAATTAAAGGAAACAATAGTTATGGAGAAGTTTATAACCTTGGGCCAAAAATAAATACCGAAGGTCGTGAGGGCTTCCCTTTTGTTGCCAAAGACAGTACTTTATACTTTTCTTCTGATGGATTCCTGAATCTTGGTCTTTTAGATATTTATAAATCTGATTACATAAAAGATGAAAATGCAGAAGTTATAAACCTTGGTGCACCTTACAACAGTGGTTACGACGATTTTGCTTTCTTTATAGACTCTGAAACCAATGAAGGTTATTTTTCATCCAATAGACTAGATGGTAAAGGTAGCGACGATATTTACGAGTTCACTATCTATGAATGCAAACAAAAGGTAAAAGGTATAGCAAGAAACAGTAAAACCTTGGAACCATTGGCCATGACTACTGTTCAACTTATTGATGAATCTGGTAAAATTGTTGGGGAAATCACAACCAATGAACTAGGTGAGTATGCTTATGATGTAGATTGCAACAAACAATACAAAATACTGGGAAGCAAACCAGATTATAAAGATGCTTTATTAGCCTTAGAAACTACTGATGAGCATGAAAAAGTTCATGAAGCCGATTTATTGCTTATCCCTCTTATTAACGATAACGAAATTGTAATTAACCCAATATTCTTCAACTTTGATAAATGGGATATTAGACCAGATGCAGCTTACGAGTTGGAAAACATTGTATCTGTTATGAGAGAACACCCTAATATGATCATTAAAATTGAATCCCATACAGACAGTCGTGGATCTGATAGTTATAACATGAAACTCTCAGACAGAAGAGCTAAATCCACCAGAGACTACCTATACTCTAGAAACATTGCTCAAGAACGTATAGAAAGTGCTATTGGTTATGGAGAATCTCAGTTGGTAAACGAATGTTCCAATGGCGTACCATGTACGGAAGCTCAACATCAAGAAAATAGACGTTCAAAGTTTATTATTCTTAATGACGAAGAAAATTAGCAAATAAACATAGAAAACAAGTGTAATAAGATTTAGTTTTTTTAATATCTATAGCTTACATATTAAACCTTCCTAACAATAATCTTATCACCTAAAAGCCACTCAATTTGAGTGGCTTTTGAATTTTATAACAGTCCCCCTTAAGAAATTTCCATTAATTACCACTATTGACTCAAAAAAATGTCACACAAACTCCATATTAATTTAATTACAATGGTTTCAAAGCTTAAGAAAGAGTTTATATGCAAGTATGGAGAATGAGTATTCAATACAATATATTTAGATGAAATTAAGCGCAGGATATTATCTGGAAAGATAAGATTAAACAGAACTTAAACTTCCTTAAAAGAATAAGAGCATCATGTAAAAAAAACCACTCTACATTGATTTGTAGAGTGGTTTTCAATTTGCTATTAATTAAAACTTAGGTTTATTAATATAAAATAAATATAGCTTACATATTGATTTTTTAGTTGTTCCTAACTTATTATTTTTTTACAAAAATATTTGTGTAATACCATTTACCTTGACTGTTCTGTTCTGCAGAAATATCAAAATCGGTAAAATCCCCTTCTATATTTTCCCTGTGTCCAGGGCTGTTTAACCATGCATTCACAACAGATTCAGCTGTAGTGAAACCGTAGGCCACATTTTCAGACACCTTATTGGCTCCTGCATTGTTAATTAAATATGTTTTACGCTGATAAAAATTATCATGTGATACGTTATCATGCTCTATCATATAATCTGTATGACTGTAAGCTTGGGATTTAATTAATTTCATGTTGTTAAGTGGATTCAATCCTATGCTTAACCTGTAATCGTTAATTAATTCCACAATTTCAATTTCAATAACTTTGGTTTCAGGAACCACAATGTTTGTAGTGGTATTTTCTGCAGTTTCATCAAGGCTATCAGTTGAGCACGAAAATGATAGCATCGCAATTAATACCATGATTGGTAGTAAAGTAGGCTTTTTCATTGTTAGGTAATTTAGATTTGGTACTGCTAATTTAAATTCCTAATTAGAAAAAACTGTTAAAGAAATGTTAAAATCGATAAACTACATGTATTTTGTCGATATTTTAAACATTTAATCGATGAAGCACGTGTTTAAAACAAAGAATTGAGTATTTCAACGGATAAATTATGGAGATAATCGATTTTTTATCCAATCGTACTCAGGAGTTAGTGTATATCTTATTCTGTCGTGCAATCTATTGGGTCTTCCTTGCCAAAACTCCATTTCTACAGGTTCTACCATAAATCCTCCCCAATAAGGTGGTCTTGGTATCTCTTTGCCTTCATATTCCTTTTCCAGTTCGGCCAGTTTTTGTTCTAGCGCTTCCCTACTCTCTATAACCTCACTTTGGTGGGAAACTATTGCTCCCAACTGACTTCCCCTTGGTCTGGATTCAAAATACCCATCGCTTAAATTGTCAGGAATCTTTTTGGCTTTGCCTTTAATAATTATCTGTCTTTCTGCTCCATGCCAAAAAAAGGACAAGCACACATGTGGATTGTTTGAGATGGCTTTGCCTTTTTCGCTATGGTAATTGGTATAGAAAATAAAGCCTTCATATGTGAACTTTTTAAGAAGAACAATTCTACTTTTAGGATAACCGTCCAGACCAATGGTAGAAATGGTCATGGCATTGGTTTCTATTTCAGGAAAGAATTTATCAACTTCAAAAAACCATTTTTGAAATAATTCCAATGGGTTTTCGGGTGTGTCTTCCAGCAAAAGTTCATGTTTTTCGTACGATTTTCTGTAACTGCCTAAGTCTGCATCCATTATATTAAAAATATGTTTTTTTACTATATTTTAGTTTTATTGCTTAACTATTTCTTATAAATTTATGGAATAATTTTCCCAAAATGACATTTGAAAATAGCAAACATTTTAACCTACTTCCCAGTTCAAAAATAGAGTTTTCTTTTGGTACCTTCTTCTTTTTAGAGAAAATAATTATCTCTGAGTTAAATGAAGGCATCCATTTTGACTGGGGAAAAATTGAACAAGTTATCTCTGCAATTGGAGAGCATTATGGAGACCAATTTGAGGTAGGGTTTATATCCAATAGAATTAACTCCTATTCCATAGAGCCCCAATTATGGATTGATTTTTACAAAGAATATAATTTTATTGCAGCTAGTGCTGTAGTGGCATATAATAAATTTAATTATAAAAATGCAACCCTTGAAAAACACTTTTCCAAAACCAGCATCAAGAGGTGTCAGACTTTAAATGAAGCCATAGAATGGATTTTAAGCCTAAAGGAGTTTAATTAAAAACTAAAAACCTTACCATCTTTGGCCAATTCCACATGTTTAAAAACAGTTTGGGCTTCTTCCTTAAATAGGTCCAAATTATCGTACCTGGTTGAAAAATGCCCAAGAATTAAAGTACCTACATTTGCCTGTTTGGCAATACTGGCAGCTTGTTTGGCTGTGCTGTGTTTTGTTGGAATGGTCAATTTTTCGTGTTTCTCTAAAAATGTGGCCTCATGATACAAAGCTGTAACTCCCAGTATATTGTTTACCAACTTTTCGTTATATGCAGTGTCACTACAAAAGGCATAACTTCTGGGCTCAGGAGGATCTTTGGTAACTGTCTCATTTTTTACTAACTTCCCTTTATTGTTTTCAACATCAAACCCTTGTTTTAACTTATTAAAATAAGCCATATCTATATCTGCTTCTATTGCTGCATTCATATCCAGTTTTCTAAGTCCAGGTTTCTCCTTAAAAAGAAATCCGTTGGTATAGATCCTGTGATCCAATGGTATGGTGTAAACAGCTACTTTCTCGTCTTCAAAAATCAATTCTGGTTCATGGGAAGTCAATTCGTGAAATATAAGTTGATAGTTTGTCCATGAATTGGCCAGTTTCATTTGAAGCGTCACCAATTCTTTCAAGCCTTTAGGTGCGTAAATATGGAGTTCTGTTTCTCTGGTCAATAACCTAAATGTAGAAATAAGCCCAATTAATCCAAAATAATGGTCACCATGAAGATGCGAAATAAAAATATGTTTAATCCTGTTAAACTTCACTTTGTTCCTACGCAATTCTACCTGTGTTCCTTCGCCACAATCTATTAAGAATATATGATTGTTAATTTCCAAAACCTGAGACGTAGGATTGGTATTGATACGTGGTGTGGCACTATGACAACCTAAAATGGTGAGTTTCATTATCTTGTTTGGCGTTTAGTTGTTTGTTGTTTAGTGGTAGACAACTTAACAACAAACAACTTTACAATTCAACATTTTTTCAGAATCCGAGATCACGCTCCATTTCTTCCATTTCAATAATGTCGTATGCTTCTTGAAGGGTTGGCACAACCACTATCTCGTCTGGCATCTCGTCCAGGTTTACTTTATCTGAAACTATTACAAACGAATGTTTTGATTTTCTGTGTGTGTTTGAAATTTGCAAAAACTCGATAACATCCTGAAGGGTTATAGACTGAAGACTTGTTAAGGATACAATAATATTATCGTTTTTATATCGATTGTAAACCACATCCAGTTTTTTTACCAACTCTGTTACAGATGCTTTTTCTTGGGTGATTATGGTAATATTACCATCTTTGTCTATAATCATAATCTTATTGTTTTATTTTTGAAGCTAATAAATATATTACAGCCATCCTAACTGCAACACCATTTTGCACTTGGTCCAAAATGATAGCTTGTTTGGAATCTGCCACATCGCTTGTAATTTCCACACCACGATTTATAGGTCCTGGATGCATGATTGTGATTTCTTTATCCAAAGAGTCCAATAGTGCTTTATTCACACCAAATTGTTGGGTATATTCTCTGGTAGAAGGAAAATAGCTAATGTCCATTCGTTCGTTTTGTACACGAAGCATGTTTGCAACATCGCACCAATTAAGGGCCTTTTGTAAGTTGGTTTCAACCTTTACGCCTAATTTATCTATGTGTTTGGGCAGTAATGTTTTTGGTCCACAAACCATAACATTGGCTCCTTGCAATTTAAGGGCATAGATGTTTGACAAAGCTACCCGACTATGTAGAATATCTCCAACAATAACAACATTTTTCCCTTTCACTTCCCCTAAACGCTCCCTTATTGAATAAGAATCCAGCAAAGCTTGTGTAGGATGCTCATGAGCGCCATCTCCAGCATTAATGATACTTGCATCTACATGTTGTGACAAAAACACGCTGGCTCCTGGGTTTGGATGGCGCATCACAACCATATCCACTTTCATGGAAAGGATGTTGTTAACTGTATCTATCAAGGTTTCCCCTTTTTTTACTGAAGATTGGGATGCTGAAAAATTAATGACATCTGCCGAGAGCCTTTTCTCAGCCAATTCAAAAGAGAGTTTGGTCCTAGTGGAATTTTCAAAAAATAAATTGGCAATGGTGATATCTCTAAGTGAAGGCACTTTTTTTATGGGTCTGTTAATCACTTCCTTGAAATGATCGGCAGTTTCAAAAATAAGTTCAATATCTTTTTTGTTAAGATATTTTATTCCCAATAAGTGGTTGACACTTAATTCACTCATTTTTATTCTAAGTTTATAGTTTAAAGTTTAAAGTTGATTTAATCAATCTCATATAAAACATTAAACCGTTTTAAATTATCATTTTCAACTTTTAATTGCTAATTAAGTATACGGCATCTTCTCCTTCGTTTTCCAACCAGTTCACCTTGACTTTCTCGTTGTTAATGGCATCTACCTGTCTGCCTCTGTAATCTGGCTGAATGGGCAAATGTCTGCTAAAACGTCTATCTATTAAGGTTAGGAGTTCTATTTCTTTAGGTCTACCAAACGACTGGATGGCTGTTAATGCTGAACGGATGCTTCGGCCTGTATACAAGACATCGTCTATAAAAACAATGTTTTTATCTTCTACCAAAAAATTTATTTCAGTGGTGTTGGCTTCAAGAGGTTTTTCGCCTCTTCTAAAGTCGTCCCTAAAAAATGTGATGTCCAAAAGCCCCAACTTTACATGTTTTATTTTGTAATCTTCTTTAAGGATTTTTGTCAGTCTTTCTGCCAAAAATTTACCTCTTGGCTGAATACCTATTAACACTGTGTTTGCGAAGTCTGTATGTTTTTCAATTAATTGACAAGCCAATCTGTGAAGAATGATGTTTACCTCTGTGGCATTAAGTAACATTTTTTGACCCATACTATCCAAACTTAATTGGTGAACAAAGTTAAGTTAAATTATTGTGGTTTACAATGCATTTTCTTTCAAACCTTTTTATCTAGTGGAAGTGAGACAAAGAACAGGTGGTTTTAATTACAGGGCATAAAAAAAGCCTTCAAACTATTTGAAGGCTTTTTTATATAATTGAAACACTTAGACTGTGCTTAGTGTAACAAGTAGACTTAAAGATTATTTCTTTCCGTCCATTTTATCTTTAAGAGCTTGTAAAGCGTCGTTAGCATCACCTAAGGTTGGTTTTGCTTCTGCAGCTTGAGCTTCTGCTTTTTTGGCAGCAGCTTTTACGTTTGCAGCTTCTTCTTCTCTAAAAATAGCAGTATGGGAAGCAACCACACGTTTAAACTCTTTGTTAAATTCAATAATTTTGAATTCGGCAGTATCTCCTTTTTTAAGTTTCTTTCCATCTTCTTTTTCAAGGTGACGGGAAGGAACAAAAGCAACGATGTCTTCGTTAAATTCAATAGTTGCACCTTTATCAACAACATCAGCGATTTCTGCTGTATGAACTGTGTCTAAAGCGAATTCAGTTTCGTATTTATCCCAAGGGTTTTCAGTAGTTTGTTTGTGACCTAAACTTAATTTACGTCCTTCTACATCCAATTCCAGAACAACAACATCTAAAGTATCACCTACGTTGCAGAATTCACTTGGGTGTTTTATTTTCTTGGTCCAAGATAAATCAGAGATGTAAATCAATCCATCAATACCTTCTTCCAATTCCACAAACACACCAAAATTGGTAAAGTTACGTACAATACCTTTGTGCTTGGATCCTACAGGGTATTTAGATGTAATATCTGTCCATGGGTCTGGAGTTAATTGCTTAATACCAAGAGACATCTTACGGTCTTCTCTATCCAAGGTTAGGATTTGTGCTTCAACCTCGTCTCCTACAGAAACGAAATCTTGAGCCGAACGTAAATGTGTAGACCAAGACATTTCAGACACGTGGATCAATCCTTCAACACCATCAGCCACTTCAATAAAAGCGCCATAATCTGCAATAACCACTACTTTTCCTTTTACTTTGTCTCCAACTTTAACGTCTTCTCCAAGAGCGTCCCAAGGATGTTTGCTTAATTGTTTTAAACCTAATTGGATTCTTGATTTATCTTCATCAAAATCAAGGATAACCACGTTTAATTTTTGATCCAACTCAACAATTTCGTTTGGATGGTTGATTCTAGACCAAGAAAGGTCTGTAATATGGATTAAACCATCTACACCACCAAGATCGATAAAGACTCCATAAGAAGTTATGTTTTTAACAACACCTTCCAATACTTGTCCTTTTTCCAGTTGACCAATAATTTCTTTCTTTTGTTCTTCAATATCAGCTTCGATAAGTGCTTTATGAGAAACCACAACGTTTTTAAATTCGTGGTTAATTTTAACCACTTTAAATTCCATTGTTTTGTTTACATACTGATCGTAATCCCTAATTGGTTTTACATCAATTTGAGAACCTGGCAAGAAGGCTTCGATACCGAAAACATCTACAATCATACCACCTTTGGTTCTACATTTAACAAAACCATTAACGATTTCGCCATTATCATGCGCAGCGTTAACACGATCCCAAGCTTTAATTACACGAGCTTTTCTGTGAGATAATATCAATTGTCCTGTTGCGTCTTCACGCACATCAATTAACACTTCAACTTTATCTCCTACTTTTAAGTTTGGATTGTAACGGAATTCGTTTAAAGAAATTACACCTTCAGATTTTGCATTGATGTCAATAATAGCATCGCGATCTGTAATGTGAATAACTTCCCCTTCAACAACTTCATCATTTAAAGTGTCAACGAAATTTTCAGCTACTAATTTTTCAAATTCCTGTAATTGAGAATCTTCAACCTCATCAATACCTTCTTGGTAATTGTGCCAGTTAAAATCTTTTAAGAATTTTTCAGGGTTTGCTTGAGCTTCAGATACTACTGGAGCTTCTACAGTTTTTGCTTCAGTTGCTTCAACTTCAGCTTGTTTTGCTTTTTCAGCCATTTAAAATTAATTATGTAATGGTTACGGTTTTCACTTTTAGGATATACGGTAACATTACGTTTGTATTCTGTGTTGTCTCAGAAAAATTAAGCGATTAACACACAGAAGTGTTATTAAATATTTGTTTTCAACTCCTTCTAATTTCTGACTCTTCGCTAAAAGGAGTGCAAAATTAATGATTTTTGATAAAATATCCTAATGTATTTTTCTTAAAATTAAGAGCTTACTGTTTGCTTTATAACTTGGTCTCAACAAGTTGAAGGATTTTGTTGAATTGCTCTTCTAAACTTAGGTTGGAATTGTCTATTTCTATGGCATCTTTTGCCTTTACTAGTGGGGAATCCTTTCTGTTGGAGTCTATGTAATCGCGTTCCTGAACATTGTGGAGCACCTCGTTATAAGATACCTGCTCCCCTTTTGAAAGCAACTCTTGATATCGTCTGTTTGCTCTGGTTTCAGGTGAGGCTGTCATAAATATCTTAAGTTCGGCATTAGGGAACACAACGGTTCCTATATCACGACCATCCATTACAATACCTTTGCTTTCGCCCATTTTTTGTTGTTGCTTAACCAATAATTCCCTGACTTCTGATATTTCGGCTACCTGACTAACAAAACCTGAAACTTCCAAGGTCCTAATTTGTTTTTCAACATTCTTGCCGTTTAAATACACTTCGGCATAGCCCAAATTCGGGTTAAATGTAAAAGTGATGTCTATTTGATCTAAATGTGCTATTAAATCCTGAACGTGAAAATAGGTGTTGCTTATAAAATGATGTTGCATAGCATACCAAGTGACTGCACGATACATGGCTCCAGAATCCACATAAATATATCCCAAATGATTGGCTAATTGTTTGGCAACAGTACTTTTACCTGTTGATGAAAATCCGTCTATGGCAATGGTAATTTTATTCATGTATGTGTTTTACGTGAAAAATGGGTATCCAATAAATTGCTTAATTAAGGCAATAAAAATATCATTTTATTATCGTAAATCCAGTTGTAAGCCAAAAAAGTTGGCGTTGGCCGCACTGGTATATCTGGCATGGGTAAAACTAAAACGCATTCTGTTGAGTTTTAATCCAAAACCTGCAGAAATTCCAGAAAAATTTCGTTGATCTACGATTTTAAGCTCACTACCTCTTCTAAAATTATAACCTAACCTGATGTTAAAGATACCTTCGGGAAAAATTTCAGCGCCAATAATGGTATGATTCAATACGTTTTTAAAAAAACCCGACTTCTCTTGGGTTTGATTGCCTTCTAAATCGGTTTCTGCCCTAGCTGGATTTGAAACAGTAATGGGCCATTTCTGTAAGTTTTCAAACGTTAAATGCCAACGTAGAGGCACATGTTCCAAGGTTTGAGACATTCCAAAAGCAATTTCCAAAGGCAAAGGCTCGTTTAGACCAGCATAGGTTGTAATTTGCATTCCAGCATTTCTAACCACTAAGGTTGCCTGAAACTCAATATCTTCGTTTATGTAAATAAGTCCAGCATCTATAGCTGCGCCAAAAGAAGAGTATTGTTCCAATTTGGATGTGATTAATTTAAGGTTTCCTCCTAAATAAAAATTTGAATATCCCAATTGGGCTGCGTAGCCAAAAGAAAGAGCTGCTTCGTTTCCTGTAAAGGAACCTGTAGCGTTACCAACTTCGTCATATCCATCAAAACTTCCGTAGTTAATGTAATTTACACCTACATGTAAAGTTTGTGTACGTCTGTCCCAAGTATAGGCATAAGCTGCAGTGCCATAATTTATGCCTCCCAAGTAACTGGTGTAATTTAAAGCCAATTGGTTATCCATTTCCGGATTAATGGTTGCTGGATTGGTAAGGGCTTGGGTAACATCGTAATCCACATTGGTAAAGACCTTTCCCCCTAGGGCAGCTTGTCTTGGCGAAGAGACCAAATTAAGAAATTGATACGTAGTTTCACCACCAACCTGAGCCGAAACCAAAGTGCTGAGAAGCATTATAAAAACTACCGTAAATCTCTTAATCATACAGGTGCAAAGTAACTAAATCTATCTTAAAACGGCTGCAAGTATAAATTATTTTTAAATGATAAAAAAAACCTCGAATATAATTTCGAGGTTTTGTTTCTTTTTTAAGTTAACTCGCTTAGAGTTTCTTGGCATTTGCAACCTTTTGATTAGTTATAGCAATTTTAATAACATCGCTCATGTCTGTTACATAATGGAAGGTCAAGCCTTTTAAATATTCTGGTTTAATTTCTTCAATATCCCTTCTATTGTCTTCGCACAGCAATATCTCTTTAATTCTAGCACGTTTGGCAGCCAAGATTTTTTCTTTAATGCCTCCTACCGGAAGCACTTTGCCCCTTAATGTAATTTCGCCAGTCATAGCAAGACTTTTCTTTACTTTCCTTTGTGTAAATAAAGACACCAGTGAAGTTAACATGGTTACACCTGCACTTGGACCATCTTTAGGTGTGGCACCTTCTGGCACGTGGATGTGCACGTTGTATTTTTCAAAAATATCTGGATCTAAATCCAGTTCCTTGGCATTGGATTTTATAAACTCCATGGCAATGGTTGCAGACTCTTTCATAACGGTTCCTAAGTTACCTGTTATGGTTAAATTGCCTTTACCTTTAGAGAGAATCGATTCAATAAATAAAATATCTCCTCCTACCCTTGTCCAAGCCAAGCCTGTAACCACTCCTGCCACATTGTTGTTTTCATATTTATCACGCTCAAGTTTTGGGCCTCCAAGAATGTCTATAATATCCTGATTTGAGATTTTTATATTATATGCTTCTTCCATGGCTATATTTTTAGCAGCATACCGAACCATTTTTGCCAATTGTTTTTCCAAACCACGAACCCCAGACTCCCTAGTATAACCTTCTACAATTTTTTCCAACTGAGGTTTTCCTATTTTCAAGTCCTTATCGGTTAATCCATGCTCTTTTAATTGTTTTGGCAATAAATGACGTTTGGCTATTTCCACTTTCTCTTCAATGGTATAACCTGTTACGTTTATAATCTCCATTCTATCCAACAAAGCAGGTTGAATGGTTGACAAACTGTTAGATGTGGCAATAAACATGACTTTAGACAGATCGTAGCCCATTTCCAGGAAGTTATCGTAAAATTCATTATTTTGTTCTGGGTCTAAAACCTCCAACATAGCAGAAGATGGATCTCCTTGATGCGAGCTGGACAGCTTGTCTATTTCGTCTAACACAAAAACGGGATTGGAAGTGCCAGCTTTTTTAAGGCTTTGAATGATGCGACCAGGCATGGCTCCTATATAGGTTTTTCTATGACCTCTTATTTCAGCTTCATCACGCAATCCACCCAATGAAATTCGTACATATTCCCTTCCTAAAGCTTCGGCAATGGATTTCCCCAAAGAGGTTTTACCAACTCCTGGAGGTCCATAAAGACATAGAATTGGCGATTTCATGTCGTTTCTCAATTTAATGACAGCCAGATATTCCAAAATACGTTTTTTAACGTCGTCCAGTCCATAATGGTCGCGATCCAATATGCGTTTGGCACGCTTTAAATCGAATTTATCTTTACTAAACTCGTTCCAAGGCAAATCCAAAAACAAGTCCAAATAATTTCGTTGAATGGAATATTCAGCAACCTGAGGGTTCATACGTTGAAGCTTTGCTATTTCCTTATTGAAATGTTCTTCAACCTTTTCGTCCCATTTTTTGGATTTTGCTCGCGTTTTCATTTCTTCAAGCTCTTCATCATAACTCACGCCACCCAATTCTTCTTGAATGGTTTTCATTTGTTGATGAAGAAAATACTCACGCTGTTGTTGGCTCATATCACTTTGAACCTTTAACTGGATATCGTTTTTTAGTTCCAATTTTTGAAACTCGACATTCATGAATTTTAACGTTGCCAAAGCTCTTTCCTTAAGATCGTTGATCTCTAACAAGGACTGCTTTTCGTTTACTGTTAAATTCATGTTGGAAGACACAAAGTTTATTAAAAACGAATTACTTTCTATGTTTTTAATGGCAAAGGATGCTTCACTAGGAATGTTAGGACTGTCTTTGATAATTTGTAGGGCCAAATCCTTAATGGACTCTATAATGGCATCAAATTCCTTGTTGTTTTTACTTGGCCTGGCCTCTGGAACTTCGCGAATGGTAGCATTTATATAAGGTTTTTCGGTAATAACCTCTGCTACTTGAAACCTTTTCTTTCCTTGAATAATTACGGTTGTATTGCCATCTGGCATTTTTAAAACACGTAATATTCTTGCAACAGTACCTGTTTCGTGAATATCTGCTGCAGTAGGATCTTCAACGGCTTCGTCTTTTTGAGCCACCACACCTATCACCTTACTGCCTTTATTGGCATCGTCAATCAACTTAATGGATTTATCCCTTCCAGCAGTAATAGGAATCACCACTCCAGGAAATAAAACAGTATTCCTTAACGATAAAATAGGTAAGGTTTCCGGTAATTTTTCGTTTGATATTTCTTCTTCATCTTCAGGTGTCATTAAAGGTATTAATTCTGAATTTTCATCAAAATCCTGAAATGACAAACTGTCAAGGCTAAATAAATCTCTTTTCTTCATATATATTATTAAGTCATTCTGTCATTAATTATATTAATTTCAAAATGATTATCATTTTAATGGGTTAAGCATTACATTCTAAAACCTTGATTATTCATAGCTTAACAAATAACAAGGAATTAATCACCAATAAAAGTTCAATTAATATGCCATACTTTATAAAGCATCAAAAAACTTAGGATGGTGTTTGAAAATAATATACAAACTTATAGGTTTTAAAAAAATTAAAATATTTTTTAAGCAAACTGTAACAAACTATCTTTAACATCATCTTTAAAATAACAAACCGTTTTAATTGAGTCTAACCCATCAACATATAGAAGAGCTTATATCGCTTTGCAAGTCTGGAAACCAATTGGCGCAATTGGAAATTTACAACAGATATCACAAAGCCATGTTTAATGTAGCATACAGAATTGCAAAAGATCGTTTTGAAGCTGAAGACATTATGCAAGAGGCTTTTTTACTGGCTTTTACAAAACTTGAAAGCTTAAAGGACACTGCTACGTTTGGAGCCTGGTTAAAACGCATTGTTATTAATAACAGCATGCACCATTTAAAAAAGAACAGCAAATTTGAAAGCACTTCTTTTGATGATGTGAAATATAAAATTGAAAGTGAGGATCCAGAGATTTCCATCGATTATGAGTTTACAAATTTAAGGGCAAAACAAGTTCTGGACACCTTAAACACTTTAAAGGAAAGCTACAGGATTACACTCACATTGCATTTAATTGAAGGTTACGACTATGAGGAGATTGGGACCATTTTAAATATTAGTTATGCTAATTGTAGAACCACCATATCTAGAGCTAAAGAAAGTTTAAGACAAAAATTACAACCTCTAGCAACGCCATAAAAAAAAAAGCTATGAATACAGATAATTTAAACAAACTGTTTGATGATTTAAAAGATGAATTTGACATTGAAGAACCAAATTCTGGACATACCAAACGGTTTTTAACCAAGCTAAACAGCCAAGCAGATACTATGTCAAGTGTAACAGCCACAAAAAAATCATGGTTTTGGAAGCCATTGGCGGGAATTGCTGCCACTCTGGTTTTAATCATGACTTTGGTAATAGCAAATGGTTCGCAAAACAAGGTAAGAGATTTGGCCAATGTTTCTCCAGAAATGAAAGAAACCCAACGTTTTTTTGCAAGTACCATTTCTGAAGAGTTAAAAAAACTGGAAAACCAATCGAATCCAGAAACCAAAATGATTATTAACGATGCGTTAATTCAAATTAAAAAACTGGAAATGGATTATGAAAACCTAAAAATAGACCTGACCAAAAGTGGTGATGACAATCGTGTAATTTTTGCCATGATAAAAAACTTTCAAAACCGAATAGATATTTTACAAAACACCTTAAAACATATAGAAAACATAAAACAACTAAATAACTTTAACAATGAAAGCAATTCAAACATATAGCATCATCCTGCTTCTTTTAACCATATCTTTCTGTGGTTATGCAGCTACAGAAACAAACGGGATTTCAAAGGAAAAACACACCAAGGAAAAAATCATTAAAAAATCTTTTAACGTGTCGGCAAACGCCACTTTAAAAATCGATAATAGCTATGGAAACCTGGACATAGTGACTTGGAACGAAAACAGAATTGAAATTGTGGTAACCATTACCACCAAAGGAAACGACGAAGAAAAAGTACAGCGTAAACTAGACGACATTACAGTAGATTTTAATGCCACAAACAGTTTGGTTTCTGCAAAAACCATATTCAATAAAACCAGGTCCAATTCCTGGTGGAACTGGAACAGTAACAATAATGTAAACATGAGCATTAATTATGTGGTTAAAATGCCTATTACAAATGCTGTGGATTTAAGCAATGATTATGGAAACATTAACTTGGGAAAACTTGAGGGACGAGCCATTATTAATTGCGATTATGGCAAAATAACCACCAAAGAGCTTATGGCATCCAATAACAAAATTAATTTTGATTACACCTCTAACTGTTATTTTGAATACATAAACAGTGCTGAAATAAATGCCGATTACAGTGGTTTTACCATTGCAAAAGCAAAAAACATACTTTTAAATGCCGATTACACCTCCTCTATTTTAGAAACTGTTGAAAATATAAATTATGAATGCGATTACGGTTCCATTAAAATAAATAGAGCCAATAATATTGTGGGAAATGGCGATTATTTAACCGTTGTTATTGGAGATGTTTATAAAAACGTAAATCTTGAAGCCGATTATGGCTCCATTAAAATTGATAACATAACAGAACAAGCAGGAAATGTGAACATAGAATCTGATTATACTGGCATTAAAATTGGACATGCAGCCAACTATCACTTTAATTTCGATATTGATTTGGAATATGCGTCCTTAAATGACAGTGGGTTTGAGTTCCATAAAAAACATGAAGAATCTGGAGGAAATTATTATACTGGATATTATGGTTCACCAAACTCCGGAAACATGGTAAAAATAGAATCAGACTACGGAAGCGTGTCTTTTTACAAAAACTAACCGATAAAACATCAAAAAACATTATGAAAAAAATCATTCTTATAATAACAGTACTTATTTCCTCTTTTAGTTTTGCACAAAAAGTGAAAGGCAACGGAAACGTGACAAGCAAAACAAGAACCACAGCAGATTATAACGCTATCTCCTGTTCTGGGTTTATGGATTTTGAATTGATAAAAGGTACGGAAGGTGCCATTAAAATTGAAGGAGAAGCCAATCTTTTGAATTATATTATTACCGAAGTAAAAGACAACAAGCTCATGGTAAAAACCAAAGATCGTGTTAATTTAAAACCGTCGCCTAATAAAGGCATAAAAATCACCATTCCTTTTCAAGATATTGATGAAGTGTCTTTGTCAGGCTCCGGAGATTTATGGTGTAAAGACATTATAATTACAACGGATTTAAAAGTATCCTTAGCTGGTTCTGGTGATGTTACTTTAATTTTAAAAACCGACACCTTAAAATGCGATTTAACAGGATCTGGCGATATAAAATTAAAAGGGAGCACAAATAACCTGGAAGCCACGTTAACAGGATCTGGAGACTTAAACGCATCGAGTGTGACTTCAGACTATACAGAGGTTTCCGTTACAGGTTCTGGAAATGCCAATGTAACTAGCAATAAATATCTAAAGGCACGAGTTACAGGTTCTGGCGATATTGAATACACTGGAAACCCTGAAAAAGAGGATACCAAAGTGGCTGGCTCTGGGAGTATTAGTAAAGATTAAGGTTTAAACCACAATAATAAAGGCCACTCTAACTGAGTGGCTTTTTTTATATAAATGAAAACTATTCAGTATCCAAATACAGTCTTGGAACGGAATAACTAGTGCCATTTTGAGATTGTTCTATCTTAAAGGACGATTCTTGAACATCACTAAATCTGAACCAGATATCAGTAGCTACTTGTCCTGAACCTCCTAAATTTTCGATTTTCATTACACGTTCACTTTCGTTAACCCAAATCCAATCACCAGTTGATATAACTTCGTTTCCTAGAAGCGTAACTTTTTGCTCGTACATGCCATTAGAGTGAAAATAAATATCAGCAGTAAAATCTTCAGAATCATACCACCATTTGTCAAATAAAGAAGATAGTTCTGTGTTAGTTCCATTTCCATTATTGGTGGTATTATTAAAATCACCTTCCAAAGGCTCATTATCACATGAAGAAACGTTAAACATTAAAAAAGCAAGAAGTAAATAAGGGGCTAATTTTAAATTTTTCATAATAGGTTTTAATATAGTTTTTGTAAACATAAGCTTTTTTTGTAAAAATTAGTTTGGGTTTGTTTTAGGTACGCGAAATAGCAAAATAATGCCAACCAAAAAGAACACAAACAAAAACACGATGGCATTTCGCATGCTTCCAGTAATTTGATCGATGCTGGCAAAAATAACCATTCCAATAACGATACCTATTTTTTCAGCAACATCATAAAAACTAAAGAAGGAAGTTGAATCGTCTGTTTCCGGTAAAAATTTAGAATAAGTGGATCTGGCCAAAGCTTGAATGCCTCCCATAACCAAGCCAACCACACCAGCCGTAATATAAAACTGTATTGGAGTAACTACAAAATAAGCAGCAAAACACATCGTCATCCAGATAACATTTACGCTTATCAATGTTTTGATGTTCCCAAACTTTTCTGATGCCCTAGAGGTTAAAACAGCTCCCAAAATAGCTACTATTTGAATCACCAAAATACTCACAATCAAACCCATGGTTTTCTCGCTGTTATCTGCCCAAGAAATTTCTTCTTCCCCAAAATAAACAGCCACCAACATAATGGTTTGAACTGCCATGCTAAATACAAAAAATGCAGCTAGATAGCGCTTTAACCTCAAGTTTTGCTTTAATTGATGCCAAACCTGACGTAATTCCCTAAATCCGTTAAGAACCACATTTCTAGTTACTTTTTCGCCATTTAAAACGCCTTTAGGCAAAATGTAAAACGTATATTGACTGAATAAAATCCACCAAACACCAACCATCACAAAGGACCAGCGCATCATTTCCATTTTAGCCTCTCCAGTTTCTTGGCTCATAACCATGGCTAAATTTATAATAAGTAAAATAACGCTACCTACATATCCTAAAGAAAAACCTCTGGCACTGATTCTGTCTTGTTGCTCTGGAAAAGCAATATCTGGCAAATATGAATTATAAAACACCAAACTTCCCCAATAGCCAATCAATCCCATAAAATAAAACAACAAACTCATGTAAATATGGTCCAAGCTAAACCAATACAACCCAATACAGCCCAATCCACCAACGTAACAGAAAAATTTCATGAAACTCTTTTTATTCCCAACATAATCTGCTATTCCAGACAATAAAGGCGACATCACCGAAACTACCAAAAACGTAAAAGCGGTTACAAAGGTTATTAAAGCTGTGCTTTTAAACTCAAAACCAAAAGCGTTAACATGTTTAATGTTGCTTGCAAATAAAGCAGAATAAAATATGGGGAAAATTGAAGAAGCAATGGTTAAAGTATACACAGAATTTGCCCAATCGTAAAATGCCCAAGCATTTAGCAATTTTTTACTTCCTTTTTCTAGTTTTGCCATACATGTTTTTTAATAAAAAAAGCTGTTCAAATTTAGAACAGCTTCGAAAATAAGTAAATATTTTAAAACATCACTTTTAAAATTTAGTTATTGGTTTAAATGAGGTGACACCAAACTTTTTTGCTTCAGATACAGCCATTGGAACCAAAGACTGGATGTTTTGTATTCTTGAAGCATTGGATGGATGTGTGCTGAGTATTTCTGGTGGCGCATTGCCTCCACTATTGGCTTCCATGCGCTTCCATAATTCGGCAGCCTCACTAGGATTATAACCAGCCAAGGCCATTAAAATCAATCCTATTTTATCTGCTTCAGCTTCATGACTTCTACTAAAAGGAAGCATCACGCCTACTTGAGAACCAATACCATAATACTGATTAAAGGCAGCTCTATCGTTATCATTTTGAATAGCGATATTACCAGCCAATGCCACGCCTTGTTGAATATAATCTGCACTCATACGCTGTTGTCCATGATTGGCAAGCGCGTGAGCAACTTCGTGTCCCATTATGGCTGCCACACCTGTTTCACTTTGGGCTATGGGAAGGATTCCTGTGTAAAATACAATCTTACCTCCTGGCATACACCAAGCATTAACTGTTTTATCGTCAATTAAATTGTATTCCCATTTGTAGTCTTTTAAATACCCTTGATAGCCATTGGCGTTTAACCAACGTTCAGCAGCTACAGATATACGCTGTCCTACCCTTTTTATCATTTCAGATTGTGCAGTTCCCGTAACAACTTTACTTTCGCTAAGCACTTGGTTGTATTGCTGGAATGCTGTTGGGAATAATTGGGAATTCGGCACTAAGGCCATGGTTTGTTTTCCGGTAAAAGGATTGGTGGAACAAGCCATTACTACCAAAAGTAAAACAAACACACTTATTATTTTTTTAATCGTCATTTTAAAATATTTTTTCAGGAGTTAAAATTACAAAAATCATTCCTTAATTTTTTAGAGGAACACATTTTGTTTTTTAACACAATTCTTGTAAAGTTAAATAATTTTTGTCGACAAAAGGTGTTACAAACACTAATAAATTTAACCCATATGAAAATTTTATTAAGCTGCTTGCTGGTCTTGACCTTGCAAAGCTGTATGAGCCAAGAAAACAAAAAAAACTCAAATAAGGACACATTTAAAATCTCAAAAACCAATACACAATGGAAACAGGAACTAAGTGCCAAGGCATATTATGTGTTAAGGGAAGGTGGTACAGAACGCGCTTTTTCCAGTCCGTTAAACGATACTGAAGACGCTGGAACCTATGTTTGCGCTGCCTGCAAAACCCCTTTGTTTAATAGTGAACATAAATTCGACTCCGGAACTGGATGGCCAAGTTTTGACAGGGAAATCCCTGGAAATGTTGCTTTCTCCAAGGAAGGGAATGGTTTTACCGGAATTGAAGAGCATTGTGCCACTTGTGGAGGGCATTTGGGACATGTATTTAACGATGGTCCTAAAGAGACCACTGGAAAAAGACACTGTATAAATGGTGTGGCATTGAATTTTATTCCCAACCCATAAGCTAAAGCTTAATAAAGGTCTTCTTTTTTTTTTAACAAGTAGATTGTTGATTGGAGATTGTTGATTGGAAATTGAGGGTTAGGCATTAGAACCTTAAACTTTGAACCTAGAATCTAAAACCTTGAACTTTAAAACTTGAATCTTAAACCAAAAACTTGGAATCCAGAATTGAGAACTTGTAATTTGTTAGATACTTTTTGTACCTTCGTAGCTTCAAAAAACGACTAAAAATTATACAATGAGTAAATACGATATTATTGTTCTTGGAAGTGGTCCTGGTGGCTACGTAACTGCTATTAGAGCGTCCCAGCTAGGTTTTAAAACTGCTGTTGTTGAAAAAGAAAGCCTTGGTGGTGTATGTTTAAATTGGGGTTGTATCCCTACCAAAGCGCTCTTAAAATCTGCCCAAGTGTTTGAATATTTAAAGCATGCCAGCGATTATGGGCTTTCTGTAAAAGAGTTTGATAAAGACTTCAATGCTGTTGTAAAACGTAGTCGTGGTGTTGCTGAAGGGATGAGCAAAGGTGTTCAGTTTTTAATGAAAAAGAACAAGATCGATGTCATTGAAGGGTTTGGAACATTAAAACCTGGAAAAAAAATTGAAGTAAACGGAAAAGAATACAGTGCAGACCACATTATTATAGCTACTGGAGCTCGTTCTAGGGAATTGCCAAGCTTGCCACAAGATGGTAAAAAAGTAATTGGTTATAGAGAAGCCATGACACTGGACAAACAACCTAAAAAAATGATTGTGGTTGGGTCTGGCGCCATAGGTGTTGAATTTGCATACTTTTACAATTCCATGGGAACAGATGTAACCATTGTTGAATTCTTACCAAATATCGTTCCTGTGGAAGACGAAGAAGTTTCCAAACAACTAGAACGTTCTTTCAAGAAAAGTGGCATAAAAATCATGACTTCTTCTGAAGTTACCAAAGTTGACACTTCTGGAAAAGGCGTAAAAGCCACGGTAAAAACTTCTAAAGGAGAAGAAGTCCTTGAAGCCGATATTATATTATCTGCTGTGGGAATTAAAACCAATATTGAAAACATAGGTTTAGAAGATGTTGGTATTGCTGTGGATAGAGATAAAATTTTAGTGAACAACTATTACCAAACAAACATTCCGGGTTATTATGCCATTGGAGATGTCACTCCAGGACAGGCATTGGCTCACGTAGCTTCTGCAGAAGGCATTCTATGTGTTGAAAAAATTGCTGGTATGCATGTGGAAGCTTTAGATTATGGAAACATTCCAGGTTGTACCTACGCTTCGCCAGAAATTGCAAGTGTTGGATTAACCGAAAAACAAGCCAAAGATAAAGGTTACGACATTAAAGTGGGCAAATTCCCTTTCTCAGCCTCAGGTAAAGCAAGTGCTGCTGGAACAAAAGATGGTTTTGTAAAAGTGATTTTCGATGCCAAATATGGGGAATGGTTAGGTTGCCACATGATTGGAGCTGGAGTAACAGACATGATTGCTGAAGCCGTTCTAGGTAGAAAACTTGAAACCACTGGCCATGAAGTTTTAAAAGCCGTACATCCACATCCTACCATGAGTGAAGCTGTTATGGAAGCCGTTGCAGATGCTTATGGTGAGGTGATACATTTATAAATCCCTACTAACCTTCTCAAAGGAAGAGCCTTCGCTCAACCGGAGTGATCTGTTAAAACATTTAAATTAAAGCACGATTCAAAATTTTGAATCGTGCTTTTTTTATAGACTGTGAAATTTAAGACAGTATTATTAAATATTTAAGAAACATTATAGAGGATTTAAAAAACTCTGCAAAGCCAATTCATAACTTTGCAATCCAAAACCAACGATGATACCTTTGGCATAAGGTGCCACATAAGAGTGATGCCTAAAATCCTCGCGCTTAAACGTGTTGGAGATATGCACTTCCACCACAGCAGTTTCTATGGCTGCCACAGCATCTCCTATTCCAACAGACGTATGCGTGTAAGCTGCTGCATTTAAAATAATCCCATAATATAAAAAACCAACTTCGTGAAGCTTATCAATAAGTTCCCCTTCAATGTTGGATTGAAAGTGTTCTAAGATAACTTGAGGGTATTTTGCCTTTATGGTTTCAAAAAATTCATTAAAACTGAGGTTGCCATAAATTTGTGGCTCTCGTTTTCCCAATAGGTTTAAATTGGGACCATTGATAATGATGATTTTTTTCATCTGTAAATGCTTTCTTGTTTTAGTAAAGGTATCAAAAATTAACCCATAAAAAAACCGAAGTGCTGAAACTTCGGTTTTTGGTTTTTTATAAGGGTTGGATTAAAACATGAAGCCAACACCAAATTGCCAAACTGCATTTTTAGCATCTACATTTTCAAAAATGGTATTATCTTCAAAAATATTGGTTAACCCCATGTTGTAACGTCCATTAACAAAAAACCCATTGTCGAATTTATAGGCTGCTCCAAGAACCAAGCCTGTATCAAAATCCTTAACATAAGAGTCGTCTTCGTTAATTTCAATATCGCCTCCATCGTTATTTGGCTGAAAATCCAATTCTTCATGGATCTTAAATCCAAATTGAGGTCCAGCTTCTATACTCAACCCTTTAACCAGATACGCTTTAAGCAATACTGGCACCTGAATATAGTCAAGTTGATATTCTATGTTCTCATTTGTATCGAAGATGTTATCCTGGTCTATTTCCTTTACATCAAACCCTTGTCCAGAATACATAACCTCTGGTTGTAATGAGAATCTTTCTGTAATTGGGATTTCGGCCAATAAACCAACATTAAAACTAGTTCTTGCTTTCACATCGTCTATATCGTCTCCTGTAATTTTAGTGGAGTTTACACCTCCTTTAACACCTAATTGAATAGCTTTGGAGTCTGCTTGCGCATGCAATAACGTAGTGCTAAAAATAAATATTCCTGTAATTAAAATTAATTTTTTCATTGTTATATATTTTTATTGTTTAAGTTCCCTACAAAAATGCCCCAATTTTAGAAGCCTGTTTAACTTATTCAAAAAAAATAATAACGCTAAAAATGTTGTTTTAAAACAAAAAACCGAAGCAATCTTGCTTCGGTTTTTTTAATGAAAATTATAAAACTCTTAGAAATGTAGTGCGAAACCTATTCTTACTGATAAAGGGTTAAAGTCACCATCTCCAGCATCCTCATTCATTCCAAAGTCATATCTTAATCCTGGTTCAACAGAAACATGTTCATTTAAAAACCAAGCATAACCAGCTTGTCCACCAACATACATAGGAGAAAAACTATTTCCTGAAGCTCCATTTAAATCTACTTGGACAGGAATCATTCCAATAATATAGTATTTAGCTCCAATTTTGTAAGAAAACATTCCATCTATATTATCTTCACTACTATAATCACCATAACCTAAACCAGCTTTAATAGCTAAGTTATCAATTATAAAATAACCTCCTTCAACACCAACATTCCATCCAGTATCTCCATCTATTGATGTTAAAGCAAATCCTGTATTGCTTGAGTGAGCACCACCAAAACCAGTATTAGCTTCAACTAAAATACTTCCTTTGTCTGTTTGACCTCCATTAGAACCACTTTCTTGTGCATTCACTTTTGATAATCCAAATACTGCCACAGCAGCGATAAGTAAAATTTTTTTCATAATAAATTTAAGGTTTTTAATTGTTTTAAGGTGGCAAATATAATTATTTTCCACAATTATCAGCCATAAAATGTAAGAAAGCTCTTCCTCACCTTACTTAATAATATAACCCGAAGCGATTTGCTTCGGGTTTTATTAATGAAAAGAAAAATAACAGGTTTTTTTAATTTAAATTAAAGGAGGCTCCTACACTTAAAATTCCAAAATTCCAATCAACACTTCTGTTGTAATAATAATAACCATCATAATAACCGCTATCATAACTAGATCTCACTCCTCTATAAGATGCATTTACCTGAATCTTATCGTTGATGTTGTATCCAAACATTGGTCGGTAATAAAACCCTCCATCGTTGCCATCATTAATACCAACAGCATACCCTAAATCCAAACCTACAGTAAACATCTCGTTAATATTAAAACGACCTGCTCCTGCAATAGGTATAAATTGGGTATCATCGTAGTCTAAACCGTAGTAAGTGTCACCAAAAGAATGGCTATAGCCTGTTGCTGGACCTACACTAAATTTTTCGTTTATTCCAAAAAGATAATTTACATCCAGACCTGCAGAAAAAGTAGCATAGTCACTTCCATCTGCCACAGGCAATCCAATAAAAGCTCCTAAATTAAACCCCTCTTGGGCTTTTACAGCAGTAAAACTTAATACTGTTAAAAATGTCAATAAAAATAATTTCTTCATAATTTTTTAAGTTTTTGTAATTGATTAAACAAAATAACCACTTTTTTTTTTATTAATAAATAAAAACTGTTTTTTTATTAACAATTTATTTAATAATAAACATTAAATTATTAGTTTACAGTATTTTACACAAATAAGTTATTAACAAAATGAAATCGTCCAAACCTTATTCCACCCTTAAAACCTTTATTTGGATACTTTTTGATTTATTTTTGTGATGATGAAATGGGAACACGCTTTAAAAGACTATAAACTTTATCTAAAAATAGAAAGAGGGCTATCCAACAACTCCATAACCAGTTATGGATTGGATGTGGAGAAGCTTATTGGCTATTTGGAGGACAAGCATATAAGTGTATCTCCCTTGAACATTTCAAAAGAAACCATCCAACAATATATTTATGAGCTTGCAAAAACTGTAAATGTAAGGACCCAGTCCAGGATGATTTCCGGCTTGCGCAGTTTTTTTAATTATCTCATTTTTGAGGATTATAGAGTGGATAATCCTTTAGAATTGATAGAATCCCCTAAAATAGGCAGGAAACTACCAGATACACTTTCTTTGGATGATATCAATCGCTTGATTGCTGCCATTGATTTAAGCAAAGCTGAAGGTGAACGCAATCGTGCCATGCTTGAAACCCTTTACAGTTGTGGTTTACGTGTAAGCGAACTTACCAACCTGAAAATTTCGGATTTGTTTTTTGATGAAGGTTTTATTAAAGTTACTGGAAAAGGCGATAAACAACGCTTTGTGCCTATTGTTCAGTCTACTCAAAAATATATTACCTGTTATAAAAACGAAGTAAGAAACCACCTCTCTATTCAAAAAGGACACGAAGACACCTTGTTTTTAAACAGAAGGGGAAAACAACTTACCAGAGCCATGATTTTTACCATCATCAAGCAATTGGCAGTTAAAATCAATCTAGACAAAACCATTTCCCCACATACCTTCAGACATTCTTTTGCCACACATTTGTTGGAAAATGGTGCCGATTTAAGGACCATACAGCTAATGTTGGGACACGAAAGCATTACCACTACCGAAATTTATGTACATGTGGACAAAAGCCATTTAAAAAGTGTGCTTCAAACATTTCATCCCAGAAAATAACATTTTATTTTCTAAATTACTGATTATTAATTATATTTAGTAGGTAATAGCGCCGTTTTAAATCGATTCTCCCATATTAACTACGTTTTTTAATAAAATTTAATCTAGACAATATGGATTTCACGAACTCAAACAGACCACTAAATAATTACCCCAATGGGTTTGGGGAAAAACGCAAGTGGCAACTTGCAGTAGAGATTACCAACGTAGGTGTCTGGGAATTTAACGCCACAGAGAATAAAGTTTATTTTTCCGAAGCTTCAAAACGGATTATCGGTTTTGAAAACGATGCCAATTTTGGAGCTAACCTAAACGATTGGAACAATCGTGTGCACCCAGAAGACAGAAATAAATATTTTCAGGATTATCAAGACCACATTAATGGTTTGAAGCCCATATACATGAATGTGCATCGAGTGGAGTGCAAGGATGGCTCCTATAAATGGATTTTAGATAAAGGAAAAGTTGTGGAAAGAGACTCCAACAACAATCCAATACGTTTTTTAGGCACACATGTAGATATTACCAAACATGTTGAAAACGAAAGAAAACTGGCAAACACCTTAAACATTGTTACCAAACAAAACAATCAACTTAAAAACTTTGCCCATATAGTAACCCACAACCTAAAGCAACATGCAGCCAATTTTGAAAGCCTATTGGATTTTTACTATGAGGCAGAATCAGAATTTGAAAAAGAAGACACCATAAAATACCTCCAAATTCTTTCAGAATCCCTTAGTAAAACCATTGCCAATTTAAAAGAAATTGTATCTGTACAAAACAACAGAACTGCCAAGATTGAAAAAATATACTTGGCACAAGAGACCGATCGTATTTTAAAGATGCTTAAAGTGGTTATTAATGACAACCATGCCGAAGTACAAAACAATATAGACCCTAAATTATTTATACATTACAATCAGTCCTACATAGAAAGTATCATTCAAAACCTCTTAACCAATGCCATAAAATACAAACATCCAGACAGACATCCCAAAATTACCGTTGACAGCATGTTTGATTCTGAAACCATTAAAATTGCCATTAGTGACAATGGCATTGGAATAGATCTGGACAAGTATGGAAACTCCATTTTTGGATTGTACAAAACATTCCATAAAAACCAAGATGCCGAAGGTATTGGATTGTACTTAATAAAAAACCAAATAGAAGCTTACGGTGGCAACATTGAGGTGGAAAGTGAAGTTAATGTTGGCACCACCTTTACCATTAGCATACCCAATAAAAAAACTGCTGTAGTTGAAATTACAAACGTTTAAAAAAAACTTATAAAAAAAGCTTGGGCAAACACCCAAGCTATATTATTTTAATGATTTTGCAGATATTCCCATTGCAAATAAACGCTGTAAGTTATTTAGCGATATTCACTGCTCTGGTTTCCCTAATTACAGTTACTTTAACCTGTCCAGGATAGGTCATATCTGTTTGTATTTTCTGTGAAATGTTAAAGGATAAATCTGCTGCATTTTGATCTGAAACTTTTTCGCTTTCCACAATAACCCTTAACTCCCTTCCTGCTTGAATGGCATAGGCTTTTTTAACACCTCCAAAACCAAAGGCAATATCCTCAAGGTCTTTTAAACGTTGAATGTAACTATCCAATACTTGGCGTCTTGCTCCTGGTCTTGCTCCGGAAATAGCATCACAAACTTGAACAATTGGAGACAAAAGAGAGGTCATTTCAATTTCATCATGATGTGCTCCAATGGCATTGCAAACATCTTCTTTTTCACCATATTTTTCAGCCCATTGCATTCCAAGGATAGCATGTGGTGTTTCCATATCTGCTTCTGCATCTGGCACTTTACCAATATCATGTAGCAATCCTGCACGTTTGGCCAATTTAGGATTTAAACCTAGCTCTGCAGCCATCACACCACAAAGTTTGGCAACTTCCCTGGAGTGTTGCAGCAAATTTTGTCCGTAAGACGAACGATATTTCATTCTACCAACCACTTTAATAAGTTCTGGATGTAGGTTGTGAATCCCTAAGTCTATTATGGTTCGTTTTCCTACTTCAATAATTTCCTGCTCTATTTGTTTGGTTGTCTTTTTTACTACCTCCTCTATTCTAGCAGGATGTATTCTACCATCGGTAACCAATTTGTGCAAGGATAATCTGGCGATTTCACGTCTTACGGAATCGAAACAGGATAGAATAATGGCTTCTGGTGTGTCGTCTACAATAATTTCCACTCCAGTGGCTGCTTCAATGGCGCGAATGTTTCTTCCTTCTCTACCAATGATGCGTCCTTTAACATCGTCCGATTCTATATTAAAAACAGACACACAGTTATCTACTGCTTCTTCGGTTCCTATACGTTGAATGGTATTGATAATTACTTTTTTGGCTTCTTGTTGAGCCGTTAGTTTTGCTTCTTCCAAAGTGCTTTGAACATAAGCCATGGCATCGCTCTTGGCCTCTCCTTTTAGGGATTCAACAAGTTGTGCCTTGGCTTCTTCTGCAGATAAACTGGAAATAACCTCCAACTGTTCTATCTGGCTTTTATGAAGCCTATCGATTTCTTCCTGTTTTTTCTCGAGAATATCAACTCTATGGTTGTAATCCTTTATTTTGTCTTCTAAACTTTGATTGAGTTTGAGATTTTTAGACAATTCACTGGAAACCTGAGACTCTTTGTCTCTAGTACGTTTCTCAGCTTCTGCCATTTTTTTGTCACGAGCATTGATTACTTTTTCATGCTCTGATTTTAATTCTATGAATTTTTCTTTTGCCTGAAGAATTTTATCCTTTTTAATGCTTTCACCTTCGCTATTGGCTTCTTTAATAATAGCTGCTGCCGATTTTTTAGCACTTTTTATAAGTTTGGAAGCATTGTTTCTCTCTAATGCCTTTGCTATAATGAATCCCACTATGATTCCTAGCAAAACACCACCTATAATCAATATAATTGAGTTGTCCATGTTAGTTTATTTATATATATAAAAAAAGCCTACACTAGTTTGTTTTGTAATAAACTCCTTAAAACAAGTTTAGGGCTAACAAACGGATCAAGTATCTGCTCGAGATACTGCGAGACTGAAACAAGTTCAGCACACACAGCACTAGCAGCCCGCTTTTACCGTTCAAACTCACCCTTTTTAAAGAATTAATGTTGAGTTTTCCAAATAATAACTAATGTAGGCAGTAACCTTAATTTATTTTAAAGAACGTTAAGAGTCCAAATGTAATTGTAACATTTTGTTCAAAGCCGTGAGCTTCTCTTCCACATGTTCACTTACATTTTCTTTATCTATTGATTTTTGTTCCACTTGAGATGCAAATTGCAAAGCACACATGGCCAAAACATCTTGCTTATCCCTTACAGAATAACTTTGCTCAAATTGATTGATCATCGTTTCAATGTTCTTAGCTGCCTTACGCAATCCTTCTTCCTGGCTAGGCACAATGGTTAAAGGATACACTCTGTTAGCTATGGATAGCTTTATTTTAAGCTTATCTGACATTGATTTTTGATGTTACATTTATTCGGACAATTGCGCAATACAATGATCAATCTCCCGAATTAATGTGTTTATTTTAAGCTTTGTCTCTCTTTTGTTTTCGTCACTACCTAGCATTGTATTTGCAATCTTGAGTGCTTCGTATTTTTCTTCCCAAGAAACAATCAATTCTTGTTGTTCCATGGCATGTTGTTTAGAAGCTTGCAACTCTTTTTCCAGTTTTAAGTTGGCTTGTTTTACGGTTTCCAATTGCTGTAAAACTTTCCCTACTTTTACTTCAAGAGCATCAACAATTTCTTCAATTTTACTCATGTGCAATATGCAATACTTATCAGACAAAGTTAAGATACCTTCCTATAAATTACAATTGTTTTTACATAAAATTTGCAAAATGTTGTAATTGCTTGATATTATTGCAAAATAGCGTACAATATATCTTTTGTAGATTTCGTTCAAATTAATATTTTAGCAAGAATTACTTAATTTATGAGATTCACCTTACCCTTTTTTCTTTTTGTTTGTGCCTTTGGCCTAGCCCAAGATTATTACCCAAAAGACTATTTTGGGAATCCTTTGGATGTTACCTTGGTCTTGTCTGGCTCTTTTGCTGAATTGCGTTCCAACCACTTCCATTCCGGTTTGGACATTAAAACGCAACAAAGAGAAGGTTTAAAGGTGTATGCCTCTGCTAGTGGGTATATAAGTCGAATTAAAATCTCCCATTATGGCTACGGAAAGGCCCTTTACATAACCCATCCTAATGGTTATACCACTGTATATGCGCATTTGCAAAAGTTTTCCCCTGAAATTGAAGCTTATATCAAGAAGTTGCAATATGAAAAAGAATCGTTTGAAATTGAAGTGTTCCCTAATACCGAAGAGCTTATTGTAGAAAAAGGTGAAGTTATTGCCTATAGTGGTAACACAGGAGGGTCTGGTGGTCCACATTTACATTTTGAAATTCGGGACAATCAAGAAAGACCTATCAATCCATTGCTTTTTGGGTTTGATGTTAAAGACACTACCTTACCTGTTATTAAAGAGGTTTATGCTTATCCCATGGACAAGCATTCGTATGTAAACAAATCAAACGAAAAACAAAAACTAAGGCTTTTACCCCTCCCTAATGGCGATTATACAGTTGAGAACATTCAGGCTTATGGAAAAATTGGCTTTGCCATAGAATCTACTGACAGACAGGATTTGGCATACAACAACAATGGCGTGTACAACATTCAAGCTTTTTTTAATGGCAATAAAAAAATAGACATCGATTTTAAACGATTTTCTTTTGACGAAACCAGACATTTAAACCGGTTTATAGATTATGGACATTATAAAACAAAAAAAGAAAGACTCCAAAAACTCTTTATAGAACCCAATAACCCCTTAAGTATTTATAAAGACTCTGATAATTATGGTTTTATTAGGGTTGAAGACAGTACCTCTTCGGTCTACAAAGTGGCAGTAAAGGATTTTAAAAACAACACTTCTTGGCTCACCATTAATATTGAAGGTAAAAAAGAACAAGACTTTAAAGTGAAGGATTCTTTTGTATCGTCTTATTATATTCATGCAGACAAAACCAACGAGCTATTATACAACCACATTTCGGTTGAATTTTATCCAGAGACGTTTTATGATGATTTTTATATGGACTTTTCAGTGTCAAACGATACCATTAAATTACATGACGATACCATTCCTGTTAAAAAACATTTTAAAATTACATACGATATTAGTCATTACGATTCAGCTGATGCCCATAAACTTTACATCGCCAGATTGGTTGGTTATAAACAACATCCTTGGTATTCCAACACGACAAAAGAAAAAAACCTGATGTACACCATAACAGACGATTTAGGAACCTACGCCTTGGTAGCAGACACTATAGAACCAACCATTAGGCCCATAAATTTTAAAGATGGACAATGGCTTAGCAAATACCGTTATCTTAAAGTGAAGATAGATGATGAAGGTTCCGGCATTTCAAATTATCGCGCAACCGTTAATGGAAAATGGATTTTAATGGAGTACGATTACAAAACCAAAACATTGACCCACGATTTTAATGATGGTATAATTACCGAAACAAAAAATAATTTAAAAGTGATTGTTACCGATAATGTTGGAAATAATTCTACTTTTGAAACTACGTTTTACAGAAAATAAATAATGAAGCTTTTGAAAATAAAAACTTATCTATTTTGCATGTTCCTTTTTTCGATGTCCTTTTTAGGATTTTCACAATCTGGAACTTTAAAAGGTGTTATTCTAGACGATGCCAATAATCCCATTCCAAATGTAAATATCAAAGCTCAAGACAAAGGAACCGTAACCAACGAGAACGGTTTTTTTATTTTAAAAATACCAGCAGACCAAGAGGTTACTGTGGTGTTCTCTCACCTTACCTTTGAAAGTATTACTGCTACATTTAACTTAAAAAATGGGGAAGAATACGAGTTCCATCCCATCATGAAGGAATCTGTGGAACAAATCTCAACCGTTGTAATTTCCAGCAAGCAAAGAAAAGAAGTTGAAGGCATAATCACACTGGAACCCGAAACCGTTAGACTCATTCCTGGTGCGAATGCTGGTGTGGAAAATCTATTGAAAACACTTCCTGGCGTAAGTAGCAACAACGAATTAAGCACACAATATTCCGTAAGAGGTGGAAACTACGATGAAAATTTAGTGTATGTAAATGGTATTGAAATCTACAGACCTTTCTTGATACGTTCTGGGCAACAAGAAGGATTGAGTTTTGTTAACACAGACCTGGTTCAGAATGTCGATTTCTCTGCTGGAGGTTTTCAAGCAAAATATGGAGACAAATTAGCATCTGTTCTCGATATTACCTATAGAAAACCTTACGCTTTTGGTGTGAGTGCAGATTTAAGCCTACTTGGTGGAAGCCTGGCTGTAGATGCCATAAGTAAAGATTCCAAGCTCTCAGGCATAATTGGAATTCGTTATAGAAACAACAGCTTACTTGTTAATGCACAAGAAACAGAAACCAATTACGATCCAACTTTTGCTGATGTACAAACCCAGATAAACTACAATTTTTCCCATAAATTCAGTCTCAGCTTTTTAGGAAATGCCTCTTTGAACAAATACAATTATGAACCTAAAACCAGACAGACAAATTTTGGTACTTTGGAAAACCCTTTGGCATTATTGGTTTTTTATGAAGGTCAAGAAAAAGATCAATACCAAACCTTGTTTGGGGCCATTAAAGCAACTTACCTTTTAAATGATAATGTAACCCTTAACTTAACCACTGCAACTTACCACACTACCGAAGAAGAACATTTTGATATTTTAGCACAATATAGGTTGGGCGAAGTAAATACCAATATTGGAGATGAAGATTTGGGTGAAGTGGAATATAGTGAAGGTATTGGAGGTCAATTAAACCATGGAAGAAACGATCTGGATGCCCTAATCACCAATATCGAACACAACGGAAAATATACTATGGACGATAACGATTTTGAATGGTCCCTAAAGTACACCAACGAAGATATTAGGGATCGGTTGGTGGAATGGGAAGTGATAGATTCGGCTGGGTTCTCCATAAATCCTCCCAACATCGACGCTTTTAACGACCAACCTTATACACCTTACGAAGGGCCTTTGGCAGCCTATCAAAATGTAAGAGCTAAAAACCACACCACCATTCAAAGAATCCAAGGTTATTTACAATGGAGCAAACGTACCAGTTTAGGAGACAATGACGTATGGTTCAATGCTGGAGTAAGAGCTCATAATTGGACTGTAAGTGGTGATGGCATAGATAAAACCTCACAAATTGTTTTTAGTCCAAGAGCGCAATTTGCCATCAAGCCTGATTGGGACAAAGACATGCTTTTTAGAATTGGTGGAGGTATATATTATCAACCTCCTTTTTACAGGGAATTGCGTGATTATTCCGGAACTGTAAATCCAGATGTTAAAGCCCAAAAATCTTTTCAAGTGGTTGTAGGAAACGATTATAGCTTTAAAATGTGGAACAGACCTTTTAAATTAACTACAGAAGCTTACTATAAAAAACTCACAGATGTAAACCCTTACACCTTGGAAAATGTTAGAATTAGGTACGCTGCAACCAACAATGCAAAAGCCTATGCCTATGGTTTGGATCTCAGATTGAATGGCGAATTTGTCCCTGGAACCGAATCCTGGTTTAGTTTTGGGTATTTAAAAACCGAAGAAAACATCAATGATAGAGGGTATATAGCCAGACCAACAGACCAACGCTTAAAGTTTGCAGCTCTTTTTCAAGATTATGTACCAAGCTTACCTAAAATGAAAATGTATTTAAACTTGGTTTACAACACTGGGCTTCCTGGTGGTTCTCCAAGCTATGCCGATCCTTATGTTTACCAAAACCGTTTGCCAGATTACAAGCGTGCCGATATAGGTTTGCAATATGTTATTGTAGATTTAAACGAAACATACAATGGCTGGAGGAAACCTTTTAAATATTTATCTGTTGGCTTTGAAATTTTTAACATTTTCAATGCGCAAAACTCCATAACAAACACTTGGGTAAGGGACGTTTACAGCAAAAGGCAGTATGCCATTCCTAATTACCTGACACCACGAGTGTTTAATGTAAGGACAACCATGAAATTTTAATAATTTAACACACTTTTTTTAATTCGAATTAAAAACAGTCATACATTTGTGTATATGAAACAAATGATTAGAAACCTGGTTGCCTTGAGCCTCTTGTTTGCTTATACCTTAAGCATAAGCGTTTCTATTCAAAATTTTATAGTGGAAACGGTTTTTGATAATAGCCAACAACAGGATGTTGCTGTTAACTTATTGAATTCCAAAACACCTGAGCTATCCATATTTCCAGACCTGGAACCCTTAGGAGACCTTGCAAACGAAAACGTTCATAATGTTCAGGTAACTAATTCCAAAACAACATTTCAATCCTTTAAAGAGGTAGAAATTTACACCTTAACCAAAGACAGTCAATATCTTTACAAAAGCAAACACATTCAACCAGGATTGGATATTGAGACACTGCTCTACCCTTTTCATACCTTTTCTTAAAATTTCATATTATATTCCTTAAACATCTCATGTTCTGAATGATCAGGAGCTGTTGTTATTATTTCATCTTGACCAACAAGGTCAGGACATTCTATATTCAACAAATAAAAAAATATCTTATGGAATCTCATAGCACCATCATAGGTATTGTTATTGCCTTGGTAATAATAATCCCTCTAATACTTATTCAAACATCACAAAAACGTCAGAAAAAAAATTCTAGAAAAGGCTTTATGGAAGAAGCCTCAAAGCATCATTTACAAGTAAAAACCCCAGATTTTTGGGGCACTTATTATGCCATGGCCATAGATGAAACGGCAAACAAACTTATCTACTCAAAAATTATTGATGCAGAACATCAAGTAACCCTTGTGGATTTAAGTCTTGTAGACTCCTGCGACATTGTAAGGACGCAAAGAACCCATAAAAACAAAACCACTTCTAAAATTGAAACAGACAGAATCGATTTGGTAATAACCTACAAATCCAAAAACAAGGAGGTGTTGGAGTTTTACAACGTAGATGTAAACTTTGAAATGAACAATGAAATTGCGCTTCTGGATAAGTGGAACACCATTATAAAAAGCAAAATGTTCAAGAAAGCACAAGCTGCTTAAGGGCTTTTACGGTCAAGCAGCAAAAAACCTTCAGAGCCTATGTCCCTGAAGGTTTTTTTATGTATTGTTTCAATAAAACCGTATTGGTGGTTTTAATAATTATTTCTCCACGAACTCCTTTAGAACGCCAACTACATAATCTACTTCGTCTTTGGTGTTGTATTTACAAAACGAAAATCTAATGGAAGGCTTTTGTTGGTCTTCTTCGCTTAAGATATGCTCCAACACATGAGATCCTTTGCCAGACCCACTTTGGCAGGCACTTCCTTTGGAACAGGCAATCCCTTTTAAATCCAATTGAAACTGAAGGGTCAATGCTTTTTCAGCAGACATGGGCAAACAAACATTCAACAAGGTGTAAGTACTTTTGGTATTATCAGAACAATTACCATTAAACTTAACTCCTGGTATGGCTTTGGTTATTTGGGTTTTAAAATAATCTTTTAATGCCTCTACATAATGTTTTTCTTCATCTAAATTTTCGTAAGCTAGAACAAAAGCGGTTTCCAAGCCTTTGATATTATGTACTGGTTCTGTTCCTGCTCTAAAACCACGTTCTTGAGAACCTCCAAAAATCAAAGGTTTTAAGGTATTGTTTTTTTTAATATAAGCAAACCCAACACCTTTGGGACCATGAAATTTATGGGCTGCAGCAGTCATAAAATCAATTGGGGTTTCTTCTACATTCCATTTATAATGACCAATGGATTGAACCGTGTCACTATGCAACAAGGCATTGTTGGCTTTGCAAAGGGAAGACACTTTATCTATATCCAAAATGTTTCCAACTTCGTTATTCACATGCATTAAACTCACCAATTTCCTCTCGTCGTTTGCTGTTAACAGTCTTTCCAGATCATCATAATCTGGAGTGCCACAGGCTTGAAGTTTTACATATTCAACAGTAACATCATACTCGTTTCGCAACTCTTCAACGGTATGCAATACAGCATGGTGCTCTATTGGAGAGGTGATAATGGTAGTTACGTTGGCATCTCTAACGGCACAACGTAAAATCATATTATCAGCTTCAGTACCTCCAGAAGTAAAGATAATTTCCTGTGGAGATGCGTGCAATTCCTTGGCTATGGTTTTTCTGGTTGTTTCTATAATTGATTTTGATGCTCTACCAAACGCGTGGGTTGAAGATGGATTTCCATATTGATGTTCCAAAACATCTTGCATGGCTTTAATAACTTCTGGTCGTACTCGTGTGGTTGCAGCACTATCAAAATAAACAGATTTCATAATTTGAGTTTGCTTTAGTGAGGTAGCAAAAATAGGGCAATTAAAATTATTTGCAAGAAGCCACGTTGTATATTTAACAAATCTTTTATTTTTGTTTTAAAATCCATACATGTCATGCGAAAAATATTTGCCCTAGTATCTTTTTTAATTTTAGTAATGTCTTGTGACGATGGAGATGTTATTTTTGTGGAATTAGATTTTGACGATACCTTTGAAGCCTGTGGCGAATTGGTGTTTTACAATACCAAAGAGAGTCCTGCCGAATCCATTTCATTACAAATAAGTTCTCCAACCTTGACATTGGCAGATATTTTTGAAGTGGAACCATCTGAAACCAACCCCTTATTGGTGGAATTGGTGAATCCTGAAATTCAAGGCAACATAGATGGCTCCAACAACTTATTCAACTATAGAAGCTACAATACATTAACAGACAATTTATTTTGTAACGACGTTCCTCCTTCCAATTTAGGGATAACACAAGATTTATCAAGTTCTGATGGAAGTTATACCATTACCACTACTTATGCAGAAGACGATAACGATGGAATTCCTGCTGAAATGGAAGATATTAATGGCAATGGCGATTTATATGATGATGATACCGATGGGGATGGTTTGACTAATTTTTTAGATCCAGACGACGATGGCGATAATGTACTTACCAGTACAGAACTGATTGATTATGACAATGACGATGATGACGATGATCCATTAACAAATCCGCAAGATACCGATGGAGATGGCATTCCAAATTATTTGGACACAGACGATGATGGCGATGGCGTATTAACCATTGACGAGGAAAATGTGAGTCAGGACCAAAACCCTTCCAACGATTATACCAACCCAAATTTAGCAGATTACCTAAATCCAGATGTGGCCATTATGGTTCCTGCAACAGCCTATAGGGTTCATACCATTACACAAACCTATGAAGTCTCTGTAATTGTGGAAAATATTTCTTTTCCTAACTTAAATCAGGATACGTTTGACTTTGGATCTTTGCAAAACGCCAATACAACCAGCACAAGAACGGTAACACCAGAATTTTAATCGGCACTTACATTCTGATAGATATATACTTCGGTTGCACCAACCCCGTATTTTTGAAAATTGGCATCGTAGTAAGTCACATTGGGATATCTTCCAAATAAATATTCCAATTCCATTTTTAAAACACCTGCTCCCACGCCATGGATAAACACCACTTTTTGGATGCGCTTTCCAATGGCAAATTCCAATTGTTTTTTGGCTGTATCCAATTGTAAGGTTAACATGTCGTAATTGCTCATTCTGGAAGCATTATCCGTTAATTGATGAATGTGCAGATCCACTTCCATGGTAGGCTGAAAACGTTCCTTTACTTTCTTTTTAACAGTGGATTTTCTTCTAGGGCTTTCTTTCTCCTTAAGCAATTCAGAAAAAGATACATTTGAAAAGGATTTTGATTGTAATTCGGATTCATTTTTAATGAGTACCAATTCTTTTTTATTAAACACCATCTCAAAACCGTCTTCAGTAACCATGGTCACTGAATCTTCTGTGATTTTTAGTATGCTGCCTGTGATATCTTCATCTAATACAGACACTTTATCCCCTATTTTAAGCATCATCCTTTTGGTTTGGTTCATGACTCTCTTTAGACTGTTTTTTACTGGAAAGTGTACTGGAAATTCGGTATAAACCAAACATTAAAATAATAATTCCAAGAATCAAAACAACCACATCTTGTTTTACACCAGCTTGAGCATAAATGGCTACCATGCTTCCTATAAAGATCAATAAATAGTTTAAATAGGTGTTGTATTTCATTTTATATCGATGATTTTTAGCTATTTAACGAATATCGTTTTTTTTAGAATAAAGAATAGAGAAATTTGATTAATTTAATATACCTCTATAACTAATTAAAAGTAGAAAAATATGAAAAAAAATCACCTTTTTAACAGACTTCCATACTTATTTATTGCCTTTTTATTGTTTTCCCTAAGTGCCTCTGCCCAAGTTGGGATTGGGACGACTAGTCCTACAGCGCAACTAACTGTTATGGAAGATGCCATTTTTAATGAATCTGGTGGCAACCATGATTTTAGGGTTGAAGGAAACACCAATACTAACTTATTCTTTATTGATGGAAGTGCAGATGCGATTGGCTTTTCTGCAGTACCAACAGCTCCCTTCTCTTTAGGCATTCCTGTACACACAATTTTCCATCCAATAGAAATTGGCAATGATGGGAATACTGGAAGTCAAGCACTTCTCGGATATTTTAGAGGCCCTGACGTAACCATAGAACCAGAATCAGGAGGTTATGGATACGTAGGGTATAGAGTTGGCTCAGCTTGGCAAGAATGGTATCGAATGTATTCAAATGGCTTTATAACTGTATCCGCAAGGGAAAGTAAAAGAAATATCCATCAAGTAAATTTAGATTCAGGTATAAAGAATTACTTAATCAATAATATCAGGAACCTGAAGCCTTCTTTGTATAATTATATAAACGAATATGATGAAATGATAGTAGGTAAAGAAAATCATTACAGGCCTGCATTTAGGCTTGGTTTAATTGCAGATGAGTCTCCTGACTATATTCTTGATGAAGGTTTTTCAGGTGTTGACACTTATGCATTGGCAACCCTAAACTTAATAGGTATTCAACATAATATGGATGAAATTGAAAAAATTAAAAATTCTAATGTGGTTATTCAGGATTTTGGTACAAATAAACTAAACACATTAGAGTTATGGGTTTCATTTACTGAAGATTTCAATAATCAAATCCCAATAATAACTTTAACAGGTAACAAATCATATATTAATTTAAGTATTATTGAAAAAACACCAACAGGTTTTAGAGTAAAAGCTTCACAATTAGATAATCAATTAAGTTTCGATTGGATAGCAGTTGCAAAAGTTAATAACAAAAACATCAATCAAAGAGAAAGTATTATCCCCAATAATATAAAAGATAAATTAGAAGTTCCACAAGAGATTAAAAATCAGATAATTAATTTCTATAATACTACAAATGCAAATATTAAATCTAAATAGAATGAAAAATTTATTTTACTTAATATTATTTTTTACTACAAGTACTTTCATATTTGCCCAAACCGATTTGTACGTGAGAAGTGGAAGCTATATTTATGTAGATGGCACAGCTTTTACAAGTGGACCAAATGTTGCTCCTTTATATGTTACTGGTAGAATCACTTTTAATGGAACAAACAGTAATATTTATCTTCGTAATGAAGCACAACTCTTACAAGGGAACAATATTGGAAACAATGGCCGAGGCAAGTTAAGCGCTTATCAAACAGGAACCGTAAATACCTATGCTTATAATTATTGGTGTTCTCCAGTTGGAAATACCACTGCAAACACGACCTCTAACAGACCTTTTATTCCCAATGATAATATTTACGACCATATTGGGCATACCAATCCAGCCTTAGATCCAATAACCAGTGTGTTGGCTACTTATACTACAGGTTATAATGGTGTGGCTACAGCTCCTCCAACCCCTCAAGTTATTTCCAGTTTTTGGTTGTATAGTTACGACCCTGGAGTATTATATGCAGAATGGGATCATGTGGGTTCCACTGGTTCAGTAAACCCTGGTTATGGCTTTACCATGAAGGGAAACCCGAGTGGTGGACAACAATACGATTTTAGAGGAAAACCAAATAATGGAAACATTACTGTTTCTGTGGTTGCTGGAGAAGAAACCTTAGTTGGGAACCCCTATCCATCTGCATTGGATGCGCGAGATTTTATACACGACCCTTTAAATACTGGTTTAATTGCAAATGCACCACCACAAATGACTGGGGTTTTAAAATATTGGGAACAAGCCCCTGGAGCGACCTCTCATGTGCTCTCAAGTTATGTAGGTGGTTACGCCTTATATACTATTTCATCTGGAGGGACAGATTCCTTTACTCATGCTCCATTTACAACATATTTATTAGACGGAACACCTACAAATTTTCCAGCTGGAACTGGATCTAAAATTGCCAGACGTTACATTCCAATAGGTCAAGGCTTTATGATTGAAGGTGCTGCAACAGGTGTTGTTACATTTACCAACGCCCAAAGAGAATTTTACAAACAATCTGGTACAGATAGTTACTTTTTTAGGACTGAAAACAATAGCAGTTCCGAAAACACTTTTGAAGAAACTCAATACAACGAAGACGGCTTTAATATTGTTCCTGCAGATTTTAAGCGTTTTAGAATTAATGTCGATTTTTCTCAGGGCGAATTCTATACCAGACAATTATTAATGAACTTTCATCATACTGCTACAGATGGCTTTGATTATGGTTTGGAAGCCAAAGGGGATTTTACACAAAATTCTGATGCTTACTGGGTTTTAGATGATGTCCCATATTTTATACAAGCCTTTAATTACGATATGGAATTACGAATCCCTTTAGTGGTTGAGGCAAAAAACAATCAACCTATAAGGTTTAGAATTTTTGATGTGCAAAATTTCGATGAAAATCAGCCTATTTTTATTCATGATATCCATAATGATATTTATGTGGATTTAAGGGAAAATAACTATGAAATAAATTTACCTCAAGGCACCTATACAGACCGATTTGAAATAACCTTTACGTCTGAAGCTTTAAACATAGACCAAGTTATAACTGTTGAAGATTTAAGTATTTATCAAAACAATCAATTAGCACAATTAACCATTTCCAACCCTAAGCTTTTAGAGGTAAAACAAGTAAACCTACATGATGTGACCGGAAAACAGATTTTTAATGAAAAAAACTTAAACACAGAGGCACATTATAGTTTTTCAACAAAAAACTTAAGTCAAGGGGTTTATATAGCTCACGTATCGTTTGCTGACAATCAAGTGGTAAGCAAAAAGATTATTGTTTCAAATAAATAACTCTTGATATTTTTATATCTTTAAAACCAAAAGATATAACTATGTCTTCATTAGAAGATTTTATGTTACCATGCCTAAACAAACAACTTTTTGGAGTTGACTGTTTAGGCTGTGGTTTTCAAAGGGCATTTGTGTTCTTGCTTAAAGGGGATTTTACGGCAGCCTTTAAGATGTATCCTGCCATTTACACCATAATCTTGCTTGGAATTTTTATTATCTTTAATTTTTACTTTAAATTTAAACACGCTTATAAACTTAAAATGGGACTTGTTTTTTTAAATGTGGCTATTATCATTATCAGTTATATTTTAAAAATCACCCACTAATCAGACATCTTCCAACATGGAAAAACAACCTTTACAGAACGCCACACTTATATTGGTATTAGGAATTTTATCTATTTTAACCTGCTGTTGTTACGGCGTTTTAGGATTGCCTATAGGTATTGTAGCCTTGGTCTTGGCAAATAAATCCACAGCTATTTATGCTGAACATCCAGAACTATATTCTGGTTACAACAATGTGAAAACTGGGAAAATACTTGCCATTATTGGAATTGTTCTCAATGTTATTTTCTTGGCCTATGTTATTTGGATTATTAGCATGATTGGCTGGGAAGCACTACAAGATCCTGAAATGTTACAAGATAGAATAGAAGAGTTTCAGCAAATGCAACAAGTTTAATATTTAATTCAATGGATGTAAAACCAACTAGACCCAACAGTTATCTGGCCTTAGCCATTATCAGTACCATTTTATGCTGTCTTCCCTTTGGAATTGTCAGTATTATTTATGCTACAAAAGTAAACAGTCTTTATGAAGATGGACATTACGACCAAGCTGCAAGCGCCTCCAAAAACGCTAAAACATGGGGAATTGTTTCTATTGCCGTAGCACTATTGGGTTGGCTGATTTATGTCCTGTTTTTTGGAATTGCCTTGTTTGGAGCTTTATTAAGTGAAGCGAATTACTAAACATAAAAACCTTGTATTTTTATTGCTAATTTTGGCAAGTACCAGTGTTTTTGGGCTATTCTATTTTTGGAATCCTGCCAATAACAGCCTATTCCCTAAATGCTTTTTTTATAGCCTTACCCATTTGTATTGTCCAGGTTGTGGCTCACAGAGAGCCATTCATCAAATTCTGCATGGACATATCTTAACAGGTTTGAATTATAACTATTTAATTGGCTTTTTAACTTTGGTCTTAAGCTACATGCTTTATGTTTATATAGCTCAGGAGTATTTAAAAAAACCCATTAAAAACTTACTTTATAAACCTTTGGCAACAAAAGTTATTTTAGTGGTTGTTGTATTGTTTTGGATACTCAGAAATATTCCTTTTTATCCTTTTAACATCTTGGCTCCTTAAATAAAAAAAAGAGCAACCCAATTGAATGTTTGGTTGCTCTTTTTTGAAACATATAGAAACCTGTAAGGTTTTAATCCTTAAAAACTAAGAACTTGCAGGTTTAATAAAATCTTAATTTTCAAATTGTTTTAAGGTCTTGATGATTATGGACACGCAATCCAACAATTGCTCCTCGTTCATTACCAAAGGTGGTGCAAAACGAATGATGTTTCCATGAGTTGGTTTTGCCAACAAACCATTATCCCTAAGTGCCAAACAAATATTCCAAGCTGTTTCACTTTCTTCGTCGTCGTTTATAACAATGGCATTCAACAGACCTTTTCCTCTTACCAGGCTTACCAAATCTGTTGTTTGTATGTATTTGTTAAGTTCACTTCTAAATATTTTACCAAGTTTTTCTGCATTTTCAGCTAAGTTTTCATCCTTTACCACTTGAAGTGCGGCCATAGCCACTGCAGCAGCTACAGGATTTCCTCCAAAGGTAGATCCATGGTTTCCTGGCTTGATCACTTTCATAATATTATCGTTGGCCAATACTGCAGATACTGGATAAGCACCTCCACTTAAGGCTTTACCCAAAATTAAAAGGTCTGGTTTTACATTTTCATGATCTACAGCCAATAATTTTCCGGTTCTGGCAATACCTGTTTGTACTTCGTCTGCAATAAACAGAACATTGTATTTTTCGCACAGCGCTTTTGCTTTGGCTAAATAGCCTTCACTTGGCACATATACTCCAGCTTCCCCTTGAATAGGTTCTGCCATAAAGCCTGCAATATTTTTATTGTTTTTCAATTCGGTTTCCAAAGCATCCAAATCATCATATGCAATTTTAATAAATCCTTTGGTATAAGGCCCAAAATGTTTTCTGGCAACCGGATCGTTGGAAAACGAAATAATGGTTGTGGTTCTTCCGTGAAAATTGTTTTTGCAAACTATAATGTCAGCTTCATTTTCCTCAATACCTTTTACCTCATAGGCCCATTTTCTACAGATCTTTAAAGCTGTTTCCACAGCTTCTGCACCTGTATTCATTGGCAATAATTTATCGAAGCCAAAAAATTCACAAGCAAATTTTTCATATTTCCCAAGCATATCGTTATAAAATGCCCTGGAGGTTAATGTTAAGGTTTGTGCTTGGTGTACCATGGCTCCAACAATTTTTGGATGACAGTGTCCTTGGTTCACGGCAGAATAAGCCGAAAGAAAATCATAATACTTTTTGCCTTCAACGTCCCAAACATACACGCCTTCCCCTTTGCTTAATACTACAGGAAGTGGATGATAATTATGAGCGCCATACTTGTTTTCTAAATCTATCGCTTGTTGCGATGTTAATTGGTCTAAAACAGCCATTTTAAAATAGTTTTAATGGTTTATGCCCAAAGAATCGAGCATCTAAAAAAAGCCATTCCTTATCTACCTTTATCCTTTCGATACCTATGTTCACCTAAACTTAAGTACAGGTGAAATTCGAAAATTCAGCGTGGGAAAGAAATCATCCCTTAGGGCTTGCAAATTACTAAATTTAACCGTTTAATTAAAATTTAATAATACCATTTTAAAAGGGATATGAAACTATTTTAATGAACCCTACAACCTTCTTTTGCAATGAATTGTTTCTGGATGGTTTTTTTAATCGTGTCGCAAGAAAAAAATCATAAACCTGAAGTCGCAAATAGAAAATCCTTTCACTACTTTTGCAGCATGTCTAGAAGAAATAAAAAACAAGTTTTTACAAACGTAGAAGTAATAGATGCAGGTGCCAAAGGTAAAACCATAGCAAAAGCTGCAGATGGTAAAGTTATTTTTTTATCGAATGCTGTTCCTGGCGATGTGGTTGATGTACAGACCTTTAAAAAGCGTAAGTCTTATTACGAAGGAAAAGCTATTGCATTCCACAAACTTTCCGATAAACGCACAACTCCAGTTTGCGAACATTTTGGTACTTGTGGTGGCTGTAAGTGGCAAGATATGGACTACCAGCACCAATTGTTCTATAAGCAAAAAGAAGTGGTAAATAATTTAACCAGACTTGGACATTTGGAATTACCCGAGGTCACTCCTATTTTAGGCTCTGAAAACGAATATTTTTATCGAAATAAAATGGAATTTTCTTTTAGTGACAGTCGCTGGTTAACCCTTGAAGAAATCCAATCCGATAAAGACCTAGGAGACAAAAATGCTTTAGGGTTTCACATTCCTGGTATGTGGGACAAAATCTTGGACATAAAAAAATGTCATTTGCAAGCAGATCCTTCCAATGCCATTAGAAATGCTGTTAAGGATTTTGCAGTAAAACATAATCTGGAATTTTTTAACACTAGAAATCAGACCGGTTTTTTAAGGACTTTAATGATTCGTACCTCTTCCACTGGAGACATCATGGTCATGATTCAGTTTTTTAAGGAGGATAAAGCAAACAGGGAACTGCTTTTGGACTTTTTAGCAGAAACCTTTCCAGAAATCACCTCTTTACAGTACGTAATAAACGAAAAAGCCAACGATACCATTTACGATCAAGAGGTTATTTGTTACAAAGGTCAAGACCATATTTTTGAAGATATGGAAGGTTTAAAGTTTAAAATAAACGCCAAATCTTTTTATCAAACAAATTCTGACCAAGCCTATCAATTATATAAAATAACTAGGGATTATGCTGGATTAACTGGAGACGAACTGGTTTACGATTTATATACAGGAACCGGAACCATAGCCCAGTTTGTGGCAAAACAAGCAAAAAAAGTGATTGGCGTGGAAGCTGTTCCAGACGCTATTTTGGCCGCAAAAGAAAATGCACAATTAAATGGCATAGAAAACGTTGCCTTTTATGTTGGAGACATGAAAAATGTTTTTAACAATACATTTATAAAAACGCATGGACAACCCGATGTGATTATTACAGATCCACCAAGAGATGGCATGCACAAAGACGTGGTTGCACAAATTTTGAACATTGCTCCCAAAAAGATAGTGTATGTTAGCTGTAATAGTGCCACACAAGCAAGAGACCTAGCTTTAATGAAAGACAGTTACAAAATAACAAAAGTTAGACCTGTAGATATGTTCCCACAAACACATCATGTAGAAAATGTTGTACTTTTGGAACGTATCTAACAAAAATCCATTGAAACTATTAAGCAATTGGTGTTATATACAGTTGAAATTATCAGTCATTAAAATTCTATTTAAGTTGAAAAAAATAATCGCTTTACTTGTACTCTGTTTTACGGTTGGCAGCTGTGAAAAAGACGATATCTGTTCGGAAACCACCGAAACAACCCCAAAAATTCACATTGCATTTTATGATATTACCTTACCTAGTGAAAACACACCAAAGAATGTTAATAGATTAAGGGTTACCGGAGTTGGCGATCCAGACCCAGGTGTTGTTTCCAGTTACGATGGCAGCAAAGCACAAAAAGAGGTCTATTTGCCTTTAAAAACTACCGAAAACAGCACACAATTCATCCTTCACAAAGGATATAAAATAGATGAAAACGATACTGTTTTAGGAAACCCAGATACCATTACCATAAGTTATGTAAGAAAAGAAGTCTATGTGTCTCGCGCTTGTGGGTATAAAACCATTTTTGAAAATGTGGTCATTAGCGTTGAAGACGATGGTAACAAATGGATACAATTAGCACAATCTGTAAACGATAATCAAACTGTAGAGCATGAAGATGACATTCACTATAAAATATATCATTAACCCTTTTATTGCCATACTCTTTTTTTGCACTATTGGTCAAGCTCAAAACGATAGCATAGTCAGTACCAAAACAGACTCCCTAAAATATAAGGAAAGTTATGGCCTACGTCTTGGTGGCGATTTAGGTAAACTTATTAGGTCTTTTATAGACGATGAGTATAAAGGTTTTGAAATTAATGCTGATTTCCGACTTACCAAAAAATGGTATGTGGCTGGGGAAATTGGGGTTGAAGAAAAAGATACAGACAACGATTATTTGAATGCCACAACCCAAGGAAGTTATTTTAAAGCAGGAGTGGATTACAACGCTTACGAAAACTGGTACGGAATGGAAAACATGATTTATGGAGGATTTAGGGTTGGTGCCAGTACTTTTAGCCAAACCTTAAACAGTTATGGCGTGTATGCCCAAGATCAATATTGGTCCCCTCAATTAACTTCAAACGAGTCACAAAAATTCAGTGGTCTTTCTGCACTTTGGGGAGAGTTTATTGTAGGACTTAAAGTTGAAGTATTAAACAATCTATATCTTGGCTTGAACGCTCAGTTTAAATACTTAATAAGTCAAGACCAACCCAATAATTTTGAAAACCTTTATATTCCAGGCTTCCAAAAAACCTATGACAGTGGAGGTTTTGGTTTTGGTTATGGATATTCCATCTCGTATTTAATCCCGTTTTACAAAAAAAATAAATAGTTTTTTAATAAAAACAATATCCATGTGCTTATATAAATGTTGTGACATTAGGTCTCAACCTTTGTAAACCTACCTTGCCAGCTTAAATTAAGCTGCTTTCTCTTCTATCTTATACAAATAACTATGTTAAAAAATAAAAAATATTTTATTTAGTTAGGATTCCTTACTATATTTGAATTGCAATAATGCAATAACTTAAATTTTTAAATTATGAGTAAATCCATTTTTTATCACGCAGGATGTCCTGTTTGCCTAAGTGCAGAACACGACATTGTAGACTTAGTTGGCAAACAAAACGTAGAGATTGTTAATATTGGTGAACACAGAAACAGAATTGAGGAGGCAGAAAAAGCAGGTGTTAAATCGGTTCCGGCCATGGTAACACCAACCGGAAATGTGTTGCATATTAATTACGGTGCTTCCATGGCAGAAGTTAAAGGTTAAAATGAAAGTATCTGTTTGGGACACTTATGTTCAAAGGGAAGATGGGGAAATCATGCATTTTGATATTTTAGTGCCCAACTTGGTCACTAATGAAGAAACCATTTTCAATTATGGCAGGACATATTTAAAAAGCAAGCCATTTAAAACCGGTAAATTAACATCCAGCGAATGTAAATTCTGCCATATGGAACAAGCTACGGAAACCATTATCAATGCCATAAAAAACAAAGGCTTTTATATTATTGAAATGGAACATTGCAACTAATTTAATTAGGATGACTAACTTTGCCTATTGAGTGTGTGCTTGATAGGCAATTTTACAACTATAACATGAGCAATTCTATATTTAACCCAGAGTTTCAAAACCAAAGTACTTCCAGTAAAATTATTGTGGCCTTGGAACGCATTTCTGAGGCTTTTAAAGCCCTTTTGTGGAAAAAAGCCAAGGAATTTGGCTTGAGTCCCATACAAATTCAAATGTTGATTTTTATAGCGTATCACAAACAAGACTTATGCAATGTCAGTCATTTAGCCAAAGAGTTCAATGTTACAAAACCTACCATTAGTGATGCTGTTCGTGTGCTTTTAAAGAAAGAATATATTGCAAAGGATGTATCTAACTTGGACAGTAGAAGCTATTCCATATTATTAACCGAAACCGGAAAAAACCTTTTAAAACAAATCGAAGATTTTGCCCTTCCCATTAAATCCAAGTTAGATCTTTTGGAAACATCCAAACAGGACGATTTATTTCATTCCTTGAGCCAAGTTATATATAACTTAAATCAAATTGGCATTTTAACAGTGCAAAGAACCTGTTATGGCTGCAAATTTTATGAAAACAAGAACTCAATCCATTATTGTCAGTTATTGAACAAACCTCTTAAAGTTTCTGACATTAGAGTGGATTGTCCGGAATTTAACGCCAAAGAAGCTTCTTAATTATTGTATTTCGCTTTTTTGCTTCCTTCATACATCACGTATTTTACAAAACGTGCTTCCAATTTGGCATTTACCAAATGTATTTTTCTGGAAGGTCTTAACCCAACGTGCTTTAATGCATCTAAGTTAGATGTTATAAACCAAGCGTCTGTTCCTGGATAGCCTTGTTTAAGTGTATCGCCAATATTTTTGTAGAACTCTTCCATCTCAATATCTAAACGTTCTCCATAAGGAGGATTAAAAACCATGTGCAGCTTATCTTCACCAGCTTTTTGGGTTTTAAAGAAATCTTCGTGCTTAATGCTTATGAATTCTTCCAGATGGGCATTTTTAATATTGTCCTTGGCTTTGGCCACAGCACTTGGGGATTTATCGTAACCCATAATTTTATAATGGAAATCCCTGGTTTTACTTAAAAGCGATTCTTCAATTTTTTCAAATAAATCCACATCCCAATCTGCCCAACGCTCAAAAGCAAATTCCTTACGCATTAAATTGGGAGGAATGTTACATGCTATCATGGCCGCTTCTGCCAAAATGGTACCACTTCCACACATGGGATCCATAAAATCGCATTGTCCACCCCAACCGGAAAGCATCACCAAACCAGCTGCAAGCACTTCATTGATTGGAGCAATGTTCGTGGCTGTTTTATAACCACGTTTGTGTAAAGAATCTCCAGAAGAATCTAAAGAAATATGGCAAATCTCTCTGTCTATATGCACATTAATCTTTAAGTCTGGAAATTTTAAATCTACATTAGGCCTTTGTCCTGTAGTATCACGAAATTTATCTACCACAGCATCTTTGGTTTTTTGTGCCACATATAGTGAATGTGTAAAAACATTGGAATTTATGGTGGCATCCACTGCAAGGGTTCCTGTAGGTTTTAAATAAGGTTCCCAAGACATGTTGTAAATTTTATCGTATAGGTCTTTTTCATTGAACACTTTAAAGGTTTCTATGGGTTTTAAGATTTTTATAGCTGTACGTAAGCCTAAATTAGCTTTGTACATAAACCCTTTGTCTCCCGTAAAACTTACGTTTCTAACCCCTATTTTTACATCTTGTGCGCCAAGCTGTGTGAGTTCTTTTGCCAGTAATTCTTCAAAGCCAAATAAGGTTTTGGCAACCATTTTAAAATTATTCTCCATTGCAGACATTAAATAGATTGCAAAAATACAGTATTTTTGTGGCAACTTAAATGAAATGGGTTAAGGATTGAGCAATTGTTGAAGCTCTTTTTGTGGTTATCTGGAACAAAGTGACTTGGTAACAACATAAAAAGCGACTTGCGAAAGCCTGACGCTGTTTCGTGAAAACGAAGTAGCGTAACCCCAAAAAATACATCCCATTTTTAGGGACATTTGATATGACCGAAAACACAACTAAATGGTATGCCTCTTGGTTTGATACACCTTATTACCATATTTTATATAAAGATAGGGACCATGACGAAGCACAAATGTTTATGGACAACCTTACCAATTATTTAAACCTACCCGAAGATGGAAAAATCCTGGACCTGGCTTGTGGCAAAGGCAGGCATTCTGTATATTTAAATTCTTTGGGGTATGATGTTACTGGTGTGGATTTGTCTGAAAACAGTATTGCCTACGCCAAACAATTTGAAAACGATAAGCTGCATTTTGAAGTGCATGACATGTGCCAACCTTACAATAAAAAATTTGATGCTGTTCTTAATTTATTTACCAGTTTTGGTTACTTTGACGATGAAGCTGATAATTTAAGAACCATAAACGCCATACAAGCAGATTTAAACGAATATGGTTTTGGGGTGATTGATTTTATGAACAGTGACTTTATTCTGAACAATTTGGTTCCTGAAGACACCAAAACGGTTGAAGGCATTAGGTTCCGCTTAAAACGTTATGTAAAAGACGGTTATTTGTTCAAAGATATTTTTTTTGAAGACAAAGGACAACACTTTGCCTTTCAAGAACGTGTAAAAGCCTTTACCTTAAAGGATTTTGAAACCCTTTTTGAAAAAGCAAACGTACATTTGCTGGATGTCTTTGGAGACTATAAATTGCGTAAGTTTGATAAAAATAGTTCTGAACGTTTGATCATGATTTTTAAATAAGTCGATAATCGGCATTAAACTTTTCTCAGTTTTCCCTGAGTTATTGGTTGCTTATGAATAAATACCTTTTACCTGTACTTGCTGTACTAATTGGCGCATTGATTGTTTTGGTTTTAAAACAAAAACGCAGTTTGTTTACCAAGCTCCTACTCTCTTTTAGCGGTGCTTTTTTATTGGCCTTAACTTTGTTTGATTTGTTGCCGGAAGTGTACCACCACTTGGATGCCAAATTAACCGGTTTGTATATTATGTTTGGTATTTTGCTTCAAATTATTTTGGAGTTTTTCTCTAAAGGAGCCGAACACGGACACATTCATATACATAAAGACAATACCCAATTTCCTTGGTTGTTGTTTATTAGTTTGTGTATCCATAGTTTTTTAGAAGGATTTCCCATTCACCAACACAACGATATGGTTTATGGGGTTTTAATACATAAAATTCCCATTGCAACCTTAATAACCAGTTTTTTGGTACAATCCAACTACAGCAAAATGCAAATTGCTGGTTTTTTAATATTTTTTGCTGCCATGACGCCTCTTGGAACATTTATATCCAACAACACAAGCTTGGCCGAACAACACATATATATCATTAATGCCATTGTTATAGGTATCTTTTTCCATATTTGCACGGTTATTTTATTTGAAAGCAGCGAAGGACATAAGTTTAATATGTCTAAATTATTGGCTATCATTTTTGGTGTGGCCATTGCCTATTTAATTTAAGTTTATGTTTAGCAAAGAAGAATCTAAATTATTAAAGCAAGAATTTTGGACCAGTTTTGGGAAGTCGTTTCCAAGAAAATGGTTATTGTACGACACCAAAACAAAGGGCTTGAGTTTTAAATTTCATTTTGACACTAAAAAGGCTTTGGTGGCCTTGGATCTGGAGGACGACCTGGAAGAACGCATTAATCATTGGGGGAAACTTATGGCTTTAAAATCTATTCTATTAGAAGAATATTTACCAGAAGCTGTTTTTGAAGAAGCATATGTTTTGGAAAACGGAAAAGAAATTTCAAGGGTGTATGTTCTCTTGGATGCTTCGGTTTCCATACATAACAAAAAATCCTGGCGCTTGGTCATGGAGTTTTTTTATGAAACCATGAGTAAGTTTGAAGCCTTTTTTGAAGAATACAAAGATATTATCAAAGGCTAACCAACCAATACATGTTTAAAACCCAAAAACACACTTAACTAATTGCACATGAAGTTTTTTACTTTAACACTTTGCTTATTTATTACCCATATTCATTTGGCTCAAGAACGTGAATATATGGTTACTAAAAACAAAGATACCATTTACGGAAGTATAAAAAGAAGCTTCAATTTGTTTGATAAAGAAAATATTGGTTTTAAGATAGAGGATGCCACAGGCAAAAAAACCAAAATTGAAATTAGCGAGGTAAAAAGTTTAAAGTTGTTTAATGGTGCAGATGGCGATAGTTACATAGTAACCATATATGACACATGGTATCTAAAACGAATTGTTGAAGGAGAGATTGAAGTTTTTGAAATGCTAAGCACACCTCTATTTTACGTCTCTAAAAAAGGTTCTGAGTTAGAGTTTATTGATATGGGTATGCCTTTTGCCAGAAAAAAAGCACATGCACAACTAAGAGCATACCTTAAGGACGATCCTGAGCTTTTAGAAGAATTCGATTCCATGCAAGGAACTGAAAAAAACATATTATACATTATAAAAAAGTATAACTCTTTAAAAGAATACAAAGTCAATTGATTGGATTTAAAAACTTAAATCACATAAAAAAACACCAACAAAAAATGGCAAATGGCACCACCCAAAACAAACAGGTGCCAAATAACATGGTTAAAAGGAATTTTATGAATGGCGTAAAACACAATGCCTAAAGTGTAGAACAGGCCTCCTGCAAAGAGCAACAAGGTTCCATTGGTGCCAATAAATTGGGCGAGATTTGAAAAATCGACCACTATTAACCAGCCCATGATTAAATACAAGATAACCGAAAAGACTTCAAACCTACCTGTAAAAAACAGTTTTAAAACCAAACCTAAAAGGGCAATCCCCCAAACCACCCAAAAAATGGGCCATCCTTTACTCTGTTCCAATGCAATAAGCGCAACAGGTGTGTAAGTTCCAGCTATTAAAAGGTAAATGCTAATATGATCTATAATCCTGAAATAATGTTTTTGCTTTTCGGCTTGAACGGCATGGTAAAGGGTTGAGGAACTGAAGAGAATAATAATGCTTAAACCGTAAACTATAACGCTAAACAGGCTCCAGCTGGTTTTGTTTGAGTTATAAACAACCAACAACACTAAAGCCACAATGCCCATTAAGGCACCTACTGCATGTGTTAAGGCATTTAATCGTTCTTCAAAAAGGGTTTGTACACGCATTTAATTAAGCCATTTTTCGGTTAGCTCCAAAAAATCAAATTTAATGGCAGCATCCTGTCGTTCCAACTTACCACTCTGGAAGTTACGCTGTAAGACGTCTTCAATTAGATAGTCTTCTTTTACGTGTTCCGGATCGTAAATCTCTTTCAGGGAAATATTAAACAAATTGGCTGTACTGTTAAACCAAAAAGCACGCCAACCACTTCGCAACCTTTTAATCAAATCGAAAGTGGTTTCTCCCGTTTGCCTGTAAATAAGCTTAACCAAGATTTGACCTTCGGTCCTGGTTAACTGCTTGAGCTCTTCGGCAAATTCATCTTCTATATAACTTTGAATGATTTTAGCATATTTTTTTTGATCGCTTTTTTTCTTGATGGAAGCCATTCGCTCGTTTAAAGTTTCCAAGCGTTCGGCAGCCAATTTGGCATACGGATAGACTTTAATGGTTTTTCGTCTTAAAATCAAATAGCGTTTACGGTCTTCGTTGCTGTCAAATTTCAATTTATGGAGCAGCAAGACTTCGTTTAAATTGATGGCCGTGTGTGGAATGGTATCACCTTCAAAAAAAATATACTCCACATCAATATCTTCTGTACCAAGGGAATCTATTTGACTTTGGGCAAAAAAGGGGAAGCATAAAAGTATGTAAACCAGTTTTTTCATATTTAATTTTCTCACAGATGTATTGGGTGATTTCAAGAAATAATGAATCTAAAATCGTTCCAAATTCCATGGTAAAATTAATAATTTACCAAAGCATTAACCTTAAAATAGTATTAATATTATTATTTTAGTGCAAAATAATTTAACATGGCAAAAAAGAGCATATTAAACAAAAAATCGATTGATTTTTTAGAGAAATATTTAAATAATGCAGCCCCAACGGGTTACGAATGGGAAGGACAGAAAATCTGGATGAAGTACCTGGAACCTTATGTGGATGAATTTATAACAGATACCTATGGGAGTGCTGTTGGTGTAATAAACCCTAAAGCAAAATTTAAGGTAGTGATTGAAGGACATGCCGATGAAATTTCCTGGTATGTAAACTACATTACCGACAATGGATTAATTTATGTGATTAGGAATGGTGGATCTGACCACCAGATTGCTCCAAGTAAAATAGTTAACATACACACCAAAAAAGGTATTGTAAAAGGGGTTTTTGGTTGGCCAGCCATCCATACCAGGGATAAAAGCAAGGAAGAGAGTCCGAAACCAGAAAACATTACTATAGATGTTGGTGCCAAGGATAAAGCTGAAGTTGAAAAAATGGGCATCCATGTGGGTTGCGTGATTACTTATCCAGATGAATTTCACATCCTTAACAAGGATAAGTTTGTTTGTAGGGCCTTGGATAACAGAATGGGAGGTTTTATGATTGCCGAAGTGGCACGATTGTTACACGAGAACAAAAAGAAACTGCCTTTTGGACTATATGTTACCAATTCGGTACAGGAAGAAATAGGTTTAAGAGGTGCTGAAATGATTACCCAAACCATTAAACCCAACGTGGCCATTGTTACAGACGTAACTCACGACACCACGACTCCAATGATCGATAAGAAAAAAGAAGGGCATTTGGAACTTGGCCTAGGACCTGTAGTGGCTTATGCACCAGCAGTGCAACAAAAGCTTAGGGATTTAATAACAGACACAGCTGAAGAAAAGAAAATACCGTTTCAACGTTCTGCACTTTCCAGAGCTACAGGAACAGATACAGATGCCTTTGCTTATAGCAATGGTGGTGTAGCTTCAGCATTGATTTCTTTACCACTTCGTTACATGCATACCACTGTAGAAATGGTACATAGAGAGGATGTGGAAAACGTTATCAAACTGATTTACGAAACGCTTTTAAAAATAGAAGATGGCGAAACATTTTCGTACTTCAAATAACTAATAATCTGTCATTGTGAGGAATCCCGACACTTCGGGATGACATGGCAATCTGTTTTTTATTTTAATTAATAGATAACCACGTTTTACAAAACTCTCAATGACAGTTTTTTTTTTATGGACGAATTAATAGACATTATAACTAAAGACGGCAAACCTACTGGTAAAACTGCCCTTAAATCTCTAATTCACAACAAAGGGTATTATCACAATACAGCACATGTTTGGTTTTACACCCAAAAGGGACAAATACTATTGGCACAACGTGCAGCCTCAAAAACCATTTATCCCTTGCTTTGGGATGTGTCTGTTGCAGGCCATGTAGATGCTGGAGAAACCATAGAACAAGCAGCCATAAGGGAGACCCAAGAAGAAATTGGATTAAGCATTTCCAAATCCGAATTACACAAAATTGGCGTATTCCCTTGCTTTCAAAACTATGACAATGGGATGGTTGATAATGAGTTTCATCATACCTTTCTTGTGGAATTGAAAGTGCCCCTTAAAAAATTAACACCTCAAAAACACGAGGTAGAACGATTAAAATTGATAACCATACAGGAATTTGAAATGTTCTTGAAGTTTACAGAGGACCATCAGCATTTTATACCATCCAATAAAACTTATTATCAAATTGTTTTAAAACATATTTTACAACATTTATAATTTCACTATTTTCATTGCATGAATCTACTTATTGCAGCCATTGCCCCTGTTCTTGCCATTATACTCTACATATACTGTAAAGATGAGTATGAAAAAGAACCTCGAAGACTCTTGCTCTATAATTTTTTATTGGGTGCCATTATAAGCATTTTAATAGCTACCGTTTTGTACTATGGGTCTGATGCCATTATAACTTTGGATGACGATTATAGTATTATTCAACAGTTTTTTAAAGCTTTTTTTGTTGTTGCCATTATAGAAGAGTTTAGCAAATACATTATTGTTAGGTATTTTGCACAACCCAACAAAGAGTTTAACGAACCTTACGATGGCATTATTTATGCCGTCATGGTATCTATGGGTTTTGCTGCTACCGAAAACATCATGTATGTCATGGAAGGAGGATATCAAGTAGCTTTGTTACGCGCTTTTACTGCTGTTCCAGCGCATGCCACTTTTGCTGTCTTGATGGGATATTTTATGGGAAAAGCCAAATTTGCCAAGTATCCATCCAAATATAATTTATTAGGGCTGTTCCTGGCCGTTTTATTCCATGGTGCCTACGATTTCTTTTTGTTCATAGATTTTATTCCGGGCATATGGTTAGGAGCTCTCGCCTCATTATTCCTTGGGTTGTTTCTTTCGGCAAGAGCCATAAAAGCGCATCAAAAAAAATCACGCTTTCATGTTTAAACCAAAGCAACAAGATCTATTTTACTAAAAAGCAGCACCTATTTAATTATTTAGTTTCGACTGATTAATCCTTATATTTACACCCTCAAAACAAAAAAACATGAATCAAATTTACAAGGTAAACGTTAATAATAGTTTCGATTTTGATGTTAGTCCTGAACAGGTTTCCTGTTTGGATGCCATAAAAATGTCAGCCTCACAATTTCATGTCCTACAAGGTCACAAGTCTTATAAGTGCGAAATTGAAACTTCCAATGTCAATTCAAAATCATATAAAGTAAAAGTTAACGGAAACACCTATAACATACATATTTCCAATAATTTAGACATTCTTATCAAGGACATGGGCTTTGAAGTTGGCGCTTCAAAAAAAGTGAATGAAATAAAAGCTCCAATGCCAGGATTGATTTTAGATATACACGTAAAAGAAGGTCAGGAAGTAAAAGAAGATGATGCACTATTGATCTTAGAAGCCATGAAAATGGAAAATGTATTGACTTCTCCTAGGGATGGGATAATAAAATCCATTAGTGTTTCTAAAAATGACACTGTGGACAAAAACCAATTATTAATAGAGTTTGAGTAAAAAGTATAGAACCCATCCTGTTTAGTTTTTTTTAACATTATAGGGTAAAACAAGTCGCGACTTTTCGGCGACAAAGATCTTGACAGTAAATGAAATAAACACAAATTTCCTTAATAGTGGGAGTAAAAAATATATGTTTTCAATGAAAAAAATACTAATAGCAAACAGAGGGGAAATAGCCTTACGCGTGATGCGCACAGCAAAAAAAATGGGCATAAAAACGGTAGCTGTATATTCTACGGCAGATAGGCATGCACCTCATGTAAAATATGCAGATGAAGCTGTTTTAATTGGTGAAGCCCCTTCCAACCAGTCGTATTTATTGGCCGACAAGATTATTGAAGTAGCAAAAAACCTCCAAGTAGATGCCATACATCCTGGCTATGGTTTTTTAAGTGAAAATGCACATTTTGCCGAATTATGCGAAAACAACAACATCACCTTTATTGGACCAAAATCCAAAGCCATAAAAATTATGGGTTCCAAATTGGCAGCCAAAGAAGCTGTTAAAGCCTATAACATCCCAATGGTTCCAGGAACCGAAGAAGCCATAACAGACATTGCAGCTGCTAAAAACATTGCAACAGACATAGGTTTCCCCATACTAATTAAAGCCTCTGCAGGTGGTGGCGGAAAAGGCATGCGTATAGTAGAGAAAGAAACCGATTTTGAAGCTCAAATGGAACGAGCCATTAGCGAAGCTGTCAATGCTTTTGGTGATGGTTCTGTTTTTATTGAAAAATATGTAAGCTCACCAAGACATATTGAAATTCAGGTGATGGCAGATGCGCATGGCAACATCATTCATTTATTTGAAAGGGAATGTAGCATTCAAAGACGACATCAAAAAGTGGTGGAAGAAGCTCCTTCTTCAGTACTTACGCCTGAATTACGCGAACAAATGGGGCAAGCTGCCATAAAAGTAGCCAAATCCTGTGAGTACCTTGGAGCTGGAACTGTGGAGTTTTTATTGGACGATAAACACAATTTTTATTTCTTGGAAATGAACACACGCTTACAGGTTGAACATCCAGTAACCGAACTTATTACTGGAACCGACTTGGTGGAACTTCAAATTCGTGTGGCTCGTGGTGAGGTACTTCCCATTAAACAAAGCGATTTAAAAATTCAAGGGCACGCCGTTGAATTACGTGTATATGCCGAAGATCCACTAAACGATTTTCTACCAAGCGTAGGAAACCTGGAAGTGTATAAACTGCCTGAAGGTAAAAACATTCGGGTTGACAATGGATTTGAAGAAGGCATGGACGTTCCAATTTATTACGACCCAATGCTGTCTAAACTTATCACTTATGGAGAAACCAGGGAAGAAGCTATTCAGCTAATGATTCATGCCATAGAAAACTATCATATTGAAGGTATTCAAACCACCTTGCCTTTTGGAACCTTTGTTTGTGAACATGAAGCTTTTAGGTCTGGAAATTTCGACACGCATTTTGTGAAAAAATACTATGCTCCAGAAGCCTTATTAAACAAGCAACAGGAAGAAGCTGAAATTGCAGCAATCTTGGCAGTAAAACAATATTTGGAAGATAAAAAGGTACTGCGATTACCATTAAAATAATTTACAATTGCAGTAATCAGTCAATACATAAAATATCATAAACAGCATTGCACCTTTATGTCCTTGCCCATTGGCAGGCTGGTTTGCGAGAAAAGACAAGAAAAATGGATTCAAAAATAAAAAACCTTAACGAAAAACTAACCCAAGCTTATTTAGGTGGTGGACAAGCCCGAATAGATAAGCAACATAAAAGCAAAAAATTAACGGCAAGAGAACGCGTGGATTACCTTTTGGACGATGGTTCTTTTGAAGAAATTGGTGCTTTAGTAACCCATAGAACCAAAGATTTTGGGATGGAAAACCAAAAATTTTATGGAGATGGTGTGGTTACAGGTTATGGAACCATAAACGGCAGATTGGTCTATGTCTTTGCCCAGGATTTTACCGTTTTTGGAGGTTCTTTGTCTGAAACACATGCCGAAAAAATTTGTAAAATCATGGATTTGGCCGTAAAAGTTGGCGCTCCCATTATTGGTTTGAACGATTCTGGAGGTGCTAGGATCCAAGAAGGGGTTCGCTCGCTTGGTGGTTATGCCGATATCTTTTTTAGAAATGTGCAAGCCTCAGGTGTAATCCCTCAAATTTCGGCCATTATGGGACCTTGTGCAGGAGGTGCCGTTTACTCTCCTGCCATGACCGATTTTACCATGATGGTTGAAGATACCAGTTACATGTTTGTAACAGGACCTAACGTGGTTAAAACCGTTACCAATGAAGAAGTGACTTCCGAAGAGCTTGGAGGTGCCAGCACACATTCTACCAAATCAGGAGTCGCACATATAACCTCGTCAAACGATGTGGAGTGTTTGGAAGATCTAAAAAAATTAATGAGTTATATTCCTCAAAACAACACAGAAACCACTCCTCTATTGCCTTTTGAATTGACAGATGAAGTTAGGGAGAGTCTTTCGGATATTATTCCTGATAATGCCAACAAACCTTACGACATGCATCAGGTGATTTCTGGGATTATTGACGAGGATTCGTTTTTTGAAATCCATAAAAACTATGCCGAAAACATCATTGTTGGGTTTGCGCGATTAGGAGGCAGAAGTGTAGGTATCGTAGCCAACCAACCCATGTTTTTAGCAGGTGTCCTGGATGTAAACAGTTCTAAAAAAGCAGCAAGATTTGTAAGGTTTTGCGATGCTTTCAACATACCTCTACTGGTCTTGGAAGATGTTCCTGGATTTTTACCAGGAACAGACCAAGAATGGAATGGTATTATTGTTCATGGTGCCAAATTATTATATGCCTTAAGCGAAGCGACCGTTCCTAGAGTAACGGTTATTACCAGAAAAGCCTATGGAGGTGCCTACGATGTTATGAATTCAAAACACATAGGAGCCGACATGAATTTTGCTTGGCCAAGTGCCGAAATTGCCGTAATGGGAGCCAAAGGTGCTGCTGAAATTATTTTTAAAAAGGAAATAAGTGCAGCAGAAGACAAAGAAGCCAAGTGGAAAGAAAAAGAAGCCGAATATGCCGAGTTATTTGCCAACCCTTACAGTGCAGCAGAACGTGGTTTTATAGACGAGGTGATTTTACCAAAGGACACCAGACGCAAATTAATTAAGGCATTTTCCATGTTGGAAAAGAAAGAAGTCTTGAGACCAAAACGCAAACACGGTAATATTCCGTTGTAATATTTAACCTATAACTTTTAAGAGTAAGCCTTTAAATTTCTATCTTTAAGTATTCATTTTAATAACTTTAAAGATGAAAAAGCGCTTAAACCAGTTGGCAGCCACAGCAATTTGTGGTAACGACATAAGTTCTTCGTGCTTATATGTTTCTGGTTTGGCTATTGTATATGCTGGGCAATATGCTTGGATTTCGCTATTGATGGTAGCTTTGATCCTTTTTTTATTTCGAAAAATTTATGGCGAAGTGGTTGGGGCACTTCCTTTAAATGGAGGTGCATACAATGCCTTGTTAAATACCACAAAAAAGTCAACAGCTTCTTTTGCAGCAACCTTAACGGTTTTATCTTATATGGCAACTGCTGTCATTTCTGCCAGTGAATCAGTAAAATATGCACATAGTTTATGGCATGGCATACCCATTATTTACACAACCATAGGTTTGTTGTCCGTATTTATGCTTATCGTAATTTTGGGTATTGGGGAATCTTCTAAAGTAGCCACTGGTATTTTTATTTTTCATCTTAGTTCCTTAACCTTGTTATGCCTGTTTTGTACGGTTTATTTATTTCAAAACGGATTTGATAATCTCATTACCAATTTCAAGAAACCTATAGAAGGCAGTATCACAACGGCTTTGTTTTTTGGTTTTGCTGCTGCCATGTTGGGCATTAGTGGTTTTGAAAGTTCAGCCAATTACGTGGAAGAACAACAAGAAGGGGTGTTTCCAAAAACCCTTAGGAATATGTGGATTATTGTTACCATTTTTAATCCTTTGATTGCATTTTTGGCCTTGGCAATACTACCTCTATCCACGATTTATAATGAAAATGAAACTTTACTGTCCTTTATGGGGCAAACTTCAGGTGGCAATTGGCTTTTTTATTTGGTATCCATAGATGCTGTTTTTGTATTAAGTGGCGCAGTACTCACATCTTTTGTTGGGGTTGGAGGTTTGGTGGAACGCATGACCTTGGACAGAATTTTACCTAAATTCCTTTTAAAAAAGAACGCCAAAGGCAGCTCTTATATTATTTTTATCAGTTTCTTCTTTTTATGTGTAACCATTTTACTTTTCACACAAGGAAACCTAAAAGCCTTAGCTGGTGTTTATACCATAGCTTTCTTAAGTGTCATGATTTTATTTGCCATTGGCAACATGTTACTTAAAATAAACAGAAAAAACCTGCCAAGACCTGAACGTGCCAACAACCTGGCTTTGTTTGTTGCCATATTGGGCGTAACCTTGGCCCTAATAGGCAATATGGTTTTAAATCCTCCCTATTTAGGCATCTTTATTAAGTATCTTATACCTACATTATTTATTGTAGGCTTTATGTTATATAGAATTCAGATTTTAACAACTGTTTTAAAATTGATGGAATATATAATCCCTTCAAACTCTCCTGTTTTTAAAAACATAGATAACATCATTCAAAAACAAATAAGGCACATTCATAGTCAAGAATTTATTTTTTTTACCAATCATGATGATGTTTCCACTATTAACAAAGCCATTCAATACATTATAAAAAATGAACACACCAAACGATTGAAGATTATCACAGTTTTAAAGCCAGACTTTTTTGTTCCTGTCAATTTAAAAAGTGACATAGATGTCTTGGATCGTGCTTATCCGAATGTTCACATAGAATTTATAGAAGAACACGGACATTTTGGACCAGAAAAAATCAAAGAGTTGTCCAAAAAATATCAAATTCCAGTGCATTTTATGTTTATAGGGTCTCCTGGGGAGAATTTTCCTTATAAAATTCAAGAATTGGGGGATGTTAGGCTAATCATATAAATTCGTATCTTTAAAAACATCACTAACAACTATTTACATATGAAAAACTTAGTATTTACCACAGTCCTTTTAGTGTTTGGCTTAAGTATAATGGCTCAAACACCAGAAGAAATGAAAGCTTGGCAGGAAAATATGACGCCAGGTATAGAACATCAATGGTTAGCATCCATGGATGGTGAATGGAATGCCAACATACGCATGTGGATGGATCCATTGCAACCACCAACCGAATCCAAAGGTTCTACTGTCAATGAAATGATTATGGGTGGCTTGTACCAAAGATCCTCACATACCGGCAACATGATGGGCATGCCGTTTACAGGAGAAAGCATTACGGGTTACGACAAAGCACAAAAGAAATTTTTAGCCACTTGGATTGATAATTTTGGTAGCAGCATCATGTTTATGGAAGGCAATTACAATCCTGAAACCAACACTTTAACCTTGGAAGGCAACATGTTAGACCCTATTACCGGAAAGAACTTACAGGTTCGTGAAGTCTTAACCAAAACTTCTGATGACAGTCATAACTTTGTGATGTATCTGATTCAGGATGGAAAAGAAATTAAAAACATGGAAATAAACTACAGCAGAAAATAATTAACAACAACCTAGCATTAAAAAAACCTTCTGGAACCAATAAAAAGTTCCAAAAGGTTTTTTTGTATAGCAAACTAAAGGAAGTGCTAGATCAACCCTTTTAATACGGCCACTACCGAGGACATGATATATTCCACACCTATGGCAATAACAATAAAGCCAATAATCCTGGACAGACCATTTATTCCAGATGCACCCAAAAACTTAACGATTAAGTGAGCCCCTTTTAAAATAAAATAAATGGATAAGGACACTAAAATCATGGAACCAACCAATATTAAAATCTCATTGGTTAATTGGTATTCCTGATTATAAGCGATCAATAAAGAAATGGTTCCAGGTCCAGCCAACATAGGGATGGCCAAAGGTGTTAGGGAAATAGATTCCCTGTTGTGGATATCTTCTTGAATTCGGTCACGTTTCATCCCTTTATGCTCCCGAAACTTTCCTGTAAGCAAGGCAAAACCGGAAGAGGCTATGATAAGCCCTCCAGCAATTTTTAAAGCGTTTAAACTTATGCCAAAAAACGAAAGGATAAATTTACCGGCAAAAAAGGACAACAATAAAATAGCCAATACGTCTATAGCTGTCCAAAAGGCTATGACAGCTCGTTCTTTTTTGGTGTTATCTTCGGTTAATCCAACAAAAACAGGGACTGTTCCCAAAGGATTCATAATGGAAAATAAAGCCCCAAAACTCAATAAAAATAATTCCATGGTTTTTTTTGCAAATTCAATGTTTATTAATGGATTTTCTATTACCTAAACTTTAATAAAAAACAAGTAAATGGTTAAATTAGAAAAGCCACAGGAACCGAAGTTCCCGTGGCTAAGTTAAATACAAACTAACAAACTAACAAACTATTGTATTTAATCTAAAATCTTTAAGTATACTTTATTTTTTACTTGTCTGTAAGCATCAATATGCTTCACGTACTTGTTATGATAAGCATCGTGCTGATTGATATAAAACAAATCGCAATCCAAATCGTCGCATTCCTGAAAACTTTGTATAGAGCTTTTATAGTTATAAAATTCGTTCAACAACGCTGAATTGACTTCAATTTTTTCCAACAGCTCATCTCTTAAAACCCGATCGTGGATTTTGTTGGAGGCTATTTTTGCCAGCCAATCACATTCGTTGGTAACATAACTTAAATGCGATATCCAAGTTTGTAGATCCTGTAAACGTTTTGCTTGAATTATTTGCTCATCTGTATCATGGGCAAAAAATGTATTTGAATTCATTATAATTGAATTTGATTACTTTTTGTTTTTATTTGCTTTACTTCTGTCACTTTTAAAGACTTTGCACCTCCAGGGAATTCCCAGTCTATCACATCTCCTTTAGCATAACCCATAACGGCCAATCCCATAGGTGTTAAAACCGATAGTTTTTTATGTGAAAAATTACTTTCTGTTGGAGACACCAATTGAAAGGAGTTCTCCCATCCGTCGCTTGAGACGATGGTTACTTCAGAGTTAAATCTAATAACATCGTCAGGCATCTCATCTTCATTTGACACAATGGCCGATTCCAATTCATTTTGCAATCTTAAAACAGAATTTTTTCTGGAAGCATCTTTATAATTTCCAGACAGATTAAGAAGTCTTTTAAGTGTCACAAACTCCTTTTTTTCCAATATTAAACTACCGTATTTCATAATATCAATTAATTTTTAAGGGAAAATACCTCTTTGTATGTATGCTTTTTCAATTCGCTCTATGGCTATCACATAAGCTGCTGAACGCATATCCAAACTTTTCTCTTCCGATGTTTTTAAAACTCTCTTGAAAACTTCTGCCATTTTTTTAGTCAGCTTGGCCAAAATCTCATCAAGTTCCCATAACTCACCATTTCGGTTTTGAAGCCATTCAAAATAACTTCCAATAACACCTCCAGAATTACACAGAATGTCCGGGATGACTTCTATTCCTCTACTTAACAGTATTTGCTCTGCCTCTACAGTTGTTGGGCCATTGGCTCCTTCTGCTACTAAAAAGGCTTTAATTTGATGCGCATTTTCTTCGGTAATTTGGTTTCCAAGCGCAGCTGGAATACAAATGTCACAATCCAAGGCAAAGAAATCTTCTTTGGCTACCGATGTAGATTTAGGATATCCTACAAAGTTTCCGTTGTTGCTTTTTGAAAAATCCATTAATTCCTCTACTGAAATGCCTTCAGGGTTTGCAATGGTTCCAAAAGCATCTTGCACTCCAACCATTTTAGCGCCTTCTTTTTCAAGGAAGTGTGCAGCCCAATACCCAACATTTCCAAAACCTTGAACGATAAACGTTTTTCCTTTTAAATCTATTTTTTTATGCTCTGCCCAATTTTTGATGGTTAAGAACACACCAAAACCAGTGGCTCTGTCTCTTCCTTCCAGTCCTCCAGAACCTATAGGTTTACCGGTTACCACGTGTTGGTTTTTAGAACGTTCCGATGGTCCTTTTGTAGACATGTAAGTATCTGCAATCCAAGCCATGGTTTGCGCATTGGTATTAACATCTGGAGCTGGAATATCGTGTTCCGGTCCAATGTTTTCACCCAAAGCATAGGTAAAACGTCTTGTAATACGCTCTAACTCTGCATTGGAATATTTTTTAGGATCTATTTGAATCCCTCCTTTGGCTCCACCATAAGGCAATCCTGCCAAAGATGTTTTCCAGGTCATCCACATAGCCAAAGCTTTTACAGAATCTATGTCAATGGTTGGATGGTATCTCAATCCACCTTTGTATGGTCCTAAAGCGTTATTGTGCTGTACACGATAGCCTTTAAAAACTTCCACATCGCCATTATCCATCCTTACTGGGAAATGAATGATCAATTCATTGTTTGTAACCTCAAGTATTTTTTTAATATTTGGGTTTAGGTCAACCAACTCAGCAGCAGCATTAAACTGTTTCATAACATTCTCTAACATGCCTTGCTTTGGTTGTTGTTTTTGTTTTAACTCCTTTGTCAATGTCATTGTATTAAAATTAAATAAGTTCTACAGCTCTTTTTTCTGTGGCTGCAAGAAACTCTTGTGTTAATGTTTGGGGTTTGATGTTTGTTTTCGTGTCTTCAGCCAATTCATATTCGCTACAAGACCAAATAAAGCTTTTGTTTGATGTTAAACTACAGGATTCTACATGCCTGCACGTCCTACACAAACTTCTATCCATAGTATTCATAAATTAGTTTTTAATTCATGCCACTATAGACAACACTTGTGCCAACTTTACTAATTTTAAACAAATTAATTTATAACTTACTTATAATCAACACATTAATAAGAATAAATAAAATAAGGTCACATGAAGGTGTTGGGTAATATTTACCCACTTGGGGAATAATTACACAGATAAAAAACCTGATGTTATTTGATTTTTTCACTAAGGGTCTTTCTATCTATTTGAAGAATTTTTGCTGCTTGTGTTTTATTATTGTTTGTTGCAGCCAATACTTTTAGGATATGTTGTTTTTCCACTTCCCTTAAAGGAAGCTGTGTTTCGTTTTCCGAAAAATTGATTTGATATTTTAAATGTTCAGGAAGGTCTTTTATTTCTACCTGTTTATCGCACATGATAACAGCCTGTTGCAACACATTTTCCAACTCCCTAATATTTCCAGGCCAAGAATAACGCTCCAATACGCTTAGTGCCTCTGGGGTTATGCTAATCAAACGGTCTTTGTATTCCACTCCATATTTAAGCAGAAACTTTTCGGTTAGCAACTTGATGTCCTCAGTACGTTCGCGAAGTGGTGGCACGGTTATTTGCACAACGGTTAACCTATAATACAAATCTTCCCTAAACTTTCCTTTCTCTATCAGTTCCTTTAAGTCAATATTTGTTGCCGCAATCACTCTTACGTCCACTTTTTCGGTTTTTTGTGATCCAACCCTTGTCACTTCCTTTTCTTGAAGTACCCGAAGCAACCTTAATTGAGTTGCCATGGAAGCATTGCCAATTTCATCCAAAAACAGGGTTCCTTTGTTTGCAGCTTGAAAAAAACCATTTCTATTTTCGTTGGCTCCAGTAAAAGCCCCTTTGGTGTAACCAAACAATTCGGCCTCCAAGAGGTTTTCCGGGATGGAACCACAGTTTACAGCAATAAAAGGGGCTCTGGCAAACTGTCCCATATAATGTATGGATCGCGCTACAAGCTCTTTACCTGTACCACTTTCGCCAGATATAAAAACGGTTGCTTTGTTGTTTTTAACACGTTCTATAACTTCTGTAACCTTGTTAATGGCTTCAGAATTGCCTATCAATTCGCCATAAGCCACAGAGGTGGTTTCTTTTTGGGTTTGTTTTTGTTTTTTGGGCTTTAATGCAAGTGATTTTTCTACAGCTTTTTTAAGTTCCTCTTTAGTAAATGGTTTGGTTAAATAATCCATAACGCCAGATTTCATGGCTTCCAAAGCTCCATCTATCGAAGGGTAACCCGTTACCACCAATTTGGGAATGTCTGGATAGTGTTCAGACACATATTTTACCAGTTCCAAGCCATCCACTCCTGGCATTTTAAGGTCTGTAATCAATAAATCAATGGATTTGTCCTTTAATATTTCTATCGCTTCCTTTACAGAAATGGCTTTATAAGTATGGTAATTTAAAGCTTGTAAGTGACGCTGCAACAATTCCAGGATATGCACATCATCGTCCACCAATAAGATATTTTCTTTATTCAAACCCATAGATTAATTTTTTGGTAATGTGATGGTAAAAATAGTTCCTTTTGGTTGATTGGGCTCGAATTTTATGGAGCCTTTATGACTTTTTACAATACCATGTACCACACTCAAACCTAGGCCAGACCCTTCGCCTACTGGTTTTGTGGTGAAAAAGGGGTTGAACACATGATCGAAATCCTTTTTTTGAATGCCTGGACCTTCATCTGAAATCTTTAAAATCACTTGGCTTTCAGTATCCTTTACCATAACTGTAATCTTTCCTTGCTTGGGCGAAAAGTAAATGGCGTTAATAACCAAATTGAATATTACTTGCGTTAACTGAATGGCATCCACCCGCAACATAATCTTGTCTTTTGAGATGTCCAGGTGACAATGCAGTTCTTTTTTTTTGAAATTAGGGTTTAAGAGTCCTATGGCATCTTTAATAATAGGCACCATGTTTCTCAATTCCATTTGTTGGGGCATATCGCAGGAAAAAAACATGAGTTTTTTAACCACTTCCCTGGAAAAAATGGCACTATGAATTATTTTATCCAAATCGTTCAATACGGATGGGTTGTCCTTAAATTGGTCTTTCAGCAATTCGGTGTAGCCTAAAATGTTTGCCAAAGGTGTATTCAGTTCATGGGCAATTCCAGCTGTAATTTCACCTAAAATCCCCAATCTATCGGCACGTTCTATTTGCCTTTTTGCCAAGGCTTCACTTTCAATGATTTGTTTACGCTCAAACAGGTTGCCAATTTCCAAAGCAATATTATTTAACAGCTGAATCTCTTCATTTAAAAAACTGTTTTCGTTGTATTTTAACTTTGAATAACCAACTTGAATGGAGCCTATGGGTTTGTTAAAGACCTTAATTGCGGAGAGGATAATTACTTTATCTTCTGGATAATCCCCTGCAGAAATTAATTTATCTTCAATTCGTAGTTCCACCGAAGCTTCTTCAGGATATCTTATAGCTTCTTGAAGACTGTAAACTATGGCTTGCCAAGTTGGCTCCAAGTTATCAAGATCAGAATTGGCTATATAAGAACTTACATTGTACAAACAGGTAAGTTCCTTAATACGTTCTCTTAATTTATCCTCTGCTGAAATTAATGGCGACATGTGTTAGGTTTAAGCTTTTAATACAATTCTATAACGTGCCTTGCCATCTTCCAAGTGTTTGATGGCCTTGTTTACCTCATCCATGTTAAACTCCTCCACAGTTGGGTAAATATCGTGTCTAACACAAAAATCCAACATGGTTCTTGTTAAAGCAATGCTTCCCAAGGGACTTCCAGCAACCGATTTCTCTCCCCCTATCAGGGAAAACGCCGGTATGGCCAGTGGTTCCAGGACAGCACCAACATTATGGAGGCGTCCTTTGGGTGCCAAGGTTTTTAAAAAGGAATTCCAATCCAAAGTGACATTGGTGGTGTTTAATATAAAGTTTAAACGTCCTTGAATGTCCTTTAACTCGTCGGGATTGGTGGAATCTATCACTTTGGTAGCTCCCATGTTTAAAATCTGTTCTTTTTTTTCTGGATGGGATGTAAAAGCAAACACTTCACAACCCCAAGCTTTCAAGAACTTCAAGGCCATGTGCCCCAATCCTCCTATGCCAATAACACCCACACGATCTGTAGGTTTTACATCTGCCAGGATAATGGGGTTAAAAACCGTAATACCACCACATAACAAAGGACCAGCTTTGGCCATATCTATATCTTTGGGTAAAGGGATGGCCCAAGACCAATGTCCACGAACATAATCGGCAAATCCTCCATGTCTTCCCACAATGGTTTGCTGGGCAGTTTGACACAAATGCTGACTTCCATCCATACACTGCTGACAGTGCATACAAGATCCAGAAAACCAACCCAAGCCTACCTTATCGCCTACTTTTAAACTTTTTACTTCCTTGCCAACCGAAACAATTTCCCCTACAATTTCATGTCCAGGAACAAGTGGATATTCCGACGTTCCCCAATCGTTGTGTATCATACTCAAATCGGAATGGCAAATGCCACAATAATGCACTTTGATATCTACTTGATCGGCTGCTATTTCAGGGAGTTCATATGTGTGGCTTTCCAGAGTTGCCCCAGGCTTTAGGGCAGCATAGCCTTTTACGGTTCTCATCATGTATGAATGTTTTAAATTGCATTTAAAGATACAACTTTAAACAGATAAAAAAATCCCATTAAAAGATATTATGACCCCTTAACCATTTGGGGATGGAACATAAAACGTTCCTGCCATCGATTAAACCGTTTGTCATAGGTTGTAGAAAACACCAGGTACTGACAGCGTTCGAGGCTTTCTGGAAGACGGGATACATCGGCTAAATGCGATCCCCGAAACAGGAATTCGGCATCATCGACCACAAACATTTGCAGTTTTCTTACGTTTACATTGTTCATAAAAAACAATTTGTTAAACCGTTTGGGTGTGGTTATTAAAATATCAATGCCATTGTAAATATCGTCACGTTGTGCATCGATATTATGTTCCTCGTACACACAATATACCCGTAAATTGGTTTTGGAAGTAAACCTTCTAAATTCACGGTACATTTCCAAGACAGCCTCCTTATCTTTTGCAAACACAATGGCCCGAGGCGCATCTTCAAACGCTTCCCCATTTAAGTTTTGAACCACACCCAGCACCATGGCTGTGGTTTTTCCAGCCCCTTTAGGTGCAATCCCAAAGAGGTTCCTGCCACTTTTTATTTTTGAAAGTGTTTTTTTCTGAAACGGTAAAGGCGCTTCAAATCCTTGAAATTTCAAAGCATCCTGTAAAGGTTCTATAAGTTTTTTAAAAGGCATCTGTAATTCATTATTGGGCAAAGATACGCATATTAAATCTTAGCCTGATAGGTATAAAGATCGTAATAACGACCTTGTTTTTCAATAAGCTCATCGTGGTTGCCTCGTTCAGCAATACGTCCGGATTCAATAACCAAAATCTGGTCTGCTTTCTTAATGGTACTCAATCTGTGGGCAATTACAAGGGTTGTACGGTTTTTGGTTAGTTCTGTTAAACTTTTTTGAATCAAGCCTTCACTTTCGGTATCCAAGTTGGAAGTGGCTTCATCCAAAATAATAATCTTCGGATCGGCCAAAATGGCCCTGGCAATGGCCAAGCGCTGTCTTTGTCCTCCAGAGAGTTTTACACCACGTTCTCCTATAAGGGTATCCAATCCGTTTTGAAACCTATCGGTAAACTCGTTCACATAAGCTGCATTAACAGCATGTTGCAATTGGGCTTCTGTAGCATCAGGTTTTGGAAAAAGTATGTTTTCCCTAATGGTCCCTTCAAATAAAAACTCGTCTTGCAAGACCACTCCCAAATGTTGACGGTAACTGCTTAAATTGACCTTGGACAAATCCTGTTGATCTATGGTTACTTTACCAGACTTCGGATTTAAAAAAGTGGCTGCCAATCCAGCAATGGTGGATTTCCCGGAACCGGAACTTCCCACCAATGCCACAACCGAACCCGAAGGTGCCTGAAAACTAATGTTGTGCAAGACCTCTTTACCTTCTTCATACTCAAAAGAGACCTCGTGAAATTCCAAATCGCCGTTTATTTTGTCCAGAATCACAGTGCGATGCTCCAGGTCTTCTTCGGCTGTCATGTTCATCAGTTCTTCGGTTCTGTCCAAACCGGCAAGGGCTTCTGTAAGCTGGCTTCCTATGTTGCTCATTTGCACAATAGGCGCAATCATAAAGCCCAAAAGCAAGGTAAAGGATAAAAAATCCCCTACCGTTAAATCGCCTGTCATGATTTTATAACCTCCAATCCCCATAATTCCTGTTGAGGCTATTCCCAATAAAAACGTGGAAGAACTAGTCATCAAAGCTGTAGCAGTCAAACTTTTCTTCACATTCTGAAAAAGTCTCTCTACACCCACTTCAAAGGTTTTGTTTTCCTGGGCTTCGGCATTAAAAGCTTTTATAACCCTAACTCCTGCCAAAGTCTCAGTTAATCGTCCTGTAACTTGTGCATTGATAACGCTACGTGTTCTAAATATAGGCCTGATATAACCAAAGGCTTTTAAGGCAATGTAACCAAATATGGCCACAGGCACTAACACAAAAAGGGTCATGGACCAACTAATATTAATTAAAAGTATTAAAGAAATAACAGCTGTTAGACTACCTCCTACCATTTGCACCAAACCGGTTCCAATTAGGTTTCTCACGCCTTCAACATCTGTCATGATTCGGGATACCAGTTCCCCAGATTTGGTATTATCGAAAAAACCAATGGGAAGGGAAAGCACTTTTTTTTGCACTTGGGCACGTAATTCGCTTATTAAATATTGTGCTTGTACACTAAGGATTTTAGTAAGCAAAAATGAGGTAACAGCCTGAACCAAAATAGCGATGCCCACAATAAGTAACAATTGATACAGTTGGTCGTAATCTTTATTTGGAATGACCTCATCCAACAAGGCTTTACTTTTCCATGGCAATACCAAACTAGACAATCTGCTCAACACAATCAGGATCAAGCCAATAAATACGAGGTTGCGCCTAGGCCATATAATGGTTTTAAAGGCTTGAGCCATGGTGACTTTGTTTTTCTTGTTTTTATAGGCCTGGGTTTTACTTTTTAGATGCTGCATGTGTTTGTTGGTAATAGGAAGCTTAAGTTTATGGGACATGACTGTCAATTAACATGCCATGTATAACAAACTGACATATTGTTATAATTTTAAAACGAAGCAAAATATAAAAGCTCTTAAACCCTACCTATGTTAAGTTTGCCTATATTTAAGGCCTTAGACATATTTCCAGCAATTTGATATCTTTGTAAACATGTATGGCAAAAAGCACCATAATTTAAATGATATAGTTGAAAAGCAATCTGATATTGTAATCGAGATGAACCAAAACCGAATAGGGTATTACCATAACCTTGCCTTATAAAATATTTAAAACAGTCAAGCAACACCATCCCCATTACGGGCACACAACAAGGGACAAAACAGCATGAAAAAGCCAAATACTAAACAGATACTCTCCATGGCATTTATAATGGCCAGTATTACCTCTCTGTTCTTTGTTCCCTGGCTTTTGGTAAAAGCATGGCTACTGCCCTTGCCAAACAGCGTTCAGGAACAGCTAAACCAAGCCCTGGACTATGGTTATTCCGGAATTATTGTGTATGTGGACCAAGCAGGCAAACCACCAATCCACTACACAGCAGGTTGGCATAACAAAACCAAGGAGCTCCCAGCCAAAGCCGATGCCCTGTTTAAAATTGCCAGTATAAGCAAACTATACGATGCCGTAGCAATTACCAAATTGGTGAGCGAAGGACGTTTGTCTTTAGACAAAACCCTTGCCGAATACTTGCCGGAACTTGTGGGCAGAGTAGCATACGCCCAGCAAATAACCCTTAGGATGCTGTTACAACACCGTAGTGGCATTCCCAATTTTACGGATACGCCCAACTTTTGGGCTTCACCAACAGAAACCTATCAAGAAAGCTTGTCCTTGATTTTGGACCAACCAGCCAATTTTAAACCGGGAGAATCCTATGAATATTGTAACACCAATTATCTACTTCTTAACAAAATCATGGACAAGACATTGGGTTACGATAACTTTAGATACATCCAAGAACAGATACTACAACCCTTGAACCTATCCCACACCTATGCTTCCATAAAACAGGTGCCTTTGGACCAGGTAATGAGTGGTTATCACCAAGGGCATCCTTTCGATTTAAAAGCAGATAACCAAGGCATGTTGGCCACAGCACAGGACGTGGGCAGCTTTTTGAAGGCTTTAAACAACGGTACGCTGCTCACCCAAGAACAACAGGCCCTCTACACCTCGTTGTATAAATACGAACATGCAGGTTGGGTACCAGGATACCAAAGTTTTGCCAGCTATCATAAAGAGCTGGATGCTGTACTGGTTTGCTTTTACAGTACCACAGACCCAAAACTGTATTTGTGGAACCTTTCGGAGATTATAAACAACAGAATTGTTAAGATCTTGAAAAAGCAATAAGCACAATTTTATTTTAAGGTAAGGACTTTGACACGGACTATGTACGGACTATCTACGGACTATCTACGGACTACCTATACTTAAAATAGCCATACAGGTTATTGAACACATCCTGACATTGAGATACAATACTACTATTTGAACCCAAATTGATTGTACAGGTTTCATACACTCTCCATACACTATCCATACACTATCCATACTTGAGCTATACTTAAGCTATATACCAGCCATACAGGACAAGACATTGCAGTGTTTTAAAGAACAAAATTGGTTTATTATTGTAGAGGAAGGCTTACCATAAATTTTATTTATGGTAAAAAAAACAGCACCCGAAGTAAGCTTATACACCCGAAGTAGACCCGAACTCACCCGAACTAGACCCGAAGTAGACCCGAAGGAAACCCGAACTAGACCCGAAGTAAATCCGAAGTAAATCCGAAGTAAACCCGAAGTAGACCCGAAGTAGACCCGAAGTAGACCCGAAGGAGCTACGGCTGAACCCCTAAGCAGGTCTTTATTTATAAGGGTTTAGAGCGGTTGAAAACAGGCATAACCTGTATTGACCTAATGAAGTGGACTTTGAAAGATTAAGATACTTTTTTTTTCTTAAAGTCCAAAAAAAAAGTGGCCATTATTTAAGCTGTGTATAGAAAAATGACCCGTCCTAAAATAGCTTTATAGGTGGTTATTAGATACATCCTGACATTGTGATACAATACTACTTTTTAAACCTAAATTGATTGTACAGGTTCCATACACTCTCCATACATTATCCATACTTGAGCCATATACCAGCCATTGAGGACAAGGCAGTTTAACATGGGGTTTTGCATACGTTATGTACTACATTTGATTTGTTTTTTAAGAGGTTTTGTTATTATGAGCTGGAATTTATTGAAACAGGTGTGGGACGAAGAAACACTTTTTATGGGTTTTAAAAATACCACCAGGGTTTTAAATTGTTCGTGTTATAACAATTGTCCTTAGGTGTGTGTAGCTGCCATGTTGTGGTAAACTACGAATCACGTATTTGCCTCTCCAACGGGAACCGACAACATTCCCTACTTTTCATGAGAACCCTCCTAATATGCCTTTATTAAATGTGGCCATACTATAAAAAAATTTGAGGTTAATAATGTCAATAAAATATAAGCCATCTTGGTAAAAAAAAACCAATACCTTGAAAACAATTGCCCCTATTTGTCGATTATTCTCCAGAATTGTCACAAATTGACGCACTTTGTGCACTTTTAGCCACTTTTGTCCTTAATGGAACCCAATTGGCCGAAAAACATAAATTTTAAGGGTTTTGTTCGAGTCTTGTTCGAGAAACGTTTTTACTGTATTTTTTAAAAAAATAGTTTTTGGGGAGCATTCCAGAAGGAATGTATAATCTTACTAATTTTTTTTATTGCAAATAGTTATTTTTTATATTAAATTTATGTATATCAAAACATTATGAAACTCATTATCACTTTAAAACCATTATGGCATCATAATAAGCAACAAATTGCTATCGGTTTTGGGTATCATGACACTATTAGAAAATATATTAAGCAATTTGAGGGTGTTTTATGGTCTAATACCCACAAAACGTTTTATGTTAACTATTCGCAACAGACGCTACATAAGTTATTCCGTTTTTTACAACATGGTGGGTATTTTGTAGATTATAGCAGCATGAGCTACCTAAAAAAAACACCCGAAAAGAAAACTATTAAAATTAAGCCTCCACACAAAGTCATTTTATACAGGGAATTACCTAAAAGCCACAAAGACCTTTTAAAAGATTATGTAAACAATTTAAAAGGTAAAAGACTAAGTGAGAGTACAATAACTATCTATAGTTATTTTATATTACGTTTTTTAAACTATGTAAAAGACGTAAATAAAAACCAATGGGAAACACGACACATAGACTTATTTATGGAAAATGTAATTGCAAAAGAAGCCTACAGCATAAGCACCCATAGACAAAGTATAAGCGCATTAAAGTACTTTACAAACCTTTGCAAGCTGCCATTATTTGATGCAAGTGATTATGAACGACCAAAAAAATCGAAACATTTACCTATAGTTTTATCCAACGAAGCCATAATAGATTTAATAAGAGTCACTAAAAATTTAAAACATCGGGTTATTATAGCCCTACTATATTCCTGTGGTTTTAGAATTGGAGAATTATTACAATTAAAATTGCCAGATATAGATATTGCAAGAAGCCAAATTAGAGTCTTAAAAGGAAAAGGCAGAAAGGACAGAGTGGTATCTATGAGCGAAGTTATAAAACCCTTATTAATAAACTATATAAACACCTACCAACCAACAAACTATTTAATAGAAGGTAGAGATGGCAACGCATATAGTGCAGTAAGTGTTAGATATTTTTTAAAACAATCCTGCAAGTTAGCAGGAATAAACCAAAAAGTAACACCACATACTTTAAGACATTGTTATGCCACCCATATGTTAGAAAATGGAGTAGATTTAAGATATATACAAGAATTATTAGGTCATGCCAAACCAGAAACCACCATGGTTTACACGCATGTAGCCAAAAAGGATATTATGCAAATACCCAACCCATTGGATGTAGCGATAAAGGGCTACATGGAATCTGATAAAAGCAATAAAAAAGTGTTGTTATCCGGCAAATGAATCCCTTAAAAGATTATATTTGTTATTATATAACGAGTTGGCAGTAATTTGAAAAAAACACAATGAATAAAACCAAAAAGTTTTTAATTAAATCTATTTACTTACTTCCTTTAGGGTTTTTCTTATGGATGTTACCCAACAGATTTAATACAAGTGACATTGGAATATCTATTGTAGCTGGATTAATAATAGCTTTGCTAATAGTCTTTTGGAATTTATTTGAATACGAAAAATTTAATGAGATTTTGTATAATGATTTCCTTGAATCTCAACATTCTGTTTCAATTAAAAACACCGAAGAAAATTGGAATGATTTGAAAAACAAACTAAATCTTCAGATTGCAAAAATTAAAAAAATCCGTGAAAGCGAAAATCACATTGAATATCAAATTGATCAAAAAATTACTGACTCGATTCTTAGAATAGAAAAGAAAAATGATAATATTATAGTGACTATTAAACGAAAGCATTTGAACTTTATTCCTGATATGGCTGAAAATTATGGCATATTAAAAAAGCTGATTAAAGAAAAAACTACTGCCAACAATGTATAACCGCAATTACGGCGGATTCGACTGCGTCCGAATCCACTCGGAATTGCTAACGTCTGTGCTAAACCGAAAAACTTCGTATATTTATCCGTAACTGACGGTTATACGAGACCGTTCTACACCATTTGAAAAAACTATGAGAATACTAATAACATTATTGCTTTTTATTTCTGCAATTGCTTTTGGACAGGAAAATAGCGGAATAGATATAACAAATTCGGAACAAACTCTTGTCGGAAATTGGGAATTTGTCAAAACGCTTGACCAAAATGGAAAGGAGATAAAAAAAATTACTCTCGACAGAAACACGCCTGATGGAAAACCAATGACGCTCAATGCGAATGGACCTGATGTTATTATAAAACCAGACGGAACTTATACCAAAATATTTACGCCTGAAAATTCGGATAATGGAGTTTGGCGAATAAAGTCACCAAATGAGATTGAATATGAAATGATTATTCCAGAAAACTCAAGGCAAGGTCAAATGATAATTCAAACTCAAAAATTTTTTCCCGATAAAAAATGGCGAAAAGATGAAAAAGGAAATTTTCTTGATGCATCGACTGACCGAATTATAGAGCTGACCGAATCGGAAATGAAAGTTGAATATGAAAAAGATTATATATTAGTTTACAAAAAGACAGCGGAATAAAAACGGTGTAGAACAACGTATATAGCTCATAGCTGTTGAGTTGCTTAATCGAAGTTAAGGCATATTTGTAAAGTCGCCAAATTTTTAAATTTGACGATTTCCAATAAAAAGATAAATAGTAAAATTTAAAAATCTGGCTTGTGCTCAATCCGAAAAAATTTTCTAATTTGCACGCTACGAGCCATATACAAAACCGTTGCCCACAATACGAGAAAAACAGAACGAAATGACAAAATTTAACGAAATGACAAAATTTAGAGTTTTAACAATAATGATTTTCACAACTATTTTGATAAGTTGCAACTCTGAAAAATCGAAAAATAATCTCGATAAAGAGAACCTAAATCAAAAGGAAATTGAATCGGATACTCTGACAAAACACTTAAAACCATTCAAATCGGAATTGCCAACAATCGGACTTTTGATGTATAACGGAGTTTTACAAAGCGAAGTAATTGCTACTTCTGATGTTTTCGCAAAACCAACCGAAAGCGGAAAACAAATCTTTAATGTAATCACGATTGCAGAAACTGAAAAACCAATCACAACCGAAGAAGGAATAAAAATTTTGCCTGACTTTACGTTTGAAAATTGCCCAAAATTAACAGCTCTTTTTGTGCCGAGTGCTTATGATATGTACGCACAAGTTCACAACGAAAAAATAGTAAACTTCATAAAAGAGAAAAATAAAGAAACTGAATATGTTGTGAGTAATTGTGCTGGAGCTCAATTAATCGGAAAATCTGGAATTGCAGATGGACATAAAATCGTCACTTGGATTGGTGGTGGAGAACAATTACAAAAAGACTATCCGAATTTAAAAGTACAGAATGATAGTTTGGTAACTTTCGTTGAGGACGGAAAATTCAGTTCGTCAAATGGAAATTTAGCAAGTTATATTTCAGCATTGAATTTATTGGAGAAAATGACGAGTTCGGAACATAAAAAATTCGTGGAAAGTTATTTATATCTTGACCGAATTCAAAATTGGAAAAACTAAAAGTACTGTGGGCAACAACGTGTATAATTAATGGCTAGTTCTCGCCTACTTACGAAAATCCTCGCGGATTTTCTATTCGGTTTTTATTTGCTAAATTAGGTGCGTGGAACACGCCACTAATCATACACAAAAACGTTGTGGTGCATTTAAGAGAAACATTGTGAATTTAAACAAAGTCCTTTTTCTACCGATTTTATTTTTGCTGTTTAACTGTAATCAGAAACAGGAAAAAACTGAGAACGGAATCCACTCTGAATCTGAATTGAAAACTCAATCGGAATCTGAAACTCGAAACTATAAGAAAGATGTTTCAGAATTTGCTCTGAATTTCTCACCGAATGGAGCATCTGCTTTGGACTCAATTCCCAAAAGTATAATTAAAGGATTTAGAGAGTTGAGAACTATTGACAAAAATGCTCACAAAAAATATGTGACTTTGATTTTTACCAAACTTTATGCTGAACATTTACAATGTTGTCATCAATCATATATCATTGAACATTTCCCAGCAGATAAATCGGAATATGATTTTGGTAAATTGACTATGGTAAATGAGTTTGCTTTTATGTCAAATTATCTGGACGATGAAAAGTTACCTGAAATTTGGACTTCAGGAATTATAGAAAAATGGTTGACTGAAAACCCAGAATTGTTGGAATTTGAACCAATTGGAAAATATGACCAATTCATCAAAACAGTATCTGAAAAGATTAAAAATGGCGATTATTGGGACAATTAAAAATAAAAAAAACGACACCACAACAAAGTACTGTGGTAAAAAACAAGTAAAAACCCATTAA
>NZ_ANLA01000023.1 GCF_000348685.1 Xanthomarina gelatinilytica | reverse complement strand
ATGGCTAGTTTTTAGTTGTCATCTTTTTCCGGAACTGGGTCGTAACCAGAACGTCCCCAAGGATGACAACTAAAAATCCGGATCAAAGCCAATTTTCCACCCTTAAAAAAACCATGCTTTTCCAAAGCTTCTTTAGCGTAATGGGAACAAGTTGGTTGAAACCTGCAAGTGGCTGGCGTTAATGGGGAAATTACTGTTTGATAAATTTTTATAAGTAATAGAAAAGGATATGTTAAAATTCGTTTCAAGAGGTTTGTATTGAGATTTTTGTTGTTTAATCAGGTGTCATTAAGCATTTAGATATCTGAACTTAAGAAAATGATTCCTTAATCTATTTATTTAATTGATATGATAAAAGTATTCTATTTTATTTATAATTGCTGCGAAACATTTATTTGTAATAAACTGCAATGTTCAAAAAAAACCGGCTTGGTTTAATAATTCAAATTTTAATATGAAATATAACGAACTAAAATCTATCAATATCTATCAGAAAATATAGCCCACAACTAGGCAGGCGACTTTACAACAAACTAGGAGAGGCTAAACGAGGTGCCATCCTTCCCATCTTTCAATTGTATGCCAAGGTCTTGAAGTTCGTCACGAATTTGATCGGATAAGGCGAAATCTTTGTTGGCTCTAGCTTCTTGACGTAGTTTTATTAAAAGGGCTACCGTTCCAGTTAATTTTTCGTTTGTACCTTTATTATCTGTTGTTGTAAGTTCTTCCAGTCCCATAATATCAAAAACAAAGGCATGGATGGCTTTTTTTAACTCGGCCAAATCGTCTTTTGTTATGCTTGCCTTAGCATCTTTTATTTGGTTGATGTATTTGGCCGCTTCAAATAAATGGGCAATTAAAATTGGTGAGTTAAAATCGTCGTTCAAGGCATCGTAACAAAATTGTTTCCATTCAGGAACATTAAATGTAGACGAAGTTGAAGTTGGTAAACTGTCCAATAAGTTTATGGCCTCCATAAGTCTGTTAAACCCTTTTTCACTGGCCAACAAACCATCATTGGTAAAATCCAAAACACTTCTGTAATGAGCTTGAAGCATGAAGAATCGTGCTACAGAAGGAGAAAACCCTTTAGTGATATGAGGATTATCTCCAGAGAAAATCTCATTAGGTAAAATAAAATTCCCGGTAGATTTTGCCATTTTCTTACCATTCATAATAAGCATGTTGGCATGCATCCAGTAATTTACAGGTGTTTGACCTTTGGCAGCTTGGTTTTGAGCAATTTCACACTCATGATGAGGGAATTTTAAATCCATGCCACCTCCATGAATATCAAAATGTTCGCCCAGATATTTGGTGCTCATGGCTGTGCATTCCAAATGCCATCCAGGAAACCCATCGCTCCATGGCGAAGGCCAGCGCATGATATGTTGAGGTTCGGCTTTTTTCCATAGTGCAAAATCTTGAGGGTTCTTCTTGTCGCTTTGACCATCAAGTTCACGTGTGTTATGGATTAAATCTTCCACTTTACGTTTGCTTAAAATGCCGTAATTGTTGGTTTCGTTATATTTTAAAACATCAAAATATACAGAGCCATTCACTTCATAAGCAAAACCATTGTCAATAATGGTTTTAATTAATTCTATCTGCTCTATAATATGACCTGTTGCTGTGGGTTCTATGCTAGGAGGCAGAAAATTAAAAGCATTCAAAATGTTATGAAAATCCACTGTATAGCGTTGTACCACTTCCATAGGTTCAATTTCTTCCAAGCGGGCTTTTTTGGCTATCCTATCTTCACCAGCATCAGCATCGTTTTCCAGATGTCCTGCATCTGTGATGTTTCTTACATAGCGTACTTTAAAGCCTAAATGTAATAGGTATCTGTATATCATGTCAAAAGACATGAACGTCCTAACATTTCCTAAATGCACATTGCTATAAACGGTAGGTCCACAAACGTACATGCCTACATAGCCTTCATAAATAGGTTTAAAAACGTCTTTTTCGCCAGTAAGCGAATTGTATATTTTTATTTCTTGTTGCTTGTAAAGTGGCATATTATGAATGATGTAAAGTTTTAGCTTATAAAGTTAGTCTGTAAAATGTAATAATTTCTGAAATGAAAATTAAAAAGAAGTATCCATTTTAATGTAATCCAAAAACTCCCTTTTAGTTTCTTTGTCTTTGAATTTTCCTCCAAACTCAGAAGTTATTGTACTGCTTTCGGTATCTCTAATTCCTCTAGAGTTTACGCACAAATGTTTGGCGTCAATCACACAAGCAACATCTTTTGTATTAAGAACGTCTTGTAGTTCTTTTACAATTTGAATGGTCAAGCGTTCCTGTACTTGTGGACGTTTGGCATAATAATCCACAATTCGGTTCATTTTAGACAAACCAACAACAGTGCCGTTTGAAATATATGCCACATGGGCTTTTCCAACGATTGGCAGTAAATGATGCTCACAAGTGGAGTAAACCGTAATGTTTTTCTCAACCAGCATTTCACCATATTGATATTTGTTTTCAAAGGTTGAAGCACTAGGTTTTCTGTCTGGATTTAAACCACCAAACAGTTCCTTTACAAACATTTTAGCAACTCGATTAGGTGTTCCTTTTAAGCTGTCATCCGTTAAATCAAGCCCTAAGGTTTCCAAAATATGTTGCACATCGTCCTTGATGATGTCTATTTTTTCTTCGTTTGTAAGCTTAAAAGCATCTTCACGCATGGGAGTGTCTGAAGATGATCCTACATGGTTATCTCCTAACGACTCAAACTCCTCTAACTTTTCGTCAAATTTCATCCGATAATTTAAATTTGTATTTAATCTGCAAAGATAAGAAATTCCCTTTTTAAAGGGGTTTTATTAACACAGAATTAATTTAGCCAAAAAATTAACGCTGTTTTTCATAAAATTTCCTTAATTTTCAGCTCATTTTTTAACAATAAATATGCATTTTTTTAACATAACTTGTTAATTAAATGTGCTTTATGATGATTTTCCCTATGAAAAAAACAATGACTCTATTTGCTATGTTGTTTTGTGTGTTTACAACAACAATATTAGCACAAAATCAACCATTGCAAACCAAGGTACCTCTAAAAAGAGTATCCTATGGATCTAATGTTGGTGCGCCACTGAGTGCTAAAGAACAAATGCAACTTGAAGAAGTTTATGGTGATAAATTAAACGAATACGTGTTAAGCAAACCGCAACGTTTAAAAGATATTAAGCATTTGTTAAGAAATAGGATTGAGTATAAAAGAATACCAAATCCTCATGATCAAAAACCTTGTCCACTATTATCAGAAATTCCATTGTTTAATAACTATGTGCCAGATTTAAAAAGCGACCCAGTTTTTAATCCGCAAACCTTTAATCCATTAAAATATCAATTTAATTTTTATGCACGAGGTACTTATATGTACAGGGTTGACAATACCGATTACTTTATTATAATAAAATCTCAGCATCAAAATTTTTAAGTAAGTTATGAAAAAGATAATTTTCCCTATAATAGCACTTTTATTCAGCCTTACAGCACTATCGCAAGATGTGATTATGCAAAACGGAACCTCAAGTCAGTGTTCAGGCATATTTTATGATTCTGGAGGAGCAACTGGAAATTATGGTGATGGCGAAAGTTTTGTTTACACCATTTGTCCAGAAAACCCTGGTCAACAAGTACAGTTGGATTTTATTGCTTTTAGTACCCAATTAAATGCAGATATTATGACCATTTACGATGGTGATGATACTACTGCTCCAGTTTTAGGCACGTTTTCAGGAGGAGGTCCTGGAAATAACCCTGGATTAGTAACTGCTACATCAGGTAATCCTACAGGGTGTTTAACTATAGAGTTTGTTAGTGATGGAGCTGGAGCTACTACTGGTTGGGAGGCTAATATTTCTTGTTATACTCCATGTCAGGATATTACAGCTGTTTTAGATACTTCCAATCCAGCCCCAAATGGTGATGGTGAAATTTTAATCTGTGTGGGAGGTGATGTTGAATTTACGGGAAGTGCTGTTTTTTCTGTCGATGGTACTGGAGCTACTTATGATTGGGATTTTGGGAATAACACAACAGCTACAGGGCAAAACGTTATTGCAACTTATACAAATCCAGGTATTTATATTGTAGAATTAGTGGTTACAGATACAAATCCTATAGGTTGTAGTAGCATGAATAGTATAAGTCAAGTTGTTAGAGTATCTCCAGAAATAGATTTTACTGGTACTCAAGCTACAAATTCTACTCTTTGTTTTGGTGATTCCACAACTATTGATGGTGTTGCTTCAATTCCTCAATTTGAAGACTGTGCTCCTGAAATTTTTGACCAAACTTGGTTAGAAGATACGCAAACTACAGGTCAAGCAGCATCTTATTCATCTACAATAACTGTAGATTGTTATGGGCCAGGCCAAGTGATTACTGATGTTTCTCAAATCACAAATATTTGTGTTACAATTGAACATTCATTTATTGGAGATTTAGATATTTATTTAGTGGCACCAAATGGAAGTAGAGTTGATTTTTTGGAATATGGAGATGGAAATGATCCTGGAGCTTATTTTGGGATTCCAGATCAAGCTGATAATGGAAACCCTGGTATAGGTTGGGAATATTGTTTCTCACCCACAGCTCCACAATCAATAAATGATGTTGCTGTTGGAGGTTCTAGTGTTCCTGCTGGAAGCTATGCACCACTTCCTACATCTTCTTTTAATAATTTAATTGGTACACCTTTAAATGGTAATTGGACATTTGTTGTAACCGACTTATGGGCTATAGATGATGGGACGTTATTTTCTTGGAATTTGAATTTTGACCCATCTTTAGTTCCTCCTTCCAATAATATTGTAAGTGAGTCTTGGGATGCAGACCCTTCTATAACCAACACAACCGGAAATACCATTACAGTGCAACCAGCAACAGAAGGCGTACATTGTTATACATACCGTGCTATGGACGATTTTGGTTGTGAATATACAGAGCAGGTTTGTATTGATGTGTTGCCAGAAATTGTTACAGAAGCACCTAACAACCTCTTTTTGTGCAATCCAGGTGCTCCACCTTTCATCTTCGATCTAACTCAGAATACACCAGTGGTAACTGCATCAGCTGCCAATGCAGGTGATTTAGTAGTCACGTATCACAATTCCCAGGCAGATGCCGATGCTGATACAGGTGCCATAGGTACAGCAGCTGCTTATACAGGAGTAGATGGAGAGGTGATTTATATAAGAATTGAATATTTAAACTCAGGTTGCTACGAAACCTCTTCCTTCACTTTGAACATCACGCCCGAGCCAACTATCAATGCAGTTGGTGATTTGGTGCAATGTGACGATTCGAGCAATGATGGTGTAGCCGATTTTGATTTAGAGAGTCAGACCTTGACCATTTTGGGGGCGCAACCATCGAGTGATTTTACAGTGACTTATTATTCAAGTCAAGCCTCAGCCGATGCAGGCACAGGCGCCTTGAGCAGTCCCTATTCCAGTTCAGGAGAGCCTATATGGGTACGTGTAGAACTGGCCAGTGATGCCAGCTGCAGCAATGTTTCAGTGGGCCCATTTTTCGATTTGGTGCTGAACCCAGTGCCAGAGATTATACCGGCAAGTCAGACCATTTGTGATAACGTTCTTCCGGGAGACGATGGGTTTGGGGAATTCGACCTGACCCTATCAGAGACATCCATATTAAATGGGTTACCGTCCACGGACTACACCATTACGTATTACGGAGATGCCACAGATGCCGAAACAGGTCCAGGCTCGGCAAGTGAAATCCTAACACCAGGCGCATATACCAATACCACGGCCACTACCCAAACAGTCCATGTTCGCGTAGAAAATATCACGACACAATGTTACAGTGTGGCCCAGTTGTTGCTAACGGTGGATCCATTGCCAGTGATAACCGGCCTTGCCACCAATACAGATATTTGCGATGGTACAGATGCCATTTTTACCATCACGGGAACCCCAGGGGATGTTGTGGACTATAACATCAATGGGGGCGCGGGCGCACAAGTGACCCTGGATGCGACAGGGGAAGGGGTTGTAACGGTGGCAGGCGCCACGACGGACCAAACCATAAATTTGGAGCAGATCACCAACCCAGCCACAAGTTGCAGTTCGGTACTTGCCGATTCAGCGACCGTTACCGTGGTGGCCTTGCCGAGTATTGTGTCATTAACAACCAATACGGATATCTGTAGTGGTCAAGATGCCATTTTTACCATAACAGGTACGCCAGGCGATGTTGTGGACTATAACATCAATGGGGGCGCGGGCGCACAAGTGACCTTGGATGCGACTGGGGAAGGGATTGTAACGGTAGCAGGAGCCACAGCAGATCAGGTGGTTACATTGGAACAAGTTACCAACCCGACCAGCAACTGTAGTTCCCCTCTTACCGATACCTCTACGGTTATTGTGAATCCAAACCCAACAGCAAACGTAGTTGCTGCAGGCGATATCTGTCCCAATGGCGATGCTGTATTTACCATTACAGGGGATGCAGGCGATATTGTGGATTACAATGTAAATGGAGGAGCCAGTGTTCAGGTAACTCTAGATGCCTTGGGCGAGTGGGTTGTAACAATACCAAGCGTCGGTGTAACCCAGACCCTTAGCTTAGAAAATGTAGAAAACCCGACCACGGCTTGTAGTTCAACACTAACGACAACAGCTGTTGTTGTGGTAAACCCATTACCAACAGTAGTAGATCCAAGCCCATTGATTGTCTGCGATGACAATGTAGCCGATGGGATGACAGAAATGGATTTGAATGAGAAGAATGATGAGATCTCTGGAGGCAATGCAACTTATATAGTTACCTACCATGCCAGTTTATTAGATGCAGAGAATGGTTCACCAGAAGTACTACCATCATCTTCAGCCTATATAGGCACCGATGGTGAGGTGGTTTGGGTGCGCGTAGAGGACGCGGCAACCGGTTGTTATGCCACCACGACATTGGAACTTGGTGTAGTGGATGCACCGGCAGTTCCAAGTCCATCAGCCTTACATTATTGTGATCCAGATAATGATGGTCTAGGTGTTTTTGATTTAACGGACACTAGAAACAATATAGAAGCAATAGATCCAACCTACGAGGTTTCTTTTCACTTAACCGAGCAAAATGCCATGGACGATGTCTTGCCACAGCCGGACGTATTTACAAATGTAGCAGGTCAGATAATTTATATTCGAGTAGATTATGGTCCGGGGACCAACTGCCCGACCATTTTGGAGCTGGAACTGATAATAGACCCAACACCGGATATAGAAATGGATCCAGAGGCACTGGTACTGTGCGATGACGATGGGGTTGCCGATGGGATGACGCAATTTGATTTAACAACGAGCAATACAGAGATTTTAAATGGGCTAGATCCAATGGCATATTCCGTTACATATTATACCACACAGGCAGGGGCAGAGATAGGGACAACCGATCCAAGCTATATAGCAACTCCAGGCGCCTTTACCAACACTGTGGCATCAAACCAGACCGTTTGGGTACGTGTTGAGAATAATGCCACAGGCTGTATCCGAGTAACATCATTAGATTTAATTGTGAATCCATTGCCGGTTCCAGTAACGACAACAGAAGCGATGCAATATGAGATTTGTGATGACACCGTTGACAACGATGGTTATGCCATATTTGATTTAACAGTCCAAGACAATATCATAACAGGGGGCAACTCCAGTTGGTCCGTGGCCTATTACGAGACCATGGCGGACGTAACGGCAAACACGCCAATAGCAGATTATACAGCTTATGCCAATACCTCGATAGGTGGGGCACCACACAATCCACAGACCATCTTTGTAACCGTATCCTCTACGGCCAATGGAGTGGACTGTTATGCGCTGACCACTTTGACCTTGGTGGTGAACACGGTTCCGACCCCAACAGCAGCACTGCCAAACATGGAGTTGTGCGATGATAACAATCCAGGGGATTTAGAAGAGGAGTTTGATATCACGGCCAATGAAGCAGCGATGTTGAATGCCTATAACGAAACCGTTTCGTACCATACCACAATGGCCGATGCGGAATCAGGGGCGAACAGCATTCCAAACCCAACCGCGTACACAAACACAGGCCCGACACAAACCATTTATGCGCGAGTTACAAATACAGGGGATCCATCAGATCCATTAGATACAGGAACTGGATGTTATACCATTGTAAGTTTTGATATTATTGTGAACCCATTACCGGATACGGTTGCAGTAGACAATATAATAGCCTGTGAGTTAAACACAGACAATATTTATATTTTTGATTTAACAACACAAACCAGTGCTATTTTAAATGGGCAACCAGAGCCGGATTTTGCAGTAAGCTATTATACAACATTAGCAGCAGCAGAGTCGGGAACAGGAGCTATAGCAAACCCATCTGCTTTTCAAAACACAGTAAACCCACAAGAGATATTTGTAAATATAAACAATACAATCACAAGCTGTGATATAGCTACGGTAAGCTTCTTTGTTGAAGTACAAGAGGCAGCAGAGGTCAACCCAAACCATGATACTTATGTATTATGCGATGACACCATGGAATTTGATGGCGACCCAAGCAATGATAGTGTTGGTTTTGATTTATTATCACAAAACTTTGTTTTGTTAAATGGACAAGATCCAGCTAATTTTAATGTGACATATTATGAGACCATGGCGGACGCCGAGGCCATGAG
>NZ_ANLA01000022.1 GCF_000348685.1 Xanthomarina gelatinilytica | reverse complement strand
GGTGCAAATATAAAACCCTTTTTTTATCCATGCAATGTTTTTTTTGCTTTTTTTGAAAAAGTTTTCCAACCATCCCAAAACCACCGAAAAAAAACACGTAACGCAAGAACTTGTTGCTCTCCAAAAAACATCCCGGTTTTTTGAGGGTGCAAATATAAACCCTTTTTCCTTACTTCAAAGCTATTTTTTATATTTTTTGAAAGTTTTTTCGAAACACCCAAAAAAAACAAAAAACAACCTGTAAAAGAACTTCACCTAAACGTATATCCCGTTTTTAGCGAGTGCAAAGATACAACCCTTTTCCTTTATCAAACAAACTTTTTGCCAAGTATTTTTTAAAGGATTTGCAGCTGTTTCTTTTAGAAGGAGTTAGCTTGTGTTTTTTTTAGCTTAAGTTTCTTTTAAGCGTTAAGGATTGAAACGGCATCCTTTTTTTTAAGGATTGAATTGTCTTGTTTTTTTATTTTAAGAACTAAAGACTGAGATGGGATATATTTATTGAGATGGGTTTTATTTATAATGTTTAAAAAAAAGATATAGTGTAAAGCCTGACCTTTTGTTGCACAAAAGGGAACGCCCTAATCTTAATGCTTAAGTATTGATGGTAATTTTATATACAAGACAAAAAATATAGGATGCTTTAAATTAATACCTATATATATATTGTATGTGATTGTTTATCCTATTATCTTTGCATCTTATTTTACTTTAAAAGATTTATGATGATACAGATTACATTGCCAGATGGTAGTATTAGGTCGTTTGAAAAAAACACGACAGCAATGGAAGTTGCCAAAAGCATTAGTGAGGGATTTGCCAGAAATGTTATTTCGGCTAAATTTAACGATACAGTTATTGAAACCACCACTCCTTTGACTACCGATGGCTCTTTAATCTTATATACTTGGAATGACGATGAAGGCAAAAAAGCTTTTTGGCACTCATCTGCACATATTCTAGCTCAAGCTATTGAGGAGCTGTATCCAAATGCTAAATTATGGGTAGGTCCTGCTATTGAAAACGGGTTTTATTACGATATAGATTTAGGTGAAGACTCTATATCCGACAAAGACTTTAAACGCATTGAAGACAAGATGCTTGAAATTGCCAGGGGAAAACATGAATTTAAGATGCGATCTATTTCCAAAGCAGAGGCCATTTCTTATTACAGAAACAAAAACCCTTACAAAGTAGATTTAATTGAAAATCTTGAGGATGGAACCATTACATTTTGTGATCACTCTACTTTTACCGATTTATGTCGAGGTGGCCATATTCCTAACACAGGAATTGTTAAGGCTGTGAAGATTTTAAGCGTAGCAGGTGCCTATTGGAAAGGGGATGAAAACAACAAACAATTAACAAGAGTCTATGGGATTTCCTTCCCAAAGCAGAAAGAGCTTACAGAGTATTTGGAACTATTGGAGGAGGCCAAAAAAAGAGATCACAGAAAACTTGGCAAAGAACTGGAGTTGTTTACTTTTTCTCAAAAAGTAGGTCAAGGGCTTCCGTTGTGGCTTCCAAAAGGGGCTGCTTTACGTGAACGTTTGGAAAACTTTCTAAAGAAAGCACAAAAAAAAGCTGGTTACGAAATGGTTGTGACTCCTCATATTGGACAAAAAGAACTCTATGTAACTTCTGGACATTACGCGAAATATGGTGCAGATAGTTTTCAACCCATACACACCCCAAAAGAAGGGGAAGAATTTTTATTAAAGCCCATGAATTGTCCGCATCATTGTGAAATATACAATAGTTCTCAATGGTCTTATAAAGAATTGCCGAAACGTTTTGCCGAATTTGGCACTGTTTATAGGTATGAACAAAGTGGCGAATTGCATGGTTTGACCCGAGTAAGGGGTTTTACCCAAGATGATGCCCATATTTTCTGTACACCAGAGCAATTGGACAAGGAATTTAAGGATGTGATAGATTTAGTACTTTATGTTTTTGGATCATTAGGCTTTGAAAACTTTACAGCTCAAGTATCATTGAGAGATCCAGAAAACCCTGAAAAGTACATTGGTGAAGATCATTTATGGGAAAAAGCAGAGCAAGCCATTATTAATGCTGCCAAAGACAAAGGATTGAATTTTGTTGTGGAAACAGGTGAAGCAGCTTTTTATGGCCCAAAATTGGATTTTATGGTTAAAGATGCCTTGGGGAGACAATGGCAACTTGGCACCATACAAGTAGACTATACCCTTCCAGAACGTTTTGATTTAACCTATAAAGGCAGCGACAACGAATTACATAGACCTGTAATGATCCATCGTGCACCTTTTGGGAGCATGGAACGTTTTATTGCCATTTTACTGGAACATACTGGAGGAAATTTCCCACTATGGCTCATGCCAGACCAAGTTATTGTGCTCTCAATAAGTGAGAAATATGAAAAATACGCGAAAAAAGTTTTAAATGTGTTAGAAAATAACGAAATTCGCGCCCTAATTGATAATAGAAATGAAACCATGGGGAAGAAAATTCGGGAAGCCGAAATGAAAAAAATCCCATACATGGTGATAGTTGGAGAAAACGAGGAGCAAGAAAACAAAATTTCGGTTCGCCAACATGGTGGTGAAGATCTTGGCATGATTACTGTTGAAGGTTTAACCAATATTATTAATGAAGATATAAAAAAATCATTAAAAACATTTTAAAAATAAGTTTAACTAAAATTATATAGCCATAGCAATACGTAGAAGAAAACAAGTCACAAGACGAGTAAATCAAGAAGATCAGCACAGGATTAATTCTAAGATTAGATCTGAAAAAGTGCGTTTAGTAGGTGATAACGTTGAAGTTGGGATTTACCCAATTAAGGACGCACTTGCCATAGCAGACGAACAAGGTTTAGATCTTGTAGAGATATCTCCTAAAGCAGACCCACCAGTTTGCAAGGTTATGGATTATAAAAAGTTTCTTTATGAGCAAAAGAAACGTGAAAAAGCTTTAAAATCTAAAGCGAGCAAGGTTGTTGTTAAAGAAATAAGATTTGGTCCTCAAACAGACGACCATGATTATGAATTTAAAAAGAAACATGCTGAGAAATTTTTAAAGGAAGGCGCAAAACTAAAAGCGTTTGTGTTTTTTAAAGGTCGATCGATAGTGTTTAAAGAGCAAGGACAGATTTTGTTATTAAGATTAGCCCAAGATTTAGAAGAATTAGGCAAAGTTGAACAAATGCCTAAATTGGAAGGTAAACGTATGACCATGTTTATTGCTCCCAAAAAAACAAAATAATACCTGAACAACTGTCAGGTTTAAGATAATAAGTGAAATAATAATCAAAACTAGGAGAACAAGATGCCTAAAATGAAAACCAAATCTAGTGCCAAAAAACGTTTTAAATTAACAGGTACTGGTAAGATTAAAAGAAAGCACGCTTTTAAAAGTCACATCTTAACAAAGAAGTCTAAAAAGCGTAAGTTAGCATTAACTCACAGTACTTTAGTACACCCGAGTGATGAGAACAACATTAAAGAACAATTACGATTAAAGTAATCGCGTTCGGTTAAATTAATTATAAACCCTGGAGTTGGGCAATAAAAGTATTCGAAATTCAGACATTATAGTTAAGAATTATTGGGTCGCCTACTACAAAAAACAATTTAAATTATGCCAAGATCAGTAAATTCTGTAGCAAAAAGAGCCAGAAGAAAAAAGGTTCTTAAACAAGCAAAAGGTTACTTTGGACGTCGTAAAAACGTTTGGACAGTAGCAAAAAATGCGGTTGACAAAGCGATGTTATATTCGTATAGAGACCGTAGAAACAAAAAAAGAACATTCCGTGCCTTATGGATTACGCGTATTAACGCTGGAGCCAGAGAACATGGATTATCTTATTCTCAGTTCATGGGGAAATTAAAAGCTAATGACATTGAATTAAACCGTAAGGTTTTAGCAGATTTAGCTATGAACAACCCTGAAGCTTTTAAAGCTGTAATTGATAAAGTAAAATAAGGCGTTTCGCCTATTGTATAACATATTTCACTTATAAATAATCCGATTCTTTTGAATCGGGTTTTTTTTATGTCTTTTGTTTCTTTTTACGGGCTGCTGGAAATAAAACATTGTTTAAAATAAGTCTGTATCCTGGTGAAGTAGGATACAAATCCAGTTCGGTTTTTGGGTCGCCAACTTTATGTGTATAATCTTCAGGGTCGTGACCACCATAAAACGTAAAAAACCCTTTTCCTTTTATTCCATGTATGTATTTAGCTTCACCATTGGTTTTGTTTTCGCCCAAAATCAGCACATTGGATTTTATTTGATCTCTGGTAAATGAGGTTGTTTGTCCCATAAAGCCTTTTACCAACGCTGTATGGTTTTGGCACAACATGGTTGGTATTGGGTCCCATTTTGCAGAAAAATCCATTAAGGTAAAATAATCTGTCATTTTTGGAATCTGTCTTTTTTGGGTCATATCTATGGAAGAAAACTCATATACCAAAGGGTTTCTTTCTAGGGTGAAATCTTTAAAAGCAAAGGTTTTATTATAGTTTATTTTAGATTGGTAATTGGCTTCACTGGCATCTCCATCAAACATAGGCTCGCAAATATCCACTCCTTCTGCAGACAGAGCAATGTCAAAACTATCAGTTGCACTGCACATGGCAAACATAAAGCCTCCTCCTATTACGTAGTCCCTTATTTTTAAAGAAACAGCCAATTTTTCTTCAGATACTTTTGCAAAACCCAATTTAGCTGCCAAAGCTTCGGCTTCTTTCTTTTCATCTATATACCAAGCTGAAGTTCTATAATTTGCATAAAATTTGCCATATTGTCCTGTAAAATCTTCGTGATGTAAATGTAACCAATCGTATAAAAGCAGAGCATCATTTAGCACTTCTTCATCGTAAACGGTTTCATAGGGAATTTCAGCATAGGTTAAGACCATGGTTACAGCATCATCCCAAGGTAGTTTTCCTTTAGGTGTATAAACAGCAATTTTAGGTGCTTTTTCCAAAACCACAGCTTCCATATTTTTACTTGGGCTGCTTATTTCCTCTAAAATGGATTCGGCTTTGGCATTGGATAGAGTTTCAAACGAAACACCACGAATCTGGCATTCACGTTTAATTTCCTCTGAATCTGGAAGCAAGAAGGAGCCGCCTCTATAGTTTAACAACCATTTTACCTTCATTTGCTTTTCCAAAGTCCAATAGGTAATTCCGTAAGCCTTTAAATGGTTTTTCTGGCTCTCGGCATCCATGGGAATAAGGATGTAAGATGCAAAGGATTTTACGGAGAACAATAAAACAACTATAAATATTAACTTTTTCACAGTTGAAATATACTTAAAAATAGTTCTTTAAAATGGGTTTTAAATAATTTTTAACCAAAAACCAAGCTATTTACTATTTCCTGAAAGGATATCGGACAAGACTTTGGTTTCAGGAAACTGGTCTAAAATAATTTTAATGAACACAGTAATGGGAATGGCCATAATTAAACCCGGAACACCCCAAATAAAACCCCAGAGCATGAGCATGACCAAAACAGTAATTACGTTTAAAGAAAATGATTTTCCCATAAAAATAGGTTCCAAAATGGATCCAAACAAGACTTGAACTCCTGTAATGGAAAGGATGAAAAAGAACAGGGTACTTGTTGGGTCCAACTCTATAAAAGCAAAAATAGACAACAAGATAACGGTTATGATGGAACCTACCATTTGCACAAAATTGATAATAAACGCAAAAAGTCCCCAGAAAATTGGGAAGCTCACATCAAAAAACACACAGGCCAAACCTGTTCCTATACCTGTTGCCAAACTAATAAAAAACTTAACCTTAATGAATTTAATCAGGTCTTTTTCAATTTTAAAAAAGGTTTTAAGTGAGGTGTGTCTTTGTTTTAAAATAGTACTGTTCAATACCTTTTGAATGTTAATGGACTCTGCAAGCCATAAAACCACAAAAAAAGTGGTCATAAGTACCATGGTAAGTGTACGTTGAATAAAATTGATACTATCCCCTATGTTATCTTTGGCAATAAATTGTTTTAGAACGCTTTCCTTATCCTCCAATTTAAAACCAAAGGTTTCTTGTGCCAATAGGAATAAGTTGTCAAATTTTTCTTCAGCTTTAGAAAAGAACTCGGTATCAGAATTTAAAATTTCACGACTTGAGATTTGAATGAGTTCTACACCAATTTTCATTCCAGCAGCTATAATTAAAACCACAATAAGTATGCTAATAGGTTTAGGGATGTTTTTTTTGCCCAACCAACGCATAATTGGTAAAAACAGCAAGGCAATAAACATTGAAAACACCAATGGAATGAATATAAATGAGAGGATTTTTAACAAGTAAAAAATTAACGGGACAACAATTACTAGCAATAATATGTTTGTGGTTCTTAATTTATCCATAAGATTTAGGCTCTAAAGAAACTTGGGTTGTTAAAATGGTACGTCGTTGTCTTCCTCAGGAGCATCAAACGCATCATTTGCTGATGGAAATGTATCTGGTGAAAACGTATTATCGTTGGCTGCTGCATTCATTTTAGAATGAAATTCCTGACCAAAGGGTGTATCAAAATCATCTAAATTGTCGAATTTCCCTAAATGACCAATAAACTTTAAACGGATGTTATCCAAGCCTCCATTTCTGTGTTTGGCTATAATAAACTCTGCCTGCCCTTCAGTAGGAGTGCGCTCTTCATCATCCCATTCGTCTATTTTATAATATTCAGGTCTATAAATAAAGGATACAATATCTGCATCTTGCTCAATGGCTCCAGATTCACGTAAATCTGAAAGCAAAGGCCTTTTACTGCCACCACGAGTTTCTACAGCACGGGATAATTGCGATAAGGCAATAACCGGTACACTCAATTCCTTTGCAAGGGCTTTTAAGTTTCTGGAAATGGTTGAGATTTCCTGCTCTCTGTTTCCTCCTTTTTGGCTTCCTCCAGCTGTCATTAATTGCAAATAATCTATAATTATCAATTTTATACCATGTTGTGAGGCCAGACGTCTTGCTTTTGCCCTTAAATCGAATATGGAAAGCGATGGAGTATCATCAATGAACAAAGGCGCTTTTTCAAGGCTTTTAACCTTAACATTTAACTGTTCCCATTCGTGTTTTTCTAGTTTTCCAGTTCTAAGTTTTTCTGAAGACAAACCTGTTTCACTGGAAATTAAACGCATGATCAATTGTACAGATGCCATCTCCAAAGAAAAGAAAGCCACAGGAATACTTTGATTTACCGCAATGTTTCTTGCCATGGACAAGGTTAAAGCTGTTTTACCCATACCAGGTCTGGCAGCAACAATAATTAAATCGCTTTCTTGCCAGCCAGAGGTTAACTTATCCAATTTAGTAAAACCGGAAGGGATACCACTTAAACCTTCTTTATTTGAAATTTCTTCAATTTTCTTTTTAGCCTGTATTACCAATTCCTGGGCCGTTTCACTTGATTTTTTTATGTTTCCTTGAGTGACTTCGTATAATTTTGATTCTGCACGATCCAACAAGTCAAAGACATCTTGTGTTTCATCGTAAGAATCCTCAATAATTTCACTGGAAATTTTAATCAAGCTTCGCTGAATGTATTTTTGTAAAATAATACGTGCATGAAACTCGATATGTGCTGAAGACGACACTTTTTGGGTTAAGGAAATGAGGTAGAAATCACCACCAACCAAATCCAATTTTGAATTTTTCTTTAATTGGCTGGAAACGGTTAATAAGTCGACAGGTTCACTGTTTTCGAACAACTGAAAAACAGCTTCAAAAATGTGCTGATGCGCTTCTTTATAAAAAGCTTCAGGGCTTAGAATGTCAATCACCTCATCGACACCTTTTTTATCAATCATCATGGCGCCTAGCACAACTTCCTCTAAATCAATAGCTTGAGGAGGTATTTTACCACGTTCTAGATTAATAATCGTGCTTTTATCTACTTGATATCCTTTTATTTGGTTTGGTTGTTTCATGTTTACGAAAGTAGCTAAATTGAAAAGATTAACGATGTGTAAATCTATCTTGATTGTCCACCATAAGTTAACAATTTAACTGTTAATAACTTAAAAATATTGTTAATAAGCATAAAAAAATCTGAAATAAGACATTTCAGATTTATGTTTCATAGGTTTTAAAAGAACTAGCCTTTAAAAACGCCCATATCCATATATTTTTCCATGCGTTTTTTTACTAAATCTTTTGGTGATAAGTTTTTTAATTCGTCATAAGATTTAAGGATGGCACTTTTTACTGCCAAATATGTTTTTTCCCTATCGCTATGTGCTCCACCTATTGGTTCTTTAATAATATCATCTATTACCTTAATGCTTTTACTGTCTTTGGCTGTAAGTTTTAGGGCTTCGGCAGCTTGTTCTTTATATTCCCAACTTCTCCAAAGGATGGACGAACAGTTTTCGGGTGAAATAACAGAAAACCAAGCATTTTCAAGCATAAGAAACTTATCTCCTACTCCTATTCCCAAAGCTCCTCCAGAGGCACCTTCACCTATAACGATACAGATTACAGGCACTTTTAATCTGGACATTTCCAGTATGTTTCTGGCAATGGCCTCACCTTGTCCTCGTTCTTCAGCTTCCAATCCTGGATAAGCACCTGGAGTGTCTATAAAAGTAACTACAGGTATGCCAAATTTTTCAGCTGATTTCATTAAACGGAGGGCTTTTCTGTATCCTTCTGGGTTTGCCATCCCAAAGTTTCTATATTGTCTTGTTTTAGTGTTATACCCTTTTTGCTGTCCAATAAACATAAAGCTTTGGTCGCCAATTTTACCAAGACCACCAATCATGGCTTTGTCGTCTTTTACATTTCTGTCTCCATGTAGTTCCAGAAACGAATCTCCACATAAGGCTTTAATATAGTCTAAGGTATAAGGTCTGTTTGGGTGTCTGGATAATTGAACACGTTGCCAAGGCGTCAAGTTTTTATATATATCCTTTTTGGTGGCAATAAGTTTTTTTTCTATTTGTTTACAGGTTTCAGTTACATCTACTTCGCTTTCCTGACCTATAACCTGGCATTTTTGTAATTGTTCCTCTAGTTCTTTAATAGGAAGTTCAAAATCTAAATATTCCATTGGAAATTGTAGTTTGTTTTAATTAGCACACAAAATTACATATTTTATTTTGTTTTAATTTTAGAATTAAAACGAAATACACGTTAAATTTAATCAATTGCTTTTAATTGTGCGTATCTATTTAAGGATAAAAAAGTTACTTATTGGTTATTTGGGAAGCTTTTTTGCTTTTCTGCGTTTTCTTTGTTTTAAAAACCCATTGAGCATTACAACACTTATAATTATAAAAGCTCCAACATAAAACGAAGTACTCATCATTTCGTTTTTAGGAAAAAACAAAAGGGCCAGGATGATTCCATAAACTGGTTCCAAGTTATAAGTTAAAACCACTGTATAAGGGCTTAGGTACTTCATTACATACACAGAGGCAATAAAAGCGTAGGCAGTACATACCGATGCCAAAATAAACAAATAGCCAAAATCTGAAGTGCTTAAATTAAAGAATTCCTTTGAAAAACCTTCCCCAAAAAGAAGCATGAAAATGCTGATAAATAAAACACCACTAATAAACTCGTAAACAGAAATAACAGTTGCAGTATGTTTTTCCAAAAATTTCCCATTCAATACGGCAAAAGTGGATGATAAAAAGGCTGAAACAATACCAAGAACAATTCCATTTATATATTTAAATTCACTGTTGGTTATAATGGCAACACCAACAATAATGAGGAGCCCAAAAATAATTTCGTACCCAATAATTTTTCGTTTATAGATAAGGGGCTCCAATAAGGAGGCAAAAAAAGCTCCAGTTGAAAACATGGCCAAGGTAATGGAAATGTTTGACACCTTAATGGACTCAAAAAACGTGATCCAGTGTAAAGCAATAATTATACCTGCAAAAGATAATTTTAAAAGGGATTTGGGTGGGATCTTTATGTTTATTTTGGCAAAATAAACATACACAAACATAAGCACAGTTGCCATTAACATTCTATACCATACCAGTGAAACTGCATTAATGGTAATAAGTTCGCCTAAAACAGCCGTAAAGCCTGCAATAAAAACCAGAAGATGTAAATGCAGGTAATTTTTTAAACTATCGTTTTGCATTGTACAGAAGATAAGCAGCCAACACTCCAAAAATTGCATTTGGGAACCATACTGCAACCAATGGGGAAAAGTCTGACTGTGAGGCAAGAACTCCAAATATTTTATCGAAAAACACAAAAACCATGGCAATACAAATACCAAAAGCCAAGTTTACTCCCATCCCTCCACGACGTTTTATGGAGGAAACAGCAACAGCTATAATGGTTAAAATAAATACAGAAACGGGCAAACTCCATTTCCTGTATTTTACCAATTTATATCTATTGATGTATGAAGAACCTCTTTGTTCTTCTTTTTTGATAAATTTATTCAACTCTCCATATGGTAGAGTTTCAGCAATGTAAATAACAGGCGTTAAATCTTCCAAATCAAAAGAAAAAATGGTGTCTTTCCGTCTAGAGATTTCTAAAATATCATCGCCTTCACCTATACGTCTTTTAGTATAATTTATAAGTTTATAAATGGAGTCTTTCTCATCGTATTTAATGGTGTTGGCACTTATTTTGTAAGTCATTTTGTCATTTTCAAAATGTTCTAAAGTGAAATCCCTTCCCACTTTTTGTTTCACATCAAAGCTACTTACATAAATATAATCGTTGTCATTAATTTGTCGATACACGTTTTGATTGTCCAGTGCATCGTTCTTGCTTTTAAGGTATTTATAGTTAAAATCGTTAAAACCATTACTGGCATTAGGTGCCAAATACATACCCAAAACCAAGGCTAGAATGGCTACAATGCTAGCACCAATCATATAAGGTCTTAAAAACCTGGAGAATGAAACGCCAGAACTTAAAAAAGCAATTACCTCTGTATTGTTGGCTAATTTGGAAGTAAACCAAATAACTGATAGGAATAAAAATAAAGGGAACAATAAGTGCGCAAAATATATGGTAAAGTCCAAAAAATAAAGCAATACTTCACCTAAAGGCACTTCGTTTTCAAGAATTTTACCAATTTTCTCAGCTAAATGAACTGTTATACCAATAGGTATGAACAACAATAACATGATGAAAAATGTAAATAAATAACGTTTTAATATGTACCAGTCCAGTATTTTCAATGTCTGTCTATTGTTGGTGTTTTTAATTTGTTATAATCGCTTATCCATTTGTTTCACCATCATGTCCTTCCAAGTTCTAAAATCTCCTGCTAAGATATGTTTTCTAGCTTCACGAACCAACCACATATAAAATCCTAAGTTATGAATAGTTGCAATTTGGGCTCCCAATCTTTCATTCACACTAAATAGATGACGCAAATAAGCTTTGGTGTAATCTGTATCTACAAAAGTAATACCTAACTCATCCACAGGTGAAAAGTCGGCTTCCCACTTTTTATTTTTAATATTTATGGTACCATGAGCCGTAAATAACATACCATTTCTGGCATTTCTGGTAGGCATGACACAATCGAACATATCCACACCCAAGGCAATATTTTCCAAGATATTGATAGGAGTACCAACTCCCATTAAATATCTGGGTTTATCTTCTGGTAATATGGTGGTTACCACCTCTGTCATGGCATACATTTCTTCGGCAGGTTCTCCAACAGACAAACCTCCTATGGCATTACCTTCCGCTCCAGCATTTGCTATATATTCGGCCGATTGCATCCTTAGGTCTTTATATGTGCTTCCTTGAACTATTGGAAAAAAGGTTTGACTATAACCGTATTTAAAAGGGGTTTTCTCTAAATGTGTCATACATCTATCCAACCATCTATGGGTCATGTGCATAGACCGTTTGGCATAGTGATAATCGCAAGGGTAAGGCGTGCACTCATCAAAAGCCATGATAATATCTGCTCCTATACTTCTTTGAATCTCCATCACGTTTTCTGGGGTAAATGTGTGGTAACTTCCATCAATATGAGATTTAAACTTCACCCCTTCTTCCTTTATTTTTCTATTGGCAGAGAGTGAGTATACTTGATATCCACCAGAGTCGGTTAAAATATTCCTATCCCAATTCATGAATTTGTGGAGACCTCCTGCTTTTTCAAGGATTTTGGTTTGAGGCCTTAAATACAAGTGGTAGGTATTCCCTAAAATTATATCTGGATTGATATCGTTCTTTAATTCACGTTGATGAACCCCTTTTACAGAGGCCACAGTACCAACTGGCATAAAAATAGGTGTTTCAATTTTGCCATGGTCTGTAGTAATCTCTCCAGCTCTGGCTTTAGATTGGGTGTCTTTTCCTTTTAATTCGAATATCATGTTCTTAGATCATCAGTCGGCAAATATAATTAACATATGCTTTGGAACTTCTTAATAAAATCAAAATTGTTAGCAAATCCACATAATTCGTTAATAAGTGCCTAACAACTCCTTTTGATTACGCGTTTTAAAACTTTATTTTTGCCATTTAAAAATTAACTTTTAAAACATGCCAAACACACAACAATTAAAAGATTTAACAACACAGGTACGTAGAGACATTTTGCGTATGGTGCACAAAGTAAATTCAGGCCATCCTGGAGGTTCATTAGGTTGTGCAGAATTTTTTGTAGCACTATACAGTGAGATTATGGACAGAAAAGACCATTTTGATATGGATGGTATAGGAGAAGACTTGTTCTTCTTATCCAATGGCCACATCTCTCCTGTATATTATAGTGTTTTAGCCAGGTCTGGCTATTTTCCTGTAAACGAATTAAACACCTTTCGTTTAATCAATTCCCGTTTGCAAGGTCACCCAACCACACATGAAAACTTACCTGGCGTACGTATAGCCTCTGGATCTTTAGGTCAAGGCATGTCTGTAGCTTTAGGAGCTGCACAAACCAAAAAATTAAACAAAGATTCGCATTTAATTTACAGTCTTCATGGCGATGGTGAATTGCAAGAAGGGCAAAATTGGGAAGCCATTATGTATGCTGCCGGAAACAAGGTTGACAATATTATAGCCACAGTAGATTTAAACGGACAGCAAATTGACGGCTCCACAGACGATGTGTTGCCTATGGGAAGCCTTAAAGCTAAATTTGAAGCGTTTGGTTGGACTGTTGTGGAAATTAATGAAGGGAATGACATTGAAGCCATCTTAAAAGGCATGGCTGAGGCAAAATCCAAAACTGGTCAAGGTAAACCTGTTTGCGTTTTATTAAAAACAGTAATGGGTCATGGTGTTGATTTTATGATGCACACACATGCTTGGCATGGAAAAGCTCCAAACGATGAACAATTAGCAAGAGGATTGGAACAAAATCCTGAAACAGTAGGAGATTATTAACCCTTTCTCTAATTACGATTTTTAGACTTATGAAAGCCCATAATGGGCATTTGACAAATAATGTCCACACCCATCAAAACAACCAAACAACTGAACCACAGGTTCTTGATAAAATCTAAATAGATGAAAACATATACAAATACAGGAAATAAAGATACACGCTCAGGTTTTGGAGCAGGATTAACAGAACTTGGAAAAACCAATGAAAATGTGGTAGCACTCTGTGCCGATTTAATTGGTTCCTTGAAAATGGACGATTTTAAAGCAAATCATCCAGAACGGTTTTTTCAAGTAGGAATTGCTGAAGCCAACATGATTGGTTTGGCTGCCGGTATGACCATTGGTGGAAAAATACCATTCACAGGAACATTTGCCAACTTTTCCACAGGTCGCGTTTACGATCAAATTCGCCAAAGTGTAGCCTATTCTGATAAAAATGTAAAAATATGTGCCTCGCATGCAGGATTGACTTTAGGTGAAGATGGTGCCACACATCAAATACTGGAAGATATTGGCTTAATGAAAATGTTGCCAGGCATGACAGTTATCAACCCTTGCGATTACAACCAGACCAAAGCTGCCACTATAGCCATAGCTAAACATCATGGACCTGTTTACTTGCGTTTTGGGAGACCAAAAGTAGCAAATTTCACTCCAGAAGAGCAAACGTTTGAAATTGGCAAAGCACTTCATTTAATTGATGGAACAGATGTTACCATTGTTGCTACTGGCCATCTGGTTTGGGAAGCACTTGAGGCTGCCAAAGTATTGAATGCCGAAGGGATTTCTGCAGAGGTTATAAACATTCACACCATAAAACCATTGGATAACGAAGCTATTATTAAATCGGTTTCCAAAACCGGTTGCATTGTTACTGCTGAAGAACACAACTTTCTTGGAGGCCTAGGAGAAAGTGTTGCCAGGGTTTTAGCAACCAACAAACCTACACCACAGGAATTTGTAGCCACTAATGACACTTTTGGCGAATCTGGCACTCCAGAGCAATTAATGGAAAAATATGGCTTAAACAGTGATGCCATTGTTAAAGCAGCCCAAACTGTTATAAAAAGAAAATAATTGCCTATTTGTTTCGTTTTATTTCTAAGAACTTTAAAAACGAGACTCATGAAACATGCAATTTATATTGGTTTAGTATGTGTACTTTTTACCACGTTTTCTTATGCCCAAAACAAATCTGGTTTTGGTTTTAAAGGTGGTATTAATTACAATGCCAATGGTGATTATTTTGAATCCATAGGTAGTAATGCTGAAAACCCAGATAGGAACATAGGATACCATTTTGGTATCTTTGGAAAATTTGGTGGTAAAATTTTTGCCAAACCGGAATTGGTTTATACAAACACCAGTAGCGACTATAGTGATGGTAGTTTTAAAATGCAAAAACTGGATGCACCTCTTTTGGTTGGTATTAGGATTCTAAAAATGTTCAATGCATTTGCAGGACCTTCATTTCAATACATTTTAGACACCGAATTTGAAGGAATTGACATAAAGGATGTAGAAAACGACCTTACTGTTGGTTTAAATTTTGGCTTGGGTGTAAGTTTTAACAGGATTGGTATTGATTTAAGATACGAAAGAGGCTTTAGCGAAAACGAGGCCACATTTATTGACAACCATTCTGGTTTGGGTGTAAGTAGAATAGACACAAGACCAGATCAATTAATTTTAAGTTTATCATTTATTTTATAAATAAATACAAAAAAGCCACTTTATTAAAAGTGGCTTTTTTGTTTATGGATGTCTGTAAGTTTAAAACACACTACTGTCCAAATAATCCGGAATGCCGTCATTGTTAGAGTCTGTAATAATAACTGTGTTTAATGTAAACGTACCATCATTATTATCTTCTATACTGTATAACAATTCCCCAGGAGCTGCATAGGCATCGTAATAAGCTTGAGCAGCAGCATTGGTGGTAAAAGGCTGCATATTTTCATCTTCAGTGTAGGCTGTTCTTTCCACTTCATCTTTGGTTAAAGTTCCATCACCATCATCATCCACGTCCACGAAATTGGCTAAACCATCACCATCGGTATCATCATTAAAATAATCTTTATCTCCATCAAGGTTTTCCAAATATGAAAACACTCCGTCGGAATCGTGATCCAACAGGGTTCTTTTTTCAGCATTGAAAATAAATATTAAATTGGAATAAGCTGGAACTGTAGCTTGAGTTTGTGAGAAATAGCCCAATCCAGAAGGCACAAACACGGCTCCAATACCATGGTTGTGATTTGTTATGGTTCCATCTCCGTTTTCGGTATATGCTTGTCTTGCTTTAAACTCAATGATACCCTCTCTAAAACCATCAACAACACCTCTAATATTTCCTACTGCTGTCAAATCAAAAGGAATAGCAGAAACAGCACTATCAAACAGTGTGCTATCCATTAAAAATCCTTGGTAATTAGCAAACACACGATCAATGCCATGAATCTCACCACCCATACCTTCCCTTACTACCAGGTAATAAAGTTTGTAAACAATACCTTCAGAATCGGTGACTTCTTTGAATTTCAATTCATCGCCCAACATCTCCATTAACGACGTTTTATCGCTATTGGCACCTGCAATGGTATCAAAAACAATCTCAAAAGTATCATTAGGTGTCACGTTATAAGGCATCACACTTAAATCGCTATAAGCTGGATTTTGTTGAAACTCTTCGTAATTGTAAAAGTGCGTTTCCAGGTATTCTTCAATCTCGGCTATATTTTCGTCATACACTTCCTGTCTGTCCCTAACTGGAACCACATAAGGCTCATCATTATCATCATCCTTTTTACAGGATAAAACTACCAAGCCTAAACAGAAAATAGCAGTTGCTACATTTTTAATTTTCATTATTGCTTCTTTTTTGAGGTGCAAGATACAATTTATTAATAATTTTGCACAAGAACATTAACGTAGATTTTCAATAAAAGTTATGCGAATTGACAAGTATTTATGGTGTGTGAGATATTATAAAACAAGGAGTCTTGCTACTACTGCATGCAAAAAGGGACATGTTAGGGTTAATGGTGACCAAGTGAAACCTAGCCGCGATGTTTATCCTACAGATGAAGTGCAATTAAGAAAAGACCAAATAAATTACACATTTACAATAAACGATTTGCCTCCAAATAGGGTTGGTGCCAAACTGGTAGACATTTACCGAACTGATACCACACCAAAGGAAGCCTTTGAGGCGCAAGAACTTTTAAAATATTCCAAAGATTATTACAGGAAAAAAGGAACTGGCAGGCCAACCAAAAAAGACCGAAGGGATATTGACGATTATCAAGATGAAATTGAGTAACAAAAACAACTTAAGTTTTAATTTAGTATTTTATCTTTGAACAAATAACCATACAAGATGACTTTAACTAAAAACATCATATTAAATCACGAGGAGATCAATCATAAAATTAAACGAATCGCGTATCAGATTTATGAAAACAATGTTAATGAAACTGAAGTTATTTTGGCTGGGATTGACAGTAATGGTTACATACTTGCCAAAAAACTAAAATTGGTTTTAAATAAAATTTCCCCGATTGCTCCTGTATTGTGTAAGGTTGAGATTGACAAAAAAAACCCTAGAAACAGCATTAAAACATCTTTAAAACCTGAAGACTACCAAAACAAATCTGTGGTTTTAATTGATGATGTCCTAAACTCCGGAACCACTTTGATATATGGTGTAAAACATTTTCTCGAGGTGCCTTTAAAGCAATTTAAAACAGCTGTGCTTGTAAACAGAAATCATAAAAAGTATCCTGTTAAAGCAGATTTTAAAGGTATTTCTTTGTCCACTTCTTTAAATGAGCACATTGATGTTGTTTTAGAAGGAAAAGCGTTTAAAGCCTATTTAAAATAATTTTGTAATAATGGACTCGACAACCTCTTCTTTAGGTTTGTTAGCGTCCATTTTAAAGTGAGCTTGATTGTAAAATGGTAAGCGTTCAAACAAATGTTTACCTACAAATTCCAACATATCGGTTTCATTGGACACATATTTTACAAGTGGCCTGTTTTCTTTGTCGCTCATAAGTCTTTTTGCCAATTCACTCACGGGAACATTTAAAAAGAAGGTTGTTATTTCTTTATTGTTTTTAAGTAATTCCAAATTATTGGTAAAACAAGGAGTGCCGCCACCCAAAGATAAAACCAGATTGTTTTTGGATGAAATCAATGCTTCCAAATAGCTGTTTTCAATTTTTCTGAAAAAAATTTCACCTTTTTCCATAAAAATTTTTTCAATGGATTTACCCTCATTTATTTCAATGAAATCATCTAAATCCAGATAATCCATTTTTAAAACTTTGGCTAATTCCCTGCCTATTAATGACTTCCCTGAAGCCATATATCCCAATAAAACTATTTTCATTATGGTTCTAAATTTACAACTTAATATCTGTACAAAGTAACAAAACAAAAAAACAAAAATAATCTTAGAAAAAGGTTTGGAATATTGATTAAACGTTTTATATTTGCACCCTCAATAAAGAAACACAAAATGACCTGGTAGCTCAGTTGGTAGAGCATCTCCCTTTTAAGGAGAGGGTCCTGGGTTCGAGCCCCAGCCCGGTCACAAAAAAAGTTAAGCATTTTGCTTAACTTTTTTTATTTTTACACTAAATAAAAGCGCACGTGGCGGAATTGGTAGACGCGCTAGCTTGAGGGGCTAGTATTCGCTTAGAATGTGGAAGTTCGAATCTTCTCGTGCGCACTTTTAGTCTTTCAGTAAGTCATCCAATTGACTTCTTACTCCATCGCTATTCCAGTTTGCAGCTCCCGTTTTGTCAATTACAATGAAACCTTTTTTATCTATCACGTATGTCCTTGGAATGGCACTGGCATCAAAAGGTTTTGGATAAGCTGTTTTTGGAGTATGCACCTTAAAACCATAATTGTTTTTTGTTATGAAATTTGAAATGGTTTCTTGACTTTCGTTTGAAACGAACAAAAAAACCACTTTGTCTTTGTAAGATTCATATAGCGCATCCAAACTTGGCATTTCGGCAATACATGGTGGGCACCAAGTAGCCCAAAAATTAATTAGCACTACTTTTCCTTGAGCTTCATTAAAATTATAAACGTCTCCAGTATCGCTTATCAATTCCCAATTGTAATGTGCCACTTGTTCCCGTTTATCCTCAGCTACCGTTGAAGGACCAATCAAAGCCAATCCCTTGTGTAAAAACACTTGTATGGGTTGTCGGGTTTGCGGGATGATCAATAGTAAAATCACTATTAAAAAAATTATATTGCTGGTATTTAATTTAGGCTTTTTCATCAGCTATAAAAGACGTTGTTTAATTGATTAACTTACACAAACCAAAAACTCCTGAATTGCTTCAGGAGTTTTAATGGTTTTAATGGTTTATTTAGGATGCGTTTTGCTTTTTTATCAAGTTTAATGCAGACCCTTCGTTGTACCAATCAATTTGGGCTTGATTGTAGGTATGATTAGCCTTTATAACGTCTTTAGAGCCATCTTTGTGCACAAACTCTATAGTTAGGGGTTTGTCTGGCGCAAACTCGTTTAAATCAAGGAAATTAATGGTATCATCCTCTTGTATTAAATCATAATCGCTTTCATTTGCAAAAGTTAAACCTAACATCCCTTGTTTTTTAAGGTTTGTTTCATGGATACGCGCAAACGATTTTACCAATACTGCTGCAACACCCAAATGTCTTGGCTCCATTGCTGCATGTTCTCTGGAAGATCCTTCGCCATAGTTATGGTCCCCAACAACCATAGAGTAAATTCCTTTAGCTTTGTATTGTCTAGCCACATCTGGAACACCCTCGTAATCACCTGTCAATTGATTTTTAACAAAATTTGTTTTTTTGTTGAATGCATTTACAGCTCCAATTAACATATTATTTGAGATATTGTCCAAGTGACCTCTAAAACGCAACCATGGACCAGCCATACTAATATGGTCTGTAGTACATTTACCAAAGGCTTTGATCAATAATTTTGCTCCTTTTATTTCATTTCCAATTGGCTCGAATGGCGTTAGCAATTGCAAACGTTCTGAAGTAGGACTTACGGTGACTTCTACACCGCTTCCATCTTTTAAAGGCTCTACATAACCAGCATCTTCAACATCGAATCCTAAAGGAGGTAATTCAATCCCTTTAGGCTCATCCAGTTTCACTTCCTGGCCATCTTCATTGATTAAAGTATCGTTCATTGGATCAAAATCCAAACGTCCAGCTATGGCAATAGCTGCAACCATTTCTGGTGAACCTACAAAGGCATGTGTGTTAGGGTTTCCATCTGCACGTTTAGAAAAGTTTCTGTTGAAGGAATGTACAATGGTATTTTTTTCATCGCCTTTTAAATCGCTTCTGTCCCATTGTCCAATACATGGGCCACAAGCATTGGTAAAGATAGTTGCATCTAAATCTTCAAATATTTTTAAAATCCCATCACGTTCGGCAGTGTAACGGATTTGCTCAGAGCCAGGATTGATACCAAAATCTGATTTTGCTTTAATTTTTTTATCTACAGCTTGTTTTGCAATAGAAGCAGCACGTGTTAAATCTTCATACGAAGAGTTTGTACAAGACCCTATAAGTCCCCAATCCACTTTTATTGGCCAATCATTTTTTCTTGCCTTTTCACCAAGCTCTCCAACTGGAGTTGCCAAATCTGGCGTAAAAGGGCCATTTAAATGAGGACGCAAGGTATCCAAATCAATTTCAATCACTTGATCAAAATACGTTTCAGGGTTTGCGTAAACTTCATCATCTCCTGTTAAATATTCACGTATTTTATTGGCTTCATCGGCAATTTCGTTTCTATCTGTAGCTCTTAAATAACGCTCCATAGAATCATCGTAACCAAAAGTAGACGTTGTTGCGCCAATTTCTGCACCCATGTTACAAATGGTTCCTTTTCCTGTACAGGATAAGTTTTTGGCTCCAGGACCAAAATATTCCACAATGGCGCCTGTACCACCTTTCACCGTTAAAATACCTGCTACTTTAAGGATCACATCTTTAGCGGATGTCCATCCGTTTAAACTACCGGTTAATTTAACACCTATAAGTTTTGGAAATTTCAATTCCCAAGCCATACCTGCCATAACATCTACGGCATCTGCGCCACCTACTCCTATGGCAACCATTCCTAATCCACCAGCATTTACGGTGTGCGAATCGGTTCCAATCATCATACCGCCTGGAAAAGCGTAATTTTCTAAAACAACCTGATGAATAATTCCAGCTCCAGGTTTCCAGAATCCAATACCATATTTATTAGATACAGACGCTAAAAAATCGAACACTTCGCTGCTTGTTTGATTGGCACGCAACAAATCTGGTGCAGCTCCTTGCTTGGCTTGAATCAAGTGATCGCAATGCACTGTTGTGGGCACAGCAACTTTAGATTTACCAGCTTGCATAAATTGCAATAAAGCCATTTGTGCTGTAGCATCTTGGCAGGCAATTCTATCTGGTGCAAAATCTACATAATCTTTACCTCTAACAAAAGCTTTAGTAGGTGTGCCATCCCAAAGATGGGCATATAAAATCTTTTCAGAAAGTGTTAATGGTTTTCCTACAATTTTTCGTGCAGTATCTACACGTTCTGCCATTGTGGAATACACTTTTTTTATCATGTCTATATCAAATGCCATAAGTTGTATTTAAAGGGTTGTTAATTAGATTTATTTGTTCCTAAAAGGATTGGATTGCAAAATTACAAATTTTAAAGGAGATTTAAAAATATGTAACAAAATGAAGAAAAAACTGAATATAATTCAAAAAATGTTCTTTTTTTGTTTAATATTTTAAGTTTTTCATAATTTATCATTGCTTAAAATAATAAATTAACAAAATGTAAATTTTTGTTTGAAGACAAATAAAAATGAATTTTTTAAAAATTCAGCTTAAAAAAACTGTATTAAAATAAGCTTTTAATGATTTGCTCTTCTGAAATACCTTCGGCTTCGGCTTTGTAGTTTTTTATGATTCGATGTCTTAAAATACTTTCGGCAACAGCTTGAACATTTTCAATATCTGGGGAAAATTTACCATGTATGGCAGCATGTGTTTTGGCTGCAAGTATTAAATTTTGGGAGGCTCTTGGACCTGCTCCCCAATCTATGTAAGTTTTAACCAACTCTGAAGGAGAAGCTCCATTTGGCCTGGTTTTAGCAACCATTTTCACCGCATATTCAATAACGTTGTCTGCCACTGGCATACGTCTTATAACATGCTGGATATCTATAATTTCTTGGGCAGAAAACAGCGAATTTACGGTAGCCTGTACATCTGTAGTGGTAGCTTTTACCACTTGCACTTCTTCATCAAAGGTTGGGTAATCTAAATTAATGGCAAACATAAAACGATCCAGCTGAGCTTCTGGTAATGGATACGTTCCTTCTTGTTCTATTGGGTTTTGGGTTGCCAATACAAAATAAGGCAAATCCAACTTATAATTATGTCCTGCCACAGTCACCGAACGCTCTTGCATGGCCTCCAATAAAGCTGCTTGGGTTTTAGGTGGTGTTCTGTTAATCTCGTCTGCCAAAATAATGTTAGCAAAAATAGGTCCTTTTATAAATTTAAAATGTCTGTTTTCATCTAGGATTTCACTTCCCAGGATATCACTGGGCATTAAATCTGGTGTAAATTGAATGCGTTTAAAATCCAATCCCAGGGTTTGGGCAATGGTATTGACCATTAAGGTTTTTGCCAATCCTGGTACACCTATCAAAAGTGCGTGGCCTCCAGAAAATATAGAAATCAATATCTGGCTAACCACTTGATCTTGACCAACTATAACTTTGGCGATTTCTGATTTTAGGGCATGATATTTTTTTACTAAGGCTTCTACTTTAGCTACGTCGGACATATTTATTTTTTTAACCAGTTACTAGAAAATTCGCAATCCCTATGTTCGCCATTAATTTTAATATAGGTTTCCATGATTTTTTCGTCTTGCCATTCTTCTATTACTTTAAACCTCTTTTCATTTAAAGCTAGTTCTTTTATTTTTAAGTAATCTTTGGAATAGTCAGCAACGTGTTCGTCCACACGATCGCTTACTTTCATGATTTTAAACTTAATATTGCCTGTTCTACCTCTTTCGGTTACAATTAAACTTACTTCATCTTCTTCCAAATCCTGAATTTGACCATAAAGTTCTGGATCCATTCTGGTAAGTTCAAAATTGTAATCCTGTGTCGCTGGATTGATTAAATAACCTCCTTCGCTCTTGGTCTCTTTTTCATCACTGGATTCCCTTGCCGCATCTTCAAACGATATATCTCCAGCAATGATACGTTCCCTGATGTTTTCTATTTTGGCTTTTGCTTCGTTTACGGCTTCTTGAGATACTTCTGGAATCAATAAAATATGACGTACATCGTATTCTTGACCTCTAATTTTTTCCAAATAAATGATATGCCAACCAAACTCTGTCTCAAAGGGCTCGGATATTTCACCTTCTTGCATGGCAAAGGCAACATCCCTAAACTCTTTTACCATTCTTGGTTTTTTTCTGTATAAGGTATAGAGTCCTCCTGTTTTAATAGATTCTTTATCGTCTGTATACAATACAACTTTAGAACGGAAACTTGCTCCATTTTCCAAGACATCGGCTCTAAATTGGTTTAGCTGGTCTATGGCTTTTTGAACATTCTCAGGAGAAGCTTTTGGCTCAATAACAATTTGAGCTACTTTCAATTCGGTACCAAAGGTTGGTCTTTCATCTTCTGGAATTTTATTAAAGAACTGTCTTACCTCTTCTGGAGTCACTTCCACTTCTTCAATAATTTTCTTTTGCATTTCGCTTGCCAACTTATTGCTCTTATTGATTTCAAACATTTCATCCCTAAAGCTTTTTTCGTCTTCTTTGTTATAAAAGGCTATAAGTTCTTCCATGGTTTTCCCAGATTGTGCCAAAAACTGTTGCAATTGATAATCTACAGCTGAACGAATTTCCGCATCTGATACAACAATACTATCTTGTATGGCATGATGTGCATACAATTTGTCTTCCAGTAATTTACCAAACAATTGGCATCTGGTAACACCTTCCATAGAAGCTCCTTGTGCTTTAAGCTGAAGGATGGTATTATCGATGTCTGAATCTAAAATGATGTAATCTCCAACTACAGCTGCAACACCATCAATTTTTCTTGAGGATGTTCTATCTACAGAATCTGTTTTAACAACTTGGGCTTCTTCTTCATCTTCAATAATGATCTGTGCAGAAACGAATTGTGATACTAAACAGAACAAACCTATTAGTACATACTGGTTGAATTTAATTGTAGATTTCAAATTTTTTATTTTTAATAGCATCTTTAGTAATGTCTTTTTCTAATTCCCTAATGAGTTCTAACTTTCGTTTGTTGATAACAATTTTATCTATTGTTGGTTTAACATATTCCAGTGGTGCTGTGCTATTTCTAAGTAACACATCGTTAATATGCACCAAATATAATCCTAATGAGTCTTTGAGTTGTATAAAATTAGATTTTTTTAACAGTTCGTTTCTGTTTTCACTGGTAATTGGAGGGATTTTATCTACCACTTGGTCGGCTTTTACCCAAACAGAATCTTTTAATGAAAAAGATTTAAACTGAATGGAAATGGAATCCAGCTCTTTTTTATCTGTCTCGTTAAAACGCTTGAATTTGGTTTCCACATCCTTTAAATCCAATCGGTTTTCGTCTATGTTAATATATCTTAGTTTTATTAGGTCTTCATTTAAAACAAACACCTGTTTGTTATCGTTATAATAGGCTTCCATTTCCTCTATGCTCACCACAGTATCAATGTTTTTGGCCACCAAAGCTTCCAAATAAGCTTTGGAATACAGATCGTTTTTATATTCCATGGCCAATTTATTGAATGCTTCCTGTTTGGCTTCGGTAAGGTTGCGCTTGGCTCCACTTACCAACAACTGCTCGGTTGCCCAACGATTTATGAAATTTGTAACAACCACAGCACTGTCTTGAGATGACATGCCTTCTTTAAGCAAAGACTGAATGTCTTCCTCGTATAAATAAGTGTCGTTTACCCTTGCAATCGCTTTTCGGTCGTCTGTTTCTTTAAAAAAATCGCAGGACTGCAACAGCCAGGTTAAAGCAAGTATAAATAATATCTTGGTTGTTAATCTCAATAGATTATTTGTTTAATTGTTTTTTTACGCTTTCAAGCACATCTTGGTTTACATTTACCTGGTATTTTTCTTCCAAGCTCAAGATCCAATTGGCTTCTTTATGGTTTTGGAAATCACTAATAACGGCACCTTTAGCCTCTTCGAAACTCTTTGTTTCTTTTGGCAGCACTTCTTTTACATTGGCTACAATATATCCTTCGTTAAATTTGTATATGTCTGAAACACCTGTTTTAAATTTAAAATCTGCTGGTAAAGATTGATGTTGTGCATCCATGATTCCTGATGTGAAGATAACATCTATTTCACTTTCTGAATTTAAGGCTGCTTTAATTTGTTCTGGTGTTTGATTTTTTTGCAGTAATTTTTGAACTTTTTTAATAGTGGTTTTTTTTGCCGAAGAAGCTACCACTGCATCCACTCTTTGATTCCAAAAGTAATTGTCCTTATGTTTGTTGTAATACGTTTGCAAACCTACAGAATCTTTTTTAGCTGCGTTCCATATTTCGGTTTCCATTAAATCGAACAACAACAAACCATCCCTATATTCTTCAACAATATTGGCGTAATCTTGGTTTTCCACTTCCAATCTCTCTTTTTTATATTGCAGCAATTCGTTTTCCAAAAACGCATGGTAGCTGTTAACCACTAGGGTTTTTATGCTCATTTTTGGCATTTGGCGTCTTTGGTTTTTTACTAAATACTGGCCAAAGTCCTCATAAACTATTTGCTTCTCCTGAATTTTGATTAATGGTTCTTGAGCTTTAAAATCTGTTGGAAGCACCCATTTTCCAATAAAGTAATTGTCATTTAATATGGATTCAAAATAGCTTAAATCTGGTGTTGCATCACTTACTTGGTATTGTTGTTTTAGGTTGTTCAATAACGACTCGTTAATTAATTGCGAACGGGAATCCCTTTTAACTTTCTCTTCAAGTTCAGCTTTCATGTCTTCAAAAGATGCAACCGGTTTTTTTCCATAAAGCTTAATAATGTGCCAACCATATTCGGTTTCAAAAGGTTTTGATATATCTCCAACATGTTCCAGGGCAAATGCCTGGTTTTCAAATTCAACAGAACTCAATTGTCCTCCGGTAAATGGAGCCAACATTCCACCTTTGCTTGCTGAACTTTGGTCTTCGGAAAACTGTTTGGCCAAAGCTTCAAAATCTTCACCTTGCTGCAGTTTTAAATAAATATCGTTAATTCTGGATTCTGGCTTATCGTGAGGCCTATCTTTTTTTTGGTTGCTAATCATGATGTGTGCCACTGTTCGTTCTCCACGTGACTCCCTTTTGTCCTTAACCCAAACAATATGATACCCAAATCTGGTTTTAAATGGCATGGACACCTCGCCTACTGGTGTGTTATATGCAGCTGTTTCAAAATTGTACACCATTTTAAATGCTGAAAAATAGCCTAAATCTTCGGCATAAACGGTTTTTCCGTTATGGATGTCTTTTTTAACTGTTTCAAAACCTTCTTGCATCACTCTATCGCGCAATTTCAGCAACTTATTGTAAGCTTGCAAGGTGTCTTCTGGGGTTGGGTTATCATCTAATCGAATAAGAATATGGCTTGCATCCACTTCGGTGGTCATTCTTTTGTAAGCTTCCTCTATCAGTTCGTCTGTTACTTTGGAGTCTGTTAAATAGTTACTTGCCAATTGCGATTTGTAACTTGAAAGTTCGTTTAAGTAAGACGGTTTCTTGTCCAAGCCCAAAGCTTCAGCTTCTTTTAATTTAAGTTTATAATTGATAAACAATTTTAAATATTCGTCCACATCTTTTTGTGACTCGTCTTTCACCAAATCGATGTTTTTATTGAAAACCCTTATAAACTCAGAAACATATACAGGATCGTTTTCAACAGTAAACAGCACTTCATCGTTTGGGTTTTGAGCATTGCTTGCGAAAAAACACAAAGAAAAAACTGCAATTAAAAAATATTTATTCATGTTGTTTTTTATTTTGATACGATTGCAAAAGTAGTAATATTAAGCTATATAACAAGCTGCATTAACAAACGGTTTTGAAAGTTTTTTAGTATCTTGTATTTATCTGTTTTTAAAAATTAAAATATCGTATCTTTAATATCCTAAAATGAAATTGTCATGAAATATACCACTGAAATTGTTGTCCATATTCCATTAAACGATTTTATTAAAAAATTAAACCACGCTGAAAACATGAAGCATTGGCAAAGAGGTTTGTTAGGTCATGAATTTATTCATGGAACTCCGGGAGACATTGGATCTAAAATGAAATTGAAATACCAAATGGGCAAAAGGCAAATGGAATTGGTTGAAACCATTACCCACAAAAAATTGCCTTATGAATTCCATATGATGTATGATGCGAAAGGCATGCAAAACATTCAAGAGAATTATTTTGAAGAAACACCCGAAGGGCATACTAAATGGACAAGCATAAGCGAATTTATCCCATCCAGTTTTATGCTAAGAATGATGACCTTACTTATGCCTGGAACTTTTAAAAAACAATCGAAACAATACATGCAAGATTTTAAGAATTTTGCAGAAAAAGGAATTTCCGTATCACATGAGAAAACTTAAATTGATTTGGGACTTTAAAGGTCCCGATGCTGCCACAACAGCCGAACACCATAACATACATTTAAAGGAGTATATTACAGCAAAACAATTGCCATTGAACATTACTGGCTGTGAAGTGTTGAACGACATGCATGCCATAGCGTATATGGTTGTTGATGAAGCAGATATGAAGCCCATTCGCGATGCTTTAAAACCTCATAGAGGACAAGTTTACAATGACCAATGAAATTTCAAATTCCAAACCCATAAGTCAATAAAGTAGGTTATTAACAACTATTAAATTGAAGTTTTTAATGATGAGCAAGAATGCTGCTACAGTGTTCATTTTCTAGGCTTAGTTGGAATTAAGCATTTTAGTTTTTTAAATCTATTTGTTTTAAATTTTCCATTCTGTTTCTAATCAAAAATGCATCAATTGTTTCAAAATGCTCTATAACTCTTTGGTCTTTAAACTCGAACACCTTTTGCGACAAGCCTTGCAGAAAATCCCTATCGTGAGATACCAAAATTAAAGTTCCATCGAAGGCTAATAAGGCTTCTTTTAAAACATCCTTGGATTTTAAATCCAAATGGTTTGTAGGTTCATCCAAAATAAGCAAGTTTACTGGCTCTAAAAGCAATTTTACCATTGCCAATCTGGTTTTTTCCCCTCCAGAAAGCACACTTACTTTCTTGTCTATATCGTCTCCTCCAAACATAAAACGACCCAAAATATTTTTTATCTGGGTTCTAACATCTCCTTCTGCAACCTCATCAACTGTTTGGAACACAGTTAAATTCTCAACCAATAAAGAGGCTTGGTTTTGTGCAAAGTAACCTACCTTAACGTTGTGTCCCAAACTACATTTACCTTGAACCTCAATTTCTCCCATAATGGCTTTAATCATGGTAGATTTACCTTCGCCATTCCGTCCAACAAAACATACTTTTTCACCTCTGGAAATGGACATGTTGGCATTTTTAAACACCACATGATTTCCATAGGATTTACTTAAATCCTGAACTGATACAGGATAATCTCCCGAACGTATGGATGGTGGAAAACGCAGTTTTAAAGACGACGTATCTATTTCATCAATTTCAATAATCTCAAGCTTTTCCAACATACGCTCCCTGGAACTCACTTGATTGGTTTTTGAATAAGTCCCTTTAAAGCGCTCAATAAAAGCCATATTATCTGCAATAAACTTTTGCTGTTCTTGATAAGCTTTTATTTGATTGGCTCTTCGCTCTTCACGTAACTGCAAGTAATGCGAATAATTGGCTTTGTAATCATAAATGCGACCCATGGTTACCTCAATGGTCCTGTTGGTAATATTATCAATAAATGCTTTGTCATGTGAAATTACCATAACAGCTTTGGCTTTGTTGATTAAAAAATCTTCCAACCAGATTACCGATTCAATATCGATATGGTTGGTAGGCTCGTCCAAAAGGATTAAATCTGGTTTTTGAAGAAGGATTTTTGCCAGCTCTATTCTCATGCGCCAACCACCACTGAATTCACTGGTCAATCGATGCAAGTCTTCACGTTTAAAACCCAAACCCCTAAGTGCTTTTTCCACTTCGGCATCGTAATTGACATCTTCTAGAGCGTAGTATTTTTCACCTAAATCGGACACCTTTTCAATAATGCACATGTATTCATCCGATTCATAATCCGTTCTGGTTTCCAAAGCCTTATTTAATTTTTCCATTTCATCTCGCATCTCAAAAATATGCTTGAACGCTTTGGAAGCTTCTTCAAAAACAGTACACTTATCTTCGGTCAATAAATGTTGTGGCAAATAGGCAATTACAGCATCTTTTGGAAACCTAACATGACCACGAGTAGGTTTTTGTTCGCCTGCAATAATTTTCATCATGGTTGATTTTCCAGCACCATTTTTGCCCATTAAGGCAATCTTGTCATTTTCATTTACAACAAAAGACACATCTTTAAACAAGGTTTGTCCACTAAATTCTACTGCTAACGCATCTACTGAAATCATGTTCTATTTTTTGAGTGCGCAAAATTATGCAAAAGAAAAGATATAATTTAAAATTAAACGCGAAGAATTCCACATAATGGCAGCAATCCATCTGCAATAAAGCAATGCCAGGCAGGAATGTACCTGTAACTGGTTAAGGCAATAATTGGAAACTTTGTTCCAGAACGCTATAGAATTGGGGAAAACAATCTGGCCAATTTATCCAAGAACCTGTAAACTGCCGGTCTTTTTTCCCACTCTATTAAATCCAGTTGCGAAGTGTCTTCCACATCTTTATAAAAGGTAGTTTTTAATTCTTCAGCTATTTCTTCATCATAAACAATGGCACCAACCTCAAAATTCAGATCAAAACTCCTAACATCCATATTTGCTGTTCCAACAACGGCTATTTCATTATCAATAACCATGGTTTTTGCATGTACAAATCCTTTGGTATAACGATAAATTTCCACACCAGATTTTAACAAGTCCAAATAATAGGAACAAGCAGCAGCATTAACCAATTTAGAATCTGAATTGTTTGGGACTATCAATTTTACCTTTACACCACTTTTTGCAGCAATAAGCAAAGCGTCCATGATGCTTTTGCTTGGTATAAAGTAAGGTGTGGTAATAAGCACTTCCTTTTCTGCTAAATTAATGGCTTGCAACAATGCAAATTTAATGGTTGGCACATCGGAATCTGGTCCACTGGCAGTTATTTGGACATATTTATCTTGTTGACATTGAAATGATTGATAATCTGGAAAGAATTTGCTATTGATTTCCATGTGGTCTTGTGCGCAAAAATTCCAATCGCATAAAAACAGGTACTGTAAATACCAGGTGGCTGGTCCTTCAATTTTTAAATGGGTATCCCTCCAATACACTTTGTTTTTGTTAGGCTCTGTATTAATGTATCTATCGCTAACATTGATTCCTCCCACAAACGATGTGTGTCCATCTATAATGATGATTTTTCTGTGATTTCTATAATTGATTCTATTGGCAAAGGCAATAAGTTTTATTTTGTAAAAAGGAAACACTTTAACACCACCTTCACGCAACCTTTTTACTTGTTTTTTTCTAATGGAACGACTCCCGAAATCGTCATAAATAAACCTTACCTCAACACCTTCAGATACTTTTTTTAAGAGCAGATCAATAATTTGAACTCCAATGTTATCATCTTCAAAAATATAATATTCTATATGGATGTGCTCTTTGGCTTTTGCAATGCATTCCAGGACATCTGGGAATTTTTCTTCACCATTGATAAGCAATTTTACGTTGTTATTGTTTGTTAAAGGGCTTAAATTATCTTTTAAAATAAGGTTTACCAATTTTTTGTTTTCTTGAACTGCTTCATCCCCTTCTTTTAAAACACCTTTGGAATATGAAATGAGCTCTTTTTCCAGGTTTATCTGAATGTTTTCATTGGTTTTTAATTTTTTATCGTACATTTTCCGGATGCGATAATTCACTCCAAAAGAAAAGTAAATTAAAATCCCTACAATGGGAACAAAGATTACCAGCAATAAATAGGCTAAGGCTTTTGTTGTGTTTTGAGTGTCTTCAATTACACGATAGCTCACCAACATTAAAACAATAACATAAATTATTTCCAGGATTAAGATATAGTCCATAAATTGAAGTACTTAGTAGTAGGTATTAATTGTTGTTGACACGTTGCAAATCTAAATCATGAAAATCGAAACTAAAATCGATATTTGGCGAAATGCCTTTCATTTTAATGCTTTGCGCTTTGCCGTTTTCGTCTAAATAAAACATAACAAAAGCATCTGCATTCATATCTTGATACTCCCATTTAACAGCAAAGGTATTCGCTTTATAATATTGTAATTCGCCATTTAACTTAGGAGATCGATAGGATTTAATCCAAAGCTTTCCGTTTTTATTGAACACTTCCATCTTTCCAAACCAATTATCCTTATATATGCCTAAAAAATCTTTTTCGTTTATTTTTACTTTTTTATTGGCTTGAACCGTTTCCCAGACCTGCTTGGTAATAAGATCCCCTTCTGCCTGGCTTTCCTTAAAATAGTTATAAAATTTTTCGGTCCATTGGTAGTCGTCCAATCCTAAATAACCATCTACAATAGTTCTGGAAACTGCCAGAAAAACACCTGCACCTCCTGGTTCTGTATTGGTAAGCACAACCACTCCAACATTTAAATCTGGTATTAAAACGGTTCTACTTAACATGCCTGGAAGCCCTCCTGTGTGAGAGACAACCATGTTCCCCTTTTTATCTGTTAAATCCCACCCCAAACCATATCCAGCAAAATGAGAGTTATACCTAGGATTTCTATTAACATCTGTAGTGGTATGTATTTTCCACATTTCATGCTGACTTTCAACAGAGAATAATTGTTTGTTCAGGTTTTCGCCATATTTCCCTTGGTTTAAATGTAGCAGCATCCACTGGGACATATCATTTACGTTGGAATAAATGCCTCCAGCTGCGCCATTTATCATCTCTTGAAAATTTGGCAGCACTTTAAAGTCGCCAGTTGCCGTATTGTGTGGCAAGGTCAAATTACTTGTATCTTCAATAAGGTTGAGAGCAGCATAGGAATTATCCATGTTCAAGGGCTTAAAAATCCTTTCTGTGATAAAAGCTTCCCAAGTCATCCCACTTTTTCTGGCAATAAGTTCTCCTGCTACCAAATACAACAAGTTATCATAATCAAACTGAGTCCTGAACGCTGAAACTGGCTTGAAATATTGAAAACTGGAAAGCAAATCGTTTATTGTGAAATCAGATCCATCTGGAAAAAACATTAAATCTCCAACCCCCAAGCCAAGCCCGCTTCTATGTGTAAGTAAATCTTGAATATTAAAATTCTCGGTCACGTAGGCATTGTACATTTTAAATTCTGGAATGTGGTCTATTACTTTATCTGTCCAATTTATCTTTCCATCTTCCACCAAAAGTGCCAGAGCTGTTGTTGTAAAGGCTTTACTATTGGAGGCTATGGCAAAATTGCTGTGTTGGTTTACTGGTTTGTTTGTTTGTTTTGAAAGAACGCCATATCCTTTTTCATGAATAATATCACCATCTTTTACAATGGCAACAGCAACACCTGCCACATTAAACTTATCCATGGCATCTGTAACTAGGCTATCTACTTGCAATGAGGATAATTGTCCAAAAGCAGAAAAGATCAAAGTAAGAAAAAGACTTGTTGATAGTAAGAAACGCTTCATCTGTAAGGAATCCATATAATTGGTTTGTTTTTAATTAGAAGTTGATTTTAAAGGTAATTATTTATTGGTTATTATCCTATTTATACTTTTTAAACACCTAAAATATTAAAACTTCAATAAAAGTCTGTTTGGATATTTTAGAGATCAAAAAACACGCTCATTTTTAATGATAATAATATTGGTAATTTTCTTACATTTTTTCATTTTATCGGATTTTTTTGCATTTTGTAGATGTTTTTTGAAATATTTATATATATTAGCCACATCAAATTCATTAAATCCCAATAAAATGAAAAAAATTACTGCATTAAGTATCATTGTCTTGCTAACTACAATACAATTTATCCAAGCACAAAATTTTAAACGGATAGAAGTATTGAACAAAGACCAACACACCATTAACAGATTAGCCAATGAAGGTATTGATCTAAGGTGTGGCGCCAAACTACATGACCATGGTTTAACAATTGAACTCCATGATGAAGATATTAAAAGGTTAGATGTTTTAGGCATCTCTTATAGAGTTCTTATTGAGGACATGGCTACTTTTTACAGAGAAAGAGCTGAAAAAGAACTACCTCATGCAAAACAACTCTTGGAAATTGAAAAAGCAAAAAAATATATCAACATCCAAAACACACAACGCGCTTCCATCTCAAGTACAATAATTGATAACTTTTTACAATATCAAGGCTGTGATGAAATAGATTGGAACGTCCCAGACAACTTCGACACAGGTAGTATGGGTGGTTGTTTGACATTAGAGCAGACTATGGATGCATTGGACGATATGCATAATCTCTATCCAAATTTAATTTCAGCCCGTCAAGATGCTTCCCCTACTGGTAAGAAAACATGGGGAAACCCTAGTAGTACCATAACCAATAATGGGCTTACCTACAATGGAACCGGAAGTGCAGGTAGACGATTCAGTCCGCAAACCATTTATTATGTGAGAATAACAGGAAATCAAGCTTCTCCTGAAGGCAGCAAACCACAAATACTCTACACCTCCATGATACATTCTCGTGAACTTAGCAGTTTAATGGGAAATATTTATTTTATGTGGTACCTTCTTGAAAATTACAATACAGATCCAGCTATTAAAAACCTAGTAGACAATAACGAACTTTATTTTGTACCTGTTGTAAATCCGGATGGTTTGCGATGGAACCAGCTAACAAATCCTAGTGGAGGTGGTATGCAACGTAGAAACCTAAGACCTTATAGCGGAACCACTGATGCTTCCAGAGGTGTTGATCTTAATAGAAACTTCAATTATTTTTGGGGAAGTGCAGGTTTTGGTTCTTCTGGAACTTCCACAAGTGATTCCTATAGAGGTCCATCCGCTTTTTCTGAACCTGAAACCCAAATCATGAGGGACTTTATCTTGGCAAGAAATTTTAAAACTGCTGTGTGGCAACATTCTTACGCCAATGCTATCCCTCATCCTTATGGCGGTCAAAACTTAAATGTTTCTGGTCGTGAAAACGAAATGCATCAATGGCATGAAGACATGACACGGTACAACCGTTACCTTTATGGTGCAAGGGTATTGTCTTCTGCCAATGGTATTGCAGATGACTGGATGATTGGTGGTGCTACCGATGGCAATGGATCCTCTGGTTCAGGGCAACATATACTGGCCACTACACCTGAGAATGGCAGTTATGGCGAAGGTGGTTTTTGGCCAAGTATTTCCAATATCATACCTATTGCCAAACGTATGGTACGTATTAATTTAATGAATGCTTACTATGGTGGAAAATATGCAAAATTCCACGACCAGACCCAAAGCGACATTACTACATTAACATCCAACCTTAAATTTGGTATTGAAAGAATAGGACAAACAGCTAGCAGTTTTAAGCTGACCGTTACTCCTATTTCATCAAATATTGTATCAATTACGTCACCAGCAACCCAAACTGGTATGACTGTTACCGAGCAGCGCAATGTAACAGCTCAATTGGAATTAAATCCAAGCATTTCACCTAATGAAAAAATTGAATATAAAGTGACTTTGGAAGATAATGCTGGAAATGTTTTTTTTGAAGCCAATTTTGAAAAATACTACCAACCAACAGTATTACTTTCAGACAATCCAGACACTGACCTAACCAGCAACTGGTCCATTTCCGGAAGTTGGAATGCTACTACGTCATCCAGCTGGTCCGGTTCTCGTTCCATAAGAAGCACCTCATCGTCTTCTTATAGCAATAACAATACAAGTGTTGCCACTACAAACAGCACATACGACCTTTCTGATGCGGATGGCATTTTGGTACAATTCTATGCCAAATGGGATATTGAACGTAATTATGATTTTATAGAATTATTGGGTTCAACAAATGGTTCAACCTGGTATCCTATATGTGGAAAATATACAAAACCTAATTCTTCTACATCCACCAACGATGGTTTTTATAGGTCTACCAGTTCTTCAACTACAAATTTTCAAAACAGTCAAAGTTCAGGACAAATTTACGATGGTGACCGTTTTAACAATTGGGTCATGGAAGAAATCGTGATTGATGAAAATAACAATGCATTCTTACTAGGTGCAGAAAATGCCCGCTTCCGTTTTAGATTCAGATCTGATGCCTACAATAATCCAGAACAAGAAAACTATTCTAGAAATTTTGATGGTTTTTATTTTGACGATTTCAAAATCATTAAAATTCAAGAGCTTTCTAATCCACCAACTGCAGCTTGTCAAAACATAACTATTCAACTTGATGCAACTGGAAACGCAACAATTGTTGCTACTGATGTTAATAATGGATCTACTGATGATGTTGCTATTACAAATTACAGTATTGATATAGACACATTTGATTGTAGTAATGTTGGAACACCTGTTGATGTAACACTTACAGTAACCGATGGTGATGGTCAAACTGATAGCTGTATTGCAACAGTAACAGTAAATAGACAAGATGAACCAACAGCTGTAAATTGTTGGGATAACTTTGTATATAATGATACTACATGTATGTGGGAAAATCAAGGATCACAAGATCCAGAACCTGCTACGGAATGTTGGGAAACCGCTACGTTCAATGATACAACCTGTTCTTGGGATATAACTGGAACACAGCCTGCTGAACCTGCTACGGAATGTTGGGAAACTGCGACGTTCAACGATACAACCTGTTCTTGGGACGTAACTGGAACGCAACCTGCTGAACCTGCTACGGAATGCTGGGAAACCGCTACGTT
>NZ_ANLA01000021.1 GCF_000348685.1 Xanthomarina gelatinilytica | reverse complement strand
CCTTTGGGGGAATGTTCTCAAAAGCATGAATGCTGACGTGTTTGATAGCTTTTTTACGGTTGTTTGAAGAGGAATTAGCTTCGCTGATTCCTTTGGGGGAATGTTCTCAAAAGCATGAATGCTGACGTGTTTGGTAACTTTTTTACGGTTGTTTGAAGTGGAATTAGCTTCGCTGATTCCTTTGAGAGAATGTTTTCAAAAGCCTAAACGCTGAGGTGTTTGGTAACTTTTTTACGGTTGTTTGAAGGGGAATTAGCTTCGCTGATTCCTTTGGTTGGAAGTTAGATTTTAGAAGCCTAAACGCTGACGTGTTTGGTAACTTTTTTACGGTTGTTTGAAGGGGAATTAGCTTCGCTGATTCCTTTTGGGGAGTGCTCTCAAAAGCCTAAACGCTGATGCGTTTTTGGGCTTTTTTTATGACTTTACGTTATCGTGCGAGCACGAACTCAAGCCATAAAAAAAGCCCAGCACTTTCGTGCTAGGCTTTTAAACTTGTAGCGAGATCGGGAATTGAACCCGAGACCTCCGGGTTATGAATCCGACGCTCTAACCATCTGAGCTACCTCGCCATGATACATGCTAAGGACATGTGGTTTGGGTTGCCACATAATGGAGTTTATTTTAAACTTCCACTAAAAGGCTTCACAATTTAAAAAGTACCCTTCCCGAATTATAGGAACTCCTCTTTTTAACGGCTGCAAATATAAAAACAAATTTAAAGAGAGCAAACATTCCTAGCATTAATTATTTTTAAAAAATAGTTTTAAAACTTATTAATTAATGTATATATTGAGCGCTATAAATAAAATGTTACGATGGACGAAAAAATAAAATATGAAATGGAGTTTCCCATTCACGCTTCACCTCAATTACTTTACCAATATATCTCCACACCTTCTGGCTTATCGGAGTGGTTTGCCGAAAATGTCAATTCCCGTGGAGAGCTTTTCAAGTTTATTTGGGATGGTGTGGAAGAACAGGCCAAACTTGTCAGTAAAAAAAGTGGAGAACGCATCAAGTTTAAATGGTTGGCAGACGACAATCCGTCCTATTATTTTGAAATAAAGATTCAAGTAGATGAAATCACCAAAGATGTTAGTATCATAGTGACCGATTTCAGTGAAGCCGATGAAGTGGAAGAGGCTAAAATGCTATGGGAAAACCAGATATCGGATTTAAAACAGGTATTGGGTTCTGCTTAGGTTTTTTCTACATTAATAACTTATATTTGTCCCGAATTTATTTCGGGATTTTTTATGGTTAATTACAACGGTACACTCACAGGTTCACATCAACTAATTTCAATTAACAATAGAGGCTTTAATTATGGCGATGCTCTTTTTGAGACCCTTAAAGTGTCCCATGGAGTTATTTTTTTCTGGGAAGACCATTATTTTAGGCTTATGGCTTCCATGCGTATCCTTAGAATGGAAATCCCGATGCATTTTACCATGGAATATTTACAGGAACAGATACTTGAAACGGTTCAGGCCAATGGCTTGCAGGACCGTTCGGTACGTGTTAAGTTGTATGTAAGCAGAAAAGAAGGGGGTTTGTACCTTCCCAAAACGAATGATGTAGATTTTATGATAGTGGCAGCACCACTGGCATCAGACTTTTACCTGTTAAACGACAATGCATACCATGTGGATTTGTACAAGGATTTTTATGTGTCACCCGGGTTGCTTTCTACCTTAAAAACCAACAACAAAGCCTTGCATGTGGTAGGCAGTATTTATGCCAGTGAGAACAAATTGGACAATTGCCTTGTTTTAAATACAAACAAACAGGTTGTGGAGGCCTTGAACGGCAACATTTTTTTGGTAAAGGACCAGGTCATAAAAACACCGCCATTGGCAGATGGGTGTTTGAAAGGTGTTATGAGAAAACAGTTGATGGAAATTATCAAACAAGTTCCAGAGTATACTTTGGAAGAAGCTTCCATTTCCCCATTTGAACTACAAAAAGCAGATGAATTGTTTGTTACCAATGTTATAGTAGGCATACAACCTGTGAGCAATTACAGAAAGAAAGCCTATAACAACCAGGTTGCCAAGAACTTGCTTCAAAAACTACAGGTAAAAATTAGGCTGTTGGCTTAATTGGCACTAGGGTCTTCTGGCGCATTGGACCAGATGCTATATTCGCCACCAAGTTCCACCATTTTTTCTTTCCAGAAAAACTGATAATCTTTTTCTATAATGGCTTTTTTATAGATGTTTTCGCTAACCACCCAAGAGTTGGTTTTTAATTCCTCATCCAGTTGGTTGGCATCCCAACCGGAATACCCGAGAAAAAAACGAATGTTGTTTTCTTGCAATTCGTTATTGGCAATCAGTTCGGCCACCTTGTCAAAATCGCCTCCCCAATAAATACCCAAGGAAATCTCTATGCTGTTGGGAATCAATTCCGGGACTTTATGTATAAAGTATAAATTGTCCTGTTCAACAGGGCCTCCATTGTAAATCTTGAAATTGGCCTTTAATTCGGGGATTAAATCTTGAATGGTATAGTCTAAAGGTTTGTTTAAAATAAAACCGATAGAGCCTTCAGGTGTGTGATCTGCTAATAACACGATGGAGCGATTAAAAGAAGAATCTCCTATAATGGATGGTTCTGCTATTAACAAATCACCTTTTTTGGGTTTGATTGTAATCATAGCTTGTTAGGATTAGTAATTAAATGTAATAATTTTTTTATTAACTACAAACAGTACAAATAAAAAAAGCCTTCTCATAATTGGAAGGCTTTTTGGATATTAAAGAAGTAAAAAACTAGTTAACAGCATTAGATAAATCTGATCCAGCTTTAAACTTTACAACGTTTTTAGCTTTAATTTTTATAGTTTTTCCTGTTTGAGGGTTTCTTCCTTCTCTTGCAGCTCTTTTTGATACTGACCAAGATCCAAATCCAACTAAAGAAACTCTGTTACCTTTTTGTAAAGCTCCTTCAATTTCAATTAACGCACACTCTAAAGCTTTTTTTGCAGCTGCTTTAGTAATTCCTGCGTGTTCTGCCATAGCATCGATTAAATCTGATTTGTTCATAATTTAAATTTTAATTATTAATAAATTGTTGGTTAAACATTTTTTTTGTTAAATCCTTTACAAATTTATACGGATTATCAAACCATGCAAGTAATAGCAAGGGAAATACACCATATTGTTAATAACTTCATACATTTGTTAATAAAGACAGTGTATTTTGTCGATGTTTTTGAAAAAATCAGTAAGAATAAGGGTTTAGAGCATTTTTGCCGACTCGCTGAATGCATATCCATTTAAAAGTGATTGGGCATCCATATTTCGCTTTCCTGGCAGCTTTATTTCCAAAATTTTGATATATCCTCCATTTACGGCCACTTTTATCTCTTTTTTGTTAGTAACAATGGCTCCTATGGGTAACTGGTGCCTTTCTTTTTCTATTTCTGAAGCATGTATTTTAATATCCAATTGGTCTTCGCCATTTTGTAAATAACACCAGGCTCCTGGATAGGGGCTCAAGCCCCTTATTTTGTCATAAATCTGTTCCTTGTTGCTTGTCCAATCTATTTTGCAGTTGTCCCTGTTCAATTTATAAGCAGTTTTAGTGCCTTCGGTTTGGGGTTGGGCTTGTGTGGTCACTTCCCCGGATGCTATCAATTTAATGGTTTTCAAAACCAGTTCGCTTCCAGCATGCATGAGCTTGTCATACAACTGTCCAGCATGTTCCTTGGCATCAATTGCAACGGTTTTTTGCAGGATGATGGCTCCCGTATCTATTTTATCGTCTATAAAAAAAGTGGTCACACCTGTTTGCGTCTCCCCATTTATAATGGCCCAATTAATAGGTGCTGCCCCACGATAGTCTGGCAATAAAGAGGCATGTAAATTAAAGGTACCGTGTTTTGGGAGTTTCCAGACCACTTCCGGTAGCATCCTAAAGGCCACAACTATTTGCAGGTTGGCTCTCAGGGCTTTCAATTCTTCAAGAAAGGTTTCGTCTTTTAAATTGGTGGGTTGTAAGATGTTCAATCCCTGGGATTTGGCATATGTTTTTACGGCACTTTCATTAAGTTTTCGGCCTCGACCAGCTGGTTTGTCGGGTGCTGTAATTACTCCAACCACTTGGTATTTGCTTTCTATGATGCTCTTTAAAATGGAAACGGCAAACTCTGGAGTTCCCATAAATACAATTCTTAAATCTGTCATGTTGTCTGTAGTTTGTAGGTGTTTTTGTTTGTTAAACCAATCAATTGATGTTCCAAAAGCAGTTGAAGGGTTTTTTTTAAAGCACTTTCAGAGCAGTTTAATTGTTCCAAAAGTTCCCTGGAACTCAGGTCGCCTGATTCCAATAAGGTCAAAAGCTTCTTTTTTATGGTAGTTATATCGTCTGGACTTGGTTTCTTGTTTTTGGATATGCAAACAGAGCAGATGCCACAGTCCTTTACATGGGTTTCCCCAAAATAGGAAAGCAGTTGTACGCTTTTACAAAGCCTGTCATTGTTAATATAATCTATTACAGCGTGTACTTGCTGGTATTTTAAACTGTTTTGCTGTTCTATATAATGTGATATCCTATGGATGGCCTTATCGTCTTCCCGAGGTTGCAGATAGCTGATTTCGGAATCTGTAGTACTAAGGCTCAACTGAATGACTTGGTCCCTTTCCAACTGTTTTAAAGTTGCGAACAAGCTGTCTTCTGAAACCGAAGCTTTATCTGAAATCAACAAAGGGTTTATTTTAATTTCGTTTTCAAAAATGCCGCCATAAGTCCTTAAAATGGTTTTCACAATCACACTTACTTCTGGATGCTTTTCCAAATAGGCAAATAAGGCTTTGTTGCTTATCACAAACTGAAGGCTTGTTTTTTTATTGAATTGTTTGGATAAACTGATGATACTTGTTCTGTCCAGGAGTTGCAAGGTGTTGTATGCCAACAAGCTGTTTAACTGATAGGTCTTGCAAAAGGCGTTGAAATTGAAATCGTAAATGGTGTTTTGGCCTTCGCCATAGGAAATTTGAAAATAATTGCTCAACTTTCTATAAATGTGCTTGACGTCGTTTACTGAAGGCAACACGTTTAAAAACTGGTTTTTAACCAATAATTCATCGCTTTTGTTTTTTAGTATGATGGCAAAGGCTTTGTTGCCATTTCTTCCGGCCCTTCCAGCTTCTTGAAAGTAACTTTCCATGCTTTCCGGTAAATTCAGGTGAATAACCGTTTTTACATCAGGTTTGTCTATACCCATTCCAAAGGCATTGGTGGCCACCATGACTTGTTTTTGGTTGTTGATCCACTCATGTTGATGTGCATCCTTTACCTTATTGGACAAGCCACCATGATAGGTTGTGGCAGAAATGCCTTTTTTGTTTAAAAAATTGGATATCTCCACTGTTAGATGCCTACTTCTAACATAGACAATGGATGCTTGGGGGTTTTTCTTTAAAATGCTTTCAAGTTTGTAGTGTTTATCATCCTCGTTAAAAGTCATGTAAGCGAGGTTTTTACGTTCAAACGACTGCTTAAAGATTTTAGGTTGTATAAAATCCAGTTCCTCCACAATATCAGCAACCACTTTAGGCGTAGCAGAAGCAGTAAGTGCGATACAATTGACCGAAGGCTGAATTTGTCTTAGCAATTGAATGTTTTTATAGGCTGGACGGAAATCGTTTCCCCATTGCGATATGCAATGTGCTTCATCTACAGCAATGAGGTTCACGTTCATTTGTTTGATCCTGTCCTGAACCAACTCCTGCTGTAAACGTTCTGGAGAGAGATATAAAAACTTGTAGTTGCCATATATGCAATTGTCCAAAAGCGTGTCCAGGTCGTTGCTGGTAATGCCACTGGTAATGCTTAAGGCCTTGATGCCTTTTTGTTTTAAGGCTTGAACCTGATCCTTCATCAAGGCAACTAAAGGCGACACGACGATGCAGATGCCTTCTTTGGCCAAAGCTGGAATTTGAAAACAGATGGATTTACCTCCACCTGTTGGTAGCAAGGCAAATACATCTTCCCCTTCCAAAACGGCTTCAATAATTTCTTTTTGAAGGGGTTTGAAAGAGGTAAAGTTCCAATAGCGTTCTAATATGTTTATAGGATGCTGCATTACAGCTTTTTTAAGGTGTCCAATAAATAATCGACCCTGTTTTCAATGGTGTCGAAAGGTATGTCAATTAAATTGTAATTGTACTTTCTATAGGTATTTAAAAGTTGTTTGTGAATGGAGACGGCCTGTTCAAAATTTTCATAGCGTTCGCTATCGCTTGTAAAAATCTCTTGCCAAGGTTCCAATACATACACTTGATGGTATTTGCAGTTTTGGCATGCCTTTACAAAATTGTCAGGATAGCTTTCATTGGCATAGTCCATATATGCCAAAACGTCGGGAACGCCTCTATCTATAAAAACCACTTCAGAGTCCATGTTTTTGGCTGTTTCATATTGTTTGATCCTACCTTCCAACAAGCGTTCGCTAAACAAGAGCGGTTTGGTTAAAAACAGTTGTTCTATGCCTTCTTGCCTGGCATCCAGGATCACTTGCCTGGAAATTTCTTCCAAACAGGTATGCCCTCTTTTTATCAGTTCGTTAATTAACGATGTTTTTCCGGTTCCTGGTCCTCCAGTGATAACAATTTTTTTCGAGTTCAAAATTGGCAAGATTTTAGCTGTAAAATTCGTAATTTAAATCTTAAATAAAAAATGCTAAGGAAATAGTATCTTTACACCTTGTAAAAATACTTGGGTTATTTACAGCAAAACCGTTGCATTTAGTCCTTAAGCGTATTAAAAAGAGCAAAATGGAAATGAACGAAAACAAGAAAACAAAAGCATTTTACGAAAAATTAAAATCTCAATTATACGATACCTCATTGTGGCCATCGGAATATTTATATAAGTTTATAGTGAAATCCGATTCAGATCAGGTGGTAGCCTTAGAAGACCTCTTTAATCATTTAGGGGCTGTTATAAAAACCACAGAATCCACAAAAGGGACCTATACCAGTGTTTCCATAAGCGTAAAAATGGAAACACCGGAGCATGTTATAGAAAAGTACATAGAAGTGTCAGAAAAAATAGAAGGAGTTATTAGTCTTTAGTTTTTTTTTGTACTTTGCGCTTGCATAATTAACTTCATGCGCAAACATTTAACCCTACACATTTATTTTGATAGATAATTTAGAATACAACACAGAACGTGAGCATTTAATTATTCCTGAATATGGACGTCATATGCAGAAAATGATTAACTATGCCAAATCACGTGACACCAAGGAAGAACGCAATAAAGTAGCCAAAGCCATTATTTCGGTTATGGGAAATTTACAACCCCATTTACGCGATGTGCCAGATTTCCAGCATAAATTATGGGATCAATTATTTATTATGGCAGATTTCGATATTGATGTGGATTCGCCCTACCCAAAACCCTCAAAAGAAGAATTGTACGCTAGGCCAGAGGTATTGAAATACCCTCAAAACCATCCTAAGTACAGGTTTTACGGAAATAATATCAAGACCATGATAGATGTGGCTTGTACTTGGGAAGATGGCGATATGAAGGATGCTTTGATTTACACCATTGCGAACCACATGAAAAAGTGTTTTTTAAATTGGAACAAAGATACGGTAGAGGATGAGGTGATTTTTGATCATTTACGCGAACTTTCGGGTGGGAAAATCAATCTTAAAAATGCCGATGAAGATTTAACCGATGCAACCAGTTTGATGCGCAACAAGAAAAAATACGCATCAAACACCAAAAAATCGCATCATAAAAAAAGTAATTCAAACAGATCAAGAAAACGTTATTAACCAGAACGTATGGGAATATTTAAAATAGAAGGAGGTCATCAATTAAAAGGGAAAATCCAGCCTCAAGGAGCTAAAAACGAAGCCTTACAAATTTTATGTGCTGTATTGTTAACCCCAGAGTTGGTCACCATTCACAACATTCCAGATATAGTAGATGTTAATAAGTTAATTGAACTGTTAAAAAAACTGGGCGTTAAAGTCTCTAAAATAGGTTCTGGTTCCTATACTTTTCAAGCCGATGAAGTAAACTTGGAATATTTGGAATCTGCCGAATTTAAAGAAGATGGAAAAGGACTGAGAGGTTCCATCATGATAGTTGGTCCCCTTTTGGCTCGTTTTGGCAAGGGATATATTCCAAAACCTGGAGGGGATAAGATAGGGAGACGCCGTTTGGACACCCATTTTGAAGGGTTTATCAATCTTGGGGCCAAATTTAGATATAATAGGGAAGACCATTTTTATGGAGTGGAAGCCCAAAGGTTAAAAGGCACCTACATGCTTTTGGATGAAGCTTCGGTAACTGGAACAGCCAATATTGTAATGGCAGCTGTTTTGGCCGAAGGTACAACCACCATTTACAATGCTGCTTGCGAACCTTATTTGCAGCAATTGTGCAAAATGCTCAATCGTATGGGCGCCAACATTCGAGGTATTGCTTCCAACATGCTTATTATTGAGGGGGTTGACAGCTTGGGTGGCACAGAACATCGCATGCTTCCAGATATGATAGAGATTGGGAGTTGGATAGGTTTGGCTGCAATGACCAAAAGCGAATTGACAATCACCAACGTAAGTTGGGACGATTTGGGATTGATACCTAACGTGTTCAGGAAATTGGGGATTACGGTAGAGCGTCAAGGCGACGACATCCATATTCCTGCACATACCCATGGATACGAAATACAAAATTATATAGATGGTTCCATACTAACCATTTCCGATGCACCTTGGCCTGGATTTACACCAGATTTGTTGAGTATTATTTTGGTGGTTGCCACACAAGCCAGAGGCAGTGTGTTGGTACACCAAAAAATGTTTGAAAGTCGTTTGTTTTTTGTGGATAAATTGATTGACATGGGAGCAAAGATCATTCTTTGCGATCCACATAGGGCAACCGTTATTGGACATGATTTTAAATCGCAATTAAAGGCAACTACCATGACATCACCAGATATTAGGGCAGGAGTCTCTTTATTGATTGCAGCACTTTCAGCCAAAGGAACCTCCATCATTCACAATATTGAGCAAATAGATAGGGGTTACGAAAACATAGACACACGTTTACGTGCCATAGGTGCCAAAATAGAGCGTCTTCCTTAATAAAATCCTAAGGGTTTTTAAAGCTGTTATTCTTTATGATATGAATCTATCTGTAGACAGATAGGGAAGTTTTTGTAGAATTGAACAGTGTTGTTGTTACCAAAAAGAAGCCATATATCCACCTTTCTTTCAGGCTGTTTTTTTATTTTACATCTTATATTTTCCTTGTAAAGACATTTTGATGGACCATGTCACTTTTTTCCGATTAAGCAAAAGGTGTCATTTGATGGAATAGTTTTATTCAGCGTTATTTTTTAATCTGTTTAATTGTGACTTGATGGATGTTCCTGTTTACTGGTTATGGTATCTATTAAAGCTATTATGGCCATATAGGACCTTTTATCCGCAACCCATGTCTTAGCGTTTTGAAAAGAGAGGTCTTCAAGGTTTTTATCTGGGAAAATGGTTTTAAATAGCGTTAGAGCCGATAAAAAACTTCCGGTTTTTGAAGGGTGAAACCCATCGACACCATACAGGTTTTCGAGATTGTTTTCCAATTCATATGCTTTCCACACTTCACCAGCTGGGCTTACCAAGGCCTTATTGATTTGGGAGGCCAAAAGGTAATTTTGTATAACACCATCAAACGTATTGGCATAATATTTAGATGGCCAAACCATAAAGAAGACCAATTGACTGTTGTTTTTGGAGCATAAAGTCTTTATCTTTTTCCCATAGTCAATTAACATGAGTTTCCCTTCATTTTGAGAAGAAGGTCCTTGTTGTACAATTACATAATCATATGTGCCTGTATTTATTAATTTTTGAAGTTTGCCCTCTTCCCAATGGTCTTCCAGTGCGTAATTGGGGTAGCACAAGGATTTTGTGTTTATTGTTTCGTTAAAATTCGCTGCCACATTTTCAAAGATCTTAGGCAGGTTGTTTGTGTAAGTTAAACTATTTCCTACAAACAAAAACTGTTTTGGATTATTTTGGGAAAAAATGGGACCTGCTAGGAACAGTATCAATAGGTAACGCATAGCCAATTATTTTGAAACGACGATTGAAAGGTACAAATTTATACGTTTGAATTCTCGAGGAAATTTGTTGTTATTTAAGCGCTTCTTTATACACTTTTAAACAGCGTTCCCTGGCTTCTTTATGATCCACCATTTTTTCGGGATACTTGTCAGTGCCATATTCTTTCACCCAATTTTTAATATAAGCTTTGTTTTTATCAAACTTATCTATTTGTGTGGTTGGATTGAATATTCTAAAGTAAGGGGCTGCATCCACACCAGAACCTGCAACCCATTGCCAATTGCCAATGTTGCTGGCCATCTCGTAATCATGAAGTTTTTCAGCAAAATAAGCTTCTCCCCAACGCCAGTCTATGAGTAGGTGTTTGCACAAAAAACTACCAACCAACATCCTAACGCGATTGTGCATGAAACCAGTTTCGTTTAATTGACGCATTCCAGCATCTACCAAGGGATAGCCTGTATTGCCTTCGCACCATTTTTTAAATTCCTCTTCATTATTGCGCCATTCTATCCTATCGTATTTAGCTTTAAAGGCCTCGTCTTTGGTGTTTGGGAAATGCCATAAGATTTGCATAAAAAATTCACGCCAAATCAACTCCTGCCAAAAGGTTTCGTTTTTCTCAGCTACAGCTTTTTTCATCATTTTTCTAATGCTTACAGTTCCAAAACGAAGATGAGGTCCTAACCGTGAGGTAGCGTCTTTTGCCGGTAGATTACGCTTGTCTTCGTACTCTTGGATTAGGGTAGGAGTAACTTTGTAATCTACGATTCTTTGATTGGATGCAGTGAAGCCCATATCAGATAAACCCAGGTTTGGCAGTCTGGAGTGCTTCACCACATTATCAAGATATTCATTGGTGTAATATATTTTCAAGTCGTGATTTTTAAAATGTGCTTTCCAAGTTTTCATATAGGGCGTAAAGACAACATACGGATCGCCATTTGACTTTAGCACTTCATTTTTCTCAAAAATAACTTGGTCTTTAAAGGTTCTGAAAGCAATTTCATGCTTAGACAAGAGTGCTTTTATTTCTGCATCGCGCGCTTTGGCGTAGGGTTCGTAATCGTGGTTGGTAAACACTGTTTTGATGTTGTATTCTTCAATCAGTTGCTTGAAAATATCCAAAGGCTTGCCATGATACATCGCGATACTGCTGTGATGTTCCTTTTGTAAGGTATCCCTCATTTTTTGTAGTGTCTCAAAAATAAAAGTGACACGCGCATCGTCTTTGGGGAGGTCGTTTAGAATAGTTGAATCAAAAATAAATATGGGCAGTACGGGATGGTTGCTTTTCAAGGCTTCGTAAAACCCAATATTGTCATCCAATCTCAAATCCCTTCGAAACCAGAATATGTTGATAGGTGATGTCATCCTTAAAATTTTTGAAGCGCTTCCATTTGTTTCTGAACGGCTTCGGCTTCGGCATATTTTTTATCACTTTCAGATCTGTTGATACTTGATAAGGCATGCCATTCCTTCATTAATTTTTCATATTTTTTTTGGAGTTTATCCATTTTTGAAGTTTTATTGAATAATTTAAACATGTGGTTCTATTTTTAAATTTAGTACTTTTTTTAAGCTCTTGTAAGTAAAGTTAAGTTGTTTATATTTTAAAGCTCACGATACCACAGTCCATTTCAAAGGTTTGTCCGGAAATAGAAGCTGTTTTATCAGAAAGTAAAAAGGCAGCCATGTCTGCAACTTCCTCTGGGTTTAGGAATTTTTTTAGGGGATGGCGTTCTGTGATGTTCTCTATCATTTTCTCGTTTCTTAGCAATTTTGAAGCCAAAGAGGTATCTGTAATCGTTGGAGCAATGGCGTTGATTCGGATGTTTGGTGCCCATTCGGCTCCCAGTGATTTTACCAAGCCTTCAACACCAGATTTTGCCGTGGCAATGCTGGCATGAAAAGGCATACCCAAGCTTGCTGCCACAGTACTGAATAGCACAATGGAAGGCTTGTTGCCTTGTTTTAGTATGGGCAAATATGCTTGAATGGCTTTTATGGCACCCAGCACATTGATTTCGAAATCGGTTTTAAAATCTTCTTCACTTAAGCTTGAAAAAGGCTTTAAATTGATGCTGCCAGGACAGTAAACCAAGCCATCGGCCTGCTTTATTTCCGGAAAACTGCCTTGCAGCACATCACAGGTATGGTGTGTGAGGTTTTCATGTTGAAAATCAGGTTCATTTCGGCTGAGATTGATTATTTTATGATTGGGAACCAATGTTTTTATTATGGCATTGCCTATGCCTTTGCTCCCTCCAATAACGATATATGTTTTCATGTGTTAAGCCATTAAAGGTTTGCCTTTCAATCGTTTTTCCACTTTGCGTTTCATGGCTGTAAGACGTTTCATGATATCCATGATCTTTTGGTCTTTTTTTCTTTTGTACACTTCATTTAAACTTAAAATAAGTGCTTTCGCTTCCCTAGAAATTTTAATACGATCGCTGGTAGATAAGGATTTTAAACTTGTTTGCTCAAATTTCAAAGCTTTGTCTATAAGTTCCATAATATTATTGTTTTAAATAGTTCTGTAATTCTGAAATTTTTTGTGCTGTGTTGAATTGTCCGCCATAATAGGTGGTAACAGTGGCCGAGGTATCGTCTTGAATGCCTCTGGAAGAGACACATAAATGTTTGGCATCTATAATCACGGCAACATCTGACGTGTTAAGGATGGCTTTTAATTCTTCGGCTATTTGATTGGTTAAACGTTCCTGCACCTGTGGTCTCTTGGCATAATACTGCACGATTCTGTTTAGTTTGGACAAGCCAATTACGGTTCCAGACGAAATGTAAGCCACATGTGCCGTGCCTATGATAGGTACAAAATGGTGTTCGCAATTGGAATAAAAAGTGATGTTTTTTTCAACCAGCATTTGGTTGTATTGGTATTTGTTGTCGAACAAGGCCACCTTGGGTTTGTTTTTTGGGTTAAGGCCAGAGAATATTTCATCAACATACATTTTGGCGACACGTTTTGGGGTTCCTTTTAACGAGTCGTCTGTCAGGTCCAGTCCCATAACGTCCATTATTTCTTCAAAAAGGATGGCTATGCGTTCTTTTTTTTCAGTATCGCTTAGTTTAAAAGCGTCTGCCCTTAAAGGGGTTTTCAAGCCAGTATATAAATGTTCGTCGCCAATGTCTTCATGACTGAAGCCATTTAAGGGATTTGTTTTTTGTTTTAGTGTGTTTGTTTTCATAGTGTCTTTTTTAGGTGCTGTCATAAGCTGTTTATCAACTTAAGCAAAGCAACAATTAGCGTTTGGAAATATGATTGTGTGTAATTTGTTTTTGTCTGGAGCTTTTAAAACGGCCTTTTTCAAATTCCCGCAATTTTAGATGCTTGGTTTTTCTGCCCTGAACCCGTTTTCTCCACATTTTAAAACTGCTCGCTTTCATTTCTTTTCGCATCAGGTTTATAATGTCTTGTTCCTTTAGTTGGAACTGATGGCTAATGGCTTCAAAAGGGGTTCTGTCTTCCCAAGCCATTTCAATAATTCTATCTATTTGTGCGTTTGTAAAATTCATAATTTGGGATGATTCATGGTTGTGCATAAGAGTCTTTGGTCCATCATTTTCTGAAAAAAGCCCTTGTTGTCCCGAAGTCTGTTATCCTGTTTAAATTGTATAAACTGTCCTTGGGCATGAATGCTTGTATTTAAACTTTTAAATACCACCAGTTGGTAGTATGGAATTACCCAAGCGTAGGTTTTTAAAGTTGCATGTATTCTTAGCAACACTCCTTTAGGACGTAGTTCTATGTTGACATAATTGATATCTTGGCTTTTGTTTAGAAGACTTTCAATTTTATAACTGGCTTTGTTGATAATCATACGTTTGGAACCAATGCCTTTAAGTTTTAAGGTTTCGATAAACCCAAACTTCTTTCCAACCAAATTGTCAATACGTTCTTCTTGGTCTCTTTCTGTGTATGTGGTATTCAATATCATGATTTAAAGATACACATAAAATTCTTTTGTCTAACTTTTTTAAGAAAAAATTATACAAAATTAACATTCGACTGTAAGGTTGCTTAGGGATTTACTAATATAAATTGGGATGATTGATGATATGCTGCGCTCGTTTCTTCATATTTTGAAGGTCTTGTTTGTTCATTTTATCCAATAGGTTGTACATCATTCCCATTCTAAAATTATTTTTTAAATAGGATCGTTTTTCATCCAGGAAATTCCAGTACAAACTGTTAAATGGACAAGCATTATCTTCTGTTTTTTTGTTTTTGTTGTAATGGCAGCTCTCACAATAGTTGCTCATTTTATGTATGTAAGAGCCAGAAGAAATATAAGGCTTGGTGGCTATTGTCCCTCCATCGGCATATTGGCTCATGCCTCTGGTATTGGTGAGTTGTACCCATTCTATGGCATCGACATAAATCCCTAAATACCATTCGTCCACTTGATCTGGATGGGTTTGTGTTAGCAGCAGGTAGTTGCCGGTTATCATTAAACGTTGGATGTGGTGCGCATAACCGTTATTCAATGAGTTATTAATGGCCTGTTTGAGGCAGTTCATTTTTGTGTTGCCAGTCCAGAAGAATTCTGGAAGTTGGTTGTGGTTGTCCAGTTCGTTTTTGGTTTTATAAGCTGGCATACAGGCCCAATACATGCCTCTCATGTATTCCCGCCAACCTATTATTTGTCTTATAAAACCCTCTACTTGAGACAGGTGAATGTTGTCTCCATGTTTTTGGTAGTAATTAAGTACTGTTGTTACCACATCTTTTGGAGAAATCAACTTTAAGTTCATGGCAAAGGACAGTCTGGAATGAAACAGATAGTCTTGGTCTGTATGCATGGCATCTTGGTAATCTCCAAAATGAATTAGGAGTTTTTCGCAAAAATATTTGAGTTGTTCCAGGGCTTGTGTTCTGGTAATTGGATAAGTAAAGGTTTTGGTGTCCAAGCGCCCAATGGTTTTAATACGTGCCGTTTGTAGGTCTTTAATAACTTCCGAAACATCATTTTTAAACCACTTGTATGTTGGGATATCTACATCGCCTTTCCATTTGTTTCTATTGCTTTTGTCGAAATTCCATGTGGCACCTTCTGGTTGTCCGGCAACCATAAGAATGTCGTGTTTTTTTCTCATGTCTCGATAGAAGTTCTCCATGAGATATTGCTTTTTACCTTCAAAAAAGTTGGCTACATCTTGTCGATTGGTATAAAAATGTTCGGCAGAAACAACGTTTGAAGAGAGGTCCAGCGATTTGCAAAATGTGCGAAGTTGTTTGTCCAATCGGTATTCGTCTGGTTCTATGTATTCAAAACTTTTGATGTAGTGTTCTTGTATGGATTGTAAAAGATTATCGGTTAAGGACTGCGTGTTTTTTTCATCGTTGATTTTTAAATACACAAGCTCATGACCTTGCGTTTTTAAATGCGATGCAAATTGACGCATGGCTGCAAAAAAACCAATTACTTTTTGAATGTGATGTGTGGTATAATTGGTTTCTTGACGCATTTCAAACATACAATAAACAACATTTTCATTGATGTTTTTAAACCATGAGTGTTTGATGTTAAGTTGATCGCCCAGAATAAGTCTTAGTGTTTTCATTTAAAATAAGGTTTGTTGTAACCAAAGGCATTGATATTTGTTTTGGGGATCATAGCGTTTTGTTTGTAAATCGACATTAAAAGTTCTGTCTCTTGGATCGTTGCCAACACCTGCAACATACATCCAATTGCCATAATTGCTATGCACATCGTAATCTATGAGCATGCTTTCAAAATAAGCAGCACCAATGCGCCAGTCCAGCATGAGTTCTTTTGCAAAAAAGGAGGCTACATTTTGTCGTCCTCTATTGCTCATCCATCCTGTTTTTTTTATTTCTATCATGTTGGCGTTTACAAACGACGATCGAGTGTCTCCATGTATCCATGATTTAACCCATTGCTCGTTGGATTCCCAGAGATAATTTTTGTGAAGGATGCCACCAATTTTAAAAATATCGTTGTGGTGTTTTAATGAGATATACTTAAAATAATCTCTCCAGATCAGTTCAAAAACAAGCCAATAAGTCGATTGATTTTTAAGGTGCTCTTTTTCAAAATGTTTCACATTCCAGTAAATGGTTCGTGGAGACAAGCTGCCATTGGCCAACCAAGGTGAAAATTTGGAACTAAAATCGCTACCAATCAAGCCATTTCTGGTCTTTTTATAAACGCTTAGCTTTTTGGTGGTGAAAAAATAATCGTTCAGCCTTTTAAGGGCTGAAGTTTCACCTCCTTTAAATGGAAAAGCTGTGTTGGGATGCGGTTTAAAGTCATGAAAACCTAAATCGTTCAGCGTTGGGATTGTGGTGTGGTTTTCAATAGGAAGCGTTTTGGTTGCCTGGTCACATTTGACCAAGGGTCTGACAAAACCATGCTTTTCCACTTTTTTTCTAAAGTTGGTGAATATCTTTGGGATTTCTGGATAAGACATGTTGATGTCTTCAGGATGATATAGAAATTGATTGTAGAAGCTATGCCATATTACCGTTTTGGGAACCGCTAATTTGACATTGTTAATTTCCTGTACTTCTTCACTGGTCCATTCTTTTTGATGATATACAGAGGTGATATGATGCTTTTCCACCAAGTATTTAATTGCTGTTTCTGGAGTTTCATTAAAAACAAACAACTCTATGTTTAAGGGTTTTAGGTTGGATTTTAAATTGCTAACCGTATCAATTAAAAATTGGGCCCTATATTTTTCTGTTTTTTTAAAACCAAAGTCTGAATGTTCAAAATGTTTGGGATTAAAACAATAGCAGCCTATAATAGACCTGTGATTTTGCAAGGCTTGTTGCAAGACATAATTGTCTTTAACCCTTAAATTGTTGGTAAACCAAACCAAGCCTATTTCGTTTTGTTTCGTCTGCATTTTTCGCTACAATATGTTAGATGTTCCCAGTTCTTTTCCCATTTTTTTCGCCAGCTAAAGGGCAAACCACAGGTTTTGCAAGTTTTTTTTGGTAGATTTTGTTTTTTTGTTGATTTAGGCATTAGGCATTGGTTGTTTGTTGCAGAAAAGAATAAAGTCCAATTTTAAACATTTACCAGCTCATTGATCATGCCTTTAAAAATAAACCCATGAAAGGGCCAAACGCTATACCAGTACAATCTTCCCCAAAGACCACGAGGTCTAAAGGTGGCAGTTTGTTTTAGTATGTTATCTTCAATTTTAAACTCCAGCCAAGCTTCACCAGGAAGTTTCATTTCGGCATAGAGCAGTAATTTTTGCTGTTTTTTGTCTGCAAAAATCACGCGCCAAAAATCTAAAGCGTCGCCAGCGTCAAGATCTGTAGGACTGGTTCTACCACGACGTAACCCAATACCGCCAAAAAGTTTATCGATGTATCCTCTTACTTTCCATAGATAGTTGCCATAATACCAACCGTTAATTCCACCAATGCTCCAAATTTTATCCAGTGTTTTTTGGGTATCGACAACTTGTCGTTCTTTATAATCTTTAAAACAACCAAATTTAGGCACATTGATGTATTTGTGGAGGTTGTTGGGAAGTCTTCCACTGCTAACCATGGAATCTTTCCAACTGGATACTATGCTATTTTGTTCAATTTTTTCAAAAGCCAAAGCTACTGCTTGTTTATAACTTATTGGCTCAACCTCTAACAAAGCATTAATATTGCTAGGTTTCCCAATGATTTGCACTCCCATACTATCCACCAATGAAATGGCAAGTTTGTAAGAGGTAGAGGTTACAAAATATAACCAATAAGAAGATAGTTTGGGTGTCATTACCGGAACGGTTAAAATATAGCGTTTTAAGCCCCTAACCTCGGCAAATTGTAATAGCATTTGCTTATAGGTTAATATTTCCGGTCCAAACACATCGTAGGATTGGTTGTATAGATCCTCACGTCCTGCACTTCTGTGTAAAAACGCCAATACATCACGAACAGAAAGCGGTTGTGTTTTTGTATGTAGCCATTTGGGAGCGATCATAAATGGTAACTTTTCTACCAAGTCCCTAATAATTTCAAAGGAAGAGCTGCCGGAACCCACAATTATACCTGCTTTAAAAACCGTTAGCGCATAAGCATAGGATTGTAGGATGTCTTCAACATGTTTTCGGGATTTTAAATGTTTGGACAAGTTATTTTCGTTGGTAATACCACTTAGGTAAATAACCTGTTTTACCTGAGTGGTTTCAAGGTAAGTCTTGAAGTTTATGGCACAACGTGCTTCCAAGGATTCAAATTTTTTAGAGGAATTGGACATGGAGTGAATTAAGTAATATGCCACGTCAATATCGTTTGGAATGTTTTGAAGTGTTTCGGGTTTTAAAAAATCGGCTTCAACAACTTCAATTAAGTCCTCTTCTTGGTAGGTTTTGTCTGCCCTTAGTTGATCCCTTACAGTACAAACTACTTGATGACCACTATTAACCATTAGTGGGATAAGGCGTTTGCCAATGTATCCAGTAGCTCCTGTAACGAGAATTTTCATGATAATATGTTTAAATTTGATTTTGGCCTTTGGTAAGCCAATCTGGTTTTTTTGGAAGGTATGGCATAAGCGTCCAGACCATTAATGGCAGCAATTTGTCCTTTGGACAGATCCAAAAAACCATCGGCTTGTAACAAGCCTTCTTTAATGTACATATCTGTAATTTTCCCAACAATCAATATGGTGTTATTGGCTTTAATGTGATATTCCTCCACATAGTCAAGAGCCATTTTAACAGGCGCATCCTTAACAAAAGGTGCGTGACACTGGTTAAGATATTCGGGTACTAACTCACTGGCTTCAAACTCTGAAATTCCAGAAGGATACTTTGCAGAGGTGTGATGCGCTTTTTCAATTATGGATTTATGAATGTGATTGATGGTGAACACAGAGGTTTCCTTAATATTGTTGTAGGTGTCCCTAACAACTGTGGTTGGCCTTAAAAAGAAACCCAACATGGCAGGATCGGATCCTAAATGGGTTACCGAGCTAAACACTGCCAAGTTTGTAATTCCGTTTTGGGATTTGGTTCCAATTAAGTTGGCAGATTTATATCCTGAACAACTATTGATAAGATTGATTCGATGCACATAAGACATGTTGCTAAAATCTTTCTGACTGAAATGTTCCATTGTTAAGGTTATAGGTTGTTAATAATGATGTGTGAAGATTTTAAGTCGAACATCAGATTATAGAGTCCGAAAAACGTTCTGTTCATATAGATAAAATGTTTGGAACCTCTGTTGGCATTGTATTTTCTTATTTGTGTGTTTTTGGAGTATTGTTCACCCAATTGCGCTATTTTTAAAAAGAAGTCTGCATTTGAAAAATCGAAGGTTTCGTCTTGAAGAGGTAGCGAGAACAGGCTTAGCATGTCATGGAACATTTTACTGAAAAAGGCTTTTTCCTCTTGGGTGTCTTCTGGTTTTAAAATTTCCAATTCGTATAATTTGGCCAAGAATTTTTCTTGGTTGGAAATGTTTTCTTTTTGGGCCAACTCAAAATAAGGTATGTAAAAGTCTTCCGGAATGGTTTTAACGCACCCAAAATCCAAAACGATAAGCTGTCCATCTTCAGAAATTAAAAAGTTACCTGGATGAGGGTCTGCATGGACTTTTTTGAGTTTATGGATTTGGTACATATAAAAATCCCAAAGTGCTTGTCCAATCTTATTGGCTTTTTCTTGATTGGTGTTGTGTTTGGTAAATTCCGAGAGATGTTCCCCTTCCATATAATCCATGGTGATGATTCTGTCTGAGGAAAGATCAGGATAATATTTTGGAAACTTTAAATTGGAAATGTGTGCACAGGCTTGTGCAATTTCCATGCTCTGTTGTACCTCAAGCACATAATTGGTTTCCTCAATAAGTTTGGTTTCCACCTCTTTAAAATACTTGTCGGAATCCTTTCCTTTTATATTGAACATGCTCATGGCCACTGGTTTTACCATGGCCAAATCGGATGCGATACTGTCCGCAACTCCTGGATATTGGATTTTCACAGCAAGTTTTTTCCCATCTTTTTCTGCCTCGTGCACTTGGCCAATGCTGGCAGCGTTTATAGAAGTTGCGTTAAAGGTATCGTAAAGTTCATCTGGTGTTTTACCAAAATAGTTTTTAAAGGTTTTAAGAACCAAAGCAGGCGATAAGGGAGGAACGGAAAATTGAGCCAAGGAAAATTTTTCCACATAGGCCTGTGGCAGGATGGTTTTTTCCATACTTAGCATTTGGGCTACTTTTAAAGCGCTGCCTTTTAATTGCTTTAAGCTGTCGTAAATATCTTCGGCATTGTTTTTATTTAAACGGTCTTTGGCTTCTTCTTTGGAAGTCACCATTTTATCACCATAATATTTAATGTAATTCACGCCTACTTTGGCTCCTGTGGAAACCAATTTGGTGGCGCGTTGAATTTTTGAGGTAGGAATTTTGTCTATGGTTTTCATGGATTCATGTTTACTTTTTCTTTAAATAAAAATTTTCCAAAATCCAGTACACTTTTAAGAGGTGTCATTTGAAGGATATCGAAACTTGTATTTACAGATTTTTCAATAAAGACATCTGTTTTTTCAAAAGAAGCCGATTGGTCTTCCATCCAAAACTTAAGGGTTAGCAACAATTGTATCCAAGCAGATTCCTGCAAACCTTTTTGTTGTATCTGTTGAATTTGTTTTTGATTGATATCCAACATGTCAATATCCAAATCTTGAATGTATTTTGTAAAACTGAGACGTAACTTAGAAAGTTTTTTAAGCCCTTTTAAGCTGTTTTGATGCGTTTTCAAGGCCAGAAGCACAAAACTTCTATTTGCCGTTAGGTTTTCAAAAAAAGTAAAATAGAAACTTAGGAGTTTGTTTCTGGCATCAAAAGTTTCGTAATCTGCACTTTTGTGCAAGACCGTTAAAGTGTTGTCAAAAAATGCTTGAAAAATCTCTTTTTCCAATACCTCAAACGAAGTAAAGTGCTTGTAAAATTCCTGTTCATCCAGTTTGTTTGCTCTAGCAAACTGATACACTGTGTGAGGTTTTTTCTCATGTTCCAACACATAATCCATGTATAGGGACATGATGTTCTCGTGGTTTAGGGTTTTCTTTTTTGCCATGATTTCAGTACGTTTGTGTAAAGATACTAAATGTCTAACTTTAAATATTAAAAATTAGACAATTTTAACATATGATGCAATAAGATTTCTCTATGAAGCTGCAAAAAGGCTTAATTTGGCCTACAGGTACCCATAATTAAAATTGTACATTGGATTAAAATGTTCTAAAACTTAAGGATGTAAAGTAAGGAGAGACTGGAAATAAAAACCCATAAAACAACTGCAAAAAGGAATGGCTTTAAACCCGTTTCTTTAAGCTGTTTGATGGAAAGAGTGGTTCCAACCAAGAATAATGTTAGGATTAACAATCTTTTGGAAACAAATACAATATTAGTGGACCAACTGTTGGGAATTAGGTCATAGCTGTTAATAAGTATGGCCACTATAAAGCCTAAAATAAACCAAGGTATTTTTATTTTGTCTGTTTTATTTTTAAATAAAAACATAGAGAATATGGACAAAGGGATTATCCACAAGGTCCTGGACAATTTAACAGTGGTAGCAATTAGCAAGGCTTCTTCGCCATATTGCAAAGCAGCACCAACCACAGAACTGGTATCGTGAATGGCCACAGCGCACCAAAGTCCGAAATCGCTTTGGCTTAGGTTGAAATAATGTCCCAAACCCGGAAAAATAAACAAGGCCACCGAATTGAGGAAAAAGACAATTCCCAGAGCTATGGATATGGTTTTGGGTTCTGCTTTAATAATTGGAGACACAGCTGCAATGGCACTGCCTCCGCAAATGGTGGTTCCAGAAGTTATTAAGTGGCTTAATTTTTTATCCAATTGCATGTATTTTCCAACGAGCAAACCTAGGGCAACCGTTAAAAAGATTGAGAGAGTGGTCAAGCTAAGTCCTTCCAAACTGGTTTCCAGGGTTTCAATTAAGGACATCCCAAAACCCAAGCCCACTACCGCTATTTTCAACAAATATTGAATGCCTTTTTGACTTTGCCTTAAAAAAGGATTTCCAAACAGGATGGTAAATATAAATCCAGTTAACAAGGCCAACGGACTGTTAAGAACACCCAATAGGCAAAGCAATAGAATGATGATAAAAATAACTTTGGAACTGGTGTTTTTCATTTAAAACTGGAACAAGGAATAAACAAAAACCCCAAGTGGATTGGAGTTTTTTTTTGATATGCAAATATAGCAATGTTTTAAGTTATTCCTTAATTATTTTAAATCCAACTTATTTGTGTTTTAAGCAATAACATAACACATGTACCAGATTGAATGCTTTAGCTTTCAATTTTAATGGATTAGCATTTGGGCACATGGGTTCTAATCATTCTTTTGTTAACAGGTTTTGTTAAGGTAATGTTCCATAAAATATTCTACAAAGCTTCATGCGTATCGTCCAAAATTGGTAGTACAGCTCTTCAGTTTGGATATTTTTAGTTAGGACAACTAAAAACCTGTTGTTTTAAAATAAACTTACTGTAAATAAAGGTTTTTGGGTTTAAGAAGTTCGAAATAAAAAATAATTTCTTTTTCATTTTTTTAAAATTGTATATTTGAAATGATAAAATCGAAAATCAAAATGAAAAAATTTACTTTTCTGTGTCTAGCTGTTTTATTTGCAAACATCAGTTTTGTGTTCTCTCAAAACACCTTGTCTGAGAAACAAATAAGAAGCATCTACCATAATTATGGTTGGGAAGATTAGTAATCTTTTAACAATTACGCATGATTTTTACCCGTATTTTTACAATACTAAAGTTTAATTAACATTAAAACAAAACAGATGAAAAAAATATTACTATTATTAGCTGTGGTAGCTTTGTCATTTCAGATGCATGCACAAGTAACAACACCACAATCAAGTCCGTTCAGTAAAGTGGAACAAAAAGTGGGCTTAACAGATGTTACCTTAGAATACTCGAGACCAAGTATGAAAGGACGTGTCATATATGGAGATTTGGTGCCATATGATAAATTATGGAGAACAGGAGCCAATAAAAACACCCTCATTACTTTTAGTGATAATGTAACCATTATGGGACAGTTGGTAAAAGCAGGTTCTTATGCTATTTTTACCAAACCAGGCAAAGAGGCTTGGGAAGTTTTGTTTTATTCAGATACTGAAAACTGGGGAACCCCAGAAAAATGGGATGATGGCAAAGTAGCTGCTAGAGTAAAGGCAGAAGCTGTTTCCATGCCATTTGAGGTGGAAACATTTACAATTGATATTAATCAGATATCAAATTCTGGAGCAACCCTTGAGATAATTTGGGAGAAAACCTATGTAGCTGTTCCTTTTTCAGTTCCAACAGACGACAAAGTTTTGGCATCCATCAATGATGCATTAAATGGAACACCTAAAGCAAATGATTATTATGCTGCCGCTGTGTATTACTTACAAGAAGGAAAAGATATTAAACAAGCCAAGGAATGGATGGATTTAGCCATGAAAATGACAGAAAAACCAATGTTTTATCAATTAAGACAACAGTCCTTGATTTATGCAAAAGCTGGTGATACCCAAGGCGCTATTGAAATTGCCAAGAAGTCCCTGGAAGGAGCCAAGGAAGCCGGAAACGACGATTATGTTAAAATGAACATGGATTCCTTAGCCGAATGGGAGAACTAAAAATCTAGTATAATTCTTATAAATAAAGCCTCACAATTAAAGATTGTGAGGCTTTTTTGTTTAAAAACTTTGGGAAACTTTATAGATTATCCTTTAAGATCTTTCCCGTAAAAAACCTTTAGGACGATTTAGGATTTAATTTTTGAAGGATAAAAGCTATTAGAATAACAAGGATACACCCAAACAAATTAAGCCATAAATAAGGCATCCAGTCTTGCCACCAGCCCAAGATAACTATGGCTTGAGTTATTAAAGCTGCCACAAAAACGGCATTGCCACGAACATATTTAAAGAAAAAGGCCAGAAGGAAAATACCAAGCACATTTCCGTAGAAAATAGAACCTATAATATTTACCAATTGGATTAAATTATCGGCCAAATAGGCCACACAGGCAATAATTATAGCTAAAATTCCCCATGCAAAAGTGAACCATTTCGTGGCTTTTAAATAGTGGGTTTCGCTTTTTCCAGGAACCATACTACGTTTGTAGAGATCCAAGGAGGTGGTAGACGCCAGTGCATTCAATTCGCTGGCAGTACTGGACATGGCAGCACTTAAAATCACGGCCAGTAATAAGCCAATCAAACCTCTGGGTAAATTGTTAAGTATAAAATGGATAAACACATAATCCTTATCATTGGTTTCCACACGCACAATCTTACTGTCTGCTGCTTCCTGTATCAATAATTTAGCAGCTTCCCTATTGGCTATGTCTGCTTGGTTGGCTAAGGCTATTTCATCTGTTAGCATAGGGTTTCCAGTGTCAACGTATTTTTTGATAACCTCTTGTTTGGTGTTGAAAATGGCCAGTTGTTCCTGTTCCAAATCTTGATAGGCATTGGCATATTCCGAATTTAAAATAAGCTCTTCTGCAGCAGGATTGAAATTTATAGGCGAGGGATTGAATTGATAAAACACAAACACCATGACACCAACCAAAAGAATAAAAAACTGCATAGGGACTTTCAACAAGCCATTGAAAATCAATCCCATTTGCATTTCCTTAACCGATTTTCCCGAGAGATAGCGTTGCACTTGGCTTTGGTCTGTTCCAAAATAGGAAAGCGCCAAAAAGGTACCTCCAATCAAACCACTCCAAACCGTGTATCTGTTTTCCAAATTAAAGGAAAAATCCAGGACATCCATTTTACCACTTGCTCCTGCAATTTCCAAAGCTTTGGTAAAGGTGATGTTTTCTGGGAGATAACTTATAATTAAAAAGAAAGCCACAAACATGCCTGTAAAAATAACAGCCATTTGGTGTTTTTGTGTCATGCTTACTGCTTTAGTTCCACCGGAAACCGTATAAATAATGACCAAAATCCCTATGATAATATTCAAATAGGTGAGGTTCCAACCCAGAACGGCCGATAATATAATGGCTGGAGCATAAATAGTGATTCCAGCTGCCAAACCCCGTTGTATAAGAAATAATATGGCCGTTAGGCTTCGTGTTTTTAAATCGAAACGATTTTCGAGAAATTCGTACGCAGTATATACTTTTAACCTGTGATATAAAGGAATAAAAACCATGCAGATTATTATCATGGCTATGGGAAGACCAAAATAGAATTGCACAAAGCCCATTCCGGAATGAAAGGCTTGTCCTGGAGTGGATAAAAACGTTATGGCACTTGCTTGGGTAGCCATAACCGATAAACCTATGGTCCACCATTTCGATTCGTTGCCACCACGCACATAATCCTGTACATTTTTACTGCCTCTGGTTTTCCAAGTACCATAGCCTACAATGGTTACAAGGGTTCCTATTAAAACAATCCAGTCTAATGTTTGCATTTTTAAAACGCTTTAGTGATTAAGTAAAAAACAATAAGGTATAGTGCATTTGCAATCAACACCAAGGTGTACATGTTATTCCATTTGTATTTTTGGTTTGGTTTCATGGGTTATGTTTTTACTTATTAGTTTTCAAGTGGTTTTGCTGAGGTTTCTGGATTTTTGCCAAGGCTCAGCATGTTGGCAAACAATCTATAGGCTCCAGGCACGCCTGCAGGAAATTCCCTAAAAAAGCTCAGTCCTGTATAAATGTAATGGCCTTTACCATATTTAGCTACCAATAAACTTCCTTTTTTAGCCGATTCCCCTTTGTCGTGCATGGAAAAAATAGGAGTGAATTCTTTGGCCCAAGTATCTGGAAAATACAAGCCTCTTTCTTGGGTCCAACCCTTAAAATCGTCTTGTGTTATCTTGTTTGGCGTATTTAACACGGGATGTTTGGGAGCCAGGAATTTTACTTCAGCAGTTTCATCGGTTACACGATCCCTGGAGAGCTCCAGTTTGTAAGGCGCCAATTCATCCACTTTCAATTGATGACTGGTATTGTATTGTACAATCATGTTCCCTCCATTTTTAACAAACTCAAATAACAATTGTTGTTTAAATTTAATGGATTCCAAAGTATTGTATGCTCTTATTCCAACAACTATGGCGTCAAATTCATCTAAAGTTTTGGGGTTGATGTCTTCAGGTTTCAAGAGGGTAACTTGATAGCCAATTTGCTCCAGACTTTCTGGAACAACATCTCCAGCACCAACGATGTAACCAATGTTTTCCCCTTCTTTATGAAGGTCCAAACGCACTATTTTTGTTTCCGAAGGCAACAAAACGGTTTGATAGGGAATATGTTCGTAGTCTATTTCAATCAGTTCCTTGGAATAGGTTTGTCCGTTTACCAGCATTTTTGGGATGATTTGTCCTTCATGTTGATTTTTTGGAGGGGTTACACGAAAGATCACTGTTTTTTCTTCGCCTTTATTTTCAATTTGTATGTCCTGTTTTTGGGGAGTTACCTGCCATTCCTTAGGATACTTCAAGCTTAAAGTTCCTTCTAGGTTATCGCGACCGGCTTTTACCATAACAGGAATGTCCTTGGCTTGGCTATTCTCAAAAATGATGACCTTTTCTGAAATTTTAACCGATGCTTCTGGTATAATTTCAAAGGGTTTGTAAACCTCACCTTTTACAGGATCGTTGGTTTTGTAAACAACAGGTTTTGTGAAAGTTATGGGTGTATGGTTGAAGCGTAATTTGAAAGACACTGTAAAAACCCTTGGTGTTTCTGGTTTTCCTATTAAAGTGTCATTGGATACTTGGTACATGCCTAGAGTCCCTTTTTCGGTGAGCCAATACGGCGTGGTAGGCTTTTGAGTGTCTGGGATTTCCAACACTTCATGAAAGTCAAATCCGTTGTTTTCAGTTAAAGCAAGCTGTTTTTCAATGTTTGTGTTATTGCAAGTTATGGTTTCCAAAGTAATGGGATAAGCACTTCTATTGATGGTTTCTATATTCAATTTAACGGTTTCCCCTGGAGTTGCTTGGCTTACTACAGATGCAGCTTCTAGATACAGTCCAGCACAATTGTAAATAATGTTTTTGATTTCTTCGGTTTTGTAAGTTCTCCAATGTGTGTCTTCCAGTTTTTGAATTAGTTGGTAGGCTTCCACCAGCTTAGGAATACTTGCTGCAGGATTCTTAAAATCGTAATTGGCTTCAACTTGCTGTAATATGTTACCAATGGCTTCGCCACCTTTTACGCGCTTCCAAGTGGTGTCTATACCATCAAACAAGTTGTTTTTATTTTGAGGCATGTCTCCTTTTATCAATTCAAGATATTCCATTTGCACACCGCGAGTACCTGTGTTTCCAAAGCCTTGTGATTTGTGTTGACTTCTGCTTAAAGCGGCGATTTCTGTATTGCTTAACCCAATTGATGGATAATAAACCCCCAAATCGAATTCCAACAACTTGCTTTTATCGGCTTTGTCAAATTTCTCCTGACTGCCATAAAACCACCAAGAAGTATTAAAAAACACACGTTTGGGTTGCCACAGACTAGTGTGATTCAATTGGTTGGGATATGCTGATTTTTTGTTGGTTAAATCGAACGCTTCTAGGCTAAGCATGGCAGAGCTGGTGTGATGTCCATGAGTTTTTCCTGGGCTTCTGTGGTCAAACCGATTGATAATGATATCTGGTTGAAATTGTCGGATGGCTAAAACCACATCGCTTAAAACAGCTTCCTTGTTCCATATTTCCAAGGTTTCATCTGGATGTTTGGAATACCCAAAATCGTTGGCACGTGTAAAGCGTTGTTCACCACCATCTATCTGTCTGGCAGTTAAGAGTTCTTGGGTTCTAATTACACCAAGAAGCTCCCTGATTTCGGGACCTATAAGGTTTTGGCCACCATCGCCACGAGTTAGGGAAAGATAGGCTGTTCTGGCTTTTACATGATTGGACATGTAAGAAATGAGACGTGTGTTTTCATCATCAGGATGTGCTGCCACATACAGAACGGAACCTAAAAAGTTGAGTTTTTTAATGGATTCGTAAATTTCGGAGGCATTCGGTTTTTTTGGTGCTTGAGAAAATGTATGAAAGCCAGAAAACAGCGTTATAATTACAACAAGTAATAGTCTTTGCATGATGGGTTTTTTTGAAAGCAATAAATATAAAAAGAAAACCAGCAAGCTTGCCGGTTTTTATGTTTCTTTAACGTTTCTATTATTGAAAAGGATTTGTTTTTAGTTTAGTTACAACCACTTTTTTCTTTTAAAATAGTAAAGCATGCCCAGGAAAATGACAATCATAATGCCCCAAAGAATCACATAGCCATACCTGAAGTGTAATTCTGGCATGTGGTCGAAATTCATGCCATAAATGCCAGCGATAAAGGTTAAGGGAATAAAGATGGTTGCAATAATGGTCAGTACTTTCATGACTTCGTTCATTTTATTGCTGATGCTTGTCATGTACATGTCCATTAAACTCCATACCATTTCCCTGTAAATATCAATGGAATCGGACAATTGAATGACATGGTCGTAAATATCCCGATAATATTGTATGGTATTGGGTTGTATTAGTGCATGTTCGTTTTTTTCAATGCGACTGATGATTTCACGAATGGGGAAGATGGCACGACGTATTTTTAAAACTTCTTTTTTAAGGTTTAAAATTTGTTTACTTAAATCTTTCTTCAATTCGCCATTAAACAAAATTTCTTCTAAATCTTCAATTTTATTGCCCATGGTTTCGCTTACTATGTAGTAATGGTCCACGATGGCATCTATTAATGCATATAGTAAATAATCGGCTCCAAGGGTTCTTATTCTACCATTTGCCAAACGAAGACGTTCTCTTACATTATCAAACACATCACCTTCAATTTCTTGGAAAGACAAGACGTAATTTTCTCCTAAAACCAAACTAATTTGTTCAATTTTAATGTCTTCGTTTTCATCATAATAAAGCATTTTTAAGATGACAAAAATATAATCGTCATAAACATCAATTTTTGGTCTTTGTGAGGTATTGGCAATGTCTGCCATGATCAATGGATGCAGGTTGTAGTGTTTTCCTATTTTTTCAATATCCTGAATGTGGTTAAGACCGTTAATGTTAATCCAGGTATTGGAATTGGTGTGTTTAAAATTAAAAGCTTCTTCAACCGATTTTAGTTCGGATTCTTTTACAAAGTCTATGGCATAGTCAAACACATCTATAAATAATTTTTCAGTAGGGTTTTCTCCAGTGTAAACTATAGAACCTGGGGATTGTTTGATGTGTTTTTTGTATTTATTGGTTCTTTTCTTTGCCATAAGGTATAAATAATACTATAAATATATGGAATATTTAAATAGCATCAACCCCTTCGTCTATGGCATCTTTTTTAACCAAAGTCACTGCTTTTTGAAGCATTAAATTGTTAGGATAGGTAACCAGGTCGCCATTGTCCAGACGTAAATGAAGTTGAAACGCCCTAATATCCTCAATGATGCCTTCTATAGGAAAATCCTTGTCATGAATCTGGATTTTATCGCCTACCTTATAAGGAAATGAAAAGAACATAATAACACCAGAGGTGATGTTACTTAAAATAGACCAAATAGCAAAAAGGGCAATTCCAATTACGGCAAACACCGAAGAAAATACCAGAGCCAAATCTTTCAATTGGGCACCAAAAATAAAGGTTTCAATTAAAAGGGCCAACAGGATTAAGGTTACAGTGGCATAACGGCTAATTAAGTGAATGCGTGCATCGTTTATACCTGTTTTCTTTCCTAGTTTATAGATTAATTTTTTAGAAATGGACCTAATGATTATCAAGAAAACAATGATAAATAGACTAGCTATAAGTTCTGTTTGGTATGTTTGAAAAAAAGTCATTTTTTTTAAACTCAATTGTGAATTGCAAAGATATAATAGAAATAGGAATTACAGGGCTTCTTAAGGTTTCTTTAAGAAGAAATAAGTGTTTGCAAGGTTTTATAAACCAAGTGGGTTGGTAAGCCTACTACGTTAAAATAGGAGCCTTCTATTTTTATGATTCCAATTTGCCCTATCCACTCTTGAATGCCATAAGCTCCGGCTTTATCATAAGGTTTGCAGGTTTTTAGATAATAATGGATTTCGTTGTCTTCCAATTTTTTAAAAGTAACTTTAGTAATAGCATGTACCGTTTTCTGGATGTTTGTGGTTGTAAAACATACAGAGGTAATAACTTCGTGAGTGGTATGGCTTAAGGACTTTATCATGTTAAAAGCGTCCTGCTCATTTTTTGGTTTTCCTAAGGCTTGTTGGTTGTGCCAAACAATGGTATCACTTGTAATCAAAATATCATTTTCCTTTAATTCCTTTAGAAAAGCAAGGGCTTTTAGTTGAGCCAGGTAGTCGCTAATTTCAAAATGTTTCAATCGTGAAGGAAATTCTTCTGGTATGGGTTTTAACCTTACTTCAAAATCCAAGCCCAATTCCTTAAAAAACTGTTGCCTTCTAGGGGAACCTGAAGCGAGAATTAGGTGGTGGTTTTTTAGTTTTTCTTTTAGCATTATCCCAGTAAAACAAATTGATAAAGTGCCAATGAGAGCATACCAATTAACATCACCAATTTAAGCAAACTACTAATAAAACGAAGTTCTTTTTTGGTTTCGGCCGTATAGGACTTGATGCTGATATAAATTAATGGTCCTATTATAAAGGCCAGAAAATATCCGACCACCAATAACTGGGAATACAAGAATGTGATGATGTAATAAACAACACCAAACACAAGCAAAACCGATAGGATAAACACTACTTTTATGGCTCTGTTTCTTCCAAAGGCAATAGGCAAGGTGTTGAAACCAGCTTTATATTCCCCATCAATATCTTCTATGTCCTTTACAATTTCCCTTATGAAATTGATGATAAAAGCAAAGAAAGCATAGTCTAAAATTATTTTGAAAAAGGTGATTTGAGTTTCTTTGTTTTCAGGAGTCATGGTAGGCAGTAAGTCGAACAAACCAACAATAATAAGGCTTAAGGCCACCAATAAAGAAATCACTAAATTCCCAACCAATAGCAATTGTTTTAAGTAAGAGGCGTAAATATAGAGTAAGGCCGAAATGATAACAAACAAAGCAAAAAAACCATTTTTCCCAACCATATTGGATAAGTAAAAACCCAGTAAAACACCCACCACATTAAATACAATAAATAAGGTGTTGGCTGTTTTTTCTGAAATGCTTTTCCCAACAATCACTCTGTCGGGTCTGTTTACCTTGTCTATTTCAACATCATAAACATCATTAATGATGTAACCGGCTGCAGCCAAACACAGGGTTGCCAAGACCAAGATGGTAAACCCAAACAGGTTTAAGGTAATGCTTAAGTTGGTAGCTTCCAAAAACGGATCCAAAAGTGCATATTTTATTAAAAACTGAACCAACGCAATTAGGAGTAAGTTTTTATAGCGAATAAGGTTTAAGAATTTCAAAGTGTATGGTTTAAAATGGGTTAGTGTTTATAATGTTCAAGTTAAAATAACTATCTTTTGTATGGTTCCTGGTAATGTTTAATTTGAAAAAGTTATTAGGCTATTAAGAGGTTCTAAATAAATAATTCAACAATCAATAATTTCATTACAAATTTAAGAACAATTGATTTTAAATCCATTGAGGGATCTATGATTTTATTGGTTTTTTGTAAATAGACAGATTTTAATTGTAATTAGCATCAAAATTATCCAGCCATTTCCCTTGTACTTTTAGCACCTGTTCTATCACGTCCCTTACAGCACCTTTGCCTCCGTTTTTGTGGGATACGTATTTGGAAATGGCTTTAATTTCCGGAACAGCATCTTGTGGGCAACAAGGCAAGCCTACTAAATTCATTACTGGAAAATCAGGAAGGTCGTCTCCCATATACAGCACATTTTTTATGTTCAATTGATGTTTTTCCAGGTATTGGTTTAATTGGTCTATTTTGTTGTGGGCTCCAAGAAACACGTCTGTAATGCCTAAGCCTTCAAGTCTAAGTCGGACGCCTTCATTGGTGCCTCCGGAAATGATACAGACATGAAAGCCTTTGTTCACTGCTGTTTTTAAGGCATATCCATCTTTAATGTTCATGGTCCTGAGCATTTCTCCAGAGGTGGTGACAGTTATAGTGCCATCGGTTAACACACCATCTACATCAAAAATAAATGTGCTAATATGTTCTAAATATTCTTTATAGCTTTTATCTTCCATGGGTTTTTTTAATTGTATTGGTTAGAAGGTTGTAAATTGCTTTATGTTGTTCGTTCTTAAGTTGTTTTAGGTGTCTTTTAATTGTATTTTTATCGTTGCGTTTTGCAGGGCCTGTTTGAGCCATGTAAGGCGACATGGTTTGAACTTTTTGGGCTGTTTCAAGAATCAATGGTTTTAAAATATCGAATTCCACACCTTCCGATTCGGTAATTTCATGGGCCACACGATAGAGCTGATTTGTAAAATTATTTACAAACACAGCTGCTAAATGTAAGGCTTTTCTTTGGTCGCTGTTCACTCTATAATGAGGGCTCCCAAGCGCTACAGCCAAAGACTTTAATTGAGGGTAATCTTTTTTGCCAATGGTTTCTATGCAAATGGGTACCTGTTTGAAATCTACCTTCGCTTCTTTGGAAAAGGTTTGAAGAGGGTAAAACACAGCCCGTCTGTTTTTTTTGTCCAAATCGTAAATACCTACACTTCCGGAAGTATGCACCACCAAACGGTCTTTAAAAGGCAAAGCTTCAGAAACAGAAGAAATGGCATCATCACTAACAGCAATAATATAAATGTCTGCTTCTGCTAAACCATTTAAGTCAGCAACGATTTCAACTTTATTTTTAAAAGAACTTATTTTGTTTAAATCCCTGCTATACCATTGTTTCACTGAAACGGTTTTGGTTTTCGAGAAAGCCTTGAACAGATGGGTAGCAACGTTTCCTGCACCAATAATAGATACTGTAATCATGTGTCTAAAATAAGGATATTTATATATAAACTTTACGTTGTTTAAGTATTAATTTTTCAGTTTTTTCCAATTGTTTGACAGCTCTAATTACGGTTTCTACACGTAAACCTGTTAAATCGGATATTTGCTGACGTGTTAATTTTACTTCAAACAAACCTTCGGCATTTGCCGAATCCTTTAAGTGGTGCAACAAGGTTAAAATGCGATGTTCTGGTGGATGAATGGACAATTCCTTCATGATTTTTGCCTTGTAGAGCATTCGGTTGCAAAGTTGTTTGGTAAATTTTAAATGTATGTCTGGATGGGCTTTCAGTAAATTGATAAACACTTTTTTATCAAGTACGTATAATTCGCAATCTTCTATGCACATGGCACTGGCTGGATAAGCAAAAGACCCAAAAAGGGGAGGCTCACCAAACGATGTGTTTTTTTCAAAAAAGCCTTGGGTAAATTCTTTGCCATCTTCCGTGAGATTAAACATTTTAACCTTTCCCGATTTTAATTGATAGTAATATCGTGGGATTTCGGCTTCGTTAAAAATAATTTCATCTTTTGAAAAGGTTTTCAAAATAGGATGATAGGTTTCTAAAATAGCCGTTGGAATCATGTTTGTATGATTTGAATCATAAAAGAACAAAGATAAAATTTAGAATTTTGTATCGAGAATTTAAAACACTAAAAAAATGAATTTTTACCAAAAATCCCTAAACGACTTTAGGGAAAACTTTATCTTGTACATACCTCTCTCCATCATTTTGCAGAGTTGTATAGGCTCCATAGCAGCCATGTTTATTTTAATGAACAGTACAGCCGAGTCTTTCAATTTTATTCAATTAACTTTGTGTGTTGTTTTTTCCATGGGTTACAATGCGGTTATTTTTGCCCAATTGAAAAGCAAATTGATTTTTAATGCCTTAATTGCCACTTTATTGGTCAATATTGCATTGATTGTGATTAATGTCATTCAATTATCATAAACTATTTAAAATGACTAAAAAAGATATAGAAACACACGAAGATGTCCATTTATTGGTCTCAAGTTTTTATGCCAAGATTAGGAAGGATACCTTTTTAGGACCTTTTTTCAATCGGGTGATTACCGATTGGGAGGCTCATATAGATACCCTTACCACTTTTTGGGAAACCAGCTTGTTTACCACCAGAAAACTGGAACGTAAATATTACGGAAACCCTTTGGCCGTTCATGTAAAAGTAGATCAAGAGAACAACCAAAGCATTACACAGGAGCATTTTGGGAACTGGCTTAACCTATGGTTTGAAACCATTGACGAACATTTTGAAGGCGAATATGCCCTGAAGGCCAAACAAAAGGCAAGGAAAATGAGCACCTTTTTATATCTCAATATTTTTCAATCCAGACAATAAGACTTATAAAGTTTAGTCATTTTTAACACAACAAAATAAACTAAAAGGCTTAAATTTGCACGACCAAATTTAAGCGTCTCAATATCATGCAAAATAAAATCACTAAATTCTTATTTTCTACCAAATTAACTGCTGTTTTGTTTCTTGTATTTGCTGCTTCCATGGCTATAGGAACGTTTATGGATGCAGGACAGGACACTTCGCCAACGCCATACACCAGGAACCTAATTTACAACACTTGGTGGTTTGAAGCCATCATGCTCTTGTTTATGATTAATTTTATCGGTAACATTCCAAAATACAGGTTGTGGCGTAAAGAAAAATGGGCAACCTTAATTCTGCATTTGGCCTTTATTTTAATAATTCTGGGAGCAGGTATTACCAGATATATCAGCTTTGAAGGCATGATGGCCATTAGAGAAGGAGATACAGAGAATTCCATTTTATCACATAAAACCTATATTATTGCTTATATAGATGGAGATTATATGGTGAACGGCCAAGCCCAGCGAAAAGTAGTGGAGCAGGAAGTGGATTTTTCGCCTCGAATGGAAAATGAGTTTTATTATGAAACCGATTACAACAAGCAGGAGGTAAGCTTCGAGCTTGAAAAGTTTATTGGTGGCGCAGAAATGGATGTCGTTCCTGACGATACTGGTAAGGAGTACTTAAAAATAGTGGAAGCTGGTGGTGGAGCACCACACAATCATTTTTTGGAAGCAGGACAAGTGCAAAGCATACACAATATTTTGTTTTCCTTAAACAAAGAAGTGGAAGGAGCCGTTAACATTACCTCCAATGAAAATGGATTGACCATTCAATCGCCTTTTGAAGGGGAATATATGACCATGGCAACAGGAGCCACAGGAAAGTTGGAAAAAGACAGTATCCAGCCTTTAATTTTGCGTTCCCGATATGTTATAGGAAACATGCAAATGGTTTTCCCTAAACCTGTTATAAAAGGGTCTTTCGATCTGGTTAAGAAATCTGAAATGTTACGAGGAGATGAAAATGGTGTGGTGTTAAAGATTACATCCAACGGGGAAACCAAACGGGTAAACCTGTTGGGAGGTCAAGGATACAGCAAACCTTTTGAAAAAGTAACTGTGGGTGGATTGGACATAGCTGTAAAATATGGCTCTAAAATTATCGAGTTGCCTTTCAGCATAAAATTGAACGATTTTATAGCAGACAAGTATCCAGGAACTGAAAAAAGCTATTCGTCTTTTGCCAGTGAAGTAACTGTTTTGGATGAAGTCCATGGCGATTTTAATTACCGTATTTATATGAACCATATTTTGGATCATGGAGGTTACAGGTTTTTCCAATCTGGTTTCGATCCTGATGAAAAAGGAACCAAACTCTCTGTAAATCACGATTTTTATGGAACTTGGGTTACTTATATAGGATATTCTTTGTTGTACTTTGGCATGTTGGCCATTTTATTTGATAGGAAAACACGTTTTGCCGATTTAAAACGCATGCTCAATAAGGTTAAGGACAAGAAGGCAAAAGCATTGATGATGCTGTTTTTGTTCATTGGATTGCAAGGTTTTTCACAGGACCATTCTCAAAACGATGGTCATGCGCATAGCAATAGACCAACCAAACATCAAATAGACTCAATATTGGCAGCAAACATCACGCCTAAAGCGCATGCCGATAAGTTTGCCCATTTGGTGATACAGGATGTAGGAGGGAGAATGATGCCAATAAACACCTATGCATCTGAAATGCTTAGAAAATTAAGCAAACATGATACTTACGAAGATTTTGATGCCAATCAGGTATTTCTTTCCATACAGGAAAGTCCCTTATTGTGGTACAACGTGCCCATAATCTATTTAAAACCACAAAAAGCAGATTCCATACGTAGATTGATTGGTGTAGCAGAAAGTCAGAAATATGTTGCTTTGGTAGACTTTTTTACAGAAAATGGGGCTTATAAACTGGCTCCATATCTGGAAGAAGCATACAAAGCACAGATACCAAATGGGTTTCAAAAAGAATTTAAGGAAACAGACCAACGTGTAAATCTGTTATACAATACCATTGAAGGTTATGCTTTAAGAATTTTCCCTATTCCTGATGATGAGAACAATAAATGGATCTCTTCGGTTGAATATAGACGGGATGGATATAGAGACAAAATCAATGACTCCCTATATGGCAACTTTATAAATAATGGTTTTAGTGCCTACTTAATGACTTTAAACGCTGCAAAACAATCAGGGGATTTTGCCAAAGCTGAAGAGTTGCTGGGGTCTTTCAAAAAAACACAACATAAATTTGGCAGCAGCGTCATGCTTTCAGACAAAAAGATTCAGGCCGAATTGAACTATAACAAATACGATATTTTTAAAAGACTCTATAGTTTGTACATGTATGCTTCAGCAATTATGTTCCTACTTATCATTTTCCAAATTTTTAAGGAAAGAAGCAAAGCATTAAAAATATCCATAAATGTGTTTAAGGTGATTATTTGGGTGTTTTTTGGATTGCATACCTTAGGCTTAATAGTAAGATGGTATATTTCTGGTCATGCACCTTGGAGTGATGCCTACGAATCCATGATTTACGTAGCTTGGGCTACCATGTTATTTGGGTTGATATTTGGAAGAAAAAGTGATTTAACCATAGCTGCAACGGCTTTTGTAACCTCCATGATTTTAATGGTGGCTCATTGGAACTGGATGGATCCTTCCATAGCCAATTTGCAACCTGTATTGGATAGTTATTGGTTAATGATTCACGTGGCTGTTATTGTGGCCAGTTATGGGCCTTTTACCTTGGGAATGATCTTGGGAGTGGTCTCTTTACTGCTTATGATTTTTACCACCAAGGAAAATAAAAGTAAGATGCTTCTCAACATCCAAGAGCTGACCCTAATCAACGAAATGGCATTAACGGTTGGTTTGGTATTGCTTACCATAGGAAACTTTTTAGGAGGTATGTGGGCAAACGAAAGTTGGGGAAGATATTGGGGTTGGGATCCAAAGGAAACTTGGGCCTTGATCAGCATCATGATTTATGCCTTTGTCATTCATATGAGATTGGTACCTGGATTGCGTGGTCGTTTTACCTTTAATTTAGCTTCCATAGTCGCTTTTTCAAGCATTATGATGACTTATTTTGGAGTTAATTTTTATCTGGCAGGATTGCATAGCTATGCCAGTGGCGACCAAATTGTAAGTGTGAAATTTATAGCCATAGCCTTTGGAATTGTTGCCGTATTAGGCTTATTGGCTTACAGAAAATATGCCAAGTTTTACAAAAAGTAAGCTAAGCATGTTATAAAGAAAAAAGGCTGCCCATGGCAGCCTTCTTGGTTTTATGTTAATAAAAAATGTATTAAAGCTTTATAGGGTTTTTATCTAAATTCAACTCATCCAACATGTCTTGGGTAAATTTGTAATGTCCACGACGTGTGATAATTTTAAATCTATGGTCTTTCATTCTGGTCAATACATCCAGAAAGCGCCATTTGGATTTTAATAGCTTTGGTTTTTCAGATTTTAAACTTATTTCAAAATAATGTTTCCTACCACCTTTTTCAGCCACTATGTCTGGAGTAATAGTAATATCGCTACCTTTTTTAAGGTAGGATTTTGGTGTCTCATAACCATCAACATCCGCTTTAATGTTGTCGAATCCTAGGTTCTCTAAATACGTTAAAGATTCTTTTAAAAATACTTCGTTTTCTAATTTGTCCTGTGCTATCATGCTATAAAGATAAGAATTTTAAATGGAACTTTTGGTTAAGAACCTGTTAAACCTGTTTTTGTTTGTTCATTTTCAGTAGGTTATAGGGGTTATGCTTGTTTTTATATAACATGAGCAATATCAATTAGTTTTAATAGTTAAACATTAAATTTGTAAAATTGTACCTTATACCAACCAAAAGATGATAGAACATTTAAAAGATAATTATGGTTATTTGTTTGAAGACGCGCTGCTTCAAGAGATTAATCAAGTGGGTGTTTTTAAAGAAATTCCTGAAGGCAACAAGTTAATAGAAATTGGGGATTATATTAAATCCATGCCTTTATTGATTAGTGGTGCAGTAAAAATATTAAGGGAAGATGACCAAGGCGATGAGCTGGTGTTGTATTTTATAGAAAGAGGCGATACCTGTGCCATGACTTTATCCTGTTGTATGGGACAAAAGAAAAGCGAAATTAGGGCCATAGCCGAAACAGACACCACCTTGATCATGATTCCTGTGGAACACATGAGTTTATGGATGGGGAAATACAAAAGCTGGCAAAACTTCATCCTGCAAAGTTATCACGAACGCATGTCGGAATTGCTTGAAGCCATAGATACCATTGCTTTTTTAAAAATGGACGAACGTATTTTAAAATATCTTAGGGACAAAGCCATGGTTAACCATAGCGAAGAAATCTCGGCAACCCATCAACAAATAGCAAACGATTTGCATACCTCTAGAGTGGTGGTGTCCAGAATCCTAAAAGCTTTGGAAAACAACCATCAAATAAAAATTAATAGAAATAGAATTACTTTGTTGGACCTTTAAAAAGCTAATTGTAAATTTTCAATATGGATTTACATACCATTTTTGGATATCTGGGAGCATTGGTAATAGGTGTGGTACTGGGATTGATAGGAGGCGGAGGTTCCATTCTTACTGTTCCGGTATTGGTGTATCTACTTTCCGTTAATCCGGTGACAGCAACTGCCTATTCACTTTTTACAGTCGGTTTTACCACTTTAATTGGCGCTGTACAAAACATAAAAAAAGGATTGGTGGATTTTAAAACAGCTTTTGTGTTTGCAACTCCAGCTTTTATAGCAGTATATGCAACCAGAAAGTATTTAGTCCCAGCCATTCCACAGCACATTGGGACAGTTTACGGTTTTGTAATCACAAAGGACATGGCCATCATGATGTTTTTTGCCATTATTATGTTATTGGCTTCCATTTCCATGATTCGTAATAACCAAAAGATATCCTTGGAAGGCAATAAGGTGTCTTATAATTATCCTTTAATTGTTGCCGAAGGGATTGTTGTTGGTGTTTTAACTGGCATTGTTGGCGCAGGAGGAGGATTTTTAATCATTCCTGCCTTGGTGTTATTGGCCAAACTTCCCATGAAAAAAGCAGTGGCAACATCCTTATTGATTATAGCCATTAAATCATTAATAGGATTTATAGGCGATATAGAAAATTTAAAAATAAATTGGTTATTTTTATTGGCTTTTACAGCGGTTTCAGTAGTAGGAATTTTTATAGGAACCTATCTTTCAAATTTTATTGATGGGAAGAAATTAAAAAAAAGCTTCGGGTGGTTTGTTTTAATTATGGGATGTTATATTATTTACAAAGAACTTACCCATTAACAATAAATTGTAACAATTGTTACTACTAAAAAAGAATAACATGCCTATTTTTGTAACCTAATTCCAAATAAAAGTAAAGCTTAAGAGCTGTATTTTTAAAACGAACATATAAAATACCAACACATGAAGATAGAACAAATTTATACAGGTTGTTTGGCACATGCAGCCTATTATATAGAAAACAATGGAGAAGCAGCAATTATAGATCCTTTAAGAGAAGTACAACCTTATATAAAAAGGGCCAAATTGGACGATGCAAAAATCAAATATATTTTTGAAACCCATTTTCATGCCGATTTTGTGAGTGGTCATTTGGATTTAAAAAAGAAAACTGGAGCAGATATAGTATTTGGACCAACTGCAGAACCTTCTTATGAGGTGATTATTGCCGAAGATGGACAAATATTTCAAGTTGGGGAGTATCAAATTAAAGCCATACATACTCCAGGACACACCATGGAAAGTACTACCTATTTGTTGATAGATGAAAATGGAAAAGAACACGGCATCGTAACTGGAGACACTTTGTTTATAGGTGATGTGGGAAGACCGGATTTGGCGCAGAAAATAGCATCCGATTTAACCCAAGAAAAACTGGCAGGTTATCTGTTCGATTCGCTACGAAATAAAATCATGCCATTAAGCGACGATCTTATTGTATATCCCAATCATGGAGCAGGTTCTGCCTGTGGAAAAAACATGAGCAAGGAAACTACCGACACTTTAGGTCACCAAAAGCAAGTAAATTATGCCCTGAGGGCAGATATGACCAAAGAAGAATTTATAGCAGAATTATTGGATGGTTTAAGTGCACCTCCAGGGTACTTTCCTCAAAATGTAATGATGAACATTCAAGGGTATGAAAGTTTTGATCAGGTCATGGAAAAATCGCATAAGCCCTTAACACCTAAAGAGTTTGAAGCAGCTGCCAACGAAACCGAAGCAGTTGTTTTGGATGTGCGCCATCAAAACGATTTTGTTAAAGGACACATACCACGTTCCATTTTTATTGGAATTGATGGAGGTTTTGCTCCTTGGGTTGGCGCTTTAATTGTAGATGTTAAACAACCCATTTTAATTGTAGCTCCTAAAGGGAGGGAAGAAGAAGTCATTACCAGACTCTCTAGGGTTGGTTTTGATCATGTTGTTGGATATTTGGACGGCAGTTTTGAAGCTTGGAAAAAGGAAGGTTTGGAATACGATACCATTTCAGCCATTTCTGCTGAAGAATTTAAAAACAGATACGAAGACATTAAAGACGTTATTTTTGATGTGAGAAAAGAAGGTGAGTACATAGCAGAACATATTGAAAATGCTCATTTTACACCATTGGATTTCTTAAATGACTATTTATCGGAGTTTCCAGACAACGAAACCTTTTATTTACATTGTGCAGGAGGTTACAGGTCTGTGATAGCAGCTTCCATTTTAAAAAGTAGGGGAATCCATAATTTGGTGGATGTTGCCGGTGGATTTTCAGATATTAAAACCTGTGGTGTTCCAACCACAAACTATGTTTGTCCTTCCACTTTAAAATAAACTTGATTTTTTATAATAAATAATTGTGAAGAGCGACCAACGGTCGCTCTTTTTTATGTAACTTATGTTACTGATGGGTTAGGTATAAACGCTTAAATTTATACTTCCAAATAAAACCAAAAATCAACATGAAAAAAAGGCTTATTTTATTTTTTGTAATGCTCTTGGCCATAACGGTTCATGCGCAAGAAGCAGATAGTATTGCCTTGCTTTCCCCAGTAGAATTTAAAACCCAAATAGAACGTGGGTCTGTGCAACTTATTGATGTAAGAACCCCTGAAGAATTTCAAGAAGGCCATATAGTAGGGGCTTTAAACATCGATTTTTATTCTGAAGATTTTGAGAAAAAATTCCATAAGTTGGATAAAGAGCAACCTGTTTATTTGTATTGCCGAAGTGGGTATAGAAGCAACCAGTCTGCCATAAAATTAAAAGAAATGGGCTTTAAAGATGTCTACGATTTAGAAGGAGGCATTCTAAATTATAATCAAGAAGATTAATGAACCGAGCCTATGGTGAACACATTTTACCTTATTATAAAATAGAAAATAAAAATGAACCGAGCCTATGGCGAACACATTTTACCTTATTATAAAATAGAAAATAAAAATGAAAACATCAGTGATTGTTCAAAATCTAAAATGTGATGGTTGTGCCAATACCATAACACAAAAGTTATCTGAATTTAGGAATATTTCAGATGTGCATATCAACATAGAAGAAAGTAAAATTTCTTTCAATTACATTAAGGAAGAGGATGCTTTTCTGGTAAAAGAAACGCTGAAAAAAATTGGTTACCCTTCCATAGAAGATGAAAACTCACTGGTTTCAAAAACCAAATCCTTTATAAGTTGTGCCACAGGAAAATTTAGTTAAAACATGAGATATTTTGCCTTAATAATAACTGTCATGCTGTTTTTACAGAGTTGTAAAAACCACAACGAGCCCTATTTGGCCATAAAAAGCACTGCCAACCAGGAACATCCCGGGAAAAAACTCATGGAAACCAACTGTTATGTATGCCATAGTCCTACAGCATCCATGGACGATAGAATTGGTCCACCCATGATTGCCATTAAAAAGCATTATCTAACAGAAGGTATCAGCAAGGAACAATTTATAGCAGATATCCAAAATTGGATAAAAAATCCAAATGAAACAGATGCAAAAATGCTTGGGGCCGTTAAAAAATTTGGTATCATGCCAAAAACACCCTATCCAGAAGAAACCATTCATCAAATTGCCGATTATATGTATGATTATGAAATTGAACAACCAGAATGGTTTGAATCCCATTATAACGAAGAACGAGGCATGGGCAAAGGAAAAGGCATGGGTAAAGGAAAAGGTATGCAGCAAAAACAAACATCTGCTGAAGCCCAAGAATTGACTTTTGAAGAGAAAGGCTTGAAATATGCACTTGGAACCAAAGCCGAATTGGGCAAAAACCTTATGGGAACCATTCAGAAAAAAGGCACCTTGGCGGCTGTTGAGTTTTGTCATGTTAAAGCATACCCATTAACAGATAGCATGTCTGTAGTGTATCATGCCAACATCAAACGTGTTTCAGACAAACCAAGAAACCCAGGGAATCAGGCCAATACCAAAGAGTTACAACATATTGAAACCTTTAAAAAAGTGGTAGCTGCCAAAGAAGAGCCTCAACCTATTTTGGAAATGCATGAAGATATTGTAAACTTTTACTACCCAATCACGACTAACTCCATGTGCTTGCAGTGTCATGGAACCCCAAATAAGGAGTTGGATACAGAAGCGTATAAAACCATAAAAGCATTATATCCTAAAGATATGGCTATTGGTTATGGAGTAAACGAAGTAAGAGGTATATGGAGTATCACATTTAATAAAGAGTAAGATGAGTCAATTTTCAGAATTAATACATCAAGAGAACCCCGTACTTATAGATTTTTTTGCCGAATGGTGTGGCCCTTGCAAAATGATGTCTCCCATTTTAAAACAGGTAAAAGACAGTTTGGGGGATTCTGTGTCCATTTTAAAAGTAGATGTGGATAAGAATCAATCTTTAGCAGCAAAATATCAGGTTAGGGGTGTGCCCACCCTTATATTGTTCAAACAAGGGAAACAGTTATGGAGACAATCTGGAGTGGTACAAAAAGAGGAACTGATAAACATCATAAACAGTAATAAATAATAGTGAAGGGACCTATAAGGTTCTTAAGGTAAACTGACAGTTCTATGTCAGTGATTTTTGGTTGGTTGGAAAAGGCATGTTTATTTTTAAACATGCCTTTTTGTTTTAAAAATTAAAAAAGTATCTTGTTTTGCTGACCAAAGTCATATTTATTATTATTTTCATACAATACATTTGCTTTTAATATTAACAATTAAACTCCTCACTTATGATTTCTCAAAACCTAGCCTTGTATAATTGGAACAATGGTGTCATTATGATCGCTATTTTCGCTTTAGTTTGTATTACCTTAGTTGGCATATTGGTAAACTTTATGATGAGTGGAAAAAAGAAAGAAGACACAGACGAAGACCAATAAAACATCTTCTCCCGATTCACTACTTGAAGACTTTGGGGGTTTGTTTGGAATTATAAAGATAGAAAGCAATCAATTCCCTTTTAACCTCATCCACAAGTCGCTTAAAAGCTGTTTGGCATCTTCACGGTTTTTTTTGGTCTCTACAAAAGACACCTTACCACTATTGGTGGTTTTGATTTCATACTGAAAAGCAAAATTTTGTGAATTGGGTTTTAAACTCAATAGCCCAAATCGCAAATCGTTATAGTATAAACCGTTTTCTTTTTTTGTGATGGTAAACCATCCTTTAGAAACAGCAATCATGCGTTGTACCTTTTCATCTTGAATTAGTTCTCCAAGCAAGTCATGGTTTTTGGGATAGGAAACAAAGTGTATGGGTTTGGTGTCAAAAAAGGAATAATAACCAATTAAGTAGTTGTTTTTGGTTTCCACATTGGCAGACCACAAGATTGTATTGAATGGAGCAGGTTTTGTTTCAATTTCTGAATATTCTATGTGTTGGTCTTTCAAAGCCATTTCAAACTCATTAAATGCCATTCCTTTTAAAACGAAGGTTAATAGCAGGTAACTGCTGCTTATAATTATACCTACTTTATTATACAATCGTCTTTTGGGAGCATCGCGTTTTTGAAACATCGCCAATATTAAAAACAGCAAAAAAGGTAAGGTATAAAGAGGATCTATTACAAAAATGGATTTAAACGCCAATCTATATTCCAAAGGCCAAAACAATTGTGTTCCCCAAGTGGTGTGGGCATCTAAAATAGGATGTGTTAGAAACGCCCAAAAAAACAGCCAAGACCATGCTTTAAAATCCTTATAGCTTTCATATCTAGAAACAAGCCAACCAAAAATGGGAGCAAAGAAGACAGAAAAAAAGATGGAGTGTGTAAAACCTCTATGAATTTCCAAAGCAGTAACGGTATCCGTAACATAAGATGCCAAGATGTCCAAATCCGGAATGGTACCAGCAATGGCTCCATAAAGCATGGCTTTGTTGCCTACTTTTTTACCCAAAACTGCTTCTCCAACAGCAGCACCTAAAACTATTTGTGTTAATGAATCCATGTAATCCTTTTTTTAGAAAAGCTTTAAAGATTGTTTATTTTCTTCTTGTGTAACAAAAGTAACTGTACAACTTTAAATAGCTAACTATCTTTAATAAAAATTAAAGTCATGGCTAAAATAGTTGTTTTAGGTGCTGGAATTTCAGGACATGTTGCTGCATCACACTTACGAAGAAAGCTTTCTAGGGAACATGAGGTTTTGGTGGTCTCACCAAACAGTAATTACCAATGGATTCCTTCCAATATTTGGGTTGGTATAGGCAGAATGTCATCCAAGCAAATCCTATTTCCTTTAGAGCCACTCTATAAAAAGAAGCACATAGGATATAAGCAAGCCAAGGCTGTTACTTTTCATCCAGAAGGAGATAAAACTGAAGCCAAGCCCTATGTGTTGGTAGAATACGTTGTAGGTGATAAAAAAGGACAGCAAGAAAAGGTTACTTACGATTATTTAATAAATGGAACAGGACCAAAACTTAATTTTGAAGCGACTGAAGGATTAAACCCAGGAACCAATAAAACCTATTCTGTTTGTACATATACACACGCTGATCATGCTTGGGAAGGGTTACATGCGCTTATTCAAGAGATGAAGCAAGGCAAGAAAACCAAGATTCTCATAGGGACAGGACATGCCAAAGCCACTTGCCAAGGCGCAGCTTTTGAATATATCTTAAATGTGGAACAAGAATTACGCAGACATAAAGTTCGTGATATGGCTGAAATTACTTGGATTTCCAATGAATATCAATTAGGTGATTTCGGAATGGATGGTATGTTGTTAAGTTATGGTAGCATGACCATGAAATCCCATGAAATGATTGAAATGATTTTTGAAGACAGAGACATTAAATGGATCCTTGGCGCAGGTGTAAATAAAATTGAAGATGGTGTTGCGCATTACGAAAACCTGGAAGGTGAATACAAAACCGAAACCTATGACTTTGCGATGCTTATTCCATCCTTCTCAGGACACGGTTTTAAGGCGTTCGATAAAAATGAAAATGATATTACAGACAAGCTCTTTAAAGGCTTTATGATTGTGGATGCAGATTATACTCCAAAACCATACGAAGAATGGTCCGTTCAAGATTGGCCGGAAACCTATCAAAATCCTAGCTATAAAAACATATTTGCTCCAGGTATTGCTTTTGCTCCTCCACACAGCATATCCAAACCTAGAAAGAGTAAAAATGGTACAGATATAACTCCTGCACCACCAAGAACAGGTATGCCTTCTGGCATTACAGCAAAATTGGTAGCAGATAATATTATTGATACCATTAAAAATGGCAAAGAATCCTTACATCATAAAGGGTCCATGGGAAATATGGGAGCAGCTTGCATTGCTTCAGCTGGTTACGGATTAACAAGTGGAAGTGGTGTGAGTATTACAACCTATCCTATAGTTCCAGATTATCATAAATACCCTAAAACCCAAGGAAGGCAATTAGGAAAAACCTTTGGCGAAATAGGCTTGGCAGGACACTGGTTAAAACTGGCTTTGCACTATGCTTTTATTTATAAGGCAAAAATGCGTCCTTTTTGGTGGTTGATTCCGGAGTAAGTCTAGATTCAACTTTCAAGACATTCAAGGCTCGAAATATATTTTAACAAATTAAACAGACACAACATGACACAGCGTATCTCAAAATATCAACGATTTAAAATGATGAATCCCATACTTCAGTTTTTCAAGTTCATTTACTTAAGTATTAAAGTTTTGATTATTGTTGCAGGAGGTCATGGAGGCACAAGACAGGTAAACTGACAAGCTTCTTGTCAGTGATTTTTGGTTGGTTTGATAAGGCATTCTTTGTAAAAAGAGTGCCTTTCTTTACTTGGTAACCTATGTTACTGACCAAGACGTTTTATAAACCTAAATTTGCAGTAATAAACGTTAAGATACATGAAAAAACAAATATACCTTTTAAGCTTTATGTTGATTTCGGCTGTTGCTTACGCGCAACAATTGGTACCTATTACCAAAACCGAAGTGTTGGCTAGAGTTTCAGAAGAAAACAGGGCCATAAAAATTTCAGAACAGGAGTATTTAGAGGCCAAGGCAGATTTTAAGCAAACCAATGCAATATTTTTGCCCAATATAACAGCTTCCCATACAGGAATGGCAACAACCAATCCGTTAATGGCTTTTGGTTCTAAATTGAATCAGGAAATATTGACACCTTCAGATTTTAATCCCGATTTATTGAACAATCCAGGTCAGGTTGAGAATTTTGCAACCCGATTTGAAATTCAGCAACCCTTAATTAATATGGATGGTTTTTATCAACGTAAAGCTGCCAAATCCAAAATGGAGGCCCAAGCCTTGCAAATTGAAAGAACTTCAGATTATTATGCCTTTGAAGTGGAAAAAGCATATATGCAATTGCAATTGGCTTACAAAGGCGTGGATGTTTTGGAAAAAGCTTTGGAAACAGCCAATGAAAACAAAACCTTGGCAGAGAACAGCTTTAAACAAGGGTATTTGCAAAGAGCCGATGTGCTTTCTGTAGAGGTACGTGTCAATGAGGTGAAAAACCAATTACAAACTGCAAAAAGCAATATAGCCAATGCGTCCAACTATTTGTCCTTTTTAATGAGCGATACAAACAACGTTATTTACAAACCTTCTGATAGCTTGCAAATTGGCAATTTTGGTGTCATGAATTCTGAAGTTATTTCAGAAAATCGAGCAGATATCAAAGCTTTGCAACTGGCAACAAATGCCTACGAAACCATGAACAAAGCAGATAATATGTCTTTTTTACCAAGATTGAATGCTTTTGGAAGTTATGAATTGTACGACGACCAAATTTTTCAAGGCGATGCCAATGGCTACATTTTTGGAGCCCAATTAAGCTGGACCATTTTAGATGGTACCAAACGCTTTGGAAAGTCCCAAAAAAGTAAGGCAGAGTTCGAAAAATCCAAATTGCAATACGAGCAGTATGTGTCTCAAAACCAATTGGAACTGAACAAGGCAAAACGTATGTTAACTGATGCTGAAAATAGGTTGAATTTAACAAAGCTGGCTTTGGAGCAATCGGAAGAATCCCTACGGATTAGAACCAATAGATATGAAGAAGGTTTGGAAAAAACAACCGATTTGCTATTGGCAGAAACCCAATACGCCCAAAAGCAATTGGAATATTACCAAACCATATTTGAATACAATTACGCACAAGCTTATTTACAATTTTTAACTAAAGAATAATTATTAAGATGAAGAAATATATCTACTTATTAACATTAACTGCAACGTTTATATTTGTTACGAGCTGTGGCAGCGACGGTAAAAATTCAGTAACCGATAATTCGCCAGCCATAAGCGTACAAGTGAGTCAAGTGTCTGAAGCCAATAACAGTCCATTTTTGTCGGTTAGTGGAAAAATACAATCCGTAAACAGTGCCGATTTAAGCACCAGAATGATGGGTTATGTGACCAAGGTACCTGTAAATGTTGGGGATAAAGTGACTAAAGGACAATTGTTGGTGGCGATTAATAACACAGATTTACAAGCCAAAAAAGCGCAGGTTGAAGCGAGTATCACTGAAGCCACTGCAGCTTTTAACAATGCCCAAAAAGATTATAAGCGTTTTCAAAGCTTATTTGCAGATAAGAGTGCATCCCAAAAAGAATTGGATGATATCACTGCCCATTACGAAATGGCAAAAGCACGTTTGGAAGCAGCCAAACAAATGAAAAATGAAGTCAGCGCACAATTTGCTTACTCGAATATTACAGCGCCTTTTGCTGGTGTTGTAACTTCAAAAACAGTAAAAGAAGGCGATATGGCAAATCCAGGACAACCTTTAATATCTGTAGAAGCTCCAGGACATTTTGAAGTGATTGCCATGGTTCCAGAAACCGAAATTTCTGAAATAAAAACAGGTGAGTCTGTAGATGTTTCAGTAAAAGCCATTAACAGTACCTTAAAAGGAAAAGTAACCGAAGTCAGTACGTCGGCTAAACATACAGGTGGACAGTATTTGGTGAAAATAGCCTTGGATAAAACAGATGCCAATATTTTGTCAGGTATGTTCGTTTCCGTTCAATTTCCAGTTGAAAAGAAAGCAAAAACAGAAATGGTTCTTATTCCAACCGAAGCCCTTGTTACAAATGGTCAATTGTCTGGAGTATATACCGTAAGTCAGAGCAACACTGCTATTTTGCGTTGGTTGCGTTTGGGCAGAACCTATGGCGATCAAGTGGAGGTGTTATCAGGTTTATCAGCCGGTGAAACTTACATTGTGTCAGCAGAAGGAAAGCTTTACAATGGGGCTAAAATTTCAATTCAATAACTAAAAGTCGCGTTAAGGATAGAAACGGCATCCTTTTTACGTTAGTTCGAATGAATTTGCTGTGTAAGCAAATTTGTATCGAGAACAAGTAAAAAGATATAGTGGATAGCCTGTTAAAACGCCAAAAAATAAAAAACTCAAATGAAAGAAGGAATCGCAGGAAAAATCGCAAAAATCTTTATACAGTCCAAGCTTACCGTGCTTTTAATGATTGTATTTATGGTTGTTGGCGTGTATAGTTCGTTTTTAATTCCACGTGAAGAAGAACCACAAATCGATGTACCTATGGCAGACATTTTTGTGGGTTATCCAGGAGCCAGTCCTACCGAAGTGGAATCCCGTGTCATTAAACCTTTAGAGAAATTAATCTCGAATATTAAAGGTGTTGAGTATGTGTATTCTACCTCCATGAAGGAGCAAGGGATGGTGATTGTACAGTTTTATGTTGGGGAAGATATTGAGCGTTCGTTTGTAAAACTATACAACGAAATCAATAAACACATGGACCAAATGCCTCAAGGCGTCACATTTCCATTGGTAAAAACACGTGCTATTGACGATGTGCCTATGTTAGGTTTAACCCTTTGGAGTGAAAATTACGATGATTACCAATTGGGTCAAATGGCTTTGGAACTTGAAAGTGAAATCAAAAAAGTTACTGATGTGTCCATGACGCATAAAATTGGCGGTAGAAACCGTCAGTTACGTGTGGTTTTAGATAAAGACAAATTGGCGTCTGCTGGTTTGGATTTCCTTTCGGTTTCTGAAATGATTAAGGCCAACAATACCCAACTTAGCGCTGGAAGTTTTGATAAACACGATACGGAATTCCTTGTAACCACTGGTAAGTTTTTGGAATCGGCTACAGATGTGGAAAATTTAGTGGTAGGTGTACAACAAAACCAACCTATTTATTTAAAACAGGTTGCCACCATTCTGGATGGTCCAGAAGTGCCACAAAACTATGTGTCTTTGGGCTTTGGTCAAGCAAGTGATAAAGGACAAACTTTTCCATCGGATTATCCGGCAGTCACTATTTCTGTTGCCAAGAGAAAAGGAGCCGATGCCATGAAAATAGCAGATGTGATTATTGATAAGGTGGAACATTTGCGCAACAATTTAATTCCAGACGACGTTCATGTGGAAATAACCAGAAACTATGGCGAAACAGCGTCGCATAAAGTATCTGAATTGCTGTTGCACCTTATAGGTTCCATTATTGCCGTAACATTGGTCGTGATGTTGGCCATGGGTTGGAGAGGTGGATTGGTCGTGTTTTTATCGGTCCCAATTACCTTTGCCTTGACTCTGTTGAGTTATTATATGTTGGATTATACTTTGAACAGAATCACGCTTTTTGCCTTGGTTTTTGTAACCGGAATTGTGGTAGATGACTCGATTATCATTGCCGAAAATATGCATAGGCATTTTAAAATGAAACGCTTGCCATTTAAACAGGCGGCTTTATATGCCATCAATGAGGTTGGTAACCCAACCATCCTTGCCACATTTACTGTAATTGCTTCGGTTTTGCCTATGGCTTTTGTATCTGGTTTAATGGGCCCATATATGGCACCAATGCCAATTGGCGCATCCATAGCGATGATTTTATCATTGTTTGTAGCCTTGACCATTACACCATATTTGGGTTATATTTTCTTAAGGGAAAAAGATAAAAAAGGAAAGGTTGAAAAAGCTGAAAAACCAGTTGAAGACACCATTATTTATAAAATATACAACAAACTTGAAAGACCTTTGCTGGAAAACAAAACCAAGCGTTGGTTGTTTTTAGGAGGAACCTTTGCCCTTTTAATGGCAACAATGGTCTTGTTTTTTACCAAATCGGTAGCTGTAAAAATGTTGCCTTTTGATAATAAAAACGAATTTCAAGTGGTTATTGATATGCCAGAAGGAACCACTTTGGAACGTACAGGCGTTGTTGCTAAAGAAATCTCACAATATCTAGCCACACGCCCAGAAGTGGTAAATTACCAGAATTATATTGGCACGTCGGCTCCAATTACTTTTAATGGCTTGGTACGTCATTACGATTTACGTGGCGGAAGCAATATGGCAGACATTCAAGTGAATTTAGTGGACAAAGGCGAGCGTTCTGCGCAAAGCCATGATATTGCCAAGTTATTGCGTCCAGACATTCAAAGGATTGCTTCAAAATACAATGCCAATGTGAAATTGGTGGAAGTACCACCAGGACCTCCAGTATTGTCAACTATTGTTGCCGAGGTTTATGGACCGGATTACAAAACCCAAATGGCCATTGCAGACAGCATTCAAAGCATTCTTAGAAATACCGAAGATGTAGTGGATATTGATTGGATGGTTGAAGACGACCAAACCGAATATCAATTCGAAATCAATAAAGAAAAAGCCATGCTGTATGGTGTCGCACCACAGCAAATTGCTTATACCATGAACATGGCCTTGTCCAACAGGGCTGTAACCACCTTGTATGATGAAGATGCGTCCAATCAGGTTGGTTTGGTATTGGCTTTAGATGAAAAAGAAAAATCGACACTAACAGATATTTCGCAATTAAAGGTAAAGTCCAAACAAGGGAACATGGTTCCTATAGCAGATTTGATAACTATAAATGAAACCATTAGTGCTAAAAGTATCTATAGAAAAAACCAGAAGCGAGTGGTTTATGTGTTGGCAGATATGGCTGGTGACTTGGAAAGTCCTGCGTATGCTATTTTAGGAATGGAAGAAAAGTTAAAAGCCATCACCTTGCCTCAAGGCTATGAAATTAACGAAATGTATTTAGGGCAACCCGACTTTGAAGACGATTATACCGTAAAATGGGATGGCGAATGGCAAATTACTTTAGAAGTATTTAGGGATTTGGGCATTGCCTTTTTAGGAGCCATTATCTTGATTTATATTTTAATTGTAGGTTGGTTCCAAAACTTTAAAGCACCAGTGGTGATGATGGTTGCTATACCACTATCCTTAATCGGGATTATTTTGGGACACTGGATCATGGGAGCCTTCTTTACGGCAACCTCTTTTATAGGAATGATAGCCTTGGCAGGAATTATGGTAAGGAATTCGGTATTACTGATAGACTTTATCAATTTACGAACTGCTGAAGGAGTGCCATTAAAACAAGCAGCCATTGAAGCTGGAGCAGTACGTACAACACCTATTTTGTTAACGGCAGGAACAGTTGTTATTGGAGCTTTTGTGATTTTGTTTGATCCTATTTTCCAAGGTTTGGCCATCTCCTTAATGGGAGGAACCATCGTTTCAACGGTCTTTACATTATTGGTTGTACCATTGGTGTACTATATGATAGAAAAGAAGAATTATAAATAATCTGTCTGGTCGAATGCAGTCGAGACCTATAAGTTGTCTAGTGATAGAAATTGGTTCTCTATGGTGTTTAAACCGACATTAAAATTAGAAATATGAAATTAGTAATCGTAACAGCAGTCGAAGCGTTTCAGAAAGATATTTTGAAACTTTTCAAAAAAGCGAATATTCACAACTTCAGCAGTTCTGAAATCGATGGCTATAAAAATGGGGCTTCTCTTTTAATGACTACCAGTTGGTTTCCAAGTGTTAAAGGAGGCAACGAATCCAGCTTGTTTTTTTCATTTACCGAAGAAGAAAACATTGATGCTTTGTTCGGCTTGATAAAAGAATTTAATAAGAACCTGGAAACCAACAATTCTATTAAAGCTGTTGTGGTTCCTATTGAAAAATATATTTAAAACCTTGTAGAATTAATAATAATTTTAAAAATCAAACAACATGTTAAATACATATTTTAGAGTGATAGTGGGTACTATGGTACTGTTAAGCGTGGTTTTAACCGTATATGTGAATCCGAATTGGATGTGGTTTACCGTTTTTATAGGCGTAAACTTAATCCAGTCGGCCTTTACCAAATGGTGTTTGTTGGAAACCATCCTCGTAAAACTGGGTGTAAAGAAAGAAGGTGTGGGCTGTTCCGTAAAATAATCCGGTTTTCTTAATTGAAAAGTGTAACATTTTCATGATTTGGTCGTCATATTGATACATCAATCAATTAAAAAAAGCAAACCATCATGAGAAAAGACAATCAATTATTGGTCGTAACACATTTAAGTCAGTTATTGACTTTCGTCACAGGATTTGGAGGACTTATCGTGCCCCTTATTTTATGGGCAACACAAAAAGACAAGGTTTTGCAAATGGACGAGCAAGGCAAGCGTATTGTTAACTTTCAATTAAGCTTGATTATCTATGCCATTATTTGTATTCCAGCCATCTTATTGTTGGGCTTGGGCATCATAGGACTGATCGTTATTGGGTTTATCTCTTTGATATTTCCTATTATTAATGCTATAAAAGCCAATAATGGTGAATCACCAACATACCCTTTATCTTTTAATTTTATTAGTTAGTTATATTTTTTATAGAGGTAAATTAGAAACGCTCATTGTATAGTGGGCGTTTTTTTATATTTAGAAAAAAATAAGGTAGTTACAGAAAAATAAGACGCTCATTGTGAACATAAATATTAAGTTTGTTAATTGATATTTATGTGGCGTTATTTTAAAATCATATTATTTTTACTGTTACCAGTTTTTGTAGTTGCTCAAAATCCGGTAACGCAACATATGTCTAAAATTTCTAATCTTCCAGATGTAGAGTTTTATGATATTTTAGAAGATCACAACCACTATATCTGGCTTGCAGCAGATAAAGGTTTATACCGTTATAACGGAAATAATTACCAAAAATTTACAAACCCTAACCAAAAAGCAAATTCTTTATTTCAATTAAAATTAGATGAAAAAGGAAAACTTTGGTGTAGTAATATTTACGGGCAAATTTTCTATGTTGAAAACGATACTTTACATCTTTTTTATGACGCTAGTAAGCTGGTAAAAGGGCAGTTGTCACCTTTTGAAATTACCAATACATCCATTCGCTTATTTACTGTAGATGGTATTTATGATATTATTTTAAAAGACAAAAACATCATCAAGCTTTTTGAAGGTATGTCTGTTAGTGAGAGTACTCACAATGATTTGTCCTATGTCATTAAAATGAATGAAAATGGTAGATCTTCAAAAGAAAAACAGAACTGGTACCAAATCAAAGATGACCAGATAAAACTGCTTAAAACATTCACGTCTAAATACAGAATGCAGTCACCAAAGGTATATGCTTTTAAAAATAGTTCGCTGTTAAATTTTAAAGAACAAGGCAAAAATCAACTTTATATTTATAAAACTGAAATAGACGATGTTTTAAAGCTAAAAACACCTAAATCATTAGAAGATTTAACCATTTACAACATCACTTCTTTAAATAATGACTATTGGTTTTTAACAACATCTGGTGTGTTTATTTTTCAACTAAAAGAGCAGCAATTAGTTTTAAAAGAACAATTGTTTAGTAACGAGTCTGTAACCGATGTATTGGTAGATTTTAATAAAAATTATTGGTTTACAACATTAGACAACGGTGTTTTTGTGTCTTCTAATCTTAATATTAGACAGCTTAATTTAGAACAAGCAAAAGATAAAATTACCGCAGCTTGTGCACTAAATAACAATCAATTTTTATTAGGTACAAATAATGGTAAGTTGTTGTTTTATAATACAAACGGTGTTTTTAAGACGCTTAAATTACCTGGATCAAAAATCATAGGTAATTTATTTTTTGATGCATCACAAAACCATGTAATTGTTAGTATTAATGCATCAGAATCCTATAGTATGGATTTGAATTCGTTTGAAATTAAAGATGAAAAAAACAAATACTCTGTTGCAAAAACATTTTCAAAAATTAATGATGAAAATCTCTTCTACGGAAGCTACAAAGAAGCCATAATATATAACAAACCGTATATTTCAGATTCTACGAGAGTTATTAGAAAAAGCAGAGTAAAAGCATCTGAAATATTAAACAATCAGTTATTTGTTTCTTTTATTGATGGGTTATATCAATTTGATGTTAATAATTTTCAGTCAAAAGAAATTAAGCTAGATAACGAAAGTATTTTAGTAAACTCAATAGCTAAAATAAACGATGCTATTTGGTTGGCAACACAGCACAATGGCTTGTTATGTTTTAAGGATGATCGATTAATTTCTAGACATGATGCGTTGCCAAAGCAAGTGCAAATAAATACATTAAAATCTGATGGTGAATTTTTATGGATTTCTACCGAAGAAGGGTTTTATAGGTTTCATCCAAAAACCAATCATGTAAGGCGTTTAAACACCCAAGATGGATTAACATTATCAGTAGATAAGTTTATTATTCTTGAAGATTATTTGGTGTCTGTTTTTCCAAATTCATTGTATGTAATGCCCAAAAACAATACGCTTTTTAAGGCCTTTAAAACCTCTAAAGTTTGGATAACATCCGTTCAAATAAATGATAAAGATACGGTTGTAAATACCAATTACAATTTACCTTATGATTATAATAAATTACGATTCGATTTTAACTCAAACGGATTTCAATCTAATAAACATGTTAGCTACAAATACCGTATAAAACCAATTGATACCACGTGGCGAAACGTGCCTTTAAATACACATTTTGTGGTGTTTAACAGCTTGTCTAGTGGCGATTATACATTTGAATTACAAGGCAAAAACATTAGCAGTAAAGACGTACAATTTGCAAGTCCTATTACCTTTACTATAGCAAAACCATTTTGGGAAACCTATTGGTTTTATGGTCTAGTAATAGCAACAATAATAGGTTTAGTTTGGCTGTATTTTAGATGGCGATTGCAACAAAAAGAAGCTCAACGTATTACAGAAATTGATAAAATTTTAATCGATAAAAAAATAACAAATTTAAGGTTAGAAAATCTGCGTTCGCAAATGAATCCGCATTTCATTTTTAATGCTTTAAACTCTATTCAAGATTATATAATTTCAAATGAAAAGGAATTGGCAAGCTCGTATTTAGTGAAGTTTAGCCGATTAATCCGCATGTATTTAGATTACAGTCAGCAAAACGAAATTACTTTAGAAGAAGAATTAAACGCTTTAAAACTGTATTTAGAATTAGAAAAAGTGCGTTTTGAAGATGAATTGGAATATACTATTTCGGTTGATAATCAGTTAAAAACAAAACAGATAAAAGTACCTTCGTTATTCATTCAACCTTATGTTGAAAATGCTTTAAAACACGGATTATTACACAAATTAAACGACCGAAAATTACATATTGAAGCGAAGATTATTCAGCAAAATAAATTAGAAATTACGGTTGAAGATAATGGAATTGGTCGAGCACAATCGGAAAAATTAAAACGACCAAACCAACAGCACAAACCCTTTGCTACTAAAGCTAATGAAGAACGTGTGCATCTTTATAAAAACAAATTAAAACGTGATATAACCATAACTACCAACGATTTGTATGACGAGAACGACGTCGCTGCAGGTACAAAAGTGGTCATCACGATGCCAATACAATAAGATATGAAAGCGATAATTATAGACGACGAAAAACGCGCCAGACATTTACTATCTAATTTGCTTACAGAACATTGCGCAAGTATTACTAGCATTGAAGAAGCGCAAGATTTAGCATCTGGTGTCGATTTGATTAAAACCAGTAAACCTGATGTTGTCTTTTTAGATATTGAAATGCCAAATCAGTCTGGATTAGATATTTTAGAATACTTTCCAAATTACATCGATTTTAAAATCATTTTCGTGACGGCATACAATCAATATGCAATTGAAGCTTTCAAATTATCGGCTGTAGATTATTTGTTAAAACCAGTAGATACAAATGAGTTAAAAGAAGCAGTAACAAAAGCTGAAGAAGCGATAAAAGTCAATAATTTAAACGACCAGTTAAACAAGTTACGCGATTCATTAAAGCAACTATCCATGGATAAAATTGCTTTAGAAATCCCAAAAGGAATCATGTTCGCATCGCATAATGATATCGTCTATTTTGAAGCCGATGGCATGTACACCAACGTGCAACTTATGGATGGTAAACAAAAAACCATTTGTAAACCCTTAAAGCATTTTGTAGAGCAATTAGAACGCAATGCGATGTTTTTTAAATGTCATCGGTCGTATTTAATCAACTTAAAATATGTAGATGAATTGGTTAAAGATGATGGCGATTACTTACTAATGAACAATCAAAAACGCATTCCAATTTCAAAATCTAAACGCGATCAGTTTTTGGACGTGATTAAAGAAACGTTTATGTGATTTTCATTCAGAAAGAAATTAGAGCTATTCAGAAAAATCTCACTTAATTTAGCCTTGTTTGATTGTTGTTTTGTAGTTGAATATTAAAATAAATCTCAACTACAATGAAAAAAACATTACTCTTATTAACCTTTTTAATAGCGACTGCATCGTATAGTATACAAGCGCAAAATGTTAACATTCCCGATGCTAATTTTAAAAGCTATTTATTAGCAGACGCAGCCATTAACACCAATAACGACTCAGAAATTTCTGTAGCAGAAGCACAAGCATTTTCTGGTGAATTATTAATTAATGGTTTGTCAATTTCAGACTTAACAGGAATAGAAGAATTTATAAACATTACACGATTAGATTGTTACAATAATAATTTAACGTCTATCGATGTAAGCAATAATCTAGCATTAACACGTTTGCACTGTTCTGATAATCAAATAGAAACGTTGGATATTAGTGCAAACACATCAATTACAGATATACAATGTCATAACAATGGTGTTTTATATGAATTAAACATTGCCAATGGTAATAACAGTAACATTAACTGGATGAAAGCTTATGGAAATAGTTTATCATGTATTCAAATAGATGCTGGTTTTACACCACCAGCAGAAGCCGGAATATATAACCAAGGTTGGACTAAAGGTACCTCTGCATTTTATAGTGAAGACTGTGCTGCATTAAATCAAATTGTAAATATTCCAGATGCTAATTTCAAAAGTTATTTAGTAAACAATAATAGTATCAATTTAAATGGTGATACTGAAATTACAGTGGCAGAAGCACAAGCTACAACAGAGCTACTTATCAATGGTTTGTCAATTTCAGATTTAACAGGTATTGAAGCCTTTACCAATTTAACACGTTTGGATTGTTACGCAAATAATTTAACGACTATTGATGTTAGTAATAACACTAATTTAACACGATTACATTGTGCAGATAACCAAATTACCACACTAGATGTTAGTGATATTCCTACATTAGAGCAAGTTCATTGCCAAAACAATCAATTGGTAGAGTTAAACGTAGCCAACGGAAATAACAGCAATTTTAGCTACATGAAAGCGTATAATAATGCAAGTTTAACATGTATTCAAGTTGATGCAGGTTTTTCACCACCAGCAAATAGTGGTCAATATAACCCAGGGTGGACTGTAGACGGTCAATCGAGTTACGGTGAAAACTGTATTCCTTCTATATTTTACGTAAATGCCAATGCAATAGGTGCTAACGATGGTAGCTCATGGGCAGATGCTTTTACAAATGTAACTGACGCTTTAGCACTTACCAATTTAAATGATGCTGTTTGGGTAGCAAAAGGAACCTATACATTAGCAGATAAAAACACACCAATAGCTGTTAGTACAGATGAAGTGGATATTATTGGAGGTTTTGCAGGAACCGAAACGACTCTAGCTGAAAGAGATATAACAGCTATTCATACTACAAATGCTACCATTTTTACTGGAGATATAAATGGTGATGATATTGATGGAGATTTTTCATCGAACAAAACAGATAATGCAGAGCGTTTATTTGAAGTAACAGCTAGTGATGTGACTTTTGATGGGATTATTTTTGAAAATATTTACGATACATCTACATCTGGTGGTGTTGAAGAAAACGGCGTAATCTTTATTCCTAATAGTTCAAGTATTAATAACTTAAAAATTAAAAATTCGGTATTCAGAAGTAATTATTCTAATGGTTATTTACTTAAAATGAGAACATTAAACGGAGGCTTACTTATTGAAAACACCAAGTTTATAAATAACACCATTGTTAATAGAGGATTGGTTTATGTGCAATCTGATAGTACAAACGGCTATATTTTTACACGTTGGGCTAACGTTTTAGTTGCTGATAACGATATTAATGTTGCGGCTTTAGATATTTACAGAGAAGATTGGAATAACGGAAGCACTTTAGATGTTGTAATTAATAATAGTACGTTTGTTAATAATGATTATAATGGTACTTATGGCAATTCTATAACGGCATCAGGTAATGGTAGTGTAAACCTAAATGTTAATAATACTATCTTTTGGCAGAATACAGTTAATGGTACAGCAGCAACTAGAGATATTTCCAACGGATTAGTTTCTACTTACGATGTGTTTATTAGAAATTCTATTGCAAATGTATCATCAAATGCCGGAACTTACGGGGGGACATTTAGTGCAACAAACGTAACAACTTTAGATCCAGCAACAGATAATTTAAATTTAGATGCCGAATACAAACCAACATCAGCTTCAAATTATATTGTTGATCAAGGTGATAACGCTTACTACGATGAAGCTTTATTTGGCGATTTAGATTTATCAGGTAATGATAGGGTTTTTAATACTACAATAGATTTGGGAGCTTACGAGTACAATTCTACATTAAGTGTTGATGATATTTCTTTAGATGAAAACACAGTAAAGTTATATCCAAATCCAGCAACAGACGTTGTAAATATTAAAACAAATCAAACTATTAAAAACGTAGCTGTTTTTAACGTTAATGGTCAAAAAGTACTTGAAATCGCTAATCAATCTCAAATTAATATTTCTAATTTACCAACAGGAATGTACTTTTTAAGCATAAATACTAACCAATCAAACCAAACAATAAAAATCTTAAAACAATAATTTTTAAAATGAAAAAATTAAACAAACTTGTAATTTTATTTTGTTTTGCTTTAACTGCATTAAATTGTTCTTCAGACGACGATAACAACACAGAACAACCTCAAAATACAAATGTTATTACTTTAAATAATGAAACTTATGTTGTTAATAGCGTTATCGTAGAGCCTGCCTTAGGAGATAATACTTTTGTAAGTTTTTCTAATAAGACAGAAACTGAACTTTTAGATGCCATAAATAATGGGACTCAACTTGATAATGTTAATGTATTTGGTATACGCATTAATCAAAGTCCATTAGCAGAACAAACATATAGTTTTTCTGATATGTCAAACTTTCAATTTGAAGAAAACGCTCAAATTATTAATGGTGAACTAGAAGACGGAAATATATTACTTGATAATAATAATGCAGATACCAACTTAAACGCATCTACAGGTAGTTTAACATTAGAATTATATACTACAGATCAAATTGAAATTAGTTTTCAGTTTACAAGAAATGATGGTATAATCATTAATGGAAGTTATAAAGGGAGTTACATTAGTATGGATAATACAGATGGTTAAACGAAATTGCTATTAATTAAACATTAGGGGAAATTGTTTAAACGCTCACTTTTTTAGTGAGCGTTTTTCATGTTAAGTAATTGAGAAGTTAAAAATAATGCACAAAAAAACCGTAACCTAATGTTACGGTTTTAATATATAATATTAATGTATTATTTTAGCTATTAAGCATAACAGGCATAACAAGCATGGTTACTTGTTCGCCTTCATCCAGGCCATCCACAGGAGTTAAGATACCAGCCCTGTTTGGTAAGCTCATTTCAAGTTGTACTTCGTCTGATGTCAGATTGTTTAACATTTCAGTTAAAAAGCGTGAGTTAAAACCAATTTGCATATCATCACCTTGGTAATCGCAGGTTAAACGCTCTTCAGCTTTATTACTGTAATCTATATCTTCAGCAGAAATATTTAATTCAGCACCTGCAATTTTCAATCGGATTTGATGTGTGGTTTTATTTGAAAAGATACTCACACGACGCACAGAATTTAAAAACTGTGTTCTATCAATTACTAGCTTATTCGGGTTTTCATTAGGAATAACAGCTTCGTAATTTGGGTATTTTCCGTCAATCAAACGACAAATTAAAACGGTATTTTCAAAGGTAAACTTGGCATTGGAATCGTTATATTCTATAATCACTTCATCATCACTGGCAGCCAAAATCCCTTTTAAAAGATTTAAAGGTTTTTTGGGCATGATAAATTCTGTGGTCTGACTAGCCTGAACATCTTCTCTTGAATACTTAACCAATTTATGCGCATCTGTAGCCACAAAGGTTAAACCTTCGGTAGAAAACTGAAAGAACACACCACTCATAACAGGGCGTAAATCGTCGTTTCCTGCAGCAAAAATGGTCTTGCTTATGGCTGTTGCCAAAATATCTCCAGTAATGGTTGTAGAGCTCGCGTCTTCCAAAGAAACAGCTTTAGGGAACTCGTTGCCATCTGCATAAGCCAAGGCATATTTTCCATGATTGGAACTGATCTCTATGGTATTGTTTTCTTCTACCACAAAAGTCAATGGTTGCTCAGGAAAGGTTTTTAAGGTTTCCAAAAGCAAACGGGCAGGAACGGCAATGCTGCCACTATTATCACTTTCCACTTCAAGTTTAGCAGACATGGTTGTCTCCAGGTCACTAGCTGAGATTATAAGTTCTGTATTGTTTAATTCAAATAAAAAATTATCTAAAATAGGTAAGGTGTTTGAGTTGTTTATAACACCTCCAAGAACTTGAAGCTGCTTCAGTAAATAGGTACTTGATACTATAAATTTCATGTATGTTAAATACGTTTTATGTTCGTTTAATTAGTATTACAAATATATCGTATAGCAGCTAATATAGGAAACAAACTTATTAACAAAACATTCGTTAGAAAAAGGGAATCTGAAAGAGAAACCATTCCTTTACCTCGCGTATTTCTTTTTTCTGTAAAAGTTGAAAACAAACCCGAAAACGCCCAATATTACTAAAGGCAGCAAAATATTGAACAATTGCCATTTGGTTTTTTCCAAACCTACTTTTTGGTAATCCAGAAAGGACACTTCAATTTCTTTGGATCGAATGTTTATAAGTCCGTTGTCATCCAACAGGAAATTTACAGCATTCAGCAAAAATTCCTTGTTGCCATACAGCTGTCCAGAGCTTCTATCGAATCCTAGTTCTATAGGTCCGTTTTTGCCCAATTCGTTTTTTATCACATCACCATCGGCAACCACAATCATTTTGGTTGGTTTGCTGATGTTTTTTTCCTTGGAAAGGGGGAATGGTTTTACACGATTGTTGTATACCGAAGTAAATTCCCCTTCCAGTAAAACAGCCATGGGCTGATGAGGTTTGTTGTATAGTTTGGGGTCTGGTTCCATAGTGGTCATTTCCAAACTTATTTCCCTAGGTGTGCCATCGGTTTTGGACAAGATGGAACTTTGAAGCAAAATGGTTTTCTGGACACTGTTTTTTAAGGTGTCTATTTGATTGGCAAAATCAAATTTCACCAAATTGATATTGTTTACAATAGGATGGTGTCCTTCAGGATTTACCAATGGCGAATAAAACCATGGGAATTGCTGAAAACGCGCTTCACTACCTTCGCCAATGGCCAATGTTATGGGAGCAGAGTAGAGGTCGTTTATTAAAACCGGATTGATCCTAACGCCATATTTAAAAAAGAAATCCGTTAGATTTAAATCCCTGGCTATGGCCACACTTTTTCCAGTGTTGTACAAGCTGTCTTTTTCCATGGCAACAGCATCTATAAGCCATAGGCTTTTGCCTCCAGACATGGTATATTGGTCCAGAACAAACTTCTCGTTTTCTGTAAAAGCTTCAGTAGGTTTGGCTGAAACGATTAAATCAAAATCCTTTAATTGGTTTAAGGTCCTTTCGGGATTGTTGGCAACACTATCCAGTGTAAATGGAGCCAAATTGTAATATTCCGATATTGTTTTAAGGAAATCTTCAATATAACGTCCTTTAAGCTCGCCATTGCCAATTAAAAAGGCCACTTTTTTGTTTCTTGGGTTTACCAATTTGCTGAAACCATCGGCAAAGGCATATTCCAAATGTTGTACCGAATGACTGACCAATTCTTGCTGAGTGGCACCTATTTTATTTTTCACCAACGGTATGGTTACTGTTACGTCGTTATAACTGGCCAAAGCCCAAGGAAAAATTACTGCCTGACTGCTTTTGCCGTTTTCCTCAACACTTAATTGCATAGGTGTTAAACCACGATTGTTGAGTTTTTGTATGTTGGCTTCCCTGTTGGCCTCATCTGCCAAAGGATCGATAAAATGAAAAACAATGTGTTTGTTGTGCGATGCAAATTCTTCCAGGATCTGTTTGGTTTCCAATTGCAATCGTCTAAATTCCGAAGGAAAACCCTCTCCTTCCAAAAATACATCAATTAGAATGGGGGAAGCGACATCGTCTATAATATTTAAAGCAGAATCACTTATAGTGTAGCGTTTGTCGGAGGTTAAGTCGAAACGCTCATAATGGTTATTGCTAATGGCATTTATGGCCAATAAGCCAATAAATAAAAAACTTAATAGCAAAACCTCTTTTTTTTGAAGTCCCTTGGTTGTAATGCGTTTGCTGGTAAGAATCAAGAAAAACAGCGTGACGCTTAAAAAGTAAAGGATATCACGTGTATCCAACACACCACGACTCATGCTTTTGTAATGGGTACTCATGCCCAATTGTTCAACAAACATACTGGAAAATATGTCTGCAATACCTTCAAAACCAATGTAAAAGACAATACAAATAAAAACTGCCGAAATAAAAGCCACAATTTGGTTATCTGATAAGGTGGACGTAAACACCCCAATGGCTGTGTAAGCTGCCACTAAAAACAACAACCCGAAATAGGATCCTAAGGTGCTACCAACGTCCAAATTCCCAATGGGATTCCCTAATTGGTAAACCGTAAAAACGTATAAAAGGGTAGGGAGTAAGGCAATGAGAATTAAGATAAAGGCACCTAAATATTTCCCTAAAACAATATTGAATAAGGGTATGGGCTTGGTAAGTAAAAGCTCTAGAGTTCCCTGTTTTTTCTCGTCGCTAAAACTACGCATGCTAACAGCAGGAATCAAGAATATCAAGACCCAAGGTGCTAACAGGAAAAAAGAGGACAAATCGGCAAAGCCATTATCCAAAATGTTGAACTCGCCTTTAAAAAGCCATAGAATAAGACCGTTCAGTAATAAAAAAAGAGCAATAACCAAGTAACCAATAGGCGAGGCGAAAAACGAGTTTATTTCTTTTCTTAATATGGCGAACATGTTTTTTAGGGATTAGGGGTTAGTTGATTGTTGATTGACGATTGTTGATAATTGTTGAATTTTTAATAAGATGACGTTTAGATATCAAAATTATATTTTTTCATATTTTTTCAGACACAATTGCACGAATATTTATTTTTTATTTAAAAAAACTCAAAACCTTAAATCTTAAACCTTGAATTTTAAACCTTAAACCTCAACCCCACAACTAAAAATACTTTCATTCAAGAGAAGCCACTTTATCCACGCTCCAAGCTTCTGGTTTGGCATTGAACAAAGGCTTGGTTTTGCTCCAAACCTCTTTAAAAAGTTCAGAATGCCTGTAAGTTTCCAAATCGGCTTCCGTATCCCAATAGCTATAGGTAAAAAAGATATGGCTATGTGTTTTGTCTCTATACAGTTCTAAAAACTGACAGCCTTTAAAATGTCTTATGCATTCTTTGTTTGCATTAAAATGGGATAGAAATTCATCTATATGTTCTTCGTGGAAACTCATTTTAACAAGTCTTACAAACATTGTATTATGTTTTATTCATTTATAAAATTCACGCTTATGGCATCCATTAAATCCAAGCCCATTAAGGTAGAAGCACTACCAGAGGTTTGGCTGTTGCTTTTGTAAACGGCAATTTCAAGATAATTGGAAGAGTTGAAAACCACCAAACTTTTGCCTTCGTCGTTTCTTTTTTCCAAGGGTAAATCAAAGTTTACCACATCACTGTATTTAGTATATATTTTTTTAAAGGTGTAATTCCTGGCCGAAATTTCAAAAGCCCTTCCTTTTTGGATTTTCTCAAAGAACGCTTTTTTTATGTTACTTATTACGTTTCCATAATTATCTATGTAAATCACGCTGCCCACAATTTGGTTTTCTTCGTCGTTTACATAAGGCATCAGATTTTTTATTGGTTTAATGCTGTCTATTACTTTCCCAATAACCTCTAAGGTGCCACCTCTAGCAATATGGCAAGCCACTTTTACAAACACGTCAAGGGCAGGAAAGCTGGTTTCTATTCTATCGTGAATATTGATTTCCACAATTTTTTCTGGAGCTATTTCGGCACAAATCATGCTCATGATCCCGTTGTTGGCACAAATAAAATAATGATCGTCCAGTTTCATGGCTATATGTTTGTTTTCAATATTCATCTCAGAATCTATACCAATAATATGGATGGTGCCCTTAGGAAAACTACTGTAGGCATTTTGAATGATATACGCAGCTTCAGGAATGTTAAAAGGGGAAACCGAGTGTGAGATATCAACAATTTTTATCTCAGGCAATTCGGTGTAAATAGCTCCTTTTACTGCGCCAGCAAAGTGATCTTTCTCTCCAAAATCTGTTGTTAAGGTTATGATAGGCATGGATTAATTGTTGATATTTTTTTAACCAAACTCACATGAAAATTGTGTAGCTTTGTTTAAGCACAAATCTAATAAATCTTAATTGATATTTTTAATTAAATCCCATAGCTTTTGAACGAAATCATTATCGAACTTGAAGAAGTCTCTCCTAAAGAATTTTTTGGAGCACAAAATGCAAACATCGAATTATTGAAAAAATATTTTCCCAAACTAAAAATTGTTGCCAGAGGGAATAAAATAAAAGCCTATGGAGACGAAGACCTCTTAGAGGAGTTTGATAGACGCTTTAACATGCTCATGGAGCACTATATAAAATACAACAAGCTTGATGAAAACGTCATAGAGCGCGTGCTTACCAGTCAGAGCAAAGACGACTACGCCACAAGCGATGCCAGTGGAGCCACCATAGTACATGGTGTAAACGGAAGGCTGATAAAGGCACAAACAGCAAACCAAAGAAAATTGGTGGAGCTTATGCGTAAAAACGATATGGTTTTTGCCATAGGTCCAGCTGGTACAGGTAAAACCTATACGGGAGTTGCTTTGGCCGTTCAGGCCTTGAAAAATAAGGAAGTGAAACGTATTATCCTCACACGTCCTGCTGTAGAAGCTGGAGAGAACTTAGGTTTTCTTCCGGGAGATTTAAAAGAAAAGCTGGACCCTTACATGCAACCCCTTTATGATGCGTTAAGGGATATGATTCCCGCTGAAAAACTGGCCCATTATATAGAGAATGGAACCATACAGATTGCACCATTGGCCTTTATGAGAGGAAGAACCCTAGACCATGCCTTTGTTATTCTGGACGAAGGTCAAAACACCACACATGCACAAATGAAAATGTTTTTGACCAGAATGGGTCGTGATGCCAAGTTTCTACTAACTGGAGACCCAGGGCAGATAGATTTACCACGAAGAACCATTTCCGGTTTAAAGGAAGCCTTATTGATTTTAAAGAACGTGGAAGGTGTTGGCATGGTATTTCTGGACGATAAGGATGTCATTCGTCATAAGTTGGTTAAAAAAGTCATTGAAGCTTACAAAAGCATAGAAAACAGGGAGTAATAACTAAAGGTGTAAAACCTTAGTCTAAAATTTCCGATAGTATTATATAAAGAAAACCAGTTTTTTAAGACTGGTTTTTTTTGGTTTATCCCAAAAGGGTTCATCTTCTTGTAAATCACATCGTTAGTGCATGGTTCCAATAATTCTATAAACAATCCCAATAATTGTATAACTTTTTTCATCTTATAATACAGACATTTGTAAGGAATCAAAAAAAGTAACAACATGAAAAAATTATTTTTAGTAGCATTCTTATTGGGATTTGCTCCAATATTTGCGCAAGAAACAGACATAGAAGATGTAGAACTTACACCAGATAATTCCTGGTTGAAATTAGGGCTAACTGCAGGAGTGCCTATAGGTGATGCCAACGATGCCTCGTCATTTGCCTTTGGGGCAGACCTTAGGGGACAGTATTTGTTCAACCCAAATATTGCCATAGGCTTGGCTTCGGGTTACACCCATTATTTTGGTAAAGACAATATAGATGATTTTGGAGTTATTCCAGCTGCAGGATTCTTTCGTTATTACTTTACACCAGACGGTTTGTTTTTAGGGGTAGACCTTGGATATGGCTTTTTGGCCAATATAGACAATAATGATGGTGGTTTGTATGTAAACCCTCAAATTGGGTATCATAATAGGGACTGGAATTTTTATGCCTATTACCAAAACACCTTTGCAGAAAACGAATTGGATATTCAAAATGTTGGGGTAGGAGTGACCTACAATATCAGATTCAATTAACATATTATATAAACACAATAGTTAAAAGGGGACAGTTTCATGTCTCCTTTTTTTATTTAGATTTGTATGCTGAGAGGAAACAAATTACTTTTGCATAATAACCAACAGCCAACTTTAAATGAACACAATTACCGATACCAATTTCAACTTTCCTAAGCAAAAAAGTGTTTATAAAGGAAAAGTAAGAGAAGTTTACAATATAAATGATGACCTATTGGTCATGATTGCTACAGATAGACTTTCGGCTTTCGATGTGGTCATGCCAAAAGGTATTCCATACAAAGGACAAATCCTGAATCAGATTGCAACCAAAATGATGAAAGCCACTGAAGACCTGGTACCAAATTGGCTTTTGGCATCACCAGATCCCAATGTGGCAGTGGGACATTTATGTAAGCCCTTTAAGGTGGAAATGGTCATTCGTGGGTATTTGTCTGGACATGCAGCTAGGGAATACAAAGCAGGAAAGCGCATGCTATGTGGTGTAGCCATGCCAGAAGGGATGAAAGAGAACGATAAATTCCCTTACCCTATTATTACACCAGCAACCAAAGCTGAAATGGGAGACCATGACGAAGATATATCCAGAGAAGATATTTTAAAAAGAGGTATTGTTTCAGAAGCTGATTATTTAGTATTGGAAGATTATACCAGAAAACTGTTCCAAAGAGGTTCGGAAATTGCAGCTTCCAGGGGCTTGATTTTAGTAGATACCAAATATGAATTCGGGAAAACCAAAGAAGGAAAAATTGTTTTAATTGATGAAATCCATACACCAGACTCCTCGCGTTATTTTTATGCTGACGGTTACCAAGAACGTCAGGATAGAGGGGAAGCACAAAAACAATTATCTAAAGAGTTTGTACGTCAGTGGTTGATTGCCAATAACTTTCAAGGCTTGAAAGGACAAACCGTTCCTGAAATGAGTGATGAATATATAACAACTGTAAGTGAACGTTATATTGAGTTATACGAAAATATTACAGGAGAAACTTTTGTGAAAGCAGATGTTTCTAATATACAGAGTAGAATTGAGCAAAACGTTTTAGGGTATTTGAAAGCCTAAATTATTAAAGTTAGAATATTAAAAAGCCTGCATTTGCAGGCTTTTTTATGCGTTTTTTTTGATTAAAATTCTCTTACTGCTCTAACACGATCTGAATAAGTAGGCTTCCAATAAGCATATTGGCCTCCGTTATCATATAGTGCTTGTTTCCATGCATAATCAGCATCATATTCAGAGGAACTCCAATATCTTTCATTACCAATCTCTGTTCCTCCATTTGCTACAGCAGTTGCATTAATGAGGTCTTTATGAATAAATAATAAATTTAGTTCATCCTTACTTGGTAAGAACCACCCATCTTTTCTTTCACCATCAATAATTACTGAATAGTATGCACAGAGACCTGCTGCATTTGGTCCGTTACCCTGAATATAACCGTTTAGAATATCAATAGTATTTTGTTTACCTGTCCCAATTTCTGTTCCATCAGCTCCTGGAATATCTCCTACACCTCCATTCCAAATAGCATAATAAGTGTTACCATCTGTAAGGTCTGTTATAGAGCATACTAAACCGTGTTCTCCAGTGGCATCTAAATAAATAATAACACCACCTTCATGATAATCACCAATTTCTAAGGCATTGTTTTCTGGAATATTTTCTTGATTGTCAACAGCTGGTGAATCATCATCGTTATTACAACCAACAAGAAAAAATAAGCTACAGGTTATAAGTAATGTAGTTTTTAAAGTTTTCATAAGCTTGCGAATTGGTTTTATAATGTAGATGCAGAAACTATAAAAAGGTTGCGTGAAAATTACTGCTAACGTTTTTGCATATGGAAAGTTGCGTGTTTGTGTGCGAGGATTTTCCGAAGGAAAATCAGATGCAAGCAAACAAGCAACTCACATTGGTTTAGCTAAAACTAGCAATTAATTTTATACGTTGTGCCTGTTGCACAACTATTCAAATATAGTTTAAAATTTCAAGAATTGCCTGAAAGTTCTTATTTTTAGGGATGCAAGGAAAAAAAGAGTATCAAGAGAAATTATTCAACAATTTTCAGTTAAGTGTTCGGGTACCGGAACACAATTTCACAGGGACCTTTTATGAAAGCCAGGCGACAAAGTACGGTAGAACCTGTATTTGGGACCCTCACCCAGTTTATGGGCTTAAGAAAAGTGAATACCCTAGGTATTAA
>NZ_ANLA01000020.1 GCF_000348685.1 Xanthomarina gelatinilytica | reverse complement strand
ATTTATCGAACTTTGAGGTGTCCTAAAAAGGGGAAGCCTACACTAACATTTTCTTTAGCCTTAATTTGGTGTGATCCAGAACAAGAAATCTAATTATAATTTTATATAAAAAATATGAGTTATTTAAACTATGTTGAAAACGAATCTAAAGATTTAAGTTGCTCTATGGATGGTGTATATGTATATTTAATTGCTTATTCAAAAAACAGAAAAATAGTTTTTTAGTATTATAGATATCATTATACATAACCCGATTACAAATTGAGAGAATTTTTATATGATTATTATACATTTTTAACGAAGAGCGTAGAAATATTAGCTTTTGTTGTAAGTCTTATAGTCTATAAAAAATATAAAAACACTCCAGTCAAATATTTTATTTGGTTTTTGGGTTGGATAGTCTTTGTTGAAACCATTGGTAATTATCCACGTCATTTAAAGGATTATAATTTAGAGTATTTAATAGAAGGAACTTTAATAGAACGCAATTATTGGTGGTACACGATATCTTGGGCATCAGTTGCAACCATATTTTATTCATGGTTTTTGAGCCAAAAGTATGATTCAAACACGTTAAAAACAATAATAAAATTTTGTATATATGGCTATGTTTTGACTATGTTAGTGACTGCAATAATTGATTATAAACTTTTTTTTGAGATTAGGCCAACCTATATAACAGTCTTAAATGTTGCTATTATAATTTTAAGCACAGTTTCTTATTTATATAATTTGTTAAATTCTGAAAAATTATTAAATGCTTTTAAGTCTCTTTATTTTTATGTAGCTATAATTTTGTTAGTTTGGTGGCTAATTACTACTCCATTAAACTTTTTTGAAGTTTATAATTCAGATTCTGATTGGGATTTTGTAACAATTAAATGGACAATTAAATTAATTGCAAATATCTTTATGTATTTGGGTTTTGCTTTTGCATTAATTTTTTGCAAACCAGAAAGCGAATGAGTTGTATATAAATTATGATTTAAAATCGAATTATTTGATTAGGATATATTTATGTAATATATTACAAAAGATTATCCCAAATAAGAAAAATTTTTATGAACCTTTAGTATATAAGCCTTTTAAAGGATGAAAGACGTTCTGTTACAACATTACATGTATGTAAATTTGGCTGTTATTTTAATTGCTGCAGTAACAGGCTTATTGTCTTTACATAAGTTTAAACAGTCACCAGTTAGTTACTTTATTTATTTCTTGCTGTATGTGTTTATAACACATGTATTGGGCTCTTATGCAAGAATTTTAAATTACTTTAATAGCTATCATATTATTGAAAACACGGTTTTTAGGTTTAATTTTTGGTGGTTTACGCTAACCTGGTATATAGGTTCTGCCATGTTTTTTGCATGGTATTACAAAAAATTGTTAAAAAACAACTTTTTAAAAAACATTTTGCAATACGCTTTGTATGTGTTTCTTGCTGTTTCCATAGGAAGCATTGCTTTAAATTTTCAACATTTTTTTGATGGTACCTTTAAATTGATTCGTATTGGAAACATGTCCATTATCATGTTAAGTGCTGTGTTTTATATTTATGAATTACTTCATACCGAAAAAATACTTGAGTTTTATAAAGACATTCATTTTTATATAAGTGGCATCCTATTAATTTGGTTGCTGCTAACCATTCCTTTGGTACATTTTGTATGTGGCAACGCAGCAACAGATCCCAATCAAGCTGAATTAAAGTGGTTGATCATGCTCTATGCCAATATCTTTATGTATTTATCTTTTTCATTGGCCCTAATATTATTAAAACCTAACAATGACCAAGCTTATTAATACTTTTTTGCAAGCACAACCTTCGGTGTCCACCTCAGCAGAACGTTATTTGCTAATTTATATGATTGGTGTTTTGCTTATAGTAACTTCCTTGGTCGTGATATTTTTTATTGTTTTTCAAAAGCGAAAGAACAAGCTTTTATTGGACAAGATAAGACAACAACAAGCCTTTGAAGAAGAACTTTCCATAACTCAAACCGAAATCCAAGAACAGACCTTAAAACATATTGGTTGGGAACTTCACGATAATGTTGGTCAGTTATTGGCTTATGCCAGCATGCAATTAAACATGTTGGGAGCAAAAATTCCGGAAGACTTGAAATCCACTTTAGACCTAACCACAAGTACCATTAAAGAAAGTTTAAAGGAGGTACGTTCCTTGTCCAAATCCTTAAACAATGATGTGATTTTGAACATTGGTTTTGAAAAATCCATAACCAATGAGTTAGATCGATTAAAACGCATGAAATTTGCTTCGGCAGAGCTTCATATTAAAGGAAACAAAAGACCCTTGGATAATAAAAAACATGAAATTATTTTATTTAGAATCCTTCAGGAATTTTTTTCAAACTCGGTTAAATATTCCGAAGCCAACAACCTAAAGGTCACTCTGGAGTATTTAGATGATAAAATGATTATTATAGCCTCGGACGATGGCAAGGGCTTTGACGTGGAAACTGCCAAAAAAGGGTCTGGACTCATTAATATGAAAAGTAGGGCAGAACTTATAGACGCTACTTTCCAAATGCACTCCAAACCCAATGAAGGCGTGCAACTTCAAATAGAATATCCTTTATTGGAAAGCGCAACTGTAGGTTAACGATTTAAGATAGAAGTTGAATTCGAATTTGAATTTATTTTAGACAAGCATCCCAAACAGGATCTTTTGGCAATGGTGCAGTTACATCTATAAAATTGTTTGAAACAGGATGTGTAAATTGTAGGCTCCTGGCATGTAGACTAATGCTTGCGTCTTTATTGCTTCTGTCAAACCCATATTTTAGATCCCCTTTAATGGGACAGCCCATACTTGCCAACTGCACACGTATTTGATGATGTCTGCCTGTTTCCAAAGTAACTTCCAAAAGATAATAGCTATCCAATTTTTTAATTACTTGATAATGAAGGACGGCTTTTTTCCCTTTAGGAATTTCATTGGGATATGCTGTGGATTTGTTGTTTTTAGGATTCTTTTTTAACCAATGAATTAAAGTGTCCTCTGTTTTAGGTGGTTCTTGTTTAACCAAAGCCCAATAGGTTTTTTGGGTTTTTTTGTCTGCAAACAGTTTATTTAACCTAGGCAAGGCTTTGCTGGTTTTAGCAAACAAAACCACTCCAGTGGTAGGTCTGTCCAGTCTGTGTACCACGCCAAGATAAACGTTGCCAGGCTTGTTATATTTGTCTTTAATATAATTCTTTACAACATCACTTAAGGGTTTATCTCCAGTTTTATCCCCTTGCACAATGTCACCAGCACGTTTATTTACAATGATGATATGGTTGTCTTCGTATAAAACTTGAAGGTTTTCTTTATTGGAAAGTATTTTATCTGAAGTTTTTGCCACAAATACAGGAATAATTTATTTTATTAATAAACCAAGAACCAAGAACCTTAAACCTTGAGCTTTCAACCTTAATACTGCTCCTCACTGTTAGGAAAATCTTCGGTTTTCACATCTTCCACATATTGAGAAATGGCAGCTGTCATATCTTCATAGAGGTTCATATATCGTCTTAAAAAACGTGGATGAAATTCATGGGTCATGCCTATCATGTCGTGTAAAACCAAAACCTGACCATCTACACCATTTCCTGCTCCAATGCCAATAATAGGAATGGAAACACTTTTTGCAACCTCTTTGGCTAATTTGGCAGGTATTTTTTCCAATACAATGGCAAAACAACCAGCTTTTTCTAGCATTAGAGCGTCTTCTTTTAATCTTTTGGCTTCTTCTTCTTCTTTGGCACGAACCGTATAAGTTCCAAATTTATAAATGGATTGTGGTGTTAATCCCAAGTGTCCCATGACTGGAATTCCAGCATTCAAGATACGCTTTATGGACTCCTTGACTTCTTTGCCACCTTCCAGTTTAACAGCATGTCCACCAGATTCTTTCATAATCCTAATGGCAGAGCGCAAAGCTTCTTTAGGATCACTTTGGTAGCTTCCAAAAGGCAAATCTACAACCACCAAAGCACGTTCTACAGCCCTTACTACCGATGAGGCATGATATATCATTTGGTCCAAAGTAATGGGCAAAGTGGTTTCATGTCCAGCCATGACATTACTTGCCGAGTCTCCAACCAAGATAACATCTATACCAGAACCATCTACAATTTTTGCCATGGTAAAATCGTAGGCAGTGAGCATGGATATCTTTTCGCCATTGGCTTTCATATCCACTAAAGTTTTTACGGTAATTCTTTTGTATTCTTTTTTTGCTACAGACATATAGGTACTTCTTTTTAATAGGAACGCATCTTGATTTTTTCCGTTTCATAAAATTGAATGAAATAGAACAAATTTCTTTTCATTTTCGGTATGAACAAAAAACCAAAATGAGTTCAGGCTGTAAAAGTACTAAATTAGATACTTAATGTTAAACTTTTCTTTAAAGTCTTTCATATAGCTACATGTTGAACTACTTTAGTTCAAAACCAATTAATTATGGAACGCGTTATTATTTTTCTGGTCTTACTGATTACGACCACTATTACAGCACAAAACAAAGCCGAAATGGACTTAAAAAAAGCAATTGACACTTTTTTTGAAGGTTTTCATAAAGGGGATACCTTACTTATGAAATCTGTGATGTATAACAACATGTTGACACAAACAACCTATAAAGACAGAGAGGGGAAAGGGAAACTGGTAACAGATGATGTTGCAAAAATGATACAAACCATTGCCAACAGACCAGCAGACCAAAAGTGGGAGGAACGCTTACTGGATTATAACATTCAAATAGATGGAACCATGGCTCATGTTTGGACACCTTATGAGTTTTGGGTAAACCATCAATTTAGTCATTGTGGCGTGAATTCGTTTCAACTTTTTAATGATGAAGGCCAATGGAAAATTATATACCTTATGGATACTAGAAGGAGAGAAGGGTGTAACCAATAAAACAGTTTTCAGTCTTAGTGTTTTGTAGGCAGTATAGATAAACTAAAAACTTTCGTCTGTCTGGAAACTGATAATTTGTAAACGATTGAAATGGGTTTTTAACAATCAGATAAATTCACACCAACAGCCAAACCACCTTCACTGGTTTCCTTGTATTTGGAATTCATATCTTTTGCTGTTTCCCACATGGTAGCTACCACTTTGTCAAAGGGCACCTTTACATTTTCGGGATTGGTGTCAATGGCCATTTCAGCTGCATGTATGGCTTTCATGGCTCCCATGGAGTTTCTTTCAATACAAGGAATCTGAACCAAACCACCAATAGGATCGCAGGTTAGGCCTAAATGGTGTTCCATGGCAATTTCAGCCGCAATTAAAACCTGTTCCGGAGAGCCACCCAACAATTCGCACAAGGCTCCAGCAGCCATGGCAGACGATACGCCAATTTCAGCTTGACAGCCTCCCATGGCAGCACTTATGGTTGCCCCTTTTTTAAAGATGCTTCCTATTTCTCCAGCAACCAATAAAAAGCGTTTTATATGTTCAAAATTAGCGTCGTGGTTTTCTATAACCATATAATACATTAAAACCGATGGAATGACACCAGCACTACCATTGGTAGGAGCCGTAACCACACGTCCCAAAGACGCATTTACTTCGTTGACACTCAAAGCAAAACAGCTTACCCATTTTAGGATTTGTCTAAACTTAACTTCGGTTTTTCTTATGGTTTCCAACCATTCCTGTGGGTCGGCATAAGGCAATTCACCTTTTAAATTTTGATACATATCGTAAGCGCGACGTCTTACGTTTAAGCCTCCAGGCAAGTTGCCTTCCGTATGGCAACCAATATACATGCATTCCAACATGGTCATCCAAATTCGCTGTAGCTCAAAATCTATGGTGTTTTCATCCCTTAAGGATTTTTCGTTTTCCAAAACAATACTGGATATTGGCATGTTCAACTGGTTGCAATAAGCAATCAGTTCTGTTCCTTTGGCTATGGGATAGGGAAAGGTGTTTAGAAATATCTCCTTGTTTTTTTTAGAGTTCTTTCGCTCTTCTTTAACTACAAAACCTCCACCTATGGAATAAAAAGTGGATTTGGATTTTCTGCCATTAATGGTTGCAGTGAACACCAATCCATTGGCATGATATGGAAGAAACTTTCTGTTGAACGTAATTTGGGTGTCTGGATTGAAAGGTATGGATTTTTCATTATTGAAAAATAAAACGTGATTGTTTTTAATGGAGCTAATGATGACCTCAATGGTATCTGTAGGGATTATTTCAGGGTCAGCACCACTTAATCCCAACATCACAGCATAATCTGTGGCGTGTCCTTTACCTGTTAAAGAGAGGGAACCATATAAATCAACACTAATATGTTCCACAGCATCAAATTTGTTGCTGGCTTTCAATTCTTTAATCCAACGTTCTGCAGCACGCCAAGGGCCCAAGGTATGTGAACTAGAAGGCCCAACACCTATTTTTAACATATCAAAAACCGAAATACACTCCATAATCCGTCAATTTATATAAATAACAAATATAAAGTCTTTCTTTCAATTAAAAGATAATTCATCTGGGAGTTATCAAGAATTTTCCGATTAAGCACTGGACCTTTTAAAAACCCATTTAAACAAGGTTCTTGTTTTTTTATGTGACATCCTGTCAGATTTTTTGACATGGCATAATCATTGACTTATACATACCGAATTTAAAACAGATTATTCAACACTTTATTTCCGTGAAAACGGAAAACTAAAACAAATTATAAATTATGAGTAAAATTATTGGAATCGATTTAGGAACAACCAACTCTTGCGTTTCTGTTATGGAAGGTAACGAGCCAGTTGTTATCCCAAACGCAGAAGGTAAACGTACAACACCATCTGTAATCGCTTTTGTTGATGGAGGCGAAATTAAGGTTGGTGACCCAGCAAAACGTCAAGCAGTTACAAACCCAACAAAAACGGTTTATTCTATTAAGCGTTTTATGGGGAATAAGTATTCTGAATCTAAAAACGAAGCAGAACGCGTACCATATAAAGTAGTTAAAGGTGAAAACGATACACCTAGAGTTGATATTGATGGTCGTTTGTACACACCTCAAGAATTATCGGCAATGATTCTTCAAAAAATGAAGAAAACAGCTGAAGATTACCTAGGAACAACCGTTAGCGAAGCAGTTATTACTGTACCTGCTTATTTTAATGACAGTCAACGTCAAGCAACAAAAGAAGCTGGTGAGATTGCAGGTTTAAAAGTTAGAAGAATTATTAACGAACCTACTGCAGCAGCATTGGCTTACGGTTTGGATAAAAAAGGAACGGATCAAAAAATAGTGGTATTCGATTTTGGTGGAGGAACACATGACGTTTCCATCCTGGAATTGGGTGATGGTGTTTTTGAAGTACTTTCAACAGATGGAGATACCCATTTAGGTGGTGACGATGTGGATGAAAAAATCATTAATTGGTTGGCAGACGAGTTTAAATCTGAAGAAGACATCGATTTACGTAAAGACCCAATGGCTTTACAACGTTTAAAAGAGGCTGCCGAAAAAGCGAAGATAGAATTATCATCTTCTGCACAAACAGAAATTAATTTACCTTACGTAACAGCCACAGCTACTGGGCCAAAACACTTGGTGCGAACTTTAACACGTTCTAAATTCGAGCAATTAATAGACGATTTGGTAAAACGTACCATTAAGCCATGTGAAAAAGCGCTTAAAGCAGCAGGCTTAAGTAAAAGCGATATTGATGAAGTGATTCTAGTAGGTGGATCGACACGTATTCCTGCAGTACAAGAAGCTGTAGAAAAATTCTTTGGTAAAAAACCAAGTAAAGGTGTAAACCCAGACGAAGTTGTATCATTAGGAGCAGGAATCCAAGGTGGTGTATTAACAGGTGATGTAAAAGACGTACTTTTATTAGACGTAACACCATTATCTCTTGGTATTGAAACTATGGGTAATGTTATGACCAAGCTAATAGAGGCCAACACGACCATTCCTACAAAGAAAAGTCAGGTGTTCTCTACAGCAGCAGACAACCAGCCATCCGTAGAGATCCATGTATTGCAAGGAGAAAGAGCTATGGCTGCCGACAATAAAACCATAGGACGTTTCCACTTGGACGGTATTCCACCAGCAAGACGAGGAACCCCTCAAATTGAAGTAACTTTCGATATTGATGCCAATGGTATAATTAAGGTTTCAGCTACAGATAAAGCAACAGGAAAATCTCAAGACATAAGAATTGAAGCTTCTTCTGGATTGACCGAAGAAGAAATAGAAAAAATGAAGCAAGATGCTGAAGCAAATGCTGAAGCAGATAAAGCAGCAAAGGAAAAAGCCGATAAATTGAATGCTGCAGATGCCATGATTTTCCAAACTGAAAGTCAGCTTAAAGAGTTTGGTGACAAATTATCTGAAGATAAAAAGAAACCAATTGAAGAAGCGCTTGAAGAATTGAAAAAAGCGTTTGAAACAAAAGACATAGCAGTTATAGATCCAGCTTTGGAGAAAATTAATGAAGCTTGGAAAGTAGCTAGCGAAGAAATGTACAAAGCCCAAACAGAAGCACAGCAAGGAGGAGCCCAAGCAGGTCCTGATGCCAATGCAGGCGGCGACGCTAACGAAGGAAGCGACGTAGAAGACGTGGATTTCGAAGAAGTGAAGTAAGCAGAGAGCCAATCCCAATTTTTTTACCGGGATTAGTTGAATAGCTTATACCGAGCTAAAATAAAAGGTCTTTTAGACTGAGTACAAATACTAATAAAACGCAATCATTTATTTGGTTGCGTTTTTTTTATGAACACCAGATTTTTTGTTATGCATGCATAATAAATTGTTATATATTTGTGTTTCATAAAATGTAATTAGAAGTTCCAATTTTTATGAAAGAAACCCCTTAAGTCATTTTAAAACAATTAAAACTCATGCAAACCAAGCTTACCCAACTTTTAAATATTAAATACCCTATTATTCAAGCTCCCATGTTTTTGGTATCGAACACAGCCATGGTTATTGAAGCCATGAAAGCAGGAATAGCAGGTTGTATCCCAGCGTTAAATTACAGAACTTTAGAAGAGTTACGTGCAGCTATTAAGGAATTAAAAGCTGCAAAAGTAGAGAATGGTTCGTTTGGGTTTAATTTAATTGTAAACAAATCCAACATTAAATATAAAGAACAATTACGCGTGTTGTGTGAAGAGGGTTGCGACTTTATTATCACCTCTTTGGGAAGTCCAGAAGAAACCATAAACAGTGCTCATGCAGTAGGAATTAAAGTATTTTGCGATGTTACCGATTTAAAATTTGCAAAAAAAGTGGAAGCCTTGGGAGCAGATGCCGCCATTGCAGTAAATAATGAAGCTGGAGGCCATAGAGGCAACCATTCCCCTGAAGAATTATTGACTTTATTGACCAAGAATCTGTCCATTCCTGTAATTTCAGCAGGAGGTGTTGGCTGTAAAGCTGATATGGATCAAATGATTAGCTATGGTGCAGCTGGTGTTTCTGTTGGAAGTCCATTTATTGCTTCAGAAGAAGCCAATGTTACCAATGAATACAAACAAGCCTGTGTGGATTATGGCGCTAAAGACATTGTAATGACACAGCGCATTTCTGGTACACCATGTACTGTTATAAACACACCTTATGTTCAAAAAATTGGAACTAAGGAATCTTGGTTGGAATCTGTTTTGAACAAAAACAAAAAACTTAAAAAATGGGTAAAAATGATTCGTTTTTCCATTGGTATGAATGCTACAACCAAAGCAGCTACCCAAGCCACCTATAAAACCGTTTGGGTTGCAGGACCCAGTATTGAGCATACCAAAGCTATTTTACCAACTAAGGACATAATTAATAAGCTTATTTCTGATTAATTTAGCAATCTTCCAAAGACATCTGTCTTTATTTCTGGCCATTCCTCCTTTAAAATGCCATAACAACAGGTATTGCGTCTAAAACCATCTTGCATGAGTGTGTCTTTTCGTAAAACACCTTCAAGAGAAGCTCCAATCTTTTCTACAGCTTTTCTGGAACGTATGTTCCTTTCATCGATTCTAAATTCCACTTTTTCAAAAAACAATACCTCAAAGGCATATTGAAGCATTAGAAACTTCATGTGTTTGTTTAATCCAGACCCTTGAAATTCCCTCCCAATCCAGGTCCAACCTATATGTAAGAGCTTGTTTTTCCAATCTATCTGTCCAAAACGAGTACTTCCTGCATACCCTTGTTTGGTTTTATCGTAGACAATAAATGGCATTGTTGTTTTATGATAATAACCATCTACAGCAGTTTGCACGTATTCTTTAAGTGTCTCTGGCGTTGAAATATCGCTGGGAGAATAGTATATCAAATCTTCTTCACTCGCTATGTTTTGTAGATGTTTGTAATTGCTCAAATCCAATAAAGTGAGTTTAACATGATTGTTTTCCAAGTGTGGTATATCCATAAAAAATAATTAAATCAAGGTATTGATAAGTTCTACATTTACAACATGCTTGCCTTTAAAAGGGATAATATTTAGGTTTTTTCCAAACATGGCTTTGGCTCTTTGGGTTTCATGTGAAATGCGTTCATTATTTAAATATTCGTCTTCCGTACCATAAATCATGGTTACTTTTGTGTTTAAAAACTCAAAGTCTTCAGGCGTTAACTCCTTGGGAATACCTCCAGAATGCAATACCAGCTGCGAACAATTTAATTTTCTTTTGGCAACATACCTCATGGCTACACTAACACCTTGGGAATAGCCTAATACAATTAAATTTTTGTCTTTAGGAAGATGTTCTGCTTCAAAAACAGCATCAAAATAGCGCATCACATTTTCGGTTTCATTTATGGTGTTTTCTTTGGTCAGCCAACTGGAACCAACATGTTTAAATTTTGGTGGTATGTAGTACTTGCTTTGTGCTTGTGGTGCAATTATATAATTTTCATTGGCATTCAACCCACTAAAGTACCTTAAAAAATACCTGCTTAAATATCCCATGCCATGACATACAAACCAAATGTTCTTGGTATGGCTGGTTAAACTATTTAAAGTTGCATAACTATTGGTAGTTGTATAGGATATTTCTTTTTCTTCTAAATTCATTTTGTACTTTTACATTTCGGTTTTAAAAATACAAGAATTCTATGCAATTATCTAAAAAAGAGACTTTAGTTGAATTAAATAAAATTGGCAAAAATACCTTGATGGAAACTCTAGGCATCGAGATTACCGATTGTGGCGACGATTTTTTAATTGCTAGAATGCCTGTTAACTCAAGAGTTTATCAGCCAGATGGCGTATTACATGGTGGCGCAACAGCTGCATTGGCAGAAAGTGTAGGAAGTTATGCTTCACATTTGTTTGCTAATTTAGACGATGTATTTGTGAGAGGTATTGAAATAACAGCCAACCATTTAAAAAGTGTGAAAGAAGGTTATGTATATGCCAAAGCAACTTTTTTGCACAAAGGAAGGACCACTCAATTATTGGATATTAGAATTACAGATGATAACGATAATTTGGTGTCTGTTTGTAGATTATCAACCATCTCGCTTCCAAAAAAGAAATAATGACTTCCGAAGTTTTTTTTGAACAAATCCAACACCAATTGGACAAGCATTTACCTTTTGTAGCCTACAGGAAGCCTGGGGAAATATTGGTAAACGCGATGCTGCAACCAACGGATGACGTTTTTACGGTAGATGATTATTCTGAAAAGGGATTTGTTTTTGCGCCTTTTGATAGCACAAAAGCAGCCATATTGATTCCTTTGGAACACTCTAAAGGGATTTCATGTCAAAACCCTCAAATAATTAAAAACAACAAAAGTCATACTAAGTACCAAGCCTTGGATTTGGATAGGGAACAACATTTGGTATTGGTTCAAAAAGGCGTGGATGCCATTAAAGCAGGTCTTTTTCAAAAAGTGGTTTTGTCCAGGATTGAAAAAACAGAACACACAATAACCAATCCAATAGAAGTTTTCAATGCCTTATTGCATCATTATCCTTCAGCCTTTGTATATTGTTGGTATCATCCACAAATAGGCTTTTGGCTTGGAGCAACGCCAGAAACATTGATTCATGTGGAAGGTTCCCGTTTTAAAACCATGGCTCTGGCAGGAACCCAAAAATTTTTAGGTACAGATAAGGTTGTTTGGCAACACAAAGAAAAAGAAGAACAACAGTTTGTTACAGATTTTATAGTTAACAGCTTAAAACCATTTGCCAACAATTTGGCAATATCTGAAGTAGAAACCATAAAGGCAGGAAACCTCCTTCATCTTAAAACGTCGATTTCTGGGACCTTAAACTTAAAAAATACAGATTTTAAACAAGTACTTTTAGCATTGCATCCAACACCAGCCGTATGTGGTTTGCCCAAAGAAGCGTCTAAACGGTTTATATTGAAACATGAACCTTACCAGCGTGAGTTTTATACCGGTTTTTTGGGAGAGTTGAACGTGCAGTTAAAAACCAACAGGAATACCAATAGAAGAAACGTGGAAAACAATGCGTATGCTTCCATAAAAAACGTTTCCAATTTGTTTGTTAACCTGCGTTGTATGCAAATTTTGAATAAAAAAACTGGAATTTACGTTGGTGGAGGCATCACAAAAGACTCTAATCCAGAAGCCGAATGGCAAGAAACCGTAGCAAAAGCAGATGTCATGAAAAAGGTATTGCAATAATTTTATTTCGTATGTCTATTTGTTACATTTGCATTTAGATTTTATCTTACATGTTATACCCAAAAAACCCTCTAGCACAAACTGTTATTCAGCTTTGTAAAGCCAAAAACATTCAGCATATTGTGATTTCTCCTGGAAGTAGAAATGCACCATTGACCATTGGTTTTACCAACGATCCTTTCTTTACTTGTTATAGTATTGTAGATGAGCGTTGTGCTGGTTTTTTTGCTTTAGGGATTGCCCAGCAAATAGAACGTCCTGTGGCTTTGGTTTGCACTTCTGGAAGTGCCTTGCTTAATTACTATCCAGCTATTGCCGAAGCTTTTTATAGCGATATCCCTTTGGTAGTGCTTTCAGCAGACAGACCTCGATACTTAATTGGAATTGGAGATGGACAAACCATTAACCAAAAAGATGTGTATGCCAATCATATTTTAAATTCGGCTAATTTAAAGTTGAATTTTGAAAATGCCCCAAAAAATTCCAATGAGACAGAACCAGCTATCATTAGGTCCATAGAAAATAAATTGGAACGTATGTTAGGTGTTAAACAGGAACTGGACGATGAAAACGAAACCAAAATAAACACAGCATTAAACAAAGCCATATCGCTTAATGGTCCTGTGCACATCAATATCCCTTTTGAAGAACCCCTTTACGAAACCACAGACAAAATGACTGTGGAACCTAAAGTGATTGAGTTTGAGACCAAGAAGAAAAAGATAGACGATTTCTTTATTCAGGAGTGTTATGACGATTGGAACACCTATTCCAGAAAGATGATTTTGGTTGGTGCCAATCAGCCCAATAAGGTCGATCAACATATATTGGATGAGTTGGCTAAGGACAACAGTGTGATTGTGTTTACAGAAACAACATCGAACATCCATAACAAACAGTTTTTCAATAGTATCGATAAAATGATTGCACCTTTAACAGAAGAAGGGTTTCAAGCTTTGCAACCTGATATTTTGGTAACTTTTGGTGGTTTAATCGTATCTAAAAAAATCAAGGGGTTTTTACGTAAATTCCAACCCAAACATCATTGGCATATAGACAAGAAAAATGCAAACGACACCTTTTTTTGTTTGGACAAACATATAGAAGCTACTCCCAATCAGTTTTTTAATGCGCTTTTGCCAAGATTAACACATTTTGTTAAAAGCGATTACAAACCTTTTTGGAACGACATAAAGCTGTTAAGGGACGAAAAACATCAAGAATATCTAGAGCAGGTACCCTTTAGCGATTTTAAGGTGTTTGATACGGTTCTTAAAGTGTTGCCAGAACAAACCATTTTGCAGTTGGGTAATAGTTCTGCTGTAAGATATGCGCAACTTTTCGACCTTAAGAAAACCATTCAGGTGTTTTGTAATCGAGGGACAAGTGGTATTGATGGCAGTACCAGTACAGCCATTGGTTGCGCTAAGGTACACAAAAAACAAACCGTTTTTATTACAGGCGATTTAAGCTTTTTCTACGATAGCAATGCGCTCTGGAACAATTACATTCCCAACCATTTTAGGATCATTCTTATCAACAACCAAGGTGGAGGTATATTTAGAATCCTTCCTGGCCATAAAAACACCAAAAAATTCGATACTTATTTTGAAACCACGCATAACCTTACAGCAAAACAGTTATGTAAAATGTATGAATTTGAATACGATGTAGCAGCTAATGAAAGGCAGTTGAAGGCGCAATTAAAAACATTTTTTGAAGAATCCAACCAACCTAAATTATTGGAAATTTTTACTCCAAGAACCCTTAACGACGATGTGTTGTTGGATTATTTCAAGTTTATTAAATAGCCTGTAATCAAAGCTGATTTTTTTCATTTTCAACATCTATTATTACTACCTTTGCAGCATGATACATTTAGGAGAATACAATACGTTAGAAATACTTCGCGAATCTGAACAAGGTTTATATTTAGCAGATGAAGAAGGGAACGAAGTGTTGTTGCCAAACCGATACGTACCGGAATCGTTTAAAATTTGGGATAAAATGGACGTTTTTGTCTATTTGGACAATGAAGAACGTTTGGTTGCCGTAACCGATAAACCTTATATTAAAAAAGGTGATTTTGCATTATTACGATGTAATGCCGTAACGGAACATGGTGCTTTTTTGGATTGGGGCATGCTTAAAGAATTGTTTTGTCCGTTCCGGGAACAGGCCTTTAAAATGAAAAAAGGAGGTTGGTATTTTGTGTATTGTTTTCTGGATGAAAAAAGTAACAGATTGGTTGCTTCCAGTAAAACAAATCAATTTCTGGATAACAAAGAACTTACGGTAAGTCAGTTTGAAGAAGTAGACTTAATCGTGTCCCATCCTTCAGAAATAGGTATGAACGTGATTATCAACAAAAAACACTTGGGACTTATTTTCAACGACGATATTTTTCAGGATTTAAGTGTTGGGGACAGGTTGAAGGGTTACATAAAAAAAATCAGGCCTGATAATAAAATTGATGTGGTTTTAGGCCAAATAGGCTATAGAAACATAGAACCAAATGCCGATGCCATTATGGTGGAACTTCGTGATAACAGTGGATATTTAAACTTAACGGACAAATCGGATCCTGAAACCATTAAACAAGTGCTTAAAATGAGTAAAAAAAGCTTTAAAAAAGCAGTTGGTTCCTTATACAAGCAAAAACTTATAGAAATAAAAGAAGACGGGATTTATTTGGTATAGCTGTTTTTTTTGGCTTCAACTTTTTCATTGATCCACGCTTCTGCTTCTTCCAAAGAAGAAAACAACCGTCTGTTGATTTTTTTAAAAAAATGATTTTCCAAATCAAAATTTACGGTTTTGGTCAAATCTTCGCTAACTACAGCTGTGGCAACCAGGTTAGGGATTTCTTTTTCAAGCTGCATGGCATCGGTTGGTACCGTATTAAAAGGATGTATTTTGTTTACAATTAACCCAAAAGGTTTGTTGTTGGCAAATTGCCCCAAACCTTTGGTTTTTATTTCATGTAAGGCACGCATGGAAATTATGGCTTCTTTGGCATATTCTACCAAAACAAAATTTTCAAAAAAGTAAAAATCCCCTATTTTAAGAGCTATGTGTTTCATTATCTTGCTGGATAGAAAAGAGGAGCGTACTGGTGTTTGCATGTTTTTATTACATTAAGTCGTTTTTTTGCTTCTAACCCAAGTTACAGCTTCTTCTAAAGTTTCAAATTTTTTTCTGGGAAATGAAAAATAGGCATCTTCCAACTCAATCACTTTATTGGTAAGATGGTTGTAAGACACAATAACATAAGCAGAAAGAAACTTTAAGTTTTTCGAATTAGACAAGATGTCCATAAGATCTACAGAATACGAATATATTCGGTTGGAAATAAAAAACTGGGGCATCCCATTGTGGGTTTCGTTTTTAAGTTCTAGAACCTCATTAAACTTGTTAAAAGTTACATGGCTACCTTCTTTAAATTCAGCAATAATCATGTTTTCAATAAAATGAAAGTCACCTATTTTCAATGAAACGGTAGCATCAATTTCTGATGCAAAAGAAGATTTTAGTGTTTTCATAGTGTCATACCTGAAAATATAAGTTATATAATTTTGTTTATAAAAGCAAATGCAATAGCTGATATTTGTTGTAATTATGTATTTTTACACCGAAAAAAGTGACAAGATTATGAGTGAAATCAACTGGAAAACAGCCAAAGAATACGAAGATATTACCTACAAAAAGTGTAATGGTGTTGCTAGAATTGCTTTTAATAGACCAAATGTACGTAACGCTTTCAGGCCTAAAACCACCAAAGAATTATATGATGCTTTTTATGATGCAAGTGAAGATGTAAATATTGGTGTGGTATTACTCTCTGCTGAAGGGCCTTCAACAAAGGATGGAGTGTATTCATTCTGCTCTGGAGGAGACCAAAAAGCTAGAGGCCATCAAGGATATGTTGGGGAAGATGGTTACCATAGATTGAATATTTTGGAAGTGCAGCGTCTTATTCGTTTTATGCCTAAAGCAGTAATAGCTGTGGTTCCAGGTTGGGCAGTTGGTGGAGGACATAGTTTGCATGTGGTTTGCGATTTAACTTTGGCAAGTAAAGAACATGCCATTTTTAAGCAAACAGATGCCGATGTTACCAGTTTTGATGGGGGTTATGGATCAGCCTATTTGGCAAAAATGGTAGGTCAGAAAAAAGCACGTGAGATCTTTTTTCTAGGAAGAAATTATTCGGCACAAGAGGCTTTTGAAATGGGCATGGTAAATGCTGTAATTCCACATCATGAACTAGAAGAGACTGCTTACCAATGGGCTCAAGAAATATTGGCAAAATCACCAACATCCATCAAAATGTTAAAATTTGCCATGAATTTAACAGATGATGGGATGGTTGGCCAGCAAGTATTTGCAGGAGAAGCTACGCGTCTGGCATACATGACAGATGAAGCTAAAGAAGGTAGAGATGCTTTTCTTGAAAAGCGAAAGCCTAATTTTCCTAAAAAATGGATCCCATAAATCTATTGATACAAGCACTTATTTATGTCAAAAAAATACAAGATATGGTTATCGGCCTTTAGGCTAAGAACACTTCCTTTGTCTCTATCAGGAATCATTGTAGCTGCTAGTTTGGCTGCTTACAATGGTGTTTTTGATTGGTTGGTGTTTGTGTTGGCCATTTTAACAACCTTAAGTTTGCAGATACTTTCTAATTTGGCAAACGATTATGGCGATGGTGTAAAAGGTACAGATAGTGACGATAGAATAGGACCACAACGTGCCATACAGAGTGGAACGATAACTCCAGATGAGATGTTTGAGGCCATTAAAATAAATATTTTAATTGTTATCGGCTTGGCGTTCTTTTTAATCATGGCTGCTTTTGGGACTAAACACTTTTTACTGGCCATGCTTTTTTTTGGTTTAAGTTTATTTGCCATTTATGCTGCCATAAAATATACTGTTGGAAATAATGCTTATGGATATAGAGGGTTAGGAGATGTTTTTGTTTTTGTATTTTTTGGTTTGATAAGTGTTGGAGGAGGTTATATATTATTCGCTCAAAAATTGGATCACATTATATTTTTGCCAGCTTGTACCATTGGTTTGTTAAGTGTGGCTGTATTAAATTTAAATAACTTAAGGGATATTCATTCCGATAGAAGAGCAAATAAAAACACCTTGGTAGTTAAAATGGGTTTTGAGAATGGAAAAACCTATCACTACGTGTTAATAGGTTGTGCCATGGTTTTATCGATTTTATATGGCATTTTGTATTACTCTTCGCCTTTTAATTTTATCTATTTCCTTGCTTATATTCCTCTTGTTAAGCACCTTATGACTGTTCGTGACAATACAGACCCAAAACTGTTGGATCCAGAGTTAAAAAAGCTTGCATTAAGCACATTTATACTAAGTGTTTTGCTTGCCATTGGTCATTTACTTTAACAATAGTTACTAAAATAATTTCATAAAGCCTTGTTTTTCAAATAAATATGTTTTATATTTATTGTGTTGGTAGGTTATTATCAATAATTGAAGCGGTTAAAATGCTTCATATTTTGGGGATTGAAAAACTCAAACAGATTCTTGCAATTTGTTTGAGTTTTTTTGTAAATTCCAATTTCAAAAAAATCTCTCAAAACAATGAAAATCACTTTTTACGGTCACGCAAGTTTAGGAATAGAAGTAAATGACGTTCATATATTGGTGGATCCATTTATATCTGCAAATGATAAGGCATCACATATAGATATCAACACTTTAAAAGCAGATTATATTTTGTTGACACATGCTCATCAAGATCATATATTGGATGTAGAGACCATAGCAAAGAGTACAGATGCTGTAATCGTATCTAATTTTGAAATAGTAAGTTACTTCCAAAATAAAGGTTTGGAAGGACATCCAATGAATCATGGTGGTAGTTGGGATTTTGAATTTGGTAATGTAAAGTATGTTAATGCTATACATACATCTTCATTTCCAGATGGAAGCTATGGTGGACAACCAGGAGGCTTTGTTATAGAAGGAGAGCGTAAAAACATCTATATTGCTGGAGACACAGCTTTAACCATGGACATGAAATTAATCCCTTTACAAATTAAATTGGATCTAGCCATTTTACCTATAGGAGATAATTTTACCATGGGAATAGACGATGCTATTATAGCAAGTGACTTTGTGGAGTGCGATAAAATTTTAGGTTATCACTACGATACTTTCGGTTATATTGAAATAGACCATGAAGAAGCCAAACGAAAATTCTTCGATAAAAATAAAGACTTGATGTTGCTAGATATAGGGGAAAGTATTGAGCTTTGATTTTACGCAAAATCCCCTACAGTTAGGTCACTTTACTTTTTAAGACTAATTTATGGAGTAACTTTGGAAAAAACCGTTTAACATACACGCCCAAAACTTCAGATTTACCAATATATGCTTCAAACTTTTCTTTTTGAATGGCTTTAAGCATGCGTTTAACAAACACAGTAACTTCCAGTCCATTTTCGGTCATTTCGTCTTGGTATCCTTGTTTGCTGCCATCAGCAGTTAACGCATTTCTGGCCACATTGGTATTTACAAATCCAGGACAGATCATGGTCACTTTAATATGGTTTTTTTCGTGTTCCATACGCAAGGTGTCAAAAAAACCATGTAAGGCATGTTTTGCACCACAATAAGAGGACCTGTAAGGGGAACTGAATTTACCCATAAGGCTGGAAACCACAACAAAATGACCTGTTTTACTTTTAATAAAATAAGGCAATAGTGCTTTGCTTAATGCTACCGTACCCAAATAATCTATTTCCATAAGCTTTTTATCCACTTCTATAGATGTGTCAATAATGGGAGAACGTTGACTAATACCTGCATTGTTGATTAATAAATCAATATGGCCAAAAAGTTGCATGGCTTTTTCAACTACCAAGCTCATAGTTGCATAATGAGCCAAATCCAATGCTAAAACTTGAACATTTTCTTGGTTTTTACAGTCCTTTTTAACGCTGAAGAGCTGTTCCTGATGTCTTGAAGACAATATGAGTTTACAATGTTGTTTGGATAGCTCCAAAGCCAAGCCTTTCCCAATGCCACTAGAGGCACCAGTAATCCAAATCACTTTATTTTCAAAGGTCATGCTATAGTTTTTTTGCCCTTGACAGGTATTGAAATATGTTCGCTGCTTTCATTAAGTTTGGGGTTGGATTGAGAATTTAAATGTGTTGCCAACCATTCTTCCCTTAAGTTGTTGCTTAATTTTCCTGTACCATCATGTTTCCATCCGGGTGGTTTTATAAAATATTTCAATCTATTGGAAAGTGATTTTTTTCCAGAAAAAGCATCTTTAAGCATGTTATACCATTCTATAAAGGCAACTTTTACAGGATTATAAGTTTGGATGTTGGTTACCAATCCGTAAACCACCTTTTCATGATCCAACTCAGCTTGAAAAGTCCCAAATAATTTGTCCCATATTATTAAAATACCAGCATGATTTCTATCAAGATAAACAGGATTGCTTCCATGATGTACTCTATGATGCGAAGGTGTGTTCATTATGGCTTCAAACCATTTTGGCAGTTTGTTTATGGTTTCTGTATGAATCCAAAATTGATACAATAAACTCACGGACATTTGCAACAATATCATGGCTGGATGAAATCCTAACAAAGGCAACCATAACCAAAACACAAAGGAATAGAAACTACCAGACCAAGTTTGTCTCAAGGCAGTACTAAGATTATAATGTTGTGAGGAATGGTGAACCACATGCGATGCCCAAAACAATCTACACTCATGGGAAATCCTGTGGAACCAATAATAAGAAAAATCGTCTGCAAAAAACAACAAAACAAAACTCCACCAAGCAATGGGAATGGTAAAAATCCTAAAATTTTCATATACAAAAAATAAAGCCAATAACACCAAACCTTTACTTAGCAAACCTATAAATACATTTCCTAAACCCATAGCAATAGAAGTCAATGCGTCTTTGGGTTCATAACTTTTAATGTTTTTTTTGGTTGTGATGAACAGTTCCAAAAGCATGGAAGCTATAAAAAAAGGAATGGCAAAATGAATAAGGTTTGGAAATTCAGGCATGAGTATTTAAGATTATTAAGTCTAAATGTACAAAATATTTTAAGTATTTTTGAAACTTACTATGAAAGCAACCTACAAGAAATATATTTTAAATTTTAAACAAGCCAGTGGCACATCTAGAGGTGTTTTAAGAACCAAGGAAACCTGGTTCCTGATATTGAAACAGGATGACAAAATTGGAGTGGGCGAGTGTGGGTTGTTTCGTGGTTTGAGTGCAGACGATGTTCCACATTATGAAGAGATTTTAAAATGGACCTGTTTAAACATCCATTTGGGTTTACAGGTTTTATTGGATGAGCTTTATAAATTTCCAAGCATCCAATTTGGACTGGAAACGGCTTTTGCTTCTTTAAATAGCGATGACCAATTTGTATTGTTACCTTCAAATTTTACCAAGGGTACCGACGCCATTCCTATCAATGGCTTGATCTGGATGGGAAGTGAAAGTTTCATGAAACAACAGATAAAAGAAAAAATTGAAGCTGGTTTTTCCTGTATCAAAATGAAAATTGGTGCCATTGATTTTCAAACAGAATTAGACTTACTAAAATCCATTAGGAAAGAATTTTCAAATAGAGACATTATTTTAAGGGTCGATGCCAATGGTGCTTTTTCAGCTTCAGAAGCCTTGGAAAAATTGCACCAGCTTGCAGAATTACAAATCCATTCCATAGAGCAACCCATTAAACAGGGACAATGGCAGGAAATGGCTCGATTATGTGAAAAATCACCCATACCAATAGCTTTGGATGAAGAGCTGATTGGCATTTTTTCAAAAAAAGAAAAAATTAAATTGCTTCAAACCATAAAACCTCAATACATTATTCTAAAACCCAGTTTAATTGGAGGTTTTAAAGGAAGTGGTTCTTGGGTAAGCCTGGCACAAAAAGAAAGCGCATATTATTGGGTTACAAGTGCATTGGAAAGCAATGTAGGCTTAAATGCCATAGCACAATGGACCTATATGTTACATCAAGATTATCATCAAGGGCTGGGCACAGGTGGTTTGTTTACCAATAATTTTGACTCTCCTTTACTAGTAAAAAATGGTACATTGCAATACCAAAAAAATAAAAATTGGAATTTTAATTTATAATTTATGTATATAGCTCAAGCTTTTAATGCGTTACACGATTGGTGGAGATATTTAGTTGGAATTGTCTTCGTTGTTATTGCTGTGGTCATCGGTCAAATTCCGTTTACTGTAGCTGTTTTTATGAAAGCCATTAACGATGGTGAAAGTGTTTTTGGATTGGACGAAACCCAGATGATGACCATGTTGGAACCCAACCTAAATTTGTTTTTAATGTTGCTTTCTTTTGCAGTAGGCTTGATTGGGCTGTTTCTGGTTGTAAAATTTCTACATAAGCAAAGTATCACATCTTTAACAACAGCAAGGCCCAAAATTGACTGGAATCGTATTTGGTTTGCTTTTATTTTATGGGGAATTGTAAGCTCTGGTTTTATTACTTTAGATTATTTTTTGTCTCCAGAAGATTATGTGGTTAATTTTAAATTGCAGCCTTTTATTATTTTATGTGTCATAGCTATAGTATTGGTACCATTGCAAACCAGTTTTGAAGAATATTTGTTTAGAGGCTATTTAATGCAAGGCATTGGTGTTTTGGCCAAGAATAAATGGGTACCACTATTAACGACCTCATTTATATTTGGGATGTTGCATATTGCCAATCCTGAAGTGGACAAATTAGGAAACGTAATTATGGTTTATTATATAGGAACAGGTTTGTTTTTGGGAATCATGACATTAATGGATGAAGGCATGGAGCTTGCTTTAGGATTTCATGCAGCCAACAATTTGTTTACAGCTTTGTTGGTCACAGCCGATTGGACAGCCTTTCAAACACATTCTGTATTAAAGGATATGGCAGAACCAACTTCTGCTAGTTTTACAGAAATATTTATGCCAGTTTTTATACTGTTTCCATTGCTCTTGTTTGTTTTTTCCAAAAAATATCACTGGACCAATTGGTCGGAAAAATTATTTGGTCCTGTTGAAGCACCTTTACTTGAAACAGCCCATCCAGATTTAACCACAGAAGACAATAACCTTATAGAATAACCTTCATGATTCCTACTTACGATAAAGTTCACAATAAATTTAAATTGAACAACAGAAATTATTCATATGAAGAATTAAAAGAAGTTGCTTATAGTTTTATCAAAGAAGGAAAACCTTTTGAGAAGGCACTTGGCGATTTTTTGGCTGATTGGTTGGACTCCAAAGATTACATAAAGACCAAAACTTCTGGAACCACTGGAAACCCTAAAACCATAAAAATAAAAAAACAAGCCATGGTGCATTCTGCCATTGCAACTGGAAATTATTTTGGGTTAAAACCGGGAGACAAAGCCTTACATTGTTTGCCAACCCAATTTATTGCTGGTAAAATGATGCTGGTTCGTGCCATTATTTTAGGACTACAAATAGATGTTGTTGAACCTGCAAGTGTTTTAAATTTCAATACAAAAAAACACTATACCTTTTGTGCCATGGTCCCAATGCAGTTACAACAAAACATAAAAAAAATAAGCCATATAAAAACCCTGATTGTAGGTGGCGCTCCTTTGTCCTTTAATCTTAAAGAGCAAATAAAAAACTTGAAAACCAAAGTTTATGCAACGTACGGTATGACAGAGACCATTACACATATTGCAGTCATGCCCTTAAACCATGTTTATGATGATACGTCCAATCCAAGAGTTAAAAACATCTATCACACACTTCCTAATATCAAGATTTTGCAAGATGAAAGACATTGTTTAGTGATTGAGGCACCTCAACTAACCAAAGGGAAATTGGTTACCAATGATGTTGTAACGCTTTATTCCAATACATCTTTTGAATGGTTGGGAAGAATAGATAACGTGATAAACTCTGGTGGGATTAAATTATATCCAGAACAAATAGAGAAGAAGTTGCAGTCTAAGATCACTAACCGTTTTTTTGTTGCTTCAGAGTCTGATAAAATACTTGGTGAGAGGCTAATCCTAGTTTTGGAAGCTGCTAACAATAATTTACCAGCTACTATTTTTGATGATTTGGATGGATATGAAAAACCAAAGAGGGTATATGCAGTTTCAAAATTCATTGAAACCACTTCGGGTAAATTGCAGCGTTCAAAAACATTAGAGCTTATTGCCTAATTACATTTGCATTTTTAAATAGTAATCCACAGAATGCTTACCAGAACCGTAAAACACAAAAAACACACACACCAAAAATGTTGCACTTGCCAATAACAAATTGGCTGTGTTAAAGTCTCCCATAAAGTTTACAAGTATGGCTCCAATCAACACAGGAATTTGAACAATAATTGCCCAACGGGTTAATAAGCCAAAAGCAATTAAAATACCACCAACCAAATGGGAAGCTGCTACATAATGAGCCAAAATCATACTTCCAGCATAAGTGTTCAAGGGTTTGATAAGTTCCACCAACAATTCGGTGTTGGATACAAAATGGACACCTTTCATAAAAAGAAAAACGCCTAACGCAATTCGTAAAACATCTAATGGGTAATACGTATGCGCATTAGCCCATTTGTTTAAGGATTTAATTGTTCCCATAACGAAAATGTTTGATTTTCAGTTATTAAGGTACAAAATTTTAGTGAAATATGGAAGTTTAAACTTGAATAACTCCAAGATTAAACTTTTTTTCAATAGGAGCATGATTGGCAGCTTCAATTCCCATACTGATCCATTTTCTGGTATCCAATGGGTCGATAATGGCATCTGTCCATATTCTGGAAGCAGCATAATATGGCGAAACTTGCTTGTCGTAACGGTCTTTAATCTTATTAAAGAGTTCCTCTTCCTTTTCTTTGGTGATAACTTCCCCTTTCTTTTTAAGCGATGCAGTTTCTATTTGCAATAACACTTTGGCAGCACTATTACCACTCATCACAGCCAATTCGGCACTTGGCCATGCAATTATTAATCGTGGGTCGTAAGCTTTTCCACACATGGCGTAATTTCCGGCGCCATAACTGTTTCCAAGTATGACAGTGAATTTAGGAACCACAGAATTGCTCACGGCATTCACCATTTTGGCACCATCTTTAATAATTCCTCCATGTTCACTTTTACTTCCTACCATAAAACCGGTAACATCCTGTAAAAACACCAAAGGAATTTTCTTTTGATTGCAATTGGCAATAAATCGGGTTGCTTTATCTGCAGAGTCGTTATAGATAACACCACCAAATTGCATTTCGCCTTGTTTGGTTTTTACCAGTTTTCTTTGGTTGGCAACAATCCCAACTGCCCAACCATCAATCCTGGCATAAGCTGTAATAATGGTTTTTCCGTAACCAGCTTTGTATTCTTCAAATTCGCTATTGTCAACCAAACGTTTGATGATTTCATACATATCGTATTGGTCAGCACGAGATTTTGGCAGAATGCCATAAATGTCTTCTTGTTTTTCTTTAGGCTTGGCAGGAGTAGAGCGATTAAAACCAGCTTTATCAAAATCGCCAATTTTATCAATAATATTTTTTATTCTATCCAAAGCGTCTTTATCATCTTTTGCTTTATAGTCTGTAACTCCCGAAATTTCACAATGAGTGGTGGCTCCACCAAGGGTTTCATTATCTATGGTTTCACCAATGGCTGCTTTAACCAAATAACTACCAGCTAAAAAGATACTACCGGTTTTATCCACTATCATGGCTTCATCACTCATTATGGGTAAATAGGCACCACCAGCCACACAACTACCCATAACGGCAGCGATTTGTGTAATGCCCAAACTGCTCATTATGGCATTGTTTCTAAAAATTCGTCCAAAATGTTCCTTATCTGGAAAAATTTCGTCCTGCATAGGAAGATATACTCCAGCAGAATCCACTAAATATATAATTGGCAACTTGTTTTCTATGGCAATTTCCTGAGCACGTAAATTCTTTTTTCCGGTTATAGGAAACCAAGCTCCTGCTTTTACAGTGGCATCGTTAGCAACTACCATACATTGCTTTCCTTTAATGTAACCAATTTTCACCACAACGCCTCCAGAAGGACAGCCACCATGTTCTTCGTACATATCTTCACCAGCAAAAGCGGCAATTTCTATGCTATTTTTTTTTGCATCCAAAAGGTAATCAATACGCTCTCTTGCAGTCATTTTACCTTTGGAATGGTGTTTTTCAATATTCTTTTTTCCTCCTCCAAGCTTTACTTGGGCTAAACGTTTTTTTAATTCTGAAACTAAAAGTTTATTGTAATCTTCGTTTTTGTTGAAGTTTATGTCCATAGAAATATTTATTTGCTACGAATTTACAAAAGTAGAACATGGTTTAAAAGCGAATATTTTGTTAAATAATATTACATGGAATTAGTTTCCTTGGAAACTATTTATATTTTACATATATTTGCAATGAAAAATAAATAGGTTATCCTCATTCAAGGACATAAAAAATATAATATAATACATGAAACACATTTTAGCATTTGCAGGAAGTAACAGCAAAGATTCCATTAACAAACAATTGGCCGTTTACGCTTCAAGGTTGATTGACGATGTAACGGTTACCATTTTGGATTTAAATGATTTTGAATTACCAATTTACAGTAAAGACTTAGAAGCAGAACAGGGAATTCCAGCAAACGCTCTGTCATTTCTGGATCACATAAAAAAATGTGATGGTATTATTTTGTCATTGGCAGAGAACAATGGAGCTTATACAGCAGTGTTTAAAAACATTTTTGACTGGTTATCCAGGGCAGAACAGAAAACCTTTTTAAACAAGCCCATGTTGTTAATGGCAGCAGCACCTGGAGCTAGAGGAGGCGCTTCGGTTTTAGCCATGGCAATGGACAGGTTTCCAAGACACCAAGCACAAATTATTGCAGATTTTTCTTTGCCATTTTTTGAAACCAATTTTTCAGATGGAAAAATAACCAACAAAGAGCTTGATGACGCATTAAAAAACAAGATTAATTTATTTAAAAACGCCATATAATTATGAATATACAACATGAAGACAATGGAACTAGAGGTAAGTTTTACATTGAAATAGACAATAAACAAGAAGCAGAAATGACCTATCGTTATAAAAATAACAACATTATTGATATAGATCATACCGAAGTCAAAGAAACTTTAAAAGGACAAGGAATAGGTTATAAATTAATTGATGCAGCTGTTTCCTTTATGAGGGAAAACAACTTAAAGGCTGCACCAACCTGTTCTTATGCCAAGGCCGTTTTTGAGAAAAAACAAGACCAGTACAAAGATGTTATTGCTTAAAATTGTTGCAAAGGAATAAATGACATGGGAAATCTTTCAAAAGAAATCAACTCGAAATTTGCAAATGCTAAGGTGAAAGCCCTAGTCAATGTTTTATACACGGCAAATTGGATTTCCAGTTTTCAAAACGAGTTTTTTAAGCCTTTCGGGATTTCTCCACAGCAGTACAATATTCTTCGAATCCTGAATGGCACAGACCAAGCTTTGAAGGTGCAAACCATTAAAGAGCGTATGATAGAGCGTTCTCCCAATGCAACCAGGTTAATGGATAAACTCATTGCCAAACAGCTTATAGAGCGTTTTCCCTGTATGGACGACAGGAGAGTGGTTTATATAAAAATCACTAAAACAGGAAAACAACTTTTAGAAAGTATTTCGGAAGATTTTAATCACGATTTGCTAAAAAACATTTCTGAAGAAGAAGCTAAACAATTAAGCGATTTATTGGATAAAATGAGATAATAAATTCCTAAGGAAAGAAAAATTTCAACACTAGCTTTTCAACTAGAAATTTGAGTTAATACTTTTTTTAAAAACAGGATATAATTTTAATTAGTCACTTTCCATTGAAAAAATTGAAACCTACTTTCTTGTCTGCAATAGGCAGACGAGGCAATAAAAATTTACTATAAAATGAAAACAGTATTACATAAAGCAGAAGATAGAGGTTATGCCAATCATGGATGGTTACAGGCAAATCATTCCTTTAGTTTTGCAGGTTATTTCAACAAAGACAAAATTCAATTTGGTGCATTAAGAGTTTTAAATGACGATATCATTGCCCCAAAAATGGGTTTTGGAACTCATCCACATGACAATATGGAAATTGTAACCATTCCACTAAGTGGTGTTTTAAAACATCGCGACAGTATGCATCAAAACTGGCAGCAAGTACTTCCTGGAGAAGTACAGGTTATGAGTGCAGGAACAGGTGTTCAGCATTCAGAAATTAATGGTTCGGACGATACACATTTGAGTTTGTTTCAAATTTGGATCATGCCAAATAAACAACATGTGGAGCCTCGTTATGATCAAAAATCATTTCATGATGAAGACAGACAAAACAAACTGCAAACTTTAGTCACTTCCATAGATGAAAATCACGAAGGAAGTTTAAAAATTCATCAAGATGCCATAATTTCCAGAATAGATTTGGACATAGGAAAAACATATGAGTATACTTTAAAAAGCGACAATCATGGCGTGTATGTAATGACTGTTTTTGGACAAGTAAGCATTGCAGACATCACCTTAGGGACTCGTGATGCATTGGGTGTTTCAAATGCAGTAGGTTTTTCAATAGATGCAATGGAGGGATCCAGCTTATTGTTTATAGAGGTTCCCATGGGATAACCCATAAAAATAGTTCAATTAAAAAGCAGCTATTTCAATGCGTTTTTTGTTTAAAAAATATCGATATTTGCATTTCTACTAATTACAAATTTTAGATATAATGGCAATGAATAAAAATACCGTTTTAGCTTGGGCAACGTGGATCATGATTTTTGTAGGATTAGCTTTAATTGCTTTGGGAGCATTTAGATACGACGATGTTGCAGGCTGGGGTTTTGCTGCTGTAGGAATTGGTTTTTTTGCTGTAGCATGGGTTTTTAACGCGCTAAAAGGAAGAGTCTAAGAGTTTGTGGTTTAAAACTACAAGCTAATTCTATTTAACAATTTAACTTATTAAAAAAATGAGCGACGATAAAAAAGTAATTTTCTCTATGTCTGGTTTAACCAAGACCTATCAGAGCGCCAATACTCCAGTTTTAAAGAATATTTATTTAAGTTTCTTTTATGGAGCCAAAATAGGGATTTTAGGACTTAACGGTTCTGGTAAATCCACCTTATTGAAAATAATTGCTGGCGTTGATAAAAACTATCAAGGAGATGTAGTGTTTTCTCCTGGGTATACAGTTGGATACTTGGAACAGGAACCAAAACTGGACGAAACCAAAACCGTTATGGAAGTTGTAAAGGAAGGAGCAGCTGAAACAGTTGCCATTCTGGAAGAATATAATAAAATTAACGATATGTTTGGTCTGGAAGAAGTTTATAGCGATCCAGAAAAAATGGAAAAACTCATGAACAGACAAGCTGTGCTCCAGGACCAAATTGATGCTTCAGATGCTTGGGAATTGGATACCAAACTTGAAATAGCCATGGACGCCTTGCGAACTCCTGAAGGTGATAAAAAAATTAGTGTGCTCTCTGGTGGAGAAAAACGCCGTGTAGCTTTATGTAGATTGCTTTTACAAGAACCAGATGTATTATTGTTGGATGAGCCTACCAACCACTTGGATGCCGAGTCGGTTCATTGGTTGGAACATCATTTGGCACAGTACAAAGGCACTGTAATTGCTGTGACACACGATAGATATTTCTTAGATAATGTAGCAGGTTGGATTTTAGAGTTGGATAGAGGAGAAGGGATTCCTTGGAAAGGGAATTATTCGTCATGGTTGGATCAAAAATCCAAACGTATGGCACAAGAAGGAAAATCTGCTTCCAAGCGTCAAAAAACCCTAGAACGTGAGTTGGAATGGGTTAGACAAGGTGCTAAAGGAAGACAAACCAAGCAAAAAGCCCGTTTAAAAAATTACGATAAACTATTGAGTCAAGACCAAAAACAATTGGACGAAAAACTGGAGATTTACATTCCAAATGGACCTCGTTTAGGAACCAATGTTATTGAAGCCATTGGAGTAAGTAAGGGTTATGACGATAAATTATTATACGACAATTTAAATTTCAACCTTCCTCAAGCTGGTATTGTTGGTATTATTGGACCAAATGGAGCTGGTAAAACCACCATTTTTAAAATGATTATGGGCGAAGAAACTCCTGATAAAGGGGAGTTTAAAGTAGGTGAAACAGCAAAAATTGCCTATGTGGACCAAACCCATTCCAATATAGATCCTGAAAAAACCATTTGGCAAAATTTTAGCGATGAGCAAGAATTGATTATGATGGGAGGAAAACAAGTCAATTCCAGAGCCTATTTAAGTCGTTTTAATTTTAGTGGGAGTGAACAAAACAAAAAAGTAAAAATGCTTTCTGGTGGAGAACGAAACAGATTGCATTTGGCCATGACACTTAAAGAAGAAGGAAACGTCCTGTTGCTGGATGAGCCAACAAACGATTTGGATGTAAATACCTTAAGGGCTTTAGAAGAAGGTCTGGAAAATTTTGCAGGTTGTGCTGTAATTATTAGTCACGATAGATGGTTCTTGGACAGAATTTGTACACACATTCTTGCTTTTGAAGGAAACTCCGAAGTGTATTTCTTTGAAGGTAGTTTTAGTGACTACGAAGAAAACAAAAAACAACGTCTTGGAGGCGATTTGATGCCTAAACGAATTAAATATAGAAAATTAGTAAGATAAGTTTTTATATGGAAACAAGTTAAAAGCCTGCAATTGCAGGCTTTTTAGTTTTATGGAAACATAATTGGTTTTAATTGTTATCGTACAGGTGACTTTCTGTAAAATCTTTGTAAACTTTAGTTTCTTCATCGGTATCTGAAGAGAACGATTGACTTAGTTTTTCACTTTCTTTCCTTAATAAATAAGATTTCCTTAACCCTAAAATCAAAAGCACCAAGAAAAAAATAACTGAAATAGATAGGGCTGTAACAATACTGGATTGTTCAATAAGCGCCAAGGAGAAGGTTCCTGAAAGTGATAATACTTGTGACATTGTAGGTACTTGATTTGGTTAATAGCTAATCAAATATAAACATTTTTTTTAACTAAACAACTAGTTATTAAAAGACTATGGATTTTTGTACCAATCCAATTGTATCACTTCTATGTCTTTGTTCCCTTTGTTTACAAGTGATTTAAATTTTTCTACATCACTAAAACCCTCGGTTCCTCTGTAATGATATGGATAAACTTGTTTAGGTTTAAAATCCAAAACTGCACTGGCTGCACTTTCAACGGTCATGGTGTAAGGCAAATTCATACAAACAAATGCCATATCTATATCCTTTAATTGTCTCATTTCAGGAATGTCTTCAGTATCACCAGAGATATAAACACGTTTGCCTCCAAATTCTACAATATAACCATTGCCACGACCTTTAGGATGGTACTGTAAAGCGTCTTCCCTTAAATTATACATAGGAACCGAATATACTACCACATCCAAACCAGTTTTTGTGTAATCTACTTTGGCATTATTTCTTACAGCAAACATGTTGTATTGCAAAGGTTCAGGTATTTTAATGGCTACATCTGGAGGCACTATGGGCTGGGCAGAATCTGTCATGACACTTTTAAAAGTTTCCAAATCGAAGTGGTCTCCATGAATGTCTGTAATTAAAATAACACTTGGTGGTTTTTCATCTTTATATAACTCTGCGCCACCAACAGGATCTACATAAATTACAATGTCTTCGTGTTCTAAGATAAAACTTGCATGGTTAATGGGCTTTACAGTAATATCTGAAATGGTTTTTTTATTTACAATTTCAGCAACCGTGTCCGTTTGCACTCGTTCCTCTTTCAATTTGGATGTCTGTTTGTCAGATTTACAACTAAATGATAAACACGTTACAATGCATAAAGTTAATATAGTGAGTTTCTGTTTCATTTGAAATACGGTATTTAAAATATAAAATTATTAAAAATTGGCAACTAACTGAATTTTTTCATCAAATCTTCAACCACCAATGCAATTTGTTTGTTCTTGGCTTTATGTTCCAAACGAATGGCAGGCGCCTGACGTACCTGGCAATCTTTTATATTACATCGTTCGCAAGTGACACCTACATCCATTTGCTGGATATTTGCATGTTCTAAAAAAGCTAGTTTTCTCAGTAATTGTTTGTCTATCAACAAACCCAATGCGATGCTTCTAAAATGGCCTTCTTTAAAAGGGTCTTTTGTAGCAGAAGAGAACACCAAATATCGCATATCATCGCTTGGATAATTTGATATTTGCATATTGAAAATATGTTCTTTTTGTGTATTGCTTATTTCTTTTAAAACCTTTAAAGACACCCAGCGCCTGCAATAATGTTCGTTGGATTCGTTGGCATGTGGAGAGTGTTGATGCGATAAATGCAATTCTTTTTTAAGATGAAACCTTTCGGTTCCTGCACGATGTGTAAACCTTAAAAAAAACAGGTTTTGAATGTTGAATTCTTTTGGTAAAATATTGGTTAAACGTTGATAAAACGATTCTGGCGACGCATTAAAAGATTGAATGATATCTAAAAACAGAGTTTCATCAAATGCTTTTTTAGCAAAAAGCTTATGGAGTTTTTCTGAAATGGATGCTTTAGGTAAAATTAAGGCACCAGCAAAATAAGAGGCATAAAAATTATTTAGGACTTGATCGAAATTTTCAAATTTAATCCATGAAAAGGTATACAGTCGTTCCTTGAATTCCAGATAATTATAAGCTAGTTCTTTAGCATAAATGAAGGTCTTTTGTGCTTCGTCCATTCTACTTGCTAAAAGCAATGTTTTTGTATTGGGTACGTAAACAGAACGTAAATTGTCCAGTTCTTGATGTTTGTCAAGTTCTGTTTGGTTCATGGTATAGCCAAATTCTTCAATAAGGATTTCTTCCAATTCGTGTGAAGTAATTGGTTTTGTTAAATCAATTTGATAGGCTTTGGCGAAGGTAACAACACTTTGTTCTATTTCATCAAAATAGTTGTTGTTGGCTTCTTGGAAAGAACGAACGGAAGCCAAATAAAAACTCTCACGGCTAAAGTTATAATTTTGGGCAATTTCTATGATGGTGCTAATAAATGCATTTACCTTGGCAGGAGCATTGGCTACAATATCAATTAAATTGCTTTCCTTGATGCCAAATAGTTCAAGAGGGATTTCCTTAAGTATTTTAGATTGAAGAATCTCACCTATGGGAGCTAAGTTCTTATCCAGCTTTAAAGAAACCATTTGGTCGTATGGAACATCCAATTTTTCTGAAAGGATGGCAATTTTATCGGGTTTGGGATATTTTTTCCCTTTTTCAATTTCGTTTAAATACGATTTTGATAAGCCTGATAGCTTGGAAAGCCCAAAAAGAGATAAGTTTCTTTCGGTTCGTTTTTGTTTTAATTTTAAACCAAAGATGAGTTTAATATAGTCTTCTTCCATGATTACAAAGATAGCTTTTTATGCGAACGTTCGTTTTTCGAAATCACTTATAGCATTATAGCTTTAAAGTCATTTTAATATCGCTTCGCTTATACGGACTGTTCTCTTCAACAGGTACTTCATTAAAACCAAACTTTCTGTAAATATAAATGGCATTTTCAAGTTTTCTGTTGGAGTAGAGTATAAGCTCTTTAAAAGCATGTTTTCTTGAAAATTCCAAGCAATGCTGCATTAAATGTTGTCCAATTTTAAGGCCACGATATTTTGGAGCCACAGCCATTTTGGTCAATTCATAAACAGCTGTTTTAGTGGTTGGCATTAAAGCTACAGTACCAATAATGGTATCTTTCATTTTTACAAAAAAAATATGTCCGCCAGGTTCTATTATATACTTTTTGGGTTTGCTTAGCACCTCCTCGTCAAAAGGTTCCACATAAAAATAAGTTTGCAACCATTCTTTGTTTAGAGAGTAAAAATCTTTGGAATATGCTTTTTGGAATGGAATAATGTCAATGTGCATTGGCTCTTAAGAAATCTGTAATTAAATAAGTAATAAGTTTGCCTACCTGTGATTCTGTTTCTGGTGTTGGTGCAGCTTCGCAAATGTGCAGATAGGTTGCGTTGGGATCCTTGCCAAAATATGAAACAAAACGTCTGGTGTCATTAACACTAAACCCAGTAGGTGTCATAGCGCTACTAGGAATGTTTTGTATGGCGTCACAATCTATTTCTATTCCAAAAGGATGGTCTGACACATGATGGAGAGCTTTGGACATTTCTGCTTTAAATTTCACTTCTTTTCTTATAAATAAGGATTCAAAGGTATTGTAAGCAATGTTTTTAAGGTTATCCAAGGTTTTAAACACATCCATGGAGGTGTAATTTTCATGCAATCCAAATATGAAATACTTTCTTAAAAACCCTTCAGAATAAGCATATTTAAATCCATTGCCACTGTGTCTGCCTTCTTCTTTTCTAAAATCTGTATGTGCATCAAAGTTAACCACGTTTACACGTGCGTTTAAAGCTAAAGAAGTTCCTTTTAGGTTACCATATGCATTGTTGTGACCGCCACCAATGATAATGGGTTTTTTTCCGGCTTTAACAATTTTGTAAATAATATCTGAAACCTCAGCATCTATTTTAGAAACCATTTTTCGGGCTTTTAAAACGTCTTTAGGATGATTTTGGTCCAATAAGGATAATTTTTTTAAAAGCGAATCGAAGTTTAAATGACCTAGTACCAGGACTCTATCTGCGTGGGTAAATGTGTTGGCTTGAATATTTAACAAAATTTTAATTGTAGCATCCCAAGCAGCTGAAGTCCCTGATTTTCCGTAGTTTGCGAAAACCCCTACATCTTCAGGGACTCCAAGAATTACATAATCAACGTCCAAACTTTTAATATCCTCGTATATATTGGAAATGTCGGTTAACATTTTAATATGTTCACCAAATTTGGATTCGGCTGGTCTTTTTTTAAGCAGCTTTTTTAAAGTTGAAGGATTAAATAAAACAAGTTTGTCTTCCATTTTGGCTAGATATTAAAGAAGTTAAAATTACATTTTTTTAGACAAAAAAAACTAAAACCGGAATTAAATTAAAAACAACAAACACAAATAACAATGGAAAACAACAAAAATAACAACATGGGTTTAAAAGTGGCTTTGGGCATTGCCTTGGTACTTTTTTTAGGAGCTGCTTTTTATTCTTTCAACCTGTTAAAAGATAAGAAAGAAACAGAAGCACAATTAATAGAGGAAAAACAATTGGTCATGAAAGACTTAAGTAATATGGCCAAGCAATACGATATTGTAATAGGAGACAATGAAATTGCCAATAAAAATTTAGTTGAAGCCAAAGCTAGAATTCAAGGTTTAATTGATTCGTTACAAATTTCTGAAACCAATGTAAAAAGCTTGTGGAGATACAAGTCCAAATACCTAGCCTTACAAAAAGAAATGGATGTATTGTTAACAGAAAACGATAAGTTAAAAATTGAAAATTCCTTATTAGCTACATCTTTGGATAGTACAAGGGTTCGATTGGAAGAGCGTACCATGTTTACAGATTCATTAATGGTTCAAAATACAGCTTTAGCAGAAGTTGTTGAAAATGCAGCTGTATTAACCACAGTTGGTTTAAAAGGCTATGGTGTTATAGAAAGATCTTCAGGGAAATTGATTCCAACAGAAAGAGCTGGACGTTCCGATAAAATTAGAGTATGCTATACTGTTGCCAAGAACGCTTTGGTTCAACCAGGAGAGCAAGAACTTTATGTTCAGGTTATTGATCCTAAAAACAACACCTTGGGTGTAAACGAACAAGTTCAATTTGGAGAAAAGACACTTAATTACAGTTTGGTAAGCAAATTTAATTACGAAAATGCAAACTTAAATATTTGTGAATTTGTGACTCCAAATGCTGATGGTTTTGAAAAAGGCCGTTATACCGTTAACGTTTTCAATGAAAAGGACTTGGTGTCAACTTCAGAATTCACTTTAAAATAACAAGTAGTTATCATTAGTTAATATCCATAGAACTAATAATGACAAAAACCCGAAAGTTTAAGCTTTCGGGTTTTTTTATATCAATTAAGGGTATTTTAATAAATTAAACCATTAATAATTACCTGCTCAATATGGTTCTCGCCAAAGGCATAAGGCATAAAGGCATAGCTTGGTATTTCTTTGGTAATTATTAGGTTGGCTTTTTTCCCTTTGGTAATGCTACCATACATATTACTTATTCCCATGGCATAAGCACCATTAATGGTAGCAGCATTTATGGCTTCTTCTGGTGTCATTTTCATTTTAATACAAGCTGTACTAACTACAAAGTTCATATTGCCACTTGGTGTGGAACCAGGATTGTAATCTGTTGCCAAAGCCAATGGTAGTCCAGCATCAATAAGTTGTCTGCCAGGTGTATAAGGAATGCTTAAAAAGTAGGAGCAGGATGGTAAGGCCACTGGCATGGTATCACTGTTTTTAAGTACTTCAATATCTTCTTGGTCCATTTGCTCTAAGTGATCTACGGAAAGCGCCTGATATTTAACACCCATTCCTACACCACCAAAGGCATTAAACTGGTTGACATGTATTTTAGGAATCAAGCCATGTTCTCTTCCTGTCTTTAAAATACGCTCTGTATCTTCCAGGTCAAAATATCCTTTCTCACAAAACACATCTATGTAGTTTGCTAGTTTTTCGTTGGCTACTTCTGGGATCATTTTATTCACAACCAAATCCACAAAAGCTGTTTTGTTGTTTTTATAGGCCTTAGGTACAGCATGAGCTGCTAATAAAGTAGCCCTTACTTTTACTGGGAATTCCTTTTTCAATCTTTTTATAACACGAAGCATTTTTAGTTCAGCTTCAAGGGTCAACCCGTAACCGGATTTTATCTCAATGGCTCCAGTACCTAACTTGATGACATTTTTTAAGCGTTTGGCCGATTGTTGATATAAGTCTTCCTCAGTGGTGTTTTGAAGTTTTTCGGCAGAATTTAAAATGCCTCCACCACGATTGGCAATGTCTTCATAACTCAATCCGTTGATTCTATCAACAAATTCCTGTTCCCTGTTGCCAGCATATACTATATGTGTGTGAGAATCGCACCAGGTAGGAAGTACTATTTTTCCTGAAGCATCAATTATTTTATCGGCTTCTAAGTTTTGAATATCATCCATGGAGCCATAATCTACAATTGTATCGTGTTCAATAAGCAAGTAGGCATTTTTAATACTGGGAAGCACACGCATGTCTTTTCCTTTTACTACTGAAATATGTGACTCCCTAACTTGAAGAAGTTCTTTGATGTTTTTAATTAATAGTGACAAAATGTTATGTTTTTTTCAAAGTTCCGTAATTTTTTACTGATAAAAAAAAAACGCTATCAAGAAAAGATGATAGCGTTTCATGGTTTAGTTGAAAAAAGTCTATTTTTTCACAAACTTATAGCTTGTATTCAATTGATCCAATTTTAAGATGTAGATGCCGTTTTGAAGTTTGGAAACATCTAACCCTTTATTGGTGTTTACTGTTTTACTTAAGATTTTCTTTCCTAAAATATCATATACAGAAACCCTTTCTGTATTTGATGTTAAACCTTTAAAATAAATTCTATTGGAAGTAGGGTTAGGGTAGATACTTACAGTATTTAATTTGAACTCTTGAGTGCCAATTAAATTTAAATTATTTTCAATCCATTTTAAAGTACCATCTTGATAACCTAATGTAGCAAAATCTATGTCACCATCATTGTCAAAATCGTTTATGGTAAAGTTATACACTTGGTTATGTAAAGTGTTGTTTGTTATTATAGTTTCAGCTCCTAAACCACCAAAGGCATCGCTTTCAAACCAAAACATATCGTCATTTTGATTGAGGCCATCTGCTGCAACTATATCATTATATCCATCGTTGTTTAAATCTGTAACAAAAGCAATTGATGGATATTGATGAGAACTTACTGGTACTTCAGTAAAATTCCCGGCTCCATCGTTTTGATAATAAGCAATTTCATGACCAGATAAATCAACTTTAACAATGTCCATAAAAGAATCATCATTTACATCACCAAAATCCAGACCAAACAAATACGTGTTTCCAGTAGAGATATCTCCACCTGCAGATTCTGTAAAACTAACAGGGTTATTATCTGTTAATGGATTGTAATTGTTGTAATACAATTCAACAGTACCAGCATCTGTATTGGCAACCACAATATCTAAATCGGTATCTCCATCTACATCTGCAATGTCAATATTTCCACAGCCTAAACCTGCAGTGGCTGGAACAACATCTTGTTCTGTCCAAGGTAAACCATCGTTAGCAAACCAAATGACCCTGTCTGTATCTCCACTGGCTCCATATACAGATAATACGATGTCCAGTGTAGCATCAGAATCTATATAACCTGTAACAATGGTTCCAGGAGTATCCAAGGAGCTTGAAATGATTGCTTCGTCTGCAAAAGTACCATCTCCATTGTTGGCATACCAAACTAATTTACTCCCACCACTTGATGATGCCAAAACATCATTACCATTTATTCCATCAATATCTGCAATATGAACACCACTTACCAGACTTAAATTTTTTATGATTGGTGCTGCAAAAGTTCCATCTTCATTATTGATATAAATTTCTACAGTATTTCCCGATTGTGTGCCTACTGCTAAATCTGGATAGGCTCCTGGGTTTAAATGTCCGGAGTCAATGACATACGGATTAGAACCTGTTGGTCCAACAGTATGGATTGCAAAGCCTTCCTCTTGACTAAATCCTGCAAAAATTATTGCATTAAAACTAAGGAAAGTAAGTAATATTTTTTTCATATTCTTGGTTGGTTATGTTGGTGCTAATATACTGATTTTATTTTATTTAGAGTTTATTTTATACTACCAACCATATCTTCAGGTCTTACCCAAGCATCATATTCCTCAGCAGTAACATAACCTAAATTAATAGCTTCTTCCTTTAAAGTGGTGCCATTTTTATGTGCTGTATTTGCAATTTCAGCAGCTTTGTAATAACCTATTTTGGTGTTTAAAGCTGTTACTAGCATTAACGAATTGTTTAACAGTTGTTTGATAACTTCGTGATTTGGTTCGATACCAATGGCACAATGTTCGTTAAAACTCACGCAGGCATCACCTAAAAGCTGAGCAGATTGCAGCACATTTGCAGCCATCATAGGTTTAAATACATTTAATTCATAGTGACCTTGAGTGCCACCTATTGTCACTGCAACATCATTACCCATAACTTGGGCACAAACCATGGTTAAGGCCTCACATTGAGTTGGATTAACTTTACCTGGCATGATAGAACTTCCAGGTTCGTTTGCCGGAATTATAATTTCACCAATTCCAGAGCGAGGTCCAGAAGCCATCATTCTAATATCGTTGGCAATTTTATTTAAAGAAACAGCCAATTGTTTTAAGGCTCCATGTGTTTCTACCAATGCATCGTGAGCAGCCAAAGCTTCAAATTTATTTTCGGCTGTAACAAAAGGTAAGTTGGTGAATTTTGCGATATATTCTGCTACCAATTCAGCATAACCTTCTGGCGTGTTTAAACCCGTACCAACTGCTGTTCCTCCCAATGCCAGTTCAGACAGGTGTGGCAAGGTGTTTTGTAGGGCTTTTAAGCCATGATCCAACTGTGACACATATCCGGAAAACTCTTGTCCCAACGTTAAAGGTGTCGCATCCATTAAATGGGTTCTACCTATTTTCACCACATTTTTAAATTCAATGGACTTGGTATGGAATGTGTTTCTTAATTGGATGACACCATGAATGGTGTGTTCTACAATTTTTTTATAGGCTGCAATGTGCATGCCAGTAGGAAAGGTATCGTTAGATGATTGTGATTTATTTACATCGTCGTTTGGTTGAATGGTTTTGTCTCCTTCACCAATAACTTTTCCTGCAAGTTGATGTGCTCTATTTGCTATCACTTCGTTAACGTTCATGTTACTCTGTGTGCCAGATCCCGTTTGCCAGATAACCAAAGGAAATTGGTCGTCGTGTTTACCTTCCAGGATTTCATCACAAACTTGAGCGATTAAATCGCGCTTGTCTTCAGAAAGAACCCCTAAGTCGCAATTGGTATATGCAGCAGCTTTTTTTAAATACGCAAACCCATATACTATTTCTAATGGCATGGAAGCTGGAGCTCCAATTTTAAAATTATTTCTAGAGCGCTCTGTTTGAGCTCCCCAAAGTTTGTCAGCAGGCACTTTTACTTCGCCCATGGTATCTTTTTCTATTCTAAAATTCATGATTGTAATAAAATTAAATGTCCCACAAAATTACGATTTTATGACTAAATTAGTTAAGAGTTAAAGAGTTATTTGTAAGAAAATATTCAATTAGGATGTTCATCTTGAGTTAAAAAAACTAATTTTATGTAATAAATAGAATAAAACATGCCTATACAATCCAAAGACACTGATAAAATAAGTTTACGCGAAGCCATTTCCATTGGCATTGGAGGAATGGTTGGTGGAGGTATTTTTGCTGTTTTGGGTTTGGCAGTGTCATTAGCTCAAGGAGGAACACCAATAGCTTTCTTTTTTGCAGGAATTATTGCCAGTCTCACTGCTTACAGTTATTCCAAATTATCATTGGCTTTTCCCGATAGAGGAGGGACAGTTAAATTTATAAATCAAGGTTTTGGAAAAACGGTGTTCAGTGGCACCATTAACAATTTGTTATGGGTAAGTTATATAGTAATGTTATCGCTATATGCATCTGCTTTTGGGTCTTATGCTCCCAATCTATATCAGCTTACAGGTAAAACCTCAATGGACTCCCATATTTATTTAAGTGCAATTATTGTTTTGGCAACTGTTATTAATTATTACAGTATATCTTTAGTTAGTAAAATTGAATCATTTGCTGTTATTGTTAAGCTTATTATTTTGTTGGCATTTGTAGGAATTGGCGTTTACGGTTTGTTTGGAAACCCAAATTTGGAGCAACTTGCTATATCCAATTGGGAAAGTCCGTTGCTGCTTTTAACTGGAGGCATGGTTATTTTTGTGGCTTATGAAGGGTTTGAATTAATTGCAAATGCAGCGCCAGATATAGTAAATCCAGAAAAGAATGTTTCTAAAGCCTATAACTATTCGGTATGGTTTGTGGTATTTTTATATGTCATTATCGCTATTGTAACAGTAGGTTCGTTGCCTTTTAAAACCATTGCAAAGGCTGAAGATTATGTTTTGGCTGAAGCAGCGAAACCCATGCTTGGACAAGTTGGGTTTACTATTATGACCATAGCAGCATTAATTTCAACTTTCTCTGCCATAAATGCTTCGCTTTATGGTGGAAGTAGGGTAAGTTTTGGAGTGGCTCAAGACGATGAACTACCTCACCATTTAACAAGTACATTGTGGAACAAACCCATTGGATTGTTAATTACTGCAGTTTTAACCTTGTTAATAGCAAACACCTTAGAGCTTGAAAGCATATCAACTGCTGGAAGTGCAGGGTTTTTATTGATTTTTGCCATAGTGAATTATGTGGCATTTAAGCTTTCCAAACAAATTAGTGGAAAAAGAATCATTTCATTGTTTGGTTTTTTAATGTGTGCAATTGCTTTTATAACCTTATTGATTCAGCAATACACTTCTAATTTTGTGGGTGTTATTGTAATCCTATCTATTATATTATGTTGTTTTGTTATAGAATATGTGTATAAAAAACATGTCTCTTAATAAAACACTTAATAAAGATGTTAATAAATCTTAATTTTACTGTTGTGTAAAAAAACCTTTTCATGTATCTTTGCGATAGTTAATTTAAAAAAGAAATTTTCATCATGTTCGAATTTGACCAATACTTAGGATTTATAGCATTTTTAACCATATTAACAATTGGTTTTTGGTTAATGATATTTTTATTAACGTTTGTAATCCCTTATTGGATTGGTGGCGCATTCATTGAGCGTATGAAAGAAATTAAAGAAGAGAAAAAAGCAAAACGTGAATTAAATTAATTTTGTTTTTAACATATAAATAAAAAGGAAGCCAATTGGCTTCCTTTTTTTATGGGTTGCATTTTGAAGATCTTAACCTTCAAAATCCATATCGTCTCCACCATAACCATTACGTTGTTGACGTTTCTTTTGTTGATTGAATCTGTAGGTAAAGGATAGATTGATACTACGTTCTCTCCATTGAAACTCTGAAGTTCCCGTATATGTAGGAGTTGTAGTGTCCATAGTACGTTTTCTACTATTCAATAAATCGCTTACGTTAAGTGCTATAGAAGCATTCTCGTTGAAAATATCTCTACTAAAAGCCATGTTTGCAGAAAATACACCTTCTCTTTTGTTTTGGGCATCTTCTGATGGTCCTCTATAGTTTAAACTTGTTTGCCATTCTATTTTTCCTGGAAGGGTATATTTATTATTTAATCTGGCAAACCAGCTGGTATTATCGTTGTCAAGAGACAAGCCGTTTGGGTCTGTACCTGTGATGGATTGTCTAAATATATTGAAGTTGGCATTGATATTCCATTTACGTATAGGGTTATAGGTAAGCGTAAATTCAAATCCGTATCTGTCTTCTTCGGCCAAGTTAATTGGTGTACGCTCAATTACAGAAAATGTTTGGCCATTTACATCCACTGTTTCCCCAGTATCAAAACTTATAAAACTAAAGGCATCTGTTGTATGTTGGTAATAAGCCGAAGTATTTAAAGAGACTTTACCAAATTTTTTATAATAACCCAAATCAAATAATCCTGAATAACTTGGAGCCAGCTCTGGATTTCCTCTAAAAATACTGGTTACACTGGATCTAGAAGGGAATGGATTGATAAACCAAGATCTTGGTCTTTGAATACGTCTGCTATAACCTAAAGTTACATTTTCATTTTCACTTAACTCATAGCTTAAGTTTACTGTAGGGAATAAACCAGTATAGTCGTTTTTACTGTAATCCCCACTTGTAGGTTGATCTACAGTAATACGTGTGCTTTCCAAACGAAGTCCCAATAAATAAGAAAATTTACTTCCTACTTTACTACCAAATTGTGAATACGCTGAATTTACATATTCACGATAGTTTAAAAAGTTGGAAAGTCCTGTGCTTAACTCAAACTCATTGGTGGTTTCATTTAAAAACTCTACAGTATAATCTGTATCTTGGTCGTTAAAATTACCACGATATCCTAACTCAAACTGGCTTTTTTCTCCAATAGGTAAAACATAGTCAGCTTGAAGTAAAATGCGGCTTTGGTCTTCAAGTGTAGCAACTTTTTCTGTATTTATTCCTTCTTGTAATACTTTAGAAAATTCATCTTCCGAATTATCTTCATATTGAAAATCCATGGTTAATTTATGGCCACCATCGTCAAAATTCTTAGTAAAGTTTACGGAATACTGAAGAACGTTGTCTGTTTCCTCTTCTGGATCGAAACGATTGCTTTGAGATTCAAACTGTTGATTTTCATCCAAGTAAATTAATGTATTGGTGGTGTTGCTTTCATTGTCACCATTTCTGTAAGAAACGGCACCAGTTAATGAGGCCGAATCCGTAATATACCATTCCACACCAAAGTTGGTGCTCAAACCTTTTCTAACACGGTCGTAATCATTTGTTTCATCTGAATAAGTATCTAAATTATCTACTATTAAATTGCCATTATCATCAAATTCTTTATTGAAAAATTGAGTGTAAGATGAAGAGTTTCCTGGTACTTCCCTGTAATCGTAACTGGTAGTGTTAAATATGTTTAAATCTCCCGTTCTGTAATTGATATTTCCTGAAATTCCAGCAGATTTTGGCCAACCTACATTGGTGGTTATAGCACCATTTAAACCTTGCAGTTTGCTTCGACGTAAAATAATATTTAAAATTCCAGCCGTTCCTTCGGCATCATATCTGGCAGAAGGAGAGGTAATAACTTCAACACGTTCTATGGACTCTGCAGGTAACTGACGTAAAGCGTCTGTGGAATTGATGCCAACCAAACCAGAAGGTTTTCCATTTATTAAAATCCTTACGTTTTCATTACCTCTTAAGGCCACATTACCTTCCACATCTACTGAAACAGAAGGCACGTTGTCTAAAACATCACTAACGGTTCCACCACGAACTGTTAAATCCTTTCCAACATTATATATTTTTTTATCAAGTTTTATTTCAACAGTTGTTTTTTCTGCAATGATTTCAATTTCATCCAAGGCTTCGGTATCTGCCTCCAAATTTAAAGTCCCTAAGTTTTTATCGGTTGAAAGCTTTTGGTCTGGAATGGTTTGTTTTTTAAATGAAATAAATTCAATGGAGATATCATAAGTGCCACTTGGTACAGGAATGCTGAAATTTCCAGCTTCATTGGTAATGCCTCCAGTAACAATTCTGTTTTCAGCTTTGCTAAAAAAAGCAACTGTTGCATATTCCAAGGGTTGACCTGTAGTTTTGTCAATGACTTTACCTGTAATGGTAACATCTTTTTGGGCTTGCATGGTCGCAAATGATAAAAATGTAAAAAGAAAGGAAAATAAAATTTTGTTCATGATTGTGTTTTTGCAATGTAAGACTGCAAAAATAGAATTTGGTTTAGTGGTGTTTGGTTAAAAGTTTGTTAAATAAAAAAAGCTTCAAAAACCAAGGTGTTTGAAGCTTTAATGACTTTAAATAATTTCTAAAATTTTTTCAGGAGGTCTACCTATTACAGCTTTGGAGCCATTTATTACAATGGGTCTTTCTATAAGTTTTGGAAATGAAACCATGGCTTCAATAAGTTGCTCTTGGGTTAAATTTTTGCCTTTAAAGTTTTCTTTCCAAGCAGCTTCATTTTTTCTAATTAAATCTTCGGCTGGAATATTTAAAAGATTTATAAGCTGTTTTAGTTCTTCTTTTGTTGGAGTGTTTTCCAAATAAGCAATAATCTCAAAGTTTTTACCAGATTCTTTAATAATTTCCAATCCATTTCTGGATTTGCTGCATCTGGGATTGTGATAAATTTTAATCATAGTTATAAGGTTTTTTCTTCGGTTTTTTGTCCCATCATCATCAAGTAGGCTTTTAAAAAAGGCTCTATATGTCCATCCATAACAGCATCTACATTACCAGTTTCGTGTCCAGAACGTACATCTTTGACCAATTTATAAGGGTGCATGACATAGTTTCTTATTTGGCTTCCCCATTCAATTTTCATTTTTTCAGATTCAATGTCTTCACGTTGTGCCATTTGTTTGCTGAGCTCAATTTCGTATAGTTGAGATTTCAACATTTGTAAGGCACGTGCTCTGTTATCGTGTTGCGAACGGGTTTCAGAACAGGAAATTTGAATCCCAGTAGGTTTGTGGGTTAACTGTACTTTGGTTTCCACTTTATTCACGTTTTGTCCACCAGCTCCACTGGAACGTGCTGTGGTAATTTCAATATCTGCCGGATTGATCTCAATTTCAATGGTATCGTCCACCAAAGGATATACATACACTGAAGCAAAACTGGTATGTCTTTTGGCATTGCTATCAAAAGGGGAAATGCGCACCAATCTATGAACGCCGTTTTCTCCTTTAAGCCAACCAAAGGCATAGTCGCCTTCTATTTCCAAGGTAACCGTTTTAATGCCAGCAACATCTCCTTCTTGATAGTTGAGCTCTTTAACTTTAAAACCACTTTTTTCGGCATACATTAAATACATGCGCATAAGCATACTTGCCCAGTCGCAGCTTTCGGTTCCGCCAGCTCCAGCCGTAATTTGCAGGACAGCACTTAAACTGTCTCCTTCTTCAGAAAGCATGTTTTTAAACTCCAAATCCTCAATCAATTCAGTAGCTTTCTCAAAGCAGGTGTCTAAATCTTCCTGTGTGGATTCGCCTTCTTTAAAAAATTCGTAAATGATTTCAAGTTCTTCAACTTGGGATTTGGCTTTATTGAAATCTTCAACCCATTTTTTTTTGGTTCTAAGGGATTTCATCACAATTTCAGCAGCTGTGGAATCGTTCCAAAACGTAGGGGAAAATGTTTGTTCTTCTTCGTTCTGGATTTCTATAAGTTTGGCATCTATGTCAAAGATATTGTCTAAGCGCACTTAGACGTTTGTTTAGATCTTTAATTTGATCGGAAGTAATCATAGTTAAATTTTGTTTCCACAAAAATAAAATTAAAAACTGGCAGATAAAATATAACTTGATTTAATTTTATAGTTTTATACTTTAATTTTTTTTATGACTATAGATTTAAGAAGTGATACGGTTACCAAGCCAACAAAAGACATGTTGGAAGCTATGATGCAAGCCAAGGTTGGTGACGATGTGTATAAAGAAGACCCAACGGTAAATGTGCTTGAAGAGCGCCTTGCCAAAATGTTCGGTAAGCCCAAGGCCTTGTTTTTTCCTACTGGAACCATGGCAAACCAAACAGCCATAAAACTGCATACCAATCCAGGAGATCAAGTTATTTGTGATAAAGACGCTCATATTTATAATTATGAAGGTGGAGGCGCATCTTTTAACAGTGGTGTTTCCTGCAAGCTTCTTCAAGGACATAGAGGCATGTTTACGGCAGAACAGGTTGTTGAAGCCCTAAATCCACCAGACTTTTACCACAGTCCCTTAACAGCATTGGTAGAAGTTGAAAACACGGCCAACAGAGGAGGAGGGTCTTGTTGGGATTTCGAGGAGTTGAAAAAGATAAAATCGGTTTGCGATACAAATAATTTAGGGTATCATTTAGATGGTGCAAGAATATGGAATGCCTTGGTTTCCAAACCAGAAACAGCTACAGATTACGGGAAATTGTTCGATACCATTTCTGTATGCTTAAGTAAAGGATTGGGGTGTCCCATAGGCTCTGTGTTAATTGGAGATGAAGCCCTTATGCAACATGCCATTAGAATAAGAAAAATCCTTGGTGGAGGCATGAGGCAAGTGGGTTATTTGGCTGCTGCAGGTTTGTATGCTTTGGACAATAATATCCACAGATTGGTTGATGACCATAACAAAGCCAAAGAAATAGGCGAGGTTTTAAATGGTTTGACTTTTATTAAAAAAGTAGAACCCGTTGAAACCAACATCATTATTTTTGAATTACGGCAAAAAACAGACGAAACTAAATTTTTGCGTTTGCTTGAGGCCAATAATATTCGATTAAGTGGTATGGGACAAGGAAAGTTGCGAATTGTAACACATTTGGATTATACAGATGCTATGCATGACAGGTTTTTAAGTGTTTTGAGAGGTTTGAAGTTATAAGTGTTTAATTTAAAGGTTGATGATTCAGAATTTAATATTGCTTTTGACTTTTTTGTTGTTTCAGGATAATATTATTGAAAAAGATTTCTTGTTGTACCATCAAGAATTTATTCAAGTCGAAGAACTTATAGTACAAGAAAATTTTCAAAATGCTGAAACCCTATTAAACGACCTGCTTACTTATTATAAGCCAGCATTTGCAAAGGATTATGTTATTGCAGCAGAAATTTCTTTAATAAACAAAAACAAATCCAAAGCAATTAATTGGATGCGTGAAGCATTTAAGCATGGCGTAAAAATAAAATGCCTTAAAGAAATCACTATTTTCAAGGAACTATTAAATATTTCTGATTGGCTGAAATTGGAGAAAGAATTTAATGATCTATATGCAGAATACCAATCAAATATTAGTATTGGTAAATCGAAGACCTTTCATAGAAATTACCAAAAAGAACAAGAAAGCAAAAGTAGTAAAACCTATAAAGGGATAGTTTATTCAAACTTCTTTAAAATAAAGGAAAGTGTAGATAAAAATGAATATCCTGGTGAAAATCTAATAGGTATTGATAATTCTAATGATGCTCCCAAAATAAACGATTGTGAATTGGATAATGCCAAGATAACTGCAACACTTCTACATTACGATTATCCAATTAACGAGTTGACCGAAGAAAAATTAGTAACTGCCATAAAATCTGGAGCATTACATCCCAGAGAGTTTGCAATAATTTACGCTTTTCAGAATGGTAGAGTTTCGGTTTTATATCAAGAAAGTGGTAAAACACGAACAAAACTCTCGAATTATCAATTTAATTTTTCGTTTGGTAAGCATTGTACAGATTTTAAAAAAGTAAATGCAGATCGTTCAAAATTTGGGATTTGTTCTTATGAAACAGATAAAAAGAAACCTATAATTGAAGAAAAATATGGTATTAAATTAAAGTTTGGTTATAGATAGATAATCAACAAAAAAGCATCAGAATTCTGATGCTTTTTTGTTGCATGTGAAAAAATATCTTTTTTTAAGCTGTTTTATCTTCAATTCCAGCATTTGGCGCATTGGTTTTAACCGATTCTATGCCATTTTCCATTCCAGATTCTGAAGCGTACATTTGGCTGCTTCCTATAATTTGTCCGTTTCCAGCTTTTATATTAAAATGGAATTTTCCGTTGGAAGCTGTTTTTCTTTCAAACTTCGCGTCGTCGCCACAATTGGTTTTAACAGATTCTATACCGTTTTTTGCACCAGATTTATCGGAATAACCCTGACTGGACAGGATAACTTGACCGTTTTTGGCTTTTAGGTTAAAATAATACTTTTGGTTGTTTTCACTTTGAAATAATTCGAACATAGCGTTAAAAATTAAAATTAATTCTTAAAAATAAGGATTTTATAAAAAAGTATGACTTTTATTGCCCTCAAATTGTTAGTTAAAAATTCTTTGAGTTTGAACCAAAAGCCCTTTTACTTAAACATATCCATTCCCGGAATATTTGGCATGCCATCTTTTGCCACTGCAGCTATTTCAGATTCGTTTACTTGCGTAGCTCTTTCAATGGCTTTGTTTAGTGTAAGTATCAGGTAGTCTTCCAACTCTTCCTTGTCCTGCAACAAACTTTCATCCACTTTAATGGATTTAATGGTTCTGTTGGCTGTTAAAGTGACTGTTAATTTTTTGTCGCTACTGCTTTCATCAATTAAAACCGTATCCAATCGTTTTTTGGTTTCTTCTACTTTTTTTTGGGTTTCCTTAAGTTTTCCCATCATTCCCATGAGATCTCCAAACATAATTTTATATTTTATTAATTTAATTACAAAGCTATTTAATTTTCATATTTTTGGCACTTATAATTCAGTTAAAAATTTTTCACTTTTGAAAAACAAAATATTCCCTCCAAAGGCAAAAAAAATTCCTAAGACCCTTGTTGCGCATGACGATGTTAGAATAGACAATTACTATTGGTTAAATGATAGGGAAAACCAAGAAGTATTGGATTATTTGCACGCCGAAAACAAGTATACCAAACAGATGATGAAACACACAGAAGCGTTTCAGGAAAAGTTGTTTGAAGAAATGAAAGCCAGAATCAAAGAAGACGACCAGTCCGTTCCTTATAAGTTTAATGGATATTGGTATATAACTAGATTCGAAAAAGGGAAGGATTACCCTATTTATTCCAGAAAAAAGGAAACCTTGGAGGCTCCTGAAGAATTGTTGTTTGACTGCAATGAAATGGCCAAAAACCATGCTTATTTTAAATTGGGCAGTATCTCCATTAGTCCAGATAACAGCTTGGCAGCTTTTTCAACAGACACAGTTAGCAGGAGGCAATACATTATTCAGGTTAAAAACCTAATTACTGGTGAAATCTATCCTGAAAAAATTAAAAATACCACAGGAAGTGTAACTTGGGCCAACGACAACCAAACCCTTTTTTATTCCCGTAAAGATAAGGTAACGCTTCGTTCCAACAGTATTTGTAAACACAAATTGCATACTAAAGTAACTGAAGATGTGGAAGTATATCATGAGGAAGACGAGACTTTTAACACCTTTGTATATAAAACCAAATCCAGAAAATATATAGTGATTGGGTCTTCAAGCACCTTAACCTCCGAGTACCGGATTTTAAATGCCGATACACCAAACGAAGCCTTTAAAATATTTAGCAAAAGGGAAAGAGGTGTAGAGTACTCCATTGCACATTACGAAAACCATTTTTATGTGCTTACAAACAAGGATGGTGCAGTAAATTTTGAACTTAAAAAAACAACCGAGACTCATACAGAAAGTAGTAATTGGCAAGACTTACTGCCACATAGGAAAGACGTACTTTTGGAGGATATAGAAATTTTTAAAGACTATTTGGTTGTAAGTGAACGGGAACAAGGTTTAAATAAACTTCGAATCATGAGTTGGGATGGAAAAGAAGATTACTATCTACCTTTTGAAAGCGAAACATATACAGCTTACACGGGCAACAACCCAGATTTTGATAGTGAGTTTTTAAGATATACCTATAATTCCCTAACAACACCAAGTTCGGTTATAGATTATCATTTTAAAACCAAAACCAAGGAACTGAAAAAAGAACAAGAGGTTTTGGATAAAAATTTTAAGAAAGAAAATTACGCTTCAGAAAGAATTTGGGTGACTGCAAGAGACGGTGTAAAGGTACCTGTATCTTTGGTTTACAGAAAAGATTTAAAACAAGAGTCGGGCAATCCACTCATGTTATATGCTTATGGGTCTTATGGGTCAACCATAGATCCATATTTTTCAACCGTTAGGCTAAGTTTGTTGGATAGAGGTTTTATCTATGCCATAGCACATGTTAGAGGAGGGGAATATCTGGGTCGCGATTGGTATGAAAACGGAAAATTATTGTCCAAAATGAACACCTATTACGATTATATAGATTGTTCAAAGTATCTAATTGCAAACAATTATACTTCAGAAAAACATTTATATGCTTATGGTGGTTCGGCTGGAGGTCTTTTAATGGGAGTTATTATCAATTTGAATCCTGAACTCTATAATGGTGTGTTGGCTGTAGTGCCTTTTGTGGATGTGGTTACAACCATGTTGGACGATACCATTCCTTTAACTACTGGAGAATATGATGAATGGGGAAATCCAAACGATAAAGCTTATTACGAGTATATGAAATCTTATTCCCCTTATGATAATGTGAAAGCGCAGGATTATCCTCATTTATTGGTAACTACGGGACTTCACGATTCCCAAGTGCAATATTGGGAGCCTGCCAAATGGGTTGCAAAATTACGTGACCTGAAAACCGACTCTAACAGGTTATTGCTGTATACAGATATGGATACGGGTCATGGAGGCGCATCTGGACGATTTGAAAGCTTAAAGGAGGTCGCTTTGGAATACGCTTTTATATTGGATTTGGAAGGAATTACTTGTTAGTTAAAAAAAATATGTATTTTTGCAAGGTTTTAGGTTGCTTTAATATTTAGTTGCCAAAAAATAACATGTATGAAAAAAAATAAACAAGTTTTTAATAATGTTTTAGAATTGGTAGGCAACACGCCTCTAATTAAACTAAATAAAATCACCTCTTCTTTAAAAGGAAACTATTTTGCTAAAATAGAATCTTTCAATCCAGGACACTCTTCAAAAGACAGGATAGCTCTTTATATCATTGAAGAAGCAGAAAGAAAAGGGATTTTAAAACCTGGAGACACCATTATTGAAACAACTTCCGGAAACACTGGTTTCAGTATCGCTATGGTTAGCGTCATTAAAGGATATAAATGTATTCTTGCCGTAAGTTCTAAATCTTCGGCAGATAAGATAGACATGCTTAAAACCATGGGAGCCCAAGTATATGTGTGCCCAGCTCATGTCTCTGCAGACGATCCAAGATCGTATTACGAGGTTGCCAAACGCTTACATAGGGAAACAGAAGGTTCTGTTTACATCAATCAATATTTCAATGAATTGAATATAGATGCCCATTACCATACTACAGGACCAGAGATCTGGAACCAAACTGAAGGTAAAATTACCCATTTGGTAGCTTGTAGTGGAACAGGAGGAACAATTTCCGGCATTGCAAAATACTTAAAAGAACAAAATAAAGATGTTCAGGTTATTGGTGTGGATGCTTATGGATCTGTCATAAAAAAATATCATGAAACCCATGAGTTTGATGAAAAAGAGATTTATCCTTACAGAATTGAAGGTCTGGGAAAAAATCTAATTCCTACTGCTACAGATTTTGATATTATAGATCAATTCATAAAAGTTACAGACGAAGAAAGTGCCCATACAGCCAGAGAGATAGCCAAAACCGAAGGTTTGTTTGTAGGTTATACTTCAGGAGCAGCCATGCAAGCTCTAAAACAGCTAAACGAAGAAGGCACATTTAATGAGAACTCCAATGTTGTGGTTGTATTTCCTGACCATGGCTCACGTTATATGAGTAAAATATACAGCGATTCCTGGATGAATGAACAAGGCTTTTTTGATAGTCAACATGAGCAGGAAGAAACAGCTCAAAGTATACAATATATTAAATAACTACCATTTAAAGCATGTTACTGAATTAAGTAACATGTTTTTGTTAATAATAGTGTGAAAAAAGATTATGTATTAAGCATTTAAATATCTAATTTTGCGCCATTAAATCATGATTAATAGCTTATATGAAAGACTTATTCGATAAAATTTATAGAGATAAAGGACCACTTGGAAAATGGGCATCACAAGCAGAAGGCTACTTTGTGTTTCCTAAACTGGAAGGTCAAATCTCAAACAGAATGAAGTTTCAAGGAAAAGATGTCATTACTTGGAGCATCAATGATTACTTAGGTTTAGCAAATCATCCTGAAGTTCGAAAAACAGATGCAGAAGCTGCTGTAGCTTATGGTTCTGCCTATCCAATGGGAGCTAGAATGATGTCTGGACATACAGATTTACATGAAAAATTACAAAATGAATTGGCAGCTTTTGTAAACAAGGAAGCAGCCTATTTATTAAATTTTGGTTACCAAGGAATGGTTTCCACTATTGATGCCTTGGTTGCAAAAGACGATATAATTGTTTACGATGTAGATGCTCATGCCTGCATTATAGATGGTGTGCGTTTGCATATGGGAAAACGCTTTACCTATAAGCACAACGATATTGAAAGTTTAGAAAAAAACCTTGAAAGAGCCACTAAAATGGCTGAACAAACTGGTGGTGGGATTTTAGTGATTTCCGAAGGTGTGTTTGGGATGCGTGGTGAGCAAGGACGCTTAAAAGAAATAGTTGAACTTAAAAAGAAATTCAACTTCAGGTTTTTAGTGGACGATGCCCATGGTTTTGGAACCCTAGGTAAAACAGGCGCTGGAGCAGGTGAGGAACAAGGCGTTCAAGATGGTATTGATGTATACTTTGCCACTTTTGCAAAATCCTTGGCAAGTACAGGAGCTTTTATTGCTGCCGATAAAGAAATTATTGACTTTTTAAAATATAACTTGCGTTCGCAAATGTTTGCAAAATCCTTGCAAATGCAATTGGTAGTAGGAGCTTTAAAGCGTTTGGAAATGCTTAAAACCATGCCAGAACTTAAAAATAAACTTTGGGAAAACACCAATGCACTTCAATCTGGTTTAAAGAAAAGAGGTTTTGATATTGGGACCACACAAAGTTGCGTAACACCTGTTTACTTAAAAGGAAGCATTCCTGAAGCTATGGCTTTGGTAAGGGATTTAAGAGAAAATTATGGTATTTTCTGTTCTATTGTAGTATATCCTGTAATACCAAAAGGATTGATTTTACTGCGTTTAATTCCTACTGCAACTCATACCTTGGAAGACGTAAACGAAACCTTGGATGCTTTTGATGGCATTAGGGAACGTTTGGAAAATGGTACCTATAAAAGGCTGTCTGCTTCTGTAGCTGCTGCCATGGACAAATAGAATATCTAACTGTTTATATATAAAATCCGATAGTGTTTTTGCTATCGGATTTTTTTATTGAATATGTTTTCATAATACTATAAGCACATATGTTACTTTTCAAATGTCATATAGGATGTTGGTGCTTCTGGAATATGGGCATGAAGATTTTGAATTTCAAATTTTGATTCATCAATAATATAAAATTCAAGTTCACTAGAATACATACTATTACTTATTGGCGTAAGTTTTATGGTATTGTCTTTCAATTCATAAAAAAACTTAGTCTGACTTACATGTCCAGGTTCAGATTTAATAACGATCTTGCCTAATTCAAATCTTAATTGAGTACGACCATTAACAGGTGAAGTTTCTGTATATGTTCCAATTAAAATGTCATTGTCATCATCATCGTTACTACATGATGTATAAACACCTAATAAGATAAGTAAACAGATGAGTTTTAGGTTTTTCATAATAAAATTTAAAAAATCGATTTCAAGACTACAACTCCTTTTTAAAGGTTTTTCGTCTCTTAATAATTTCACAATCAAAATCCTTCCATATTTGTTGCGATGCCAAATTATTGGCTAACTCTGGCAACCGGATACAAGTCTCTATGCGATTCTTTTTTAAAGTCTCATAAAATTCTTTAAAAATTATGGCAGTAACACCTTTGTTTTGGTAATGTGGCTCAACACCAATTAGGTAAAACAATACGGTTTTGCTGTTCTTTTTGGCTTTTAACAATTTTAAAAAACCAAAAGGAAACAGTTTGCCATTTACTTCCTGCAAGGCTTCTGAAAAGGATGGCAACACTATGGAAAATGCGACCATATTGTCGTTTTCATCAAAAACAAATTTAATGTATTCCGGATTGATAAAATTGATAAATTTCTGTTTGAAATAATCCCTTTGTGCATCAGAAACAGGAACAAAAGTAGAGAGTTTGGAATAGGATTTATTGAACAAATCGAACATGCTGTCTATATGTGGAACAATCTCTTTTGTTTTGGTAAATTTGCTTGGTCTAAGTTTAAAACGTTTGGTAATAATCTCGTTTACCCTTGTAAAGCGTTCCACGGGAATGTTTTTAAAAAGAAATTTACTTTCTATATATTCTTTTTCAGGTAAATAGCCTAGCTGTTCAAAATGTGTGATATAATAAGGATGATTGTACCAGGTTGCCATGGTTCCTATATGATCAAACCCATAGGTTAAAGCTCCATTTTTGTCTAAATTTGAAAAACCGACGGGACCTTCAACAAATTCCAATTGATGGGATTTTCCAATTTCTACCACTTTATCCAATAATGTTTTGGAGACCTCCAAATTATCAATGGTATCAAACCAACCAAAACGCATTTTTTTTACATTTTGTTCATTGATTTCAGTCCAATTTACAATGGCAGCCACACGGCCAACTAAGTTGTTGTCTTTATAGGCAAGGAAAAAATGGGCATCAGCATGCAAGAAAGCTGGATTTTTATCCGCACTTAGCGTTGCCACTTCATCTGAAATAATAGGAGGAACCCAGTATTTGGAGTTTTTGTATAATTGAAAAGGAAAGGTTACAAATGCTTTTAACTCCTTTTTGTTTTTTACTTCTTTTAGTGTAATCATAGGTGTTAAAACATCAAATTAATTATCTGAATCAAAATCTATTTCTTCTTTTTTACGTTTGTTTTTTTTCTCGCCACGAGCTTTGTTTTCCCTTCTTTCAAGTTCATCTTCAGCAGAAGTGCCATCATCTTCTTCTTTGTCTTTATGAAAATCCAAACGATAGGAAGCTCCCAAGGCGACTCCAAATACAGATGGTGTGTCTTTGGTGTTAAAGGTGGCAGCTGCATCAACCTGTAAATTTCTGGTCCATAAATAGGCACCACCAAAACGAATTAAGTTATCTGCATAAAAATCACTGCTTATGTTTTCAGATTCTGCAAAAACAGCTAATTGGTCGGTTACAGATTTGGTTAAGGTAAGTATAAATGAAAAATCTGATTGGTCTGTGCCAATACGATCTTTAATAAAATTCATGACAAATACCCAACCACCAGAAAAATTGTTTTGGGTTGAAACCATGATTTTAGGGCTAAACCCTTCAACTCCTGAAGCAGTAAATGGGTTGTCGGCTGTGTCATAATTGGCTCCTACATAAACAGCAACAGCGGGAATTAAATATTTCCATTTAAAGCTATGGTTGGCTTTCCAGCTGTATAAGTTTGGTTTTTCTTCTTCAGAATTTTTAAAAGGGTCGTACACTAAATATTTGGCACCCAAAGTCAGATTTTTAAAATTACTGAAACTGTCTTCGTTGGGAACTGTATTGGTATAACTTCTTTTGGTTGATTGAAACGTGCCTTCCAGGTTCAATTCCAATTGTGGCCACAACAATCCGTATCTTACAGCAAAATCTGCTCCAAAACTTTTGTCCTCTCTATCCAATAATTGGTGTTTTTCGTTTAGCATATATGGTCCAGCCTCAAATTGAACAACGTTTGTACCAACCGAAAAAGCACTTTGTGAAACACCAGGTCTGTTTGAGTTAATCACTTCGGTATATTGCGAATATCCATTTAAAGTGAAGGCAAAAACCATTAAAAATACATAAGTTTTTAAAGATGTCATATCTTATAGATTTTGTTGATTTGGAATCATAAATCCATAACGCACTGTTGGTTAGTTTGTTACGGAATTTGCAAGCCACACAGCTTGGGTTTGGTTTAGTTTGAATCAAATATATAGATTTTATATTTTTTTTAAGTATTTATTTCGGTTTTTAAAATGTGAGATTTGTATTTTTGTGTAAAATTATATTTATGCTACAGTATGCATCTATAACAGGCGTTTTAAGGGTTATTTTAATTATTCTATTAATTTATTATGGCATAAAAATACTTTCTAGACTGTTTGCGCCTTTGTTGATTAAATATGTTACCAAAAAAGCTGAAGAGCGTTTTGGTGGTCAGTTTGGGCAATACCAGCAACCTAAAAAAGAGCGACCTAAAGAAGGTGAAGTGACTATAGATAAAGCACCTCAACGCACAACTTCAAATAAAAACGTAGGAGAATATGTAGATTACGAAGAAATTGATTAATTTTCGCTTTCATAGTTTAACCATATTTCATGCCTATTTCAATTAAAAAATGTTTTCCTCACATCCTTATTTTATTAGGGTTTGTAATTATTTCTTTAGCTTATTTCAGTCCTGTACTTCAAGGAAAATCTATTTTTCAAAGCGACATTGTCCATTATATTGGTATGTCCAAACAGCAAAAAGACTTTAAACAAGCAACTGGAGAGGAAACGTATTGGACCAACAGTGCTTTTGGTGGCATGCCAACTTACCAATTAGGTGCCCAATATCCCAATAATTATATTAAAAAACTTGACCTCGCCTTGAGGTTTTTGCCAAGACCAGCCGATTATCTTTTTCTTTATTTTATTGGTTTTTATATTTTATTATTGGTTTTAAAAGTAGATTTAAAACTAGCTGCACTTGGCGCACTAGCTTTTGGGTTTTCCACCTACCTTATTATTATTCTTGGTGTTGGCCATAACAGTAAAGCACATGCCATTGCTTATATGCCGTTGGTATTAAGTGGTATTTTATTGACTTTTAGGAAACATTATATCATTGGCTTTTTGCTTACTACACTGGCTTTGGCACTGGAACTGGTAGCCAATCATCCACAAATGACCTATTATTTAATGTTGTTGGTGCTTGTGTTAGGGATAGCCTATATTATAGATGCTTATAAAAAACAGGAATTACCTCACTATTTTAAATCTGTTGGAATTTTGGTGTTTGCAGTGGTTTTAGCTGTTGGTTTGAATGCTACAGGGTTTTTGGCAACACAGGAATATGCCAAGGAAAGTACTAGGGGTCAGAGTGAGTTAACCATTAATCCAGATGGTTCCCCAAAAGAAGTGACTTCTGGATTGGATAGAGATTATATTACAGAATATAGTTATGGTATTTTGGAAACTTTTAACCTTTTTATTCCAAGGTTTATGGGAGGAGGGAGCCATGAAGATGTGGGTAAAGATTCTGAGTCCTATCAATTCTTTTTAAAACAAGGAGTGCCTCCTTTGGAAGCCAGGGAATATGCCAAACAAACACCAACATATTGGGGAGATCAAACCATAGTGGAAGCTCCAGCTTATATTGGAGCTGTGGTGATTTTCCTTTTTGTTTTTGCCCTTTTTTTGGTAAAAGGCCGTTTAAAATGGTGGCTGGTTGGTGGCAGTTTGATGTCCTTGATATTGTCTTATGGAGACAGTCAGCCTTTTAAATTTATAACAGACTTTTTTATAGATTATGTGCCACTTTACAATAAATTTAGAGCAGTAAGTTCCATTCAAGTTATTTTGGAGTTGTGTATTCCAGTTTTGGCCATCTTTGGACTAGTAAGGTTATTCAATGATTTTAATAAAGACGAAGAAAAGTTAAAAGCTTTAAAATTTACAATAATTATAACGGCTGGTTTGGCTGTGGTATTCCTGTTGTTTAAATCCTCCCTTTTCAATTTTGTAGGAGGAAGTGATGGTTATTATCGTCAGAATTTCGGTCAACAATTCATGGATGCACTAATTGCTGACAGGAAAACCTTTTTTACGGAAGACACCTTAAGAACCCTTGTTTTGGTGTTGCTTTCTGCTGGAACCATTTATTTGTTTTTGAAAAAGAAACTTTCAGAAACAAAAGTAATCATGGCTTTTGCTGTGTTGATAGTAATTGATTTGGTAGGCGTGGACAGACGCTATGTAAACAACGATGATTTTGTGCCATCCATTAAAATGAATAAGCCTTATCAAGCTACAGAGGTTGATAAAGCCATTATGCAAGACCCAGAACATTTTAGGGTTTACGATTTAGTTTCCAGAGCTCCAGCCAAAGCTTCCTATTTTTACAACTCTTTAACGGGTTATCATGCAGCCAAATTAAAACGTTATAATGAATTGTACGATTTTTATATTTCCAAAAACAATATCAATGTGTTAAACATGTTGAACACCAAATATATTATTGCTGAAGATGAAGAAGGAAATCCATTTCCCTATACCAATCCGGATGCCAATGGCAATGCTTGGTTTGTGGAAAACATTAAACTGGTAAATTCAGCAAACGAAGAAATTTTGGCCCTGGACAGCTTGGATACTAAAAAAGAAGCGGTAATGATGGCCGAAAATGGTTATGCCTCTTTTTTGAAAGACGACATCATGATTGATACCACAGCAACCATTACTGTGGAAGTATATGAGCCCAATTATATTAAATACAAATCCAAAAGTGCCGTAGATGGCTTTGCAGTGTTTTCCGAAATATATTATAAAGAAGGTTGGAATGCCTATGTAGATGGTCAATTAACACCATATTCGCGTGTAAATTATGTGTTGAGAGGGATGAACGTTCCGGCAGGAGAACACGTAATAGAATTCAAATTTGAACCAGAAGTTGTAAAAACCGGTAGCCGAATTGCTTTGGCTAGTTCCATAATTTTTGTTCTGTTGCTTATAGGTGGCTTATTTTATAATTTTAAAAACACAGATTGATTTTTAATCCTTAGTTGGCTTTTCAATAAACATGACTAAAACCAAGGTTCTTATCATCGCTTACTATTGGCCACCTGCTGGTGGTCCTGGCGTACAACGTTGGCTAAAGTTTGTTAAATACTTGCCTGAGTTTGGCATTGAACCCATTGTGTATGTGCCATCAAACCCTAGTTATCCAATAATTGATGAAACACTTTTATCTGAAGTTTCAGAAGGGATTACTGTTTTAAAGCAGCCTATAAAGGAGCCATATAAATTTGCAGGGTTTTTGTCCAAAAGCAAAACTAAAACCATCAGCAAAGGGATTATTCCCAAAGAAAAAAGACAATCACCTATAGAGAAGCTCATGCTTTTTATAAGAGGGAACTTTTTTATTCCAGATGCCAGAAAAAAATGGGTAAGACCTTCGGTTCAATATTTGGATACATATATAGACGATTATCACATACAAACAGTTATTACCTCTGGACCTCCACATAGTTTGCACCTTATTGGCATGGAACTACAGAAAAGAGCAGGAGTAAAGTGGATTGCAGATTTTAGGGACCCTTGGACAACCATTGGTTACCACAAGCAATTAAAACTGACCAAGTTTGCTAAACAAAAGCACAAAGCCTTAGAGAAGAAAGTGCTGCAATCTGCCAATCAGATTATTGTAACCAGTAGTGTTACCAAAAAGGAATTTGAACAGGTTACCAGCAAGCCTATTGCTGTTATCACCAACGGCTACGATACACATACTGTTTCCAACCCATCTTTGGATACATTTTTTAGTTTGGCTCATATAGGTTCGTTGTTGGCTAAACGAAATCCAAAGGTTTTATGGCAAGTTTTAAAAGAACTTGTTGATGAAAACAAGGATTTTGCCAAAGACCTACAATTGCATTTTGTTGGTTCTGTTAGTGAAGATGTGCTTGCATCCATAGATTCTTTTGGTTTAAGTAATTATGTATATAATCATAGCTATGTTACACATAATAAGGCAATTGAGTTTCAAAAAAAATCTCAAATATTATTGTTGATTGAAGTGGATTCTGAAGAAACCAAATGCATTATTCCAGGAAAATTGTTTGAGTACATGATATCAAACAGACCAATTTTAGCCTTGGGTCCCGAAGCATCGGATATTGAAACCCTGATTAAGGAAACCAATACAGGAGTATATTTTAATTATCACGACCATGAAGCCCTTAAAAAAACACTTATAAAGTATTATGGAGCGTTTCAAGAAGGTACACTGCAAGCACATGCCATTGGCTTGCAAAAATATAGTAGAAAAAACCTAACGGAATCTTTATCTAAATTGATTTTATGGGAGTAGTTGTCAACCAATCCATTAAAAACACAATTGTTACTTACCTTGGTTTTGGTATTGGCGCCATTAATGTCTTGTTTTTATATACTTCCTTTTTAAGCGATGAATATTTTGGGTTGGTAAGTTATTTGCTTTCCACAGCCAACATTATGATGCCTTTAATGGCTTTTGGAGTGCACAATACCATTGTAAAGTTTTATTCTTCTTTTAAAACCAAACAATCACAAAACAGCTTTTTAACCCTTATGTTGTTTTTGCCTTTGCTTGTTATTATTCCTTTTGGTCTTATTGGACATTTTGCATTTTCTTATATTAGTAGTTGGTTGGCTGCAGATAATAAAATTGTGGTAGACTATGTCTGGCTTATTTATATTGCGGCCATTACTTTTGCCTATTTTGAAGTGTTTTATGCCTGGTCCAAGGTGCAAATGCAAACGGTTTTTGGCAATTTCATGAAAGAAGTATTTCATAGACTATGTACAACCTTATTGCTTTTAATGCTTCATGCTGGTTACCTTAGTGTAAATCAGTTTATTTACAGTGTGGTGGGCGTTTATGCATTACGAATGCTTATCATGAAACTGTATGCTTTTAGTCTAAGATTGCCTAAATTAAAATTTGAAAGGATTCCCAATGTTTCAAGAATTTTAAAATATACGACCTTAATTATTGTGGCAGGCTCTGTGGCCAATGTGATATTGGAAATTGATAAATTCATGATCAATCGCTACGAAGCCATTGAAAATGTGGCTTACTATGGTGTTGCCATTTACATTGCTACAGTTATTGGTGTACCTTATCGCTCAATGTATCAAATTGTAAACCCTTTAACAGCCAAACTTTTAAACGAGAAAAACAAAATAGATCTAAAAATTCTTTATCAGAAAAGTTCTTTGACCTTATTTATCATCAGTGGATTTATTTTTTTAATGATTATTTTGAACATCAATGAGCTTTACAAACTCATCAATGAGAGTTATGTTGATGGTTTGATCGTTGTTTTTATTATTGGTTTAACAAAGTTGTCAGACAGTTTATTGGGAAACAACAACGCCATACTTTTTAATAGCGATTATTATAGAATGGTCTTGGTTTTGGGTGTTTTTCTGGCTGTTTTAACCATAGTTTTAAACATGGTTTTTATTCCTTTATATGGTATTAATGGAGCTGCATTTGCAACTTTTATTGCTATTTTAATCTATAACATCTCAAAAATCCTTTTTGTGTATTATAAATTTAAGATATTGCCTTTTTCGGCAAATACCATTAAGGTTGTTTTACTTCTTTTAGTTTGTTTGGGTGTCTTTTATTTTTGGGATTTTAAGTTTCATCCCGTTTTAAACATAGCTCTTAAAAGCTTGCTCATATCCATGTTTTACGGCTTTGTGGTTTATGCATTGCATTTGTCTGATGACATTTCCATACTGTTGAATAAAATTTTCAGAAAAAACAAGCATACTTCTTAAAAAAAGGAAAATCCCACAACGTTGCTTTGAGGCAAACGGGTTGCAGGACTTTCCAAACTAACCAACCAAAAACTAATTATCTTTTGCTTCTTGTATTTGAAGCGACTTGTCTGTTTTTTTGTGCTTTATTATATGTACGATTGTTTGACGACTTTGGTTTTCTTTCAATCTTATTATTTTTTACCACAGGTCTTGTTTTTAAATTTCTGCTTTGTGTTCTAGGTTTGGTAACAACTTGATTGTTGGTCCTAGGCTTTACAATTTGAGCATCCTTACGTGTTTTTATTGGTTTGGAAGCTTGTCTAGGTTTTGTAGCCACTTGATTCCTTGGTCTAGGTGTACTAGTTATGGAATTTTCTCTAGGACTAACGGTATTTTGTCTTCTAGGTTTTATACCTGTCTGTGTGTTTGCTTTTGGAGACTGAGCCCCAAGATCACGTCTAGGTATGCTATTTGCATGATTTGGTCTTGTGGCCAACTCACTTCTTCTGGTAATGTTTTGGCCTCTTCTGCTTGCTACAGCAGTTGTACGTCTGTAATTATTGACATAAGGCTTATAATAGGTGTATCTTACAGGGTTGTAATATTTTCTGTATGGTCTGTGGTAAACCACACAATGGTTATAAGCTGGAACTCTGTAATAATTGTGCCAAGGTCTATAAACATAATATGGGTTAAATACATTGATGTAGCCTGTGTAATGCGAAAATTTTCTATAAGAATTGTAGTGAATGTAAAGGCCTCCAATTCTAGATACATACCCAAAACCATTATATGTTATAAATACATTGCCAATTTGACTTACACGACCATAAAAATCATAATAAATAGGAACGTGTTCCACTTGGATGATGGCTCCAAATTCATCGTATTGTAAAAATGGATTGTAATCATATCCAGAATTGAAACTGATGCTTATACCTGGTGCATATACATTGACTTTTGGACCGTAAGATGGCATGTAAAAATCAAATTGACCATCAGGAAACACCGAAAATTCAATGCCATTTTCAACAAATATGAAAGAATTACCATAACCTCTCAAAGTTGTTGTATTATCTATTTGGTTTGGTTTGTTGGTATTAGTTGCGCTAACAGTCAGTCCTCCTAGAACCAAAGCTGTTATTAAAAACATAAATTTTTTCATAATTGTTAGATTTAATTTGAAACGTGTCAAGTATAATACAAACAACATGCCAAAAAATGTTAACAAATCCATCTATCTTTATAAAACTCTAGAAAACAACATGTTGTTAGTTGTATTTTATTATTCAAGTTCAAAACACCTTGCATTGAGACCACTCAAAATATTATGTTTAAATTAGTGCTCTTTATATTTGAAACTGGAAAAATTAAAACATGCTATAACCGTTACAATCAATTTTGCATTTTTTCTTATGGATTCCAGTATCAAAAATGACGAATGTAACACAGTACCATGGATAGATGGATCCAGATAAACACGTTGGACAAAAGATGCTAAACTTTTGCTTTTTGAAAGAAATTAAAATGTCGTAAAATAGAGATAATGAAACCCTTAAAATATTTGATATTGTGTGCTTTAATTCTGCTTATATGCACTTGTTCAGGAACCAAAAACCTTGGGCCAGAAGACGGTTTCTCGTTTTCAAAAGAAGAGCGAGCCCTTATCATGCAAGCAGATAGTTCAGTTCCTATGCGAGTATTTAAAATTGACTCCAAACAAGACTCCCTTCTTTTAAGAACAAAAAGTTCTCCAGTTCATGCAAACCCCAAGGATCCTGTTTTACAAAATTTTGTAAATAGATTATATAGAACTGTTAGGGACAGCGTGTCTTTAGGGGTTGGAATTGCAGCACCACAAGTGGGAATTTTAAAGAATATTATTTGGGTTCAAAGGTTTGATAAAGAGGAATTTCCGTTTGAAGTGTATTTAAATCCTAAAATCATCTTATATTCTGAACAAAAACAAACATTCACCGAAGGTTGTTTGTCCATTCCTAATAGAACTGAAACCTTAAACAGTAGAGCTTACTCCATTGAAATAACCTATGATAGCATGGAGAACAAAAAGCATACTGAAACGGTTGAAGGTTTTACAGCAGTAATTTTTCAGCATGAAATAGATCATTTAAACGGGATTTTATACTTGGACCATTTGGAAAAGAAATAAAAGATTCCAATTAGAAATTTGTTTTTAAAATAACACTTTTCATACTTTTATAATAAACATTAAGAATCCATGTCAGCTAACCAAACCACATGCAAAAATTGTGAAAACCCATTTGACAACGATTTTTCTTATTGTCCACATTGTGGACAAAAGCAAAACCACGAGTTAACTCTAGGTGTGTTGTTTTATAACACCATAAGCAATTACTTTTCTTTCGATGCTCGTTTTTTTAAAAGTTTCATTCCCTTAATGCTCAAACCTGGTTTTTTGGCTAGAAAGTTTGTGGAAGGTAAAAGGTTACTGTATTTGCATCCAGCACAAATGTATTTGTTTATAGCTATTGTATTTTTCTTTTTATTTTCCTTTAATGCCAATGAACAAGCTAGGAAAATAGATAAAGGTCTTTCAGAAGTTTTTGAGGAAAATACAAACAAAAAGGACTTAACAGATGAAGAAGTCCAAGCAAAAATAACCAGGGATTCGTTGGATAGGGAGAAAGCTCGTGCCACACTTCAAAAAATGTCCATTTATTCTGGTATGACAGAACAACAAATAGATTCTTTGGTTAATGGTGAAGATTTCAGCAACCAAAAAAACAATATCAGTCTTGGTTCTGCAGAAACAGATTCTTTGATAAAAATCAATGCACCAGATAAAGAAATATTAAAATCCATGGGAATGCAAGAAACGGATAGTGCTTTTAAAAAGCGTTTGTACGCACAATGGCTCAAGTTTCTGAAGTCCAAACAAGGAGGAAGCATCCTTCAAACTTTTTATGATACGGTTCCCATTGCCATGTTTTTTGTATTGCCTCTGTTTGCTTTGCTGTTAAAACTATTTTACAGAAAAAGTGGTCGTTATGCGCACCAATTGGTGTTTAGCTTTTACTTTTTTGCCTTTATATTTACGGTTTTTAGCATTCTTGTTGGTATTAACTTGATAAAAGATATTCCAGATTGGATAGACACCATTTTGGTATTTTCAATATTTATTTATTTCATCATGGCCTTAAAACGATTTTATCAGCAAAGTTGGATTAAAAGTTTTTTTAAAGGAAGCATGATAACAATGATGTTTTTCCCTATACTATTTTTAGTAGCCATAGCTGTGGTCTTTTTTGCTTTTATGTTTTATTAGAGTTTTTCTTTTAAATACTTGCCAGTAATAGATTCATTGTTAGCCACAATTTCTTCAGGTGTTCCCGAAGCCACCAAATAACCTCCATTTTCGCCACCTTCAGGTCCTAGGTCGATAATGTGGTCTGCACATTTTATCAATTCCAGATTATGTTCTACCACTAAGATGGAATGCCCTTTATCAATCAAGGCATTAAAAGATTTTAAGAGTTTTTGTATATCGTGAAAGTGTAATCCGGTTGTAGGTTCATCAAAAATAAACAAGGCATTGTCACTTTTGGATCCTTTGCCTAAAAACGATGCCAATTTAATACGTTGTGCTTCACCACCAGAAAGGGTAGAAGAGCTTTGCCCCAAAGTTACGTAGCCCAAACCAACGTCTTGTAAAGGTTGCAGTTTGGTGTGTATTTTTGTTTGCTCATGTTTTTCAAAAAAGGCAATGGCATCATCAATGGTCAAGTTTAAGACATCGTCTATGGATTTGTCTTTAAATGTAACTTCCAACACTTCCTTTTTAAAACGTTTGCCGTTGCAAGTTTCACAAGTTAAATGTACATCTGCCATAAACTGCATCTCTATGGTTACTTCACCTTCGCCTTTACAGGTTTCACAACGTCCACCATCTACATTGAATGAAAAATGCTTGGCTTGAAAATTTCTAATTTTGCTTAATTTTTGATTGGCAAAAAGTGCTCTAATATCGTCGTAGGCCTTGATATAAGTCACAGGATTTGATCTTGACGAACGACCAATGGGATTTTGGTCTACAAATTCAATCTGTTTGATATTGCTGAAATTTCCAGTCAATTCTGAAAACTGTCCAAGTTTATCACCAAAATCGGTAAGTTTTTTTTGTAATGCAGGATATACTATTTTTTTAACCAAAGTACTTTTGCCACTTCCTGATACACCAGTAATAACGGTTAACATGCCAAGAGGAATGGTAACATCAATGTTTTTTAAGTTGTTTTCCCTAGCACCCAAAATATCCACATGATATTTGGAGGTCCTACGTTTTTCAGGAACTTCGATTTCTAGTTTGCCATTTAAATATTGGGCTGTTAAAGAATTGGATGCCAAAATATCTTGATAGGTTCCAGCTGCAACAACTTCACCACCAAAGGTTCCTGCTTCTGGACCAATATCAATAATTTCATCGGCTTCCTTCATAATGTCTTCATCGTGTTCCACAACAATTACTGTGTTCCCAAGATTTCTAAGCGATTTTAAAACGCCAATCAATCTTTCGGTGTCTTTAGGATGCAAGCCAATACTTGGTTCGTCAAGAATATACATGGAGCCAACCAAACTGCTACCAAGCGATGTGGCTAAGTTTATACGCTGGCTCTCACCACCAGAAAGGCTGTTTGATTTTCGGTTTAATGTAAGATAATTTAAACCAACATTTTCTAAAAACAACAAACGGTTATTGATTTCTTTAAGCAAGCGTTCAGCTATTTTTAAATCGTAATCGTTTAATTCCAGTTTGTTAAAGAAATCCGTTAATTTGTTAAGAGGCAAATCTACCAAATCGGTAATGGTAGCTCCACCAATTTTTATGTATTCCACCTCTGGTCTTAAACGTTTTCCCTTACATGTCTTGCATTTGGTTTTTCCTCTGTAGCGAGACAACATGACACGGTTTTGTATTTTATAGGCCTTGGCTTCAAGTTCAGCAAAAAAGCTGTTTAGACCTTCAAAATAGCTGTTGCCATCCCAAATAAGCTGTTTTTGTTCTTCAGTTAGCTGAAAATAAGGTTTGTGTATCGGAAAATCGAACTTATGCGAATTGTTCACCAATTGGTCTCGATACCAACTCATGCTTTCGCCACGCCAAGGAAATATGGCATTTTCATAAACAGATAAGGCTGTGTTGGGAACAACTAAATCCTCATCAATCCCGATAATGTCTCCATAACCTTCGCATTTGGGACAGGCACCATATGGATTGTTAAAACTGAACAAATGTACGTTTGGTTCCAAAAAATCCAAACCATCCAATTCAAACTTATTACTAAAAAAATGTTGTTTGTTGTCTTTTAAAGATTCCACATAACATTCGCCTTTTCCTTCAAAAAAGGCTGTTTGTATGGCATCTGCCAATCGGTTGTAAAAATCTTCTTCGGTTTTTGTAATAATCCTGTCCACTACTAAAAAAACAGTGTCTTGCTTGGAGATGGTATCGACTTCTTCAATTCTTACAACCTCATTTCCAATTTTTATTCTGGCATAGCCTTGTTGCTGTAATACTTTAATCTTGTCTTCCATGGTTCGTCCTTTTTCAAGATGAATAGGAGCAAGGAGAAGTAGTTTTTCGCGTTCGTTGTAGGTTTTAATAAAATTTAAAACATCGGAAACCGTATCTTTTTTAACTTCCCTTCCGGATTTTGGCGAATAGGTTTTGCCAATTCGTGCGAAAAGTAATTTTAAATAATCGTAGATTTCGGTGGAAGTTCCAACGGTAGAACGTGGATTGGTGGAATTTACTTTTTGTTCTATGGCAATGGCTGGCGCTATACCTTTTATATAATCCACTTTAGGCTTATTGAGCCTTCCTAAAAACTGTCGTGCATAACTGGATAAGCTTTCCACATATCTGCGTTGTCCTTCAGCGTAAAGCGTATCGAAAGCCAAACTGGATTTTCCAGAACCGGATAAACCAGTTATAACCACCAATTTGTTTCTGGGGATTATTACATCTACATGTTTTAAATTGTGCAGACTGGCACCTTTAATAATGATGTTTTCTTTTGGATTTACTTGGGAAATATCGGTTGTCATAAATAGTTATAGCAATAATTTTGCAAAGATACTATAAGTAAATCAGCCTAAAAAATTGTTCCTTATCGAATATTTTTTTAGAAATAATAAAATTTTATTTGCAAAATACAAATGATTGTTGTTATATTTGGGACTTACTAAACTTATAATCACACGTCTAGCCTATAGCATAATATTACTTTTAAAATAGTTTAAACCCCAGACATAAAGGGCTTCTTTATGTTTAAAGTAATGATTATGCAAAACGAACTTATCACTGATGCTACTTTGGTTAGTAACTACATCCAAGGAGAGGAACCTGCTCTAGAGGTTTTAATTAATAGGCACAAGCAACGTATTTACAGCTTTATTTATTCCAAAGTTTATGATAAAGATGTGGCCGAAGATATTTTTCAGGACACCTTTATTAAAGTTATAAGAACCTTAAAAAAAGGGAAATATAACGAAGAAGGTAAATTTTTGCCTTGGGTTATGCGCATTGCCCATAATTTGGTGATAGACCATTTTAGAAAAAACACACGTATGCCCAAATTTAGCAATACTGGAGATTTTAATATTTTTTCTGTGTTGAGCGACAGCACCTTGGATGCCGAACGAAGTATTATAAAAGATCAAGTGGAATCTGATATTAGAAAAGTCATTGAGGAGTTGCCAGAAGACCAAAAGGAGGTTTTGATGATGCGTATGTACAAAGATATGAGCTTTAAGGAAATTTCCGATAAAACAGGTGTAAGTATCAATACTGCCTTAGGGAGAATGCGTTACGCGTTAATTAACATGAGAAAAATAATAGATAAACATAATATAATTTTAACCAATTAAACAATAAAAATAAATTTGCTGCGTTAGGATTGTAAATAAACCCATAAAACATATTTAATGGCAAAACTTTACTCTCAAAAAAATCCCCAAAAGCAAATTGATTTGAACCCAAAAGAGGAAACCATACAGTTTCTTCTTAATTATTCGAAGGCTTTAAGTGTTATAAATTGTAATAAGATGAAGTTTGAAGCACTTCTCAACTAAACTTTGAAAAAGTCCTAATTAGTCGTTAGGACTTTTTTGTTTTTAATATGTTCATAAAATAGTATGGATTTTATAATATCAGGATTCAAAACAAAGTTAGTTAGCCACATACTGTGGGTGTGCTTTTAAAACACTTTTTCTTCCTATGGTTCTGGTAATGATGTCCTTGTTTAAATCCCAACCTCTTGCCGGAGAATACTCTCGTCCATACCAAATTATTTGGAGATGTAAATCGTTCCATAGTTCTTTGGGAAACAAGCGCTTGGCATCTTTTTCTGTTTGAACCACATTTTTACCATTTGTAAATCCCCAACGATACATTAATCTATGTATATGTGTATCTACCGGAAAGGCTGGGATACCAAATGCTTGCGATAAAACAACAGCAGCTGTTTTATGTCCAACAGCAGGTAATTCTTCAAGCTCCTTATAAGTTTTAGGAACTTTCCCATCATGTTTTTCAATAAGTATTTTAGAAAGTCCATGTATGCCTTTGCTTTTCATGGGAGATAAACCTACAGGTTTTATAATTTCTCTAATCTCTTCTACGGTTAATTTTACCATATCATAGGGATTATCGGCTTTTTCAAATAATAAGGGAGTAATTTGATTGACACGTACATCTGTGCTTTGTGCAGATAACAGTACAGCTATGAGTAAGGTGTAAGGGTCTTTATGGTTTAAAGGCACAGGAATGGTTGGATATAACTCGTTTAACTTATTTATAACATAATCTACCTTTTCTTGCTTGGTCATAAGTTGTATTTTTACAAAAATTGAAATCTAAACAAAGATACTATGACAAATTTAAAACCTGGAGATAAAGCACCAAATTTTACTGCCAAAGACCAAGATGGCAACAGCATTTCATTGAATGATTACAAAGGAAAAAAATTAGTCTTGTTTTTTTACCCTAAAGCTAGCACACCTGGCTGTACAGCAGAAGCATGTAATTTAAGCGATAATTATGCTAAATTTCAAAAAGCAGGATACGACATTTTGGGTGTAAGTGCCGATAGCGAAAAAAGACAAAGCAATTTTAAAAATAAATATAACTTTCCTTATCCCTTATTGGCAGATGAAGATAAAAAAGTGATAGAGGCTTACGGAGTTTGGGGTCCAAAAAAGTTTATGGGTAAGGAATACGACGGGATCCATAGAACCACTTTTGTTATTGATGAAGAAGGTATAATTGACGATGTTATTTTAAAAGTAAAGACCAAAACACATTCTGATCAAATATTAAAATAAAAAAAAGCGACCGTTACAGGTCGCTTTTTTTTTATGATTTATGTTGTGGTTATTCATTTCTAAAAACTTCTTCGGCCTCGTAACCAAACAAGCTTTTTTCTTTTATTAATTTAGAGACCCCTTCAGGAAGCATGCTTTCCCAACCATCTTCGCTATCAGAAATCATTTTAAGTACTTTTCTTGAAAATACTGTCAGGTTACTTTCGTCGTAGTCTGTAATGTCTACCACTTTTCCATTGTATTTAAAGAACTTGTACAATTCTTTCATTCTAGGGTGTACTTTTAGGTTTTCACTATTGGTAATGGAACCATCATCGTTTAACATAGGATATAAGTACACGCGCAAATCTTTAAAGAATAATTTACCAAAGGCCTCTAGAATGCCACCACTTAGATGACGATAGTATTTTTCATCAAAAATATCAACCAGGTTGTTAACTCCCATGGCAAGTCCCATTCTGCTCTTGGTATACTGAGAGAAATATTCCACCAGTTTATAATATTCTTGGAAATTTGAGATTAAAACGGTTTGCCCTAAAGAACAAAGCAATTTGGCTCTGTCCATAAAATCCTGTTCATCTATTTCGCCTTCAGCACGTAGGTTGGATAAAGTAATTTCAAAAACCACTTGGGTTTTTTCAACATCCACTTTATTCTCTTTAATAAACATGTCGTAAGATCTTTGAAACATGTCCATATTTACCTTTGTTACAGGTCTAAAACTACCACGTAGTGCTAAAATATTTTTTTTGTACAACACTCTGGCAGGAAGTACATTATTGCCATCTGGAGCAAACATTACGGCATCTGTCATTCCGTTTTTCACCAACTGTAAGCTCATCAATCGGTTGTCCACTTCTTCAAAAACGGGTCCTGAAAAGTTAATGGTATCAATTTCCAGTTGGTCTTTATCCAAATGATCGTATAAATAACGCAACAGTTTTTTAGGTTCGTTATATTTATAATAAGCGCCATAAATTAAATTGGTCCCCAAAACCCCTAAGGTTTCCTGTTGCAATCGCGCATCGTTTTCTTTAAAACGAAGGTGTAAGGTTATTTCGTTATAGTCTTGGTTTGGTTCAATTTGGTATCTAATCCCTACCCATCCGTGACCTTTGTATTTTTTTGCAAAATCTATTGTGGTAACCGTATTGGCATAAGAAAAGAACAGCTTATTGGGATGTTTGTCTCTGGTTAACCTTTCTTCAATAAGATTTATTTCATGATCCAACATTTTATGTAAACGTGCTTCGGTTACATAACGTCCATCGTCTTCCATACCATAAATGGCATCACTAAAATCTTTATCGTAAGCAGACATAGCTTTCGCGATGGTTCCAGAGGCACCACCAGCTCTAAAAAACTGTCTTACAGTTTCTTGTCCTGCACCAATTTCGGCAAAGGTTCCGTAAATGTGCTCGTTGAGATTTATACGAAGGGCTTTTGTTTTTATCGAAGGTATTTCTTCAAACTCTTTATCGCCTTTTAAGCTAATTTCCATTGTAAATTTGGATTAAATCTTGGTGACAAAGGTATTAAATTACCATGTCAAACAAAAAAATAACCTTATTTTTGTTTCAAAATCATTCGCATTGAAAATTACATTTTTAGGCACAGGAACATCTCAAGGAATCCCAGTTATTGGAAGCACTCATCCTGTTTGTTTAAGTTCAAATTTTAAAGATAAGCGCCTTCGGGTTTCTGTTTTAATTCAATGGGACAACTATACATACGTTATTGATTGTGGTCCTGATTTTAGACAACAAATGCTTAGGGCAGACTGTACTAAAATGGACGGGATATTATTCACTCACGAACATGCAGACCATACAGCAGGTTTGGACGACATAAGACCGTTCTTTTTTAAACAAGGCGATATTCCCATTTATGCCCATAAACGAGTTATAAAGGAACTAAAGCGTAGATTTGACTATATTTTTGAAACCGAAAACAAATATCCCGGAGCTCCCAATGTGCTGATTAACAAAATTAAAAACAAACCTTTTTCACTGCATAATATGAAAGTGGTTCCTATAAAGGGCTTACACTACAATTTACAGGTTTTTGGTTTTAGGTTCGATAGGTTTGCTTACTTAACAGATATGAAAACCATTGAAGACAAAGAAGTTGACAAACTAAAAGGTTTAGATGTATTGGTTGTGAATGCATTGAAAAAAGAACCTCATGTGTCGCACTTTACCCTTGACGAAGCTTTAGCTTTTATAAAAAAAGTAAATCCCAAAAAAGCTTATTTAACACATATCAGTCATCTATTGGGATTTCATGACGAAGTGCAACAACAGTTGCCGGAAAACGTTTTTTTGGCTTACGATAACTTACAAATTACCATATAATGAAGAATAGAATATTTATGTACCTCTTTATTTTTACACTTTTACTAGTTGTATTTCAATATGTGAATTCTAAAAATATCATAAAAAGTTACGATAAAAAATATGAAAGGAGTTTGGAAAAAAACCAAGTCTATCACGATACCATTTCCAATTTAAGGGACGAGGTTTTGGCTCTTTCAGAATTTAAATTAGACCATACCGAAGCTGCCCTAAGCTATTTTGAAGATAGAGGCTATAAAGTGTCTGAACTTATTCCTTTTATAAAAGACGAAATTTACGAACTTAATGTTATGAAAGGAGAGGAACATCCTTTGATTCCTTATGCGTCCATGACAGGTGGAAAAATGCTGATCAATTCCATCAGGTTGTTAAACCATAAATGGATCATTGCAAATTTTTCCGATGGAAAATATTGGGGAGAATTATTGATTGGTTATGAAATAACCGAAGACGAGCAATTAAAATTCAAATTGATCGATTCGTTTTTATATCCAACTCAATAACAGTCTAGATTTTATCAGTTAACCACTTTCTGAATTCATGGAAATTTTGTGGTGCCACACCATGGCCAACAGGAAATTCGGAGTAGGTGTGATCAATGTTTAAAGCTTCTAAAAATTTAGGAGCTTTTCTTGCCCACTCTACAGGTAATACTTGGTCCACATTGCCATGAGAACAATAAAAGCTTAAATGGGAATAATCTTTTTCAGAGACATGTTCTGGGATTATATTCGCATTGATATAACCACTCAAGGCAATAACCTGTTTTACTTTTTCTGGATAGGTTAAAGCTACTGCATAACATAAAATAGTGCCTTGGCTAAAACCCAAAAGTGTGACATTGTCTTTGTTTACTGGATATTTGGCACAAGCTTCATCTATAAATCCCGCAATTAAATCCCTAGAGGATTTGGCTTGTTCATCATCGCTCCATTTATTTTGTTCTGCATCAAAATTTATGGCATACCAAGCGTTCCCGAAAGGTTGTAATTTATAAGGCGCTTTTAGGGAAATGATAAATAGTTCGTCTGGAAGTTCAGAGGCAAACGAAAATAAATCGTTCTCATCACTTCCATAACCATGGCACATGATTAATAGTGGCGCATTTTCCTTTAAGCTTGAAGGTCTTGTAATATATGATAAACTCAAAATCTATAGTTTTTATTAATTAATGTTTTTAAACCATTCTTGGAATTTTTCACCAATAACAGGAATGGGTCTGGCTTCTCCCTTGGCAGCATAAAACAATCCAAATAACCAGCAAACAAAGGTTACAATCCAAAAACTGGTTCCTAACCAGCTGTTTACATAGGCTTCCACCAAATTTGAAAAAATAAGCATGATGATTAATCCCAGCATTTGCCTTACATGATAAAAGGTAAACGGATTCCTTTTTTCAAGGTTCATGATTATGGCAATTATTAAGCCTACAAAGGTTAAATAACTAACAATGGCAAGTGTTTTTCCTTCTTGAATGGTTTGTTCTGTCATGTCTTTAATTTAAAACAAGTTTGTTGTTGGATACAATACCATAAACCTGTCCTTTGGTTTCATGGTTTTCAAAAATGGCATTTTTTGAAGTGGATTTTATATTTTCCTTTGTAAATGTTTGTGAGCCATTTGGATTGAAAAGACTTAAATCAGCTTTGTTTCCAATGGCTATTTCATGTGTGTTTATGCCAAATCTATTTTTTCCCCTGGTTAAAAAATCAATGGTTTTTTTTGTGCTAAAATGGGTATTTAAAATTCCAAATGCAGATTCCAAACCAATGGTTCCATAAGCTGCTAAATCAAATTCTATTTTTTTATGCTCAATATCCATGGGATTGTGGTCGCTTGTTACCATATCAATTGTACCATCTTTCAATCCTTCTATCAAGGTATCAATATCCTTTTGCGTACGCAAAGGAGGCAGTACTTTGCAATTGGTGTTGAAGGTGGTTAAGGCTTCATCAGTTAATATTAAATTATGAATGGCCACACTGCAACTTACATTTAGTTTTTTTTGTTTGGCTGCCCGAATAAGTTCAACGGATTTTGCTGTGGAAATGGTAGGAATATGTAGTTTCCCTTCGGTATATTCCAGTAAAAACAAATCCCTTGCAACTTGCAGTTCCTCTGCCATGTTGGGAATGCCTTTCAAGCCTAAAGAGGTACTTGTGAATTCTTCGTTCATGACACCTTTGCCCGAAATTTTGTTTTCCTGAGGAAAAGAAAGTACCAATCCATCAAAATTGCTGGCATACTGTAAGGCAATTTTAAGCAAGTTTGGGTTATCTATAGACGTTTTATAATCACCAAAAGCTATGGCTCCAGCCTGTTTCATATCAAAAAGTTCAGCCAGGTCAATGCCTTTGCCTTCTTTTGTTAAAGAACCAATAGGGTAGAGGCTTACAGCGTGTTTTTTTGCCTTACTTTTTATAAAGGACACATCTGCATTGCAGTCTATTACTGGATTGGTGTTAGGGTTAAGTGCCACAGAAGTAAACCCAGAAAGCGCAGCTGTTCTTAAACCGTTTTCTATGGTTTCCCTTTCTTCGTAACCAGGTTCACCAAAACTAACACTACTATCAAACCAACCTTGTGAAACATGTAAATTGTCTAAATGGATTTCCTTAATGTTTTTGGAATTTTTTATGGCTTTTGAAATTTGTGAAATCACACCATTTTCAATAAGGATATCGACTGTTTGATTGTGAAAATCACTTTTAGAGTCAATAATTGTGGCTGATTTTAAGAGTACGTTCATTTAAAATATTTTAAGATGAGCATTTCGATGGCTAAAAAAACCAATGCAAAAATAACAAACCATTTCCATAGCTCGTTAATTTTCGAGTCACTTTTTAAGGTATCAAACAAATCTGAAACAGAATCTGAAACCTGAACATGCTGAAAGGTAGAAAGATCTTGATATTGTAAAATGCTTTCGTCCCTTTCATAATTATAGCTTACATGTTCAATAAATTCAGAGTTGTTTGTAATACTGTAGGTTCCAGAAACAACTGGAGTTTCGGTTGTGGTTATTTGTACTTTATTATTAAAATATTGCTGTTGTGGAATAAGACTTTCTTCACCTAAGGATAAGGTTAAAATTTCATCTTGCTGTAGTGTTACTGGAACATCAAAGGTGTTTTCCCTTCCAATCACTTGATAGAGCTTTGAGGTTTTTAAACTTTGTTTACCCATATTATACAACGTTGGGACGATTAAAGGTGAATTTTTAAAATTGGATTGTTCAGTTTTAAAAGAGGCTGAAAAGATATATGATTGACCGTTTTTACTTAAAAAAGCTTTCCCGTCTTCAAATTTTAAAGGAACGGTTGCATTTGAGGCAAGCATGGGATAATAGTGTCCTGTTTTAGGATATTGAAAATTGGAAACTTCTTTTTGGAACACATCTTTGTAAAGTGGATGTGAAAAATTGATGTTCGTAATTCGTTTTTCTGTGGTTTGGAGGGCTTCAAAACGCGTGTTAAAAGTTAAAAGCAAATCGTTGTAGGATTGCAGATCTATTTTTTCTGACGGAATAACAACTATAAAGCCACCATTTTCCGTAAATGCTTTTAAGGCTGTGGTTAAAGAAATTGGAATGCGTTCCAGCTCGTTTAAAACAATTAAATTTTGTTGGTCGATATCGCTATAGTTCAATTCCGTTGCGGCTTCTGAAGTAAAAATGAATTCGTTATCCGTAAAAATACGTTGTAAAAAAACATCATCTGTCTCAGTAATGGCAAGCACTTTGGCTTTGTTGGCTTTGTTGATGTTAAAAAACAAATTATTGTCAAAATTTAAATTCACATCATCAATCACAATGTTTCCCAAAACTTCCTCTTGATTGGTTATCGTAAAATTTGCAGTTGCTGTATCTGCAATATCAATGGATGTTTTGGCAATTAACTTATCATGGCTATATAGGGAAACTGGTACATTTTTAAGCTCTGGACCTTGATTGCTAATGTTTGCTGTCAATTCAATGTTTAGAGGTGTTTTATTGGAAACGTATAAACTATCAATAGATAGGTTTTTGGTGTTAACTGGTTGTAGTTGAACCGCATGTATGGTCACTAAAGAATCCAAAACGGGTTTAAACAATGATGCCTTGGTTTGAAAATCTGAAACCAGCACCAATTGCTTAAGATGTCCAGATTGGTTGTTGAACAATTGTTTGCCTTTTAACAGAACAGCATCATAGTTTAGCTGATTGGAAGAATACCCAAGTTGTAACAATTGGTTTTTTATGGCTCCAAGGTTGGTGTTTTTATAGGTTTCGTTATTGGTAAATAGGGTTAGGTTTTCTGTATGATCCACATGGTTTAAAAGATCTTGTACAGCACGTTTTAAAAGTTCCCCTTGTTCCCCTTTGGCCTGCATGCTAAAAGAGTTGTCCAAATAAACCACTGTTTCTCTTTTGGTATTTAGCTGGTTGGTTTTTGAGGTATAAGGTTGTGCAAAAGCCAGAATTAAGGCTGCTAAAAGCAACATTCTTGTACATAAAATCAACCATTTTTTTAATTGGGAGCTTTTTCTGGTTTGAGAGGTTACTTTTTTTAAAAAAGCCACATTGGTAAATGCCTGCTTTTTAAATTTTCTAAGTTGAAATAAATGAATAAGAATTGGGATAAGCAGTGCAAATAAAGCGTAAAGAAGTTCAGGATGTTTAAACTGCATTCTTATTAGTTTATTTACAAAAATAGTGTTTACTATGAAATAGAAAACCTTTTAACAACAAATTAAATAAAATCCTGTCATAAATTTCCAAATTCTAATTTCAGGTTTCAAATTTTTGTTAGGATGATTGGGACTGCTTGAAAAACATAACGCCATAAGACCTCTTTCAGCAAAAGAAAAAATAATCTTCCATTTCCATTTTATCATGGGTTTTAAAAAAAGCCCGAATGGCTTTTTGAGACTGTTTGTTGGCAACGGTTACAATACTTTGAGCATCTTGTATGCTGTTTAAATAGGTAAAACCAAAGAGTTCTTGATTGTAGATGTGCTTTCCAATTTTTTTAGGATTATTGCAAATCCAGATAAAGTCAACTCCTTTGTCTATTAAGAGTTTGGCAATGCTTTTACCTTTAAAACCTGCTCCCCAAAGCACCAAAGGTCTGGTTGGATTGTAGTCCAATTCCAAAAAATAGTTCAGTTTAATTTCCAAAAAATAGTTTTGGGCATAATGTTCATGGGTTCTGGAGGTTCTGGTACTGTAATCTCTCCAATAGTGTAACAATTGATTGCAAGGAATCACCTTGTATTGGTATTTGTAAAACCTAAAGGTTAAATCGTAATCTTCCGGATAATCGTTGGGGTTAAAAGCGTCACAAGCCACCAAATCGTCTTTGTGAATCATCCAGCAAGGAGATGGAATAACACACTCCTTGTAAATTTCGGAATAATTGCTTCCAGTTTGCGTTAATTGGTTCAACCACCTTTCATAACTATTGTAACCATCACTTATGCCTTCTTCACTAAAATAGGACACCAAACCTGTAGCCACATGTTTTTTACCATAGGTCTGTAGGTTCTTTAAAAGTACTTCAAGTTTATTGGAAGACATGATGTCATCGCTGTCCATTCGCGTAATATAACATCCAGAGCTTTTGCTAAACCCCATTCTTAGAGCTTCAATAATGCCACTGCCCGAATTTTTATAAAGCTTTATTCTGGAATCTTGTTTGGCATACTCACGCACTAGCTTGTAACCATCATCTGTGGAGCCATCATCAACAATCAATAATTCCCAATGTGTATAAGTTTGGCTTTTAATGGACGCCAAGCACTCTGGCAAGAAGGCTGCTGTGTTTTTAAATGGCGTCAAGATGCTAATTAAAGGGTTTTGCATGCCACGAATATAGTTTTTTATGTTAAATCTGTCTAAAGTTAAAAAAGTATCTATGGGAACAGTCCGTAAATTTCTAAAGATTTTTAATTGGAAGCAGTTCAGGTAGCTTTAAAGATATCTGTCTAAATGTATTTTAACAAAAAGTTAAGGTAAAAAAGTGTAACACATTGTATTTTTGGGCGTCATACTGACAATTTAAAAAACCATTCACATGAAGAAATTATTAACCCTTTTTGGCATCAGTGTATTTCTTGTTGCCTGTGGCTCATCCACAAAAACCACTTCCGACTTAGCAGTAAGCAATCCTATTGAAACTTCAATAGATTTAACAAAAGTTACAAACGATCAAGTTCCAGTAACCATTAATCCAGGTCGATTTACAGTAGAAACGGTTACTTACAGGTTGCCTAAAGTTGTTCAAGGTACTTATTCCATAAGTGATTTTGGAAAGTATGTTGAAAACTTAAAAGCTTTTGATTACAATGGAAACGAATTAACTGTAAATAAAATTGACACCAATTCCTGGACCATTGCTAATGCAACCAATCTAGATTACCTAACTTATTGGGTTAACGATACCTTTGATGTGGAGGTATCTGGAGGTATTGGTGGTGATACACCATTTTCGCCAGCAGGTACAAATATTGAGCCAGATAATTATGTGTTGAATTTACACGGTTTTATAGGGTATTTTGATTCTTTAAAAAACAATCAGTATAAATTGGATGTGACTGCTCCAGCCGATTTTGTTCGTACTTCTGCTTTGCAGAATGTCTCAGAAAAAACAAGTGACGATGGCAAAACCATTACTACCAGTTATTTTGCACCTAGATATTTTGACATTACCGACAACCCAATGATGTATGGAAACTTGGATGTTGAAACCTTCCAGGTTGGCGATATTAAAATTGTTTTGAGTGTTTTTTCACCTAACCAAACGCATACTGCAAAACAAATAGGTGAAACCATGAAAACCATGATGCAGGCACAAAAAGCATATTTGGGTGATATAGACAGCACACCTCGTTACGATATTTACTTATATTTATCTCGTGGTGATGCAGATTCCCCTAAAGGATTTGGAGCTCTGGAGCATCATACATCCACAGTTGTGGTTATGCCAGAAGGAATGCCTTTTGAAGCACTTGCCGAAAGTATGGTAGATGTGGTATCTCATGAGTTTTTCCATATTGTAACGCCTTTAAGTGTGCATTCAGAAGATGTTCATTATTTTGATTACAACAACCCAACATTTTCCAAGCATTTATGGATGTATGAAGGTGTTACCGAATATTTTGCCACCTTATTTCAAGTAGATCAAGGTTTGGTATCCGAAGAAGAATTCTACAGTAAAATCATGGGTAAAATACAAACAGCTTCAGGAATGAACGACACCATGAGTTTTACCATCATGAGTGAAAATATTTTAGACGAACCTTATGCCAGTCAGTATTATAACGTGTATCAAAAAGGTGCTTTAATAGGCATGTGTATAGATATCTTAATGCGTGAGGAAAGTAATGGAAACAGAGGAATCCTTTCGCTAATGAAAGAATTGTCCAATAAATATGGTAAAAACAAACCATTTGAAGACGATAAACTAATTGCTGAAATTACAGCCATGACCTATCCATCTGTTGGAGAGTTCTTAAACACGCATGTAGTTGGAGATGTACCAATCAATTATGAGACATTTTTTGCCAAAGTAGGACTTGAGCTGGGCGAAAGCAAAGTAGAAACCAACTTGGTGCAAAATAATGGAGCTTTAATTTTTGGTGCCAATCAAGACAGTGGAACCATTTATTTTAATGGTTTGGTGACTCAAAATAGCTTTTGGAATGACAATGGTGTGAAACCAAACGACATTATAAAATCCATTGATGGAGAAAAAGTGTCTTTACAAACAGCCAATCAAGTATTTCAAAAAGTGTTTATGTGGCAACCAGGTACAGCGATTGAAGTTGTATTGGATAGAGATGGAGAAGAAGTTGTGATTAAAACAAATGTGGAAACATCTTATACCATAGGAAGAACCTTGGTTCCAAACCCTAATGCTACAGACGCTCAAATCGCTTTGCGCAAGGCTTGGTTAAAAGGATAGAAGAAAAATTTTAGATTGTAGATTTACAGTTTAAGAAGTAAAAAGCCTGATGATTTTTCATCAGGCTTTTTTATGTTTAATACTTAGCAGATCCTTTAGAAGCAGAGTCTTTAATAAACTGTCTAATATCATCTGTGGAAGACTTTAAATCTTCATTTCTTAAATACATCATGTGGCCACTTCTATAGGCTTTAAAACTAACGCGATCTTTCATTTTACCACTTGGATCCATTTGTCCAATGGTGTATTTTGCAGCAAAATAAGTAGTGGCTCCATCATAATAACCCGATTGTACCAAGACCTTTAAATACGGATTTTGTGCCATGGCTTGACGCAAAGCTTCCCTAGTCTCATCGTTTTGTCTGTCCCAAGGATGCACGTCGCCAAACATGTTATATTTTACATCTGTTTTAAAGTTCAGTTCTTCCCTAAGGTAATAATTTATTGCTGGAGTAAAAGAATGTAGCCAAGAGCTTAATTCTGCGTTGTAATCTGGTGAATTTCCTGCTGTCATTTTATCAATTCCAAGATAACGTGAGTCTAATCTTCCAATGGTAAACCCTTTATCACGCAACAATTCTTTCCAGAAAAAACGTGTAGGCACATTTAAATTATGGTCTAAAATAGCTTTTTTGTCCAAACCAGAATACAGACTCATTGTTTCTGCCACACGCTCTTTTTCTTCTGAAGAAATAAATCCACCTTTTGCTAAAGCTGGCATTAAATCATTAATGGCAAAGGTCTCAACTTCAGGTAAAATATCCAGTAAATCCTTTTGCTGCAGTGTTGCAGGCAATGCTTTTTGGTGCCAAGCTGCTGCCGTAAAATACGGTAAGTTTAAAGCTGAATATATAGGTTGATTGGTGGAATATATTTTATAATCGGCAGGAGAGACCAAAATAACCCCATTTAAATACATCCATTGACTGTTTTGTAATTCCTTGGATAAACCCATAACCCTTGGACCTCCATAACTCTCACCAATTAAATACTTTGGAGATTCCCATCTATTGTGTCTGGTTACAAAGGTGTTCATCCATTCTGCTAAATATTTTATATCTGCATTGATCCCGAAAAAGGTTTTTCTGTCAGGAAGTTTTCCGTCTTTATTTTCAACCATTCGGGAATAACCTGTATTTACCGGATCCACAAAAACAATGTCGGCAACATCCAATATGGCATTCGGATTGTCTGTAACTCCATAAGGTTGCACAGGATAGCCTTCATCATCTATATTTAACACCACTGGACCAGTATATGCAATATGCATCCAAACAGATGCTGAGCCAGGTCCACCATTAAAGGAAAAAATGATAGGTCGTTTTTCAGGAGAACTGTTGCTTTTTTTATAATATGTGTAAAATAAAGTGGCAATGGGCTCTCCGTTAGTGTCCCAAACAGGTTGTGTTCCAGCAGTTGCTTCATAGGATAAGGCTTGGCCTTTAATTTGTATGGAGTGCTTGGTAACAACCATGGTATCCAATGGAATTTTGTTTCCCTGTGAAAAAAGTAAGTTGGAAATAGTAAAAAAAGCTAATAGAAAGACTTGTTTTTTCATTAAAATGTGATTTTAGGTCTAAATATAAAATGTTTCAGTGAAACCTGATTTTTTAATCTGTTAAAATCCTTCAAAGACTCCCAAACCAAAAAGCGCAAAATCATATTTTACTGGATCTGTGGCATCAAGTATTCTAAGATTTTCATCTAACTCCCTAAGGGCTTTGGCATCGTTTTGCTTGCGTTTTAATAGACCCAGTTTTCTAGCGACATTTCCAGAGTGCACATCTAATGGACAAGATAATTGGGAAGGAGAAAGGGTCTTCCATATGCCAAAATCCACTCCAGTTTGATCTGTTCTAACCATCCAACGCAAAAACATGTTGATTCTTTTGGCAGCTGAATTCTTTAACGGATCACTTACATGCTTTTGGGTTCTTGGTAGGTGTTCTATTTCAAAAAAAACTTTTTTAAAATGATGGATGGCAGCTTGTAAAGATGTTTGTTTGTTTGCTACTGAAAACACCTGTTCCAAGCCATGATGGTTGTTGTAAATATGCTGCAAACCTTTCACAAACGTGATAAAATCTGTTCCATTAAAAGTTCTATGTACAAAAGGCAACAAGGATTGCAAATCCTGTTCTTGATGGTTTTTTACAAAATCGAATGGAGAATGGTCCATATATTCCATCATTCGTTTAGCGTTGTTAATGATGCTTTTTCTATTTCCCCAGGCAATGGTAGCAGTTAAAAACCCTGAAATCTCTATATCTTCTTTCTTGTTGAAGAGGTGAGGAATTTGAATGGGATCGCTTTCAATAAATTCGGGACGATTGTATTCCAAGACTTTAACGTCTAAAAATTCTTTTAATTCTGTTTGCTTCAATGGACCTACATTTTAAACACTAAAAATATGAAAAATTGGAGGATTCTGTTTTGAAATAATCCTTTAAAAAAAAGTACCTTCGTTAAGTGTAATTCAATTTTATAGAAACCATGTCTGTTGATTATAACACCATACAAATTCCATTGATAAAAGCCAAGGAAATTGCTAAACGCCTTTATAATGTTGAGGGGGAGTTCAAAACACTGCCTGGAGAGTTGGACTTTAACTTTTTAATTGAAACGAAGAGGGAAAACTATATTTTAAAGATTAGCAGACCAAACCAAGATTTGGAGCCTTTAAGGTTTCAGCAAGCCATATTTCAACACCTTGCAAACAGTCAGTTGGTTTCGCCTAAAGCTTTTCCCGATTTACTGGGAAATGACATTCGTATTATTGAAGACGTTCAAGGACTTAAAAGAGCTGTTAGGTTGCTATCATGGATAGATGGAAGACTTTGGTCTTCAGTGAATCCCATTACAGACAAGTTGCTTTATGGGTTAGGGCTTGAAGCCGGAAAAATAACCTGTGCTTTATCTACTTTTAAACACCCAATTGCGCAAAGGTCTTTTGATTGGGATTTGGCTCAGGCAGCATGGACTTTTAAGCATATCAACTTGTTTTCCAAATCACAAAAGCATCTTGTTGTATATTTTCAAAAGCAATACGAAGGATTTCAAAACAACTATAAAAAGCTTCGAAAAAGTGTTGTCCATAACGATGCCAATGATAACAATATTTTGGTTTCCAACAAGTTGATAGATCCAGAAGTGGTAGCAATTATTGATTACGGAGATGCCATTTACACGCAAACCATAAACGATTTGGCTGTAGCGATAGCCTATGCCATTATGGACAAACCTGATGCACTTTCGGCAGCCTTGCCCATTGTTTCTGGTTATCACAGTCAGTTTCCATTATTGGAAGAAGAGCTTTTTTTCTTATACCATTTGGTAGCCATGCGTTTGGTGATTAGTGTTACCAAATCTGCAATAAATAAGCAAAAAGAACCCAATAACAAATATTTGTCAATTAGCGAAAAACCAGCTTGGGACCTTTTAGAAAAATGGAGAGCCATAAATGAGAACTTGGCACACTATAGTTTTCGTAATGCCTGTGGGTTTGCAGCGCATCCTAAGGAAACAGTGTTTTTAGAGTGGTTCAAAAAACAAGCTGTGGCATTAAACCAATTTTTTCCAACCTTGAATTTCAATCAGGTTTATACTTTAGATATGAGTGTAGGCAGTAAATGGTTGGGACATGAAAGTGAATATAACGATTTGGAACTTTGCAGTTTTAAAATCAATAGACTTCAAAACGAAAAACCTAAAACATTGTTCGCAGGAGGTTATCTGGAAGTGCGACCTTTTTACAGTACCAATGCCTATAAAAAAGAAGGAAATTCTGGTCCAGAATATAGAACCACACATTTGGGTGTTGATTTTTGGGTGAAAGAAAACACACCAATCCATGCGCCTCTTGATGGTGAAGTATTCAGTATTTACAACAATGGAAATGATAAGGATTATGGGCCAACACTCATCCTAAAACACCAAACAGATTCAGGGATTCCTTTTTTTACCTTATATGGACATTTGTCTGAAAGCAGTATGACCTTGGTTACAACAGGGCAGCAAATTCATGCTAACGATTTGATAGCCTATGTTGGCAATGCCAATGAAAATGGCAGTTGGTCGCCACATTTACATTTTCAAATTATGCTGGATATGTTGGATTACACTCAGGATTTTCCTGGTGTTGCTTTTCCAAATCAAGTGCCTGTCTGGAAACGTATTTGTCCCAATCCCAACCTATTGTTTAAATACGAAGGTTTAAACGAGCACACAAAAACACCCAATGACATCATCATTGATTTCAGAAAAAAACATCTGGGAAAAAGTTTGAGCTTATCGTATAAAGAACCTTTAAAGATGGAACGTGGTTCTGGTGTATACTTATTTGATGCAACTGGAAGAAAATATCTGGATACTGTTAATAACGTGGCACATGTTGGCCACGAGCATCCTCAGGTTGTAAAAGCTGGACAAGAGCAAATGGCTGTATTGAATACCAATTCACGCTATTTGCATGACAATATCAATAATTTTGCAAATGCTTTGTTGGCAACCTTTCCAAAAGAGTTATCTGTGGTCCACTTTGTTAATTCAGGTAGTGAAGCCAATGAACTTGCTTTACGAATGGTAAAAGCCTTTACCAACGCCAAGGATATGTTGGCAGTTGAAATAGGTTATCATGGAAACACCAATGCCTGTATAGATATCAGTTCCTATAAATTTGATGGCAAAGGAGGTCAAGGCGCTCCAGAACATACACATATTGTACCACTTCCAGATAGCTTTAGAGGTTTGTATCAAGGCGAAAATACAGCTGAATCATATGCCAAACATATAGATGAACAAATTGATGTCATTCATTCAAAAGGAAGAAAACTAGCTGGTTTTATTTGTGAAAGCATCATTAGTTGTGGTGGACAAATAGAATTACCTGAAAACTATTTAAAATTGGCTTACCAGTCTGTTAGAAAAGCTGGAGGTCTTTGTATTGCAGACGAAGTACAAACAGGTTGCGGACGAGTAGGCGAGACGTTTTGGGGATTTCAATTGCATGGTGTGGTTCCAGATATAGTAACCATTGGAAAACCCATAGGAAATGGGCATCCGCTAGCTGCAGTTGTTTGTACCCAAGAGGTGGCAAATGCTTTTGCAAATGGTATGGAATACTTTAACACCTTTGGTGGTAATCCAGTGTCTTGCGCCATTGGAAATAAGGTTTTACAGGTAATCAAAGAAGAAAAACTTCAAGAAAATGCTTTAAGAGTTGGCAGCTACTTAAAAGATAATTTGATAAAACTTCAAAAAACATTTTCCATAATAGGTGATGTAAGAGGACAGGGTTTATTTTTAGGCTTTGAATTAACAGATAAGCACAAACGCCCTTTACCAGAAAAGGCAACGTTTTTAGCCAATAGAATGAAGGATTTTGGTATTTTAATGAGTACAGATGGCAAGGATAACAATGCCTTAAAAATCAAGCCTCCATTGGTTTTTTCAAGAAATCATGCAGACGAATTATTGTACAGACTGGAACAGATTTTTAATGAAGATTTCATGAGAAATTTCTAAGCCAAAGGTTTGAAAACCTTGCAAAACCTGTGATACAGGTCTTAATTTTTTTTAATGCTTTGTTTTAAAATAAAAACCATCTTTCAAATCTTCAGTTCTTTGCTGAGGGATCACTTTAAAGTTCGTTTTAAAATACTCCAATTGTTGAGCGTTTAAAGCAGGTAGAGGTGTGTTTCCGGTTCCCCAGAAAAAATTGATGTTCTTTGGTGTGTTAATGTGCGTGTTTCCAAGGTTTATGGTTTGGTAATCTTTAGCAAACCGACTATTTCCATGTGGCTCAATCAAATAACTTGTGGAAAAAGTACTTGTTTTCAGGTTTGGGATATTAAAAACCAATGGAATCAAAACGGCTAAAACACTAAGCACTAAAAAACGTTTTGCCAAGCTTTCAGAGGTGATGATTTTAGATATCAATAAAAGAGAGAGTATAAATACAAAAGGCATGTAAAACCTAAATTGAGGTGAGGTTATAAATAACACAACAAGTTGCAATAAGGCAATGACATAAATAAATAGAATGGCTTTATTGTTCTTAAATTTCTTTATGAAAATAATAAACAAGCATAAAACCAGGATCATGATTTTATTGAACACACCATCCATTCCAGTTTGAAACATCCATGTTTTAATTAAATCTAAATAGGTGCTATTGCTATACACTTCTGGAGTTACAGCATAGCCATAAGCTTTGGCATACTTATAAAAATAGGTCTCAATATGTACCGGCAAACTCCAACTGGCTTTTAATGATCCTATTCCAACCATTGGATAGATGGCATTTCCAGTTATCAAAATGTTTTTCATAACAATAAGGCTTAAAGTTGCCAACGCAACAAGCCAAACCAAGAACGAATATTGTTTTACATGGTTATAGTGTTTTATGTAAATTACCATTGGAAAAAGTACAAAAACTATGGTTGTTACTTTAATGAGAATCAAAAAAGAAGTGAGCATGACCAAAGATATCAAGCCATTTTTACTACAGGCATGGTAATTCATTAAAAACCCATAAAAAAGAAATAATGAAATAATATAGACAGCTAAATCGGGTGAAGGAGAACTAACAAACTGAAACAAAAAGACATTAAAAATAGGGAAGAGGCCTATTGCCAAATCCAAAGGATTGTTTTTAAATTTAAAATAATGGTTCAATTTTACAAGTGCATAATAATTTGCAAGCAAGAGACACAGTCCGTTTAAATCGTTAAAACGATCATATATAAAATTAAAATTAAAAGCACTTTGTAGTATATGCCAACCACTATTTTGTCCTAAAAAGAGATGGAGGTTTATAAGGCCATTTACCAACCCAAACTCATTCAACCACGCGATAGTTTGTATGTAATACGATTCGTTGTCCAATAAGGATGGAGCTGAAGCAGATTGTGCTAAAATCAATACCAAAATTACGGCTAATATAATTTTAACAAAATTGGATGTTTTTTGAAATTCCTGTTTAAATAAAGTTAAGTAATTGATTATTAATGAATGGTTTGTAAAAATAAAACAAACTAAAACAATCAATAGAAAGATAAAGAACTTCCAATCTATGGCTGCAAATATGGCCCAACAACCAGCCAATAATGTTAAGGTAAAGAATCCATGAAAAATAACCAAAACGGGATTGACTTCTTGCAATTTCAATAACCGATTGACACTAACTCCAACCACTATCGCAAAGGTTAAAATAAGGACCCAAGAAAGAAGGATTAATAACATGAAATATTACGGTTGGTTTTGTCTAATGTTTTTAGTTACAACCCCTAATATATAATTTTTCCATCAACCATGGTAAGTTTTCTATCTGCCATATCTGCCAATTCTTGGTTATGCGTCACAATAACAAAGGTTTGCCCAAATTCATCTCGAAGTTTAAAAAATAGTTGGTGTAGATTTTCAGCCGATTCACTATCTAAGTTTCCAGAAGGTTCATCGGCAAAAATAAGTTCCGGATTGTTTATTAAAGCCCTGGCTACGGCAACACGTTGTTGCTCGCCACCTGAGAGTTCGTTAGGTTTGTGATGGTATCTATCTTTCAATCCCAAGAAATCCAACAGTTCTTTGGCTCGGGTTTCAGCTTCAGGTTTCTTGGTTTTTTTTATGTACGCAGGAATACAAACATTTTCCAAAGCCGTAAATTCCGGTAATAATTGATGAAACTGAAAAATAAACCCAAGATGTTCATTTCTAAATTTGGCCAATGCTTTATCATTTAAGGAACCGATGTTTGTGTTGTTGATTACAAATTGGTAAGTGTCTTTCATTTCAGGCTTGTCCAAAGTACCCAAAATTTGTAACAAGGTTGTTTTTCCAGCACCTGAAGCACCAACTATGGAGACTATTTCACCTTTTTTAATATCTAAATCCACACCCTTTAAAACGTGTAAATCGTTAAAGTATTTATGGATATTGTTTGCTTGAATCATATTTAACGTAATGTTGAGGTGAATTTAATACAATAGCTTGTTCTGTACAATGATCAGCTGTGTTTCTTGTTAAAAATGTTTTTAACATGGTTGTAATCTATAAAATAAACCACTCTTATTGAAAAATTGTGATCAATAGGCTGTTTAAAAAGATTTCCCACACTATTAAAATATGTGTCTCTGGAAGCGTTTGAAAAATCGAACAAGCTATTTCTGTATAAGGCTGTAAGCATGCTTCCTGGAGCAAATTGCCATGAATAACCAAAGTCCAAATTCCACGTGTTGAAATTCACGTCTGGATTGTTTACATCGTCCAAGGTGTAACCATCATCTGTACTTAAACGTCCATTGTCTTCCAAAGTATACAGTTGATTTTCATAAGTTACCACACTCCAATAATTTCTAAAGGATAAAGATAGGGCATGAAACACATTAAAGTTATAATTTCCGGTAATGGTATTTACCAAGGTTGTTCTGTCACGTTGTCCAAATACAATATCGTCACCAATATTTTGTATATAACCTCTACCACCATTGGAATTGCTGAAGTCTAAACTGTAAATTAAAGTAAATCTATCATTAAATCTTGCTCTTGGGCTTATACCAAAATCAAAATTGAACATGTCGCGTCCTTCCTCAAACATGGTCCCAAAACCTATATTGGCATCATAGGCATACTTTTTATTGTAGTTGGAAGAAATCCAGGCACTGGCATCGACCCAATTTTCATAAATAAAGTAACGGCCTTCGGTTCTGGCTTCAAAATAATCGTATTGTTTACCCATTTCATAATTAAAACGTCCACCATAACCCAAAATACTTTTTTCCTGAAAAGAGATGCTTCCTCCAATGTTTTTACCTGTATAGGTACTTGGGCTGTATAACATGTTGTAATTTGCCCAAAAATTATAACTAAAATTAATTAGGTTGCCAACTGGCTCAAAAATCCTATAGGAAAAATCGGCACTGAAAATGCTGTAATTGTTTCTAAAGTTTATTCCTAAATCGTTGATATCGTAATTTTTGTCAGCAAGTTCGTGTCCTATGCCATATTGGTAGTTACCACTTATTTTTCCAATTTCAAATTGGGTGTTAAAACCACTTTGGTTGTCATCTTCCAAATTTAAATAACTGTGTTTTACGGCAGCATCTATACCAAGTGTGTTTTTTTTATTGGCAAAATCCAAGAGTGCTGCCGTAACATTGGCATCGCGAAAATGGCCATTACGTGTCACATTGGTATTGATTAAACTTACAGATGAGTTCCCGTTGAACTGTTGGTCTACCACAAAAATATTGTAATTGGCCAAAGGTTCCACCAGGACTTCCCTGGAACCATTGGTAACCGTATCCTTAACGGTTGTATAGGTTTTTTGTGTTATGGCATTAAAAAGCCCAATTCCCAAACCATTTTTGGTCCTTCCAGACACTTTAAAAGCATTTAATGTTTTTACTTTGTCTGGATAATCAGGAATTATTTCATTGGTTTCCAAAGTTGGATTGCCTGTGGGAGCATTACCAACACGTCTGGAATAAAACAAATTGCCTTTGGTAAATAAGTCAACTCCCTCAGTAAAGAATTGTCTTTGTTCAGAGAATTGTTGTTCAAAAGGACCCAAGTTCAACTCTACATCGTCGTAACCTACTTGGCTAAAATCTGGAATAAGTGTGGCATCCAATGTAAAATTCTCTGTAATACCATATTTCAAGTCCATTCCCATATGGTATTCATCGGTAATATCTTCATCACCTTTTTTGCTAATAATGGTTGAAGCATAAGGGTATAACATGAGTCTTACAGGAGGTTGAATGTCTTTAATTCCAATAATTTCGCCGTGGTACAAACTGGTACTGCCAACTTCTGGGTTGATGGGGTTCCAACTGTATTGCGATCTATCGGTTTTAAAATGCCTATGGAACTGCAATCCCCAAACATGTTCTTTTTTGTTGGAGAACCTTAGGGCAGAGTAAGGGATTTTCATTTCAACAATCCAACCATCATGCACTATTTTCACGGCACTTTCCCAAACAGCGTCCCAGCCAAAATCTTCTCCTATGTTTGGGGATAGGATGGCATCTGCCTGATTGCCTGTAGGAAAGACAAAAAATTCTGTATCGTTTTGAGAATCGTTATTGGGATTCAATACCACAGCAAAAAAATCGTTAATACCAAAATTGTCCCGACTTTGAAACTGTTTCATGATTTTATCTGGATTGTCGTACAGATACGCGCCAAAATAAATGGCATCGTTATCATAAGTCACACGGACTACAGTCTTTTGAGTTTCATTTTCCAAAACGCCTACATCTGGTCTAAATTGAATGAAATTCTCAGCCAATTCAGCATCTTGCCAAGCCGGATCGTTTAATTCACCATCAATTTTTGGTGCTATACTTGCCCTTTGTATGTTAAGCGATTTTTTATCTTGAGCATGTATGGTAAGATTGAAAAATAGAAAGAATAGTATAAATGAAGCAAATTTCATTATAATATGATTATGGATTGGTGTTGGTTAAAAGACAATAAAAATGACACTTTGTTACACTTTTACCGACAAATCTAAGCGTGTCCCATTAAAAACTATGCTAACCAAAAGTTAAAAAAGACGTTAAAGTGCTATTTTTAGGATGATCCTGTCTGCAATGGTGTCCTAATATGTCAGTTTTTTTTATACTTTCAGTTTGGAACATTATTTGTTAGTATGCTATGAATTAATATATTATATGACTTTCGAAAAAAATTCAAAAACCAAAACTTTAATAATAGGCATCTTTTTTGATCTCTTAGGATATGTCTCTTATGTGTTTCCTCCATTCGATTTTATCTGGGCTCCTTTATCGGCATATTTAATGACCAAATTGTATCCTGGTAAAAAAGGAAGGATAGCTGCCGTTGTAAGTTTTATTGAAGAGGCCTTGCCAATGATAGATTTTATACCTTCATTTACCATGATGTGGCTCTATACCTATGTGTTCTCTAAACAAAAACCTAAAACAACCATCGAAATAGAAAAATAAAAAAAGCCCCTTTATTTAAAGTTAAAGAGGCTTTAAGGTTTAATTTATTAAAGTATTACAAGTTATAGGTTAAGCTCACACTTATATTTCTTCCCATATTGTAAATACCTTCTGATTTTAATCTGGATAAATGGCTGATATATGTCTTGTTTGTTAAATTGCTTCCAGACACAGCAATGGATAAATTGTTATTTAACACTGGAAGTGTAGCACCAAAACCAGCGCTCAACAAATTGTATCCATCTGTTTTGGTTTCATTTAGGCTAACATGATTTTGAGCAAAGGTGGATTGAAGCTTTACAAAACCATAAAGCTGCTCCATCCATTTACTGTCCAGTTCCACGCGTAAAGTATTGTTTAGCGTATTGGCGGGAATCAAGGGTAGGTAAGTGTCATTTGTTTGTTTACCTGTTACGGTTTCAAAACTACTCTCCACATGCAGCCAATCCAGTGGATGTGGATGGAAATGAAAACCAATTTCACCACCATATAAACTAGCATCTTCTTGAACATAACTGTACACAGGTGTGCCATCTATAAAAGTGCCATCTGGTTGAAGAAAAATGTAATCGTTAACCAAATTGTAAAAGCCATTTACATAAAACTCAACATGTTCGTTTTTAAATTCCAATGAAACATCTGTTTGAAAATTTTGTTCATTGTTTAGGTTTTCATCACCAATTTCAAATCTATTGGTACCTTCGTGGGTTCCGTAAGATGTTAATTCTGCTAAATTGGGAGCCCTAAAGCCGGAAGCTAAATTTAATCTGGCAGTAATTTTGTCAAACAGTTTTGTTTTAACTCCCAAAGCCCCATTGAAACTGCTAAAATCTTTTGTGAAACCATTTACCACTTGTATGTTTCGGTTATCATATCTGGCTCCAATTTGTATGTCTGCATTTTCAAAATGTATGTGAGACATAACAAAAAGACCAAAGTCGTTTGTGGTGGCATCAGGTATTAACTGCTCTTCTCCGTAATTGGTATTTACTTGGTTCATGCCTTGTGTGCCAACTATGGTTTCAAATTTACCATAAACAGGTAAATGGTATTTCAGGTCATAATTAAAGGTTTTCAACTTCATATGAAGCGCAGCTTCCAAAGCGTCTTCATGGTCATGGTCTTCTTCATGGTCATGATCTTCTTCATGGTCATGATCTTCTTCATGGTCATGATCTTCTTCACCATGATGATGATGTTCTTCAAATTCTTTTCTATCGTTATAGATATAACCTAAATTAACTTCCAAATTGGACTTGTCAAAATAGATATTGGATTTGGAACTAAACACGTGGTTTGTGATATCTTGATATGGTAATTCTGGTGTTTTGTTTGTGTTCTGCGCTCCAATAGTTTCTGGAATCCCTAATTTGGAATGGTTCATATTGTAACGGAATTCCGTTTTAAATTGCGTTCTTTGGTACCCAATACCAGATTTAAAATCTTGCTCCTTAAAGCGCGAATTGGTTACTCTATAGTCCTCTGTATCATAATCGGAATGTTCCGTAACACTTCCTCTGATAAGAAACTTCCACTTGTCGCTGGATTCTTTGTAACCAACATTGCCAGAATAACCCAAAGTGTTTCCAAAATAAGTGGCTTCCAGGTCGGCTTCGTTGGTATTTGCTTGAGCAAATTTTTCAGGATTAATGTAAAGAACGCCTCCAAGGGCATCGCTACCATAGAGTAGGGAAGCAGGTCCCTTTATTACTTCCACACTTTCCACGCCAGAACTGTTCAAGCCCAATCCGTGTTCGTCACCAAATTGCTGGTTTTCCAGCCTGACACCTTGTGTATAAACCAAAACCCTGTTGGAGCTTAGCCCTCTAATCACGGGTTTTCCTATACTTAATCCAGTACTAATACTTTCAACTCCTGCAATGTTTGTAATCCCTTCCGCAAGTGTTACGGCTCCTTTGGCTTTTAAGTCAGACATTTTTTCCTGTTCCACTTTCATTACGTTTTCACTTTGAAGTTTATGGAATGGTGTTGAAATAATTATCTCTTCCATCTCTATGGCTGAAGGCGATAATGAAATATCCAAATTCTCTGTAGCTGGAATGGTAATGGTTTTGGAATAGGTTTCGTAGCCAATTATAGAACATACTATTTTGTAATGTCCTGTAGGCAAATTATGCAATGTAAACATCCCTTGTTCGTTGGTTATGGTTCCTTTTTCCAATTGTGGGATGTAAATACTGGCAAAGGCAATGGGTTGGTTGGTATGGCTGTCCGTTAGGGAGCCTTGTATGCTGTTTTGAGCTTGTATTACAGGAATACTCACAAAAAACAATAGGTATAAAATTGTTTTCATGTAAAAAATTTAATAGTTAATAAATGCTGAACAGTTCAGGCTTAAGAAGGATATTAACTATTAACTGGAGGACCACGAAGGGAAAAATGGAGTTTTTGAAAATCACTGATAAAGTGATATTGAGACAGTATAACCTGTTGGTTTTCTTGTTGTTCTAGCAGTTCAAATTGATTTATTGGAACCGTAAAAGCTGTATTTATTTGAAACTTATGAAATTCACAGTCTAGGTCCAAAGCGTGCAAATGAGCTTGTTTTTCCCCCAAACATACCTCATGCTTATGTGTTGAATGATCAAAAGCATGCAGCAATTTATCTACCGAAGGCGCCAACACAGTCAGTACCAAGACTAAAGAGAAAACTCTAAAAAGGATATGTTGTTTTAAGTGTAGCACTAATCTAAAAATCGTTTAAAACCCATTCTACGAAGCATTTTCTTTTCAAACTCCCAAAAGAATTTAAACTGACCAAACAGCCAACCAATACACAACAAGAGTATTTGGTAAAAAATGAGTCCAATAATAATATATAAAACCCAATAAACCACAATATTTAAGTTTTCTTTAGTAATTCCCAACAATTTAATAATCGGTTTACCTACAAACAGGGAAGAGGTTCCAGTAATGGCAAAAACTATAAAAATCCGAATCAGTTCCCATTTGTAATTAACATCCCATTTTTTTTCCAACTTTTTAAACAGAAAAAGGGTGAACTTCAATAAAACAATAAAGAGGATGGCAGTAAGTGCTAAAACTATAAGGATATGCATGTCTTTTATAAGTGCATTGGCAAGTTTAAAAGAACTGTAAAGCAACCCAACAAGTCCCAATAGGGGAAAAATCAGTTGCCAGTTTTGTTGTATGTCCCAGTTTTTTTTGAAAGTTTCCATGGCAGACTTTTAAAGCTGCAAAGATACTTTAAATTCTAGGAATATATGAAGTTAATTGTTGTTTATAAGTTAACTGAAAGTATATAAAATAGTTATACAATTTGTAATTTACTTCATAGCCATAATCTACTGTTGGATCGTAATAAATTAGTGAGTCGTAAAGTCCAGATGGATACCTTAAGGGTTGTTGGGCACGTTCATTCCAGGCAGCAACATATTGTTTGTTTCTGGTTTCCATAAAGTCTTGCTCATAATATCCTCTAGGTCTTGCACGTGTTTCCAGCCATAAATTAAATCCGGGTTCAATAATAAGTATTTCGTATTCCAAGTCGTTGTTTGCTATGCTCACTGTATCATTGCTGGCAATAGCAACTTCTTCTTTGTTGGAAGGAGTTTCCATGGATTGCGAAGACTTGCAACTGTACAAAAAGCCACAGAAAATTAAAAGTGAAAGTAAAGATTTCATAGCGCTGTATTTTATACTTAAAGATACAAAAATCATGCCTTACTTCCTTGATTTTGAAAGGCTTTAACATATACCCAAATGTTGGTATGGATTATTGGTCTTCTTTATCTGTTTCCGTTAGGTTGTTACCAGACCTTTCTTTAGGTTGATAATCTTGTTTGCCATATTGGTTGTAGTGCTTTTTTTTTTGAGCCCTTTTTCATCTGTTATGTTTTGGTATAAGGTATTTTCGTGTTCGGTTTTTGGGTTTTCTCTGTCTGCTTCCATGATTTAGTATTTTTATTCCCCTTAAATTAAACAAGTTCATTTTTATGTATGTGTTCAAAACATAAAAGGTTTGCTTTTAATGATAAAAAGAGCATGTATATGGTGTTTATTCCCAAGTATATTTGCTTTTAAGGTCAGTTTTATTAAAAACGACGTTGCAAGACTTTCCGCTAAATCATTATTTAAAACAAAAAAAGCCAAACTTCCGTTTGACTTTCCTATCGTGGATTAGTTTAATTATTTCCCAAAAAGCCCACCAAGCAAGCCACCAAGACCACCTTTCTTTTTACTTCCTCCTAAAACCATACCTGCAACATCGTCTACCACACTTCCATCGCCATCGGCATCTAAAATAGATTCCAGAAAGCTCTGTTCATTTTTAGGGGAGTTACTGCTCAATAAGCCTCCTAGTAAATCTTCAATACCAGAAGCGCTGTTCACTTGTTTTTCTCTGGTTTGTTTTCCCAGCATACCCATTAGCAAAGGCGCAGCCACTTTAAGAATGTTGGCCACAGAGCTGGAGTCCATACCTGCACGGGCACCTATGGCGTTTTCCACATGTTGTTGTTTGTTGCCTAGTACGTGTTTTAAAATATTGCCTCCATCGTCCATAACATGGGCATCCACACCACCTTCAAAAAGTCCGTTAAGGTTGTCCAAAATACTGCCATCATGTTTGCTGTTTAGTGCATTTAGCAACCCTTCTGCACCTTGTTGGGAAGTAGCGTTGCGTTTCATAGCTTGCATTAATACCGGGAGTGCCATGGTCAAGACATCGTTAGTTTTGCTTTCTGGTTGATTGGTTTGTCCAGCCACACCACTAATAATGGTTTTACCCATATCACTTTGTAATAAATCTAAAATTCCAGCCATTTTTAATTTGGTTTTAATTGAAGGGTTAAAATACAAAAAAGCCTATAAGAAAATAAAACTTATAGGCTTTTTATGGATTTTTTGTTAACAGGATCATGCATTTTCTGTCTTTAACAGGCTGATAATCTGAGATGCCAATTCGGTACCAATTCTGTCTTGTGCTTCGTTTGTGGCAGCGCCAATGTGTGGTGTTAAAGAAATTCTACCGTTCATCAATACTTGTATGGCTGGCGTAGGCTCTTCTTCAAAGGTGTCCAAACCAGCAAAGGCCACTTTGCCACTTTCCAGGGCTTTAACAAGGGCCACTTCATCTATAACACCTCCTCGTGCTGCATTTATAATACCAACACCATCTTTCATGATCTCCAATTGCTTTTCTCCTATCACATAATCATCTTGCGCTGGTACATGTAAGGTCACAAAATCGGCATGTTTTAATATTTCTTTGGTTGGCTCAGTTTCAATTTCCACATTGATAAACTGTCCGTTATAAAACTCCACCTTAATATTCGACTTGCCAACATATTTGTCGCTGGCAATCACTTTCATGCCAATTCCCAAAGCTATTTTTGCCACTTCTTTCCCAATACGTCCAAAACCAATAATCCCTAGGGTTTTACCTTTTAGCTCCACGCCATGCGCATAATTCTTTTTTAGGGATTTAAACTGGGTGTCACCATCCAAAGGCATGTTTCGGTTGGAATCGTGCAAAAACCGAACCCCTCCAAACAAATGGGCAAATACCAATTCGGCAACCGAATGTGAAGAAGCAGAAGGTGTGTTTATTACGTGTATGCCTTTGTTTCTGGCATACTCCACGTCTATATTGTCCATACCAACACCACCACGACCTATAATTTTAAGGCTCGGACAGCCATCTATAATGTCTTTACGTACCTTGGTAGCACTTCTTACCAACAATACGGCTATGTTGTTGTTATTGATGTAATTTACCAACTGTTCTTGTGCTACGGTTGTGGTTAACACTTCAAAACCTTCTTGTTCCAAGGCTTCAATTCCACTTTTTGAAATTCCGTCGTTTGCTAATACTTTCATTGAAAAATTGATGTTTCATTCCCTTTTATTATTAGGGAAGCTTTTTTGTTTTTTTAATTATAATATGAAAAACTGCCTGCAATAACAGCTATGCTTTTGTTTCTAGTTCGCTCATAACTTCCACCAAAGCTTTAACGCTTTCCAGAGGTAAGGCATTGTACATTGAGGCTCTATAGCCACCAACACTTCTATGACCATTTAAACCACTGATACCTGCTTCTTTAAGCATGGTTTCAAAGGTTTCTTTTAAATTGTCATTCGTTAAATTAAATGTGGCGTTCATAAGCGATCGGTCTTCTTTTACGGCATATCCTTTAAACAAAGGATTTAAGTCCAATTCAGAATACATGACCCTGGCTTTCATTTCGTTTTGTTCTTCAATGGCTTTAATACCTCCAAGGTTTTTTAACCATTCCAAGGTTAGCATAGATACATATACTGCAAATACAGGAGGCGTATTGAACATGCTGCCTTTATCTATATGTACTTTATAATCCATCATGGATGGGATTTTTCTGGATACTTTTCCTAAAATATCTTCTTTTACTACTACCAGAGTGGTTCCTGCTGGACCCATGTTTTTTTGGGCTCCTGCATAAATTAAATCAAATTGGGTAAAGTCTAAGGTTCTGGAAAAAATATCACTGCTCATATCACAAACCATAGGAATGTCGCAGGAAGGAAAAGATTTCATCTGTGTGCCAAAAATGGTATTGTTGGAGGTACAGTGAAAATAATCATACTCCGAAGGGATTTCATATCCTTTTGGGATGTAGTTGTAATTGGCGCTTTTGGAAGAAGCCACCTCATACACATCATCAAAAATCCTGGCTTCCTTAATGGCTTTGTCGCTCCAGGTACCCGTATTTAAATATCCAGCGCGTTTCTCCAATAGGTTAAGGGCTACCATTAAAAACTGGGTGCTGGCACCACCTTGCAAAAACAAGGCTTTATAACCTTTGCCTTCCAGACCTAATAACTCCAAGGCTAAAGACCTGGCCTTTTCCATGACATCTACAAAAGGTTTGCTTCTATGGGAAATTTCCAATAAGGATAAACCATCATTATTGAAATCCATGACTGCTTCCGATGCTTTTAAAAGTACTTCCTGTGGTAGGATGCATGGCCCTGCACTAAAATTATGTTTTTTCATAGAAAATGTATTTTAACATTCCCAAACCTGCCTAGGTAAAACAAGTGTGGAATTTATTTGTTTCTGTTTTAAACCATGGATATCAAATTACCAAGAGTGTCTTCATCCATTTCAACAACAAAGGTGCTAATTTCCTATAAAATATAAAGGGCTATTCCTGGTTTTTTTTTACTAAATTTTCAACAAAAAATCCATGGTATCCACACCGTCAGCAAAGTCCCAAAGTTGCGGTTGCTGTGTTTCACCAAATGCTAAATGACTCTTATTTAAACCTTTGGAAACCACGCACTGAATTTTTTCGGCATCTGTTTCCAGTTTGTGTTGCAATGCTTCTAAGGTTTCATATTGTTCATAAAATACCGTGGCAATAGGAGAGGCGTAGCTGCTGTCTTCCTTTACCATTAAAAAACCATTTTCCAGCATATCAAACTCGCTCATTAGGTACACGGCTTTATTATAATCGTAATTATTGGCATATTTGGTTTCGTTTATAATGGGATGCCAAGCATACATGGCCTTAAAAAAACTGTCAAAATCGTAATTTTTAGGCACAAACAATTTAGACACATTTCTACAACCCAAACCATAGTACCTAAAGATATCATGGGATAATCGCTCCAATTCCGCATCGGTTTCATTTCCGGTCAGCACAGCCACCGAGTTTCTGTTTTTTCTAATTATGGACGGTTTCCCTTTAAAATAATACTCAAAATAGCGTGCCGTATTGTCACTTCCTGTGGCTATTACAGCATCAAAATCCCTAAGTTTTTCTTCAGTAAACTCAATCTGTCCTTTAAAACCCGGAGCCACCTGTTCCAAATATTTGGCCAGATACGGCAACAAATGTTTATCGTTGCTGGATTGTTTTACCAAAACCTTGTGGCCAACCAGCAGCACACAAAAAAAGTCATGAAACCCTACCAAGGGAATGTTGCCAGCCATGATCACGGCTACTTTTTTAGGATTTATATCTTTAAAGTGATACGTATCCACAAACTGCTTAATGTTATTGTATGTCAATGCTTTAGACCAATTCTCCAAAGCAAAACCTATTTGTTCTTCGGTAAACCAACCATTGTGTTCTTTGGCCAATTTTATCTGGTGCTTAAAGCCATCAAAAAACAGCTCATTATGTGGTACCGAATCTTTTTTAATGTAGCCTTCCCTGGAAAACTGACCTAAAAAAGTCCCTAAAGTCGCAAAGGCTTTTATTCTTTCTTCTAAATTCATTATATGGTTTGGTTATGAATTGTTTTGGCGTTATTTTTGCAACTGCAAATTTACATAAAGCAAATGAGCAATAAAAGGTTTTGAATCTGATTGTAAAGGTAATTTCAACCAGAATGGAACAAGATCTTTTTTATAACCTAAATCCTAAGATTAAAAACAAAGATTGTTATGGCAATAATTATAACAGACGAATGTATAAACTGTGGCGCTTGCGAACCGGAATGTCCCAACACGGCCATTTATGAAGGTGCAGATGACTGGAGATATAAAGATGGAACAAGTTTAAACGGAAAAATTGTGCTTCCAAACGGTAAGGAAGTGGATGCCGATGAGGCCCAGGAACCTATAAGCGACGAAATATACTACATAGTGCCAGACAAGTGTACAGAGTGCAAAGGTTTTCACGACGAGCCACAATGTGCTGCCGTATGTCCTGTGGACTGTTGTGTTCCAGACGATGCCCATGTGGAAACCGAAGAAGAACTGTTGGCAAAACAACGTTTTATGCATCCAGATTCTTAATCCATAATTAAAAATCTATAAACAACCTCAAGTGAAAGCCTTTCTGCAAACAGGCACACTTGGGGTTTTTTTTGTAATACTTTTATAATAACTCAGTGTCTGGTTATAGGGTTTAAGTTTTCTTTTTTTGGAATTCAAATGAAATGTCTTAATATTTCAAGCATCCCCAAAATTCAGCATAAACAAATTTTACTACTTTTGTTAACCTTTTCAAATTTTATTTATTAAACAAAAAACACAATCATTTAAAATTTACATATAATCATTTTTAAATCTAAAAAATATGAAAACAAAAAACATCATTAAGTCTTTATTATGTCTATGCCTTTTTACAGCAATTATCTCATGCTCTGTAGAAGATGGAGAACAAGGAATCCAAGGTGAACAGGGAATTCAAGGAGAACAGGGCGAACAAGGGGACCCGGGTACTGCTAATGTCATGTACAGCGACTGGATGGATCAAGATTGGAACTTTGCAGATGGAACCACTTTTAAAACCATGCTTGTTGAAAATGAAAATATTAACGATAGTTTCTTGGAAAATGGAGGCATAGTATTAGGCTTTTTCCGCTATCAAGACAATGTGCCTTATACACTTCCTTATCAGGATTTTTTACATAACACAATCCGAACTTGCTTACCCGTTCATTTTACAGATTATGGTCAAATCCGTTTTAACATTCAAAGCACAGATGGCACAACCTTAACCGATGATGAAGTAAATGGTACTGGTGCAGGTATCAATGCGCAATACAAATATGTACTTATTCCTGGCGGCACCCCTTTAACAGGTGCAAAAACGGCTAACCAATGGAAACAATTATCATATAAAGAAGTTTGTAAAGCCCTTAATATCCCAGAGTAAGGAACCTTTTTTAAAATACATAAAAAGAACATCAGACATTATAGTACATGTCTTTAAAAAACAACAAGTAAAGCCGGAGGTATCCGGCTTTTTTTATAAAACCAACTGCTTTACTTAAATTATTTAACCGGTAACCTTTCAAAAAAAGAAAATTAAAATAGGAAATCATTCAATATAATTAGGTTAATGGTTCTATCAAAAAAAAATCACTTGTAAATCACAAAATAAGCACCTTACACAACAAACCACCATGTCTTATGCTAAGAGAACTAAAGTCACTTTTACATAACACCTTTTTTGGTAAAACTTGCAGCCTTGGGTTTCAATAATAATTGCTAAATTAAAAGCTTAAGCATGCAAGCAACAGCACTTGCAAACAAATTTGTAATATTAGCACATACAATGTCAAACATGTTTTAAAGCTTTAAAAATGTTTGTATTTTTAAAGCTGTAATCAAAACAAAAACCAAAAACAAATAAGTAAACGGTTCATGACCAATCCTTTAAACAATCCCTTTTTTTTAATTCCAGTAGTTTCTGGGCTTATTTTTATACTAGCTGGGTATGTTATGTTAAAATTTCCACCCAAAAACATAAACTCCATATATGGTTATCGTACAAATAGCTCTATGAAAAACAAAGAACGATGGGATTTCGCCCAAACCTATTCAGCTATGGAATCCATAAAACTGGGAGCCTTATTGTCTTTAATAGGAATTTTGGGGTTGTGGTACCATCCAGCAACAGCAGTAGCAATGTTTATGGGCATCACATTACTGGCTTTAACGGTATTGGCCTTATTGCTGCGTGTAGAAAATGCCATAAAAAGAAAATTCGAAAAATAAAACATACACACAAAACACTAAAAAATGAAACAACTTATAGTAGCACTGGCATTAGCAGGAATCATGATCTCTTGCAACTCTTCAGATAAAACCAAAAACAACAAAGAAACCCCTATTGAAGAAACGCCAACAGATAGCACTGCCCAGCAGTCCAACAGCACTTTTGTTGCCATAAACACCAACCAGGCCTTAATAGCAACAGCATTAATGGCTGCGCCAGAGGCCAGTAGGGACGGTTGTAAAGTAATAGGTTACAATATGGATGGCGAATTTATGACCCTGAAGGAAGGCGACAACGAATTTATTGTGCTAGCAGACGACCCAAGAAAAGAAGGCTTTAATGCAGCCTGTTACCACAAAGACCTCGAACCATTTATGGCTAGGGGAAGGGATTTAAGAGAACAAGGATTGAATGCAGCACAAATATTCGATATAAGGGAAGAAGAGGTAGCCTCAGGGAAACTAAGTATGGGGGAACCAGGATTAACCTTGCACATATATTATGGCCCAAATCAGCTTTATGATCCAGAGACCTCAAAAGTGGCAGATGCCCAATACCGCTATGTGGTGTATGTGCCATATGCTACAGCCAAATCCACCGGATTGCCAGAAAAACCCATCGCACCAAACCACCCATGGCTTATGGATCCAGGAACACACAGAGCCCACATCATGATCACTCCCTTGCCTAACAATACAAACCAATAAAATTTTTACAACAAAACCTTCCATACGCAATGAAAGTAACAGCAGAAAAAAACAAACAAATTGCAACAATGACCTTTGCCTCCGTTTATCCACATTATGTCACAAAAGTCGAAAAAAAAGGGAGGACAAAACAAGAACTTCATCAGGTCATTCAATGGTTAACCGGTTATGATGAAAAGAGTCTCCAAGCACTTATTCACAATAAAGCAAGCTTTGAAACATTCTTTCAAAAAGCAACATTGCACCCAAACGCACATTTAATTAAAGGAGTTATCTGTGGTTATAGAATTGAAGATATTGATGATGAATTTGAAATTTATAGACAGGTTAGATATTTAGATAAGTTGGTAGACGAACTCGCCAAAGGCCGTAAAATGGAAAAAATATTACGAACAGTATAGCACCAAAAACCACTTCCTTTATTAAAGACATCAAAACCCTGCCCACTGTCATATTAAGGCAACCCTGTCATCCTATGTTTGCAAAAGGATAAATATATTAATAATTATATTAGAGGATTGTTAATGAAAAATGAGAGTTTGTTTCAATAAAAATCCCAAAACCACAAAACCTGCCCACTGTCATATTAAGGCAAGCCTGTCATTCTGAGCAAAGCGAAGAATCTCAAGAACCTGTCTGCCAACAGGCATAAAATCTCACAAGAGCTTCTTCTTTTAATAAGAGCCAGACGCTTTCATACGGCCTATATATGGCTTAGGTACGGCCTATGTACGGAGTAAGTACGGAGTAACTATGGAGTATCTACGGGTGAACCCCCAAGGAGCCCTTTATTTATAAGGGTTAAGAGCGGTTGAAAACAGGCATAACCTGTATTAACATAAGTGAGTGGACTTTGAAAGATTAAGATACCCATTTTTTCTTAAAGTCCAAAAAAATGAGGCTATTATTTAAGTTGATATATGGCTTAGGTGTGTGTGATTGTTTGGAGTGGCAGAGGTTTAAGCTATGGGGTTACAATAGGTTTTAGAGTTTTTTTAATGGATTTTTATAAGATAGTTGGGTTTTACGGTAACCCGTAAGGTTTCCCCCATAATTATACCTTTCTTTACAAAACAAACCCACAAACAACTAGGGCAGGAGCTACAACATATACGTAACATCACGTATTGCAAAGCTGCTAAATAATAGCTAGATTTGAAACGGAAAGCAAAGGATAAAACCACAAAAACCTTTTGTTATCCGGCAAATGCCCCCCCTAAAAGAGTATATTTGTTATTATATAACGAGTTGTGGTTAATGTAAAAAACCGAGAAACTAAATGAATAAAAC
>NZ_ANLA01000019.1 GCF_000348685.1 Xanthomarina gelatinilytica | reverse complement strand
TAAATTAGAATTTATAACTGTCCTATTTTTGGGGAAGCCTACAATGTGATTTTCAATCAGACCTTCCGATTGTAGTAATCCAAAATTTGAATGATAGCCTTTATAATTCCCATTTTCAAAAACCCTACTAATCATTGAATCTGATTTGTATTCAACAGTTCTAATTAGTTTATCTTGTGTATTAAAGTATTTAAGAATACGATTAGGAAAGCTATCAATAACTTTTAATTCAGCGTATCTGTTTCCATTTGGAAAGAAATAGGTCGAATGTGATTTCGGAAGTTTTATTTCCAATTCAGGATTTATTTTTTGCCATTTTCCAGCTTTACCATCTTCTTGGTAAAACACATAGTTTTCATTCCTGTATTTTTCATTGGAAATATCATCTTTACAAGAACTAAAGATTATAAATAGAAGTAGTAAATATTGTATTTTCAATTCAGCAGATTGGTTTGGTTAAATTACACACAACGGTTAGTATAAAAAAGTAGCGGGATTAGAAGCACTTCACTTTCGGTTTGGCGATATGTTTGTTAATGTTCATTTACTTTAAGTTTAGCACCAAAACCCGCATTACGCTTAGCATTGTTGGGTATAGGTTTTTATGATTTTACTAATTTCTTTATTGTTTGAGATTTATCTGTTTTTATTCTTAAAAAATAGAATCCAGAATTTAAATCACTTACATTATATCTTTCAGATTCGGTGAACTCTTTGACTAATTTTCCTGAAATATTGTATATTCTTATCGATTCTATATTTACATTACTCGATTTTTCTACTTTAAAATAATCATTCGTTGGATTTGGGTAAATAGCTAGTCTATTATCAAAAGAAAAATTATCTATACTTAACGCTTCCATTATTTCGGTAAATACTATATTTGTTATAATTGGCGGATTGTAATCGAAATATATATTTGCATTACCACTCATTATATCTCCTATTTGAACAGTAGATTTTGGTTTAATTTTATAAGCTATATAACCATGACTATTTGGTTCATCTGCAGCTTCAAATGGTAAGTTTATGTTATCAAACAAAAACTCTACTTCATTACCATTGGTAATTTTTACAACATGACTATGGCTTGCATCTGTTATTGTTAGAGTATTCCAATCTAATTCTGTATCTAATACATCTTCAATTCTAACAAAAGTGGCATTTGCATTTCCAGTATTTTGAAATCTGATAATATAATCTAAAAATTCATCTGTTTCATCAAGAGTTATAGTTAAGCCTTGCAGAACTCTTTTGTCATTAGGGTCAAAGGCATTTACAACAATTTGGTCTAATTCATATAAGTTGTCATTTGGTGTAAAATCATTTGGGTTTGGTGTTACTATTGCGGTAAAGCTTAAAATATCGTCTGTATTTACAATTGGTGGTGTAAAATTTTGCATTGTAATATCAATCTCAATGCTCTCAAATGGTTGGATAGTTCCTAAACTAAAGTTTAAACTATTTGTTGTTGTGCTTGTTTCATTAGGAATAGCTGACACATATGATTGTTTTGTATTATCAAAAGTAAACTCAGCTGAAATACCATTAATAATTTCTGTACCAATATTTTTTATTACCAATTTATAATGAGACTGAAAACCTGGTCTAGCCTGATTTATTGGTAAAATAGTAATATTTAAATCCTCTACGATTTGATTTGCTGTTAAACAAAAATCAACTTGTTCTGTGGACATTGTCGAAAAATCAACGGATTCACTTTGAGGTGTTGCAGTAAAATAATTGGGTAAATTGGAAATATAAACAGTTTGATTTCCTGTATGAACAGGTATCTCATAATTACCGTTGATTACAATACTAGAAACATCAAACATATTTAAATCTTCGGCCTTAACTAGTAAATTTGTTGCTTCAATATCTAAAATATTACATCCATCATTATTTAAATCGTAATATACAGAACCGACGATGGTGTTACAATTAGCTGAACCACTATCTCCAGAAAAATACCAGCCTTTGTTGTATTGCAAATAATTGTGAGCATTAAAATTACAATATTCAAGACCATGCACACCAAGACTTATATTGTTTATATCTGTTGAAGCTAATTTTAATAATAATTTATCATAATGATAAATACTTAAATTTGAGTAGGATAACATATCACCCCAACCATAAGAATAACTGAGGCTAGAAAAATCCCAAGATGACAAATCTTGATCAAAACTTGTTGCATTTTTAAACATTTCATACATGTAATTAACATTTGAAGTGTTCCAATTATCTAATGGCTGATTAAAACTAGATGCACCAAAAAACATGCTCCATAAAGTTGTTACATTGGATATATTCCAACTATTTAAGGGTTTATTATAATTTGAAGCATATGCAAACATACTACTCATATTAGTGACGCTTGAAACATCCCAAATATCTATAGACTGATTGTAACTTGAAGCTTGATAAAATAACCGTGTCATGTTGGTTACATTAGAAACATCCCAACTATCGATGGGTTGGTTAAAGGATGTTGCGCCTTGAAAAACACTGACTAATTCTGTTAAACTAGATGTATTCCAATTACCAATAGGTTGATTAAACGAAGTTGCCTCAAAAAACATCTCATTTATATTAGAAACATTAGAGATATCCCAACTATTTAAAGATTGATTATAATTAGAACAACCTGAAAACATATATGACATATCTGTGGCATTAGACACATTCCAATTATCTAAGGATTGATTGAAATTTGATGCATTTGCAAACATTTCATACATATAATTAACGTTTGAAGTATTCCAATTATCTAATGGCTGATTAAAACTAGTACATCCCCTAAACATTCCGCCCATATTAGTGACATTAGAAACATCCCAATTATTAATATTTTGATTGAAATTTACACATCCATCAAACATAAATGAAGTATCGGTTACTTGACTTAAATCAGGAGCATCTGTAGCGTTAATAACTAAGTTTGAGCAATTACCAAACATACTTGCCGTAGAATTCCAAACAATATCTCCCCATTGTTCCACACTTAATACATTCTCTTTTGTGTATTCGTTTAAATTTAATTCAGGAAATATGCCTGAAATACTAATGTTGTATATGCCTGTTTGAGAGTATGAATGTTGTAGAGACTGAGTTTGATTATTTAAAATTGTTCCATCTCCGAAGTCAATGGTAAAATTATAATTTGGACTATAAGAGTATACAACTAAAACAAAATCAGAATTATCAATTGTTGCTTCCCATGTCAATATAAAGGGTTCTTGCGCTCTAATACTAATAGTCATTAAAAAAAATATAAAAAATAAGGTTTTTTTCATCATATTGTTTTTGAATTCGGTCTTTACTAGGTCAAACTTATGCCCAACTCATTATATCATCTCAAATATAATTATATAACGGATATAATTTCCAGATAACAACAGGTTTTATTGCTTTTATCCTTTGCTTTATGTTTCAAACCTAGCTATTTTTAAGCAGCTTTGCAATACGTGGCTCTAGGTATGTTTTATTGTTCCTGCCCTTTTGTTTGCGGGTTTGTTTTGTAAAGAAATGCAAACTTTTGCTGGCAACCTTAAGGCTTTCCGTAAAACCCATTAAAAATGTTTCTTCGCTCCACACCTATTTCAGTAAATAGATGCCAATAATAACAAAACATCTTAAAAACAAATCAAATGTAGTACATTACTTACACAAAAACGCACCTCAAACCTAATTTTCCATAGGGTCTCCTTCGGGTCTAGTTCGGGTTTCCTTCGGGTTTACTTCGGGTGAGTTCGGGTCTAGTTCGGGTGTATAAACTTACTTCGGTACTGTTTTTTTTACCATAAATAAAATTTATGGTAAGCCTTCCTCTCCAGAAAACAAGCCAATTTTGTTATTAAAACACTGCAAAGTCTTGTCCTGTATGGCTGGTATATGGCTTAAGTATAGCTCAAGTATGGAGAGTGTATGGAGAGTGTATGAAACCTGTACAATCAATTTAGGTTCAAATAGTAGTATTGTATCACAAGGTCAGGATGTATCTAATAACCTATAAAGCTATTTTAGTACAGGTCATTTTTCTATACACAGCTTAAATAATGGCCACTTTTTTTTGGACATTAAGAAAAAAAAAGTAACTTAATCTTTCAAAATCCACTTCATTAGGTCAATACAGGTTATGCCTGTTTGCAACCGCTCTAAACCCTTATAAATAAAGACCTGCTTAGGGGTTCACCCGTAGATACTCCATAGTTACTCCGTACATAGTCCTTAGATGGTCCGTACATAGTCCGTATGGCAGCTAGCTATTTTTTTTTTTCACAAAACAACCAAAAGAAAATCTGTTCTTTTATAAGGCACTCCCTAGGTTAGTTGCCTTTGTTAAACAATTCCAAAACTAAAACATCTTACTATTGGCACTAATCGTAAACAAAGACCATAAAAAACCAAAAAATATCCCTATCACATGGTTTTATAATTATTTAGCTTATTTAGTAAAACGCTGTGTGGAAAAAACAGAGGTTTGCTTAAAACAAAAGATAACAAGAAAGCAATGATGTATCGCTATTATAATTCTATTGCAGGATTGAAATTGATAGGTAATTACCAACCATTTTTTGATTTTTCAACCTGAATGGCATCTAACAAATCGTTCTTTCCGTCCCAATGGCCCTCTACACGAAGCAATAAAGACTCTGCTTTCTCTAAATAGGCTTTAGATGCCTCTTTGTTTGTTGGGAATGTTAATTCGTATAAGGAGAGATAAAACTCGTAATATTTGGGGTAATAACTTACTCCTAATTTATACACTTCAACAGCATAGGCTTCCAGTTGATTGTTCCAATAACGTGAGGCTATCCCATTGATATCTGCAATTTCAGGCGGATAAGCATAGAGGCCAATAGTTGAAGCTTGTTGCAAATGCTCCAGCTCTTGAGCCAAACTTTGGGGTTGGGAAGTAAGGGTATAACTGTCATCTACCTTTGCGATGTGATTATATCTGCTTCTGAAACTTTCAAAAACAGCTGTTAATAATGTGGGGGTTGCAACTATAGGCACTGCATTATGGGCCGAATAATTGGCTTCAAAGACTTGGATGGAGTTGAAAAAGCCTGGATAATCCCTCTTTAATTGTTCGTAATTTTTCCGGTGATAATAATCTTTACTGTTGGCAATACCACCAATACTTATTGAAATGCCTTTTCTAACTGAAGGGTCCTGTTCAATAAAACCTTTTACAAGAAGGTTCATTTCGTCAAAGGGCGTATTGGCTATAACCCCAGCATAATACTCTGGATGCCTGTAATAAGAATACAAAGCGAATGATGCTGAAAAGGAATGACCTATAATAAGTTTAAAATCATTTGGATGGTATTTTTGTAATATGGGATCCAATTCCTTGGTAATAAATGCATCCAAAGGCAGTTCAGTGTGTAAATCCACGATGCCACACTCTATATTTCTTTGATTTAGTGGGATTACAACTACTATGGCTTGTGGAATCTCTTTAGTGTATTGTAGATATTGTATGTCTGAAAGCAAGGGGTCCACAAACCATTCATGCTGTCCGTCAAGCAAATAAATAACTGGCAGCTTAACAGCCTCCGATTTGTATTTGTAAAATTTTGGTTTGTGAACATATACTGTTCGCTCTTGGTTAAAAGCTTGGGAATATAGTTTTAAAGTATCCAATTCCTGCCCATAACTTAAGCTTATGCTTAGCAGAAAAGCCATGAAAGCCATAGTCTGTTTCATATTCATATAAGGGTGTTTTATTTCCTTCAAAAAAAACTAAAAAAATAAGACGCTTAGAGGTTTTGTAATTCCAGAGCTTGCTTAACAAAATGTCTAGATAAATCCAAATAGCATGTTCATGCCACTAATGTAGTAAAAAAACAACATCCTGTTGATTTAAAGGCCATAACATTTAGGTTAGACCATCTAACTTAAGCTGTGGAATTATTTAAGGATGAAACAAATAGAAACAAGCGTCGGTCGTGTTCTTTGTTCTTGTATCCTAATCTTAAATGTGTCTGGTGTTTTTTTTAAATGTACTTGTTGCTGAAACAAAAAATGATACCAAAATTTAATAAAGTCTAACTGACCTTTAACTTCCCTTTATTTTTCATTGCATATTCTGTACCTTTGCAAACCTATTTGCCAAGCAGGTACTTTTGCCTTCTTATTAAAACAGAAGCTTTTATTTTTTATGAGTCCATTTGAAGAACATATTGAGGTTCAAGGCGCTCGCGTTCACAACCTAAAAAACATAGATGTTACCATTCCTAGGGAAAAACTGGTGGTAATTACCGGCTTGTCTGGAAGTGGCAAATCGTCTTTGGCTTTCGATACCATTTATGCCGAAGGCCAACGTAGGTATATAGAAACCTTTTCTGCCTATGCCAGACAGTTTTTGGGTGGACTGGAACGTCCTGATGTGGACAAGATAGACGGCCTCTCTCCTGTTATAGCTATTGAACAAAAAACCACCAGTAAGTCGCCCCGCTCCACAGTGGGAACCATAACAGAGATATACGATTTTTTAAGACTGCTTTTTGCTCGTGCCAGTGATGCCTATAGTTACAACACAGGCGAAAAAATGGTGAGCTATACCGATGAGCAAATTAAAGAACTCATCATTGAAAGTTTTAAAGGCAAACGCATAAACATCCTGGCACCTGTGGTACGTTCGCGAAAAGGACATTACAGGGAGCTTTTTGAGCAAATTGCCAAACAAGGTTTTGTAAAAGTGAGGGCCGATGGCGAGATTCTGGACCTGGTGAAAGGCATGAAGCTGGACAGGTACAAAACCCACGACATAGAAATTGTAATAGACCGTTTAAAAATAGACCAGACGGCAGATAACCATAAACGCCTGAACGAAACCATTAACACGGCCATGTACCACGGCGAGGATGTGCTTATGGTCTTGGACCAGGACACTCAGGAGCTGCGTTATTTTAGTAGAAACTTAATGTGTCCTAGCTCTGGGATTTCCTACCCCAATCCGGAACCCAACAATTTTTCGTTTAATTCGCCTAAAGGGGCTTGCCCAAAATGCAATGGTATTGGCTCCTTGTATGAAGTAAATAAAAACAAGATTGTTCCAGACCCAAAACTCTCCATTGCTGCTGGAGCTTTGGCGCCTCATGGCCCACAAAAAAACTCTTGGATCTTTAAACAGTTTGAAACCATTGCGCAACGCTTTAATTTCTCTCTTAACGACCCATACAAAGACATTCCTGAAGAGGCCAAACAAATGATCCTCTATGGGGGCAACGAAAAGTTCTCGGTAGAGAGCAAAACCTTAGGGGTAACCCGCGATTATAAAATAGATTTTGAGGGCGTGGCGAATTTTATTGAAAGTCAGTATAACCAGGCTGAAACCACCTCCTTAAAACGCTGGGCCAAAGAGTACATGGACAAGGTGCTTTGCAACGAATGTATGGGCTCACGCTTAAGGCAGGAGTCTTTATATTTTAAAATAAACGGACAAAACATAGCCGAATTGGCCCAAAAGGATATTGTGGATTTGGCTGCTTGGTTTGAGCATTTGGAACAAAACCTTTCAGAAAAACAATTAAAGATAGCCGAAGAGATTTTAAAGGAAATTAAAACCCGATTGCAGTTTTTACTGGATGTTGGTCTGGATTATTTATCCCTAAACCGAAGTTCCAAATCGCTTTCAGGTGGTGAGGCTCAACGTATTCGATTGGCAACCCAAATAGGCTCGCAATTGGTAGGTGTGCTTTATATCCTGGATGAACCTAGCATAGGGCTGCACCAAAGGGATAACGAAAAACTTATTAAATCCTTGATAGCCTTGAGGGACATAGGCAACTCGGTAATTGTGGTGGAACACGACAAAGACATGATAGAGCATGCCGATTATGTGATAGACATTGGCCCAAAAGCTGGAAAATATGGTGGCGAAATTATTAGCATTGGCACACCCGAAGAGTTAAAAACACATCATACCCTTACAGCTGATTATTTAAATGGCACCAAAGAAATTGAAGTGCCTAAAACACGCAGAAAAGGGAACGGAAAGTTTATTGAGTTAAGAGGCTGTACCGGAAATAATTTAAAAAACATATCCGTAAAGTTTCCTTTGGGTAAAATGATTGGGGTAACTGGGGTTTCGGGAAGTGGGAAATCCACCTTAATAAATGAAACGCTCTACCCTATTATGAACGCCCATTATTTTAATGGGGTAAAAAAACCCATGCCTTACAAGAGCATTACCGGACTGGAACATATAGACAAGGTTATAGACATCAACCAGTCGCCCATAGGCAGAACGCCACGAAGCAATCCAGCAACTTATACAGGTGTTTTTAGTGAAATACGCAGTTTGTTTGCCAAACTTCCTGAAGCCAAGATACGTGGTTATAAACCGGGACGTTTTAGTTTTAATGTAAAAGGTGGCCGTTGCGAAACCTGCCAAGGTGGTGGTTTACGGGTTATAGAAATGAATTTCCTTCCAGATGTATATGTGGAGTGCGAAACCTGCCAAGGCAAACGCTTTAATAGGGAAACCTTAGAGATTCGCTACAAAGGGAAATCCATTAGTGATGTGCTGGACATGACCATTAATGATGCGGTTCCGTTTTTTGAGCACATACCCAAAATCCATAAAAAATTAAAGACCATTAAGGATGTTGGCCTGGGCTACATTACCTTAGGACAGCAAAGCACAACACTTTCTGGAGGCGAAGCCCAACGTATTAAATTGGCAACCGAACTTAGCAAACGAGACACTGGTAACACCTTTTATATCCTGGATGAACCTACCACTGGTTTGCATTTTGAAGACATTAGGGTGCTTATGATCGTGTTGAACAAATTGGCCAACAAAGGCAATACGGTTTTGATTATTGAGCACAATCTGGATGTTATTAAAATGGTAGACCACATTATAGACATTGGTTACGAAGGTGGTAAAAATGGTGGCAAAGTTATCGTGGAAGGCACTCCCGAGGAGGTGATAAAACACAAAAAAAGCTATACTGCGCAGTTTCTTAAAAAAGAATTGAACCTGTAGGGCAAAGTCCGCATATCAGCTTATTATAATATACATATCCAGCTTATGATTGCTTTGGCTTGTAATCTGGACACATGAAATCGTTTCCCCAAGCCATTAAAAAATTACGCTTTATTCATTAAAATTCACTAACTTAGTAACTTAACCATAAATCCCTATATTATGAGAAGTTTACTTTGGCTGGTAGCAGTAATATGTATTGTTATCTGGCTATTAGGATTTTTAGGCGTAGTTCCAGGTATTGGAACTGGTAATTTAATCCATATTTTACTGGTGATTGCCGTAATTGTGATCTTGTATAACATTATATCCGGTCGAGGGCCTTTAAAATAATTCAAAAGAAAGAGTACCTTAGTTTATACAAAAAAGCAAACCCTTAAAAGGTTTGCTTTTTTTGTTTATTAAATGTAAAAGTGATAGGTTCTATCCTGTTTTTATAAATCATTTGAAGAAAGCACTAAAAATGTCCTTATTTCTCTTAAATTTGCCTTTGGATTATTTTGAAGCCAAAAGCCGATAAGAAAACATCCATTATAACAATTCAGAAAAAAAGAAAATAAGATATAAATGAGAGACGAACAACATCACAAACGTTGGAATGAGATAAAAACAAACGATTCCTGGGCTATTTTTAAAATCATGGGAGAGTTTGTAAATGGTTATGAAAAATTAAGTAGAATCGGCCCTTGTGTGTCCATTTTTGGTTCGGCTAGAACCAAACCAGACAATAAGTATTACAAATTGGCCGAAGAAATAGCTGCCAAAATAGTAGATCATGGTTATGGCGTGATTACTGGTGGAGGTCCAGGTATTATGGAAGCCGGAAACAAAGGCGCGCATATAGCTGGTGGGACATCGGTTGGATTGAACATTGAATTGCCTTTTGAGCAACACGATAATCCGTACATTGATTCCGATAAAAGTCTGGATTTCGATTATTTCTTTGTAAGAAAGGTTATGTTTGTTAAATACTCGCAAGGTTTTGTGGTTATGCCTGGAGGTTTTGGTACCTTGGATGAATTGTTTGAAGCCATTACCTTGATACAAACCAACAAAATTGAAAAATTTCCTATTATCCTTGTAGGAACGGAATTTTGGGGAGGCTTGATAGACTGGATCCATGAGACCTTGCTTACCAGGTTTAACAATATCAGCGCCAAAGATCTAGACCTGATCCATGTGGTGGACAGCCCAGAAGAAGTCATTGACATCTTGGATGCTTTCTATAAGAAGTATCGATTGAGCCCTAATTTTTAACCTGGTTAAAATCCCTAAAACCTCATGAAAAAGAAAATTCAAATAATATCCATGCTTTGCATGATGATAACACACAGCCTGTTTTCTCAAGAAAACTTCAAGCTGATGTTTTACAATTTGTTGAATTTTCCTTTAGAGACCAATGTTCCCAACCGTATTGATTATTTGGAACAAACCTTGAACACCTACAAACCAGATATATTTATGGTTTGCGAATTAAACAATGTGTATGGTGGCAACGCCATTTTACAAGTGCTTCAAGATAGAATTAGTGAAGATTACAGAAGTGCTGTGTTTACTTCAAATACCTCAGACGATGAGATAGGCAACCAAAACGACCTTCAAAATTTAATATTTTACGACAATTCCAAATTCATTTTGGAGAGTCAGCATATTGTACAAACCCTCTATCGCGATTTCAATCATTATAAATTAAAGTTAAATTCTGTAAACCAAAACAGTAATCCTGTATATTTAAATGCTATAGTTTGCCACCTAAAAGCCTCTAGTGGCAGTAACAACGAAAACTTAAGATTACAAATGGTTCAAGATTTAACACAGTATTTAAGCACTTTTCCTTCAGATAGCTATGTGATGCTTGCTGGAGATTTTAATGTGTATTCAGCTTCTGAGCCTGCATTTCTGGAATTGATAGACCCAAACAACAACATTGTTTTTGTAGATCCTGTTGATAGAATGGGAAGTTGGCATACCAATGTGGATTATGTGGATGTGTTTACGCAATCTACCAGAACCCAATCAGGTTTGGGAGGTTCTACAGGTGGCCTGGACGATAGGTTTGATTTTATCTTAACCTCTACCAACATGCTGTCCAACCAAGACCTGTACTATGTTCCAAACAGTTATCAGGCTTTTGGCAATAACAGCAACCTTAATTGTTTTAACAACGAGATACTTGATACAGCTTGTGCAGGCACCAGTTTCTCATTGGAAGTTCGCGAAGCGCTATATTACTTTAGCGACCACCTTCCTGTGGTTATGGAACTGGAAACCAACGAGGCCTTATTGAGCATACCTACATACCAAACAGAGAGCTTTCAAATTATGGGCACCAATATGGTGGACACTACCTTGGAGGTCCAAATACATAACCAATCACTTTCATCCAACAAACTTTACATTTTTAACACCTTGGGCCAAGTTGTTAAAAGCATTCCCCTGGGCACTTCCAATCGTTTAAGTATAGACGTGTCTGGTTTAAAAAATGGCATCTATTACATCCGTATGTCGAACACCAATGTACAACCGTTAAAGTTTATAAAATAAATTGAAAGTCAGATTTTTAAGTCCTTTATTGTTTCTTTTACTACCTCTTTGGGTTTTGGGTCAAAATAAAATAGACCTTAAAGCCGATTTTATGGTGGAAAAAAAACAGATAAAAATCTCACAAACCATTACGTATCACAACACCACAGAAGACACCTTGGACGTTGTGTATTTAAACGACTGGAACCATAGTTATGCTACCAAAACAACACCTCTGGCCATGCGTTTTGCTGAAGAATACAGTACCGAATTTCACTTTGCCAAAAATGAAGACAGAGGCTATTCGGTTATCACATCCATAGAACAAGACCATCAAGAATTGGAGTTTGACAGGGTAAAAGAGCATATAGACGTGGTAAAAGTACAACTGGCCAGCCCTTTAAAACCCAACGGGAGTTACACCATTCAATTAAACTATATCGTGCAGGTGCCAAGTGATAAATTTACCAGATATGGCGTGTCCAACAATGGCGATTTTAACTTGCGCTATTGGTACATAACACCAGCTGTGTACAATGGCGAATGGCAGTATTTTAGCAATAAAAACCTGGATGATATGTTTGTGCCTGTGGCAGACCTTAGCCTGGAATTACAGATCCCAAACACCTATCATGTAACTTCCGAATTGGACCAGGTAGACATGCGTCAGGAAAACGACATCTTTACGGTGAAACTGGAAGGGAAAAACCGTGTAAACAGCAAACTGTTCTTAAACCAAAGAAAGCAGTTCTCTCAAGTTAAAACCGACTATTTTACCATGGTTTCCAACGTAGATCAAGAAAGCCTGAACGTGATAGACAATTTGGTGATTACAGATCATGTTTCTGAATTTTTAACCAGACATTTGGGACCTTACCCATTGGAACGGTTGCTTATTACAGACATAGACTACCGAAAGAACCCAATTTATGGTTTAAACCTCTTGCCTAGTTTTATTAGACCTTTTCCGGATAAATTTCAATATGAACTTAAAATATTGAAAACAGCCCTAAACAATTACCTGGAAAACATTTTGATAATCAACCCTAGAAAAGACCAATGGATCATAGATGGTTTGCAAACCTACTATTTAATGAAGTATGTGGAGGAATACTACCCAGATATGAAATTGGCCGGAACGCTCTCCAAAATCTGGGGCATCAAATCCTTTCATGCCACGCAATTGGATTTTAACGACCAATATCCGTTTTTATACATGCACATGGCCAGGGAAAACCTGGACCAACCTTTAACCACAGAAAAAGACTCTTTGCTGAAATTCAATAAAAACATTGCCAACAAATACAAAGCTGGTGTAGGCTTACGCTATCTGGACCAATTTATCAATGCCAACGTATTGGAGAATTCCGTAAAGAAATACCTTGCAAACTATACGTTTAAGGAAACCCAGACTTCAGATTTTGAAAAGCTGTTAAAAAGTAATACCACCAAAGACATCAATTGGTTTTTTACAGATTACTTAAAGACCAAAAAATATATAGACTTTACCATTTCAAACATTGAAGAATCAAGGGATTCCATTAAAGTAACCGTTAAGAACAAAACAAATGCCAACGTCCCTATATCCTTGTTTGTTCTGGATAAAGACTCTATTGTGTCTAAAATATGGATAGAAAACGTTATAGATACCAAAACTGTTAAGCTCTTAAAAAACCAAGGTACCAAAGTGGTGCTAAACAAAGATTTAATTGTTCCTGAATACAACTTAAGGGACAACACCAAGTCTTTAACAAACTCCTTATTTAACAAACCCCTTCAGTTTAGGCTTATCAAGGACATTGAAGATCCAGCCTACAACCAAGTGTTTTTTATGCCTATCATTGAGTTTAACAACATATACGATGGTATTGTACTTGGGGTAAAGGCCTATAATAAAACGGTACTTAAAAAGCCTTTCTACTATAAAATTGCACCACAATATGGAACCAAATCCAAATCCCTTACAGGTTCCATAACCTTAAACTACAATCAGTATATACAGAACACTTCCGATTTATTTAGCATCAACTATGGTATATCGGCCAGTTATGCCAGTTATGCCGAAGATTTGTTTGTAAGAAAATTAACACCAGGGATTTCCATGCAATTTAGGGATAAAACCAACCTACGCTCCAATAAGAAACAGTTTATTACTTTAAGGTATATAGATATCAATAGGGACGACAACCCTGTGGTTACTGCAGATGCCACACAACCAAATTACAGTGTGTTGAATGCACGTTACAACAACATCAACAAAGGATTGAAAGATTATACGGCTTGGTTTACAGATTTGCAATTTGGAAAGAAGTTTGGAAAACTGGCTTTTAATTTTGAGTACAGAAAACTAACCGAAGGCAACAGGCAAATTAACTTAAGGCTTTTTACAGGACTGTTTCTTTACAATGACACTTATGAGACTTCCGATTATTTTAGCTATGCCTTGGACAGACCAACCGATTATTTGTTTGACTACAATTATTATGGGCGTTCTGAAGATTCTGGACTGTTCAGTCAGCAAATCATTATTGCAGAAGGTGGGTTTAAATCGAAACTAAACACGCCTTATGCCAACGAGTGGATAAGCACCATAAACGGAAGTACCACCATTTGGAAATACATTTTAGCCTATGGCGATATTGGTTTGGTAAAAAACCACAGGGAAGACATAGAATTTGTTTACGATTCCGGGATTCGCGTTAGCTTGATTCCAGACTATTTTGAGCTGTACTTTCCTGTATATTCCAATCTGGGATGGGAAGTGGCACAAGCACAATATGCCGAAAAAATACGCTTTGTGGTGACACTGGATTTTAAAACGCTGTTTGGTTTGTTTACCAGACGTTGGTATTAAAAAAACAGTTATTTTCATGTAAAATTTTCAATAGCATATTTTTAATGATTTTCTGAATTACTGACAATCTTTCAATAATTTGCTATATTTTACTGGAATCACTAACAATTTGTCAATTCTTTAACTATTTATCAAATTGCAAAACACACAAATATTGACTAAATTTGTGCTATTAAAACAATCATTATGCAAACAAATCCAGACGTACAAAAAGACCTGTCTTTTGAAGACTTTAAAGCTGAAGTAATAAACGATTATAAAATTGCTGTCACCTCTCGTGAATGCAGTCTTCTAGGTCGACGTGAAGTACTTACTGGAAAAGCCAAGTTTGGTATTTTTGGAGACGGAAAAGAAGTACCTCAATTGGCTTTGGCAAAAGCGTTCAGGAATGGGGATTTCCGTTCTGGATATTACAGGGACCAAACCTTTATGATGGCCATTGGCGAATTGAACATCCAACAGTTTTTTGCAGGTTTGTATGGGCATCCAGACATCAATCACGATCCCATGTCTGCAGGCAGACAAATGGGAGGCCACTTTGCAACCCATAGTTTGGACGAAAATGGAAACTGGAAGGATTTAACAAAACAGAAGAATTCCAGTGCAGACATCTCTCCTACTGCTGGACAGATGCCAAGGTTATTAGGATTGGCCCAAGCTTCTAAAATTTACAGAAACGTAAAAGGGATCGATACCACTAATTTTTCCAATAACGGAAACGAAGTGGCTTGGGGAACCATAGGAAATGCGAGTACAAGTGAAGGCCTGTTTTTTGAAACCATTAATGCTGCAGGTGTTTTACAAGTACCCATGGTTATGAGTGTTTGGGACGATGAATATGGAATTTCGGTACATGCCAGACATCAAACTACCAAAGAAAACATCTCTGAAATCTTAAAAGGGTTTCAACGTGATGAAGACACCAAAGGCTTTGAAATCTTATGCGTAAACGGTTGGGATTATCCTGCTTTGGTGGAAACCTACCAAAATGCTTCAAAAATTGCTAGGGAAGAACACGTGCCTGTTTTAATACATGTTAAGGAATTAACACAACCACAAGGACACTCGACCTCTGGTTCTCACGAGCGTTACAAAGATGAAAACCGCTTGGCTTGGGAAGCTGAATTTGACTGTAATGTAAAACTTCGTGAATGGATGATAGCCAATGGTATGGCTACCGATGAGGAATTGAAAGAGATTGAAACCACCATAAAAAAAGAAGTTAGGGATGGAAAAAAAGCTGCTTGGACTGCTTTTATACAACCTTTAAAACAAGAACAGCAAGAGCTTCTGGATATTTTGGAACAAGTGGCCAATTCCAGCAACAACAAGGTTTTTATAAATAAGCTTAAAAATGATTTGGCCGACATTAAAGAACCTATTAGAAAAGACATACTTTCTACTGCCAGAAAGGCTTTACGTTATGTGGTTAGCGAATCATCATCAGAAAAAAACCAATTGACACAGTGGATCAATGCATACATAGAAACCGTACAACCTAAATACAGTTCGCACCTATATAGCGAGTCGCCTAAATCGGCTTTAAACGTAAAAGAAGTTAAACCAACTTACAACGATAAGAGCGAAGAAGTAGATGCCAGATTGGTGATTAGGGATAATTTTGATGCTATATTCAGCAAATATCCAGAAACTTTGGTTTTTGGTGAAGATGCGGGACATATTGGGGATGTGAATCAAGGTCTGGAAGGCATGCAGGAAAAGTATGGTGAACTTCGCGTATCGGACGTTGGTATTCGAGAAGCAACCATTTTAGGACAAGGTATTGGGATGGCCTTAAGAGGCTTGCGCCCAATTGCTGAAATCCAGTATTTAGATTATATTTTATACGCGCTTCAAATTATGAGCGACGATTTGGCAACCCTTCAATACAGAACCAATGGTCGCCAAAAAGCACCTTTAATTATAAGAACCCGTGGGCACAGACTGGAAGGCATATGGCATTCAGGATCGCAAATGGGTGGAGTTATCAATTTGGTACGTGGCATTCACGTTCTTGTACCAAGAAACATGACCAAAGCTGCCGGTTTTTATAACACGCTCCTGGAAAGTGATGAGCCTGCTTTAATTGTAGAATGCTTAAATGGCTATAGGTTAAAGGAAAAAATGCCTTCGAATATGGGTGAGTTTAAAACACCTTTGGGTGTGGTAGAAACCATTCGCGAAGGAAACGATATTACTGTTGTTTCTTATGGTTCTACCTTAAGGATCATAGAACAGGCTGCCAAAGAATTACAGGAAGTAGGTATTGATGTGGAAATTATAGACATTCAATCGTTGTTGCCTTTCGATTTAAATCAGGATATTGTAAAAAGTGTGGCCAAAACCAATCGGTTGATGGTGATTGACGAAGATGTTCCTGGAGGTGCTTCTGCCTATATTTTAAATGAAGTGTTGAATACACAAAATGCCTACAGGCACTTGGATAGCAAACCACAGACCTTAACTGCGCAACAACACAGGCCAGCTTATGGAACAGATGGTGACTATTTCTCCAAACCTTCGGTTGAAGATGTGTTTGAAGCCGTTTACCAGGTAATGCACGAGGCCAATCCTTCAGATTATCCTAACTTGAGATAAAAAAATAAAACTTGTTATTATAAGACCTCATAAGCTTAAATGCTATGAGGTCTTTTTTTATATCTTTATAGGCAACTAAACTTCAACCCATGAACAAAAATCTTACCGATTTAGCTTTAGCCTTCCTGAGAATCTCCATGTCTGCCATGATGCTAACCCATGGAATTCCAAAAATAGAACGCCTGTTTTCAAGTCCCATAGAATTTGGAGACCCTATTGGTGTTGGGCCAACCCTTTCTTTAATCCTTGCTTTAATTGGTGAAGTGGTAGCTCCTATATTCATTATTCTAGGTTACAAAACAAAACTTGCAGCCATTCCTGTTGCCATAACCATGTTTGTGGCTGCTTTTGTGGTGCATTTACAAGACGATTTTGGTACTAAGGAAAAAGCCCTTTTGTATCTTATAGGTTTTGTGGCGGTGTTTCTGGCTGGTCCTGGAAAATACGCAATAGACACGAAAAAATAACTTATGAAAGCTGTTTCTGTAGTAACCATAAAAAAAGAATTGCAACATCGCTCTTCGGAAGAATTGATGGAACTTTGTTTGCGATTGTCCAAATTCAAAAAAGAAAACAAGGAACTCCTTACCTATTTGTTATTTGAGTCCCATGATGAAGCCGGTTACATTGAAACGGTTAAACAGGAATTGGACCAACAGTTTAACAATATCAATACAGACAGTTATTTTTATATAAAAAAAAGCATTAGGAAGATTTTAAGGAACTTAAAGAAATACGCACGCTATTCTTTAAAAAAAGAAACCGAAGTGGAACTTTTATTTTATTTCTGTGCAACTTTAAAGGATTTTAAACCTTCCATTAAATACAACGTTACCTTAACCAATATCTACAACAGACAGATCTTGAGCATCAAGAAAACAGTAAAAACCCTTCATGAGGATTTACAGTACGATTATAGAATGATGTTGGAAGACCTGGAAGATTAATTCATGATTTTTACCATCATTTCCTTGAGCAAATCTCCCTGACTTACAGCATTGGAGCCAACACCTTTGCTTTTTACATCAAATTCTCTTAATGTGGCAATAACAGAACTTACTTGTTTCATTGGGTAATTTCTAGCAGCTGCAATGTATTCGTTGGCAAAATAAGGGTTGATTTTTAAAGCAGCCGTTACGCTTCTGGGCGATTTGTCGTTCAAGCCATGTAGGTGCAACAACTTGGAAAAAAAGCTATACAATAAAGATACCGTTACAACCATTGGGTTGTCCTTTGGGTTCTCTCCAAAATACTTAATAATTTGATTGGCTTTTACAAAATCCCTGGCACCAACAGCTTTTTGAAGCTCGAAATTATTGTAGTCTTTGCTAATTCCAATGTTTTGCTCTATATGTTCAGGAGTAATCTGGGTACCTTCGGGAAGGATGATTTTAAGTTTTTCCAATTCGTTGGAAATTTTACTTAAATCGGTTCCCAAAAACTCGGCAAGCATTTGAGCTGCTTTGGGGGAAATGGTATAATTCTGCCCAGACAACACACGTCTTATCCAATCACCAACCTGGTTGTCGTACAGTTTTTTGCCTTCAAAAATAACTCCAGATTTCTTGAGCGTTTTATAAAGTTTTTTACGCTTGTCTATGGTTTTGTATTTGTAATTGAAAACCAAAATGGTGGTAGGCTGAGGATTTTCGGCATAATCAACCAGTTTTTCAATGTGCCTGGATAAATCTTGGGCTTCCTTAACGATAACCACCTGATACTCCGACATCATTGGGTAGCGCTTGGCATGGCCTACCACATCTTCTATAGAGACATCGCGACCATAAAGCACCATTTGGTTAAAGCCTTTTTCCTCTTCGGTAAGCACTTGAGATTCTATATATTTCGAAATATTATCAATATAATAAGGCTCCTCTCCCATTAAAAAATAAATGGGTTTAAAATTCCTGTTCTTGATATCTGTTACTATTTGCTTGACTTCGTCCAAATCCTTAAAAATCTAAATTAAAAAAACACAAATTCCAAAATAAGTCATGGATGTTTGGTTTTTAATGAATGTCACTTAACTTTGAAAAAAATTTACTGCCTTGATGCAAGAGCTCCATTTTCCAAAGTTTCCGTTTCGTTTCAAAAATAGCGAAAATAAAATTTCTATATTCGATACTATTCGTAAAAAATTTGTGGTTTTACAACCCGAAGAATGGGTTCGTCAACATTGTGTGCAGTTTTTAATCCATGAAAAAAATTATCCCACATCCTTGATCAATGTGGAAAAGGAATTAAAAGTAAACGGCTTAAAGAAACGTTACGACATTGTGGTTTTTAATCCCGATGGCAGCATTCATCTTATCGTGGAGTGCAAAGCACCACAAATATCCATCGACCAAAGCACATTCGACCAGATTGCGCGTTATAATCTGGCTTTAAATGCCACTTATTTAATGGTTACTAACGGAATGAATCATTATTATTGCCAGATGGATTTTGTTGGAGAACGCTACCAATTTTTGAAAGATATTCCAGATTATACACCATGAAAATAGCCGTCGTTATATTAAATTGGAATGGAGAAAAATTATTGGAGCAATTCTTGCCCTCAGTAATTAAATACTCTCAAGAAGCTACAATATATGTTGCCGACAATGCCTCTACAGACAATTCAGTTCATTTTGTAAAACACCATTTTCCAACTGTTAAAATCATTCAGAATACAGAGAATGGAGGTTATGCCAAAGGGTATAACGAGGCTCTAAAACATGTCACTGAAGACATTTTTTGTTTGTTGAACAGCGATGTGGAAGTGACCGAAGCTTGGCTAAACCCCATAGCTGAAACCTTTAAAAAACAACCGGAAACAGCCATTATCCAACCCAAAATCTTGGATTACAAAAACAAAAACCATTTTGAATATGCAGGAGCAGCTGGCGGATTTATAGATAAGTTTGGGTATCCGTTTTGTAGAGGTCGCCTGTTTCACAGCATTGAGGAAGACCTTGGTCAATACAACGACATCACTCCTGTTTTTTGGGCTTCAGGAGCTTGTTTTTTTATCAGAAAAGACATTTATAGACAGTTAAATGGCTTTGATGAATCTTTTTTTGCACACATGGAAGAGATAGATTTGTGTTGGAGAGCCTTCAATAAAAATTACAACACATGTTATGTTGGCACCTCAACTGTGTACCATGTTGGTGGCGCAACCTTAGAGAACAGCAATCCAAAGAAAACCTTTTTAAATTTTAGGAACAGTTTGTTCACCTTGGTAAAAAATGCTGGTGGAAACCTATTTGCATTGATCCTTACAAGACTTGTTCTGGATGGTTTTGCTGCTGTAAAGTTCCTTCTGGAGTTTAAGTGGCTGCATATTTTGGCCATTTTAAAAGCACACCTAAGTTTTTATGCACATCTTCCCAAACTTTTAAAACAAAGAAAGACTTTAAAACAATGTAAAAATTATTATAAAAAACCCTCTTTGGTTTGGTCTTATTATATAAATAAATGTAAGAATTTCAATTGTTTATAAAACTGTTAAAATTTTTGTTAATTCCTACACAAACTCATCTTCTTTTGCATAATTTTGGTATGTTAAAAAATAACATCAATAAAACCGAAATCATTATGAAAAAAACATTGATATTGGGCGTTTTCGCTCTATTTTTTTTAGGTTCTTGCGTCTCTAAAAAAGAGTATGCTGCCTTAGAAGCCAAACAGAAAGAAACCCAAGACCTCTTAAATACTGCAACAGTAAAACTAAACTCTTGTTTAGCAGACAAAGCGTCCTCTGAAGCACGTGCCAAAGCCTTGGAAGACCGTATTGCTGATTTAAAATCTTCTAACGAAAACTTAATTCAAAGCAATAAAGACCTAACCATGTTAACCTCTAAAGGAGCTTCAAACATTGAAAAAACCTTGGAGAGCATGAGAGAGAAAGATCTTAAAATAACCAGATTGCAAGATGCCATTTCCAAAAAGGACAGTGTGATGCTTGCCTTGGTTACCAGTTTGAAAAAAGAAGTGGGCATAAACGATCCTGATATTGAAGTAAACGTTGAAAAAGGAGTTGTATTTATTTCCATTGCAGACAAACTATTATTCAAAAGCGGTAGTTATGTTGTAAACGAACGCGCTAAAGAAGTTTTAGGGAAAGTTGCCAAAGTGGTAAAAAGCAAACCTGATTTTGAGTGTATGGTTGAAGCACATACAGATCCAGTACCTTACAACAAGCCACCACTTATTGATAACTGGGACTTGAGTGTAAAACGTGCCACTTCTGTGGTTCGTGTCTTGGAAGATTTGGGTGTGAATTCAAGTAAATTGATTGCTGCTGGACGTTCGCAATATGTTCCAATAGCTTCCAATGATACTGCTGAAGGTAAAGCTGCCAACAGACGTACCAGAATCGTGATCTTACCTAAAATTGATGAATTCTACGACATGATAGAAAAAGAAATGAAAAACCTAGAAGCTGCAGGCAACTAACAGGTTTAATCCATAAAGAAAAGCTCAATCCAACCGATTGAGCTTTTTTTTGTGCCTAAAACACCTCTTTTTGGGGTTTTATTGAATGAATCAATAAATTTTATGTTTAGGTTAATTTCTTTTAAGGAGTGTTGTAATTTCATGTTATAAACTGTAAATCAAGTCCATATAAGACTTTTTTACAAACCCCAAACCTACTCCCAACTATTTTGATGTTTTTAAGTGCCTACTTAAAAATTGAATTATTATGAGACAAGCATTACCGTATCATTTTGAGAGACGTTCCAAAAACCATTTGGATTGGTTGGTGAATGTTATTAAATCTGAAACATACTTTCAAGCAGATTCTATAATATCAACCAACAGACCTGCTAGAGACTTTTTAAAAAACCTGGAATCTGCAACACAATGATGCTTCCCGGGTTTAAAAAATTTCCAAGCTCCCTTTTCCTTCCCTTACTATAATTGGGTCTCCTTCAGACAAGTCGATAACTGTGGAAGCATGGTTATCCCCATAACCAGCATCTATGACCAAATCCACTATATCTTTCCATTTTTCATAAATAAGTTCCGGATCTGTGGTGTATTCCAAAACCTCATCGTCATCATGAATGGAAGTTGAAATAATTGGGTTTCCCAAATGCTTTACAATTTCAATGGCAATACTGTTATTTGGCACACGAATTCCCACTGTTTTTTTCTTTTTAAACGGATGAGGCAAAGACTTGGCTCCTGGAAGAATAAAGGTATAAGGTCCAGGAAGGGCACGCTTTAGGATTTTAAAGGTAGATGTATCTATTTGTTTAACATAGTCGCTTAAGTTGCTTAAATCTTCGCATATAAAAGAAAAGTTGGATTTTTCCAATTTCACATTTTTTATTCTCGCAACACGCTCTAAAGCCTTTACATTATTAATATCGCAACCCAAACCATAAACCGTATCTGTGGGATAAATAATCAATCCACCAGCTTTCAAGACTTTAACCACTTTAGCAATTTCTTTCGGATTTGGATTCTCCTCGTAAATTTTAATAAATTCAGCCATACTATTTATCTTAAAAATTCGTTAACTTATACAAAGTAATTAATTTAATCTTTTATGAAGGTCAACAAACACTACTTATTTATAATATTTATTGTTTTAACTATTGTTTCCTGCTCTACGGACGACAATGACACCAATCTGGTAACGGACTTGGATCCAACCGAATATTATCAGGAGTTGAATGTGTCCTATGGACCTGATAGCGATCAAACATTCGATATTTATTTGCCTGCCAACAGAAACTTAAACACCGAAGTGATGATTTTGGTTCATGGTGGTGGTTGGTCTGCTGGAGACAAAAGTGACATGAATGATCTAAGGGACTATATACGCAGTGAATTCCCCAACATGGCCATTGTAAACATTAATTACAGATTGGCAGACCAAAACAACCAGCCTTATCCCATGCAAATCAATGATATAACAACCATCATCAATTTACTGAAAAGCAAACAAAACCATTACGTAATTGATGACGATTTTGCCTTTATAGGAGTAAGTGCAGGAGCTCACTTGGCATTGTTATGGAGTTATGCTTTTGATACAGGAAATGACATAGACATGGTTTGCAGCATAGTTGGACCAACCAACTTTACGGATCCTGCTTACTTGAACAATACCAATCCCGAACTACAAGCGTTGTTGGATTTATATGGTGTGGATGCTTCTACGGCTTATTTGGAAGAAGTTAGTCCGTATCATCAAGTTACTGCTTCAGCACCTCCAACCATTTTATTTTATGGAGGCTTGGATCCTTTGGTGCCTACTACCCAAGGAACGGATTTAAGGGACAAATTACAAACTCTGGGCGTAACCCATGAATTCACTTTGTATCCCAATGCTGGTCATGGTTGGATAGGTTTGGATTTGCTGGATACAAGTCTTAAGTTAAAAGCTTTTATTGAAACCCATTTAGATTAGGTTATCATCCTATTATTTCCAGCTTGGCAAAACGCAACAGAAGTTTTTTAACACCACCTTTATCAAATTTAATTTCGGCTTTGGTATCGCTTCCTGTACCTTCAATTTTTAAAACTTCCCCTTTACCAAAACGCAAGTGCTCCACTAGGTTTCCAACGGTCAATTTTGTATCAAATAAATTTGTGGAAGCAGTAGCCTTATCTACTGGTTTTAGGTTTTTTGGAGTACTGATCACCATTTTTTCAGGCTTGTTGTTGGAGCCTGTTTTCTTTTTAAAAGTTGGCTGGACCGGTTTTTTGAATCTTATTTTATTGGCATTGGCCCTTCTGGTGGTTTCTGGAATATCATCGCCAAAAATATCGGCATCCAACATGGGGTTAAAACGTCGTTCTTCAATAGGTGTAATAATATCCAAATAGGCGTCGTCTATTTCTTCAATAAATCTACTTGGTTCGGCATCAATAAGTTTTCCCCAACGATATCTTGTGAGCGCATAGGTAAGATACGCTTGCTTTTCTGCCCTGGTCAAGGCTACATAAAACAAACGTCGCTCCTCTTCCAATTCACTTCTGGTGTTCATGCTCATGGCACTTGGAAACAGGTCTTCTTCCAGACCTACAATGTACACATACGGAAACTCCAAGCCCTTGGCCAAGTGAATGGTCATTAAGGCCACATGGTCACTATCGCCTTTATCAGCGTCCAAATCGGTTGCCAGAGCCACATCTTCTAAAAATTCGGCTAAGGAGGCTGTTGCATCTGCAAGTTCTTTTTGTCCTTCCACAAAATCCTTGATACCATTTAACAGCTCTTCCATATTTTCCATTCTGGCCACGCCTTCTGGAGTACCATCTTTATTGAATTCCCTTATTAAACCACTGGCTTTTGTAACATGCTCTGCCAATTCAAATGCATTGGCTGTTTGATTCATGACCTGAAAACTTTCTATCAAAGTCACAAAATCCTTTAGTTTGTTTTTGGTTCCAGTATTAATGTTAATATCTATTTTGTCTATATTCTGAAGGACTTCAAATATGGAACGGTTGTAGCCATTGGCAGCCACTATAAGCCTGTCCACTGTGGTTTGCCCAATCCCTCTAGCTGGATAATTGATGATTCGTTTTAAAGCTTCTTCATCTGCTGGATTAATTACCAAACGCAAATAAGACAGGACATCTTTAATTTCTTTACGTTGATAAAACGACAAACCACCATAAATCCTATACGGAATATCCCTTTTACGCAAGGCATCCTCTATGGCACGAGATTGTGCATTGGTTCTATACAAGACAGCAAAATCGCTATTTTTTAATTGGTGTTGCATTTTGTTTTCAAAAATGGAACTGGCCACAAAACGTCCTTCATCTCCATCGGTCAAGGAACGGTTCACCTTCACTTTAGGACCTTCGTCGTTTGAAGTCCAAACTACCTTATCCAATTTTGTTTGGTTTTTGTCTATTATGGAATTGGCAGCATTTACAATGTTTTTTGTGGAACGGTAATTTTGTTCCAACCTAAAGAGTTTGACATTGTCATAATCCTTTTGAAAATTCAATATGTTGTTGATGTTAGCACCACGAAATGCGTAAATACTTTGGGCATCGTCTCCTACCACGCAAATATTCTGAAATTTATCTGATAGCGCTCTCACTATAAGATACTGGCTGTGGTTGGTATCTTGATACTCGTCTACTAGGATATAGCGAAACTTATTTTGATACTTTGCCAGCACATCTGGAAAACGGGTTAGTAATTCGTTGGTTTTCAACAACAAATCATCAAAGTCCATAGCGCCAGCCTTAAAGCATCTATCTACGTAATTCTTATAGATTTCGCCCATTTTAGGACGTCTTGCCATAGCATCAGCCTCTATTAATTCTGGGTTTTGGTAATAGGCTTTTACGGTAATCAAGCTGTTTTTATATGAAGAAATCCTGGAACGGATCTGCTTGTATTTATAGAGATCCTTGTCCAAATTCATTTCTTTAATGATGGAGGCTATCAACCTATCTGAATCCTGCGTGTCGTAAATGGTAAAATTACTAGGATATCCCAATCTATCTGCTTCCACACGCAAGATTTTGGCAAAAACAGAGTGAAAGGTTCCCATCCACAGGTTTTTGGCTTCACTGGAACCAACAATGGTTGCAATACGTTCTTTCATTTCACGTGCAGCTTTGTTGGTAAAGGTTAAAGCCAATATATTAAATGAATCAACCCCTTGACTCATTAAATAGGCAATTCTATAGGTTAGCACACGGGTTTTTCCAGAACCTGCTCCTGCAATAACAATCATAGGACCATCTTTTTGCAACGTTGGTGCTAATTGTGCGTCGTTTAACTGGCTTAAATATTCCTCCAAATCTCTTTCATTTTAAAGGCTAAAAATAACCATTGTTAGACTTTTTCTCAGGGAGAATTATGAATAATTATAAACAATTTAACATAGACACAGGTTTTAATCTATGGTCATGGTTTTTAACAATCCGGCTCTGGCACTAATCCATATAAAATTAAATACAGACTGTGTTTTATGGCGCTCTATGTTATCTTTGGTGGCCTCTTTGAAGGAAGACTGCTTGGACCTACTGTTTTTGGATACAAAGATATTGATGACATCCGATAGGAATTTATTCTTTTCTTGACCATTGTCCCGTAGTGCCACCACATCAAAATCCTGATATTTCACTTTAAAATCGATGCTTGAAGCGTCATCGGTTCCAGATATGGTAAAATAGGTTTTATCCAACTCGCCTTCCAAACGCACGTTTAAATTGGGTTCTGTAAAACTGTTCAGGTATCTTGCTTGAAGCAAGTCTATTTCTGCTTGAAATTCAAACAAATCTTCTTGGTTGTTCACATCAAAAGACCAGACAGCTTTTAATGGTGCGTGGTTCATAAATCGCGTTTCTATGTTTAAAACGGTTTTTGTTGGCGACTTGTAGGTATTGCTCACCTTTTGTATGTCTGCATTGAAAGCTTTAAACGTTACTGTTCCAGCTTTTTTATCTGCTTTCACTTTCTCTGAATAGGAAATGTCTGCCTCATGAATGAGAACCCGCTCTAAATCCAATTGGAACTTTAACTCCCGAAGCATCTTGCTATATAAAGGTTTGATGCGTTCATCGTCTGTTACCAGTTTATCGCGATAGACCTTAAAAACGGGATTATGAAAGGCCACCTTCGGGCTTTCAAATTTCCAGATGGTATCTTTTACTACACCCAGATTTGGCTGTTTTACAACTAACGAATCCACTTGTAAATTAAAATGATCCCGTTCATAAGGAATGATTTTGGACAAAGTTTCCTTGGAATACTTCGTTCTTAAGGTTAGATCCCGTAATGCAATGGATTCCTGGGTTAAAGCAGCTTCTGAAATTCGTAGGTTTTCATAATCGCTCAGTTGTCCGAAAAACTTTTGAAAGCGTACTTGATAAGTTCCATGATCAAACGGAATCCTATTTTTTTTTGTGTTGTTGTAAACAATCTCATTAAGGCTTATATCCACTTCTTCCATTTGGAGTTTCAAGGAATCTGTTTCAGAGTTCAAAATCTTAATAAAGCCTTGGTTTAAAAGAAGCTGTTTCACCTCGATAGATGTGTTGAATGATTGTTTGTTGGAAACCTTGTAGGCTTCTTTTGAAATATTGGGATTGTGATGGTAAGTGACCTTTGGGCTGTTTAAAATAACAGCTTCAATAAAAATGGCTTTATTGACTAAAAAACTCCAGTAGCCAAATCCATCAATGATAAGTTGTTCCAAGGTCATTTCTAAGTTTGGTTCTGGAATGGTTTTTCCAAAATTGGTCATTTTAACCTTGCTTAACGTGATTTTCCCTTGTAACAAACTTACACCCAAGTCGCCATAAGTCAACTTAACCGTTTCTGGAAGCTTGGATGTTAAAGCATTTTCAATCTTGGATTTTACCACATAATGTGCTATGGCAAATCCTATTCCCAGCACGATAATTATCAATCCGAATATTTTTAACCACCTTTTTTTTTGTTTGCCCATTTCATAAAGATATCCAAATTTTCATAGATATTTTAAATATATTTACCTCAAATTATAAAAATATGAGCTCTGTTTTAAACTTTTTGGCTGCTATTAGCTGGTGGCAATGGATTTTAATTGTCTTGGCTTTGGTAGCCATACGGGATGTTTTCATTCAAAAGAAGCATACCATTAGCCACAACTTCCCCATTATTGGTCATTTTAGGTATATGCTGGAAAAAATTGGCCCAGAGTTAAGGCAGTACTTGGTTGCCAACAACAGGGAAGAGCTTCCGTTCAATAGAATTGAGCGCAGTTGGATTTATGCCTCGGCGAAAAAACAAAACAATTATGAAGGTTTTGGAACCGATAGGGACATTTATTCGCATCAGCACATTTTTATAAACAATGCCATGATGCCTTATAAGATTGAACCAGGGCACCCCAATGCCATAGACCCTTGTTTTTTACCATGTGCCAAGGTTATGGGAGCTTACAACAAACGTAGGAAACCTTATAGACCAGGTTCTGTTATCAATGTATCTGCCATGAGTTTTGGTTCATTGTCTGCCCGAGCCGTGGAATCTTTAAATAAAGGCATAAAAATGGCCGGAGCCTATCACAATACAGGTGAAGGTGGCCTGTCTCCTTATCACAGTCATGGTGGCGATGTTATTTTTCATTTTGGGACAGGATATTTTGGGGTAAGGGATGATGATGGAAATTTTTCCTTGGAAAAATTAGTGGCTTTGGTAGAAAAAAACCCCTTTGTAAAAGCCATAGAAATTAAACTTTCACAAGGTGCCAAACCAGGAAAAGGAGGTGTTTTACCAGCAGCAAAAATAACACAGGAAATTTCCGATATCCGTCACGTCCCTTTAGGGAAAGACGTGCTTTCCCCTCCCAACCATTCTGCATTTTCAAATGTTCCGGAACTTATGGAGTTTATAGAACAAATAGCCGAAGCCACAGGATTGCCTGTAGGCATTAAAGCTGCCATAGGAAAACTGGAGCAATGGAAAGAACTTGCCAAACTAATGGCAGAAACAGGAAAGGGACCCGATTTTATAACCGTAGATGGTGGCGAAGGTGGCACTGGAGCTGCCCCTCCAAGTTTTGCAGACCATGTGTCCTTACCATGGGTCTATGGGTTTAGCGATTTGTATAAAGTGTTCAAGGATCAAGACCTTTGCGAACGCATTGTTTTTATTGGTAGTGGGAAATTAGGTTTTCCTGCAAAAGCCGCCATGGCCTTTGCCATGGGAGCCGATTGCATTAATGTGGCAAGGGAAGCTATGATGAGCATTGGCTGTATTCAAGCACAAGTATGCCATACCAATCGTTGTCCTAGTGGTGTTGCAACCCAGAATAAATGGTTGCAAAGTGGTATCGACCCAACATTAAAATCGGTTCGATTGGCACAATATTTCAAAACCTTTAGAAAAGAATTTATTGAAATTACACATGCTGCAGGTTACGAACACCCTTGTCAGTTCAAAATGAGGGACATTGATGTAAACGTGGACGACCATCACTTATCCAAGGAATTGGACCGAACCTACATGTACCACAAAGTGCCAGTTCCTTTTACATCTATGCAGGATTTAAAAGATTGTTTATATTTGGGTGGAAAAAATACAACCCTTACTAATTAATACTATTTATGGAGTCTGAAAGAATTATCGATTTATTTATGTTTGCGCTTCCAACCCTTATTACCGGATTGATAGCTTACTATTTTTTTAAAGAGCATACCAAAAACGAAGACGGCAGAAGACGCTTTCTATTGCACAAAGACATGCAGGTAAATGCCATGCCTTTACGCCTTCAGGCCTATGAGCGTATGGCTTTGTTTTTGGAGCGAATTACCCCTTCCAAGTTACTTATTAGAATGAGTCCAACTTCTTCAAATAAAGAAGATTACGAGAATTTACTTATAGCAGCGATTGAACAGGAGTTTGACCATAACCTATCGCAACAAATATACATAAGCGACGATTGCTGGAACATTATCACTGCTGCTAAAAATGCCACCATTCAATTGATAAGAAAAGCCAGTTTGCTTGAAAAAACCAATACAGCCAATAAATTGAGGGAGGTTATTTTAACTGAAATGATGGAAAAAAGAGCCCCCAGTGATGCGGCCCTATCTTTTATAAAACAGGAAGTGAGCGATATGTGGTAACAGCTTAAGGCTTTATCTCTCCCAAGTGTTTTTTCTTGGCATAATCAAAACCTTGTTGCCACCAGGCAGTCATTAATTTTTTACTGAAAATCAATGAGTTTTCCGTTAAACTGGAAGGTGTGTAATACAGGTTTAGTTTAACCCCTTTGTTTATGGCTGCCAGCTTACCTATTACGATATCGTTGCGTTCCACCTGATTTAACAGATGCCCAAACAGATTGATCATCAGTGAAAAAGGGTTTTTACCAAGCACTTTTTGGTTTTCAATGTTTTCAGCTTCCAGGATAATGGCATCCACCTCTGTTGCACCACGTTTTATAGCTTCACGAATGGGCACCACACATCCCAGGCCTCCATCGGCATATTCAAAACCATTAACCTTGGCAATGGACATAAAAGGAATGTAATTACAGGATATCCAGATCCAATGGCAAAACTCCTCATAAGTACAATCGTTTATGGATTTGTATTCTACCGTGTTCATGGACAGATTGGAAACAGTTACCACCACATCGGCCTTTTCGGCTTTAATTTTTTCATATTCGCTTTTGGTGAAGTTACGTTTGATGTTCCTTCTTAAGGCATTGCTTTCCCCAAAGGTTCGCCTCATTCGGATAAATTGCCATAAGGAGTTGATGAAATCTATGGACACATACTCCCTATCGCCTTTTTTACGCTGTACAAAAGGACTGATACTAAAAATATCGTGCTGCTGCACATTGGTAAAGATGTCGTACAGTTTAGGGATATTGTTTACCGCTAAATGAGGTATCAACAAGCTACCTGTTGAAGTTCCCAAAAACATATCGTAGGCTTTTTTTTGATGTTCCATGAGGTATTGTGCCACACCTCCAGCATAAGCACCTTTACTACCTCCTCCTGATATTACCAATGCTCTCATTCGGTTTCCAATGGACTTAATTCTTCGTTTTTATATTTTGCAAAATTAAACCCACTTTGCCACCAGAGAGTCATTTTTTCTTTGTTAAAGACCAAGGAATTAGTGGTAAGCACAGTAGGCGTATAATAAAAATTAATGATGGCATTTTGATTGGCTGCCACAAACTTGCCAATTCTAATGTTTTGGCCTTCTATCCTATCCAACATAAAGGCAAACATATTGGTAAGCAACGAAAAGGCATTCAAGGAAGGCATTCGGTTAAATTGCGTGATTTCAGTTTGCAAAATAATGGCATCTATATGTGTGGCACCACGTTTAATGGCTTCTTCAATAGGCACCATGGAGCCCAGACCTCCATCGGCATACTCACATCCGTTTTTTTTCACCAAAGACATAAAGGGCGTGTAATTACAGGAAATCCAAACCCATTCACAAAACGCTTCGTAAGTAAAATCCTTAATGGACTTGTATTCCACTTGGTTGAGTGACAGGTTTGAAACCGTTATAACGATGTCTTTTTTTGAAGCTTTCAATTGATCAAATTCGGCTTCGGACAAGGTGTTTTCAATAAGCTTTTTAAGATTGTAACTTTCCCCGAAGGTTTTACTGCCTTTCATGAGGTTTTTTAACACATTGAAATGATTGATTTTAATGGTTTCCAGACCTCTTTTTCGTTTTATGGCAAAAGGACAGACATTAAAGATGGCCTGCTGGTTCACGTTTGTGTACACCTCTTTTATTTTTTCGACCTTGTTCAATGCCAAGTGGGACACCAACAAACTTCCCGTGGACGTGCCCAAAAATAAATCGTAATCGTGTTTTTTGTTCTCAAGAAGATATTGTGCCACACCTCCTGCAAATGCACCTTTACTGCCTCCTCCAGAAATTACCAATGCTCTCATTTAATTGGAATTTTGTAATCTTAATATAGTTGCCTTAAAATCGGGTTGTTTTGACAATTCTTCCAACATGTCTTTGGCAAACTTTTTAAACTGCCAATTATAATGTTTGGATGCTTCCACTAAATTAGTCAGTACCTGTTCGTTATAAATCCCCAGGGAATTTAAATAATTAAAGGCTGTCAACCTCACTTCAAAACCGTATTTGGGACTGGAATAGCCTACCAGTTCATTTAAGAAAGCTTCTTTTTTATCCAATTCATACAAAGGTGTTGAAAGCGCGAGAGCCAACCAAAGCTGCCTGATATTCTTGTCGTTAAACCCAATAAGTTCGCTGGTGGCGTTTAGATAATTTTCCCTGTCCTCTGGAAAATTAATCCATAAATGGAACAAAGCTGCCTCTATGGTAGCATAAGACCCATCCTTTAACAAGGTTTCGTAGGATGCTTTTAAGGACAAGGGGATTTTATCTACATATTGGGCAATGGCTTGCCTGGTTTTTAACGAGCCTTCAAACACTTCTGGAGTGACCTGGTTTGGGATTTGCGAAATAACTTTACGTTTGGCTTCGTCTGAAATAGGCGCTGTTAGGTAATAGCTGCACTTGGAGGTTGCCAGCTCACAATCCACCATTTCGTATTCTTGAATAAAAGCAGATTGCATCAAGCTTTCCAGAGCTTCATCCATAGGGAATTCCACCTGCTTCAACCAGAGATCCACAAACTGACTTAAGTCTTGGCCACTGGTAGCTTCCACTTCTGAAATAAAATCTGTGGTTTCCACATTCGAAAATGCATGAGTCTTTAAATAATTGACCACAGCCTGTTTAAAAGCTATTGCTCCCACTTGTTCCCTTAAAGCATGCAATGCCCAGGCGCCTCGTTTGTAAAACGTGGTACTGCTGGATTTTGGGTTCAACAAAGACGTACTTGTTCCAGACCTGTTTTGATCCATAAGCTCTTGGGCATACTCATACAGCCTCCAATAGTAATAATTCTTTCCAAACACTTCCCTTTCTGCGAGCAAGGCATAGTAGGTTGCAAAACCTTCCTGCAACCAATGGTGTTCGCCACTTTTAGCCGTTACATAATCGCCAAACCACTGGTGAGCCAGTTCATGTGCGTTTACATTAACATAATTCCTATCCACAAAAGCTGTGGAATCCACTACAAAGGCATCAGAAAAAATGGTGGTACTGGTGTTTTCCATGCCTGCATACAGAAAATCGTGCACTGGCACCTGCTTGTAATTTTGCCAAGGATAAGGGATCCCAATTTCAGTTTCAAGAAAATCGAACATCTGTTTGCTATACCTATAAGTTGGCTCGGCCCTTAAAGAATCTGCGGGATAAAAGTACATTTCCAAAGGAATGCCACTACTGGAAACCTCTTCCAGTTTATTGTATTCACCTATTGCCAAAGCCACCAAATAGCTGGACATGGGCTTTGCCATATCGTATTTCCAGATGGTATTTCCCGCTATAGTTTCTTTTGCTAGCAAGCTGCCATTTGCCACTACCTTATAAGCACTGTTAAAGGTTACCGTTAAATCAAATTCCATTTTATCGTTGGTGTCATCTAAGCTAGGCAGCCAGTTGCTGGTATATTTTCCTTGTCCTTGCGTCCAAATTTGATCGGGAGCTTCATTCCCCCAACCCACAAAATAAAGGGCTTGTTTTGGTACTGTTTCATAAGCAACCCTTAGGCGATGACTTTCTCCCGTCTGAAATTTAGAATGCACAACCAGTTGTGTTTTGTTGTTTTTATACGAAATACTCCTATCATCCAGCAGCACCTCTTTAAAATCCATATGCACAGCATTCAGAAAAACGGAATCCGTAGGTTTTAAAATGTTAAAATAATAATCCACAACACCCAACACTTTGGACGCCTCAATATCGAAACTTAATTTGGCATCCACACGAGTAAAATCTACAACTTCAAGCTGTTGAGAAAAAGAAAGGCTTGTAAAAAAAATCAAAAAAGCACAAAGCAGGTGTTTCATAAGTAAGATTTATCAACTTCATGACTAAAATACATAAATTTTGAAGTTTTAAGTTTCAAGATTAAGGTTTATATTCGTGTTATGTCTATAAATTTACAAACTCCCATAGATTATTTAAAAGGTGTTGGTCCAAACCGAGCAGATTTGCTCAAGAAGGAACTGGGCATCCACACCTATCAGGATTTGATTAATTTATTCCCAAACAGGTATTTAGACAGGACACAATACTACAAGATTCATCAACTCCAGCGCAACACAGCAGAAGTACAGGTAATTGGTGAGATAATCAGCATCAAGGAAGTGGCACAGTCCCGAAGTGCAGGGAGAGGCAAACGCTTGGTTGCCACCTTTAAAGACGATACTGGCATTATGGAGCTGGTGTGGTTTCGTGGCCATAAATGGATACGCGAAAGCCTAAAGCTTCACAAACCCTATGTGGTTTTTGGCAAGGTCAATTGGTTTCAAGGGGTTTTTAGCATGCCTCATCCCGATATGGAACTTCTGGAAGAGCACCAAAAACACATACGTTCTGCCATGCAACCCATTTATCCGTCTACCGAAAAACTGACCAACAAAGGGATCAGCAATCGGGTGATAATAAAAATCATGCAGCAATTGTTTTTGGAGACCCAAGGCAGGTTTCAAGAAACCTTGTCTGATAAGCTTATTTCCGAACTAAAATTATTGGCTAAATCGGAGGCAGTTTTCAACATCCATTTTCCAAAAAATCAAGCGCTTTTGGCTAGGGCTCAATTCCGATTGAAATTTGAAGAATTATTCTATATTCAGTTGCAATTGATTCTGAAAAATTTAATCCACAAATCCAAAATCAAGGGCTTGCCTTTTACCCAAGTTGGAACATATTTCAACACCTTTTACAATGAGCATTTACCCTTTGAATTGACCCAAGCCCAAAAACGTGTTTTAAAAGAAATCAGGCAAGATTTAGGCAGCAATGCCCAAATGAACCGATTGTTGCAAGGTGATGTAGGTTCCGGAAAGACCATAGTGGCCTTCATGTCAATGCTCATGGCACTTGACAACGGATTTCAAGCTTGTTTAATGGCTCCAACTGAAATTTTGTCAGTCCAACACTATAACGGTTTACTTGAACTATCCAATAATTTGAATATCAGCATAAAACTACTTACGGGCTCAAGTAATACTTCAGAAAGAAAAGGAATTCATAAATCCCTTGAAAATGGTGAGTTGGACATCCTAATTGGGACTCATGCCCTACTGGAGGACAAGGTTAAATTTAAACATTTAGGCCTTGCCATTATAGACGAGCAACACCGTTTTGGAGTAGAACAAAGAAGTAAATTATGGCATAAAGGTCCAGCAACATCCTCTCAAAACAAAACAGATTTAGGAGTTATCCCACCACATATTTTAGTGATGACCGCCACACCCATTCCACGCACTTTGGCCATGTCTGTTTATGGTGATTTGGACATTTCTGTGATAGACGAATTGCCTCCAGGGAGACAGGCCATTAAAACAGTACACAGATATGATAAAAACCGACTGAAAGTGTTTCGGTTTATAAGGGATGAAATTGAAAAGGGCCGACAAATATATATAGTGTATCCACTTATCCAGGAAAGTGAAAAAATGGATTACAAAGACCTAATGGATGGATATGAAAGCATTGTTAGGGACTTTCCTCCCCCGAAGTACCAAATTTCCATTGTGCATGGTAAAATGAAACCAGCCGACAAGGATTATGAGATGCAACGCTTTATAAAAGGTGAAACCAACATCATGGTGGCCACAACCGTTATTGAAGTGGGTGTAAATGTGCCAAACGCCTCTGTTATGATTATTGAAAGTGCTGAACGTTTTGGCTTGTCGCAATTGCACCAGCTACGTGGGCGTGTTGGTCGTGGTGCCGAACAAAGCTATTGTATTTTAATGACCAGCCATAAACTGAGCAACGACAGCAAAATACGATTGGACACCATGTGCAGTACCAATGATGGTTTTGAGATAGCAGAAGTGGATTTAAAGCTACGTGGTCCTGGAGACCTTATGGGAACCCAACAGAGTGGCGTTTTAAACCTCAAGATTGCCGATTTAATAAAGGACAAGGACATATTGCAGTCTGCCAGATATTATGCCAAAAACGTGCTCCAAAACGATCCAACCTTAAAACACCCGGAAAATAAAGCAATTTTGAACACCTATCAGCAGCTTGGCAAGTACAAAAATATTTGGAATTATATAAGCTAGGCAAGTTGTCTTCCACAACGCTTATAAACCACTTTTAAAAACACTTGCTGGTGTACTGGATTTTAAGAAAACATGCCCATAAGTTTGACCACGTTTGCAAAGCTGACCCTAAAGGTATTTCCGGATAGAGGCACCTGCAAATCTCATCCTGTTTTCTAACGTACACTTGTAGGCAGGATTGCTCATGATAGGCTTTTTGCCGATTAGGCTTTGTTATTACACCGAATCTTTTCCGTTTATTCTGTAAAAGGTTGGTGCGTATAGTGTATTGTTTAGTTTTTCATATGAATGACTTCCTGCCATAAGATTATGGTTTTTTATAGAACATGTCCAAGGGCATGTTTTTATACTTATTAGGTCCTTTTTGCTTGGGATTTGCTGCGTTTTAAAGAACAAAATTGGCGTGTTTTAAGACAGGAAGGTTTACCATAAATTTTATTTATAGTAAAAAAACAGCACCCAAAGTAAGCTTATACACCCGAAGAAGACCCGAAGTAAATCCGAAGTAGACCCGAAGGAGCTACGGCTGAACCCCCAAGCAGGTCTTTATTTATAAAGGTTTAGAGCGGTTGAAAACAGGCATAACCTGTATTGACCTAGTTGAAAACAGACATAACCTGTATTGACCTAATGGAGAGGACTTTGATAGATTAAGATACTCCTTTTTTTTTAAAGTCCAAAAAAAAAGAGGCCATTATTTAAGAAGAACTGAGTTAAAAAACAAGCCATTAATTTATGCAATGAAATAAGATTACTTGTATCTTTAGGTTATAAAACACCGAATATGGTATAACTGCCCGTCTGGCATGTGGGTTTAAAAACAGTTTAAAAATCATTTTTAACCTTTAGCCATATTTCAGGACGAGACAACAGATTCTTTTTTAAACTTTGATAATCATATCAAAATCTGCTGCTAATTCAAATACTTTTTTAATAATTTTTGGAGCAATAGATTCCTGTTGTGCATTTTCATTTTGAGCAGGTATTCCCGTTTTATCAAAAAAGCCTCTAAAACCTTTAGGACTATGAATATTTACCCACTTACAAGTTGAATTGCTTTTATTCCCAAAGGTATGTAAAGTTTTTGGTGGAATATCAACCGATTCTCCTGCCCTAACATTTTTCACCTCTCCATTTATAAAAAATTCCATTTCGCCTTCTATTATCAAAAACGACTCCTTGAAATTATTATGAAAATGCGGGGGTGGGCCTTGTACCTGTGGTGGAGTTTCTGCCATCATCAAGTCGTAATCACCTAAAGTATCATAGGGTGTTACTTTATGACCTAAAACCCACTTTGTCTTATCATTTATCATGTCATGAGATTTTTGTCTCACAAAGCTATTGTATAATTTTGAAATTTCCAAATTTTATGAGATATTTGTCTTATGAAAAATGAATACATTAAATCAGGGAGAATAAATCAAAAATTAGAAACAAGAAATAAAATTTTAACTAGCGCACAATATTTTATAAATAAAGGATTAGAGTTCACTCTTGAAGATATTGCAAAAAAATCTGGATTATCAAGAGCTACTATCTATCGCTATTATTCAAAAGTTGAAATTCTAGCTAATGAAGCTGGGATAGATATAAGCACTAAAAGTCCAGAACACATTATTGAAAACCTTAAAGAAAAAAATATTGAAGAAATAATTCTTGGGATTCAAAAGTACTACAACACACTTGCGATAGAGCACGAAGGTGCATTTCGAAAATATCTATGTACAGTATTAGCGTCAAATCCATCCGAAATAAAAAGAGGTGCTAGACGAAAAAGAACATTACAACTTGCCTTTGAAAACACTTCTATCAATAATAAAGAAAAAGAAAAATTAGTCAATTTATTAACTCTTTTAATGGGAATAGAACCACTAATAGTAACTAAAGATGTATCTGGTTTAAATAATATTCAATCTATGGAAATTATGAAATGGGGAGTGCAATTAATTCTGAAGGGCTACTTTGAATCTGACAAGAAATAAGGCCAGTTGCCAACAACGTATATGGCACATTGCCAAAATTTGGTTAACTTTAAAATTTGCACAACAAATAAAATTCAGTCTCGACTGAAAAATATGAACAAAAGATATGGCAACGTGCCATTTACAAAACCGTTGTGGCACTTATTTATAAAATGAATAGAAAAAAATTATTTGTGTTTTTAAAACTGACCTTTTTATGGTCTTGGATACTTTGGATTATTGGATTAAACTACCTTTCAGAAGGAATTAATCAAGAATCAATCGGTAAATTTTTAGTTTTCTTTTTTGTTGGGGTATATGGACCAACAATTTCCGGAATAATTACAACTCTATTCTTTGATGGACTCAAAGGGTTATTTGAATTAATCAAAAAACTTTTTATATGGAAAGTCCCTTTTAAATATTATTTATACATAATTTTTTTACCTATAATATTTGTCATTATTGGTATGACACTTTACAGCCAATTTATAGGGGAAATTGGAGGTTTTGATAAAATGGCATATCTATCGATACCAACAATATTATTAACGGGATTGTATGCTGGACCATTGGGAGAAGAACTAGGGTGGAGAGGTTTTTATTGCCCGAATTTCAAAAAAAATATTCAAACTTGAAAAGTGCAATCATTATTGGGTTTATATGGTTTGTTTGGCATATTCCACTATGGTGGGCACCATTCGGAACCTTGGTAAGTGGAGAACCAATATCTATAATTCCTGTAATTGCATATTTTATTATGCTCATCTGCCTATCCATAATAATTACTTGGTTAGTAATTAATACACAGGGAAGTGTCCTTATTGCAATTTTATTTCACTTGTCAATTAATGCAGGAATCGTATTGCTTTTTTACCCTGAATTGAATATGGATTTCAAAAAAGTACATTTATTATCCAGTATTGGAATGTTAATATTTACTGGATTTTTAGTAGTAAAGAATAAATTAAAAACAAGTGCCAATACCGTATAAAACTAATTGCTTGGCACGAGCCTGCTTACGAATCCCGAAAGCTTTCGGGACGCGGATTTTGCTTGCGCCAGTTCGCTGCGCTCGTGTCTATTCGGTATTTACCTGCCTGCTCTTAGGTTTGCAAAGTTTCGTGCCAGACCATTAAACGGCTCTTATACAAACACATTAAATGAAAGGTTAAACCTACTCCTCCAACAACCCACTAACAAAACTTTCAAACTCATTTGTAAACTCGGTGTATTTATCTCCTGTAGCTGGTCCATTAAAACCTGTGTGAATTTTACGTACGATTCCCGTTTTATCAATGAAAATGGTAGTTGGATAACTCAATACATGGTTTAACATAGGTAGTTTTTCTTGAGCAGACACTTTACTAGAACTACCATATTGGGCTAATAATATAGGATACTCGATATCAATTCTACTTTTAAGTCTTTTAATGTTTTCAAAAGCTTTGTCTTCAGTTTTTGTGTATTCGAAGGCTAAACCAATAATTTCAAAGTCTTGGTTTTTATTGTTTTTATAATAGTTTGCTAAGTACTTGCTTTCGTCTAAACAGTTTGGGCACCAGGTTCCCATGATTTGCACTAAAACTACTTTGTTTTTAAAACGCTCATCTTCTAAAGAAACCATGTTTCCGTTTTCGTCTGGAAAAGAAAAAGATAGCTTATCAAAACCTTCCTTTAAAAAGGTTAAATTGTTTGCATCAGGCAATTCGAAAGACTCATTGCGTTTTGCAACAAAAGGCTCTTTAAAATGGTTTCCAGAATAAAACATGCCTTGCATGGTACTATCGGTTACCGTGGCAGTAAACAAAAAAGCATGAGAGCCATCAAAGGTTGATAATTTTAATTGATTTCCGTCCAGAACCCCTTCCAAGTATCTGTAATCCCCAGTCGTGGTTCTAAATGTTCCAGTAACTTTTTGATGGTCTTGTTTAAAAATACCTTTGGCAATGTATCTATCTTCATCAGAATTAGGGCTAAAAGTTGTTTCCCAAATACCAGATACATTTGTTTCTGCTTTATTTGACGTTTCAAAACGCTTGGTTTTGCCATAGATAGCTGTAAAAGGAACGCTTCTGTTTAAATCGTCTTTAATATAGTTACCTTCCAAGCCAGTTTCCGTTAGTTTCGCAGCTATATAACTATCAAATACAGGAGGTTTTATAAACACAGAATCGTTTCTATAGGAGATTTCATCGACTTCAATCTGTTCTTCAGCATTAAAAATTTGAAGTTTGTTGCTGGATAGCACTTCAAAGATAAAAGGCATGTCCAGACTGTCATTTACTTTTAAAAGTGCTTGATAGGTCCCTACTTTTAAATTTTTGGGACCTTGTTGCTTTTCTTCTTTACAAGAAACTAAAAGAATTAAAAGACTCAATAAACTAATGACTCGCATAAAGGAATAGGTTTGTTAAAACGAAAAAAGCGACCTCTTGGTCGCTTCATCGTACTTATTTTTTCTTCGGATTAAATACAGGAAGCAATTGGGTAGAGACTTCACCAAAACCAATTCTGGTGCCATCTTTTTCGCAATATCCTCTCATAATAACCGTATCGTAATCGTTTATAAACTTTCGTTCAGTCCCATCTTTCAAGGTAATGGGCTTCTCTCCTCTCCAGGTCAATTCCAACATAGAGCCATAAGAGTCTGGTGTTGGTCCGGAAATGGTTCCAGAGCCCATCATGTCTCCAGAATTTACTGGGCAGCCATTAATGGTATGATGTGCCAATTGTTGTACCATATTCCAATACATGTATTTAAAATTGGATTTACTAACAACGGTTTCTTTGGCTGTTTTAGGCTTGATGGCCACTTCCAGCTTAATATCGTAGCTTTTTTTGCCTTTATACTGTAAATAAGGCAGTTGTGGTTTTAATGGTTTTGGGCTTTCTACGCGATAAGGCTCCAGAGCATCCAAAGTAACAATCCATGGCGAAATGGATGAGGCAAAGTTTTTTGCCAAGAAAGGCCCTAAAGGCACATATTCCCATTTCTGAATATCCCTAGCAGACCAATCGTTGAAAAGTACCAGTCCGAAAATGTACTCTTCAGCTTCATCTATAGGAATGGGTTCCCCTAAATCGTTGGCATCTGTAGTAATAAAAGCCATTTCCAGTTCAAAATCAACCAATTTCGATGGTCCGAAAACAGGGGTATCACTTCCTGCAGGAAGCGTTTGCCCTTGAGGTCTGTGAATAGGGATTCCCGAAGGGATGATGGAGCTGCTTCTTCCATGGTATCCCACAGGAATGTGCAACCAGTTTGGCATTAAAGCGTTTTCTGGGTCACGAAACATGGTCCCTACATTGGTAGCATGCTCGATGCTTGAATAAAAATCGGTATAATCGCCAATTTGAACAGGTAATTGCATTTCAATCTCGTCTAAACGGAACAACACAATTTCCTTATGTTTTAGGTTGTTTTTAAGTTCATCATTTTCTGCATCAAAAATATGAGCTATCCTGTTTCTAACAGCTCTCCAGGTTTTTCTTCCATCCGCAATAAAGTCGTTTAGCGTATCTTGAAGAAAAATATCGTCGGTCAACGGAATTCCATCAAAATAACCCAACTGGTGCAAAGCCCCTAAATCTATGGCTGTATCTCCTATTCGCGTTCCAATGGTAATAATATCATCACGTGTTAGGAACACCCCAAAAGGAATGTTTTGAATGGGGAAATCGGAGTTTTTATCGACGTGTAACCACGATCTTCTATCTGGATTGTTAGCTGACATTGGCATAACTGTTTCTGTGTTTTATATTAATAAATTCTATTCAAACCTACATAACTTTTTATTTTTAAACTAATAATAAAGGGAAAATGTGGTTTCACTTTATGCATTAAAAAAAATGCGAAAAGCGAAGTAAATATATGTTTTTTGATGAATTAAACTAATCTATTTGTTATTTTTGACATGATTTTAACTATAAGGAGATTTACCCTTGAAAGTACATTAGTGGTTTGATGTTTGTTAAGGTGCCCATACACCTTAAGAACTTATTGACCCTACGGCTTAAAAGACCACAATAGTTTTAAAACATCCTCTTAGAGTCATCATCTTTAACTTTAAAACAAAATATAAATTAAAAATATATCTATATGCAACGCGACGAACAAATATTCGAATTGATAGAAGCCGAAAAACACAGACAATTAGAAGGTATCGAATTGATTGCTTCAGAAAATTTTGTAAGCAACCAAGTGATGGAAGCTGCTGGTTCTGTTTTAACCAATAAATATGCCGAAGGCTATCCTGGCAAACGTTATTATGGAGGTTGCGAAGTGGTGGATGAAGTGGAGCAATTGGCCATAGACAGAGCCAAGACCTTGTTTAACGCTGCCTATGTGAACGTACAGCCTCATTCTGGAAGTCAAGCAAACACAGCTGTTTTTGCTGCATGCCTAAATCCAGGAGATAAAATACTAGGTTTCGATTTATCGCATGGTGGCCATTTAACCCATGGATCTCCTGTGAATTTTTCCGGAAAACTCTATAACCCTGTTTTTTATGGTGTAAAAAAAGAAACCGGACTTATAGATTATGAGCATGTGGCAGAGATGGCCGAAAAAGAAAAACCTAAATTAATTATAGCTGGAGCTTCTGCATATTCCAGGGATATGGATTTTAAACGTTTTAGGGACATAGCAGATGGTGTTGGTGCTATTTTATTGGCAGACATTTCCCATCCTGCTGGCTTGATTGCCAAAGGTATTTTAAACGATCCTCTTCCTCATTGCCATATTGTGACCACAACAACCCATAAAACCTTACGTGGTCCAAGAGGTGGCATGATCATGATGGGACAGGATTTTGACAATCCGTTTGGGTTAAAACTCAAAAACGGCAACTTGAAAAAAATGTCTTCACTATTGGATTCTGCAGTATTCCCTGGAAACCAAGGTGGTCCATTGGAGCATATTATTGCTGCCAAAGCCATTGCTTTTGGTGAAGCTTTAACAGATGAGTTCATGCACTACATGCTACAGGTTAAGAAAAATGCTCAAGCCATGGCCAAAGCCTTTGTAGAAAGAGGTTACCATATTATTTCCGGAGGAACAGACAATCACATGATGCTTATAGATTTAAGAAACAAGAACCTTACTGGAAAAGACGCAGAGCAGGCTTTGGTAAAAGCAGATATTACGGTTAATAAAAACATGGTTCCCTTTGATGATAAATCGCCATTTGTAACCTCTGGTATTAGAATTGGAACACCTGCCATTACAACCCGAGGTTTGAAAGAGAATGACATGGAAGGGATTGTGGCTTTGGTTGATGAAGCCTTAATGAATTACCAAGACGAAGACAAACTGGAAACTATAGCTAGAAAAGTAAATGCCTTGATGAGCGATTTGCCTTTGTTTGCTTAAGCTGAAAACTTCTATATAAAATGAAAATCCCGTTTTAAAACGGGATTTTTTTATGAACGAATTAATCTTTTTGAACGAAAGTCAGGAATCTTTTAAATTGCAATCCCTATTCAACAGATTGCTTCGTGGCTCGCAATGACAACAGGTTTAAAAATCTTCATGCTGATAAGCTCCTGCATCTGGCGAAGCTGTTCTGGGTTTACCCAAAATATCGTTAGGTACCTGTCCTGCAAAAACTGGATCTCCAATACCATTTGCAGCAGAGTCATTGCCAATAATCAACTCGTTTTCATTAGCTTCTTTAAAGTCTGGGCTCTGATTGAAAATATTGCTTTCGTAATGAGGTCCGTTTAAGTTATAATTTTCACCGGTAAAGTTTCCGTTGGTATCTTCAAACCTCAACAAACAATTGGTAAATTTAAAATTAAAGACCACAGCAGGATCTTCTATTTCATCCAAAATAAATTCTGGGTTATCGTTTCCATAAATGATACAGTTATTAAAATTGGCTTCGGTTAAATCTGTGATATATCTTGTATCTTCGGTATCAAAAAAATTGTTTATCAATAACGCTGGAAATTGTCTAAAACTATTGTTCCAGTAATTGGCAATCGTGCAATGTGTTAAGTTGTATTTCCCACCGTAAGTGGCAGCAAAACTGCTTTGACCAGCATTGTTAATTACAAGATTTTCACCAAGGATGGAGGTGTTTCTACCCAAAATGCCAAAATTGCTGGAGTTGTAAATTTGCGTATTGGTCAGGGTCAATTTGTTATTTATGGCATCTGGATTTCCTTCAGATAAGATACCCACTGCCGCATTTTTAATGGTTGCATGATTGATGATGTTATTGATACTGCCATCAAACAACCATATGGTTCCCCATTGTCCCGGAACATCGGAAAATGCAGGCTCCAATCTGTCGCCTTCAAAAATCACTTCGTTTTCCAAGAGTTCCTGGTCGGAACTTAAATCGCCATTAACATGCAAACTAGCACCTTCAGCAACCAAGAGTCCTGAATTGGCATGAAAATGCACACGAGCTCCTGCTTCAACAGTCAATGTTTGGTTGTTGGGCACAGCAGCATACCCATAAACAACGTAAGGTTTTTGATTTGTAAAAGTAAGTTCGGCAGGTTCCAGGTAACGTCCTTGAATCTCGGTTTCAACGACCTCTCCACCAATATTTAAGGTCAAGGTTTCAACAACTCCAGTGGTATTGTCTTTATCTGGATAAATAAACACAGCATCTTTAACCAAGGTAACCAGTTCAACAGATTGGAAATTGGCACCCGAATCGAACTCTATTTTATCTGTATATAAGAATTCGCCATTGGTATTAGGTAAATTGTTAATATCGATAGTTGTTTCAATAAACACATACATGCTGTCTTTAGCAAGAATCTCTACATTTTCGAATGCTTTTCCAGGCATGCCATCCACATTCAATCGGTATTCTGAAGCTTCGCCCAAAGCCAAACGAATGGAAGGGATGCTAATATCGTTATTGCTTCTGTTATACACTTTCAGGTTATAGGTACTTGAACCAATGTTTGTAAAAACAGTATCTAAATAAACTGTGTCTTTTGAAAATTCCAGATTTCCGGAACTTGGTCCAAAATCCAGATCTTTTCTACAAGAATTAGTAGTAATTATTAAGCTTAAACAAATAATAAGATAAAAGACTTGCTTCATTTTTAATGATCATTTAATAATTGTGAATCATGTACTTGGTAAAAATATAACTTTTGAATTGATGATATAGTATGAAAGTTGTTTTTTACTGAAATATTTTTGAAATCCCTTCTGGAATCCTATTGGGTTTCATGGTATTTGAATTCATAAAACACCATGTCGTTTCAGACTTGGCAAGTAGTTTGTTGGTGTTGTTGTTTGTTATTTCCACAACCCTTACGGAAGTGACTCCTTCAGCTTTGGTAACATATGTTTTAAGTTTTATAACATCGTTTAAAAGGGCTGGATGTTTATATTCTATAAGATGGGATAACATGATCCAAAAGTAGGTTTCCCTGATTTTATGGGTTGTAGCTGCTGTCCAGTGGTTTTTGGCAATCTCTTGAACCCATTGCACATATCGCACATTGTTTACATGGTTCAATTCGTCTAGATCGTCTTGTGTTACCTTTAATAGGCTTTCGTAAGTTTGCAAAACTAATTTTCTATAATTTCAACTTCAAAAAGTTTGTCCCAACGTTTACCTGTAATAAAAAAGGTTTTGGTTTCCGGATTGTAGGCAATGCCATTAAGCACATCCAGTTTTGGGTGTTGTGTGACTTTTTTCCTTAAAGGTGTAAAATCTATCACACCTTCCACAGCGCCATTTTCAGGATTTATAATGGCAACTCCATTTTTATTATATCGGTTGGCGTAAATTTTACCATCTACCCACTCCAATTCGTTTAGTTCCACCACTTTCCCCTTGTTATGATAGGCTTGAACAAAGTTTTCTTCTGCTAAGGTTTCTGGGTCCAAGGTCCATATTTTTTCGGTTCCATCACTTTTGTAAAGTTTTCTCCCATCGTTACAAATCCCCCAACCTTCTCTACTGTTGCCGTATTTAAAGCTTCCGGTTCTTTCAAAGGTTTCAACATCATACACAAAACCAGTGCCTCTTTTCCAGGTAAGCTGATAGATTTTGTTGTTTAGGATGGTGAGCCCTTCACCAAAATATTCGTCTGCCAAATCTATATTCTTTAAAACCTCACCTGTTTTATAATCCACTTTTCTAAGTTTGGATTCCCTGTATTGCCCTGTACTTTCATAGAGTTCACCATTGTAAAATTCCAAACCTTGTGTATAAGAGGTGATATCGTGAGGGTACTCATTAATGATTTTATAGGAATATACTTTTGGGGTTTTATTGTTTAATATGGTAATGCTTTGGTTAATGGTTTCGGTATCTCCAGCCAAATCCAGGGTTGCTTCCACCAAATGCTCTCCCAACCTAAAGGATTTTAAATCGACCTGTTGAGATACAGGTTTCCCATCTATGGTATATTTTACTGAGGAAATCTCATGGTTTTTAGGGTTGGAAATGTCCAGTTCTAAAGTTTTATCTATGGAAATTGCTTGTCCATCGGTATTGGTTTTAATGGAAATGTCCATTTTTTTCTGGGCAGAATTACTGCCACAAGACACCAAGAAAACAGCTAAAAATATGATAGTAAGAGGTTTAAAGATATTCATTTTTGTAATATAATTTTTTAGCAAGTTATTTATTAAAATTCAGTTTAAAAAATCATTGTGATAAATTTAAAAGATTGTATCTTTGCACGAGGCAAGTCCTACACAACCAGCTCCTGTTGAATCCTCCAGGGTGGGAACACAGCAAAGGTAGACGGTCGTAGCGGTGTGATGTAGGTAGCTTGCCTTTTTTTGTACACTACATTTTAGTCTTGAAAGCCTTGGCGATTCAAGATTTTTTTAGTTTAAACACCTTCCTTTGATATTGAAAAATCTGATGCAAATAGATTGTATCTCAACTTTAAAAGTACCCATCATTATTTTTATTATTGTATTTTTGAAATTCTAAATTAAGAATATGTCTAAAGTTGTTTTGATAACTGGGGGTTCTTCTGGAATAGGTAAATCGGTTGGAGAATTTTTAATCAGTAAAGGGTTTATAGTTTATGGCACTAGCAGGTTTCCTGAAAAATATCCTGCAAGTAAATTTCCAATAGTGGCTCTAGATGTTACGGACAATCAAACCATTACTCAGGCAGTAGGCGAAGTTTTATTAAAAGAAGCACGTATAGATGTTTTAATAAACAACGCAGGTGTTGGGATTACCGGTCCAATAGAAGAAATACCTGAGACAGAAATAAAAAACAATTTTGAAACCAACCTGTTTGGACCTATCAATGTGATTAAAGCAGTGTTGCCAAGCATGAGAGCACAAGGTTCGGGATTGATTATCAATATTACATCCATTGCTGGATATATGGGCTTACCTTATCGTGGCATTTATAGTGCCAGCAAAGGTGCTTTGGAATTGGTAACAGAGGCTTTTAGGATGGAATTGAAAGACTTTAACATTCACATGACCAACGTGGCTCCTGGGGATTTTGCAACCAATATTGCATCTGGACGTTATCATGCTCCTGTTTTGGAAAGTTCTCCTTACCACAAACCTTACGGAAACACCTTAAAATTGATGGATAGCCATGTAGATGCAGGAAAGGACCCATTACTGATGGCAAAAGCCATTTATAAGATTATAAACACCCCAAACCCTAAAATCCATTACAAGGTTGGTGAATTCATGCAAAAGTTTTCCGTTGTGTTAAAAAGAATCCTTCCAGACAAAGTTTATGAGAAACTACTGTTAAACCATTATAAATTGTAATTTTGCAATTTGATAATCCACAACCAAAACAAACCCATTTTCCTTACCAAAGGAATTAAAAAATTGATTTATATGAAATTCTTTATTGATACTGCAAATTTAGACCAGATTAGAGATGCCCAAGATTTAGGTGTTCTTGATGGTGTTACTACAAACCCATCTTTAATGGCAAAAGAAGGCATTACGGGTCATGATAATATTTTAAAACATTACGTAGACATTTGCAATATTGTTGATGGCGATGTAAGTGCTGAAGTTATATCAACAGATTTTGAAGGCATGGTTCGCGAAGGTGAGGCTTTGGCCGAATTGCACGAGCAGATTGTTATTAAATTACCTATGATTAAAGATGGTGTAAAAGCCTGTAAATACTTTAGCGACAAAGGCATTAAAACCAATGTTACCTTGGTTTTTTCTCCAGGACAAGCTTTATTGGCTGCCAAAGCAGGAGCGACCTATGTGTCTCCATTTATAGGCAGGTTGGACGATATTTCAACAGATGGCTTAAACTTGATAGCTGAAATTCGTCATATTTACGACAATTATGGTTTTGCAACAGAAATATTGGCTGCATCTGTTCGTCATACCATGCACATTATAGATTGTGCCAAACTAGGTGCAGATGTTATGACAGGCCCTTTAAGCGCCATTGAAGGTTTATTGAAACATCCTTTAACCGATAGTGGCTTGGCTAAATTCCTGGAAGATTACAAAAAAGGAAATTAATACTTATTGGAAGACACCAAACAAAACATACCTATTAAAGCCTTAACTGTTGTTGAGGCTTTTTTTTATTGGTTTAATACACCTAAAAGTTCTTCTTCAAAATTAATGGAAAACATATTGGCATGAGCGTTTTCTATCAAGCCTTTTTTACCAACAATAATCACCTTGTTTATGGGATAAATGGCAAGGGCCTGTTTGGCTTCCGAAGGATTTTTGAACAAATATTCCTTAGGTGTTTCAAAGTTGTATTTTTTTAAGGTTTTTATCCATACATCCTTATTATCGTTATTGGCATTAATACCAATAAAAGTGATTTCCGGATACTTTAACTTTAATTCGTTCACTTTTTTATGGCATTCTTGGGCATGCATCATATTGGTCTGGGACCAGAAAAAGATAACGCAAGGCTTATTTCCTAAAACAAACCTTAAATTCAATTCGTTGTTAAATATATCAAACACCTTAACATCTGGCAATGGATTGCCTGGTTTTAAATCTTTTAAGGAACTTACAATCTTACTTACGTAATCCTTATGTCTGGCATTAGTACTCTTTGCTAGGAATGAATTTAAAATGGCATCATAATTATCCACATCCTTGTTATTGCTTACAAACTCTATGGCAGCACTTATTAAAAGAGAGTTTTTTACATTGTCGTTAGTCATTAAACTATCAATCAAATCCAGTCTAATTAAATTGTAGTCCAACGATTGTTTACTAAAAACACTATCGTTTGAATGTTTAAAGTGTTCCGTAAGGGCCAAATTTTCAAAGTGGTGCTTTAAAAAAGAAGCGTATGGAAAATAACCAACCAACACAGAATCGTTATAGTTTATATGGTTTCTGTAATCGTAGAAATTATCCGATAAAGATTCAAAGTTTTTCCGTTCGCTGTTGGCATAATTTACAAAAGGATACACTTCTTTACTTAAGTAATAATCGTAATTAATGTTGGATTCTGCCAAATGGTTAAAAAGTTCGGAAGTACTTTGTTTGGTTATAAACTCACGAAGGTCGTTTAATTTAATTTCCCTAAGGGAATCCAATTTATTTTCAAACTCTTCAACAGGAAGTTGACTAAAGCTCAAGATTATTTTGTCTTCTGCTTCACCATTTAAAAACAAATCCACCAAATAATTGTTTTTTTTGGCACCTTTTCCCGTAAAAACCAAAGACTCATCAAAATCCTTAGTGTTTAGCCTAAACATAATACTATCATTAGGTTCCAATAACACCATTTGAATTTCGCCTCCATGAGAAAAGGTATACAAGCCCGAAGAAAGGGTTTCCAATTTATATAAGAATCTATTATTGGCATCCAGGGTCATGGTGTCTATTACAGAATTCGCCTTAAGCAAGACCACATAGTTATTTGAAGGATTAATAACTTCTCCACCAATGTAAGCCGTATCCCCTTTGTCTTGTTTTGGGTCCTTTTCACAAGAAACCAGGGATAAAACACATAACATTACCACGCAAAAATACTTCATAAGGCTATTAATAAGGTCTTTAGCATAACTATAATCAACAAAAATATAAGTTGCTATCTATAAGTGTTGTTAATTCGTTGTTAAATATTAATAAGATTGCTTTTGTTTCTTGTTGTAGTAGGTTTTTTCTACTTTTGCAAAAATTACAGGAGATTTTATGTCAAGGAGTAAAATTCTATAATTTGCAAGTTCGCAAAGAGCTATTTGGAAAGTAATAATCATCTGAGTAAAAAAATAAATCATTTTATATGTTAACAGTTTCTAATTTATCTGTACAGTTTGGAAAACGTGTTCTTTTTGATGAAGTGAACACTACGTTTCATCAAGGTAATTGCTATGGAATTATAGGTGCCAATGGCGCAGGGAAATCTACCTTTTTAAAGATTCTAGCTGGAAAACAGGACCCAACGTCTGGTCATGTGCATTTAGAACCTGGAAAACGCATGTCTGTTTTGGAACAAGACCATAACCTATACGATGAGCATACGGTTTTGGAAACTATTATTATGGGCAATAAACCCTTGTTTAAACTAAAAACCGAAATAGATGCATTATATGCCGATTATACAGACGAAAATGCAGAAAAAATTGGGGAATTGCAAGTGCAGTTTGAAGAAATGAACGGCTGGAATGCAGACAGTGATGCTGCTGCCATGTTATCTAACTTAGGTATTTCGGAAGATTTGCATTACACCCTAATGAAAGATTTGGATGGCAAACAAAAAGTACGTGTGCTTCTTGCACAAGCCTTATTTGGAAATCCGGATGTTTTGATCATGGATGAGCCTACCAACGATTTGGATTACGAAACCATTTCTTGGCTGGAAAACTTTTTGGCAAATTATGATAATTGTGTGATTGTGGTGTCTCACGACAGACACTTTCTGGATGCTGTTTGTACGCATATTTCCGATATAGATTTTGGGAAAATAAACCATTATTCCGGAAACTATACCTTTTGGTACGAGTCTTCGCAATTGGCTGCCAGACAACATGCGCAACAAAACAAAAAAGCCGAAGAAAAGAAAAAGGAACTGGAAGAATTTATCAGACGTTTCTCTGCCAATGTTGCCAAGTCCAAACAAGCAACCAGTAGAAAGAAAATGATTGAAAAGCTGAACATTGCAGACATTAAACGTTCAAGCCGAAGATATCCTGCCATCATTTTTGAAAGGGAAAGAGAAGCAGGAGATCAAATTTTGAATGTAGAAAACCTTTCTGCTTCCTTGGAAGGGGATGTCCTGTTCAGTAAATTGGACCTGAACTTGGTTAAAGGGGATAAAGTGGTGGTGTTTTCAAGGGACTCAAAAGCCACTACTGCTTTTTATGAAATATTAAACGGAAAAGCCAAGCCAGATTCTGGTACCTATGACTGGGGAATTACCACTACACAATCTTATCTGCCATTGGATAACAGCGAATTTTTTCAAAACGATTTATCTCTAGTGGATTGGTTGCGCCAATGGGCAAAAACCGAAGAAGAGCGAGAAGAGGTTTATATAAGAGGCTTTTTAGGGAAAATGATTTTTAGTGGAGATGAAGCCCTAAAAAAATCGAATGTGCTTTCTGGTGGTGAAAAAGTAAGATGCATGCTAAGTAGAATGATGATGGTTAGAGCCAATGTTTTAATGTTGGACGAACCAACAAACCACTTGGATTTAGAGAGTATCACTGCGTTTAACAACTCCCTTAAAAACTTTAAAGGCACTGTGTTGTTTTCTACCCACGATCATGAATTTGCTCAAACCGTTGCCAATAGAGTTGTGGAATTAACACCTAATGGCGTGATAGATAGATACACCACTTTTGATGAGTATATGCAGGATCCTAAAATCAAGGAACTGCGAAACAAAATGTATGCTGTAACGGTATAAAAACATGACAGAACAAAAGCTGTCACAGTTTTCAAGAATCTTTTAAGACCAACTTCCAAGTTTTGGAATCAAAATAAAATAAGGAGCCTTACAAACTGTGACAGATACCCAATATCAAGATTGGAGTTCAGCTGTAACACTTTCAACAATGGGAACAGCAGCATCCAACTCGTCTTCACTTACAAATATTTCCTGATATCCTGGTACAGAAGACCCAAATCCAGCCAATCTGCCAGATTCTGTTTCGTCTTTTACAATTGGACTAATGCCTACTGCATCCAGTTTATCCACGATAAGTTGTGCAATAATAAAACTGCCTGTATAAATTTTCACATAACTAGAATCCATAGCATTAAAAATTAAGAGTTTCTTAAAGATACAACATTAGTGTTTAAATAATAGTTAATATTTTTAAAATATATCTTGGGAATTACCATATCCAACTCAGGCTAAATTTAAAAAAATGAGCAAAATATAAGTTTGTTAAATTATATGATTATATTTGTTTATTATTAAATATTATAAATTATTACAATGAGTAAAGGAACAGTAAAATTTTTCAACGATTCCAAAGGATTTGGTTTTATAGTTGAAGAAGACACAAACAAAGAACATTTTGTTCACATTTCTGGTTTAATCGATGAGATTCGTGAAGGTGATGTAGTAGAATTCGATTTACAAGAAGGAAGAAAAGGAATGAACGCAGTAAACGTTAAAGTATTATAATATATATTTAACTTATTGAAGACATTAAAAAGCCTCGAAATTCGAGGCTTTTTTTTATGCTTGATATAAATGGTCTTTATCTAAGTTCCGCTCCAACTTCTTTAGCAAAATTGTCTTGAAGCTTGTTCATTATTTTATCTATTTGTTTATCTGTAAGCGTTTTATGTTCGTCTTGAAATGTAAAGCTCACTGCATAACTTTTCTTTCCTTCAGGTAAATTATTTCCTTGATAGACATCGAATAAATTTACGTTTTTAAGCAAGTTTTTTTCGGTGTTATTGGCAATTCTATCTATGTCCTCAAAGGAAACAGATTCGTCCAGCAATAAAGCAAAATCCCTTTTAACTTCAGGATATTTAGGTATGTTTTTAAACACTATGGTTTTATGTTTTGCAAGATCAATAACTTCATCCCAGTTAAAATCGGCAAAAAGAACATCTTGGGAAATTCCAAAATGTTTTAAAATGGATTTTTTCACCAAGCCAAACTCAACCACCTGCTTCTTCCCTATTGAGAATATGATGCCTTCACTAAACACATCGTTTTTAAAAGGTGAGGTCTTTGAAGCTGTTAGTCCCAATCGTTCCAACACACTTGTAACAATCCCTTTTAAATAGAAAAAATCTGAGGTTTGTGAAGTTACATTCCAGCGTTCGTTTTGCTTGTTTCCTGTAACAAACAAAGACAGGTGTTTAAGTTCTACCTTTTTGTTGTTGTAGTTATGGTAGGTTTTACCAAATTCAAACAATTTTAGGTCGTCTCTTTTTCTATTGATGTTATGGCTTACATTTTCCAATCCGGAAAACAAGACAGATTGCCTTAGCACACTTAAGTCATGACTTAAAGGGTTTAACATGGCCACATGATGTGCTTCATCTAACTGTTGGCTTAAATTAGAATAATCTGGAGACGTTAAAGAGTTTGTAAGTGTTTCGAAAAAGCCTTGGGATGCCAATTGGTTACCAATGATGTTTTGCAGTTTATAATCTTCAAATCTGGAGGTATTGGAAATAGAAGCATTCAGTTTTTCGGTAGTCTTTATATTGTTATAACCATATACCCTTAATATTTCCTCTATAATATCGGCTTCGCGTTGTACATCGTTTCTGTAAGCTGGAACTGTTAGCCCCAAACCTGTTTCGGTAACATTGTTTATCTTGATATCCAAAGACATCAAAATGCTCTTAATTATATCTTTTGGAATGTCTTCTCCAATAAGTTTTTTAGCGTTCTCAAAAGTTAATCTTACTTGAAAATCTTCGATTTTATTTGGATAAAAATCCACGATATCACTGGTAATTTCCCCTCCAGCAATCTCCTGGATTAACAAGGCAGCCCTTTTTAAAGCATATTCCGTAATATTAGGATCTATCCCTCTTTCAAATCTAAAAGAGGCATCTGTGTTTATGTTGTGTCTTTTGGCTGTTTTTCTAATACTTACAGGATTAAAATAGGCACTTTCCAGAAAAATATTGGTTGTAGTTTCTGTAACCCCAGAATGAATACCACCAAGCACACCTGCAAAACACATAGGCCCTTCGGTATTGCAAATCATTAAATCCTCTTGATGAAGTTCGCGTTCCAAACCATCGAGTGTGGTAAATTTTGTGCCTTGTGCCAAGGTTTTAACTTCAATTTTATTTCCAGTAATTTTTGCTGCATCAAATGCATGCAAAGGTTGGCCCAATTCGTGCAACACATAATTGGTAATATCCACAATATTGTTTTTTGGGGTTAGCCCAATGGCTTTTAATCTATTTTGCAGCCAGTTTGGGGAAGCTTCTACCTTAACTCCCGAAATGGTCAATCCGCAATATCTAGGTGCCAACTCTTTGTTTTTAACATCCACATCAATACGTAGAGTCCTGCTGTCCACATGAAAAGCACTTACTGAAGGTGTAATAAGTTCTAGATTAACATTTTTTTGCAACAAACCTGCTTTTAAATCGCGAGCAGTTCCAAAATGGCTCATGGCATCTGCCCTATTTGGTGTTAGTCCAATTTCAAAAACCTGGTCGTTTTCAACTTCAAATAGTTCTGCCACAAGTGTTCCTGGTTGTAATTGAGCATCCAAAACCATAATGCCTTCATGAGATTTTCCCAAACCAAGTTCATCTTCAGCACAAATCATCCCATGACTTTCCTCGCCTCGTATTTTTCCTTTTTTAATGGTCCAAGCTTCGCCTTCTTCAGTATATAAAGTCGTTCCGATAGTGGCTACAGGCACTTTCTGCCCCACAGCTACATTGGGAGCGCCACAAACTATTTGTAAAGGAGCACCTGTTCCAATGTTAACGGTTGTAAGTTTTAACCTATCTGCATTAGGATGTTGTACACAGGTTAAAACCTCACCTACCACAATACCTTCCAAACCTCCTTTTACAGATTGAAAAGCAACAACCCCTTCAACCTCAAGGCCTAAGTCTGTTAAAAGCTCGCTTATTTGTTCTGGTGTCCAAGTAGTTTTTATAAATTGTTTTAACCAATTGTAAGAAATCTTCATATTTGCTTTATTCTTTAAGAGGGCAAAGATAAAATATTGCTTTTTAGCATTCAAACAATGTCTCGAAAATTGTAGGGAATAAATGCTTTAAAATCTTAAGAACAAGTAAACCGTAATTTCATTAATTGAAACAAAATTGTTAAAATTTTAACAATTTGGCATTATTCTTGTGATAAACGCCTTACAATCTAAACCATCGCTTATGAAAACTTATTTACTTTCCTGCCTCCTGTTTTACGCTGTTTTTAATGCGTATTGCCAAGAAACCCTTTCGGAAAAATCCAACGACATCTTACTTGAAAACAATTACCTAACCACTATTGAAAAAGAAAAGTTCTTTCTCCACACCAATAAAACAACCTATTATACTGGTGAGAAAATTTGGTTCAAGGCATACATTGCTGAAGGTTCCAGCAACAAACCAAGCATGAACACCACCAATTTGTTCGTTAATTTTTATTCCCCAGAAAAAAAACTCATCAGCAGTCAACTTTTCTATGCAGAAGCTGGCTTCGCCCATGGAGAGATTGATTTAAATCCCGACTTGCCTGCTGGGACCTATTATATTGATCTGGACACCAACAAGAACAGGAATTTTAAAAGTGGGTCCGTTGTTCCCATCCAACTATTAAGCATCAATAACAACGAAGTTACAGAAGGCCCTTCTTATGATCCAACAGCAAATAGCCCTCAGGCAATATACGAGCCCAATTACACCATGGCCTTTTACCCTGAAAGCCAAACTGTATTAACTGACGAAATCAACACCATTGCCTTTACCATACAAAACAACCAGGTTCCCGTAAAAGCATCTGGAACGATTAAGGACGATGCCACGGGGGAAACCGTTACCAGGTTTATGAGCGATGTATATGGCATGGGCAAGTTCAACTTGCTTTATAACAGTAGTTTTTCTGCAGAAATAAACATCGACGGAATTGTAAAAAAATTCCCTTTGCCCATTGCAAGCCCTTTAGGGTTTATCATTCAAAAGAAGTTACAATCAACTGATGCCAATACAACTTCAATTTCATTGAAAACCAACAGTGCAACAGCATCAAACTACCATAATCAATCTTTAATTTTGGTGCTGCACAGAAACGGATTCACTAAATCCATTGCGCCTATTGAAATAAATAAGATTACAACCAATTACCAAATTAACTTTTTAAATGAAAATTTATTTTCTGGCATCAATACCTTGACCCTGTTCGACACAAACAACAAACCAATTTCTGAATATTCTTTTTGGAACGAACCCAAAAATATTGAGCTGGATGTTACGCAATTTCAAACCACTAACGATTCAATAACCCTTAATTTCAGTATGCTTAACAAACTGGCAGATGCCAATTTAAGTGTGTCCGTTTTGCCGGCAGCTACCATTTCTTATAATAACCAACATAACATCATCACTGAATTTCAATTAAAACCATACCTTAAAGAGACCGGGTTTGGCCTAGCGGAATACTACAACAAAACCAAGGGCAATAAACACAGCATGGATTTATTGATCCAGACTGCAATAAAAAACAATCAGTTTTTAAACAATATTAAAAGTGAAGATGAATTAACATTCAAACAAGAACATGGTGTAAAAATAAGAGGATCGATTAACTCTAAAGATAAAGACCTCTCTAAACATCAAGTCATGTTGTCTTCTACAGAAAACAACATCTTACTCATAAAACCTTTAAAAGGGGAAAAACAATTTGAATTTGATAGCTTGATGTTGGCACATCCTACTAAATATAAGTTGGCACTTTTAAACCATAAAGGAGAATTTGAAAAAGCCAGCTTTTACATTTATAAAGATTTCATTACATATCGTCCAGACAGTCTATTAAACAAGAATGTTCCAACTTATAACAAAGTTGGCTTTGAAACCGTTTATGAAATAGACGAAGAATACCTGCCTTTATTAATGGACGAAGAAGTTTTAGATGAAGTTTTAATAAAGTCTAAAATAGAATCTGATAAAGAAATCTTGAAAGAAAGAATTGAAAACAAAGTTAGATCTAAAGGGTTTACTAAAGTCCACATTCCTGATGAGAAAAGATTTGTTGGAGCTGATTTGGTTTTTTATTTAAGAACGCTTCCAGGTGTCAAAGTAATACAAGACACACGTTTTGTCTCCTTAGTAAATTCTAGAGGTCCTGGAGCTGGTTCACTTAAAAAAGATGGACAGCAGGAGCAGTATTTATTATATTATGATGATATTCCTATGAATGACCACTCAGAACTATTAGGCATTCAAATGTTTGATATTGCATCTGTAAGTGTAAATCCAACTGGTGCAGGATATGGCATTCAAGGTGCTGGAGGTGTCATACATATTTACTCCAAAACTCCTGAAATGATGAAAGGCATAGGAGAAATTACTAATCCAGATATTAAAGTAAGCGAAACCGAGTTTGGCTTTAGTCTGCCAACAGAAACTTTTAAAAATGCTGAAATTTATTATCCAAATCAATCTTCTGAAGAATTATATAGCAGCATAGATTGGGTGCCAAACTTTTATTTGAACGCTAAAACACCTAATTATTTAACCATAAGCACAAAAAAGCACCAAAACATCAAACTGTTTATCAATGGCATGAATGCCAATGGCCAATTGGTCTATAAAATGGTAACTATAAATAAGGAATCCAATTAGGTTAAATATTGCTCTAAATTCAAGCTATTAATAGCTCCATGTGATGCATGGGCAACCACCACTCCATTTTTAACAATGAGTAATTGTGGAGATTCGTGCATCACTTGAAACTTGTAGCCTGTTTCGTTGGAAACATCCCGATGATTCAATAAATCCAAATAATACAGATCCAAATCCGATTCTGTCAAGTTATAAGAGGCTACAAATTGCTTTAAAACCATTCTACTGATACCACATCGTGTAGAATGTTTGAAAATGACCTGTGTTTTGGTTTTTGATTTATTTTCAATGTCTTTTAATTGATCTACTTGTGTTAATGTCAGCCAAGGCAACACCTTTTCTTCTTTATCTTCTGAAGAACCACTAAATAAATTACTTAAAAATCCCATAAATTAAAATTTTGTCGTTTCCCAAACCTTTCAGTAGGCCATTAAGAATGGGAATCTAATTATTATTTCGTCTCAGTCGAAGCGAATAACAAAATCTTACAAACTGACTAAAAGTCATGCAAACACAGTGTTTTCAAGACATTTTGTCTTGCTTTGTGTATTGGTAAGATAATTGACTTATACAGAATGTAAACATAAAAAAACCTATTAACTTGTCAACAAGAACAACAAAGAAGAACAAATTAAGATTCCTCTTGTATTCCCAAACGACAATTAACTGAAAATAATATGAATTTAAATAATTATACCATAAAATCGCAGGAAGCCATTCAGCATGCACAACAGCTTGCTCAAGGCTATGGTCATCAACAAATAGAAAACGAGCATCTTTTTAAGGCCATTTCTGAAGTTGATGAAAACGTCATGCCTTTTATCTTAAAAAAACTGAACATCAACATCCCAGTTTTACATCAAGCTTTAGAAAAACAACTGGAAAGCTTCGCCAAAGTGTCTGGTGGAGACATCATGCTATCTCGAGAAGCTGGCAAAACACTCAATGAGGCTGCCATTGTTGCAAAAAAAATGAAAGATGATTATGTGTCCATTGAACATCTAATCTTGGCCATTTTTAAATCCAACAGCAAAATTGCTCAAATGTTAAAAGACCAAGGAGCAACAGAAAAAGCATTATTGGCAAGCATTGAAGAGTTAAGAAAAGGAGATCGTGTCACTTCCCAAAGTCAGGAAAACACCTATAATTCCTTAAACAAATATGCCAAAAACCTTAACCAATTGGCTAAAGACGGTAAATTGGACCCAGTGATTGGGAGAGACGAAGAAATACGTAGAATTCTTCAAATTTTATCCAGAAGAACCAAAAACAATCCCATTTTGGTTGGTGAACCAGGTACTGGAAAAACAGCTATTGCTGAAGGTTTGGCACATAGGATTGTAGATGGTGATATTCCAGAAAACCTAAAGGAAAAACAAATTTTTGCTTTAGATATGGGAGCTTTAATTGCAGGTGCAAAATATAAAGGTGAATTTGAAGAACGTTTAAAAGCTGTCATCAAAGAGGTTACAGAAAGCAATGGAGACATCGTACTGTTTATTGATGAAATCCATACACTTGTAGGAGCTGGTGGTGGACAAGGCGCTATGGATGCTGCCAATATTTTAAAACCTGCTTTGGCACGTGGAGAACTTAGAGCCATTGGTGCAACCACTTTAGACGAGTATCAAAAATACTTTGAAAAAGATAAAGCCCTGGAAAGACGTTTCCAAAAAGTAATGGTTAACGAACCAGATACCGAAAGTGCCATCTCCATTTTACGTGGTATTAAAGAAAAATATGAAACACACCATAAAGTGCGTATAAAAGACGATGCCATTATTGGTGCAGTGGAATTATCCGAACGCTATATCACAAACCGTTTTCTTCCAGACAAAGCCATAGACCTTATGGACGAAGCTGCTTCAAAATTGCGCATGGAAATCAACTCCAAGCCAGAAGAATTGGATGTTCTGGATAGAAAAATCATGCAGTTGGAAATTGAAATAGAAGCCATTAAACGCGAAAAGGATGAATCCAAGCTTAAAACCTTAAGATCTGATTTGGCCAATTTAAAAGAAGAGCGCAACGAGATCAATGCCAAATGGAAAAGTGAAAAAGAAGTGGTTGACAACATTCAAACCACCAAAGCAAATATTGAAGAATACAAATTAGAAGCAGAACGTGCAGAGCGCGAAGGAGACTATGGAAAAGTTGCCGAAATACGCTATGGAAAAATAAAAGAAGCACAAGAAACATTAGAGAAACTTCAAAAAGAGTTACAAGAAAACCAATCAGACAGCTCGTTAATTAAAGAAGAAGTTACCTATGATGATATTGCAGAGGTTGTGGCCAAATGGACTGGAATCCCAGTTACAAAAATGCTACAAAGTGAACGTGAAAAACTATTGAAGCTGGAAGACGAACTGCACAAACGTGTGGTTGGACAAGATGAAGCCATAGCTGCTGTTAGTGATGCCGTAAGACGCTCCAGAGCTGGTTTGCAAAACGCACAGAAACCAATTGGTACCTTTTTGTTTTTAGGAACCACTGGTGTTGGTAAAACCGAATTGGCCAAAGCACTGGCAGAATATTTGTTTAACGATGAGAATGCCATGACCAGAATAGACATGAGTGAATATCAAGAACGCCATGCTGTTAGCCGATTGGTTGGAGCTCCTCCAGGATATGTAGGTTATGATGAAGGTGGTCAACTTACAGAAGCTGTAAGAAGAAAGCCTTATTCTGTAGTGTTATTGGACGAAATTGAAAAAGCACATCCAGATACCTTCAATATCCTTTTGCAAGTATTGGATGAAGGTAGGTTAACAGACAACAAAGGTCGTGTGGCAGACTTTAAAAACACCATTATTATCATGACTTCAAACATTGGAAGCCATATCATACAGGAACGTTTTGACGCCACAAAAGACATAGACTCTGCTATTGAAGCTGCGAAAGTTGACGTCTTGGCCTTGTTAAAACAAAGTGTAAGACCAGAGTTCTTAAATAGAATTGACGACACCATTATGTTTACTCCTTTAACCAAAGCCAACATTAAAGATATTGTTGGATTGCAATTGAAAGGTTTAACAAAAATGCTGGCACAGCAAAACATAACGTTTGATGCCACTGAAGAAGCTATAAAATATTTAGCGGAAAAAGGTTATCATCCAGAATATGGTGCCAGACCAGTAAAAAGAGTCATTCAAAAAGAAGTTTTAAACGAATTGAGTAAAGAAATACTTGCTGGAAAAGTAACCACAGACAGTATTATTTTATTGGATGCGTTCGACGATAAATTAGTTTTTAGAAACCAAACGAACATAGTTGAAGAAAACTATTAAAAACATAAGTTTTTCATATAGTTAGTTAGTTGAAAAAGCAACGTAAATCTTTAAAAAGAGACACGTTGCTTTTTGTTTTTATAATTTAACTGAAATTTATTTGGTCACCAATCTTTTGGTATCTATTTTCTTACCATCCACATAAAGCGTATAATAATAAATTGCAGATTGTAAATTTGATTTAGACAAATCCAAAGTACCTTCTTCCCCAAATGTTGTTATAGGGAAGTTGTAGATAACTTGTCCCAAAGAAGAAGTCACTACAATTTTAGCCGAATGATACTTAACAGGTATAAAATACTTGATACTGGTTGTAGACTGAAATGGATTAGGCACATTTTGGTTTAAACGAATATTATTTTCAGTTTGCCCTTGCTCCATGATCCCTAAGGTACCACCACAGGCACAAGCCTCAATAGCTGCTACCCGAGCCAACAAATCATCTATCTGGGCTTGTTGAGCCACATTTTCAGCTTGCAAATCTGCTAAAACTGGTGCCAAATCCACATCTACGGAAGCACCATTTTCTATAGCTACGGTTAACGTGGTTCCAGACAAGGTGGCAGAAGTTAAATTTTGGTTGTCTTGGGCAGCATTCACCCACTCTGTCCCGTTCCAGTAGTATGTCACGTTTTCATCTGTATCATAAACCATCATTCCAGCTACTGCTCCACCAGATAAAGTGGTTCTTTGCGCCGTAGTCAACCTGTTTAATATCAAGCCTTTGTCTGTAGCTGAAAGATCCAAAGACGCATTCAAATTTGGGTTTTGCGTCCCCAAACCAATGGTTCCAGTAGCTGCAATAAATAATGAGTTATTAGGAGCTCCAGGCTTAATCTTAAAGGGCAATAAACTTCCGTTTGTTACATCCCTAACAAAAAAGTTTGTTTCGTTTCCTGCAACATCCCATGTTTGGGCTGTCCAGCCACTTGCTCCGTTTTGTTCTAAACGTAAAGTTGGTGAATCTCCATCTGTCACTTGTAATTCAACAACTGGAGAATCTGTTCCTAAACCTACATTTCCACTATTTCCAACATACAAGGCATTGGCACCAGCTCCTGCCAATATTCTAAATGGCATGTTTAAAGCCGTAGCATCTGTCACTCCAAAATAGTTAAGACCTCCATTGCCTGTGTCGTTAATGGTAATCTCCCAATCGTTTGCAGGGAAAGACCCTGCACTACTGGTATCGTCAAAAGCGATACGTAAGTTGTTTTCCATTAGCCTTATGGTATGAAACCCGAAATTTGGAGCATCTGGACAATCTATTCCTATACATTCACTCCCTTTAACAATAAGATCTTCATTATATACAAACCCGTTAACAGGAATGTCGGAATCAGAAATTTGCGCTTGAATGGTTACACTAAAACATAATGCAAAAAATAAAAAGTAATAGTTTAAATGTTTCATAAGATATAATTTATTGATTAATAGCGCTTGAAGATACTTTATATATTATCAATTAAGCTATACCACAGATAAAATACATGTTTTTTAGCTAATGTGACTCCTGGAAACCTACTGGTGTTTACAAAAAAAATAAAAAAACAATCGTTTTCCTGACTTAATATTATTGTATGGGCTTTAAATTAAGATGACACTTAGGTTGTATTAGATTGATTGGCTTTCTGGTTACAACAACCTATTTAAAATCCTTGATTTTAAACACTTAAAAAAAAATCATAACTTAGTATCAAATCCATTTACTTTAAACCTTTTACAATGGGAATGCTACATTATTACAACTATCCAGAAACCGAAATTTTTGTTTTTGATGAATTTTTAATTTGTCAAATACGTGAAGGCGCAGAAATTCATCCAGAACACAACAACAAGCTAAAGGAAGTGATACAAAAGCACTTTTCTGGAAAAAACATGGTGTATATTTCCAATCGCGTGAACTCTTATTCCGTAAATCCACTAACATACGTACATACAGAAAAAATCCCTAACCTCTTAGCCATTGCCATGATACCAGAAACCGAATTGATGAAAAAAAACGCAAAGTTTGAACGTGATTTTTTTGACAAACCTTATGAAATTTTCGACAACCTTAGCAAAGCCATAGAATGGGCTCATGCCATAGTTAAAAATTCCAATTAATATATGAAATAAAAAAAGCGGCCCATTTCCAGACAGCTTTTCTTAAGTAAATTATAGTTAGTTTATTAAAATTTTCTTCCAACACCAACACCAACAATAAAAGGATTGATATCTACTTCAACAGGTAACACAGCTGCTCCTGTGTTCACATCCACATCTGTAGAAAGCAATAGTTGTTTTAAATCCAGGTTTAAGAACCATTTGTCATTCAAGTTATAATCCACACCTGCTTGAAACGAAAAGCCAAAGGAGTTTTCGTAGTCCATATCTGCAACATCACCTTCATCTACACCATAAAAGATGGTATAATTAACACCTGCTCCAACATAAGGTTTAAAATCTCCTGCATAAAAATGGTATTGTAAATTTAAGGTTGGAGGCAATAACCATACGTGCCCTAAATCAACATCTTCAACATCCACATTGTGTTTGGTTGTTCCTAATATTAACTCGGCAGCAATATTTTTGGTAAAGAAATACGTAAAATCCAATTCAGGAACTACAGATGTAGAAATATCAACATCTGCTCCATCAATATTGTCACCTGGAGAAGGGATAACCGTAATTACACGAAAACGCGCTTGCCATTTACTGTAATCTTGAGAGCTTGAACTGGTTTCTTGTGCTTGGGCATTAAAAACAAATAAAAAAGCAATTAATGCGCTAAAAAATATTTTTTTCATTGGGTAAACTATTTAATTATTATTTACCTCAAAAATACCCTCTAAATGCGTCTTAAATGCTGACAAAAGTCATGTTCTGGAATTAATTTTCCTAATGAACTTACAATCACAAGTCTCCATCAAAATTAATCTTTAAATAAGTCCAATTTGTCATACAAATTGTCGTTTTTTTAGGTTCATTTATAAAATACGGAATTAAAACTCATAAATATTTAATAATTTTTTAGAATGCATGTTGTTAATATAACAGTTAATCGTATTTTTGTTACCACTTAACCTATAAATACATAATTATGTCCATTAATCAATACATAGACCATACCCTCTTAAAACCTACTACCACCAAAACTGATATTAAAGTCCTGTGTGATGAAGCCAAAGAATACAGATTTTACTCTGTTTGCGTGAATAGTTATTATGTATCACTTGCAAAACATTTATTAACCAGAAGCAATGTGAAAGTATGTTCTGTGGTTGGTTTTCCATTAGGAGCCATGAGTACCGACGCTAAAGTGTTTGAGGCCAAAAAAGCTGTAGAGGATGGTGCAGATGAAATAGATATGGTAATAAACATAGGCATGCTTAAAAGCAAGAATTTTGTTGCCGTTTACAAAGATATATGTGATGTAAAAATAGCAATAGGGAACACGCCTTTAAAAGTTATTTTGGAAATAAGTGAACTGTCTAAAAACGAAATTATCAGAGCTTGCCAGATTTGTTTGGATGCCAAAGCCGATTTTATTAAAACCTCAACCGGATTTTCTAAAAGTGGCGCTACCTTAACAGCTGTTAAGATGATTAAAAAAACTATTAAAAACAAAGCTAAAATAAAAGCTTCTGGTGGCATTAAAGACCACGAAACAGCTTTAAAATATATTGACGCAGGAGCAGATAGAATAGGTACCTCCTCTGGAATCAATATTGTAACAGAGAAAAAATCCACTGTTGAAAATACCGACTATTAAAACTAAAACCAACATGTTATGAGCGTACATATTGAAGCAAAAAAAGGAGAGATTGCAGAAACCATATTGTTACCAGGAGATCCTTTACGAGCCAAATGGATAGCAGAAACTTTTTTAGACAACCCTGTTTGCTTTAATAGAGTACGTGGCATGTTAGGATATACAGGTACATATAATGGCAAGCCTGTTTCTGTTATGGGAACTGGAATGGGAGTTCCAAGCATTTCCATCTACGCGCACGAATTAATAACCGAATATGGCGTTAAAAACCTAATTAGGGTTGGTAGTTCTGGCTCTTACCAAAAGCACATAAAAATTAGGGATATTGTTTTGGCTATGGCAGCCTCTTCCAACTCTGGTGTGAACGAATTACGTTTTGGTGGTGCAGATTATGCGCCTACGGCCGATTTTGGCTTGTTTCAAAAAGCCGTTGAAATTGCCAAAAAGAAAAACATTCCCTTAAAAGCTGGAAATGTCTTTACTTCCGATGAATTTTATGCAGACGATTTTGAATCCTATAAAAAATGGTCCAAATTTGGTGTCCTTTGTGTCGAAATGGAAACTGCTGGCCTTTACACGGTTGCTGCCAAGCACAATGTAAATGCACTCACCATATTAACCATTTCCGATTCTTTGGTAACTGGCGAACGTACCACAAGCAAGGAACGTGAAACCACTTTTAAAGAAATGGTTGACATTGCCTTGGAATTGGCTTAATGGGTTCTTGAAATAATATTATATTTGTGTTCATTCCATATCTTATGAAACACATCTCTTTTCTTGTTGTTTGTATGCTATTATGTTTTAGTTGTAATCAACAAGAACAGCCCATTCAAAAAACCGAAAACCCTATCGAAACCACAAGTTTATATTTTATTCGTCATGCTGAAAAGGACAGAAATGATCCTACAAACAAAAATCCACATTTAACCGAAGAAGGAAACGCTAGAGCTGAAAATTGGAACACTGTTTTACAAAACATCCCTTTGGATGCCATTTATTCCACAAATTATCATAGAACCATTGAAACCGCACAACCAACTGCTAGGAAGAATGGGCTGGACATCAACATCTATGATGCAGGTGCCATAGATACCGAAACCTTTTTAAGAGACAATCTTGGCAAGCATGTTTTGATTGTTGGCCATAGTGACACAACCCCTAAATTTGTAAATAGCGTTATTGGCAAGCAAATATATAGCGATATTGATGACAGCAACAACGGAAACATATATATCGTTACCATTACAGGAAACACCATAACCAATATGGTACTTACCATTAACTAACTTTTAAATTAATTCATCAACTTTTCTAATTGATTATTTACCTTTGTATGCTATGCAACAACACGTAAACATAAAAAACAAAAAAGCGAAGTTTCAGTATGAAATACTGGATAAATATACTGCTGGAATTGTTTTAACCGGAACCGAAATAAAATCCATTAGAAACAGTAAGGCTTCAATTGCCGAGAGTTTTTGTGAATTTAACGATCAAGGGGAATTGTTTGTGGTGAACATGACCATAGAAGAATATAAGTATGGTACACATTACAACCACAAACCCAAAGCTACCAGAAAATTACTTTTAAATAAAAAAGAACTCAAAAAACTGGAAAAAGAGGTCAATACTTCTGGATTGACCATTATTCCCTTAAACCTTTTTATAAATGATAGAGGGCTTGCCAAACTGGTTATCGCCTTAGCAAAAGGAAAAAAACTATTCGACAAACGGGAAACCATCAAAGACCGGGAAAACAAAGTAAGGTTGGACAGGATTAAAAAAAGTTTTAATTAAAACTGTTTTCTTTAAACCGGTTAACATTAACATTTAAAACACATTTCCATGAAACACATCATGCTATTTGTCTTAATGCTTGCTTTCAACATTACTATCAACGCTCAGGAAAGCACAATAAAATACGCCAAAAAAGTTGAAACACTAGACAGTACCATAGAGACGCTTTATGCTGTTATTTCTGGTGAAAAAGGAGAAACAAGGGATTGGGAGCTGTTTAAATACTTGTTCATGCAAAATGCCAAACTAATTCCTACTGGCAAAAATCAGGAGGGTTTTTTTGTGGCAAGGTATATGTCGCCTTCAGATTACATTAGCACCTCAGGATCCTGGCTGGAAGAGCATGGTTTTTTTGAAAAAGAAATCCACAGAACCGTAAACACCTTTGGAAACATGACCCATGTTTTCAGCACTTACGAAGCTTACCATAGCGAAGCAGACACAACACCTTTTATGCGAGGCATTAACAGCATTCAGCTCCTTTTTGATGGTCATAGATGGTGGGTTGTAAATATTTATTGGTCTCAGGAAACCGAAGAAAATCCGATACCGACAGAATATTTACCAAAAAATTAATTTTTGTCCTCCAATAAAGGCACAAATCTAAATTCACCAAATTCGTGTTTTTCAAATTCCTTGATGCCTTTTCGTATAAATAAAGTCATGATCTGTACCTCGTCACCTACAGGAATTACCAATCGTCCATCGATAGCCAGTTGGCTCAACAAAGGTTTTGGCACAAAAGGAGCACCAGCAGTCACTATAATGCCATTAAAAGGCGCTTCTTCTTTTAGGCCTTTGTAGCCATCTCCAAAAATAAGTTTCTTTGGTCTATAACCTAATTTAGGCAAGAATTTGCTTGTTTTTTTATAGAGTTCACGTTGTCTTTCAATGCTAAAAACAGAAGCACCAAGCTCAAGCAAAACAGCTGTTTGGTAACCACTTCCTGTACCAATTTCCAGAATTTTGTCTCCAGGTTTTACTTGCAGCAATTCAGATTGAAAAGCTACAGTATAGGGTTGCGAAATAGTTTGATCTGCAGCAATAGGAAAGGCTTTGTCTTGATATGCATGATCCAAAAACCCAGAATCCATAAATACATGTCTTGGAATTCTGCCAATGGCATCCAAGACGTTCTCATCCTTAATGCCTTTAGCCTTAATGGTTTCAACAAGTTGCTGCCGCAATCCTTTATGTTTAAAAGTATCTTTCAATGGTAGGTTCAATTTCAAGGCTAAAATAATTCAATAAGCAACAAGTTCAAAGCATAAATATTTAAATGTTTTTAATTAATGGGATTTAGTTTTTGGAATTTGGGATTTGAAATTCGTAATTTCTAAAAGTAAAATCTTATTTTTGTTGAAAACGTAAAAACATGCTAAAAGCTGGAGTTCTAGGTGCTGGTCATCTTGGAAAAATTCATTTAAGGCTTCTCAATCAATCTGAAAAATATGACCTTGTTGGTTTTTATGATTCAGACGAAGCCAATGCTAAAAAAATTGAAGCTGAATTTGGCTATAAATATTTCAATTCTATAGATAATTTAATTGATGCTGTAGATATGGTGGACATTGTTACACCTACGCTTTCGCATTACGAGTGTGCCAAAAAAGCCATCGCCAAAGGCAAACATATTTTTATAGAGAAACCCATTACCAATACGGTTGAAGAAGCAGAACATATTAGGGAGCTTTTGGCACAACACAACATTCGTGGACAAGTGGGCCATGTAGAAAGGTTCAACCCTGCCTATTTAGCTGTAAAAGACCAGATAGTCAACCCCATGTTTATAGAAACCCATAGGTTGGCAGAGTTTAACCCTCGTGGCACAGATGTACCAGTGGTTTTGGATTTAATGATACACGATATTGACATTATTTTAAGTGTGGTAAAATCCAAGGTTAAGAACGTGTATGCAAGTGGTGTATCGGTAATTAGCGACACGCCAGATATAGCGAACGCCAGATTGGAATTTGAAAATGGATGCGTTGCCAATTTAACAGCTAGCAGAATTTCATTAAAAAACATGCGTAAATCGCGTTTTTTTCAAAAAGATGCCTATATCTCAGTAGATTTTTTAGAGAAAAAATGCGAAGTGGTCAAAATGAAGGATGCTCCTAAAAATCCTGGAGATTTCGATATGATTTTGCAAAACGCAGAGGGTGTAAAAAAGCAGATATATTTTGACAATCCTGAAATAGCTAACAACAATGCTATTTTAGACGAATTGAATTCTTTTGCTGAAGCTATAAACAATAACAGATCGCCAATAGTTACCCTACATGATGGCACAGAGGCCTTGCGTGTGGCAACCATGATAATTGATCAATTTTAAAAACGTTTACAAGCACAGTATACAGTTTTCACTCAAATTTTAACTTTTAAATATTAATTTTTAATTCAAAACATGAAAAACGTAGCAGTAATAGGAGCTGGAACCATGGGAAATGGGATTGCGCATACTTTTGCACAAAGTGGATTTAAAGTTCAACTTATAGATATTAGTGAAGCGTCCTTAAAAAGAGGCATGGATACCATCTCCAAAAATTTGGATAGAATGGTAGCCAAAGATAAAATTACAGAAGCAGATAAAGCTGAAACTCTTGGCAACATTACAACATATACAAGTATTCCTGAAGGTGTGGAATATGCCAGTTTGGTGGTAGAAGCAGCCACAGAAAACATAGACTTAAAGCTAAAGATTTTTAAACAATTGGACGAGGCCTGTCCAGAGGATACTATTTTAGCAAGTAACACATCCTCTATTTCCATTACACAAATAGCAGCTGCCACTTCCAGACCGGAAATGGTAATAGGTATGCACTTTATGAATCCTGTTCCAATTATGAAATTGGTTGAGATTATTCGTGGTTATAATACCAGTAACGAAGTAACCAGCACCATTATGGACTTGTCCAAGCAGTTAGGAAAAGTTCCAACAGAAGTGAACGATTATCCTGGTTTTGTGGCCAATAGAATTTTAATGCCCATGCTAAACGAAGCCATAGAAACACTTTACAATGGTGTGGCTGGAGTTGAAGAAATTGATACCGTTATGAAACTTGGTATGGCACACCCAATGGGTCCATTGCAGTTGGCAGATTTTATAGGATTAGATATTTGTTTATCTATTTTAAATGTGATGTACGATGGTTTTAAAAACCCAAAATATGCACCTTGTCCTTTATTGGTAAACATGGTTATGGCAGGAAAACTGGGTGTCAAATCTGGAGAAGGTTTTTACGATTATTCTGAAAGCAGAAAGGCAGATAAAGTCTCTTCACAATTTTTAAAGTAAAATAATGCCGTCATTGCGAGCCTGTCTGTCTGCAGACAGGGATGTAGGACGTGGCAATCTAATTTGTATGGTCACATATTAAAGATTTCCATGCTTTTTAAATAAAACACTTGTAATGACACAAAAAGCAAAAAATGTCAAAAATAATTCCTTTTAAAGCTGTACGTCCCACACGAGACAAAGTGAGTCTTGTGGCGGCACGTTCGTACCAAAGTTACACAAAGGAGCAATTGGAATCTAGGTTAAGGGACAATCCGTTTTCTTTTTTACAAATTGTAAATCCTGGTTATAGATTTGACAAAGACATTTCTGGAGAAGCACGATATAGTTTGGTTAAAAACAGATATTTAGAGTTTAAGGAAGATGGTATTTTTAAACAGGATGAAACCCCTTGTTACTACGTTTATAGAATTGTGGACAGGGAACAACAGGAATTTAACGGTATTGTTGCTGCCACAAGTGCTTTGGATTATGAAACAGATGTTATAAAAAAACATGAAGATACCATTGCTTATCGTGAAATTATTTTTAAAGACTACTTAAAAACCGTTGGATTTAATGCAGAACCTGTACTCCTAACCTATCCAGATAACGCTGTAATTGATTCCCTAATTAAGAAAATACAAAAAGAACGAGCTGAATTTGAATTCACTACCACATATAGGGATACACATTACTTATGGAAGGTTGATAACCCAAAAATTATTGAAGCCATACAAAAGGAATTTGAAAACATTCCCACCATTTACATTGCAGATGGCCATCATAGATCGGCTTCCTCATATTTGCTTTACAAAGATTTAATGGATGCCAACCCAGACCATCAAGGAGATGAGCCCTACAATTTTTTTATGAGTTATTTAATTCCAGAATCCGATTTGCAAATTCATGCATTTAACAGGTTGGTCAAAGATTTGAATGGTTTGAGCAAAGAAGAATTTTTAATTCAATTGGATACGTTTTACCGAATTGAAAACAGAGGGAGTATGCCTTATCAACCTTCAAAGAAACATCATTTCAGTATGTATCTGGATGGCGATTTTTATTCTCTTTATTTACGTAAAACCATATATCAAATTGAAACCTCTTTAGACGGTTTGGATTCACAAATTCTTTACAAAACCATTTTAAATCCCATTCTAGGTATTGAAGACTTAAGGAACGATCAGAGAATTACTTATATCAATGGAAAAAAAGATTTGGTAAACATTAAAAGCAGTGTGGATAGTGGCGAATCTAAAGTTGGCTTTGTCATGCTTCCTGTTTGTGTGGAAGAAATGAAACAAATTGCCGAAGACGGCCTTACCATGCCACCTAAAAGCACATATATTGAACCTAAGTTGCGAAGTGGAGTGACTATTTACGAATTTTAATTAAATCTATCTTTATTAAGTTGTACCTTGTTTCGCCTTTTTGCCAAACAAGGTGCAATTTGGCAACAAATTATAAATTATGTCCATACAACAAAACCTTCACCATATAAAATCAACATTACCGGAACAAGTCACCCTTGTGGCTGTTTCCAAAACCAAACCTGTAAGTGATATCATGCAAGCTTATGAAGCTGGACAACGTGTTTTTGGAGAAAACAAAATCCAAGAAATGGTTGAAAAACAGGAACAGATGCCCAAAGACATTCAATGGCACATGATTGGCCATGTACAACGCAATAAGGTTAAATACATGGCTTCATTTGTAAGTTTGATTCATGGTGTGGAAAACTTTAAAACGCTTAAAGAAATCAATAAACAAGCCAAAAAACACCAAAGGGTTATAGACTGTTTACTTCAAATAAAAATCGCATCAGAAGATTCCAAATTTGGAATGAGTGCCAAGGAAGCTTCAGAGATATTACAATCCAACGAGTTTTCAGAATTAAAAAACACAAACGTGATTGGAGTTATGGGAATGGCCACTTTTACAGAGGACAAAGAACAAATAAAAAAGGAGTTTACACAGTTAAAAACCACTTTTAACCATCTTAAGCGCTTTAAACCAGATCTAAAGGTAATCTCTATGGGAATGAGTGGCGATTATCCCTTAGCAATTGCATGTGGTAGCAACATGATTCGCGTAGGAAGTAGTATCTTTGGCGAACGAAATTATAATGAATAAAAAGTTTTACTAGCATAGCTAAAAACTTTACAAAAAAACAGCTTACATATTTACGCTATATTAGACATAGAAACCACAGGTGGAAAGTATAACGAAGAAGGCATTACCGAAATAGCTATATATAAATTTGATGGCCATCAAGTAGTGGACCAGTTTATTAGTTTGGTAAATCCTGAGAGAGAGATTCAACCCTTTGTTGTAAATCTTACAGGCATTAACAGCAAGATGCTTAAAAATGCCCCTAAATTTTATGAAATTGCCAAACGTATTATAGAAATTACAGAAGACTGCGTGATTGTAGCCCACAATGCCGAATTTGACTACAGGATTCTAAGAACGGAATTTAAGCGTTTGGGCTTTCCTTACAAACGTAAAACACTTTGCACTGTTTCTTTATCCAAAACACTTATTCCAGACCAAGCTTCTTACAGTTTAGGGAAGCTTGCCAGAGCCCTTGGGATTCCAGTTAGCGATAGACACAGAGCCAATGGAGATGCCATTGCAACGGTTAAGCTTTTTAAAATGCTTCTTGCAAAAGATGTTAAAAAAGCTATTGTAAAAGATGCCATTGTGGTTGAACCTACTTTTAAAATGGAGCCCAGTTTAAAACAAATTTTAAACGATCTTCCAAACATTACAGGAGTTTATTACATACATAATCAAGCTGGTGAAATTATTTATATAGGAAAAAGCAAAAACATTAAAAACAGGATCAGTCAACATTTTACCAATACCAATTCCAAGTCCAAGAAAATTCAATTGCAAACTGCTGCTGTAACCTATGAAGCTACTGGCAACGAACTTGTTGCCCTTTTAAAGGAAAGTCAAGAAATAAAAAGCAACAAACCCATCTTTAACAGAGCCTTAAGAAGAACCATTTTTACACATGCACTTTATAGTTTTGAAGACGATGATGGCTATTTAAATTTAAGCATTGACAAAGCAGATGGCAGAAAAAAAGCCATTACCACTTTTAGCACCAGAAATAGTGGAAAACAGTTTTTATTTAAAGCTGTGGAAGAATTTCATCTGTGTCAGAAACTGTCCGGATTGTATCCTACCAAAAGCAATTGCTTCAACTATACCATTAAGCAGTGCGAAGGAGCCTGTATTAAAGAAGAACCCTATGAAACCTACAACAAACGCGTACAACAACTTATAGATAAATACAGCTATGCAAATAAAAACATGGCCATTATTGATAAAGGCAGGGATATAAGTGAACGCAGTGTGGTTTTAATAAAAAATGGTGTTTTTGCTGGATATGGATATATAAATTTAAACTATCAAATTACAAACTCCAGTGTGTTGGAATCTGTAATTACACCCATGGAAAACAATAGGGACACCCAACATATTATTCAAAATTATCTTAGAAGGAATAAGAACCTTAAAACTATAATATTTTAATTATCTTCGTTTACTGCTTTTTTACTTAAAATGAACGACAAACATCACAAAAACTGGAAAGATAAACTTCATGAAATTATTTATGAAGCAGATACTCCTGCAGGAAAACTATTTGATGTCATTTTATTGGTAACAATTTTAGCAAGTATTATTCTGGTAATGCTAGAGAGTGTAAAAAGTATAGATGTTAAATATCATAATTTTTTAAACATTTCTGAATGGGTGATTACCATTCTTTTTACTATTGAATATGTTTTAAGAATTATAACTGTAAAAAAACCTTTAAAATACATTACCAGTTTTTACGGCATCATTGATTTACTTTCTACCATTCCTAAATACTTATCTCTAATTTTTGCAGGAACCCATGCTTTAGTAGCTTTAAGAGCTTTACGGTTATTAAGAATATTTAGAATTTTAAAATTAGCTAGATTTTTAGGAGCCTCAAACATGCTATCGTCTGCTTTAAAAGCCAGTCGTGTAAAAATATCTGTTTTTCTATTTGCAGTGATTATATTAGCTGTGATTCTTGGAACCATTATGTATTTGGTTGAAGGAGAAGATAGTGGTTTTGACAATATTCCTAAAAGTGTTTATTGGTGTATTGTAACTCTAACAACTGTAGGTTTTGGAGATATAACACCTCAAACACCTTTAGGACAATTTATAGCCTCATTAGTGATGATTTTAGGTTATGGTATTATTGCTGTACCAACAGGAATTGTGTCTGCAGAATATTCTTCACAATCTAAACAAAAAGAAGAACCTAAAAAAGACAAAGTAGTTCATGTAAACACCCAATGTTGCGTGAATTGCTTGAATGACAAGCATCAAGATGGTGCCGAGTTTTGTTATAAATGTGGATGCAAGTTACATCATGACTAAAACCCTTATTAGCATTGTAGGACCAACAGCCATTGGCAAAACAGCCTTAAGCATTAAACTGGCCAATGATTTTAATACCGAAATCATTTCAGCAGATTCCAGACAGTTTTTTAAAGAGATGCAAATTGGTACAGCTGCTCCCACTCCATCAGAATTAGCCCAGGCAAAACACCATTTTATTCATCATAAATCTGTAGAAGACGATTACAATGTAGGTGCTTTTGAAAAAGATGCCTTACACTTATTAAAGCAGCTTTTCAAAACCCATGATACCGTTATCATGGTAGGTGGCTCTGGTTTATATGTTGATGCCGTAACACAGGGTTTGGACCATTTCCCAAAAGTTCCTGCCTCTATTCGAGAGCAATTGAACAAACAGTTTAAAGAAGAAGGTTTGCAAGCCCTTCAAGAACAATTAAAAACGTTGGATCCTAATTCTTACAAGCATATTGCTATTGATAATCCCCAACGGGTTATTCGTGCTTTGGAAGTTAGCATTGGGTCCGGAAAACCTTATTCTTCATTTTTAAATAAGGCAAAAAACAAACGCGATTTTAAAACCATAAGTATTGGGTTAACAGCCGAGAGAGACATTATCTATTACAGAATCAACAATCGGGTGGATTTAATGATGGAACAAGGCTTATTGACTGAAGTTAAGAACCTTCAAGATAAAAAACATTTAAATGCACTAAACACTGTAGGCTATAAAGAGCTTTTTAAATATCTAAATGGTGAATGGACTTTGGATTTTGCTGTTTCCGAAATCAAGAAAAACTCCAGACGTTTTGCCAAAAGACAACTAACTTGGTTTAGAAAAAAAGAAGACATACTCTGGTTTCATTATAAAACCCCTTTGGAAACCATAATAGAAACCATAAAGTTGAAATAGTTTTTTAAGGTCATAAATCTTATCTACCTAAAAAGTGGCATGTCTCAATTTTAAATCACATTGGGTTGGCAGCAATTGTGCTGGTGAGGTATTGAAGATAGTGGTTATTAAGTTCAACGTATGAAAAACTTCTAAAATTAAAACTAAGTTCAAGGACACAAAAAGTTATTTAATATATCATCAAAAAAAAATCCAGCTATATTTTGATTAAACAAAACAACTAGCTGGATTTATTATTATAAAAACTTAAATTTATTTAAGCGCTTTGGTTTACAACCAATCTAAAGCCTTCACCATGAATGTTTAAAATTTCAACATTTTCGTCCAATTTCAAATACTTTCTAAGTTTAGCAATATATACGTCCATACTTCTGGAGGTAAAATAGTTGTCGTCTCTCCAAATTTTGGTTAAAGCTAATTCCCTTGGCATTAAATCGTTTTCATGTAATGCCAGCAAACGCAGCAATTCGTTTTCTTTAGGGGATAATTTTACTTGTTCACCTCCATCATATGTTAAGAAACGCAATTTGGAATTTAAATGGAACTTCCCAATTTTAAACTCAAATTGTTTGCTATCTGCAACTGTTTCTGTAGCTTTACGTTGCATGATTGCTTTAATTTTCATTAACAAAACCTCACTATCAAAAGGTTTGTTTAAATAATCGTCTGCACCTACCTTATAACCTTTAAGCACATCTTCTTTCATGGCCTTGGCAGTTAGGAACACAATGGGTACATCGGTGTTTTTTTCCCTAATTTCTTTAGCTAAAGTAAATCCATCTTTATAAGGCATCATCACGTCAAGAATGCATAAATCAAAATCGTCTTTCTTGAATTTCTCAAAGCCCTCCATACCATTCTTAGCATGGGTTACTTGATAATCGTTCATCGTTAAATAATCCTTAAGGATGGTTCCAAAATTTGGATCATCTTCTACTAATAATATTTTCTTTTGTTGTTCATTCATAGCTTTTACGATATTAATGGAAGTTTGATAATAAACGTACTTCCTTTGTCCTTTTCACTTTCAACTGATATATGACCTTGATGGTCTTCTACTATTCGTTTAACATAGGCTAAACCCAATCCATGACCTTTTACATCATGTCTATCTCCAGTGTGCTCTCTATAAAATTTTTCAAACACTCTTTTTTGTGCTGCTTTGCTCATGCCACTTCCTTGATCTTTGATCCTCAATAAAATATTGGTACCTACATTTTCGGTAGTCACATCAATTATTGGTGCCCTGGATTCTGGAGTGTATTTTATGGCATTGTCCAGAATGTTAACAATAACATTGGTAAAATGTGTTTCGTTTGCCAAAACGGATGAATTTTCTGCAGACAAATTCACTTTTATTTTTCCTTTCCTGTCCTCCACTATCAATTCAACATGTGTAATGGCATCTTCTATTATGTCGTGCAACAACACACGTTCCTTACTAATGTTTAATTCGTTTCTTTCAAGTTTAGATATTCTTAATACATTTTCAACTTGTGCATGCATGCGCTTGTTTTCTTCTTTTATCATTTTAAGATAACGCAATACTTTGTCCTGATCTGTAATGACAGTTGGGTTCCTAATGGCATCTAAAGCTAGGTTAATGGTTGCTATAGGTGTTTTAAACTCATGTGTCATGTTGTTGATGAAATCTGTTTTTATTTCGGATATTTTTCGTTGTTTCAGTAATTGCATCAGGGCACTTGTATAGGCAATGATGATGATGGAGGTAAAAATAATTGAGAGCAATGTCATTTTTATGATGGACGATTGCACAAACACGTTTCGTTTTGGAAAATTAACCAACAACCTGTAATTACTTCCATCGTTTTTATTCTGAAAAACAGGTACACTATAGGTGGATTCTGTTATCAATTCAAAATCTTCCGATTGAATTTTGGTGGCCAAATCGTTACTGTAAATAGCAAATTGAAAATCTATATCAATGTTGTCCTCGTTTAACTTGCTCTTTAAAAGGCTTTCTATTTCCTCTTTGGTAACACGTTTATGGATTGGCACTCTATAAGATAAATCTTCGTAAGCTGTATCGTAAAAAATTTCAGCCCCTTTGGACAGTTTTCCAAACTCGAACATCATGGCATCTAAATTCAGATTAGAATTAGACTCCAAAGCACTACTTTTAAGCACTTTGGTTTCCCTGTCGCTCAATACCTTTTTTATATTAATACTGTCTAAACCTATGTCAAAGATCGATGAAGATAATTTGTAATTCTCTTCTAAAATACTGTTTCTATATATTAGTTTTTCATTGGAACCACTTCCCTCTTCTTTCAAATACAATTCCCTAAAAGCCGTTGTATCTGGCTTTACGCCTTGGTCCAATAAATCTTGAAATTTCAATACATATTCCTTAAACTCCCTGTCTTCAATGTTTTTTGATGTGAAGCTTAAGGCTTTTTTAACATTGAATGTAAATTGCTCTTCTTCGTTTTTAAGAGAGTTATTGATATAATATGCTTGAACGAAAATGATTCCTACCAAAGACAAGCTCATTAATAGAATCAGTATGATGAATAACTTTTTGTTCATCGTTCAAAATTAACATTTTAACATTTAGTTTACTTATCATTTAACCTTACATTAACAAAAATGTTAAAATTTAGGTTTTATGCTATCAAGTTAACGATTTTGTTATGAGTAAGTTGTACTTGTTGCTTGGTTTCTTCCAGGTCTTTGTTGGTTATTACAAAATGGGATTTTGAAATTTTGGATTCGTCGCTCCATTGATTGTTTATAATGGCTTGGATTTTTTCAAGAGTGGTATTGTCCCGTTTTAAAAGTCGTTTTTTTCTTAGCTCCAAGGGAGCTGTTACGGTTATTATTAAATCACAATCCTTATAGGCACCATTTTCAAATAAAATAGCCGATTCTTTTAAAACATAGGGAGCTATCTGTTTTTTTAACCAATTTTTAAAATGAGATGCTACCTTTGGGTGTACCACAGCATTCATTTTTTTTAGGTTTTCAGCATTATTAAAAATTTTATCTGCCAAAAAAGGCCTGTTCAATGTATTGTCTTTATAGGCTTCGTCTCCAAAAAGCGCTTTGAGTTTCCGTTTAATTATCTTGGATCTGTTCATCAGTTTTTTAGCTTCATCATCTGCTATGTAAACAGGTATCCCTAAAGCTTGAAACTGTTTGGCCACAGTGGTTTTACCACTTCCAATTCCTCCTGTTAAACCTACTATTTTCATTCTATAATAATAAATTCAATATGTTCTTGAGATAATTTCACATGCTTTACCTTTTTTGGTTTTTTTATTATTTTAGGAACCAAATACTCTGAGCTTGACTTAATGTCATTGTAATCGCAAACTATTTCAAAATCGGTTTCTTTAATGTTGTTGTAGTTGGATAAACTTGTGTAATAAGTTACGTAAACTTTTTTAGGAAAATACTTTATGGTGATGTTTTCTGGAATATTAATTACTGACACTGGAACTTTTACGTGACCTTCGGTAAATTTATCTACCTGAGCTTTAATATTTGTGTTTTTTGCTGAAAATTTCAGGTTTCCATTCTTGTTCTTAGGCATCTTTAATGGCACAGAAGTATGTATGTCTGTTTTAATGTCTTTTAAGCGCAAGGAATCTGTTTCCACGAAAGCTATTTTGGATACCAATATTTCTGGACCAATGATTTTGATGGAATCTGGATTTATCTGTATGGAATCCAACAAATCATAGCCTTGTGCAAACTGTATTTTGGTTTTTAATTTTACTGGAACTTTTTTTACGGCATTAACATCGTACCTAAATTTTATGGTATCTGGAGTAATGCTTACAATCTCTTCATCTTTTGGAAATTGGGTATTTAACTCCGAATAGCCTTGGTTCTTGTTCCAAACATAAAACGTATCTGTGTTTGAAATGTTTTTACTGAAATCTATGGTTATTTCAGGTTCTTTAAAATAATATTTCAACAGATTGAAACCATGAGTACGTAAGGTAATATTCAACTTATGAGAGTCATTGTTCAATACCAAATGTCCTTCTGGTACTTGTATCTTACTAATTTTAAAGGTAATGGTGTTTGTGTATGTATTGGATAGTTTTAAAAACAAAAGCACCACAAAAGACAACAAAACAAACAAAAGAAACACATTTATTTTTTTGTTCCTGAAAGATGCCAATATTTTAGATTTTATCCGTTTGATCATGATTTTTTAAAAAATAACTCCGGAAATTGTTTTTCTGGTTCCTTTTTCAGGATGTTTATTAAAATATTGGCTTTTAAAAACCCTAAACCATACCCATAAAATTGAATCGCTATGGCCACCATTGCCAATACTGCAATATACAGTTGTCTGGTTTTAATTAACGCTAATATAAAAGCCATTATAAAGTAAATGATATAGAAAATCATAAAAATTTTAATAGCCAGAAAATACCACAAAAGGACGCTAAACACAAATCCCATTAAAAAAAGGGAAGGAAACCAATAGGTTATTTTTTTTGTTTTAGGATGCCAATGGTTCAAGATAGGTCTTACCAAACCAAACTTATGGACTTGTTTGTAAAATTTAGACCAGGAAATTCTACGTTTATGATAAACAAAAGCTTTTGGAATTAATTTTGTTTTATACCCTAAATTCCATAGTCTAATGGACAAATCTGGGTCTTCGCCTGGATGAATTTCACCAAATCCTTTTGATGTGACAAAAGCTTCTTTTGAAAGTCCCATATTAAAACTCCTAGGCTGAAAGGTATTGACACTGGTTTTGTTTCCCCTAATGCCTCCTGTGGTCAAAAAAGACGTCATTGAAAAATTTATCGCTTTTTGAATGTTGGAAAAAGAATTATGCGAAGCATCTGGCCCTCCAAAACAATGCACAAAATCTTGTTCCAAACTAGTTTGAACTTCATTCAAATATTGAGGAGGTAAAATACAATCGCTATCCAGGATAATGAAATAATTGCCTTTGGCTCGGCTCATTCCATAATTTCTGGAATCTCCTGGACCTGTGTTTTCCTTAAAAAAATAAGCCATGTCCAGTTTGTCTTTAAATACACTTACAACACTTTCAGAAGTTATGTCAGATCCATCTTCCACTATCACGATTTCAAAATTTAAAGCTGTTTCAAGTTTTGTAAAACTTGTTAATAGCTCTTCTATTTCGTCTGGACGATTAAATACAGGTATGATAAATGAAAACTGTAATTGCATATAACAAATGTAGCTAAACCAAAAAATAAAAGCCACTCGTTTGAGTGGCTTTTTAAAATTATATTAAAAAATTACAAACTTACTTCTTAACCACTTTTATGGTTTTGGTTGTGTTTTCAATCATCACTTTTACAAAGTAAGTTCCTGATTGAAGTCCAGACATATCCACATCGCTATTCACCGAGTTAGGAGCCGTACGCAGTACTTCTTGACCTAACATGTTATAAACAGCTACATTTTGAATGTCTTTTACACCTCTTAAAGATAGTGTATTGTTAACTGGATTTGGGAAATAGGTAAATTGAGATATTTCAAGATTTGCAACAGATAACGAGTTGTCAACTGTAATCTTATAATCTTCAGCTTCTCCTCTTCCAGAAGAGCCAAATGAACAAGCATCATCATCCCCTGGATTGCTATCATAATAATCTATTAAAACACGCATTCTATAATCTCCATTTGCAGTACCATTAGGAACAGTAATTGTACCTGTAAACGGTCCACTACCATAACCGGTAGTAGAGTAAACCACTTCAGACAGATCAAACACAAAATCGTTATTCCAATCAATCCAAATAGCAGCACCTACAGTACCTCCCACAATTCCAACACTAAAGTCAAAATTCTGATCAGATGCAAGTTCTACATAATGCGTACTAAAATAATTCCCATAGTTGTCGGTAGCAAAACCTGAAGATGAGTTATCTATATTCGTACCTGCAGCACCCGAGGTAGTAAATACATCAATATAGCTTAAAGCACTTGTTCCCGAAGGCACACAAGGACCTGTGAAAAATTCAATAGGACCAATCCAAGCACCATAATCGGAGCCACCACAATAAGATCTTACATATATTTCGTAAAATGTATCAGCCATTAATGTGGCATCTTGAGCAGATGGCGTCCCGCTTACTGCCGTACCAGAACCTGTAGGCGTATCTAAATCTGCTGTTTGAACGACATATTCCCAATCGGTTGTTGAACCATCTTCTTGTGTCCAAGAAAAATCAACTGATGTCCCTGTTAACCCATCTATAGTAATATCTGAAACGTCTGAACAAGCAGGAATCTCTCTTACCACAAACGTACTTACATGAAAGTACACATCTTCAGAATCATCTACAGTACCTTCAGAGCCCCAAAATGCAAACTGAACTTGTCCTGTTTGTGCTGTTAAATCGTAGGTTATTTCTTCCCCGACATCGGTTGGTACATTTCCTTGAGTCCAAGATTGCATAGTCGTCCATGTTGCTCCTCCATCGGTTGTCATTAATAATGCTACTTCATCATCCGACCCTAAATCGGCTCCTGAACCACTAGTCCCACCTTCTGTTAAAGCTACATAAACCTTTAATTCACTAGGCGCTGCAGAAGATAAATCGATAATTGGAGAAATAAGCCAGTCACTTTTATAATCCGACCAAATGTTTATTGCATTACTTGGTGTACCATTATGGTTAGATGCATACCATAAACCAGAACCTAATTCAGTAGGTCCAGTCGTTGGGTCTCCATTATCCGCTTCTTTCCAGCAATCTGGCGCATTAGTAGACATATCTGCTGTATAATCTGGTGTATAAGCAACACATTCAGTGGTAAACACAAAAGCACCAGCCCATGCACTGGTATCGCCGCCACCACAATCGGCTTGGTAATGCACATAATAGGTTGTATTAGGTGTTAGGTTAATAGCATTGTAATCTGGTGTTCCATCTGTTACAGCATCTGTACCATCTGCTTCCCCATTACCAGGTGTAAAATCGGCACCTGCTTTCCATTCTAGATTCCATGCGGTTTCTCCACTTGCACCAGCCGTCCATTCTAAATCGGCCGTAGTGGCTGTTACAGTAGTAGCTGTAATTGCAGATGGTGGAAGACATGTTGGACCTTCATCAACTAAAACATCATCAAGATTTAACCCTCTAGCCCAATTAGATGTACCCTCAAATGCAATGTAATAATCGTTTGAAGGATTTGGTAAAATTAATTTTACTTCTGTCCAAGCAGTCTGCTCAGCAGTATAATCTATACCTATTTGAGTCCATGTTCCACCAGCACTAGATTTATAATACACTCTTAATTCATCTATATCTCCAAACCAATTAACATTTGCGTAATAGAATGTTAGTTGTGGATTAGATAAAGTGGTTAGATCTAAAGCAGATGTCACTAGCTTCGTTGCACTTCCACTAGTACCATTTCTAAATTCTGCCATGTAAGCCCCTGTTCTTGGAGTAATGGAAGCATTTCCATTTTGTGCAACATACGTCCAGTCAAAAGTACCTGATACGTATTCTAGAGACCATCCAGTTGGAATAGCTCCAGATTCAAAACCTTCAGTTAAAACTTGCGCATGCCCTTGCCAACAAAAGGCTAGCATGGCAACTAATAAAAACGTAATTTTTTTCATATTAATTAATTAATTTATTGATTAGATTCTAAAAATATTGATAATATTTAGTTAACGAAGTGTTAATTCAGATAAATCGATAAAGTGTAATATTTTTAAGTTGAAATACTTGAATCTATAAAAAATCTCATGTTTTATTAAAGCCACAACTAATTTGTAAGAAAAAACGCTGGCTCTCATACACTATCCATGGAGTATCTATGGAGTATCTATGGAGTATCTATGGAGACAAAAATAACTAAAGAAATAGCCCAGAATCTGAATTGTGGATTAGATTCTTATTTCAACCCTAAAACCGATGAAATTTTAAGTATTCCGAATTTCTCACTGATAGCGGACGAAGAAGAGTTTCAAAAAGCTTTTAAAGCTGATTTACAAAAATATCTAAAAACAAATCTGATTATATAAAAGTTGAGTTTCTAGAGGGTTTTGAGTCGTTTAAAATCATGGAAAGGTTTGTTAACCAAATACTCGAAAATCAATTGAAGTTGGATTGAGAAAAGGCTTTACACAATAAAAAAACCCTTTCAAAACTTCAAGTATTCTATCGAAACCTCTGATTTTAGGAACCTATGGTTTGAATTCAAACAAAATGAACTTGAAAAAATTGTTAAGGACAAATTAAACCTATAAAAACCTACCCACATCTATGTAAATAAAAAATGCTTATTTTAATGCCTAACCCAAAGGAATGCAGGTGTTTACTTTGTTCCTGTGCATTACCAACTTATCAACCCAAAGCCATAATAAACAGCTAAGTTGTTCTTTTAAAAAACACCGATGGGATATTAAGAAAACTATAACAATATCCTATGGTATAAATCCTATTTTTGTAGCTATGAAAGCCAGATTGGAAACAAAAAACCTAAAACTTATACTGTCCGTTTTTGGATTGGCTTGCCTCTTATTGCTGTCTCCTTGCAAAATAAGGAATGTTATCCAGGCACAAGTAGGCTTGCCACAAACCACGGTTTTAAATAAGAGTCAAACCACTGTTTCCACAACAAGTTGTGTGGCTTTTGATGTTGCCGAAATTAAGCATGCGTCTTCAACACCCGTTACAAAAACAGTTGACATTTTTTTTAATGAGAAGTTATACGCTTTTCATTCCCCAATTCAGTCAAAAGCTACAAATGCTATTCGAATCAGTACATCTAAACCGATTCCTTCCACACCTCTTTACATTCTATATCAGAGCATCCTGGTCTATTCTTAATTGATTATTTCTTATAAAACGAAACAGTTATTCAACTGTATTTAAGAATCAATTACTTATAACAATGAAACTACAAGAAAAAACCCTTGAAGTGAGCTACAGGTCTGTAGTGATACTTCGCATGATGCTAAGTTTAATTTTTATTGTGGCAAGTACAAGTCACTTTTTTAAACTGGAGCAAACAGTCAAACGAATAGAAGCCGCTAATTTTGGTTTTATTGCCCATGTATTAGGAACAGCTGAAATTGCAGTGATACTTTCAGTCATGGCTATGCTACTTGCTGGGATAGCCTTATTAGTAGGCTTTAAAACAAGAATTTCGGCAATCATTTTAATGGCCGTTTTAATACCTATCACATTGACTATACAAGTTGGTCAAACGGCCACTTTAGGACCTTTGTTTAAGAATATCGCCATTCTGGGAGGTCTTATTTTTTTCACTCTAAATTCAAACATAAAATTAAAAAAACAATGAAAAATATATCAATCATCACAATGTTATTGGTCCTATTGGGAATAGGAACTACCCAAGCACAAACCATTCACCATGAAAAGAATAATTATTTGGTGCTTTCAAAGAACGTACAACAGCTTAAACCCGTCATGCAGACAGCAGCCGAACTTGCAAAGCAAGATGGCAATGATTACGGTGAGTTCTATGTGATTTTTTGTGGCAAAACCGTTCAAGGGATTATAAAAGACAATGACTTTCTTTCGCTCGCTAAACAAGCAAAAGAACAGAACCTGAAAGTCTTTGTATGTGGACTGTCGTTAAAAAAGTTTGAAATAGACCCCAAAGACATCCCTAAAACCATGGAAGTAACTGAAAATGGTATTCTGGATGGGTTTCAACTTACCAAAAAAGGGTTTATCACTATAACTATTTAAACAGCAAAAAATGAAAGACATACATATAAAGAACGATTCGGGCCTGTTGGCCTTAGCACTAAGACTTGTAGTAGGTTGGACTTACTTTTCGGCCTTTTGGAGACGTGTAGCCTTGGAAAATAAACTTGACCCGGAAGGAGCTGGGTATATTGGAGAAAAATTCAATGCATTTTTACCCAATGCCTTAGGTATAAAACCCATGATTCAATATTTAGTAGAGAACCCCGATATGCTTTGGATCAATATGGTAATTTTTACAATAGTTGAAGGTCTTGTAGGCTTATTAATTATGTTCGGTTTGTTTACCCGAATGATGAGCATTGGCGTGTTTGGATTGGCAATGGGCATCCTTTTAGGCTCGGGCTGGATTGGCACAACGTGTCTTGACGAATGGCAAATAGGGATTTTAGGAATAGCTACAGGTTTTGTTCTATTCTTAACAGGAAGTGGAAAATATTCGTTGGACAATTACTTGATTAAAACTAATGTTTCAATAACCAAAAAGAAATGGTTTGCTTGGCTTGGTTCTGGCGTCATTCCCATTAAGGACAGTATTTTTCCTAGTGTAGTATTAATAGGGTCCATATTCATTCTTGGGATGACCTTAATGACCAATCAGGTATTTCACGGTGGTGTTTGGGGCACACTTCACAATAAGTCCGTAAAACCGAAACTGGAAATTACGGAAGGAAAAATTGAAAATTCAACACTTTCGTTTGATGTGTATAGAACCGAAGGCGTTGATGTTTATGGGTCTTGGGTTATAGCAATTGAGTTAGTTGATAAAAACAATAAATCCGTTTTGAAATATGCACAAGAAGACTTAGCGCAACTAAATAAGAAGAGTATTGATAATTATTATGTTGCTAAAATAAAACCAGGAACACATAGTTTGGTAGTTCCTTTGGGCGCCAAGGCTAAGCTGCATTTGGAAAGTGACAACCTGACCCACTTAAACAAAGGAAGCTATACCTTGAGGCTCACCGACATAAGTGGCGCATTTTGGGAGCATGACATTGTAAAACCTTAGTAGACAAACAACCTTAAATTAAAAAAGACTTTCTGAAACGCGATGGGTACATTTTATCTAGCATTGCACGTTTTCAGGGAGTCTTTTTAATATGATGCATGCTATTCACCTAAAAACAGACAGCTACATCTGGTGTTAGATACCTTATAAGGCTTGATCCATAATGTCCTGTACCACTTCGGGATTCAATAAGGTACTAATATCCCCTAGATTAGAGGTGTCTTTTTCTGCTATCTTACGCAAGATACGTCTCATGATCTTTCCACTTCTTGTTTTGGGAAGACCTTGTGTAAACTGAATTTTATCTAATTTAGCTATGGGTCCAATATGTTCTGTAATGATCTGGTTGATCTCCTTGCGCAAGTTATCTGGATCCCTACTTTCACCGGTATCCTTTAATATTACATAACCATAAAGTGCATTTCCTTTTACATCGTGAGGGAATCCTACAATGGCACTTTCAGAAACTGCAGGATGCTCATTGATGGCATCTTCAATTGGTGCTGTTCCCAGGTTATGACCCGACACAATAATGACATCGTCCACACGACCTGTAATTCGGTAATAGCCTACTTCGTCCCTTAGGGCACCATCTCCCGTAAAATACATACCTTCGAAAGCCGAAAAATAGGTATCCTTATAACGCTGATGGTTTCCCCAAATGGTACGTGCCATACTAGGCCAAGGGAATTTTATGCACAAACGACCTTCCACCTGATTGCCTTTAAGCTCCTGGCCTGTTTCATCCATCAAGGCAGGTTGGATGCCTATAAAAGGTAAGGTGGCATAGGTAGGCTTGGTAGGGGTTACGTAAGGAATGGGCGTAATCATGATGCCACCTGTTTCGGTTTGCCACCAGGTATCCACCAAAGGGCTTTTCTTTTTCCCCACATTATCGTTATACCAATGCCAAGCCTCTTCGTTTATAGGTTCCCCTACAGAACCCAAGACTTTTAAAGAGCTTAAATTGTATTTGTCTACCAACTCCGACCCTTGTTTGGCCAAAGCCCTAATGGCGGTAGGAGCCGTATAGAACTGGTTCACTTTGTGTTTATCCACGATGTCCCAAAAGCGTCCAAAATCCGGATAATGAGGAACCCCTTCAAACATTAGCGAAGTGGCACCATTGGTTAAAGGGCCATAAACAATGTAGCTATGTCCGGTGATCCAGCCAATATCTGCTGTACACCAATACACATCGTTCTCGCGATACTGAAAGACATTTTTAAAGGTATAGGCCGTAAAAACCATATAACCTGCCGTGGTATGCACCATGCCTTTGGGTTGCCCTGTGGATCCAGAGGTATATAAAATAAACAAAGGGTCTTCGGCTTTCATCACTTCGGCCTTACATTGGTCTGAAGCAGCATCCAAAAGAGGTTGCAACCATTCATCACGACCTGTTTTCATGGTAATATTGCTATGGATGCGTTTTACTACCAAAACGTTTTGCACACCTGGGCATTGTTCCAAGGCATCGTCTACAATGCCTTTTAAATCTATTGTTTTGGCTCCACGATAGGAACCGTCGGCTGTGATGACCATCTTACAATCGCTGTCGTTAATTCGGGTTGCCAAAGCAGTAGAAGAAAAGCCGGCAAATACCACAGAATGTATGGCTCCAATTCTGGCACAGGCCAAAACAGCAATGGCCAGTTCTGGGATCATGGGTACGTAAATACAAACCCTGTCGCCTTTTTGGATGCCTTTTGACTTTAACACGTTTGCCATTTTATTCACCCGATGATACAGTTGTCTGTAACTAATGTGCTCTGCCCCCTCTTCGGGATTGTTAGGCTCAAAAAGAATGGCTGTTTTGTCGCCTCTGGTTGCCAGGTGCCTATCTATACAATTTTCTGTAATGTTCAATTCGGCTCCTTCAAACCAGCTTACTTCGGGCTTGTTAAAATCCCAACGCAATACGTGATTCCATTTTTTACGCCATAGAAAATGTTCTTCGGCGACTTCTTCCCAAAAGTTCTCTGGTTCCCGAACCGATTTTCTATATACTTGATAATATTCCTCTAAATGTTTGATGTGGTAATTACTCATTGTTTTTTGGTTTACTGTCGCGATTTGAAGTGTTTGGGGTTTAAAAACCGTTATTGTTTGTTTTCGTTTTCAAGTCTTCTAAAATACAATTTTATTTCTTTAGTGACCCTTGGTGCCAAGATTAAAGTTGCTGTCATGGTTGGGATGGCCATTAAGGCAAAAAAGCCATCAATTAAGTTAATCATCATTGCCAAAGAGGTTGTTGCTCCCATGATGATACTGGCAATATATAGGTAATTATAGTAATGTTTATGGTCTGCCCCAAAGAGAAAGGACATGCACTTGGTTCCATAATAGGAGTATGAGAATAAAGAAGAAACGCTAAATACAGTGATACAGAGCAGTAACAAATATGTTCCTATTCCAGGCATGGCCTCAGCAAAAGCCGACGCTGTTAAACTCACTCCATTGGCATTTGTAGATTGCCAGACGCCTGTTACCAAAATAGCCAAAGCCGTTAAGGTACAAACCACCAAGGTATCTATGGCTGGGCCCAACATGGCCACCAAGCCTTCGCGAACGGGTTCGTTGGTTTTGGTTGCCCCATGCGCCATTGGTGCTGTACCGATTCCTGCTTCGTTTGAAAACGCACCACGTCTGATACCCAAAAGGATTAGACCACCAACAACACCACCCAGAAAAGAATCGCCTTTAAAGTTTGTGGCTGTAAAGGCATCTGTAAATATCATTAGGAAGTATTTTGGCACCACATCAATATTCACCATTAGAATAAAGAGGACCAACACAAAATAAAGCAGTACCATGCTGGGCACCATTTTGGAGGCCACTTTACTGATTCGGTTTAAGCCTCCAAGTATCACCATGGAGGTTACAATAACCAAAACTACGCCTATGATGAGATTGGAATTAAACCCGACTGCAACGCCATTGGGCTCCAATAAAATATCGTTAATGGCTTGTGTTAATTGATTCACATTAAAAACCGGCAATGCGCCAACCAAGCCACACAAACTAAAAAACACAGCCAATGGTTTCCATTTCTTCCCCAGTCCTTCGACAATAAAATACATGGGACCACCTTGAATGTTGCCATGACTGTCTTTTCCACGATACATAATCGCTAAAGAAGCGGTAAAAAATTTGGTACTCATGCCAACAATGGCACTGATCCACATCCAGAACACGGCTCCAGGACCACCAATGGAAATGGCCACAGCCACACCTGCTATATTCCCCATCCCAATGGTGGAAGACAAGGCTGTTGTTAAGGCTTGAAAATGTGTTATTTCACCAGCATCGTTAGGGTTGTTGTATTTGCCCCGTAATACCTGAAAAGCATGACCAAGATACCTAAAGGGTAAAAACCTGGAGAAAATAAGCAAGTACAAGCCTCCACCAATTAGCAGGAGCAATAAAGGCAAACCCCAAGCGTAAGATGCGAAGTCTGAAATAATTTGATTGAGTTGTTCCATTTCCTATTTTAAGCTCTATAAATGTATTAAAAGGAAATGACACTTAAAATCATTTTCAAATTATAATACATCATGACGCTTAGCAAATTGATTGGTTTCACCACGTTAAGTTTGGTAACCATTGGCTAGATATGTGGTTTAGTCGATTTTGACCCAAGGTTACCCCGAGGTAGACCCGAAGTAAACCCGAAGTAGACCCGAAGGAGCTACGGCTGAACCCCTAAGCAGGTCTTTATTTATAAGGGTTTAGAGCGGTTGCAAACAGGCATAACCTGTATTGACCTAATGAAGTGGACTTTGAAAGATTAAGATACTTTTTTTTTCTTAAAGTCCAAAAAAAAAGTGGCCATTATTTAAGCTGTGTATAGAAAAATGACCCGTCCTAAAATAGCTTTATAGGTGGTTATTAGATACATTCTGACATTGTGATACAATACTACTTTTTAAACCTAAATTGATTGTACAGGTTCCATACACTCTCCATACATTCTCTATACATTATCCATACTTGAGCCATACTTAAGCCATATACCAGCCATTGAGGTGACCCGTTCTAAAATAACTTTACAGGTTTTAAAAAGATTCCAATACATTACTTGACAGCGTTACATTGGCATTTTAGTAACACTTTAGACCATTTGTAAAATTTATACGTATGATTAAAAAAAAAGAGCCAAATAATATGACTCTTCTTTTTAAACTTATTTTATGGCTTGCATAAGCCTTATTCGCTTCCTTTAATAAACGCCTCCATAACCTCGTTACTCACACCTACATTGCTAAATCCGCCATCGTGGAATAGGTTTTGTAAGGTCACTTTTTTGGTAAGATCGCTAAACATGGCAACCGTATAATTGGCACAATCCAACGCTGTGGCATTTCCTAGAGGAGACATTTTATCGGCATAAGCAATAAATCCATCAAAGCCCTTTACGCCACTTCCTGCCGTTGTAGGTGTTGGCGATTGTGAAATGGTGTTCACTCGAACTGTTTTGTCTTTTCCAAAGAAATAACCAAAACTACGTGCTATACTCTCTAGATATGCTTTATTATCTGCCATATCGTTATAATCTGGGAATACACGTTGTGCAGCCATGTACGTTAAGGCTACAATACTTCCCCAGCTGTTCATGGCGTCTTTTTTATAAAGGGTATGCATGACTTTATGAAAAGACATGGCCGAAATATCGGTTCCTTTTTGGGTCCAATCGTAATTTTGATCTGTATAATGATTTCCTTTTCTTACATTTATGGACATGCCAATAGAATGCAAAACAAAATCCAGTTTGCCCCCTAAAATCTCCATGGATTGTTCAACCAAATGTTCCAAATCTTCCAGGGATGTGGCATCAGCAGGAATAATTTGAGATCCTGTTTTTTCAGCCAAGGCATTAATTTGCCCCATGCGCAAAGCTACAGGTGCATTGGTAAGTACAAACGTACCTCCTTCTTCATGAACACGTTCGGCAGTTTTCCATGCAATGGAATTTTCATCAAGCGCTCCAAATATAATTCCTCTTTTTCCTTTTAATAAGTTGTATGACATATCGCTAGTTATTTTTGTTTGGTGTTACTTTCTTTAAAAGTCAAAGTTAATAAAACTTTAATCTTAAATCTTAAACTTTTTCTTTTTTTAATTGAGCAATTGCTTGGCATGTGCCATGGCAGATGAGGAAACTTCAACACCTCCCAACATTTGTGCTATTTCCACCAAACGTTGGTCGTGATTTAATTTTTTTAGGTTTGTAAGTGTTACCTGATCTACATCTTCCTTATATACTTTAAAATGGGTATGGCCTTTTGCTGCAATTTGTGGTATGTGGGTAATGGCAAATACTTGCATGTACTGACTCATTTGCAACATGATTTGTCCCATTTTATTTGAAATTTCCCCTGAAACCCCTGAGTCTATTTCATCGAACATAATGGTTGGCAACTGTTTGTATTTGGAGAGAATGGATTTAATGGCCAGCATGATCCTTGACAATTCGCCTCCCGAAGCTGCTTTTTTTAACTCATTGAATTGCCCTCCTTTGTTGGCAGTAAACAAAAAGGATAATTCGTCCTTACCATTGGCGTAAAAGGTGTCGCTGTATTTCAAGGACATCTTAAACTTGGCATTGGGCATGCCTAAATCCCGTAACATAGTTTCCAGCTGATTTGACAATTCTGGAATGGCTTTGGTTCGGTTATCGTGCAACTGCTTGGACAGTTTGTTTAGAGCGTTCTTTTGTTGTTGTAATTGGTTTTCTTTTTTCTGAATGTTTTCATCCAGGTTTTCTGTTTCCGATACCTTGTCCGTGAGTTGATCTTTGATTTGTATCAATTCTGAAACCGAAGAAACTAAGTGCTTCTGAAATAGATTGTTAAGCAATGACAATTTGGAACTTACCTTTTCCAAACGTTCTGGGTCTGCATCCAATTGGTCCTGAAGTTTTTCCAATTCAGCATACACATCGTCCAATTCAATCAAACTGCTTTCAATTCTTTCATATAATCCTTGATATTTAGCAGCATAAGGCCCTATTTTCTTAAAATTGCCCTTTAGTTGGGACAACACAGAGAGCAAGCCTATCTCCTCTTCACTGAACACTTGAGAAGCATGCGATAAGGTTTCCCTAATTTCCTCAACATTACTAAGGGTTTCGAGTTCCTCTTCAAGAGTTTCCAATTCGCCTTCCACCAGATTGGCCTCGGTTAATTCTTTTAATAAAAAGGCATTATAATCATACTCCTTGATAGCTTCAGCTTTAAATTTCATCAAGGTGTCCAATTCTTTTTGAATGGTTTTAAACTCCTTGAGCTGAATGGCATAGTCTTTTAATAAGGTGTCATTACTGGCCAAGGCGTCTATTATTTCAAACTGAAATGCATCGTCCACCAACTGAAGGGTTTCATGTTGGGAGTGAATATCTATCAGTTGTTCGCCCAAAAGTTGGAGCGCAGCTAGGTTTACTGGAGAGTCGTTAATAAAGGCTCGGGATTTTCCTGTTGGCAAAATTTCCCTTCTTATGATGGTTTGTGGTTCATAATCCAGATCGTTTGCCTCAAACAAGCTTTCAAGGTTGTAATTGGTAACATCAAAAACAGCCTCTATGATACATTTTTTAGAAGTGTCCTTTATACTGCTCAAGTCTGCCCTTTTTCCCAAAATTAAGGACAAACCTCCCAATAAAATGGATTTTCCGGCTCCAGTTTCGCCAGTAATAATAGAAAAACCTTGGTTAAATTGCACCTGAAGGCTATCTATTAAAGCATAATTTTTTATTGATAAAGAAGTGATCAATGGTATTTCTAGAATTTAGGTTAAAGGTAAGTAATTTCAAGAAATGTTATGCCTAAATATCACATTTAAGGACTAAAATATCAGTACTTGATATTTCGCCATTGACTGGAATACATAGGTGCCACATTGTTAAGTGCATCCACAAGTTTATCGATGCTCACACTAGGTCCAGAGCTAAAGATATCTTGAATTTCGTCGGCCTTGGCATCAAAAAAAGTTCTCAGGATAAACGAGTTGGGCCTCACTCTATTCATGGCTTCCAAGCTTACCAAAGCATTCGCAATATTAGATTTGGCTTGTTTTTGGTCTTGGTGCATGAGGTCCAGACCATTTCTATGATATTGGTACATAACCTCCCTGTAAGCTTCAAAGGTTTGAGACAACATATTATCCACCAACACATATCTGGATTGTGTGCCATCGCTTAGTTGCCAACCTTTACTGTTCTGACCTTGGGAATAATTTACAATATTTTGAGCTTGTTTGAAATAGGTGTCACCTCCATTAAGTTCAAACGTGTCAGCGTCAATCCCTAAAATCATATATACATGAAAAGCCAGTACAGAAATTAGATTGGATTCAAAAGCATTGGGATTGTAAACCATGTTTTGAAATTCCAGATACCTAAAGGTAAAATCCTTATCGTTTACGTTATGAACAGGAGTGGTATAAGAAGACCCATAAACAGGTCTGGAAGATTGTACTTGTATGGTGGCATTAAACACATCTCCAGCATAATCGGTTACATTAATGTACATGGAACACTCTATACGTTCTTGGTTGGTAAACTCCTTATTGGTCCATTTTGTGGTGTTTACAAATTCAAAAATTTGCTTTTCCAAGGTTTTGAATACAGGCAAGTTGCTATTACCGGTTTGCTCTGCATTAATCACTACATTACAGTTTAACTCCTGTGCGTAAGTTGCAACACTACTACACCATATTAAAAATACTAGAATCCTACCCATGCAATTGTTTTATAATTTCGTTTAGAAGGTCTTTTGCCACTTCTGCTTTCGACTTGAGTTTATATTCGGTAACCGTATCTTTATTATCGATAATAGTTACTTTATTGGTATCGGTTTTAAAACCTGCGCCTTTATCTTGTAACGAATTTAATACAATTAAATTTAAATTCTTCTTTTTTAGTTTTGCTTTTGCATTTTCAAGCTCATTTTCCGTTTCTAAGGCAAAACCAACCAATAATTGCTTTTTCTTAATGACACCTAAGGAGGCTAAAATATCCTTTGTTTTTTCCAACTGTAATGTTAACGTGGTATCTGCCTTTTTTATTTTCTGATTGGCTATTTCTACTGGTTTATAATCTGCAACAGCTGCAGCTAAAACAGCTATGTCCATATCTTTAAAATACTTATGGGTTTCTTGATACATCTCTTCTGCTGAAGTTACCGAGACAACCCGTATCAGGCTATGGGCAATGGACAAGTGTGTTGGACCCGAAATTAATATAACTTCTGCTCCAAGATTTGCTGAAGCTTTAGCGATTTCAAAGCCCATTTTTCCACTGGAATGATTTCCTATAAATCGCACAGGGTCTATAGCCTCGTAAGTTGGTCCAGCAGTAATGAGTACTTTTTTACCACGTAAAGGCAATTTCTTTAATATATCGTTTTCCATAAAGGAAAGGATATCTTCAGGTTCAGCCATACGCCCTTCTCCTATCAATCCACTGGCCAGTTCGCCACTGGTTGCTGGAATGATTGTATTTCCATAGGATTCCAACTTTTTAAACGATTGTTTGGTGGTTGGATGTTTGTACATATCCAAATCCATTGCTGGAGCAACATAAACAGGACATTTTGCAGAAAGATAAGTTGCCAACAATAAGTTATCGCAAACACCATTGGCCATTTTGGATAAGGTGTTTGCCGTAGCAGGAGCAATAACAAAAACATCTGCCCAAAGACCCAATTCCACATGGTTGTTCCATAGCTCGCTGTCCACATCGTCCACAAAGGTTGAATGTACAGGGTTTTTGGATAAGGTGGAGAGTGTTAACGGCGTAACAAAATCTTTTGCAGATGGCGTAATTACCACTTTAACATTGGCCCCAGCTTTTATAAACAGCCGAACCAATGAAGCAGATTTATAAGCAGCAATACCAGCACTAATGCCTAAAAGTATGTTTTTGCCGCTTAGTATTGACATATTATGCTTTTGTGTCTTCTTCTGTGTTTCTGTAGTAAATTTTACCATCTAACCATTCCTGCACTGCCAAAGCGTGAGGTTTAGGTAATTTTTCGTAAAATTTAGAAACTTCTATTTGTTCCTTGTTTTCGAAAATCTCTTCCAGACTATCGTTAAATGTAGCAAATTCTTCAAGCTTTTCTATTAATTCTTTTTTGATTTCAGAATTAATTTGCTCTGCTCTTCTAGAAATAATAGAAATAGACTCATAGATGTTTCCAGTGGCTTCGTCTATTTTATTTCTATTGTAAGTAATGGTATTAACAGGAGCTTTGATTTTTTTTAAATCCATTGTATTGTATTTAGCTTTTAGTACTGTATTTTTCCAATTCTTTGGTAACGTCTTCCAACATTTTGTTGGCGTCTTCCATACGCTCAGAATTGCTGTAATTTTTTTTATAGTTATTATAGTGCGCTTTTACACTTTCCAAACGATTTTGTCTTTTGGATTCAATACTGTTCATTGCCAAATGATAAGCTGAATCCAGTTTGTAATAATAGGCATCTTCCCTAAAGCTAGAACCCGGGAAATCCAATATAAAATTATCGAACGCTTTTATCGAGGCATCATAATCCCCTGTATAACCAGCAATTTTATTGTATTGCTTAGCAATTTCAAAGGCTTTTTTCTCTAACTTAAAATCCAGTTCCTGAACCAATTTACTGGCTTCTGGTAAAAACTCCGATTCCGGATAAAGGTTTATAAACCCTTGTAATTTTTCTATGGCATCCCTAGTTTCTGTTTGATCCTTGGAATAAACAGGAGATAACATATAAGCACTTTTTCCACTTAAAAACGCAGCTTCTTCCACTTTTTCACTTTGAGGGTAAGCCGAAGCAAATCTCTCAAACTGATAACTTGCCAGATAGTAGTCCTTCATTTCATAAAAAGACTTGGAGTAAAGGAACATAAGCTTTTCGGCTTGAGGCTTTCCTCTATAATTTGGAACTATTTGAGCAAACAATTTATTTGCTTTGGCAAATTTCCCTTTGTTATACATTTCTTCACCAACTCTAAATTTCTCTGCAATATCTGGTTTTTTCAGCGCTTGTTGATATGGACTGCAAGAACTTAAAACAGTGAATGTTATAAATAAATAAAAAAGTTTCTTCATAATTTTTAAACAGGAGGCAAAATTAAGCTATTATAATGGATTTTAAAAATATTATTTTCAGCTAAAATAATTGCTTAAACAGGCTTTATATCAGGTTTAAGTATAATTTAACTTTTTTAAAATGTATTTACAAAATGGTCTATCTTTGTTTTTAAGGCATTTGAAGCTACCACAAGTGGTAATCTTACAGTATCCTTACACAACTTTAAACGCTCTAAAACAGCTTTTATTCCTGCTGGATTGTTTTCAGCAAAAATTAAAGAGATAATATCCAAAAACTGATAGTGAAGTTTATAGGCCTCTTTAGCATTCCCTTCCAAGCCTAAATGAATCATTTTTGAAAACTTCTCCGGAAAAGCCTGACCAATTACCGAAATAACTCCTGCACCACCTGCTAGGGTTACAGGCAAAGCCAAATCGTCATCTCCTGAGATGATTAAAAAGTCTTCTGGTTTATTTTTTATTAATTGAAAATATTGCGACATATTTCCTGCAGCTTCTTTTATACCTACAATATTATTGCATTCTGTAGCCAATTTGATAACTGTTTCCGGTAACATGTTAGACGCCGTTCTGCCTGGAACATTGTATAAAACAATAGGTTTGGGCGATGCCAAGGAGATGGCTTTAAAATGTTGATAAATTCCTTCTTGGGTTGGTTTGCTGTAAGCAGGAGAAACAGATAAAATAGCAGATATGTGTGAAAAATCGGTAGAATTGATTTCTTCAATTAACTGCGCTGTATTGTTTCCTCCTATACCCAAGACCAAAGGCACTCTGTTGGCATTTGCGGTCACTATGGTATCAATAACAGCTTTTTTTTCTTCTTTGGTTATGGTAACACTTTCTCCGGTTGTGCCACTTATTACTATATAATCTGTTCCGTTTTCAATATTGAAATTTACAATTTTGGCAAGCGCCTCATGGTCTATGCTTAAGTCTTCCTTAAAAGGTGTTACAATTGCTATCCCCAGACCAGTTAATTTGTTTTTCATGTGTTTAATTTGTTTAGTACTTTTAAGTACTTGGTTAATTCAGCCTTAAAAGCTTCAATGTTCATTAATTCTGTTTTAATTATCAAATCGTTAAAGCGCTTGTCCAATTGAAAAATCCCAACCTTAAAATGGGCTTTTGAAGCTGCAGTTACATATTTCAACTCCAAAACATCCTTGGAATAATAGCTTATCAATACATCAAATTCCGTATCCAAAAAACCTTGCAGTTCCACATTGTTAATTTTACCGTTCCAGGTAAAATCTTTAGGGTTGAAACAGGTTTCCCAGGAATAAGTCACTTCTTTTTTTGATGTTGTAAACGCAATGATCCTTAACTTATTGGGTCTAATTTGTAAAGCTGTGGCTATGGTTTTAATGGCTTCCAAATCTTGGGTTTCATCAGCATTTATAATAATTCCCATGCTTTCAATTTTATTGGAATTAAAATCTGCTTCCCGATTGTTTAAAATACTATTTAAATTCTTTTTAATAGATTTTTCTTTTAAACCCTTTAAAATCATTATATCTTTATACTTTGTTACAAAGGTAGTAAAAGTACACACAAAAAATTATTAAAACCCAGATGTTTCATCATGAATTTTAAGCCTTTATTTACGCTTTTTTTTATAGCTTTCATGTTTTCTTGCAAGCAAGAAACGCAACACTTAACAAGAATTGAAGGCAAACAAATTGCCATTACAGACAGCTTGGAAACAGATGCTGGTATTGAAGCTTTTGTCAAGCCTTACAGGGAACACATAAACAAGGACTTGGACAGTGTTATAAGTTATGCTGTAGCCACTTATTCCAAAAGCGATGGTGAACTTAACACTGCCATTGGAAACTTATTTGCCGATGTGATTTACGAACAATCCAATCCCGTTTTTAAAAAACGAACCGGAAAAGATATTGATATGGTCCTGGTAAACCATGGTGGTATCCGTTCCATTATTTCCAAAGGTGATATTACCACCAGAACAGCTTTTGAAATCATGCCTTTTGAAAACAGCGTGGTGGTTGCTGCCATTAAAGGGTCGCAGGTTAACGATTTAGTCGATTATTTAGTTACTGCGAAAAGAGCACATCCTATTTCAAAATTAAATCTAACAGTCGATACAAACTACCAATTGGTTGATGCCAGAATCAATAACAAAGCCATAGACACGAGCAAAATTTATTATGTGGCCACAAACGATTATTTGTACAATGGTGGCGATGGGATGGATTTTTTTAAGCCCAGCGACAGTCTGTATATCTTAAATTATAAGATTAGAAATGCCTTATTGGATTATTTTTACAAAACAGACACTATTAATCCAGTGATTGATGATAGATTTATAAAATTAGACCAATAAGCATCCAAAATATTTTCAAAACCCATGAAAAGAAGAGATTTTATAAAGCAATCCACAGCCGCAACAGCCTTGATAACCTTGGGAGGACTTACCTTACCGTCGTTTACAGCTGCCAATGCGAGCAAGCACATTACCATTTTACACACCAACGATGTCCATAGTCATATAGATCCATTTGGTCCTGAAGATGGCAGAAACCCAAATAAAGGAGGAATTGCTAGAAGAGCCAGTTTGGTTCAGGCCATTCGAAATGAAAACCCCAACACTTTATTGTTGGATGCTGGAGATATTTTTCAAGGCACGCCATATTTTAATTATTATGGTGGTGAACTGGAATTTAAGCTCATGAGCAAATTAAAATATGATGCAGCCACGATTGGGAATCATGATTTTGATAATGGGATTGATGGACTGTATGCCCAATTGCCACATGCAGCGTTTGATTTTCTTTCCGCCAATTACAATTTTTCAAATACCATTTTGGACACACATGTAAAGCCATACAAAGTGTTTATAAAAGATGGCATTAAAATAGGTGTTTTTGGTGTTGGGATTAAATTGGATGGCTTGGTATTAAAGAACCTGTACAAAGAAACCGTTTATTTAAACCCTATTGAAATTGCCCAGGACATGAGTCGTATCCTTAAAGAAGACGAACAGTGCGATTTGGTGATCTGTTTATCGCATTTAGGCTATAATTATAGTAACGACCCAGAAAAACCTAGCGATTTAAAACTTGCAGAAAAAACAAAGCATATCGATTTGATAATTGGTGGCCATACCCATACCTTTCTACCCAAACCAACAATCACCAAAAATGCTGAGGGTAAAAACACCCTTGTAAACCAAGTAGGTTGTTATGGAATTAATTTAGGACGTATTGATTTTTATTTTGATTCCGACAGAAACAAAACAGCCAACGGAACTTCCATTATTGTCTAGATAGTACCAAGCTTGTATCTTCTGTTTCCAATGCTTTAGAACTGCTTCGTTCCAAGACCAATTGTTTTTTGCGCAGTCTGTTCTCTCCTATCATGAAATTGAACAAGAAGAACAGGCCTATTATATGCAGCACATGGTCCAACATTACAAAACTCCAATTGTAGATGTAATAATTGCTTATATAGTGCAGCACATCAGAAAACACAAAACACAAGGTAGTAAACAAAAACAAAATGGACTGTTTGGTATCTGCATTTAAATAAGCCACAAACGACATAAAGGTCAAAGCAATTAAAGACACACTTTTTAAAGCAAACAGATTCACTTCTGTTGCATCTGTGATGAGTGTTTTTAAAATCCCAAACAATTCATATAAAAAATAAGAGTTTATGCTTACAACCACTAACAAATAGGTTGCTACAACCTTGTCTATCCTAATACGCTTAAATTTGGATATAATGTAGGCAACAAGCGTGATATAACTTAAAAAATAGATGAAGCTTGAAAACTTCATCACGGAATTATTGGTCACAAATACCGAAGAAAAATCTCCAATAAAAGAGAGCAATAAAAAAACCACGAACACTAAGTTTACATACTTGTTTTTAATGTAATAAAACATAACAAAAACAGGAACCAGTAAGGGTTTTGTAATTTGTAACAACAAACTGTTTTCACTATAGGAAGCAAAAACGTTTAACAAGATAAGTAAAAACAGAACGCATAAAAAAATTCTGTTATAACTAATTTTTAGCCATTCTTTCACGGTAAATAATCATAAGTAGGTTGATTCAAATATATACAATTACAACGATATTAACGTGCAGTTCATCGAAAAGTATGTTAAAATCTTATCTGATAAGCCTAAACAGAAAGAAAGAAAACCATAAAGAAGAAGATAAATCCCAGTTTTTTTTTTAAGTGAACAACTTAAAGGTTTTTTCATTCCTGATTCTTGAATGAAAATAATAGAAACTAAAGGCCAATACAAACAGGATTGTAGAAGTAAAATTAAGCATGTCCTGATCCACTATATAAAAATAGGCTATTTGTATAAACTCCGAAAAAACAATACACAAAGACCCTAAAAAAAACAATAGGGACCTTTTGCTATCGTTGTAAAAATAAGCTATGAGTGCAAAACTTAAGAGCAAAAGCATGACCATATTGTAAACCAATTCCACATACACCAAATAAGAATTGCTAAATACAGGGCCCACAATGTTTAAAAGCACATAAACTATATAAACATTCAACAAGCCCAAGACCAAAAGATGCAGCTTGTAGTTTTTTATCACTTTTTTTACGTTCAAACCTTTAACCACTTCAAATATCAATAAAATATATGCAACGATATAAAGTGTATTTCCTATGAAATAGTATATATCCAAGGCTTGGGTTGTATTTAGATAATACCCGACAAATGAAGATATATCTGAAATGGAAAACAACACTAAAAACCAAGTAAAGTAAGGTGATTTATTTTTTACGTTTATAAAATACAATAAGGTAAATAAAGGTACGATCAATGATTTTGATATGGCGGAAATAAAATATTCCTCTTGAAACTGAAACAGTGCAAAAGAAAAACATAGCAAGATAATAGAAGCTATGAGAATGTTAGATTTAGTTAGATTCATAATCCATCATTTGAAAGCAAATATATACAATAAACACAATTAAACGTAAAAATAATACATTTTATCGATAAAATAAAGCTTATTTATAATAGTTTTAAATAATTTTATAAACCATTAAATCTGATATATTACACAAAAACCACTAAGAGACTAGAATAGGTTTAGCTATCATTATTGCCTAAAATCAATATTCCTCATAATTATTAGCTGCATGGCTTTTAAACGTTATGGTGGCCGAAAAATAGAACATTAAAAAGGCACAAAGTTCCAATAAAATGGAAACTATACGGATTATGCTCATTTCTTCTGAAAGATAATAATAGCCTATCAGTAAAAATTCGAAAAAAGTCAAAGCCAAACATCCAGAAAACAAAAGCAAGGCTTTGTTGTTTTCATTCAACAGATAATTAAAAAAAGACATGCTTAACAAGCCTAACAAGATAATATTGTAAACATGTTCAAAAATCCTAACAAATTCAATGTGATCTGTTTCAAAAGTGATGGGATTGATAATTGTAGCCATCACAAAAACAATGTATATGTTCAATAAAGTCAGGACCGCAAAATGAATGGGGAATTTTTTAAGAATCTCTTTCATGTTCACTGTTTTATTCAATTCCAAAAACAAAAACACATACGAAAGCATGTACAGGCCATTACATAAAAAATACATGTGCTCGTTATAACTCTCCTGATCGAAAAAATTTATAATATCAGAAATGGAATAAGTAATTAAAAACAAACTGAGAAAAGTGGGTTTGTTTTTTACTTTAAAAAGATAAAACACAGTAACAATAGGTGCTATAAACATTTCTATTAAGAAGTCCTTACTAAAATCAAAAAATTCCAAAAGGACAAAATACGAAGCAAAAATGGTCATCTAAAAGTTGTGTCGTGGTTAGTTTATGTGTGCAAATATATCTAATAAAACACAATTAAACGACAATAAAACACACTTTAACGACAATTAAATCAAGTGTTTAATTTACTGAAGCAAGTTTAAAAAATCCTGTTCTGAAATGATGTTTATCTGTAGCTTTTCGGCTTTCTCCCTTTTACTTGGTCCCATATTATCTCCCGCCACCACATAGTTGGTTTTACCAGAAATGGAAGAAGACACTTTGCCTCCATTATCCTCAATAAGTTTTTTTAATTCGTCTCTGGAAATTGTATGAAACACACCAGAAACAACAAATATATTACCTCCCAATTTGTTGGTTTGATTGGCTAGTTTTTCTGCCGAAATTTCCAACTGTACACCAAATTTCTTTAACCTGTTGATAATCCCTCTATTTGTTTCCGAACTGAAAAACTCGACAACGCTCTCAGCAATCTTAACTCCAATTTCATCCACCAGAATCAAATCTTCATGAGAGGCATTCGCTAAAGCTTCGATACTTTTATAATGTTTAGCCAATTTTTTAGCAACTGTTTCTCCTACATATCGTATTCCCAAAGCATATAAAACCCGTTCAAAAGGCACCACTTTGGACAGTTCGATTCCCTTAATTAAGTTTTCGGCACTTTTTTCTGCCATTCGTTCCAATGGGATTACCTGTTCTTTGGTAAGCTCATACAAATCTGAATAATCCTGAATCAAGCCTTCATTTACCAATAAGGCAACTGTTTCCCCTCCCAAACCTTCTATGTCCATGGCTTTTCTAGAAATAAAATGTTGTATCCTTCCAATAATTTGTGGTTTACACCCATTGTAATTAGGACAGTAGTGTTGCGCTTCCCCTTCGGTTCTTACCAGCTGGGTATGGCATTCGGGACAATTGGTAATATATTGGGTAGGAATAGAGTTTGCCGGTCTTTTGCTCAAATCCACAGCTATAATTTTAGGGATGATTTCGCCACCTTTTTCAACAAAAACCTCATCGCCAACCCTAATGTCCAATTTTTCAATTTGGTCTGCATTATGCAAGGAAGCCCTTTTTACGGTTGTTCCAGCCAGTTCTACAGGCTCTAAATTGGCTACAGGCGTGATGGCACCTGTTCTGCCTACTTGATAGGTAATTTCGTTTAACCTGGTTGAAACTTGTTCTGCTTTAAATTTATAAGCAATGGCCCAGCGTGGTGCTTTTGCTGTATACCCCAATTCTTCTTGTTGTTGCAAGTTGTTTACCTTAATTACCACACCATCGGTTTCGTAAGGTAGTGCATGTCTATGTTCGTCCCAATAGTTTATAAACTCCAAAACACCATCTATGGAATGTACCAATTTGGCTGCTTGTGGCACTTTAAATCCCCAGGAACGTGCTTTTTCCAAACCTTCAAATTGTGTTTTTATGTTTAAATTGTTTCCCACAATGCTATAGAGCAAACACTCCAAAGGCCTTTTGGCTACTTCACTGCTATCCTGAAGTTTCAGGCTTCCAGAAGCTGTATTTCTTGGATTTCTGTAAGGCTCCTCTCCTATTTCAATACGCTCTTCGTTCATTTTATGAAAGCCTTCAAAAGGCAGAACAATTTCACCACGAATATCAAATTTTTCGGGAAAATCCCCTTGCAATTGCAAAGGCACGGATTTAATGGTTTTAACATTGGCAGTTACATTGTCTCCCTGAACACCATCGCCTCTGGTGACAGCCTTTACAAATAAACCGTTTTCATAAGTTAAACTTATGGAAGCACCATCGTATTTTAATTCGCAGGTAAATTCAAGGTTGCCATCCACCAATTTTTTAATTCGGGTTTCCCAATCCAATAAATCTTCTTTGGAATAAGAGTTGTCCAGCGAATACATACGATGTTCATGCACAAGCGTTTCAAAATTTTTGGTAATCTCTCCTCCAACCCTTTGGCTTGGGGAGTTTACATCAAAATATTCGGGATGTTGCTGTTCTAAAGCAATTAATTGCTTGAGTTTTAAATCGAATTCATAATCGCTTATCGCAGGATTATCCAACACATAATAGTTGTAATTGTGCTTGTTTAACTCGTCTCGTAATTGTAAAATCTGTTCTTTAATGGTCATGGGTTAAAAATTCTTTAAGCCTTTTAACATGCGATTATTGCCAAAAATATCTGTTTTTAATTCTAAATCCGTAAACCCTTTGTTGTGCAATAGCTGCTTGGTTTCGTTTCCAAGATATTGATTTATTTCAAAAAACAGCAAGCCATTTTCAGTCAATTTATCAACAGCAATATCTGAAATAGTATGGTAAAATTGCAACGGATCGTGATCTTCAACAAACAAAGCCAAATGTGGTTCGTGTTTGAGGACGTTATTTTTAATTTCTGCTTTTTCCTGGTTTCTTACATAAGGTGGATTGGAAACAATGATATCAAATTGCAAATCCTTAAACTCCAAATTCCATGAATCCCTATTTAAAATGTCTGCATTTATAAAATGAACTTCCACATTGTTCAATTCAGCATTCTGTCTTGCTACTTTTAGTGCCTCTTTGCTAACGTCCAAAGCGTAAACTTTAGCTTTTGGTAGGTGTTTAGCCAGGGAAATGGCAATACAACCGGTTCCTGTGCCAATGTCTAGAATCTTTAATTGAGATTCTTCACTACGTTCAGAATGACATTTAACAATCCATTGCACGAGTTCTTCGGTTTCAGGTCTGGGAATCAAGGTGTGTTCATTCACCTTAAAAGTCAAATCATAAAATTGCGTTTCACCTATAATATATTGAATGGGTTCTTCCTGTTTCAATCGGCTTAAAGCCTCAAACAAAGGTTGTTCTTCTTCTTTTGAAACCGTTAGCTCTGGCTCAAGGACCAAAGCAATCCGGTTTAGTTTTAAATAATGTGACATTAGGATATTGAAAAAACTGGCCACTTCGTTTTTACCATAAATAACATCCAATTCTTGATGAAACACCTTTTGTATATCTTTTAATCTCATAAGGTTTTAATCATCCAAACATGACACGAATAATGCCCTGTATTTCCCATAGGTTTCTTTAAACATTCAAATCCAACCTTGGCATATAGTTTTTTGGCCGCATCCATATATGGCATGGTTTCCAAATAACAACTATTGTAACCAAAATCCTTGGCCTTAGCCAGGCATTTATGCATCATTTCTATTCCTAAGCCCAAGCCTCTGGCTTCTGGCAAGAAATACATTTTTTGAAGTTCGCAGATGTTGCCTTCACCATGATCCAATGGAGCAATTCCAGCACCTCCAATTACCTGGCCTTTATTTGTTACCACAAAATAAACCGACTTTTCCTTAGCATAGGTTTCTGCCATGCAATCCAAAGAGGCATCTGCATAAGCCGTTCCAACCTTTGGCACACCAAACTCTATTAAAACATCGCGAATTACTTTTGCAATTTGGATATTATCTGCCAAAGTTATTTCTCTAATAACAATATTATTATTGCTCACTTTATTATGTTATTTTTACACTGAAATTTGTCGGGATGAAGATACATGAAAAATACATAACACGCTGTATTGAAATTGCTAAAAATGGGCTTGGTACAACAGCTCCAAACCCAATGGTTGGAAGCGTGATTGTATATAACGAACAAATTATTGGCGAAGGTTTTACAAGCGCTTATGGAGGACCACATGCCGAAGTAAATGCCATAGCATCTGTTGCAGACAAAACACTGCTGCATAAAGCAACCCTTTATGTAACCTTGGAACCCTGTAGCCATTTTGGCAAAACACCACCTTGCAGCGATTTGATAATTAAACTTGGTATTCCACATGTGGTTATTGGCACCATGGACTCCCATAGCAAAGTGTCAGGAAAAGGCATCGACAAACTAAAAGCGGCTGGTTGCAAAGTAACCCTTGGCGTTATGGAAGCAGCTTGTAAAGAACATCACAAACGTTTTTTTACCTTTCACAACAAAAAACGGCCTTACATTATATTAAAATGGGCCGAAACACAAGATGGATTTATTGCTCCAAAAACCAGAAAAGAACAAAAACCTGTTTGGATTACCAATCCATATTCCAGACAGCTGGTTCACAAATGGCGAGCTGAAGAACAAGCTATTTTGGTTGGCACCAAAACGGTTTTGGAAGATAATCCCGGTTTAACGGTTAGGGATTGGACAGGAAAACATCCTGTTCGGGTGGTATTGGATAGAGCCCTTAAGCTCCCTAAACACTTTCAAATTTTTAACAATGAAGCAGAAACCTTAATAATTTCCGAAAAAGAAATCGATTTTTCCAACCAGGTAGCCAAGCAACTGGCTGATTATTTATACCAAAAGGACATACAATCCATTATTGTGGAAGGAGGAAGGGAAACACTTCAAACCTTTATAAATGAAAATCTTTGGGACGAAGCCCGTGTTTTTATTGGCAACACCAACTTTAAACAAGGGGTTAAGGCACCACATATTTCCCGTAAAATAATTTCAGAAACCATTATAGATACTGACGTGTTAAAAATTCACACAAACGAAAATTAAAAATTCCTGCTGGAGTAGATCTTGAGCAGTATAGTAGACAAAAAAATCATGATTAAAACCCTTATATTCGATTTTGGCGATGTGTTTATAAACCTAGACAAAGAAGGCGCCATGAACCATGCCCTTAGCATCTTTAAACTGGAAACCTTTACAGAAGAAATGATTGCCGTAAACAGCTTGTACGAACAAGGCTTAGTCTCTACTGAAGAATTCTTGGAATTTTACTTAGGGAACTTTCCTGAATTAATCGAAGAGGATATTCTTTACGCATGGAATTGTATTTTAAAGGATTTCCCGAAACATAGACTGGAATTTATAAAAAATCTTGCCAAAGAAAATAAATTCAAACTTATCTTATTGAGCAACACCAACACCTTACACATAGATAGCATAAAAAACGATGTGTCTTTTTACGAAGAGTTTAAAAATTGTTTCGATGCCTTTTACTTGTCACACGAAATACAGCTTAGAAAACCCAATGCTGATATTTATCAATTTGTGTTGGAAGAAAACCAACTAACACCTGAATCCTGTTTGTTTATAGACGACACAGAAGAAAATACCTTAGCAGCTGCAAAATTAGGCATTCACACATGGCATATCAATCCAAAAACTGAGGATATCACCAACTTGTTCACCATTAAAAAAGACCTCTTTTGATTTATTTATTATTAAGTATTCTAGCTTCTACCTTTATTTTTATCATCTTCAAGTTATTTGATAGGTTTAAAATAAATACGCTTCAAGCCATCGTATTCAATTACGTAACGGCTTGTTTTTGTGGCTTTATAACTTCCAAAAACCCATTAAATGTTGATGATATTGTGCAGTCTCAATGGTTTTTTGGAGCAATGGCACTGGGTTTTTTGTTTATTGCCATATTTAATGTCATGGCAATAACATCGCAGCGTAACGGTCTTTCAGTCGCTTCGGTCGCTACCAAAATGAGTGTTATTATTCCTGTGATATTTGGTATTTATATGTATCAAGAAAGTACTGGTTTTCAAAAAATGCTAGGTATTTTACTTGCTTTGTTTGCAGTTTACTTTGTGTCTGTAAAAAAACACGCCACATTTCATTTTAAAAGCAACCTCTTGTTTCCCATAATACTGTTCTTAGGTTCTGGTATAATAGACACCTCCATTAAATTTATAGAATCCACCTATATCCAGGATGGTGGCATTCCCTTGTTTTCGTCCACCATATTTTTCTTTGCTGCTTGCTTTGGAATTGGAATCTTAATGTTCAAGATAATTGGTAATAATTTTAAATTCAATCCTCAAAGCATTTTGGGAGGTTTGGCTTTAGGAATTGTAAATTATGCATCTATCTATTATTTACTAAAAGCCTTACATCACGAAACACTGGAGAGTTCTACCATTTTCACCATAAATAATGTAGCCATAGTCATGTTTACATCGTTGATTGGCTTAGCTCTATTTAAAGAGACACTATCTTTTAAAAACTGGATTGGTGTTGGGTTGGCCATTATTTCGATCTTATTAGTAACTTTGGCCTAATGGATAAAAAAGACAGCTACAAAACCATAACCAAACCTTCTACAGAGGTCCTATTCAAAGACAAAAACAGTAAATTTTTTGGCTATGCCTTTCCTGTGAAAAATGAAGAAGAAGTAAAAGGGCATATAGAGAACTTAAAAAAACAACATCATTCTGCCAGACATTGGTGTTATGCATACCAAATAGGCACCTTTGAAAACCAAATTCAATTTAGGGCCAATGATGATGGGGAACCCAACAACAGTGCTGGCATGCCTATCTATGGTCAGATTCAATCGTTTGAAGTAACCAACATACTCATAGTTGTAGTTAGATATTTTGGTGGTGTCAAACTTGGTGTTAGTGGCTTGATACATGCTTATAAAACTGCTGCACAAATGGCTTTGGAAGCATCAAAAATTGTTACCAAAACCATAAACAAACATTTTGAAATTCACTTTGATTATAAAAACATGAATAAAGTGATGCGCGTGATTAAAGAGCAAAACTTAAAAGTGATAAATCAAACCCTGGAATTGGATTGTAAAATAGAAATCTCTGTAAGATTAAAGAATGTCCAAAAAGTTCAAGACAGTTTTCAATCCATTTTTGAAGTGACCATTAAAGAACTGGGAAATTAAACCGTTAATTTCCCTAAAATATAATCAGGACATTTTATGGGCCTTTTGGTTTTCATGTCAATAAAAGCCAAAACGGTTGTTGCCTGCACCAAGATTTCCCCTGCTTGATTGGTAATTTCATAGTCAAATTCTATTCTTACGGCAGGTGTTTTTTTTAACTGAGTTTTTACTTTAACCACGTCATCATAAAGCGCTGACTTCTTAAAATTTAAACTCATAGAAACAACAGGGAGCATGATTCCGCTTTCTTCCATTTCACGATAGGAAATCCCTTTTTTTCGGAGCCATTCTGTTCGTCCCATTTCAAGGTATAACGCATAATTTCCATGATGAACCACTCCCATTTGGTCTGTTTCACCATATCTCACTCTTATTGGTATTTCGTCGAAATTCATAGAAGTATTTAAATAATTTTTTGTAGTTTAGGCAATGCAATAAACATGAGAAAAAATTTCTTTAAATTCAATAGCAATTGATTTTTTTTTTAAGAATTTTGTTCACATATTTGTCAAGCTATAAAATCAATCAGAGAAAGCCATTTCTCTTTCAATAACTAACGTATAAATCTTTAAAACAATAATGAGTGTAACTGCGCAATCGGTATGGAATAATTGTCTTGAATTCATAAAGGATAACATTCAGCCGCAAGCCTACAAAACATGGTTTGAACCAATTAAAGCAGTGAAGCTTACAGATAAATCTTTGAGCATTCAAGTACCTAGTAAATTCTTTTACGAATGGCTTGAAGAACACTACGTTAAAATTTTAAAAGTAGCCTTAACCAAGGAATTGGGGGAAACGGCCAAACTTGTTTACATTATTAAAATGGAAAACACTTATGGCAACAAACAACCTTTTACCGAAAGAATTCCAAGTTCCAACAGATCTGCCGTTAAAGCTCAAGATGTAGACATCCCACTAAACAACAAGAATCCAGAATTACGCAATCCGTTTATTATTCCTGGAATACGCAATGTTAAAATAGAATCGCAACTCAACCCAAATTACAGTTTTGAGAATTTCCTGGAAGGGGATTCCAACCGTTTGGCCAGAAGTGCGGGATTGGCAGTGGCTTCCAAACCAGGAGGCACCTCTTTTAACCCATTGCTTATTTTTGGAGGAGTTGGTTTGGGTAAAACACATTTAGCTCATGCCATTGGTGTTGACATTAAAGACAAATATCCTGAAAAAACGGTTTTGTATATATCTGCTGAAAAATTTACGCAACAATATATAGATTCCGTTAAAAAGAACAATCGAAACGATTTTATCCATTTTTACCAAATAATAGATGTCCTTATTATTGATGATGTCCAATTCCTTTCTGGTAAATCTGGTACCCAAGATGTGTTCTTCCATATTTTCAACCATTTGCATCAAAATGGGAAACAGGTTATTTTAACCAGTGACAAAGCGCCTGTAGACATGCAGGACATTGAACAGCGTTTGCTGTCCAGGTTTAAATGGGGACTTTCGGCAGAATTGCAAAGTCCAGACTTTGAAACCCGTGTTTCCATATTAAAAAACAAGCTTTATCGTGATGGCGTGGAAATGCCTGAAGAAATTATTGAATATGTTGCCAAAAACATTAAATCCAATATTCGAGAACTGGAAGGAGCCATCATTTCCTTAATTGCACAATCTTCCTTTAACAAAAAGGAAATAACCATAGATTTAGCCAAGCAAGTTGTAGAAAAGTTTGTCAAAAACACCAAACGGGAAGTTTCCATTGATTATATCCAAAAAGTTGTTTCCGATTATTTTCAAATGGATATAGACACGCTACAATCCAAAACCAGAAAACGACATATTGTACAAGCTAGGCAATTGGCCATGTTTTTTGCCAAAAAACTCACCAAAGCGTCTTTAGCTAGCATTGGCTCTCAAATTGGAAAAAGAGACCATGCCACTGTGCTTCACGCATGTAAAACGGTGGACAATTTAACTTCAACAGACAAACAGTTTAGAAAATATGTTGAAGACCTTTCAAAAAAATTATCGGTTTAAATTCAATTCATTAATAAATCATAAACTATTATGACTAAAATTCTAATGGTATGTTTAGGTAATATTTGCCGTTCGCCATTAGCAGAAGGTATCTTAAAATCCAAGCTTCCTCAAGAATCGTTTTTTGTAGATTCAGCCGGAACTGGTGATTATCATGTGGGTGATCTTCCAGACAAACGCTCCATTAAAGTTGCTGAAAAATACGGTTTGGATATTACCAATCAACGAGGCAGACAATTTACTGTTGCAGATTTTGACGCATTTGATCTTATCTATGTCATGGATGAATCCAACTTCAAAAATGTAACAAAACTTGCCAGGAACGACAAAGACTTAAAAAAAGTAAAAATGATTTTGGATGAAATTTACCCAAACCAAAATTATAACGTACCAGACCCGTATACAGGAGGCATTCAAGGATTTGATAGCACCTATAAAATGCTAGACGAAGCCTGTGGACAAATAGCAAAAAAATTGCTTAAATAATTGACTTTGAGAGTATTTTTTAGTTTTCTTATTTGATTTTTTGTAATTTGTATTACTAATCCAAAAAATATCAATAAGATGAAATTCCATACCACAATTTTAGTGCTTTTATTATTTCCATGCTTTCTCTTTTCACAAGAAATTGAACTAGGTCTGGTTGCTTCTGGTTTCAATGATCCTTTAAGTATTAGGAACGCTGGAGACGATAGATTGTTTATTGTGGAACAAGGAGGGCATATTAAAATAATCAATTCTGATGGCTCTGTAAACAACACCTCTTTTTTAGATATAGATTCCAAGGTTTTAAGTGGTGGTGAAAGAGGTTTGTTGGGTTTGGCCTTTCATCCGCAATATGCATCAAACGGTTATTTTTATGTAAATTACACTGATAACAATGGCGATACCGTGGTTTCTAGATATACTGTAAATCCACCTAATGCCAATACAGCCAGTGCAAGCACAGAATTGATATTATTAACGGTTAGCCAACCCAATAGCAACCATAATGGTGGCGATTTAGCTTTTGGAAATGATGGATATTTATATATTGGGCTTGGAGATGGAGGTTCCAGTGGAGACCCAGGAGATAGAGCCCAAGATTTAACTACTTTATTAGGCAAAATGCTGCGCATAGATGTAAACAGTTCCAGTGGAGGTTTAAATTATGCCATTCCAGCAGACAACCCATTCCCTAATGCTCAAGAACCAAATGCCCTGCCTGAAATTTGGGCTTATGGTTTAAGAAATCCTTGGAGGTTTTCTTTTGACAGACAAACTCACGATCTTTGGATTGGAGATGTTGGTCAAGGACAGATAGAAGAAATAGACATGGTTCCTTTAAATCAAGCTGCTGTTAATTATGGTTGGCGTTGTTACGAGGGAAATCAAGTATATGACACTTCCGGCAACTGTCCTAGCGACACCAGCGAATTGACTTTTCCTATTTCACAATACACACATTCCTCTAGTGGCAACTTTAAATGCTCTATTACTGGAGGTTACAGATATCGTGGTACAGCTCAACCCAATTTTAGTGGTTTGTATTTTTTTGCAGATTATTGCAGTAATGAAATTGGTATCCTGGAAAACAATGGAGGTACCTGGAACATGACTTTTACAGAACCCTTTTCCGGCAATGGCTGGACTGGTTTTGGTGAAGATGTGACTGGCGAAATATACATAGCTGGAATAGACTCAGGAAATATTTATAGAATATTGGATGCCAGTTTGGGAATTGCAGAAAACACTTTATTACAAATAAAAATGTACCCAAATCCTGCCAGCAATTCGTTTATTGTTAAAAGCAACAACCCACAAATTGTCATTGAATCCATACATATTTATAACCTTCAAGGTAAACTTATAAAATCCATTACAAAAAATACAGCTTCTGAAATTCACATAGATACCAAATCCTTAGCCGCAGGTTTGTATTTAACAGAGGTAATCTCAAAATCTGGTTCTAAAACAACTCATAAACTCCTTATCAAATAACGAATCAATGACAAGCCCTTACGGAAAACTATACTTGATACCTACCACTCTTGGAGATACTGCTCCATTGGAAGTTTTACCAATTTCAGTAAAAAAAATTGTGGAACAAGTAGATGTTTACATTGTTGAAAACGAAAAAACTGCCAGACGTTTTATAAAACAAATAAAACCAAGCAAAAAACAAGCTAGCTTACAGATATTCCTTTTAAACAAATTTACGGATCCCAGTGAACTCCCTGATTTTTTAGAGCCTTGTCTACAAGGCAAGCACGTTGGTTTGCTTTCTGAAGCCGGCTGTCCAGCCATTGCAGACCCTGGAGCAGATGTGGTCATGTTGGCACACAAACAAAACATTCAAGTGGTTCCATTGGTTGGTCCTTCCTCCATTGTTATGGCTCATATGAGTTCTGGTATGAATGGTCAAAGTTTTGCCTTTAACGGCTATTTACCTATTGATAAAGTGGAAAGAAAAAAAGAATTGAAACGTTTGGAACAACTGTCCTACAGCCAAAACCAATCGCAATCGTTCATAGAGACACCTTATAGAAACAACAAATTGCTGGAAGATATTTGTCAGGCTTTAAACGACATGACACTGGTTTGTGTGGCCTGTGACATTACTTTAGATAGCGAATACATAAAAACACAAACAGTAGCAGCATGGAAAAAAAATAGTGTAGACCTTCACAAAAGACCTACACTATTTATTATTCATAAAGAATAAAATCTAAGCCGAATGTTTTACTTTGGCTTTTCTGTTGGGTTTGATTTTAGACGTATCGTAACCAGAGAATTTTTTTATGTAATAAGAAATAGAAGTTCCGTAGGCATCCTTAAAGCCATTGGCTCCATAACTTCTTAAATATTTTTTGACATTTCCTGGTCCAGCTAAATGTGCAGCTGCCAAAATCCCTGATTCTGTTATCTTAGTTCCATTTAAGACTTTTCCGGAAAAACGCTTGATGTCTTTCCTTAAAATCCATTTATTACGTTCAGCATTTGCAATAAAAGCTTTTTCCTGTAGTTCTGGATTGCTTAAAAAATGAACCGGATTGTGAATGCCTATCAACTTTAGGGTTTCTTTTCCAAATTGATATTTCCCCAGATAACCTAAGGTGTTAACTGTAAAGTAATCACCACCAGATTCCTTAAATCCCAGGGCTTCTTTAAAACCAATTAAGGATTTTCCTAAGGTAGGGGAATAAGGTACTTGAGGTTCGTGTACAGGAAATAAGTTGTCTTGGACAACTTCGCCATGATCAACATCGTTAGACGCATATCTTGGTGATGTGTAGTTTTTTTCTTTAACCGATTTATTCATGTAAATCGATCCAAACAATAAGAAACATATTGTAAGTGATAGGGCTAAATAACTTCCAATATTTTTTATCATATCTTTAAATTTCTTCAGTAAAAATCCATGTGATAATTACTTGAAAATTTCAGCATGCAAAGATAGCACATTTTTTTAATATCTGAAAATTAATCGATTAAGTGTTCCTAAAAGTAGATTCCATGGAACTTTATGCCATTTTTATCGTTAAACTCCAAGGCTGGAAAAGGTACTTTTATCACGTTAAAAACGTCAAAAATTGTTCTTAAAACATGTGAATTTGTCTTTATTCGAGTTAAATCCAGATCCAAACTTAAATAGAATTGCCTATAAGGGTTTTGCTCTTGTACCACATCGTTATCATTGGTATTGGAACCAGAAATCATACCTTCTGCTCCATAACCAAGAGCTACATTTAGCCAAGAAGGGATTTTACTTTCCTTGAAAAAAGCATGCAAATTTATACTCAACCAATAGGTTTGACCGTTATAATCTTTTAAAAATTCTTCTGAAAACCCGTTGCCCAACACCTCTGGATTCTGTGGTGCATAATCGGTTCTATGAAACGAATATTTTATGGTAAACCGTTGCTCTTTCCATAATAGTTCTTGACCTACGTACAAACCTGCACCCGTAACATTGGCTGCCATATCTCCCCACGAAAAGCCCCATTCTTCAGAATACCCATCAAAAACTTCTACAACTGTTAAAAAAGCAACACCAATGGTAGAACCATAAATAAGCTGGTCTTGTTTACTTACTCCACTCCAGTGCAAGGTATTGGCTCCTAACCTACCAAGTTGATAAGCTGAAAACACATGTCCTAGTTTATCCATTTGCAACCATTGGTTGTTATCATTTAACGTATGGAACTTGGATTTGGGATAATCGGCATACCATAACTGGTTCAAACCTACCAAAGTGAGAGTAGCCATGGATGCTTCAGTAATTATCACAGCATTGCGTCTAGAAGTGTTTAAGGTATCGCTTGGCTTTAAAAATTGATTTAGCTTACTCTGTGAAAAAGAAATATTTGCCATAAAAAAAGCCAAACATGCCGTAACGATATGTTTATTATATTTTCCCAAGGTTATCTATTAATCCCTTGTGAAGACAAGTACCTTTGATATTCCCTTGCATTGGCATTATGTTGACTAAGGGTTTTGGCAAATTTATGATAGCCTAATCTGTTGGCATCTGCAGCAAAATAGAGATATTGGTGCTTTTCTGGATTTAAAACTGCATCTATGGCAGAAATATCTGGCATGGTAATTAATCCTGGTGGTAAACCAGCGTACATATAGGTATTGTATGGCGAATTGATGTCTTTATGCTTATTTAAAACACGTTTTATCACGGTGTTTTGATATTCTGGCAACTGATAAGCAGCAAATTTTAAAGTAGGATCAGCCTGTAATGGCATACCTATCCGTAACCTATTTAAATACACACCTGCAATTCTTGGTTGTTCTGCAGCCTGTTTGGACTCCTCGTGCACAATAGATGCCAAGGTCATCACTTCGGTTTGCGTTAACCCTAGGGCTTTAGCTTTGGCTTTTCTATTGTCATTCCAAAAACGCTTGTATTCTTTCAACATTCTTTCCCGAAATTCTGTTGCAGAGGTATTCCAGAAAAACTCATAACTGTTTGGTATGTACATTCCCAAAGCAGTAGCTTCAGAAAAGGAATGTTCAGCAAGAAAATCCTTATCGTGCATCACCTCAACCAATTTTAAGCTATCTGCTTCAATTTGCATGGAAATTCTACCAGCGAGAGCCTTTAAGTTTGGTTGGTTGTTGAAAGCCAGCTGTAATGGTACGTTTTTGCTTCTTATGGAATTTATAATATCGTTATTGTTCATGCCCTTTTTTATAATAAAACGTCCAGCTTTGATATTGTTTATGTATTTTTTTTGTTTGGCCAGGGCATCAAACTTTTCAATATCTTTCAATAAAGGTTTTAATTGCTCCCTAACATCTGTATAAGTAGCGTTTGTAGGCACATAAATATAAGCCTGTTCGTTATTGAAAGCTGTGTTGTCCACTAACATCACACCATACACATAGTTTGCAAACAAACCAGCGATCACCAGCCCAATAAGGGCAATTGCAAGAAGAATCTTTTTAAAATACATTAATTTATACGTTGAAGTAAATATTCGTTTTTATAAGAACCATTTACAAGGTTCCAGTCTTTTTTTAACCCAATAATTTCAAAACCGTGTTTGGAAAACAGGTTAAGGCTTGCTTGGTTGTCTTCAGAAATATTGCAATACAATTGATGCAGGTTTAAATGTGTATTACAATATTTAATCAGCAATCCTAAAGCTTCATTACCAACACCTTTTTGTCTTTCTGAGGTTTCTTTAATTAAAATACCCACTCCTGCCCGACTGTTTTTAAAATCGAAATCAAAAAGGTCTATCATTCCCAGTGCTATATCGTTATAATTTGAAATCACCAAACGCAGTTGTTTGACTTCAAAGATATCTTTGTGTGCATTTTCCAAATATTGTTTTATTAAAAACCTGGAATATGGGGTTTGTGTGTTACTGATTTCCCAAACCGACTCATGGTTTTCTATGGCATGGACAAAGTCTAGATCTTCTGGTTCCAAAGCCCTTAAATATATATCTTTTCCTTTTAATGTTAGCATGTTATAGAGCCTTTAAAAACCTGTTCGGCTGGACCAATAAGCCAAATGTTGTTGTATGTATCTTTGTTCTTTTCAAAGGACACCTGCAGATTGCCTCCTTCTGTCTCCAAAACAATAAGCTTGTTCTTGGTTTCACCTGTTTCATACATTGCCAAGGCCACAGCTGTAACTCCAGTGCCACAAGATAAGGTTTCATCTTCCACTCCACGTTCGTAAGTTCTTACTTGAAACCTGTTGTCTGACAGTTTTTTTACAAAATTAACATTGGTTCCCTCATCCTTATACGGGTTCCCATATCGAATTTTTGAACCGAGTTCTTTAACATCCAAATTTTTTAGTTGTGTTTCCATTTGCACATGATGTGGTGAACCTGTATTTAAAAACACATGTTGATTATGAATTTCTACAGAAAGCACATCCTGCATTTGCAGTTTTACAACGTGGTTATCCAAAATGGCATGATGCAAACCATCTATGGCCTCGAAAATGGCTTTATTTTCGATAATTCCTAAAAATTTGGCAAATGCCGTTAAACAACGGCCTCCATTGCCACACATGGAACTCTCGTTACCATCGGCATTAAAATAAACCATTTTAAAATCCCATTTTGGATGGTTTTCCAACAAAATAAGTCCATCTGCACCAATGCCAAAACGTCTGTTACAGAGTTTGGCAACCAGTTTGGTATTGTTTTTGTCGAATATTTGTTGACGATTATCAATCATCACAAAATCGTTTCCAGTTCCTTGATATTTGTAAAATGTTAATTCCATAAGCATGGCAAATATAAGAATTAACATGGTTTAATGTCATGTTAAATGCACGTTAAATACGACGTTAAAAATCGTTAAAACTGAAAAACAGATTCAATAAAAAATTAATTTTAATCGTTATAAAAAATTATAAACCCGTTTAAACCTAATAACAATATATACAATGAAAAAGATTTTAACCCTAGTATTAGTTTCTGTGTTAGGTGGAGCTATTACGCTTTCTGCCTATAAATTCTTTTTAGAAGAAAATAACACCCATAACCTATCGCAAGCTGAAGTTTCGCCTTTGGCATTGCCAGTAAACAATTTTTCAAACTCTAGTTTCATTCCTGAAAACAGCATAGATTTTACCCATGCTGCCGAAAAAACCATTCATACGGTAGTACATGTTAAAAACACCACTATGGGAAGTTCTGGACAAATGACCTTTGAGGATTTATTCTATGGAAGGTCGCCTCAAAGACCACAAATAGGGTCTGGTTCTGGTGTTATCATATCACCAGATGGTTACATCATTACCAACAATCACGTGATTGCAGGTGCAAGTGAGTTAACCATTACCTTAAACGACAACAGCACTTATGAAGCTGAAATTATAGGCTCTGATAACAAAACCGATATTGCTTTATTGAAAATTGAAGCAGACCATGAGTTACCATACACCACTTTTGGGGATAGCGACCAAGCAAAAATTGGTGAGTGGGTTTTGGCTGTTGGAAATCCGTTTAATTTAAACTCTACTGTAACAGCAGGCATCATCAGTGCCAAGTCCCGGGATTTAACAGGTAAAAACACACAATCCTTTATACAAACAGATGCAGCAGTAAATCCTGGAAACTCTGGAGGTGCTTTGGTTAATTCCAATGGCGATTTAATTGGTATCAATACAGCCATTTCGTCCCAAACAGGCTCCTACATTGGATATTCGTTTGCCGTACCAAGCAATATTGCCAAAAAAGTTGTTCAAGACCTTATTGAATTTGGAAATGTACAAAATGGCATTTTAGGTGTTACTGGAGGTGCCTTAAACAGTAGTTTTGCCGAAAGGTTGAGCGTAAACGAAACAGAAGGCTTTTATATAGACTCGGTTGAAGAACATTCGGGTGCTTTTGAAGCTGGTTTGAAATCTGGTGATATCATCAAAAAAATAGACCATGTAAAAATTTCCAAATTCTCAGATTTAACAGGCTATTTAAGTACTAAACGTCCAGACGATGTGGTTCAGGTTACTTATTTAAGAAACGGTCATTTAAAAGAAACGCCTGTGACCTTGGTAAGAAATCAAACCTATACCATTCCGCAATTGGGTATAGTAAAAAACGCCACAAAAGAAGAGCTTAAAAAATACAACACTGCCAATGGTGTTAAAATTTCAAGATTGGGACAAACCTATTCCAAGTATTTACGAGCCAATGGTGTTAAAGAAGGAGACATAGTGACTTCCATAAACAACAATAAGGTATATAATGTGGATGATGTTCAGGAAATAATAAGAAACAAATCGGTTTACGAGCCGTTAAGAATAGAACTTATCAATTCCAATGGTGAAGTGGAACGATATAATTTCAATTAAAAAAACACCAAATAAAAAGAATATGGAATCCTTCAGAATAACCCTGAAGGATTTTTATTTTACAAAAACTGGTTCAAATACCACTTAAATATCATATTTTTGCAACCAAATTCAACTAGGCAACATAACTAAGTTGAAAATATTAACAACACACTAAATATTTAATACAATGAGTTTTAACGAGACTTATGAAAACGAATTGGCTTTTCAGGCAGACAGAAGAAAGGCTACTGTAGAGTTTATTAAAATTGTTAGCGACCTTTGGTACGACAAATCTATTGAATTGGTACTTTTTAGAAACCAGTTAATAGACAAAAACGTAAGCCAAATTTTGAACCTACACGAGTATGCTGGCGAATTTGTTCAAAAACCAATTTCCATTTTCGATTCTGTGGAAATTGCACAAGCCATCCAAACCTTGGATTTACCTCCTGCAAAGTTGGATATTGGTAAATTAACTTATGAATTTCATTTAGAAGAAAAAAAATATAGCAATGCTTTGGCTTTTGTTGCAGACAAATTAAAGGATGCCAATAAGGACAATGTCATTCAACCAAAAGATGTTATTTTATATGGTTTTGGTAGAATTGGACGTTTAGTTGCCAGAGAATTGATGACACGTACAGGAAAAGGAAGTCAGTTGCGTTTAAGAGCCATTGTTACCCGTGGTGCCATCGATCAAACAGTATTGGAAAAAAGAGCTTCGTTATTAAGAAACGATTCGGTTCATGGTGATTTTTCCGGAACGGTTGTAGCAGATTTAAAAAACAGTGCTTTAATTATAAACGGAACCACAGTTAATATTATTTCAGCTAACAATCCAGAAGATATAGATTATACCAAGTATGGCATTAATCATGCTTTAGTTATAGATAACACAGGTGCTTTTAGAGATAAAGAGGCTTTAAGCAGACATTTAAACTCTAAAGGTGTAGATAAAGTATTATTAACTGCTCCTGGAAAAGGGGTTCCAAACATTGTTCATGGTGTAAACCATTTAGAAAACAATCCAGATACGGTAGATATTTTCTCTGCAGCATCTTGTACAACCAATGCCATTACCCCTATTTTAAAAGCAGTTGAAGATTCACTAGGGGTAAAAAGTGGACACCTTGAAACCATACATGCTTATACAAACGACCAGAATTTAGTGGATAACTTCCATAAAAAATACCGTCGTGGACGTGCTGCTGCGCTAAACATGGTTATTACCGAGACTGGAGCTGGAAGTGCTGTGGCTAAAGCCTTACCTGCTTTAGAAGGGAAATTAACCTCCAACGCCATTCGAGTGCCTGTCCCTAATGGATCTTTAGCTATACTAAGTTTAGAACTGGAAAAAGAAACTTCTTTGGAAGGCATCAATGCCATTATAAAAAAATATGCTCTTGAAGGCGATCTAGTGGAACAAATTAAATACGAATTAAGCGACGAACTTGTTTCCAGCGATATTGTTGGCAGCTCTGCTCCTTCAATTTACGACAGTAAAGCAACCATTGTAAGAAAAGATGGCAAAAACGTCTTGTTATACATTTGGTACGATAACGAATATGGCTATAGCCATCAAGTAATCAGATTGGCAAAATACATTGCAAAAGTGAGACGTTACACGTATTATTAGTAGATAAAACATCTAAAATATCATTTCAATCGTATATACAAAAGCCTCGCAATCGTGAGGCTTTTTAATTATAATCTACAGATACTTAACTTAATTTATTATTTTCGTAAACAACAAAACCTAACAAAGCCCAATGAAAGCGTTTAAATTTTTTACCATTACCTTAATTTTACTATGTAGTTTCAACACCTTACAAGCCCAAACCGAAACCTCTGATGAAGACGATAAGCTATCTTTGGACAACAGTACCATCAACAATCAATTTGAATACGTGCTTCAAAAGTCCGGCGATTTTAGAGGCACCAATGGTTCTATGTATGAAGCCGTAAAACGCAGCATGTTAACAACTTTACAGGCACACACCAATGATACCTTAAAAACCTTACGAAAAGATCTTGCAGACACACAGGCCATGGTGAAGACGCAAGCAAATGAAATTTCTGAACTAAAAACCAATCTTTCAAACACACAAGCTTCGTTGGAAATAACCACCAACGAAAAAAACAACATGTCCTTGTTTGGTTTGCAAATGAGCAAATCCAGCTACAATGTTCTAATGTGGTCCATTATAGGTATTTTATTGGCCATGTTGATGCTGTTTATCTACAAATACAAAAACAGTCATGTTATTACCAAGGAAGCCAAAAAAGCACTGGAAGAAATAGAAGTAGAGTTTGAAGAACATAGAAAAACAGCCTTGGAACGCGAACAAAAAGTAAGGCGCCAGCTTCAAGACGAATTGAACAAACAAAAAGGAATTTAAACACACTTTTACAACTTAAACATATTTAAAATCTGTAAGTTCTCATTTGCAGATTTTTTTTATTCCATATGTGTTTTTAGATACATTTCAACAAATTTATTTAATTGCCATCCAAACCCATCTAAGGTTTGTGATATTGATAAGTTTACAAAACTTCAAATCCAAAGCTAAAATTTCCTAAAACATTTAAAGTATATTTGCTGTCCTAAAGTTTTGTCATGCGTATCGATATTATAACTGTTTTACCAGAATTACTTAAAAGTCCGTTTGAAGCATCCATCCTTAAAAGAGCCATTGAAGCTGGATTGGTGGAAGTATATTTTCATAATTTACGGGATTACACAACCGATAATTACAAGACTGTGGACGATTACCAATTTGGTGGTGGCGCAGGTATGGTGATGATGGTAGAACCTATAGATAAATGCATAACCAAACTAAAATCTGAACGCGAATACGAAGAAGTGATCTATATGACACCAGATGGGGAAACCTTAACCCAAGGCATTGCCAATCAGTTATCCTTAAAAGAAAATATTATTATTTTGTGTGGTCATTATAAAGGTGTGGACCAACGAGTGCGCGATCATTTTATCACTAGGGAAATATCCATTGGAGATTATGTATTGTCTGGTGGAGAACTTGGAGCAGCTGTGTTGTGTGATGCCGTAATCAGGCTTATTCCTGGTGTTTTGGGCAATGAAACCTCTGCCCTAACCGATTCTTTTCAGGACAATTTGCTGGCACCTCCCATTTATACTCGTCCAAGAAACTATAAAGGTTGGCGAGTTCCGGAAGTCTTATTTAGTGGCAATTTTCCTGAAATTGAAAAATGGCGGGAAGAAAAAGCTTATGAGCACACCAAAAAAAGACGTCCCGATTTACTTAATGATTAAACTTAAAAACTATAACAAGGAATGAGAGGTTTGCGAATTAGGGATTGGGATTCTTACAAATTTGATTTTATGTGCTATCCAAAGCTGAAAAATTATCTAAAAAAACTTTTACCCCATAACTTAAAACTCAAAACTTTTTAACTATATTTGCAGCCAATTTCGGGTTAACCTCTGGCGAAAATCGTGAATGTTGTTTCGAATTAATTATAATTAAATTTAAAGATATGGAATCTTTAGTAAAATTTGTACAAGACGAGTTTGTAACAAAAAAAGATTTTCCAGAGTTCAAAGCTGGAGACACAATTACAGTTTACTATGAAATTAGAGAAGGAGACAAAGTTCGTACTCAGTTCTTTAGAGGAGTAGTAATCCAAAAAAGAGGTTCTGGAGCTTCTGAGACATTTACCATTAGAAAAATGTCTGGAACAATAGGTGTAGAACGTATCATACCTATCAACATGCCAGCCTTACAAAAAATTGAAGTGAACAAAAAAGGTAAAGTTCGTAGAGCTCGTATCTATTACTTCAGAGGTCTTACTGGTAAAAAAGCAAGAATCAAAGAAAGCATGAAACGTTAATAAACGTTTAATAACCTTGAAAAGCCCTGTAAACACAGGGCTTTTTTTATTAACTTTTGTTAATAACTTTGGTTTATAAGTGGTTGATATCTAGTGTCTTAAATAATTTGTTTTTTTAAACACTTGCACTATTTTAGCTAAAGAATTTATAAACAACGTTTTTGTTGGTTTCATGAAAATGAATTAGTTATAGACTCTTAAAAAGAAACGTTCTTTATTATAATTGTTTTTTGAAGTTTCAAGTTGACATGTGTATGCGTGTTCAATCATGAAATCATGATGCTTTTTTCAAGTGTTGTTTGTTCAGTCAGTCAATATTTAAAAAAGTTGAAAGTATTCACAATAATATTTGCGAAAGCCCATGTTATTAAGAATGCAATGATGGACAAGTTGTAACTTGTGAAAACGATCTACAACTAGAAAATCATCAAGAAAAACAATTAAACGGAAACATTTCGGCAACCCGTCAATACATTTTGACAGTTGTATTAAACGAATGTTTCTATTGAAATAGTGATACTTGAACCGAAAAGTATAGATGAAAATTTTGTACTATTCAGTAGCAATACAGGATTAGGTCACGTAAACTGTTTCAAAGAAAGCCATGTCAAAAATAGATTTAGGTCTATAGTGATATGGCTTTTGTTTTTATACAATCTTTCTATCTTTACTACTTAAATAACCTATTCCGTACATGAACTTACCATTAATTACAGATCAAGATTATACTAAAGTAGATTATACAAAAACCGAATTGCCAAAAGCAGAATATGACAATTGCACCTTTGTGGATTGCAATTTTTCTGAAACCCAACTTTCAAACAACATGTTTATAGATTGCGAGTTTGTAAACTGCAATTTGAGCAACGTTAATGTAAAACATACCACGTTTAAAGATGCAACTTTTAACGAATGCAAATTGATAGGTATTGTTTTTACGGAATGTAACCCATTCTTAATGTCTTTTGCCTTTATTAAGAGTAATCTTTCATTTTCTTCCTTTTTTGAATGCAAACTCAACAAAACCGTTTTTGATACCTGTTATTTGGAGAATGTTGAATTCTCAAAAGCCAATTTAAGCCAGGCCATTTTCAAGGATTGCAATTTGTTTAAGAGTACCTTTAACAACACCAATTTGGAGAAAGCAAATTTTAAAACTTCCTACAATTTTTATATCAATCCACAATTGAACAGTTTAAAGCTTGCCAAATTTTCAAAGGAAGGTGCTTTAAATTTATTAAAAATCTATCAATTGGACATAGATTGATTAAATTCCCAATAGCTAAATAGTTATTTTATCAACTTCATAAATTATGTGTGTTTAGGCTGTTCAACAGTAAAAAACTGTTTGAAAATTCATATATTTGCTTGGCTTAAAAATCAAGCAATTCTATTAAACAAAACTTAATATTCTTATGGCAAAATCAGCTACTATTATTTATACAAAAACAGATGAAGCACCAGCATTGGCTACCTATTCCTTTTTACCAATTGTGGAATCGTTTACCAAACCAACTGGAGTTCAAATAGAAACAAAAGATATTTCATTGGCACATAGAATTTTAGCTGTTTTTCCTGACTATTTAACTGATGCCCAAAAAGTAAGTGACGATTTAGGTATTTTGGGCGAAATGGTTAAACAACCAGAGGCAAACATTATTAAATTACCTAATATAAGCGCCTCCATTCCCCAACTTAAAGATGCCATTGAAGAGCTTCAAGCCAAAGGTTTCAAGCTGCCAAACTATCCAGACGAACCAAAAAACGATTCGGAAAAAGACATTAAATCACGTTATGATAAAGTTAAAGGAAGTGCTGTAAACCCTGTGCTTCGTGAAGGAAACTCAGACAGGCGTGCTCCAAAAGCCGTTAAAAATTATGCCAAAAAAAATCCTCATTCCATGGGAGCTTGGAGTAAAGACTCCAAAACCCATGTGGCAACAATGAGTAAAGGAGATTTTGCCCATAACGAAAAATCGGTAACCTTAAATGAAGCAACAACAGTTTCCATTCAGTTTAAAGCTAGCAATGGAGAAACTGAAATCTTAAAAAATCAGCTAAATCTCTTAAAAGGTGAAATTATTGATGCCACAGTTTTAAGTAAAAAAGCCCTAATTGAGTTTTTGGAAAATCAAGTTAAAGATGCCAAAGACAAAGGAGTGCTTTTTTCTTTACACATGAAAGCAACCATGATGAAAGTGAGCGATCCTATTATTTTTGGTCATGCTGTTAAAGTGTTTTTCAAGGATTTGTTTGCAAAACATGGGGAAACATTCAAATCGTTAGGGGTTGATGTTAATAACGGGTTTGGTAATTTAGTTGAAAAATTAGAAGAACTTCCTGCAAACAAACGCGAGGAAATAGAACAAGATATTAAAACAATTTACCACAATGGTCCTGACTTGGCCATGGTAAACAGCGATAAAGGCATAACCAATTTACACGTTCCAAGCGATGTGATTATTGATGCATCCATGCCAGCTATGATTAGAACATCGGGACAAATGTGGAATGCAGAAGGCAATCAACAGGATACCAAAGCCGTAATTCCAGATAGCAGTTATGCTGGAATTTATACAGCAACCATTGATTTTTGCAAAGAACATGGAGCTTTCGACCCTACCACCATGGGCTCTGTTCCAAACGTAGGACTTATGGCGCAAAAAGCTGAAGAATATGGTTCCCATGATAAAACTTTCGAAATAAAATCTGCAGGAACTGTAAGTGTTATAGACGCTTCAGGAAACACTTTAATTGAGCATGACGTAGAAGCTGGAGATATTTGGCGTATGTGTCAAACTAAAGATGCACCAATTCAAGATTGGGTGAAACTAGCGGTTACTAGGGCAAGGGCTTCACAAACTCCTGCTGTTTTTTGGTTGGATGAAAACAGGGCACATGATGCTGAACTCATCAAAAAAGTAAACACCTATCTAAAACAACTGGACACTGCCGGTTTAGATCTTAGAATACTATCTCCAATAGAGGCTACCAAGTTTACCCTGGAACGAGTAAAAGATGGAAAAGACACTATTTCGGTTTCCGGAAATGTTTTAAGGGATTATTTAACCGATTTATTCCCTATTTTAGAACTAGGTACAAGTGCTAAAATGTTATCCATTGTTCCATTGATGAATGGTGGTGGTTTATTTGAAACAGGTGCTGGTGGTTCTGCACCAAAACATGTACAACAACTTTTGGAAGAAAACCATTTACGTTGGGATTCTTTAGGTGAGTTTTTAGCATTGGCTGTCTCCTTGGAGCATTTAAGTGAGGTAACAAACAATCCTAAAGCTTTAATCCTTGGAGAAGCATTGGATCTTGCTACTGAAAAATTGTTGGACAATAAAAAAGGGCCTTCAAGAAAAGTTGGGGAAATAGACAACAGAGGAAGTCATTTTTATTTAGCCATGTATTGGGCTGAAGCTTTAGCAAATCAAACAAAAGATCCAGATTTACAAAGAATATTTATTCCTATAGCTAAACAACTCAAGGATAATGAAACACTTATTATGCAGGAGTTGCACGAGGTTCAAGGACAAACCACAAATCTTGGTGGCTATTATAAGCTGGACGAAAGAAAAACAAAACAGGTTATGAGACCTAGCCAAACGTTTAATACCATTTTGCAATCCATTAATTAAAATAATATTATGT
>NZ_ANLA01000018.1 GCF_000348685.1 Xanthomarina gelatinilytica | reverse complement strand
ATTTATCGAACTTTGAGGTGTCCTAAAAAGGGGAAGCCTACAACATGTATCAAGGCAAATGGAAATTCTACTATAAAGATGGGAAAACAATTAAGCAGACTGTAGAATACGTTAACGACACCTTAAATGGCATGAGGGAAGATTTTTGGGAAAATGGAAATCTAAAAAGTACTGTAAACATTATTAATGGTAAACACAATGGAGAATCGTTACATTACTATGAAAACGGAAATCTGGAAGAAAAAAACAATCTTAAAGATGGCATATTTCACGGCTCAATGGTAAAATACTTTAAAAACAAAAATGTGGAATCTGAAAGAGAATATTGGAATGGCGAGCTAATTGACAGTTGTAAAAGTTATTATGAAAATGGTCAATTGAGACTACTACAATTTTTTGATTTAGATACTATATCCATGAAAAAAAATGGAACACAAATTAATTACTATCCAAATGGAAAAATAGAGGCTGAACTAACTTATAATGAAAACACGGCTAACATTAAACGATATTATGAAAGTGGAGAATTAGAAGAAATATCAACTAAAGTAAATGACCAACACAATGGTCAAGTAACTGTTTACTATAAAAACGGAAATAAAAAAATTGAAGGAATAGCAAAAAACGGTTACTATAATGGAACATTTAAGTACTTCAATAAATCAGGAAAATTGGAAAAAACTGTGAATTATAATTTAGGAAAACCATTAGATTCTATAATGTATTAAAAACTACACACAACACCGGTAACCGTTGCACAACCCCATGATTTTATAAAAACATGACACAAAAACGCCCATTTTAAGGGCGTTTGTTATTTTTTACTAGCTGTTACAATGTAAATTGAAGTTGATGATATGGGCTTAAAATGACGTTTATAACAGCCTTAAAACGGTAAAAAACGAAGCGTAGACTTGCCGCCCCACTTTTTGTGCGTTTTTGGATAAACTTGAGATACTTTTTAAGGTTGTAAGCCATTGCCGAGAGATGCATGCATTTATTGGCCTGCTTGATACCTATGGTATTCACTTTTCTTAATCCCATAAACTGGGTGAGGGTCCCAAATACAGGTTCTACCGTACTTTGTCGCCTGGCTTTCATAAAAGATCCCTGTGAAATTGTGTTCCGGTACCCGAACACTTAACTGAAAACTGTTGAATAATTTCTCTTGATACTCTTTTTTTCCTTGCATTCCTAAAAATAAGAACTTTCAGGCAATTCTTGAAATTTTAAACTATATTTGAATAGTTGTGCAACAGGCACAATGTATATAAGGCATTGCTTATGTGGTCTTTTTTAAGTTTATACTAATTTTAATTGTTCATTCATTATATTAAGGTTTGTGAGGGCAACGCCTCATATTCTCAACGTTAGTGGCAATGGCAGAACAACCGTACCCCTGAAATTAAACGGCTGAAAAATAACAACCTGACACAGAAAAAAATAATAAAAATCTACCACACAGGATTTTTTTACAGTACAAAATTCAACCTTGCTTCAACACCTTTTTCCTTTTAAAATACAAAGCTACATAAGACAAAACCGCACAAACAAGTCCAATCCAAATCATAGCCCAAATTGCACCCGAACATTGGGACAACGTTCCTTCTTCTATCAGCAAAATTCTGAATGCCTGTAAGAAATGTGTAAGCGGAATCACGTTTGCAACAGCCACAACCCAATCGGGCATTTGCGAAAGCGGCCACGTAAATCCACTCAAAATAAAGCTCGGAGTGGCGATAACCATAAGAATTTCGGTTGCTTTGAGCTGACTCGGAATCAATATGCTTACTAATATCCCGATAAAGCATACCGACAACACGAAAATTCCCGCTACAAAGGTCAAAGCACCTAGATTTTCATAAAACGGAATCCTGAACCAAAACGTAAACAGATAATACAAAATCCATATTCCAAAGCTCATTATCAGATACGGAATTATCTTAACTGCCATTATTTTAAGTAGTGATTTGTTTTCCGAAACCAATGTTCTGAACGTTCCGTTTTCATATTCCGAAGCAAAGGACAAAGCCAAGCCTAACAGCAAAACCTGTTGTAAAACCGTTGCCAAAATGCCAGGCCACAAAAAGTACATATAGTTCGTGCTTCGGTTGTATTTTTTAATAAATGTGGTTTTGAACGGCTCATATTGCGACATTGCCACACTTTCAGGCATTCCTTGTTTTTTAAGAGCTTCAATCTGAACTCCCGCTTTAAGTGTTCCTAAACAAATCTGAATGGCTGTCGAAGCATAATTGGCTGTTAAAACATTCGAAGTATTTACAATGGTAAGCACTTCGGGATATTTTTTGGTCATTACCTGTTTCTCAAAATCTTTCGGAATAATCACAACCGCAGGAATGTTATCGTTTTCAGCTACGATTTTGGCCAAATCGTTTTGGTCGTATCGGATAAAAGCCACATTCAGAACCTCGTTGTCATTCATCATTTCGATGGCTTTTCGGCTCATCTGACTTTGGTCTTCATCAACCACCACAACAGGCAAATCGGTAACTTTTCCTTTCTGATAAACAAAGCCTAAAAGTATTCCGTACATAATCGGAGCCCCGATAAAAAGCAACCGAAGCACACTGTTATCCCAAAACAACCGGAATTCCCTTTTTATAAGCAAAAAAAAGTTTTTCATTTGATTTTTATTTTAACAGTTCTAAAGTAACCGTAGTTTTCGTAAACAAATCTTTAGCTTGTTCTACATCAATCGGACTGATTTTTATCTCAAAAAGACTCTCCTGAATTTCGTAATCGGGATAAGCCGTTGCGATGTTTGCATAAGCTCCCAAAGCCTTAACCGAAGTTATTTTTCCCTTAACCTGACTTTTGTTATAGACTATATTGACGGTTACTTCCTGTCCTTTCTGAACCTTTGAAAGTCGGCTTTCGGGAATCGTAAAACGGAAATAAGTCGATTCCGAAATCGTTCCGCTAATCAAGGTATAACCGGGAAGTGCCAGCTCCCCTGCTTTAAGCGTAATGGACTCTACCGTCATATCCTGCGGAGCAATGATATACCGCTCGGAATCCGCAACCGAAACTTCCTGTAAAGCTCCCAAAGCCCTTTCCTGCTGTCCCAATGCCATTTTTTGCTGTTCGATTCTTGCTCCGTATTTCACGTCCGAAATTTCAGCCTGAACAGCCAGATACTGCGATTGAGCCCCCTGATATTTAGCGAAAGCCTCATCATACATCTGTTGGGAAACCAACGAATCTTTAAGCATATTTGACAATCGGTTAATGGATTTTTGAGCCAGTTCGTACTGTTCTTTGAGTGCTTTTTGTTTGGCTTCTAGCTGTTTGAGCTGATTGTCCGTAGCTCCTTTCAAAGTCATATCATATTGGGCTTTTGCCGACTGAACAGCACCCTCTGCCTGACTTTTTTTGGCATCGACTTCGGGAATGTCCAAAATAGCAAGCGTATCGCCTTTTCTCACAAAATCTCCTTCCTGAATACGGATTTCAATGATTTTTCCGGGAATTTTCGATACGATTCCGATTTGCTCTCGTTCGATTTTTCCCTGAATAACCTCGGTTTTCGGCTTACTGCAACCGATAACGGAAATCACTGTAACTAATAATAAATATATCTTTTTCATCGCTTTTAATAAGTTAGTTTAAAATGGTTTTGGTTAATTCTCCTGTTACGGAAAGTGTTTCTAAAGCGGACAGCCTTTGCTCCACTAAAATCTGAATTTTATTGGTTGATGCTTTAAACAAATCGTTTTCTGCTTCCAATCTTTCAGAAATGTTGATAAGCCCTTCCTGATATTGCCTTACAGCCATATTCAGATTGTTTGAAGCTACTTTTTCCTGTTCCAGACCAATTTGGTATTTCTTATTCTGAATCCTGTAATTCGCCAGGTTATTTTCCAAAAGCAAAGCAAATTTCTCCTTGGTATCGTCTAATTGATTTTGCACCTGTTCCGCATTTATCTTGGCTTCGTGGATTTTGTGCTTACGTTCAAATCCGCTGAAAATTTCCCATTTCATCGAAAGCCCTACCATCCAATTCGGACTCATCGTAAATTCGTTCATTCTTCCGTAAAGTCGGGAATTGACCATTGGAATTTCGGGAGTAATCATCGTAGCGTCAAAAAGGCTCGTATAAGTAACACCTCCGAATGCTCCAAAAACAGGAAGATAACTCCCTTTTTCTTTCTTAATCATATAATCCGATGCTTTTTTGAACGATTCCAAAGCCTTAAGCTCCTGTTTGTTCTCAACCGATAAATCTTCCGAAATCACATAAGGAACAAGTAAATATTCCACTTCATTGATTTGGTTTTCTGAATATCCCGTAAGGTAATTTATCTTTTGGTAAAGAACTTTTCGTTTTCCCTGAAGTTCTATTTTTTTTGATTGTAATTCGAGATTCGCCAATTTGATTTTGTCCCTGTCATACGGAATGGCAAGTCCTTCTTCGATAGCTCTTTCTACTCTTTTGGTTTCTGTAGCCAAGCGTTTTTCGCTGTCATTCAGTAATTTTTCGACTTCGTTCAGCAAATGGACCTGGTCAAACGAATAAATCACTTCTTTAATTAAATTTTCTTTTTCAGCCTCAGAAAGATAAGCCGTTCCGATTCGTTTTTGCTCCAAAGCCTTTGCTCCGTTTTCGATTTGAAAGCCACTGAACAAAACCGTTTTTGCCATCAGGCTTCCCATCAGTACGTTTCCGTAACTGTCAAACGATTGCTTTCCGTCAAAAACCGACTGATTGATAACCGGAATGTTCCCTGTTGGTAAATCGAGCGTTATTTTCGTATCGAAATACATATAATTTGCCGAACCCTCTACTTTCGGAATGTATTTGTTCCAAACGCTTTTCTTTTCCGTACTGATTTTTTCCACTTCCAAATCTTTGTTTCGGATAGATGCGTTTTTGTCGATTGCTTCCTGAATTGCTTCCTGCAAAGACGAACTCACATCAATTTGAGCCTTTCCTTCAAAAGCCAAAAAACAGACAAGTATAGGCAGTAATTTTTTAATTTTCATTTTACCTCTAAATTTTGATATATTTTATGGAACACTTCTTTTACTGTCAATATATTTTCCACACTGATACCTTTAATAGATTCTTCTACGGTAGCTTTGACAAGATTCATAACTTTTTCCTGTATTTGCTTCCCTTTTTTTGTCAGAAAAATCAAATTAGACCTTCTGTCGTTTACATCGGGTTTTCGCTTGACCAAACCGTCTTTTTCCATATTGTCAATCAAACGGGTTACGCTTGGTCTATCCCGAAAGCTCTTATCTGCCAAATGCTGTTGCGAACAACCGTCATTTTCCCACAAAACAGCCAAAATAGACCATTGTTCCTTGGTTAATTCTACTCCGTTCTGTCTGAAATTCTTATTCAAAACACGATTAAATGCCTGTGGTGTCCTGCCCGTAAGCAGACTGTAAAAATCCTGATATTCTAAAATTGATTGCATAAACAATTGTTGTTATAACAACAAAATTAAAAAATATTTTTATACTGAAAATATTTTTTGAAAAAATTAACATTTCGAGAAAATGCAAAAGTTTTTTAATCTTTTGATTTATAGATAAATATATCAAATAAAGAGTAAACAAAAAGCCACAGCCACTAACAAGGGTTTTGCAAGAGAGCGGGTTAAGTGCTAAATTCAACTTTTGTGCTTCTATTCCGCAAAAACCATTTTTTATTTGCTTGAAAAGTGTAAATTAGCAAATAAAAAAATGGTTTTGCTACGTTGGTGCTAAATTGAAAGTTTGTGCTTTCTAACCCTCTCCCTCGCAAAGCCCCGAACCGTTGTAAGTAATGCCGAAAAACCCAGAAACCAAGTGAATAAAACAATATTTGAAATTACCAAAATGGATTGTCCTTCAGAGGAAAATCTTATCCGAATGAAATTGGACGGAATTTCAAGCATTGCGAATTTGGACTTTGATATTCCGAATCGAAAATTGACCGTTTTTCACAGCGGAGAAATTGACCAAATCGAAAAGTCCGTTATCGAATTGAATTTAGGTGGAAAAAAAATCTCAACGGAACAAACCGACCAAACGGAATTTAAAGAAAACGAAAATCAGAAAAAACTACTTTGGTCTGTACTTGCCATAAATTTTGCTTTTTTCATTATTGAAATGACAACAGGAATTATCTCAAAATCTATAGGACTTGTTGCCGATAGTTTAGATATGCTTGCGGACAGTTTTGTGTACGGAATTAGTTTGTTTGCGGTTGGCGGAACAGTAATAAAGAAAAAACGGATTGCCAAACTTGCTGGATATTTTCAAATAATACTTGCGATTATTGGATTTGTAGAAGTCTTGAGAAGATTTTTCGGAAACGAGAAACTTCCCGATTTTTCAACAATGATTATAGTTTCGCTTTTTGCACTTATTGCAAACGGAATTTGTCTTTATATTTTGCAAAAGTCAAAGAGCAAAGAAGAAGCACATATGAAAGCGAGTATGATTTTCACTTCGAATGACGTGATTATCAATTTGGGAGTAATTATTGCAGGAATTTTAGTGCATTATTTGAGTTCTAATAAACCTGATTTGATTATCGGAACAATTGTTTTTGCATTGGTAATTCAAGGAGCATTTCGGATTTTGAAATTAAGTAAGTGAACTAAAAAAGCACTACTTACAACACCGGTAACCGTTGCACAAGCCTTTAATTTTGCATAAGTTGATTCCATATAAGCCGTTTTAAGTGGCTTCTTTGTTCCCTAGAGTTAGCAACTAAAGAGTAACTACCTCACTTCAGTGATTGCCTGTCGTAGCCCAGTGATTGCCTGTCGTAGCCCAGTGATTGCCTGTCGTAGCCCAGTGATTGCCTGTCGTAACCCAGTGATTGCCTGTCGTAGCCCAGTGATTGCCTGTCGTAGCTCAGTGATTGCCTGTCGTAGCCCAGTGATTGCCTGTCGTAGTTCAGTGATTGCCCGTTGGACTTCAGTGATGGAGCGTTGGACTTCAGTGATGGAGCGGTACACTTCAGTGATTAAATGGTACAGCTCAGTGATTGAGTGGTACAGCCCAGTGATTAAGTGGTACAGTCCAGTGATTGAGTGGTACAGTCCAGTGATTGAGTGGTACAGCCCAGTGATTGAGTGGTACAGCCCAGTGATTAAGCGGTACACTTCAGTGATTGAGCGGTACAGCAGAGTGATTGAGTGGTACAGCCCAGTGATCGACCATGTTCCTAGAGTTATTGACCATGTTCCTGGAGTTATTGACCATTTTCCTGGAGTTATTGACCATGTTCCTGGAGTTATTGACCATGTTCCTAGAGTTATCGACCATGTTCCTGGAGTTATCGACCATGTTCCTAGAGTTATTGACCATGTTCCTGGAGTTATTGACCATGTTCCTGGAGTTATTGACCATGTTCCTAGAGTTATCGACCATGTTCCTGGAGTTATTGACCATGTTCCTGGAGTTATTGACCATGTTCCTAGAGTTATCGACCATGTTCCTGGAGTTATTGATCATGTTCCTGGAGTTATTGACCATGTTCCTAAAGTTATGGGCCAAAACATTTCAGTCATCAAACATCACATAACCAGCCTCAGCTTTTGCCACAGACACTTTTTATACAATAAAAAAATTTAATATACTTGTGCAATCCTTTCAGGCAACCCAACCCAAAGCGCAGGCAGGGGTTTAACTAAAAGGTAAAATCAATAACAAACAGTTCCATGCACATGGAACCAAAAAAAAACAAAACCATGAAAATATTAGGAATAAGCTCCAGGATAAACCACCCTCAATATGGAAAAGGCGTGGTAACCAACGTCACCTCAAAGCACTATTGGGTCACATTTATCGAATCCGGTTTAGAAACCATAGACATCAATTCCCAATTTGAAATCATAGAAGCAGCCGAAGACGATGTAGATACCGTAAGTTTTGCCGAAGTGGAAAGCAGTTTGGTGCAAATCTTAAAAAGATGGAGCGATGTTACAGAAGTAGTACATATAGCAGACAAATGGAAAGGGGGCAAACTAATCTTGGAACCAGGCGATACCAATCTAAAAGCCAGCGAAGTGCCCATTGATACCTTCTTTCATAAAATAACCATGGTTAGGGACAGGCTACGTGTCATGGAACAGAAAATAAACTCCAGCAGCCTAAGCGAACAGGAAAAAATAGACTTACAGCAATACATCACCAGAAGCTACGGAAGCCTAACCACCTTTAATGTCTTGTTTAAGTTGAAAGAACAGCAGTTTGTTGGGCAAAGAAGTTCCTAACTCAGCAGTGGTTCAAAGGTCGGGTTGTAAAGTAAAAACACAAAGCACAAAACCCCAGCCTTACATTAACAAAACCACAGGAAGGGCCATTAGTTTCTACCAATAATGTTGTCTATTTCCATGCCAAAAAGCAACATTTTATGAAAAGTGGGGAGCTGCGCCCCACTTTCGGTCGTGGTCCAATTGGACCAAGAAGCCTCAAGTCCACCAATGGGCAAAATGTCAACCCACATCCTAAAACCCTTAGGTTTGCCGTTGGGCTTCAATTGCCACAAATACGAATCCCCTGGTGTAGAACCCCCAGAGGTATAAGTTACCAACAAAGCCTCTTCGCCCTGCTTGGTGGTCACCAAGCTTCTTATGGTGCCAGGGTCAAAAACCTTGTATGGCGCTACCAACCAAAAAGAATCGTTGTTAAAATAGTTCAGCGCAGTCTCTATCAATTCGGTTTCTTGGTCGTCCTGCACCCTAAAACCATGAACATAGGTTTTACTATTGGAAATAGTGTTTAAATCCAGTTCCACTTTATACTCTTTCCAATAAACCACACAGGTATTTTTGTCCTTCTGCCATTCAAAATGATGTCTCTTTTTAAAGGTCCATTCCAGGTAATTGGTGTTTTTGTAAGCTTCGTGGTTCAAGCTCTCCAACATTTTATAAGCCAAGGCATCGGCCTGCTCCCCTTGGATACCAACAGGAAGGTCTTCGTGGTATTTAAAATATACAAAACCAAAAAAAAGCAAGTTGGGTAAGGTTAAAAAGATAACTACGCCTAAAATTATCTTAATGAGTTTTTTTGTCTTCACATGAATGGGATTGTTTGTAGTTACTCTTTTTTCTAAAAAATTAAGAAGAACCAATTTACAAAATAAAACACAGATTCCTTAACAGTTTTCAATATTCCATAAAAGCCATGGCTTTAAACAAGGTTACAGCTGCCTAAAAACCCTTTAAAAACCTACGGCAGTATCATCGCCACGTTTATCAGCACCACCTTCCAGGGTGCCATCTTCAAGCATCAAAATCCCATCCACAATCCCAATAATGGGAGAATGGGTCTCGTTAATGCTATAACCCTTAGCCTCTAACTGCTCGATCAAACCATCCTCAAAGGAGTTTGGTTCCATCCTAATATAATCCGGCAACCATTGGTGGTGAAAACGCGGGGCATTTACAGCCTCCTGCATGCCCATATCAAACGTCACCACATTTAAAATGGTTTGCAACACCGAGGTAATAATGGTAGAGCCACCAGGAGTCCCAACGGTCATAAGCAGTTTTCCGTTTTTTTCAACAATGGTAGGTGTCATCGCGCTTAACATGCGTTTTTCCGGAGCAATGCTATTGGCTTCGGCCCCAATCAAACCATACACATTCGGGACACCCGGTTTACTGCTAAAGTCGTCCATTTCATTGTTTAAAAAGAAGCCCAAATCATCTACATATAATTTAGAACCATAACCACTGTTAAGCGTGGTTGTAACAGCAATGGCATTGCCATAGCTGTCAACAATGGAGTAGTGGGTGGTTTCTGTACTTTCCGTTGCTGTTAAACTTTGTTTAATGGCCATGTCAAAACCTTCAAAAACCCCATGAGAGATAGACCTTGAAGGAGTGGCTTTCTCAAATGAAAAATCGCTCATGCGCTTTTTAAGATAGTTATCGTTTAACAACGAATCTGTTGGGATGTTTACAAAATCTGGATCGCCTAAAAAGTAGCTTCTGTCTGCATAGGTTCTTCGTTCAGCTTCTGTAATCACCTGAATGGCTTTTAAGGAGTTGTGACCGTAGTCCTTTAAAGGAAAAGGTTCAATTTGCTTCATGATCTGCGCCAAACAAATACCACCACTGGATGGAGGCGACATGGAAATAATATGAAGGTCTTTATACCTAAACCGAATGGGTTCTCTCCATTTGGCTTGGTATTTGGAAAGATCTTCCATGGTAATGATGCTTCCCTTTTCAGCTAAATAAGCAACCAATTGCTTGGCTGTTTCCCCAGTGTAAAATTCATCCTTACCATGTAAAACCAATCGTTCCAATGTTTTGGCAAGAGGCATGTTCTTTAAGGTGTCGCCAGCTTTTAAATGTTTGGAAAACAATATTTCCTTACCATTTACGGCCCTAAAAATGCTATCGTAACGCTCAAACCTGGACTGCTGCTTTTCCGTGATTACAAACCCATTGTTGGCCAAATCAATTACAGGTTGCAAAACCTCCCTTACAGTTAGCAATCCAAACCTTTTATGCGCCTCAAAGATACCGGCAACCGTACCAGGCACACCCACAGATAATTCCCCAATTAGGCTTTTGTTCTCAATAAGGGTTCCATTGGCATCCAAATACATGTTTTTGGTAGCAGCCAAAGGGGCTTTCTCCCTAAAATCCAAGGCACCAGTTTCGCCAGTATGCAATCTGTAAACCATAAAACCACCACCACCTAAGTTTCCAGCGTAAGGGTAACAAACGGCCAATGCCATTTCTGTGGCCATCATGGCATCAAATACATTGCCGCCCTTTTTAAGGATGTCGCTACCAATTTTGGAAGCCTCCTCCCTGGCAGATACCACCATGGCATTTTTAGCTATAAGGCCTCGTGTTACCGGTTTTGTTTCAAGGGGCTTCTTGCATGAAATGAAACAGCTTAAAGCACAAAGTATAAGAAAATGCTTTTTCATGTGTGGCTATATATTTTATGTGTTATCTCTTCTCTTTTTAAATTGGCAAACGCTATCAGTTCAGTAAAGAACTGCGTGAATTCGTCTTCAAACTCATTGTAATATTTTTTTAGCTCCACAGTGGCATGGTTCATACCAGACACATATTTGGTACGTCTGTTCATACCATCCAACACACGTTGTATGCCTTCAATATGCGCATAATTGTACAACCAGTTATCGGCTATCATAAACGGTAACATTTTTTTAATCCTAGGAGGTAAAATGTCAAAATGGGCTTGTAACGTCTCATAAAAATGATTCACATACACATCCAAGGGAATGTTAGAATATACCATCCAGTTTTTTGCCAAAAAATGGTCGTAAAGAATATCCACTATCACACCACTAAAGTGGCCATAATTCTCATGAAGTCGTTTGGTGCTTTGTCTCACTATAGGATGTGCATCCGTAAACGTGTCTATTTCCCGATGCAAAAGAATCCCAATTTGGATGTCTTTGGGGTAAGTTTTATATTTTTTCCCTCTAATGCCATCTGCCATAAAATTGCCTATGGTAATTAGGTCGTTGGTTCCAGATAAATAAATGTGAGCTAAAAAATTCATTTTGTGAATTTACAAATTACTCGCGAGGTTTTACGATTTGATTTACAATTTGTAGTTGTATATTTGTTGAAAACAAACAAACTATTTATGACATTAATTAAATCTATATCAGGAATTCGAGGAACCATTGGAGGCGAAGTAGGAGATAATTTAACACCCATTGATGCTGTTATTTTTGCTTCGGCTTATGGTATGTGGATAAAACAACAACGTAACAAGGAACATTACAGGGTTGTGGTTGGACGCGATGCTAGGATTTCTGGCGAAATGATACAGAATTTGGTCATGAATACACTTGTGGGATTGGGCATCCATGTCATAGACTTAGGGTTGTCTACCACACCAACGGTTGAAATAGCCGTACCTATGGAACATGCCGATGGAGGCATCATTCTTACGGCAAGCCACAACCCCAAACAATGGAATGCATTAAAACTCTTAAATGCCAAAGGGGAATTTTTAAGTGGAGCTGAAGGTGCCAAAATTTTGGAGATTGCAGAAAGCAACAGCATGATCTTTTCTGATGTGGATAACTTAGGAAAAATAACAAAAAACCAAGCCTATATAGATTTGCATATAGACGCTGTTTTAAATCTGGAACTGGTTAACCAAAAAACCATAGAAGAAGCTGGTTTTAAAGTGGTTGTAGATGGTGTAAACTCAACAGGAGGTATAGCCATCCCGCTATTGTTGGAACGGTTGGGCGTACATGTGGTAAAACTCTATTGCGAACCCACGGGGCATTTTCCCCATAATCCAGAGCCTTTAAAAGAACATCTTACCGACTTGTCTCAGGCTGTGGTGAAAGAAAAAGCCGATTTAGGAATAGTGGTTGATCCAGATGTGGACCGATTGGCGTTTATAGACGAAAAAGGCGAGATGTTTGGCGAAGAATATACACTGGTGGCTTGTGCCGATTATGTATTGAGCAAAACCCCAGGAAATACAGTTAGCAACATGAGTTCCACCAGAGCCCTAAAAGACATCACCGAAAAGCATGGTGGTTCTTACCAAGCCAGTGCTGTTGGTGAAGTGAACGTGGTAGCCCTAATGAAAGAGACCCATGCCGTTATTGGTGGCGAAGGAAATGGTGGAATTATATATCCAGAATCACATTATGGAAGGGATGCGTTGGTTGGCGTGGCTTTGTTTTTAAGTTTGCTGGCTGAAAAGCGCATGAATGTAAGTGCGTTACGAGCCAGTTATCCAAGTTATTTTATGAGCAAAAAGAAAATAGAGCTGACCCCGGATTTGGATGTCGATGCCATTTTAAAACAAATGGAAACCAAATATGCCCACGAAACCTTAACAACCATTGATGGTGTTAAAATAGATTTTGCAAACAGTTGGGTACATTTAAGAAAAAGCAACACAGAACCTATTATTCGGGTTTATACTGAAGCACCAACACAACAAGAAGCAGATGCATTGGCCGATAGAATCATGGATGAGATTAGGAGTGTTTCTTAGGTTGTTTGGTTTTTTTTAAGCCATGTAAAACTTACCAACAAATAGCTTACCTAAAGTTTTCAGGTACTTTATCCCTGTGTTTCCAACGTTTGTGGGTCCATAAATAATATTCAGGGGCTTCATAAATTTGGGCTTCAAGACGTTTTAGGAAAATATCGGTTATGTCATAATCTTTATATTCCCTGGGAGTTTTGGTAATTGTTTCGATTGTAGCTTCATAATAGCCACGTTTTAATTTTTTCACTTTTAGGAACACCACAGCCATGTCCAGTTTCTTGGCCAACAATTCAGCTCCTGTATGTACAGGGACTTTAATGTTCATGAATTCCTGCCAATGAAATGCCTTGTCATGCTTAGGGGATTGGTCTGCAGCAAAACCATTAATGGTCAATTCGCCTTTCTTTTTAGCGGCCATCAATACCGTAAAGGTTTCTTTGGTTGTAATTAAATAACTGTTGTATTTGGCCCTGATACGTTTTACCAAAGCATCAAAATATTTGTTTGCCAAACGTTTGTAAATAGCATAACCTTTATGGTTTATGTGTCTTTGAAGAATAAAAATCCATTCCCAACTGGCATAATGACCACACATTAACACAATGCTTTTGTTTTCTTTCTCCAGTTCTAGAATTTGATCTACATTTTTAATTACAAATCTTTTTTTCATTTCGGCTTCAGAAATGGTCATTGATTTAATGGATTCCACTATCATATCGCATAAATGATGATAAAAGGTCTTGGTAATGGTTTTAATTTCTTTGTTGGATTTATCCGGAAAAACCAAATGCAGATTTTCTTTAACGGTTTTTTTTCTATAGCCTATAATGTGATAGATAAGTATGTAAATGCCATCAGAAAAAAGATAGAGCAACCTAAATGGTAATATGGAAATAAGCCACAAAAATGGATAAATTAGAATGTAAGCAAGAAATTGCATGAATTAATTTTAGATTTGCAGAACAAATATATGTTATATTTAAAAAATAACGATTAGAATCTATGGGCAATTTAAGTGTGGTGTTAATAGTGGTTATAGCAGCGAATGTTATTATCTCTTTAAAAGGGTTTAACGATTTTTCCTTTTTTGAAAAATACAAGTTTCATGTGGGAAGCATTCTAAGGGGAGAGCAGTTTAGAATGTTCAGTTGTGGATTTTTACATGTGGACATGACCCATTTGTTTTTTAATATGTTCACACTTTACATATTTGCAGATATTGTTGTAGGCTATTTAGGAACCTTGTATTTTTTGATAGTTTACATAGGAAGTTTGTTGTTGGGAAGTTTGCTGTCATTTTATTTTCACAAAAACGAATACCATTACAGTGCTGTGGGAGCCAGTGGAGCCGTAACGGGCATCTTATATTCGGCTATTTTGCTTAGGCCAGACATGAGCTTGTATTTATTTTTTATTCCAATTCCAATTCCAGCATATGTTTTTGGTATAGGATATTTGCTGTATTCCATTTATGGAATGAAAAACCAATTGGGAAATATTGGCCACGATGCCCACTTTGGAGGTGCCATAGGTGGGTATGCAATTACCTTAATTCTAGCTTCTTGGTTGTTTAAAGAGCATTTGTTGATGATAGTGTTATTGGCAATCCCTATTGTGTTGTTGTTTGTATTGAAAAAATTAGGTAAACTATAAAAACAAAAAAGCCTTTCAAACAATGAAAGGCTTTCTTGTAATAACGAAACATATTTTTAATCCAGAAGCTCGGCTATTTTAGCTTCCAAGGCATCACCTCTTAAGTTTTTTGCCACGATAACGCCTTCACTATCTAAAATGTAGGTGGCAGGAATGGCTTGAATGCTATAAAGTTTAGCGATTGGATCGTTAAAATAACTAAGATTGGACACTTGATGCCAAGTTAAGTTGTCTTTTTCAATGGCATCCATCCAAGCAGCTTTGGGATCTTTTTGGTTTGGAGTCCCATCCAAAGAAACTCCAATGATCTCAAGACCTTTATCGTGATATTTTTCATATACTTTAACCACATTTGGGTTTTCTTTTCTACAAGGACCACACCAAGCTGCCCAAAAATCAATAATGGTAACTTTACCCTTAATATCAGATAAAGTAATGAGTTTGCCATTTGGATTTGGAGCAGAGAAATCTGGCGCTACATTGCCAACTTCGGTTGAAGCCTTGGAGAGGATCTCATCAATGGTTTTTCCAAATTTACTGTCAATGACTTCTTTTGAGAGGGTATTGAAAATGTTTTCAGCATCCGCTTTGCTTATTCCTTTTGCCATAAGAATATTTCCAAGTATGGCGGCACTTGTAACCAAATGGGTATTGTCTTTTATTAACTGAATGTGTCTGGCATTGGTTTCTTCCATGAGTTTGTTAAACTCAGATTTGATTTCTTCCATTTTCAGGGTGTCGCCATTTGTTTGTGCCGTTCTATACCTTTGTCCAAATTGGGCATTTTTCATTTTTAATGCTTCAGAGTCGTCTTGATATATTTTCAAAAGATCATTTTCTTCACTTCCCTTTACAACAGATTTTTGTAAACTATCTTTGTACAAGGTAACCTCCATTTTTTCATTCTCTACCATAATAGGCATAAATCCAGCAAGACCATCAATGGCTAAATAATACAGATCTGGAGATTCAACGGTTCCTTTCAATGTTAACGCTCCATCCACTACTGTGGTGGAATCCAATATCACTTCTTTGTTGTTATTGAAACTAATTAGTTTGGCCTTGTAATTTTTACTTGGGCCATCAATTTTACCATTTATTATAAATCCGTTGTGGGATTGTTCCTCTTTACAGGAATTAAGAGTCAATAGAATTAAAAAAAAGGGGATAAAGTTTCGTAACATAATAAGATTTGTTTAAAAATATTTTTTGCAAATATAATAGGTTTAACAAATTAAACTTGTTAAGAATAGCTTAATAAAAAGTCCTGTGTTTGTATTGGTATTTTAGTATTTTTGTAGGATGACACAAGACGATACCATTATTGCCTTGGCAACAGCTTCTGGAGCAGGTGCTATTGCTGTAATAAGGCTATCTGGAAAAGATGCCATTGCTATTAGTTCCAAATTGTTTAAATCCATCCATGGGAAAGATTTAACAACACAGCAAACCCATACAATCCATTTAGGGCATATTATGGATGGAAACCGAACCATAGATGAAGTTTTGGTGTCTTTGTTTAAAAACCCTCAATCCTATACTGGCGAAGACGTGGTGGAAATAAGCTGCCATGGTTCTGTGTATATCCAACAAGAAATTATCCAATTGTTTTTAAGGCATGGTTGCCGAATGGCAGATGCAGGTGAATTTACCTTAAGGGCTTTTTTAAATGGAAAACTGGATTTGAGCCAAGCTGAAGCTGTAGCCGATTTGATAGCCAGTGACAACGAAGCGTCACATCAAATTGCCATGCAGCAAATGCGAGGAGGTTTTTCTGGGGAGATAGCCAAACTACGAGAAGAGCTTTTAAATTTTGCGTCTTTGATTGAGTTGGAACTCGATTTTGCAGAAGAAGATGTGGAGTTTGCAGACAGGACCCAATTTAAAGACTTGGTAGAACGTATTACATTTGTTTTAAAACGATTGATTGATAGTTTTGCTGTAGGAAACGTCATCAAGAATGGGATTCCTGTTGCTATTGTGGGAGAACCCAATGTGGGAAAATCCACTTTGTTGAATGCCTTGTTAAATGAAGAAAGAGCCATTGTATCTGATGTTGCAGGAACCACAAGGGATACCATAGAAGATGAAATATCCATAGGAGGTATAGGTTTTAGGTTTATTGACACTGCCGGAATTAGGGACACCAAAGATGTGGTAGAAAGTATTGGGATTAAGAAAACCTTTGAAAAAATAGATCAAGCCCAAGTGGTCATTTATTTGTTTGATGCCACCCAATTCAAGGTTCAAGGTTCAAAATTTAAGGTTGAATTGGAAAAAATAAAAAATAAATACCCCTTAAAGCCACTTATAGTTATAGCCAATAAAATAGACCAAGTAGCAGACACGCTTATTGCTGAGATGCAGGCCGAAATCCCAGAAATCCAATTGTTATCTGCCAAAACAGGCTTTGGTGTGGAACCATTAACAAACTCCCTTTTAAAGCTTATAAACACAGGAGCTTTGAGAAATAATGAAACCATTGTAACCAATACCAGGCATTACGATGCGCTTTTAAAGGCCTTTGAAGAAATGCAAAAGGTAAAGTACGGTTTGGAGACTGGTATATCTGGAGATTTGTTGGCCATAGACATACGCGAAGCGCTTTACCAATTTGGTCTTATAACAGGCAATGTAACCAATGATGAGCTATTGGGAAATATATTTGCAAATTTTTGCATCGGGAAATAACCCATATTATCTAAATTACTGTTAAACAAAATCAAGTAATATTAAAATTCACTATCTTTGCTACTTATATGAAACAACTAATCCATAAAATAGTGTCTTTGTCCATGGCGATTGTAGTGTTATTCTCTACAATGTCATTTACTATTGATATGCATTTTTGTGGAGATACATTAATGGATACAGCTATTTTCCAACAAGTTAAAACTTGTGGTATGGAAATGGAGAACCCGTTAACGGAAGGTTGTTCTGTTACTAAAAAGAACTGTTGTAGTGATGAGCAGGTTGTTGTAGACGGTCAAGATGAATTACAACTTCATGCGGAGCAAATCACGATTGAGCAACAAGTTTTTATAGCTTCATTTGTATACAGCTATATCAACCTTTTTGAAAGTGTTGATAAAAAGAAAACGTCTTTCGAAGCATATAAACCACCCCTCGTCGCCAAAGAGATCTTCAAACTTGACGAGACTTACTTAATTTGATTTTTAAACAATAGACTGTATTATCCAGTGATTCAATTCATTAGGATGATTTTTTGTATTCGGTGTTTTCTATACGCCAATGTCTAACTGTTTAATTATCAAAACTCATGCTCAATAAAAGCATCAAATTTTTAATAGAAAACAAACTTGTAGCTGTTCTTTTGCTCCTTCTTTTTGTGGGCTGGGGAACGGTAAACGCGCCTTTTAATTGGCAGACTGGCTTTTTGCCCAAAGACCCAGTTGCTGTGGATGCTATTCCAGATATAGGGGAAAACCAACAAATCGTCTTTACTAAATGGGATGGTCGTTCGCCACAAGATATAGAAGATCAAATTACCTATCCATTAACCACATCCTTGTTAGGGATTCCTGGAGTAAAAACCATTAGAAGCTCGTCCATGTTCGGTTTTTCAAGTATCTATATCATTTTTGAAGAAGATGTAGAATTTTACTGGAGTAGAAGTCGTATTCTAGAAAAACTCAACTCCCTACCAAATGGTTTGTTGCCAGAAGGAGTCAATCCAGCCTTGGGACCAGATGCTACTGGACTCGGACAAATTTTCTGGTATACTTTGGAAGGTCGTGATAATAACGGAACCGTTACAGGTGGCTGGGATTTACATGAATTGCGAAGTATTCAAGATTACTATGTAAAATATGCATTGTCATCTGCAAGTGGTGTGTCTGAAGTGGCTTCCATAGGAGGTTATGTTCAGGAATATCAAATAGATGTCAATCCAGAGTTGATGCGTCAATACCGTATTGGATTAAACCAAGTGGTAAAGGCAGTAAAGGAGAGCAACAAAGACATTGGAGCACAAACATTAGAGATTAATCAAGCAGAATATTTAGTGCGTGGATTGGGTTATGTAAAATCGATATCAGATATTGAAAATGCTGTGGTCACTTCAAAGGATTTTACTTCCATCCGAATTAAAGATATTGGTAAAGTGTCGCTTGGTCCAGCAGCCCGAAGAGGCATCTTGGATAAGGAAGGGGCAGAAGTTGTAGGAGCTGTGGTTGTGGCGCGTTATGGTGCAAATCCGCTAGAGGTAATTAATAACGTTAAAGAAAAAATAAATGAAATAAGTGCTGGGTTGCCTTCCAAAACCTTGGCAGATGGAAGAACATCGCAAGTTACCATTGTCCCATTTTACGATAGAACAGAACTCATCCAAGAAACTTTAGGAACCCTTAACGAAGCCTTGACATTAGAAATATTGATTACCATTCTGGTGATTATTGTTATGGTCTTTAACCTTCGAGCCTCAGTGTTAATTTCAGGATTGTTGCCTGTAGCGGTATTAATGGTGTTTATAGCCATGAAGCTCTTTGGTGTTGATGCTAATATTGTTGCTTTATCAGGTATCGCTATTGCTATTGGTACTATGGTCGATGTAGGTGTTATTCTTTCTGAAAACATCATTCGGCATTTAGATGAAAACGAAAATGTCCTTCCGACAGAGAGAGGTACGAGCAACGAGAAACGTGAGTTCAGCGAAGCTAAATCTCAGGATGAGATTCTTCACGCTGTTAAGAATAACAAACGTTCCATAAACCAAATCGTTTATAACGCCACAGCAGAAGTCTCTGGAGCCATTGTAACAGCAGTCATGACTACTATTATCAGTTTCATTCCTGTGTTTACCATGATTGGTGCCGAAGGCAAACTATTTAGACCATTGGCCTTTACAAAAACCTTTGCCCTAACAGCATCAATAATTGTGGCTTTATTTTTAATCCCACCCTTTGCAGCTTTTTTATTCCGAAGAAAACGTATTAAAACCAGTTTTAAAACTATTTTAAATGGCGCTTTAATAGCTTTTGGTATTATAGCAATAGTATACGGTTATTGGTTAGGGTTAATACTGATAGCTTTTGGAACTATAGCACTTCTCAATCTTCAAAATAAAATAACTGACAAACTAACTAATCTTGTCAACATCATTATTTCTGGATCTGCGATAGTATTCCTGTTGGCCGAGTATTGGCGACCATTGGGAGTTGATAAAAGTATTTTTTGGAACCTGATATTTGTAAGTGTGATTTGCTTTGGTTTATTAGGTGTTTTCTCATTGTTCATTTCATACTACACACGTATTTTAAGATGGTGTTTAAATAACAAATTATTGTTTTTATCTGTTCCAACAGCGATTGTCATCGCAGGATTTTTCATTATGAACAATACTGGCAAAGAGTTTATGCCATCCTTAAATGAAGGCTCATTTTTATTGATGCCTACCTCCATGCCTCATGCTGGTGTGGAAGAAAATAAACGCGTTTTGCAACAATTGGATATGGCTGTGGCCAGTATTCCAGAAATTGAAACCGTTGTTGGTAAAGCAGGAAGAACCGAATCGGCTTTAGACCCAGCACCATTATCCATGTATGAGAATATCATTCAGTACAAATCAGAATATATGCTAAATGAGAATGGTGAAAGACAACGCTACAAAGTGAATGATGACGGTTTATTTGAGTTAAAGGATGGACGATTTATAGCTAATCCAAATAATTCGGATAATGTCACCTTGAGCACTTCTACTTCGCTCAGTACAGGCTTCGTTGAAAGGTCTCAACTAATTGAAGACAAGAATGGTGAATTCTACCGTAACTGGCGACCGGAAATCAAATCACCTGACGATATTTGGAATGAAATTGTAAGAGTAACCAAATTACCAGGTGTTACTTCAGCACCAAAATTACAACCTATTGAAACCCGATTGGTCATGCTTCAAACAGGAATGCGAGCACCAATGGGAATAAAAGTAAAAGGTCAGGATTTAAAACAAATTGAAGCGTTCGGCGTACAATTGGAAAACATTATCAAGGAAGCAGAAGGGGTTAAAGAAGAAGCTGTTTTTGCAGACCGTATTGTTGGTAAACCGTATTTGCTTATAGATATTGATAGAGAGAAGATTGCACGTTACGGCATTACCATTGAAGAGGTGCAAGATGTGTTGAAAGTAGCCGTTGGTGGTATGGTGTTGACCCAAACGGTTGAAGGTAGGGAGCGTTATGGTGTTCGTGTGAGATACCCAAGGGAATTACGAGCCAATCCAACTGATTTGGAACAAATTTATATACCTGTTGAAAAAGGCAATCCTGTTCCTTTAAACGAATTGGCAAGCATACGTTATGAGCAAGGGCCACAAGTGATTAAAAGTGAAGATACCTTTTTGGTGGGTTATGTGTTGTTCGATAAAAGGGATGGCTTTGCTGAGGTAACTGTTGTTGAAAATGCACAAGCATTAATTCAAGAAAAGATAGATTCTGGTGAATTGATAGTTCCAAAAGGCATTAATTATCAGTTTACTGGAACGTATGAAAACCAATTACGTGCAGAAAAAACCTTATCGGTTGTTGTGCCATTAGCCTTGGCAATCATTTTCTTAATTCTGTATTTCCAATTCCGTTCGGTTGGGACTTCCTTGATGGTATTTACAGGTATTGCAGTCGCATTTGCAGGAGGTTTTATCATGATTTGGTTGTATGGTCAAAATTGGTTTTTAAACTTTAATTTCATTGGGGAAAATCTTCGTGATTTGTTCCAAATGCATCCCATTAATTTAAGTGTAGCAGTTTGGGTTGGGTTTATTGCGCTCTTCGGAATTGCAACCGATGATGGTGTGGTCATGGCAACTTATTTAACCCAAACCTTCCGAAGAAATGCACCCAAAAACAAGAAAGAAATTAGAGCATCCATTGTGGAGGCTGGAGAAAAACGAATCAGACCTTGTTTGATGACCACTGCAACTACCATTCTGGCTTTATTGCCAGTATTGACCTCCACAGGACGGGGAAGCGACATCATGATCCCCATGGCTATCCCAAGTTTTGGAGGCATGCTCATAGCCTTAATAACCTTATTTGTAGTTCCAGTTTTATACAGCTGGAGAGCGGAGTATAAAATGAAAAACTAAAAGTGAAAAGTTATGAATAAAAATATTTTAAAAGAAAAGAGTCATGCATTCGCAATCTTGATTGTAAAACTGTCTCAATCATTAGTAAATGATAAAAAGGAATATGTTTTAAGTAAACAACTTTTAAGAAGTGGAACTGCTGTTGGAGCATTAATTCGCGAAGCTGAATTTGCTCAAAGTAAAGCAGACTTTATAAATAAAATGAGTATTTCATTAAAAGAGGCTAATGAAACTTTGTACTGGTTAGATTTGTTAAAAGACACAAATTATATAACAGAAGAAGCACATAAAAGTCATTTCAAATTAAACAAAGAATTGGTTGCGATGCTTGTGAGTTCGGTTAAAACAACAAAATCAAAACTATAATATGAATTTACTTGAAGAATACAAACAAAGGTTGAAGAAGAAAAATGAAAGTAGAATTTTTCACTTTTCACTTTTCACTTTTCATTTCCAAAGTGTCATTATTTTTAGCTTTGCATTTTTCATTTTTCACTTTGCAAGCAGTCAGAGTTTACAAAAATTAACAGAATTTGCCCTTGCAAACAATCCGGAAATTCAAAAGTTTGAATTACAGTATGGTATTGCTTCTGAAAAAGTGAATGAGGTTAACAGTTTGCCTAATACCGAATTCAATTTGGGGGTTATGGCCATAAAACCAGAAATGGAAATGCCTATGGAACGTTTTCGAGTTTCCGTTATGCAAATGCTACCTTGGTTTGGCACCATAACGGCAAGAGAAAATTATGCAACGTCCATGGCAGATGCGCAGTACATTGAAATTACGATAGCAAAACGAAAACTGGTACTTTCTGTATCGCAATTCTATTATCAACTCTATGAAATTAAAGCCAAACAGGATGTTTTGGACAAAAACATTGCGCTATTACAATCTTACGAAAAGCTAGCGCTCACTTCTTTAGAAGTAGGTAAAGCATCAGCTGTGGATGTGTTACGATTGCAGATAAGACAAAATGAACTACAACAGGAAAAAGATATTTTGATTCAGCAATATAAAGGCATACAAGCTGCTTTGAATAGTTTGATGAATCGGGACCATGATGAAGCGGTATCAGTTGTTTCTTCCATGGGAATTCCAGAAGATGATAGTTTTAATGGTTATGAAAGTTTGGAAGTAAACCCAGAGTTGTTCAAATTTGATAAGTTGTATCAATCGGTAGAGCAATCCGAATTGTTAAATCAAAAAGAAAGTGCTCCGATGCTTGGTTTTGGTGTGGAATATATCAGTCAAGACAACAGTCCAATGATTACCAGTTCCTATAAAGATATGGTCATGCCCATGCTATCGGTTTCCATACCTATTTTCAATAAAAAATATAGCTCTCAAACCAAACAAAACGAATTACGAAAACAAGAAATCCAATCGCAAAAAGAGCAACGACTGAATATGTTGAAATCGGAATTATCAAAAGCCATTTCGCAACGAAATCAATCGCGAATTAAGTTTGTTACTCAAGAGAAAAACCTAAAACAAGCCAAAGATGCAGAGAATATATTAATTAAAAACTATGAAACAGGTACAATAGATTTTAATGATGTTTTAGACATTCAAGAGTTGCAACTAAAGTTTCAAAAGAATCAAATAGAAGCCATTAAAACCTACTATGTTCAAACAGCGATTATTAATTATTTAACAAACTGATTATGGACAATTTTTTAAAACAATGGGCTGAAGCTGCTTACACAAGCACAGGGTTTTTCTGGATGGCGCTTTGGGCATTTATTTTAGGGTATATTATTAGTAGTATGATCCAAATTTTTGTCACAGAAAAACGTATGCAAAAAACCATGGGAAAGGATGAAGGCAAGAGTGTGCTTTTGGGAACGTTTTTTGGTTTCATCAGTAGTTCGTGCAGTTTTGCTGCATTGGCTTCTGCAAAATCGATCTTTAAAAAAGGGGCAAGTTTTGTGTCTTCCATGGCCTTTTTATTGGCCTCAACCAATTTGGTGATTGAGTTGGGAATAATTATTTCCATTTTTCTGGGTTGGCAATTTGTAGTTGGCGAATATGTTGGAGGAATTTTATTGATTGTTATATGTTGGATTCTTATACGTGTAATCAATCCTAAAAAATTAATAGCAAAAGCCAGAAAGAACCTTGAAAGTGAAAGTGATGATGAGAGCATGGATAAAAAGGATTGGAAACAACAAATCCAAAGTGAGAATAGTTGGGCACGAGTTGCCAAAAAGTACAAGATGGAATGGCAGATGGTATGGAAAGATGTAACAGTTGGGTTTACCATTGCAGGTATAGTGGCCGCTTTTGTGCCAGATTCGTTCTTTCAAACGCTCTTTATCAATAGTGGCAATGGAAATACCGATTTTACTTTTTTTGAGATTTTGGAACATATCATTGTAGGGCCTATTGCAGCTTTTTTAACGTTTATCGGGTCCATGGGGAACATTCCTTTGGCTGCGTTATTATTTGGAAAAGGAGTCAGTTTTGCTGGCGTCATGGCTTTTATATTTAGCGATTTAGTGGTTTTTCCAGTATTGCGAATCAATGCACGTTATTATGGATGGAAAATGTCGTTGTTCATTCTGTTTTTGCTTTTTACAGCTTTAATAGGGACGTCTCTGGCATTGCACTATGCGTTTGATTTGTTTCAAATCTTACCAGATCCATCACAAGTTAAGATTCAAGACAGTGAATATTTTAAATTAGATTACACATTCTTTTTAAACCTCGCTTTTTTAGCTATTTCAGCATATTTGGTTTATTTAGGGTTTTTTAAAAAGAAAGATGTAGAGCATAATATGAGCGAAATGGCACCCAAAAGCAAACTACTTGAATCTATTTTAAAATATGCTGCTTTCTTCTGCTATGTTTGGCTGGCAGGAGGTTTAATTGTTAAATTTTTTATTCAGTAATTATGACACACACATATCACATACACGGAATGACCTGCAATGGTTGTCGTACTCACGTAGAAGAAACACTTTCTAAAGTAAAAGGTGTTTCAAAAGCAACAGTCGATTTAGAAAAAGCAGAAGCGACAATCGAAATGGCATCACATATTCCTTTAGAAACTTTTCAAGAAGCCTTAAAAAATGATGGTGACAGATACAGTATACATAAGCTTGACGAAAAACCAACTCAAGATAAAAAAGTAAAAACACCCAAAGGTAAAGGCACAGGCACCTTTTATTGTCCCATGCATTGTGAAGGTGATAAAACGTATGACAAACCAGGCGATTGTCCGGTTTGTGGTATGGATTTGGTTGAGGAACAGAATTTATCGTCAACCCAATCCGAGCAATGGACCTGTCCCATGCATCCCGAAGTAGTAAAAGATGAAGCAGGTTCATGTCCTATTTGCGATATGGATTTGGTACCCATGCAAGCAGATTTGTCTTCTGAAGAGAAAACTTATAAAAAGCTATTAAAGAAATTCTGGATTGCATCCATATTCACATTGCCCATTTTCATCATTGCCATGAGTGAAATGCTTGCCAACAATCCACTATTTGAAATCATGCATCAAAAAAACTGGAACTGGATTCAATTTGTATTGTCCATTCCAGTGGTATTTTATGCCACATGGATGTTTTTTGAACGTGCATATAGAAGTATCAAAACTTGGAACTTAAACATGTTCACCCTTATTGGGATTGGAGCAGGTGTCGCTTGGTTGTTTAGCGTGTTTGGCATGTTCTTTCCAGAGGTGTTTCCAGAGCAGTTCTTATCGGAATCTGGTGCAGTGCACGTCTATTTTGAAGCAGCGACAGTAATTTTAACACTCGTATTATTAGGGCAATTGTTGGAAGCGCGAGCTCATAGCAAAACCAATTCGGCAGTAAAGGAACTGTTAAAATTGGCGCCAAACAAAGCCATAAAGGTAGTGGATGGTGAAGATGTGGAAGTGAGTATCGATCACATTGAATTAGGAGATATCCTAAAAGTAAGACCAGGTGATAAAATTCCTGTGGATGGTTCGATTACCGAAGGTGAAACCACCATTGACGAATCCATGATTACAGGAGAACCCATTCCCGTAAACAAGTCGGTTAATGATAAAGTAAGCAGTGGGACCATAAACGGGAATCAAGTGTTCTTGATGAAAGCCGAAAAAATTGGGAGCGACACTTTGCTTTCCCAAATTATCCACATGGTGAACGATGCCAGCAGAAGTCGTGCGCCTATTCAAAATTTAGCCGATAAAGTATCTGGGTATTTTGTGCCTGCTGTGGTGATTATTTCAGTGTTAACTTTTATAGTTTGGGCACTTTGGGGTCCAGAACCTGTTTATGTGTACGCCTTTGTAAATGCCATTGCAGTGCTAATTATTGCCTGTCCGTGTGCTTTAGGATTAGCCACACCAATGTCTGTGATGGTAGGAGTGGGTAGAGGTGCGCAAAATGGCGTGCTTATTAAAAATGCCGAAGCACTGGAAAAAATGGACAAGGTGGACACTTTAATCATTGATAAAACAGGAACCATTACCGAAGGCAAACCAACGGTTGAAAAAATAGGTGCTTTTGGAGATGACCTGCCTGCTGGCAAGGCAGGTTTTACCGAAGCTGAGGTACTGCAATATATTGTGTCGTTAAATAGTAATTCAGAACATCCACTGGCTGAGGCTACCGTAAAATATGGTAAAGAAAAGAAAACAGAAATATTAAAATCTGAAAACTTTAGTGCTGTTACAGGTAAAGGAGTGGAAGGACAAGTAAATGGAAAACCCATAGCCTTAGGAAACCCAGAAATGATGCAGCATGCCAACGCTAAAATTTCTTCAGAAATGGAGAATGAGGCAAAAACCTATCAAAAACAAGGCAAAACGGTTTCGTATTTGGCAATTGATACAGTTGTAGTTGGTTATGTGGTGATTGGCGATAAAATAAAAACAACCAGCGCCAAGGCTATTAAAACCCTTCAGGATAAAGGGATAGCAGTCATTATGCTTACAGGAGATAATCACGATACTGCACAAGCCGTGGCAACAGAATTAAATCTGGCAGATTTTAAAGCCAGTATGCTGCCAGAGGACAAGCTCAAAGAAGTAGAGAAACTGCAACAACAAGGTAAAGTGGTTGCTATGGCTGGAGATGGCATTAACGATGCACCAGCATTGGCAAAAAGTGATGTTGGTATTGCCATGGGAACAGGAACCGATGTGGCTATTGAAAGCGCTATGATAACCTTGGTTAAAGGCGATTTACACGGCATTGTAAAAGCCAAAAACCTAAGTCATGCTGTAATGAAAAACATCAAACAAAATTTATTTTTCGCATTGATTTATAACACCTTGGGAGTGCCAGTGGCTGCAGGTGTTTTATTTCCGGTTTTCGGAATATTGCTGTCGCCCATGATTGCTGCTTTGGCCATGAGCTTTAGTTCGGTGTCGGTTATTGCCAATGCACTGCGATTAAGAACAGTTAATATTTAACTTTTAAAACAAATTAAAATGGAAAATTCAAAAGAACACTTAAATAAAGGAAATTACAAAACCTTCTTTATCATGTTGGCTTGCTCATTTGTGGCCATGTACGTCACCATGTATCTAAACACCTATGCCATAGACCATGTATGGTTTAGCTTAACACGATTCTATATGACGTGTCTTGGTATTTCAACTATGGCAGTTATCATGTGGTTTTTTATGCGTAACATGTATAACGATAAAAAAAAGAACCTCGCCATATTGGCAGGTAGTTTCATACTATTTATAAGTGCATTGGGATTGGTAAGGATGCAAGCGCCAATAATTGGAGATGTCCTTTGGATGAAAGCCATGATACCACATCATTCCATTGCTATTTTAACCAGTGAACGAGCAGCAATTCAAGACCCAGAGGTGAAGAAGTTGGCTAATGAAATTATTGAAGCACAACGTAAGGAAATTGAGCAAATGAAAGCCATGATTAAACGATTGGAAAATGAAAAATAATAAAATAGTTATATACATAGGTTTGCTAGCGGCAGGCATACTTTTGGGTTGGGTATTATTTGGTGGTTCTTCAAAAAATGAAACAGACCATAATCACGAAGCTGTTGCAGAAACCAATCAAATGTGGACCTGTTCCATGCATCCACAAATTATGCAGCCAGAACCAGGTGATTGCCCTATTTGTGGTATGGATTTAATTCCTGCCGAAACAGGAAGTGATGGTTTGTTGGCAAACCAGTTTAAGTTAACAGATAATGCCATGGCCTTGGCCAATATTCAAACCAGTATTATTGGTAAAGGCAACGTAGAAGGTAATGTTTTGACATTATCAGGTAAAATTGCTGAAAATGAAAAGGCCAATGCCGTTCAGGTAAGTTATGTTTCAGGTAGAATAGAACAATTGTACGTGAGCGCTACAGGCGAAACGGTTTCTAAAGGTCAGTTATTGGCAAGCATTTATTCACCAGAACTGTATGCAGCACAACAAGAATTGATAACAGCAGCGTCAATAAAAAATTCACAACCCGAATTATATCAAGCAGTTAGGAATAAGTTGAAATTATGGAAACTATCTGAAAGTCAAATCAATCACATTGAAACCACTGGTAAAGTACAAGAAAACGTGTCTGTTTATGCTACTGTTTCTGGAACGGTTACTGAAAAATTGGTGGCACAAGGCGATTATGTTAAACAAGGAGAACCTCTTTTAAAGATAGCCAACCTCAATTCGGTATGGGCCAATTTTGATGTGTATGAAAATCAGATTGATTTATTAAAAAGAGGACAGCAGGTAATTGTTACTGCCAAAGCCTATCCCAATAAAGAATTCACAGGAACAGTAGATTTTATAAACCCAGTATTAAATACCCAGACAAGAACCGTAACTCTCCGTGTGGTACTAGATAATAAGGATCTTAAATTTAAACCAGGCATGTTTGTTACTGCCAGCATTGAAGGTGGTTTAAAGAAAAATGAGGATGTATTGACAATTCCTGCATCTGCTGTGTTATGGACTGGTAAACGATCTGTAGTGTATTTAAAAACCCAGCCAAACCAACCTGTTTTTGAAATGCAGGAAGTGGTTTTAGGTAATAAAATAGGAGACACTTATGAAGTTGTGGATGGCGTGTTTGTTGGAAATGAGATAGTGACTCATGGAACTTTTACTGTGGATGCTGCAGCACAATTGCAAGGTAAAAAATCCATGATGAATAAGGAGGGAAACAAAACAATGACAGGTCACCAAGAACATTCGGGAGACCATGCTTCCAATACAGACAGCAAACAGGTTAATATACATGAACGTATGGAAGTGTCAGGGGACTTTCAAGCACAATTAAGTCTTGTTTTTAATGATTATATTGCTTTAAAAGATGCTTTGGTTAAGGAAGATTCCAAACGTGTTGTAACAGCTTCAAATAATTTCCTAAGCCATTTATCTGAAATAGATATGGAACTTTTAAAGGGTGAAGCACACAAGCAATGGATGGCATTGGAAAACGACTTGAGAACATCGGCTGTTTCAATTTCTAAAGCTTCAAGCATACCTTCACAAAGAGACTTCTTTAAACAGTTATCAGCAAAATTAACAAAAGCCCTGGAAGTATTTGGCATCAATGAAACGGCCTATCTTCAATTTTGTCCTATGGCAGATAACAACCAAGGTGCGTATTGGTTAAGCAAAGAAAAAAAGGTAATCAATCCTTATTTTGGTGAAGCCATGCTCACCTGTGGCGAAGTCAAACAAGTAATAGATTAAGTAAAGACAAATAATAACAATTAAATTTTAAAACAATGAATTTTTTAAACAAAAACCAGGAACACAAAAACAATAATGCAATCAACGTGAGTAAAAAAGCAATTTTAAGTGTCGCTGTAATTGCGGTATTAGGTGTAACGGCCTGTAAAAATGAAGCGAAACAAGAAACAACAACACCAAGCACCGAAATGAGTAAAGACATGGCATTTACAGATGTATCTTTTGGTGTAAGGGGAAATTGTGGCATGTGCAAAAAAACCATAGAAAAAGCTGCCAATGGCGTTGAAGGAGTTGCCAAAGCCACTTGGGATGTGGATAAAAAGAAAATAGATGTGTCTTTTGATGACACCAAAACCGATGTTATGGCTATTCACCATGCCATAGCTGCATCTGGTTATGATACCGAAAAGGTTACTGGAAGTGAAGAAGCCTACAAAAATCTACCAGACTGTTGTAAATACGATCACAGCATGATGATGAACCAGTCAGGTGAAATAAAAGCAGAGGTTCATTAATTAACAATCAATTACAGAAAAAAAAGGACTTGTAAGAGTTCTTTTTTTTTACTGTTATTTTTAAATTATCATAAGTTTTCAGAGTTTGTTTCGTCTAATAAGTTTGATGCACAGAAAAACAAATTTGGACTGTTATTTTATATCATTCCTATTTATAGTATTTTAGGGAACGCTTTGTCAAATAAAACCTTAAAAGATGACAGACATTGTGTTTTTAAATACCAAACCTTGTAAATTTGTAATATGAAAGAAGCGCTATTACTCCAAGTGGAAACCTACGTCGTAGACCTGTTAAACAAACAGCTGGCAGCTACAAATTATTACCATAATGCCATTCATACCAGACGTGTGGTAGCCAATATTGAAGAATTGGCAAGCCTGGAAGCTTGTACAGAACAAGAAACCATGGCTTTAAAGCTTGCAGCTTGGTTTCATGATGTAGGCTATATCTATACAGATCAAGGTCACGAAGAAGAGAGTGTAACAATAGCCATTTCTTTTTTAAAGCAACAAGAGGTGCCTGAAGACTTGTTAAGCCTAGTGGAACAATTGATTTTGGCCACTAAAAGTGAGTTTAAGCCCAAACATAAATTAGAAGCAATTATTAAAGATGCCGATTGTGGTCATATCGCTTCAGAAAATTTTATAGAGATTTCGGGTAATTTAATGAAAGAAATAAATGCCAAAAACCATAAGCATATTTCTGAAATAGAATGGTTGCAACAAAATTTGGTGTTTCTTAAAAACCACTCGTTTTATTCCAATTCTGCAAAACAATTGTGGCAACCTAAAAAAGAGATCAACCAATTGGAAGTTCAGAAAAAAATAGATAAACTGTTGGCCAAAGAAAAGAAAAAAGATAAAAGTTCAAGATTTGGTAGAGGTATAGAGACCATGTTTCGGGTTCAATTAAAAAACCATATAGAACTAAGTGCCATTGCCGATACCAAAGCCAATATTTTACTATCGGTAAATGCCATTATTATTTCGGTTGCCCTGTCCAACTTAATCCCAAAACTGGATAGTCCGTCTAATTTATTTTTAGTATATCCAACTTTAATATTAATGTTGTTTAGCGTAGCTTCAGTGGTATTGTCCGTTTTGTCCACACGACCAAAAATATCCAATGTGGCCATCACCAAGGAGATGATCAAAGAAAAGAAAACCAACATTCTATTTTTTGGGAACTTTCAAAAAATGAGTTTGCAAGATTTTGAATGGGGAATCGACTATTTAATGGAAAACGAAGAAACCTTATACAATTCGCTTACTAAGGATTTGTATTATTTAGGTCTCGTACTTAACAGAAAATATAAGTTGTTACGGATTACCTATACCGTTTTTATGTTTGGGATCATTATTTCGGCAGCAGCATTTATTTATAGTTATTATGTATATTTTTCTGTGTAACACAAAATACAAACAGGCTAATGAGAATAAAAAATACAGGACCTTTTAAAGTTATTATGTCTTTGCGTTTGTTGAAGGAAAAGTTTGAAGACTTGATAAGTTCCTCCAACAACTCCAGTGTGCAAACTCAAGCTAAACAAGCTTTGGAATTGTTTGATGCACATCCTGTTTTAACGTTAGGCACAGACTCAAAAGAAGATTTTTTTAAACACAAAGACATACTAGATCAAGTCATGTCGTTTATATTTCCAACAGCTTTAACGCAAAACGAAATAAAAGCAGCTGTAACACCCTATACCAACGATGTGATTTATTGCAGCACCAGACTGCAAAATATCATTAACAATGCAAAAACAGACAACAATATTTTTCATGATCTGTACAAGGACTATGAAGACTCTTTCGATTTGTTTATCTATGCCATTATACTTAATGTGTATTACAAATATCAAGTAGATTTTGAAAGACCAAAAACCTTGTCTGTTATAGATAAAAATGGAGACAGAAAGCGCTATCGTGTTGTTTTTAATGCCGATTTTATTGATATCTATCCCAACAAGAACGCCATAGACATTACTCCAGACATATTGGATGAATTATTGAGCCATGCCGATAAATTTGAAATTTGGGAAAAGTATTTCCCCAAAAACTCTTGGACCATTGAAGGTTTTGGATTGGTTACGCTCATTGACACCTCTTTAGATGAACGAATAGACGATTTTAAAACGCACTTAATTGAACCCAACACAGAAAGTTTTCAACACCTTCTTCAGGACATTAGGCGCATCTTCAATATTCCAGATTTACAAGTTGGAAGTTATAGCGTGTTAGAAAACATGATTACGCCACCTTTTGACAAGAATTTTGATATGCTTACCCTATTGCCAGATGAACATATGTCTGTTGGAAAATACGCCTGCTCCCATATCAACAACGAATTGTTTAAAGACTGTAAACCGTCCATTATTGCAAATGTTGAAACCTATCACAAACAAACCAAAGGGAACAGGTTAAGTAAAATTTTATTGGAAAGAGGCTTGAAAAGTGTGGCTTTAATTCCTATTCCCATTAATGGGGAATTGGGTTTTATTGTGGAATTGGCAGCATTTAAGCCAAACCAGTTAAATGCCATTAACATGGTAAAGTTAGATACCATTATGCCATTTATTTTAAGTTATTCCAGACGCACGTTTTCAGAATATCAAAACGAAATTAGTGCTGTAATACAACAAGAATGTACAGCCATTCATCCATCAGTTCAATGGCGTTTTGAGGAAGAAGCCAGACAGTATATTCAGGAAAGAAACTTTGGGGAAAATCCGGTTTTTCATGAAATTGTATTTAAAGATGTCATTCCCCTATTTGGTCAAGTGGATGTGGTGAGTTCATCGCATGCCAGAAACGAGGCAATCCAATTGGATTTAACCAAACAATTGGAAGTAAGCAAACAGATCCTTATAGATAGAACCAATATTAATTTGCCGTTTTACGAGCAATTGATTTTTCAAATAGACAATTATTTATTTGAAATAAAGGAACATTTCCATACCAATTCAGAACAGGAAATCAATCAGTTTTTTCAAAAACAACTCATACCTTTGTTTGAACATTTTCAAAGTCAATCCAAAAATAAAAAGGATTTAATGGCGTTTCTTCAAGCTATAGACAAGACTACCAATAGCCTTTACGACGCCAGAAAGGCCTACGATGAGACCATTAACATGGGCAATAAGGCTTTGTCGGCATTCTTGGAAAAACAACAAGCAAAAGCTCAAGAGATTTTTCCACATTATTTTGAAAAATTCAATACAGATGGCATCGAGCACAATTTATATGTTGGGCAATCCATTACCAAACATTTAAAATATCATCCAACGGTTCTGTACAATTTGCGTTTATGGCAGCTTCAGGTAACTTGCGAGATGGAAGCCATGTATTATGAAAAACAAAAAGAATTTCCCCTACAACTGGAAGTTGCTTCTTTGATATTGGCTTATGATGTTCCCATAACGATTCGTTACCGAATTGACGAAAAACAATTTGATGTGGATGGCGCCTATAATGTGCGTTATGAAATGATAAAAAAGCGTATAGATAAAGCGCATATTAAAAACACCAACGAACGTTTAACCCAACCTCATAAACTGTGTGTGGTTTATTCAAGTACAGCTATAGAACGTGAATATGTAGCCTATTTTCAATTCCTGCAAGCCAAAAACTATGTTGGTAAACATATGGAAATCGTGGAACTGGAAGAACTTCAAGGAGCCAGTGGTCTCAAGGCCATTCGCGTGGATTTAAATAAAGACTTACAAAAAGTATCCAGTATCTTCACCTTAGAGGATATAGAAACGGTTTAAAAGCAAGTATCAACTATGACAAAAAGCATTTTTGGAAGTTTACTGTTAATGGGATGGATTGTTAGCAGTTGTGCTACCTACAAGCCATATAACCCTAATGTCAAGCAAAACCAACTTGTTGGTATAGATCAAGAAACCACCAATGTTTTTTTAATAGGAGATGCAGGAATGCCAAACCCAGACGGAACGGCTCCTAAAGCCTTAACCAGTCTTGAAAAGCAATTTAATCAAGCAGACAAAAACGACTTGCTTTTATTTTTGGGGGATAATATTTATCCAAAAGGCATTCCCTTAGAAGGAGACAAAGCGATTCAAGATGCCAAAACAGCCTTAAACCTTCAATTACATGTTGCCAAAACCTTTCCTGGTCAGGTGTATTTTATTCCAGGAAACCACGATTGGTACAGTGGATTAAAAGGTTTAAAACTACAAGAAAAAATGGTGGAAGAGGCTTTGGGCAAAAACACGTTTCAACCGGAAAATGGCTGTCCTATTGAAAAAGTAAAATTAAACGAAGATACCGTTTTGCTGATAGTGGATTCTCATTGGTACATTACCAATTGGAATAGGCATCCTACCATGAATGAAGATTGCGACATAAAAACCAGGGAAGATTTTCTGGACGAATTTAGAAGCGAAATAAAAAAGGCCCGAGGAAAAATTACTTTGGTAGCCATTCATCATCCCATGCATAGCGAAGGCCCTCACAATGGAAGGTATGATGCTAAGGAGCACTTGAGTCCTGTACCTATTTTAGGGACCATAAAAAATGTAATTAGATCCACAAGTGGTATTGTCAATGCCGATTTGTCAAATCAGTTTTATAACGAATTAAGAAAAAATCTCATAGCTGTAGCTCAACAAAACGAACAGGTTATTTTCCTTTCAGGGCATGAACATAGCTTACAATACCTGGAATTTGATAATGTGGTTCAGGTAATAAGTGGTGCTGGTTCTAAAACAACACCCGTTAGAATGCGTAATTCCAATAATTATGGACATGCAGTTCCAGGTTATGCCTTGTTGAATATTAGCAAAGAAAAGGCAGTAGATGTACAGTTTGTAAATTCAAACACCCAACAAGTCGAGTTCTACAAACAAATTATAAAACCCAAAACCATAGGTAAAACCACTTATCCAAAAATTGATTTGGATTCCATTAGTGCTTCCATTTATTCGTTAAACGAAACCGATAAATCAGGCTTCTATAAATTTCTTTGGGGAGAAAGGTATCGAGCGGATTACAGCCAAGCTATTTCGGCAAAAGTGGTTTATTTAGATACGTTGATGGGTGGATTAAAACCTATTAGAAAAGGAGGAGGTACACAGTCCAAAACCTTGCATTTGCAGGCATCAGATGGAAAACGTTATGTGATGCGTGCCATGAAAAAACAAGCAGATCAATTTTTGCAAGCCGCTATATTTAAAGATCAATATGTTGAAGGACAATTTAAAAATACAGCTTCCGAAGGTTTGATAGAAGATGTTTTTACAGGAGCACACCCTTACGCGCCTTTTACACTAGCCACCTTATCAGATGCCATTAATTTATCGCATTTAAACCCTAAACTGTACTACATCCCCAAGCAGGATGCTTTAGGTTTGTATAATGAGGATTTTGGAGACGAGCTGTATCTTTTAGAAGAACATGCTTCTGATGGGCATTTAGAATTGGCCACTGGGAATTTTACGGGAGAGATAGTAAATACCGTCGATATGCTGGCAGAGGTGCTTAGTGACGAATCCAAGGTGATCGATGAACAAGAATTTATAAAAGCGCGTTTGTTTGATATGCTCATAGGAGATGCCGACAGACATCAAGACCAATGGCGTTGGATGGTTTTTGAGGAAGACAATAAAACAGTTTATAAGCCTTTGCCTCGGGATAGGGATTTGGCTTTTTCTAAAATGTCCGATGGATTTTTGTTTGGAGCAGGCGTGGCACTTATTCCAGCAGCCAGAAAGTTTAGGAAATACGAACCAGATTTAAAAGATGTGAAAGGCTTTAATGTGTCTGTGTTTCCTTTGGATGTTGCATTTATAACAAATTCCAATTCATCTGATTGGGATGAGCAAGTACAGGCAATTCAATCCCAAATAACAGATGAGGTCATTGATGAGGCTTTTAATTCCATGCCAAAGGAAGTAGATGCCAATACCCTTGTAACCATTAAAGGCATTTTAAAGCAAAGACGTAAAAACCTACAACAAATAGCTGATAGGTACCTTAAACTTATTCGCAAACATGCTGTTTTAACAGCCACCAATAAAGATGATTATATTCTTGTAAAAGCATTGGATAAAGGAACTGTGGAAGTGTCCATGTATCGAAAAAAGGACGACACCATTAAGGACCGATTTCATCATAAAATCTACCAAGCAAATGCAACCAAGGAAATTTGGATTTACGGTTTGGATGATGATGATAGTTTTGACGTGCAAGGACAGGTGTCCAAAATTAAAATTCGTCTGATTGGGGGACAAAACAACGACGATTATAAAGTAACACATGGTAAAAACATTGTGATATACGATTACAAATCGAAAAACAACAATTTATCCCAAGCAACAAAAGCTAGAATTAAATTAACAGATGATTATAACACCAATGTATTTGATTATAGAAAAATAAGGAACAACACCAATCAAATTTTGCCTCTTTTGGGAGCCAACCCAGACGATGGACTAAAACTTGGGTTCATCAATACTTATACAGTTTACGGATTTGAACGCAATCCGTTTACATCGCAGCACCAAATAAAAGGAGCCTATTATTTTGCAACCCATGGTTATGAGTTAAATTACAAAGGCGAGTTTGCCAATGTGGTTGGTAATTTGAATTTTGGCTTACAATCACACTTTCAGAGTCCAAATTACAGCATTAATTTCTTTGGTTATGGAAATGAAACCAAAAATTTTGATGAAGAATTTGGAATGGATTACAATCGTGTTAAAACCAGAATGTTTACCATTAGTCCACAATTGATCTGGAATTCCAAACGAGGAAGCATCATTCAATTTGGATTGAGTTATGAAGTGAATGAAATCCATGATGCAGATAACCGCTATGTATCCAATACTGATATACTTCCGGAATATTTGTTTGATGAAGAGCACTTTATAGGGCTTAATGCCAGATTTGATTATTCCAATTCCGATAGTAAGGCCTACCCAACCAATGGATTGCTCTTTTCTTTGGAAGCAGGTTTTAAAGATAATTTGGAAGTGAGCAATCGCAACTTTGGTTATCTTATTACAGAGTTGGGAATAGCAAGAAAATTGAACCCTTCAGGCCGTTTGGTTTTGGCATCAAAAGTAAAAACCCATATTAATTTTGGAAATGGATATGAATTTTATCAGGCAGCATCCATAGGAGGGGAAGATGGTCTTCGTGGTTTTAGGAACCAACGTTTTACAGCAAAAAACTCCCTTTACCAAAACACCGATTTACGTTATAGTTTCAGTCGTATCAAAACACCTGTCATTCCCATAAGAATGGGAATATATGGGAGTTTTGACTATGGTAGGGTTTGGCTGGAAAATGACAGTTCAAAAAAATGGCATAATACCTATGGAGGAGGTTTCTTTATTAATGCCATAGAGGTCTTGTCTGCAAATATTGGAGCCTTTCATTCTACTGATGGTGTTCGGGTAGCATTTGGTTTGGGATTTGGTTTCTAAATAAAATGCCAACACTAAAGAGACTACTTTGTTTTTTTTTAAACACCAAAAGGGTTCTCAATACTATGTGCTGGTTGAGTAAACCATTTAGGACCTTTATTGGTCATGTAAATATGGTCTTCCAATCGCACTCCAAATTCATCAGGAACCACTATCATGGGCTCAATGCTAAAAGTCATGCCTGTTTGGAGCAAAATATCGTTTCCTCTCAAGATATAAGGATGTTCATGAATATCCAATCCTATGCCATGCCCTGTTCTGTGTGGTAAACCTGGAAGCGCATAATCTGGACCTAGTCCGTCTTTTTCCAATTGAACGCGCACTTGGTCATCAATATACCCACAAGGATTGCCTAATTGAGCAGCCTTAAAGGCCGCTAACTGTGCAGCCTTTTCCTTAGCCCAAATGTTTTGTTGCTTCTGTGTGGCATCGCCATAAATATAGGTCCTGGTAATGTCTGAAAGGTAGCCATTGTATCTGGCTCCTGTATCTACCAAAACCATATCGTTTTCTTCAAGAGGTTTTGGGGTTTTTACGCCATGGGGAAAACTGGAATCCTTGCCAAACAACACAATACAGAAGTAAGATCCACTGGCAACACCTAATTTTTGATGGGCTTTATGGATAAAATCCTCTACTTCGGTAGTCCTGATACCAGGAGATAAAATCCTAGCTGTGGCTTGGTGCACTTGCATGGTTAAATCCATGGCATATTGAATTTGCGCAATTTCAGCTTCACTTTTAAGCATTCTAATGTTCCTAATAAACTCTTCGGCACTGCTAATTCTAAATTTTTTATGCTCTTGAAAACGGGAAACCATTGTAAATGCTGTTGAATCATCAACAGCCAATCGTATGCCTTCTGTAACATGTTCTGATATTTTTTGAACTGGAGACTCATGCTCTGCCCAAGCAATAAGTTCCCCATCCATGCCTTTATAATCGTTAAAAGTCCCAATTTCAAATTCTGGAACAATGTATTTTAGTTGTCCGTTAGCAAAAAGTAAGGCACCAACCATACGTTCTGATGGATTCCATGTGGTGTTAGTAAAATAATACAAATTGGTTCCAGCATTAATGTACAAGGCATCTAGGCCTTTTGTCTTTAGCGCGTGACAGGCTTTATCCAATCTGTTTTGAAATTCTAAGGAATTAATAGGTGCAGGCTTAACGCTTGGTTCACTTAATTTGGAAAGTTCTGTTTCGGCTGTACTACCACCAATGCCATAGGATCTGTTACTGTTCATACTGGATAAGATATTAAAATATTGGGTTTAAAAACTTAAGTAAATTTACAAATACCTAAAGTATAAAAGCAAGAAACCTCAGTCAATATTTTATTTAATTTTTTTCGCTTGCTTAGGAGGCCCTTTTTGACAGTGCTGTTTTTTAACATGCCTTCTTTTAGAGGTTAAATACCAAAACCTAAAATCGTCGTAAAACAGGCTCAGTAAAAGAATGGCGGCTCCAATGAGTAAGGTATTCAATTTTAAATTCATTGTAGAGAAGAAAAAGCCACCTGCCAAGCCTCCTAAAAAGAAAAATCCAATTATGTACACTCGTAATTTAATGGTAGCTTTAATACTGTTTCTTTTTAGTTTTGTTATAGGAAAAAGTAATTGTGACAGCTCTATGCCCAAATCTGTAAACAATCCGGTTAAATGCGTGGTTCTAACCACAGCATTTGAAATTTTTGTTACATAAGAATTTTGCAGTCCCATGGAAAATAACAACATGCAAACCACTAGATCTGGATTTAGTAAGCCAGTAACATGACTTAAAAGGGCTATGCTTATCAAAATAAGGGATTCCATGAGGGTTGGAAGCGCAAAAACATTCAGTTTTTTGGTCTCGTTAAATTTTTCCAACAAAAAAGCCGAGGTGAACGAACCAAATAAAAATGAAAAGATATATAAAAAGTATATGGTGCCTTTCCAGAATTCGAAATGGGACACATCGTTAACAAAAAGGGCAAAGTGCCCTGTTACGTTTGTTGTAAGCTGTTTAAAAGATAAAAAGCCAGTAACATTAACCAAACCAGCAACAAAAGACAAAATCGTTGCCAGATGGATATTGTGTTTTAATGTTCTGCTTTTTCCTTGATGTCTAAACATGCCATTTGTATTATTGTGTCATGCTAAAGTACATAAAAACACAAGTCATGATTGCGATTAAACTCACTTTTTTATGCTTTTGTTCAGATAATCCCTAAAGGTATATGAACTGTAAAAAGTGTTCAGTTTGGTTGCTAAATTGTACCTTTGAGGCTTAATAAATTACTTTGGAGCCAATCAGTCAAATTATTTCAACAAACATTAAAGAACTCTTCCAGTTTTTAAAAAGCAACGATTTCTCAAAAGCTGTTCTTATTGGGATAGCCATTACATTGCCTATAGTTTTTGGTTTGGTTTTCAATCAATTGGAAATAGGTTTGGCCATTGGTTTTGGTGCTTTTTGGTGTTCTCCAAGTCATGTTAGTGGAAAATTGACACACAAAATAAACGGTATTTTGCTTTCGGCTTTATTGATTATGATAGTGAGTTTTTTGGGAGGCTACCTACATTACCAAACATGGTTGATAATACCTGTGCTTGGATTTTTAACTTTTAGCATTGCTTTTATTTCAGTGTATGGATTTAGGGCTTCGTTGATCAGTTTTTCTGGTTTGTTGGCTTTGGTATTGAGTTTTGCCCATATAAGCGAGACCTTGGAAATGTATGAATATGCATTTTTAATTGGCTTAGGTGGGCTGTGGTATTTGTTGTTGGTGGTGATCTGGTATTTTATCAATCCGAAAGCGCACACCGAAGAGATTTTGGCAGAGACCTTTCTTCTTACAGCAGCATTTCTTGAAACCAGAGGCAAACTGGTTGGTCCTCAGCCTAACAGGGACGAATTACAGGCCAAGCTGTTGGATTTACAGGCCGAACTGGTAGAACGACATGCTACATTACGGGAGATTTTAATTCAGTCCAGAAAAAAATCAGGGCTATCGCATTATAAAGGGAAGCGATTATTGGTTTTTGTTCAGCTTGTAGAAATATTGGAAGCTGCCATTGCAAATCCGGTAAACTATGATAAAATGGATGTGTTTTTAAAGTATCATCCTAACTATGTTAAAAGTTTCCAGGATTTTATTTTTGAAGTTGCCAAGCAATTAAAGTCTATTTCAAAAACAAGGTACAATAAAAGGCAATTACCTAACAATAAACAATTGATTTTGTACCTAGAGAGGTTGGAACAAGAAGTGGAAGCCCTAAAAAACTCCAATAACAAGTCAGATTATGAGGGCTTTTTAATACTTCAAAACTATTTGGAATATCAAAAAAGGCAATTCTTAAAAATCAAACGGATAAAATGGCTTTTAGGCAATCCAAATATGGATACCAAAGACTTTATAGATTCCAATGAATCCAAGCGTTTTATTGTATCTCAAGATTACAGTTTGAATATCCTGTTAAGGAACTTGAGTTTTAAGTCCAATATCTTTAAACATTCCTTGCGATTGGCTGTCACTGTAGTTTTGGGTTACATATTGGGTCATGTTTTCGCTTTTCAAAATCCGTATTGGATACTTTTGACCATTATCGTGATTATGCGTCCTAGTTACGGACTTACCAAAGTTCGTTCCAAAGACAGGATAATTGGAACCCTAATAGGAGGCGCTGTGGCTGCAGGAATGGTTTTACTTATTCAAAATCCATATCTCTATGCTGTGTTGGGAATAGGGTCTTTAATCATTGCTTTTTCCATGGTTCAAAGGAATTACAAAGCTTCTGCAACGTTTATAACCTTGAGTGTGGTTTTTATTTACGGGATTATAGAGCCTGATATTTCAACAGTTATTCAATACCGAATTATAGATACGGTTTTGGGAGCAGCATTATCCTATGTTGCAATGTTGTTTTTGTGGCCAGCATGGAGTTTTCTAGATATCCATGAAACTATTGAAATGAGTGTCCAGGCAAACAAGGATTTTTTAAATGAGATAGGCTTGTATTATGAACAAAAAGGTCAGGTTCCAACCAGTTATAAAGTAGCCAGGAAAACAGCTTTTTTGGAAACGTCCAATTTAAATTCAGCTTTTCAACGAATGGCTCAAGAACCAAAATCTAAACAAAAACATTTGGATAAAATTTATGAGTTGGTAGAATTGAACCATACGTTTTTGTCGTCTTTGGCTTCCTTGAGTACCTACATTCAAAACCATCCAACAACCGAAGCATCAGAGATGTTTAAGGAAGCTACCCATAAAATAGATAATTATTTAAGCCTGGTATTAAAAACATTACAAAAGGAGGTTCCTGAAGAACTTGCTCACTTGGTACAAAAAGCACTTTCTGAAAATGAACAACTTATAAACGATATGATTTTTTTAAATCCAAAAGATAAGCATTTGGAAAGACAATATCAAGAATTCCATTTGGTTTGGGAGCAGCTTCAATGGCTTTATGCCATAAGTAGAAACATGTTGAAAATAACCAGTTCCATTAAAATTAATTAAGCTTATGATGGCTTGGTTTTAATGGTAACATCATTTTTACAGTCCTTTCGTCCACAAGTCTTGGAAATTAATTTAAAACACATTTTAAACCCTCTCCTTAAGTGCTTGCCAAGGGTTGTAATTTAGGGTCCATGGTATCCAGAGGCTTGATGTTTCCATAGAACCTGTTAAAAACCAGACAAGCTGTTAGGTCTCCAGTTACGTTTACAACAGTTCTAAACATCCCTAAAATACGATCGATACCAATAATCACTATCAATCCATCAGCAGGAATACCAGCACTTTGCAGGACTGTGGCCAATATAATGACACCACCACCAGGTATGGCAGGTGTTCCTATGGACGCTGCAATAACTGTAGCAGTCATCAATATTAAATTTATTAATGAAAGTTCTATACCATAAGCTTGGGCCATAAACAAGGTAGTTACACATTGGAATAGGGCAGTTCCATCCATATTGATGGTAGCACCAATAGGAATGACGAAATCGCTGATGTTTGAAGGGATTTTAAGGTTTTCTTCAGCAGTTTTCATGGATACAGGCATGACTGCAGCTGAGCTGGCGGTAGAAAACGCCAATAATTGAGGTTCTTTAATGGCTTTTAAGAATTTAAACGGATTTTTTTTACCAACAAATAAGACCAATAGGAGGTAAAAGGACATTAAAATAAGTAAGCCAATAATCACAACCGACATATAATAACCAAGTCCGAGAAAAATTCCGATGCCGATTCTGGACAATAATGCTCCCATAAGCCCAAATACAGCATAAGGAACCAATTTCATGGCCCAGGAAACAACTATCATGCATATTTTTTGAATGGCTTCCGTAAACCGGATGATAGGTTGCGCAGTTACATCCTTAAGTTGGGTGATGGCTATCCCAATGATGATGGTAAAAATAACCACTCCCAGCATTTCACCCATTAAAATAGATTCCAACGGATTGTTGGGAATGAGATTGGAAATGGCCATGGGAATATTATCTATAAGATTTGCCTGTTCAGTTGGGAGGATCTGTTTTTCGTTACTTTCGGGAAAACCGCCTAGGGACAGTACATATTCTCCAGGTTTCATGAGAAGCGTTAAGGAAAGCCCAATGATTATGGCCACTGTAGTTGTAAAAACGAAATACAGAAATAAGCGTAGGCCAAAAGTTTTTAAATTGTCTGAGGTGTTGCTTACAATCCCCGAAATAATGGAGGCAAATATCAATGGAATCATTACCATTTGTATCAATCGCATAAAGATTTGTCCTGGTAACTCCAGCCAATTTGCCAACCAAGAACCTACACGTTCAGAGACCAACCCAGTGGAAGGGTTTAATAACAGTCCAAGTGCAGCACCAAAAAGTAAGCCAACAATTACCTGAAGCCATAAACGTCCTTTTATTAAACTTTCTAAATGTACCGATAAAGCAGTTAATGGTCTAAATTCCATGAAAATTGAAGTTTATTAGGGTTGGTTGTTTTAAAACTGTCCAATATGAGTTCAAAAGTAGTAGTAAGCAATTGTTATATCAATGATATTGGTCAGTCTTGGCAACACAAAACCATATAAACAAGCAATCCTATCTTTTGTGTTTATTTTAAAGAAAATCGTTCTTGAACAAAAAAAAAGGATAATCCAAATAGGATTATCCTTTTTAAAATGCAGTTACATACCAATTTGGGTATCTTTAGAGTTAGTTCAGGATCAGTTTTTTATTTGTGGCACTTTGTTGGGTGTACACTCTCACGATGCCATACTTTTCGTTGGTGAAATGGCTTGGTAACCTTAATGTTTTTAAGTGAATACCTTCTTGGCTAAAAATACGTTTTCCCAATAAATTATATACTTCTAATTTGTCAATGTTTTGGTTGGAATATATATAAATCTCTTTAGATTGTCTTAAAAAAGAAATAGATGTTTCCTGGGTTGCCATGTCCTCAATGGAAAGCAAGGTAGTTGCTTGGTTAATGATACTTCCGTTTGTGTTATTTTTAAAAGCGATGAAATAACGATCCAAGTGAGTTCCGGCAGTAACGGTTTCTTGAAAATCAATTTCATTTAACAAAGTGTAGGTGTTGTGTAAAGCATCATATAGGAAAACATTGATATCAGTATCAAAATTTTCCAAAGTATCCAAAGCTATGGCAATCTCTCCAGGGTTTGTGATAAACATGCCTAAGGGATACTGTTTGGTATCGTTAAAGGCGCCAACCCCTTGAATCACATAACGCTGATGTTCAATCATCCAATTTAAATCATCTGGAAAATTATCGATGTTTAAAGCGTCATAACCATAATCCACACCATCGGTTGCAGCATTATTTGGGGTAAAGGCTAAAAGTAAATGACGCACATAGCCATTTGGCATGGTAAAATCTATTCTTACACGTTGTATGTCGTTAAAAGCATAAGATTCTGTAGTATTTGTTGAATGTGATGTCGCATTTGCAGAAAAGCTACAAAGCAACACCATGAGGCATAAGTAGGTTAATTTATTCATTTTATTTGGGTTTAAATGAATGGATATGATTTGGGATAGCTAATATAGTAAAATATTGAAATTAATCTACGAAATACTAAAAAAATCGATGAAATACATGATATTTTATAAATTTTGAGCTTTGAAACTTCAAAAAATTGATTTTTGTAGGAAAAAACGCTGGGCTTCATACACTATCCATACACTATCCATGGAGTATCCATAGGAAAGCCATAGGAAAGCCATAGGAAAGCCATGGGAAAGCCATAGGAAAGCTATAAGAAACTTCTATTTATTTAGATTTTAGTATATAGCGTCTCTTCTTTTGAATTCGTTTTTTTATTGGTTTTTAAATGATAAAATCAAACTCCCCGTCCAGACTTTGTCTGTCCACCCCTCTTCATCTGAAGAGGGGAGCTATAACACAGTCCATATTATAAAGTGGCAAATTTTAAAATAACTGTATAGTCATTTTAGGATTAAGAAAAAGCGTTGTATAATTATATCAGGATTTATTTATTAACCTGTATGGCTGTTTTAGGACGGGTCACTTCTATTTATCTAGATTTTAGTATATAGCGTCTCTTCTTTTTAATTCGTTTTTTTATTGGTTTTTAAATGATAAAATCAAACTCCCCGTCCAGACTTTGTCTGTCCACCCCTCTTCATCTGAAGAGGGGAGCTTTAACACAGTCCATATTATAAAGTGGCAAATTTTAAAATAACTGTATAGTCATTTAAGGATTAAGAAATGGTTTTAAAATTTTATAAGGATTTATTTATTAATCTGTATGGTTTTTTTAGGGCTAGTCACTCTCATGCACCATCTAAACTTGAGCCATACTTAAGCTATGCAGTTGCTGTTTTATAAATAGACATAAAAAAATCCCCATGACATAGTCTATGGGGATTTGTTTGATTCATCAAGCCATTTAGTTTTGCATGATAATGACTTTTTTGTTAATAGCTTTATTGTCTTTTGTTACAATTTTAACAATGTATGTTCCTTCTGTTATACCTTTAACAGGGATTCTTATTACAGGTAATGACAGATAAGCATGTGCATCAGTAATTTCCCATGAATTTACAGTTTGGCCGAGGATTTGAATTAAAAATACTTGTTTAACAGTCATGTTGTTTGGTACTTTTATAAATATTTCGTTTGAATTGTTTAAATAGTTTATTAAAAATTGATCTAAGATTTCATCTTCATTTACCGTTAAGGTTTCAGATTGGAATGTTAGGTAGAATCTGTTTAAGTAATCACCTGCATCCATATCTAAATTAAAATCGGTATCGTTAATTTGTGTATAGGTATCTAGTAAACTATCATAAATAAATACATTTATAGGTGTTTCAAAGTTTTCTAAATCAGTTAAACTAATGTTTATATTGCCTTTAGATTTAAGGAATAAACCTAAAGGATACTGTTTAGTTACATCGAATTCACCAACACCTTGAATGACATATTTCTCATCACTTATCATCCAAGATAAATCGCTAATGGTTGACTCATCATTATTCTTACCATCGTATGCCCAATCTACGCCATCTGTAGCTGTACCGTTTGGAACAAAACCCAATAGCAAGGGTCTTAGTGCTCCTTCAGGAGAAATAAATTCAAGTCGGAGTCGTTTAATTGTAATTTCTTCAGTAGCATTCTCATTGTTATCTGATGAGGTTCTAATAAATACAGAACCTTCATAAGAATCTGTTGTGTAGGCTTCTGTTTTATAAATTCTTTGGCTATTTTTGAATGTCACTTGAGCATTAGTTGTACTAGCTTCTACAAAGAAACCTTGTCCAACTGGAATATATCTTTCAGGAATTTTTGTTCCATTATTGCTGATAATTAAATCTGGATGTTGTACAGCTCCAACACCACCTGTAAAATTTAAAGCAGCATAGCCACCTTCATATAGTTCGGTGATATGTGTTGCATTAGAGGTATAATGTTCCCAGAAGTATAAAGTTCCAGTAATACTATTTGTTCCTGAAGGGCCATTGTCTAAAATAAACTCTTTTGAATCTATTGCAGAAGGGTATGGGTTTCCAACCAAAGATTGTTGTAAGGCACCAATAGGGGAAGAGATGGTTCCGTTGTTTGGTTTACCTAAAAACACATAGTTTTGATTTGCAGTTGCGTTACCGCTACCTTTCATTGTGAAACCTAAGCCAATTGGAATGGTTCCTGTATTACTTATGTATTCCCAAGAATAATAATCATTTGAAGGGTTATTGATATAAGCATAGAGCCAACGATTGCTAATTTGAGCAGGATTACTGGCGGAAGCTGTATAGTTTCCAGTCCAAGCAATAAATCTGTTTATAGGGTTTTGAACAGTTATGGTGCCATCTCTTAAGACACTACCAATAGAATAACTATTACTGTTATCTAGAGCTGCGTTATTTGGTGCTACTGGAGAACTCCAATAGTTGTAATTAAAGGGATTTGATGTACCTTGTTGGTCTCGTTCTATGTAACCTGTGCTAGTGTTGTCAAAAGCACTATCTTCAAATTGTATGGTATTATAGCGTTTTTGAACTAATTGAGATTCTCCTACAAGATCTAATTTTCCATCGAGTTTTAAATATTTTGTTACCCAGAGCATTTGTCCCTCATTGTTTTCGTTTAATGGCGTATTTGGATCTTCTATACTGAACTCATTGGTGTCAACCAGTAAACCTAAAACGGTTATATCTTTATCTCCAGACGAAATATTGTGTGCTGTTCTTACAATATTCCAATCTATTTTTGTTCCATGCTCTGTACTGTTTGGTATGTGCCAAACACTTTCAGACCAGGTGTTAATATTGTCCCAATCTCCGTTTTGTTTTGTTGTGTATGGAATAGGTGCATTTTCTGTTTGTTGTGAAGTAATATTTCGAAGTCTACCACTTACTCCTTTATAAGCCGTTAAATAACCACAATCCACAGCCATACGATAATATCCGTCTAAATGTGCCCAAGTCAGTAAATCTTCTTCGGTACCATCTTGATTGGTATCTACACCATAAATTTTAGTAGGAATTACCTCGCCGCCTACATTACCACCTAACTCTTTAATCTCTTGATTCATCATCTGTCGAATATGCTGTTGGTTTAAAGCTCTATTCCATACCCTAAATTCGTCTATCCATCCTGAATAATAATTAACAGGTTGTTCTTGTGGGGATTGGTCTATGGCTCCAAGAATTGCTTCAATATTATTTGGCGTAGTTTGAGGGGCACTACCTGAAACGGTATTTTTAAGTACGCCATCAACATATAATTTATAAGAACCATCAAAAGTTACAGCAACATGAAACCATCTGCTTGTATTAATAATATTTCCAGTTGAAATGGAACCAGAACCAAAATTAAATACTAAACTTCCACCTGATAAACTTAGATCGTAACCAGCAGTACTTACTGTATTATCTTTTCTTGAGAATATAGTTCCAGAAATGGCATTTGGTTTAATCCAAGCTTCAATACTAAAATTACTGTTTAAGTTATAATTGTTTTTAAAAGTTACATAATCATTGATGCCATCAAAATCTAAATTAGTGCAACTGTTAATTGTTACTTGTACAGTATCAGAACAGCCATTTTGGAGTGTCCATGTTAAATTATATACACCTGGTGGCGCGGTAAAGGTTGCTCTAGGATCTGTGTTACTTGTAAAGGTAGGTGTAAAAGTAGCACATTCCTGTAATACTGCAGTCCAACTCCAAGAGCCTGTCATACCAGTTCCTGGATAATTCGTTGGATAAGTATCATCCGAATTATCTCCAGGCGTACCATTATCATCAAGAGGAGGTGCAGTAAACAATGGAGTTCCTGGGCTGCCAGGTTTATCAGGCATTATATTGTTCCAATATGCTAAATTCTCATTGGCTCTAATAGTGTTGTCATAGGCTTTGAGATCAATACTTGATTGACCACATGTGTCAGACGTTGGAGTGAAATCTTGACCAGCATATGCTAAACTATAATCTAGTGTTACAAACTCTGTACCTTCATCTCCTGCTACTCTGCATTGATCGACTAAAGCGGTGACCCCATATTCTTGGGTTCCTGGAGTAACTGGAGAAACTGTTACAGTTTCACCAGTGGCTACAACATTTCCATTTTCATCAGTCCATTCTAATTCTGTATCAATAGGGTCGTAAGGGACTCTTAAGCCATCAATAGCCCAAGAACTAGATACTGTTTTGGTGATACCAGTACCACATGGTAAGTTATTAGGAATAACATTATCGACATCGTTAACTGTTACATTACAAGACCCTGCAGTTATTCCAAAATAAGAGAATCTAAGTCTTAAGTTAGGTTCGCCTAGATAGGACGATAAATCTAATGTAACGAATTCGTAACCATCTTGTCTTATTTTGTAACTATCGCAATTATTCTGATTCCCACTAGGACGAAATATTTCAAGGCCTGTATCAGTAGTTCCTGTATAGGTTGCTAAAGTTTCCGAATAATTTTGACCGCCGTCCAAAGATAATTCTATAACAGCACTTGCCCCATCACATAAAAAGAAAGCTTGATAAAATTCTACTTGAGCTTCTGCAGCAGTCATGCCAACAGTATTAAAAATAGGTGTTTCTAATGCGGAATCGGTTGGGCCATATACAGTACCAAATTTAGAGCCTTCTTGAGGATAATGATAAATGCCTGCAAGTGGCGTTAATTGAGATACTTCTCTCCAAGTTGACTGTGAAGTATTGTTTCCACCAGCAGACATTACAGCCACACCATCAACAAGCCAGCCTAAATTATTAAGGTTTGCTTGATTGAAGAGGCCTCCTTCTCCGAATTGTCCGTAATATTCAAAAAAACTTTCTGCAACGATAGTGTACTCAGGTGGTGAACAACTGTTGTCACTGGAAACATTTATAATAATTGGTGGTTCTTCAGGAGGCAGAACTATTAAAACAGCTTCAGCAGAGTAAGCAATACAAGTACCAGATTGAATGACAGCTCTTACCAATAAAGATTCATCAATATCAGGTAAAATTAGTTGTAATGGATTTGATGGATTTATTGAATAAGGTGTCCAACTCCATATTTGGGTGCTTGGATCTTGAGTTGCAACTTCCCATCCAATAAAATTTAATGCAGGATCAATTGTTAAATTAAAAACAACATCTTGCTGCGTGATATTACCATTTTCATCATAAAGGCAATAAGAATATTCAATAATGTCACTCGCAGGATCTGGATTAGGTACATCTATATAGCCTTCAATGGTTCCACCATCTATAGTTGGTGCTTCAATGATAACCGTTATGCCATAGCAAGTACTTGAGTTACCATTTATGTCGGTTATTGTTAAATTAACATCATTATTTGTTCCAATATCATTACATCCAAAAGTGGTTTGTGATAGCGTTGCAGAAGCAATTCCACAGGCATCAGTTGCCGTATAAGCGGCATCAATTTGAGCTTGGGTTACACTTATTTCACCAGTTACATCATCTAAGGTTAAAGGACCAATGGTAATATTGCCACAGTTAGTTATGTTAGGCGCTGTATTATCTTGAACAGTTACTATTGCAGTACACTGTGAAGTAAGTCCATTCACATCGGTAACGGTCAATGTCACTTGATTATCACCTATATCATTACAATCAAATGTATCAGGAGATACGCTTATTGAAGCCACGCCACAATTATCATATGAACTATTATCTATATCTGATGCACTAATAGTATAACTGCCAGTAGCACTTAATACCACTGTAATGTATTGACATTGTGCAGTAGGAACTTCATTATCAGAAGGAATAACATCAAAGGTACAAGTGCTAGAATTATTTGCATCGTCAGTTGCTGTTAAAGTAACAGTTACAACCCCAGTAATAAGCGCTCCAGGTTCAGGGCTTTGGGTTACGGTTATGTTATTGTCACAATTATCAGATGTGGATGTTAAAGCAGTATAATCTTGTAGTGAAAACTCACAATTAGTATCAAATATTACATTTTGATCTCCAGGACAAGCAATGGTTGGATTTTCAGTATCGTTTACGGTCACGTCAAAGGAACAAGAAGCTGTTAAGCCAGCCGCATCCGTAATGGTATAGGTTACGGTAGTTGTCCCAATCGGGAAGGTGTCCCCAGGATTGTGCGAACTGGTTACCACAGCACCAGCACAGTTGTCAGCACCCGTAGGCGCCGTCCAGGTAACGACCGCATCACATTGCCCAGCATCGTTGTTTACCGTAATATCAGCAGGACAGGTTATGGTTGGATTTTCAGTATCGTTTACGGTCACGTCAAAGGAACAAGAAGCTGTTAAGCCAGCCGCATCCGTAATGGTATAGGTTACGGTAGTTGTCCCAATCGGGAAGGTATCCCCAGGATTGTGCGAACTGGTTACCACAGCACCAGCACAGTTATCAGCACCGGTAGGCGCCGTCCAAGTTACAATCGCATCACATTGACCAGCATCGTTGCTTAGGGTAATATCAGCAGGACAGGTTATGGT
>NZ_ANLA01000017.1 GCF_000348685.1 Xanthomarina gelatinilytica | reverse complement strand
TGATTATATAATAAATTTAGTGAATTGTAAACTTAAGACGTGTAAAATTAATTGCTAGTTCTAGCCTACTTACGAATATTCCTGCGGAATATTCTATTCGGTTTTTATTTGCTAAATTAGTTACTTAAACACGCAACTAATCTTACACAAACACGTTGGCAACAATTGAGAAACACCCCTACATATAATTAAAAAATATAATTATGGCATGGTCAGGAATAAAAAGACGAGTATTTATATCACACTATAAGGGTGATAGAACAGAAGTTGATAATTTCATTTCGTATTTCGCAAATTCATTAGGAATTTTTACTCCATATGTTCTTGGGGCAAATGACAATGATGATTTTATTGATAGTTCAAATACAGATTATGTAATGAATCAAATCAGAACTAAATATCTAAAAGATTCAACTGTGACTATTGTTCTACTTGGGAGTTGTACTCATAGCAGAAGGTATATTGATTGGGAAATAAAATCGTCTCTAAGGCAAGGCGATTATACACCCAATGGTTTAATGGGAATTGTATTACCCAGCCAGAATAACAGTGCTTATTTACCTCCAAGATTTCAAAGAAATTGGAATCAAAACCATTCAGATTGTTATGCAAGATATTGGTCATATCCGACAACAGGTAGTCAACTTGGAGAATGGATTGATGATGCTTACATGGCGCGTACAACAAGGAATCATCTTATTGATAATCCACAAGATATGATGAAATATAATGCTGTTTGTAAAATTCATAATATAACTCATTAATTATGGATAAATGGGCAGATTTTTGTGTTTCACAAATAAAGTGGAATGAATCAGGTAAACAAATTGAAGAATTTATTGTACATGAAGACACTGGAGACTCATTAACTTCAGGCTCTAATAAATCTAGGAATTGGGTAATACAGAAAATTGATAATAACAAGACCTTTTGTACAGTTCAGTTAAATGAGACGGGTAAATGGAATAAGACAAGTAACATTCGATTAGAGAATGGAGCATTAAAATGGAATGATTCCAGTCTTCCACTAATCCAGACTAAAAGAAAAACATTTATCAGTTATTACCACAAAGATGACCAAAGTTCAAAAGAGGCATTTAAAAACTTAACAAGTGATTTAATTATAAATAAATCTGTAGAAGACGGAGATATTGATTCGGATGTAAGTGATGAGTATATTAAGCAACTAATTCAAAAAGGATATTTGAGCGATACGACTGTACTTGTTATACTAATTGGACCAAATACAAAATGTAGAAAACATATTGACTGGGAAATAAGTGGAGCACTAAATTTAAAAGTCGGAGACCATTTTGCGGGTTTATTAGGTTTAAAATTACCAAGTCATCCTGATTATGGAACAGGTAAGTACTCATATTCAGAGCAACCTCAAAGGTTAACAGATAACCTAAAAAGTGGCTATGCTATAATTAGGGACTTTACTACCGATAGAAAGAAACTACAAGAATATATTGAACTTGCTTTTAAGAAAAGGTCTTCCAATAGCGATGACCGAACAAATTCAAGGATTCAAATGAAAAGAAATACATGCTCATGACATATAAAAGCCCACTACAAACTTATGTAATATGGCATCCTAAATTTAAGGATGGAGAAAAATATGCCAACCGTATTTATAACTTACTTTGCCGTGATTCATCAAATCCACTTAGTAGAGGCATAGGCATACCAGTTTATTACCGAAGTTCTTACCCTATTGGAGATACCTTACCAATTCCAATAGAATTCAAGGACTCAAAGCGAAATGCATTGATAATTCTAATAGATGATGAAATGTTTAATGATGATAACTGGGGTGATTATATTGCTGAACTTCTTAAAAATGTTAATGACAAAACCAGAGTATTCCCCGTTGCGTTATCTCAATATGCATATCATCAAAATGAAGGTGAGTTAAATAAGAGTCAATTCATTCAACTTGACAAACAGAATGGTTTCGAAACCAAATGGGCTCTATTGAAACATGCTATTCTTCACGATTTATCGCGCTTAATGATAGATGTCGAATCATCTCATGAAGACTCAAATATGGAAGTTCCTCCTCCTATAAAAATCTTTATAAGTCATGCTAAATTAGATGGTGAAAGCATAGCTTTGGAGTTCAAAAATTATATTCAGAACAATTCTAAGCTTAAAACATTTTTTGATGCATATGACATAGCAGATGGATATGATTTTGACACACAGATAAAAAATAATCTTAAAAACAGTGCTGTTGTTGTATTCCACACAGATGAATACTCCAACAGAGAGTGGTGTAGAATTGAAGTTATTGTTGCCAAAAGAAATAAATCTCCATTAGTTATCGTGCATGATATAAAAAAAGGAGAAAAGAGAAGCTTTCCTTATATGGGCAATGTTCCTACAATTAAATGGAACAATAGATTTGAAGATGTAATTGATTTAACCTTAATGCAAGTTCTTAATAATAAATTTTCAAGAGAAAAAATCGAAGGAGATATTAAACTATTTGAATTGGACAAAAAGTATAACGTTTCTATATTATCAAGTCCTCCTGAGCTTTTTAACTTTATTGATTTGGAACTTCTGAAAAACACTGACAATGAAAAGAGGTTGATAGTTTACCCTGATCCTCCATTGGGTGTTGAAGAAGTGGATCTTCTAAATGAGTTTGATAAGGATCTTCAATTCCTAACACCAATTATGCTTTCTAAAATTGTATAGAGATGACTATGAAGAAAAAGAATATAAGTGGTGTGTCGGATGATGTATCTGCAAGTATTAAAAAGGATTTATCATCAAAAGACTCAGGTTCAAAAGGTTTTCTTGAAGAAAAGAAAATCAGTATTTCCATTTCGGAATCCGAAGACATTGGTTATTTAGGGTTTTCTATTGAGCATTTACAAGATGCGATGGTTGAGTTTGCACGACATTTACTTATTCAAGGTGCTCAACTTGTCTACGGTGGAGATTTAAGGAAAGATGGTTTTACAAGAATACTTTCTGACCTATCGTATCAATATCGAGATAAGACACAATATAAAAAGCAGTATATTTATAATTACTCAAGCTATCCTATCTATTTAAACTTTACTAATGCAGATGAACTTGAATTGAAAAAGAATAGAGTAAAGTTAGTAAAGGTAAAACCACCTGAAAGTATTAAAGAGATATCCAAAAAATTCTTCAAACCAGACACTTTAGAGTACAAATCCAATTGGGCAGATTCTCTTACAAAGATGAGAATAGAGTTGAATAAAATAACTGATGCTTGTATTATCATTGGTGGTAAAACAAAAGGATATTCAGGAGCAATGCCTGGTCTTCTGGAAGAAACTCTTATTGCATTACAAAATAAAAAACCAATATATTTAATTGGTGCGTATGGTGGAGTTACTCAAGAGATTATTAAGGCTCTGCAAGGGAAAGAATCGCCTAAAATATCTACTGATTATCAAATGGAGGATGAAGATTATGCTGCTTTTATGGATTACTACAAAAAAGTAGATTATGAAGAGGCAATCAAGAATCTAAATACATATGGATTAGAAACTTTATCTGAGAATAATGGTCTAACTCCTGTTGAAAATAGTATTTTATTCAGCACTAAAAACATTCCCGAAATGGTATTTTATGTTATGAAAGGATTGAAGAACCTTAAGAAATAAAACTGTTGCCAACATTTTGTATAAGTAATGGCAGGCAAAGTAGCAAATATCAAGGTTTGTAGCCCGCTCAAACTACGTAGCGGTTTGACAGGTAAGTGCCACGCAATCTGCCACTACTCATACAATTTACCGTTACCTGCAAGCTAGAAAAAGCAACCGCTCAAACAGCACATTTATTTTTTTGCCAACGCGAAATTCCAACGCTCAAAAAAATAAAAGAGCTGTTTATTGCCAATGCTCGGAATTATATTAAATTTGAAAGAAAAGATTAAAATTTTATGAGCTTATTTCAAAACTCTGTTCTAAACAAATACTTAAAAGGATTGGAGTCCGAAAAAGTCAATCAAGCTTACGAGCGATTTATAAGCCATTTCCATAATCCGACCATTCAAGAAAACATCCGAAATTCAAAAGAGGAACAATACCAAGGCGAATTTTTAATTGACCTATTTGTGAATGTTTTAGGCTACACCAAAAACCCAACGCCTGACTTTAATCTCACAACGGAATTAAAAAATATAACAGGTTCCAAAAAGACAGATGGAGCAATTCTAAAAGGCGAAAATGCACTTGCAGTAATCGAACTAAAAGGAACAAACACAACCGATTTAAGCAAAGTAGAAACACAAGCATTTGGATATAAAAACAACCAAACTGGTTGTAATTATGTCATTACTTCCAACTTTGAAAAGTTACGTTTTTACATAGACAACGCAGTTGACTTTGAGGAATTTAATTTATTTCAACTTTCAAAAGAACGTTTTGATATTCTGTGGCTTTGTCTTTCATCAGAATATCTTTTAAAAGACATTCCTAAAAAGATTAAAGACGAATCTTTAACACAAGAGGAAAACGTCACCAAAAAATTATACAAAGATTACGCGTCTTTTAGAAACGAGATTTTTGATGCCATCCAAAAAGAAAACCCTGAATACGGCAAACTAACCCTATTCAAGAAAACACAGAAATTACTCGACCGGTTTCTGTTTATCTTTTTTGCAGAAGATAGACTCTTGTTGCCTCCTAACTCTATTCGTTCCATATTAAACCAATGGGCTGACCTGCGAGATAAATATGATGAATATTTTCCTCTGTACAACCGTTTTAAAAAGTACTTCGGGTATATGAACACAGGGCACAAAGGACAGCAACACGATATTTTTGCTTACAATGGTGGTCTTTTTGCACCAGACGAAATTTTGGACAACATAAAAATAAATGACGAGTTACTTTACAAACACACCCTTAATTTAAGCAACTACGATTTTGAAAGCGAAGTAAGCGTAAACATTCTCGGACACATTTTTGAACACTCGTTAAACGATATTGACGAAATCCAAGCCGAAATTCAAGGAGTTGCAACTGACCAAAGCAAAACAAAACGTAAAAAAGACGGTGTTTTTTACACGCCAAAATACATTACCAAATACATTGTAGACAATACAGTTGGCAAACTTTGCGAGGAAAAGAAAACCGAACTCGACATACAAGAAGCTGAATACGAGAAAGAACGGAAAGGAAGAAAATCCACAACCCTTAAAAATTTAACGCAAAAACTTGAAGATTACAGAAAGTGGTTATTACAGATTACCATTTGCGACCCAGCTTGTGGAAGTGGTGCTTTCTTAAACCAAGCATTGGAATTTCTTATTGCAGAACATCAATACATTGATGAATTACAAGCCAAACTTTTTGGAGATGCAATGATATTAAGCGAAGTTGAAAACTCAATTTTAGAGAACAATTTGTTCGGTGTAGATATTAACGAAGAAAGTGTAGAAATTGCCAAATTATCACTTTGGTTACGTACTGCACAAAAAGGCAGAAAACTAACTTCATTGAATGATAATATAAAGTGTGGCAACAGCTTAATTGACGATCCGACTGTTGCAGGAGATAAAGCCTTTAATTGGCATAAAGAATTTCCAGAAGTTTTTGCAAAAGGAGGCTTTGATGTTGTTATTGGGAATCCGCCTTATGTCAGAGTTCAGAATTTGGATTATTTAACTATAGATTTTTACAAAACAAATTATGATGTATGTCATCAAAGAGTCGATTTGTATTTATTGTTTTTTGAAAAAGGGTTTACAATTCTAAACAACAAAGGTATTCTCTCATATATTAATCCAACTATGTTTATCAATTCAGATTACGGTATTGGGTTAAGAAAATTTTTAAAGAATACAGGAATACTTGAAATAGTTGATTTTGGTGATTTATCAATTTTTGCTGATGCAATTACGTACACTGGAATTTTTACAATAAGTAAAGAAAAAAAATCAGATTTTGATTACGTGAAATTTGATGAGTTGATAGATCTACCAAATGACTTAAGTAATAAGTCGAGAATAAAAATAGAAATAAAAGGCTTATCCGATGAAGGTTGGATTTATTCATCTAAAGAAGAAAAAAAGATACTTGAAAAGCTAGAAACCAAAATTAAATTATCAGACATTGCAATAATTAATTCAGGCTGTTTTACTGGCTATGATGAAGCTTTTTTTGTTGATAATAATGACATCAATGATTACAATCTAGAAAAAGATTTAATCTTTCCAGTAATTATGGGAAAAGAACCAAAACGTTATTCCTTGAATCCACCAATAAAAAAAGCTATTTATCCATATGTAAATAGTAATGGAAAAACAGAACTAATAAGTGAAGAAGCTTTAAAGAATTATCCTAATACATACAATTACCTTTTAAAAAACAAGGAAAAATTACTACAGAGAAAAGACAGTAGAAAAACTTTTAAAGAAATGGGAAGACCTTGGTATAGTTATACTAGAAAAGGGTTAATTGAAGTTTTCGAAAGCGATAAAATTCTCGTTGGTTATATAGTTAATGATAACACCTACTGTCTGGATGATGATAAATTTATTTTCAGTGTCGGTAGAGTATTTGGGATAGTCCCACAAAATAACTCTTTAAAATTCGGATTGTTAGGTCTTTTAAATTCTAAAGTATCTAAATATTTAATGAAACTAAAATGTCCAATAAAAAAGGGTGGCTATTTTAAAATATCATCAAAATATTTATCGGAGTTTACAATTCTATCAGAAAAACATCTTTTGACACTAACAGATATTGTGAAAGAGCAAATAAATACAAACAATATTTATAATCAAAATATTGAAAATTTATTGAATTTATTGATAAACAAATTCAATATCAACAGTTCTAAAAAATTAGAAACTTGGCACGAATTAGAGTTTGGAGATTTTTTAAAGGAGTTAGAAAAAGCCCGTAAAAAGTCAGCAAAAGAAAACGAAACAGAGTACAGTAAACTATCATTAAGTGAAGAAGCAGAATGGATGCAGTATTTTAAAGAGCAAAAACAAAAAGCAACCGAATTAAAAGCAGAAATTGATAAAACGGACAAAGAAATAGATCAAATGGTTTATGAGTTGTACGGATTAACAGACGAAGAAATCGCCATCGTTGAAGACTCAACAAGGTAAATAAGTATTAATTGGCGATTCACGAACACCTTAATTTAAATAAAAAAAAGTGAGTAAATAAAGATTGTGGAAGAAGCCACCGCATAAGCCAAACACATTTGCAATTCGCTTCAGCCAACACAAAACAAAAACCTAAAGCCCTTTTAAGGGCTTCTATGCTACCATAAAAACAAACTTACCCTAAGAGTAGTAGCCAAACCCCAGTCATGGAGCGGTACACTTCAGTGATTACCTGTCGTAGCCCAGTGTTTGCCCGTTGGACTTCAGTGATAGCCCGTTGGACTTCAGTGATTGCCCGTTGGACTTCAGTGATGGAGTGTTGGACTTCAGTGATGGAGCGTTGGACTTCAGTGATTGAGTGGTACACTCCAGTGATTGAGTGGTACACTTCAGTGATGGAGCGTTGGACTTCAGTGATGGCCCGTTGGACTTCAGTGATGGCCCGTTGGACTTCAGTGATGGAGCGTTGGACTTCAGTGATGGCCCGTTGGACTTCAGTGATGGAGCGTTGGACTTCAGTGATGGAGCGTTGGACTTCAGTGATGGAGTGTTGGACTTCAGTGATTGCCCGTTGGACTTCAGTGATGGAGCGTTGGACTTCAGTGATGGAGTGTTGGACTTCAGTGATGGAGTGTTGGACTTCAGTGATTGCCTGTAGTAGCTCAGTGATTGCCTGTCGTAGCCCAGCTATGGAGCACCACACCCCAGTGATGGAGCACCACAAACCACAAACCAAACACCACAAACCACAAACATTATTTATACTTTTTTGTTTCTACTAATGCCTAGGTTAGTTATATTTGCAACCTTAAAATAAAACGCATAAAATATCCATTCTAGATGTTTCCATACCAAAAAAGCTAGAATAGATATAACAGGACACCCTTGAAAACAATAAATATCATCGAATGAAAGCAGGAATTGTCGGATTACCAAACGTAGGGAAATCAACCCTTTTTAATTGTTTGTCAAATGCCAAAGCGCAAAGTGCCAACTTTCCGTTTTGCACCATAGAGCCCAACATTGGGGTGGTAAACGTTCCAGATCCCAGACTACAAAAACTGGAAGCCTTGGTAAAACCAGAACGCGTATTACCTGCAACCGTAGAAATTGTAGACATTGCCGGCTTGGTAAAAGGCGCCAGCAAAGGAGAGGGGCTAGGCAACCAGTTCCTGGCAAACATCCGGGAAACCGATGCCATCCTGCACGTACTCCGTTGTTTCGATAACGATAACATCGTACATGTCGATGGCAACATCAACCCCATTCGGGACAAGGAAACCATCGATATGGAACTCCAATTAAAAGATCTCGAAACCGTCGATAAAAAACTCGACAAAGTAAAACGCGCTGCAAAAACAGGCAATAAAGACGCCCAAAAAGAAGAAGCCGTACTCCTTAAAATAAAAGCTGCCCTCGAAGCAGGTACCTCCGTAAGAGCCTTAGATTTCTCAGAAGAAGACTACCTCGATTTTGTAAAACCTAGTCAGTTCATTACAGACAAACCGGTTATGTACGTTTGCAATGTAGACGAAGGTGCTGCAGTAACCGGAAATAAATACGTAGATCAAGTTAAAGAAGCCGTAAAAAACGAAAACGCCGAAGTATTGGTTCTCGCAGTAGGCACAGAAGCCGATATTAACGAACTCGACGATTACGAAGAACGCCAAATGTTCTTATCAGACATAGGTTTGGACGAACCAGGTTCCTCAAAACTTATCCGTGCGGCATACAAACTCCTTAACCAGCAAACCTATTTCACAGCAGGTGTTAAAGAAGTGCGTGCTTGGACCATAGACATAGGCGCCACGGCACCACAAGCAGCAGGCGTCATCCATACCGATTTTGAAAAAGGCTTCATCCGTGCCGAAGTCATAGCTTATGATGATTACGTGCACTATGGCAGCGAAGCAAAAGTAAAAGAAGCAGGAAAAATGCGTGTCGAAGGAAAAAACTACATCGTAAAAGATGGCGATGTCATGCACTTCCTTTTTAACGTGTAACAAACCCCAAATACAACTTAAATGAAACACCTTTTAATCGTGGCCATACTATATGGCGCTATTCTTCATGGCCATGCTCAAGACAAGAAACAAACAGCAACAGTTGAAACAGCCGTCTTTGGCATTCAAACGGGTTTTTCGGGTCTCTGGGTTCATGGAGAATTCAAACTCTCCAATAAATTTGCATTAAGGGCAGAAACAGGATTGGATCTCGGTACCTGGGAAAACACCTATACAAACCAAAAAGGTTTGGGCTTGATTCCTGTATTTACCTTAGAACCCCGTTTTTACTACAACCTAAACAAACGCCTCAACAAAGGCAAACGTATTGATGGTAACAGTGGCAATTTCATCTCCCTAAAAACCAGCTATAACCCCAATCTGTTCCTTACAGATTCAAATAGAGAAGTAAATATGGCATCAGACTTTATGGTTATTCCAACCTGGGGCATCAGAAGAAACCTGGGCAAACACTTCAACTACGAAGCAGGTTTTGGCATCGGATACATTCACTACAGAGAAGAATACAATATTAACAACAAGAGCGACGTCGCTGTCAATCTTCATGCAAGAATAGGTTACGCCTTTTAAACACGCAATAACCAAAACAACATAAAAAATGGCCTATGTTCTCAACAACATGGGCGTTTTTATTGTTAATTACTTTGTGGGCTCGGTATTTTATATTTTAGCGCGAAACCTTATATTAGCATCGTACCTAAAAATTGCACCCATTTTATGACTGAACAATCCAATTATACCGAAGACAACATACGCTCCCTCGACTGGAAAGAACACATACGCATGCGTCCCGGAATGTATATTGGCAAGCTGGGCGATGGTTCTTCACCAGACGATGGTATCTATATCCTTTTAAAAGAAGTTCTGGACAACTCCATAGACGAATATGTTATGGGTGCCGGAAAAACCATAGACGTGTCCATTCACGGCAATAAGGTCACCGTTCGCGATTACGGGCGTGGCATCCCTTTGGGAAAAGTGGTAGATGTAGTGTCCAAAATGAATACAGGTGGAAAATACGATTCCAAAGCCTTTAAAAAATCGGTAGGTTTAAATGGTGTTGGTACCAAAGCCGTAAATGCCCTTTCCTCATACTTTAGGGTAGAATCCACTAGGGACAATAAATCGGCTTCTGCCGAATTTGAACAAGGAAACCTGAGCAATAAAGAACTCCTGGACGATACCTCCCGAAGAAAAGGGACCAAAGTGTCCTTTGTCCCAGACGATGCCATCTTTAAAAACTACAAGTACAGAAACGAGTATGTGGTTAAAATGCTCAAAAACTATGTGTACTTAAACACAGGCTTAACCATTATTTTCAATGGCGAAAAGTACTTCAGTGAAAACGGCCTAAAAGATCTATTGTCAGAAAACATTAAAGATTCAGACATGTTGTATCCTATTATTCATTTAAAAGGAGACGATATAGAAGTGGCCCTAACACATAGCAAAACACAATATAGCGAAGAATATCATTCCTTTGTAAATGGTCAGAACACCACACAAGGTGGAACCCATTTGTCGGCCTTTAGGGAAGCCTTGGTTAAAACCCTTAGAGAGTTCTATGGAAAAAACTACGAAGCCTCAGACATCCGGAAATCGGTAGTCTCTGCCATTTCCATCAAAGTCATGGAACCCGTGTTCGAGAGTCAAACCAAAACCAAGTTGGGCTCCACAGACATGGGAGGGAAGCTGCCAACCGTTCGTACCTTTGTAAACGACTTTCTAAAAACCCATCTGGACAATTACTTACATAAAAACCCAGACACAGCCGAAAAGATTCAGCGTAAAATCCTTCAGGCAGAACGCGAGCGCAAAGAACTTTCAGGAATTAGGAAACTGGCCAAAGACAGGGCAAAAAAAGCAAACCTACACAATAAAAAGCTTCGCGACTGCCGTGTGCATTTTGGCGATACCAAAAACGAAAGATATCTGGAAACAACGCTGTTTATCACAGAGGGGGATTCGGCTTCAGGAAGTATCACCAAGTCCAGGGATGTAAACACACAAGCAGTATTCAGCCTAAAAGGGAAACCCCTAAACTGTTATGGTTTAAGTAAAAAAATTGTGTACGAAAACGAAGAGTTCAACCTACTTCAAGCAGCTTTAAATATTGAAGAATCCCTAGAGGATTTACGTTACAACAATGTGGTAATTGCTACAGATGCCGATGTAGATGGCATGCACATCCGTTTGTTGTTGATCACCTTCTTCCTGCAGTTTTTCCCGGAAGTCATAAAAGAAGGGCATCTATACATCTTGCAAACCCCTTTGTTTAGGGTAAGAAATAAAAAGGAAACCATTTATTGTTATTCTGAAGAAGAACGAAAAGAAGCCATAGAGAAATTAAAACCAAAACCGGAAATCACACGATTTAAAGGGCTTGGTGAAATTTCTCCGGACGAGTTTGTCCATTTTATTGGAGAAGACATACGTTTGGACCCAGTCATGTTGGACAAAGACATGTCCATAGAAGAGTTGCTTTCCTTCTACATGGGAAAAAACACACCAAGCAGGCAGGACTTTATTATTGACAACTTAAAAGTGGAGTTGGATTTAGTAGAAGAAAATATATGAGAACCAATAACCACAAAGTAAGAAATGTTATAATTTCGGTGTATTTTGTGCTGATAGTCCTTGCCATACTTTTAGCAACGGTATTTAGGGCTTTCAGTGATGTAACCGATAATCCATTGGCCACTTTTCTAATCCTTATTTTAAGCTTTGCTGTCCTTTTTTTTCTGGTTCATTTTATCTCAAAATATTTTGAATACGATAGCGATGGAATAAAAGTGGTGGTCACAAACAAAGGATTGTTATTATCAGACCATTTTAATTATAGAGAATATACAGTTGAATTTTATAAAGACAGGTTAGCTGGCTTTAAGTTCAACAATTACCTGGTTTATAAAGAATTGGTTTTATATATAAAAGATACCCACGGACATACCAGAAAGGAACGTTTTAATGTGACACTGGTTTCCAAGAAAAAAAGAAAATACATCAAGCAATCATTAAGTAAAATGATTAAACAAAATAGAAAATCTACCGATTCATGAGTGAAGAGAACGACGATTTGTTAAATGAACAAGAAGAGAACCACGAAACCATTACCAAGGTTTCTGGCATGTTTAAAGACTGGTTTTTGGATTACGCCTCTTATGTAATTCTGGAACGTGCTGTCCCAGCAATTGAAGACGGCTTTAAACCCGTACAACGTCGCATCATGCATTCCATGAAAGATTTGGATGATGGACGTTACAACAAAGTAGCCAATATTGTGGGCCATACCATGCAGTACCATCCTCATGGCGATGCCAGTATTGCTGATGCCATGGTGCAAATTGGCCAAAAAGACCTCTTGATTGATACACAGGGAAACTGGGGAAACATCCTAACAGGAGATAGTGCTGCCGCTGCCCGTTATATAGAAGCACGTTTGTCCAAATTTGCCCTGGATGTGGTTTACAACCCTAAAATTACCGAATGGCAAGCCTCTTACGATGGCAGACGGAAAGAGCCCGTGAACCTTCCGGTCATGTTTCCCTTGCTCTTGGCTCAAGGTGGAGAGGGAATAGCTGTAGGGCTTTCAACCAAAATCCTACCTCATAATTTTATTGAACTCATTGATGCTTCCATAAAACACCTAAAAGGAAAAAAATTCACGCTCTATCCAGATTTTCCAACGGCTGGAATTATAGATATCAGCAATTATAACGATGGGATGCGGGGAGGAAGGGTTCGTGTAAGGGCCAAAATCTCCCAATTGGACAAAAACACCTTGGTCATTACCGAAATCCCTTATGGAACCAATACCTCATCACTAATAGATTCCATTTTAAAAGCCAACGACAAAGGGAAAATAAAAATCAAGAAAATTGAAGACAATACAGCTGCCGAAGTCGAAATATTGGTGCATTTGCCTAGTGGTATTTCACCAGACAAAACCATCGATGCCCTGTATGCCTTTACCAGTTGCGAAAGTTCCATATCGCCTTTAGGCTGTGTCATTGAAGACAACAAGCCCTTATTTGTGGGTGTCACAGAAATGCTTCGTCGTTCTACTGATAATACGGTTCAGCTTTTAAAAAGTGAATTGGAAATTCAATTGGGCGAGTTTGAAGAACAATGGCATTTTGCTTCTTTGGAACGCATTTTCATAGAAAACCGTATTTATAGGGATATTGAAGAAGAAGAAACTTGGGAAGGTGTCATCCAAGCCATTGACAAAGGGTTAAAACCACATACCAAACACCTAAAACGTGAAGTTTTAGAAGAAGATATTGTAAGACTTACAGAAATTCGCATCAAACGTATTTCCAAATTCGATATCGATAAGGCCCAACAAAAAATAGATGCCTTAGAAGATCAAATAGCACAAGTAAAACATCATTTGGCACATTTGATAGATTATGCCATTGCATATTTTGAAAGGCTTAAAAAAGATTATGGAAAAGGCAGGGAAAGAAAAACAGAAATTAGAACCTTTGATGATGTAGATGCCACCAAAGTGGTTATAAGAAACACCAAACTATACGTAAATAGAGCTGAAGGTTTTGTGGGAACCTCACTTAAAAAAGATGAATATGTTTGCGATTGTAGTGATATAGACGACATTATTGTCTTTACCAAAGAAGGTAAAATGATGGTGAGCAAAGTAGATGCCAAAACCTTTGTAGGCAAAGACATCATTCATGTGGCTGTGTTCAAGAAAAAAGACAAGCGCACCATTTACAACATGATTTATAGAGATGGCAGCAAAGGTCCATCGTACGTTAAACGTTTTGCTGTAACCTCCATTACACGTGATAAAGAATACGATTTAACCAATGGCAACAAAGGCTCCTTGGTATGGTATTTTTCCGCCAACCCTAATGGAGAGGCAGAAATGGTAACCATTTACTTAAGGCAGGTAGGCAGTATCAAAAAATTAAAATGGGACTTGGATTTTGCCGATGTCTTGATTAAAGGGCGTGCCTCCAAAGGTAATAAAGTGACCAAGCATGCCATTAAAAAAGTAGAACTCAAAGAAAAAGGTGTTTCCACTTTAAAGCCTCGTAAAATATGGTTCGACGATACAGTGCAACGCTTAAATGTTGATGAGAGAGGGGAATTGGTTGGAGAGTTTCGGGGAGAAGACAGGATCCTTATCATTACACAATCGGGAACCGTTAAAACCATTATTCCAGAAATTACCACACATTTTGACGATGACATGATTGTTATGGAAAAATGGATTCCTAAAAAACCCATTTCAGCCATTTATTTTGATGGCGAAAAAGAACGTTATTATGTGAAGCGTTTTGTGGTAGAAAACGAATCCAAAGAAGAACGCTTTATTTCCGATCATCCAAATTCACAATTGGAAATTGTATCTACAGACTGGAGACCGATGGCTGAAGTAGAATTCACCAAAGAAAGAGGCAAAGACAGAAAAGACAATATGGAAGTAAACTTTGAGGAATTTATTGCCGTAAAAGGAATTACAGCTCAAGGCAATCAGTTAACCAAGGATAAAATAAACCAGGTAAGTTTGTTGGATCCCTTGCCATACGAAGCTCCAGAAGAAACACCAGCTGAAGACATAGAAGTGGTGGATGAAACCGATGTTTCTAACGAAAGCAAATCAAATAAATCAAATGACCCCTCAAAAAAAACCGACCAAGATAAAGGTGATTCAGACAGTTTGGACGGAAAAGGTCAAATCACCTTGTTCTAAATTCATCATTAAGGTTTATTAAAAGTCTGGTTAATTTAACCAGACTTTTTTTATTCTTCACTTAAACTGAATAAATCATGTAAAATAAGGAATGCAAATCTTTATAAAAAAACTGCTACAGGGCTCAATTCCTTAATTGTTAATAACTTAACCTCATGCATTTTCCATTAAAATGATGTTTATTAGGTTTTGTTTTGTATTTTTAGGTGTTAATCAATCCTTATTTTTTATGAAAAATACTACATTAAAACAGCTGTTTATGCTTACAGTTACGTTATTTGTTACGTCAGTTTATGCGCAAACAGCCAGAGAATCCTACCTTCCTACCGAAGTGGAAAAGGTTTTGGAAAAAGTTCAATCCGTCAGCAATATGGCTGAAAGGGAGCCTACTAATTTACTCAGTAAAGAAGAAAAGCAGATTTTAAAGAATTATTACCAGTCTTCAGAAATATCAAACAGCACATTTAGAGCCACTGGCGATGTTTATGCTTTAGATGTTAGAAACGGTGGGGTTTATGGGAGTTTTCCTCTAACAGGTCCTTTTAATATTTCCAATATTGCAACAATTCCAAACGACATCTATGCTTCCGATTTCGATGTTACCGGAACCTTGTATGCTTTGGAAACCACCAATGCCAATTTGCTGTCCATAGATCCAGATACTGGAGCCATAACTGTTGTGGCACCGCTTACTGGAGCTGCTGCAGGAGTAACATATTCTGGCTTGTCATGGAATAAAACCAACTCTACCATGTATGCACTTACAACTGATGGAACCACTACCAACTTGTACACTTTAAACTTAAGTACAGGTGCATTAACTTTGGTAGGGCCTACAGGTACCACTCTAGGAATTTGGATTGCCATTGATAATAACGGCATTATTTACATGGCAGATATAGGTAATGACAATTTTTATACCCTTAACCCAAGTACAGGAGCTGCTACATTGGTGGGGCCTTTAGGAGTGGATATTTCCTTTGCTCAAGAAGCAGATGTAGACCCTGTATCCAATACCTTATATATGGCTGGATATATTGGAGGAGGTGTAAACAATATTTATACTGTAGATGTATCCACAGGAACAGCAACTGCTGTTGGAACCGTAAATAGTAACAATGCTGAGTTGGGTATGTTTACTATAGATGGTCCTATAGGAATAGATAACAATTTTGTATGTGACGATGCCATTACCATTGGTTTAGGGATTATAAATTCAAACGGACCTTCAAATTCAAGTACAGGAGCTTCCAATGTTTGCTTAACTGGAGCAACCAATGCCGAATGGTATAGGTATACGGCAACGAATTCAGGGGATTTGACAATTACATCAGATTTAGCTTCAAATTCTGGTATAGATACCAGGGTTTCGGTTTATAACAATGATTGTATGAATTTAACCTGTATTGCCTCCGATGACAATTCAGGTGCCAATAACACGTCCACATTGGTCATTCCTGTGGTCAGTGGAACAACCTACCTCATAGAATGGGATGATGCCAATGATGCTGCTGCTTTCGATTTTGAGTTAAGCTTGCTTATTTCCTGTCCAGACCCTGTAAATTTTGTTGCAGGAACCATAACAGATACGTCAGCCACATTTTCTTGGGATGCAGTAACAGGCGCTTCCAATGGTTATATCTTTAGTGTTTTTAACGCTGGAGATGACCCTCTTACTGACACTCCGGTTTATACAGAAAACATAGCTTCAGGAACTCTAACAGCTACAGCCACACCATTGATGGCTCAAACCATGTACGATGCTTATATAACGGCAGATTGCGATACAAATGGTCTGTCTAATGCCATTTCCTTAACTTTTGAAACAGACATAGCGCCTCCTGTTTGTGGTGGTACATATGCAGATCTTGGTGGTGCCACCGGGCCATATCTACCTAACGAAAATACCATAACCACTATAACCCCAGACAACCCTGGAGATGTTGTTACAGTGACGTTTACCTATGTGGATATTGAATCGTCTACAGGAACTGGAACACAAGATGGTTGTTGGGATTTCTTAACTGTTTATAACGGTCCAGATACAAGCTATCCTGTTTTGGCTCAAACACTTTGTGGTGAAGAGAGTGGAGATGGGGGTGTTCCATCTGTGGGAAGTAGTTTGTTGTCCATTGGTATGTCGTTTACTTCTACGGATGCTTCAGGAGCATTAACTTTTGTGTTCACTTCCGATACAAGCATTCAAGAAACAGGTTGGTTGGCAGATGTTACTTGTGGGCCACCACCAAGTTGTGTAACGCCAGGAACTTTCACCAATACAGCAACTACAGATACTACGGCAACCTATGCTTGGGATGAAACAGCCAATGCCAGCAATGGTTATGTGTTTAGCGTGTTTAATAATGGAGATGATCCACAAATAGCAACACCTGTTTATACCGAAAATGTGCCTTTTGGAACAAATACTGCTACAGCCACAGGATTAATGGCTGCAACCACATATGATGCTTACATTATGGCTGATTGTGATACAGCAGGCATGTCTGCAACAGATTTAGACACTTTCACCACTGAAGCAGCACCACCTGTATGTGGTGGCACATTTGTGGACTCTGGAGGTGTTTCAGGAAACTATGCCGTAAACGAGAGCACTACCACTACCATAACACCTGATGTGGCAGGAGAGTATGTAACCATTACCTTTACCTATGTGGATATTGAATCGGCAACAGGTACCGGTACTCAAGATGGTTGTTGGGATTATTTAACTATTTATGATGGACCTGATGCAACATTTCCAGTATTGGCCCAAACTTTATGTGGTGAAGAAAGTGGTGATGGAGGGGTCCCTTCTGTAGCAACAAGTTTACTTTCTGTAGGTGATGCTTTTACATCCTCGGATGCGTCTGGTGCTCTGACCATGGTTTTCACTTCAGATGGAAGTGTTACCGAAACAGGTTGGATTGCCAATGTAACTTGTGGCGCTTTGTCTGTAGATGAATTTTCGGCTACTCAATTCAATTATTATCCAAATCCAACCACAGGATTGTTACATGTAAATGCTAAACAAAATATAGATTCCATAGAAGTTATAAACATGCTTGGTCAAAAGGTTATGGACTTAAGTCCAAAAACCATGGAGGTTACCCTGGATTTTTCCAGTTTAAGCCAAGGAGCTTATTTCTTAAGATCTGCAGTAAATGGGAATATAACAACCCATAAAATAATTAAAAGATAAACCTTTAAAAACCTTTAAAACAAAAAAAGACCATTCCGTATTTGTGAATGGTCTTTTTCTATATTGAAAGAAGCTTATTTATTACTTAATCGTTTTTTCTGCATTTTAAAATTTAGAAATTCCACAAATAAAGAGAACGCTATCGCAAAATACAGATATCCTTTAGGGATGGCTCCAACAGTTTGATCAAAAATGGATGTTTCAGATAAGTGAGCTGCTTCTGTAATAAGCATAAAACCAATTAGAATTAAAAATGCCAAGCCCAAGATTTGCATACTTGGATGTTCATCAATAAACTTTCTAATTGGGTTTGCAAAAACAATCATGATGATAATTGAAATAACCACAGCAATAATCATTAATACCAATGCATAATTATGGTTTGGATGCAAGCCATTGGTCATTCCAACAGCAGTTAAAATGGAATCTATGGAAAAAATAAAGTCTATAATCAAGATTTGTGTAATGGCTTGGGATAGAGATTTGATTTTCTTGCCTTTTACTTGATCTTCATCATGAGACGGAGTTTCTACTTTTTCCCTAATTTCAGACGTGCTTTTATAAATTAAAAACAAGCCACCTAAAAACAGAATAATAGCCTGACCACTAATACCAATATGTAACCAGCTGGTTTCAACGGTATAAAAAGGTTCTTTAAGGCCAATTAAAAAAGAAACAAAAAACAAGAGGATGATTCTTTGAACCATAGCCAAAATAAGTCCAATATTTGTAGCCTTGGCCCTTTGATGTTCCGGGAGTTTATTGGCAGCAATAGAAATGAAAACAATATTGTCTATTCCTAGAATAATTTCCAGAAATGTTAATGTTAACAACGCCATGATGGCATCTCCAGATAATAAAAACTCTAACATCTTACTTTATTTTTGTTGCAATCCCTTTTTGTTTGGTTTTTTCTCCAACATACGAATATTCAAAGGTGTAAGTGGAATCGGTAGTCACTAATATCTTTAAGTGGATGTCCTTTTCTTCTGCCATACTTTTAGGGTTGATGGTTTTAAAAACAACTTCGCAGTCGTTGATCCATCTTACCTGAGACGAGTCCACTTTGTTATTATACGTTTCAATTTGAAGGTCTTTGGTTCTTGTAAATTCCGATCTGTAAACCTTACCATCTATGGTTATTTCACTGTAAAAGGTGCCTGTTTGAAAGTTTTCGCAATGACGTTCAACTTCATAACAACCAGTGAACAATAAGAGCAACAAAAAACCAGAAAAATATTTCATATATAATTTTTAAATAAAAAAGGATGGTAAAAGTTTTAATCAAATAATTATTCAAAAGTACTAAAAGAAGTTCATAAAACGAGAGAGAGAGTAATTTTTTGAATTTGAAAATAAAAAATGACTTAACAACGTTTGTGTGGTTAATATTATCTTTATAAATCTATCTTAAAGTCTTTTAATCTTCTTTCTAAAAGTACTATTTTGGCATAGTTTTAAAACATAACCGTAAATAGCTTCTCAAAGTATAAATATATGCGCCACTTATTATATCTGATATTTTTTTTATGTACCTCTTGGAGCCTGTTCTCACAAACAACAAACCCTCTAATTACCAAGGATGCCGAAGCGCAACAAAAATGGGTTGATAGTTTGTACAATCAGATGAGTTTGGAAGAAAAAATAGGACAGCTTTTTATGGTACAGGCTTTTTCCAATCAAGGTTTGGCACATGAAAACCTAATCAGTCAATTAATAACCAACCACCACATTGGAGGGATTATTTTTTCAAAAGGGGATCCAATGAGTCAGGCTAGGATAAACAATATATTTCAGGATGCCTCTAAAATACCTTTGTTGATAGGTATGGATGCCGAATGGGGTTTAAGCATGAGATTGGAAAATACTTATGCGTTTCCGTGGAACATGACCCTTGGAGCCATAACAGATAATAGCCTTATTGAACAAGTAGGAAAACAATTGGGAGAACACTGTAAGCGTTTAGGGGTTCATTTTAATTTTGCACCTGTGGTTGACATCAATACCAACCCTATAAACCCCATAATTGGGAACAGGTCTTTTGGGGAAGATAGGGACAATGTTACCAACAAAGCCTTAGCTTTTATGAAAGGTATGCAAGAGGCTGGCGTATTGGCCAATGCCAAGCATTTTCCAGGTCATGGAGATACAGATAGTGACTCGCATAAAACCTTGCCAACCATACATTTTGATGAAAAACGAATAGATTCGGTAGAATTATATCCGTATAGATCATTAATAAAACAAGGATTGTCCAGTGTGATGGTTGCCCACTTAAACGTTCCTGCTTTGGAGCCACAAGAAGGAGTTCCTTCATCTTTGTCACATCATATAGTCACAGATATATTAAAAGATTCCTTACAGTTTCAAGGCTTGATATATACAGATGCTCTAAACATGAAAGGAGCTTCCAATTTCAGTTTGCCTGGAGACATAGATCTCGCTGCTTTTTTGGCAGGAAACGATGTGCTCTTGATTTCTGAAGATGTTCCTAAAGCCATAACAAAAATCATGGAAGCATATGATGCTGGTATTGTAACCGAAGAGCGTTTGTCGCATTCAGTAAAAAAAATCCTTCAAGCCAAATATAAAGTGGGCTTAAACAAATATAAACCTATTGAAACCAAACATTTAATTGAAGATTTAAACAGAATTAAAGACGAAACACTTTCTGAAATCCTTTTTGAAAATGCCATAACCGTTCTAAAAAACAAAGACGAGGTCCTTCCAATAAGAAAATTGGAAAAAAAGAAGATTGCTTATGTGCAAATGGGAGACGATGATGGCTCTATATTTCTAAAAGAATTACAAAAATACACCAAAGTGCATGAGGTGTCTGCCGACAATCTGGATGAGTTGATAACCAAATTATCTGCCTACAACACCGTTATCGTTGGATTTCATCGATCCAACGATTCGCCATGGAAAGATTATGCCTTTTCAGATAAGGAATTGGTTTGGTTATACGAAATTGCAAGAACCAACAACGTGATTCTGGATTTGTTTGTAAAACCTTATGCCTTACTGAATTTATCTACGGTTGAAAATTTTGAAAGTATAGTAGTAAGTTATCAAAATAGCGAAATTGCCCAGCAAAAATCGGCTCAATTAATATTTGGCGCCATTTCCGCAAAAGGTGTGTTGCCTGTTTCTGTTGGTAACGGCTTTCATGCTGGAGATGGCATTGCCTTATCAAATCTATCCCGTTTAAATTATGGTTTACCAGAACGTGTAGGCATGAGTAGTGAAAAACTTAAAAAGCTTGATTCCATTGCTCAATATGCCATAGACAAGAAAATGACACCTGGAATTCAGTTATTGGTGGCCAGAAAAGGTAAAATTGTTTATAATAAGAATTTTGGCACACATACTTACGACAGAGGCTCAGAACCTGTAAGCTTCGACGATATTTACGATGTGGCTTCACTAACTAAAATCTTGGCAACTTTACCTTTGTTAATGGAGCTTGAGGAAAATGGTATCGTTTCATTGGATTCAAAACTATCTGATATCCTTCCAGAATATGCCAATTCCAATAAAAAGAACATCACTTTAAAAAAGATGCTATCGCATTACGCCAGACTAAAACCATGGATACCATTTTATTATGCTACGCTGGATTCTACCAAACATCCAGACCCAAAATATTACAGAAAAGAACCCAGTAAAAAATTCAGTGTGAAAATTGCAAACAATTTATACATGCGAACCGATTATCAAGATTCAATTCAAAAAATAATATTGGAAACAGATCTTTTGGATCGAGAGCGTTACAGATATAGCGATTTACCATATTACATTTTAAAGAAATATATTGAAACTTATTACGACAAAGGACTGGACGAGTTGGTACAAACACATTTTTACGAATCTTTGGGTGCAAATTATACCACCTATAATCCGTATAACAAATTTAGTGGCAAAAAAATTGTACCAACAGAAATAGACGATTATTACAGGTACCAAGAAGTTCATGGTTATGTTCACGATATGGGAGCAGCCATGCAAAATGGAGTAGGAGGTCATGCAGGCATATTTAGCAATGCCAACGATGTGGCTAAAATCATGCAGTTGTTCTTGCAAAAAGGATTTTATGGAGGCAAACGATATTTTAAACCAGACACAGTAGATGAGTTTAATACGTGTTACTTTTGTGACAAAGACAACAGACGTGGTATAGGTTTCGACAAGCCTCAATTAGGAGACGAAGGTCCAACCTGTGGTTGTGTATCCATGACCAGTTTTGGACATTCCGGTTTTACTGGAACCTATGCTTGGGCAGACCCAGAAGAAGAAATAGTATATGTGTTTTTGGCAAATAGAACCTATCCTAAAGCAGATTCTAATTTGTTGCTAAAAGAAAACATAAGAACAGATATTCAACGCTTAATTTACGAAGCGATTATAGATTAATGAAGTACTTAAAGTTTTGTCAAGGTTACACACTTTAAACACTTAAAAACTTAAAAAATGAAAATAGGAATTGTTTGTTATCCAACCTTTGGAGGAAGTGGTGTAGTTGCTACAGAACTTGGAATCGAGCTCTCTAAAAGAGGTCACGAAGTACACTTTATTACTTACAAACAACCCGTAAGATTGGAACTTTTGGGAAGTCATGTACATTTTCATGAGGTGACAGTTCCAGAGTATCCTTTGTTTCACTATCAACCTTACGAATTGGCACTAACCAGTAAATTGGTTGACATGGTAAAGCTTCATAAAATAGAAGTCCTACATGTACATTATGCCATTCCACATGCCTATGCTGCTTACATGGCAAAAAAAATGTTACAGGAAGAAGGTATATACTTGCCCATAGTAACAACCCTTCATGGTACAGACATAACCTTGGTTGGGAGTCATCCCTTTTATAAAACAGCAGTTACTTTTAGTATCAATAAATCGGATGCCGTAACTTCAGTTTCCGAAAGCCTAAAAAAAGACACCTTGAGGTTATTTGATATTAAAAACGACATTCACGTTGTTACAAACTTTATTGATATTGCAAAACATACACCTCATTTTACAGATTGTCAACGAGATTTGTTGGCAAACGAAGACGAAAAAATCATTACTCACATCAGCAACTTTAGGAAGGTAAAACGCATTCCAGATGTGATAAAGGTGTTTTACAACATTCAAAAGGAAATGCCTGCCAAGTTAATGATGGTAGGAGAAGGGCCTGAAAAAGAGCCAGCAGAACAATTATGTGCCCAATTGGGAATTGAAGACAAAGTGGTTTTCTTTGGCAACAGTCATGAAATAGACCGAATTTTATGCTATTCCGATCTGTTTATACTTCCTTCAGAAACTGAAAGTTTCGGATTGGCAGCCTTAGAAGCCATGGCTTCCGGTGTACCAGTTATATCCAGTAATTCTGGAGGAATTCCGGAAGTGAACATTCATGGGGTTTCAGGTTATTTAAGTAATGTTGGTGATATTGCTGATATGAGCAAAAATGCCCTTTCCATACTAAATGATGCAACCACGCTAAATAAATTTAAGGAAGAAGCCAAAAAACAAGCCTGTAATTTTGATATCTATCAAATTGTGCCTCAATATGAAGCCATTTACGAAGCCACCATTAAAAAATGTATGGTGTTATAATTAAAATGTTCCATGGTATTTTGGTGGTTTTTTAAAAATAACTCAAAACCATATAGAACAGAGCTGTGAATTGTTTCATTGCATTAACCTTTTTATCAATCTAGGTCACATTTGGTTTTTATGAAACCATTTAATCCCATAACTTTAACATCCATAAAATAAACTGAATATGGCAATATTAGGCAGTATTATAAAAGGTGTTATTCATGCTAAAGATGTGTTTTCCGGTGAGCCCAATCATGTTGAAGAGCAAAAAAATGTTTTAAAAAACCTATTGGAGAGCGCAAAAAACACCCAATTTGGCAAACATTACAATTTCAAGGCCATTCTGGATCATGAAAAACAAGAAAAGAAATTTGCTGACAGTATCCCTTATTTCGATTACAATCAAATCCATGAAACTTGGTGGCACAAATTACATGATGGAGAAACAGATGTAACTTGGCCAGATAAACCTTCATATTTCGCTTTAAGTTCCGGTACCACTGGAAAAAGTAGCAAACGCATCCCAGTTACTGATGAGATGATTGAAGCCATTAGGCAGGCTGGCATCAAACAAGTGTTTGCCTTAAGCAATTTTAATTTACCTACAGATTTTTTTGAAAAGGAAATCATGATGCTTGGCAGCTCCACAGAATTGAAAGAAAAAAATGATCATCTGGAAGGTGAAATAAGTGGTATAAGTGCCAGTAACATTCCTTTTTGGTTTAAAGGATATTATAAACCAGGAGAGGAAATTGCAAAAATAGATGATTGGGATACACGAGTTCAAACCATTGCCGAACGCGCCAAAGATTGGGATATTGGAGCCTTAAGTGGGATTCCCTCTTGGATAGAGCTAATGTTGGAAAAGGTTATAGACTATCATCATTTAAACCATATTCATGAAATATGGCCAAACTTGCAAGTGTTTACTTCTGGAGGAGTTGCCTTTGGACCATACGAGAAAAGTTTCAATGCACTTATGGGACAACCGGTTACCATTATAGATACCTATTTGGCTTCCGAAGGTTTTATTGCCTGTCAAATGCGTCCGGAAACCACGTCCATGCAGTTAATAACAGATGGAGGAATTTATTTTGAATTCGTTCCTTTTAAGCCAGAGTACATTAATGAAGATGGTTCTTTGCTACAAGAAGCTCCAGCATTAACTTTGGCCGAAGTGTCCTTGAACCAAGATTATATCCTGGTAATAAGCACTGTTAGTGGAGCATGGCGCTATTTAATTGGCGACACTATAGAATTTACCGATATAGAACGAGCTGAAATAAAAATTACTGGTCGTACCAAATTCTTTTTGAATACCGTTGGGTCACAACTTTCAGTAAATAAAATGGACGATGCCGTCAAGCATTTGGAAGATACCTTTTCAACAAAAATCCCTGAATATACTATTTGTGCCAAACGCTGTGAAGATGGCGAGTTTTATCATTGTTGGTATTTGGGTAGCGATATAAAGCAACCGGATACCACAGAAATGGCAGCAAGTTTGGACTCCTTTTTAAAAGAGGCCAATAAAAACTATAAAGTAGCTAGAAGTAAAGCGCTTAAAGGTGTAAGGGTAACAGTGGTAGGTCCTGAAACATTTTATGACTGGAATGCCAATAATAAAAAGAAGGGTGGACAGGTTAAAATGGAACGGGTTATGAACGAAGATACATTTGCTGAATGGGAAGCTTTTACTGGCAATTAATTGCTTTCACTTTGCTCTACAAGATGCATGATTTCTTCGGGAGACAAATAAAACTTTTGAATTCTAAGTTTGTATGTTTCGGTAATCTCTGCATGGTTTAAAATAAAATCCTTCGTTTTTAAAATATAATCTGCCATCCCATGGGTTACAGCATAGGTGTCTGCTGCACGTTCTGCTTCCAAAATATGGTTTTTTGAAAACAGGTAATTGATGCCAAACCAAAGTAAATTCATATTGCTTCTATTTCTATAGTCTATAATATGTCCCAATTCATGACCAATCCAACCTATCAAAATATCGGATGGGATGTGTTTGGTCAAGAACTCCTTATCTGAAATTTTAAACTTTTCACTAATTAGAATGATATAACTTCGGTTTGTTTTCGATTTAAAAAAACTTCCCATTTTAGGACGTGCCTGCATGGTGGATTTCTTAATGTTTTTTTTAAACTTGAATTCTATGGGCACATCTTTCAATTCTGGGTAGTAAGTTAGTGCCACTTGCACTTCTTTATAAATACTTTCTGGTATAATATGTACTGGGTTCATCTGCATTAAAAAGACTAAGGATATGTAGGTTAATAATAAATTCATCTTGTTTAAAATTCTGTAATCATTTAAATATCATCATTTTTTTTCGGAATTTACAATGCTTTTATTGAAAGAGCTAACGATTAAAGTATTAGAGCAAGAAATTATTGGTTTAACTTGGCTTAAGGAGTTTAGAGCCTAAGCTTTTACGATACCTTCAGATAATAATTGTTTGAACCCTGTCAAAATCCATTGTTTTTAACATCAAAAACATCAAATAATTTTATACCTTTCTTTTCTTATTTAACACACGCTACACATGAACAGAAAATCCTTTTTAAACCTAACAGCCAGAGCAGGTCTATTTTTTGGTTTGGCACCAAGTATGTTGGCCAACAAAAACAATGAAACCATAGATAAGGAATTGCTTAATCATCTTTTAACCCAAAAAAAGGCACAGGGAAATGCCGTTGGCCTTACAGCAGATCCTATTTCCAAAGTGCGTGTAGGCATGATTGGTATGGGAAACAGAGGAAGTGTTTTGATTCAAATGTTCGATTATTTAATAAAAAACAATCATGCTGAAATTGTAGCACTTTCAGATTTAAAACAAGAGAAAGTTGAAAAAAACAACCAGTACCTTAAAACCATTCAAAACACAACAGCCGATTTGTATTATGGCAATGAAACCGAATGGAAAAAACTGGTAGAAAGAGACGATATTGATTTAATTATAATTGCCACTCCTTGGAACTACCACACTGAAATGTCTGTTTATGGTATGGAACAAGGCAAACATGTTGCGTGCGAACAACCAATGGCCATGACCCTTGAAGATTGCTGGAAACTGATTGAAGTGGCAGAACGGACTCAAAAACATTGTATGTACTTGGAAAACTGTTGTTTTAATGGCGAAGAGCTTTGGGTCCTGAACATGATAGATCAAGGTGTTTTTGGAGATGTTAACCACGCTGAAGGTGCTTACATTCACGATTTACGCAAGCACATGATGGATGCAAACTACTACGAAAACCATTGGCGCATTAAACATCATGAAACGAAAAACGGTAACTTTTATACAGGACATGGCTTGGGGCCAACCAGCTTTTATATGGATATAGGCCGTGGTGACAATTACGACTATATAACATCCATGAGTTCCCGTGAAGACAGTTTGAGCGCAGGCGCCAGAATGGAAAATTTTCCGGTAAAACAATTTGCTTGTGGAGATATGAATACCACTTTAATAAAAACAAAATTAGGAAGAACCATCATGCTGCAATTCGACACACATACTGGAAGACCCTATTCCAGATTAAATAATGTATTTGGTACCAAAGCTGCTCACCAAGGCTATCCATCCAGATTGTATGTTGGCCATGATGAGTTGCAATGGGGACACAGTTGGTTGAATGATGAGGAATACAAAACGTATAGGGAACGTTACGACCATCCTTTATGGAACAAATTAAAAACTCAAATAGATGCCAATGCTGTGGGTCATGGAGGTATGGACTTTGTAATGGTTTATAGATTGATTCGCTGTTTAAATGAAGGGTTGGCTTTGGATATCAATTTATACGACAGTGTGCTTTGGAGTGCCATTACCCCTTTGTCGGAGTTGTCTGTTGCCAATAATAGTGCTAGAACCATGGTCCCGGATTTTACAGGAGGCACTTGGGAAACACCAAGAAAAAACGAGGTTTTACGGGATATTCTCTAGATTGAAATTAGAATAAGTAATTCTCTTTATGTCAATGTAATTTTCAATTACACTCTTCAATAAGGTTATTTGATTTGTTGCCCGAACCAAATTATGGGTTTCATAGGCCGTTTTGTAATATACATCGTTGTTTAAGTAATCGGTTAAAAACCTCAAAGCCATTATATAAATCAAGGTTTTTACAGCTAAAGGCAAATATTTTTTTTCTATGGGAGTTAATATTTTCAAGGTGTCTGTGGCAAAACCTTTGCAATAAGCGTCATAAAAACCTAAATTGATGGATGTTGATTCTAATTCTGTTGAATCTTCTTCGGTGTTCGAACATATGGAACGAATGGAATCTCCAAAATCAAAATGCACAATACCAGGCATTACTGTATCCAAATCTATTACAGCTAAACCATTGTCTCCCGGATCGAATAAAATGTTTGATAATTTCGTGTCGTTATGCGTGATTCTAGTAGGAAATATGTGTTTTTCTTTTAATTCTGAAAGTAAAAACATATCTTTTTGAAAATCATAAACAAAATCAATAAGGTGTTTGGCTTTAAATATTCTTTCAGGTGTGGCTTGTTTAAGGGCTTGTTCAAATTGAGAAAACCGAAAAGGAACTGAATGGAATTTTGGAAGGGTTTCTATAACCTCACTGCTTTCTAGAGTAGAAGTGGAGGCCAAAAAATTTCCAAACAATTTCCCTGCTTCAAAAACTTGTTTATTATTTTCTGCTCGATCAATGGTTTTGGAATTTGGAATGTAATCCATCATCACCCAAAACCCATGAGTTGTTTCTACAAAAAAAGTCTTGTTTTTAGATGGAATAAAACTAGCTACTTGGTAGGAGCTACCTGTTTTTGCATACTCTTTTTTTAAATGATTGCTGACCAATATTCTATTTAAAACAATATCTTTTACATTTTTAAAAACTTGATTGTTAATCTTTTGAAGCACATAATTTAAACCATTACTACATGTTATTAAATAAGTGTCATTTATATGTCCAGAAGCCAAAACATCCATTTTTAAAACAGGTGCCTTTATCTGGAATTGATTGCATATGTGTTTTAGTGTCTCCAAAGCTTACCACAATGTTTTAGGATATATTCCCAAGGAAATTAACTCCTGCAGTTGTTCCTTTACCTTAGCCTCATCTTCCTTGTATGTAACACCAAACCATTTGGCGCTTGTTTCAAGCATTTTAAAAACGCTATCGTATTCATTAATCATAAAATCAACGATTTGTGGAATAAAAAATTCAGCTGTTTGGGAGTTTTTGTGTTTTCTGAGGAATGTTGCAAACAAGGAGTCAGCAATGTTGAATACCTCTGGTGTAAATCCCCAAAAATTCATGGAAACTATCGTGTCCAATGGCATTGAAAGATTTTCTTTGCTAATATTGGTATGTTCCACAATATTCTTAAGATCCTGATTTTTGTTTAAAATACATACACCTCTAGAAACTGCCCCAAAATCCGATAAGGTATTTTTCAATGGATAGCCTATAAAGTAGTTCTGCTTGTTTGTGTCTGTGTATAACGCATCATGCATCAATTTAAAAGCATCTCTACCATAAAAATCGTCTGCATTTATTAGTGCAAAATTGTTGTGGACAAGCTTTTTTAAAGAAAGTAAGGCGTGACCTGTTCCCCAAGGTCTCTTTCTTTTTGGTAAACCTGAAGTGTCCTGAAGGGTTATATCCACTTTAATATGCTCTGGAAAAACATTTAAATAACGTGCTTTAAAAACAGATATTAGGTCTTCATTAACAATAAACACTATGTGATTGAATCCAGCCTGAAGCGCATCGTAAACGGAGAAGTCCAAAATGGCATAGTTGTTTACAACAGCATGGACTTGTTTCAAACCTCCAAACCTGGATCCCAATCCAGCTGCCATAATAGCCAATGTTTTTTGCCTCATATTACAAAACTATATAAAAAAACACCTAAAAAAGGTGTTTTGATATGTATTTAAAAAATGTATTTAAAATTGATAGCGTACTCCCAAACCTAAATCAAAATCCAAATCGTTGTTATCATATACATCATCTCCAAAACCAAGTTCTGGTCTTACATCCAATGAAAGCAACAATGGAAAATCGAAGTTGTATTCAATTCCAACGGTTCCAGATAAAATAACAAACCCATCTTTATGGTCGTTGCCATTGGGATGTTCAAATTTATAAGCAGCAAAACCAGCTCCTGGACCAGCATACCAATTAAAACCACCATCAATGTTCCAAACCCATTGGTACAAACCTATCAATTTTACGCCATCGTAATTTTTGCCATCTGTCCAACCAAAGTTAAACTCCAGTCGATTGGTTTCCATAATGGCACGTTGATAGGATATTGAAGCTCCAAAACCATCGCTATCGCCAAGTCTTAAACCAATGGCGTTTTTAGATATTTCTTGTGCGTTCATAAATGTTGTAAAGCCTAAAAAGGCACATGCTATTAATGCTATTTTTTTCATAATCTTTTCTAATTTGAAGTTCAAAATAAACAAATTTGTTTTACAAAAAGTCATAAACTAATCTTAAATTTATGGCTATCTTTTAAACTATAAATATTTGAAATTATTGCAAACAGATCGTCTTTTTAAAGAGTTGAAACAACAGCTGGAAGGCGATTTTCATTACGATGATTTAACAACATCCATCTATGCAACTGATGCTTCGGTATATAGAATGATACCTCAAGCCGTTGCCTTTCCAAAAACCACTCAGGATATTAAGGTTTTAATTGAATTTGCAAAAAATAACAAAACTTCTTTAATACCAAGAACGGCAGGCACCTCTTTGGCTGGGCAATGTGTAGGAACTGGTATAGTTGTTGATGTTTCCAAATATTTCACTAAGATTTTACAGCTAAACCAAACAGATAAAACAGTAACGGTTCAACCTGGTATTGTAAGGGATGAGCTTAACAACTATTTAAAGCCATTTGGTTTGTTTTTTGGACCCAACACTTCAACTTCCAACAGATGCATGATAGGAGGTATGGTTGGCAACAACTCTTCTGGAACTACCTCCATTCAATATGGTGTAACCAGAGATAAAGTGCTTGAAATGAAAACCGTTTTAAGTGATGGCTCCGAAGTTGTTTTTGGGGAATTGACCAAAGAAGAATTCCATCAAAAGCTCGCTATGAATTCTTTGGAAGGCAGCATTTATAAAACCATTTATAACGAATTGGTTCCCGAAACGGTACAGACCAACATATTGAGGGAATTCCCAAAACCTGAGATTCACAGAAGAAATACAGGTTATGCTATAGATGAACTGATTAACACCAATGTTTTTGTAGGGAAACCAGAAAATTTCAACATGTGCAAATTGCTTTCGGGCAGTGAAGGAACATTGGCGTTTACCACAGAAATAACCTTAAGGCTGGATGTGCTTCCACCAAAAGAAAACCTGCTTATTGCAGCACATTTCAAATCCATTCAAGATTGTTTAAACGCTGTTGTAACTGTAATGCAGCATGATTTACACACTTGTGAAATGATGGATAAAACCATTTTGGACCTTACCAAACACAACAAAACCCAACAGGAAAACAGACGCTTTATAGTGGTAGATCCTCAAGCAATTTTAATGTGTGAAATTAAAGCAGATTCTGTTCACGATGCTCAAGTCCAAGCCAATTCCCTAATTAATTCTATAGAACGTTTGGGTTTAAGTTATGCAAACCCCATACTTATAGCCGAAGAAATTGATAAAGCCATAGAATTAAGAAAAGCTGGATTGGGATTGTTGGGCAATATAATTGGTGACAAAAAAACTGCTGCTTGTATTGAGGATACTGCTGTGGCTTTAACCGATTTAGCGGATTACATTCATGAATTTACAGAGTTAATGGCCTCTTATAATCAAGAAGCTGTTTACTATGCACATGCGGGAGCAGGAGAGTTGCATTTAAGGCCCATTTTAAACTTAAAGAAAAAAGAAGACGTGGTATTGTTTCGAAAAATAACCACAGATGTAGCCCATTTAGTGAAGAAATACAAAGGATCCATGAGTGGCGAACATGGCGATGGTATTGTAAGGGCCGAATTTATTCCGTTAATGATTGGGGATGCTAATTATCAGATTCTGAAGCATATAAAAACAGCTTTCGATCCTAATAATATTTTTAATCCAGGAAAAATTGTTGATGCTTTTCCAATGGATAAAAACCTGCGTTATGTTCCAGATAGAAAAGAACCTGAAATTGAAACCTTCTTAGATTTTACAGAATCTTTGGGTATTCTTCGGGAAGCTGAGAAATGCAATGGTTCGGGAGATTGTAGAAAACTTCCTGAATTTGGAGGTACTATGTGTCCCAGTTATCGAGCAACCAGGAACGAAAAAGACACCACTAGAGCTAGAGCCAATGCGCTGAGGGAATTTTTAACAAACTCTGAAAAAAAGAACAAATTTAACCACCATGAACTAAAAGAGGTATTTGACTTATGTTTAAGTTGTAAAGCTTGTGCAAGTGAATGTCCAAGTAGTGTAGATGTTGCTAGTCTAAAAGCCGAGTTTCAATATCAATATCAGAAAGAGAATGGCATTTCACTACGAACAAAATTGTTTGCATACAATAATCAATTGAATAGGATAGGGAGTAAGTTTCCTAACTTCACAAATGTTATGTTTTCAAGTAAATTCACTGCTTCATTATTGAAAAAAAGCTTCGGAATAGCTCCTAAAAGAAAACTGCCTTTGATTTCAAATAAAAGTTTAAGTAAAATGCATCAAACTACTTTAAATCAGAATTTTAAAGAAAAACATATAAAAACTATCTATTTGTTTAATGATGAATTTACCAATTATTTGGACACACAAATTGGTTTAGATGCTTTAGTGCTTTTACAAGCTTTAAATTACAAAGTCATTATTTTAAATCATGAAGAATCTGGACGTGCCTTTTTATCCAAAGGCTTGCTAAAACAAGCTAAAGAAGTAGCCACTAAAAACATTAGCATATTTAAAGATAAAATCACAGCCATAACACCATTGGTAGGTATTGAACCTTCAGCTATATTAACATTTAAAGATGAATATTTAAAACTGGTAGATGATAAAGAATCAGCAAAAAGAATAGCTGAAAACACCTTTTTAATAGAAGAGTTTATTCAACAAGAAATTGTTTTAGGCAATATCAAACCTGAGAAATTTACCAAAGAAGCCAAAACCATAAAGTTTCATGGACATTGCCATCAAAAAGCATTGAGCAACCAGAAAGCCAGTTTTGACGTCCTGAATTTACCGGAAAACTATAAGGTAACCATTATTCCAAGTGGTTGCTGTGGTATGGCAGGAAGTTTTGGTTACGAAAAAGAACATTATAACGTGAGCATGAACATTGGCGAACAAACCTTATTTCCAGCCATAAGAAAAGCAGATCCACAAACATTGATTTCGGCAAATGGCACAAGTTGCAGACATCAAATAAGTGATGGTACCCAAAAGAAAGCCAAACATCCAATAACAATCCTTAAAGAAGCCCTCTTATAATTTTTGTTTCTGTAATATAAAATATATTTTAGCGTACTTGATACTTAAAACAAACAACGATACTTAAGAGAATGGCAGGAAACACCTTCGGGAACTTATTCAAACTAACCACATTTGGTGAATCTCATGGCGTCGCTATAGGAGGGATTATAGATGGTTGTCCTCCAGGATTGAAACTGGACTTTGAAGCCATTCAAAACGATTTAAATAGAAGAAAACCAGGACAATCCAGCATTGTTACCCAACGAAAAGAACCAGATTCCGTAGAGTTTTTATCAGGTGTTTTTGAAGGAATTACTACAGGAACTCCTATTGGTTTTACAATTAAAAATACGAATCAAAAATCCAAAGATTATTCGCATATAAAAGATGTGTATCGTCCAAGTCATGCCGATTATACTTACGAAAAAAAGTATGGTATTCGTGATTATCGAGGAGGAGGCAGAAGCTCTGCACGTGAAACAGCTTGTAGGGTTGTGGCAGGAGCCATAGCCAAACAACTTTTAAAAAAGGTGACTATACATGCCTATACCTCTTCTGTTGGCGATATTTTTCTTGAAAAACCATACCAGGATTTAGATTTTTCAAAAATAGAATCCAATGCTGTTCGTTGTCCAGACAAGGATACAGCAGAACGCATGATCTCAAAAATAAAAGACATTAAAAAACAAGGAGATACCATTGGAGGCACAGTTACTTGTGTGTTGCAGAATGTACCTGTTGGACTTGGAGAACCGGTTTTTGATAAACTCCACGCCGAATTAGGCAAAGCCATGCTTTCCATAAATGCCGTAAAAGGGTTTGAATATGGCAGTGGTTTTTGTGGCGCCAAAATGACTGGTAGTGAACACAACGATTTGTTTAATGCAGATGGCAGTACAAAAACCAATTTATCTGGAGGCATACAAGGAGGTATCAGCAATGGTATGGATGTTTATTTTAGAGTGGCTTTTAAACCTGTGGCTACCATAATTCAAAAACAAAATGCTTTGGATAGTTCAGGGAACATCGTAGAGATGCAAGGAAAAGGTCGTCACGATCCTTGTGTGGTGCCAAGAGCCATTCCCATTGTGGAGGCAATGGCTGCTTTGGTTCTTGCTGACTATTATTTGCTTAATAAAATTTATAACTAATTAAATATAACTAATGATTTCTTTCCTTTGGGAAGTTATACGAAGGACATATGGGCTTATGAAAAAACTAGCATTACATTGGAAAATTATAATTGGGATGGTACTTGGTATCATTTGGGCTTTACTTTCAAGCACCATGGGCTGGAGTGCTTTTACCATTAATTGGATTGATCCCTTTGGCACCATTTTTATTAACCTATTGAAGTTAATAGCAGTTCCCTTAGTTTTGTTTTCCATTATTAGTGGTGTTGCCAATATAGGAGACCCATCCAGTTTGGGAAGAATGGGAGGAAAGACCTTGGGAATTTATTTGCTTACAACCATTATGGCCATTTCTTTGGGTTTGTTGTTGGTAAACACCTTTAAACCTGGAAAATTAATCGATGAACAAAGCAGGATAGACAATAGGATCAGTTATGAAATATGGGCAGATTCTCAAGGTTATGAGATAAAGGATGGCATCAACTATCTTCAAGACCCAGAGTTTTTTGAACGTGCTCAGGAAATTTCAGAATTATCCAAAAGTGAATTAAAAGAAGCTGCCGTTTCAGACAAAGTGGAAACAGCCAAAAGCCGAAAAGAAACCACTCCTTTACAACCTTTGGTGGACATAGTACCAAGTAATTTTTTCTATTCTTTATCCAATAATGGTTTGATGCTTCAAATTATCTTTTTTGCCATCTTTTTTGGTGTTTGCTTGCTATTTATACCTACAGATAAGTCACAGCCTGTTTTGAATTTGGTCGATGGGATAAACGAAGTCTTTTTAAAAATGGTGGATGTAGTCATGCAAGCTGCTCCATTTTTTGTATTTGCTTTATTGGCAGGTGTTGTTAGTAAAATGGCTGGAAACGATATAGGCAAAGTGGTCGAGATTTTTAAAGGGCTCAGTTGGTATTCTTTAACGGTATTGCTTGGATTGTTATTAATGATTTTTGTGATTTATCCTATAATCCTAAAAACCTTTGTAAAAAAGATTCCCTATACAGGTTTTTTTAAAGGGATGAGTCCAGCGCAAACCTTAGCTTTTTCTACTTCCAGTAGTGCTGCCACACTTCCTGTTACCATGGAATGCGTAGAGCAAAATTTAGGCGTAAATAAAAAAATAAGCAGTTTTGTGTTGCCTATTGGAGCAACGGTAAATATGGATGGAACCAGTATGTATCAGGCAATAGCTGTTATTTTCTTGGCACAAATGCACATGATAGATTTAACCCTTGCACAACAAGTTACTGTGGTATTAACCGCTACTTTGGCTTCAATTGGTTCTGCAGCAGTGCCAAGTGCTGGTTTGGTAATGCTTATTATTGTATTGGATTCGGTTGGTTTAAATCCAGCTTGGATAGCCATAATTTTTCCGGTAGATAGAATTTTGGACATGTTCAGAACTGTTGTAAATGTAACTGGTGATGCAACTGTATGCTCTATTATTGCTGATGGGGAAAACATGCTGGACTATAAAGAACATGAAAACCCAACAGAAACTTTTGATTTAGATTCATAATCTGTTTTAATTGTTGTGCTTTTATCATTAACTTTAAAAAACCAACCCATTAAATAGAATTATGAATATTTGCTTTTTAATGTATCCTTGGGATACCATAGATCCGGAAAACGACACAAGTTTGGCTTTGATTAAAGAATGTGTTAAAAGAAATCATGGTGTGGCTATTTGTACACCAGCAAACCTTACCATAAGGAACAGTGTTACTAATGCCTTTTGTACCGTTATTGGACGTATGGAAAAAGTACCCGCTTCTTTAAAAGCGTTTTATAAAAAAGCCACAACAAGAGAAGAGATGTTGCCTTTGGCTGGTTTCGATACGATTTTTTTTAGAGCCAACCCTCCGTTAGACCCAATCATGCTCAATTTTTTGGATTCTGTTAAAGATGATGTTTTTATTATCAATTCTATAGAAGGGATGCGAGAAGCCAACAACAAACTTTACACAGCTGCTTTTGGTGATGCACATAGTAACATTATCCCAAATACGCATGTGTCTAAAAACAAAAACTACCTAATACGTCAAATAAAAGAATCCAAATCCGATAAAATGATTATCAAGCCCTTGAACGGTTTTGGTGGCTCTGGTGTTATACTTATTGAAAAATCGGCTATGAGCAATATCAACTCCTTATTGGATTTTTACATAAACAGTGCAGATGGCACATCCAATTATGTGATTCTTCAAGATTATATAGAAGGAGCAGAGCAAGGTGATGTTAGGATTTTAATGCTTAATGGCGAACCAATTGGCGCCATGAAACGTGTTCCTGGTTCAGAGGACCATCGTTCCAATGTCTCTGCTGGTGGTTCTGTACAAAAACACAGCCTCACAAAAGCCGAAAAAGCACTTTGCAAGCAAATAGGCCCTAAATTGGTTAAAGATGGGCTTTATTTTGTTGGTATAGATGTTATTGGAGGTAAATTGGTAGAGGTCAATGTGATGTCTCCTGGAGGTATTACCTACATTAATAAAGTGTATAAAAACAAATATAAGGTTGAAGAGAAAGTTATCGATTTTCTAGAAAGTAAAGTGCTTGACAACGTAGAAGCTTTTAACAGACGCTCACGTTTAAGAAAGAAAGTTGAAGACGCTTAAAGCAGTTGGTAAAATCCAGTTTCAGTTTAATAGATGACCCAATGAACTCCAAATTAAAAATAACATCACCAATTGTTTCTGTGGAATGGCTTAAAACCCATTTAAAACATCCTAATCTTGTAATCCTTAACGCAACCATTCCAAAAGTAACAGGTAATGACATAAATACGATCAATACGCAAATTCCATCAACCCGATTTTTCGATTTAAAAAATAAATTCAGTGAGGTATCTGCGCCATTTCCCACTACTTTTCCTTCTGAAAAACAATTTACAAACGAAGCTCAAGCCTTAGGGATAAACAAACAGAGTGGCATTGTGGTTTATGATGAAAAAGGCATTTATTCCAGTGCTAGGGTTTGGTGGTTGTTTAAAGCTTTTGGTTTTAACAATGTGGCTGTTCTGGATGGCGGTTTTCCTGCTTGGGAAAAAGCAGGTTTTCAAACGGAACCCAAACAAGACCATAAAAATGAATTTGGGAATTTTGAAGCAAAACTCCAACCAAAATATTTGGTCTTTTTTAAAGATTTAAAAAACGCAGCTCAAGACAATAAATACCTGATTATTGATGCGCGTTCCGAAAACAGGTTTAAAGGTTTGGAAGCAGAACCACGAGAAGGTCTGCGTAGAGGCACTATTCCCAATTCGGTTAATTTACCTTTTGAAAATTTATTGGACAATAAGGGGTTTTTAAAACCAGAAGACGCGATAAAACAGCTGTTTCAACCACTAGCAGACACAAATAGAGACCTCATTTTTTCTTGTGGTTCTGGAATTACAGCCTGTGTTTTAGCTTTAGGAGCAGAAATAGCAGGATACAAAAATCTATCGGTTTACGATGGTTCCTGGACCGAATGGGGAAGTTTAACAAACGGTTGATATATGCAAAGGCTTTCGGTTGAACAGATTATTTTAAACATTGAGAACGAAGAAGCATTTCATGCTGTTTGCAAAGATTATTCCTTTAGCTTAAAAATTGAAGCTTATGTGCCTTATGTCTGTGCAGCCATTCACGATGGACATCAATTTAGAAAAGAATTATGGGATAACTGCTTGCACTCTGAATACGATAGGTGGTATGAGGAAGACCCTGAAACCAAGAATATGATTGCTTCCCATCCCATTGTTCTTGCTGGTTGCGATTCCAGGTTTGAATACGATTTAAACAGACCTCCAGAAGAAGCAGTTTTTGAAACAGCTTGGGGAAAACAACTTTGGAGACAGCCCTTACCTGACCATTTAAAACAAAAAAGCTTACTGAAACATCTAGCGTTTTATAAAGTGGTTTATGCGTTAACAAACAAACTGGAAAAAAAATTCGGTGTTTGTGTGGTTTACGACATGCACAGTTATAATTGGCAACGTTGGGATAGGGAAGTGCCAACCTGGAATTTGGGAACCAGTAATATAGACAACAACAGGTTTAAGGCTTCCATTGAGGCTTGGAGACAAAGTTTGTCTGAGATTAAGTTTCCTGATCAAATTGCATCAACTTCAAAGATCAACGACACATTTCAAGGCAATGGCTATTTTTTAAAATTCATTACAAATAATTTCCCGAACACTTTAGTTTTGGCAACAGAAATCGCAAAAATATATTGCGATGAATATCAACAAATTATATTTCCCGAAGTAGTCACTACAGTTTCGGATGCGCTTAAAAACAGGCTTCCAAAACATGCTTCGGAATTTTACAACATGTATTCTAGATAATGATTTCAGAAAAACTAATAGAAAAACACCAGAGTTTATTTGATATTGATGCCAATTTAAACCGATTGGTTAAAAAAATTGAACTTCTAAACTATATCAATCCATTGAATATTGAAAGTGAGAAAAAGCAGTTTTATGCTTCAAAATTTAATTATGAACCACAGTTCAAGTATCCAAAAATAAAATTCAATGGGTTTAAATTGCATCGTTTGTTTTATTCCCAAAGATTGGAGCGTATTCAAGAGGAACATATCAGACTGTTGTATGAAGATATTATTTACGAATATTCTGGGTTGATAGAGTGCATAGAAACCATTAACCAAGGTCGTAAATTTTATTTCAATAGCTTAAAAAGTTTTGGGACACCAACTGAAAAGGATTTAGATAATGCCAAATTTATTTTAAGGTTTGAAGATGCTGATTTTTCTCAAGACATGCAGCCCTTATACACAGCACAGGAAGCTGTTGCATATTTTGAAGCATTCTCCAAGCGTTACGATTTTAAGTTCCACATTAAGTTATCCACTAATATTTCGGCTGCAGCAATGGTTCAAAACAATGCACAAACCTTACTTTTGAGAAAGAACCATAAATTCAGTAAAAACCAGCTTCAAGTATTGGCAAACCATGAAATAGGAGTACATATGGTAACCACCTTTAATGCTGTAAACCAGCCATTACAGATTTTTTCCAATGGATTTCCCAATAATGTGGAAACCCAAGAAGGCCTTGCAGTATATTCCGAATACATGTCTGGTTGTTTAACCTTAAACAGGTTAAAGGAATTGTCTTATCGTGTGATAGCTGTGGATAGTTTGATAAAAGGCTATAGCTTTTCGGACACTTTCGACTTGTTGTACAATCAATACAAGCTTGAAAAGGACAAAGCTTTTGCCATAAACCTTCGTGTGCATAGAGGTGGAGGATTTACCAAAGACCATCTGTACTTATCTGGTTTGCAAAAAGTGTATCAATATGCCAAGCAGGACAATGATTTGGATGTTATTCTTACTGGGAAATCTTCTTTGGAATATAAGGATGCCATCTATAAATTGCAGGACATGGGTCTTGCAAATACTTCAAAATATTATACAGATGCGTATTTGTTGAAAGATGCTTTCAATAAAGATTTAGACTTTATCTTAAATAGTTTAAAGTAAGCCTTTTAAAAAAAATCCTTTTTTAAGCTTAATTATCAAACACTTATGTATTTTATGGATGATTTTTGCATGTTTTTAAAATAAAACAATTATTTCTATCCGTTCGTCGAGTTTATCATGAAGCTTTTTAAAAATCTTGGTATGTTTACAGTGTCAAAATAAATGTGTTAATATATATTTATATACATATTCATAGTTTTATTTTAATTTTTTGGTTAGTTGTTAAGTTTACAAAAAAGGTGTTGAACATACTTCAAGACCTTTTTTTATGGATTGTCATTATTGAATATGTGTCGCTCTACGCCTGTGAATACGATGCTTTAGAGCAGGAATATTGAATATGATGATGGATACTATAATTAACAGGTAACTAAGGCCTTGAAGCAGTGTCAATTCTTCCTTAAAATAGAAAATAGCCAGAAAAAAGTTAATGATTGGGTTTAAATAAATAAACACTCCCACTATGGAAGAGGGTAGCCCTTTTAAAGCGTAGATGTTTAAAAACATTGGGATGATTGTAAAAACCACTGCAATTAAACCTATCATTTTATAAAAGAATGGTGTTTTAACGGTTTGGAAATCGTATGTCATAAAAAAAGGGAACAATAAAATTACAGCAAAAAATATTTGGGCAGTAAGCACCAAAAACCGATCCATTTCCTGGTTTTTTCGTTGCAAGATTAAATATAGAGCATAAGAAAATGCAATAACCATACTGTAAAATAAGTCCATGAAATTTCCCAAGGAAAGCAACAAACAAGCAATTAAACTTAATATCACCGAAAACCATTGTAATTTAAAAAGCTTTTCCTTTAAAATAACATACGCCAAAACCATGGTTAGGATGGGACAAATTAAATAGGCCAAAGAAGTAGCGCTTACACTTACATTGTTCATCACGTAAATAAAAATATACCAATTTAAAGCCAAAAAGAAACCACTAAGAATGTTTATACCTATAATTCGATACTGTGTTTTTTTTTCAAACGAGAAAAATAATTCCTTACTTTTTTTTAAAGTTTTAGGCCTTAAAAATAATGTGATAACCATCATGATGGCAGCAGACAATAGAGAACGATAACTTAAAATATCGAAAGCTGTAAAATCATCTAGGGATTTTAACACAACACTGAAAAAGCCCCAAATGGTAAAGGCAGAAATAACCGAAATGTAGTATTTGGCAGTAGGCATCTTAACGCATTTAAATAATTTGCAAATGTATCGTAATATTTAAATTTGCTGTTGTTAAAATATGTTATATTATAGAGCTGCTCTAAAAAAATATTGACTGTTTTTAGTTAATAAATTAAACTTTAAATTTTTTTCTCATGTAAGTATTATGACTCTTTTTGGTGTATTCCTGTGTAATTTTTGTCACATCTTGTGGATCTTCAATTAGAGACATAACTACCGCAACCAATTCCGTTCATATGATAACTGGTCTTCGCTATTGCTGGTTATTTAACACTTATAATTATAGAGAGTTTAATTGAATTATAAATTTTGAACTAATTTAAAAATCTAGCTTTTAAATTTTCTGTAGGAATCATACATTCGTTTTGTTTGCCAAACCATTTGTAACGGTTTTTGGCTACATAATCGTAAACCCAATTTCTAATTATGGGAGGAATGACCAAAAAGACTTGCAATAAGTTTCTGGGAAAGCCTAATTTTCCGGCTATTTTAAGAGCTGCTGTAGATTTGTAAACAATTCCTTTTCCTTCTGTATATAATAGTATGGAATCTGTTTTGGCAGTGTCTATTTGATATTTTTCAATAATAAGTTGTCCTGTTTCACCTTGTAAAGGTGCAAACATAAATACATTGTTTTTATCGTGTTTTATAACGTATTGCACACTGGCATTGCAAAGGTTGCAAACACCATCAAAAAGAATAAGTTGTTTATTTTTTTGCAAATTTTGTATCATGCTACTTTATGGCTTCTACCAGTTCCAACTGTTCCAAACTTACTTTGGTTGTAAACATGCCATAATTAACTATGGCTTTATTTTTTTCTATACTGTCTATGCTACCAACAGCGCGACCATCTTCCAGTCTTACACGATCTCCTACTTTTAAAGTTGGTTTGGGTGTAGGTGGTTTTAAAGCTTCTTTTTTCTTGGCTGCCTTTTTCTTTTTTCGAATAACTTCAACCGATTTCTCTACTTCTTGCTTTACTTGTTTTTCCTTGGCTTTTTCTGCTTTTTTCTGCTTTACAGAAACCTTTTTTCGCTTGGAATTTTCAATTTGAACGATTTTGAACAACTCATTCATCAAATCCCGCTTTTGTTTGTTGTTAAAATACTTTTCCGATAGATCGTCTATTTTTTGTCCTAAATATATTAAACGTTGATTGCTATCATACAATTCTTGATAACTTTCCAGTTTTTTTTGGATTTTGGCATTGATTTCTTCCAATTTTTCGGCTTCACTTTGCTTTTTTCGCTCATTGACTTTTAAGGATTGTTCTGTTTTTTCTAATTTGGAACGCTCCTTTTGTAGTTTAGCTATGGTTCTATCAAATCGTACTTTGCCTTTTTCTATTTTCTTTTTGGCCCTGTTTATCAAACCGTAGGGAATCCCATTTTTTTGAGCCACTTCAAAAGTAAAACTACTTCCTGCCTGTCCCAAGGCCAATTTATAAATGGGTTCCAGGGTTTTTTCATCAAACATCATATTGGCATTTTGCATATAGGGCAACTCGTTGGCTAAAATTTTAAGGTTGGAGTAGTGGGTTGTAATAATCCCAAAGGCTTCACGATGATAAAATTCTTCAAGAAACGTCTCTGCTAAAGCACCTCCCAACTCAGGGTCAGAACCTGTTCCAAATTCATCAATTAAAAACAAAGTGTTTTTATTGCATTTCTTCAGGAAATAGTTCATCTGTTTTAAGCGATAGCTATAGGTGCTTAAATGGTTTTCTATAGATTGATTATCGCCAATATCTGTAATAATCCTATCGAATAAATACACGCTACTACGTTCGTGAACCGGAATTAACATACCACTTTGAAGCATTAATTGCAGTAAACCAACCGTTTTAAGCGTGATGCTTTTTCCTCCAGCATTGGGCCCGGAAATCACAATGATTCTATTTTCCTGGTTTAGCTCAATACTTTGAGGATAGGTTTTGGCTTTCTTTTTTAAATTACTAAGGTATAATAAGGGATGATAGGCATCACGTAAAAACAATTTTCGGTTGGTGTTGATTTCTGGTAAAACAGCGTTCAAGGATTTGGCATATTTGGCTTTGGCAGAAATCACATCCATTTCGGTTAAAAACTCTTGATATTGTTTCAAAAGTGGCAAAAACGGCCGAATAAAGTTTGTTAAGGACTTTAAAACCCTAATAACTTCTTCGTGTTCTTCATATTCCAAATTGTTTAATTCCCTGGTGTGCTGTAAGGTGGTTTCAGGTTCTATATACACAATGCTACCTGTTTTACTTCCTCCCATAATGGCACCTTTTACCTTGCGTCTGTACATGGCTTTAACGGCAAGCACACGTTTGTTGTCCACAACCGATTCCCTGATGTCATCCAAATAATCGAGCTGATGGTAGCTGTTTAACGCTGTGGTGAAACTCTGATTGATTTTACCTTTAATTTTGTTGATCTCCTGTCTTAATTCTGAAAGGAGAGGTGATGCCGTATCCTTTACATCTCCAAATCTATCAATAATAAGGTCTATTTGATCAATAAGAACTTTGGTGACTTCAATATTTGAAGCAAATTCATTTAATTTTGGATAATATTCCTCAAACTTTTTTAAAAACCTGATGATCTCGTTTGAGGTCAAGGAAATAGCCACAATTTTCTTCAAGCTATGAGCTTCCAAATAAGTGTTTTCAATGTTTAGCAGCTTTAGTTCTTTGGCTATGGTTTCAAAACCATGATTGGGAATTCGGTTGTCGTTGTAAAATGAAGCTAAAAATTCATTCGTTAGCGTTAAACTGTTTAAAACGGCTTCCTTACTTTTAAATGGTTCAATTTTTAAAGTTTGTTCATGACCCAAAGCTGTAATGCACAATTCGCTTATTTGTTGCAAAACAGTTGAAAATTCTAGGTCTTGAAGGGTTTTATTATGAATGTGTATCATGTTTTTTTGCTTCTAAAAGCAACTTTTTTTAAAACATGCTAATTTACACAATATGTTTTAAAACTAACAGGAAGCTTATTATTTGATACCATTTATATTGATTAATTTTGAAAGACTAACATATTATATATGAAATATAGAATTTTTTTTAGCTTGGTGTTCATATTTGCAATGATGGTAAGTTGCAAAAAAGACTATTTAAAATACACTAAAAAGCCTGAATATATCACGTCACCTTCCCAAGAAAACAAGCCTTATTTTGATGCTTATGATGCCACATTAAAAATATGGAAGGTGCCTTATGAGGAATTATACATACCTACAACCTATGGTACCGCACATGTGGTTGTGAGTGGTCCGGAATCTGGTGAACCTTTGGTTTTATTGCATGGAATGAATGCCAGTTCTACCATGTGGTATCCTAATATAGAAGCCTTAAGCCAGGAATATCGTGTGTTTGCCATCGATTTTATTTTGGAACCAGGAAAATCCTATAAAACCAATGACATAGAAAATGTAACGCAAATTGCAGCTTGGTATCAAGAAATCCTAAACAAGCTTAAATTGGAGAGCTATCATATTATTGGAGCTTCCAGAGGTGGTTGGTTAGCCGTAAATTTAGCCTTAAACCATCAAGACAGAATAAAAAGCATGACTTTGTTGAGTCCTGCCCAAACCTTTATTTGGATAAGACCAAGTGCCGATTTGCTTAAAAATATCATTTATGCCTTATCATCAAAAGAAAAGCAAATGGAACAAAACTTAAAGTCCATGTCCAGCAATGTGGACAACATCAATAAAACCTATTTGGAACAATATTACATTGGTGTGGAAAAAGACTCCATCAATAAGTTTGTTATGGACATGCAACCATTCTCAAAAAAAGATTTTGAATCCTTAAAAATGCCAGTTTTGGTATTAATAGGAGATGATGACATGATAAATAACGATAAAACACTGGTTATGGCCAGAAAATTAATCCCTTATGGACAAGGAGATAAAATTGAAAATGCAGGACATTTTTTATCTGTAGATCAGCCAGAGGTGGTCAACACTAAAATTTTGGAGTTTTTAAACAGTGTTACAAATCAATAGGTCTTAAAGATACACTTGTATGGTTAAAGCTATCATGGTGAAAATTGTTAGGATAACAACCAACGGGATCACAAATTTCAGCCATTTGTTGTATCCTACTTTTACAATGGCTAAAGATGCTAAAATTAAACCTGTTGGGTTAATAAAAGCAAATAATCCCATTCCATATTGATAACAATTCACAATAATTTCCCTGCCAAAACCTACTGTATCGGCTAGTGGCGACATAATAGGCATGGTCAATACAGCCATTCCGGAAGAACTAGGGATAAAAAATGATAACCCTCCATAAATAAAAAGCATAACGTTGGCAAAAAGACCTTTGTTCATCCCTTCGGTTAGGTTGCTGGAATGAAACAAAAGAGTATCGCTAATAAAACCGTCTTCCATCAACACCGAAACACCTCTTGCAATTCCAATAATAATGGCAACTCCCAATAAATCTCCAGCGCCTTTAACAAAGGTTTCCACAAAATTGGCTTCTTGAATTTTAGCAATAATACCTATAAGAATGGCTCCAACAAAAAAGACCGTTGTCATTTCCAAAAACCACCATTCCAGTTGAGAAACCCCATATATCATTACCACAAAACACATGGCAAACACAAATAGGATGAGACGTAATCGAGTGGTCAATACAACAGTAGCATTGGAAGTGGTTCCAAACATAGCCTCAATTTGTTCTTTTTGGCTATAGATAATGGATTTTGAAGGATCTTTTTTAACTCTATTGGCATATCGTAAAATATAAATAATACAGATAAGGGTTCCCAGAATAAGCATTATCAATCTTCCCGAGAATCCTGTGGTCCAGTTAATGCCAGCAGCATCAGAAGCAATGATGACACTAAATGGGTTTACGGTTGAACACATGGTACCAATGGAGGAACCTATATAAATAGCTGCCAACGGTACAATGGCGTCATATTTTGCTGCCAGGAACATGGGGATTAAAATAGGGTAGAAGGCTATGGTTTCTTCTGCCAGGCCAAAAGTAGTACCTCCTAATGCAACCAAGATGGTTACCAAAATAATAAGGACATACTCATGACCTTTTAACGTTTTCGCCAACCATGAAATACCTGCATCAAAAGCTCCTGTAAGATTCATGATTCCAATTAAACCTCCTATAATCAATACAAGAAAAATAATATCAGCAGCTTCTATAATTCCTTTGATTGGCGATTTAAAAAACGCGAGAAGCCCTTGAGGCCTTGGCTCCACTTCCTGATAGGTATTGGGAATGGAAATAGGTTTCCATATGTCTCCATTGGTAAATTTTTCCAAAGGAATTTTCACCTGTAATGTTTCCAAGGTTTCTTGAGTAGCCTCCAAGGTGGTGGAACCTTCCATACTGCTTCTAGTAAAGGTATTGGTGTCTTTGTTGTAAGAAAGTGAATCGTATTTTCCAGCAGGAATAACCCAAGTTAAAAGGGCTACAATAGCTGCTATTAACAATAAAATGGTTTGTGCTGTTGGGAATTTTATATTTTTCAAGTGTTTATTATTTTAATTAGAATATAGATAGTATTATTTTAGTTGAAACTTAAAAGCGAAGATATAAAATGACAATTAATGTAGACCCAAGTTGGTTGCCTTTTTTAAAGGAAGAATTTGAAAAACCTTATTTTCAGGACTTATCCAATTTCATTTCCAAAGAATATGAAAACAACACATGTTTTCCTCCAGCTACAGACATCTTTAATGCGTTTTCACATACTTCCTTTAAAAATTTAAAAGTGGTGATTATAGGTCAAGACCCTTATCATGGAAATGGACAAGCACATGGATTGTGTTTTTCGGTGAATGAAGATGTGGCACATCCTCCTTCTTTAATAAATATTTTTAAAGAACTGGAACAGGATTTAGGCATTCCTTATCCCAAAAGTGGTAATCTAAACAAATGGGCAGACCAAGGTGTGTTTTTATTAAACGCCACACTAACCGTTAGGGAAGGAGAGGCAGGAAGTCACCAAAAAAAAGGTTGGGAACAGTTTACAGATGCTGTAATTAAAATAATTAATGAACATAAAGAGCAAGTAGTCTTTTTACTTTGGGGAGGATATGCGAAAAAGAAGGCAAAATTAATAGACAAACACAAACATTTTATCTTGGAAACAGGACATCCTTCTCCATTAAGTGCCAATAGAGGCTTTTGGTTTGGAAATAAACATTTTAGTAAAACTAACTACCTGTTGGAGCAAGTTGGCTTACAGCCTGTTGCGTGGTAGTCTCAGGTTTAATAATGATGGTTGTCTGTTTTTGTACAGTATCAGTACGTCGCGTGGTTTTGTTACAACTAAAAAACAGCAATAAAAAATTTACGGCAACTAAAAAAGAAAGGATTAAAGTAATTGTTAATAGCATAAGCAATTGTTTTTTTTAAACTCCTGTACCGACAAATATAAGAGATTCATTGTTAAAAATTAAATATTTTTTAACATTTTCTGAAAAAAGCCATTTTTAAAGCAGTGATTTCTAGCTGATTTTAAAAATCCTTAAGGAATATTTATGTTAAAATCACAGACTAGATTTGAGTCACCAAATCGGAATAATTCAACTTTTTTGGAATAATATTCAAAGCCAACAATTGATCTTGAACTTTATGTATGGTTTCTTCTGAAATAAGGTCTTGAGACCATTCTGTAAGGGATAACCACGCTTGCACATCCTCAATTTTTTGATGGTATCTATTGGCTATGACCTTATCGATATCTGCGATGTTTTTAAAATCTATTGTAATACGGTTAATTATCTCCAATATGGTTTTAATTTCATCGCGATGCGTTTTCAAAGACTCCATTCTAGCTGCAACCACAAAACATGGCCAAGGCGTTGGACAGGTTCCCACACGTCTAAAGATACCTTTATCTACCAGTGGTTTGGTCATGAATTTTTCCCACATAAAATAATCGGCTTTACCTTGTGTTAAACCTTCCACAGCACCTTCCACATTTTTAACGACTTCAAAGTCTAAATCCGTATTCACATTCCATTGATTGTTTTGGGCATTGATGTAGGCCATTAAATGAGATCCAGAACCAAAACGACTGATAGCAGCTTTGGTTCCTTTTAAATGGTCTATGGTTTGGTAATTTGATTTTGCAGCCACATGTATTCCCCAAATCAATGGGGTTTGAACAAAGGTTTGTATTATTTTGCTGGGATTGCCTTCTACGATATCCTTAATGATGCCTTCGGTTAAAATAACAGCCAAATCAATGTCTCCTTTTCTTAAGGCCTTGGTCATTGCTCCAGTGCCACTGGGATAATCTTCCCATCTTAAGTTGATTCCAGCTTTTTTAAAATCCCCATTTTTAAGTGCCAAATACCAGGCTAAATTAAAATGCTCTGGAACACCTCCAATATGAATTGTTTTCATTTAAATTATTTGATTTGCCATACAAAAGGCATTAAAAAAATCACACCAGTTTATTTAGTGTGTAGGCAATAAGTCTTTCCACTACAGCTTTTGGGTCTTTACTGAATTGTCCTGTGGCTCTGTTGGCAATAATGGCATTTAATGAAAGTGCATGGTGACCAAGCAGTTTGGATAAACCATAAATAACAGAGGTTTCCATTTCAAAATTGGTAATTCTCATGCCATTAAAGCTAAAGGTGTCCATTTTTTTGTTCAAATCTGGATCTTGCAAAGGCAATCGCAACACACGCCCTTGTGGGCCGTAAAAACCACCTGCTGTTGCTGTTAAACCCTTATATACCTCATTGCCATCAAAAATTGCTTCCAATTTTTTACTGTTGTTTATAACTATAGGACGTGCTTTTTTGTTATTCCAGTTCGTAAATGCAACAAAAGCTTCTTCTATTTCTGGGTTGCTAATGTCATCTATTTTATAAAAATGCAACATGCCATTTAAATCCAATCCATGAGAACTGATAACAAAACCATCTACAGGCACATCGGCTTGCAAAGAACCGGACGTTCCAACACGAACAAAATTAAGACTGGTATGGGTCTCTTTAGGTTTTCTGGTTTTTAAATCGATATTCACCAAAGCGTCCAACTCATTTAAAACAATATCTATGTTATCGGGTCCAATGCCAGTGGAAAGAACCGTTAATCGCTTGCCTTTATAATATCCTGTTTGGGTTTTAAACTCTCTTTTTTGAGTAGCAAATTCAATGCTGTCAAAATGTTTGGTGATTTTCTCTACACGATCTTGGTCTCCTACCAAAAGGATATCGTGTGCAATATGTTCTGGTTTTAAATTTAAATGATAGATACTACCATCTGGATTTAAAATTAATTCTGAATCTTTAATTGACATTTAATGGGGTTTTAATTAATTTATTGGTGTGACTATCGTATGAAAAATCTAAGCGATTGATGCCTCCAAAAGTCAAATTATTATTTATTTGATAAGAAAAATTATGATTGCCTATTAGAGCTTCATGACCTTTTCTATTTAGACTTATCTTGTTGTTTTCTTCCGTGTAAAACATTTGAAGCAAATCTATTAAACGGTAAATTTGCAAATCTCCATAGCCATAATATCCTTGGTAATTAAGCACATAGCCCATTAACTGGTTTCTGGATTTTACTTCTTTTTCTTTTATGATGCTAAGAATGTTTTTTTCCAAGGCATTCAATCCGGATTTTAAGTTCGGGAACCGTTTTAAATGTGCTTTCAAACAGTTGCTAAGGTATTTAAAAGAGGACTTTTGCGTGATATAAGGTTTTAATAGGTTATGGTCTTTCCCACAGTAAATATCCCAAATGGAAATGGCCATGTCAATATCAGCTTCCGTTAATTTTACTTTGTCTTTGTAATGTTGCAACAATTGCTCTGAATTCAATTCTGAAAGTCCTTTCAGTTCGGTTTCTCCCTTAACCCTTCCGCTGCAAACCAAATAGAGTGGGAGTTTGATGTTTTTTTCTTTCAGCAATTTAATAACCGCCAAGAGATTGATATGACAAAACAAGTCGTATTCAAACCAAAGGATGATTTCAGTAAACGCTTCCGAATTATCTAAAATGGCCAATTCATTTTTGTACTCGGTTTCGTTGATTTCTATTTGGTAAAACTCGTTTAAAAAGGCTTTTCGTTTTGCTAAAAATTCTTCAGAATCTATATTTCTGGCAGTAGGCCCTTCACACAACATTTCCTGCCAAGTTAATATCTCTCCAGGAATATCAAGTTCTTTTAAGTAGGTGGTTAAACTACTTCCATTGGTTATATGCAAGGTGTTTTGGCTCATTATCCTCCAACACGTTTTACCTGAAAACCTTTATCTTTAAGGATTTCCATGATCTTATCCCTAAAATCCCCTTGAATCATGATTTTGTCATCTTTAAAACTGCCTCCAACACTTAAGGTGGTTTTTATCTCTTTGGCCAAGGTTTTAAAATCTTCTGTGGCTCCAGTATAACCTTCAAGAATGGTAATGGGTTTGCCTTTACGTTTTTCATATTTACAGATAATAGGATCCTCTTGCATCCATAGACCTTGGGTTTCTTCCTCAGGTTCTTGGGTGGATGGGTCTGGTTTATGGTCCGGAAAAAGTTGTTTTAATTGATCCTGTAAATCCATAGCTGCTATTTCTTGATTAATCCCAACTCAACAAGACGTTCGTTTAAGAATTCTCCTGCAGTGATATCTTCAAATTGTTTTGGGTTATCTTCATCTATACAACTTTCCAAAACATCCAATTTCATATCGCTCACAGGATGCATAAAAAACGGAATGGAGTATCGCGAGGTTCCCCAAAGTTCCCTTGGTGGATTGATTACCCTGTGAATGGTAGATTTTAGTTTGTTGTTGGTATGCCTGGAAAGCATGTCGCCAACATTTATCATCAATTCATCAGGTTCTGCAATAGCATCCAACCAGTCGCCTTTATGGTTTTGAACTTGCAAACCACGTCCTTGGGCACCCATTAACAAGGTAATGAGGTTGATATCTCCATGAGCTGCAGCACGAACTGCGTTTTTTGGTTCTTCTAAGATTGGAGGATAGTGGATAGGTCTTAAGATGCTGTTTCCATTATGGATGTAATTGTCAAAATAGGTTTCTTCCAAGCCCAAATGCAAAGCCAAGGCACGCAATACATATTTGGCAGTTTTTTCCAGCATTCTATAAGTTTCCTTACCTACTTTATTAAATTCCGGAAGCTCTTCAACCTCGACGTTTTTTGGATATTCTGCTTCCAGTTTCGGATTGTTTTCCACATACTGCCCAAAGTGCCAGAACTCTTTTAAATCGCCTTCTTTCTTGCCTTTGGCGCTTTCCTTTCCAAAAGAGATATATCCCCTTTGACCACCAATGCCTTCTATTTCATATTTCTGTTTGGTTTCCAAAGGAAGTGCAAAGAATTTTTTCACTTCACTATACAGTTTATCCACTAAGGCATCATCCAAAAAATGGCCTTTCAAGGCAACAAAGCCTATCTCTTCATAAGCTTTACCAATTTCATCAACAAACTTTTGCTTTCTTACTGGATCTCCCGAAGTGAAATCGTTTAAATTAACACTAGGTATATTATTCATGGTATCTATTTTAATAAGTATGTATTACAAATGTACGAAAACATTATAAAGTTTTGAACACTAATTATTTTAAGAATTTAGATTGTAATTCTCAATTTATACTATATTTGACAAACAATTTTTATGAGTACGCACGTGTCTATACCTACTGTAATACAATACAATAAAGCTAATTTGGATTCCACCGAATTATTGGAATTATACAAAAACATGCTTAAGCCCAGATTAATAGAAGAGAAAATGCTTATTCTATTACGTCAGGGCAAAATCTCCAAATGGTTTTCTGGCATTGGCCAAGAAGCTATTGCCGTGGGAGTTACCATGTCTTTAAAAAAGGAGGAGTATATTTTACCCATGCACCGAAATCTAGGGGTTTTTACAACTAGGGAGATCCCATTGCATCGCTTGTTCAGTCAATGGCAAGGAAAAGCAAATGGTTTCACCAAAGGTCGCGATAGGTCGTTTCATTTTGGAACACAAGAATTCAAGATTGTGGGCATGATTTCCCATTTGGGACCACAATTGGGTGTTGCAGATGGGATTGCCCTGGCAAGCAAACTTCAAAATAAAAATCAGGTGACAGCTGTATTTACTGGAGAAGGTGGTACCAGCGAAGGCGATTTCCATGAAGCATTAAATGTGGCTTCGGTTTGGCAATTGCCTGTTATGTTTTGTGTGGAAAACAATGGTTACGGACTCTCCACGCCAACAAATGAACAATACAACTGTAAAGATATTGCAGATCGTGCTTTAGGCTATGGTATGGAATCCCATATTATAGATGGTAACAACATCATTGAAGTTTACACCAAAGTAAGGGACTTTGCTGAAAGCATCAGGCAAAACCCACGTCCTGTATTGCTGGAGTTTAAAACCTTTAGAATGCGTGGGCACGAGGAGGCTAGTGGTACCAAATATGTGCCTCAAGATTTAATGGACGCTTGGGCTAAAAAAGACCCTTTAGAAAATTATCAGGCTTACCTTAAAGAGGAAGGGCTTTTAACCGAAACGGAAGAAGTTGCTATTAAAGAAGCTATTGTTCATGAAATCAATGAACACCTTCAAATGGCCTTTGATGAAAAAACCATTGTTCCAGATGAAAGCGTTGAGTTAAATGATGTATACAAAGCTTTTGAATATAAAGAAGTTACGCAAAATACAAACACCAAGGAACTCCGTTTGATTGATGCCATTTCCGAAGGCTTAAAGCAATCCATGGAGCAACATGATAATTTGGTGATTATGGGTCAAGATATTGCAGAATATGGTGGTGTTTTTAAAATTACCGAAGGTTTTGTTGAGCAATTTGGGAAAGATCGTGTAAGAAATACGCCTATCTGTGAATCTGCCATCGTAGAAGCCGGAATGGGCTTATCCATTGCAGGTATGAAAGCTGTTGTTGAAATGCAATTTGCAGATTTTGTTACGTCTGGTTTTAACCCTGTGGTCAATTATTTGGCCAAATCACATTATAGATGGAACCAAGAAGCCGATGTGGTAGTAAGGATGCCTTGTGGTGCTGGAGTGGCTGCAGGCCCTTTTCATTCGCAGACCAATGAGGCATGGTTTACCAAAACACCTGGCTTAAAAGTGGTTTATCCAGCATTTCCTTTAGATGCCAAAGGTTTATTGGCAACCGCCATCAATGATCCAAATCCTGTATTGTTCTTTGAACATAAAGCCTTATATAGAAGCATCAGACAAGAAGTTCCAACCAATTACTTTACACTTCCCTTTGGAAAAGCTTCTCTTTTAAAAGAAGGGAATGAGGTTACCATAATCTCTTATGGAGCAGGAGTACATTGGGCTTTGGAGACTCTGGAGAACAATCCAGACATTCAAGCAGATGTTATAGATTTAAGGACTTTACAGCCTCTTGACACCGAAACCATTTATGCTTCAGTTAAGAAAACCGGTCGTGCCATTGTTTTACAGGAAGATTCCTTGTTTGGTGGTATTGCTTCGGATATTTCTTCCCTGATTATGGAAAACTGTTTTGAAGACCTAGATGCACCAGTAAAACGTGTGGCAAGTATGGAAACACCTATTCCGTTTATCAATCAACTGGAAACGCAATATTTAGCAAAAGGCAAGTTTGAAACAGCTTTGAAGGAGTTGCTGGCTTATTAGTATTATTGCCACGAACACATGAATTTGATGTAAAAATTAAATCGTGTGTTCGTGGCAAAATTATTCAATAATAACTGAACGAATTCTTAAATAGATAATAATAACTGGTGTTATCGACTTTGTTAGAACTGAGCTGGTTTATTTTAAAGAATTTGCATAAGCCTGAACTTCGTCCAATACACGCAACAAATTCCCACCCCAAATCAAGTCGATTTCCTCTTCGGTATAACCACGTTTTACCAATTCCAAAGTGACATTAAAGGTTTCAGAAGCATCATTCCAACCTTCAATGCCACCACCACCATCAAAATCGCTACTAATACCAACATGTTCTATGCCAATTTTTTCAACGATGTAATCAATATGATCTACTAAATCCGATACATTTACGTTAGGAGGGAAGCCTTCAATTTTATTGGCTTTGGCATTAGCCAAGTCCAGCACTTTTTTATAATATCCAAAAAAATCATTTTGTTCTTGTGGTTTCAACGCCATGACTTCCTCTTTTGATGCGTACCACTTAACACCTAAGGAATCAGCCACTTGTTTTTGTATGCTTATTATTTTCTTGTTCCTGGTATTCATTTTGTTGATGTTTAAGTAATCATCCAAAGCAACCACTTGTACCACACCACCATTTTGTTTTAACCATTGCAACTGTTCGTCGTCCAGATTTCTACTTTCATTACTTAAGGCCCTAGCTGCCGAATGTGAAGCTATAATTGGTGTTTTACTTAGTGCAATCATTTGCTTCATGGCTTCTTTGGAAGGATGTGACACATCTATCATCATCCCCAAACGGTTCATTTCACCAATCACTTCTTTTCCAAGATCACTTAATCCGTTATTAAGCCAAACGTCATCTGCTTCTCCTGTATGACTGTCGCTTAACTGACTGTGGCCATTGTGTGCCAAGGACATATATCGTGCTCCTAGATTGTAGAACTTTTCAACATTTTTAATATCCAATCCAATTGGAAAACCATTCTCGACACCAATCATCGCTACCTTTTTTCCAGAAGCATGGATTCGTTTAACATCATCTGACGTTAAAGCCAATTCTATTTGGTCTGGCGCATACACGTCAACCAATCTATGGATGGCATCAAATTTAGACATCGCTTGAGAATAAGCTTTTTTATAGCCTGCATTTGTTAGGGTGTCCTGGCCCGTATATACAATTAGCCAAATAACATCCAATCCTCCCGTTTTCATTTTGGGCAAGGTTACTTGCGAACTTAAATCTTGGGTATAATTGATGGAATCCGTAAAATTACTTAACTCAAAATCATCGTGGGTATCAATGGTGATTATACGTTCATGTATGGCTTTGGCGTGCTCCATTAGGGCAAGGGAATCGTTTTTCATATCTTGTTCAGGGACTTGTTTGACATCATTTTTGCAGGAAAAACATGCTATGGCAAATATGATAATTAATACATTGGTTTTCATGTGTTTGTTTTGTTGGTTCGTATTGTGAAGTTACAAAACAAAATTGAATCTAAGATCTAAGTAAAAATTGTATCTTTAAACTTTAGCTTATAAAAAGATGATTATTAAATTTTTTTTCACTTTATCGTTGTTTGTATGGAACTCGGGTTGTACCATGTTTAATGACCCTTATACATGGAAACCATTAGAGGTTACAGCTTCTGCATACAACTCTTTGGCCTATCAAACAAATAGCAACCCTCATATAACTGCTTTTGGCGACAGTTTAAAGCCTGGTTTAAAATACATAGCTGTTTCAAGGGATTTACAGGCTTTGGGGCTTGATTATAATACACCTGTGAAGATTGAAGGACTGGAAGGCACCTATTTGGTAAAGGACAGAATGCACTCACGCTGGAAAAATAAAATTGATATTTATATGGGAACTGATGTTAAAGCTGCAAAACATTGGGGAAGAAGAAAAGTAACCATACATTATGGTGTTATGAATAAAGAAGAGACAACAATAAACACCAATGAATAAAAAAACCAGCAAGTTATTGCTGGTTTTTTTGTACTAATTTCAAAATATTCAATGCGCAAAACGCTTAATGCCAGTCCAAAGTTCTTCATTTGAGTTATTAAACCTCTGTATGAGTTTATTAACCGAAAGGTGTTTTACTTTCCCGTAAGAATCCCTGGAGATTTTAATAACTGCTTTCATGATAATTGGTTTTTTACCTGCCCTAACACTTAGGCAGATTGATTTGATAAAATTTGCTTTTAGATACCTATCTGTATCTTCTTTTACTGTTCCAGGTGTAACCTTTACTACTGCTTTGTCTTTCTGTTAATTGATTGTTGTTTAATGTTCTCATGATTTCTTGATTTTTATTTTTGATTGATGATCGTGTCTATAGGCTTATCTATATCGTCTTTTGCTGTTCCAGGTATATCCTATACTTGTGGTTGTTCTTTCTGATACTTGATTGCTGTTTAAAGTTCTCATAATGTTTTGTTTTAAATGATTGATTGTTACTAGATAGACGATAGATATTTAAAATTGTTACAGTACTATGCATAACATAATAGATATTTAACATTTTTTAACAATAGGGGAGGGAAATGCTGGAATCTGGACTCAATTGTTCTAAAAACTATTTCATTAAAGTTTTGATAAAAAATTGGATATTATTTTTTAAGGTACGATTTTTGAATTAATAAGTTTTCTTAAGAACTTATTATTATAATCATAAAGCTTAACCATGAAATACATTTGTTTCATCTTTTGTTGTTTGTTTTCTGTTTCGGTATTCTCACAAATTGATGCCAGTAGGGAATCAACCAGTATTCCTGCCGTAAAAAGTGAGGAAGGTAGCCAGGGGACATCGTTATTGGAATCGAAACCCATAGAAAACAAAGGTTTGAGCAATACCAATTCCGATAAAATCAATGGTTTGTCTGTTCCCAAACAGAACGAGATGTCAGATCCTAACGAAAAAGGGTTTTCCATGTTTAACAGTGAAACCTTTGGCAATCCGGCAGAGCTATACACCAAACAAATAAAAAAACACGCCCAATTCACTAAAGAAGAAGCTGGTTCCAGGGATAATGGCAGTACGACCAATCAATATTTAGGGGATTTTAAAACAGGAGTATCCAAAGTAAATGTTATCTATAGAGACCATCAATATCCTGATGGTGATAGAGTACGTATTTTTGTTAACGACGATGTGGTCATGTCTGATGTGCAATTGCAATCTTCCTTTAAAGGCTTTCAATTGGATTTGGTAGAAGGCTTCAATAAAATAGACTTTCAAGCTTTAAATCAAGGTGATTCCGGTCCCAATACTGCCGAACTTCAAATTCTGGACAGTACTGGAAATGTTATAGCTACTGGAGTATGGAATTTGGCTACAGGTGTCAAGGCCACTCTTATCGTAATTAAAGAATAGTTTCTATTTCTTCCACATCGCCTGGTTGCATCTGGTTCAACCTATAGTTGCCAATCCTAACACGTACCAAGCGTAACGTAGGGAAGCCAATGGCTGCAGTCATTTTTCTAACCTGTCTAAACTTACCTTCAGTTAAGGTTATTGATATCCAACTGGTTGGGCCATGTTTTTCATCCCTTACAAATCTAACTGGCACATTTGGTGTTTCAAAAAACAAATAAGCATCCTTGGCTTTCGTAAGGTACGGTTGTCCATTTATCGAAATAGTTACGCCATTCTTAAGCTTATCAATTGCTTCAACAGTTAAAATACCATCAACCATAACATAATATTCCTTGTCTATTACAGAACTTCTTATATAATCGCTTGCTTTTCCATGGGTTGTAAGCAACAACAAGCCTTCAGATTTCTCATCCAGTCTGCCTATGGCCATCAGGTTTTTAGGAAATGGATAAAGTGAGCCCAAGAGTTTTTTATTTCGTCTTTTGTTCTGATTATTAACAAACTGACTTAAATATCCATAAGGTTTGTAGAGTTTAAAATGGGTATGGATTTTAGAATGGGACATAATATAATAAAATAAGAGAGTGTTTTAAAATGAATTTAGATTTCATTAATGAATCTTATCAACTGCAAATGTTAAAAAAACTTGAGAATTTTATTCGGTTTAAAGCAACAAAAACTAAGAAAACACCTTATTTTTGCACATTACAAAATTTATGAGCAAGACAGTTACATCTTTAGAATTAGAAGACAGACGTGTAGGGAAGGACCTTTATAGCTATCAAAAAGGAGCTATAGACAAGATTTTTAAATGCTTTGAAGAGGCTCCAGAAGATTACCATTTACTATATCAATTACCAACTGGTGGAGGAAAAACCGTTATATTTTCTGAAATTGTTAGACAATACCTAAAACATCATAAAAAAAAGGTGTTGGTAATGACACACCGAATTGAGTTATGCCGACAAACATCCAGCATGCTCGAAGAGTTTGGAGTGGTCAATAAAGTGGTAAGCAGTAAGGCCAACCTGGACGACCAAGCACAATACAGTTGTTTTGTGGCCATGGTAGAAACCTTGAACAACCGTTTGCAGGAAGACAAACTGGATATTTCGGATATTGGTTTGGTTATCATAGACGAGGCTCATTACAACTCCTTTACCAAGTTGTTTAAATACTTTGAAAAGTCTTTTATTTTAGGGGTTACGGCCACGCCTTTAAGCTCCAACATCAAACTACCGATGAAAGACAATTACGATGAGTTGATTGTTGGGGAAACCATTGAATCCTTGATTAAAAACAAATTCCTGTCCAAAGCAGACATTTATTCCTATAATGTAGGTTTAACCTCTTTGGTTGTTGGTGCCAATGGTGATTATACCGTTAAGTCTTCTGAAGATTTATATACCAACAACGACATGCTTAGCAAGCTCATGCAAGCCTATGAAGAACGTTCCAAAGGGAAGAAAACCCTTATTTTCAATAATGGGATCAACACCTCCTTGCATGTGTACGATACCTTTCGTGCTGCAGGCTATCCAATTGCGCATTTGGACAATACCAACACCAAAAAAGAACGTCGTAAAATCCTTAAATGGTTCAACCAAACACCAGATGCCATTTTAACCTCAGTGAGTATTTTAACCACAGGTTTTGATGAGCCAACCGTAGAGTCCATCATCCTAAATAGAGCCACAAAGTCCTTAACCCTTTATTACCAGATGATAGGTCGTGGATCCCGAATTTTAAAAAACAAAAACACCTTTACGGTTATCGATTTAGGGAACAACCTGCATCGTTTTGGGCCTTGGGGAGCCGATTTGGACTGGCAGCGCATCTTTAAATCCCCTAACTATTACCTGGATAATATTTTAAGTGATGAAGAACTGGAAGATAACTTTAGGTATGAAATGCCGGCCGATTTACGTGCTGAGTTTGGAAATTCTGATGTGGTTTACTTTAATATCAAGGAAACCTATATCAGTGCTGTTAGAAATGGGGAGTCATCCAAAGTGGTTTTGGAGCGTTCCATTGAGCATCATGCCAAAATATGTATCGAAAACAGTGAGGATGTTTACGATGCCTTGGACCTTGCCAAAAAACTGGGTGACGATATTGATTATAGAATTCATCGCTATACCAAATGCATCAGTAAAAGCACTTATAATTTTGTGGAATGGTTGAAAGACGATTACAGAAAGAAACTAAGGGCTTACTTAAGAGCGAATTTTGACGAGGTATTTGAAGAAATTCACGGAAAACCTGCAGAAAGCTAACAAACACTTCAGAAGAAAAAACCTCTCTAAATAAGCTTTAGAGAGGTTTTTTTGTGTCAATCCAACTGGATATACGACACTTTTAATAAATATATTTAGTTTTTAATGATTAATTTTTGGGATTGATTTGTTATACGATGTTTTACAAAATAGATTCCATTTTGTAAATCGTTTACAGTTATTGTTTTCATAATATTCGCTTCTACATCAAATGTTTTTACCACTTGCCCCAAAAGGTTGACCACGTAAAAATCTCCTTCTAAAGCCGATTGAATATGAAAACTTCCACTGCTAGGGTTAGGATACATCAAAAATTTGCTAATTGCTTCCGTAGGTTTCACAGACAACGTAGAAACAGTTACACAAGCAGAAGTTTCCGTGCAGGAACCCTGTGTAATTTCAACTTTGTAATCTCCAATTTCAGTGGCTTCAAAACTTTGATTTGTTTCACCAGCCAACAATACATCAGGACATTTATACCATTGATAAGAAGCACCATCTTGACCTGCTGTCAATGAGCCATCCACTTGTGTAACAGTACTGTTTATCATGTCAGGTTCAGTGATTACAAAATTTACGGTTGCAGTGCAACCATTGGCATCTGTAATGGTACAGGAAATTGGTCCAGCAGTCAATCCAGCAACCGTTGGGGTACCATCGCCTGATGGGTTTCCAGTCCAATCATAGGTATAGCCAGAAACGCCACCTGACACGCTTATACTGGCACTGCCATTGTTTCCACCATAACAAGTAACATTTGTTTGAGAACTTGGAGTAGCATCCAATGGACTTGGTTCGCTAATTGTAAAATTTCGAATTGTAATACATCCAATATTGTCAATTACAGTTACTGTATAAGTACCAGCTGTAAGCCCTGTAGCCAAACTTCCAGAACCTCCATAAGGAAGCCAATTATAAGAATAAGGTGGAACTCTTCCTGAAACACTTACAGCAGCTGCTCCATTAGCGTTCCCACTACACAATATGTTAGATAGAGCTCCTGAAGTTGTCATATTGGAAATGGATAACGTAGCTGAACTGGTTGTGGAGTAACAGTCTGTATCTCCGTAATATGCTATGCATCGATACTGATAACCCGACATGGAAGCAGTGGCACCAGAAATACTTAACATGTTGCTGGTAGCTCCAGAGTACACACCACCATTTGAGATATTTGTAAAACCACTTCCAGAATCCACCTGCCATTGCAGCGAGGTAGCACCACTTGCATTCATTTCAAAACTTGTATCATTACCATTACATATATAACGGTTTACAGGATTAGTTGTTATAATAAGTGGTACGCAACTATCTCCAAATATTTGTAAATAGTCGAAGGCAAATTCTTCATTGCTCCCATTTGTAGAACAACGAATTCTTAAGGATAGTGAATTACCCGTTTCTGGTATGGATTTGGTAAACACAGTAAAATCGCCAGTTAAGACAGTTCCATCTCCAATACCATCGTAATTGGTGTCTTCTGCCAATGATTTGTTATAGATTCCAGATGTATTAATGGAATAAAACTGAATCAAGTTTTGATATGAACCTCCATCAATACTATATTCAACAATTATGTAATCAGTATGTGAATGGCCAAAAGCAACATTCTCAAAAGCTGCCGACTGATTATTTGCTGCAAAAAGACCTTTAAAAACCAAGTTTGTTTTACCACTAACATCAATAGAAGAAAATACTATATTCTGTTCTTCATTGTCAACACCAAAAAAACCTCTATGATTTTCACCAGCCCAAAAGTAATCACCATTATTTCCTGTATAAGAGCCAAAAGCTAAATCAATACCTTCATTATTAATTCTTGCAAAGTAGAATTGAGAAGGATTACCTAGAGCAATGTTATTAGAGGGGTTCTTACTCCAGAAGATGGAGACCCGGTATCTTCAAAATCGTCCGACCAAAACTCGGTTTGTGAGTAAACTTGTATGTTAGTTATAAACAACATTAAAAGACCTATTAAATTAATTTTTTTCATATTTATAAATTTTAAAATAAATCAGCAAAATTATTTAAAATTGGAAATTATTCATGCTAAATTCTTACAAAATTTTACTTTTTAACGTTAAAAACAGTGCTTTAAGCTATAAAAGTCTTTTTTGGCTTAAAATTCCCATTTAATAAAAACCTGTGAACCAACGAGTTGATTACTTTTTCTTAAAAGTGATAAATGTCAATTTATAATTAACAAATAAATAATATCTTTCTACTTTAAATTTTATAGAGATGAAAAAGATATTATTGCCAACAGACTTTTCTGCAAATTCCTGGGAAGCGACACGTTATGCCTTAAACTTATTTAAAAATGAGCCATGTACCTTTTACATTATGCACTCGCTTGAGCCATTGGTATCCGCACCATCTTCTGTTTCATCCAGAAGAGCCAATGAAGCCATTTTAAATTCTAGAAATAATGAATCTAAAATGGAATTGGAAAAAGAGCTCCAAAAAATTCAAGAACTTCCTAAAAACAGCAATCATGCATTTGAAACGCTACTGGTTCATGATTACTTTTTGGATGCAGTTACCTCTACTGTAAAGAAACTGGGAATCGATATTGTTATTTTAGGGACCAAAGGCGCTAGTGGTATCAAGGAAATGACCATTGGTAGCAACACGGCCAACTTAATCAACAAACAAAGTTGCCCAATTATTGCTGTGCCACAAAATGCCCTTAGCAGTATGGATCTGTCTGAAATTGGTTTTGCAACCGATTTGAGTATAGAAAATTATGGCGACGATCTGGACTTATTAAAAGAAATTGCCATGGCACACAACGCTATCATCTCTGCTGTGCACATCACCAATAAAAGCACAAACCTAAGCCCAGATTTATTGGCCAACAAATTGGCTTTGGAAATGACATTAAAACCAATAAAAATGGATTTTTACTTGATAAACGATGTGCCTGTGGAAGTGGGAACACGTGTATTCAGTGAAAGTAGAAAACTTGGAATGCTCTGTATCATCAATAAGAAACGAAGTTTCTTTGAGAAATTGTTCAATAGAAGCAATAGCAAGTCCATTAGCAGTCATTTGAATGTGCCACTAATTATTTTCAATCATGAGAGTTTATAATATTTGATCTAGGTTCTGTAACAAAACAAAAGACGTTTCCTTACTAATGGAAACGTCTTTTTTTGGACTAATTAATATAATATAAGAGGCTTGTTTTATTCGTTTGAGGCCATTAGGGCAAAAAACTTATTGATGTTTGGTAGGATAATAATACGTGTACGTCTGTTTTTAGCTCGGTTTTCACTGGTGTCATTATCCACTAGAGGTTGGTAAAAACTTCTTCCGGCTGCAATCAGCTTTTCAGGGGCCACACCATAATCCTTTTGCAATTTCTTAACTACGGAAGTGGCACGTAACACACTTAAATCCCAATTGTCTTTTACCGATGCATTGGCTACCATGGTTTTGTTATCTGTATGTCCTTCTACCATCACGTCCAAACTTTCTTCAGAATTGATAACATCCGCTATTTTTTGTAGAATGGCATCGGCTTTACTGCTAATACGATAGCTACCAGAGTTGAACAACATTTTATCTGATATGGAAATCATTACCACAGTTTCGTTAATATCAATAGCAATATCCTCATCTTCATTCATGTTGGAGGTATCCATGGATTGACGCAAATTGTAACCTACAGCCAAGTTCATGGAGTCTTTAAGTGTTTGAGCTTGAGCCAACTCGTTTGGATCGACATGTTGCAATGTGGCTTCCATTTGCTTTCTTACATCATTGGAAATCACTAAGTCGTCGCCAACGGTTACAATCTTGGCATCATTTTCTTCGGTGAGGGAATTTATTTTGGAATTGTAAGTATCTATTCGTGCCTGAATTTCATCAAACTTGGCTTCTAAATCTTCTTTAGCGACTTGGGTTTTCTGTAACTCGCTTCTAATTTCCCCGTTTTCCTGTTCTAAGGCAACGTATTTCTTTTTAGAAACACAGGCTGATAGTAATACTCCGGTTAGTAATAAAATTGAAAGTTTTTTCATAATTATAATTTAAGTTTTGGGTTTATACTATCTACGCATCCAGACTAGCCTTAGACGTTCCGTGGGGATATTTTATCATTTATTTAACAAAATCCGCTCTAAGCTATGAACAGCTGTGCTAAGAAGTGTTAAAAAATATTAATTATTTGATTTTTAAATGCTTAAGCCTTATTTTATATTAAAACACAAATATTATGAAAAATATATTCACACTTATTTTAATGGTTCTTACAACAACTGTGTTTGCACAGGATCCCATGCTTCAAAAACCTGATAGAAGCCTGCATGAGGAGGTAAAATCACTAAGTTTGGCTTACAATAACGAATTGGCATTAAATACCGATCAGTTAAAGGTTTTTGAAATCAAACTGGAAGAGTTCCTTATAAGAAGGGAAAAAATTGAAAACACATTGGAAGGTAGGGACAAATTGGAAGCCTTGTATCTTTTACAGGATCAGGAAACCGAAGAAATGAAAGACATTTTAACCAGAAACCAGATGCAAGTGTACACACGTGTAAAACCAAGCATTCAACCTATAACTACAGTGGACAAGAAAAGATAAAAAAGCTGTTACCACCAAACCACAAAAACTTTGTCCATACGACCCTTGGGATGCTTTATCCACACCATGGGAGATTGTTGATTTTCAAAATAACCAATCATCTTATTTGAAAAAGCATCCAAGCTAAGCCAAGACACATCAATTTGTGGTTGTAGTAACCAATTGGCCTTTTTGGGGATATAAAATTTGCAATCTTTAAAGTCAATGAAATCCCCTTGTTTTAAATAATAACCCATGATACAAGCAGTATGGATCTCATGCCATTCGGCTTGTGTGTGTTTATAAGGCACAAACAATTGGGCTTTAAACAATACCTGTTGTTTGATGTTTGAGATATCCAACTGATAGGTGTTTAGGTATTTCAAGGTTTCTTGATGGTAGAGTAGTGGTAGTTGTTTGTGTTTTAATTTGTTCAGTTTTTCTACCAAACTATCTTTCCGGTTGGGGCCTATCCAATGTTCCAATTCAGAAGAGCCAACAGTTTCATCATACACATAAAACTTATAGATTATTTCCAGGTGAATGGCTGTACCATCCTTCACCAATAAGGCATCTATTTCACCTAAAGTATGTTTTTCTTGCTGTATTTGCAGGTTTTGAGCCACCAAGTTTAGCTGTGGCACTTGCCGTAACTCATGAAACACAAACTGCTCCACACGTTTACCCAAACGGATGCCTTTGGGCAAAGGTTCTGAAAAAGGTATGGATGTTTCTGTTTTAAAAGAGAACTGTTCCAACCCATAAACGGAGTTGTTCCACCACAGTTTTGGGGTGTTTACATAGGCTTCGTATTGTAATTGGACAGCGTTCTTTGGCATGGTGGCAATTTACAAATTCAAAAGTTTAACAGTTCATTTAAATACAAGTTTCCCAAAAGTATTTATTTTTAAGTGCTTTAATAACCAACGCATCAATACCATGACATATTTAAAACTAGCAGCTTTTGTTTTTATCGTGTGTTTGCTATCCTGTAAAACAGATAAAAAAGAGGAACCTGCAATTGCTGAAGCTCCAGAATTTAAAATTGATTACGAAAAATTTACTTTGGATAATGGCCTGGAGGTCATTTTACATGAGGACCACAGCGATCCATTGATTGCGGTGGCTACCATGATGCATGTTGGTTCCAATAGGGAAGAGCCTGGTAAAACAGGTTTTGCACATTTCTTTGAGCATATGAGTTTTAACGATTCCGAAAATGTGCCGGTTGGTGCCAATAGAAAACTCATTCCAGAATGGGGAGGGAGTAGGAATGGTGGTACCTGGAGCGATGGAACCGTGTATTATGAAGTTGTACCTAAGGATGCTTTTGAAAAAATCCTTTGGATAGATTCCGATCGTTTTGGTTACATGCTCAATACGGTAACAGAAGCTGCATTAGAGCGTGAAAAACAGGTGGTGAAAAACGAAAAAAGACAGCGTGTGGACAATGCTGCCTATGGCTATACCGATGAGATTATACGAAAAAACCTTTATCCAGAAGGCCATCCTTACAGTTGGACCGTAATAGGTGCCTTACCAGATTTGCAGGCAGCAAACATTGACGATGTTAAAACCTTTTATAAAAAATACTATGGTGCCAGTAATGCCACTTTGGTGATAGCTGGGGATATAGATATAGAAGAAACCAAAAAATTGGTAGAGAAGTGGTTTGGCGAAATCCCAAGTGGTCCAGAGGTTGAAAAATTGATAGCCCAACCAGTGTACTTAGGGGAAACCAAAAGTTTGTATTTTGAAGACGACTTTGCCAAGCTCCCAGAATTACGCATGGTATTTCCAACCGTAGAAGAATATCATAAGGATGTTTATGCCTTAAACATTTTAGGACAATTACTAAGTGGAAGTAAAAAAGCACCTTTATACCAAGTGGTGGTAGAGGAAGCGCAATTGGCACCAGCCATCAGCACTTACCAATCCAGTAATGAAATTGCAGGGGAGTTTATCATTCGGGTTAGGGCCAATGAAAATACCGATTTGGATGCTGTTAAAAAAGCCATTGATGAGGGCTTGCAACGCTTTGAAACCGAAGGTGTGAACCCTAGCGACCTAAAACGTATCAAAGCCGAGCTTGAAACTGGACTGTACCAAGGGGTCAGTACGGTGTTGAACAAAGCATTTCAACTGGCACAAGACAACGAGTTTCGTGGAGACCCTAGCTATATTACACAAACAGCCAAATTGACCAATGCCGTTACGGCCGATGATGTGATGCGTGTGTACAAATTATATCTGAAAGGCAGAAACTATGTTATGACCAGTGTGGTTCCAAAAGGCCAAAAACAATTGGCTGTTGAAAATAGTCAAGAAGCCACCGTTTGGAAAGAAGAAGTAGTACAAGGTGTTGCCAACGAAGAGGTAAGCCAAGGGGAAGAGGCTGTTTACGAAAAAACCCCAAGCAAACACGATAGAAGCGAACCTCCTTTTGGGGAATTGCCTCTGTTTAAATCGCCAGAGATATGGGAAAGTTCCTTAAACAATGGATTGAGCATCTATGGTATTGAGAACAAGGAGGTGCCTTTGGTACAATTTGATATCCGTATACCAGGTGGCGAATTATTGGATCCGAAAGGCAAAGAAGGCGTATCAAACCTGTTTGCCGACTTACTCATGGAAGGTACAGCCACCAAAACCCCTGCCGAATTGGAAGAAGCCATAGGTTTGCTTGGCGCCTCCATTACTATTTATTCCAGTAAGGAAGACCTACATATTGTTGGATCATGCTTGTCTAAAAACTTTAACGAAACCATGGCCTTGGTAAAAGAGATTATTCTGGAACCTCGTTGGGACGAAAATGAATTCAACAGGTTGAAACAGGCCTTGGAAACCAGCTTAAAAGGGAGAGAGGCCAACCCAAATGCCATTGGTAATTTGGCCTTGCACAAACTGTTATATGGTGAGCAGCATAGGTTTGGAACAGCCGGATCAGGCACCTTGGAAAGTATCAAAAACATTGGTATGGACGACTTAAAAGCCTACTATCAGTATCTGTCACCTAAAGAGGCTGCCTTTCATATAGCTGGTGATATCAGTAAAGCTGAGACAGAACAAGCTTTGGCAGGACTTCAGGACTGGACTGGGGAGCCTGTTGAACTTCCAAAAGAACCCATTGCAGCTTTAGGCAAAAAAGGAACCTTATATTTTATAGATGTACCAGATGCCAAGCAATCGGTAATATATGTTGGAACATTGGCCTTATCCAGTAGCGATGAACAAGCCAATAACCTACAGTATGCCAACGAAATTTTAGGAGGTGGTTCCAGTGGCAGACTGTTTCAAACCCTTCGTATCCAGAAAGGATATACCTATGGGGCCTATTCCAGATTGGCCACCAGTGAAGAAATGGCACCATTTTATGTACAAACCAGCGTTAGGGCCAATGCCACCTTGCAATCTTTGAAGATCATTAAAGACATGTTAAGGGATTATGGCCAAAGCTTTACCGAAACAGAGGTGGACATAACCAAGAACAAAATCCTAAAAGCCAATACCACAGCTTATGAAAGTTTGGGCGCTAAACTGAATATTTTAACCGAGCTAAGTAAATATGATAAAAAAACAAGTTATTTGGTGGACGAGCAGGACGAATTAATAGCCATGAGCTTGGAAGACTATAAAAATATCATCAACAAACACATCAACGAACGGGAGATGATATATGTAGTAGTTGGTGATAAGGCCACACAGTTTTCTGAAGTAAAAAAATTGGGCAAGCCTGTTGTAGAACTGGATATCCATGGAAATCGTTTATAGTGTTCCTGTAAACGGTTTGAGTCAATGTTTTGTTTTGACAAAGGTCTTAGTAAAATTCAATTATCAAAATCCTTAAACACAAAAGGACAGATTTCGCGGGATGATGTGGCTCAAGTATTGGTAAGGTCTTTACATGAGGCTGCTACCAACAAACAAACCTTTGAAATTATTCAAGGAGATACGCTTATAGGAGAAGCATTTAAGGACATAAAACAATAATGGCGTTTGTAAAACCATATAATACTAAGCAAAAGCATTCTTATAAAAAAGAATGCTTTTTAGTTTATATCTAGTTCTAGGAGGTAGTTTCAAAATATTCTATTTTACATAATAT
>NZ_ANLA01000016.1 GCF_000348685.1 Xanthomarina gelatinilytica | reverse complement strand
AGAAGTTTATACTGAGCGCAGCCGAAGTAAACCCGGTCTCTCGCTCTAAAGCCTTGTCTGTTTGATGAGGCTTTTTTTATTTTTCTCATGTTTAGAATTGGAACAAGATTTAAGGTGAGAAGTTTATACTGAGCGCAGCCGAAGTAAACCCGGTCTCTCGCTCTAAAGCCTTGTCTGTTTGATGAGGCTTTTTTTATGTTCATCAATAAGTTACAATTTTATTTGTGTTTTAAATGTTTGAATTTCAATGTGTATTATCTTAAATCTTTAAGTTCTGTACCACTTTCTATCTCATAAGGTGTTTTGTTGTACTCAAAAACCCTTGCTGTTAAAGGGCCTTTTAATTTTATGGAAGTTTCAGTAACCTGTAACCAACTGCCTTCCCTAAGTCCAATAACAGGTTGTGTGTGGTAAGCATGAAATTCTTTAATTCTCGTTTCCCTGGTTTCCCCCATGTGTTTGTTGTTTGGAATAGGGTCTAAATAATGTGGGTTGATATTAAACGGCATAAAGCTCAAAGCCTTAAAGCTGGGAGGATAAACAATGGGCATGTCGTTGGTGGTATTTATGGTCAAGCCACAAATATTACTTCCAGCACTTGTGCCTAAGTAGGGCGTTCCTTTAAGAACACTTTTTTTTAATGGTTCCAGCAAATTGTTTTTATAAAGTTGATACAAGAGTACAAATGTATTTCCTCCACCAGTAAAAATGGCTTCAGCGTTTTGGATGGCTTCAATGGGGTTTTCAAATTCATGAATGCCCATGACGTTTTTATCTATTTTTTTAAAAGCCTCTCTAGCCTTGATGGTGTAATCTTCATGCGAAATACCACTAGGTCTGGCATAGGGAATAAACACAATGGTATTTGCATCTTTAAAAAACAGGGCCAATTCATCCAGTAAATATTCTAAATAACCACTCCCATGAACGGTTGAGGTACTTGCTATAATTAAGTTTTTCATTTCCATTAATTTGTTGTAAATTTAAGTAAATACTGCCTGTAACAAAAGTTAAATGGGTTTGTGTTTTAACTTGCTAACCTTCAAAAAATTAAGCTATGAAATTATTTTTGCCTTTAATTGCCTTTTTTATGTTCTTGTCTTTTGGCATGGCCCAAAACGATAGTAGAATTGAAATTTCCGGAAAAGTAATTGTGGATTCCAACGATGTGGAAGGGCTTACGGTTACCAACATCACTTCAAATAGAATTGCCGTTACAGATTTTAATGGCGAGTTCCGTATTGATGTTGCGTTAAACGACAAGATAAAAATCTCTGCCTTACAATACAATACCATTCTTGTAATAGTTACCGATGAGATTTTAAAATCCAAACAGTTGACCGTATTTCTGGATGAACATGTAACTGCCTTGGATGAAGTGGTTATTTTACCTTTTAACCTTACAGGCGACCTGGAAACAGACCTGACCAAAGTGAGAACCTTTAACCCAAAATTTGAAACCATTTACTTTGGGAATGTGTTGTCTAATGAAAATCAATACACAGATATACAATATCAAGAGGTTGAAAATACCATTCTAAGACAAGGTAGGTTCTACAATGGTGTTGATTTGGTGAAAATTACCAATTGGTTGGTAAAACCTCTTTTTAATTCGGGAAATACATCTAAGGAAACCAATAAAAAAGATACCAATTACGCTGTTTTAAGGGATACTTACACGAAAGATTTTATAAGCACAAATTTTAATATTCCAGAAGATCAGGTAACCGATTTTATAGCTTTTGCTGAAGCTAACAATACTGATATGTCGCTTTATGAAGAAGGAAAAGATATTGAATTAATTCAGTATTTGGTAGATCAAAGTAAGTTGTATTTAAATACAGAAATGTCTAAAAATTAGTTCAGGTCAAGGTCTAGTAAATCCTTTGCCTATTTTAAAAATGTATAAATTGATGGTTGGATGAGGTTCAGGGTTTTAACATAAGTTTAGTTTGGTGTTGTATTTATTTTAAGATTTGATATCCTTTCTTTATCAAACTAAACCGAACCAATTTGAACCAACCTATCCTGACCATTACATTTTTTATTGTTACTTCCAGTTTTTATGCTCAACAAATCAATCGAATTGAAGTTTCAGGGAAACTAAGCGCAACCAACGATGTGGAAGGTGTTACCATTTTTAACACCTCTTCCAGTAAAGGAACAGTTGCAGATTCTCAAGGAAATTTTATTTTAGAAGTAGCTCTAAACGATGTTCTTGAAATTTCAGCTTTGCAATATGAAGCCAAAAAAGTAGTTGTAAATACAGATGTAATAGCTTCAAGGTACTTACGTCTTTTTTTAGTGGATAAAGTAAATGCTTTAAAAGAAGTTCTTTTGTTGCCTTCACAACTTTCCGGAAACTTATTGAATGATATAGACAATGTCGTGGCTCTAAAAGAGCTGCATATCAACTTTGGAAATATCAATGAAATGGAATTTCCTGAAGACGAATTCACAAAAGTAGATAATAAGATACTTAAACAAGGGCAACTTGTCAATGGCTTGAATATTGCCAGTGTTGTAGGTCTCAATAAATTAATAAACAGACCTGTAAAAAAGCGTTTTTTGCCAAAAGAAGAGATAAAATTAGAAGAGCAACTAGCTATACAATATACACCTGAATTTTTTTATACAAATTATCAAATTCCTTTAGAACTTGTTGATGTTTTTATAAGTTTTGTTGTTGTAAACGGTTTAACCGAAAACCTCTTGCAAGAAGGAGAAGAATTCCAGCTATTGGAGTTTATACTGAAACAGAGTTTAGAATTTAAAAAGCAGAAAGATGAAAAAAATTAAGAAATTTCTGTACTTGCTTTTGATGCTTTGTTTTCAAACAATAATCTCTCAAACAGTTGAAATTACTGGAAAAGTAACTACAACTTCAGATGCAGAAAATATTCATGTTATCAACAAAACAGCTCAGGTTTTTACAAGTACCAATGCCTTTGGGAGTTTTAAAATTTCAGCAAAACTAAACGATACTTTGCAGTTTACGTCCATTCAGCATAAAATCAAAGAAGTGGTTGTAAATGCCACAATAATTTTAGAGAAAGCATTGGAAGTGCATCTGGAAGAACTCACCTATGCTTTGGACGAAGTGGTCGTTGGCCGTATGCTTTCAGGAGATTTAATGCAAGATATTGCAGATGTAGAAGGTTCTCCTGTTACTGCCAAACAATTGGGTATTCCAAGCTATCAAGGAAAATTAAAGACACAAAGCGAACGGAAACTAAATGAAGCTACCACAGGTGGAGGATTTATTCCTCTGTTTCCTATCATAAATGCCATAACAGGAAGAACCAAACAATTAAAAAACCAAATAAAACTGGAGCGTAAAGACGATTTGTTGGATGATGTTAGAAAAAGAACAGAAACCATTTTGTTTTCCAATGCAAGGCTTTCAGAAACTTTAAGAACCGATTTTTTCTATTTTTGTTCCGATGATCCCGATTTCATTAGGCGTTGTAAAGCAAAAAGTGACCTGGAAATTTTGGAATTTTTAAATGAAAAACTCGTTCAATATAAAGCCAATATAAAAACTGAAACCAATTAATGGTTCTGGAACACTTTTTGACCTTTTAAAAATGATTAGCTTTGCTTAACCATACATGACATTTTTGATATGCTGTTTATAAAAAAAACCATTCTTGTTTTACTCCTGCCATTGTTGGCTTTTACAACCTTTCATAAATATTATGTAAGCGTTACCCAAATTGAATATGTAAAGAAACAACAGTCGGTTCAAATCATTTCAAGGATCTTTCTGGACGATTTTGAAGATGTGCTCCAAGCACGTTACAACGAAAAACTGTTTTTAGGACCACAAATGGAAACAGTAGACGCCAATTTTTATATAGAAAGATACCTGAAAACCAAAATGATCATGAAAATAAATGGTGAAGAAAAAACACTCAACTTTATTGGTAAAGAATATGAAAACGATATTGTAGTGTGCTACTTGGAAATAGAAGGTGTTAAAAACATTGATACTTTTGAAATAGAAAACACGGTTCTTTTTGATTTATATGCTGAACAACAGAATATTGTAAGAACCAAAATCAATTCAAAAAACAAAAGCTTCATCCTTATAAAAGAAAATGATAAAGGTTTGTTAAACTTTAAATAAAGTGAATTAATCCTAAAAAAATATCGTTATTTTTCCCTTCAATTTTTTCTAACTAATTTTTAACATTTAACATTCTTTTTTAAAAAAACCATTAAAGTAATTAAAAATAAATGTTTTACAAGACCAATTAAAACAGTAATATCCAACGCATGAAAACACTAAAGTATCTTTTTCTTTCTGTTTTGTTTCTTTCGGTAAATGTGTATGCCCAAGAACAAGAAAAGCCAGTCCGTAAACCAGGACACACAAACAACAATAAGTTCAAACAACTTTATGATGAGTTTTCCACTCCCAACATGTTCCGTACAGCTTCTGGAGCTCCAGGACCTGCATACTATCAGCAACAGGCAGATTATAAAATGGACATTGTTTTAGACGATAAAAACGCTAAAATTTCTGGATTCGAAACCATTACGTATACAAACAATTCCCCAGACCAATTAAAATACCTTTGGGTGCAACTGGATCAAAACGTGAGAGCCAAAGACTCAAAATCCCCTTTAATTGAAGGAGGAGGCTTTGCTCCAGCACAACAGGCTTCAACTTTTGCAAGTACTTATATGACAGATGGTTTTGATGGAGGCTTTAATATTCAAGAAGTAAAAGATACCAATGGTAATAATTTACCACACACAATTAACCAAACCATGATGCGTGTGGAGCTGCCTAAACCATTAAACACAGGCGAAAAATTTTCATTTTCCATTAAATGGTGGTATAACATTAACGACCACGTGAATGGGAGAGGACGTTCTGGTTACGAATACTTCCCAGAAGATGGAAACAGAGCCTATGTAATTGCTCAATTCTATCCAAGAATGGCTGTGTACAACGATGTGGAAGGATGGCAAAACTCACAATTTTGGGGTCGTGATGAATTTGCTTTGCCATTTGGAAATTTTGAAGTGAATATTACAGTGCCTGCAGACCATATTCTAGATGGTACCGGAAAATTAATGAACAGAAAAGAAGTGTTTACAAAAGAAATGATGAAGCGTTACGAAAAAGCTCAGAAATCTTATGATAAACCAGTAATTATTGTATCGCAAGAAGAAGCCGAAGCAGCTGAAAAAGGCTTTTCAGATAAAACAAAGACTTGGAAACTGTACGCAGAAAATGTGCGTGATTTTGGATTTGCAACCTCAAGGAAATTTATTTGGGACATGATGGCTGTTAAAATTGGAGATAAAGATGTCATGGCTGTTTCCATGTATCCAAAAGAAGGAAATCCACTTTGGGAAGAATGGTCAACTTATGCAGTAGCAGCCACCTTAAAAACATATTCAAGGATGACTTTTGAATATCCATATCACAAAGCCATTTCAGTTCATGCAAAAAATCAAGGGATGGAATATCCAATGATTTGCTGGAATTATGGTCGTCCTGATGAAAACGGAAATTATAGTGACAGAACAAAGTATGGAATGATTAGCGTTATTATTCATGAAGTCGGACATAACTATTTTCCAATGATTGTAAACAGTGACGAGCGTCAATGGACCTGGATGGATGAAGGTTTGAACACCTTTTTGCAGTATGTGGCAGAACAGGATTTTGGAGAATGGCATCCAGATGCACTTTCGCCAGGACATGATAAATACCCATCAAGACGTGGCCCAGCTGCAAACATAGTGCCTTATATGGGAGGCGATCAGGATTTTATTGCGCCAATAATGACCAAAGGTTTAAACACCTATCAATTTGGTAACAATGCATACGGAAAACCAGCAACAGCCCTTAATATATTGCGCGAAACCGTTATGGGACGCGAGTTGTTTGATTATGCGTTTAAAGAATATGCCAACCGTTGGATGTTTAAACACCCAACTCCAGAAGATTTCTTTAGAACCATGGAAGATGCCTCTGCCTTCGATTTGGATTGGTTTTGGAGAGGTTGGTTCTATACAACCGATTATGTAGATATAGGGGTAAAAGAAGTAAAGAAATTTTATGTGTCTTCAGAGCCTAACGAGTACGCTAAAATGATGGCCAAACGTTATGGTATGGAACTGTCTGATTTGCCTCCATTGGTTTTTATGGTTGAAGAAGGAAGTGAAGAGTTTAAAGAAGACATGAAAAATGGGTCTCTTTTAGACAATTCAATCCCTTTAAAGGAATATGTTATGGATAATTTTACTGAGGCTGAACGTGCCAATATTAAAACACCTAAATATTTCTATAATGTAACATTTGATAAACCAGGAGGACTGGTTATGCCAATTATTGTAGAGTATACCTATGCAGATGGTACCACTAAAACAGATCATTATCCAGCAGAAATCTGGAGGTTGAATGATAAAGAGGTTAGTAAGTCGGTTGCATCAGATAAGGAAATTGTTAAAATAACAGTAGATCCAAACCTGGAAACAGCAGATGTGGACACATCAAACAATTCCTGGCCAAAAGAAGTTTCTGAAAGTGATTTCGATAAATTTAAAAATGAAGTTAGAGATTAACACCAAACGTTAAATATTTAAAAGCCGACCATAAAAATGAGTCGGCTTTTTTTATTCTCAACTAGCAACTCACTATATTTGCATTGTGATACAAGCAAGCATATTATTATTTATAGGGACTACCGAAATCATGTTCATACTATTTATAGTTGTCATGGTTTTTGGTGCAGATAAAATTCCTGAAATCGCAAGAGGTTTGGGAAAAGGCATGCGCATGCTTAAAGATGCATCAAACGACATTAAGACCGAAATCACCAAAAGTGCCGAAAAAAATGGCATTGATACCAGCATTACCAAAGATGTGCAAGACGAACTCAATAAGGTAAAAGACGACCTAGAAGATTTTACAGGCTCTGTAAGACGAAAAATGTAAAATTCCAGTAGACAGGAGAATCTATTTATTCAACGTGATTTTATTATAAACGTAAGGTAAATAATTCCTGCTTTTCCCATGTATCTTTTGTTTTGTGATTTTTTTTTTAACTTTAATAACGTTAATCACTTTAAAATCTATACATTATGAAAAAAATATTCTTATTACTTACATTTGTTTTTTCTATGTTTATTGTTTCTTGTGATAATGAAACTGATAATATTCAGGAGTCTTCAGATGTTACTAACGAAAAAATGGACAGTTTTATTAATTCTAATATAGGTATTGATAAAAACGGACAGTTCGAATTTACAGTTGCCGAAAATACAATCTTAAAAGCAGTTAAAGAATATTCAAATACCTTTGATTTAGATATTGAACCACAATCTATAAAAATAATAGATATAGACGCTAAAAAATACCTACGTATCTACAGTAAAAATGATTATGTTTCAACTGTTGCTTTAGTTTTGGATAACCAAAATAATTATAGAGTTGATAAGACTGTTTGTACATCAATAGCATGTGCTAGTGGAGGAGGTTGCATACCAAATGGATCCTATTGTACTGAGTGTTATGGAAGCAATGGATTGAAAGGAGACTGTAAAAGAACAACTACTGGAGGTTAAACAAAATTCTAGTCTATAAATTTAAACCTCGCTTTTTTTTATTTGTGAGGTTTTTTTACATATTTAACTCTTGAAGTCACATAGAGTTCCGAAAAAGTAGCATTGATAAACAGTATCACCAAAGATGTGCAAGACGAAATCAATAAGGTAAAAGACGATTTAGAAGATTTTACAGGTTCTGTTAGTCCAAAAATGTGATGTTCCTACATATTTAATATTTTGCGATACTTGTTCATGGACAGGAAAGAAATTGCATTGATCAATCCTATTTTTTCCTACTTATAGTTAGCCCATCACGAATGGGTAATATAATGGTTTCAACCCGTTTATCTTCTTTTAATGATTTATTGTAGGCTTTAAGAGCTAGTGTAGCTTTATCTTCTTTTTTAAGTTTTGTTTCCAATATTTTGCCACTCCACAATACGTTATCAGATAAAATGATGCCTCCAGGGTTTAACTTATCTATTATAAGTTCAAAGTAGCTTGCATAATTCTCTTTGTCGGCATCAATAAACACTATATCAAAAGTGTCTTTCAATAGTGGAATAATTTCCAAAGCATTTCCTAAATGCTGATGGATTTGGTTGCCATAAGGCGATAAGTCAAAATATTTGCGTTGAAAATCCACCAATTCCTCATTCACATCTATGGTATGTAAAGAGCCATTTTCTTTAAGTCCTTCAGCTAAACATAGCGCAGAATAACCTGTATAAGTGCCAATTTCTAGGATGCAAGTTGGGTTCACCAATTTTGAGATCATGCTTAACACACGACCTTGGTAGTGACCACTAAGCATGCGTGGTTGCAATATTTTTTGATATGTTTCCCGTGTTAACTGTTGTAATAATTGGGGTTCATTTTCTGAATGAGCCACTACATATTCGTCTATTTTCTCTGGTAAAAAGTGCATGGTGTTTATGATATAGTGTCTTGTCTAGCGCAGTCAAGACCTTCTTTGTTTTTCGGATTATATTTTGAATGAGTTGCATTTCTACATTCGGCTAAAATTTGTAATAAGTTGGAATTTCCCTTAGCCAATGCTAACTTCTTTTTTCTACTCCATGTTTTTATTTTCTTCTCAAAACAGATCGCTTGATTAGCATCATTAAATTCTTGTTTAAAAATCGATTTTAAAGGCCTTCTTTTATAAGCAAAACAACTTTTATTTAAACCTTGTTGATGCTCCTCAAAGCGTCTAGATATTATTGGTAATTCCTTTGTAAGTTAATCCATCTGGACATTTTAATATGTACGCATAAGTGATTTCATTTTAAACCTCTCGACTGTGATCGACGAGACATATTATCCTAAAATCCTATTTACTAATTTTTGCTTCGCTTCATTATCATCACCACATAACCATTGGATGACATTGTCTTCCCAAATGGCATCCCGTTCATTACTGTTTATAATGTTTTGTTCAACAGCCAAATCCAATATTTTACCAGGATAAGAAGATTGTTTTTCACTTTCCATTTCACCTAAAGGATAAGGGTCGTCCAGTCCCATCAATACTTGTTTGGAGCCCTGGTTTTTTATAAGCAATTGTAAGCCTCCTGTATCATGGACCAAAGTGTCAAAAAAGATGTTTTTATGGCCAACGGCTTTTCTTGGATGACTCTTGCCTTCAAATAAATCCGGTCTGCCATCAAAACCTTGAATACGTCTTCCTAAGTTAATTTGTGCCAGTTGTCCTCCATGGGCAAAACAGGTACGCATGTTTGGATATTTGTCTTGATATCCGTTTAAGGTTAGAAAATGATAAGCGTCAGCACATTGAGCTAACATCCATATTAAATGAAAACGCCAAGAGGTGTTTTCTAGTTTAATGAATTTTTCACCATCGTAAGGATGGATTTCAACTGCCAGATTATATTTGTTTGCCAATTCAAAAATGGGTTCGTTTTCTTCATCAAAAATACAACGCCAAGTTCCTATGGTGTCCATGTAATGGGTTGGTAAACACAGTAATTGCATGCCTAATTCTTCCACACATCGTTCAATTTCCCAACAGGCTCCACGAACAAAACCAGGATGCACAACAAAACCACAGGTAAATTTACTGGGGTTTTCACGTTGGATTTTAGCATTAAAATCGTTTTGAAAACGTAAGGCTTGTTTCATTTCTTCCACACGTAGGCCGTTTCCGTATAATTGGGATAAATTAAGTACCACTGCATGATCTATTTTAAAGCGTTCCATCCATGCCAGTTTTTCATCCAGAAAAAAACTTGAATCGGTTATTGGGCGATTCCAGTCTTTTTGAAGCATAAATTTCCGGTCTTTATCTACCCAAAAAATGCCTTTATCTTTCATAAACTGAGGTATTTCCTCTGGATAGGGAAGTAGGTGAGAGTGACCGTTTATTCTTAATTTGCGATTTTCCATAGTTGTCATTGTTAGTCCTAAAACATCGGACAAGGCAATTTTTTAAGTTTTAGTTAGATTCTTCACTGCGTTCAGAATGACAATTATTCTTCAATCTGTACTTTTTTAGGTGGTTGCATGACTTCGTCACAATTAGGACATGTGCGTTTGTCTTTGTCGCCATAATATTTATCAAAAATTACAGGCATGTCGGTTTCAATATTTTCAACTGTAAAATCTTCTTCATACAGTTTGGTGGTACAATTTTCGCAGAACCAAAGTAGGGCGTCCTGAACCCCTTTCTCTCTAGGATATTCTATTACCAATCCCACAGTGTTGGCTCCACGTTGTGGAGAATGAGGGACTTTTGGTGGTAATAAAAAAATGTCTCCTTCCTTAATATGAATGTCTTTGGGTTTGCCATCATCAATCACTTTTAACACCATGTCGCCTTCAATTTGATAGAAAAACTCTGGAGTTTCGTTGTAGTGATAATCTTTTCTGCTATTGGGTCCACCAACAACCATCACGATAAAATCACCATCTTTCCAAACCACTTTATTACCAACAGGTGGTTTTAAAAGATGTCTGTTTTCTTCAATCCAAGCTTTGAAATTAATAGGAGAAACTAGTTTGCTCATAATTATATTTTTATATGTCATTGTGAAGCAAATTTTTATTTGCTGTGTAAATCTTTTTTAGATATTTCCACCTCTCCCGATTGCTATCAGGATTCCTCGTAATGACAGGTTATTTAAATTGAACCATAAAGTTACAAAGATTTTGTTCTTCCACCATCCACAGGAAGGTTAATTCCGTTAATGTAACTAGCACATTCACTAGCTAAAAAAGTGACTGCATAAGCCAATTCTTCTGGTTTCGCAAAGCGTTTGGCAGGAATGGCTTGTTTCATGGCATTTGCAGCCTCTTCTTCCGTGTTTCCTGTTTTAGCCGATTTGTTTTTAATGATTTCTGTTAAGCGTTCGGTTCCTGTGGCTCCAGGCAGGACATTGTTTACTGTAATTCCAAAAGAACCCAGTTCATTAGCTAAGGTCTTACTCCAGTTTGCTACAGCGCCACGAATGGTATTACTTACACCTAAGCCATCCAGAGGCTGTTTAACAGAGGTTGAAATGATATTGATAATACGTCCATAACCAGCTTCTTTCATGAAAGGAACGACTGCTTGTGCTAACACGTGATTGCACTTTAAATGTTGCGTAAAAGCGCTTTCAAATTCATTTAATTCAGCCGTAAAAACTGGACCTCCTTTTGGGCCTCCAGTATTGTTTACCAGAATATGAAACCCATGCTTGTTAGAAACATACTTTGATACTTTTGCTTTTAATTCTTCAGGATTAGAAAAATCTGCTACAATATAATCGTGGTTTCTATGTTGAGGTAATTCAGCCAGAACAGTTTTTAATTTGTCTTCGTTTCTTGCAATTAGTGTCACAATTGCACCTTCAGCAGCTAAAGACATAGCTGTGGCTTTTCCAATTCCTGCTGTGCTACCACAAACTAAAGCGTATTTGTTGTTTAAGTTTAGATTCATTTTTTTTAGATAAAAGATTCAAGAATCAAGAATCAAGATAGTTTCGGTCTTGGTTCTTGGTTCTATAGTCTTGGTTCTTTAGTATTTTATACAAACATTCTTCGCTTCGGTAAAAAAGCGCAAGGCTTCAAAACCACCTTCCCTACCAACTCCTGAAGCTTTTACACCTCCAAAAGGGGTTCTTAAATCACGCATCATCCAAGTGTTCACCCAAACAATTCCAGCTTGTAATTGGTGGCTCATTCGCATGGTTCGTTTTAAATTATTGGTCCATAATGTGGCTGATAAGCCATATTTTACTTTGTTTGCCATTTGTAAGACTTCATCCTCTCTATTGAAAGGCATGATAGTAACCACAGGTCCAAAAATTTCTTCTTGATTCACACGGCAATCGTCGTTAGGAACTTCTATAACTGTTGGTTCTAAATAATAACCATTTTCAAAACCTTCAACAATGACTTTATTTCCTCCACAAAGAATTTTGCCATTTTCCTCTTTAGCAATATGGATGTAATCCATCACTTTTTCAAGATGAGGTTTGGAAACCAAAGCACCAATATTTGTTGTTGCTTCTGAAGGATGCCCAACTTTTAGGTTTTTTACCTTTTCTACAAAATCTTTTTTGAATGTATCATAAATCGAGGCTTCAACAAAAATTCTGCTACCACACAAACAAATTTGTCCTTGATTTGCAAAAGAAGAGCGAACAGTTGTTTCCAGCATATCTTCATAATCGCAATCTGCGAAAATGATGTTTGGGTTTTTTCCACCCAATTCCAAAGATAATTTTTTAAACATAGGAGCAGCCACTTTGGCAATATGAGCTCCAGTGGCTGTTCCTCCAGTAAAGGAGATGGCTTTGATGTCTGGATGCTCAATAATGGCTTGTCCTGTTGTGGCACCTAAACCATGGACTATATTTAAAACACCTTTTGGAAGTCCAGCTTGACTGCAAATATCACCTAATAAAAAAGCAGTCATAGGTGTGACTTCACTAGGTTTGGCCACCACACAATTTCCAGCTGCAAGAGCTGGAGCAATTTTCCAAGTAAATAAATAGAGTGGCAGGTTCCATGGCGAAATACAACCAACAACTCCTAAAGGTTGGCGTAAGGTGTAATTTATGGCATCTTGACCAACACTCTCATGACTTTCACTGGAGAATTGTGTAATGGCATTTCCAAAGAATCTAAAATTACTTGCTGCTCTAGGAATATCTACAGCTTTAGCTAAACTTACAGGTTTGCCATTATCTTTGCTTTCGGCTTCTGAAAAACGTTGCAAGTTGGCTTCCAATAATTCTGAAATTTTAATGAGTATGCGACTACGTTCTTCCAAAGTGGTTTGACTCCAGCTAGGAAAAGCCGATTTGGCAGCGATATAGGCATTCTCAACATCTTCTTTTGATGAGTTTGGGATTTGTCCATAAACTTCACCAATGGCTGGATTGAAATTGTCCAACCAATCATTTGAAATTGGGTCGTGAAAGTTGCCGTTTATGTAGTTTTGAATGTGCATTTTATTTACAGGTCATAGACAAAAGATAAAAGAAAAGAGACGTCTTGGGTCTTTGTTCTCTTGTCCTGGTTCTTTTAGTCTTTTTTCTTATAAGCCATCACCTTAATTTCCACCACCAAATCTGGATGTGGTAATTGATGTACAGCTACTGTGGTTCTGGTTGGGCCAGTTTCTTTGTTAAAAAACTCTGCATAAGCTTTATTGTAACCTGCAAAGTCGTTCATATTAACTAAAAAGGTAGTCACATCCACAACATCTTTTAAACTGGCTCCTTCTTTTGCTAAGTTCTTTTCTATGTTTAATAAAACCTCACGGGTTTGAACTTCAATGTTTAGATGTTTGGTTCCCATTTCGTCAATTATATCAACACCAGCTATGGTATTGTCTGCTCTTCTGGAACTTGTTCCAGAAACAAAAATAAAATCGCCAACTCGCTTAGTATGTGGATAGGCTCCTCTTGGTGTTACATTAGTTCCTGCAGAAGCAGGAATCTCATTTTTTTTGTTACTCATAATTTTTCTTTTTTCTTGTTCATTTTGCCTTGATGCAAAACGAACCAAAAAATCACAATCAAAATTAGGAAATTGCTAAAGCATCATTCGTTTTCGGAATTACGTGCTTGAAGCTACGCTTCGCATCTTCACTCCTTCACTCATTATTTCTTAATTTTGATGTTCAATTCTTTGAATTGATTAAAGACATTCTCCTTTATTATATTTTGTTCTAATTTCTTCTGTTGTTATGTTTATCACTTATCACTTAAGAATAAAGTCCTGCAATTCTATCGTCTTCTAAAATGGCTTCGGTTGCTTTTTTTACTTTTTCTAAAATTGGTTTTAAGACTTCCTTGTCTTTCAGGTCGAGACTGGTCGAGACCTCACCATCTGCCAACATGTTTAAAATAGCTTTGTCTTGGGCTCGGCCTTTTAACATGGCTTCTCTGTAATTGATGTCTTCGTTAAAAGTGACCAACGAATATTTTGAGGAATAGTCGTTTGGGAATTCTTTTTCAAAAGCCATTTCCAATGTACGTTTTTCCCTGAAATTGGCATGGTTTACATGTCCTTTCATTTCATGGAAATTATCGATTGCTAAATCAGCAATGGCATCTGTATCTTTTTTACGGGACTTTTCATATGCTTTAAATACCGTTTCCCAATCTGCATATCCTTTATCTAAGATATTGTCAAATTCCGTAACATCTTCAAAGGAAGCATTCATGCCTTGTCCGTAGAAAGGCACAATAGCATGTGCAGCATCTCCCATTAAAAGGGTGTTTCCTTTATAATGCCAAGGAGAACATTTTACTGTTCCAAGAGGCGATGTTGGGTTTTCAAAAAAATCTTCAACCAAATTTGGCATGAGTTCCAAGGCATCTTTAAAATACTTTCCAAAGAACTCCAAAACCCGTTCTTTGGTTGTTAAGTTGTTGAAATTGTATTCGCCTTCATCATAACTTAAAAACAAGGTGACTGTAAAACTTCCGTCCAGATTTGGAAGTGCAATAAGCATAAACGCTTCCCTTCCCCAAATATGCAAAGCGTTTTTGTAGGTTTTATAAGCACCATTTTCGGCAGGAAGGATGCTTAGCTCTTTATAGCCATGAGATAAGTACTCTTGAGAGAAACTAAATAAAAATTTTTTTTCCAAATAATAGCTTTGTCGCAATGCAGAGCCTGCACCATCTGTTGCAAAAATAACATCGGCATCTTCTACAAACTCCTTATTGGTGTCGCAATCCATAAACAAAGCTGTGGTGTTTTCAAAATCAACCGATTTGCATTTTTTATTGAAATGAATGGAGACATTTTCATGTTTTTCGGCTTCGTCCAACAACAATCCATTTAATTGACCTCTAGAAACGGAATTGATGAACTCATGTGTTCTTCCACTGTAGGGAGCCAATACGGTGTTGCCTTCCAAATCGTGAAGCATGCGTCCATTCATAGGAATACACAAAGGTTTTACTTTTTCTTCCAAACCAACAAGTTTCATGGCTTTAATACCACGATCTGAGAGGGCCAGATTAATGGAGCGACCAGCAGAGATAGTCACTTTACGCAAGTCTGGACGCATTTCCATAATGGTAACATTATAGCCTCTTTGCCCTAAGCGTAACGCTAAAAGTGAGCCACAAAGTCCTGCGCCAATTATGAGTATGTTTTGTTGTTTATTCATTTTTGTTTTTGTCTGGTCGAGCGCTATCGAGACCTAATTAACCTCTCGACTGCTCGAGGAGACATTATTATGTGTTTAATATTTGCTTCAATTTGTCAACCATTCTATACACATCTTCAAAGGAATTGTATAGAGGTACAGGCGCACAACGGATGACGTCTGGTTCTCGCCAATCTGTGATAATATGTGCTTTGGTTAATTTTTTATGTAAACTTTTATCAGCATCCCTTACCTGAATTGAGAGTTGACAACCTCTTTCTTTTGGATTGGAAGGTGTGATAATTTTAACTTTATCATTATTTAGTTCATTGAGCAAAAACTCGAAATAACCGGTTAATTTTTCAGATTTTTCCCTTAAAGCATCCATGCCAACTTCATTAAACATGTCTAAGGATGCTTTTATGGCAGCCATGGATAAAATTGGCGGATTACTGAGTTGCCAACCTTCTGCTCCAGGAATCACATCTAGTGGTTGCCTCATATTGAACCTAGTGGCTTTGTTATGGCTCCACCATCCAGCAAATCGTTTCAGTTTTTTATTGTGTGCATGTTTTTCATGTACAAATAAACCACCCAAACTTCCAGGTCCGGAATTTAAATACTTGTACGTACACCAAGCAGCAAAGTCTACTCCGGAATCGTGAAGTTCTGGCTTGATGTTTCCGGCTCCATGAGCCAAATCGATGCCAACCATACAGTTTTTGGCATGGCCTAATTCGGCTATTTTTTTAAGATCTAAATATTGTCCAGTATAATAATTAACGCCACCAATAAGCAGTAAAGCAATCTCGTCTCCTTGCTCTTCAAGAATAGTTTCCAGGTCATCTAAATTTAAAAGCTCTTCACCTTGTCTTGGTTTCCATTCAATTAAACCTTCATTAGCATCAAATCCATGAAATTCCAATTGGGTTTGAACAGCATATCTATCAGATGGGAAGGCATCACTTTCAATAACTATTTTGTATTTGGTTTTTGTTGGTTGGTAAAACGATACCATTAACAAGTGCAAATTGGTTGTTAAGGTGTTCATGGTAACCACTTCAATTGGTTTGGCACCAACAATTTTCGCCATGGAATCGGTAAGAAATTCATGATATGGCATCCATGGGTTTTTGGCTTCAAAATGACCTTCTACTCCTAAATTGGCCCAATCGTCCAATTCTTGCTGTATGTATTTTTGGGTGCTTTTTGGTTGTAAACCTAAAGAGTTTCCTGTAAAATATAACCAATTGTTCCCTTGATTGTCTTTGGGAATATGGAATTGACTTCTATAATGCGACAATGCATCGTTTTGGTCTTGTTCCTTAGCGTAGTCTAGACCTGGTTTATAGTTGGACAAAGTGTGTGTTTTTTCGGTTTCCAACAAAAATAAGAATTATAATTTTAGGAAGGAAGCCTTAGGTAATAGATAATTTCAATAGGTAATTTTTTGTATATTTATTAAAATATCAGGACATGAGTAAAACTAAAAATTATTCAAACAATGAGGTAACTATTGTTTGGGAACCAGATAAATGCATTCATTCTGGAATTTGTGTGAGAGGTTTGGGTGATGTTTTTAAACCAAAAGAAAAACCTTGGATTAAAATTGATGCAGCTCCAACTGGCGATTTGGTTAAACAAGTAAAAGCTTGTCCTTCTGGTGCTTTGAGTTATTTTATGAATGACAAAGAAGATAAGACCAAAGAAACTTTAGAAACAAAAGTTGAGGTTCTTGAAAATGGTCCCTTATTGGTTTATGGAACTTTGCATGTAACACATAAAGATGGAAACCAAGAAATTAAAAATAAAACGACTGCTTTTTGCAGGTGTGGTTCTTCAAAAAACAAACCATATTGTGATGGTACACACGTGAAAAATGATTTTGTTGGATAAAGAAAAAGTGCTTCAACTTGTTAGGTGAAGCACTTTAAATATATATAGACGCATAAAGCGGGATATTTATATACTATATACGTCTAATTAAGGTGTTTTGGATGTTTTTAAAACAAGTTTTAAGTTAATTTATTGGTTAATTGGCCAATAATTCAAAAATCTCTTTTGTTTGATTTCTAATTGGTGTAAAGGTTGTTTTAGAGTTTGGGAATTCAGGAAAAAAATAAGTAATTATACCATTTTCATCAATTAGTAGATATTGAGCAAAATGATGTCCAACGATGTTTGAGTTTAGCCAATTAGAACTATCTTTTAAAATAGGAAATTCCATGTTGCTAAATGAAGATTTGTTTGCATTCGTATCTGCTAAAAAAGCAACTACTTGGTATTTCTCGTTTTTGTTTAAAGCATTTAGTTTTTTAATTTCTTTTCTTGTAGGTTGAAAATAAGGATGCTTTATAAAACAAATAACCGTAGGTTTTCCTAAAAAACGAGATTTTACATACCAATTGTTGTTTATGCCCTGAAGTTTAAAATCTGGAAAGGGATTGTTGAGTAGCATTAAATAAAGATTTGAAGAATATGCTTTGTTTTTATTCTTAACAACAGCTCTAAAATTTTTTATAATGGAATCATTTCTGTTTACTTCTTCAAAAATTTCAATACTTATATATTTTGGTTCATTTTCTTTTTTTACAACCTCTAAATCTGAAAGATACTTCTCTTTATTCATGAGTTTATCTCCGTTTTTATAGTAGGCTTGAGAGAAAGACAATGAAATTGAAAAGAATATAAAGAAAAACAATAAGTGTTTTTTCATGGGTTTTGTTTCTAACTATGTCGCTAATATATTAATAATTTAATAATATCTTCGTTGTTCAATTAACAGGTTATGAGTATTCACGATTTTTATTTTAACACTAACAAAGCCACCTGGAATGAGAAAGTGAAAATCCATTCCAAAAGCGACATGTATCAATTAGAAGCTTTCAAAAAAGGAAAGTTGTCTTTAATGTCATACGAACTAAAAGCCCTTGGAAATGTTAAAGACAAAAGTCTGTTGCATTTACAATGTCATTTTGGACAAGATACATTAAGTTGGAGCAGGTTGGGGGCTACCTGTGTTGGAATTGACATAAGTGATGCAGGTATTGCTTTGGCTAAATCGCTTAATGAAGAGCTGAAATTAAACGCTCAATTTGTATGTTGTAATGTATTGGACACGTCTAAATATGTTGAAAAAGAATTCAATATTGTCTTTACCAGTTATGGCGTGATTGGTTGGTTGCCAGATTTAAGACCTTGGGGACAAATGATTGCCGAACGCTTAAAAAAAGGAGGCACGTTTTATATGGTTGAATTTCATCCCATAGTTTGGATGTTCGATTATTTAGAGGAAACTCCTGTCATGAAATATGGTTACATGCAAGACGAAGTGATTTATGAGGAATATGAAGGTACTTATGCCAATACAAACTCTAAAATGATAAGTAAGGAATATGGTTGGAACCATGGGTTAAGCGAAGTTATTAATGCTCTTACTGAAGCAGGATTACACATTGATTACTTAAATGAATACGATGAAAGCCCGTATAATGTGTTGCCAGATTTGGTTAAAAATGAGTCTGACATGTTTACGACCAAAGACAAATTATACCCTTTGATTTTTGAGATACAAGCCACTAAAGTTTAATTTCTTGCTTCATGTTAAGCTTTTTTGAAGCATCTTTAGGGAGATACTGTTAGGGCAATAAGTACAACATGCCATTGTGTTAGTTTTTAGCGTCCTTCAATAATTCTGGGAACTTTGCTTTAAATCTATTGAGTCTTGGTATGGACACATTTTGCACATATGGATCTTCAGGATGCCGTTTTTCATAGTTCTGGTGGTAATCTTCAGCTTTCCAAAATTTAGTGAAAGGATATACTTCAGCAGCAATGTTGGCATTTAGTTTTTTAGACAAAGCCGATTTTTTAGTTTCTATAATGTGTTTTTGTTCGTCGTTCTGATAAAAAATAATGGAACGATATTGGGAGCCTTTATCTGGACCTTGTCCATTGACCTGTGTAGGATTTTGAGAACCAAAATAGACATCTACCAAGGTTGAAAAACTAACCACATCTGGATTGTAAATAACTTCCACTGCTTCAGCATGACCTGTTTTTCCTGTATTGCTGGATGCATAGGTTGGGTTTTTGGTATGACCACCAGCATAACCGGAAATGACCTCGTCCACACCTTTTACACTTTCGTAAATAGCTTCCACACACCAAAAGCAACCACTGGCAAAATAGGCTCGGGCTTTGCCGTTTTGCAGAGGAACTTCAATTGGTGTTGCATGGCGTATGGCATCTTGTTCTTGGTTTTGTTGTGCCATATTGTTGCAGCTAAAAAACAACACGATTAAAAAGGTGGACAACATGGATTTTAAGTGTAACATGGTTTTGTTTTACAATTTGGTCGGAACAGGTTTTAAAACCTTAACGTGTTTAAAAAAAAAAGCACAAAAAAAAGCCTTCATATGAATGTATGAAGGCTTTAAATGTATTTTTAAAATGATTATAGTTTAGAAAACAACTTGCTCATTTTTTCTTTTTCTTCTTCTGCAAGGGCTGCATCTACTAGAATACGTCCACTATGCTCATCTGTAATTATTTTTTTACGGGAAGCAATTTCCATTTGCACTTGTGGTGGAATGGTAAAGAAAGATCCTCCAGAGGCACCTCTTTCAATGGCCACTACTGCAAGACCGTTTTTAACATTGGTTCTAATGCGTGTATAGGCTTTTACCAAGCGTTCTTCTATACTGGCTCTGTATTCCTCAGATTTTTTAATTAAAGCAGCTTCTTCTTTTTCGGTTTCAGCTAATATGGCATCCAATTCGCTTTTTTTGTGCTTTAAGTGTGTTTGACGTGCTTTTAAACGCTCTTTGGTTTCAGAAATAACCAATTTTTTCTGCTCAATTTGAACCTTAAATTCCTTGATGTGTTTTTCAGCAAGTTCTATTTCCAATTCCTGAAACTCAATTTCTTTGGTAATGGAATTGTACTCTCTGTTATTTCTAACGTTTTTTTGTTGCTCGCTGTATTTTTTTATTAACGCTTTAGACTCTTCAATTTGATTCTTTTTGTCGCTAATTTGGTTATCTATAGATTCTAAACTAGACTCCAGTTTTTCTAATCTGGTGTTTAGTCCAGCAACTTCATCTTCTAAATCACGTACTTCTAAAGGAAGTTCTCCACGAACATTTCTAATTTCATCGATGCGAGAATCGATTAGCTGCAAGTCGTATAAATCTCTTAAACGCTCTTCTACAGTTGCTTCTTTCTTTTTTGCCATAGTTTAAAAATACTTAACAGGATTGGTGTTTGTCTTTGATAAAACGATTGCAAAATTAGTAATTTTTTTTGTAAGATATGCAACTAAAAGGTTTTTTGTGAACTGTTCGCTTTCATAATGACCTATATCAGCCAAAACAATCTGGTTTTCAGCTGTAAAAAAGTCATGGTACTTTAAATCTGCCGTTACAAAAACATCTGCTTGGGCAGCTTTTGCAGCGTGAATGGCAAAACTCCCAGAGCCTCCCAAAACTGCGACTTTTTTGATGTTTTTTTGCAATAAACCGGAATGCCTAATGGTTTCGGTTTTCATATTGGTTTTTAACGTGTTTAAAAAATCCGTTTCAGACATTTCTTGTTCCAGTTCTCCAATCATTCCCATACCAATTTGCTGGTTTTTGTTTTCTAAGGTGGTAACCTCGTAAGCCACTTCTTCGTAAGAATGGGTTTTAAAAAGGGCGTTTAGGATGTTGGATTCCAAATGTCTTGGAAATGTTACAGCTATTTGCGTTTCGTTTTCAAAATGTATTTCCCCTTTTTTTCCAAGAGTGGGATTGGAGGCTTCATTACCTTTGTAAGTACCAATGCCTTCGGTATTGAAACTGCAATTGTTATAATTGCCAATGCTTCCTGCTCCAGCTTCAAATAGGGCATTTCGTAAAGTGTCTGCTTCATTTTTTGGGACAAAGGTGATGAGTTTTTTTATGGTTTGGGCTTGAGGGATCAATATCTGTCGGTTGATTAAGCCTAATTTATCGCAAATCATATTATTCACTCCCAATACAGAATTGTCCAAAGCCGTATGTATGGAAAAAATGGCAATGTTGTGTTGAATGGCTTTAATAACCACACGTTCCACATAGGTGTTTCCGGTTAGCGTCTTTAAGCCTTTAAAAATAATTGGATGAAAACTCACGATCAGGTTGCAATTGGTCTCAATGGCTTCGTCAACTACTGTTTCCAGAGTGTCCAATGTAACCAAAACACCTGAAAGTTTGGCATTTTTATCTCCTACCAAAAGACCCACATTATCAAAATCTTCAGCGTAAGCTAAGGGAGAAAGGGCTTCCAAATGATTTATGACATCTTGAACTATCATAATTTTGTGTTATTAAGTTTCAAACAAAGATAAAATTTTTAAATTCGCTTTCATGAAATTCTTACGATACATCTTGTTTCCCATAGTGCCAATTTACTTTTTAGTAACTTGGACCAGAAACAAATTGTACGATTCAAATCTTAAAAAGAGCACGTCTTACAGCTTTCCGGTGATTTGTGTTGGTAATTTAAGTGTTGGAGGTACTGGTAAATCGCCAATGATCGAGTATTTGATTAGACTGTTGAAAGATCATTACAAATTGGCTACCTTAAGCAGAGGTTATAAACGGCAAACCCAAGGTTTTCAATTGGCGAATGCTCAAGATTCGGCTAAAACACTTGGAGATGAACCTTTTCAGTTTTACAATAAATTTGGAAAAGATGTTTTGGTGGCTGTAGATGCCAATAGACAAGCTGGAATTGAACAATTACGTGCTTTAAGCAACAAGCCTGATGTGATTTTGTTGGATGATGCCTTTCAGCATAGAAAGGTACAAGCAGGATTTAATATTCTTCTTACATCATACAATCAGTTATATAGTAAGGATCTTGTATTGCCAACAGGCGATTTAAGGGAACCAAAAAGTGGAGCCAAGCGAGCACATGTAATTATAGTGACCAAGTGTCCAGATACACTTACCGAACTTGAGAAAGAGCAGATTAAAAACAGCTTACAACCCTTACCCAATCAATTGGTGTTTTTTAGTAGAATCAATTATTCCAAGGTTGTTTATTCTGCTGAAAAAAGCATGGCGCTTAAAGACTTAAAAGCTTTTACTTTGGTCACTGGGATTGCCAAGCCAAAGCCTTTGTTGGCATTTTTAAAAAAAAGCCAATTGGAGTTTCGTCATTTAAAATTTGAAGACCATCATATTTTCACGGAAAAAGAAATTGCTCAATTGGCAACATTGGACTGTATTTTAACAACAGAAAAGGACTACATGCGATTGAAGGACCAAATTACCTTAAAGGATAAATTATTTTATCTTCCTATTGAAGTGTCTTTGGATGCTCCAGATCTGTTCAACAAGGCAGTTTTAGGGTTTGTAAATTCCTAAACGGTTTCAGAATCTTGTTGAATTAATGCTTCGTATAATTTCTTTTCGAAGTCTTCTTGTTTGAACGGCTTGGAAATAATGTCGTCAAATCCAGCTTCATCAAATTCGTGCATTTTGTCTTCTAGGGTCACGGCTGTAAGGGCAAAAATGGTAATGTCCTTGTTAAAGGTTCTAATAAGTCTGGTGGCTTCCAAACCACTTATTCCAGGCATGTGAATATCCATTAAAACCACATGGTAATTTTTGTCTTTAACCATGTTAACGGCATCTTCACCATTGTCTATAACATCGCAGTTCAATTTCATTTTGTTGAGGATTTTTTTGGTAATCATTTGGTTGATCTTGTTGTCCTCAACAACTAAAATGTTTATGTTTTTTAAATCTATTTCACTAATGTCATTAAAGTAATTTACGACCTCTTCGGTTTCTACTTTTTCAGAATATTTTAATGGGAGTTCAAACATGAATTTTGAACCCTTGCCAAGTTCACTTTTTAGTGAAATGGTTCCTTTAAGGATTTGAATCAATCCTTTAACAATGGAAAGACCTAACCCTGTTCCACCATATTTTCTGTTAATTTGAATGGAGCCTTGCGAGAAACTTTCAAATAGTTGATTTTGTTTTTCTTCACTGATACCAATTCCGTTGTCTTCAATTTCAAATCTCACACTGTAAAGTTCGTCTTTTTCACTTACCTTAATGGCTCTTACCCAAATATCCCCATCTTTGGTGAACTTGATGGCGTTTCCTATTAAATTGATTAAAATTTGTGAAATTTTAATTTGATCTGCAATAAAGTTTTCAGGTAAATTGTTATCGTATTCAAAATGAATTTTAACATTATTATCTGTTGCAGAGTTGTTTAAAGCTGCAATAATATTGGTCATTTTCTTTTTAAGATTGAAGGCTTCTGGCTCGATATCTACCTTGTTGGCTTCAATTTTATTGATTTGAAGGATGTCGTTGATAAAGGTTAGAAGGTAATCCCCTGAAAATTTAAGTGATTTTAAATGCTGTATTTGGTTAGGTTTTGGATCTTCTTCCAAAAGCATGTTTGTTAAGCCTGTAACAGCATACAAAGGGGTTCTTAGCTCATGAGTTACAGTAGATAAAAAGTTTGCTTTGGTTTTAGAGGCAAGCTCTGCCTTTTCTTTGGAAACAATTAACTCTGCGTTTTTTTTATGCAGCATGTTATTTGTTTTCAGCCTTATGTTGTTGTTTTTATATAGCGATAAGGTTAAAAGGGATAAGATGGTAATTAACGCAATACTTAAAATGGTAGTTAATTTATTTAAGTTATTGGCTGCTTTTTGTTCTTCTAAATCAGCCAATTGCTTTTTTTGGTATTCTGTTTGGTTGTCAATAAGCAATTGCATTCTCTTTTCTTGAGAGAGACTGCTTCTTTTTATGGACAACAGGGAATCGTTTAACTTGATATGCTTTTTTAAATACTGGTTTGCAAGTTTGTAATTTCCAATTTCTTGGTTTAGATCGCTTAAAATAAGATATCCATCATTCAATACATTGTTGAAATGATTGGATTTGGCCATTTTCAATCCTTCATTGGCTTGGACCAATGCATCTTCAGTTTCACCTAGATTAATTAGGACTGTCCCTAAGTTAATTTTCGCACTACTTAAAATTTTATCCAAATCGAATCTTTTGGCAACTGAAATGGATTTTAAGAGATGCGTTTTGGCCTCATTGTATTTTTTTAAATTTATATATGTAATACCTTCATTTAAAAGGACTTCAGCCACAAAATTATCCAGGCCTTCTTGTTCAAAAAGGGTTTTGGCAGATTTATAGTAATCTAAAGCTTGTTGGTATTGTTTTTTACTGGTGTAAACATTGCCTAAGGTTTTATAAGTTTCGGCAAGGTTCACGTCGTCTTTTGCAAAACGTTGGACTTCATTGGCTTTAATTAGGGACTTAATGGCCTCGTCAGGTTCTTCAATAATGTACTGAAGTTTTCCTATTTTGGAATAGATAATGCCTATGCTTTTTTGGTTGTCTATTTTAATGGCAAGTTCCAAAGCTTGGTCATATTTTTCCTGAGCTTCAAAATAGGCATTCTTTTCTATGTCTTTTTGTGCTTGATTTATTCGGGCATCAATAGTGTTTTGAATAGTTTCTTCATCTTCTTCAAAAGTTGTTTGAGATAAAGCACTAAAGCTCAACAACAGTATAATAGCACATATGTAATTGTTGAATCGGGACATTTTTTAGTTAACTAGTAAAAAACAAATATAAATATTTATTCGATAAAAGTTACTTTTTTATCGGCAAATTGCAAATTAAATCAATTATTCTGCTGGAATAACCGGTTTCATTGTCGTACCAACCAATAATTTTCACCATGTTTCCTATAACGGAAGTCATTTGTGAATCGAAAATACAAGAGTGTGTATTTCCTACAATATCTATTGAAACAATTGGGTCTTCGGTGTATTCCAAGATGTTTTTGTAATCATGTTCGGCAGCATATTTAAACGCTTGGTTGATATCTTCAATACTTACGGTTTTTTCCACATTAAAAGTAATATCTGTTAAGGAACCATTAGCTACAGGAACCCTAATGCCACAACCTCCAATAACATTGGAGAGTTCTGGAAACACCTTTGTTAAAGCTTTGGCAGCTCCAGTGGTTGTAGGAACAATGGATTGTCCAGCTGCTCTGGCGCGACGTAGGTCTTTGTGTGGTTGGTCGTGCAAACTTTGGTCGGAGGTGTATGAGTGAACCGTAGTAATGTATGCTTGTTTTACGCCACACAGTTTGTTTACAACATCAATCATTGGTGCTGCATTGTTGGTTGTGCATGAGGCATTGGAAACTATGGTTTCTTCGCCAGTTAAAATATGATTGTTGACACCCAAAACAATGGTTTTTATATCGTCTTCCAAGGGAGGAACACTTAAAATTACTTTTTGGGCTCCATTTAAAATATGGTGTTCAAGAGCTTCTTTGGTTTTAAATTTTCCAGTAGCTTCTATAACAAAATCCACTTGATAGGGTTTCCAGTTTATCTCTTTAGGATGATTGGCTTTTGAAAAAGGAATTTTTTTATCGTTCACAAATACATGGGAGTCGTCAAAAGTAACCTTTTCTTTAAAAATGCCGTGTATGCTATCGTATTTTAATAAATGGCTTAGGGTTTTGGTATCTGCTAAATCGTTTACAGCTACCACTTGAATGTGTTTGTTGTCTTGCAATAATCTGAAAACGCGTCTTCCAATGCGTCCAAAACCGTTTATAGCAACATGAATCATTAATTTATGTGTTTTTGAGCTTTATAAGAAGAACGAACCAAGGCACTGCTTTCCACATGTCTGAAACCCAATTCCAATCCAATTTGCTTATACTCTTCAAACTGAGCTGGTAAAATAAACTGTTTTACAGGCAGATGTTTTTTGCTAGGTTGTAAATATTGGCCTATGGTTACCACGTCCACGTCTTGGGCTTTAAGGTCGTAAAGGGTTTCTATAACTTCTTCTCGGGTTTCTCCAAGACCAAGCATGATACCAGATTTGGTTCTTCGTTGTCCCTGTACTTTTAAATATTTTAAAACACCTAAGCTTCTATCGTATTTTGCTTGGATCCTAACCTCTCTGGTTAAGCGCCTTACTGTTTCTATGTTATGGGATACCACTTCAGGAGCTACGTCTATGATCCTGTCTAAATGTTGTTCTATGCCTTGAAAATCCGGAATTAAGGTTTCTAAGGTGGTTTCTGGATTCATTCTCCGAACAGCTTTTACGGTTTCTGCCCACATAATACTTCCCATATCTTTCAAATCATCCCTATCCACACTGGTCAATACGGCATGTTTTATTTTCATGAGTTTTATAGAGCGAGCCACTTTTTCAGGTTCATCCCAATCCAAAGTTTCGGGTCTTCCTGTTTGTACACCACAAAAACCACAAGAGCGCGTACAAATATTCCCTAAAATCATGAAGGTGGCAGTCCCTTCTCCCCAACACTCTCCCATATTAGGGCAGCTTCCAGAAGTACAAATGGTGTTTAATTTATATTTGTCCACCAGGCCACGAAGATCGGTATATTTTTTTCCGGTAGGTAACTTAACACGTAGCCATTTTGGTTTGGCTTCCCTTGCAGGTAATATATTTGAAGCTGTTTCTGTGTTCATTTAAAAGCTATTTTAAAGGCACAAAGATACAAAAGTATGGTGGAACTATAACTTAGGTCTGTTAAAATTGGAAAACTTAAAAAAGCAGGATGAATGCTGTTAAAACTTATTTGTTTTTAATTATTTCGGCCAGCAGTTTTTTAGCACGCAATAGTTTAACCTTTATGTTGTTAATGGGTTCGTTAAGTTCTTCGGAAATTTCTTTGTAACTCAATTCCTGAAAGTACCTAAGGTTGATTATTTCCTGATAATGTGGTTTTAATTTTTTAATGTCGCGTAATAATTTGGCTAAATTTTGTTCAGTGATCAATTTGTCTTCAGCTGAAGGAGATTCGTCTAAAATTTCGTAATAGGAATCTTCACTATCATTGGAAATGGTGTTTGAAGGTTGTCTTTTTTCTTTTCGCAGTAAATCAATATGAATGTTCCTGGAAATGGTTACAAGCCAAGTTTTAAAAGCATATTTTTCATCAAACATGGCAATTTTATCAAACGCTTTGGAAAAGGTTTGAATGGTTATGTCTTCTGCATCGTTTTCATTTTCAATGCGTTTCAGTTGAAAGCCATATACATAATCCCAATATTGATCCAACAGAAAATTAAAGGCTTTTTGGTCGTTTTGTTTGGCTCTTTGTATCGCTTCTTTTATTTCCAATGTTTAGGTTTAGAGATAAGATTTTTTATAAAGATACTTAATTGAAACCCAATTAGAAAAAGTTCTAACAGAGGCAAGTAAAAAATTAAATCGTTTTCGTTAAGTTTTTTGGATGCTTTGTTAAAAACCAGAACCTGTACCAGGTTTCTAAATAGAATTAAAGCGAGCACCAATTGCCATTTAAACAAAGGAATCAATAAAATTGTGGCCAAGGCCCAAAATAAGACTTGCGACACATAAAATACTGCCAGCAAAACTTTGTGTTTAGCCTTGTAATGATTGGCTGTGGTGATGTGTCTTCTTTTTTGAATTTTCCAATCTTTATAGGTTTTTTTGGGGATGGATTCTGTAAAGCTGTCAGGTGTAAAACAGATATCTGTGTTTTGTGCTGTAGCTGTTTGGTTTATGAATAAATCATCGTCTCCAGAACGAATGTACATGTGGTCCATAAACCCATTGGTATTAAAAAAAGTTTCTTTGGTATAAGCCAGGTTTCTACCAACTCCCATATAAGGGATTCCTAATTTTGCAAAAGAAAAGTATTGAACAGCAGTTATAAAGGTTTCAAAACGTATTAATTTATTAAGAAAGGAATTCTTGATTTTGGCATAAGCTCCATAACCAAGCACAATGGATTTGGTTTGGTTGAAACAGGAGCTCATTTCTGTAATCCAATGTTTGGAAAGTGGTTTGCAATCGGCATCTGTAAAAAGTAGATGGTTGTGTTTGGCTGCTTTTATGCCTAAGGTTAAGGCGTATTTTTTATTGGCCCAAAACGCTTCATTATTAACAACATTTACTAGTTTGATGTTGTTGTGCTTGTTGGCAAATTCCTCCATGACTTCAAACGTATCGTCGTATGAAGCATCATTTATCAATACAATCTGGAAATTAGGATAATCTTGATTGATAACAGAGGGTAGAAATTTTTTTAGGTTTTCAGCTTCGTTTTTTGCACAGATAACAACAGAAACAGGAATGTTTCCAGGAGTCTCTTTTTTATGTTTTAAGAAAGCGAATTTTCCGAAGAAAAAAACAAAATAAAAAACTTGAATACTAACAACAGCTACAAAAATGTAGAGCAAAACATCAAGTAACACCATGTCATGTTAAGAATGTTGAGGTTCGTTACAATCGCTAAATTGATCTGGGGTTTTGCCACAAAAGCCACAAGCTTCCCCTTCTTTGTTTAGTACGGGATTTTGGCTAGCACATGTGCCAGCAAACTTACCGTCCTTTTTTGTCCAAAGTTTAATAGCAATTCCTGCAATGGCAAGACCTAATAATATTAAAGTTATAAAGAGTAGTTTCATGATTTGCTTGTTGTTTAAAGAACCTTTTTAATGAGGTCTTTAATTTTCTGCAAATTTACAGATTTTTACTGATAATAAATAATATTAAAGCCTCACTTTTTAATTGCAAAAGTGAGGCTTTATACTAAAAAGTTGAGGGTACTTTTTAATTGTGTTTTTGTAATGAAATTTCAGCTACGGCATTTTCCTTGGAGCCTGTTTGGGTACCACCTTTGTTTTCTATGGTGATGCTTAAGCCCAAGGCATCTTCTGTGTATGGAATTTGCTTAAGTTCCCTGTCGGTTTCGCTTAAAATACCTAAGCTCACCATTTTGTCTTGCATCTCTGCCCAAATTTGGTAGCATTGTTCTTCTGGAAGTTGAGGCAATGACACCACATCTATCATGGATGTTTTTTCTTTTGGGTTGATATATGCAACCGTTTTAAGGTTTTTGGCTCTGCTGTTTCCTTTAATAATATACTTTTCGGTTTCTGGATTATTAAGTTGTTTAAATTGTTGCATGATATCGTTAAGCTTGTTGTTGTTTAAGCTAATGTCGTTTCTTAAATCGTAAATTTCATCAACAATTTTTTGGTTTTCGGTTTTTAAACTTAGGTTTTGTGTGTAAAACACAAAAGAGCTTCCTGCAAAAATTAAAGCTGCAAAACTAGCTGCAATACTAAGGTGGTACCACTTTTTGTATTTTTTGGAAGGCTTTAAATTAACAACAGGTGCATCGTCCAATTCATTTAAAACATTGTTTAAAATGTGTTTTGGAGCTTCAACAGCATGACTTTTAGAAACTATTTCTAAATTGGTCTGTAAGGTGTTGTAGGCATTCTGAACTTCTGGGTATTGGGAAAGGTATGCTTCAACTTTTTCTGTTTCGGCAGAAGTTGTTTCACCTAAAAGATATTTTTCTAATAGGTCAGAATTTAAAAATGTAGTTATTTTATCATTCATGACTCGTTTTATTCTGGATCGTAAATTTTTTTCAGTTCACGCAATCCAATTTTTAATCTCGATTTAATTGTGCCAAGTGGAATTTCCAATTCATCACTGGCTTCTTGTTGTGTCATGCCCTCAAAAAAGAGCGCATTGATCACTATTTGATATTTTTCATCCAAAGATTTTAGATGGGTTTTAATGTCCATCACATCTTGATTTAAACTCTCGGATGTTATCATATATACGTTTGAAGCATCCATTTGGATTTCCTTACTGGTTTTATTTGTTTGAGAGCGAACTTTGTCTATGGCTGTGTTGTAGGCAATCCTGTAGAGCCAAGTAAAGAGTTTGGCTTTTTTCTCGTTGTAGGATTTGGAGTTTTTCCAGACCTTTACAAATGTTTCCTGTAAGGCATCTTGGGCTAAATCTTCGTCTGATAACACCTTTAATATAACACCATACAGAGCATCTGCATAGTTTTCGTATAGCAAGGTTACGGCTCTTTTGTCTCCTTTTTGGAGTAAGCCAACTATTTCCTTTTCAATTGGTGTGCTCAAGATTGGTTAATTAAAGGTTATAATAATATCTATAAAATCAAAGTTAGAGATTTCTTTTTAAATTATATAATATTCACCTCTGCTTCAATAGCTATGTTAAAAAGCTGCTGTACGGTTTTTTGTATCAGTTTGGCAAGATCTAAAATATCTTGTCCTTTTGCATTGCCGTAATTTACTAAAACCAATGCTTGTTCTTTATGAACGCCATAGTTTCCAAATTGTTTTCCTTTAAAGCCAGCTTTTTCTATTAACCAACCTGCTGGTACTTTTGTTTCGGTATCTGAAACAGGGTAGCCAGGAATCTCTGGAAAATTTTCTTTTAATTTTGAAAAATGTTCCTTTAAAATTACGGGATTTTTAAAGAAACTACCACTATTCCCTATTTTTTTGGGATCTGGTAACTTGCTTTGCCTGATTTGTATGACCGCTTTTGAAACATCTTGAATGGTTGGCTGTGTGATATTCATTTGTTCCAACTGTTTGGAAATGGAGCCATAAGATGTGTGCAGGGTATGGTTTTTTTTGCTAAGCCTGAAAGTAACATTGCAAATAACAGATTTCCCCTTTTCTTCCTGTTTGAATATGGAGTTTCTGTATTCAAATTTACAATCTTCTTTAGTAAAGGTTTTTAAACGTTTGGTGGCTTTATCCAATGCTTGACAAGACACAAATACATCTTTTAATTCCCTGCCATAAGCCCCAATGTTTTGAATGGGGGCAGAACCAACATTCCCTGGGATTAACGAGAGGTTTTCCAAGCCTCCATAATCTTTTTCCAAACACCAAAGCACAAATTGATGCCAGTTTTCACCAGCATTGGCTTGGACTAATACCGAAGTGTCGTCTTCAGATATAATGGAAATGCCCTTAATGTTTACGTGTAAAACAAGGGCATCCATATTTTTTGTTAAGAGCATGTTGCTGCCTCCTCCTAGAATAAATATATCTGGATAATTTTCTAGGGAGAGGGCTTCTTTTAACTCATTTATACTCTCTATGGAAATATAATGCTTTGCAAAAGCCTCTATTCCAAAGGTATTGAAAGGTTTTAAGGATATGTTTTGTTTTATTTGCACTAATCCTTGTATACTTTAAGTGCTTCTTTTAAAATATTTACAGCTTTTTTAAGACTGTCTTGGTTTAATACATAAGCAATCCTAATTTGGTTTAATCCTACGCCAGGAGTTGAATAAAAACCAGCTGCAGGAGCAACCATGACCGTTTCTCCATTAACATCGAAACTTTCTAAAAGCCATTGGGCAAAATCGTCTGAATTTTTAACAGGCAGTTCCACGATGCAGTAAAAAGCACCTTTAGGCTTGGCTACTTTTACACCTTCAATTTTTTCAAGTTCATTGATTAAGGTGTTTCTTCGTGCCACATATTCTTCAATAACACCATCAAAATAACTTTGTGGTGTCTGTAAAGCAGCTTCACTGGCAATTTGAGCCAAAGTTGGAGGGCTTAACCTAGCTTGAGCAAATTTTAGGGCTGTAGCAATTACGGCCTTGTTTTTAGAAACCAAGCAGCCTATTCTTGCGCCACACATACTGTAACGTTTGGACACAGAGTCGATCATTATAGCATGTTCTGCAATATCTTCTTCCTGCATAATAGAGTAATGCTGTACGCCATCGTAGGCAAACTCCCTGTATACTTCATCAGAGATTAAAAACAAATCATGTTTTTTTACAATGCTTGCCAGTTTTTTAATTTCTTCTTTAGAATATAAATATCCTGTTGGATTTCCAGGGTTACAAATTAGTATGGCTTTGGTTTTAGGGGTAATTAATTTTTCAAATTCTTCAATAGGAGGCAACGCAAAATTATCTTCAATTTTAGATATTACAGGAACTATATTAACGCCAGAAGCTGTAGAAAACCCATTGTAGTTGGCATAAAAAGGTTCTGGGATAATTATTTCGTCATCGGTATCCATCACGCTTCCAAAAGCAAATAGCAAAGCCTCACTGCCACCAGTGGTTACAATAATGTTGTCTTTACTTACATGAATATCATGTTGGCTGTAATAATTGGCAATTTTATTTCTATACTCATCAGATCCTTCAGATCTGGTATAGGCTAAAATATCCAAGGAATGCACTTTAACAGCATCTAAAGCAATTTCAGGGGTTTTAATATCTGGTTGACCAATATTTAAATGATACACTGTTTTGCCTTGTTTGTAAGCCATTTCGGCATAAGGAACAAGTTTTCTAATTGGCGATTGTGGCATGTGCTGCCCTTTTTTTGATATACTTGGCATGATACAATTTAATTAAGAAGCAAAGTTCCGAAATTTATCTTAAAGTTTTTTTAAAAAAGACGACTAAATACAAATACTAAACCAAAGTTTTGTAAATTTAAGATGAAACTCTTTTGCTTGGTATATGAAAAAAATTTTCTGGATTGTCCTTCTTTTGTTCTCGTTAAGCAATATGGGGTTTTCACAAGGGCACTTTGTTATTCAAAACAAAAAACAAACAGACAAAATCCAATTCAAGCTTATCAACAACCTGATTATCCTTCCTGTTGAAATAAATGGAGTTGCCCTTTCTTTTTTACTGGATACTGGAGTGAATAAATCCATTATTTTCAATTTTTTAAATATTACAGACACGCTTCAAATTAAAAATACGGAAACTATTTTTTTAAGGGGTTTGGGAGAAGGAGATGCCATTAAAGCGCTTAAATCCAAGGGGAATATTTTAAAAGTAGGAGATGCCATAAACATCAACCAAGAGCTATTTGCGGTTTACGATCCAAATCTCAATTTTGCGCCAAGGTTAGGTGTGCCTTTGCATGGTATTATTGGTTATGATTTGTTCAAGGATTTTGTGGTTGAAATCAATTATACCTCGAAGTATATTAAACTAACATCACCTGCTGTTTACAAATATAAAACCTGTCGATCTTGTGAAACTTTAAACATGGAATTTTATAAGAACAAACCTTATATATATTCAACCGTTAAAATAAAAGACAAGCAAGTACCAGTTAAACTTTTGATAGATTCTGGAGGTAGCGATGCTTTATGGCTCTTTGAAGACGACAGCTTAGGAATACATGTGGACAATATATATTTTGAAGATTTTCTAGGGCATGGCCTAACAGGAAGTGTTTATGGAAAACGTACAAAAATTGAAGAATTTTCTATCAAACATTTTAAGTTGCAACAAGTAAACGTGTCTTTTCCTTATCCAGAATCCTTGATATATGTAAAACAGCATAAAGATAGAAATGGAAGCATAGCAGGTAATTTGTTGAAGCGATTTAATTTAATTGTAAATTATCCTAATAAGACCATAACATTTAAAAAGAACAGACATTTTCACGATCGGTTTGACTATAATAAAAGTGGCATAGAGTTAGAGCAAAATGCTGTTAGGCTGGTAAAGGAAAAAGATTACAATTATATTTCTTCTGGAGATTTTTTAGGTAGCGAAAACAATCCGTCCAAAACGTCCGTAGTGATAAATACCAAATATACCCTTGCGTTAAAACCAGCATATTCCATTGTGGAACTTAGGGCAGATTCTCCTGCTCATAAAGTGGGTTTAATGGTAGGTGATATTGTACTGTCTATTAACAATAAGTCAACAGATAAATATACCTTACAGGAAGTGACCCAAATGTTTTATGATAAACATGGGCAACGTATTAAATTGGAAGTGGAGCGGGATGGAGTGGAACTGACGTTTGTGTTTTATTTGGAAGATATTTTTATGCCATAAAAAAAGCCTTGGATGTTTTTCCAAGGCTTAAAGTTATTATTAAAAACCAGTAATTATTGTTGCATAACGCTTTCATTCTTTTTTTCAAGAACACTGGTTTTGCTAGGATCAATCACTTCACCTTTAATTTTCAAGGCTACTGTTGGTGTGTCAGCATTAGAGATCACTGTTATTGTCTTCCTGATAGGATTTACCCTGTTTGTGTCGTATTTAACCTCAATCTGTCCAGTTTCACCTGGTTGTATTGGGCCTTCAGGTTTTTTTGGAACCGTACATCCACAACTGGAATTTACTTTGGAAATAATTAAAGGGGCATTACCAGTGTTGGTAAATTCGAAAACACGAACGCCATCGGCTCCTTTTTCAATAGTTCCATAGTCAATAACATCTGTTTTAAATTCAATTTTAGCCACTTTTTCTTGAGCTGTAACTGAAAAACTTAATAAACCGATGAACAATACTGTAAATAAATGTTTCATAATTTTATTATTTATAAGTTGGTAAACTTACTTACTTTTTATTCATTTTACAAAATTTTTAGACGTATGACACCGTTATAATAATGTTAAACTCATATAAAAGGACATTATGCATCCATATAATTTTATCAAAAAAATAAATATAAGTACTTTTGCATGTTATATTTCAAAAACTATTCCAAAGTATGCAAATTCCATCAAAATATGATGCCAGTCTAGTAGAAAGTAAATGGTACAGCTACTGGATGAAACACAATTATTTTCATTCCACACCAGACCAAAGAGAGCCTTACACCATTGTCATTCCTCCACCAAACGTTACAGGAGTCTTGCACATGGGACACATGCTTAACAACACCATTCAAGATGTATTAATACGTCGTGCCAGATTGTTGGGCAAAAATGCCTGTTGGGTTCCTGGAACAGATCATGCTTCCATTGCTACCGAAGCCAAAGTGGTTGCCAAACTCAAAGAACAAGGAATAGATAAAAACGACCTATCCAGGGAAGAGTTTTTGGCACATGCTTGGGAATGGACCCACGAATATGGTGGTGTCATCCTGGAACAACTTAAAAAATTAGGCTGCTCTTGCGATTGGGACAGAACCAAATTCACCATGGACGATGATATGAGCGAAGCCGTGATAAAAGTATTTGTGGACTTATTTAACAAAGGACTCATTTATCGTGGTTACCGAATGGTAAATTGGGATCCAGAAGCAAAAACAACGCTATCGGACGAAGAGGTTGTGTACGAAGAGCGTCAAGGAAATTTATATTATTTACAATACCAAATTGAAGGCAGTGACGAGAAAGTGACCATAGCCACAACACGTCCGGAAACTATATTAGGAGATACGGCCATTTGTATCAATCCTAACGATGCACGTTTTTCCCATTTAAGAGGGAAGAAAGCCATTGTGCCTCTATGCAACCGTGTCATCCCTATAATTGAAGACGATTATGTGGATATGGAATTTGGTACAGGTTGTTTAAAAGTAACGCCTGCCCATGACGAAAACGATAAGAATTTAGGCGATAAACATAATCTTGAGGTTATAGATATTTTTAACGATGATGCCACTTTAAATAGCTTCGGATTGCATTACGAAGGGAAAGACAGGTTTGTTGTTAGAAAGGAAATCACAAAAGAATTGGAAGACAAAGGGTTTTTGTTGAAAACCGAAACACATGTTAATAAAGTTGGTACTTCCGAACGTACCAAAGCCGTTATCGAACCAAGATTGAGTGACCAATGGTTTCTGAAAATGGAAGAGCTTGTAAAACCAGCCATAGAAGCTGTGTTGGGTGATGATGCCGAAATAAAGCTGTTCCCGAAAAAATTTGAAAACACCTACAGACATTGGATGGAGAATATTCGCGATTGGAATATTTCCAGACAGTTGCTTTGGGGGCAACAAATTCCGGCTTATTACTATGGCGATGGAAAAGAAGATTTTGTGGTTGCCGAAACAAAAGAAGAGGCTCTTAAACTTGCAATTATAAAAACCAACAATCAAGAACTAAGTATTAACCATTTACGTCAGGATACAGATGCACTGGACACTTGGTTTTCATCTTGGTTGTGGCCAATAAGTGTGTTTGATGGTATTAGAAACCCTGAAAACGAAGACATAAATTATTACTATCCAACAAACGATCTGGTTACAGGCCCAGATATTTTATTCTTCTGGGTGGCACGTATGATAATTGCCGGTTACGAATACAAAGGGGAAAGACCATTTAACAATGTGTATTTAACAGGTTTGGTTCGTGACAAGCAACGAAGAAAAATGAGTAAATCCTTAGGAAACTCTCCAGATGCCTTAAAACTGATTGACGATTATGGCGCAGATGGCGTTCGTGTTGGTTTGTTGTTAAGTTCAGCAGCAGGAAACGATTTAATGTTCGACGAGGCTTTGTGCCAACAAGGGAAAGGCTTTGCCAATAAAATATGGAACGCCTTTAGATTGGTTAAAGGGTGGGAAGTTGATGAAACAATTCCTCAGCCAAATTCAAGTGCCATTGCCATAACATGGTTTGAGGCCAAATTTCAAAAAACCTTAGTCGAGTTGGAAGACCATTACGGTAAATATAGACTATCCGATGCCTTAATGGCAACCTATAAATTAATTTGGGACGATTATGCGTCTTGGTTATTGGAAATTGTAAAACCAGTATATCAACAGCCTATAGATTCAAAAACACTAAAAAGTGTCGTGGCTATTTTTGAGGATATTTTAAAAGTATTGCATCCTTTTATGCCTTTCTTAACAGAGGAAATTTGGCAATATATCTCAGAAAGAACACCTGAAGATGCATTAATAATTGCAAAATGGCCAGAGTCAAAACCAATCAATGAAGCTTTGATTTCAGAATTTGAATTTGCCCAAGACGTTGTGTCTGGCATTAGGAATATTCGAAAAGAAAAAAACATAGCTTTCAAAGACGCTATAGGTTTTTACGTTATCAACAATGAAAATATCGCAAACACCTTCGATGAGGTTATCGCCAAACTTGGAAACTTGGAGAGTATAGAGTATACCAATGAAGCCGTTGATGGTGCTTTGACGTTTAGGGTGAAATCCAATGAATATTTTATTCCAATAGCTGGAGCCATTAATGTTGAAGAAGAAATTAAAAAGCTAACAGACGAGTTGAATTATACAGAAGGTTTTTTAAAATCGGTTCAAAAAAAATTGGCCAACGAACGCTTTGTAGCTGGAGCTCCAGAGCAGGTTATAGCCAACGAACGCAATAAAGAAGCGGATGCTTTGGCAAAAATAGAGACCTTGAAAGCTAGTTTGGCATCTTTACAATAAATATATCAACCTGCAAGGTTTCCAAAATCTTGTAGGTTTTCATTACATCTTAATGAAAAAAAGAACCACATATTCCATCATTGCCATTTTGCTTCTTTGTGGTGTGTTTTATTATGAATTCCATCTGGAAGGAAAAGGGCAACAAGCTATTGTAAATGCGGGTAAAAACGTGAAACCCGAAACCAACGGGTTCTTTTTGCCAACAAGTACCACAGGACAAATAGTGCATCATGAAGGCTATTCTTTATCCTACAGCGAGCCACATGAGCAGGCAGAATGGGTTGCTTACGAATTGAAACAAGAACATCTCTCCAACTCCAATTACAAAAGACCCTATTTTGAGATTGATCCTGCAGTAAAAACAGGAGCAGCTCATTGGCGAAATTATAAAAACTCTGGTTTCGATAGAGGTCATTTATGTCCTGCAGCAGATAGGGCTTATAATCAAGATGCATACAATGAAACGTTTTTAACCAGTAATATCAGTCCTCAGAACCACGAATTCAATTCTGGGATTTGGAATACCTTAGAACAAAAAGTAAGGTATTGGGCAAGTAAATATAATGGTGTGTTTGTGGTTTCTGGAGGAATTTTGAATGGCCATATGGAAACCATAGGCGAAGAACAAGTGGCAGTTCCAAATCAGTTTTATAAAGTTTTGATAGATAACAATACAGGTAACACAAAAATGATTGCTTTTTTAATGCCTCATGAAAATTCTAAACAACCATTATATAAATTTGTGGTTCCTGTAGATTCTATAGAAACCCTTACAGGAATTGATTTCTTTCCGGAATTGGAAGATGCTCTTGAAAACGAATTAGAGGCTTCTGCAGATTACAAAGGTTGGAGTTTTAATTGACACTTTAGTGTCATGCTGAGCGAAGTCGAAGCATCTCTTTGTTTAGGAGATGCTTCAAACGGATCAGAATGATACCTCATTTATTTTCTAATCATACCTTTCCAACGTAATTTTCTAATAAATTGCCCTTGTTCTTCTGAAACCAAAAACGGAAGCTTTTCATTTTTGGCCTTAAAAAACCCAGCCATGTAATCTTTAAACAACTTGAAACTCCTTTTTTTATATGCCAATTTTAGAGCAGAAATAAGTGTAATCCAAAAGCCATAGCGCATTTTATACATAGCTTCGCCTTGCATGTGTTTGGACGCTTTGTTGTAGTTCTTTCCTGTAGGCTTTAGGTGTTTAACGTGTAAGGAATTGTCTGTTAGCATTTCCCAACCATAATACTTTGCCAGGAGCTCATCAACCGTGTCCCAACCCATGGATGGTTTTAATTTTCCAATTTGCTCAAAACAAGCTTTTCTATAGGCCTTTAAAGCGCCTCGAACATGGTCCTTTCGGGTCAAGTTCTCTAAAACCCATTGGTTGTTTTTTTCAACATAACAGAATCCCGAGACCATCCCAAGCTTCTCATTAGTTTTAAAATGAAATGCCAACTGCTCTAAATAGTTCTTCGGAAAGATTAAATCGGCATCAAACTTGCAAATCACATCATAAGAATCATCCAGTTTTTCAAAGCCTTTGTAAAACGCATGGATGATTTTTGAACCAGGTAAATGTTCATCTGATGAAGTTGTGTTCACTAAGGAAATCCAGTTGTATTTAGAAACAAACCTTTCAACAATTTGCTGCGTTTTATCTGTAGAATGATCATTAACCACAACCAATTGTTTTGGTAAAAGGGTTTGAGTTACCAAAGACTCTAAAGTTTGCTTGATGTAAGCTTCTTCGTTATGGGCTGGAATGACAATGTAAAAATTCAAAAGGTTTAAGTTTAAAATTCAAAGTTAAACTCTTTCAGCGTAAACAATGTAATATCTTGGCGTAAACCAACGTAGAATTGGTCGTATTCCAATTTTTTTGGTGGGATTGGTCCATTTTTGTCTATCCAATATTTTCCAACCTGCTTTTTCCAAAAGCCAGTCAAATTGCCAATCTTCAAATTCGTGATAATGTCTGTCTCGCATATCTGTTTTGCTTCTATACGCTGAAGCAAACCATAATTTTAAAGGGACACTAGCAACAAGTTTGTCTGCTTTTATGGATTGTAAAACAGTAAAAGGAGAGAGGAGATGTTCAAAAATCTCGAAGGCAGTAACCACATCAGTCTCTGAGTTTTCAATAGTTGTTGTGTCTAGGTCTAAATCTTCTCCATGTGTGTTTTCAACAGTAAAACCCTGTTGTTTCATGATTTCAGTAAACGGATTCTTAACACCTAAATCCAATATTTTGGAGTTTTTGGAAATGTGTTTGTTTAAAAATTCAGAAGTAAGCTTGAAGCGTTTATTTGGAAAGGTGTTTTCGTACATCTGTAATTTCCGGGATATCGGGAATTTCTAAATTAGCATTTATATACAATAGCATTAATGTTCATGCCTGCACCAACACTGGCAAACATAATTAAATCGCCTTTATTGATGGTGTGTCCATCCAGTTTACCATTCAAAATCAAATCGTATAGGGTAGGAACCGTTGCTACACTGGAATTCCCTAATTTGTTGATGGTCATTGGCATAATGTCTTTTGGCATATCCATATTGTACAGTTTATAGAAACGTTGTACAATGGCTTCATCCATTTTTTCGTTTGCTTGATGGATGAGTATTTTCTTTAAATCACCAATGTTGTAACCACTTTTATCCAAACAGGATTTCATGGCTGGTGGCACATTGTTTAGGGCGAATTCATATATTTTCCGGCCATACATTTTTATATATCTGCGTTGGTCTGTAATGGCAGGATTGTTAGTTTCCCCAAAATAAATAAAATGAGCTTCATCTAGAGCATAGGTCGCACTTTGATGCGCAATAATTCCTCCTGTTTCAGATGTTTCCTCAATAATGGCAGCTCCAGCTCCATCACTATATATCATAGAGTCCCTATCGTGTTTATCTACAACCCTTGATAAGGTTTCAGCTCCAATGACTAGGCATTTTTTTGCAATTCCAGCTTTAATAAATGCATTGGCTTGTATAACACCTTCATTCCATCCAGGACATCCAAATAATATGTCGTAAGCCACACATTTAGGGTTTTTGATGCCAAGAAGATGTTTTACCCTAGAAGCGATACTGGGAACCGTATCACTCTGTTCGGTATTGTGTTTTACATCGCCATAATTATGGCCAACAATAATATAATCCAATTCCTCTTGGTTAACCTGTGAGTTTTCTATGGCCTTTTGAGCAGCAAAAAATGCAATGTCCGAAGTGTTTAAGTGGTTTTCAACATAGCGTCTTTCACCAATTCCAGTAATGGCTTTGAACTTTTCTATAATCACATCGTTTTGTTGTTTTATAGAAGAGCCATCTTGATTTAGAAATTCATGTTTATGAAAATCCTCGTTCCTTTCTATGGTAATTGGAATATAGCTTCCAGTGCCTGTTATTTTTGTTGCCATGGTTTTGCTATTAATGTGTTAGGCTTTTGCTAAATTAATCATAAAATTATTGTTAGCATATTCATTTCAAAATTATTAGGTAATATTTGCTAAATTCTCAATAAATGAAGTTTATATTGAATGTTATGCAAAAAAAAGCCCTCATTTTGAGGGCTTTTAAATTATGTGTGTCTATAAATTAGGCGTCCAAATATTCCTCTATTGGAGCACAGGTACAAATTAGGTTTCTGTCTCCATAGGCATCGTCCACACGTCTAACACTTGGCCAGAACTTGTTTTCACGTATATAGTCTAACGGAAATGCTGCAGTTTCCCTAGAGTAAGGCATGGACCAGTTAGAAGATGTGATCATCTCTAAAGTATGTGGTGCATTTTTCAAGACATTGTTTTCATCGTCTTTTGAAGCCAAATCAATTTCTTTTTTAATGGATATCATGGCATCACAGAAACGATCCATTTCAGCTTTGCTTTCACTTTCCGTAGGTTCTATCATTAAGGTTCCAGCTACTGGAAACGAAACCGTTGGTGCATGGAATCCATAATCCATTAAACGTTTGGCAATGTCGCCAACTTCTATACCATGAGCTTTAAAAGGTCTACAATCCACTATCATTTCATGTGCTGCACGACCACATTCGCCTGAATACAAGGTGTCAAACTGTCCTTGTAAGCGATGTTTGATGTAATTGGCATTTAAAATAGCAATTTTTGTGGCTTGTGTCAACCCTTCGGCACCTAACATTTTTATGTAAGCGTAGGAGATCAAGCAAACCAATGCTGAACCAAATGGAGCAGCAGAAATAGCTGATATGGCTTGGTCTCCTCCAGTTTTAATAATAGGGTTTCCAGGTAAAAATGGCACCAATTGTTTTGCAACACAAATTGGACCAACTCCAGGACCGCCTCCTCCATGAGGAATGGCAAAGGTTTTGTGTAAGTTTAAATGACAAACATCTGCTCCAATATTTCCAGGATTTGTTAGGCCTACTTGGGCATTCATGTTGGCTCCATCCATATAAACTTGGCCACCATTGTCGTGAATTATCTGTGTGATTTCCTTAATGGCAGATTCGTACACACCATGAGTTGATGGATAAGTAACCATGATACAAGACAGGTTGTCTTTGTGTAATTCGGCTTTTTCACGTAAATCTTCAACATCAATATTTCCTTTTTCAGTCGATTTAGTAACAACCACTTTCATGCCAGCCATTACAGCACTTGCTGGATTGGTTCCATGAGCAGACGAAGGAATTAAACAGATGTTTCTATGATGGTCTCCTCGGGATTCATGATACGCTTTAATAACCATCAATCCAGCGTATTCACCTTGTGCCCCAGAATTTGGCTGCAAAGAAGTTGCTGCAAATCCAGTGATTTCCGTTAATTGGTCTTCTAGTTCTTTTAAAACGGTTTGATACCCTTGGGCTTGTTCTACAGGAACAAAAGGGTGAACACTTCCCCAATTTGGAGAACTTAATGGTAACATTTCAGCTGCTGCATTCAATTTCATGGTACAAGAACCTAAAGAAATCATGGAATGATTTAGGGATAGGTCTTTGCGTTCCAGCATTTTAATATAACGCATCAATTCGGTTTCTGAATGATGGGAATTGAAAATGTCCAAACTTAAGAAGTCTGAGGTTCTTTGAAGTCTTACTGGGATAAAATTGGATGTTTCAAGTGTTGTTATTGCTATGGTATCTTTTCCAGCTGCTTCAGCAAAAATGGCCACAATTTCATTGGCATCTTTTAAATTTGTGGTTTCATTAATGGAAAGTGTCACCGTATTGGCATCTGGATAAAAGAAATTCACCTGATGCTTTTCTGCAATCGATTTAATTTTTGAAGCCTCTGCAGTTATACTTAGCGTATCAAAAAACGAAGTGTTGTTTTGTTTATAACCTAATTTCTCGATGTTATTGGAAATGGCTACTGCTGTGTTGTGTACTTTATTTGCAATAAATGTCAAGCCTTTTGGGCCATGATATACAGCATACATTCCAGCCATTACAGCCAACAATACTTGAGCTGTACAAATATTGGAAGTTGCTTTGTCTCGCTTGATGTGTTGTTCCCTGGTTTGTAAGGCCATACGTAACGCTCTATTGCCATTGACATCTTTGGTAACGCCAATTATACGACCAGGAATATCTCTTTTATAAGCTTCTTTTGTGGCAAAAAAAGCAGCGTGTGGTCCACCATAACCCATTGGGATTCCAAAACGTTGTGTGGTCCCTACAACTACATCTGCGCCAAATTTTCCAGGAGCCTCCAACATGACCAAACTTAAAATGTCTGCAGAAACCGCTACTTTAATTTGCGAGGCGTTGGCTTTTTCAATAAAATTCTTAATATCGGTTACCTGTCCGTTTTTTCCAGGATATTGCAAAATAGCTCCAAAATAATCGGTTGAAAAATCGAATGTATCTTCATTTCCCACAACCAATTCTATTCCTATTGGATTGGCTCTTGTTTGCAACAACGACAAGGTTTGTGGCAAAATGTTTTCAGTAACAAAAAACTTGTTGACATTGTTTTTTTTCTGGTCACGTTCCCTAACTGCAAACAACAGGCTCATGGCTTCTGCTGCAGCTGTGCTTTCGTCTAAAAGGGAAGCGTTGGCAAGTTCCATTCCTGTTAGGTCCGTTACCATGGTTTGGAAGTTTAATAGCGCTTCTAAACGACCTTGGGCAATTTCAGCCTGATAAGGTGTGTAAGCTGTATACCATCCTGGGTTTTCTAGAATATTTCGTTGAATAACAGGAGGCAAAATGGTTGGATGATACCCAAGACCAATATAGGTTTTGTAGGTTTTGTTTAGTTTAGAAAGCTCGTGAATATGTGTTAAGTATTCATACTCGCTCATTGGCTCATCTAAATTTAAAGGCTTTTTTAATTTAATGCCATCAGGAAGCGTTTCGTAAATAAGCTGGTCTAAAGTGTCTACACCAATGGTTTTTAACATCTGGTTTTGATCCTCTTCCCTTGGACCAATGTGACGGTTTGCGAAATTAGTTGTGTTCATTAAAATTTAGTTGTGTTAGGTTTCCAGTTTCCTGGAAAATACCGTTTTAATGCGACTTCATTATTTTAATAAATGACAGTCATTTTTTCAAGCGCAAAATTACGTAATAATTCACGTTATTTTGTTAATGAAAACTAAAGTTTTTAACCAATTAAAAAGGTTATTAACACTTTGTGTACTTTTGTTTTATGGCTTTGTTAAAACAAATATTCAATTTTTATATAGATAGTAGTATTCATGTGGCTTTGGCTGTTTTTGCCTTGTCTTGGGTCACGCTTTTGGAATTTGGTATTCCATATGATCGAGCCGTACTTTACTTTATATTTTTTGCTTCCATAACTGGATATAATTTTGTGAAATATTTTGGTTTGGCAAGATTTCACCATAGAAGTTTAACCAATTGGCTAAAATTGATACAGGTGTTTTCCTTGATGTGTTTTATTGGCATGTGTTACTTTGCTTTAAAACTGGAACTGATTTCACTTGTTGTGATATTGGGTTTTGGTGTTGTTACTTTTTTATATGCCATTCCCTTTTTGCCCAATAAAATCTTGTACGACAAGCATAAAAATTTAAGAAATGTAAGTGGTTTAAAAGTGTATATTATTGCTCTGGTTTGGGCAGGCGTGACAGTGGTTTTGCCTTTACTGAACAATCATGTGCCTTTGGATACAAATGTTGTTGTTACTGGCTTTCAAAGATTTGTATTTGTCACTGTGTTGATGTTTCCCTTTGAGATTAGGGATTTAAATTATGATAGTTTAAAACTGGCAACCATCCCACAGCAAATAGGCATAAAAAACACTAAAATGGTTGGTGTTTTATTGCTTATGTTGTTTTTTCTTTTGGAATTCTTAAAACCTCAATTGAATGTGGAACACACTGTTAGTATGTTGATAACCATGTTTGTAACTTTGATGTTTTTGATTTTTGCAAATAGAAATCAAGGCAGGTATTACAGCTCGTTTTGGGTAGAAGGTATTCCCTTGGTTTGGTTGTTGCTATTGTTGGTTTTTTAACTCGTTTTGAAGGTTTTTCCGTAACACTTGTTTTTCAGATTGATTTAAGCAAGAAACATTCGCTTTTTTAATGGTTTCTGTTAACTTAATGTTTTTGTTTACATAGGCTCTGGTTATCCTACACCATACATAACGAAGTTTTAACTTGAAGGTTTCCCAAGAAGTGGCTTCGTGATATTGTGCTTTATCGCAAATATGTTTTGCTTCGTCGCACGATATAAATAAAAAGGATTTGTGTTTCATTGTTGTTAAAACCAATTTTTTTCCATACATGCTGCCATGGATGTTCTTGCTCTGTGAATTATGACCCACAGATTAGACGCAGTGATGTTTAAATCATTACAAATAGTTTCGGTTTCTAAACCTTCTATGGTTTTCATTCTAAAAACAGTGGCTTGTTTTTCCGGTAATTTGCTCAGGCAATCATAAATGGCGTCACCTAGTTCGTTGTTTACAATTTCATCTTCGGCAGTTCTATAATCTGTATCTGCCACTCTTTTTTCCAGCCAACTTCCTTCGTCATCTTCTGTGTTGAATTCCACACGTACTTCAGCCTTGCCTTTATTGGAGTTTATTTTTCGGTAATGGTCTATGATTTTTCGTTTTAAAATAGAAATGAGCCATGTGCGTTCACTGGCTTCACCCTTAAAATTCTTCATGGATTTTAAGCCGGCAAAAAACGTATCCTGCACCAAATCTTTTGCTTTTTCCCTATCGTTTACACGCGAAATGGTAAAATTGAAAAGGTAATCGGAATACAGATCAATCCATTGATTTGGATTTATAGTGTGTTTTGGCATGTTTCTTTTTCAGCAATTTTATCAAAAATAGGGTAAATAAATTACTTTTCTATCAAACCTGCCCGCTTTAGTAAAGCATCGGGTTGAGGTTCGTGTCCTCTAAAACGTTTGTAAAGGATCATTGGGTCTTCGGTTCCACCTTGTGACAAAACGTGTTCTTTAAATTTTGTTGCTACATCTTTATTGAAAATGCCTTTTTCTTTAAAAAACTCAAAAGCATCTGCATCTAAAACTTCAGCCCATTTGTAACTGTAATAACCAGAACTGTAACCTCCTTGGAAAATGTGAGAAAATGAGGTGCTCATGCAGTTTTCTGCAACATCTGGGTACAGTTTTGTGTTTTCAAAAGCTTTTAGTTCATGCTCTTTAACGCTTTTTATTGTTTCTGGCGATTCGACACCATGCCAACTCATATCCAATAGGCCAAAGCTTAGCTGACGCAAGGTTTGCATCCCTTCATGAAAGGTTGAAGAGGCTTTTATTTTTTCAATTAAATCCATAGGAATTACCTCTCCAGTTTCATAATGTGTGGCAAATAATTCCAAGGCTTCTTTTTCGTAACACCAATTTTCCAATACCTGACTTGGCAGTTCCACAAAATCCCAAAATACACTTGTTCCTGATAAACTTGGGTAAGTGGTATTGGCCAACATGCCATGTAAAGCATGTCCAAATTCGTGAAATAACGTGGTGACCTCATTAAATGTTAATAAGGAAGGTTTGCTTTTTGTAGGTTTTGTAAAATTACAAACAATGGAAATATGTGGTCGGGAGTTTTCGCCGTTTTTAACATATTGAGGTTTGTAAGATGTCATCCAAGCCCCATTTCTTTTGCCTGGTCTTGGGAAAAAATCGGCATAAAAAATAGAAACCAAGTCGCCTTTATCGTTTGTAACCTTGTATGTTAAAACATCTTGATGATATTTATCGATAGTGGAAATTTCTTCAAAATGCAAACCATATAGCCTTTCTGAAATTGTAAAAACCCCTTGAATTACGTTTTCAAGTTTAAAATAGGGTTTTAGTTTTTCATCGTCCAAATCAAATCGTTTTTGTTTTAATTTTTCAGCATAATAAGCACCATCCCATTTTTGTAATTGGTCTATGCCATCCAGTTCTTTTGCAAAAGACTCAAGCTCTGTGAATTCTTTTAATGCTGCAGGTTTGGCTTTTTCCAACAATTCATTTAAAAACGTTTCTACTTTTTCTGGGGTTTTAGCCATGCGTTCTTCAAGAACAAAATGCGCATGGGTTTTATAACCCAATAAATTGGCTCTTTCATGGCGAAGTTTAACAATTTTCAATACATTTTCCTGGTTGTCCAAGGCATCGTTATGAAATGCTTTGGCTCCAGAGGCAATGGCCAATTTTTTTCGCAATTCCCGATTGTTTGCGTAGGTCATAAAGGGTATGTAGCTTGGGTAATGCAATGTAATTAACCAGCCTTTTTTGCCTTTTGATTCTGCCAATTGCTGTGCAGCTTCCTTGGCACCTTCTGGTAAACCTGCCACTTCCTCTTCTTTGGTCAAGAGCATTTCAAACTTATTGGTTTCGGCCAATACATTTTCGCCAAACTTGAGTTTCAGTTTGCTTAATTCTTTGTCTATGTCTCTAAGTTGTTGTTTTTTGTCTTCTGGTAAGTTGGCCCCATTTCTAGAGAAACTTTTGTATTTTTTATCCAAAAGGGTTTTTTGCTCGGTTGTTAAGTTTAACGAGTTTTGAGCTTGGTAAACGGTTTTTATACGTTTAAACAACTTTTCGTTTAATGTAATGTCATTACTGAATTCAGACAATAAAGGGGAAACCTCTTGGGCAATTTTTTGAATTTCGTCGTTGGTTTCGGCCGAATTCAAATTAAAAAAAATACTCGAAATCCTATCCAATTCTTCGCCAGAGAAATCCAAAGCTTCAACCGTATTTTTAAAACTTGGTGTTTCTGGATTATTGGTAATATCCTCAATTTCTTTTTTGGCTTTTTCTATGGCTTTTTTAAAAGCAGGTAAAAAGTGCTCGTTCTTAATTTTTGAAAAAGGAGCTGTATGAAACTGTGTGTCAAATGGTTTATTTAGAATATTCATTTTTAAGAGGATTCTTTTCGAAAAATGAGTGTCTTACTTTTCTTACTAAGACACTGGTTTTCTGATTATTAACTTTTTATTATGAATTTATTTGATTTTAAATGCTACTTTTGCATCAGATTTTTCATGAGAGTTTTAAGTGACTCTTTAAAATAATTGATTAATAGCGTTTAAAACCTCGACCAAAAGTCGAGGTTTTTTATTTTAAGTCTTTGGAAGACTCTATAACTTTTGCTTTTAAGCCTTCTTTATAATGTAAAATTTTATCTAAAACAGAAGGATTGGAACTCCCAATAATTTGGGCTGCTAAAATACCTGCATTCTTGGCACCATTTAGAGCCACTGTTGCTACAGGAACACCTCCAGGCATTTGCAGAATTGATAAAACAGAGTCCCAACCATCTATGGAATTACTGCTTTTTACTGGAACTCCAATTACAGGAAGGGGAGAAAGAGAGGCTATCATACCTGGTAAATGTGCTGCGCCTCCAGCACCTGCAATAATAACTGAAAAACCTCGTGTATGTGCATGTTTGCCATAATCGAACAATTTTTCCGGTGTTCTGTGTGCAGATACAATATCCACGTCAACTTCTATATCAAAACCTTTTAAAATGTCTATGGCTTCTTGCATAACCGGTAGGTCGCTTTTGCTTCCCATAATAACTCCTACTTTGCTCATAATTATTCGCTTATAACTTTAATGGTATTTTTTACTTGTTCTGCAATATGTCTTGCTGTGTTTAAATCTTTGTTCACTATGGTCACATGTCCCATTTTCCTAAAAGGCCTGGTTTGTTTTTTACCATAAATATGTGGTGTTACTCCAGGCAGTTTCATGATGTCTTCAATATGCTGATAAACCACATTTCCAGTATGCCCTTCGGCACCAACCAAATTTACCATAATACCACCGACTTGACTGTCGGTTTTTCCTAAGGGTAGATTTAATATGGCTCTCAGGTGTTGTTCAAATTGTGATGTATAACTAGATTCAATGGTATGATGTCCAGAGTTATGTGGTCTGGGAGCCACTTCATTAACCAAAATTGCATCGTCTTGGGTTTGAAACATTTCTACAGCCAACAGTCCAATATGGTTAAAAGCTTTGGAGACTTTTAAAGCCACTTCTGTAGCCTTTTTTGCAACCTGTTCGTCAATTCTTGCAGGGCAAATCACATATTCAACCTGATTGGCTTCTGGATGGAATTCCATTTCAACCACAGGATATGTTGCTACTTCTCCTTCTGGGTTTCTAGCAACTATTACAGCCAATTCATTTTTAAAAGGCACCATGTCTTCAGCAATACATTCCACATTTGGCAAGTCTTTCAAATCGGCTTCGGTTCTAATTATTTTTACACCATTTCCATCGTATCCAAACTGGGCACTTTTCCAAACAAAGGGAAACGTTAATCCACCATTGTGTACAGCATCTAAAATTTCCGAAGCATAGGCAAATCTGGAGAAATTGGCAGTTGGGATATTGTGGTCCCTATAAAACAATTTTTGTGTGGCTTTGTTTTGAATGATACGAAGTGTTTTAGAGGTAGGATATACCTTAACACCTTCTTTTTCCAAAGCCTCCAAGGCTTTAGTGTTTACGTTTTCAATTTCAAAAGTAAGGACATCTACCTGTTTTCCAAAGTTGTAAACAGCGTCGTAGTCCATTAAATTTCCTAAATGAAATTCATTACATGCCAATTTACAAGGCGCTTCTTCGCTAGCGTCCAAAACAGTGGTGTAAATATCGAATTTTCTGGTATCGTACAGTAACATTTTACCTAATTGGCCACCACCTAAAATACCAAGTTTAAAAGTTGAAGAGAAAAAATTCATGGATTTCATTTTGCACAAAAGTACAAATCAATTGCCTTTGAAAAAACTAAATCCCAAACAATCTAAATTAGAATTCGCAAAACGTTAATCAAATGATTACCTTTGCATTTCTAAAAAAAATAAAACAAGTGGTAAAGCTTCACGATTTACAATTTAGGCCATTTATTTCTGAAGAAGAAATACAACAAACCGTACAGCGAATGGCCATAGAGATAGCAAACGATTTAAAAGACGAAGTACCAGTGTTTATAGGTATCTTAAACGGCTCGTTTATGTTTGTAAGCGATTTTGTTAAAAAATATCCTAAACCTTGTGAGGTTACTTTTATTAAATTGGCGTCTTATGAAGGCGTGAAATCTACCGAAGACATTCAAAGGTTGATTGGTTTAACACAAGACTTAAGTGGCAGAACAGTTGTTATCTTGGAAGACATTATTGATTCTGGGAATACACTTGAAGAAGTGCACAGAATATTTAAAAACGAACATGTCAAGCAGCTTCTTATCGCTACGTTGTTTCACAAGCCAACAGCTTATAAAAAAGATTTTAAATTACACTACGTAGGCGTTGAAATACCCGATAAATTTATTGTAGGCTATGGATTGGACTACAATGGTTTGGGTAGGGATCTGCCTGAAATATATCAATTAAAAACAACACAACACATGACTAATTTGGTGCTATTTGGCCCTCCAGGCGCAGGAAAAGGAACTCAGGCTAATTTCTTAAAGGAAAAATATAATTTAATTCATATCTCAACAGGCGATGTGTTTCGTTTTAACATTAAAAACGAAACAGCTTTAGGGATGGTGGCCAAATCCTATATGGATAAAGGAGAGTTGGTTCCAGATCAAGTAACCATTGACATGTTAAATGCTGAAGTTGAAAAAAATGCCGATGCTAAAGGCTTTATCTTTGATGGGTTTCCACGTACCAACGCCCAAGCTGAAGCTCTGGACAAATTAATGGACAGCAAGGACTCTCAAATCAACGCTATGGTGGCTCTTGAAGTTCCAGATGAAATTTTGGTGGAGCGTTTGTTGGAAAGAGGTAAAACCAGTGGTCGTGCAGACGATGCAGACGAAGGCATTATAAGAAACCGAATTAAGGAATACTACGATAAAACAGCCGTTTTAAAAGATTATTATTCGGCTCAAAATAAATATTTTGGTGTGAATGGAGTAGGTAGTATCGAAGATATTACCAAGCGCTTAAGTGCTGTAATAGATACATTATAAACCTCCAATAGGGTTTAAACTTTAAGCTTTAAACTATATAAAATTTAAACTCAATTATGACTGAAGGAAATTTCGTTGATTACGTAAAACTGCATGTGTCTTCCGGAAATGGAGGCAAAGGTTCTGCACATTTACATCGTGAGAAATTTATTGAAAAAGGAGGTCCAGATGGTGGCGATGGTGGACGTGGTGGTCATGTGATTATTCGAGGGAATTCCAATCTTTGGACCTTGTACACCTACAAATTTAAAAGACACTTTAAGGCTGGACATGGCGAACATGGAGGGAAAAGTAGAAGTACAGGTGCAGATGGAGAAGATGTGTACATGGATGTACCACTGGGAACGTTAGTTCGCGATAGGGAAACCAACGATGTTATTTTTGAGATTACCCAAGATGGTGAAGAAAAAATAATTGCCAAAGGAGGCATGGGAGGACGTGGCAATTGGCATTTTAAAACATCTACCAATCAAACACCAAGATACGCACAACCTGGAATACCTGGCGAAGAATTGGATATCATCCTGGAACTTAAAGTTCTGGCTGATGTTGGATTGGTTGGCTTTCCAAATGCAGGAAAATCCACTTTGCTCTCTGTAGTGAGTGCAGCAAAACCTAAAATAGCCGATTATGAGTTTACTACCCTGAAACCTAATTTAGGAATTGTGGAATATCGCGATTTTAAAACGTTTGTGATGGCAGATATTCCTGGAATTATAGAAGGAGCAGCCGAAGGGAAAGGACTTGGACATTATTTTTTAAGACACATTGAACGCAACTCGGTTCTATTGTTCTTAATTCCTGCAGACGCAAAAGATATTAGAGAGCAATACGATATTCTGTTGGATGAGCTGAAACGTTACAATCCCGAAATACTAGATAAAGATCGCTTTATAGCCATTTCTAAAAGTGATATGCTGGACAACGAATTAAAAGCGGAACTTAAAGCAGAATTGGACAAAACGCTTCCTGTGGAATACATGTTCATTTCATCGGTTGCACAACAAGGTCTTACCGAATTGAAAGATAAATTATGGAAGATGCTGAATGAGTAAATCCTTATGAAACAACGTATAAAAAACATTGTTGAAATAAACGATAATAAGGCCAGTAAGGTCTTTGCTATTTTTATTCAAGTACTTATTTTAATTTCCATAGTCACCTTTACTATGGAAACCATTCCAGATTTAAAACCAGAAACCCGTTCGCTTTTATATGCGATAGAAGTGTTTAGTGTCATTGTTTTTTCAGTGGAATACCTATTGCGCATTTATGTAGCTGAAAGCAAACCAAAATTTATATTTAGTTTTTTTGGAATTATAGATTTCCTTGCCATTTTACCATTTTACTTAAGTTTTGGTGTTGATTTACGTTCGTTAAGGGCCTTACGTTTTTTAAGGCTTTTCAGAATCTTTAAATTAGTGCGATACAATCGTGCGATAAATCACTTTACAAATGCTATAAAATCATCCAAAGAAGAAATTCTTCTTTTTCTGTTTGTTACTCTCATCTTAATTTATTTTGCAGCAGTTGGTATTTATTATTTTGAAAACGCAGCCCAACCAGAGCATTTTTCTTCTATTTTCGATAGTTTGTGGTGGGCAATAGTGACCTTGACAACCGTTGGTTATGGCGATGTGTATCCTATAACGGTTGGTGGGAAAGTGTTTACTTTTATTATCTTATTGATTGGTTTGGGGATTGTTGCCATACCAACTGGAATTATTTCTTCTGCATTGACAAAATCTGTAGATTCCAACGAAACTGAAAAATAATTCGTTATCCTTTTCAGGAGGTTTCTTATCTTTAAAACAAAAATGAAAAAGTTAGCCTCAATATTTTTTCTATGCATCTGCCTTTCCTGTGGTGTTACAGTTGATTACGATTACGAAAAAAACACCGATTTTTCCAAATACAAATCCTATAGCTATTTTAGAAACATGGATACAGGATTAAGCGAATTGGATGCCAAACGTTTGTTTGCCGCTTTAGATGAAGCCATGGCGCAAAAAGGATTGCTCCTTTCCGAAAACTCCGATTTTATTATAAATATTGAAAGTGCCACCTATCAGGAAATGCAAAGCAACTCGTCTGTAGGAGTAGGCGTTGGAGGTGGAGGAGGTAACGTTGGTGGTGGTATTTCAGTTGGGATTCCTTTGGGTCAGGCCAATATGTCCAGACAGATCAAGTTCGATTTTGTAGATGCAAATACCAATCAATTGTTTTGGCAAGCCATCAGTAGTGAAACCGATGTTCCAAGGGACTATCCAGAAGAGCGCGAAGCCAAATTTCAACAAATAGTCCAAAAGGTCTTGGAAGGCTTTCCACCAAGCAAGTAGATTTAATTTTATCATTTTCATAACAGTTTAAAATTCGTAAGCTTTCTTTCGTTTTGTAACTTTGGGTTCATTTAAAAAATATATTATGGAAACATTACAAAATAAAGTGGCTTTAATTACTGGAGGCACCAAAGGCATTGGTTACGGAATTGCACAATCGCTACTTAAGCAAGGCATTCATTTAGCTATAACCAGCAGGAGCTTAGCTGCTGCAAAGAAGGCTGCCGAGTTATTGAATAAAGGCTCCAATACAACAGCAAAAGCTATTGGTTTGGAAGCCGATGTAAGAAGTCTGGAAAGTCAGGAAGCTGCCGTAAATGAAGTTAAGAAGGAGTTTGGCAAATTGGATATTGTAATTGCCAATGCAGGATTGGGTTATTTTGGAAGTATTGAGGATTTGACTAAGGATCAATGGAATGAGACTATTGATACCAATTTAACAGGCGTTTTCAATTCCATAAAAGCCAGTGTTTCTGCTTTAAAGGAAACAAAAGGGTATTACATAACCATTTCAAGTTTGGCTGGAACCAATTTTTTTGCAGGAGGTTCAGCTTATAATGCCAGCAAGTTTGGTGTTACAGGCTTTACACAAGCTGTGATGTTGGATTTAAGAAAGTATGGTATCAAGGTTAGTACCATTATGCCAGGATCGGTCTCTACCCATTTTAATGGGAATGAACCGGACGAAAGCGATGCCTGGAAAATTCAAATTGAAGACATTGGTGAATTGGTGGTAGATTTGTTGAAAATGAACCCGAGAACCTTACCAAGTAAAATTGAGGTGAGACCCAGTATGCCTTCAAATAAATAATTTGAGGGTTTTATTAAAATGAAACAAAAAAAGAGGCTTTTTTAAGCCTCTTTTTTGTGTAAAACATTTTTATTTATCAATGGATATCCTAACGCCTTCACTATGACTGCTAAATTCTGGCGCATACATGCTTTGAATGGTGGTAATGCCATTGCTCATGTTCCCAGCATTGCTAACACGTAAATCGTATTCAAATACATAAACGCCTTTTGGTAAATAGTCGAAAAAGAAGTTGGTACTTGCATCTTTGGTGCTTTCGTAATAACCCAAGCCATCTTGCCATTTGTATTGAGACAAGACGTTTATTGGTTCTAAACCACTGGCCCTCATGTCTTTCATATGAAGGAATTCCATAGCGCGATCGCTTGTCAATTCTATTCGTACACGAATTAAATCGCCAATTTTTAATTGAGTTTCAGAGGTTATTTCTGAAATTTCTTCGCCTAAATGGGTGTTGGTTTTTAAGAAGAGTTTTTTCTTAAGGGTTAAGGGTGTTTCGGCTGAAGTGATCTTATCTAAATCCTCAAAATATTGCCAGTATAAAGCTCCCCAAGCAATGCCTTCGCCTTTTTTCGTCAAGGTAACTTCTGCCATGTCTGGTTTAATTTCAGAACCTGTCCAAGACGTTTTATAATAACCTGTTCCAGCTTCAACTTTCACGTCTTCCTCCCGATAGCTATCGGGATTGAAGGGTTCTATAGTTTTGCCACCAACAACTACATCAACCATCTCAGTTACAGATAACCAATCACTACCTTGAAGCAATATAGCATAAACAGCTTCGGTTGTTGCTTTGGTGGTTTTCCAGCTATTGGTCTGTTTGTTTTTTAAGAGCCAGATTTTCAGATTGTCTATGGTTTTAATGTCATTTTCTATTTCAGAAAAAGCTTCAATCATCAAAGCCTGGGTTTCTATAGGAGCTTGATACCAATACCAAGAACTTGTGTTTTCTTTCCAATACATGCCTAATTCGTCACTGGTAATACTATTTTCCTTTAAAGATTTTAAGATTTTTGAGGCTGTTACATCATCCTCAAATCTATGAGACACCAAAGCCATCAAACCTTTCGAGTACAGGTTGCGAGATTTCCAATATTTTTGAATTTGAGTTTGGTAATATGCAATTATGTCTTCTACTTCTTTCGATTTTTTAACCTCTGGATAAAAACTTCGCATGTATAAATAATGCAATTGTGTGTAGCTTAAATGATCTTTGGTTAAATCTGCTTTTTCATTGTATTTGGTGATGTTTTTGTATTCTTCAACAAACTCTTTGTCCAAATAGCTTATGGCTTTTTTAATCATAGACGTCTCGACTGCGCTTAGCGTGGCATGTAGCTTATCTAAATGTCCAAATCCTGTAATAATATGTTGTGTGATATAACGATTGGGTCTACCACCTTGAAACCAAGCCCAAGAGCCATTTGGCATTTGGTTTTGTTCCAGTTTGCGAATATTTGCCTGTAATTCGCTTGTCATTTTGTTTAAATCGAATAATAAGGCAATGCGTTTCTTTTGTTCGGTTTCACTTTCAGCATCGCGTAACCAAGGTGTTTCTTCAATAAGAATGGATTTTAATTCTTGGTTCTTTTCCAAATTAGAAAGTAGCGCATCTGTATTTCTCCATTGATTGAAAACCTCTTGAATTCTAGGGTTTGAATTTGCTATATGGCTAGCCAATGAATTCGCATAATATCTGCTAAATACTTGTTCATTGCATTCGTAAGGATATTCCATTAAATAAGGCAAAGCCTGAACGGCATACCAAGCCGGATTGGATGTGATCTCCAAGGTCAATTTGTGATTCTTTAGAGTTGTTGAAGTATTATTTTTTAACTTCTCTAGAGTAAACGTTTTGGTTTGGTTAGAACGAATCCACATAGGTAACGTTTCCGTAACCAACATTCTGTTGGAAAGCACAGGAAGCGCATTTTGTTCGCCATCGCTAAAATCGCCTGCTTTGGCAATTATTTTGTATTGAACAGCATCTATATGATCTGGAATGGATAAACTCCATGACACTTCAGTATTTCCTTTTTCATCAACAGTAAAGGCCTTTGTGTTTAAGGAATTGTTTAGTTCAGCATCAATGGTTTTGCCATTTGTTGCATCAAAAAGTTGCAAAACGGCTTGTCCAGAAAGATCTTTTTTGCTCAGATTAGAAATCTTAGAACTAATAGTTATTTGGTCTCCTTGACGTAAAAAACGTGGTGCATTTGGTATGACCATCAGTTCTTTTTGGGTAACAGTTTCCAACGTAGTTGTTGCAGATTCCAAGGTTTTGGTATGTGCCATTAATTGCAATTTCCATTTGGTTAAGGCTTCTGGTGTGGTAAAGCTAAAACTGACGTTGCCTTTTTCGTCTGTTTGTAATTGTGGAAAGAAAAAAGCCGTTTCCTGAAGGTTTTTACGGATTGTAACTTGAGAGAAGTCTTCTTTTAAAGGGTTACTTATTGTAGCCTCTGAAACTTCTTCGTTTAATTCTTCTTCATTGTCTGAAGCAGCTAATTCAGCCTCTTCAGATCTAAAGGCATAACCAATAGCACTTTTCTCTTTTTTTACTCCAAAACCAGTCACAACCACTTCATCTATAGCAGTGACATCTGGAATCATAGAAAGTGTAAAAGTGTTGTTGGCACCAATAACATATTCTTTTTTAATATATCCAACAAAGGTCAGTACCAGTATGTCACCAGTTTTTGCTTTAATAGAAAATTGACCATCAAAATCGGTTTGAGTACCTTCATTACTTCCTTTAATATTGATATTGACACCAGGTAAAGGCAGGTCATTTTCATCTACAATAGTTCCAACCACTTTTCCTTTTTCTAAAGCAGTATTATAGGAAGCTTGAGTCCTAATTTTTCTTAAATATTGTTGTCTTACCCAAGTATTCGTCAAGCTAAACCCAAACCAATCCAATTGATCATAACTGTTTTTAGGATAATAAGCGTAAAATCTATTTAAATTAAGAACCCTGAACGTATCAGTATAAAAACTGGCTCTTGCGTTTTTGTGGTTATACGCACGATAAGTTGGAAGATTAATGGGATTGAAATCCCAGAGATGAGGTTTAAATTGGTCCAAAGACATATCGTACATGCTCGCTAATAATTCGGCAGATACTTGTTCGCCTTTGGGACCTTTAATTTTAAAGCTCCAAGTCTCCTCTTGTCCTGGTTGCAATTTGTCTCTAAACGTCATGGTTTCAATCTCTAAATCGGATTTAGGATAAGGTACTGAAATAGATGTTGTACCAGATTCAAAACTATTGGCATAGGCAAAACTGTAGTGTACTGCAAAGCCACCCAAATCTGTTTTATTAACAGGAATGCTTATGGTTTTCTTGTTATTGTTTAGTTGAATGACGTAGGTGTTTACGGTTTGTTTGTTCTTTTCAATTTCAACCGTTACTGATATATTTTCAGCCGAAGACCCTAAAGTAAGTTCCACAATATCGTTAATTTGATAGTCTTTTTTATTGGAACTCATGCTGAAAAGTTGCTTGTCTGCAAGGGTTTTGTCGGTCTCGCTAAACAAGGTGGTCCTGGTTTCGTCTTTGACTTCCTGACCAAATCTATCTTTGCTTTCCAATTCAATAACATATTGTCCAGATTCCCATTTCTTAATGTTTCCTAATTCTATTTCTTTGGATTTTTCGGTATTGAAGGATTTTTCAAAAACAAGGGCTCCTTTTTTCCAATTGTTTGGGTTGTTTTCATCTTTATAGGCTTCATAAGGAAACATAATTTTAAATTCAGTTTCTGAAAGCATCTGATAATCTGGAGCTTTCCAAGGTCGTGGACGCAAGACATAATCTGGAGCTTTAAGCTTATAGATTTTTATGGTTCCTTGTGCTGGAACAAATTCACCATTTAAGTTTTTGGTATCGATGTTTAATGTATGCTCCTTTTTCAATTTGTCTAAGGTAGCATCTACAGAAACCGTTGCAATTAGCGCATGATACCCAACATTAACTATGGTTGTTGCAGAACGTGTTTCCCCATTTAAATCGGTGACATCTGCAGTTACTTCATAATTAAAAACAGGCAGATTGTCTTTGTTGACACTTGTATCAGGAAGGGCTTTAAAAGTAATTTCAAATTCACCTTTGTTGTTTGTTATGGCTTCTCCATGGGTTATTTCCTGTGGTTCGCTAATATAAGCAGGTCTGTACCAATAATACCATCTCGGATATTGTACTTTTCTATGCACTCTGTAAACCACTTTGGCATTGGTGATGTTGCTTCCAGCATAAGCTAAAGCCTGTCCTGTTACAGTTACGGAATCGTTGACTTTATAAGTTTCCGTTACAGGTTTAAATTGGGCTTCAAACTTGGGGCGTTTGTATTCTTCAACTGAAAAATAATGTTTAACATCCACATCATTTTTCTCACCATAGAATTCAATACTATAATTTCCGTTTAAACCCGAATTAGGAAGAATAAACTCACCAGAAACGGAACCAAATTCATTGGATTTTAATTCTAATTCAGAAATTAAATCATTATTGGTATCATAAAGTTCTAGATAAAACAATTCATTTGGAATCACTTCAGATTTACCATCTTCAATCTTAATACCAATACCTTTAAAATAAACAATTTGTCCAGGTCTGTAAATGCTTCGGTCTGTAAATATAAAACCTCTGTAATGTTCTTTATAGGTGTTTCTTTCGTATTTTCTATTTAAATAGTAATCTCCAAAAAATGCCTTTTCATCAGAACAACTTGCTTCTATGTGAATATTGGACCAGGTGTTAGAACCTTTAATAAGTTCAATTTCACCCAAAGCATTGGTAGTGTAGTTTTTATTGTTTGTATTATCTCTATAATTCTTAAAATAGGTTATCTGGATGTCCAGATTGCTTAAGGGATTTCCGTTGTTTCTGTCGATAAATTGATATACCTGCTTGTCCTGTTCTGTTTTTTCAACCACAGCTATATTGGTAACTTGAAAGGTGTTGAAAGCAAAAGTGTTCTGGTTGTTATTGATTTTTGCGACAATTAAATAACGACCGTTATCCAATTTAGGAAGTAGGATTTCTGTGCTATGTTGCTGAAAATCCAATTCGTTTTTTAGCTCACTTTTCCAAGATGCATCTGCTTTCAACTTATTAATAAATTTAAGTTGCTCTTCTTGTTTATAGGTTTTGCTAAAGGTTTTAACCTGATTTTCTGACAGCTTATAAACATTAAAATCTAGTGTGTTTAGATTTTTATAAGTCACTAAAACTTTAGCATCTAGTTGAATTGGTAAGTAACTTTCAGAGAGAATACTTAAAGATTCTTGATGGATCTGTTCTAGTAAGATGTTGCTTTTTTCTGCAGCACGACTTTTAGGAAATCGCTTGATAATACTGTTACAAAGTTGTTCGGCATCTTTTAGTTTCCAACGATTGGTTTCGTTTGTTCCTGACTGATATTCCTGACCTTGTTGATAATACAAGTTAGCAATTTCAAATTGATATAATCCTGAAGCTTCATGTGTTTTTATGCGTTCGGCTTCGGTTTTGTAGGCTTCTATCAATAAGCTGTCTTTGTTTTGAAAAGTAGCATGCTGCTCTACAAAATTGTAGCGTAAAATATTTACGTCTGTCAAGGCTTCAAGCTGGTTGTTTTTTAAGTGAAATTGAATTAAATCCTGATATATTTTCAATGCCTGCAATTCTAAAGAGGTGGAATCTTTTGAGCGAAGCTCTAATTTTGAAAATGTTTTGGAGTCGCTTAAATAAGCTTCATCATCAATTTCAAATTTATAAGCTGGTTTTGTGATGCTGTTTTCGTGTGTTTGGTAAAACTCCAAAGCGTTATGGGCTAACAAATCATATAGCGTAGGTCTATAGCGTTTGGAATCTGTTTGTTCGTTTAAAATACTGGAATAAGCAGTTAAATCTTCTTGTTGTAGCAGTTCTTTGTTTTTTAAGGACTGTTGGTAATGCAATTGGATTTCATTAAATAGGGTTTGTAAATCCCAAGTTCTAAAATCGGTTGCAACGGTTTTGTCCACCACTTTGGTTCTGTTGTAAAACTTATATCTGTTTTGTTGGAAATATTGCCAATAAATGGTTGCCAACATGTTTTCCAACACATTTTTTATAGGTGCAGGTTTGTTGGAAATGGCAGTTTTAAAACTGTTAACAATCTTTAACTGCGCGTCTTCTTCTAAAATTAAGGCGAACTTGCTTTTAAAGAGCAAGGTTTTAATTTGCTGTGTTTGGTTTTGGTCCTTAATGGCCAAAGCTTCTATTTGTTCTACAATTTGTAAAGCCGATTTGAGCAATTCCTCACGTTCAAAAGCCTCTACTTGTTTCCAAAGTGTGTTGTAATCCGAATTTTGGGCTTCAGAAAAATGAGCGAATAATAACAGCATTAATATAGTTGCGTAGTATTTCATTTGTAAGAATTTATGTCAGTAGCAAATCAAAAGCTATTCCAAAAAAACAAAGAGGAACAAAATTTGTAATTACTTATGTGAAAATAGGCATTTTTTAAGTCAATGAGAAAGGTTACTTTTGTTATTCCGACGATTTAGATATGAAAAAGCTATTGGTACTTTTTTTGTTGCCTTTATGGAGTTTCTCACAAACATCCCATCAAACCTTGGAGTTGTTGTTGGCACAAAAAAAATATGCCAAAGCAGAACAATTGGCAAGCCCTTTTGTTGCAAATAATCCCAACGATTTAAAAGCGATAGAAATCCTTGGAGATGCCTACAGCTATCAGGAAAAGTGGGATGAAGCCATAAAACAGTACAAAAAATTGGTTGTGCTTAAACCAGAGGTGGCCAATTTTCATTATAAATATGGAGGCGCTTTAGGCATGAAAGCCCTTTCTGTAAACAAACTTTCTGCCTTAACCTATTTAGGCGACTTAAAGGAAGCATTTTTAACTGCTGCAAAATTAGACAAGAACCATATTGAAACACGTTGGGCTTTGGTGGAATTGTATATGCAATTACCTGCCATTGTTGGAGGAAGTAAAGGCACTTCTTTAAAATATGCTAATGAACTGGAACAACTTTCCAAAGTGGATGGTTATTTGGCCAAAGGCTATATTTACGAATATGACAATGAACCAGAACTTGCAGAAACCTATTATAAAAAAGCCATTACTATTGGAGGCTCCATAACCTGTTATAATAAATTGACCGAGTTTTATGAAAAACAAAACCAGCCAGAAAAAGCCATTAAAAATATAGAATCAGCACAGGGAAGGCTACAACGTAATGCTTTGCACTACCAACTTGGAAAAGTCTCTGCAGAATATAATATGCAGCTTGCCAAAGGGGAAGCTTGTTTAAAAACTTATATCAAGGATTATTCTCCTGAGGATGGTGTGCCAATTGCTTGGGCAAATTATAGATTGGCTCAGATTTACAAACACCAAAACAACAAAAGTTTGGCATTAAAATATATTGATTTAGCATTAAAGGAGCTTCCAGAGATTAAGGTGTTTCAAGATGAACGTCTTACTATTTTGAAGCTTTGATTTTTTAGTCGTGCAATTTCATTAGAATGATCCTTACATTAAAAACATGATTGAATTAGCACCAATAATTTGGAAATTGGTTTTTGTAATTTGATATTTGCTCTATGAACGTACATTTTATAGCTATAGGAGGCTCTGCCATGCATAATCTGGCATTGGCTTTACACAATAAAGGATATCAGGTAACAGGTAGCGACGACACCATTTTTGAACCTTCAAAATCCAGATTGGAAACTAAAGGGTTGTTGCCTGAGTCTTATGGATGGTTTCCAGAAAAAATCACTTCAAATATAGATGCCATTGTGTTGGGCATGCACGCCAAAGCAGACAATCCAGAGCTTTTAAAAGCTCAGGAATTGGATATGAAGATTTATAGCTATCCTGAATTTCTGTACGAACAATCCAAAAACAAAACCCGTGTGGTTATTGGAGGAAGTCATGGTAAAACAACCATCACATCCATGATACTCCATGTGATGCATTACCACAATCGGGAAGTTGACTATATGGTTGGTGCACAACTGGAAGGTTTTGATGTTATGGTGAAACTAACCGAAGAGAACGATTTTATTGTGTTGGAAGGCGACGAGTATTTAAGTTCACCTATAGATAGACGACCAAAATTTCATCTTTACAAACCAAACATCGCTTTATTAAGTGGCATTGCTTGGGATCACATCAATGTGTTTCCAACTTATGAAGGTTATGTAGAGCAGTTCCGTATTTTTGTAGATAGCATTGTAAGAGGAGGTAGCATTACTTATAACGAAGAAGATCTAGAAGTTACCAGAGTTGTGGAATCCAGCGAAAATACCATAAGAAAATTGCCTTACCGAACTCCTGAATATGCTGTTGAAAACGGACAAACCCTTTTGGAAACGCCTGAAGGTCCACTGCCTATTGAAGTTTTTGGAAAGCACAACCTAAACAATCTGGCAGGAGCCAAATGGATTTGCCAGCATATGGGAATTGATGAAGACGATTTCTACGAAGCCATTGCCACCTTTAAAGGCGCCAGCAAACGCTTGGAGAAAATAGCCGAAAGCAAAAACAGTGTAGCTTATAAAGATTTTGCACATTCGCCTTCTAAAGTGGAGGCTACTACTAAAGCAGTAAAAGAACAATACCAGAACAGAACCTTGGTGGCCTGTTTGGAATTGCATACTTATAGTAGTTTAAATGCCGAATTTTTAAAAGAATACAAAGGCGCTTTAGATGCAGCAGATGTGGCTGTGGTTTTCTATTCGCCTCATGCTGTGGAAATTAAGAAATTGGAAAAAGTTACCCACGAACAAATTGCCAATGCGTTTGAACGCGACGATTTAATAATCTACACCAACCCAGACGACTTTAAAAACTTTCTCTTCTCTCAGGATTTTAAAAACAAAGCTCTGTTATTAATGAGTTCGGGAAATTATGGAGGTTTGGATTTTGATGCCGTTAAAGAGCTGATTTAATAGTATTACTAAAACCCAAGGGACTCAATATATGCATGTAGTTCTTCAATGGTGGATTCAAATTCAAAAGCATTATTTACCTTCCAATAATTTTCTGGGTTATAACAAAAGGAATAGGCAAACTTGGCATACTCCAATTTAGTATCTTCAAAATCGAATAAACTTGTAATTTGTGCAATTTGGGCTGAGGTTAAACAATTCCCTTTAGTTACTTGTTTTGCCAATGTTAATTTAGAATCTGAAAACGATTTGCTTTTAATGGAAGCCAAGGCCTGATTAAAATCACTTGGAGACATGGCATAACAATCTGTTTCCTCAACAATAACAACATCTGTAGAGTTACCTATAGTTGTAGTTGTGGTTTGGGTTGTGGTAGTTGTGATTCCAGAATTTACATGAATACCAACACCAACATTTGTGTCATTTGTATTTACACCTACACCTATATTAATTTGATCTCCATTTGCAGTGGTGGTAGTGGTTGTGGTTTGTGTTATTGTTTGAATGGGAGGAAGAGGCACAGCATTATAATGTATCAAAGGAACATGCTCTGGTGGAGGCATCAAGGACTGAAATGGTGTGAATGAGTAAAACCTTAATTTGCGGCCTCGATTGCTGTTTTTAATTTTATATACAAATTCGCCACGGTTTCCATCTGCATCCACAGCCATAAGATATTTTTTTTCTATTTGATTAATAGATTCGTTGGCAAATACAATTTTGGCATCATAATAGTCGTTTGTTAAATAATCCACAGCAATATTTACGACAGGTTCTTCATTTTGTCTGATGCTATTTAGAAACAAATAAAATGCTTCACCATCTTCTGAGAAAATAGTTAACCTGGATTCTTGAGAAACAGAAAGTGTGGACACAAATAGGAGCATTAAGTATAGGTGTTTCATATCAATGAATTTTTAAATGAGGTGTTTTTTTAAATTAGCCAAAAATAATATTTATTTGCATACATAACGCTTTCAATAAGCACTTATATTGTTGTTTCATGTATTGATATTTATTGTTTTATAATGGTCACATGGAACACCCAAATTAACATTTTGCTGTGTGATTAAAGTTTAATAATGGGTGATCTATTTTATTATTGGTATTGAAATTTTGATTTTTGAGTTTATGTTTTTACACTCGACCAACCAGGAGCCATTATATTGAATTTCAATTTTTTAAACTTGGCTTAAAAACAGTTCACAGCTTAGTAAATATTAATGTCAATATGATGGCTTTAGTGTTTTTAATCCCATATCTCAGGACGATTGATTTTCATTGCTCTTAAATAGGAAAGGAATTGTCCTGCGTGCACAGATTCGTGATATCCAATTCGCAATAAATAGTTTCCAAGAAGTTTCTTTTGTCCATTTCCGGGATGAATAATCTCAGTTTCGTTTAATTCTATATCCGAAAATTGTCTAACACGTTCTAAAAATATATTCCTATAGGGTTCGGCAAATTCAAGTTCGTCAGCAATACTAGTAAATGGTCGGTTTTTCCAAGGTGTTTTATAATCTGTCATGTTCCCATTGTTAATTATAATATTCCATCCATAATCGGCTTCTAAAACATGTCTTATCATTTCTATAGCAGTCATTGCTTTTTCGTCAGGCTTCCAATTGTAATAACTTTTAGGGAGTCCGTTCCAGAGTTTGATGCTTCTTCTTCTAATTTCATTAAAGTTTAAAATTATAAGTTCAGATTGAGTCATTTCTTGTTTTAAGTATGTTGTTATAGGTTGTTGTTAATTTTTCTTTTAATAGCCTACAAAGGCTTTACGGTAAAAAACGCCAAGATTAAACGATTCTATCCAAAAAGGCCTTAATGTTTTCTTGGTTGGCCCGAATCAGTTCAGCTTTGGCATTCTCTATATCTTGTGGCTTTTTGTCTTGAGAGAGTTTAAATTTCCCTTCCCAGGACAATATCTCTATCTCAAAACCTACCACATAAGGTATAAACTGTTCCATTTTATCATTATTCATATCCAAAACATATTTGTGCATAGGTGCTTCCAAGAATTCGGTCATGGCAACCATGGATTGTTTAATGGTTTCCGGGTTGGTGATTTCTTTGGCACGTCCAGTTATTTGTACCTTAATATAGTTCCAAGTGGGCAATTGCGTTGTGGTGTAAATACTTGGCGAAATATAGCATTGTGGACCAGAAAAAATTAGGGTTACAGGTAAATCGTTTTTAAGTAAATTGGCATGAGGATTGTTTTTGTCCAAATGTCCAATAAGTTTTCCTGCCTCGTAAATAAGAGGTAAATGTGTAATCACAGGCTCATGGTTGTTAATCGAAATAACAGTTGCCAACGGATAGCTTTTCATGACGTCTATTAACTGTTGCCTGTTGTGATTTTGGTGATGTTTAGGTGGATAGCTCAAAAGAAATTGAAGGGTTTTATATAAATGATTTTTTTTTTGATTTATAAAATTACAATATTTATCTTTATTGGATGCAGGAAAAAGAGCCATCATTTTCTATTAAAAACTGGAACCATACAGACCAGCCTAGAGAAAAACTTCGCGATAAAGGCAAAGCCAGTCTAAGCGATGCCGAACTGGTGGCTATACTTATTGGCTCTGGTAGCAAAAACGAAAGTGCTGTAGACTTAAGCAAACGTATCCTTGCCAGTGTAGACAACAATTTAAATGCTTTGGGAAAATTGTCATTAAAACAGTTAATGGACTTTAAAGGTATAGGCGAAGCCAAAGCCATAAGTATTGCTGCTGCCCTGGAATTAGGTCGTAGGAGAGGAGGAGAGGCTCTTGTGCAGAAACAGAAAATAACCTCTAGCCAGTCTGTGTTTCACATTATGCAGCCTTTGTTAGGAGAGTTACCTCATGAAGAATTCTGGATTATTTACTTGAACAATTCCAATAAAATCATTCAAAAAAATCAATTGAGCAAAGGAGGTATTACAGGCACCTTGGTAGATGTACGCTTGGTGCTTAAAAATGCCCTTGAAGTAGGGGCTACAGGTCTTATTTTGGTTCATAACCATCCATCTGGAACTTTAAAACCCAGTGAAGCCGATAAACAACTAACACGAAAACTGAAACTGGCAGGCGAAAGTTTGGACATAAAAGTTTTGGACCATGTTATCATAACGGAAAAAGCCTATTTTAGCTTTGCTGATGAAGCCATATTATAGACATTTCAAAAAAAAAAGCAAATTCCAAATTCCAAAGCCAATAAACAGTTTTTGCAAAGGGAATTGGTTACTTTTAGGGTTTCGGAATTGGAGCCTTGAATTTTCAATTTAAAATCATACATGTTACTAGTATATACCCACAAAATAACACCTCGTTTAAAATATGCCTTCAAACAGGTTTTTACCAGGATTATAGGCATTCCTGTGGATTTTACAACGACCATTGAATCTTTTATTGCACACGATAGCTTAAAAATGTCTTATACTAGACAACCTCTCAGCAACGAGATATTTGTTAGAAGTCATGATATCCTATACGAACAGGGGCTTTCCGATGTTGAAATAAGTGTCCAGGACTGGGAAGAAACCAAATGCTTCTTTTTTAATGGCGATAAAAGTGCCATCCCATTTGATATTTTTTCGGCTTCCTTCTACCTGCTCAGTCGGTATGAAGAATATTTGCCACACGTTAAAGACCAATATGGCAGGTTTACAGCTCAAGAAAGTTTGGCTTATAAACATGATTTTTTGCATCAACCTGTTGTGGATATTTGGGCTTATAAATTTAAAAAAGTCTTTCAGGAAAACTATCCGGATTTTCAGTTTCCCGAAAGGCAATATACCATTAAACCTATTATAGATGTGCCTTCAGCTTATAATTTTAAGCTTAAGGGCATAATGAGAACCTTTGGTGGTACGGTTAAAGACTTGTTCAGTTTTAATTTTAAAAAACTATATTACAGGTATATGGTGCTTTTTGGTCTGAAAAGGGATACTTATGATACCTTTAAATACATTATAAACAAACAAAAACACAGCCAGTTCAAATTCCTTTTTTTCTTTTTAATAGGCGATTACTCTACCTATGACAAAGGCATTGATGCCCAAAAGAAGAAGTTTATCACACTTATCAAGCAAGTGGCAGATTATTGCCAAGTTGGCCTAAAAGCTTCATATTTTGCTTTGGAGGACATTAGCATTTTAAAAAAAGAAAAAGGACGTATGGAAGCCATTTTAAATACCTCACTATCGGCCTCCAGACACTCTTTTTCAAAACTGAACTTACCGGAATCCTACAGAAATTTGGTAGAATTGGAAATTTTGGAAGATTATACCATGGGTTATGTCAACCATCCTGGCTTTAGGGCTGGAACCTGCACGCCTTTTTTCTTTTATGATCTGGATTACGAAATACAGACCCCTTTAAAAATATGTTCTTATCACTTGCTGGATTATTCGCTATTGAAGTTCCAGTCATTGTTGGATAAGAAAAAGGCCTTGAACGAAATTATATATCAGGTTAAAAAAGTTCATGGAGAGTTTGTGCCAGTGTTCCATAATTATACTTTTAGTGAGGTGGATAGATGGAAAGGCTATAAAGACTTGTTTAATATTATTTTAGAATCAGCTCATGAAAATTAAAGGCATAAAAGACGTTTTTTTCGATTTGGACCATACGCTTTGGGATTTTGATAAAAATTCGGCACTAACATTCCATAAAATATTTAAAATGCACAACGTGACAGTGGATATAGATGAATTTTTAAGTCATTACGAGCCTATAAACCTAGAGTATTGGAAACTTTACAGAGAAGATAAAATAGACAAAGCCTCTTTGCGCTATAACCGGTTGAATGATACTTTCAATAGAATTTCTTTTCAAGCAGACAGCACCTTAATCCATAAATTGTCTACAGATTATATTGCTTACTTAACGTCTTTCAACCATTTGTTTCAAGACACCTTGGGCACTTTAAACTATTTAAAACCTAAATATCGCTTACATATAATAACCAATGGGTTTCAGGAAGTGCAAGAAAGTAAACTTAAGAACTCAAACATTTATCACTTTTTTAAATCGGTTACGGATTCGGAGCAGGTTGGTGTAAAAAAACCAAATCCCATTATTTTCAACCATGCGTTACAGAAGGTCAAAGCCAATCCTGAATCCAGTATCATGATTGGTGACAATATGGAAGCAGATGTTTTGGGCGCACTGAATTTTGGTATGGAAGCCATATATTTCAACTATTTAAAAACTGCTGCCCAAAGCCACATCAAACAGATAAATAAATTAGAGGAATTAAAATTATTTTTATAATCCTTACTATCTTTACACGAATTTAAAAAAAACGCACATGTTTAAGAAATTTCTGTTATTTGCCATACTTTGTATCTTCTCCATGGCATCGTTCTCACAAAACAGTGTTAATGATTACAAATATGTTATTGTACCCAACCAATACGATTTTTTAGATGAAGAAGACCAGTTTCAGCTTAACTCCATATCACATTTTTTATTCAATAAATACGGATTCATAGCATTAAAGGAGGACGAGATATTTCCTGAAGATTTAATGTTTAATCCTTGTTTAGCATTAAAATCAGATGTTGCAGACAAATCCCGTACCTTTAAAACAAGGTTGAGAATAGAATTAAAAAATTGCAAAGGAGAACTAATCTATTTTTCAGATTTTGGTGAGAGTTTTGAAAAAAAGTATGCCATTGCTTATAACAAAGCGTTAAGAGATGCTTTTTTACATTTGGAGGCTTTAAATTACAAATACCAACCAAATGAAACCATTCTGGCCATGGGCACGTCTAAAAGCGAAGCTTCTAAAGAAGAAATTGAAAAGCTCAAAGAAGAACTGGCTGCTTTAAAAGAAGAAAAAAACAACCAAACCACTCCTGAGGTCGTTGTTGCTGAGACAGCAGAAACTGTTGCTGATTCCACTACCAAAACCATGGAAACCCTATTGTTTGCCCAAAAAACGGATGGAGGTTTCCAACTTGTTGATAAATCCTCAAAGGTTGTTATGGTTCTTTTAAATACAAGAAATCCAGAAGTCTTCATGGTTCAAGGTAAAAATGCCATGGTTTTTAAAGAAGCAGGAGCGTGGGTGCTTTCAGAAAATGATGGAAATCAGGTAACTAACACCAAATTGAATATCAAGCTTTAATATTTGTATTTGTCTTTCCAACGAATTTTCAAAAACTCCCTTTGGGCTTGTTCCCTTGAGTTATTCCCAGGATTGTAGAGTGTGGTGTTTTTTATGTCTTCCGGTAAAAATTCTTGTTTGGCAAAATTGTTTTCATAACTATGCGCGTATTTGTAATCTTCGCCATAGCCCAATTCTTTCATAAGTTTGGTAGGTGCATTCCTTATGGCAAGAGGCACAGATAAGTCTCCTGTGTTTTTTACCAACTCCTGCGCTTTGTTAATGGCTTCATAAGCAGCATTGCTTTTAGGGGAACAAGCCAAGTAGGTTGCACACTGACTTAAAATAATACGCGATTCTGGATGTCCAATGGTCGAAACAGCCTGAAAGGTATTGTTTGCCATAATCAAAGCAGTTGGGTTGGCATTGCCAATATCTTCACTGGCAAGGATAAGCAATCTTCTGGCGATAAACTTAACATCCTCACCACCTTCAATCATTCTGGCCAACCAATACACAGCAGCATTAGGATCGCTACCACGAATGGATTTAATAAAAGCAGAAATAATGTCGTAATGTTGTTCACCTGTTTTATCGTATCGAACTGTATTGTTTTGAACTTTTTGTAAAACCGATTCGTTGGTTATGGTTATTTTATCTGATGTCTCAGAGTTGACTATCAATTCAAAAATATTCAATAATTTTCTGGCATCACCACCAGAAAGGCGCAATAAGGCATCTGTTTCTGTTAGTGTTATGTTTTTTTTAGATATCTGCTCATCTTTTTCAATAGCTCGCCTTAAAAGGGCTTCTAAGTCGTTTTTGCTAAAAGAATTTAAAATATAAACCTGACAACGGGATAAAAGGGCAGGAATTACTTCAAAACTCGGATTTTCTGTTGTGGCACCAATTAAAGTTACCCAACCTTTTTCTACCGCTTGTAATAAAGAGTCTTGTTGTGATTTACTAAATCTATGAATTTCATCTATAAATAAAATGGGATTTTTGGTTGTAAACAAACCACCACTGGTTTTGGCTTTATCAATAACATCACGAACGTCCTTTACTCCGGAATTTATTGCGCTTAATGTATAAAATGGTCTTCCAGATTCTGTGGCAATAATATTGGCAAGTGTTGTTTTGCCTATTCCAGGAGGTCCCCAAAAAATCATGGAGGGAATTAAACCTTGCTCAATTTGTTTGGTTAAAGCTCCCTGTTCTCCAACAAGATGGGTTTGACTAATGTAGTCAGCTAATGTTTTTGGACGCAATCTTTCAGCTAAAGGTTCATTCATATGGTAAAAATAAAATAAATTCCGTCCAAGTCAGAATTTTATAAAAAGAATTGATAGATGTCCAGGACATCTGACAATATTGCACGAAAACTATTTATGGTCATGTATTTGTATTATATTTTTTAAATTTAAATATGAAATCTAAAGAGCATTTTCAATTTTCCAATGGTGTTGTACTATATCCCATTTTCTTTGTTCTCTTAATCTGGGTGGTTTTTTGGGTTGAAATTCGCTTTGGTATTGATTTTACAAAATTTGGCATATATCCACAAACCATAACCGGTTTACGTGGTATTTTTTTCAGTCCGTTCATACATTCTGGGATATCTCATTTATACCATAATACCATTCCACTTTTTGTTCTTACGGCAGCCTTGTTTTATTTTTACAAACCTATAGCGTGGAAAGTGATTTTGTATGGCATTCTGGTGTCTGGGTTAATTACCTGGAGCATCGGAAGACCATCTTATCATATTGGTGCCAGTGGTTTAATTTATGTACTGGTAAGTTTTACTTTTTTTAAAGGCATTTTAGCCAAATATTATCGTTTGATAGCCTTGTCCTTATTGATTGTTTTTCTTTATGGAAGTATGATCTGGTATGTGTTTCCTATAGTTGATGGTGTTTCATGGGAAGGACATACAGCAGGTTTAATAACAGGGTTTTTATTTGCACTAATATTTAAGAAGGAGATAGCTAAACCTAAAAAGTATGCTTGGGAAGAGGAAACCTTTAATGAAGCAGATGATCCTTTTTTAAAACATTTTGATGAACATGGTAATTTTATAGAATTCCCAGAAACAAATATGGAAGTAGATACACCTACGGAACCCCTTGAAGAAAATAGGCCAACCATTCATTATACATTTAAACCAAATAAAGATACAGAATGATTAGAGCCGTTGCCTAAGTGCTTCGTAAAGAAATACTCCACATGCTACAGATACATTTAATGATTCTATTTCACCCAAAAGGGGTAATTTGGCTTTATCGTCCACTAATTTAAGAACCGATGGATTGATACCTCTTCCTTCTGAACCCATAATAATGGCACAAGGTTCTTTAAAGGAAACATCGTAAATAGTATGATCGGTTTTTTCTGTGGCAGCTATGACCTTAATTCCAGAAGCCTGTAAAAAGAACATGGCATCCTTAATATGATCCACTTTACATATTGGGACTTTAAATACAGCACCAGCACTTGTTTTTATCGTGTCGCCATTTACAGGAGCACCACCTTTTTTCTGTATAATAATACCATCTACACCTGTGCATTCAGCTGTTCGAATGATGGCGCCAAAATTTCTAACATCACTTAATTGGTCAAGAAGCACAAATAATGGTGTCTTGCTGGTCTCCATAACTTGTAATACCAGCTCTTCTAAGTCATGAAAAGCTACAGGTGAAATTTGCGCCACGGCACCTTGGTGATTTTTGTTTGTTAACCTGTTTAATTTTTCAATTGGCACATAAGTGCTACTGATGTTTTCTTTACGTAACAAGGTTTCCAGTTCGTTATATAAATCACCTTTTAAACCTTTTTGAATGAATACTTTTTCAATGGTTTCCCCAGAATATATAGCTTCCATGATAGCCCTTAAACCAAATATTTGTGTGCTGTTTTCCATAAAACAAAGGTATAAAAAAACCATCTCTCACGAGATGGTTTTTGGTTTTAATAATTATAGTTTCTGTTACCAAGGTGTAACAGTGTAGTTATAACCTCCAGATATTTCAACTGTAGCAAGTGGAATTACATCTCCGGAGATAGTTGCTGTATTCAATACAGAATTAACAAAGCTACCTGCAGTATCAAAACCACATTGACTATAAGTTGTAGTTATAGGCATTGCGTCAGTTAAACCTAATCCAGAAAAGGGATTATCATAAACTTCTGCTAAAATAAAGTATGTTCCATCAGGCAGACCTGAGAAACCACCTGCTTCTGGACAGCTTGCAGTAGCTGCAATATAACCTAAAACATTTCCACCATTATCTGCTAGTGCGAAGTCAATATCTGCATCACAAAAGTCGATTGTCACTTCTGCTGGTACTCCAGCAGTATATGTTAATTCTCCTGACCAATCAAATTCAAATTCAATAACATCGTTCACCCAATCATTTTCAATTGAAATATCCATAGAAAATGGTGTCATTTTAGCATTGGCAATATTGTCTGCAAAGCTAACTGTTAAAGTTTCATTACCTTCTACACCTGTATCACAAGTATTATAGATAACAATATTGGTGGTTGCAGAAGTTGTACCAGAGGTAATTATCATAGTACCTAAATCAAAATCATGAGCATCTGCAGTTCCACCCGTTTGCACTAAGGGAATATGGATATCTGCAAGTACTGGTTCGCTAATTGATGCTGTTACAGGAATAAGAAACTCCCCATCTTCAGGAATAGCACTTTCGTCAACTACAACATTTGTACTAGCGGTAGATAATGTAACCGTAGGACTAGAATAATTAATCATACTTGCTCCAGTATAGTCGTCTTCACTACAAGATGTAGTAAATATCCCTACTGAGAGAGCAACTAAGAATAACATTTTATTTATTTTTTTCATATTATATAAGTTTAAATATTTTAATAAGGTTTATTGTCTTACATATTGCGAAGTATATGTGCCTCCAGACCATGAGAAAAATGCATCAGTATGCTCCATGATTAAGATACCAGCATCTTGATCCCATGAACCACCAGTGATACATCCAATACCGTATCCACCACCTTCACAATAACCAGGTCCACCAGCCACGGCAGTTACAACTCCACCACATCCAACTGCAATACTTCCATCATTTTGGATGGTACTGTTGGTTGAACAGAACTGTAATAAACCACCATCTGCAGTTTCAAGGTACCAGGTTCCATCAGGGTTTTGTGAAATGCCAACAGTTTGGCTAATACCACAAACACTATTAGTCATTGTGTATTGTCCAGTTAAATCATAAGAACAGTTAATGGTAAGTGATACTCTTCCCATTTTGTTGTTATAATAATATACATCTCCATCGTTTTGGTAAATTTTTACTCTAAAAGTAAAAACATCACCAATTCTTAATTGATCTACAGTTGTCCCTGTTCCAGCAACAAATTCATCAATAGTTTCGTAGCTGAAAGAAAAAGGAAGGGTAGTAGTTTCTGCAACAGTAATACCTTCAGTTCCTTGATTGGCATCACTATTTAAAAATTTAACTATTTCGAATTTCGAAACATTATCTAAACTTCCTAAAACTTGAGTTATTTCAAAATTTAAAGCTACATCAGAGAAAGTAACACTAGCATCCCCAATAGGAACACCTGCTTCAGGTGATCCTAAAAGAGCTCCACCAGAATTCGATACATCTATAATTAACCCTGCTTCATCAGTCACTGGAGCATTATTATCTGGATCAGTATCGCAACCAACCAATAGGGTTAGTGCGAAAAACATTGTCAATAAATAATTTAATTTTTTCATTTTTCTTTTTTTTTTTTAGTTCATCCACCAAATAGGTGTAGTTAATTTATCTCCTCCTGGCATATTAGCAACCGCAGCATTGTAGTTAGCAGCGTTTAAAGACTGCTCAATTACTGGGTAAGTTAATCTAGAAGGAATTTCATTAATAGCTCCATCAATAGCAGGATCTAAATCTGGATATCCTGTTCTTTTCCACTCTATCCAAGCTTCAAAACCTTGACTATATAATGCTATCCATTTTTGTGTAGCAATTTGCTCAAGAGCTGTTGATGAATTATATACTATTAATCCAGCGTAGTATGCATCAATATCTGCACCATCATTATCAGCAAAACTAGATTCAATTCCAGATTGGTAATAAGCAGCAGCAGCGGCATCTCCACCAGAAATGTAGTTCTTTTTAGCAGCTTCAGCTAATAAGAATTGTAATTCTGTATAGCTTAAGAACACAGCTGGTAATTCTGGACGTAAATAAAACTCTCCAAGAGGAGATACGTTAGCGTAGTTATAATCATTATTAGGTACACCTTGAATCCCAGAAGGTTTTCCTCTGTACACGCCATCTGCATTTTCTTGAGCCATTACTGGAAGTCTATTATCTATTGGTAGACCAAGAGTTCCATCCATTCTTTCAACAATTTCACTATTTATTTTCCACTCATTTCTAGTTCCAAATACCACCGATTCGTAAATAGGGTTGGCATTAGGAGCATCTGATAGATACACTAGATTTGCATCGTCAGCACTAGAAGAGAACAATAGGCCACTGTTCACTAAAGCTTGCATTTCGCTAGGTCTTGCATCTTTTCCAGACATACGCATTAAAGCTCTGAATTTTAAAGAAGCAGCGAATTTTCTCCATTTGGATACATCACCTCCATACATAATATCTTGGCTAGAATCTAAACTTCCGTTTGCAGGATTTAATTTAGAAATAGCATCGTCAAGAATAGCTAAACAACCATTGTAAACAGTTTGTTGAGAATCGTATACTGGAGATATGTTAGTAGCTCCTTGTAAAGCTTCCGTGAATGGAATATCACCGTAAAGATCAGTTAACAATAAGAAAGCATATGCTTTCATGGTTAAAGCTGCACCTTGAGCTACCGTATTTTCTTCAAGTACTGCTAATTCATACATAGCATTGGCATCGGCAGCTACACTTTCGTATAAAACAGCCCATACATTTCCTATAGCACTTTCTCTAGGAATGTATCTTTCCTCATCGTTATACTGTACTTTAGAGAAATGTTGTGCCCAGCAAGCTCCCATATCTCCACCGTTGAAGGTACTGTACATCACGTTTCCAGTACTTCTTATCATGCTCCCTAATAATAATTCTGCAGGAACAGAAGTAGGATTGTTAGGATTGCTATTTAATTCTTCAAAGTCTTTATCACAGCTTACAAATACCAAGCCGATGAATAATAAGACAATTAAATTTATTTTTTTCATAATCTATTTTTTTAAAATTAGAATTTAAGGTTAACATTAAATGAAATACTTCTTGCAGAAGGTAGTTGACCAAATTCTAGACCTTGGTTTCCATTATCATTACTGAAAGCACTTTCAGGATCGATATGTGGTACTTTCTTGTAAAGGAAAGCTAAATTTCTACCTACAACAGAGAAATTCACATCGTCTAAAGCAATATTTGCTAACCATTTCTTAGGGAAGGTATAAGTTAATCCTAATTGTCTTAATTTGATGTAAGATGCGTCAAACACTGAACTTTCAGCAATACTGTTAGAGAATGCTCTTTGGTTATAGTCTTTAGCAGAAGTTACAACATTGTTAGGTACATACTCTGGGTTGGCATCTGTACCAATATTCATAGTACCTTGACCAACTATCCCGGTTTCACGACCTTGCATTGTTTCTTCTAAAACACCAGCATATCTACCCCAAGAAGTTGTCATGGTGTAGATATCTCCACCCATTTTTCCATCTACTAAAGCATCAAATCTAAAGTTTTTGTAAGATACAATTAAATTAGCACCACCAGTCCAATCTGGAGTCACGTTTCCTAATACTTCACTTCCACCAATTACTGGTAAACCATTTTCATAAAGAATTTCCCCATTTGGAGCTCTTTCAAAAGCAGGACCAACAATTGTTCCATAAGATTCACCAACTCTCGCCTCAATTGTAGTACTCCATTGCCCACCTAAAACTAAAGTTTCAAGGTCACCTAAAGATACCACTTCGTTGTCGTTCTTAGCCCAGTTAAGTTCTAAGTCAACTTGCCAATCATCAGTTTTTACTAAAGTACCTCCTAATTGAACTTCGATACCTTTGTTTCTCATTTCACCAACATTTTGTAGAGAAGATCCACTACCTGTTGCAGATGATAATTGTACATCAACAATCAAGTCTTCAGACGTTTGATCGTAGTAAGTAAAATCAAAACGCAATCTGTTTTCAAACAATCTAGCATCTAAACCAAATTCATAACCACTGGTTGTCTCAGGTCCAATTTCAGGATTATTAATGGCTGAAGGTAAGAACAAAAAGTTTGTACCATCCCAACCATCTTGAGCAAATTGGTAAACATCTTGTAATCTGTAAGCTCCTAAAGCTCCAGTAGATCCTACTTTAGACCAACCACCTCTTACTTTTAACAATGAAACAGTAGATTTGTCCATATTGAAAACATCACTCAATACTGCACTCACAGTTACAGATGGGTAAAAGAATGAGTTGTTATCAACTGGTAATAAACTAGACCAATCATTTCTTGCAGTAACGTCAACAAACAACATGTTTTTGAAACCTATTTGTCCAAATCCATATAAACTGTTAATTTTTTGCTCTGCATAAGTTGCACCTTGAATAGGGTCAACACCAGTTTTTACGTTACTTACGTTATATAAACCTGGCAACTCTAATTGAGGAGCTGTCGCAAATATTAAATCATTCTTTCTGTACATGGTGTTACCACCTGCATTTAAAGAGTATGTAAAATCATCAGTAATGTTTCCGGCAGAAGATAATAATACTTCACTGTTAACTTCATAGAAAGTTCTGTCAATGACTCTATAATATCCTTCTGGAGCATCGTTAGATCCTTTTGCTTTGTTCTCTCTAGTTTGAGATTTCCAAAAATCAACCCCTGTTTTACCAGATATTGTTAACCAATTGGTAACATCAAAAGAAAGGTTTACACCACCAATTACACGGTCTTTATTATAAGCATTTAAGTTAGTATCCAAATACCAGAAAGGGTTGTTTTGGAATACAGTATTCCAGTTTAAAGGCGTTCCTTCACCAGCAGTACCTTCAGCAGCTAACGGTAAGTTTTGCCAATCTTTTAACGCATTGAAATCTACGTTACGACCAGACCAAATCATCTGTTGTACTGGGTTTGCATTACTGTAACCTACAGTTACTAAGTTATCAGCCTCAGATCTGATATATTTAGCATTTAAAGACACATTGATTTTGTCACTAACCTGCATAGATGTTACTCCTGCAATATTGTATCTTCTAAAATCTGTGTTTGGAACCATACCTTCTTGATCCAATAATCCTAAAGATAATCTGAAATTAGTTTTATCTGTACCTCCAGTGAAGGAGATGTTATTGTTTAAAGTAAGTCCAGTTTCATAGAAATCTTTAATATTGTCTGGTTGAGATACCCATGGAAGAGGTGCTCCATCAACAGTGTAAGAATTCCATTGTACGAATTCATAACCTACATCTAAAGCAGGACCCCAACTTTCATCAATTCCACCATCACCGTTTTGTCCATCTATAAATTCAAAATAGAAAGGGTTTCCACCTTGTCCATAAGAGTTTTGGAAATCTGGTAATAATAATGGGTTCTCAAAAGAAGCGGATGAACTAAATGTAATACCTAACTTATCTTTAGACGTTGAACCTTTTTTGGTAGTAATAACAATTACACCATTAGCAGCACGAAGACCATATAACGCAGCTGCGTTTGGACCTTTTAATACTGTTACAGATTCAATATCATCAGGGTTAATGTCAGCAGCTCCATTTGGTAAATCAAATCCACCACTATAGCCTGCATTTCCATAATTTGAGTTGTCAACTGGAATTCCATCAATCACGAATAAAGGTTGGTTGTTACCAGTAATACTGGATGCACCTCTTAAAACGATTCTTGAAGAAGAACCTGTTGCACCAGAACTGTTAGTAACCTGAACACCAGCAACTTTACCTGAAAGTGAGTTAACTACGTTTGTCTCATTGGACTCAGCAATGTCGTCACCATCAACTTTTTGAACAGCGTAACCAATTGATTTTTCTTCTTTCTTAATCCCTAAAGCCGTAATTACTACTTCATCAATAGCAGTTACATCAGGGGTCATACTAAAGCTAATGTTGTTGGAAGCTCCAACAGTCATTTCTTTTTTGGTATAACCAACGAAAGAGTAAGATAAGACATCTCCAGTACTCGCAGTGATGGAATAGTTTCCATCAAAATCTGTTTGTGTACCATTGGTCGTACCTTTTACAATAATATTAACTCCAGGAAGGGGTAACCCGTTTTCATCGGACACAGTTCCTGAAATTGTTTTTTCTTGTGCAAACGTAAATTGCACAACAAACGCTAGGAATAGCGTTAAAATTCCACTAAACTTTGTTTTCATTTTATATTTTATTTGAATTAGTCTACGCCAAAAATCATAATAAAAAGTTAATTAAACAATATTTAAGGGTTAAAATTTTAATTTTTTTTAAAAATACCGTGAATTTTAGTTAAAAAACCCCTAAAAAAATGCTGTAAGACTTAAATGTACTTGAGAATTCGAGAATTTAAAAGTTTGGTTTTCGTTTTTGCCATTGGCAAAATTGAACTTTAGCAGTCCAGCTTTGGTAATTAACCCAAATCCAAACCCAAAACTGTAGAGTTTTTCCTTCTGTGCTATGAGTTTGTTTTCCAAATAGGCAAAGTCTATGATGGTATGGATGTAAATACTGTTATTGAAGACATATCTATATTCTGTATTTAAAACCCCAAATTGTGTTGCCGACAGGCTGTTTTCTTCAAATCCCCTTATGGAATTAATGCCTCCAAACCTGGCCAATTCGTTTTCAAAATACGTATCAGAAAACAAACCAAAACCTGTGCCTCTTAAATAAATGTTGTTTTTTTGGTTCAAGTTGAAAATGTGATAGGCATCCAGAACAAGTTGTTGTTGTTTTATGTTTTGTTTTTCAAAGGTCCTGGTTCCGGTTTCAACTTGAACATCCAATAGGGTTTTGGTGTTGAATAGCATATTGTCTTTTTGCCGTTTTCTGTATAGGTAACGAACATTGTAAAATGTTGAAGTGTAATCCTGAATGGTAGGATTGCTGTATAGGGAATCCAGTAGGTTGTTCGATTTAATGGATCTGATACCAACAAACACATTGTTTTTTGGGTTTATTTGATAGAATAGTTTGGCATTTTGGTTTACGGTAGAAAAAGAAGAATCTTTTTTCAGCAAACTTAGTTCCAGCTCTGTTCCAATGGGCGAATTGAATAAATAAGGCAGGTTTAAATTCACCAAAAAATTCTTTTGATCGTTTTCGTCACTTTTGTAAACCAACCTAAAAGACTCTCCGTAATTCAAGTTATTGTTCAATTCTAGATTTAAATAGCCACTAAACTCTATGTTGTTTGTCTCCTCATTGGTTCCAAAACCAATAAAGCCATCAAAATTGTTGCTTTTCACTTTTTCAATAAACACATACAATGTGGTCGAGTCTTTTGTAAAGAGAACTTCAGGGTCTTTTAGTTGCCTAGCAAAATTCAGTTCGTTTAAATCTGTTATTTGTTTTTTTATTTGTGTTAAGTTGAAAACTTGTTGTTCCTTGATTTTAAGATAGTGTTTTAAAAAAGACTTCGGGAATTTCTCATAACCTTTGATAATGACTTTATCAATCCGTCTCACTTGTGTCTTTTCAGAGCGTATGAGTGTTGCATCAATTTCACCTTTGTTGTTGATGGTGATGTCCGATAATTTTAATGTGCTAAAAGGGTCTCCATTTTCCGATAGCTTTAAATTAATGGCAGTAAGTACCCTTTCTGTATCTTCAATTGGAATGCTAAATTGGCCTTCGGAAATATTGTTGGACAACTTTTCCAAAATTTTTCTGGAGACAAGGCTGTCTGTGAAAAATATATTTAGGTAATTGTATTTGGTGTTTAGTGAAAACTTGGCGTTAAAGATCGAATCTTCTTTTCTTAAAGGCAACATTTTACTTTCAATATAGCCTAGGGAGTTCAATTTTTTTCTAAAGGCTGTTAACTCGTTTGAGATGGACTCAAAATCCCTATGGTATTTTTCATACCTAATGGAGTCGATGGTTTTGGTTTCAAGGGAGTCTTTTCCGGTTATTTTTAATTGTAACTCTTGACAGAGCATTTCCGAAGAAAAAAAGAAAGATATAATAAGTATAGCGTGTAATGATTTAATCACTTTTTACAACTGTTAGGGAAAACTATTGGATTTGTAAAACTAACGTAAAAAGAACATTTATTATATATCTGTAATATTAATTTTTTTGTTCAGCGCAAAATTGCCCATATTATATCGATAAAAACTGCCATGCATATACATGTATGGATTCTTTTTTATCCCAGCTTCTTCTTTTATGGCAATAAGCTTTCATGATATAGGTGTGAAACCATTTTAAAAAGCTGTTTGAAAAAAAAATGTCTATGATGTGAAAATTAATCAATTAACATTTGAAAGTTTAAAATATATTTCTACCTTTGCAGCCCTCTAATAAGAGGTATTTGTAAAATATTATATAAAATATATGCCAACAATTTCACAATTAGTACGAAAAGGAAGAGCCAAAATAACCAAGAAGAGTAAATCGGTTGCTTTAGATTCGTGTCCACAAAGACGTGGAGTTTGTACTCGTGTTTACACTACAACACCTAAAAAACCTAACTCGGCAATGCGTAAAGTAGCAAGGGTAAGGTTGACAAATGGTAAAGAGGTGAACGCATACATTCCAGGAGAAGGACACAATTTGCAAGAGCACTCGATAGTATTGGTTAGAGGTGGAAGGGTAAAAGATTTGCCAGGAGTTAGATATCACATCGTTCGTGGCGCCTTGGACACAGCAGGTGTTGCAGGTAGAACACAACGTAGATCTAAGTATGGTGCAAAACGCCCTAAAAGTTAATTAAAGAAAACTTAAGAAGAAGACATGAGAAAAAGACAAGCGAAAAAAAGACCGCTTTTACCAGATCCACGTTTCAACGATCAGTTGGTAACTAGATTCGTGAACATGATGATGTGGGATGGTAAAAAGTCAGTAGCTTTTAAAGTGTTTTACGATGCAATCGATATCGTGGATCAAAAGAAAACAGACGAAGAAAAAACTGCTTTGGAGTTGTGGAAAGATGCCTTATCCAATGTGATGCCTCACGTAGAAGTACGTAGCCGTCGTGTGGGAGGTGCCACTTTTCAAATCCCTATGCAGATTAGACCAGATAGAAAAGTTTCTACAGCAATGAAATGGCTTATTAGTTATTCCCGTAAAAGAAACGAAAAATCTATGGCACAGCGTTTAGCTTCAGAAATTTTAGCAGCAGCTAAAGAAGAAGGAGCAGCTGTAAAGAAAAGAGTAGATACTCATAAAATGGCAGAAGCAAACAAAGCATTCTCACACTTTAGATTCTAGTAACAAATGGCAAGAGATTTAAAATATACAAGAAACATAGGAATTGCAGCTCATATTGATGCTGGTAAAACAACAACAACTGAGCGAATATTATTTTACACTGGAGTTAATCATAAAATAGGGGAGACCCATGAAGGGTCTTCAACTATGGACTGGATGGAGCAAGAAGCTGAAAGAGGTATTACAATTACTTCTGCAGCAACTACCTGCGACTGGACTTTTCCTAAAGAAAACGGAGTGCCAACAGAGGATGCTAAAGATTATCACTTTAATATTATTGATACTCCTGGTCACGTAGATTTTACGGTAGAAGTAAACCGTTCTTTACGTGTTTTGGATGGTTTGGTATTCTTATTTAGTGCAGTGGATGGTGTAGAGCCACAATCTGAAACTAACTGGAGATTGGCAGACAATTATAAAGTCCCAAGAATTGGTTTTGTTAATAAAATGGATCGTCAAGGAGCAAACTTCCTTGAAGTGAACAATCAGGTGAAAGAAATGCTAGGATCCAATGCTGTCCCTATAGTTTTGCCTATTGGAGATGAAGCAGATTTTAAAGGGGTTGTAGATTTAGTTAAGAACAGAGCTATAATCTGGCATGATGACAATTTTGGTTCTACTTTTGACGTAGTTGAAATTCCTGAAGACATGAAGGAAGAAGTACGTAACTACAGAGCCCTATTGATTGAAGAAGTAGCTAGCTATGATGAAAATTTATTGGAAAAATTCATGGAAGATGAAGAGTCTATTACAGAAGATGAAGTGCATGCTGCACTAAGAGCTGCTGTAATGGATATGGCAATCATACCTATGGTATGTGGTTCTTCATTCAAAAATAAAGGTGTACAGTTCCTTTTAGATGCTGTATGTCGTTATTTGCCTTCTCCATTGGATAGAGATAATATTAAAGGGATTAATCCTAATACAGAAAAAGAAGAAACGCGTAAACCTGATGTTAATGAGCCTTTTGCTGCATTAGCCTTTAAAATTGCTACCGACCCTTTTGTGGGACGTTTGGCTTTCTTTAGAGCCTATTCAGGGCGTTTGGACGCTGGTTCTTATATTCTAAACAACCGTTCAGGAAAAAAAGAGCGTATTTCTAGAATCTATCAAATGCACGCAAACAAGCAAAACGCTATCGATTTTATCGAAGCTGGTGATATTGGAGCTGCTGTAGGTTTTAAAGATATTAAGACAGGTGACACCATGTCTGATGAAAAACATCCAATTGTTTTAGAATCCATGAACTTCCCAGATCCAGTAATTGGTATTGCTGTGGAGCCAAAAACTAAAGCAGATGTTGACAAATTAGGGATGGCTTTATCTAAATTGGCAGAAGAAGATCCAACATTTACTGTTAGAACAGACGAAGCTTCAGGACAGACTATCATTTCTGGAATGGGTGAGCTTCACTTAGATATTATTGTTGACCGTTTAAGACGTGAGTTCAAGGTTGAAGTAAACCAAGGTCAACCTCAAGTAGAGTACAAAGAAGCCATCACAAAAAAGGCTGAACACAGGGAAGTTTATAAGAAACAATCTGGTGGTCGTGGTAAATTCGCTGATATTGTATTCACGCTAGAACCAGCTGAAGAAGGAAAAGTAGGATTGGAATTCGTTTCAGAAATTAAAGGAGGTAACGTTCCTAAAGAATTTATCCCTTCTATTGAAAAAGGATTCAAAATGGCTATGCAAAATGGTCCATTGGCAGGATACGAAGTTGATGCTATGAAAGTAACATTAACAGATGGTTCATACCACGATGTGGATTCTGATCAATTATCTTTCGAATTGGCAGCAAAATTAGGATTTAAAGCTGCTGCAAAAGCTGCAAAAGCTGTAATCATGGAGCCTATAATGAAACTGGAAGTAATTACTCCAGAAGAAAATATGGGTGATATAGTAGGAGATTTAAACCGTCGTCGTGGACAGGTAAGCGATATGGGAGACAGAGCAGGAGCAAAAACTGTTAAAGCTACTGTGCCTCTATCAGAAATGTTTGGTTATGTAACCACATTAAGAACCTTGTCTTCAGGACGTGCAACATCAACAATGGAATTTTCACACTATGCTGAAACTCCTTCAAATATTTCAGAAGAAGTTATTAAGGCAGCTAAAGGCGTAGAAGCTTAAAATCTTAAGAAAATGAGTCAAAAAATTAGAATAAAATTAAAGTCTTACGATCACAATTTAGTAGATAAATCTGCTGATAAGATTGTAAAAACAGTAAAAAGTACTGGAGCTGTAGTAACGGGACCAATTCCATTACCAACTCACAAAAAGATTTTCACTGTATTGCGTTCACCTCACGTTAACAAGAAGTCCAGAGAACAATTTCAATTAAGCTCATACAAGAGATTATTGGATATCTACTCGTCTTCTTCAAAAACCATCGACGCTTTGATGAAACTTGAATTGCCAAGTGGTGTTGAAGTAGAGATAAAGGTGTAAGTAAGGCAAGAACATGTCCTTAACGATGGTTAGGGAAAAACGGAAAAATACAATTCAAGGCTGAAACGTATTTTTCAGCCTTGAATTTTAAATAAGGACAAGTCGCGACTTGTCCATAGAAAAACAAACAAAAAGGACAAGTCGCGAATTGTCCATACTAAAAAAACAAAATATGTCTGGGTTAATAGGAAAAAAAATCGGTATGACCAGCATTTTCGATGAAAATGGAAAAAACATTCCATGTACAGTAATCGAAGCTGGACCATGTATCGTTACCCAAGTCAGAACTGAAGAAGTTGACGGTTACAAAGCCATTCAACTTGGTTTCGATGACGCGACAGAAAAAAGTGCTACTAAAGCAGACTTAGGTCACGCAAAAAAAGCAGGAACTTCTGTAAAACGCAAAATCGCTGAATTCAAAGGTTTTGATAAGGAGTACAAATTAGGTGATGCAATAACTGTAGAGCACTTTATTGAAGGGGAGTTTGTAGATATCTCTGGAACTTCAAAAGGTAAAGGCTTCCAAGGAGTTGTAAAACGTCACGGTTTTGGTGGTGTAGGTCAAGCTACCCACGGTCAACACAACCGTTTAAGAGCTCCAGGTTCTATTGGTGCTGCTTCATATCCTGCAAGAGTATTTAAAGGAATGAAAATGGCCGGTAGAATGGGAACTGATAAAGTAAAAGTTGAAAATTTAAGAGTTTTAAAAGTGGTTCCAGAAAAGAACTTACTTGTGGTTAAAGGCTGTGTGCCTGGTCATAAAAACGCTTATGTAATTATTCAGAAATAATGAAAGTAGCAGTTTTAGATATAAACGGAAAAGAAACAGGAAGAAAGGCAGACCTTTCTGATGCTGTTTTTGCTATTGAGCCTAATAATCACGCTGTATATTTGGATGTTAAACAATATTTGGCAAACCAAAGACAAGGAACTCACAAAGCTAAAGAAAGAGCTGAGATTTCTGGAAGTACACGTAAAATTAAAAAACAAAAAGGAACTGGTACAGCTAGAGCTGGATCTATCAAGTCTGGAGTTTTTAAAGGAGGTGGACGTATGTTTGGTCCAAGACCAAGAAACTATGGTTTTAAATTAAATAAAAATTTAAAGCGTTTAGCTAGAAAATCGGCCTTGAGCATTAAAGCAAACGAAAAATCAATTGTGGTATTGGAAGACTTTAATTTTGATTCCCCAAAAACAAAAAATTTCGTTGCCGTTTTAAAGGCTTTAGACCTGGAAAACAAAAAGTCTCTATTTGTGTTGGGCGCTTCAAATAATAATGTATATTTGTCGTCACGCAATTTAAAAGGCTCTGAAGTTATAAGCAACTCAGAATTAAGTACTTACAAGATTTTAAATGCAAATCAAGTAGTGCTATTGGAGAGTTCTTTAGAAGAAATTGAATCGAATTTAAGTAAATAAGAAACAAATGAATATCTTAATTAAACCTATAATCACAGAAAAAGCGACAGCTGATAGCGAGTTAAGAAACTGCTATACATTCGCAGTGAATACCAAGGCGAACAAGGTAGAAATTAAAAAAGCGGTGGAAGCTGCTTATGGCGTTTCTGTTGAAAAAGTTCGTACTATTAATGTCCGTCCAGATAGAAAGACCAAGTTTACAAAAACTGGGATTCAACATGGTAAAACAAATGCTGTAAAAAAAGCAATTGTACAACTGGCGGAAGGTGAAATGATTGATTTATACAGTAACATGTAATTAGACTAAGATGTCAGTAAGAAAATTAAAACCAATCACACCAGGACAGCGATTTAGAGTAGTAAATGGGTATGACGCCATAACTACTGATAAGCCGGAGAAAAGTTTATTAGCTCCGAAAAAACGTTCAGGTGGTAGAAACAGTCAAGGAAAAATGACCATGCGCTACATAGGTGGAGGTCATAAAAGAAAGTATCGTATTATCGATTTCAAACGTAACAAAACTGGAATTCCAGCAGAAGTTAAGTCTATTGAGTACGATCCAAACAGAACAGCTTTTATTGCATTATTGCACTATCAAGATGGTGAAAAAGCATACATAATTGCACAAAACGGTTTGCAAGTAGGGCAAACAGTGGTATCTGGTGATACTGCTCCTACTGAAATTGGTAACGCCATGCCATTAAGTAAAATTCCTTTAGGAACCATTATTTCTTGTGTTGAGTTACGTCCAGGACAAGGAGCTGTTATGGCTCGTAGTGCTGGTACTTTTGCACAATTAATGGCAAGAGGAGAGAAGTTTGCAACTATCAAACTTCCTTCAGGAGAAACCCGTTTGGTGTTGGTAACCTGTATGGCTACAATAGGCGTTGTATCAAACTCAGACCATCAATTGTTAGTATCTGGTAAAGCAGGTAGAACAAGATGGTTAGGAAGACGTCCACGAACAAGACCAGTGGTAATGAACCCTATTGATCATCCAATGGGTGGTGGAGAAGGACGAGCCTCAGGTGGTCATCCACGTTCTAGAAAAGGTTTACCTGCTAAAGGTTATAGAACCCGTTCTAAAACAAAAGCGAGTAATAAATATATTGTAGAACGTAGAAAGAAATAATAAGTCATGTCAAGATCATTAAAAAAAGGACCTTACGTTCATTATAAATTAGAGAAGAAAGTTCAAGATAACGTTGAATCTGGAAAAAAATCAGTAATCAAAACTTGGTCTAGAGCCAGTATGATTACCCCAGATTTCGTTGGACAAACTATTGCAGTTCATAACGGTCGTCAATTCGTACCAGTATATGTAACTGAAAATATGGTAGGACATAAATTAGGAGAATTTTCACCAACAAGATCTTTTAGAGGTCATGCAGGTGCTAAAAACAAAGGTAAAAAGTAGTAAGCTATGGGAAGTCGTAAAAAACAAATGGCAGACGCGATTAAGGAAGAGAAAAAGCACATTGCTTTTGCTAAACTTAATAACTGTCCTACATCACCAAGAAAAATGCGTTTAGTAGCCGATTTAGTAAGAGGCGAAAAAGTAGAGAAAGCGCTTAATATTTTAAAATTCAGTCAAAAAGAAGCCTCAAACCGTTTAGAAACCTTGTTACTGTCTGCAATTGCAAACTGGCAAGCAAAAAACGAAGATGCCAATATTGAAGAGGCTGAATTGTTTATAAAAGAAATAAGAGTGGATGGCGGATCTATGTTAAAAAGATTACGTCCAGCACCTCAAGGTCGCGCACACAGAATTAGAAAACGTTCAAACCACGTAACAGTTGTGGTAGGAGCCAATAATAACACACAAAGTTAAGATAGAGATATGGGACAAAAAACAAATCCAATCGGAAATCGCTTAGGAATTATCAGAGGATGGGAATCTAACTGGTACGGAGGAAACGATTATGGCGATAAACTTGCCGAAGACGATAAGATCAGAAAGTACGTTCACGCACGTCTATCTAAAGCTAGTGTTTCAAGAGTAATTATCGAAAGAACCCTTAAACTTGTAACCGTTACTATCACAACGGCCCGTCCTGGTATCATTATTGGTAAAGGAGGTCAAGAGGTAGACAAGTTGAAAGAAGAGCTTAAGAAAATTACTGGTAAAGAAGTTCAAATAAACATATTTGAAATTAAAAGACCAGAACTTGATGCGCAATTGGTGGCAGCTAGTGTTGCTCGTCAAATAGAAAATAGAATTTCTTACAGACGTGCAATCAAAATGGCTATCGCTGCAACCATGCGAATGAATGCAGAAGGAATTAAAATCCAAATCAGTGGTCGTTTAAATGGTGCCGAGATGGCACGAAGCGAACACTACAAAGAAGGACGTATTCCTTTATCAACATTCAGAGCCGATATTGATTACGCTTTAGTTGAGGCCCACACTACTTATGGTAGATTAGGGATTAAAGTATGGATCATGAAAGGCGAAGTATATGGTAAAAGAGAACTTTCTCCTCTTGTTGGGTTATCTAAGAAGCAAGGAAAAGGTGGAACCGGAGGACGTGGTGGAAACAAATCCAACCCTCGTCGTAGAAAGTAATTTTTTATAAAGAACACAAAAAATGTTACAGCCTAAAAAAACAAAATTTCGTAAGCAACAAAAGGGACGCATGAAAGGTAACGCCGGAAGGGGTCACCGTTTATCCAGTGGAACTTTTGGTATAAAATCGTTAGACACAAGCTTTGTTACAGCTCGTCAAATAGAAGCTGCACGTATTGCTGCTACACGTTTCATGAAGAGAGAAGGATCTATCTGGATTAAAATTTTCCCAGACAAGCCTATCACAAAGAAACCTCTTGAAGTACGTATGGGTAAAGGTAAAGGTGCTGTTGAATACTGGGTAGCAACCGTTAAACCAGGTAGAATATTATTTGAAGTAGGTGGTGTGCCATTAGAAGTAGCTCAAGAAGCTTTACGTCTAGCAGCACAAAAACTACCAGTTAGAACTAAGTTTATAATTGCTCGAGATTACGAAGCATAATTTATTTGATATTATGAAACAATCAGAAATTAAAGAATTATCTGTAGCTGAGTTACAAGAGAAACTTAGTGAAACCAAAAAGAGCTATGTAGATTTAAAAATGGCTCATACAATCTCTCCTTTAGAGAACCCAATTCAATTACGTTCCTTAAGAAGAGACGTAGCTAGAATTGCGACCGAATTAACTAAAAGAGATTTACAATAATTCTGCCGAAAAGATGGAAACAAGAAATTTAAGAAAAGAACGTATAGGAATTGTTACTAGTAACAAAATGCAGAAATCTATTGTGGTTTCTGAAGTTAAAAAAGTAAAACACCCTATGTATGGAAAGTTCGTGTTAAAAACAAAAAAATACGTTGCGCACGACGAAACAAACGATTGTAACATTGGAGATACTGTAAAGATCATGGAAACAAGGCCTATGAGTAAATCCAAATGTTGGAGACTAGTTGAAATAATAGAAAGAGCTAAATAATTATGATACAAACAGAATCAAGATTAAAAGTAGCTGATAACACTGGAGCAAAAGAAGTATTGACCATACGTGTTCTAGGTGGTACCAAGAGAAGATACGCATCTGTTGGCGACAAAATTGTTGTTACAGTTAAAGATGCAACACCTAATGGAAACATTAAAAAAGGTGCTGTTTCAACTGCAGTTGTTGTACGTACAAGAAAAGAAGTAAGAAGACCAGATGGATCTTATATAAGATTTGACGATAACGCATGTGTTTTATTAAACCCAACCGGTGAGATGAGAGGAACACGTGTATTTGGTCCTGTTGCAAGAGAACTTCGTGATAAACAATTCATGAAAATTGTATCATTAGCACCTGAAGTGCTTTAATGCAAAATAAAATGACAAAGCTTAAAATAAAATCAGGAGATACCGTAAAAGTAATAGCCGGAGACCATAAAGGTTCTGAAGGGAAAGTGCTTAAAGTATTAAAAGATAAGAACAAAGCGATCGTTGAGGGAATCAACATGGTAAAGAAACACACTAAGCCAAGTGCACAGAACCCTCAAGGTGGAATCGTAGAAAAAGAAGCAGCTATTCAAATTTCCAACTTATCATTGTTAACCTCTAAAGGGGAAACAACCAGAGTTGGGTACAGAATGGAAGGCGATAAAAAAGTGAGATTTTCTAAAAAATCTAATGAAGTAATTTAGTTATGGCATATACACCTAGACTTAAAGAAGAGTACAAAAGCAGAATAACTGCAGCTCTTACAGACGAATTTGGTTATAAAAACATCATGCAAGTGCCTAAACTTCAAAAGATAGTAGTATCTAAAGGAGTTGGAGCAGCAGTTGCCGATAAAAAGTTAATTGACCACGCTGTGGAAGAATTAACAACTATAACTGGACAAAAGACCGTTGCAACCATCTCTAAAAAAGACGTTGCATCATTCAAATTACGTAAAGGTATGCCAATTGGCGCCAAAGTAACTTTACGTGGTGAAAGAATGTACGAATTTTTAGATCGTTTAATTACTTCAGCATTACCACGAGTAAGAGACTTTAATGGAATTAAAGCCACAGGATTCGATGGTAGAGGTAATTATAATTTAGGAATTACAGAACAAATTATCTTCCCAGAAATCGATATCGATAAGGTAAACAAAATTTCTGGAATGGATATTACATTTGTTACCTCAGCAGAAACAGATAAGGAAGCAAAATCATTATTAACAGAATTAGGATTACCTTTTCAAAAGAATTAAGATATGGCTAAAGAATCAATGAAAGCCCGTGAGGTAAAAAGAGCAAAAACAGTAGCAAAATATGCTGAGAAACGTAAAGCTTTAAAAGAAGCTGGAGATTACGAAGCATTACAAAAGTTACCAAAAAATGCTTCTCCTGTACGCATGCACAACCGTTGCAAGTTAACAGGAAGACCAAGAGGTTACATGAGAACCTTTGGGATTTCCAGAGTTACCTTCAGGGAAATGGCTAACCAAGGTTTAATACCTGGAGTTAAAAAGGCAAGCTGGTAATATTATAAAAGAATTATAAACGGGAATTAGGTTTAACAAAAAAGAGTTAAAAACCGATTCCGAAATTTAATAACTATGAATACAGATCCAATAGCGGATTATTTGACTAGAATTAGAAATGCTGTTCGAGCCAACCACAGAGTGGTTGAGATTCCAGCATCTAATTTAAAAAAGGAAATTACTAAAATATTATTCGAACAAGGATATATTTTAAGTTACAAATTTGAGGACAACTCTGTACAAGGGACCATTAAGATAGCCCTTAAGTACAATAAAGAGACCAAAGAACCTGTAATTAAAAAGATTCAAAGAATAAGTAAACCAGGTTTACGTAAGTATGCAAGTTCAAAAGAACTACCTAGAATTTTAAACGGTCTTGGTATTGCCATTGTTTCTACTTCTCATGGAGTAATGACAGGTAAGCAAGCACAAAGGGAAAATGTAGGTGGCGAAGTACTTTGTTACGTTTACTAATTAAAAGCGAATAAGAAATGTCAAGAATAGGTAATAACCCAATAGCAATTCCAGCAGGAATTACAGTTGATATTAACGATAACATTGTTACAGTTAAAGGAAAATTAGGAGAATTGACTCAAGAATTTTCTGATGTTGCAATTAAAGTTGAAGATGGAAATGTATTTGTAGAGCGTCCTTCAGATTCTAAAGTACACAAAGCAAAGCATGGACTTTATAGATCCCTTATCAATAACATGATTAAAGGCGTATCTACAGGATGGACAAAACAATTAGAATTGGTAGGTGTTGGTTATAGAGCATCAAACCAAGGACAAAAGTTAGACTTAGCGTTAGGATTTTCTCATAACATTGTTTTAGATATAGCTCCTGAAGTACAAGTGGAGACAATTTCAGAAAAAGGAAAAAATCCAATAGTAAAATTAACTTCATCAGACAAACAATTAGTTGGTCAAGTAGCAGCTAAAATACGTGGTTTTAGACCGCCAGAGCCTTACAAAGGTAAAGGAGTTAAGTTTGTAGGAGAAGTATTAAGAAGAAAAGCAGGTAAATCAGCTTAATAATTAAGTTATGGCATTAACAAAGAACGAAAGACGATTAAGAATTAAAAGCAGAGTTCGTAAAATAGTTTCAGGAACTGAGGCTAGACCAAGATTATCTGTTTTTAGAAGCAATAAAGAAATATATGCTCAAGTAATAGATGATGTATCTGGTAAAACCATTAGTGCAGCATCTTCTAGAGATAAAGACATTAGTTCTGCAAAAGGTACTAAAACTGAAATAGCAGCTTTAGTAGGTAAAGCAGTAGCTGAAAAAGCCCTTAAGGCAGGTGTGGAAACCATTTCTTTTGATAGAGGTGGATACCAATATCATGGTAGAGTTAAATCATTAGCCGAAGGAGCTAGAGAAGCAGGACTTAAATTCTAAGAAATTATGTATCAGAAATACAAAAGCGCAGAGTTAGTAAAACCAAGTGGATTGGATCTTAAAGATCGTTTGGTTGGTGTACAAAGAGTTACAAAAGTAACTAAAGGTGGTAGAGCATTTGGGTTTTCGGCAATAGTAGTTGTTGGAGATGAAGCAGGTGTTGTAGGTCACGGTTTAGGAAAATCTAAAGACGTAGCAAGTGCAATAGCAAAAGCTGTTGAAGATGCTAAGAAAAATTTAGTACGTATTCCTTTAGTAAAAAGATCCTTACCACACGAACAAAAAGGTAAATATGGAGGAGCAAGAGTAAACATTATTCCTGCAGCTCCTGGTACAGGTGTTATTGCTGGTGGTGCTGTAAGAACAGTGTTGGAAGCAGTAGGTGTTCACGACGTGTTATCAAAATCACAAGGTTCATCAAACCCTCATAACGTAGTTAAAGCTACTTTCGATGCTTTATTACAACTAAGAAATGCAAACACTATTGCACGTGATAGAGGTATATCGCTAGAAAAAGTTTTTAAAGGATAATACAGGAAACGATGGCAAAAATAAAAGTAAAAAAAGTTAAAAGCGCAATCAATCGTACGTTAAGACAAAAAAGAATTCTTGAAGCTCTTGGTCTTAAAAAGATTGGACAAGTCGTAGAACATGATGCCACACCAAACATCCTTGGTATGGTTAATAAAGTTAAACATTTAGTTTCTGTAGAAGAAACAAAATAATAAGATACTGAAATGGATTTAAGTAATTTAAAACCTGCAGAAGGTTCAGTTAAAAGTCAAGGTAAACGAATAGGACGTGGACAAGGTTCTGGAAAAGGTGGAACGGCAACTCGTGGCCACAAAGGAGCAAAATCCCGTTCTGGATATTCAAAGAAAATTGGATTTGAAGGAGGGCAAATGCCACTTCAAAGACGTGTGCCTAAATTTGGCTTTACTAACATCAACAGAGTAGAATATCAAGGTGTAAACTTAGATACTTTACAACAATTAGTAGACGAAAAGAAAATTAAAGATACTTTAGATTTCGATACCCTTGTAGCTCTAAGATTAGCTGGAAAAAACGATCTAGTTAAAATTATGGGAAGAGGTGAGTTAAAAGCTAAATTAAAGGTGTCTGCTCATAAGTTTACCGCTTCAGCAAAAGCTGCGATTGAAGCTGCAGGAGGAGAAACTGTAACTTTATAATCACAAACAAGCGCATGAAATTTATAGAGACACTAAAGAATGTTTGGAAAATAGAGGAATTAAGAAACAGAATCATTTTAACCCTTGGTCTGTTATTAGTTTATCGTTTTGGCGCACAAGTGGTTTTACCAGGTATTGATGCAGCTCAATTGGAAAATTTACAGAGCAACACAGAGTCTGGTTTATTAGGTTTGTTAAACGCATTTACAGGAGGAGCTTTTGCTAACGCTTCTGTTTTTGCTTTAGGGATCATGCCATATATCTCTGCTTCCATTGTGGTTCAGTTAATGGGAATAGCCATTCCTTATTTACAGAAACTGCAAAAAGAAGGAGCCAGTGGCCAAAAGAAAATCACACAAATTACACGTTGGTTAACCATTGCCATCTGTTTGGTGCAGGCGCCAGGATATTTAGCAAGTTTGCCAACAGCATTTGGTATTCCACAAAGTGCCTTTTTATTGGGTACTGGAGGGTTATTCTATTTTTCATCTATAGTTATTTTAGTTACAGGCTGTATCTTTGCTATGTGGTTGGGAGAGAAAATTACCGATAAAGGTATTGGTAACGGAATCTCTTTATTAATTATGGTTGGAATTATTGCAACCTTGCCAAAAGCATTTTTACAAAACGCATCTTCCAGGCTAGAAGGAAACAACGTGATGTTGATTCTTTTTGAATTGGTTATCTGGTTGGTTATTATCTTAGCCTCAGTTATGCTGGTTATGGCAGTTAGAAAAATAGCGGTACAGTATGCAAGAAGAACTGCTTCTGGTGGTTACGAGAAAAACGTAATGGGATCCAGACAGTTTTTACCATTAAAACTAAATGCATCTGGAGTAATGCCAATTATCTTTGCACAAGCCATTATGTTCGTGCCAAGTTTAATAGGTCAGTCCTCTTTCTTGAAAGACACTAGTGCAGGACAATGGATGTCAACAAATTTTGCTGATATATTTGGTTTTTGGTACAACTTAGTTTTTGCTTTATTAATCATAGTATTTACATACTTTTATACAGCAATCACAGTGCCTACAAACAAAATGGCAGACGATTTAAAACGTAGTGGTGGTTTTATTCCTGGCATACGCCCAGGTTCTGAAACTTCAGAATATTTAGATAAAATAATGTCTCAAATAACATTACCAGGATCTATATTCCTAGCTTTAATAGCTGTGTTCCCAGCCATTATAGTAAAGCTAATGAATGTACAATCTGGATGGGCCTTATTTTTTGGTGGAACCTCACTATTAATTATGGTTGGAGTTGCAATAGATACTATGCAACAAGTAAACTCTTACTTGTTGAATAGACATTACGACGGCTTGATGAAAACAGGTAAAAATAGAAAAGCAGTAGCTTAATATATCAATACTATGGCAAAACAAGCAGCAATAGAACAAGACGGAACAATAATAGAAGCATTATCCAATGCCATGTTTCGTGTTGAACTAGAAAATGGTCACATAGTGACAGCGCATATATCTGGTAAAATGCGTATGCATTACATAAAATTATTACCAGGAGACAAAGTAAAATTAGAAATGAGTCCTTACGATTTAACTAAGGCTAGAATAACTTATAGATACTAACAGAGATGAAAGTAAGAGCATCAGTTAAAAAAAGAAGTGCAGATTGTAAAATCGTGCGTAGAAAAGGTAGACTTTACGTAATTAACAAAAAGAATCCTAGATTCAAACAAAGACAAGGGTAGTTATGGCAAGAATTGCAGGTGTAGACATACCAAAAAACAAAAGAGGAGTTATCTCCCTAACTTATATCTATGGAATAGGTAAAAGTAGAGCAAAAGACATTTTAGCCCAAGCTAAAGTGGATGAAAGTACAAAAGTTCAAGATTGGACAGACGACGAAATAAGTAATATTCGTGAGGCTGTTGGTTCTTTTACTATTGAAGGAGAATTACGTTCTGAAACACAAATGAACATTAAGCGATTAATGGATATTGGTTGTTACAGAGGTATTCGTCATAGAGCTGGTCTTCCATTAAGAGGACAACGTACAAAAAACAATTCTAGAACTAGAAAAGGTAGAAGAAAAACTGTTGCTAACAAAAAAATGGCAACTAAATAATTAAAAGACATTAGTCATTAGAGTTTAGACGTTAGATGAATCTGTTTGAAATAGCAATGTTTAGGATTCTAACAACTAAAAACTAACAACTAGAAATCTAAAAATAATATGGCAAAGTCAAGTACTAAAAAGCGTAAAGTAATTGTTGATGCAATAGGTGAAGCTCACGTAACAGCATCTTTCAATAACATTATCATTTCGCTTACAAACAAAAAAGGAGACGTGATCGCATGGTCTTCTGCTGGAAAAATGGGATTCAGAGGTTCTAAAAAGAACACACCTTACGCTGCTCAATTAGCTGCTGAAGATGCTGCTGCTGTAGCACAGGAAGCAGGCTTAAAGAAAGTAAAAGTATACGTAAAAGGTCCTGGTAACGGTAGAGAATCTGCAATACGTTCTATTCATAACGCAGGTATTGAAGTAACAGAAATTATAGATGTTACTCCATTGCCACATAATGGATGTCGTCCTCCAAAACGTAGAAGAGTATAAGCAAGCATACCAAAGAATTAATATCAACTGTTTTTAATGGTTGATATTAATTTTTTATGTGTAAATTTGCACTCTTAAAAAATAATAAACAAGTATCAACGAGAGGATAACGGTTATCGAAGGATAAGATTAAGACCTTAATTCATAACCACTCTCATAACAAATTTAATATGGCAAGATATACTGGTCCTAAAACTAAAATAGCTCGTAAGTTTGGTGAAGCTATTTATGGAGAAGATAAGTCTTTTGAGAAAAGAAACTATCCTCCAGGTCAACATGGTGCAAACAAGCGTCGTGGAAAAAAATCTGAATATGCAATCCAGTTAATGGAAAAGCAAAAAGCAAAATACACTTATGGTGTGTTGGAAAAGCAATTCAGAAACATGTTTAAAAAAGCAACTGCTGCTCCTGGAATTACAGGGGAAGTATTGTTACAATTATGTGAGTCCAGATTGGACAACGTTGTTTTTAGAATGGGAATATCCCCTTCAAGAAATGGTGCTAGACAACTAGTGTCCCACAGACACATTACAGTAAACGGAGAAATTGTAAATATCCCATCTTACCACTTAAAACCTGGAGATGTTGTTGCTGTAAGAGAAAAATCAAAATCGCTTGAAGCTATCGATAAATCTTTATCAAATTCAAGCCAAGTTTACGAATGGATTACTTGGAATACCGAAAAGAAAGAAGGTACTTTTGTTTCTGTACCTGCTAGAATTCAAATTCCAGAAAACATAAACGAACAATTCATCGTCGAATTATACTCTAAATAATAACTGATACAAATCGCAAATATGGCAGTATTTAATTTTCAAAAGCCCGACAAAGTAATCATGATTGATTCAACCGATTTTGAAGGAAAATTCGAATTTCGTCCTTTAGAACCTGGTTACGGATTAACAGTTGGAAATGCTCTAAGAAGAGTTTTACTTTCTTCTTTAGAAGGATTTGCAATCACTTCGGTTAGAATTGAAGGTGTAGATCATGAATTTTCTACTATTGCTGGCGTTGTTGAAGATGTTACTGAAATTATTTTAAACTTAAAACAAGTACGTTTTAAAAGACAAATAGAAGATGTGGACAGCGAATCTGTTTCAATATCTCTTTCAGGACAAAATCAAATAACAGCTGGTGATTTTCAAAAATTTATTTCAGGATTCCAAATATTAAATTCAGAGCTTGTAATCTGTAATTTAGATCCTAAAGTAAATATCAATATGGAAATTACTATTGAAAAAGGTAGAGGTTACGTTCCAGCAGAAGAAAACAAAAAAGCTTCTGCTCCTATAGGAACCATCTTTACAGATTCAATTTACACACCTATAAAAAATGTTAAGTACAGCATTGAGAACTATCGTGTGGAACAAAAAACAGATTACGAAAAATTGGTTTTCGAAATCATTACTGACGGTTCCATCACACCTCAAGATGCTTTAACAGAAGCTGCAAAAACATTAATCCATCACTTCATGTTGTTCTCTGATGAAAGAATAACCCTTGAAGCTGATGAGATAGCTCAAACAGAAACTTATGATGAAGAATCCCTTCACATGAGACAACTATTAAAAACCAAATTGGTTGATATGGATCTGTCTGTTCGTGCGCTTAACTGTTTAAAAGCTGCTGAAGTAGATACCTTAGGAGATTTAGTATCTTTTAACAAAAACGACTTAATGAAGTTCCGTAACTTTGGTAAAAAATCCTTAACAGAGCTTGAAGAGCTTGTTAATGTGAAAGGGTTAAACTTTGGAATGGATCTTTCAAAATATAAATTAGATAAAGATTAATACATCATATTTTGCTCCTCTATAAAGGGTTGTAGCAAGATGGTGATTAAAACAAAATGTCATGAGACACGGAAAAAAAACAAACCACTTAGGGAGAAAAACAGCTCACAGAAAATCAATGTTGGCCAATATGGCTTGTTCCTTAATTGAACACAAGCGTATTAACACAACAGTAGCTAAAGCTAAAGCTTTAAAACAATTTGTGGAGCCTTTAGTAACAAAATCTAAAGAAGACACAACACATAACAGACGTATTGTTATGTCTCGTTTAAGACAAAAAGAAGCTGTTGCAGAATTATTTAGAGATGTTGCTCCTAAAGTAGGAGACAGACCAGGAGGATACACAAGAATTATTAAACTTGGTAACCGTTTAGGTGATAACGCAGATATGGCAATGATTGAACTTGTAGATTACAATGAAATTTACAATGCAGACAAAGCTAAGAAGAAAACAACCAGAAGAAGTAGAAGAGGTGGTTCTAAATCAACCGAAGCTAAAGCTCCTGTAACAGAAACTAAAGCTTCAAACGAAGAAGAATAGTTAAAGTTTCTGTTAATTAATGTTAATATAATAAGGATAGACCCAATAAGTCTATCCTTTTTTTATATTTGCATCCTAAATTTTATACAATGAACAAATTTTTGGTTTTTATACTGGCATTATCAGTTAACTTTTCATTTTCTCAAGCATCTTCAGATGTGTCTGCAAACAGTTTGACAAACGCAAGCAGAATGTTGTCTAACAACGGACTTTGGATTTCCAGTGCTCCAAAAAGCACGAAGCTAAAAGGAACTCCTTATTTATTTGAATCTTGGAACAATGATGACGCCTTAATTTTTATGCAAGATAAAGCTTATAGGTTAAAATCACTTAATTATAACATACAATTAGAGCGTTTTGAGGCTAAATTTTCTGAAGATTCAGTTTTTGCATTCAATCCAAAAAATATTAAAAAAGTAGTGATAGAAGGAAGAACCTTTAAACGTTATCTAGATCCTGAATTCCAAAGAAATTCCTTTTTTGAAGAATTGGCAGCTACAAAATCCATCTCTATTTTAAGAAAACATGAAATAGAAATTGTTGAAGCAAGTTTTAACCCAATGACTCAGCAAAAAGTTTCAGACGATCAAATGGTACATAAAGAAAAGTACTATTACACAAAGGATAGAGAAACCCTTAAAGAAACCAAACTTAAAAAATCTGCTGTCTTAAAATTGATTGATGCAGATAAAAAAGATGTCATTAAACAATACGCTAAAGACAATAATTTAAGCTTTAAAGATATTAATGACCTTAAAAACATTTTAAAACATTATAACACTCTTTAAGGTTAAGAGTTTTTTAATTACTAAAAAAGCTTTATATTTAATTAAAACAATTATTTATGAAGCTTTTCTTATTTTACATGTTTAGTGCTTTTTTGTTAACACCTTGTTTTTCTCAAAACATGCGAAGTTCACTTTCCAGCAGCTCCGCAAAGTTCCAGACAAGTAGAACAGTTACTACTGCAGATATGTTTCCAGATGAAGCTTTCCAAAAGAGGCTGTACAATAAGGAAGATGGTTCAAGATATTTATATGATACTTGGGACAGGACTTCCAAAATTATTTTCTCAAACGGTAAAGAACTCAAACTAAAAAATATAAACTTTAATCTAAAAGAGAATAGGTTTGAAACGGAAACCTTAGGTGATACCCTATTTATTTTCAACAATGAAAAGGTTAAAATGGTTTACACCTCTACTGAAACCTTCATTAAAATGTACAATCCAAAAACACGTGAAGCAGGTTTCTTTGAGCCCATGTTGGAATTAAATAAAGTCTCGCTGTTTAAGGTGCCCGAATTACATATAGTCAAAGGGGTTTTAAATCCATTGACCCAAGAAACAACTCCTGATGTCCTTACCCGAATTTCAACATATTTTTATTCTAAGAATGATTCAAACTTAGAGGAATTAAAACTTAAAAAGAAACACATTCTGAAAACATTTTCTGACAAGAAAAACGAGATTAGCACTTTTGTAAAAGACAATAAATTGGATTATGAATCTGAAGAAGACTTGATTAAGATCTTTACCTATTACGATTCCCTTTAATAAAAAAGAAATCATAAAAAAGGATAAACATTTTAGTTTATCCTTTTTTTTATGCAATTTTGCAAAACTTTTTTAATCATGAAATACAACAAACGAGACAAAGCCATTATTTTACTAGCAGACGGAACCATTTTTCATGGTAAAGCTGTAGGAAAATCTGGTACAGCCTTTGGCGAGGTATGCTTTAATACAGGTATGACTGGCTATCAAGAAATTTTTACAGATCCTTCTTATTTTGGTCAACTCATGGTAACTACCAATGCTCACATTGGTAATTACGGAACACATGAGGACGAAGTGGAATCCAATTCCATTAAAATTTCTGGTTTAATTTGTAAAAATTTTAGTTACCAGTATTCTCGTGATGCTGCAGATGCATCTTTGGAAACATTTTTAAACAAACACGATTTATTTGCCATTTCCGATGTGGACACCAGAGCTTTGGTAAGCTACATAAGGGATAATGGTGCCATGAACGCTGTAATTTCTACAGACGTTGACAACATTGAAGGCCTTAAAAAACAACTGGCTCAAGTTCCTGATATGAATGGTTTGGAACTGGCTTCACAGGTATCCACCAAAGAACCATATTTTTATGGGAATGAAAATGCAACTTATAAAATAGCAGCTTTAGATATAGGGATTAAAACAAACATACTAAGAAATTTAGCCAAACGGGATGCCTATATAAAAGTGTTTCCTTACAATGCCACTTTTGAAGATATGAGTGCCTTTAATCCAGATGGATATTTTTTATCCAATGGACCTGGAGATCCAGAACCTTTAAAAGAAGCACAAATGTTGGCAAAACAGATTATAGAGAAAAACTTGCCTTTATTTGGCATCTGTTTGGGACATCAAGTCATTGCTTTGGCAAACGGAATTTCTACTTACAAAATGCATCATGGGCATAGAGGCATAAATCATCCGGTTAAAAACCTAATAACAGGTAAAGGTGAAATTACATCACAAAATCACGGCTTTGCCATTAATAGGGAAGAAGCAGAAAACCATTCAGACATAGAAATAACACACGTTCATTTAAACGATCATACAGTGGCTGGAATTCGCATGAAAAATAAAAATTGCTTTTCGGTACAATATCATCCCGAAGCAAGCCCTGGACCACACGATTCTTCCTATCTGTTCGATCAGTTTATAGAAAACATTAAAAACAAATAATCAAAAAAACCTCAAAGAAGATTTACTTCCTTGAGGTTTTTAACTAAAATTTTTTAGCTTAACCTACAGGATCTCAATCTTAAAACATCGGGACTTGTAGGTTTTATAAATAAACAACTAATTTTAAACTATTTGAGATGAGCATTATTATTAACATTCACGCAAGACAAATTTTAGATTCCAGAGGAAACCCAACTGTAGAAGTAGATGTGGTAACCGAAAACGGCATTATGGGAAGAGCTGCTGTGCCATCTGGGGCTTCAACCGGAGAACATGAAGCTGTAGAATTACGTGATGGAGGAAACTCTTATATGGGTAAAGGGGTTTTAAAAGCTGTAGAAAACGTGAATACCATTATTGCTCAGGAATTGCTTGGAACCTCTGTGTTTGAACAGAACCTTATAGATAAAACCATGAGGGATTTGGATGGTACGCCCAACAAATCAAAATTAGGGGCCAATGCTATTTTGGGTGTTTCTTTAGCTGTAGCAAAAGCTGCAGCAAACGAATTAGGTATACCGCTTTACAGATATGTTGGAGGCGTTAGTGCCAATACACTTCCTGTGCCTATGATGAACATCATCAATGGAGGTTCACATAGCGATGCTCCTATCGCTTTTCAGGAGTTTATGATTATGCCTGTAAGAGCCAAAAATTTCACTCATGCCATGCAAATGGGAACAGAAATTTTTCATCATTTAAAAAACGTATTACACGATAGAAACTTAAGCACTGCAGTAGGGGATGAAGGTGGATTTGCCCCAAATTTGGCTGGTGGAACAGAAGACGCACTGGATACCATTAAAAAAGCTGTGGAACAGGCAGGATACACTTTAGGTGATGATATCATGATTGCATTGGATTGTGCTTCGGCTGAATTTTATATCGACGGTAAATACGATTATACTAAATTTGAAGGTGATAAAGGACAAGTAAGGACCAGCAAAGAACAAGCCGATTATTTAGCTGAACTAACCTCTAAATACCCAATCATCTCCATAGAAGATGGTATGGATGAAAACGATTGGGAAGGTTGGAAGTATTTAACCGAAAAAATTGGAGATAAAGTACAATTGGTTGGCGACGATTTGTTTGTAACAAATGTGAAACGTTTGTCCAAAGGCATAGAAAATAACATTGCCAATTCCATTTTAATTAAAGTAAACCAAATAGGAACACTTTCCGAAACCATTGCTGCTGTAAATATGGCTCACAATGCAGGTTATACCTCTGTCATGTCTCATCGTTCTGGTGAAACGGAAGATAATACCATTGCAGATTTAGCCGTGGCTTTAAATTGTGGGCAAATTAAAACAGGTTCGGCATCACGTAGTGATAGAATGTCTAAATACAACCAATTGTTGCGCATTGAGGAAGAATTGGAAGATGTGGCTTACTATCCAGGAAAAAAAGCATTTAAAGTGAAGTAGCTCCCTTTAAATTAAATTTTATTTAAAGCGATTATCCGTATCTGGATAATCGCTTTTGTTTTACTATCGATTTTTCTAATATTTTTATTAGTAAAACCTTTGTTAAGTGCTTTATAAATCGTTATATATTTTGTAAATTCGTGAAGTTAAAAAGTACAACAAAATACATTAATTTTTCACAATATATGTCAGATAAAGCTACAATAGAAATTAAAGGCAAAACTTATGAATTTCCCATAATAGAAGGAACTGAAAATGAGGTTGCCATAGATATCAAAAACTTAAGAAGCAGCACAGAAGGTGTTATTACTTTAGATCCAGGTTATAAAAACACAGGGTCTTGCGAAAGTGCCATAACGTTTTTAGATGGAGAAAAAGGAATTTTAAGATACAGAGGATATTCTATTGAAGAGCTTGCCGAAAAAGCCAATTTCCTGGAAGTTGCATTTCTTTTAATCTTTGGGGAATTGCCAACTAAAGAACAGTTGGAAAAATTCCATGCAGATATTAAGGCGCAATCTGTTGTAGATGAAGATGTAAGAAAGATTGTGGATGCTTTTCCAAAATCGGCTCACCCAATGGGAGTTATTGCTTCTTTAACTAGTGCATTAACTGCTTTCAACCCTTCTTCGGTAAATGTTAACTCTGAAGAAGACATGTACAAAGCCATTGTGAAAATATTGGGTAAATTTCCAGTATTGGTAGCTTGGACTTTTAGAAAAAAGAATGGTCTGCCATTGGATTATGGCGATAAAAATTTAGGCTATGTGGAAAACATCTTAAAAATGATGTTTAAACAGCCAAACGAAGATTATCTTTTCAATCCAATTGTTATAAACGCCTTGGATAAGTTATTGATACTTCATGCAGATCACGAACAAAACTGTTCTACCTCTACTGTAAGAATTGCAGGTTCATCCCATGTTGGTTTGTTTGCTTCCCTTTCTACAGGTATATCAGCCCTTTGGGGACCACTTCATGGAGGTGCCAATCAAGCTGTATTGGAAATGCTTGAAGCCATAAAGGAAGATGGTGGAGATACTGAAAAATATATGGCTAAAGCAAAAGATAAAGAAGATCCGTTTAGATTGATGGGCTTTGGGCATAGAGTTTACAAAAATTTCGATCCAAGAGCCAAAATCATCAAAAAAGCTGCAGACGAAATTTTAAACGATTTGGGTGTTGAAGATCCTATATTGAACATAGCAAAAGCTTTAGAACAAGAAGCTTTAAAGGATCCTTATTTTGTAGACAGAAAATTATATCCAAACGTAGATTTCTATTCTGGAATTATTTACAGGGCCATGGGCATCCCAACAGATATGTTTACTGTAATGTTTGCTTTGGGTCGTTTACCAGGTTGGATTGCTCAATGGAGAGAAATGAGATTGAACAACGAACCTATTGGTCGTCCTAGACAGATTTATGTAGGGGAAACTTTAAGGTCCTTTAAAACTATTGATAAACGTTAATTAAATAAACATAATAGTTAAAAGCTTCATTTTTATTAATGGAGCTTTTTTTTATATTTAAAAAAACATCAAAATAGAAGTCAAAAATAAATTTATTAGGTTTGTAATACTATGATAAAACTAAACGTAACCAACGAAACATCTAGATTAAGAGCCGTAGTTTTAGGCACTGCAGTTAGTAATGGTCCCACACCAACCGAAGAGCAAGCTTACGACCCAAAATCTTTAGAACATATTAAAGCAGGAACCTATCCTGTGGAAGCAGACATGGTCAAGGAAATGGAAGCAGTTGCAAAGGTATTCGAGAAGTACAACATTAAAGTGTACAGACCAGAATTGATAAAAGACTGTAACCAAATTTTTACAAGGGATATAGCATTTGTTATTGACGATGTCTTTGTAAAAGCGAATATTCTTCCAAATAGAGAAGAAGAATTGGATGCTATTCAGTATGTTATAGACCAAATAGATCCAAAAAAAGTGGTAAGACCTCCAGAAGAGGTTCATATAGAAGGTGGAGATGTCATGCTTTGGAACAACCATATTTTTATTGGTACCTATAAAGGTAGTGACTATAAGAACTATATAACTGCCAGAACCAATATGGAAGGTGTGCAGTATATCAAGGATTTGTTTCCACATAAAATTGTGAAGGAATTCGATTTGGTGAAATCCAAAATTGAACCAAGGGACAATGCCTTGCATTTGGATTGCTGTTTCCAACCCGTAGGGAAAAATAAAGGCATTATCTATAAAAGTGGTTTCCGGGAAGAAAGTGATTATATGTATTTGGTTGATTTGTTTGGAAAAGAGAACTTGTTCCATATAACCAGGGAAGAAATGTACCATATGAACAGCAATGTGTTTTCCATAGCTGAAGATGTGGTTGTTTCTGAAAAGAATTTTACCAGATTAAACGCTTGGTTAAGAAGCAATGGCTTTACCGTTGAAGAAGTGCCTTATGCTGAAATTGCCAAACAGGAAGGTCTTTTGCGATGCTCAACCTTGCCATTAATTAGGGATTGATTATAACTAACTTTTAAAATTTAAAATGCAAAAAGGTCTTCCATAGGAGACCTTTTATTGTTTTAAATGATATTTAATACACTAATATATTATCAGTTTTTTGGTAATCCTGTTGTTGTTGGTCTCGAAAACTGCTAAATAGACACCTTTTTTTATATAACTGACATCAATTTTAGAATAGGTTGTTTTTAATGTTTTGCTTAAAACTTCTTTACCTAAGATATCCATTAATTTAAAAGTAGTATGTTCTAGGGTTTTCAAATCAACATGAAGAATCCCTTTTGAAGGATTGGGATACATGTTGATAGTGGGATCCAAATTGAAGGACTCAGAATGTAAAGCATTAAAATCCACTTCAGCAAAAAATAAAGCAGCACCTAGTGTGCCTTTGGTCACTTCATATAAATAGTTGGTATCCATGTTGGCCAAAACATCATTTGGGCCATGAGCATAAGGTGTTTCGTTGTATTCGTATAAACCTGTAATGATTTCATTGTTATCTTCAAACGGTATATAATCTGATGCGTAGGCATAGGATATTTCAGTATTAAGGTTCGAATACAATTCTATGCAGGTTGCCAATTGATTGGTCGCTGTATTAGATGCAGCATTGTTTGTGGAAGGAGTGTTGCTTTGGTCCCTTTCGCAAACTATGGTATTGTTTGTCATGCCATTAACGCCACCAACTTCATCTATGTTAAGTACAAGTTTAATGTCTAAATTTTGAGGGATAACGGTATTGTTCACATAATAATTACTTCCTACCAATCCATCTTCTTCACCACTAAAATGAATGAATTTTATGGAATATTCTGTTGGAACCGTAGCCAGTAAACGTGCCAATTCCATAATTAAAACCGTTCCAGAGCCATTGTCGTTAGTGCCTGGTCCATTAATGGTATCGTAATGACCATCTATTATCAGGAAAGTATTGGGATAGGTAGTTCCGGTTTTGGTAACAATAATATTGTTGCTTGTGCCAGAGGAATAAGTAAAGGATTGCAGTTCTATGTTTGAATAACCTAAATTGGTGTAGTGTGTTGTAATCCAATTTTCAGCATTGGTTAAAGCTTGAGTGCCTACTTCTTTCACGCCAAAATTTTGGAAGGCAGTTAAATTGTTTACAATATTTGTTGCCGAAACATTATCCACTAGGTTTCCAAAATAGGGATCATAGGTTTGTGAATAACTGTTTGTTTTTGTAAATAAAAAGATGGACGCCAAAAAGGCATAGGTTAAGTAAGTTTGTTTCATATCAATGTTTATGGGTCCACTAAGGTAGTTTAAATTTTTGCTTTAAAAAAACACTTAAGGGGTTACTACACATGTAATGGTAATTTTTGCTGTGCTTCCCACCATAAAGGTTCCTGTGTCTTCGCCTATGTTATAATCCATTCGTTCCAATTCAAAATGCCCTTTAAAGGTGTTGTTTGAAAACTCAAAAGGGATTTGTACCGTTTTGGTAACACCATGCATGGATAGGTTTCCTGTGGTTATATAAGCATTGTCTTTTTTTTCAATGGCTGTGGAGGTGAAACAAATTTCCGGATATTTTTCAACATTAAAGAAATCTGCAGATCTTAAATGTTCGTCGCGTTTATCATTGTCTGTGTTGATGGTGGCTGCATCTATGCAGATGTTGAAATTGGAGTTTTCAAGGTCTTCTGGATTAAATTTGAAAGTGCCTGTCATGTTTTTAAAAGTACCATCTACCGTGTTGATGAGGAGATTGTTTATTTTGAAATTGACCTCAGACCTGTTTTGATCTATGGTTTGGTTTTGAAATATGGTTAAACCTAAGGTAGAGACAAGAAGTATATATAGTTGTAGTATTTTCATAATGTGGTTTTTAATTTTAATACTGTTTTCTATAAAGTTAAAAAAAAAGGAACTACATGTATGTAATTCCTTTCTTATAATTTAGTTAAATATTGCTTTATACCAACTCCACAAACAAGCCATCTTCGTTTTTTTCTACTTTAGCAAGTTTGTTTTTTGTGAGGCCTTTTATGGATTTATCCCATTTTTTATTGCTTAAACCAGATTTTGCTTTTAAAGTGTTTAGATCTATTGGTGAGGAGGTTTTTAGAAGTTTGAAAACAGTTTTTTCGTCTTCGGTCATTTCTATGGCTTTTTTTTCTGGTCTCATTTGAGGGAAGAAAAGCACTTCTTGAATAGATTGATTGTTTGTTAAAAACATGATTAATCTATCCATACCAATTCCCATTCCTGAGGTTGGAGGCATGCCATATTCCAGGGCACGAAGGAAATCGTAATCAATAAATTCGGTAGCTTCGTCGTCTCCTTTGGCAGCCAGTTTTAATTGGTGCTCAAACCGTTCACGTTGGTCTATTGGGTCGTTCAATTCTGAATAAGCATTGGCAATTTCCTTACCACAAACCATAAGTTCAAAACGCTCGGTTAATTCTGGGTTGTCCCTGTGTTCTTTACACAAAGGGCTCATTTCTTTTGGATAGTCGGTAATAAAGGTTGGTTGGATGTAGTTGCCTTCACATTTTTCACCAAATATTTCATCAATAAGTTTTCCTTTACCCATGGTTTCATCTACTTCAACACCTAGGTCTTTGGCAGCTTGTCTTATTTGTTCTTCTGTTTTACCAGTGATATCGAACCCAGTAAAATGCTTAATGGAATCGGCCATGGTAACCCTAGCGTAAGGGGCTTTAAAATCTATTTCGTGTTTGCCAAAGGTGGCTTTGGTAGTTCCGTTTACTGCCAAGGCGCAATGTTCCAAGAGTTGTTCGCAAAAATCCATCATCCAGTTGTAATCTTTGTAGGCTACGTATATTTCCATGGCTGTAAATTCTGGATTATGTGTTTTGTCCATCCCTTCATTTCGGAAATTTTTAGAAAACTCGTATACACCTTCAAACCCACCAACTATAAGACGTTTTAAATATAATTCATTGGCAATTCGCATGTATAATGGAATATCCAAACTATTATGGTGTGTTACAAAAGGTCTTGCTGCTGCACCACCAGGAATGGGTTGCAGGATAGGGGTTTCTACTTCAAAATATCCAGCTTGGTTAAAGAAATCCCGCATGGCATTAAAAAGCTTGGTCCTTTTCACAAAGACTTCCTTTACGTGAGGATTTACCACTAAATCGGCATATCGTTGTCTAAAACGCAACTCTGGATCTGTAAAGGCATCGTGTACATTGCCATCGGAATCTGTTCTAGGTAAAGGTAAAGGTTTAAGGGCTTTACTAAGAAGTTTGAAATCTTTCACCTTTACGGTTTTTTCGCCCACTTTGGTTGTGAATAATTCACCTTCAACACCAATAAAATCACCAATATCCAAAAGTTTTTTATAAACGGTATTGTATTTGGTTTTGTCTTCACCAGAACAAATTTCGTCTCTGTTAAAGTAGACCTGTATCCTGCCTTCGCTATCTTGAAGTTCTGCAAAGCTGGCATTACCTTGAATTCTACGTGACATCAACCTTCCTGCAACCACTACTTTTTTATCTTCTGCAAAATCCTGTTTTACCTGTTTGGACGTGTGCGTGTATGGGAATAAATCTGCTGGATAGGGGTTGATGCCCAACTCGCGTAATTTGGCGAGTTTGTCTCTTCGTACTAATTCTTGTTCTGATAATTGCGACATATATAATGTAATTGTGTTTTTTTGAAGCTACAAAGATAAATACTATAAGTTAGGATATCAATTTATTATATTGGAAATTGTTTGTAACAAAACAGTATGTTTGTTGACAAATAAGTACATCAATCATTTAAAATAATCCATCATGGGTTTTTGGCGTGTTTTGCTTTCCATTTTTTGCCCTCCTTTGGCTGTAATAGATAAAGGCTGTGGGTCTATTCTAATTGTATTTTTATTATGGCTTTGTGGATGGGTACCAGGGGTTATTGCGGCCTTGGTGATTTTGAACAACCCAAGAAACTAGAATTCTGTTGTTTTTAATAAAGATATCAAAGCTTCCCTATGTGTGTTTTTTGCGAATTTCTAAGGAATAAACAATAAACTCTAAATCGAAATTCAGAAGAAATTATCGTAATTTTGCTGTCTATGAATAAGCGTATACAACTTCAGGATTTAGGAAGTAAGGATTATAAAGAGACTTGGGACTATCAAGAGTCATTGTTTAAAGAGATTGTAGATACGAAGGTTAAGAACCGGAGGGAAAATGCCAACCTGGAAACGACCAATTACTTTTTATTTGTAGAGCATCCACATGTGTACACACTTGGAAAAAGTGGCGACATGAGCAATTTGCTTATTAACGAAGAGCAGCTTGAAGCAAAAGGAGCCAGTTTTTACAAAGTGAATAGAGGTGGAGATATAACCTATCATGGTCCAGGACAAATAGTGGGCTATCCTATTTTGGATTTGGAAAACTTTTTTACGGATATTCATAAATATCTTCGATTACTTGAAGAAATGATTATTTTAACTTTAGCAGAATATGGCTTGAAAGCCGAACGAAGTAAAGGGGAAACTGGTGTTTGGTTGGATGTGGGAACCCCTTTTGCCAGAAAAATATGTGCTATGGGAGTTCGTGCCAGCAGATGGGTAACCATGCATGGTTTCGCCTTAAACGTCAATGCCAATCTAGGTTATTTTGACCATATGATCCCTTGTGGGATTCGTGGAAAAGCTGTAACATCTTTACATGTAGAGCTTGGTAAAAAAGAAGTTGATGAGGTTGAGGTAAAAAACAAGCTGTTAAAGCATTTTACTGTATTGTTTGAAGCAGAATTGGCTTGTTCAGAAAGCAAATGTTAATATTTTTTTAGTTTTCTACACTTTACTTACTTTATATTGCTTGTATTTAATAAGTGGGCTTGTAGCTTTGTTTTTATACCCATGAACCGAACTGCTAATAATTATAATAATAGCGGTTATTATAGCCATATAAAAAATACTGGTATGTGTGTCTTTATTAGCTACAGCAATGGCTATTAAGGCCCAAGCTCCAACAAGTGCAAATTCACGCATGTTACGTTTCCAGGTAACCCATAAATTTATTAGCGTTGCAATACCAATCATGATGAGGGTCCAGGTTACGTCTGATACCCCAAAACCATTCCAATTAATTTTTACTAAATAAGAGGAAACATTAGCAATACTCGCTACAGTAACCCAGCCACTATAAAACGTAAAAGGCCACCAAACAAAAACAATAGTCGTTATGGGAGCATCCCAAAGTTCCATGGCATTGTTTAAAACAATTTTTAAAAGTGCAAACAGTAATATAAATATAAAAATACAAGAAAGCCCTGTATACTCATACAGCCAACTAAACACCCAAGCGCTATTGGCAATGCAGGAAATAACAAACCACCAACCTGTTTTTAAAATAAAGTCGTGGTTGGAGGATGTTTTTACAAACAAGCTTCTGCCTTGATACACGATAAAACCCAATAATAGCAAATAGATAAAACCCCATATGGAGAATGCGTAGCCAGCAGGAGTAAATAAGGAATTATACTGATTTGAAACTTCGCCAATAGTGGTATTGTTAATCTTTCCTGTGTTTGATAGATAATTAATGAATATGGTTGCCAAAAGAGCCAACCCGTTACTTATTTGCAATGTTTTTTTCATAATTAGGTATACATGTTTCAACCTAAGTTACAATTTTGACACTGAATAAACAATTAATCTATTTTTAATTAAGAACTATTAGATATTAAAACGTAATAGGCATTACCCTTCTGCATTGAAATACACTTTGTAATAGTGCATTTTTTTCTCATCGTCGTAACCACGTTCCAGGTATTCACTGGATGCGTCAGGAGCATCGATATCCAATTTAATTTGAATGTTGGTATCCAGTTTAATTTCGGTTTTAATTTTTTTCTTCTCTTTTTTCACTACAGCTTCAGCCACATCAAATTGATTTCTAATAAGGATGTCCTGTTCGCTTTCAAAGGTTTTTTTGTAATCGTCAAATAGGGTTTTGTGTTTGTCTTCTTCAAAAATTTCGTCTTTAAAGCGTTCAATATTTACAGTTTCGTTTTCTTTGAAAAAATCGATGGTTTTTGCTAAAAACGTACTTTGCTCTTGGTTGCCATAAGATATTTTTAAAATGTCTTCAGAAAAATCCTTACATAACTCAATGTATTGTTGGGTGTGGTTGTTGGCATCGTCTGCATATTTGATGTTCAAAAAATGATTGGTCCAATATTGCGCATCGTAATTGTTGTTGTCTGCACTAAGTACAATGGGTCCTTCGGCATCTGTTTGGTTTAAAATTAAACAGGCTTTATCCACTTTTTTAGAGCTGATGCCTTTTTGTACCAACACATCATAACTATTGTTTTCCAAATAGGTTTGAAAGAAATTGACCTTGTTTTCTATTTTAAAAATCCCTAAGGCATTGGTGGTTATTTCGTTGAATTCAATACCTTCAAACATGACAATAAGCACATCGCCAGTTTTTATTTGTGCCGAATTGGATTGCTCGAACAAATGTTTCACGATGTGTTTGGAGGTTTCAACAAAGGCATCATCTTCAGAAAACAGTTGTGAACTGTAGGTGTTTATTTCGTTTAAGGAAATATCGGCATGATGGTTAAACCTGTAAGATTGCACCACAGATCCAAAAGGCCTTAATAAAAACGGCAACATCAGCTCGTAACTGGCTTCGTCGAAATGCACTTCTTTTTCTGAAAAAGCATTTTTGGTGTTGTTGTGCTTGTTACCCACTTTATGGATGATACATTTGGATATGGAGGCGTTTTTACGTGAAATCATGGTCTGAATATTGAGACTGCAATACTAAGCATTTTGTTAGAAACAGCTAAGCGATGTTCATAAAAAAACCGAAGGGATTAGCTTCGGTTTTTAGAAAATATATTTAAAGATTAAGGCTTTAAATCAAACAACTCCATAACTTCCTTGTAGGACATTTTAGATAAATCTGTATTTCCTAATCTTCCAGTAGCATTAGCTGGTATTATTACATATCTATATTCAGCTATTCCAGGACCTCCAAAGGTGCCAGGATCTCCAGCGCCACTTACATTTCGCATTTTAATAGTTAAGTCATTAAGCTCTATTTGAAAACTTAATGTTTGTTCTCCACCAGTAATATTAGCTGAAAAAGGAAGTATAAATGTGTCTGTATTACTTATTACAAAACGCGTATAAACGAGAACTACTCCATTGTCAACAATATCTTGAGAAATGTCAGGTACTGTTATTGGATAGTTTCTATAGTCTATGCTAAATTCATCAGTTAAAGGAGACCAAACTGCTTCATCATATTCTATCCAACCAGAGCTTATAACATTGGCATTGCCATCTGTACCAGCTGGGCCTTGAGGACCTGCTGGTCCTACAGCACCATCCTCACCATCTTCTGGAGAACAGGAAACACTAAAAGCGACCAATATAGCCATGAGTACGTACTTAGATTTTGACATTGTTTTTTGAATTGTTTTTGAAATTGTTTTCATGATTTTAAAATTTATAATTAATAGTTATATGGTATTTATGTTTGTTTTTTTGAAAGGTTAACATGGAAATGGAAAAAAACCGAAAAGCATTCTTTTCGGTTTTTTAAGGTTTAAATTTCCATTATAAGAATGTTGTTGCTCCAAAACCAGAAGCACTAGGTGATGAGGTGCCAACACCATCATTGTCGTCTTCGTATTGAGGTTGCTCAGGTCTAGCATCGTTTGCAAGAATGTATTTTTGAGCTTCGTACATGGACACTTGTCCATCGCTGTTCAAATCGGCATTAACAGTTGCTCCAGTTATTGGGTCTTGTCCTGTAACAGCAGCAAAAAAATGATAGGTAAACTCGCCATATAAACCAGAGGTATGAGAGTAGGTAACCTGAAATTCTGTTCCAGAGGTCATAATAACCCTGTTAGGCCCTCTAAAATCCCAAATAACGCCACCGCTGTAACAAGGTTTTACAACAGCTATCATAGAACCAAAACCAAGTTCATTAATTTTTGTTGCTAAGTAATCGTCGGTTAATGCCGTAGAGGAATTATAATAAAAATATTGTTCGTCTGTATTGTCAGAAATACTTCCTCTATTATCATCACCATCAGCATCGAACACACCAGTGCTTGGGCGTCCAAAATTATCTTTGCCTCCTCCATGGTTATTCATCATTAAAAAGAATTTGGTGGCACTATTTGTATACTCGTTTAAGTAACTAAAAGCTTCATCCAGTCCTGTTTGGTTGGCAGCATAATGCACAGGGATTTCATTATCCTCACCAACACCATTTTTATAAACTACGCGTATTTTGTTTTCTGGATAGCCTTTGTCCCTTAAAATGGTATACATTAATTTTAAATCGTTCCAATATCTTTTATAAGCATAACTAGAATTAATGCCTCCACTATATAACAAAGCTGTTTTATTGTTCTGAAAGACTGGGAACTCGCAGATTTGTGGGTAAATTTGACAGATAGAAATTATTGGAGGTCTTTGAATAATGATATTTGGATTGATAATCTGAATATTGGTTAGATCGCTAATGACAATGGTTGCCAAAGAAATGTCTCCAATTAATTGCGAAGAAACTTGAATGGTATTGTCTTCATTTTCTTCACAGGTTCCTTTAATTTTCACTTTTTTTCCAAAATACTCTGCGAAATTCAAGGAATTATCCAAGCTTGAAACTTTATCTATATAGATGTAGTTGATTTCATTAATAAGCCCATCTATATAATAATCGTTTTTGTCAATCAATAATTTGGCAATGCCATTTTCTTCCACTAAAATTCCTTCCACTTCAAATTCCTGTCCAATGTTATCTCTCCATTGTGTATTTTTAATATTGGAATATCCTGTTATTTCACCAGGAGGATTGTTTTCTTCACTTGGTGTATCGTCTGTGTCACAGGAAAAAATAATTATTCCTATTAACACCATGAACAATGTTTTGAACATAAAGCCTAGATTAAAGCTTTGTTTGTTGTTTTTTAAATATTTCATCGTATTGTTTTTTAAAGGTTTGCTATTTAATGAGTTGTTTTTAAAAAGGTTAACATAGCAATGAAAAAAAGCCAAAAAATGGTTTTTGGCTTTTCCCCTGAAGACAGATTCAAATAAAATAATTAGGTTAACAAATGCAGAGTCGGTTTCTTTAAATTTGGAATAGAATGCCAGCATTTACCACTATTTGTTCGTAATCGCTTACAATGTATTTTGGTTCTAGGTAAACACTTAGCTTTTCGGAGAAAGCCCATTTGCCACCAGCTCCAATATTGGCACCAAAAGCGTTATCGCTTACCTCATAAGTATCGTAATAATACCCATAATAATACGCGCCTGTTTTGTAGTTGGAATAATTGACACCTAGCAACGGATAAATTTTTAGCTTGTCATCAATAATGTTGAAAAAGTAATGGGCATTTACATCTACAGCTAAAATATTTTGGTTGTAGCCATATAAGCTATTTCCAAAAAAGTAAGTTCCTCCAGGTGCAATAGCAATTTGTTCCGTAATGTTGAACTCTGCTTTAAGTGTAATTCCAGGACCTGAAACCTTTTCGTTATAAGCCAATCCGCCACCAAGGGCTATTTGTGCCTGGGTTTGTAATCCAAACAATAGGATTGCTGCATACATAAGTAGATTTTTTGTGTTGTTGAAGGATTTGAAATTAAGTAGTTTCATGTTTTTAAATGTTTTTAAGTTATTGATGTTTTTCTTTTTAATATTGTATAAACAGAAAGGTTAACATTCAACACTGGAAAACATACAATTATTGATAACTCTTTTAAAAATGAATGGCTTCTGCTTAAAAAAAGTTAATTTAGCAGCATCGTGTTAACCTTTTATAATTTAGGATATTAAATGCATAGAGTTCAAGAGAACATAACTGTTGAAGATTTAAAAAAAGGCTCCGAATTGCTCTTTAAACGGGTTTATGAAGACAATAGGAACCATTTTATAAATTTTGCCAAAAAGTATCATCTGTCCCAAGAAGATACCATAGATGTCTATCAAGATGCCTATATTATTTTCTATAATAATGTGATGCAAGGCAAAGTGGAAGAATTTACAAGTTCTATAACTACCTACTTATTTAGTATAGGAAAGTATTTAATTTTTGATAAAATGAAAAAGAATAAGAAGACTATAAATCCAGATTTCGATTTGTCCCTTATTAGAGAAAAAGAAGAACTTGAAGATATGAACCTGGATTTAGATCAGGAAGCCCTAACAACAGAACAAGTTTTGTTGAAAAAGCATTTTGCAACCTTAGGAAAAAAATGTCAGGAATTGTTAACCTTATTCTATTACAGAGGATTTACCATTAAAGACATTATAGAAACTAGTGAATATACCAGTGAAAATGTGGTTAAAAGTGCTAAATCCAGATGTATGAAAACCTTAAAGGAACGAATTAATAGCAATTAACAATAGCAATGAACAATCAAGAACTTTTATATCATTATTTTTCTAACAGTTTAACACCTGAGCAAGAATCCGTTTTCAAAAAATTACTGGAAACAGATGCCGAATTTAAAGCTGAATTTGAATTTGAAAAGGGTTTGCAAAAAGCCATAAAAAGCCATGAAACCGATAGGCTAAAAGCAATGCTTAATGAGGTTGAAACAAAAATAAATAAACGTCATAATACCGTGTTTAACTACAGAAACCTTGCCATAGCTGCTTCTATAGCCATTTTGTTTGGTTGGTTTGGATACAATACCTTTTTTAGTACCAATTACAGTAGTTTGTATGAGGATAATTTTACCGAATATCCAAATACGGTTTATACCATTACCAGAAGTGACGATGCCAATTCTATAGAACGTGAAGCTTTTGTAGCCTACGAAACCAAGAATTACCAAACAGCCATTGAAAAATTTGAGGCACTTTCAGCTGATGAAACCAAAGATTACCTAAATTTTTACAAAGCTCAAGCTTATTTGGGTATGGACAACATTCAAGAGGCCAAAGGTTTGTTTCAACAAGTAGTTGCCAAAAATGAAAGTTTTGTTGCAGAAGCTACATGGTATCTGGCCTTAATTGCAATTAAAGAGAAAGATAAATCTTTGGCAGTATCCTATTTGGAACACTTAATGGCCAATTATTCCTATAACAAAGATAAAGCACAAGCACTTTTAAAGGAGCTTAACTAGACTTTTGGTTTTTCTTTACTAGCAAACCTATTATCAATAACAAAACAACTCCTATTGCCACATACCATAACCAATTGTTGGTAGTGGCAATTGCTGATGTATTTCCAGAAATTATAAATCCAGACCAATAATAAGGATGCACTAAGGCATTTTGGCTGTTTTCATTTAAAAAAGAAACTTGTGCTTGTTGCAATGCCAAGCTTTTGGAGTTTCCTTCTGATAGATTTTTATAAAAAGCATCCATGATCTTTAAAGTGGAGCCATCGTTAATTTTCCATAAGGTGCTGGATATACTGGAAGCTCCACTAAAGTAAAAGCCTCTGGCAAGACTTAAAAATCCTTCCCCACGTTTTAAATTGCCTATGCCACTTTCGCAAGCACTCAAGGTTACCAAATTGGTGTTGAGGTTTAAATTATATAGATCACTAACATAAAGTAGGTTGGAATTGGTGTTGTTGGGTTGAAATGCCAAATAGGAATATTCGGGAGTTTCATCATTTAAAATGGCATGTGTGGCAAAATGTAACAACCCATAATGTTCACTTTCCGTATTAAAATTTTGAAGTGTCGCTTGGGTATTGGTCAAGGTTTTTCCATTGAAATAATTTAAGATGTCCTCGGCTTCGGTTTGATTGTTTGGTAAAGGCATTAAGTTGCCATTAATCGATGCATCAAAACTGGGAGCAAAGGCCAAAACCTTGTTGTTGATGCCTTCTTTCTCTGAAAGCTGTTTAAATAAAGTAGCAGAATTTACATAGCTTATGGCATGGTTTTCAATTACATATTTCGCTCTGCCATTGGTTGAAAAGCTTGAAAATGGAATGTAATTCAATAAGCCATCTGTTACAATAATAAGATTTTTATGGGACAGATTATCAATGTTGGGAGCTACTAATTTAGTGTACAGATAAAACGATTTGCTGTTTAACTCTTCAAGATTGGATTTTGGGTTGTTTAGCAATTTGTACAGGGAAACAATATTGTTTTCTAGGTCGTTATTTAATTTACAACGTGTTATATGTTTTGAGTTTTTTGTAATGGTGATTGTATAAATGTGATGATTTCCATAAAAGTAGGATAGCAAAGCATCCTTGGTATTCAAGAGGGTTTGTAATTCTTTTATGTTTATTACTTTAGAATTGTATTTTAAATCGTAATAGGTTTTATACCTGTTTTCTATGGTTGTTATAAGTTCCCTGTAATTGTTTTTAACGTCAAAGAGTCTATCCTCCAAAGCTTGATTTTTGGTATGGTTGATTTGTTTTTCTAAATGATTGATTTTGGATTTTAAAAGTTGTTCCTTTTCAATGATATTTTTTGGAATGTTCGCGAACTTTGTGGCTTTTGTGCTTAAAATGGCTTCTAAAAGCAAAACACTCTTGCTTTTTTCTGAATAATAAAAAGCCTTATCCAAAAGTGAATCTTGTTTGGTTTCTTGATATAAATTATAAACAGCTTCTAGGCCAGATTCAAAAACGGGAAAGGCTTCCTCCATTAAAAACAGTTTGTCTGTGTTGCTTTTAAAAGTAGGCTTTAGCTGGTCTAAGGTTTCTAACGCTTGATCAATGGTTAAAAGGTTTTCTGAATACAATTTTAAACTGTTTAAAGCCAAGGCTTTGTTTTTTAAGATTTTTAAAACCACTGTTTGGTTAATGGTAGAGGAATTGTTTATTTCTGAAAACTGTTGTAAGGCGAGATTGTAATTTTCCAAAGCTTTAGTGGGATTCTTAAATTTGGCATGCAACAACCCAATGTTGTTATAAGCTTCAGCCACATCGTTATGAGGTTGGTTTTTCCATTTTTGTTTAATGAGATCTAAAGCTATTTGCAGTTCTTCTTCTGCCATTTCATAAGCTCCTGTAGCTATATGTATTTTGGCTTTGGCCTCGAAGTACACGTTCCATCTTGGATGCTTGTCAGGAAGGTTTTTTTTAATGATATTCAAGTAATAATTGGCACTATCTATTTGCGATTGATTTAAATAGTTTTCCAACAAATGGTTGGCCTCTGTAACAATACTGCTGGAAGAACCGTTGTTTACCAGGTTATACTTCAAAGATTTATTAAAGTAGCTGTTGGAGGAATCCAGCTGTTTTTGGTTCTTTAAAACTTCTGCCAATAAACTGTAAGTTCTATTAATCTTTACAATATCGTCTGCTTTATTGGATTCTAAAAAGTGAATGTTTTTTGTGTAATAATCTTTGGCTAAGTTGTATTTGCCGTCGTTTACATACATTTTTGCTATAAAGCTGTATGCACTGGTTAACAAATCTATTAAATATATATTCAGCTTTCTGCTATCCAAGGTTTCAATAGAGGTAATGATGGCTTGAAATGCTTTTCTGGATTTATCATAGTCGTTTAACCTGAAATAATACAGACCTTTATCCAGCCAGATGGAATTTATATAGATTAGGTAGTTTTCTGTTTTTTTTAATTCTGAATCATTCTTTAATACTATAGAGTCCAACCGTTCCAAGTTGGTTTTCATTCTTTCAAGATTGTAAAAATGACCTGCTGTTTTATTTGAAGCACTGATGCTGCTTATTAAGCTTTCAAAATCCCCATGTTTGATAGCCATGGAATTTATTTTATTGAAATAATAATATGCAGAATCTTCTTGAGTATAAAGATGTTGGTAGGCTTTGCCATAAAATTCCGTTATGGCATTACTGTAAAGGGAATCTGTTTTGTTTTGGGAAAAAACATGGCTCTTAAAACATATTATAAGTAGTAGCAATAGAGGCGTTTTCATAAAAAAAGTCTTCAGTATGACTGAAGACTAAATTACAAATATTTTAATGAATAATATTTTGAATGATTGTTTTATTCCGGTTCTTGAAAATCCAATAAAATGGAATAGGTTTGGCCGTCACTTTGTATGGTTAGTGTAGCTTGGCCATTAAATCCTGGCTGTTCAAATTGAAATGGTTGAAACCTTCCTGAGTTTTGTGTGTTTGGAATAATCTCAACAGGAGAATTGTTGTTTGTGCTAACAATTATGGTTTCTGTTTCATAATCCCTAATAGTTAAGCTTAATTGGTCTGTGCCTGGTAATAAAACAATGTTCCTAATGGAGTTGTATACATTAAAGCAAATACATGGTGATGGCGATGGTGGAATAGGAGGTATAATAGGGTTGATAATGGAAAAAGCTTCAGCAGGACTTAAAATACCAGCTATTTCGGTTTCATGTAAGTCTATTTGGTCGTTTGCTGCAGCAATGTTTTCTTGTGCTTGATTATATCCTGGATCGCTATCTGGTATTTGCATCCACTCCTCAATGTGTCCATTAAGCCTATTGATTTCGGATTCTAAATAGAATGTTCTTAAATCACCTTCATAAATATAATTTGTTGCAGTTAATTCTATTTCCTCATTCGTATTGTTGTTGTCATCGTCTTCACAGCTCATATTGGTAAACAATAGTAGCGATAAGATAATTAGGACAAATGTGTTTTTTTTCATAATTATTGAATTTTGGGTTTCTTCTTGAACTTTAATAGTTGCCATAATATAAAGTTAACATTTTGACACAGTTTTTTATGTATGTGTTCTTTAAAATATACTGGTTAAAATACTAAAACAAACGGAATATACCATTAAAACTAATTGTAAGCAAAAGCATTGTATGGTTGGTCTTGGTTTGTGTATGTTTGGTAAGCTTAAGCTTAATTAATCTGGTAAATAAGTATGGAATTACTGTCTCCTTTGGTTACAAACTCCAGGTTTTTGTCTTTATCAATATTATCAAGGCTTATTTTGGAGTTTCCATAAACAGGGAAGTTGGCAATAGACTTTCCTTGGCTGTCAAACAGATAAATTTTCTTGGCTTGTAAATCGGTTACAGAAACATAAATTTTATCGTTGATGTAAAAAATATCTGGTTTGGTGTAATTGCCATAGTCCATTTCCAAGGTTTTGTTTTTTATGGTCAACCTATTTTCGGACTGTGCTACTAGGGTTTTGGATGTGGTTTCTATGTGGTGCCTATCTGTAAGTTGGAGGTTTTGTTCTGCTGTATTTCCGTTGGTATCTATGGTAACCAGTTTGCCATCTGTTGTGGTGGTTGTAAATTTGTTGTTGTACAAATACACAGCTTGGTTGGAATAGTTATAACTGTTTTTTGGAGATACTCTGGTTTTACCCACACGATCCAAGATATACAGTTTGTTTGCTGTTTTAAACAAAAGGTAATCTTTTCTGCCTATTCTAATATGTTGAGGTTGATATATTAAAGGGCTTTCTGCACTTTTAAAATTAAAGCCTTTAACGGTTTTTCCCAATTGATCATACATAAGAATGTTTTTCCCTTGGGTAACCAATAAACGGTAATTCCTATTGTTGTCGTAATCGAAAACAGAAAGGGGTTGGGTAACTTTATCGTTGAATTTTAATGGGAACGGAGCCACCTCTTTTCCATTTCTGTCCAAAACATAAACGCGATTTGGTGTGGCAAATGCCAATTGCAGCCTGCCGTTTTTGTACATATCTATTTGTTCTATTTTACCAAGAATGGCTCCATCAAGTTGTTTTTTCCATAACAATTTCCCTGTATTGGAAATTAAATACAGGTTGTTTTTTACATCTTGAAGAACAATTTCCTTTTGGTTTGTTTCGTGATTTGTAACAAATTGAGGTGTATTTAAAATCTCTTCGGTAATTTTTATGTTGAATTCTTCAGTAACCGAATTTTCAATGGCCTTGGTTTTGCTCTTTTTAATAATGGCATTTACGTGAGCAAAATTGGTGTCGTAAATAAACTGTATGGCAGACGCTTTATAATGGTCCAGTTGCAATGGGAGGTTTTCATTAAGAAACTGTTCCATTTTACGGTTTAATGTGGAAGGGTTCACTACATACATAAGCGAAGCTTCATCGCTCAAATTCTCCTTTATGGTTTCAAAATAGGATCTTTGGCTTAAAGTGGTATTGTTTTGATAATTTGCTATAATGTTTTGAAGCATGTCCACTGAGCTGCCAAAAACAAAGAAATTGTCTATTGCACAATATAAAACAGCATTGTTGGATTGTACAAAAGGCGAAAACGTTTGTTGGAACAAATTTGGAGAGGAAAAATGGTAAATATCAATATCCCTATAGGTCTCTGCTAGGTTTTGTTGGTTGGAAAGCGCATGGCTTGTGGAAACTTCATCTAACGAATTTAATACAATGGCTTCTTGGCTACCTTCAAAAACAACGCCTACTTCAACAATGTTGTCAAACAAAGTGGTCTCTGTAGATAAGGAGTCAATAGTTTGATAAGATTTTAAATTTTGTTTGAAATTACTGAAATTGTTAAAGGTAAAGCTTAAAAAAGCATCGCTGTTGGAAGGTGTTATTCTGGCCATTTGGTTTTCTTGTGGCATGGTGTTTTTAAAAACCTCTATAAGGCTTTTTGTGGAGTCTGTTGCTTTTGTAATGCCATTAAAAAGTATTTCATCTTGTTTTAAATCTATATCTAACAAAATGGAATTGCCTAGTTTTTGCTTTGCAACTGTATCATTTATAAAAAAGGAATTAAAGTAATTGTTGTTTTCATTTATTAAAACAGATAACTGACTGTTTTTGTCTGCTGTTTCCAATAATTCCGCAAATTTTAATGGATTGTTCTTCTTGTCCAGTGATTGGATCAATAGATCCATATGCGAAGCTCCAATAAACACACTGTCCTTAATAACACTATACAGCACATGATTCTCCACAGTTGTTTTGGTTATGGAAAGGTTTTTGGTACTAATGATTTCAATTTTATGGTTGGGTAGAGAGTCAACACTAAATAGGTCTTTGGTGTAATCTGTAATTATGGCATATTGCAAACTATCGTTTTTGTCCGAAACAAAACATAGCAATAGTTCGGTGTTTGTTTTAAAATAATTTAAGGCTTTCAGCTGTTTTGAAACAGATGAAACTGTTTTGGATTTTGACAGTTCCTCAAGAAAATGGTTGTTGTTAATGTTGTTTTTTAGACTTTCAAGATCGGAAACCTTTAGTATAAATGAAGCATTTTCTGGAATAAAATCCATTGGGTTGCCGTGGTTCCTGTCTTTAGTGCAACTGGTAACAAATAAAGTAATTAGGATGAAATTAAAAATGCCTTTCATTTATGTTGAGGGTTTTATGCAAATATAATAAGTTATAGTTCTAATTTTAATTGTTCAGGCAAGAGTCTAAAAGATTTTCTATGATACTCTGTTATACCATATTCCTTTATGGCAAGTCTATGTGCTTTGGTTGGATAGCCTTTGTTTTGATTCCATTGATACATGGGAAATTCGTCATGTATGGATTTCATGTACTCATCTCTATAGGTCTTTGCAAGTATGGATGCGGCAGCTATGGAAAGATACTTGCTGTCTCCTTTAATAATGGTCTTGCTTGGAATATCTTGAAAAGGTTTAAACCTATTGCCATCCACAATAATAAACTCGGGTTTTGTTTTTAAGGTTTCAATGGCCTTGTGCATGGCAAGTAAGGAAGCGTTTAAAATATTTATTTTATCTATGGTTTCTGGAAATACATGTGCCACACTGTATGCTAAAGCGTGTTCTTCTATATAAGGTCTTAAAAAGTCCCTTTTTTTTTCAGATACTTGCTTGGAATCGTTTAATATGGAATTTTTAAAATCTTTCGGTAAAATAACTGCAGCAGCAGTAACAGGTCCAGAAAGACAGCCTCTGCCAGCTTCGTCTGTCCCACATTCTATGGAAAAATTTGAAAAATTAAATTTCAGCATTTATATAAATCTTAAGAATAAGTCGTTATTATTAATTGTAATATTGTCTTTTATAAATAAAATCCAATAAGATATTTTCTATTTTTGACGAAAATTAGTTATCAGATTATAGAATAAGGATAATACAATACAAATTCAATACAAGTATTAGACACCTGCAAGGTCTAAAAAATAATTATGAAGAGAATATTTTTAGCATTTTTTTTAATAGGTATTGTTGATTTTGGATTTTCACAAATTTCACCAACTCGAAATAAAACCCAAACGCAAAATCAAGATGGATTAATTGCGAACCCAGATTATCAAGATAACATGAATCAAGGTTCCACTATAAGTACCAGTAATAAAAATATTAAAAACAAAGACGCTAAAATAGAGCAGTATTTAATTATTTCAAAAGAGAGGGATACAACCTTTGTAGATACCACACTTAATGTAAAAAGAGATTACAAATTCAATTATCTAAGAAAGGATAATTTTAATTTAATGCCTTTTTCAAATGTTGGTCAATCCTATAATACCTTAATATATAGTTTTAACGATTTGGATTTAATGCCTTCTTTTGGAGCAAGGGCTAGGCATTTCAATTACATGGAAGTTGAAGACATTTATTACTATCATGTGCCAACACCACTCACAGAGCTTTATTACAAAACAGCTTTTAGTCAAGGGCAACAAGTCGATGCTTTTTTTACGACCAACACTTCCAAACAGTTTAACTTTTCAATAGCCTACAAAGGATTGCGTTCCTTGGGTAAATATCAACATGCTCTAACCAGTACTGGAAATTTTAGGTTTACCTCAAGTTACAAAACAAAAGACAATAGATATGTTGCAAACGCTCATATAGTTATGCAAGATTTGTTGAATGAAGAAAATGGAGGCTTGCAAGATAGTAACATACCTTATTTTGAATCTGGTAATCCAGAATTTAAAGACAGGTCTGTACTGGCTGTAAACTTTGAAGATGCCGAAAACATTTTAAAGGGAAAACGTTTTTATTTGGATCACAGATATAAAGTTTTAAAGGAAAAAGATTCTTTAACCAAAAACAAACTAAGCTTTGGGAATATCATTTCTTTTGAAGATAAATACTATGAATATAACCAGGAGGATCAAAACGATTATTTTGGAGAAGCATTTCAGCAAGATGCATTAAGGGACAGAGTAACCCTTGAGGATTTTTACACCCAGCTTTATACTGAGTATAGCAATAATATACTAGGAAACATTAAGTTTCATGTTGCCTATAACAATTTTAATTATGGGTATGACAAGGTTACATATATAAATAATACTTTAATAACCAATAGGTTGTTGGGAGATGTGTATTCTATTGGAGGAGCCTACTCCAAAACCATAAATAGGTTTAGTCTGGAAGGTAATTTTGGATTAAACGTATCTGGAGACTTTGAGGGGAATTATATTAGTGGTCAAGCAGCATATCAATTTACTAAGGATATAACCTTTGGGGCAAAAATCAGCCATAATTCCAAAGCACCAAACTATAACTACTTATTATACCAAAGTGTATACGAAAACTATAATTGGCAAACCAACTTCAATAACATAGAAACACAAAACATAGAACTAGCTTTAAAATCCAAAAAACTTGCAAATGTTTCAGTAGATGTAACTTCCATAAACGATTATACCTATTTTAAAAAAGTAACAGACACAGGTTTGGTAAAACCGTTCCAAAGCAATAAATCCATTAGCTATTTAACGGTTAAATTAGAGAAGGAAATTAAGTATGGAAAATTTGCTTTGGATAACTCTATAGTTTATCAAACTGTTAAAGACGACAACAGTGTTTTCAATGTTCCGGAAATCGTAACTAGAAATACGTTATATTATTCAGATTACTTTTTTAAGAGAGCCTTGTTCTTGCAAACAGGAATTACCTTTAATTACTTCTCTAAGTATTATATGAATGGTTATGATCCGCTATTGGCTGAATTTTATGTTCAAACAGAACAAGAATATGGAGGGTTTCCAAGATTTGATTTCTTTGTGAATGCAAAAATTCAACAAGCCAGAATCTATTTAAAAGCCGAGCACTTTAATTCAGCCTGGACAGGTTACGATTATTACTCTGCTCCAAATCATCCTTATCGGGATTTTACAATACGATTTGGTATTGTATGGAATTTCTTTTTGTAAAGTACTTTATTGACATCCAATTTGGCCTCTAGCAAGAAATAGTATAATTTTTTAAAATAAATTTTTGGGCCTAAATACTTGGCAACAAGGCAAGAAAAGAAACAGCTGCAAATCCTTTAAAAAATACTTTGCAAAAAGTTTGTTTGATAAAGGAAAAGGGTTGTATCTTTGCACTCGCTAAAAACGGTACACACGTTTAGGTGAAGTTCATTTACAGGTTATTTTTTTGTTTATTGAGTGTTTTAAAAAAAACTTTCAAAAAATATAAAAAATAGCTTTGAAGTAATGAAAAAGGGTTTATATTTGCACCCTCAAAAAACCGGGATGTTTTTTGGAGAGCAACAAGTTCATGCGGTACGTGTTTTTTCGGTGGTTTTGAGAGGGTTGAAAAAACTTTTTCAAAAAAAGCAAAAAAACATTGCATGGATAAAAAAAGGGTTTTATATTTGCACC
>NZ_ANLA01000015.1 GCF_000348685.1 Xanthomarina gelatinilytica | reverse complement strand
TTTAAAATTTTAAAAAAAAAAAAAAAAAAAAAAAAAAAAAAAAAACTATCCAAAATTGCTCGTTGCAATAGCCATCCAATGGTTCATTTGTCTTTTATTTTCAATCGATGAATTTGATTATCTTCTTCCGAAACAGTAATACCTTTTATAGTTTGGGAGTCACAGCTACAATCAGGAGGTGTATCGTCTTCTTTATCGCAACAAAAATTCACTAAAGTTAAAAAATGGTCAATAAAAGGACTTTTATTTTCTTATGTTGGAATAAATTTGGGAAAGATGAAAAATAATAAAAAATATTTAGCAGGATTTTATTCGCCAAACGTGACGTTTACAGTTCTTTTGAACTTCACTTATTAAGTATAAAAAAAGCGACCCGTTGGTCGCTTTTAAATTTATCACTCTTTTAAGTAAATTAGACATTGATTTAAGTCGGGATTTTGCTGTACAAGAGATTGTATGAAAATCTTTAACTCTTCAATTTCATAAGGTAATAGACGTTGAAGGGCTTTTTGTACCTCTTTGCAAAACAACGTAGCATCAAAACTTACCTTATTAAGTACCGTTTTGGTGTACTCAAACATTGCTCTAGCCATAATATTATTTAGGTTTTTGGTTTAAAAAAAGTAGATTTGTTTTATAGGCATGTATTTAGTTTAGTTTCCATAAATTTAATAAAAAAAAGGATTGTTTTTTAATTTAAACAAAAATTTAACAATCCTTTTTAGTGTTAAAATCTGTTATCTCCATCCAACAAATCCCCTAAACCTCCAAGGATACTGCCTTCGCCTTTATCTTTTCCTCCTCCTTTAGGAGCAGATGCCAACACACGTCCTGCCAATCTGCTAAATGGCAACGATTGTATATAAACAGTCCCAGGACCTTGAAGTTTGGCAAAGAACAAACCTTCTCCTCCAAACACCGTGTTTCTAATACCTCCAACAAACTCTATATCGTAATCCACATTTTGGGTAAACCCAATAATACAACCAGTATCAACACGCAATACTTCGCCAGCTTTGAGCTCTTTTTTAACCATAGTGCCACCAGCATGAACAAAAGCTTTGCCATTTCCTTCCAGTTTTTGCATGATAAAACCTTCGCCACCAAATAAACCTCTCCCTAATCTTTTACTAAATTCTATACCAATACTAACTCCTTTGGCTGCGCACAAAAAAGCATCTTTCTGGCAAATAAACTTACCATTGAAAGCTGTTAAATCGATAGGAATTATTTTACCAGGATAAGGAGATGCAAAGCTCACCTTGCGTTTGCCGTTTAGGTTGTTGTAAAAAGCGGTCATAAAAAGGCTTTCTCCTGTTAAGATTCGTTTTCCAGCTCCTAAAATGGAATCTAAAAAACCTTTGTTTTTTGATGAACCATCACCAAAAATAGTTTCCATTTTAATGCCATCGTCCATCATCATAAAACTACCTGCTTCGGCCACAACGCCTTCTTGTGGATCCAGTTCTATTTCCACAAACTGCATCTCTTCGCCATAAATTTGATAATCTATTTCATGTGCTTCCATGTTATATGTTCTTATTTGTGTGTTAATAAATTGTCTAAAGTATTAGTTGGCAACTTTAATGCTTTGTTACACATTTTTCAAAAATTTAAGCAAGATTTACTGAAAAACCATATTCTAACATCTATCTATGGCTTTAATTTAAGCGTCCATTGAAATTCAAAACTGGACACTTCCACGCCTTCAGCATTAGTTCCTTTTGCATGCATCCAAAGGGTTTGTCCCTCACCTGTTTCAATAGCTTTTTGAATTGTTTTTTCAACTTCCAATCCTTCTTTACAAACAAACGTAATTCTACCTGTTGCTTTTTTAACAAATGTGGCATTGTTTTTTGCCACCAACATGGAAATGTTTTTTCCTGAGGCTTTTATTTGCTGCATGACCAAAGCGCCTGTAGTTAGTTCGGCTGCCATACCTTGCACAGCCCAAAACATGGAATGAAATGGGTTTTGGTTAATCCATCGATGTTTTACTGTAACAACGCATGTCTCTTTATCAATATGTTTTGTCCGAACGCCTGTAAAATAAGCAGCTGGAAGCTTGAACATTAAAAAAGCATTGAGTTTTTTTGGGGTGATGATCATATGGTTTTTTTTGTTATTTGAAATACTATCAGAATGATATACAACAGACAGCATTGCTGTGTTTATTCTTTGTTGGTTTTTTCCACTATAAAAGAAGGTGGGTATTCTGTAGTAAATAACCCATTCCAACTACTAGCAAACATAATCTTTGTTCCATCCCTATTTGGGACTGCTTGTGGTTGCTGTTGGTATGCGTCATGGTAAGTTGCATGATGCAAACCAAATCTTTCCACAGTGTTGCTTGAATCCAGTTTAATGGCAAATAATTCTTTTTTCCCTATGGTTTCGCAACAGCCTTCACTAACATAAGCCCAACCAGGTCTGTTAATGTTTCGACAACTAATATGACCATTCCACACACCATTGTCTGGCGTATAATTAAAAAGAGGCGTTGTTAGTCCATCAGACAGTCTAACCATTTTCATAAAATAACCGTTTGGTCTGGTGGTTTCATCTCCAAAAGCCACATAGACTTCCTGTCCATCTGCATCTATTCCCAAATCGGAGTGAGTGGTATAATTGTTTAAATGTCTTTTGTTTGTTAAATCAATATCATAAGCCTTTAATCCTTGGGTTGGTAAATCGCCATCTTCCCCAAAAGTAATTACCGCATAATTTCCAAGAGGACTTACAGAAAACCAAGCCAAATCCACATTTCCAATAGGATCGGTTCCAACAATTTGATTGTTTTTAATATCATAAACAATAAGGGTCAAATCAGATTCATTTTTACCTACAAGTCCTATATACCTATCGTCATAAGACATATTTCCTTTGTTAAAACCGTAACTTATTTCTTCAAAATCTTTAAAAACGTGAATGGTTTGAATGGTATTGATTCTAACATCATAAGAAACCAATTTATTTTTATAGGTACCATACATAATATTGGGATTGGTGTTTGCCCAGGTTGCGGAAGCTGGAATATCTGCCCATTTAACAAACTTATAAGTTTTGCCATCCAAGATGGCAGCAGGATATCCCGAAAGTTTAATATATGACCCATCACTATTCCAAGGGGAATCTACACTGTAATGATGACGCAATTGCTTATTATCTTTACCAAAAACCGTAGCGTCGCTTATTCTGGTGACTTGCAGACCAAATCCATTGGTAAAAGGCACCAAATACTCTGGAGTATCACTTGGAGGCTCATAAGCGTTCCATGTGGCAACCATGATTTTTTCTTCTTTTGGATAGGATTGCGACATGCAACTGTAACAGAACAAAAACAAGATGTAAACCACTTTGCCCACAAAGACTTTACTAATAAATTGAAACGTTTTAAACATGCCCTAATTTATTAAAAATAACGAAACAAAAATTTGTTAATTTTTTGTTAAATTTTAGTACTTTGTATTGCATAATACCTTTTTTAAGATATATATTTGCATAAGAAACTATTATATACTTTTAAAATGATAGACAAAAACCAGAAAAATATTGCCACTTTTATCCATCTTTCAACCTTTTCCAGGTTCTTTTTCCCTTTGGGAAATTTTATTGGACCAATTGTGTTATGGGTTGCCAACAAGGACAAGTCGGATTTTATAGATGCGCATGGCAAACAGGCTCTAAATTTTCAAATAAGCATTTTGTTATATGCCATTGTTTTAGGCATGATAACCATTCCGTTTTTTATTTTTAATCTTTTGGATGGATTTCAATTTATAAATATGGATGCCTTTAACAGTATTCATATTAGCTTAACAAAACCCTCTCCTCTACTTTATATCTCTGGCGGATTGGGTTTTGTTGCAGTCGTGGGTTTTATCCTGGAATTGGTATTTATAGTTAAAGCTAGTTTGGCTGCCAAAGAAGGATTGTACTATCATTATCCACTTACAATCAATTTTATAAAATAAATCATCAATTCTCCCATGTCAAAAAGGCATTGGAGAAGCAATCACAAATCAAAAAATGAACAGTTTAAAAACAATTAAAAAACGCTTTAGAATATGAAGATTGAAAACACAAAGGCTCAAATGCGAAAAGGCGTACTGGAATACTGCATTTTATCAGTCCTAAAAGATGAGGACGCATACGTTGCAGAAATCTTGGACACTTTAAAAGACGCCAAACTGTTAGTAGTAGAAGGCACCATCTATCCCTTACTAACGCGCCTTAAAAATGCTGGACTTCTCAATTACAGATGGGAAGAGTCCACCTCTGGACCACCAAGAAAATATTATGGTCTTACCGAAACAGGAAAGCTGTTTCTTAATGAATTAAACACGACTTGGAGTGAATTACAAAATGCAGTTAATATAGTAACCAGACAAAAAAACAAAAAAAATGAATAAAACAGTCAACATAAATTTAGCAGGTATATTTTTTCATATAGATGAAGATGCATACTTAAAATTACAACGCTATCTTGAGGCTATAAAACGTTCATTTACAGACTCTCAAGGACGCTCTGAAATAATCGCTGATATAGAAGCAAGAATTGCCGAACTTTTTAGCGAACGTGTAAAACACGAAAAACAAGTTATTAGCAACAAAGAAGTAGATGAAGTGATAGCCATTATGGGACAACCTGAAGACTATCTGGTAGATGATGAAATCTTTGAAGACGAACCCAAAACCTATACCAGCAGGCCATCTGGTCGTTCCAAAAAGTTATTTAGAGACACTGACAACTCCTATATTGGTGGTGTGGCTTCCGGTCTTGGACACTATTTAGGTATTGATGCTCTTTGGGTACGTTTACTTTGGATTTTGCTTGCCATAGGCTCTGGTGGTACCTTTATCTTTATTTACATACTTTTCTGGATTTTAGTACCTGAAGCTGTAACAACAGCCGATAAGCTAACCATGACAGGAGAGCCTGTGAACATTAGCAACATTGAAAAAAAAATTAAAGACGGATTTGAAAATGTTACCCAAACCGTTTCGGATACAGTAAAAAACATTGATGTATCCAAACAAAGCAACAAGATAAAATCCAGTTCAAAATCGTTTTTCGATGCCATAGGAGACATTGTGATGTTTTTCCTGAATATTTTTGCAAAATTCATAGGAATTATCTTGATTCTTGTAGGTGCCTCTACATTAATAGGGTTGATTATAGGCTTTCTTACAGTAGGTGTCACAGATATAATCAATGTTCCTGGTTTCGACTTTATAGATGCTGCCAATGCTGCAAACACTCCTGTTTGGCTAATATCATTACTGCTGTTCTTTGCCATAGGAATTCCATTCTTTTTTGTTTTCTATTTGGGATTGAAAATATTGGTGAACAACTTAAAATCCATTGGAAACATTGCAAAATTCTCTTTGTTGGGAATTTGGTTCCTGGCAATTATAAGTTTGATTGTTATTGGTGTAAAACAAGCAAGTGAACACGCTTTTGATGCAAGCGTCACAGAGAAAACCACATTAAATATAACAGCGAATGATACTTTAAAGGTGAAAATGTATGGCAATGATGCTTATAAGAAAAGCATATACAGAAACAATGGTTTTAAATTGGTTTATAATGAAGATGACGAAAAAATTATTTTTTCTTCAGACATTAGGCTCATTGTAAGATCCACAAAAGATAGTTTAGCAACCATTCACGTTGAAAAAAATGCTGAAGGAAGTAGTTACCAACAAGCCAAAGAGCGAGCAAAAAACATCCATTACAACTATTCATTACAGGATAATGAGTTAAAGCTTGATGCCTATTTAACAACCGAATACCAAAATAAATTTAGCGATCAGCAAGTAGAAATTATTTTGTACCTACCAGAGGGCATGACTTTAATTGCAGACGAAAACACCTACAGTTTCCATAAAAACACCAGTCATTACAACGATATTCTTGATAATGGTATGGAAGGTTATTACCTTAAAATAATGGATGATGGCATTATGTGCGAAGATTGCCCAGAGGATTTTAATATTGATGTAGATGTCAATAACAGCAACTCAAGGGTTAAAATCAACGAAAATGGCATAGACATAAAATCCAACGATTCCAGCCTGGAAATTAACCAAACAGGTGTGAAAGCTGAAAGTGAAAGTGTAAGGGTTGATATAGACGAAAACGGTATTAACATTACATCAGATGGAAATTAATCAATTCATCTATAAAAAATTACAGTTCAGAATATATTTCTTTAATATCCTGTTTTTAAAATGAATCTTTGAAAGCAACAAATATCAAAACCAATCACAGCTCCTTAGAGTGCACAAACTTTGGGGAGCAAATCAAAAAACGAACAATTATGAGCACACTAACAAAAATTTTGGTATCCGTTATTCTAGCCATCTTAATGATGTCGTGCAATTTCGACGGAAATTTTAATTTTGGAGTCAATGGAAATGGCAAGGTAATAAGTAAAAACAGACCATTGGATGGCACTTTCAATTCGGTAAAAATAAGCCGAGGTTTGGATGTGTATCTCACACAAAGTGATTCCGACAAGTTAACTGTTGAGGCAGACGAAAATCTTCATGAGATTATAACCACCAACATTAAGAATAATGTACTGTATATCTCAACCACAGAAAACATAGGCAGATCTTCCTCTAAAAAAGTCTTACTACATTTTAAAGACCTTGAATCCATAAAAGCCACAAGTGGTAGTGATGTGTTTGCAACCAATACCATTAAAGCCATACATTTAGAACTGGAAACCAGTAGTGGCAGCGATATGGAATTACATGTGGAGGCCGAAACCGTTTCTTGCCATGCAACTAGTGGTAGCGATTTAGAGCTGTCTGGAAAAACCCAAACCTTTATTGCAGATGCTTCCAGTGGCAGCTCTATAGAAGCAGACAACCTAGAATCCATAAACGCTCAAGTAAAAGCTTCCAGTGGTGCCGAAATTAATGTAAACACCTTAAAAAAACTTACAGCAAAGGCTTCCAGTGGCGGAGACATTCATTATGTTGGAACTCCAGAAAGTATTGAAAAAAACGATGGTGTTTCCGGGTCCATAGAGAAACATTAAATATCACTGAACCAACCAAAAAACAAAAAACCATGTCAGTCTGTATTGGATTGATATGGTTTTTTAACTTGTATTAAGAGCATGACATTTTTAAGATGCCGTTTTCTTCATTTTAAAACATCTAAAATAAAAAATCCGAAAACAATAGTTTTCGGATGTTTATTGATCTTTACATCGCTTGTTTTTAATTGTACGTGGATGTAGCCACTTCAAAATCGGCATCTTTAGCTGCCAACCATCGTTCAGCATCCAGTGCTGCCATACATCCTGTTCCAGCTGCTGTAATGGCCTGTCTGTACACATGGTCTGCAGCATCTCCAGACACAAACACACCTTCTACATTGGTTTTTGATGTTCCTGGTACATTAATAATATAGCCTGTTTCATCCATATCCAGATAGTCTTTAAAAATATCTGTATTTGGTTTGTGACCTATAGCCACAAAAAATCCTGTAGCTGGAATCTCGTGTTTTTCGTTGGTTTTGTTGTTAAACACACGAACACCAGTTACCACTTGTCCATCTCCTAAAACTTCTTCGGTTTCCGTATTGTACAAAATTTCAATATTAGGCGTTTTTTTTACTCTTTCAGCCATAATTTTAGAGGCTCTAAACTCGTCACGTCTAACCAACATGGTTACTTTTTTACAAAGTTTGGACAAGTAATGAGCTTCTTCGCAAGCAGAATCTCCTGCTCCAACAATTACAACTTCTTGATTTCTGTAAAAGAACCCATCGCAAACTGCACAAGCAGAAACACCTCCACCAAGTTTTAAATATTTCTGTTCAGAATCCAAACCTAAATACTTTGCTGAAGCTCCAGTTGAAATTATAACTGTATCGCAATGTATTTCCTTGGTGTCGTTTACCCATACTTTATGGATATCACCAGAGAAATCCACTTTGGTAACCCAACCATCACGTACATCTGTCTCAAAACGTTCAGCTTGTTTTTGTAATTCAATCATCATTTCAGGTCCTGTAATACCATCTGGGTAACCAGGAAAATTTTCAACTTCATTGGTTGTTGTCAATTGGCCTCCTGGTTGTGTTCCTTGGTACAAAACCGGTTTCATATTCGCTCTGGCAGCATAAATGGCAGCAGTGTAACCTGCAGGTCCAGATCCTATAATTAAGCATTTAACTCTCTCTATTGTATCAGACATAATGAATTGTAATTTATTTATAACAAAAGTAGAATTTTTATAAGAAACCTTTCAGTAAACTTATTAAAAGTTATTATTAACACATAAGCTTATTTTATATAAGCGTGTTCATAAAAGCCTATTCTTGATAATTTTATTTTTTTGGTTTAAGCATTGCTATTCTCCTCCAATTCCTTTTGGTTTTCTTTGGCTTTTTCCTGGTCTTCAGAAAGTAAGGGATGATCTTTTTTTAAGCCCACTATTAAAATTATATTACTTACTGTGTTGTAAAGCATTAAAATAACAACAACCATTAAACCGCTTAACATGGAAGACATAATTAAGGTTGCCCAATAAATAACCTTGAACCAGATGGTTGGCACATTGTCCGATTCCGTTATGGGAATATTAAAGAGCTGAAACAATACCAATGTAACTATAAACAAGGACGTATCTATTTTTGCTATACTCATGACTTCCAGATAGTGGCTGTCTTTTAATTTGGATTTGGTGCCAGAGCTTATTCCCAACAGGGTTAAAAGCAAGGCCAAAATGGTTGCCGAAGCTAAAATAATGGTGTTGCAAAGCATGTTGATTCCCATTAAGGAAGAGTTCAACAACTGTTTTGCTTCGTAGCCTGAGATATTTCCCAGTAAAAAAACACCAATACCAATAATTATAAAGGTGATCAAGCCTCCATAAATGGCTTTTTTGTTTTGCTTTAAAAATTCTATCATTTTTTTTAACTCTTTTTAAATGAATTAAGATTATATTTTTTACAGTTAGCAGAAATCCTTGATAACAAGTAGATTTACTTTATAAAATATACGATCATGGGAACCATAGCAACAGACAAAAAGAAATTAATACTGTATTATCATCCGGAAACATCCATTGGAAAACAAGCATACGCTTTTGCGCTTGCTTCCAATAAAAAAATATTGGCCATAGACATTTCCAAAACAAAAATTACCGGAACACAATGGTTAGAAATTTCAGAAAATTTAAACACCATTTTATCCAAATTGGTAAACCAAGAACATCCTGAGTTTACCAATAATTACGATTCTGGACTTTCACTGGACAAAGACGATTGGATAAAAGTGCTCCAAAAACACCCGGAAACCTTGCGTTGTCCCATTTTGGTTGATGGCAAAAATTACCATTTAATTGAAACGCCTTCTAAAGTTTCCAAGCTTATTGAAAAGGAAGAAACAGCTGAGGATCCACGTTCCAAAGAATAGGAGCCTTAAATATCCTTATTGGATAAATCGTTCTCTTTTGGAATGTTTTTAAAAAATTCGTCAATGTCCGTATCGCTATTGGCTCCATAATTGGCTGTAACCATTCCTTTCAAGCCATCGTCTGTTTTAATAACATATAAAATGGACATATCTGATGGATTGCTCAAACCTTCAAATCTATGTTCACGTTCTATAGTGATCTGTTTGGGTTGATACTTTTTTTTGGTTTCAAGCTCCATCAGTAAGCCACCTTCACATTTAAAATTACTTGAGTAGCCTTTTTCTTGATATTTTTTTATTAGGTCTAATTCGTTTCTTTCTTGCATGATTTTAATGTTTTTTAAATTAAAAAAGGCAGATATGCGTATTGAAGTGTGCCTATCTGCCTTTAACTACAAACCAACTAACTAATCTAAATAAGTGTTTAATTTATTGTCAAACATCGTTAACAGCCGTAAATTCCATTTCAGTCTCTCAACTGTAGTTTTTACCTGCTTCTGCAACGTCTTCAATAGTGTTTGATTTATTCATATTTACCATTTGGATAATCCAAATTAGTTGTTTAAATACTTATCGTTTTTTTATGTTAAGGAACTTAATGATCCTCTAGGACTTTCTTCGTCCCATGATTAAAGAAACAATAAATAAAACTATAAATATGAAGAATAAGATTTTAGCAATTCCAGCTGCTGCTCCAGCAATACCACCAAATCCTAATATTCCTGCAATAATTGCAATGATAATAAATGTGATTGTCCAACGTAACATAATGTGTGTTTTTATGGTTAATAATTAGAAACCTGACTATCAAATTTCTATGTTATAAAAGTCGTTATTTATTTTAATTGGTGTTTGCTGTATCAAGATATTGTTTAACTCAAAAAAAAATGGATATGCAAAACCCTTTGTGGCAAAACAAGAAGAGACCTCAACATTTTTTGAGGTCTCTTGTAACCAATAAATTACTGGTTGTGAATTTTTATTTTAAATCTTCCAAACGCTTAATGGTGTTAAGCTCTTGTGTAATGGTGTTTTTTTGTTTCAACACCAGGTCTCTGGTTGTTGGAGGTAAACCGGTTTCGTTTAGCACATCGTTGTATTCTTCCACAGATGCTTTTTCTCCTCTAATGGCCTCTTCCAACATGGATTCTTCGTTATCTGCCGAGAAAACAGCCTTTACATCCATCCAGGTTCTGTGAGCTGCTCCTGTGGCACTTCCTCCTTTTTTAGGGGTTTCTCCAAAATTTTGGATTTCCGATTTTAATTCATGTCCAAAATTGTAACGTTCTGCAGCCTTACGGTTAAAAAAGTTTTTTAAAGCAGTGTTTTGTGTGTGTTCTGCAGCTTTTTTGTAACCTTTTTCGGCATCGTAATTTTTTTCCAACAAATCGTTTAATTTGTTTCCTACTTCTTCTGTGTATGATTTCATAATATTAAGTATTAAATTCTTGAGCAATTTCTTTAAAGATGCTTGCTGTTTGACATCTATAAGCTTTTAAAGCATCATGTTCTATTCTTTAATATATATAGGCAGAAAGCAACATGTATGTATCTGTAAAAATCAAAAATTTACGCCATTCCATACTTTATTGAATGTTCTGTAATGGTTTTTACAAATGCGATTTCATATATTTTTGATACTCTGTAGCCAAGGTGGATTTTTTAGTTTCAGAAAAAACTTTTCCTGCCATTTGAAAAAATGCATGTTCCTCATCTTCCAAATGATGTTCCACTTTATCTTTTAAATCTTTTGCTATTTTTAACCAAGCAGAAGAATCGTAATCTGTTTCCTCCAATTGCTCTATTAGTTCGTCTATTTCGTGATGTTCTGCAATACCATGTCTGGCATGGTCCTGCATCATATCGCTACTTATCAATGGTTTGTAAAAATGGCGCTCTTCGGCATCTGCATGTACCTGAAGCTGTTTTTTAACAGCTTTAAAAAGGGCATCCCTTTTATTGGAATCTCCAGATGTTTCTACCAATTTACTCAATAGATCGCGTTGCTTGTCGTGATCTTCCCTTATGGCTTCAAAAATGTTCATTATTGGTGTTTTTTTTTTTAGGTTAGACTTTTACTGATGGTTATGGGATGATGGTTTGATGGAATCATCCAAAAAATAGGCATCAGCGTTTAGTGAAAAGTTTTCTTAAAAGCATAAACACGCCATATTTACTGGCTCCTTTAATTATAGGTTCCACCCAATTATAGGGTCTAAAATCTTCTTTAAACTCTGTTTTTATTAATTTCAATTCTTCCCAGGCAACCTTACGTTCTAAATCAAAACGTCTTAAGTCGGTTTCAATCTGTTCAAAATTGGTATATAATGGTTTCATAATATGCTTTACTGTTTATGGTTTGTGTTAAGAGAAAAATTTCGCACCTATTTTTTTTATTACAATGGCATTTATAAAGGCTCTTTTTAAATATATAACAAGACCTATCAATAAAAACAAAAGTCCTACTATAAGATATCCTAAAAGCAGGTTTTCTAGAGCATTGCCTATGGCCATTGCTGTTGCAACAGCACAAAAAATAAGTCCGAGAAATACAAACAAGCTTATGGCTGTTAACTTAGCAACCATACTAACCGACAGGGTTAATTGCTGGAATGCTTTTAACTTAAGATATTGGTGAGATGCTTTAAAATAAGCCTCACCAATATCTGTAGCTTTATCTGTGGTTTCTCCTAAAGATTGGAAAACATTCATGGTTTATGATGCTTTTTGATATTTTTTATTTTTTGCTTTCAATTCTTTAAGTTTGGCTTCCAAAGTAGAGATTACATCTTCAGCTTTGTAACTAGCATCAGACACGATACTTTCCACCTTGTTTTCCAAAGTGTTTTTTTCAGAACTTACGGTATCTGCAATTTTTTCCCTTAAATCAGCCGCCGAAGAAGCCAATCTGTCTTTTTGCAACTGCGCTTGGTCTGCAATACGTTGTCTGGTAACACTTCCTTTGTCTGGAGCAAATAAGATTCCCAAAACAGCTCCTGCTGCAGCTCCTACTAAAACTCCTAATCCTGTACTTCCGTTATTTGTCATGATATTGTATATTTTTATGTTAAACTTTTTTGTTATACTTCAAATTTCAGAAAAAACAAGCAGCTCCATTAACGCTAAAAATTAAAATGTTGACCTAAACCAAAATATGTGAAAGAGTTAATAGTTTTACTGAATAGGTTACTTGAAAAACCATTTAAGAACTATCTTACATTCACATTAAAAAAACAAGATTATGCCTTCTAAAATTGAAACCATTAATCCTTATAATGGGAATCGCATTAAAAATTATCAAGAGTTTACCAAATCGAAACTAGAGGCTTGTTTGGAACTTTCAGAAAACACTTTTGAAACATGGAAACAGACAGACATTAAGGAACGTACCACTCTATTAAAGACACTTTCCAAAAACCTGCTTAAAAACAAACAAAAATTTGCCGAACTAATGACTGAGGAAATGGGCAAACCCATAAGCCAAAGTCTGGCAGAAATAGAGAAATGCAGTTTTTTAGTGGATTTTTACGCTAAAAATGCTGATGATTTTTTAGCAGATGAACTTATAGAAACCGATGCCGAAGAAAGTTTTATCAGTTTCGATCCGTTGGGTTGTATTTTAGGCATCATGCCTTGGAATTATCCTTTTTGGCAAGTATTGCGCTTTGCCATTCCTACCGTTACAGCAGGAAACACGATACTTTTAAAACACGCCAGCAATGTTACAGGTTGTGCTTTGGCCATCCAGGAAATATTTGAAGAAAGTGGTTTTCCAAAAGGCTGTTTCCAAACACTTATTGCAGATCATGAACAAATAGACCAGCTTATAGCAGACTCAAGAATTAAAGCTATATCCTTAACTGGCAGTGAAAAAGCTGGAAGGCATATTGCCGAAACAGCAGGAAAACACCTTAAAAAAACCGTTTTGGAACTTGGAGGCAATAATGCCTGTATTGTTCTTGCAGATGCAGATTTGGATGCGCATTTGGACACAATGGTACATGCCAGAATGCAAAATACAGGACAAAGTTGTATTGCTGCCAAACGCTTTATAGTTGTTGAAGACATTTACGGGGAATTCCTAGAGAAATTTAAAGCCAAAGTAAAGAAACTTAACATTGGTGATCCTGCTGATAAAAATACCGAATTGAGTGTTCTGGCCAGGGAAGATTTGGCTAAGACCTTAAAAAAGCAAGTTGACACATCCATAGGTCAAGGTGCAAAAGTGATTACAGGCAACAAAACAGATAAAGCCTATTTTGAGCCTACCATTCTTACAAATGTCAAACCAGGAATGCCTGTTTTTGATGAAGAAACCTTTGGACCTGTAGCTGCAATTATAAAGGTGAAAACAAAAGAAGATGCTTATAAAATGGCCTCTCATTCCAAATTTGGTCTGGGAACCATGGTTTTTACACAAAATATTGAAGATGCCAGAAAACAAATTATAGAGATTGCAGATGGTGCCTTCTTTATAAACGAACTGGTGAAATCGGATCCTAGATTACCTTTTGGAGGCACCAAAGCTTCTGGTTTTGGAAGGGAACTTTCAAAAGAAGGTATCCATGAATTTGTAAACAGAAAAACAGTATTTATTAACCTTTAAAAAATAACATATGCCAATAATTAAAGACGAAGATTCAGACAGAAAAGATTATTTATTACAAGATGATAAAAAAACCAGGTTTGGTGCTAAATTTATCATAATAACCTTAATTTTATTAGCCATTGCAGTTGTAGCCTCTGGCTTATATTTTAAATGGTTTTAAGTTAACAACCAATTTCTTTAACGAGCATTAAAAAAGCGCAACGTTTGTTGCGCTTTTTTAGTTTAAATATGTGTTATGTGGCATTAATAACTTTGCAAATTAACATAGCCTTTTTGGCCTAAATCTGCTGTATCTCCTTCTATTAATTCAAAGAAAGAAACCAATTTGTGCAATTTGGAGTCCCAGTAATAAGCTTGTTCCATATTAACGTTCAGCAAGGCGAGGTTGGCATCTTGTTTCCCTCCTTCAAACCAATTGTTGAGCATGGGATTCCATAATTCGTCCACCTTTGTTTTATCCACAATGTGTGTGGCATTTCCGTAAATGGAAATATAGGTTTGGTTTTGTTCGTCTGTGTATAAAATTTGGACACGGTTGTCGTGGGCAATATTTGTAAAGTGCTCACTTTCTTTAGAAGTAAAAAACCACAAATCTCCTTGTTCATCCATTTGTAAAAGCGTCATGGGACAAACAGCAAAAGGTGCTTTGTGCAATCTGGTTGCCAACATAACCGTTTTTGGTTCGTTGATAAGGCTTCTTATTTTTTGAAATCCTTTTGTATCTTTTTTATAATTTACAGTACTCATGTTGTTGTGTTTTTATTGATATTAAACTTTAGGTTTTATGCAGCATATTGATAACAAGCTTCAGCACATGTTAAACAAGAAGCAGCACATACTTGACAATGATCGTGTTCGTGTTGCTGACATTGTTCTGCACACCATTTGCAAATGTCTGCACATAATTTGCATGCTTCTTTAGTAAATGGACTATCGGCAACCATAAACTTTATGCACATTAAGCAAGCATCTATACATTGGGCACAGCAATTTGGACAAGCATTGTGGCTTTCCATTGGTGCCATTTTAGTTAAACAGTTTTGACAATCTATCAAACACTGCTGACAGGCTTGAATGCAGGTTTCATAATTGCGTATCATGATTTTTAGGTTTTAATTATACATTAAATTTGCATGAAGTTAAACCAAGCATTCTAAAACCATTTATTCTAATAATAAAAGTTTTAACGCTATCGGTAATTAGGCAGAAATTGCCATACTACGTTGTGCAAACTTGTAGTCCTTTGGGCTACAGTTATATTTTTCCTTGAAAATTTTTGAAAAATAACTTCTACTTGTCAATCCTATGGTATAAACCACCTCAGAAATGTTCATATCTGTATTTTTAATAAGCTCTTCGGCTTTTTTAATACGTACTTCCCTAATGTATTCGGTTACTGTGTGTCCATGCATTAACTTAAAGCCTTCTTGTAGTTTTGATGGTGAAAGCCCGAATTGACTGTACAGTTGCGAAATGGTTATTTGAGATTCTGAATTGTTGTTTATAAATTGTGTCACTTCTTTTATGGTGTCCATGTCCCTAAGAGTTAAAGAACCTGTTTGAAGATTTTGGTTTTTAAGGTCGTCTTTATGTTGTTGAATCTCCAAGGCCAAAATAACATGTACCAGACCTTGAATTAACAAACTTCTTACAATTCCTTTTTGAGAAATGGCATTTAGTTGTTCTATTTTTTCTGCAATTTTTAAATTATGTGATCCTATGTAGATAAAATTTCCAGAGTCTTCCTCTTTAAAGAACGTTTCGCGCAATTTAGCCTTTAAACCATCCACTTCTGGATTGTTCTCTTTTTTTCCGGTTTGAACTGTAATCAACGTGGTTTTCAACTGTTCATCTTTTGTAAAATATAAGATGTTTTCATCGTTTCTCTTACTGGTCAAAATCCCTGTTTGATAACTTTCCAGAGAACGTTTTTCTCCTTTATGTCCAAAACTATGGGTTAAGGTTCCTTTTGAACAATAGGTGAAATATATAGGGTTTTTGTTGGGTGTATTGATGGAAAGCTCCAAATCGTGATAAAAAACCATATCAAATTCCAAATACGAAATCCCTCCTTTAAGTGACATTCCTTTAATGATACCTTTACCTATATCATTATTGATCTCTAAAGTATATTCTTTTAATTCCTTTGTTAATTTACCACCAAAATTAGTCTTCATTTGTTCTAACATGGTCTTGATAACATTTGATTCTAAATATGCAGTTTTCATAGGGTTTATGTTTTAAAGTATGGTTTGATTTTTATTTAAAGTAAAGATCGTTACTTAGGCAGCTTTCCCTATTACACAATTTTGGCATTGTGTTGTACAACTATTGGATTTTAAGTTAAAATGTGTTAAAACGTCACCTAAATGCTTGTTTAAGGTGTCTTGGTGAGAAAAAAAGAATAAAAAACAATTAAAAAGAATTAGTTTTTATGCAGGTAAATACATAATGAATTGCGCTCCTGTTCCCAGTTTTGCTGTGGCAAATATGTAACCGTTATGGTTTTCAACAATTTTTTTGCAAATGGCCAAGCCTATTCCGGTTCCTGAGTATTCGTTTTTTTGGTGCAAACGCTGGAACACTTCAAAAATCTTATCGGCATATTTAACATCGAAACCAATGCCATTGTCCATGACGGAAATTTTATGGTATTGTTTACTTGTTTTTAAAAATGTTTCAGGAATATCGGCAGCATGTATTTTTTCAGAAGTAATATGGATTACAGGTGTTTCAATGCTACTTCTATATTTGATAGCATTGGAAATTAAATTTGCAAATAGTTGCTCCATTTGAAAAAAGACGCCTTTTATTTCCGGAAGAGCATCTGCATGAACGCTTGTTTGGGTTTCATTAATGTTGGTAGCCAAATCGTCCAATACTTTTTCCAATACCAGATTTAAGTCCACTGTTTCAAAATCTGTTTTAGTGCTGTCAATTCTGGAATAGGCTAATAAGTTCTGAATTAGTGATTGCATGCGCTTTCCAGCATTTTTTACTTTCGTAAAATATTCCAAACTTTTATTGGAAAATCGATCGGACTCTTTATCTTCAATCCTAGAAATAAACAATTGAATTTTACGGAGTGGTTCTTGTAAATCATGACTGGCCACACGATTAAAAGATTCCAATTCGGCATTGCTTTGCAGGAGTTCCAAATTGCTTTTTCGCAACTTCTCTTCGGCTTCTATACTTTGGGTCACGTCTTGGACCACACCAATCATGACTGTTTCATCATCTTTGTTTATAAACTGTCCATTGGTTTTAAAATATTTAACATGGCCACTTTTTGTAACAACACGATAAGTGTATTCATTAGGTTTTAAAGTGGTTAAGGATTTTTTTGTTTTTTCGGTCACCAATTCCAAATCATCTGGATGAATGAATTTCTTATAGGTTTCAGGCGAAGGTTTAAATTCATTTGCTTTATAACCCAACATCTGAAAGAAATTATCAGAAATCTCGGTAATATCAGATTCTAAATACCATAAAAAACTACCAGTTTTAGCTATTTTTTCGGCATCTGTTAAAATGGAGTTCCTTATAACCAACTGTTCGTTTAACTTGATAAGCTGATTTGCTTTTTCTTTTTCTTCAGTAATATCCCTTGTGGTAACAGTCACGCCATCCCCTAATTTTATGGCTGTTGCACGAAACCAAGTGGTTTTACCATTTTTTTCGTGAGGGACTTCGTATTCTTCAGGTCTATTAAGCTCTATGGCGTTTACCAGATGTTCAAAAACACCATTTTTAAAAATATCTGGAAAAACCTTCGATACTTTTTTGTTTTTTAATTCTTCTGGAAGATCTCCTGTAATTGGATTGATTCTTTCGTTTACAAATAAAATCTTGAAATCTACAATCTCTCCCTTGGTATTGCGAATGCTTTTAAAGTGCATAACTACATGAGAGATACTTTTAAAGATATTTCCTAAAAACGCCCTGTTGTCCAACAATCTTAAATTTTGGCTTTCCAAACGCTTTTTAAATGCCAATTGAATTTCTTTGGCTTCTTCTTCTGCTGTGGTGTTTCTAGCTGTTTCCAAAATTCCATCTGCTAATGGTGTTACAATGGACTCAAACCACATATTGGAGTCTTGAACCACTATTTGCCTATCGGAAATTTCTTTGGTTTGTTCAAGATAACACTGTTTCATTTTGTTAAACTCGCCATTTTCCGAAAGAAAAGGAAAGACATTTAAAACAGAATCCCCAATCATTTCATCTGGTTCCAAGCCAAAATAATCGCTGTTACAATCGTTTGCATAGAGAATTTTAAAGTCTATGATGTCGTTATTATTATTAAAAATGGGTTCGTAATAATTAACAACATTATCGGTAGTTGACAGAACGTTTTTTAAAAAGGCCTCCGATTTTCTAAAGCGTCTTTTGTTTTTATAAATCCTGATAAAGGAAAGCACAAACACCAACAAGGCAAAAAAGGTAAGCACCAGTAAGGTTAAAGGAGCCAAGGATTTATGCGAATTATAATTAACTTCGCGTTCTTGCATTAAACGCTGTTCGTAGGCCAGAAGTTCGTTTTTGGCATTCCGAAGATGGTACAAGGTGCCATTTATTTTCATTTTCTGGGACTGACTGTAAGACAGAGCTTCCTCACTGTTTTTAAAATTCACGGTATCCAACTGCTGCAGCTGTGTATACAACTTATCCAATAAAACTTCAAAAGATTCTAAACGCGCTAATTGTTCTTTATTGTCTGAGGTTAGGGTTTTTAAGCTATCAAGAATGGTCTGGCCTTCTTCCCTATAATTTTTAAAAGCCATTCCAGCACCTCCTGTTTTTAGCAATTCTTCCCTAAATTCCTCTGATTCTGCTTGAGAATAATGGGTTGTTAGATCGCCTATGGCATTATAAACCTGCAAGGTATGCTTTACCAGTTCCGATGATTTTTGCATGTTCAATATTTGCAGATAAGTAATACTTGCAGTAAACACAAGCAAACCCAAAGCAACTATCAATAAAATTATATACGTTTTTGAAGATGTATATACGTGCTTAAAATCCATGGTAACATTTAACTTTAAATACGGAAAAGAAAGGTCTCTTTATTTAAATTGGACGTATGGTATTGCCAATTTAGCTGTAGCACCTTCTCTACCACTTCCCGCAATTTACTAAAGTTATTGGGCTTATTTACATAAATGTTTGCCCCATTTAAAAAAGTTTCTTCTATATCTTTTTCTGAAGAAGAAGTAGAATAAATAGCAACACACAAATCTTTAAGTTTTGGATTGTTACGAATTTCCATTAAACACTGTTGTCCATTTTTAATTGGCATATTAAGGTCCAAAAAAATAAGGTTTGGCAATACCACGTTGGGCAAGGTTAAATAATCCATTAACTCTTGTCCATGGTTAAAGAGCGACAATTTTGTTCTAATCTCTATTTCGTTGATTGCTTCACTAAATAGCATTCGGTCGTCCTCGTCGTCGTCTGCTAAAGCTATGTTAAGTATATTATCACTCATTTAATTAGTATAAGATGGTTTGTGCTAGTTTTTTTTCTTGTTCATGATGCTTTGAAAAACACTAGGTGTCAAGCCTGTTGTTTTTTTAAATTGCCTGGATAAGTGAGCCACACTACTATAATCTAAACGAAAAGCAATTTCCGTAAGGGTTAAATTGGTATTGCAAATAAGTTCTTTTGCCAAATCAATTTTTTTTAGAATGGTATAGTTTTCTACAGACATATAGGTGTTTTCTGAAAAAACAGTGGATAAATGCGCATAAGAATAATGCAACTTATTGGATAGATAAGTTGATAGTTTTTCTGTACGGAAATCTTCATTCCTTAAATAATCGTCTATGGCATTTTTTATTCTATCTATTAAAGACACTTTTTGTTTGGATAAAATGTCTATGCCATATTTTTTTAAAGCAGCTGTTAAATTTTCCTGCTTTTCTGGCGATAGTTTCCCTTCAATGTGAATTTCTCCCAGACTTCCCAGACTATAGGAAATATCTTGAGCATCCAGCTGTTCTTTTAAAAGCGTTTTGCAGAGCAAATCCAAATCGTATTTTACAAATAAAGTCATTAATGAATGAATAGGTCCTTAATTTTTTTTAAAGGATTTTAAAGATATACCATTTATTTGATATAAATAAGCTTAGAAAGCAAGTTTTTAACTTTCTTAAAAAAGCCTAAAGGAGCCAAGTATGGGAAAACACAAGCAATGGATTGAGGTTCAATATCCCTTAATTATTCCGGTTGATTTTTAGAACTGTTGTTGTTCTCAATACGCATGGTGTTTTTACTGAAATCCAAGGTGCGAATTGGAAAAGGAATGTTAATGCCATGTTTATCAAAATTACTTTTTATAAGTTTTATGGCTTTATGTGTTTCAGCGTGTTTTTCTTTGCTTTTTACCATATCTATCCAAAAGCGTGTCATAAAATTAATGGAGCTGTCACCAAATTCGGTAAAGAAAAATTCAACTTCCTCTCCTTCTTTTTGTTCAAAATTTTCAGAAATAATTTTAACCACCAAATCTTCCACCTCTTGTAAATTGCTCTCATAACCTACACCACAAGAAACAGCAATCCGGCTTCTTTTACTTAATGAATAATTGGTAAACGAGTTATCCACAAACTTGGAATTTGGGATAATGACGTAATTGTTATCTGGTCTGCGCAGTACAATGTTCCTTAAACTGATTTCGGACACAAAACCCTTAACGCTGTCTGTCTCTATATAATCGTTTATTTTTAATTTTGGCATAAACGAAAGGATTAAACCTCCAAAACTATTGCTTAATGTGCCTTGCAGTGCCAAACCAACAGCCAAACCAACAACTCCTGCTCCAGCAAGGATACTGGTTAACACCTTGTTGAGCTCCATAACGCCAAGCGCTATAAAAAACCCAAATAAGATAACGGTTACAAATATCATTTTGGAAATGATATCCTGAATGGATTTTTGGCTAATTCGATTTAAGAGGAATTTATTGAACAACTTCTTTACACCTCGAGCTATAAAATAAAAAACAATCATGATTAAAACAGCCAAAACCAGGTTTGGCAATTTCAATATAATGGCTTCCATCCAACCATCCATTTTATCCCACAATTTATTTACAGCTTCTTCAATAGAAAAATTTTGATCCATAATTATAAATTTTATAACATTTTGGTTAATAAAAAGGTGGCAACTATCCATAATATGAGACTGAGAACGCCTCCTATAAACAGAAAATGCTGAAAACGATAATTACCTATACCATATATTAAAGCATTTGTTTGATAACCAACTGGAGTAAAAAAACTAAAATTGGCAGCAAACATAACTGCCAGGATAAACGGTTTAAAATCCAGTCCCATACCATGTGCCAAGGAAATGGCAATAGGTGTCATAATAATGGCAGTTGCATTATTGCTAACCACACCACTCATTATCATGGTAACCAAAAACAATGTGCCAATAATGATATTGTTTGGTTGGTTGTGTAAAAAACCAAGCAACTTTTCTGAAATCCACATATCTGTTCCTGTATTGTGCATGGCCACACCCAAAGGGATCATGCCTGCCAACAAGAAAAATATTTGCCAATTTACCTTTTTATAAACCGTGTTCAGGTTTAAATTTTTGGTAACCAACAACAAACAGATCCCTGTTAGGGCACTTACCATAATGGACAACAAACCGGAAGCAGCCAATGCAATTACCAATAACAGTACAGAAAACGTAAAGTAGCGTTTTGTTTTTGAGGTTTTATCAATTTTATTCAATTGTTGCAAAACCACTACATTTTCCATCGTTTCCAGAGCGTAAAGTTTTTCTTTGGATATTTCCACCAACAATCTATCGCCTGCTTTAAGTGTTAGTTTGTCTTTACTACTGTGAATCATTCTTTCGTTAACATTTACCAAGGTTTTTCGTTTTTTAATAGCAATGGGAATGGCATCCTGTATCATAAAATCCCTAAGGTTACCTAATGTTTTACCCAACAACGATGCGCCTGGCAACATAAGAAGTTCCACAAAAATCATTTCCTCCAGTTCTATTTCACTTGTATTGGCACCTGTTTTGTCTTGTTGCTTATTTAAATGCTCTTTTTCATGAATGATGCTCATGTTTTCTGACTTACTGATACGCGATAAATTTTGAAGATCGCACATTAACAACAACTCGTCTCCTGCTTTAAGCGTGATGTATTTTCCTGGAGAATTGTGAGCGTGGTTGTTTCTGGTGAGCCTTAACAGTGTGACTTCAGGATTGTCGTGCAAAAAACTATCATCAATTCTTTTTCCAACCAATTTTGAGTTAGGTGTGACCCGCACACTAGTGATGTAGTTTTCAATTTCATAATCTTTATTTAAATTCTGTTTCTTTCCCCAAGGCAACCAACGCAAGGTTAGTGTTAAATACACAATGGCAATTCCCAAAAAAATAAGACCCAGTTCCGTAAATTCAAAAAACCCCAATTTTTCAGCTCCTAAATTTTTAGAAACCGAATTCACTATTAAATTTGTTGAAGTTCCCATTAAAGTACAGGAGCCACCTAAAATACCAGCAAAAGAGATGGGCAAAAGCAGCTTGGATTGAGGAATTTGATACTTTTCAGAAAGCTGATTGATCATTTTTATAAACACTATCACAACTGCTGTGGTACTTATAAAGGCCGAAATGCCTGCAGCTACAAACATAAAAATAGGTGCCATAACAAAAACTGGCAAGGACTTGACTTTGCTCATTCCAGAAGTCAACCAGCTGATGACTCCATTTTCTTCCATAGCAATAGCCAAAATCATGAGAGCCAATACAGCAATGGTAGCACTGTTTGAAAACCCACTAATACCTTCTTCTGGTGTTACCAAGCCAAGTAAAATAAGTAATACAATAATGAAAAAGGCAATTTTGTCCATTGGAAAAATCTCAAACATAAAAAGTACTACTGTAAGAAGTAGTACTGTAAACATTAAGATTATTTCCAAGCTCATCTGTTAGTTTATTAGTGTTAGGTGTTCCTGTTTCTTTAAAATTAATAAATTAACATGAGGTTTTGGGCAGAGATAGTTTTAAAATATTTTGAAATTCATTTGATTCCTAATGAATTCTTGTAGCATCTACCAATTCTTTTAATTTTCCAACCTCCACTGCTTTTCCATAAATTGCCTGATCTGGATCCATGATGTTGGTATCGCTTAAATTTCCTATGTAAAAGGCATCGAAACCTATATCTTCTATAAGCTGTTGTCCCACAGCTTTGCTTTCCTCGTCTTGAGCTGCAAAAGGCACAGATAATTTATCATACTCCCTAAACGCACGATCGCGCAAATCTTCAGCTTTTATGGTATTAAAAGCTTTTACTGTTTTTGCCGTATTGAATTTCATAGCTGTATATTCGGTTGCATTGTAATTGGCATTCCTTACTTCTTGAGCCATCTCGCCATCTCGTTCAGGATATGGATTGGTAGCATCTATAATCACTTTGTTGCCATATTCGCCAGCATACAATTCTGAAATTTTATCGATGGCTTTAAATGGAGTTGCCAGCAAATAAGCATCAGCATTGGCTTCAAAGGCTTCGGTTACGCTAACTGCTTTTGCATTGTTGCCAGCTTCACGAGCCAAATCGTTAAGTTCCTCTGGATGCCTGGAGCTAAACAGCACGTCATGTCCTGCTTTTGCCCAATGTTTCCCTAAATTTCCTCCTATATTTCCACTTCCTATTATTCCTATCTTCATAATTTCTTTTTTTATTGTTTGATTATTTTTCTTTTGGATTCCATGTTTCCTTAAAAGCAAATTCCTCTTGTGAAACCCTATTGCGCTTGGCAGTTTCCTGTTCTTGCAAATCTTCTGGAAGGTCTTCCAAATCGCCACCATAATATCCCAAGGCAACAGCTGTTGAGATATGATATCCTTCAGGAACGTTAAATTCTTTTTGTGCCTTTTGCCAGTCCACTCCTGCCATATGGTGAACAGCTATTCCCAAATATTGCGCTTGAACGGTTAAAGACCCCATACTCAAGCCCAAATCGTGCAAAGCGTGAAAGTTATCTTTACCATCTTTAGTTTTTTCTTTATAAGCAGTGAGCATTAAAACTGGTGCATTGTCTGTCCAGGATTTGTTGAAATCGCTTAAACAGTTGTAAATTTTTTTATAGGCTTCCGTTCCTTTTTCGGCATAAATAAAACGCCATGGTTGCAAATTATTGGAACTTGCAGACCAACGTACTGCCTCAAAAAGCTGATTGAGGTGTCTGCTTTTTATAGATTCCTTTTTAAAAGTCCTTGGACTGTATCTTTGTTTTAACAATGCGAATATTTCATATTCGGTGTCTGCTATGTTTTCCAATCTTATTTGTTCTGCTACATTCATCATAACTTAAATTTATACTGCAAATTATTTATTACATGGAACAATGCTTAACCGTAAACAAAAAAATTTTGATGCAATTAAGGTTTGAGTGGTATTTTTTGTGAAAAAAATTCAATAACAGAGCCTTTATGGCTAATCAATTATAGTCGATCTTTTTCGTTTGGCGCATACTCCTTTTTATATATACGAACGATTATCAGTGACAAACTAACCAATAAAGGTCCGAAAATCAAGCCTATAAACCCAAATAACGGAATCCCGACAATTACTCCTATTAAAGTAATCAATGGATGCACATTATCCAGTTTTTGAAGCACGTATAAACGGATTAAATTATCGGTAGAACCCACAACCACTATTCCGTAGATTAAAATTCCCCAAGCTTGAAACGTATCTCCATTGGAGATGGTTAAAATAAACACCGGAATGGTACCCAAAAGGTTTCCTACAAAGGGAATCATGGAGCCAATGGTAACAATTATGGCCCAAAAGAAAGGGCTTTCTATACCAAAAATCAAAAAACCAATCAATGCAACAATTCCTTGTGCAATTGCTACCAAAGGAATGCCAATGGCGTTGGCACGTACCATTTCCCTGGTTTCTTTTCCCAATATTTTTAAATTGTCTTTACTAATAGGAATGTATTCCATTAAAGATTCTTTAAGCTGTTTTCTATTGGTTAACATGTAAAACAATAGAAAGTACATAATGGCTATGGCTATGGCTGTATTAAATGTACCACCTGCAAAGTTCTGCAAATTTTCGGAAAGCCAACTGGAAATGGCTGAAGCATCAATCTGGGAAGTTAAATCATATCCTAAACGGCTTTCCAGTTCGACCAATTGTGTTTTTATGGCTCGCGTTACCTTTTCGGAATTGTTTGCCGCTTTCCCAATTTTGTTTCCCAGCATCAATACAGCTCCAGCTATGGGAATTAAAATGGAAAAAAATGACAGGACCATTAATGATACGGCAGCTAAATTCGGGTTCCAGCCTTTATTGACCAACTTGACCATGCTTCTTTTAAGCAAAACATACAAGGTTATGGCTCCCAACACACCAGAAAAATAAGGTGTCATTTCCCTAAAAATAAGGACTCCTATTAAAACGATTAATAGAAGTAAAAAAATTTGGCGTATTATTTTAGCGTTGATCATGGTTATGGTTTAGTAGTTATAAGTTGATTGGTTTTTAGTTGTTCCTTAAGGCATGAATAAGTTCTTGTTTGTCCATTTTAGAACGTCCCTTGATATCTACCTGTTTGGCTTGTTCATACAGCGCTTCTTTAGTCCATTCTTCATAGGGTTTAGCCTTTCCTCCTTTTTTACCGGAATTAGGGGAATTGGCAATTCTGGCTGCTTTTTGTTTACTGTAACCTTTGTCTCTTAAGGCTTCGTATTGGTCTTCGTTTTTAATACTTGGAATGTCCATAATCTATATTAATTTAATTTTTTAAATGACTGACACAAAATCAATCAAATATGATTAAATGCATTTAGTATGTTTAACACAATCCAAAAAAATGTTGCTCTCAAAAAAAATACACTCCTATCTTACACTCCTATTTTAATTGGTGCAACAAATTATTTTTTTGAGTCAATAACACAGGTTAAGTATGCCTAAATTGTGACTATTAAAATAATATTAATTTTTAAAAAAACATACATCATGAACAAAGATCAATTAGAAGGAAAATGGAAACAGGTTAAAGGTGAATTTAAACAAAAATACGGTAAGCTTACCGACGACGATTTAACCTATTCTGAAGGTAAATTTGACGAAATGTTAGGTAAACTTCAAGAAAAAACTGGAAAGACCAAAGAAAAATTGAAAAATGAAATTGAAAACTGGTAAGAGTTACTTGTAACCTTTAATACCAACCCCAAATAAATACCTCTAACACACAATTAGAGGTGTTTTTTTTTAAACTAAAAGAATATGATATCTGAGTTATTTACTTTTGAAGCAAAAGAGGTTTTGGATTTTTCCATAAAGATTGGCATAGCCACAGTTTCGGGTCTTCTTATTGGTTTGGAAAGAGAATATAAAGGCAAAAGTGCTGGTTTAAAAACAAATGCATTGGTAGCCATTGGTGCTGCAGTATATGTTTTGATATCCCTTAAATTTCAAGGTGAGGATTACGCAGACATAACACGTGTACTAAGTCAAGTGGTTACAGGAATTGGTTTTTTAGGAGGTGGTGTGATATTACAGAAAAAGGACACCATAAAAGGATTAACAACAGCTGCAACGGTTTGGTGCAGTGCAGGTGCAGGATGTTTGGCTGCCACTTCCATGTTTTTTGAACTTATAGTCCTTACCTTATTGGTTATAATTATAAACTTGGTTTTTGGATATTTGGATTTGAAAATAAATAAATAAAAACATGTTAAGATTATGCCTTTAGTTTTTCCTTTTTTGAACTAGGCTGGATTCCCAAACCATAACGTTCTGCATAGACCCAAGTAAATTGGGCACCAAAAAATAAAATTAAGCAAGAATAAGAAACCCAAAGCAGTATCAATACAATGGTACCTGCTGCACCATAAGTAGAACCTGGATTGGCTTCACCAAAATAGAGACCCAACAAAAATTTTCCTAAAACAAACAATACCGAAGTAATAACAGCACCAATCCATACCGTTTTCCATCTAATTTTAGCATCGGGCAAAAATTTAAAAATCATGGCAAATAACACCGTTATAATCCCAACGGAAACAATAAAATCCATGACAAAAGCAATGTAAACTATTAAATCTGGGAACAAGCTTTGAATGTAATCTGTTAAAACCGAAATAGCGGCAGTAATTAAAAAACTAATCAGCAATAAAAAACCCATGGCCAAAATAAAAGCAAAACTTCTGGCTCTGCTCCATAGCATTTTTAAAAAAGTCATTGAATTTTCTGAGCCAACTTGCCAAATTTGATTTAATGACAATTGTAGATGATAAAAAACTCCTGTAGCACCATAAATCAAGGTTGCAATACCCAGAATAGTTGCCATGGTGCTTTTGTTTTCATTTTGTGTTTCTATCATCATGGTCTGAATGGATTCGGCTGCATCACGTCCCAAGGCACTGGATATTTCATCGGTTAATTTTCCTTGAACGATTTCAACTCCCCAAACAGAACCTACCAAATTAATAATGATAACCAATAGTCCAGGCATGGAAAGTACGGCGTAATAGGCCACTACAGCACTCAACCTAAAAGGGTCACTGGCATCCCAAGCCTTATAGGTATCCACAATCAATGAAGGCAAGTCCTGTATTTTAAATGTTTTTGTGTTTGCTTCTGTCATGATATAAATCTATTATGATATCCCTTATTAGGTTAACTGAAAACAACTTTTACTTAACTCAATTAAATTTATAAAAAAAAAGGCTGACCAATAGCCAACCTTTTATATTTATAGTTTTTTGTTGTATTATTTGAATGGATGGTATTCAAATTTCTGTCCTCCAACCGAAGTGTCGGCCATTAAACCTGCTTTTGGCATAGCAAACACAATAACATTGTCGCTATAATTCGCGTCTTCAGAAACCCCTTTGTCTGCAACCACTGCAGAAACTTGAGCTGCAAATTCAAAATTTCCTTCCTTGAACTTTTCCAATGCTTCATCTGTTTCAAAAAAGATAACCTCAGTTAATGCTTGTCCTCCAGCTTGAAGCCCTACACTTAGTTTTTTAATGTTGGCCATCCCAATGGCGTTTCCGTTTTCATACACCACACCATTACCCATAGCACCTCCAATAACCAGTGCTCCTTTTCCTATGGTAGGAAAAATAACATAGCCTGAGGCACTGTCAAAAAATTTCTCCAGTCCTGGATCTTTTTCCAATAATGCTGCTTTTGCCTTGTCGGCATGCGCCATTACTTCTTTGTCTTTGTCGTTTTGAGCAGTGACACCTAATGTTATAAATAGAAGGCATACTGCCATAAATGTTTTAAGAGTCTTCATAATTGTATTGTTTTTAAGTTTCACTCAAAGATATTTAATTGACTCTTTAAGGACTGACTCAAAAAATTCAAATATTAGCTCAAATCCTTAAAAATCAAAAACCTATGATCTCATTATGTGGTTTCTGAAATTTTAATTTTTATAAAAAACGTAAAGTGTTATTAAGAGTAAATCTTCATTCTTTCATTCAAAAGAAAATAGCATAAAGTTTGGCTCCCAATAAATAACCCAACCCCAAGGTTAAAGGATACCCTAAAAACAACCAAAAATAATCCCACAGGTTTAGCTCCCTAAAAGCGCTTAACCCTATGTCACTCAACAACTGTATAAAATCGTACCAGGATTTAAGCCCAATTTTAATGGCTACTGCATTGGCTATTATGGCAACCAGTAAAATACTGATTCCTATGATGTAAAGTTTTACCATAGTTGCATATATTAAAACATAAATAAGTCTGTAGTTACTTTAAAATTAAAAAGGAACCATTTAACGATTCCTTTTTATCCTTTGTTGAAATAAGTTTTATTTAAAAATACGCTTAGTAAGTAAAAACAAGCCATATTTTCCTGCTATTTTAAGTGCAGTTTGTAACCAATTTGCTGGTTTTAATTCTTCTTGAAATTCACTTTTTATAAGTTTCATTTCTTCCCAAGCAATATGTCTTTCCAAATCCAGACGTTTTAAATCTGTTTCTATGTCTTCAAAAGAGTGATATTGTTTCATGTGTTAGGTGTCAAAAAATTTAGAAGATAGACTTTTAATAATTTTATTGTTAATAAAAGCTCTGTTGTAATATACTACAGCTGTTACAATTAAAAAAATGGCAGCAACTATTAAATATCCCAAGGCCAAGCTGTCAAGCCATTCGCCTAAAGCCAAAGCCAGTGCAAATGCCAAGAAAAACAATCCGACAAATAGCAAACCTCCAATAATAAGGGCTTTTGCAAAAAAACTTACAGAAATACTAATCTGTTGGAATACTTTTAATTTAATGTATTCTTGTGATTTTTTTACATAAATTTCTCCTGCATCTGCCATCTTGCCAGATGTATTGTTTATAGATTCAAAAAGGTTCATTCAAATTAAGATTTTTGGTACTTTTTGTTTTTAGCTTTTAGTTCGCTTAATTTTTTTTCCAAAGAAGTAATTACGTCTTCTGTCTTATGGCTTACATTGCTTACTATAGTTTCCAATTGCTCATCCAAGGTTTCTTTTTTACTGGAAACCGAATGAGCCACCTTGTCCCTTAAGTGATGTGCTTCTTCAGACACTCTATCTCTGGCAGCTGCAGCTTCATCGGCTATTCTTTGTCTGGTTTTAGAACCCTTGTCTGGTGCAAACAAAATTCCTAAAGTGGCTCCTATGGCAGTTCCTGCCAATATTCCCAATAATGTACTACTTTCTTTTCCCATGATCATTTAATTTTTTTAGTTAATAATTTTAGTAATCTGTGAGATTTTCTCTCTAACAAATCTAAATACCAAATTGGTATCATCTACATATGCAATTTACTAAAAGTCCTTGACTTTTAACCAGTTCGGCACGTTGATTTAATATATAATACCATAGATTTTTCAATTTAAGGCAGTAATTATAAATAATTTAACATTTAGGCATAAAAAAAGCCTGGGTTTTCCCAGGCTTTGTGGTTATGTTGGATAACTGTTATTTTATTTCAACCAATTCCAATTCAAAAGTTAAATCTTGACCAGCCAAAGGGTGGTTTCCATCAACAATAATATGATCTTCATTTACAGCAACCACTCGAAACTGATTTTCAGATCCATCTGGATTTTTTGATGCTAATCCCATACCTACTTCCGGTGCCATATCTTGAGGTAATTGTTCTTTTTTCACTTCGTGGAACAACTCCTTCCTAACGTCACCATATGCTTCTTCTTTGGCAATAACAACTGTTTTCTTATCGGCTACCTTCATATCCAATACAGCTTTTTCAAAACCAGGAATCAACATACCTTGACCAAGTGTAAACTCTAAAGGATCTCTATCCAAAGAACTGTCAAACACTTGACCGTTACTTAATTTTCCTGTGTAATGAACTTTAACCGTATCATTCTCTTTTACATGACTCATAAAATTGTGTTTTTTAATAATTTGAGCAAAACTACCAATTATTACCCGGAATACCATAAAACTAACAACTGTTATTAAAATATTAACGTAATACCTTAAAAAAACATTCTATTTTTTAATTACATAAAAAATATACCTACTTTTATTTTAAACATGAACGGAAGTATGAGAATTTTAAAATGTGTTTTGGTAATAATCACAACTCTGGTTTTTGCATTTTCAAGTTATGCACAATCTACCAAACCAAAAAAAAACCCTCAGGGATTCTTTGGACAATAAATTGGATTACAGTGATTTTTTATTGAATCCTATAAAGGATTGTATTTTCCTTCAATTTGAAACACTTCCAGATTTTGTTGAATAAAAGTCATTGAAAAGTATTTTAAGCAGCCCTGGACTTGTAGTGGAGTTTGATAACAGAGACAATATTTTTAATCCTGATAAAGGATTTTTAATAAACACAACCTATCATTTTAATGCCAATTGGACAGGAAGCGATTATACGTTTGGAAATTTGGAAATTTCTGCATTGTATTACCATCAGTTTACACCTAAATTGGTTAGCGGACTGCGACTTGCTTCAGAAATGCAATTCAAGGATGCTCCTTTTTACACAGATCCTTATATAAATCTACGAGGTGTACCAAAAATGCGATATCAAGGCAAATCCACCTATGTAATGGAAACAGAACAATGTTTTGAATTTACCACAAGGTGGAGTTTAAAGGGTTTTGGTTCTTAGCTAAGGCTGTTGAAGAAAACGACTAATTCCAACCTGTATTGATGTATAATTACGGAACTGGGTTTAGGTATTTAATTGCAAGGAAGTTTAAAATTAGAATGGGAATAGATGTGGTTTGGCCCAATCACGATTTTGGATACTATATAGTTTTTGGCTGCGCTTGGAACAATAGGAAATAACATTTTTTTATAATACCAATTCTTTGCATAAGAATTTTTGGAACCTTTGATTGTTTTGTTTGTCAAAGCAAACAAATTGCTTTCCAAAAAAATAAGCCAAAATATCAAATGATTTTTTGGCTTATTAAGTCGGGGTGGCAGGATTCGAACCTGCGACCTCCGCGTCCCAAACGCGGCGCGATAACCGGGCTACGCTACACCCCGAAAAATGTAAAATTCGTAGTGTGGTTTACCCCGAGCAATGTCGAGGGGCTACACCCCGAATTGGTTATCTAAATTTTGAGGTGCAAATATATAGCTTTTCTTTAACAACAAACAACTTTTATTTTTTAAATTTATGGATTAAACCTTATAAACATGAAAATTCGTCATTCGCTTTACATTCTTATTTGTTTTATCAGCATCTTAGCTTGTGCGCAAGCAAAAAAAGAACCGGCTTCCAAAGATACATACCAAATTATAGTCCCTGAATTGAACATTCCTTGGGGTTTTGCCTTTTTACCAGACAACGCCATGTTGATTACTGAAAAAAAGGGTGAGTTGATTCATTTCAAAGATGGGAAAAAAACCCTTATTGAAGGGCTTCCTGAAATTGAACTTCTTGGTCAAGGTGGCTTTATGGATATTGAATTACATCCTGACTATAAAAACAACGGTTGGATTTATTTTTCCTATGCGTCTCCCGAAGGTGAAGAAGAAGGTTGCAACACTGCCATAATTAGAGCACAATTAAAAGACAACCAACTTATAAACAAGGAACTGCTTTATAAAGCCAACCCAAACACTTCTGTAGGCTATCATTTTGGCTCAAGAATCGTGTTTGATAAAGAAGGCTATTTGTATTTTACCATTGGAGACAGAGGCGAAGAAGACATTAATCCTCAGGACCTTACTAGAGATGGTGGAAAGGTTTACAGGCTTTTTGATGATGGTCGCATTCCAGAAAATAATCCATTTTACAATACCCCAAATGCCAAAAAAGCCATTTACACCTATGGTAACCGAAATCCTCAAGGTATGAAAATTCATCCAGAGACTGGAGAAATCTGGTCTCATGAGCATGGCCCAAAAGGTGGCGACGAGATTAACATTATAAAAGCTGGTGAAAATTACGGTTGGCCAAAAGTGTCTTACGGCGTTAATTATGTTGGCACTAAAATTTCAGACTACACCACCTTGCCAGGAATTGAACCTCCTATTCATTATTGGGTACCTTCCATTGCTCCTAGTGGAATGGCTTTTATTTCCAGTAGTGTGTATCCCGAATGGAAAGGCAACTTACTGGTTGGCTCCTTAAAATTTCAATATGTAAGCAGGTGTGTTTTGGATGGAAAGAAAGTAATTAAAGAAGAAAAAATTTTAGAAGGCCTTGGTCGCGTTCGTTCCCTTGAACAAGGTCCAGATGGCTATATCTATGTTGGAATAGAGAATTTAGGCATTGTAAAGCTATTACCTGAAAATTAAAAATAGTGTCCTGTAAGTTTCGTAAATACCTCTCGTATTTCCAATGTAAATAACTAAATTTGTGCTTTAAATAAAATACATATTCATGCTAATTATAGGAATTGCAGGTGGAACAGGCTGTGGAAAAACCACAGTGGTCAATCAAATTTTAAACCAATTACCTGAAGGGGAAGTTGGTGTGATTTCACAAGACTCATATTATAAAGACACGTCCCACTTAAGTTTTGATGAACGTGTAAAAATTAATTTTGACCATCCTCGTTCCATAGATTTTGAATTACTGGAAAGCCATTTAAAAGAATTAAGAAAAGGAAACGACATTCATCAACCTGTATATTCCTTTATAAAACACAACAGAACTGGAGACACCATTTTAACACATCCCAGAAAAGTAATGATTGTTGAAGGTATTTTAATACTAACAAATCCTGAATTAAGGGACATGTTCGACATAAAAATATTTGTTCATGCAGATAGTGATGAACGATTAATAAGAAGGTTAAAACGTGATATTACCGAAAGAGGTCGCGATATAGAAGAAGTTCTTTCTAGATATCAAAACACCTTAAAACCCATGCATCAGCAGTTTATTGAGCCCATGAAGGAATATGCTGATATTATTATACCAAATAATAAATACAATACAGTGGCTATAGACATTGTTAAAACCATCATTAACCATCGTTTAGTATAATGGCAAAAAAACAAAGCAAATACTTAAAACCCTTTAAAAACATTTTTGTTTTAATACTCGTGGTGTTTGCTGTTTGGATGTTTTTTTTCGATGCTAATTCCTGGTTAATTCACAACGAGTTAAACTCTGATATTGAAGAACTGGAAGCCGAAAAAGAATTTTATAAAAACGAAATTATAAAAGACCGTAAAGCCATTAAAGAATTAAGCACAGAAGAAGGTGTGGAAAAATTGGCTCGCGAAAAATATTACATGAAAAAGGACAATGAAGAAATATTCATTATTGAATATCAAGACAGCCTAGCTAAAGCAAAGAAAAATGAGTAAAAAATTATTTGAGGAATTTAGCGACGTTTCATCCAAAGAATGGAAACAAAAAATTCAAGCAGATTTAAAAGGTGCCGATTATAACGACACCTTAATCTGGAAATCGAATGAAGGAATTGATGTAAAACCATTTTATCATGCCGATGAGTTTTCTTCCCTTCCCAATGTTTCGTCATCCAAAGCTACACAATGGAACATTTGTGAAACCATTTTTGTCGCAGATGTGGAAAAGTCCAATGCCAAAGCACAAGAGCTGTTGAATAAAGGGACGGAAAGTCTAAAATTCATCATCCCTTCCGAAGACATTTCAATTGAAACCCTGTTAAAAAACATTGATTTAAATAACACAAAACTGTTTTTTGAACTTCAGTTTTTATCTGCTTCTTATGTGCAGATACTTACCGAAAAAACTTCAACAAAAAACACCTTTATCCTTACAGATATTATAGGAAATCTGGCCAAAACAGGTAATTGGTATGCAAACTTGCAGGAAGACCAAAAACAATTGGACACCATAGTAAACACAACGGCAACCTTGAGCGTGGATGCTTCCTTATACCAAAACGCTGGTGCAACCATGGTGCAGCAATTGGCTTATGCCATGGCTCATGTTAACGAATATTTAAATCATCTTGATATTGTTGCAAAAGAAACGAGGCAATCCCTTCAAGTAATTTTCAATGTTTCCTTGGGCACCAATTATTTCTTTGAAATTGCAAAGCTAAGGGCCTTAAGGGTTTTATGGGAAACATTGGCTTTGGAATACAACATACCAACCGAGTGCCTGATATTTTCAACACCAACCAAACGCAATAAAACACTATACGATTACAATACCAATCTGCTCCGAACCACAACCGAATGCATGAGTGCCATTTTAGGAGGTTCAAATTTTATTAACAATTTGGCTTACGATGCCATATACCATAAAGACAATGAGTTTGGCAGTAGGATTTCAAGAAATCAGCTATTGGTTTTAAAACATGAAAGTTATTTCGACAAAGTAAACAATCCAGCAGATGGCGCTTATTATATTGAAAGCCTCACTCAGCAATTGGCTGAAAAAGCCCTGGAATTATTTAAAGATATTGAAGCCAATGGAGGGTTTTTAAAACAATTGAAAGAAGGCATCATCCAAAGGAAAATAAAGGAAAGTGCCGAAAGAGAACAGAACCAATTCAATAATGGCGAAGAGATTTTGTTGGGAACCAATAAACATCCCAACCCAAATGACAAAATGAAACACGAATTGGAATTGTATCCGTTTGTAAAAACAAATCCACGAAAAACACTTTTGGAGCCCATTATAGAAAAAAGATTGGCTGAAAACTTAGAACAAAACAGACTAAAAACCGAATAATTAACAATTTAAAATTAAAATGATGAGCAAAACACTATTAAAATTTTCAATTATTGCATTATGCTTCACGCTTTTTAACTGTAAAAATGAATCGGCTTCGTTTACCAATTACAAATATGCCGACAAAGAAAATATTTTAGTTTGCGATAATTTAGACACCAAATTGTATTTTGAGGCTTTACTTTCTTTTGAAGATGATATTACCAATAAATACAATCCCCAAAACAAAGATTTACGCAGATCTTACTCCTTTTTCACCAGAGATGCCATAGCAAATAGGGTTAATTACCAAGACATAGTATCTCCACATACCATGGAGGTTTTTGAAGCCTTAAAACAAGATAAGGATCTTTGGAATGCAGACAACAGCATTAATTATAATGCTGATATTTTTAAATGCGTATCAAGCAATTTCAAAAACAAAGACCTACAAACCACATTCAATGCCTTGGTTTCCACAAACAGCATGCGCCCAGATTTATTTGGTGCACCACTAATTAAACATGTGAAAAATGCTCACGACGATAGATACATGGCTGCTTATATTGCGTTGGACCTATTCTATGCTCGTTTGTTTCAAGTAGACCCAACAACAGTAACCGAAAAACCTGAAACAGACAAGGCCAATACAAACAAAGCCGTAAAAGGCACACCTCAAAACGTGATCTTAAACAGCGAAAAAAAAGGTTAAGAATTTGATATCCAACCAATATGTCTAGAAAAAACATTCAACATATCACACTAAAAAAAGCTTCTAAAAACGAAAAGGCTACCTCCAACACCACCTTTAACACGGCTGAAAATATTGATGTAAAATCCACCTATTCCAAAGAAGATTTAAGCGAATTGGAACATTTAAATTTTGCAGCTGGAATAGCGCCTTTTTTACGTGGACCTTACAGCACGATGTTTGTTCGAAGACCTTGGACCATTCGTCAATATGCAGGTTTTTCAACAGCTGAAGAAAGCAATGCTTTTTATAGACGAAATCTGGCTGCAGGCCAAAAAGGCTTATCCGTTGCTTTTGATTTGGCAACGCATAGAGGCTACGATTCAGATCATGAACGTGTGGTTGGAGATGTTGGTAAAGCTGGTGTGGCCATCGACTCGGTTGAGGATATGAAAATTCTTTTCGACCAAATTCCCTTGGATAAAATGTCGGTTTCCATGACCATGAATGGGGCTGTATTACCTATTATGGCATTTTACATTGTGGCTGCCGAAGAGCAAGGCGTTTCTCCAGAACAACTTGCCGGAACCATTCAAAACGATATTTTAAAGGAGTTTATGGTACGTAATACCTACATCTATCCTCCTACACCATCCATGAAAATCATTTCGGATATTTTTGAATACACCAGCAAGCACATGCCAAAATTCAATAGTATCAGTATTTCAGGCTATCATATGCAGGAAGCTGGTGCCACTTGCGATATTGAATTGGCCTATACCTTGGCAGATGGTCTGGAATATATTCGAAAAGGTTTGGAAGCAGGCATGGATATTGACACCTTTGCTCCTAGACTATCATTTTTTTGGGCTATAGGAATGAATCATTTTATGGAAATTGCCAAAATGAGAGCTGCCAGAATGCTTTGGGCCAAACTGGTAAAACAGTTTCATCCAAAAAACTCCAAATCCTTAGCTTTAAGAACCCATTGCCAAACAAGTGGTTGGAGTTTAACAGAGCAGGATCCATTCAACAATGTTGCTAGAACCTGTATTGAAGCAGCTGCAGCTGCTTTTGGTGGCACCCAATCCTTGCATACCAATGCCTTGGACGAAGCCATAGCTTTACCAACGGATTTTTCTGCCAGAATTGCCAGAAACACACAAATATTTTTACAAGAAGAAACCAAAATCACCAAAACCGTAGATCCTTGGGCTGGCAGTTACTATGTTGAAAAATTAACACATGATATTACCCAAAAAGCTTGGGAGCTTATTGAAGAAGTAGAAGAGCTTGGTGGCATGACCAAGGCCATTGAAGCTGGAATCCCAAAGCTTAGAATTGAAGAAGCTGCCGCAAGAAAACAAGCAAGAATTGATTCTGGAGAAGATATTATTGTAGGAGTCAATAAATATAGATTAGCAAAGGAAGACCCTATTTCCACTCTAGAGGTAGACAATCAAACGGTTAGAAATTCTCAAATAGAACGATTAAACACCATTAAAGCTAAAAGAGATTCCAAAAAAGTAAAACAAACCTTATCAAATTTAACTCAAGCTGCTCGTTCAGGAGAAAATAATTTATTAGCTTTAGCCATAGAAGCTGCTCGTGAAAGAGCTACTTTAGGTGAAATTAGCGATGCTTTAGAAACAGTTTTCGGACGTTACAAGGCTCAAATAAAATCTTTTTCTGGAGTGTATAGCAAAGAAATTAAAAACGACGACTCATTTAGCAAAGCCAAACAATTGGCAGACACATTTGCCGAGCAAGATGGTAGAAGACCACGAATCATGATTGCGAAAATGGGTCAAGATGGCCACGATAGAGGTGCCAAAGTAGTGGCTACAGGGTACGCAGATGTTGGTTTTGATGTGGATATTGGTCCTCTTTTCCAAACTCCAGAAGAAGCAGCCAAACAGGCTGTGGAAAATGATGTGCACATTCTTGGCGTGTCCTCTTTGGCTGCCGGACACAAAACCCTTGTGCCACAAGTTATAGAAGCACTAAAAAAATATGGTAGAGACGATATTATGGTAGTTGTTGGAGGTGTAATCCCAAAGCAAGATTACCAATATTTGTTTGATGCTGGTGCTGTAGCTGTTTTTGGCCCTGGAACTAAGATAAGCGATGCAGCCATACAAATATTAGATATTTTGATAGATTAATTATTCTGTTTGGATGCATTTTCAGAAAACTGTGATTGTTTCTTCACTGTTTATGAATACTTGTATTGCAATAAAAATTAAAAACCCATTAAATCATGAGCCACACAGCAAAAATGCTTCGCGATAACGCTTTAAAAGGAAAAACCATCGTAGTTACAGGAGGTGGCTCTGGTCTTGGAAAAGCAATGACCAAATATTTTTTGGAACTTGGTGCACAAGTTGCCATTACCTCCAGGAATTTAGAGAAACTACAGGCAACTGCTAAAGAATTGGAAACAGAAACTAGTGGTACTTGTCTAGCTATCCAATGCGATGTCAGGCATTACGACCAAGTGGAACACATGCTCAACCAAGTTCTTGAAAGCTTTGGAAAAGTAGATATTTTATTGAACAATGCTGCAGGAAATTTTATCAGTCCTACAGAGCGTCTGTCTGCAAATGCCTTTGATACGGTTATAGACATTGTTTTAAAAGGGACCAAAAATTGCACCTTAGCTTTTGGAAAACACTGGATAGACAGCAAACACACCAACACAGTAGTTTTAAATATTGTTACAACCTATGCTTGGACAGGTTCTGCTTATGTGGTTCCCAGTGCCACAGCAAAAGCTGGTGTATTGGCCATGACCAGAAGTCTAGCTGTGGAATGGGCAAAATATGGCATGCGTTTTAATGCCATTGCACCAGGACCTTTCCCTACAAAGGGAGCATGGGACAGACTTTTACCTGGAGATCTTAAAGAGAAATTTGATATGACTAAAAAAGTACCTTTAAATCGTGTGGGAGAACATCAGGAGCTTGCCAATCTGGCAGCATATTTGGTTTCCGATTTTTCCAGCTATGTAAATGGCGAAGTAATTACCATTGATGGTGGCGAGTGGCTAAAAGGAGCTGGACAATTCAATCTTCTAGAAGAAATCCCTCAACAAATGTGGGACCAGCTGGAAGCTATGATTCGTGCCAATAAAAAATAAAACCCCTTGAACATGGCAATTCAAGGGGTTATTACACTTAACTAAAAAATTCAACATTTCAATTTTCATGAACTTGTTGATCGAACTATCGTTATCTGCGTTTACGCATTTTCTTTTCTTCCAATTTCTTTAAAATTTTTTCTTGCCTTTTTTCTTTTAAATCAGTTTTTGGCGCTTTTAAATTTTTTCCTCTTGCCATCTTAGTATTATTTAAAGGATTATTATTAATATATTAATGACCATAACCTTATTGTTTAAAATTTATCCTAAGCGAGTAACCATCAAGGCATAGTGCCAAGACTTGATATGTTATTGGATTAAAATAAGGTGTTAGAGCACACTCGCTGGTGCTACTTAATTCAGGAAGATAATTTTGGATTTTCTAAAGGATACTTTATTAAAAAAACTAAACGTGTCTGTTAAAACACCGTTTAATGTAATCTGTATACAAATGATATGTTTAAATTTAGAAATAATCATTTTAAAAAACCCTAAAAGTATGACACTGCTAACATAACCAATAAAAGATATATCTCAAACTATTCCTTAGTAATTAACCTTATTTTAAGAATTGAAAAGCCTAACATTGGATTTAAAAAAATTTAACATAATTTAATTCGGATAAATTTGTCCGTATTAAGATTTTGTCATACATTTGTACCAAATAAAAACTAATATATGTTTTCCAAAGCATGCGAATATGGTATTAAAGCGTCTATTTTTATAGCGCTAAACTCTTATGAAGGTAAGAGGGTAAGCCTTAAAGCTATTGCCAAGGAAATTAATTCACCAGAAGCATTTACAGCTAAAATTTTACAAGACCTGGCGAGACATAGCATTATAAATTCTGTAAAAGGCGCCTATGGTGGCTTTGAGATAGACAAACATGCCATATCAAGCATTAAATTATCTCAAATTGTAAATGCCATTGATGGCGACAGCATTTATAGAGGCTGTGGTTTGGGCTTACATACTTGTGATGAAGAACATCCATGTCCTGTACATGATAAGTTTAAATCGGTTAGGGACGAATTAAAATACATGTTGGAAAATACCAACTTAGAAGAGTTGGCCCTAGATATAAAATCTGGTGTCGCTTTTTTAAAGACTTAAAAAAATTTGATTACAAATAGGATAAAAACATCCGAATAAATTGATTATGGAAACATTAAGAAAAGAAACTCAAAAACAAATAGGACAGTATGTTGCCGAAGATTACAGAACTGCAGGCGTATTCTCGAAATATGGCATAGATTTTTGCTGTAAAGGGCACAGAACCATAGAAGAGGTTTGCACCAAAAACAATATTGACAGCAACGAACTTTTGAATGAACTGGACAAAGTGTTGACTGCCAACACAAACCAATCCATAGATTACAAATCCTGGCCTTTGGACCTATTGGCTGAATATATAGAGAAAAAACATCACAGATATGTGGAAGAAAAAATCCCTATACTACGTCAGTTTTTAGACAAACTTTGCAAGGTTCATGGAGAAAGACACCCAGAACTGTTTAAAATAAACGAATTGTTTACAGCTTCTGCTGGGGAATTGGCAGCTCATATGAAAAAAGAGGAGTTGATATTATTCCCATTCATTAAAAAAATGGTTAAAGCACAAATAGACAAAGGAGCCATTTTAGCACCACAATTTGGCACTGTTGAAAACCCTATTGCCATGATGATGCAAGAGCATGACAATGAAGGGGAACGTTTTAGACAAATTGCCGAATTGACAAACAATTACAATCCTCCTGCAGATGCTTGCAATACCTATAGAGTTACGTTTGCGATGCTGGACGAATTTGAAAAAGATTTACACTTGCATATCCATTTAGAAAATAACATATTATTCCCTGAAGCTGCAAAATTAGAGAAAGCGTTTCTTTAAGAATGATTAATAGCAATTATATTTTCTAAATTAAATCTGGGAGCCTTTTCCCCAAGGGCTCCTCGATTTTAAAATATATATAAAATAGTTTAATGTTAGTAATGGTTGTTTATCAAAAACACTTCTCGAGTAATTAATTATAGTTTTAAATTTGTTGAGGAGAAAATTTATGTTCATGTAGTTTTTTATACAAGAGAAGTGTTTTTTTATTCATTACTTTTACCCAAACTATTAATTTAACCTTATGCCCAAAAAGCTCGTTTTTACTTGCTTAATTAATTTTTTTATTGCTGCCATCTTAGGATTGGCCCTTCGCTATACCTACCTATTCCCAATTTCTATCAACTATAGGTTTTTAACGCATGCACATTCACATGTAGCCATGTTGGGCTGGGTATATTTAATGATTTACACTTTATTTGTTCGTTATTTTATTCCCAATAAAAAACCGGTATACAATACCCTTTTTTGGGTGACCCAAATTGCTGTGGTTGGTATGTTATTAAGCTTTCCGTTTCAAGGATATGCAGCCATTTCCATTACATTTTCCACACTCCATATTTTTTGCAGTTATTATTTTGTACGTCTTATTTGGAAAAATCACAAAACCCAATCCACAACCTCCAAACTTTTGCTCAAGGCATCACTTCTATTCATGCTCATTTCTACCATAGGTGTTTGGTGTTTGGGTCCAGCTGTTGGTCTTTTGGGTCAAGCTTCTGCTTTTTATCAAATTGCCATCCAGTTTTTTTTACATTTTCAGTTTAATGGTTGGTTTTTGATATCCGTTTTGGCTATCTTTTTTCATAAACTTCAACTTACAGACTCAAAACAATTTCAACGTTTTTTTAAATTATTGATTGCCTCAACCATCCTTACCTTTGCACTACCTGTAAATTGGTTTGTGCCACATGCTGTTTTGTTATGGCTAAATGGGTTGGGAGTTGTATTGCAAATAGCAGCTTTACTTATTTTCATAAAACTTATAAAGGCTCCTTTTAAAATTGTTTTGAAACAAAGTCACAAACTCATCAGATTTATGTTCCAATTCGCCATGTTTTGTTTCATTTTGAAAATAGGTCTGCAAACCTTGTCTTTAATTCCAGATATATCCAATACTGCCTTTCAACATAGAAATTTGGTTATAGGTTTTATTCACTTAACTATGTTGGGTGTTATTTCTGGATTTTTGTTTGCATATATCCTTCAAACCAAATTGGTGAAACTCAATAAAACCCTTACCATAGGCATGTACGTTTTTGTTTTGGGCTTTGTACTTACAGAACTTATTTTAATTGTACAAGGAGGCTTGTTTTACTTTGGAGCTGGTTTGATACCAAAGTATTACCTGCTGCTATTTATAAGCAGCTTGTTGTTGCCATTGGGTATTTTAAGCCTTATATTAAACATTTTAAAACCTAATAATTATGACACCAAAACCCTTAAAGAGACATAAAGCGTTACAGCCATTAAGCAGAGAGCATCACCATGGGTTGTTATTATCCTGGAAGATTAGAAATGGTTTTAACAAGAATATAGATCCTAAACGCATGAAAATTTATGCGGATTGGTTTTTTGAAACACATTTAACACCACATTTTGAAATGGAAGAAAATTATATTTTCTCTATTTTGAAAAGTGATAACGAATTGATAAAACGTGCCTTGGCAGAACACAGACGTTTAAGACGTTTGTTTTCTGAAACGGAAGCCAATCCCAAAACCCTTAGCAAAATTGAAGAAGAACTGGAACAACACATTAGGTTTGAAGAACGTGTACTGTTTCCTGAAATACAAAAAGTTGCAAGTGAAGAGCAATTGCTTCACATAGAAAAAATTCATCAACCAGAATCTTTTAAAGACAATCTGGAAGATGAATTTTGGAAATAATATCAACCTACGGTTTTAAACTTCAATAAGTATTAAATTTTTATGGGTTTGTTGTCTCGTCTTTCTTAAAAGACGTTTTAAACAAAGATGGTTTAACCGAAATCATGGCCCAAGCCCAATTATTGGTAGCGTCTTTATCTCCTCCTTTAATCACTTCCATACTTTCGGTAGCAAACATTTGCGAATAACCTACTTGAAAAAGGATGTCTTTGGAAAATTTATAGCCTAAAACCATATCGATTTCTGTGCCCAAACCATTACTTAACTCGTCTCCAGTACTATCTACAATGGTAGCTGCCGAAGAAAAGAAATGTGGCACCAGTTTGGCCGAAAATTTATTTTTTTGGTACGCAATGGTTGCATTTATATCCAGCAATCCAACATTATTGATATGATTGCCTACATAAAAATAATCCATCCAACCATTAAATTTGTGATTGGTTCCATACCAAGGGTTAAAAGACTCCAACTTGTTGTTTGTAGCATTCATATCTGTTCCAGATAAATACTCGCCACCAAATCCTACATTAAATTCCGGTGTTATTGCATAATGCAAATTTAGGGCTACGTTGTAAGCACTTAAATCCCTATCGGCAATTTTTCCTGTTTGGAAATAAAAAGAGGCATCTGCTTTTATTTTGTTTTTACCATAAGTTGCATGTGTACCAAAGGTTTGATTGTAATCCACTTGCTGTTCGTAGTTTTCGTCATAAAAAGCATACCCATTGTTTAGTGCCAAAATACTTAGTCCAAAATCATTTAAATTGGTATGATACCATACATATTGAAACGACTTATAGTTATTTACGGTGTAATCTGCTTCAAACAAGGTTTCATCTTCAGAACTGATTGCCAAACCTAAATCTATCCTGTTGTTTACATTTGGTTTGTAGGTTACAATAAGGGCATCGTGACTTCTGGCTTGTTGCGCCCAATCCACACTACCAAATATTCGTTGATCGTCGTAAGAAATCTCTTGACGTCCAAACTTTAATGAAAACTGTTTGTTCAAGAAAACCTCAGCCCAAGCTTGGTGAATGGCAGTTCCATTTTTATCGGATGTTGCCAAAGTGGCAACGTCTCCCCAAACCCTTACGTTTTGCAAGCTGAAATAGGCATTGAATGTCTCGCTGTTATATCCTAAGTTTAAGCGTGTTCGTTGGGACACAAAAGCTGCTGCATCCACAGAATCCACTGCTAGGGTTTTATATCCGTGTCTATATTCAAATCTCGGTTTCAATTCGGCCGAAACCTCAAATTCTTGGGCATAACTTGTCATGCCTAGTCCAATACATAGGATTGCTAGTATTTTTTTCATCTGTAATATTTTAAAGATTTTTTGCGTTTTAAAACGCTTTCAATAGTTTTAGGTTTTAAGATTGCCCTTGAGTTAATTGCAGAATGGCTTCAACGGTTTCTTTGTTGTCCACTCCCAAACCTTCTTGCTGATGGATCAATTCGCCTTGAGAATTAAAAACACTAATAATGTTGGAATGAGAAAAATCTATGGGAGATATTTTCTTGTATTTTACAGCCAAAACATTGGCAAATTCCTGAACGCTACTTTCTGTACCTTGTAAAAAGGTCCACTGTTCTCCATCCATCATGTTTTCTTTTGCAAAAGCTTTTAATCGCTCTGGTGTATCTATTTTTGGATCGATACTAACCAGCACAAACCGCAAATCATCCAAATTGGCTTCTGGAATTTGAGCCTCAATATTTCGCATATCTGCCACCAATCTTGGACAGGCAGCCTTACAAGACGTATAGATCATGACCATTACCAAGGTTTTACCTTTTAAATCTTCAAGTTGAATCTCGTTGCCTTCTTCAGTATGCCATTTAGAGGTTAAATTGAAAATGGATTCTTCTGAAATGTCTTGATCGCTTAACTCTTTTGAGTTTTCAGTTTCCATAGGTTGCAAATCCATTTTGCAAACAGGGCAACTTCCTGCTTCAGGATATGTTTTTTCTCCTTCACATTTCATTGGGCATTGATAAACCGCTATATCATCTGATGCTTGATCAGATTTATTGGAATTGCAGGATGACAGTGTCATTATCAATAAAAGGACAGGGAAAATTATTTTTAAATGTTTCATGTGTTTATATTTATTGTTTTTCAAAGGTCACATGTAACATCCATATAATCATTCCGCTGTGTGACAAAATTTTTGGTCATGGATGTTTCATTTATTTTTTTTCGTTTACATCTTGAACACATCTAAAGCCAAGATTTTTCATAGCGTATTTTGCTTTTAAACTGCCTCTAATGGCATAACGCATAAATGCAGCATAATTCATTAAATCTGTTGCGTTTACTGATGCACTTCCACAAAACAGATTACTGTCTTTATCAACGTCTTTTCTGGATTCACCAGTAATCAACACGGAATTGAAATCCAATGTCCATTCCCAAACCAATCCATGCAAGTCGTAAACTCCCCAAATGTTTTTAGGGGTTTGGCCAATGAGGTTTTCGTTTGAACGTGGTGTTTCGTACCAAGATAGAATTTTAGCGTTGTAAGATAGTTTTACTCGTGCATCTTTGGTGGTTTCATCAGCCATGGCTACATACTCCCATTCATCTACTGTGGGTAATCTTTTACCTTGACATTCGCAATAAGCTTTGGCTGCAAACCAAGACACATAAGTAACAGGACTATCTGGATTTTCTGTGTCTTTCAACTCTAAATCATTTTTCCAATTACTTAGGTAACTATCATCGGCAAATAATTTAATGACTTTTGATTTTTGCCATTTTGGAAATTTTTCAACAAATTGTTTAAATTCCTTGTTGGTTACTGGATATACATCCATTTTAAAATCGTTTACTTCCACTACTGTAGAGTCCCTACCATACAAAGGTAAATACCTGCTGCCTTCAATGTAAACCATGCCTTCAGTTTGCGCGAACAAGAAGGTTTGAAACACACAACAAAAAATAATGAGACTGAAGGCTTTGGTTTTCATTTTTATAAGTTTTAAGGTTTAAAATTAATTATTTTTTATTTTTAACTTTTTCTACCATTTCTTTGGTAACAACCGTACCATTATTGCCCCAGGAATTATACACATAGGTCAATACGTTTGCAACCTCATCTGAAGACAGAGACTGACGTGTCATAACACTGTTGTATTTCTCACCATTTACAGTAATTTCTCCAGTTAAACCGTTTAATACAATGTCTATGGCTCTGTTAACATCAGCATTTAAATAATCTGAGTTAGCTAAAGGAGGGAAAGCATTTGGAATCCCTTGTCCTTCACCTTGGTGACAAGCAAAACAGGTTTGCATATAGGCTTGTTTACCAAATTCCATTTGTTCTTCGAAGGATTTTGCTGGAACTTCAGAAGCTACAATTTCATCGGTTGTAGGCATGGTTTGGATACCAGGTCCTTCAGGTAAATATATATCGTCTCTAATTTCACCAGAATAAACTTTCTTGTCTTCTTCCCCTTCTACTTTTAACATCGCTAAAGCCCCTTTATTAAAAGCTCTAAAAATTGAGTGGTCAACCAAAATAAAAGTTCCAGGAACATCAACCTTAAATTCCACAATGGCTGCTCCACCAGCAGGAATAAGCGTGGTTTGCACATTTTCGTTAATCATGTCGCCACCTTCTACGTGTACTTTGTCGAAAATTTCACCAATAACATGGAATGAAGATACAAGGTTTGGTCCACCATTACCAACAAACAATCTTACTGTCTCTCCAACTTTAGCTGTAATGGCATTATCTCCTGTCAAGGCTCCTACTTTACCGTTAAACACAACGTAATCAGCGTGCTCATCAACTGCTTTTTGCATGTCGAAAGGCTGTAAACCTCTTTCCCCATTGGCTCCTTTTGTATAAAAATCGCCTTGCATGATATAGTATTCTTTATCAACTTTAGGCAAACCACCTGCAGGCTCTACTAAAATAAGACCATACATACCGTTTGCAATATGCATACCAACTGGCGCTGTTGCACAATGATAAACATACAACCCTGGATTTAAGGTTTTAAATGAAAATACCTTAGAGTGACCTGGAGCCACAAAAGAAGATTCTGCTCCTCCTCCTGGACCTGTTACAGCATGCAAATCGATATTGTGAGGTAATTTGTTATCTGGGTGGTTCTGTAAGTGAAACTCCACTTCGTCTCCAACTCTGGTTCTTATAAAGCTTCCTGGAACACTACCTCCAAAGGTCCAGTAAACATATTTTACACCATCTGTCATTTCGCCTTCTTCTTCAAGAATTTCCATTTTAACAATAAGTTTTTTGGCTTTTCTTGTTCCTACAGGAGTTGGCACATGAGGTGGTGCTGTTAATTCTGCAATCATCTCTTGATTTACTGGAATTTCGGCAGCATTTTCAGCTTCCTCTTTTTTGTCGTTAAAGCACGCTACAAAAAACATAGGTGCTATTAGTAAAGCTAAATGCTTTACTAATTTTAATTTTCTTTTTGATTTTTGGGTTGTTTTCATGAATAAAATTTTAGTGATTTATTAATTCGATATTTTAAATCGGATAAATTAATCTTAATTGTTACTGTGCAAATATAAATGCCACTCAATAAGAAAAACATGACTTATGTCATGTAATTAATTCATAGATTAAATATCTTTGAAACTTTAAAAACATAAAATAAAAAAATTAACATGAAACACCCAATCATTTTACTTTTTATTTTGAGCACTACCCTATTCTTTGCTCAAAACAACAATTCCACAACCATTTATTTTAAAGATGGCTCTACCAAACAATTTGAAAAAGTTAAATTTGAAAACAATGCTGAAGACTACATTATTGGCGTTGAAGTTAAAAATGCTGATGACAATAAAACCATATACCATTTAACTGACATTGTTAGCGTAAAAGAGAACACTACCAAACACGTTACCAAACAATACAAAAAAAACTTGTATCTTTTAGAAGAAGTTATTGTTGGTTCATTATCACTTTACAAAAGTGGAGCCCATTATTTTTTGGAAAATGATGAAAATGGTTTAAGGGAAATTTCAAAAGTTATTATTGATCAAACAACCTTAAACAGATATGACTATGCCACTTTATCTGTATTTGTTAACAAGTGCAAAGCTGCACAAGAGGAAGCTTACAACAAAAACAATTCCATTAGTATTAGCGTTCTTAAATCTGTGGTAGAGACTTATAACTCTTGTGTTTTAAGCGATGACACACAATTTGCAGAAAACATTATAACCCTTGCAAATGCGCCTTCAGAGTTTTTAGAAATTGGCATTAATGTTGGCTATGGTTTTTTAAACACAAAATTTGATGATTTATCTCCTGGTGTTTCCAACCAATACGGTACTCCTGTAATTGGAGCTCAAGTATATTTTAACACAAATATGTTAGAGAAGCGATTAGGGTTTCTAATTTCAGTGGATTATTCTTTTCCAAAAGAATTCAACTCCAATGAGAATTCCATAATTTTAAAATCTAAGTTATCATATATCAATACCATGGTTGGTGCTCGATATACATTCAATAACATCAACAAAACTTTTAGCCCTTATTTTGGATTTAATGGTGGTTTTATTTTTAATTCCATGTCTGATGTTACTGCCCAAGAAGCTGTTTTTGGTGCCCAAAGAATAGATTTTGAGTCTACAAACAAGCTTGCTTTAAATTTGAATGTAGGAACTTATATTCATTTAGGGAATCAAAAAATTGATTTCAATATAATGTATCAACCTGAAAATGAATTTGAGCTTGTTTCTACCGACAACCTAAGCCGAATAGAAAGCAATTACAAGATGTCTGGTTTTCAATTGAAAGCAACGTATGTGTTTTAATTATTAATACAAACAATCCTTATTATGAAAGTCGCTTTAACAAGCGACTTTTTTTGTTAACAAGTTCCGTTTTTTAAACTCACAAATAATTGTATTTTTACCGTTACAAAAAACCAAATCAATTAATGGGTAAAATCATAGCAATTGCTAATCAGAAAGGTGGTGTTGGAAAAACAACAACTTCGGTTAATTTAGCTGCTTCTTTAGGTGTGCTTGAAAAAAAGGTACTTTTAATAGATGCAGATCCACAAGCCAATGCTACTTCTGGATTAGGATTAGATGTAGATACAATAGACGTTGGGACCTACCAATTGTTAGAACATACTAACAATGCCAAAGACGCTATTTTAAAAACCAGTTCACCAAATCTAGACGTGATTCCATCGCATATAGATTTAGTGGCCATAGAAATAGAATTAGTAGACAAAGATGAACGTGAGTATATGCTTAAAAAAGCATTGCAGGACATTAAAGACGATTACGATTTTATTTTAATAGATTGCGCACCTTCTTTGGGCTTATTAACTTTAAATGCTTTAACAGCTTCCGATTCCGTGATTATTCCAATACAATGTGAATATTTTGCTTTGGAAGGTCTGGGAAAGCTTTTAAACACCATAAAAAGTGTTCAGAAAATACACAATCAAACCCTGGACATTGAAGGCTTATTATTGACCATGTACGATTCCCGTTTGCGCTTATCGAATCAAGTGGTTGAAGAGGTACAAAAACATTTTAACGATATGGTTTTCCAGACCATTATTCAAAGAAATGTCCGTTTAAGCGAAGCTCCTAGTTATGGTGAAAGTATCATAAACTATGATGCAAGTAGTAAAGGTGCAACTAATTATTTAAGTTTGGCAAAAGAACTTATTATCAAAAACTCCTAAAAATGGCGAAGGCAACAAAAAAACAGGCTTTAGGAAGAGGTTTGTCGGCTCTGTTAAAAGATCCCAGTAACGACATATCGTCTGTTCAAGATAAAAATGCAGATAAAGTAATAGGCAGTATTGTAGAATTGGATATTGAATCCATTGAGATAAACCCGTTCCAACCTAGAACCAATTTCAATGAGGAAACACTTTTGGAATTGGCTTCTTCCATAAAAGAATTAGGGGTTATCCAACCTATAACCGTAAGAAAATTAGAATTCAATAAATTCCAATTGGTTTCAGGGGAAAGACGTTTTAGAGCATCCAAGCTGATAGGCTTAGAGACCATTCCAGCATATATTCGCATTGCTAACGATCAAGAATCCTTGGAAATGGCATTGGTGGAGAACATTCAACGTCAAGATTTAGATCCCATAGAAATTGCCCTGTCTTACCAAAGGTTAATTGACGAAATTAATTTAACCCAAGAGCAAATGAGCGAACGTGTAGGAAAAAAACGTTCCACCATAGCCAATTATTTACGGTTATTAAAACTGGATCCCATAATTCAAACAGGCATGCGAGATGGTTTCATTACCATGGGTCATGGTAGAGCCATAATAAACATTGAAGACCAAAACATTCAGCTTGATATTTACGAAAAAATAATAAGCAATAAACTTTCTGTTAGAGACACAGAGTCTTTGGTTAAATCTTATCAAAGTGATAAAACGGTTAAAGTCCCAGAAAAACAGGAAATCCCAAAATATATAAAAAAAGGGATTAAAGATTTTTCTGAATACTTTGGACACAAAATCAACGTTAAAGTTTCTAAAAATGGAAAAGGGAACATTACCATCCCTTTTCATTCCGAAGAAGATTTTAATCGTATTTTAAAACTAATAAAGAGTGCCAAATAAATTTTTAATATTAGCTGTATTTTTATTAGCCATTTGTTTTTCGGCAGTAGCCCAAGAGGACCAAAAAGAAGATAAAAAAAAGAATCCCAACAACGTTCCTACCGAAGAGTTGACAGTGGAAGCAGGTTCTATAATCAAAGATCCTATAGACCCTTTATCTCCAGCACGTGCTGCCTTCTACTCTGCCGTATTGCCAGGACTGGGTCAAGCTTACAATAAAAAATATTGGAAAATCCCCATAGTGTATGCCGGATTGGGTATTGGTATTTATTTTTATATAGATAACAACAAAGAATACAACCGTTATAGAGATGCCTATAAAAGGCGTTTGGCTGGATTTGAAGACGACGAATTTTATGGAACCGTTACAACTGATGGCTTGGAAGAAGCCCAAAAACAATTTGGCAGAAACAGGGAAATTTCCTTACTGGTTACACTTGCCATTTACGCTTTAAATATTATAGATGCCAATGTAGATGCGCATTTACTTCAATATAATGTAGACGATAACCTATCGCTGAAACCACACTATAAACTTAACGAGTTTGACAACACAGGAGACCTGGGTCTAACATTAAATTTCAAATTTTAAAAAAACATGAAAATTGCATTACTTGGCTATGGTAAAATGGGACAAACAATTGAAAAAATTGCTTTGGAACGTGGGCATGAAATAGTGATAAAAACCAACGAAGAAGAAGGTTACGATATTAACCAAGCAGATGTTGCCATAGATTTTAGTGTCCCAAAAGCTGCTTTTTTCAACATAGCAAAATGCTTAAAACTTGGGGTTCCAGTTATTTCCGGAACAACTGGTTGGCTGGACAATTATGAACATGCCATAAAACTTTGCAAGGAAAACAATGGCGCTTTCATATACGCTTCCAATTTTAGCTTAGGTGTCAACATTTTTTTTGAATTGAACAAACATTTGGCAAAAATGATGAGCCAACTAAAACAATATCATGTATCCATTGAAGAAATTCATCATACCGAAAAGCTCGATGCGCCTAGTGGCACTGCCATTACCTTAGCAGAAGGGATTATATCGCAACATGACGAATACAACAAATGGCTGTTAAACCAAAATAAAAAGCAAACCATCCCTATAACTGCCAAACGCATAGCAAATGTGCCTGGCACACATAGTATAGAATACAAAAGCAATACAGACACCATAAACATTACCCATACTGCACATACCAGGGAGGGATTTGCCCTTGGAGCTGTAGTTGCTGCCGAATGGATTCTAGGCAAGACTGGAGTGTTCAGTATGAAAGATGTGTTAAATATTGGTTAACACTTTACAAACAAGTAACTTTTTTTAGTGATTTTGCACTAATAAAAAAACAAAAACACAAATTATGACATTAACGCAATTGTTTATTTTCCTGATAGTTATTCAAATAATTCATGGACTTGGGACTTGGAAATTATACTTAAAAGCTGACAGGCAAGCGTGGGAAGCTTTTGTTCCTGTATACAATGCTGTTATTTTAATGAAAATAATCAATAGACCTTGGTGGTGGACCATTTTGTTATTCTTACCTATTGTAAATTTAATTATGTTTCCAGTGGTTTGGGTAGAAACTGCAAGAAGTTTTGGCAAAAACTCCACAACAGATACCATTTTAGCTATTGTCTCTTTAGGCTTTTATAATTACTACCTTAATTATGCCTTAGATATAGAACATGTAAAAGATAGAAGTTTACATCCTAAAACTGCTGCAGGAGATTGGATTAGCTCCATTTTATTTGCTATTGTGGCTGCAACAATTGTACATACCTATTTTATTCAACCTTACACCATTCCAACCTCCTCTTTAGAGAAATCCTTATTGGTGGGGGATTTCCTATTTGTAAGTAAATTTCATTATGGAGCACGTGTCCCAATGACAACCATTGCTGCTCCAATGGTACATGACACCATTCCTTTTATTAAAAAGAAATCTTATTTATATAACGATCATTTAGAAAAAAAGAATACAGCTTTTGTAAACAAATTGTCTTTACCTTATTTGAGGTTACCAGGGTTTCAAAAAATAAAACGTAATGACATTGTGGTCTTTAACTGGCCTGTGGATACCATGCTAAACATGCGCTATACAGATAGAAACCATTACAAACCTATCGACAAAAAAACCAATTACGTAAAACGCGCTGTTGGAATTCCAGGGGATTCTTTGGAAGTAAGAGATGGCTACGTGTATATAAATGGAGAACAAAACCAATTACCTGACAGAGCCAAACTTCAGTTTTCGTATAAAATTGAAACCAACGATGGACCTTTTAATAACGACCATTTAACCAAAAGATATGGTATAACCGATTTACCTCAATACAATCAGGATTATTCCTTAAGTTATTTTCCTGGTTTAACAGATGAAACTTTAAGTCAGTTTAAAAACCATCCCAACGTAAAAAACATTGAATCCCTAAAACGCGAACCAGGACAACGAGAGAAAAGTGTGTTTCCACACGATCCAAATTACCATTGGAACAACGATTTTTTTGGGCCTATTTACATTCCAGAGGCTGGTGCCACCATTAATTTAAATCTAGAAGTTTTACCATTGTACAAACGTCTTATTACAGAATATGAAGACAATACTCTTGATATAAAAGGAAACCAAATATATATTAATGGTGAGGTAGCCAACACCTATACCTTTAAAAAAGATTACTATTGGATGATGGGAGACAATCGTCATAATTCTCAAGATGCCAGATCATGGGGATTTGTCCCATTCGATCATGTGGTAGGGAAACCGGTTTTTATCTGGATGAGTTGGGATAGATTTGGAAAACCACGTTGGGAACGTTTCTTTACAACCGTCCATGGTAGTGGTAAACCTGTCTCTTATTTAATTCCTTTTTTAATTGCTTTAGCAGCTTGGTTTGGATTTGCTCAATGGAGAAAACGTAAAAAAGCAAACACCTAATTGTGCTGTGTAAATAAGATATTTAACTAAAGGCAATGATTCTACGTAACACATGAAGGCTCTTATCCATCCAACATATCTTCCAAACATAGCCCATGTTTCTGCCATGGTTCAAGCTGATGAAGTAATATTTGAAATGGATGATAATTACCAGAAGCAAACCTATAGAAATAGAGCCTATATTTATGGAGCCAATGGCAAGTTGCAATTGAGCATTCCCATAATTCATTCACAAAATGAAAGACAAAAATACAGAGATATAAAAATCCATAATGCTGAAAACTGGCAAGCTGTACACTGGAAATCCCTTGAAACAGCTTATAGAACCTCACCATTTTTCGAGTTTTATGAAGACGAGTTCCAACCTTTGTTTACCACCAAGGCAAAATATCTTCTAGATTTTAACTTAAAGTGCCTGGATGTTATTTGCGATTGCTTGCAAATGGAAATCAAAAGTTCCAAAACCGAAGTTTATCAGAAAACCGTAACGGACAAAACGGACTTTAGATTTCTGGCAAATGCACGAAAGGAGCCTACTTTTCATTTTGACCCTTACACACAAGTATTTCAAGAGAAGCATGGATACCTTTCAAATTTAAGCGTTCTGGACTTGTTGTTCAACGAAGGCACAAATGCCTTGAATTACCTGGAAAACCAATACAAACACCTATAATGCTACAACCCTTTCTACATTATGGCATACATTTTTTATTGCCTCTAGCTGTAGCGCTTCTATTCTTTAAAACCCAATGGAAAATTGCGTACTTAATCATGATAAGTGGGATGTTAATAGATTTGGATCATATATTTGCCAACCCCATGTTTGATCCAAACAGGTGCAGCATCCAGTTTCATCCACTACATACTTATTATGCCATAGGAATCTATGTGTTACTGTTAATACCAAAAAAAACCAGGTTGATAGGTTTGGGCTTGATCATCCATATTTTGGCAGATATTGTAGATTGCTTAATGATGTGATTAATTGGACACAAATTTCAAACCAATAATGGAAGCAATTAAGGTAGTTAAAAAGAAAACACGCCAAAAGCTTGCCGGTTCTTTAAAAACAAGAATCCCAACAAGTACGGTTCCAACGGCTCCAATTCCTGTCCAAACTGCATAAGCAGTGCCAATAGGAAGCTCCTGTGTCACTTTCACCAGCAAGTACATACTTATGGCCAAACATACCAAAAACCCTAGGTACCAATATACCATTTCGGTTCCAGAGGTTTCTTTGGCTTTACCCAAACAAGTAGCAAAAGCCACTTCAAATAGGCCAGCGATAATTAATAAAATCCAGTTCATATCAATACATTATGGATGAAGTTTAAAGGTAGCCAAAATGGGATAATGGTCTGAAAACTTATTGTCAAAAGTTTTAAAATCGGTTACTTCAAAGTGTTTTTCAGCAAAAATAAAATCGATTCGTATTGGGAAAAATTTAAAATCGTAAGTCCTCCCAAAGCCATTACCTGCCATTTTAAAGGCGTCTTTGAGTTCCCCTTTTATTTCTTTGTACACATAAGAATACGCCGAATTATTGAAATCGCCACAAATAATCATTTTGTAAGGACTGTCGGCTTTGTGTTTTAAAAACATTTCGGTTTGTACCTGTTGCATTTTAAAGGTTTGTTCCACACGTTTTAAAATCCAATCAGAGTCTTCTTGTTTCAGTTTTTCAACATTGGCATCTATTTTCAGGGACTGAAGGTGTACATTGTAAATTCTAAGTGTATCCTTTTCTATCACAATATCTGCAAAAATGGCATTATTGGAAGTATTGGGAAACTCCACAGAACCTGAGTTGATAATTGGGTATTGTGAGAAAATTGCCTGTCCGTATTTGGCTTTGGTTCCTGAAAGCTTTTCAAACTTATATTTAAAGAAAGACAAATCGATGTTTTTATGAGGATGGTATTCCTGCAAACTAAGAATGTCTGGTGCTTTCGTTTTTATAAAGTCCACCATTTTGGTCTCGATGCCCTTTTCCGGAATCCATTCGTATAAATTAAACAAGCGCACATTGTAATTCATAACAGACAAATCGGATGTTTCCGGCTCCACATCTGAAGATGAAAATTTATAAAATGAACCTAAAGTAAAATACCCAATGGTTAAAACCAATAAGGAAAGAATGAGTTGTTTTTTTAATTTTATCAACCAATAAATAAAAAAAAGTACATTGGTTAAAATCAAGAATGGCACTCCCAAACTTAAAACCGAAAGCAAGGCAAAAGTTTTAGGTGGAAAATACGGAAGCACATAAGAAAGCAAAAGCATGGTAGCCACTAAAGCATTAACCATATAAATTATTTTATCGAAAAGCTTTAGGTTTTTCATTGGTGCAATTTATTATTTACCTGCTTTGAACAAAAACTCTTTTTCTTCCTTGGTTAGGCTATCATAACCACTTTTGCTTATTTTATCAAGTATAAGGTCTATTTTTTTCTGCTTATTGAACTCATTAAATTCATCTTTGGAATAACCAGCCACCTTTTGAGACTTTTTTCTATGAACGGTTTTTAAAGGCGATTTATTTGATTTTTTAAACAAGCCCATAAATCCATCCATTATTTTTTCAAATCCTTTACCTATATCTGTCCCTTTTCTTAACCGTACAGCATAAACATAACCTAACAAGGCACCACCAAGATGAGCCAGGTTACCTCCAGCATTTAAACCAAAAAGACCTAAGACATCTATAACTACAATGGCAACACCTATATACCAAAGTTTGAGATTGAAGGTAAAAAAACGTACTTCCATGGTTGGCATGTAAGCGCAGAGAAATATTAACAAGGCCCTTACTCCTGCTGAAGCTCCAACCAAACGGCTGCTGCCATCAAAAATCCCTGGAAACACATTATAACCAAATAAAAACAACAAACCTCCCGTTATGATGCCCAAGAAATATACATTCAACCCTGTTTTTACTGAAAACAAATTCATAAACATTTGCCCAATAAAATAAAGCCATAGCATATTAAAGAGTATGTGCCAAAAATCGTAATGTGTAAATCCGTAAGTGATAAGGCTCCATGGTTTTAAAATAAAGTCCATAAATTCACTTGGCAGTTCCAACCAACTAAGACTGGAACCTATGGTAAAAACCACTTTAATTATCAATCCAACAAAAAAAACAACGAGGTTGACTCCTATGAGTTTTTCAAACACGTTTAAATTTTGTAATTTATCCTGTATGTCTTTGTTAAGTGTTGTCATACTTAGTCCCAACGGTTTTTATTAAACTGCGTTTTTTTCCAGTACCACATAATCAGGAACCCTGTTAAAGCTCCTCCAACGTGAGCCACATAAGCCGTGTTGCTAGGACTGAAAAAGGATTGGCCAGTAATGGCAGAAATTAAATCCAAAGCAATGATTCCTGGAATAAAATACTTGGCTTTAATGGGCACAGGTAAAAATATTAGCATGAGCTTGGACTCTGGATATAACATACCAAAAGCAACCAAAACTCCCATAATAGCTCCTGAAGCTCCTACCATGGTACTATGAAACACTCCTACAAAATTTTGAAGTTGGTCTTGATTTAAAAACTGGCTCCAACGGGTATCATACACACCATAACCAGATTTTAGGGTTTCGAAGGTTTGGATTTGATCAAAACCTGCTTCGTTTAAAATAGATAAGCCAGTATAGAACCTAAAATAATAATAACCTAACATGCACAAAGCTGCTCCTAACCCTGAAGATATGTAAAAAAACAAGAACTTTTTCGCCCCAAAACGTTGTTCCACAGCTGTACCAAACATCCAAAGGGCAAACATATTAAAGAAAATATGCATAAAACCACCATGCATAAACATATGTGTAATTATTTGCCAAGCTTGAAACGCTTCATTTTTTGGAAAATGTAGGGCAAACCAGTCGTAAAACAAAGTATTTTCTCCAAAAGCTTGACCACCAATGGCCAAAGTTCCAACAAACATAATGACGTTTATTATTATTAAATGTTTTACGGTATCTGTAATATTATTCATCATAAGGCATGCTACTTATATAAATTTTTTATCCAGTTCGTCTACACTTAACGTTACAAATGTAGATTTATTTGTTGGCGACATGTTGGGTTCTTTGCAACCAAACAAACTATTCACCAAATGTTCCTGTTCTGTAACTGTAAGGCTTTGACCCGATTTTACTGCCAAGCTTTTGGCCATGGATTTTGCCAACAAATCTGTTGGACTAAAATTGCTGTCCGGAACTTCATTTTCAATATCGCTAATCAATTGTTCTAAAATAACCGAAACCTCACTTTCTGGAACATGTACTGGTACACCAGAAATTTCTATTCCATCATTTGTGAAATTTGAAAACAAAAATCCTGTGTGTTCCAAATCTTCTTTTACTTGTCTTAAAATTTCTATTTCCTGAGGGGAAAAATGCAACTGCACAGGAAAAAGCAATTGCTGACTCATGCTTTCCTTGACTGTGATGTGTTGCAGGAAATCTTCGTACAACACACGTTGATGTGCACGATACTGATCTATTACCAACATACCAGATTTTATGGTACTGATTATATATTTATTTTGAATTTGAAACGTGGTTTGTTTGGTTTCCACTTGATTGGAATCTTTAAAAATAGAGCCCGTTTGCTCTTCGCTTTCAAACTGTACACTGGTAAAGTCCTGTTGTGTTTGAGTCCCTTTGGATTCCAGCCCTACATACAAACTATCCCAATTTGCCAAAGTTTGTTTTTTAAGAAAAGTGGTTTGCTTACCAGAGACCTGTTTTTCCTGAAAAGGGTTAAAGCTTCTGTCCACTTCAATATTTGGCACATTGGGATGGTGTTTATCTTTATACTCATATGGAGTATCTAAATTGGCATCTCTATCAAAATCCAATACTGGAGCAATATTAAATTGCCCTAAACTGTGCTTTACAGAAGCCCTTAAAATGGCATACAGCGTATGTTCATCATCAAACTTAATTTCTGTTTTGGTTGGATGGATGTTGATATCAATGGTTTGAGGATCGACCGTTAAATTCAAGAAATAACTAGGATGTGTGCTATCTTTTAAAAGTCCTTCAAACGCTGAGGAAATGGCATGATTCAAGTATGCACTTTTAATAAATCTATCGTTTACAAAAAAGAACTGTTCTCCTCTGGTTTTTTTGGCATATTCTGGTTTGCCCACAAACCCCGAAATTTTAACCACTTCTGTTTCTTCGTTAACAGGTACTAGTTTTTCGTTGGTTTTGGCACCAAAAATATTTACAATGCGTTGTCTGTAATTGCTTTCTGGAAGATTAAACACCTCGCTTCCATTATGGTACATCACAAACTGAATATTGGGATGTGCTAGAGCCACTCTGTGAAACTCATCTATAATATGACGGGTTTCCACTTGATTGGATTTTAGAAAATTACGTCTGGCAGGAATGTTAAAAAATAGGTTTTTAACAGCAATACTCGTCCCTTTAGGTGTTACAACCACCTCTTGCGAAACCACTTCACTGCCTTCTACAATCAATTGGGTACCTACCTCATCATGGGCTTGCCTGGTTTTTAACTCTACATGAGCAATGGCAGCGATACTGGCAAGGGCTTCGCCGCGAAATCCCTTGGTATGCAGTTGAAATAAATCTTCGGCAGAACGTATTTTAGACGTGGCATGACGTTCAAAACTTAGTCTGGAGTCTGTAACACTCATTCCAGAACCATTGTCTATAACCTGAACCAAAGTCTTTCCTGCATCTTTAACAAGAAGTTTTATAGTGGTTGCTTTGGCATCTATGGCATTTTCAAGAAGTTCCTTTACCACAGATGCTGGACGCTGTACAACTTCGCCTGCTGCAATTTGATTAGCGACATGATCTGGCAATAACTGAATAATATCTGACATGAGCGCTATTAAAAGAATATGGATAAATCGAATTCAATAATGAACAGGAAGATTAAAATTAAAATTCCTATAATAATCAAAACCCGTTTATTTGCCGATTGATTTTGATTGTGCTTATAGTCATTTAATGCTGTAACCAATTTGTTTTTCAATCCTTTGTTGCTTCCCACAGTCGTTCTAAAATCGTCGAACTTATGTTTTATTTCATACGGATTGCCTTCCCCTTTGTAATGTCTAGGAGTATAACTATACGTTTTATTTTTTCTTGTTTTAAAAATCCCCATACTATCTGCTATTCATAACCACTTAAATAATACCAAAGTACCAATACAGCTATCAAAAACAAGACCATATACCATGGTGAGGTTAAAATACTTTTCTTTCGTGTTCTTGATTGTTTTAATTCGTGCCATTTTGACTGAATATCTTGCTCTTGACCTTCGTCGGTTGCGTTTTGATATTTAGGCTTGATGTTAAATTGTCTGTGCTTTTTGGAAAATGCCACGATTATAATCCTTTGATATCTTTCAAAAATACTTAAAAATGGAAGAAAAACAGGCTTTGAAATGCCAAAAATTGTTAACATTCAAAACTTGAAAATACGTTTACTTTTCCTCGACAGACCTTTTATTGAAATGTAAAAACCTAGGACTTGGAGTTTTTGTTTAGAGCTGCCATTTTAATGGCAGCAATGGCAGCTTCTGTTCCCTTGTTGCCATGTTTGCCACCAGAACGATCTATGGCTTGTTGCAGGTTATTATCGGTTAACACACAAAAAATAACAGGAACATCGTGTAAAACATTTAGGTCTTTTATCCCTTGTGAAACGGCCTCACAAACAAAGTCGAAATGCTTGGTTTCCCCTTGAATCACACTCCCAATGGCAATAACGGCATCTACGCCTGTTTCTTGCATTTTTTTGCATCCATAAATAAGCTCGTAGCTTCCAGGTACATTCCATCGCAAGATATTTTTCGAAGAGACTTCGTTTTCCATTAAAGCTTGGTAAGCTCCATGAAACAGGCCTTCTGTTATGGATTCGTTCCATTCTGAAACAACAATCCCAAACCGAAAATCATTCGCGTTTGGGATTGTAGCTTTATCGTAATCTGATAAATTTTTATTTTCTGTTGCCATGTTATTTATTTGCCAACACGCGTGCTTTACCTATAAACACATCTATGTTTGTTGCTTCGGTAGAAGACGCATAGTTTTCTTTGATATCGTTAAAATACGTAAGTGCTTTGTCTGCTTTTCCAAGTTCCATGGCAATAACGCCTGCTTTATATAAATACAAAGGAGTTGTAAAATCGTTCTTTCTCATTTTGGCAGCTTGCTCGTAGTAGTCCAAGGCATCTTCAGGTTGGTTTAACTGCACAAAGGCATCACCAATACTTCCTTTAGCCATAGGTGCTAAAACCAAATCGTCACTGGAGAAATCACTTAAATAAGTAACCGCATTTTTATAGTCTTTTAAATTCAAATAAGCCATTCCAGCATAATAGTTTGCTAAATTAGCTGCAGGAGTGCCACTGTATTCAGAAGCTATGTCCAACATTCCTAATTTTCCTTCACCTCCATTTAAGGCCAATGTATACAAGGAGTCTTTTTCGGTTCCATTTACAGCTTGGTTAAAATATTTTTGGGCTTGGAACATTTCGTTCATAGCTTCACTTTGCTTAGGTTTTGCTATAAACTCGTTGTAACCTAAATAACCTAAAACCACAGCAGCAACAACACCTATAATCACGAAAATGTATTTTTGATTGGCAATAACCCAATCTTCTGTTTTAGAAGCAGATTCGTCTAATGTGTTAAAAACTTCAGCTGTTGTAGAGTGATCAACAATATCATGCTCTTTTTCTTCTTTCGTTGTCGGTTTGTATCCTCTTTTCTTGTAAGTTGCCATATATTTTAAATTAATGCGTGGCAAAAATATGATTTTTCTTCATATATAAAAGCCTATTTATTTGTTATTTTTCAATAATTTGCACAACTTATTCTTTTAAAAATTCAAAACCATATTTAAGTTAGTTTTTTATGATTTTAAAATCGCTTTCTTTATTAAACTATAAAAATTTTGAAAGTCAGTCTTTTGAGTTTAACGACAGGATTAATTGTTTTGTAGGAAACAATGGTGTTGGAAAAACCAATGTACTGGATGCCATTTATCATTTGTCCTTTGGAAAAAGTTATTTTAATCCCATAGCTTCCCAAAACATCAAGCATCATGAAAGTTTTTTTGTAATAAATGGCGATTATGAAAAAGACGGCAAAACCGAAAAGATTGCAGTAAGCTTAAAAAAAGGTCAGAAAAAAGTAATAAAACGCAACAATAAAGTATATGATAGGTTTAGCGACCATATTGGTTTTTTACCTTTGGTTATTATTTCGCCAGCTGATAGGGATTTAATTATTGAAGGCAGCACCACTAGAAGAAAATTTATTGACAGCGTGATTTCGCAAAGCGATAAAAACTATCTGGACCATTTAATAAATTACAACAAAATTCTTGTTCAGCGAAATTCCTTATTAAAATATTTTGCTCTAAACAATACGTTCAATGCAGACACTTTGGGCATTTACAACAAACAATTGGACACCTATGGTCAGGTTATTTTTGAAAAAAGGGAAGTTTTTTTAGAAACTTTCATCCCTATTTTCAAAGAACGCTATAAAGCTATAAGCAATGGTAACGAACCTGTAAATTTAATTTACAACAGCGATTTAAAAGAAGACAAACTAGAATCGCTCTTAAAGGCCAATATCAACAAAGACAAGGCGCTACAATACACCAGTGTGGGAATACACAAAGACGACTTGGTTTTTGAAATTGACAATCATCCCATTAAAAAATTTGGAAGTCAAGGACAGCAAAAGTCTTTTTTAATTGCTTTAAAGTTGGCGCAATTCGATTTTATTAAAGCACAAAGTGGTGTGAATCCTATTTTACTATTGGATGATATTTTTGACAAACTGGACGAAAACAGGGTCTCTCAAATTATTAAATTGGTTGACGACAAAAATTTTGGTCAATTGTTTATTAGTGATACCCATGCCGATAGAACCGAAAATGCTGTAAAACAAGTGCATCAATCGTATGAAATATTTAAATTGTAACCAAAAAGGAACGAGGGATGAGAAAAATTACAAATTCCATACCTTGCTGGAAGACAGACAAATTAAAATTTAAAAAATATAATTCTTAACACTTGAAACTAATGAATTCAAAATATTTTTTACTCATCTTTAGCCTTCTGTTACTGAACAGTTGTGCGAAAAACCCAGAAACATACATAGAACACTTGGAAGGATATTGGGAAATTGATCAAGTGACAATGGCAGATGGAACAGAAAAAAAATACACTTATAACGACACAGTAGATTATATCGAAATCTCTGATAGTTTAGCAGGTTTCAGGCTAAAATTAAAACCTGTTTTCGATGGCACCTTTGAAACTTCTAAAGATTCGGAACAATTCACCATAAAAATTGAAAACGACAGCTTAAATTTGTATTACAAAACCCCTTTTGACAGTTGGAAAGAAACTGTTTTAATGGCAACTAAAGACCAGCTAAAAGTTATAAACAAGAATAAGGCCGTATTTTTATACAAGAAATTTGTTCCAATAGACATTACTAATTAAAATGATTTCCATTTTCACTGAAAGACAACATGGCAAAACGAAATAACGAACATATTAGCATTGCAGATGCATTAAAGGAATTTGTTGAAACCAACAAACTTGAACATGGCTTGGATGTTGTAAACGTTCAAGATACTTGGCGGGACATGATGGGAAATGGTGTAAACAATTACACAACAGACATACAACTTAAAAACGATACGCTTTACGTGCAATTAAGCTCCAGTGTTTTAAGGGAAGAACTGAGTTATGGAAAAGCAAAAATTATCGCCATGTTAAACGAATCCCTTGGTAAAGAAGTAATAAAAAAACTGGTTTTACGCTAATAAAACCGATAAAAAAAAGCCTTGTAAGTTCTGTTTACAAGGCTTTTTTATAAAGAATAGGAAATATGTTTACTGCTTTACAAGCTTAATCACTTGAGTCGCATCTTTAGCATGTACATTCATAAAGTAAATGCCTGCTGTAACTTCTGTGATATGGACAGCTTGAAGTTGCTGTCCATTAGACAGGTTGATAGTTTTAATCAATCGGCCATTAATATCGAAAATATCTGCTTTTACCAATTCGATATTGTTTACATTTTTAAGTGTGTAAACTCCGTTTGAAGGGTTTGGATACACTTTGATACTGTTATGTAAGCTTTCAAAATCTGCAACAGAAAGGCTCATTTCGCAGTTGTAAACCGAAATGTCATCAATATACCAACCTTCACGACCATTACAACCATCTGTTCCAACCTCAAACCTAAATTGAATGGTAGAATTGGCAACAACTCCCAAACCAGATAAATCTATATAGCTTCTTCCCCAACTCCCTGAAGTAGAACCACCATCTGAACCTGTAAACGCTTCTTCACCTGCCAAAGGGTTGTCGTTCCCATTATTGTTTATAAAACCGTTATAACCATTGGCTGTAAAAGCACTTGCCGGAAGTAGTGTCCAGGTGTTTCCATCCAAACTGTATTTTATATTGGTTCCATCCCAACTTGCTTCTGTAGAGACATAGTGCATAAAAGTCATCTCAAAGGTTCCCGTTAACTGATTAGGGATGGTAATTACAGGACTTTCCAATCTTAAAATACCGTTTTGTAAAGATGTGGTGCAATTTCCATTTATAGGATCGACTCCAAAAACAGCCTGACCTGTTCTTCCGTCCGGCAAACTGGAAACTACAGCCCAATCCCTAGACTCCCAGGTTCCAGGATTTGATGCGATTTGTGAAACCGTCCAATTGTTTAAACCAGATTCCCAATCTTCAAAAAATATTGGAGCCATAGTAGCAGCAGCACAAGGGTCTGCTACTGCTGAGAGAATTGGCTCGTAGCCACAAATATCGTCGTTGCGCAGTTCCACAGCCAAAAGCACCTTATAAAGTTCATTAAAATCGGAAGCAGTGATAATTTCACCGGAAAGACCTACAGGAGCTCCTGTGCTCAAGCCTTCCAAATTAATACCAAATAAATCTGTACAAGATGCTTCTAAGGCATCTGCCAGAGAGTAAAAATCGCTGGTAGCAGTTAAATATTCGCTTTGAGCCCTCCAGAATATATGTGCTGCTTTAGTAAAGCCAATACCAGTAATGGTTTGCCCATTATAAGTTCCACCATCAACCAAAAGTGCATAAGCATGGTTAGGAATCCCAGAGTTTGAATGAACTCCTCCTCCATCTCCTTCACCACAATAAAATTGTCCATCTGTTAATTTTCCTGGGTCTCCATTACAAGGAGGATTCCACATATCTCTTATGGCTCCACCAAAAGCTGTGGCATCTTCTCCCATTCGCCATCTGTCTGAACTGTTACAAGCTGTCCTTAATGAATGGTCATCATCAGCATCTTGATAATTGTTCAACAAATCCACTGTTTCTCCCCAAATATCAGAAAAAGCTTCGTTCATAGCACCAGATTGATACGCATAAATCAACCCACTTGTGTATTCTGTATAGGCATGTCCCCATTCGTGTGCAATCACGTCATCTGAAGCTGTTCCGTTGCAATAATTAGCCGTCACACCATTCCAATTGGCATTGGGACAAGACACATTTGGGTTGTTATTTATGGTTCTCATTTGAGCATCTGCACCATTATAAGATACATATCCAAACGCGTTATTGAAAAAATTGTAAACATGTCCAGAGGCCTCAACTTCATTTCTTTGCCAAATGTTTAAAGTTCCTGGAAATGCATCTCCTTCTTGCCAAACAATGTTTGAGGTGTTGTTCTCATAAACAATTCTATCCATAGCATGCGCCATTCCTGTAAATTGCTCTGTAATGTTACCAGAATGTGCATTTACATACACATATTCCCTAACATCTGCATCGTTTCTAACCTCAACTTCATAAACCAATTGTGTAGCCCCAAAGGAATTGTCTATCAATCCCTCTTGAAACAAATATAAAATGGTATCAAAAGCGAACAATGTTACTCCAGAATGGTTTTTGTCCTGTTTAGTCACATTTTCTATGGCAATGTTACTTGCTTCTGATGGAGTAATAACAGGATTGGTATTGTTTTTTATATTGGGAATATAATTTCCGTTAATGGCTGTTAATTGATTGTTGGTATTAAAATGAAAACGCAATTGACCATCAAATACTGGTACGTTGTTTTTATGTTGTGTTAAAGTTAAGTGCTTGAACCCATGAACATCCACTTTAACTGTTCCAATAAGGAACGTATTTTCAATGGTTTCAAACGGAAATAAATCTTTATGGGTTTGCAAAAAAGATACTGTTTTGGCTTGAATGGTAAGTCCATCCAAATCTAAAGGTTGATTTGTTGGAAATTTAATAAATTCAGCAACGCCATTAGAGTTTACAGTAATGTGCGCGTTGGTTTCCGTTTTCAATTGCTTGATTGCTTTTAGCATTTGTTGTGAAAAAGCCATAGGGCTAAACAACAGAAAACCAAGCAAAAGGATGATAGTTTTTTTCATTCGTAAATATTTAGGTTGGGCGAATTTAAAATAAAAAAGCCTGAAAAATTGAATTTTCAGGCTTTTCTATAATGTATTGGGATTGTTTTTACTAAAACATTTCTCTTCCAGAAAAATGAAAAGCACCTTCAATGGCAGCATTTTCATCACTATCACTTCCATGAACGGCATTTTCACCAATAGAAGCAGCATAAAGTTTTCTTATGGTTCCTTCGGCAGCATCTGCAGGATTTGTAGCACCAATCAATGTTCTAAAATCTTCAACTGCATTTTCTTTTTCCAAAATAGCAGCCACAATAGGACCACGAGTCATGTATTCTACCAATTCACCAAAGAATGGTCTTTCACTGTGAATTGCATAAAACGCTTCTGCATCTGCTTTTGTCATTTGTGTTAATTTCATTGCTACGATTCTAAAACCTGAAGCATTTATTTTTTCTAAAATTGCGCCAATGTGTCCTTTTTCAACTGCATCTGGCTTAAGCATTGTAAATGTTCTGTTAGTTGCCATTTAATTTTTTTTTAATTTGGGTGCAAAAGTAAGGTATTTCATTATAAAAACCACAAAAACCAATATTAAAAAATTGTATCTTCGTTGCCTATGAAAAAAGACGATATAAAAAACATAAAACAGCTTTTAGAAACTCCCAAACAAATTGTTATTGTACCTCATAAAAACCCAGATGGAGACGCTATTGGCTCAACACTTGGTTTATACCATTATCTTTTAAAACACAAGCACCAGGCAACGGTTATTGCTCCAAACGATTATCCTGATTTTTTAAAATGGATGCCTGAAGAACCTAAAATTTTAAAATACGATTCGCAAAAAGAACCAAGCGACATGCTTATTGCCAAAGCAGATATTATTTTTACTTTGGATTTTAATGCCCTAAATAGAACTGGCGACATGGAAGACGCTTTAAGCGCTAGTGACGCCATTAAAATCATGATAGACCATCATCAACAACCAGAAAATTATGCTGTTTACAGCTATTCTGATGTTAGTATGAGCTCCACTTGCGAGATGGTTTACAATTTCATAGATATGCTAGGGGACAAAAACCTTATAAACGAAGCCATTGCAAGCTGTTTGTACGCTGGCATATTAACAGACACAGGTTCTTTTAGGTTTCCATCCACAACAAGTAAAACCCATGAGGTTGCGGGATATTTAATAGATAAAGGCGCCAATCATTCCGAGATTTACAATCAAATATTCGACAATAACAGTTACGAACGCCTACAGCTTTTAGGACGTGCGTTAAGTAACCTAAAGGTCTTACCGGAATACAGAACAGCTTACATTACCTTGACTCAAGACGAGTTAAACGAATATAATTTCAAGAAAGGAGACACAGAAGGTTTTGTTAATTATGGCCTTTCCTTGAACAACATCATATTTGCAGCTATTTTTATTGAAGACACGCAAAATAACATTATAAAAATCTCGTTACGCTCTAAAGGAAGTTTTTCGGTCAACGAATTTTCCAGAGCTCATTTTGAAGGTGGTGGACACACCAATGCTGCCGGAGGAAAAAGCAATTTGGATTTAAAATCTACAGTTGAAAATTTTATTAGTATCTTACCAAGCTATAAAAACGCCCTAAACAATGAGTAGAATAATTGCCTTATTAATATGTGCTTTGCTTTTTGTGGCCTGTAAATCGCCTGAAGCAAGAAGACCTGTATCTTCCAAATCCGGATCTTTTATTGATGCATCTGTGGAGAGAAACATTAAATTAAATGAACGCGAGCAAGCCTATATTAAAAAAATCATGTCAGAAAATCCTGAACAGGAATACATTGCTTCAGAAAACGGGTTTTGGTATTATTACAATGTCAAACAAGCCGACAGCCTAATGTCTCCAGATTTTGGGGATATTGTTACTTTTAATTACAACATTAAAACATTAACAGACGACATTATTTATTCCAAAGAAGACCTAAAAACCCAAACTTATGTTATGGATAAGCAAGAATTGTTTTCTGGTCTTAGGGAAGGATTAAAACTTATGAAATCTGGGGAAACCGTAACATTCATGTTTCCATCGCAAAAAGCTTATGGATATTATGGAGATGAAAATAAAATTGGCATCAATGTGCCTATTAAATGTGAAGTCTCAGTAAACTCCATTATAGATAAATAACCTCAAAGATAATTTCCAAAAAACACTATTTTTACAACAGAAAAATTAATTACTCATGAACATTTTAAAACATACTATGAAAATTTTATTTCTTGCACTTTTGGTAAGTTTTACCTCTTGCGAACAGCAAAAATACCCAGATTTGGAAGATGGCCTTTATGCTGAATTCGTTACCAACAAAGGGATTATGGTCGCTAAATTACATTACAAGGAAGTCCCTGTAACAGTGGCAAATTTTGTGGCTTTGGTAGATGGCACACACCCTAAGCTTCCTGATTCCTTAAAAGGAAAAAGATATTATGATGGGACAACTTTCCACAGGGTTATAGACAAATTTATGATCCAAGGAGGCGACCCAACAGGCTCTGGTGCTGGTAATCCAGGCTACCGTTTTTTAGATGAATTCCATCCTGATTTAAAACACGATAAACCAGGTATTTTATCCATGGCCAACTCGGGACCAGCAACCAATGGAAGTCAGTTTTTTATCACTGAAGTGCCTACCCCAAATTTAGATAACAGACATGCCGTTTTTGGCGAATTGGTTATTGGTTTGGATGTACAGGACAGTATTTCCAATGTAGCTGTTAGTCAAGGGAACAACAAACCGGTGGATCCTGTTGTTATTGAAACCATTAACATTATTAGAAAAGGACAAGAAGCTGAATCATTTGATGCTGCCAAAGTTTATACTGATGAGTTGCCTAAAGTTGAAGAAAGACAAAAACAACTAAAAGAAGAAGAAAACCAAAAACTTAAAGAAAATGCCAAAGCTGCTGCAGATAACTTTATAACAAAAAATGCTGATTTGGGTGGCACAGTTAAAAAGTTAGATACTGGAGTGGTCATGATTTTCACCAAGCAAGACGAAGCTGCCGTTAAACCTACTTCGGCACAAAAAGTTTTGGTTAACTATGCTGGTTATTTTGAAGATGGCCGCTTATTCGACACCTCTTGGGCAGAAGTTGCCAAAGAAAACAATGTGTATAGCGAACAACGTGATGCCCAAGGAGGCTACAAACCGTTCCCTATGATTTATAACGAAACTGCAAGTCTGGTTCCAGGATTTAGAGAAGCAATGCTTAATATGAATGTAGGCGATAAAGCACGTGTATTTATTCCTAGTTATCTTGGTTATGGAGCAAATGGTATGGGACCAATTCCTCCAAACAGTAACTTGGTTTTCGATCTTGAAATTGTTGGATTAGCTGAATAATAGCTTATAAGCTTAAATTTTTAACAAAAAATAAATAAACCACAATTCCACAAATAATATGTATTTGTGGAATTGTGGTTTATTGTTTGCAGGTATCTAGTTTTGTTTTTCAGGAATCTGCTTCAAAATTTCTAACACAAACTTCCAGTATTTTTGAGCTGAAGATATTTGCGCTCTTTCGTCTGGAGAATGTGCACCTTTAATGTTTGGCCCAAAACTAATCATGTCCATCTCTGGATAATTCTGTCCAAGAATACCACACTCCAATCCAGCATGACAAGCAGCCACATGTGCTTTTTGTCCATTCATTTTTTCATATAAATTATCCAACACTTTTAAAATAGCCGAATCCATATTAGGTTTCCAACCAGGATAATCTCCAGAAAATTCAACTTCGCAACCAGTTAATTCAAACGTGGCACGAAGCATATTGGCTAAGTCCCATTTAGAACTTTCAACAGATGAACGTGTTAAACAGGCTATTTTAACCTGTCCGTCTTTTACAATAACCCTAGCAATATTATTGGATGTTTCTACCAAATCTGGAATATCTGCACTCATTCTATATACGCCATTCAGTGCAGCATACAAAGCTCTGGTTAGACCTTCTTGAACTCCCAAATCCATAACTTTTTTTGGTGTTTCAATGTTAGAAATCACAATTTCCATATCTGGTTCCATGGTTTTAAGCTCGGCTTTAATCTCGTTGGCATGCTCTGCCATTTCAGCTTTAAAAGCCTCTTCATGAATGGCATCAATGGCCACTAAAGCTTTGCTTTCTCTAGGAATGGCGTTTCTTAAACTACCTCCATCTATTTCAGAGATACGCAAGCCAAAATTCTCGAAACCGTCAAACAACAAACGGTTTAGGATTTTATTGGCATTACCCAACCCTTCATGGATTTGCATTCCTGAATGTCCTCCTTGCAAGCCTTTTACTGTTACAGAAAACCCTATTTTAAATTCTGGTGTTTCTTCTTCCTTATAGGATCTGGTTGCTGTTACATCTACTCCTCCTGCACATCCAACTCCTATTTCATCATCTTCTTCTGTATCTAAATTCAAAAGTATTTTGCCTTCAAGCAAACCCCCTTTTAAACCCATAGCTCCTGTCATGCCTGTTTCTTCGTCTATGGTAAACAACGCTTCAATGGCTGGATGAGGAATATCGGTACTTTCCAAAATAGCCATAATGGTTGCAACGCCCAATCCATTGTCTGCACCAAGGGTTGTGCCTTTTGCACGAACCCAATCGCCATCTACATACATCTCGATTCCTTGTGTTTCAAAATCAAAATGAGTATCAGCATTTTTTTGGTGTACCATATCCAAATGAGATTGCATAACAATCGTTTCCCGATCTTCCATTCCTGGTGTGGCAGGTTTTTTTATAATCACGTTCCCTACCTCATCCTCTATGGTTTCCAAGTTCAGCTTTTTACCAAAATCTTTCATAAACGCAATCACTTGCGCTTCTTTTTTAGAGGCTCTAGGCACAGCGTTTAAATCGGCAAATTTATTCCAAAGTTGTTTTGGTTCCAGGTTTCTAATTTCTGAATTCATATGTATATTTTAAAAGTTATACAAAGGTACTTATATCTTATAGAGTATTAAAACATTTGATTATTTTTGAAAGATGTTCAAGAACCCAAAACCATACATAGCCTTTTCCATAGTTCCATTGTTCCTTATAGTGAAACTCCTAAAGCAATTCCCTGAAGTAGTTGAAACTTATTACAGTTTGGGCATATACCCTGTTATTTCTAGCTTGTTCCGGTTTACTTTAGGCTGGATTCCGTTTTCCTTTGGAGATGTGTTTTATGGTTTTGCCATCATTTATATAATAAAGTGGCTTGTTGCAAACCGAAGACGGATTGTTAAGGACACCAAATATTGGTTGATAGAGGTATTTGCAGCCATCTCCATCATTTACCTGGCGTTTCATATATTTTGGGCCATGAATTACCACAGGTTGCCTCTACACGAAAGTTTGGGACTGGAAGCAGATTATTCAACTGAGCAACTTCTTTCTGTTACTCAAATGCTTATTGAAAAATCGAATGCCCTACATGGGCAATTAGCTAAAAACGATTCCTTAAAGATAGATCTACCATATAGCAAAAATAACATTTTAAAGATGGTCCCTGAAGGTTTTGAAGCTTTACAGAAAGAATTTCCACACTTGGAATATCATCCTAAAAGTTTAAAAAAATCATTGTTTAGCTTGCCCTTAACATATATGGGATTTAGTGGCTATTTAAATCCGTTAACCAACGAGGCCCAGATAAACGGATTAATTGTTCCTTATAGGTTTCCAGTGGTTGCTTCTCATGAAGTGGCACATCAATTAGGCTTTGCAAAGGAAAACGAAGCTAATTTTATAGGTGGTTTGGCAGCTATTAACCATAAGGATACGTATTTTAATTACAGTGGCTACACCTTTTTATTGAAACATTGTTTGTTGGAAATCTACAAACGTGACAACAAGTTATATTTTGAAACCTTAAAAACCATAAACAAAGGTATTTTAAAAAATTATCAGGAAGTTCAGGATTTTTGGGACCATCATCAAAACCCAGCAGAACCCTTGTTTAAAAGCACGTACAATAGTTATTTAATTGCCAACAACCAAGTAGATGGCATGAAAAGCTACAGTTATGTCGTGGCTTTAATAGTGAATTATTTTTAAATAAAAAACCTTTAGAAAATAGATAAATCTCGTCTGATTTATTTCTAAACAACTAATTTTGCAATCTATGATAAAGCAAATTACAAGCAGTCAAAACACTTACATAAAAGAACTGTACCTACTGAAGGAAAAGTCCAGGGAACGTAAAAAATCTGGTTTGTTTTTAATTGAAGGGGTTCGCGAAATTGGGTTAGCAATAAAAGGAGGATATGTTATAGACACTTTGTTATTCTATCCAGCTTTATTTCCAGAATCTCAGCTTAACCAGTTCAATGCAACACCTAAAAACATTATTGAAATTTCTAAAGAGGTATACCAAAAATTGGCGCACAGAGCAACAACCGAAGGTGTTATTGCCATAGCAAAAACTAAAGTATGTGCTCTAAAACATTTAAACTTTAAAACTAAAAACCCATTAATTTTAGTGGCCGAAGCTCCTGAAAAACCAGGAAACATTGGAGCCCTGTTACGTACTGCCGATGCAGCCAATGTAGATGCTGTAATTATTGCAAATCCTAAAACCGATTTATACAACCCAAACATTATACGTTCCAGTGTTGGTTGTGTTTTCACAAATAACATTGCCACGGGTACAACATCAGAAATCATTCAGTTTTTAAAAGAAAACAATGTATCCATATATTGTGCGGCCTTACAGGCCAGTCAAGATTACCACACGCAAGATTTCACTAAAGCCACTGCTTTGGTTGTTGGTACAGAAGCCAGTGGTCTAAGCGATGAATGGTTAGCACATTCCAACCAAAACATCATTATTCCCATGCAAGGTGAAATTGATTCCATGAATGTATCGGTTGCAGCCGGAATCCTTATTTTTGAAGCCAAAAGACAACGAAATTTTCTATGAAAATTAGCTGTAAACAAATCACAAAATATAAATTCCAAACCAACCACTTTATAATTTCGAATTTGGGACTTTAAATATTTGAATTTTTATTTTTTTATGACAGCTACAACCTTATTCTATATTATCCTAGCCATATTAATAGTAAATTTTATTATTGACAAAGCCCTGGACGCTTTAAACGCTAAGCATTTTAATGACCCTATTCCCCATGAGCTTCAAGATGTGTATGATGAAACTGAATACAAAAAATCTCAGGCCTATAAAAAAACCAATTACAAATTCGGGTTGCTTACCTCTTCATTTTCAATGGTTTTAACCCTAATTTTTTTAATTTTCGATGGATTTGAATATGTGGACAACATTGCAAGAAGCTATTTTGAAAACCCAATTATAATTGCGCTTATATTCTTCGGCATAATAATGATTGGAAGCGATATCCTCTCCACGCCTTTTTCTTACTATAGGACTTTTGTTATAGAAGAGCGTTTTGGTTTTAATAAAACCACTAAAAAAACCTTTGTGATGGATAAAATTAAAGGCTGGCTTATGATGGTTTTTTTAGGTGGAGGCATATTGGCACTTATTATTTGGTTTTATCAGTTCTCTGGCGACAATTTCTGGCTGTATGCTTGGGCTTTAACAACTGTTTTTACCATCATTATGAACATGTTCTACGCCAAGCTGATTGTACCATTATTTAACAAACAAACCCCTTTGGATGCTGGCGGATTGCGAGACAAAATTTCAAACTATACCAATTCCGTGGGTTTTAAATTAGATAAAATTTTTGTCATAGATGGTTCCAAACGAAGCACCAAGGCCAACGCCTATTTCTCAGGTTTTGGCAGTGAAAAACGTGTTACCCTTTTTGATACCTTAATAAACGATTTGGAAGACGAGGAAATTGTGGCTGTACTTGCCCATGAAGTTGGTCATTACAAGAAAAAACACATCATTTTCAACTTAACAGCTTCTATTATACTAACGGGATTAACTCTTTATATCTTGTCTATTTTCATATCAAATCCATTGCTCTCACATGCTTTGGGAGTAGACATCCCCAGTTTTCATATTGGGCTTATTGCTTTTGGGTTATTGTATGCGCCTATTTCAGAAGTCACCAGTTTAATCATGAATTGGATTTCTAGAACCTTTGAATACCAAGCAGACAATTACGCCAAAAAAACCTATAAAGCCCAGCCTTTAATAAGCTCTTTAAAAAAACTCTCTAAAAACAGCTTGAGCAATTTAACACCACATAAGGCCTATGTTTTTGTGCACTATTCGCATCCTACCTTATTGGAAAGAATTAAAAATTTAAAATTAAAGGCTTAAATTTCAATTCATGAAACTTTTCTTGTTTTTTATGAAATAAAAAACGTGAAACATCTTATATTTATATAAAAATTCACACAGATTTAGAATCTTACCATTCCTTCAGTTGCAAAAAGCAAAAGGGTTGTAAATTCGCTTTGATTATACTATTTTTAAGTCTATGACAGAATTAGAGCTAGAACAGGAAAATGCTGCCATTACACAAGCTTACAAAGAATTGCTTCGTGTGAGTTACAGAACACTTTCAGACGACGATAAAAAACTTATCAGAAAAGCCTTTGACGTAGCTGTAGATGCACACAAAGACCAACGCAGGAAATCTGGCGAAGCTTATATCTTCCATCCTATTGCTGTTGCCAAAATTGTGGCACAGGAAATTGGCATGGATGCCACATCCATTGCTGCTGCGCTTTTACATGATGTGGTAGAGGATAACGATGATTATACCATTGCAGACATTGAACAATTGTTTGGGGAAACCGTTGCAAAAATAGTTGATGGTTTAACCAAAATCTCATCTTTGGACACCGAAATGGACGTGTCCCTTCAAGCTGAAAATTTCAGGCGCATGTTGCTTACCCTTAATGATGATGTGAGAGTAATAATCATAAAAATTGCCGACAGGCTCCACAACATGCAGACCATGGAATCCATGCGTTCAGACAAACAGGTGAAGATTGCATCGGAAACATTATACATCTACGCGCCTTTGGCTCATAGAATTGGACTTTACAACATTAAAACCGAATTGGAAGATTTAGGTTTAAAATATACAGAACCCGAAGTTTACAAGGATATTTTAACCAAAATTAAAGAAAGCAAAGAAGAACAAGACGCCTATATTAATGAGTTTACAAATGTTATTAAAACCTCTTTGGACAAAGAGCAGTTGGAATATGACATAAAAGGTAGACCAAAATCCATTTTTTCCATTAGAAGGAAAATGCAGAACCAAGGTGTTTCTTTTGATGAAGTTTATGATAAGTTTGCTGTTAGGATTATTTATAAAAGCGAACCTGAAAACGAAAAATTCCTGGCGTGGAAAATTTATTCCATAGTAACAGACCATTTTAGGCCCAATCCCACCAGACTTCGAGATTGGATTTCCTCGCCCAAATCTACTGGTTATGAAGCCTTGCACATTACTGTTGTGGGGCCAAAGGGACGATGGGTTGAAGTGCAGATAAGAAGTGAACGAATGAACGAAATTGCCGAAAAAGGTTTTGCTGCACACTATAAATACAAAGAAGGAAATGAAAAAGACGACAGTTTGGACAGTTGGATTGCCAAACTACAGGAAGCTTTGGAAAACCATGAAACCAACGCTGTGGATTTTGTGGAGCAGTTTAAACTTAACCTCTATTCCAAAGAAATATTTGTTTTTACTCCTAAAGGCGAACTAAAATCCTTGCCAAAAGGAGCTTCTCCATTGGATTTTGCCTTTAGCATCCATACCGAAGTTGGTATGAAAACACGTGGTGCCAAAGTAAACGGAAAATTGGTTCCTTTAAGTCACGAATTGAAAAGTGGCGATCGTGTAGACATTTTAACATCAGAAACGGCCAAACCCAATTCCAACTGGTTGGATTATGCTACCACTGCCAAAGCTAGAAGCAAAATTAAATCTGCTTTAAAGGAAGACAAAAAAATAATTGCCGAAGACGGCAAAGAGATTCTTCGAAGAAAATTGAAACAATTAAAAATTGTTTTGAATGAAAAATCGGTTAATGAGTTGGTAAATTACTTTAAACTTAAAACCAGCCTGGATTTATTTTATAGAGTTGGCATAGGAACCATAGACAACACCATGCTTAAAGAATTTGCTTCATCCAGAAGCAATGCGTTCATGAGCTATATTAAGAATAAAATCTCCAGGAAACCAACCCTTACCAAAGAAGAGCTGGATAAAGATGAGATAACCTCCAAATACGATTTATTGGTATTTGGCAAAGAAGAAGAGAAATTGGATTATAAATTTGCCAACTGCTGCAACCCAATTCCTGGTGATCCTGTTTTTGGCTTTTTAACCATTAATGATGGTTTGAAAGTACATAAAAAAAACTGCCCAAATGCTGTAAGCTTACAGTCCAATTATGCATACAGAATCATGACTGCCAAATGGATCGATTCATCGCAACAAGAGTTTGCAGCTCAAATCATCCTTTCAGGCATTGATAATTTGGGCTTGGTAAACGAAATCACAAAAATTATTTCCTCAAACATGCACGTGAACATGAAAAGTCTAAGTTTTCAAAGTGATGATGGTATTTTTTCTGGTAAAATAAATGTGATTGTCAAAAACAATACCTTATTAAAAAAGCTTATGGAGAACCTGAAAAAAATTAATGGTATCGATAAAGTCTCCAGAGTTTAAAAATTAATGTAAATTTGCCACAGATTATGAGCTTAAAAACAGACACAAAAAATCAGGAAATTGTAAAAAACGTGTTTACAGCTTTTTTGGAAGAAAAAAGCCATCGTAAAACACCAGAGCGTTATGCCATTTTACAAGAAATCTATAATAGCGAAGAGCATTTTGATATTGAGTCTTTATACCTTAGTATGAAAAACAAAAAATATCGCGTCTCTCGCGCCACGCTTTACAATACCATAGAATTGCTATTGGAATGTGGCTTGGTCAGAAAACATCAGTTTGGTCAAAATCAGGCACATTATGAAAAATCCTATTTCGACAAACAACACGACCACGTGATCTTAACAGATACAGGCGAAGTGATTGAGTTTTGCGATCCAAGAATACAAAGCATAAAAAAAACAATTGAAGAAGTTTTTGATATAGAAATCAAAAACCATTCACTCTACTTTTACGGCAACAGAAAAACAACTAAATAACTTATTTTAAAATGGCAGTAGATTTACTACTAGGACTACAATGGGGAGACGAAGGCAAAGGAAAAATTGTTGATGTTCTTACTTCCAATTACAATATTATTGCTCGCTTTCAAGGTGGCCCTAATGCAGGACACACCCTTGAGTTTGATGGCATAAAACATGTTTTAAGAACCATTCCTTCAGGAATTTTCCACAAAGAATCCATAAATGTTATTGGTAATGGCGTGGTGATAGACCCAGTGGTCTTTGCCAAAGAATTGGAAGGATTGGACCAATTTGATATCGATTATAAAAAGAAACTCATTATTTCCAGAAAAGCACATGTAATTCTGCCAACACATAGATTGTTGGATGCTGCCAGTGAAGCCTCAAAAGGAAAAGCTAAAATTGGTTCAACCCTTAAAGGAATTGGCCCAACCTATATGGACAAAACAGGAAGAAATGGAATTCGTGTAGGTGATTTGGAATTATCAGATTGGAAAGAAAAATATCGTGCTTTGGCAGATAAGCACGAAGCCATGATAAAATTCTACAATGTAGATGTTCAGTATGATTTAGAGGAAATGGAAGTGGAGTTTTTTGAAGCTGTAAAAGTTTTAAAATCTTTGCAATTTATAGACTCAGAGGAATATTTGTACCAAGCACAAAAAGCTGGAAAAACCATTCTTGCCGAAGGCGCTCAAGGCTCCTTATTGGACATTGATTTTGGTACTTATCCATTTGTAACATCTAGCAACACAACAGCTGCTGGAGCTTGTACAGGTTTGGGCGTGGCGCCTAACCAAATTGGCGACGTGTATGGTATTTTTAAAGCATATACAACACGTGTTGGCTCCGGTCCATTTCCAACAGAGTTATTTGATGAGGTAGGTTTAAAAATGGCTAAAGTAGGAAACGAATTTGGAGCTGTTACTGGACGTCCAAGACGTTGTGGCTGGCTGGATTTGGTTGCATTAAAATACGCTTGCCAAGTTAATGGTGTTACTAAATTAATGATGATGAAAGGCGATGTCCTTTCTGGTTTTGAAACTTTAAAGGTCTGTACTGCTTACAACTATAAAGGCGACACCATCACTCATTTACCATATAATATTGAACCAGAAAACATCCAACCTATCTATACAGAATTTAAAGGGTGGAAAGAAGATCTAACCAAGATGACAGAAGCCTCCCAATTCCCTAAAGAATTGAACGCTTATATAGATTTTTTGGAAAAAGAACTGGAAATACCAATCTATGTGGTTTCTGTAGGACCAGATAGAAAACAGACTATTTTTAGGTAACAACTTGCTTGCACTGAGCACAGTTTATGTCTCTTTCAGAACAAAGTGAACTTGTCTGCCAACAGGCAGAGAATCCCATAAAACAAAACCTGTCAAGTAATTATCTTGATAGGTTTTTCTATTAAAAATATCTTAATGCCACACAACAGAAGATATTAATCATTATTTTTGGACAAAATTTAAGATGTTGCAACAACCAAGTCAAAACTTACTTAGCTTTTTCTTATGCCTTTTATTCTTTGGTATGTCTTTTGCCCAAGAACAAAAACGTATTGAGATTAAATACTCTGGATTTCTGGAGTTTAAGGAAGAAGAAGCTCCTGGTTTAAAAGTCATGACTCGCGACGATTCGCAACAAATACATGTGCTTCACGAAGGTGTAAATATGTATTGTGACCAAGCACTACTTTACAGTAACGAAGATTTTATTGAAGCTTATGGCAATGTTAAAATGGTTCAAGGAGACACCATTAACATGACAGCCAAGTATGTGGAGTACAGTGGCAAAACCAAATTGGCTTTTGCTAGTGGAAACGTGGTCCTTACAGAACCTAATTCCACGCTTACCACAGACACCTTATATTTTGATCGTGTCAAGCAACAATCCTACTATAAAACAGGTGGACAAGTGGTTCGCGACTCTTCTGGCACCATTACCAGTAAGATTGGTCGTTATTATATGGATGCTAAAAAATACCAGTTTGTTAACAACGTGGTGTTAACACATCCTGACTATAAAATCAACACCAAACATTTGGATTTTTATTCAGAAAGTGGTTATGCTTATTTATATGGACCTTCGACCATTGTAACCGATGACAGCAAAACCTATTGTGAAAAAGGGTTTTATGATACCGAAAACAAACAAGGTTATGGTGTTAAAAAAACCAAGATAGAATACGATAATCGGGTTTTTGAAGGCGACAGTATGTATTTTGACAACACTAGAAGCTTTGCTTCTGCAACCAACAACATTACAGTAACGGATACCATTAACAAAAGCATCATTAAAGGGCATTATGCCGAGGTATACAAAGACAAAGACTCTGTTTTTATTACCAAAAGAGCCTTGGCAATCTCAGTGCAGCAAAACGATTCCATTTATGTGCATGCAGATACTTTAATGGTCACAGGAAAACCAGACAAAAGAATTACCAGAGCATTTAGAAACACTAAAATGTACAAATCTGACATGAGTGGTAAAGCCGATTCCATACACATTGACCACCAAACAGGTTTGACACAGCTTATCAATCTATCCAGACTGTCACCAAAAGATGCCTTTGCCGTTAAACGAAGACCAATAATCTGGAATTTAGGAAACCAAATGACTGGAGATACCATTCATATTAAATCGAATCCCAAAACAGAAAAACTAGACTCCTTAATTGTGTTTTATGATGCCTTTTTAATAAGCAAAGACACCATAAGCGAAGACAGTTACAATCAGATTTCAGGAAAAAGACTGGTAGGACTGTTTGACGAAAAAAACAATTTAAGGCAAGTGGACATTATTAAGAATGCTGAATCCATCTTTTTTGCCAGAAATGATGAGCAGGAACTTTTTGGCATAGACAAGGCTAAATCCGGAAGCATTTCCATCTTTTTTGCAGATGGAGACATTGAGCAATACAACCGCTACAATCAAATTGATGCTAAAACCTATCCTGAATCTGAGTTCCCAAAAAATGCCAGAAAGCTTAGAGGTTTTGATTGGCGAGAGGACGAACGACCTAAAAGTGTGGAAGACTTGTTTAGCGACGATCCTCCTTTAAATTTACCAGTTATTAAGGGGTTGGAAGATTATGTGCCACAGGAAGAGTTTTTTGACGAGAGCATGATTGGCCGTATTGAAAAAGCCGAAAAAGCAGAGCAGCCCAAAGCAAGTAAAGATGTCAAAAACAACCAAAAGAACAATAAAAAGAAACGCTCTAAAGCATCTAGACACCTACCTCAACGTATTTTGGACAGCATGCAACAAAAAAAAGAAAAACCCAAACCCTTAATGGAAGCATCTGAAAATTAACTATGGCTGAAGATTTTTTAAAATACCAAGCACAAACATCACCACATCCATTGGCCATGAAAGTTTCTCATGCCAAAGGATCCTATATTTATGATGTTAACAACAAGGCCTATCTGGATTTTGTTGCAGGTGTTTCGGCTTGTACCTTAGGCCATGGACATCCTAAAGTGGTTGCTGCCATTAAAGAGCAATTGGACCAATACTTGCATGTTATGGTTTATGGTGAATACATACAGGAACCAGCTGTGGAACTCGCCAAATTTTTGGCAAAAAATTTACCTAACAATTTAGAAAAAACCTATTTAACCAATTCTGGTACCGAAGCCATTGAAGGTGCTTTAAAATTAGCCAAAAGAGCAACAGGCAGAAGTGGTATTGTTTCAGCAAAAAACGCTTATCATGGAAATACCATGGGCTCCATGAGTGTTATGGGTTACGAGGAGCGCAAAAGAGCCTTTAGACCTCTCTTGCCTGATGTGTCCTTTATGGAATTTAACAACGAAGAAGACCTATCTAAAATCACAAAAAAAACAGCTGGAGTTATTTTAGAAACCATACAAGGTGGTGCCGGATTTATAGAACCTAAAAATCATTATTTAGAAAAAGTAAGGGAACGTTGCGATAAAGTTGGAGCCTTATTGATTTTAGATGAAATCCAACCTGGAATTGGTAGAACTGGAAAACTGTTTGGTTTTGAACATTACAATTGTGTCCCAGATATCTTGGTTACCGGAAAAGGTTTAGGTGGAGGTATGCCTATTGGTGCTTTTACAGCATCTGGAAAATTAATGGACTTACTTCAAGATAAACCTAAATTAGGACACATTACCACGTTTGGTGGTCATCCTGTAATAGCTGCTGCTGCCTTGGCAACTTTAAAGGAAGTCACCAAAAGCGATTTAATGGCGCAAACCCTTGAAAAGGAGCAGTTATTTAGAAAACATTTAGCGCATCCTCTTATTCTAGACATACGTGGTAAAGGCTTAATGCTTGCTGCCATAACACCTTCAGCAGATATCACAAACCAAGTTATTTTAGCCTGTCAGGACGAAGGTCTCATCCTGTTTTGGTTACTTTTTGAACCTAAAGCCATTAGAATAACACCTCCTTTAACCATTACAAAAGAAGAAATCATCAAAGGTTGTCAGATTATTTTAAAGGTTTTGGATGAAATTCAAGAAAAACACAGCTAAACAACTATCTGAAAATCAATAAAAAACAAGCTTATTCGCAAAAGTGTTCATTACTTTGTTAAAAACATTTAAGCAATTTTATCATAAAAATCAATTAGTACGTTACATTTAAGTACTATAAACCATATAAATGTGCTTATGGAGTTTAGTCCCAACGACAACAATAATTTACCTCTAACGAAATTTGAATCGATGTTAAAAACAAACCATGTGTTGTTTTTCGATTCAGAAGAATTTGAGAATATCATTCACCATTACCTCACACAAGGTAAAATTTCACTAGCCAAAAAAGCCATTAAATTAGGATTGGAGCAGCATCCTGATTCCACCAATTTAAAACTTTTTAAAATTGAAATTTATGTTTTTGAAGACAAGCTGGAAGAAGCAGATGCCTTATTAAACGAACTTTATGAGTTAGAACCTCGCAACGAGGAAATATACATCCAAAAAGCCAATATCCTTTCAAAAAAGGACCATCACAAAAAAGCCATACATGTCTTAAAAAAAGCCCTGGAACTTACAGACGATGTTCAGGACATTTATTCCTTAATAGGTATGGAATACTTGTTCCTGGATAAATTTGAAGATGCCAAATATTACTTTATGAAATGTATGGAAGAAGATATGGAGGACTATTCTGCGCTGTACAACATGATTTATTGCTTCGAGTTCTTGGACCAATACGATGAAGCCATAGACTACCTTAACACCTTTTTGAATAAAAACCCATATTGCGAAGTGGCTTGGCATCAGTTGGGAAAACAATATTACGCATTAAAAGAACACGAAAAAGCCTTGGCAGCCTTTGATTTTGCCATCATTTCCGATGACACCTTTGTTGGAGCCTATTTGGAAAAAGGAAAAGTGCTGGAAAAACTAAAACGCTATGAAGATGCCTTAGAGGCTTATTCCTTAACATTGAAACTGGATGACGCAACGTCATTTGCCTTATTGAGAATTGGTCACTGTTACGAAAAATTGGATCAAGACGAATTAGCCATTCAGTATTATACTAAAACAGTAAAAGAAGATCCTTTATTGGATAAAGGATGGATTGCCATTACAAAATATTACAACAAAAAAGGTAATTACAAAAAATCACTTTATTACATCAATAAAGCAATCAATATCGATTCTGAAAATGTAATCTATTGGAAACTGTATGCGCAATTAAATTTCAGGTTAAACCTTTTGGAAGAAGCCGAAAGAGGCTACAAAAAAGCTTTGGAACTGGGTAACTACGAATTGGAAACTTGGTTGGTAAGAGGCGATATTTTATTGAAACTTGGTGAACCGGAAGCTGCTGTTTACAATTTTCTACAAGCATCGGAATTTTATCCAGAGAATGCCGAAATTGAATATAGGTTGGCTGGATTGTATTTCACTTTAAATGAAACCGAAAAAGGCGAATATCATTTAAAAAACGGGCTGTCCTTTAATGTAGAGTATGCATTTATACTGGAAGAGCTCTTTCCTAAAGTCTATAAAAAAAGACAAATTAAAAACTTGCTTAAATCCAAATAATAGTAAAAACGTCTAACTTTATTTACATACCTTTGGGTCTCTTTTAATAACTGAAGCATGCAAAGACGTTTTAAAGACTATTTCCTTATAACCTTAAAAGGTGTTGCCATGGGAGCTGCAGATGCCGTTCCAGGAGTTTCTGGAGGAACCATTGCCTTAATTTCCGGCATCTATGAGGAGCTTATTTCCACCATAAGCAATGTGAATATTTCCCTAATTAAAACCTTAAGGCAAGATGGATTTAAAACTTTTTGGAAAGCCTTAAACGGTAATTTTATTTTAGCCTTGTTAATTGGTATTTTAACCAGTTTTGCCTCTTTTATGCGACTGGCCAAATATCTTATTGAAGAACATCCTGTTTTAATTTGGTCTTTCTTTTTTGGACTAATCATTGCCAGTATTTTCTTTGTGGGCAAACAAATAAAAAAATGGAGTTTAGCCACAATAATATCCCTTATTATTGGTGCGTTTGCTGCCTATTATGTAACCACATTGCCATCCATGGCCAGCAACAGCAATCCACTGTTTTTATTTTTGGCAGGAGCCATAGCCATTTGTGCCATGATTTTACCAGGAATTTCTGGCTCTTTTATTTTGGTTATTTTAGGAGCTTACAAGACCTTAAGCGATGCCATACACGATTGGGATTTTAAACGTATTGCCATTTTTGCCGTTGGAGCCGTTGTGGGACTTTTAAGTTTTAGCCGTGTTTTAAAATGGCTTTTTAAGCACTATCACAATACCACTTTGGCTTTATTAACTGGCTTTATAGTGGGCTCATTAAATAAAATATGGCCATGGAAAAAATCCATTATGGTTTTAAAAGATACCACTGGCCAAGCTGTTCCATTTTCCAATATTTCCAATTTAGGGTCCTTATCAGTGTATCAACAGCAAATAAATGATTTTGAATCTTACAAAATTGTTACAGAAGAAAGTGTGTCTCCATTTGTCTATTCTTCCATCAACAATGGTGAAAGTTCGCAATTAATTGCCGCCATTGCACTTATAGTTGCAGGTTTTTTAACTATTTTTATTCTTGAAAAAATAGGAAACAAAAAAGCTTAAATGCAGAGCACCAGAACATTTAAGGATAAGATATTTCTAATCTTAAAAGGATTAGGCATGGGAGCTGCCAACAAAGTACCTGGAGTCTCTGGTGGCGTTGTGGCTTTTGTGGCTGGTTTTTATGAGGAATTTATATACTCCCTTCAAAAAGTGAATGGCAAGGCTTTTAAACTGTTGATCAATGGTAGGTTTAAAAGTTTCTTTCAATATATAAATGGTCGTTTTTTAAGTTTACTTTTCCTAGGAATGGTTGTTAGCTATTTTAGCGTATCCAAAATACTGGACTATTTAATTACCCATTACGAGCTGTACGTTTGGAGTGTGTTTTTTGGAATGATTGTAGGCTCTATTTATTACATAAGCAAAGATTTTAAGGATTGGAATTATAAAACCTATATATCTTTGGTTATTGGGATTGTTTTGGGTCTTGGGATTAGTTTTTTGGATCCTGCCACAGAAAACGATAACCTACTGTTTGTTTTCTTTTGTGGCATTATCAGTGTGTCTGGGATGACCTTACCAGGATTTTCAGGTTCTTTTATTTTGATTCTTTTAGGCAACTATGTTTTACTATTGGTCGACTCGGTAAATGCACTTTACGATACCTTTGCCGAATTAATAACTGGCGATTTTAGTTTTATAAACAATTTGGAACGCTTAAGAATGTTGAAGGTTTTGGCTGTTTTCACCATTGGGTCTGTAGTTGGTTTGGTAACTTTCTCTCATATTTTAAATTATATTTTAAAGCATTATAAAAGCATAACCATTTCAACCATTATAGGTTTTATCATTGGTTCGCTTGGTGTGGTCTGGCCTTGGAAAAAAACCATTTTTAAAACCAATATGGACGGAGAGTTTATACTAGACACAACTGGACATAAAATCATTGAAAATTACACACGTTACATACCAGAACTCCATAACAATACCTATATGGCCATTGGCTACATCATCCTTGGAATTATTATAGTTTTGGCTTTGGAGGTTTATGGGAAGAAAACCAGAAAAACAAATGGATAGATTTGGCTTAATAGGAAAAAACATTTCTTACTCGTTTTCCAAGACGTATTTTAAAAATAAGTTTCAAAATGAAACATTATTGAATGCTTATTACGAAAATTTTGACATCCAAAATATTCAGGAATTTCCAAAAATCTTAAAAAGCAATCCAGATTTAAAAGGACTGAACGTGACCATTCCCTATAAAGAAGCCATCATCCCTTTTTTAGACTCCTTAAATAAAGAAGCGCAGGAAATTGGCGCAGTGAACACCATAAAAATCTGCAAAAACGGTAAATTAAAAGGGTATAATACCGATTGGTATGGCTTTAAAAAAACACTGGAACCTCTTTTGAAACCTCATCACCAAAAAGCTCTAATTTTAGGAACAGGAGGAGCCAGCAAGGCCATAGCTTTTGCTTTAAAAAAACTGGATATTGCTTATACTTTTGTTTCAAGAAATTCTTCAGATACGCATCCAATCACATACACATCGTTAAGTGAAAGCGATATACAGAACCATCTTATTGTTATTAACTGCACGCCTTTAGGCACACATCCAAACATAGATGACTGTCCCAAAATTCCATATCAAGCCTTAAACAACAAACACATTCTATACGATTTAATTTACAATCCTGAGCAGACCAAATTTCTCCAACTTGGAAAAGCAAAAAAAGCCACTACCATCAACGGTCTACAGATGCTTATTTTTCAAGCCAATAAAGCTTGGGAAATCTGGAACAGCTAAATGTTATTTACATAAAATATATACGAAGCCTTTGTAAATATTGCAGTTGTTATTATCTTTAACGCTAGAGTATTTTTTTACGAACCAAACATTTTACAAAAATGTCAGAGCAAGATAACCTGCAAGAAGCAGATGGAAAGAAAGAATCAACAGTTTCAACAGCAAACCCGAAAGATTCTAAAACAACAACACAAGAAATTACAGACAAACACGAAGACCCAGAAAACGATGATAAGGTAATTTCTGAAATAGAGGAATCCAACGCTGAAGATGCTGAAGATGAAGGAAGTGCAGATAGACATTCCATAGTTAAAAAGGACTATGATAAAATGTCTTTGGAAGAGCTTGCAGACGAATTGGAACAGCTTGTAAAAACCCATAAGGTTCAAGCTATAAAATCTCATGTAGAAGACATTAGAAGTGAATTCAAATCAAAATTCAGCACACTTTTAGAAGAAAAAAAGGAAGAATTCTTAAACGATGGTGGTAACGAAATAGATTTTTTCTACTCCAACCCTATTCAAAAAAGATACAAAGACACTATAAAAGAATACCGAACCAAACTTAATGCACACTATAAAAGTTTGGAAAAAAGCCTTAAGGACAATTTAGCTGAAAGATTGGAGATTATTGAAGAGATTAAAGGCCTTATTAACGTTGAGGAAAACATAAACACCACCTACAAACATTTTAAAGATTTGCAGGAAAGGTGGCGAAATGCTGGACCAATCCCTAGAGACAAATACAACAATGCTTGGAACAGTTACCATCATCATGTAGAAATTTTTTACGATTTCCTTCATTTAAATCGCGATTTAAGGGATTTGGATTTTAAGCATAATCTGGAGCAAAAACTAAAAATTATTGAGCGTGCCGAAGAGTTGGCTCAAGACAACGATTTAAATAGGGCCTTTAGGGAATTGCAAGTTTTACATAAAATGTGGAAAGAAGAGCTTGGTCCTGTAGATAAAGAATATAGGGAAGACATATGGAAACGCTTTAAAGCTGCCACAAAAAAAATTCACGACAAGCGTCAGGTGTACTTTGAACAACTGGACAAGGAATACGAAAAAAACCTAGAGACCAAACAGGCCATTATAGAGAATATTAAAGTTCTTGCAGAAAAAGGCGCAAAAACACATAACGAATGGCAGAAAAAAATCAAGGAAGTTGAAGCCTTACGCAACGAGTTTTTTGGTGCAGGAAAAGTTCCTATCAAGGTTAACGAAGCCACATGGGCTGCCTTTAAAACAGCTGTTAGAAATTTCAACAAAAAGAAAAACGCCTATTATAAAAACCTTAAAAAAGACCAGTACGAAAACCTTCAGAAGAAATTAGATCTCATAAAAATCGCTGAAGACAATAAAGACTGTGACGACTTTGAGGCTACCACTCCATTAATGAAGAAAATTCAAAGCGACTGGAAAAAAATAGGTCATGTTCCCAGAAAAAACAGCGATAAAATCTGGAACCAATTTAAAACAGCTTGCAACCATTATTTCGACAAGCTACATGCAGCCAAAAACGAAGCCAACAAAGAAGAGTTTGAAGCTTATGAAGCTAAAGTGAAACTACTGGAAGAGATAAAAAACCTGGAACTTTCCGGAAACAAAGAAACCGATTTGGAGACCATAAAAACGCATATAGACAAATGGAAATCCATTGGCAATGTTCCTTCCAGCAAAAGATATATTGAAGGGAAACTAAACAAAACCTTGGATAGCTATTTTAAAAGTTTAAAACTAAACAAGACAGAAGCCGAACTTATTAAATTCGACAACAAACTGGAAGTTTTAAACAATGCTGAAGACACTAGACACTTGGATAACGAACGCTCTTTTATAAGCAAAAAGATCAAGGAAGTAAAAAGCGAAATCAATCAATTGGAAAACAATTTACAGTTTTTCACTAATGTTGATGAAAGCAATCCGTTGGTAAAGGAAGTGATAGACAACATTCAAAAACACAAAGACACTTTAGCACTTTGGAAAACCAAATTGAGCAAAATCAAAGAATTATATTAAATCTATAAGGCAACTAAAAACATTAAATCCTATTTGTTCAAAATAAGAAAACTTATTTGGCAAATAGGATTTAATCTAACTAAACTAACTAAACAGTTATTTTTTTCCCAACTAAAAAATAACCTACTTATTTTTTTGAATGACCTTTAAAAGGTAAGAATTTAAGCTATTAATCTACTACTTATGATATATAAGTGCCATTCAATTACTATATATACGCACAGGATGTTATTTTGGATTACAAGATTTAAAATTTATTACTTTTTTTTAGCTTCTTCCCAAAATACATCCATTTCAGATAAGGTCATGTCTTTTAAATCTTTTTTTAAAGTCTTTGCTTTCGCTTCTAGATATTGAAACCGTTTTGAAAACTTTTTATTGGTTCGTTCCAGAGCATTTTCAGGATTGATTTTTAAAAACCTGGCATAATTTACCATAGAAAACAACACATCTCCAAATTCATTTTCCATGGCTTCTTTATCACCTTTTTGGACCTCCTGCTTAAACTCATTTAGCTCCTCCTCTACTTTTTCCCAAACTTGGTTTGACTGTTCCCAATCAAAACCTACGCCAGCCACTTTATCTTGAATTCTGTTGGCCTTTACCAGAGCAGGCAAACTCTTTGGAACTCCTTCCAATACGCTGGTTTTGCCTTCCTTCAGCTTTAATTTTTCCCAATTACGCTTAACGTCCTCTTCATCTTCAACCACAACATCACTATATATATGTGGATGTCTGTCAATTAATTTGTCGCAAATAGTGTTACAAACATCTGCAATATCAAAATGCTTGGTTTCACTTCCTATTTTAGAGTAAAACACTATATGCAAGAGGACATCACCAAGTTCTTTTTTTACTTCGTTTAAATCGTTGTCCAGAATGGCATCCCCAAGCTCATATGTTTCTTCAATGGTAAGGTGTCTTAAACTTTGCATGGTTTGTTTCCGGTCCCAAGGACATTGTTCCCTTAATTCGTCCATGATGGTCAATAAACGATCGAAAGCTTTTAGTTGGTCTTCTCTGGAGTTCATGTGTGATGTTTTGATAAAATTACAATATTTAAAGGGATTTACTGGATTTGCAAAAACAAAAAAATCCAGCATGATGGCTAGATTTTTAATTGTGATTTAAAATTGGTATATGCTTATTATTCTTCTTCGTTGGAAACAGTTTCATCTACCTCAAAGTCCAACATATCGTGTTTATGAAGTAAATTATACCATTGCACCACTTTTTTGATATCGCTTGCATACACGCGATCTTCGTCATAATCTGGCAAAACTTCAAAGAAATATTCTTCCAAAGCCTCTTTACTATCTTTATGATTGATTGGTGTTTGGTTTCCGTTTTCTTTTTCTTTAATCTTTTTAAAAACCTCGCGTAAAGGCACTTCTTCGGTTAAGGTATAGATAGCGATTTCACTTAACACGCTTACGTTTTGATGAATGTTTACAGATAGTCTTTTTTTATCCAATAAAGATTCTGCAATAAATCCACCACGTGTTTGTGTAATTAACTTATACAATCCTGGTTTTCCCGAAATGGCTAATACTTTTTCTAAACTCATAATTACTTTTTAAGGAGCGCAAATATGCTACGTTTGATATATTAAAACAAATATTATCGTTTCTTTTTTTGGTTAGGAAAACGCATTCTGTAATCCACACTAATTTTTCCTTTGGAAATGTTGGCCAGTTTTCCTTTTATTAAACGTTTTTTTAAGGTGGATAGTTTATCTGTAAACAAAATCCCTTCTATATGATCGTATTCATGCTGAATAACCCTAGCAATTAATCCTGTAAAGGTTTCGGTATGTTTTTCAAAGTTTTCATCAACATATGTGATGGTGATGGTAGGTTTTCTAAAAACATCTTCCCTCACGTCTGGAATGCTTAAACAACCTTCATTAAAAGCCCATTCATCACCTTCTTCATTTATTATTTGTGCGTTTATAAAGGTACGCTTAAAAGCTTTTAGTTCTTTTTGTTCTTCTGGAGACAAAGCTTCGTCTTCAGCAAAAGGAGAGGTGTCAACAATAAACAACCTTATTGGCAGCCCAATTTGTGGTGCAGCCAATCCAACACCATAAGCACCATCCATGGTTTCGTACATGTTATCTATAAGCTCCTTTAGGTTTGGATAATCTTTGTTGATCTCTTCTCCCAATTTCTTTAACACAGGATCGCCATAGGCTACAATAGGTAATATCATTTTATGTTTTTTGAAAAATTCACTGCAAAAATACAATCTTTAATTTAGATATATAAAAAAACTCCTTTTCAATTGAAAAGGAGTTTTAACCTCGAATTTATAAAAAGAATATTAGCACATTTTGCTTTTATCGGCAATAAAGAACAGATCTACTTCGCCTTTTAATTTGGAATTGATTTTCGCATTTAAGATATCTTTCTTTTTTGCAGCAACATTGTTTGCATCATCCTCATGAACAGTAGCTGCATTCAAAACAACTTCTGTTATAACAGGTTGTGTCTCAACTTGGTTTTGTGCATGACTATTAAATGTACTTAAAAGGGCTACAAAAATTAAAATCAAAAATGGTTTCATGTCGTAATTGTTTTCTTGTGACAGGACAAATATATATTCGACAAACGGTATAAAAAGAATAAATTTGTTGAAAGCCAACGTATAATCGATGATATGATAAAGGCATGTGTTTCATCGACAAACGTACTGCCCATAAACCTTTACAATTGGTTTTTTATCGATAAATCAATACTCGCAACAAATTGGCAAACAGCTTAAAAACATGTTCCTAAGAGATTTTCCATTGGTATGCAATACTTGTTTTTTTTAATATTTTCAGTCTATTTGAAATTAAACTGATGGACATAAAAAAACTCCTTTTCAATTGAAAAGGAGTTTCTATTTAAAAAAGCTTAAAGCTGTTATTTCATTATAATCACTTTCTTGGTTATGGTAGAAGATCCTGCTTCTATTTTAAGCAAGTAAACACCATTAGTTAACGCAGATGCGTTTATTTCCTTTCGGCTTACATTATCTATATTCAAGCTAAGTACTTTTTTACCAGTAATATCGTACATACTCGCTGTTCCACTTAAATAGGAACCAAACATCAAATGAATGCTGTTGCTGGAGACCAACGGATTAGGAAAAACCTTCGTGGATTTCACCACTTGGTCCACTTCGCCAATGGATAAGGTTTCCTGTGTTAAATCGCCATTGGTATACTCACAGGTTCCCACGCCAAAATCGGCCACAAAATAATTGATATTTGCTATAGGGCTTCCAGAGGTTAAATCGTAAATGGCATAAGCGCTTTCACAAACCATCAAATTGAATTCACTGGTTCCAACCATAACCGTTGTTGGTCTTTCACCACATGTTGGTCCACTAGGACTGTAAAAAAAGTACAAGGATGATCCGTTTGTAAAACCAGTTGGAGGACAAAATTGTGCATTGGCCTGGTTAAAACCAAACACAGTCAATGCCGTCAATAAAAATAAGTAGTAATGTTTCATAAGTTTCGTAATTGGGATTATTATGAAGCAAATATATACTTGCGATAAATGTGAATTAAAAGATTTAGTTAAACTGAAATTAAATAACGACAAATTGAATAAACCTGCAAATATAATCGGTAAAATGCACTGTTTAAAGGAGGTTTAAGGCTGTTTTTATTTGGAATACAGGTAACTTTGAAGGATTAAGGTAGCACTTATCTCATCTAACAGAGCTTTATTTTTACGTTTCTTTTTCGACAAACCACTATCTATCATGGTTTGAAAAGCCATTTTTGAAGTAAATCTTTCATCAACTCTTTCAATTGGAATTTTAGGGAACGCTTTTGTTAATTTTTCAAGAAACGGAATGATGAGAGCCTCACTTTCAGAAGGTTCATTATTCATTTGTTTGGGCTCACCTACTACAAATAACTCCACTTGTTCTGTAGCTGTGTAGTTTTTTAAAAAGGTAATCAAATCTTTTGTGGCAACTGTTTCAAGACCAGATGCAATAAGTTGCAATTCATCTGTAACAGCTATTCCTGTTTTCACTTTCCCAAAATCTATGGCCAAAATTCTTCCCATGAGACAAAGTTAACATTTAAAAAGACATGACAAGCCAACTCTTTTTAATTCGTGGTTTTCTGTAGGCTTCTAAATGGGTTTTTATTTGAATAACTTTAGAGATTTCAATTATAGGATTATCTTTGCGAAAACACTATTAAAACAATTATGAAACAACTACAGCAAATAATAGAAAATGCTTGGAATGACCGAAGCTTGTTAACCGATAAAATAACCATAGACAGCATAAGAAGTGTTATAGACCTTTTGGATGAAGGCACTCTAAGGGTTGCCGAACCTACAAGTAAAGGTTGGCAAGTAAACGAATGGGTAAAAAAAGCTGTGGTATTGTATTTTCCAATACAAAAAATGGAAACTTTTGAAGTGGGTATTTTTGAGTATCATGATAAAATCCCTTTAAAAACCGGTTATGCAGACAAAGGCATTCGTGTGGTACCTCATGCTGTAGCAAGACATGGTGCTTACATTTCAAAAGGTGTGATCATGATGCCAAGTTATGTAAATATTGGTGCTTATGTAGATGAAGGTACCATGGTAGACACTTGGGCAACTGTTGGAAGTTGTGCACAAATTGGCAAAAACGTCCATCTTTCTGGTGGTGTTGGTATTGGTGGTGTTTTGGAGCCTTTGCAAGCGGCTCCTGTAATTATTGAAGATGGTGCATTTATAGGGTCGCGCTGTATTGTGGTTGAAGGTGTAAAAGTGGAAGAAGAGGCCGTTTTAGGCGCCAATGTGGTTTTAACCATGAGTACAAAAATTATAGATGTTACTGGAGATGAACCAGTGGAAACCAAAGGTGTTATTCCAGCAAGATCTGTAGTAATTCCCGGAAGCTACACTAAAAAGTTCAAGGCAGGAGAGTTTCAAGTGCCTTGCGCCTTGATTATTGGAAAACGTAAAGAAAGTACCAACAAAAAGACCTCTTTAAACGATGCCTTACGTGAGTATGGTGTAGCTGTGTAAGCTCACTTTTTTATGATTTAAACCTCATCTTTCTTCCTGAACGACGTAGTTTTTTGGAATTTATTTTCTTTTGAAAAGCCCGACTGTGTTTTAACATCAAAGCATAGGTTTCCTCACTTGTTTTATGGTATAACTTTGAATAGGTTTCAGACATAATTTTTATCATGGTTTTAGACAACCATAAACGTCTGAAATTATGCATGCGTTTATTAAAATCCATGGTTTCAAAACGCATCCTGTTTAAATCGATTAAATAAAAATCGTAACGATTATCAGGTTTTTCAACAATTAAAGTGTTCCCAGGAGAATGGTCTAAAAAATTGATGTTGTTTTCGTGTAACTGAAAGGTGAATTCCGTAAACTGTTGCAGAATCCTTTTTCTGTTGGGAAATAAAGGCTTGTGAATTAATTCCCTAAAATCAAAATCGTAATCAACCTGCTTGCTTATATAATAACTGGTTTTAAGACCAAACACATTGGTGTTTTCTACATAAGCAATGGGAAAAGGTGTTAAAATATTGCAAGCCATCAGCTTATTGGCATATTCAAAAGAGCGCTTGGCTTTCGATTTCCTAAGGTATTTGTACACAAAACCATTAAAACCATTTGGTATTTTAAACGACTTGACATTAATGGACTCTCCACCTGCTTCAAACTGTTTGATAACGTTTCTTTGACCTACGGTTATCTCTTTTCCGGAGGTTTCAAAATCTGTAACAACAGCTTGTAAAGCTTTACTTAAATGTTGGTATTTTGGGTGAATGTGTATAATTATATCCGTATTAAGAATTTTCTCAAAGATATGTTAATTGATATTTTAATAAAAGTAGAAAATATAATACTTTGCAGGTAATTAAGTTTTAATTATAAATTCCCTCTTTGCTGGGGAAGCGCCATGAAAAAAATACTTGTCATACAAAACAAACGTATAGGAGATGTTTTAATAGCGTCTGTAATTGCACAAAACATGAAAAAAATCTATCCAGATAGTGTTATAGATTTTTTGGTATACGACTATACAGTAGGTGTAATTGAAAACAATCCTGCCATAGACCACATTATTGAAGTAAACGACAAAGAATTAAAAAAACTTGGCAATTTAAAACAGCTCATCCAAACCGTAAAAAACAGAAAGTACGATATTATTTTCGATCCTTATTCCAAACTACAAAGCCGACTTATTTGTTTTTTTTCCAAAGCGCCAATAAGGATTGGTTTTCAAAAAAGAGGCAAAAATCCCATACTTAAATTTTACACACACCATGTGCCGTTATTGGAAGAAAAATCAAACATATGTGGCAAAGCCATAGAAGACAGGGTCAATATGGTGACTTCTGTTTTCAATCTACCAGAACAGCAAATAGATTTTGAGCCAAAAATTGTTTTAACCGAAGAAGAAAAACAATACAACAAACTGGATGCCTACAACAAACCTGCAATTATGCTAGGGGTTTTAGGGAGCACACCTCAAAAATCCATGCCTTATGAATACATCGTACAACTGGTAGATTTTATTACTGAAAAGTATCAGGTGAATGTGCTTTTTAACTATGCTCCTAACCAAAAAGAAGATGCGCTTAGTATTTATGAATCCTGTAAAAACAAAGACAACATCATTATAGATATTTATGAAGACAGTATTCGTGGTTTTATTAAACTCATGAATACATGTGAGTTGCTGGTTGGAAACGAAGGTGGTATAGTACATATAGCAAAAGCCTTAAACAAGCCTACGTTCACCATTTTCTCTCCTTATGTGATGAAAGATCATTGGGCCAGTTTTGAAGATGGCAAAAAACACGCATCCATTCACTTAATGGAAGAAAAACCAGAATTATATAACGAAAACAGCGTTGAAAACAGACGGAAAATTGAAGCAGACCCAAGCTTTATGTACAAACAATTAACACCTGAACTTATTATACCCAAACTAGAACAGTTTTTATCAATAAATTTAAAAAACCAAACATGAATGACTATTCTAGATAAATTTAATAATTGGCGAAGGAAACAACGTTGGAACAGACAATACAAACAAGGTCGTTGGGATAGTTTAAAAAAACCCATTGAAGCAACGCGATATCATACCATTAAAGAGTTTATAGATACTTATGGCAAAAAGCAACCAAGTATTTTGGACTTGGGTTCTGGTGAAGGGGTTTTAAACGAATATCTGGCAGCGAATTCTTACCAGTATTTTTTAGGAGTGGATTTTTCCAAAGTTTCTATAGAAAAAGCCAAAATCAAGCAGTTTCCTCATTCAGAGTTTATGTCGGCCGACATTCATAGTTATAAACCTAGCAGAAAATTTGATATCATTATTTTCAACGAAGTCTTTTATTATATCCATAATTCACAAAAAGAACATGTCCTACAACGCATGTTAAATCAGTTAGAAGAAAATGGTATACTTATAGTTTCCATTTACAGGGAAGGAACAAGTTGCTGGGAGTATTTTAAAAACTTACAATGTATCGATTTTAAAGTTGTAACAACTGAAGAGGAAAAGACCTATTGGAAAATTGGTGCTTATAAAACCATTACTTCTTAACAATCCCAAAATTGGTCCATACTCGCTTTTCAGTCTTTGTAGTCTTCCTAATGGCCAAATTTTTATTGATGGATTCCTGGTTTTTGTAACCACGTGGATGATCTAAATGAATACAAACAGCACTATAGCGAATTTGTTTTCCCTTGATGCCCAAATTCATTAAACGCTCTCCCAATTCCCTGTCTTGTCCACCATATTGCATGCGCTCATCAAAACCATTTATGGCCACAATATCTTTTTTCCATCCTGAGGCATTATGACCATTCCAACTCGCGTTTGTTGGTGTTATGGCGTTTAAAAACCAAGACTTAAACCCTTTTGCTGTTAATTTGTTGTTTTTAAAAGACGGCTTTAAGCCATGGAATTTCAACCATGCTACATTAAAACAATCTCCATTCATAATAGATTCTTTAGTAATGGCTTTAGAAATGTCCATAGGCAGCATAAAATAACCACCAGATAAAAAATAACCTATTTCCCTCTCCTTAATATGCACCTCTACAAAATCTTCCCTTGGAATACAATCGCCATCAGACATTAAAATATACTCAGCCTGACAATTTACAATGGCCTTATTTAAAATTTGTGATTTTTGAAACCCATTGTCTTCATGCCATACATGGGTTATGGGGTAAAACACTTCTTTTTTAAAGGCTTCAATAAGGTCTATGGTTTCTTGTTTAGAACCGTCATCTGCAATAACAACCTCGAAGTTTTGATACGTTTGATTGTTATATCCATGCAACACTTTTGCCAACCACTCTGGGGAATTATAGGTACTAATTATTACAGAAATAGCAATCTCGCTCATTAATTTGTTGTTTATGCAGCGCAAAGATAAGCATATTTCAGGTATTAGTTTTATGAGTTTAAAAAGGATTGATTAGAATTAAAAACTGTTATATTTGAATAGACAGCTTTTTAATTGCACAACCTGAAGTCACACCTAATTTACTGTTGCCCACTTTAAAAAATTCACAAATGAAAAAATTAAAATGGATATTTGCTCTGTTTATATTGATTTCTTGCCATAAGGATAATCAAGTTGACAAGCTTGTCCCTTCTTCTCATATAAAATATTTTGGCTTTACATTAATTGATACTTTTTGGGATGACCCAACCGATAATGAACAAAAAACGAATTATATAGATGAAGTGTTTGGATTTTCAAATGTTGCTGATATTTTGGTTGTGAACCCTTCAGACAACATTGTTGCTAGAATGACAGAAATGAACCATTTACAAGTTAAAAGTATTTTACATGTGTCGGAACTATTTTTTGAATGGATTGGCACTTCCAGCCCTTCTGGATCCGAATATGGCTTAAGACCAGATTATCAATCACGATGGGACGAATTTATAAACGCGAATAATTTACAAGACAACCAGGAGTTCATTCAATCATTTTATATTGGAGAAGAACCAACTTGGAACGGCATATCGTATTCAGAATTAAAATTGGCAACCGATTATGTAAAATTGACAATACCAGATATCCCAATAATGATAGTTGAGGCTTATCCAATAATCGATCTCCTTAAAGTGCCAAATTCCGTAGATTGGATTGGTTTTGATCACTATTTTGTAGAAGATCCAAAAACTGATGTTTTATATTTAAACGAATTGAACACTTTAAAATCCAAATTTACCACTTCAGAACAGAAGCTGGTACTTATTATGGATACCCATTATATAAGTGACTTTCACGGAGATTATGGAGGAATTGCATTGAACGACATGGATAAAGTTGCCAATAGTTATTATGACCTGGCAAAATCCGAACCCAAAACAATTGCCATACTGGGTTATTTTTGGCCTAGCGGATTTGATAACCCAGAATCAATTGGAGCCAGGAACATGCCAGAAACCATAAAAGAAAATTACTTCCGTATAGGAAAAGAAATAACTGGAAAAAATTGAGAACACATTGCAAAATTAATGAGCTAAAATTTTTTTTAATCCTTAAATTGGAATGAAACACATCTAAATAACAGGAGCTACAGACAATATAGGTCGCGAGATCATTCCTTATCTGGTTCAAACAAGCACTAATTCCAAAATAATTGTTGCTGTTAGAAATATTAAAACAGCTAAAATCCACTTTAAAAACTATCCTGCTCTGGAATATAGAGCCTTCGATTTTAAAAACACGGTTTATTGTAATTCTGCTTTTAAAAATATTGATGTTTTATTCCTGTTAAGACCTCCACATATTTCAGAGGTTGAGACTTATTTTAATCCACTTTTACAATCTGCCAAAGAAAACAATATCAAAAAAAATTGTTTTCCTTTCTGTGCAAGGAGCAGAAAAGAGCAAAATTATTCCTCACCATAGAATAGAAAACCTCATAAAAACACTTGGCTTTAATTACATTTTTGTAAGACCAAGTTATTTTATGCAAAACCTAACCACTGCACTGCTTCCCGAGATTAAAGAACATCAAAGCATTACATTGCCTTCTGGAAAAGGGGTATTTAATTGGATTGATGTAAAAAATATTGCCGAGGCAATTGCCTTTTTAATTGAGGATTTTGATAAGTATAAAAACAAGGCTTACGAAATTACAGGAAGCGAAAACAAAAATTTTTATGACATTGCAACATTAATAACTAACATCACTGGAATAAAAATTCAATATAAAAGCATCAATCCCATTCGTTTTTATTTCAAAAAAAGAAAAGAAGGATTGGAAAAACCGTTCGCATTGGTAATGACCATGCTTCATTTTTTGCCTAGAATTGAAAAAGCTCCAAACATTACAACAAATTTTAAAGATATTACAGGCAAACAACCTACGTTGTTAAAAGATTTTATTGAACGTGAAAAAACAATATTCAATGGGTAAAATAACAAACGAGCCAATTTAAGCCAAAACAACAAATTAGCAGACTAAAAAACCATGTACAAACTAGGATTTGAAACCTAAACTATATTATAAAATACAGTTAATAACCTTAGTTGCAACAATATACTTTTCAAGTTAAATCCAATTAAATTCTTTTAAATTTGAACATTCAATTTTTATTGTTTAAACTAAAACCAAAATGATTAAAAAAATAACCTACTTAGCTACCTTTCTTTTGTTACTTAATTGTGGTGGTACAATTAAAACAACTACCTATTCAAACCAATCCAATTCAAAATTTAAAAGAGCTTATATTATTTCAAGTGATAACTCTCAATATATAAAGTTCAAATTCGGAAGTTTTAAGCCTTATGGCTACGTTGCTCCAATAGATGAATCTTCTGAAACCAATGACGTTATAGGAAACACAGACACCATTATAAAACAAGAATTAGAAAAACACGGAATTCAAGCATTGATTGGAAAAAAAGGGGATTCTCCAGAAAATTTTGATTTAATTGTTACATATAATGATACATGGAGATGGGATTTTAAAAAAATATTGGACAAACTTGAAATTGTTTTTATTTCACCCGAAGGAGATAGTATCATTGCAAAATCAACTTACAATATATACAAAAACAAAGAACTTCATAATTTCCCAACACCAGAAAAAGAAGTTCCAAAAATGATTAAAGAATTATTAGATTTAAAATAAAAAAACTAACTTGTCTTACTTAAAATGCTCTCAGCATGAACTCAACAGTAAAAAACATTTTAGCAGTCGTTGCAGGATTGGTTATTGGTAGCATTGTCAATATGGGACTCATTACCATAAGCGGTTCTATAATTCCTCCTCCAGAAGGAGTTGATAACACCACCATGGAAGGATTAAAAGAATCCATGCACTTGTTCCAACCCAAACATTTTATATTTCCATTTCTGGCACATGCTTTAGGAACTCTGGTTGGAGCCTTTATTGCTTCAAAAATTGCAACCACCCGAAAAATGACTTTTGCAATGGTTATTGGTGTCTTTTTCTTAATTGGTGGTATAACTAGTGTCATAATGTTGCCTTCTCCTACTTGGTTTTCCATCTTAGACATTGTTGTTGCATACATTCCCATGGCTTGGATTGGAGGAAAGTTAGCTATTAAATAAATTGCATCTTAACCATTAGCAATAAAAACAACTATTAAACTTCAATTTAAAATTGTAATTTTGAGGCATTGTTTGCCATGAAAACCCATAATGGGTATTAGACTAACAAGGTTCAATACCTAACCAAACAATTGAATATCTAATTAAAAGGTTCCTGATAAATCAAAAATAGATGAAACTATCTGTCATCATTCCTACCTTCAACGAAGAAGCCTATTTAAAAAATGCGCTTCGTTCGGTTTCTTTTGCAGATGAAATTATTGTGATAGACTCCTTAAGCACAGACAAGACAGTGGAAATAGCTGAAACTTTTGGTTGTAAGGTGTTACACAGAAAATTCGATAATTTTTCCAATCAGAAAAATCATGCGCTGCAATACGCAACAGGAAATTGGGTTTTATTTATTGATGGTGACGAACGCATTACCTACAAGTTAAAACAAGAAATCCTTCAAGCCATGGAAACTGGAAAGCATGCTGGCTACAAGCTTAATTTTCCACATTTTTACATGAATAGGTTTTTGTACCATCATAGTGATAATGTGACCCGTTTGGTCCTTAGGGAAAAATGCCGATTTGAAGGTTCCGTTCACGAAAAACTGATTGTAGACGGAAGCATTGGCAAGCTTAAAAACCCTGTTTTACATTTTACCTACAAAGGCTTGATGCATTATATTAGCAAAAAAGACAGTTATGCATGGTTTCAAGCAAAACAACTTTTAAACAAAGGCAAAAAAGCCACATATTTTCACTTAGCCTTTAAGCCTTTTTACCGTTTTTTTAGCAGTTATATTTTACGTGGTGGTTTTAGGGATGGCATTCCTGGTTTGGCAGTTGCCAGCATTAATGCGTATGGTGTATTTTCACGTTATGTGAAACTCATTCTTCTCCAAAAAGGCATGAAATAATCAAAACCATAGCTTACCATATTTTATTTTCCGTTTAAAAGTGGTCAAACTATCCTCTCCTTTAATATCCAATCGCTGAATTTCGTAATTGTTTTTAAAAGGAAAAGCATTTACCCTATTCCCTATCCGTAAACCATAGGCTATCTTATTTTGGTGCAATAAATTAAAAAACCGTGTTTTGGCTTCCCCTTTCCTTGGATACTTTCCATAAGGATAAGCCAAGGTATTGTGTATTTCCAAGTTATTTTTAAGTATAAAGTCTTTGCTCAAATCAAAATCTGCTTGAATCTCTTCAGCAGTCATTTGGCTGTAATTGTTATGGGCAAAACTGTGCAGCCCTAGCTCAACAACATCAGAATCTAAAGATTGTAATTGCGAAACAGACATAATAGGTTCTTTGTTTGTGTTCCATATATCTGTTTTGTTTACATATTTTAAAGGCACATAAAAACAAGCTTTCAAACCATACTTTTTAAGCAAAGGATAAGCCAATTCCAACTGGTTCACATACACATCGTCAAATGTGATAATGATGGCTTTTTCAGGAAACTGTTTAGGGCCTTTTATATTTTGAAGTTCTTTAAAATGAAGCGACTGGTAACCGTTTTCTTTTAAGTAAGCAAATTGCTCCTCCAGTTTTGAAATTGCAATAGTTAAGCCATGACTTTCTTGAAGATTCCTGCTCACGCTATGATACATTAATATGGGAAGTTTTGGCATGGCTTATTTAAAATGGAAAATCTTTATATTTTGATTACTTTTGACACAAATATATAAAGCCATGAGCAATATATTTGATAAATCTGAAATTTTATAAATGATAAGCGCTTTAGCTATAACCTACAACGAAGAATCTAACATTGAAAGTTACATTGAAAGCTTGTCTTTTGCTGATGAAATTGTTATAGTGGACTCTTTTAGTACTGACAATACAGTAGCTTTAGCCAAAAAACACAATGTCACAGTGGTACAAAGGCCATTTGATAATTTTTCCAATCAAAAAAACCATGCCATTTCACTTGCCAAAAACGATTGGATTGTGTTCTTTGATTTAGACGAAAAAATCTCCGATGCTCTTGCCAATGAGATAGTTTCCAAGGTAAATTCCAAAAACCCCTTAAAAGCCTATAAAGTAAAGCGCAATTTTATTTTTATGGGTAAAAGCTTAAAGTATAGTGGGTTTCAAACAGATGAAGTAATTAGATTGTTTCATAAAGATTATTGTAAATACAATGGAAACGCTGTTCACGAAACCATTGAAACTTCAGAAAAAGTAGGGCTTTTAAAAAACACCTCAGATCATAACACCTACAAAGGGTTTGATGCTTACAATCAGAAATTAAGTCAATATAGCAAATTGCAGGCCCAGCAATTGTTCCAAAAAAACCTACGCCCTAACTTGTACCATTTCCTGTTTAGGCCTTGGTACAGGTTTATGCACCAATATTTTTTAAGATTAGGAATTTTAGATGGCAAAGAAGGTTTTATATTAGCATACATCAATGCCTTTTCGGTGTTTAAACGTTATATTCAGCTTTGGTTGATGTATAGAAAAATAGATTGATTTTTATGAGACTCTTACAAATTACAGCATCAAATGTCTGGAGAGGACACGAACAGCAAATAGTGTATTATTATGATGAATTCAATCCAAAAATTGAACATCAGGTTTTGCTTTGCCCCACCAATACACGTCTGGCAGAAATTGCTGAAGAAAAAAATTACAATTTTTACAGTTTGCCATATCATTCTAAAGCCAAAAAGCTTTGGGTTAGTACCATAAACAAGATTGTAAAAGAGCATGAAATAGATATTATTTTGATACATAACAGCAAAGCGCACACCCTTTGCATCATGCATTCGTTGCTGTATCGATCTAAAATTCCCATGGTATTTTTTAGGACTTTAATTAAAAAAGTAGACACCAACCCACTTAGAAAATGGAAATACAATTACAAACACCTTAAAAAATTGGTTTGTGTCTCTCAAGCAGTGATTGATGTTTTAAAACCAGCCATAAAAGATCATTCCAGATTGAGTATTGTTGGAAGCGCCACAGACATCAGTGAATTTCCTAAAAAAGAAGCCACAGGCTTACTACATCGTGAATTTCAATTACCTGAGGATACCGTTTTAATAGGAAATATATCAGCTTTTGTACCTTTTAAGGACCATTACACCTTTGTGAATGCAGCAAAAATTATAAAATCCAAGAAACCAAATGTTAAATTTGTTCTTGTAGGTAAAGGCGAATTGGAAAACGAGATTAAAGCCTATGTAAAGGAATTAGGTCTTGAAAACGACTTTATTTTTACTGGTTTCAGGAAAGACATTCCCGAAATTTTCCCAGAATTTGATGTTTTTATGTTCACTTCCAAATTGGAACCAACAGGAGGTGTTTTGTTGGAAGCCTACAATTGCCATGTGCCTGTTGTAGCAACAAATTACGGAGGGATTCCTGAAGTAGTTGCAGATGGGAAAACAGGAATTTTATGCGAAAAAGAAAATGCCAATGCCTTTGCCGAAGCAACCCTTAAAATATTGGAAGACAAAAACTTAAGAGAGCAACTTGTGCTTCAAGGCGAAAAGCATTTATTGGCTCACTTTACAAAAGAAATCATAGCAGAAAAAATGCAGAAAGAACTACAGGAAGTTCTTAAACAGACTTCAAGTTAAAAACATTTTCTATCCAACCTGCCAAGGTGTATTTATACAAAACATCTTTGGGTATTTCCTCATAGGGCGTTTTAAAGAAAGCATCTGGAATTTGAATGTTATGGACATCTACAACTGCTATGTTGTTAGGATTATAAAAATCGTAGTGAACAATATCCGCATTGGTTGTAATTAATTTTTTCTTATAACCCAAAGATTCAAAAACCCTAAAGCTAAGACCATATTGGTTTTCTTTTTGTATATCCAACAACACATCTGCTTCCAGTAAATACTCTTTTACTTTAGTTAAAGGAATATATTCTTGAATAAAGGTTACCAAAGAAGATGTTTCAGCCTTTTCTTTTCTAACTAGGATTGTGTAGTCCAACTCTTTGCTTTTAAAATAAGACGCCATTTTTTCCAAGCTTTCAAAACGCTCGTCGTAAGATGAAATATTAAATATTTTACATGTAGAGCTTTTAAACTTCGCACTATTAAAATCGTAAATAAAGTTTGTTATAAATGTAAGGTTGTATTTTTCAACATCTTCTTTTTCATAACTAAAAACAGTATCGAAATAAGGAATTAAACTACTTTTTTCAGGAAAATTGGAGATGGCATCAAAAAAAAAGGAATAGTAATTTTTAGCATAAGCCTTTAAGGCTATAACGGTTTCCAGTTCTAATTTATCTGGCCTAACAACTATAATAAAATCTTGTACTCCATTAGATTTTACTGTGTTTAAAACTACTTTTGATTTATAAAGGTCTTTGATGTTTTTTTTTAAGACCAGTTTTCTAAAAAGATTAAGAAGTTTATCAAATACAGATGAGTAAGTGTATTTAATATTGGAATAGTTAATAAAAACAGCCTGTGTTTCTGGAAGGGATTGTAATTCTTTTAAAAGAAAATCTAAATAGCCAAAAGATTCTGGAGCGATTAAGGTAATTTTCCTCATAGGTTGTTTTTATATATGTCTTATTTTAAAACTTTAAGGACCTGTTCTTCTATATGGCTAATTGAAAAAGGCTCCAAAACTTCTTTTGATGCTTCGCTTACTTCTTCCCACACAGTTTCATCTTGGTACAATTTAAGAATTTTATTAGCCAAACCTTGAGCTGTAGTATCAATAACATGGTCTGCTTGTGCTTTAAAATCAAAACCTTCAGCACCTATTGGTGTGGTAACCAATGGCAAACCATACTCCAAACTTTGTCCTATTTTACCTTTTACTCCTGCACCATAACGCAATGGAGCCACAAACACTCTGGATGTATTGAAATACTCTGAAATATCTTCTACATAACCCAATACTTTAAAACGATCTGAATTGAGGTCCAGCATGTCTTTGGTTGGGTAACTTCCAACAATGGTTACTTTAATATGTTTATTTTTTTTCCAGACCAATGGCATGATGTCGTGATACAAAAAAAGCACAGCATCCTGGTTGGGTTTATGGGAAAACCCTCCTACAAAAAACAAGCCTTCCCTATGCTTGAATGGTGTTTTTTTAACATCCAGAAATTGATGGACATTCCCAATGGTTACCATTTTGTGTTCTTCTGAATAAAATTCCTTTAAGGCGTTTTTATCCTGTTCCGAAATGGTTATGATTTTATTGGCCAACCTACAATTTTCAACCTCAATGTCAAGATATTTTTCAGCTTCCATTTTAGTTTTGGAATCCTTGGTGTTTTCCCATTCCCTAATAAATCTCAAATAGTGAAAATCAACCATGTCATAAATCAATTTAATGGATTTGTTGGAAGAGACCAACTGTGAGTAAGTTTTAAACACATCTGCTCGATGCAACCAGGCAAAATCAATTTTAGGCAAAATGGCTTCTATAAAAGTCTCTTTTGTAACAAAAGCTCCTGTTTGGTCAATAGAAGGCTCATAAACCACAACCCCCAATTTCCTGTAATGCGCCACGTAATCGGTATTGTATTTATATTCTTTTTTATCGGCTATTAAAAAAACACCAAAACCATGGCTCAATAAAATATTTATAATCTTAAACAAACGCCTGGAACCAGAATCTTTATCAAATTCTGGAATAATGGAATCTATTATCAAAACATTTTTGTTGGCATAAGGGATTTTAGAAAAATCCAATACCTTTTTTGCTTTGGTTAAGGCAACTTTAAGTTGATGGTTTTTATATTTTAATCTGAGGTCTTTATAAATTGACATAGGTGTAAATATTTCTTCAAGGAATTAATTTACAAAACAAAAGTAGGTATTTACTTGAAACTATTTGGTGTTTCTTATTTTGTTTCATGAGAATAAATTATTTTTGGATTTCCATTAAAATAATTTGAAACATGTCTCAACCACTAATATCCATTATTGTTCCTTGTTATAATGTAGAAGCCTTTATAAAAAAAGGCCTACAAAGTATCTATCTACAAACATATACGAATTGGGAATGCATTTTGGTTGACGATGGCAGTAAAGATAATGTTAGTGGCGAAATCGATATTTGGGTAAAAAAAGATTCACGCTATAAATACATCTATCAAGACAACGAAGGAGTCTCCAGCGCTAGAAACAAAGGTCTTGATCATGCCACAGGCGATTATATCCTTTTTTTTGATCCGGACGATCTTTTTTCAACCAATGCATTAGAAAATTTAATTTCACTTGCCAAAGATGATATCGATATCATTATTGGTAAAAACGCCATTACCAATGGACAAAATTATGATATTGTAGAGTACTTGGTTCATTATTCCAAACCCTTACTAAAAGTATCGAACCAAGATAAAAATTTGATTAAAATCGTTGTTGAAGAACCCATTATCTGTGTTGCCTGGAACAAACTTTACAGAAGGGATTTTTTAAAAACCCATAATTTGAAATTTAAAAAAGGGGTTTTACACGAAGACGAATTATGGTTTTTTGAAACGCTATTTAAAGCAAATGCCGTTATATTTAACAATGAACCCACTTATTTCTATAATGTTACCAATTTAAACTCTGTAATTAATAATATGGGGTTAAAAAACCTAAAATCTTATTTGGAAATAATTGAATACATATATGAGCAGTATTATAAAACCGAAACCAACAAGACCAATAAAGAACTTATTTCAATTTATATTACACATTTAAAAATAAAAGCCATTCTGCATTGTTACAAACAGCTTAACAAAAAAGACAGGCTTGAAGCAAAACCAATTATTGAAGCTTGTTTTGGACGTGTAACACCTGTTAGAACAAAAAAAATACTTGCAGACTCTTTTGAAACATTACATTACCATTTTAAATTGGTAAAATTATTATCGCCTAACCTTATATTAAGGTATCTACGCTACTATAAATCTTCACGTATCATGAGACAAATAAAAGCAAAATGGATTTTAAAGAAGGCCACAAAGACAAACAACTCCAAAAACAGGACAATAGTAGATGTAAGGTAGCTTCATTCCACACTTTATTTTCTTTTAAGCCACTTTTTCCAATAATATTTAAATTGTTTCTTTTTGTATTTTCTATAGCGTTTTCTTAATACCTTATTTGCAGGTTTGCTTAACACATTATGTTTGAGCAAAGGTTTAATGGTATTCAGTGTCATTTTTATGGTTTGAATCTCATCAGCACCAGACCATGCACCTTGGCTATGAACCCTGTAAACACCCATTTCTTCTTCAAATCTTTTAATTTTCAAGTCCTTGATCTGAATTAAAAACAATGGCCAATCGCCTACTGGTAAATAATTAAACCAGTCTTGCAATTTAAAGTTATTTCTTAAAACTATGGTATTGGTCCTGATGTAGTTGGTTCTTGCCAGGTCTACTATGGTACTTGTTTCAGGTTCATCTTTATTAAGAATATCATGTTCCAATTGTTGTGTATCTTGATAAAATATTTTGGAATTATGGAAACAAGAGCCATAATCTGGATGTGCCTCTAAAAAATCCACTTGTTTTTGAAGTTTAAAAGGGTCAATCCAATAATCGTCTCCCTCACACAAAGCAATATATTTACCTTGAGCCCTAGGAAACACATAATTAGCCCATGGCTTTTTAAATTTTGAAAATTGATTTTCTGTTTGAAGAATAGGAACTATCCTGCTATCTTTTTCTGCATATTCCCTAATAATTTCAGCCGTATTATCGGTTGAGGCATCATCGTGAACAATAATTTCTATAGGAAAACTTGTTTGTTGCAACAAAAACCCATCCAAGGTCTGATTAATGTACTTTTCATGATTAAATGTGGTGCAGCAAATACTTAACAAAGGGTTCATTTATTCAGTTTCTTTTATTTTTCTGGCCGGATTTCCAACTAGAACGCATTTTTCCGGAAAAGATTTTGTAACGTTAGATTTAGCTCCTACAATACAATCGTTACCAATACTAAGGTTTAATGGAATAATCAAGGAATTCATTCCTAACAACACACGTTCACCTATGTTACAATAAGAACCTACCATAGCCAAAGAAGACATATAGCAAGCGTCTGCTAAAGTAGCATGGTGTGCCACCAAACTATTAAAGTCAATAACACAATCGTTGCCCAAGGTACAATTGGTGCTAATTTTAGCATTTAAATGAATAAAACAACCTTGACCTAAAGTTGCCGAAGGGCTTATAAACGCTCTAGGGTGAATTAAATTTGGGGTATGTGCTCCAAGGTTGCGCAATTTACTGGCAATTTCATGTCGCATTTTGTTGTTTCCCATAGTTACAGCAAAGTTTTTCCCTGTTATATCTTTTTGGTACAAATCTTCTGTACAACCTATTATAGGATAACCTAACACTTTTTCACCCAAACGCTCGTGATTGTAATGGTACAAACCCTTAATATTAAAACCACAATCCTGAGCTAATTCTATGATCACTTCTGTATAGTTTCCAACTCCAATTAAATAAATATCTTTTTTCACTTTAATTTAGGTTTTTATTGATTAAACAAGAGATTGTTTCCACTTGATTTTCTTTCAATTCATAATATAAGGGCAAACATAAAATACATTTGGATATACCTTCGGAAACAGGCATGGGTTGGTTATCAAGATAAGGCAGTTTATTTAACGAGGGATAAAAATACCGTCTTGGGTAAACCTTATGTGCATTTAAAACTTTCTGTATGTTTAAAAGTTGTGCTTCATTTTCAAAAACCACAGGAATATAACTGTAATTATAGGTTGTATGCTCTCTGATACTTTGAAACCTCAAACGCGAATCCAAAAGCTCTTGATACAATTCAAACAATAATTTTCTTCTGTTAAAAATGGCTTCCAAATATGGCCAAACAGCCAATCCCATAGCTGCTTGTATTTCACTCATTTTAGCATTAATACCAATACCTTGAAACTGTTCTGGACCATCATGACCAAAATTATGATGATAAAACAACTTATTAAATAGTCTTTTATCGTTGGTAAAAACAGCTCCTCCTTCAGCTGTATGGAAAATTTTAGTAGCATGAAAACTACAAGTACTCACATCTCCATAATTAAACATGGATGTTCCTTTGTATCTTACTCCAAAACTATGAGCTGCATCGTAAATAACCTTTAAATCGTGTTTTTTTGCTATCTTTTCAATAGCTTCAACATGACATGGATTTCCAAACACATGAGTGGCTAGGATGGCAGAGGTTTTGTCTGAAATTTTTTCCTCAATTTTTTTAGGGTCAATAGTAAAAGTGTCAACATCTATATCAACAAAAACTGGTGTCAACCCTTCCCAAACAATACTAGATGTTGTTGCAACATAACTAAAAGGCGTGGTAATAATTTCACCTGTTAAATCCAGGGCTTTTATGGCAATTTGCAATGGCAAGGTACCATTAGTGGTAGCTATAACTGGAACCGTTTGATAGGTGGAAGTGATTTTATGTTCCAGTTCCTTAACCAATTCTCCTCTGTTGGTCATCCAACTGTTATCCCAAGCTCTTTTTAAAATCTCTTGATACTCCTTTTGCTTTGGTAAAAACACCTTGGTTACGTTAATCTGTTCCGATTCTATCATTAATGGTTTGGGTTTATCTTACAAAATTAAACTAATTTCTGCATTTAAGTTTTATATATATTATTTTTACACCTACAATTTATTGATTCTTATGTTTCAAAAAGAAGTTCAAGAAAGTTTTAAAGTATTAAAACAAGGTGGCCTTATTCTTTACCCTACAGATACCGTTTGGGGAATAGGCTGCGATGCTACAAACGAAGCTGCAGTGGAGAAAGTGTTCAAGCTTAAACAGCGTCATGACAGCAAAGCACTTATTTGTTTGGTGGCAGACGATAGAATGCTAAAAAAATATGTTAAAAAAATTCCTGATGCAGCATTTGACATTATGGATATTGAAGACAACCCTATTACCATTATCTACGACGAGCCACTAAATTTAGCTAAAAACTTAATCGCGAAAGACAATACCATTGCCATAAGAATTCCAGATAATGACTTTTGTTTCCATCTGCTTCGGAAATTTAATGGTGCTATTGTTTCTACCTCAGCAAATATTAGTGGACAAGCTACGCCAAAATCCTTTAAAGAAATACATGAAGACATTTTAAAAGGTGTGGACTATGTTGTAAATTTGCCAGATGAAAAAATAGGTGCTAATCCATCGTCTATTATTAAATTGAGCAATGATGGAAAAGTACAGGTTATAAGAAAATAAATTCCCAATTTCAAGTACCAAAAGCCAAAAACCCTTTTTGAAGTTTTGTTCTTGTATATTTTGGAATTTGAAACACATATGAATTACAAACAAGCTTTAACCCATCCAATTTTTAAGATTATTTCGCAATCTGCAAAAGAACTTCAACTAGATGCTTATGTTATTGGTGGTTTTGTACGCGATTTTATCTTACAACGTGGTTCTGCAAAAGATATAGATATTGTAGCTATTGGTTCTGGAATTGAATTGGCTAAACAAGTGGCTAAAAATTTACCAAACAACCCTAAAGTTCAAGTTTTTAAAACCTATGGTACTGCCATGTTGCGTTTTGAAGATATTGAAATTGAATTTGTAGGTGCCAGAAAAGAAAGTTATCACAAAGACAGTAGAAATCCCATTGTGGAAAATGGCACACTGGAAGACGACCAAAACCGTCGTGACTTTACCATAAATGCTTTAGCCTTGGATTTATCTGAAGAAAAATTTGGAGATCTTTTAGACCCTTTCAATGGCATCCAAGATTTAAAAAATGCCATTATTAGAACTCCCCTTAACCCAGATATTACCTATAGTGACGACCCTTTACGTATGATGCGAGCCATAAGGTTTGCCACTCAGTTACATTTTGAAATTGAAGAAGCCAGCTTAAAGGCCATTTCAAAAAACAATCATCGTATCGAGATTATAACCAAGGAACGCATTGTTGTGGAACTAAACAAAATTTTGGAAAGCAACAAACCATCCATTGGTTTTTTATTGCTTGAAAAAACAGGTTTATTGGATTATATTTTACCGGAATTAACAGCCTTAAAAGGTATTGACGAAGTAGAAGGTCAAAGACATAAGGACAATTTTTATCACACATTGGAGGTTGTTGATAATATTAGCAAAAAAACAGATAACCTCTGGTTGCGTTGGGCTGCGTTATTACACGACATAGGCAAGGCTCCAACCAAAAAATTTCATAAAAAAATTGGCTGGACCTTTCATGGCCATGAGTTTAAAGGCTCTAAAATGGTGTATCAATTATTTAAACGCCTAAAAATGCCTTTGAATGACAAAATGAAATTTGTTCAAAAATTGGTTTTAATGAGTTCTCGTCCTATTGCCATTGCAGATGACATAGCTACAGATTCGGCTGTGAGACGATTGGTTTTTGATGCAGGTGACCATATTGAAGATTTAATGACACTTTGCGAAGCTGATATCACCACAAAAAATCCGGTTAGATTTAAAAAATATCATAACAATTTTAAAAACGTTAGAAAAAAAATAGTTGAAGTAGAAGAACGTGACCATATAAGAAATTTTCAACCTCCTGTTTCTGGAGAAATCATTATGGAAACTTTTAACTTAAAGCCTTGTAGGGAAATAGGCATAATTAAAGAGACCATTAAAGAAGCAATTTTGGAAGGTGTTATTCCAAACGATTATGATGCTGCTTACCAATTGATGTTGAAAGAAGGGAAACGTTTGGGCTTGGAAAAAAGTAAATAGTGGTCAGTAAATAAAAATTAAAAAATCGTGTATTCGTGGCAAAACAAAAAGACAACAAAAACGTAATCTACTGGCTTTTAACAGGCTGTATTTTAATCTTTATCATGGTAGTGGTTGGAGGCATTACCAGGTTAACAGACTCTGGTTTATCCATTTCGAATTATAAATTGATAACGGGAACCATTCCTCCCATTGGAGAAGCAGAATGGCAGGAAGCTTTTGAGCTGTACCAACAATATCCAGAATACCAAAAACTCCATTCACATTTTACCCTAGAAGATTTTAAAGGAATCTATTTTTGGGAATGGTTGCACAGAGTTATTGGTAGATTAATAGGATTGGTCTTTATTTTTCCATTTATCTATTTTTTAATTACCAAACAACTCACCAAAAAAACCATCAAAAAATGCCTTGTTTTATTGGTACTTGGAGGTTTCCAAGGGTTTTTGGGTTGGTATATGGTAAAGAGCGGATTGGTTGACATGCCAGACGTAAGCCATTTTAGACTGGCTGCACATTTAACAACGGCCTTTTTAACCTTTGCTGCAACCTTATGGGTTGCTTTGGATTTAATGTATCCTAATAAAAAAATTATTGACAAAAAATTCAGGAATCTAATTATAGTCAGTTATTTAGCACTTATTTTCCAAATAGTGTATGGCGCTTTTGTTGCAGGACTTAAAGCTGGATTGTTGCATAACCATTGGCCTTTTATGAACGAAGGAAAATTTATGCATGAGACCGTTTATATTTTGGAACCTTTTTATAAAAACCTTATAGAAAACCCAAGTGGCATTCAGTTTATACATAGAACCTTTGCCTATGTTGTGGTGGTTTTTATTTTAATTATTTGGTATCAAGGCAAAAAAATGAGCTTAACAAAGCTACAAAACAAAGCTTTAGATGCCTTGTTTATTCTTGTTTTTGTTCAGTTCCTATTGGGTGTTTTAACCATCATCTATCAAGTGCCATTGTGGTTGGGTGTTGCACATCAGGTTGGTGCATTTTTCTTGCTTTCGGCAATGACCTTTACCTTACATCGCTTTAGCAAATAAATCAAAGTGTTTCAATTTTTAAATGTCAGAAATATTTAAAGTTTGGTTTGGCCTGCCCAACCGTTAAAATGGACATTTTGTTTTTGGAATTTTATAATATGAATAAATAACCAAAACCTTATCTTTGTACCCTAATTTTTCATTATGATTTACAGATTTAGAATTATACTTGACCACGACTCTGAAGGAGATATCTTTAGGGACATTGAAATTCGTGAAACAGATACTCTGGAAGATTTGCACAACAGCATTACACAAGCGTTTGGTTTTGAAGGCAGTGAAATGGCTTCATTTTATTTAAGTGATGACGAATGGAACCAAGGTGAGGAAATCTCATTGTTTGATATGAGCGAAGCTGCCAATGAAGTGCGTTTAATGAGAGATACTCCAATCAATGAAGTCACACATGAAAAAAGCACCAGACTGTTGTACATATACGACTTTTTGAGCATGTGGACTTTTTTAGTGGAACTTGCCGAAATTGTTGAAGAAGCTGAAGGTACAGATTATCCAAACCTGATGTTTGTTCATGGACAGATTCCTGATGAAGCTCCCGAAAAATCTTTTGAAGCTGAAAATTTTGATGATTACAACGACGAGTTTGATGACGATCTGGATCTGGACGATTACGACAATCTAAATTTTGATGAAAATTGGAATTAAACTTAGTTTTAAGTTCTTAATATCAAGATTAGCACAACCAAACAACAGCCAACGCAACACTAAACCCATTTAGTAGAAATTTTTCATATTGACATCTTCATAATTTCGTTTTACAAAATCCAAGGCATGTTTTAAAATGTCTCCCATGGTTTTGCTTTTTTTGAAATTAACATCAGAGGTAAATTCATAAATTTCATTCCTTAACTGTTTTACATATTCTGGTTTTGAAAGTGTATCATTAATCATACAGTTTAGCAAATGGGCAATCCTATCGTGATAGCTTATTAAACGTTTGGCCATAATGGAACGTTCCTCCAGTTTATATTGGTCTATGGATTCGGCTTGAAATTTTTCGGTTACCAACGCAACCATTTTATAGTTTTCCTTAAAAAACTGAGGTTTGTAAATATTGAATTTCCCTTCGTAACACTGCTGATCAAAATCTATGGCTCGAATTTTATAAACCACATGGTCAAAATCGTGGGTTGGCACGATCACGTAATTGTAAGACCTCATATCGCCCAAAAGCCTGATGGTACAACGTTCATTGAATTTTACAAACTCCTTGGCTATTTGCGATTTTTCCAAAGGGTTGCAATTGGGCAACATATTTTTTATAAATTCATCGCCAGGAATTCCAGCAATATGTTCTTCAATTAAAGTGTCCTTGTGTACCAGGAAATTTAAGTTGTAAGGAGACAGCATGTGTTCCAGTTCCAGACCATAAATCCTGGAAGCATCTGCTTTTTTTACGTAAAAATAGGTGTAATTGTCGTTTAATATGTTCCTAACCTTTACCCGAAAGGGCTTGGAGTTCCCAAACGTACAGTAATCCACAGCATCTATGGTAAGAAATGGAATGGTTTTTTCGTTACCATCACTATGTAAAATGGTGTAAACACGTTTCAGGCTTAAATCTATTTCTTCACGTTCAAATTCGTTGTAATATACACGTATCCATAGTGTATCTTCATCATTTTTATCGTACACCACAATGGAACCTTGAAAACGCAACAAATCGTCGTAAAAAATGGGCAACCTAATATTCCTGTTGTATTCAGTGAGATATTGGTGCAATTTTTTACTAACTGGATAAGATGGTTTTTTTTTTGATATCTTTAAATCTTCCATAGAAAACGAATTGTTCAAATTTAAGCTTTTATTTTTATGGATGTAACATTTTTAAGGAACACTCGTCATATACATACTAATTAAAACCGAATTTTTCGGTCTCAATCAAAAAAAAAACTATCAATTTGGAACCCATTCTTACAATTAACAACCTCACCAAAAAATTTGGTTTCTTAACAGCTGTCAACGACTTATCGTTTACCATAAACAAAGGAAACGTGTATGGCATTTTAGGTCCAAATGGCAGTGGGAAATCCACCACATTAGGCATAGTTTTAAATGTGGTAAACAAAACTTCCGGAAACTTTAAATGGTTTAACGGAACTGTGGATACGCATGATGCCTTAAAAAAAGTTGGAGCCATTATAGAACGTCCAAATTTTTATCCGTACATGACTGCAGCACAAAATTTAAAGTTGGTATGCAAAATTAAAGGTGTGGACTATGCCAAGATTGACGAAAAACTGGAGGTTGTAAATTTATTGGACAGAAAAGACCATAAGTTTAGTACCTATTCTTTAGGTATGAAACAGCGTTTGGCCATTGCTTCTGCCCTGTTGAACGATCCTGAAATCCTGATTTTAGATGAACCCACAAATGGGCTGGACCCTCAAGGCATCCATCAAATTAGACAAATAATCAAGGAGATTGCCAACCAAGGCACGACCATACTTTTAGCATCGCATTTACTGGATGAAGTTGAAAAAGTGTGCTCTCATGTGGTGGTTTTAAGAAAAGGCGTAAAGCTTTATTCTGGACGTGTGGATGAAATGATTTCCAGCCATGGTTTTTTTGAATTGAAATGCGACAAGCAAGAACACCTTCTGGAATATCTAAAATCGAATCCGGATTTTGGAACCATTAAAGTGGAAAACGACCTGATTACAGCTTTTCTAAACGAACCCATGGATGCAGTAACATTCAATAAACTTATGTTTGAAAAAGGCATGGTTTTATCGCATTTGGTAAAACGCAAGGAAAGCTTGGAAGAGCAATTTTTACAACTAACAGACAAACTTTAAACTAACCCATTCCCACTGAACCTGTTTCAGTATCAAAACCAATTCCATGTTAAGACTCTTAAATCTAGAATTACAAAAACTGTTATTAAACAGAACCAGTAAAGTATTGATATTTATATCGTTTGTATTGCCTTTTACAGTATTGATCCTCTCTTCCATAAAAATTAATTTCTTTGGATTTTTTACTTTGGAATTAGGCGAATTGGGCATTTTCAATTTTCCTATAATCTGGCACATAACCACATTTTTTGCGTCGCAATTTAAATTTTTCTTTGCTATTGTGGTGGTTAGCATGATAGGGAACGAATACAGCAACAAAACCCTAAAACAAAACTTGATTGATGGTTTAAGCAAAAAGGAGTTTATTCTTTCCAAATTTTACACCATTGTGTTCTTTTCTTTAATAGCCACATTATTGATTGCCTTAGCATCTTTTTTTATAGGTTTATATTATTCCAGTTACACCGAAGCTGCCATTATTGTTAGGGAAACAAGCTTTTTATTGGCGTACTTTGTAAAACTTATTGGTTTTTTTAGCTTGTGTTTGTTTTTCGGTATGTTGGTAAAACGTTCAGCTTTTGCTTTAGCTTTTTTATTCATTTTATATATTTTGGAATGGATCGTTTTTGGCATCATTTCATGGCAGGCAAATATGGATCTTGCTGGAAAAATTCAAAATTTCTTTCCTTTAAAATCCATGTACAATCTTATAGACCAGCCTTTTCAAAGAGTTATGATGACCAAATTTCCTGAAAAAGGCGATTTAATGTACGATTATGCTGTGCATTGGTACGAGATTTTCATTGTGTTGGGTTGGACTGCCATTTTTATCTTTTTATCTTATAGATTATTAAAAAAGCGAGATTTATAATACCTTTGGTTTCTATTGCTCGTTAAATGAATAAACTACTTTTTTACTTTTTATTATCCATAAATTTCTGTGTCTTTTCTCAAGAAGAAGCCTCCAATTGGTATTTTGGTGAAAATGCAGGCATCCAATTTGCAAACGATGGTTCCATAACCGTTTTAAACGATGGCCAATTAAACACCATAGAAGGTTGTTCTTCCATTTCTGATAGCAATGGTAATTTACTTTTTTATACAGACGGCATAACAGTTTACAACAGACAACATACTATTTTAAACAACGGTTTTGGGTTATTGGGAAATCCTTCAAGCTCACAATCTGCCATTGTGGTCCCTAAACCTAACGATCCCGATATTTATTACATTTTCACTGTAGGTTCCAATCAGTCTTTAACAGGGTTGAAATATTCTGTTGTGGACATGACTAGAGATGGAGGTTTGGGGCAAGTGGTTCAAAAAAACATTAATTTGTTAACTCAGTGTTCTGAAAAAGTTTCAGCTGTTTTAAAAGATTGTGCGTCTCAAACCATTTGGGTTATTGCACTTTCAAACCCTGGAGGTAATGCCACTTCGCCATTAAATACCTTTCATGCTTTTGAGGTAACAACCACTGGAGTAAATACAACTGCTGTGGTTTCAACTATAGAAGGTATGGGCATTTCAGATTTAAGAGGCTACTTAAAATTTTCACCTAGTGGCGAAAAACTAGCTTGTGCCAATGTACAAAGAGATGGTTTGTTTCTGTTCGATTTCGATAAACAAACTGGAATTGTTAGTAATAACCAAAGACTAAATATAAGTAGTCCTTACGATGAACCTTATGGCATAGAATTTTCCCCCAATAGTGAGATGTTATATGTCTCATCATCAAATGATTATTTTAATCCTGCCGATGATCATCTTCCTTCTAAACACTTTTCTGCCCTAACCCAATTTGATTTAACAAACCCTGATATTGTTGGCACACAACAATTAATAGATCAACAAAATTTATATAGGAGCGCCTTACAATTAGGACCAAACGGAAAAATTTATCGAACTATGGCTGCCACTTATACACAAGGCACCCCATTTTTAAGTGTAATAAACAATCCCAATGAGCTAGGTCAAGCCTGCAACTATCAAAACAATGCCATTAATTTAGGCATCCATAATGCCACACAAGGCTTACCTCCTTTTATCTCGTCTTTCTTTGTTGAAAAAATCGATATCATTAACAACACAGTCACTCCCATTGCCACCAATTATCTGCCTTTATGTTTGGGTGACACCTATACCTTAATGGCTGAAGATATTCCTGGAGCCATTTACACCTGGACCTTTAATGGTAATCCATTACCCAATACAGATTATTTTTTGGATGTGAATCAAAACGGAAGCTATGAAGTACTTATAGACTTGAACAATGGTGGTTGCGATTTCTTGGAAGGAGAAGCCATTGTGGAATATTTCCCTCTACCTGTGGCAAATTCAGTTTCCAATATGGATATTTGTGACGATAACAATGACGGTTTGTGGTCATTTGATTTTTCAACCAAAGATGCTGAAATTTTAAATGCACAAGACCCAAATCATTACAGTGTGCATTATTTTGAAACACAAGCAGATGCAGATGCCAATCAAAATGAAATCATTGGCTTATATACCAATACATCCAATCCTCAAGAAATAATTGCGAGAGTTGATTTAACAGGAAGTCCTGGTTGTTATGATACCACTTCGTTTTTTATTGAAGTGTTTAATACTCCAATTGCAAATAGCCTAAACACCCAAGAGATATGTGACAATATGGAGGATGGTGATGACACAAATGGACAAATGGATACCTTCTTGCATGATTTTGATGCTTTAGTTTTAGGCAATCAAGATGCCAGTGCCTACACTGTAACCTATCATTCATCACAAATAGATGCTGAAAACAACACAGCTGAACTGCCTGAACCTTATTATAATTCCAACCCATTTAACGAAAGCATTTTTGTTAGGATAGAAAATAATTTAAACACCAACTGCTTTGCAACCACTTCTTTTGATATAATTGTAAATTCTGTCCCAAGTTCTTTTAATGCCTCACTTTTACAATGTGACGAGGATGGCTTAAACGATGGCAGAACCTTCTTTAATTTGAATGAAGCCCATAACGAATTAACGGGTGGCGCAGCAAATGTTTCTACAGGTTTTTATTTGAACCTTTTGGATGCTGAAAACAGCAATAACCCTTTAAATGCTTCCAGCTACCAAAACATTTCAAACCCACAAATTATTTTCGCTCAGGTTATTGATGATGCTACAGGTTGTTTTAGCATAGCGCAACTTTCGTTGGAAGTAAGCGTCACGCAACTTCAGGATTATCAGGTACCTATTGCTTGCGATGAACTGGATTCTCAAGATGGCATCAACACCTTCAACCTAAACGATATTGCTACAGACATGCAAACCATAAATGGCATTGTGTTCCCAATTACTTTTTATGAATCTTATCAAGATGCGCTTTTAGAACAGAACGAATTAGTGTCGCCTTATAATAATACAACACCTTACAATCAAACCCTTTTTGCAAGAGCTGAAAACAACAACGCTTGTTATGGTATTAGCGAAGTGTATCTTTCTGTGAAGAGGTTACCCGTTTTGGAAGATGATGAAACGGTTTTATATTGCTTGAACACCTTCCCACAAACCATTACTTTAGATGCTGGCATTGTAAACGATATACCTGGAAACTACACTTATCTGTGGTCCAATGGAGAAACCTCTAGCAACATACAAATCAACGAGATTGGCACATATACAGTTACTGCTACAAACATCTTTGGTTGTTCTAAATCCAGGAGCATTACTGTGGAACCTTCCAATACAGCCACTTTTAACGATATTATGGTAGTGGATGCTACCGAAAACAACACCATAACCGTTCTTGTTTCTGGAGAAGGTGACTATGAATATGCGCTTTACAACCAAGATGGTTTATATTACACCTATCAACCCAGCAACACATTTTACAATGTATATGGAGGTATTTATACAGTTGCTGTAAGGGATATTAAAAACAATTGTGGCATAGTAACCCAAGATGTTTCTGTTATTGGTTTTCCAAAATTCTTTACACCAAATGGTGATGGCTATAACGATACTTGGAATGTGAAAGGCGTTTCCAATGTGTTCCAGCCCAACACCATGATCCGTATTCACGACAGGTATGGAAAATTAGTAAAACAAATAGACCCTCTTGGCAAGGGTTGGGATGGCACTTTTAATGGAGAGCCCTTACCTACCAGTGATTACTGGTTTTCTGCAACACTACAAGACGGCAGGGAGTTTAAAAGTCACTTTACTTTAAAACGTTAAACATAAAAGTTGTACATTTAATTCAATAATTTTTGTTGAATGTCTCGACTTTTTACATACGTTATATTCTGTATCATTTTGACAAATAACATTCTTTTTAGTCAGGAGATTACGTTATTTCAGCAATTTAATGGACAATATGATTATTTGGCATTTGGCAACACTTTAAATTCTAGCGAAAACAATATAGATCGTGATTTTTGTGATGTTTTATCAGAGTCCCAAGCCGATTTACTCATGCCAGCCAATACAACTATTGTTGCTGCATATCTCTACTGGGCTGGTTCTGGTAATGGTGATTTGGATGTGGCTTTAAACAATAATCCAATTAGTGCAGACAATATCTACTTAGTAGAATACAACGACCCTACTTATGGTTTGCTCACTTATTTTTCTTGCTATGCAGACATTACAGACTTCATCACAACAACAGGTAATGCTACCTATAACTTTTCAGGATTGGATATTTCTGAAACCTTAACAAACAATCTTGGCTATTGTGGCAACAGAACCAATTTTGCTGGTTGGTGTGTATATGTAGTTTTCGAGGATAGTCAGTTGCCTTTAAATCAAGTGAATTTATTTCAAGGTTTGGAGATTATCAATAGAAATGTTCAGGAAAAAACTATTTTATTGGACAATGTAAATGTCTTGGATAACGATGGCGCTAAAATTGGTTTTCTTGCATGGGAAGGGGATGCCAATTTAAATTATGGCGAATCCATAATCATCAATAACAATATCATTTCAAGTCCGCCATTAAATCCTGCCAACAATGCTTTTAATGGCACAAACTCTTTTACAAACAGCAACACATTTTACAATGGAGACATTGATGTTTATGGCATTCAAAATAATATTGCAATTGGGGACACTTCTGTTGAAATAAAATTAACAACTGGAGATTTGGATATTTTTGGTAACCTGCAAGCCGATTTAATTATAATAAACAACATTATAACCGTATTAAACAGTCAGCTTCCTGATGCTACAGTTCAAATAAACAATATCCTTTTGGAATGTGGCAACAGACAAATCACAATCGATTACACTATTTTCAACATAAACAGTACAGATATTTTAGCTGCAAATGTTCCCATTGCCATCTATGCCAACAATGAACTTATTGGCAGCACATTTACCACAAACGAACTGGTTATTGGAGCTTCGGAAAACGGACAAATAACCGTTACTGTTCCAGAAAGCCTGCCAAATAACCTAAATATAACCATGGTTGTAGATGATACTGGAAATGGCACAGGAACGGTTGTTGAATTAAATGAACTGAACAACCAAGCCTTTCAGGATATCCAACTCCTTGATATACCTATCAATCCTCTCGAACCATTAAAAAATTGTGATGAAGGATTTGATCAAGCTTATTTCGACCTCACCCTATCATTGGAACAAGTTGAAACCAATGGACAAACAATATCATTTTATGAATCTTTTGAAGATGTTGAAACAGATTCAAACGAAATAATTAATCCAACGTACTATCAAAACTCTGTTGAGCCACAAACCATTTATTTAAAAGTACCAGCCGAACCCTGTTACCATATTTATTATTTTGATTTAGTAGTGGAAAATTGTCCACCACACATTCCACAGGTTTTTACACCAAATAATGATGGCTATAACGATTGGTTCAACATTCAAGGACTTTACAATATTTTTGAACAGCATGAACTGAAAATTTACAATCGATATGGCACCTTAATTTTTGAAGGAGACAACAACACACCATGGGAAGGAAAAGCCAACAAAGGCATTAATAATACTGGAAACATCCTACCCACTGGAACCTATTTTTATCAATTGCATCTAAACGATCCCAATTACAATATACTTACAGGTTGGGTGTACTTAAATCGATAGTAAACATAAAATATTGCATTTTATCGATATTTTTTGCGTTTTGTCTAATTTTTACCTACTTTGCTCGCCCAATTAATCCCAAATTAATAGAATCTTGAAAGTAAAAAATAAAAGTACGCATCAAAGGCTTACATATGCTAGCTATCTGTTAGCCGCTTTATTTATGGCTTTTATGCAAACTACCTACGCCCAACAAATTTCCATAAACGATAACATCCCAGTGAACGACCTTATAGAAACACACTTAATCCAAGGCTGTGTAGAGGTTTCTAACATACAATCAAACAGTAACGGTTCGGTAAATCAAATAGCCAGTTTTGGGTATTTTGAAAGAGACAGCTCCAATTTTCCGTTTGAAAATGGCATCATGCTTTCTACTGGAGCAGCAACTTCTGCTGGAAACACGGTAAATGCAAACCCTTTAAATGAAGGGGAAACCACATGGGGAACAGATCCTGATTTAGAATCTGCCTTAGGAATTACAAATACCTTGAATGCGACGTCCATAGAATTCGATTTTATCTCGGTATCCAATCAAGTACAATTCAATTATATTTTAGCTTCAGAAGAATATTATGCCAATTATCCTTGTGATTATTCCGATGGTTTTGCTTTCTTGATTAAAGAAACAGGTTCGGCTGCTCCTTATCAAAATGTTGCTTTGGTTCCTGGAACTGCCATTCCGGTTAACACTAATACAGTCCATGAAGAAATAGTTGGTTTCTGCCCAGCAGAAAACGAACAGTATTTTGATGGACATAATCTGGGAGACACCAATTTTAATGGAAGAACAACGGTATTAACAGCAAACGCCGCCATTTTACCAAATGTCCAATACCATATTAAGTTGGTCATTGCAGATCAATCTGATGAGAATTTCGATTCAGCCGTTTTTATTGAAGGTAACAGCTTTAATGCTTCTGTAGATTTAGGTCCAGACGTGACCACTTGTGCAGACAATGTGACTTTAAATGCCGATATACAAAACCCGTTGGCTACTTACGAATGGTTTTTAAACGGACAGCCATTAATTGGTGAAACATCAGAAACCTTAACAGCTAGTGCTTCTGGAACCTATACAACGGTTGTAACCATTCCTATTAGCAATACCACTTGTGTAATTGACGATACCATAGTAGTTACACTAAACTCCGAACAACCTGCTGGACCTATTGCAGATTATGAGATTTGTGATGATACCAGTAACGATGGTATTGAAACCTTTGATTTAAGCACTAAAGATGCCGAAGTATTAGCTTCGGTTCCTTCTTCAAGTTACAATATTAGTTATCATGAGTCTGCTACTGAAGCCCAAAATAACCTAAACGCCATTACCAATCCTATTCAAAATACGTCTAATCCACAAACCATATTTGTAAGAATTGAAGACACAACCAATGGTTGTTTGGCCTATGCCAATTTTAACCTGGTTGTAAATCCTTTACCAATAATTATAGACCCTCAACCCTTGGAAATTTGTGACGATGCCACGGCAGATGGCTTTACCGAAATAGATTTAACCCAAGCAGACAACGAAATAACCAACAACAACTCAAATTTAATTGTTACCTATCACTATTCTCAAGCAGATGCTGATACTGGCACCAACCCAATTGCTTCCCCATACATAAACACCAATCAAACCGAACAGCTTTTTGTGAGGGTTACAGATGCCAACACTGGCTGCTTTGGCACTACATCTATGGTTGTAACTGTTTTGGACAGTCCCGCTATTAATATGGATCCTCAAACCATAAATGCCTGTGAGCAAGATGGAGATGGTTTTGATAGTTTTGACCTCTCAACGGTTATTACTGATATTTTAGACGGGCTAACCGATGTTTCAACCACATTTCACACCTCTTATGAAGATGCGCAAACTGGAGATAACCCAATTCAAGATATTACTAACTTTGAAAATACAACTCCTAATGTGCAAACGGTTTATATAAGGGTTGTTGACGATGTTACTGGTTGTGTTGCCATTTCAGCTATTGAATTACACACCAATATTTTGGAATCAGGAACCCAAATCAGAAACTTCTACAGATGTGATGATGCTTCCAATGATGGAATTTCAGATTTTAACCTACAAAACATAGGAAACACCATTATCAACAATTTGGAAAACGTAATGGTTACTTTTTATGAAACCGAACAAGACCAAACCAATGGAACCAACCCAATAGACCAAACAGTTCCTTACCAAGTAACTGCTAGTCCACACCCATTGTTCGTGACCATAGAAAGTATAGATTGCACCTACTTTACAGACATAAATTTAGTGATTAATCCTGCAGTGGTTTTACAAACATTAAATCCTGTAAATTATTGCGATACAGATGATGATGGCTTTACAGCGATTGAATTGGCTACCTTTGATACCTATGTAAGCTCTGGAATTGCAAATGCTACGGTTAGTTATTTTATATCTCAAGCAGATGCTGAAAATAACGAAAATATATTACCTCCTTTTTTCACGAACACAAGCAATCCTCAAATTGTCTATGCACGTGTGGCCGATGCAACAACTGGATGTAACGACATTGCTCCCCTTGAAATAAATGTCATACCTGCACCAACAGTTTCTCAACCATCAGACCTTGTAATTTGCGACGATGATCAGGATGCATATTATATAGTGGATTTAGAGGCTAAAATTTCAGAAATTGTTGCCAATACTTCAAACTTAAACATCTCTTTTCACACTTCAGAAAATGATGCTAATGCTGATACCAATGCCATTGCCAACACATCTGCATACAATGCCAATACACAAACGATATTTGTAAGGATAGAAAGTGAGATCACAACTTGTTATGCCTTAGTGAATTTCGAAATCATTGTTAATACCGAACCTGTGTTTACCAATATCAGTAACTTTAGAAATTGTGAAACCGATGGCAATCAAACAGCAGAGTTCTTTTTTGTGGATAAAGATGCCGAAATTTTAAACGGTCAAACTGGAAAACGCGTATTGTATTTTGAATCTGCTGCAGATGCCCTAAACAGAACCAACATCATTGACAAAAACTTGGCTTACACAAATCAATCAAACCCACAAACCATACATGTACGTGTGGAAAACCTAAGTGACCAAAGTTGTTTTGGAGTGTCTTCTTTTATTATTGAAGTAGGCTCCATTCCTGTTTTTGATGCACCTTTGGACACATTTTTATGTGATGACATGTCCAACGACAGTCAAGAATCCTTCGATTTAAACGCCATCATAACAGAAATGTCCCAAAACAGTCCGGAAAACTTAACCATTACTTTTTATGAGACTTTAACGGACGCTGAAAACGAACAAAACCAACTACCTCTGGATTATACCAATCAAACCAATCCACAACAAATCTATGCACGTGTGGAAAATGGAACCTATTGCCATGCCATTGCAGAATTTGGTTTAAATGTGATACAAGTACCTTTGGTAAATGCAGCTTCTGCTTTAACCCAATGTGATACAGATCAAGATGGTTCTGCAAGTTTCAATTTAACAGTTTCAGAATCTGAAGTGTTGGATATTAGACAAAATGATATTTTGGTGACCTATCATGAAACCATGGAAGATGTGGATAACAATAACATTAGCATTCCAAATCCAAGTGCTTACAGCAATACCTCAAATCCACAAACGGTTTTTATTAAAGTCACCAATACTGTTTCCAATTGTTATGTTACCATTCCTTTGGATTTAATAGTTAACATACCTCCTACCATTAACTCGTCTTCTATTGAGATTTGTGACAACAATTCGAGCTCTTTTAATTTATTGGATGCTGTTGATGATTTAATAGGAACCCAAACTCCAATTGATGTTACTTTTTATTCCAATATAACAGATGCACAGAATGGACAAAATCCCTTGGATACCAATTATACATACAATTCAAACAACGATACTATCTTTATACATGCTTTAAATACAGACACAGGTTGTGCTGCTATTGGTTCCTTTAATTTATTGGTAAACCCAAGTCCCATGGCCAACCAACCTCCTGATTTAATAGCTTGTGATGATGATTTTGATGGCATGCTTATTTTCAATTTGTCCCAACAAACACCTTTTATTCTTGGCACACAAGACCCAAATAATTATAGTGTGGATTATTTTGAACTGGCAGAAGAAGCCATAGACAACACCAATGCCATACAAGATTTAAACTATTTGGCATTTGATGGACAAACCATTTATGTAAGAGTGGAAAATAACCAGACAGGCTGCTTTAACACCACATTCTTTAATACGGTTGTAAACAGAAAACCAGAAGTCAATATCCCAGACCAAACGGTTTGTTTAGACAACTTACCACTAATAGTTTCTGCTGAAACCGGTTTTGCAGACGACAGTTATGTGTGGTCAACCACTGCTACAACCCCAGAAATAGAAATCACACAAATTGGAACCTATTCTGTAACGGTTACCTCCATAAATGGATGCCAAACTACTTCCACCTTTAATGTCATAGAATCCGAACAAGCTACTATAGAATTCACAGAAACTGTTGATTTCTCTAATCCTAATAACATTACAGTTACCATTAGTGGGATTGGAAATTACCTTTATGTTCTGGATCATGGTGTCCCACAAGAGTCCAACGTATTCTATAATGTTACATTAGGACCACACACCATTGAAATTATCGATTTAAACGGTTGTGCTTCTGCCATCAAAGACATTGTTATTATTGATGCTCCTTTGTTTTTTACCCCAAACAGCGATGGTTATAACGATACTTGGCACATCACTGGAGTCAACCAATTGGAAGGAACCATTGTCAATATTTTCGACAGATATGGCAAACTCATCAAAACCCTTACCAGCAGTTCTCCTGGTTGGGATGGCACCTATCGTGGTGAACCAATGCCTTCTAACGATTACTGGTTTGTGGCTTATGTTAAAAAAGGTGATATTTCTTTTGAAGTAAAACGACATTTTGCTTTAAAACGATAAAAGAATCTCACAAGTCTTTAACAAACTTTATACTGTAAAAAAATTAGTATTAGTTATCTTTGCACACTAATTTCCATTAATGAAACAGTATTTTATAATTCTTTGTGTTTTTGTTTCTTCCTTGACGTATTCGCAAAACGTGATTACAGATAGTAATACCTATTCTGCTCAAGAACTTATTGAAGATATCTTAATAGATAGCAATTGCATTACAGATGTGGTTGTTACCAATGCTGTTGGTGGTAATTTCAATGGTCCAGATAAAAGCTATGGTTATTTTAACGCCAATGGTTCTTCGTTTCCCTTTCAGGAAGGCATTGTGCTCAGTACGGGAAGATTGATAAACGTACAAGGCCCAAATACCTCTCTAAGTGACGACGATGCAAACGGTTGGGGTGGCGATGAAGATTTGGAATATGCTTTAAACGAGTCGAACACTATCAATGCAACTATCTTGGAATTCAATTTTAGAGCTGTTGCAGACCAAATTAGTTTCAGGTATCTTTTTGCTTCCGAAGAATATCAAGAAGGCAACAGCAATACCTGTCAATATTCCGATTTATTCGGGTTTTTAATTAGAAAGGAAACAGAAACCATTTACGACAATATTGCCCTTGTTCCTGGCACCACAACTCCTGTTAAGGTAACAACGGTTCATTCTGGGATCCCTGGCGCTTGCCAACCCATAAACGAAGCTTATTTTGGGGGTTGGAACTATAGCAATGCTCCCATAAATTTTAATGGACAAACAGCTGTTTTAACTGCAACTGCCAATGTAATCCCTAACGAAACCTATCATGTGAAACTGGTTATCGCAGACGAACAAAATTACAGATACGATTCGGCTGTTTTTTTAGAGGCTGGCAGTTTTCAATTAAGTACCAATTTAGGACCAGATTTACTACTCGCCAACAATTCGGCTTTATGTCCAAACGAAACCATTTTATTAGATGCCAGCCAACCTGGAACCAACACTTATAGATGGTTTAAAAATGGTGTGGAAATTCCCTTGGAGACTAATCCTACCTACTTGGTTACAGATGCTGGAACCTACAATGTGGAAGTGGTTATTGATGGCACCTGTTTTTCGTATGGCGAAGTAGTTGTTGAAATGGCTGCAAATCCAACAGTTTTTAACACCACATTGAGCAGTTGCGATTATAATTTGGATGGTTTTACCAACTATAATTTATTTGATGCAGAAACAGATGTTACCAATAACAACAATGCCTTGACTTTAGAAAACTTTTTCTTTTCTGAAGCAGAAGCAATCTCCAACACAAACCCAATTCCCACACCAACCAATTTTGATAATACTGCCATTAACCAAATTGTATATGCAAGAGTTACAAATGCCAATGGTTGTATTTCGGTTGCAGAAGTAACTTTAACCTTTGCCAACAATCCTATTGTATTTCCATTATATCCAGGATGTGACGATGATACTAACGATGGCATAACGAGCTTTGATTTGGATGCCATGGAAGCTTTTGTGCTTTCAAACAACAATGTACCTAATACTGCCACAATCACCTTTTATGGGTCCCAATCTGATTTGGAAAACCAAACAAACCCTCTTTCCGGAACCTATGAAAACACAGACAGTTCCTATTTTGACACCTTATATGTTCAAATTACAGATAATGGTATTTGTTATGCCTATGCATCCATTTATTTAACAGTAAACCCTTCCCCAGAATTAATTTCAGATGAAGACATGGTTTATTGCTTAAATCTCTTTCCAGAAACCATACTTTTGGAAGCTGGAATTCTTTATGGAAACCCAATTGACTTTAATTACCAATGGCAATTAAATGGCACTGATTTATTGGAAAGCACAGAGCAAATTTCTGTGAATGAAGTAGGCACTTATACAGTAACGGTTACCAATAGTGATGGCTGTTCAAACACAAGAACCATAACGGTTCTTCCTTCCAATCTAGCTACAATTCAAGATATTTTGATAACTGAAGCGTCAGATAACAACTCCATAACAATAGTTGTAACTGGCGAAGGAGACTACGAATATTCTATAGACAATGGTTACTTTCAAGACAGCAACATATTTACAAATGTGTCAGCTGGGTATCATACAATACATATTCAGGATAAAAATGAATGTGGTACCATTTCAGCAGATGTTTCTGTTTTAGGTTTCCCTAAGTTTTTCACACCAAATGGCGATGGTTACAACGATTTTTGGAATCCAGTAGGTTTGGATTACATGGAAGCTTCGGTAACTGTAAACATCTTTAACAGATACGGAAAACTCCTCAAAGAATTAAGTGCTTTCGGTTCTGGTTGGGATGGCACTTTTAAAGGGGAATTACTGCCAACAGACGATTATTGGTTTGTAATTACCTTTAGTAACGGCAAAGAATATAGAGGTCATTTTACTTTAAAAAGATAGATGAAAGTTTCATGCAAAATTTCAACATCTTTAAGTAATTTAGCTTCGATGTCATGCTGAGCATGTCAAAGCTTCTTAAATAATTTTTATAACATAAAAAATACGCATTATGCGTTTCAAAATAACATCAGAATTCAGTCCAACAGGAGATCAGCCAGCTGCCATCAAGCAATTGGCAGATGGCCTAAATGCCAATGAAAAATACCAAACATTGCTTGGTGTTACTGGTTCTGGTAAAACGTTTACAGTTGCCAATGTTATTGAACAGGTACAAAAACCAACACTGGTTTTGGCTCACAATAAAACCTTGGCGGCTCAACTATACTCAGAATTCAAACAGTTTTTTCCTAATAATGCTGTAGAATACTTTGTATCTTATTACGATTATTACCAACCAGAAGCTTATATTCCTGTATCTGGCGTATACATTGAAAAAGACCTCTCCATAAACGAAGAAATAGAAAAAATGCGTTTAAGCACAACTTCTTCCCTACTTTCCGGAAGAAGAGATGTGCTGGTGGTTGCTTCGGTATCTTGCTTGTATGGTATTGGAAATCCTGTGGAATTTCAAAAAAACGTGATATCCATTGAAAAGGACCAGGTTCTTTCCAGGACCAAGTTACTTCATAGGTTGGTTCAAAGCTTGTATTCCAGAACAGAAGCAGAATTCCATCACGGAAATTTCAGAATAAAAGGTGACACTGTGGATGTGTTTCCCAGCTATGACGATCACGCCTTTAGGATTCACTTTTTTGGAGATGAAATTGAAGAGATTGAAGCGTTTAACATTCAAACAAACGAAGTTATTGAAAAGTATGACAGGCTCAATATATATCCAGCCAACATGTTCGTGACTTCTCCTGAAGTCTTACAAGGCGCCATAAAAAACATTCAAGACGATTTAATAAAACAATACGATTACTTTAAAGAAATAGGCAAACATCTGGAAGCAAAAAGACTGAAAGAACGAACCGAATTCGATTTAGAAATGATACGCGAATTGGGCTACTGTTCTGGTATTGAAAACTATTCTAGGTATTTAGATGGCAGACAACCAGGAACCAGACCTTTCTGTTTGCTGGATTATTTCCCAGACGATTATTTAATGGTTGTAGATGAAAGTCATGTAACCATTTCGCAAGTGCATGCCATGTATGGAGGAGATAGAAGCAGAAAAGAAAACCTGGTAGAATATGGTTTTAGACTTCCAGCAGCTATGGATAACAGACCTTTAAAATTTGAGGAGTTTGAAGCCTTGCAAAACCAAGTGATATATGTAAGTGCCACACCTGCAGATTATGAACTTCAAAAATCAGATGGCATCTATGTGGAACAGGTTATTAGACCTACTGGTCTGCTGGATCCTGTAATAGAAGTACGACCTAGCTTGAATCAAATTGATGATTTAATTGAGGAAATCCAACAAAGGGTTGAAAAGGATGAACGTACCTTGGTAACAACCTTGACCAAACGTATGGCCGAAGAACTGACCAAGTATTTAAGCAGGATTCAAATTCGGGTTCGTTACATCCATAGTGATGTGGACACTTTGGAACGAGTTGAGATTATGCAGGATTTACGAAAAGGTTTGTTTGATGTTTTGGTTGGTGTAAACTTGCTTCGTGAAGGTTTGGACTTACCAGAAGTGTCTTTGGTTGCTATTCTGGACGCAGATAAAGAAGGGTTTTTACGTTCGGCCAGATCTTTAACACAAACCGTTGGAAGAGCTGCCAGAAACCTTAACGGAAAGGCCATTATGTATGCAGACAAGATAACCAACAGCATGCAAAAAACCATAGATGAAACCAATTACAGACGTGAAAAACAAATTTCTTACAATACCAAACACAAGTTAACACCAAAGGCTTTGAACAAAAGTCTTGACAATGCCTTGTCAAAAAATTCGGTGAGCACTTACAGTTATGAATTGGAAGCCATGAAAGCGGCCGAACCAGAAAGCAAATATCTTACAAAAGGGGAATTGGAAAAGAAAATTCGTGAAAAACGAAAATTGATGGAACAGGCAGCCAAAGCTTTGGACTTTTTACAGGCAGCTAAATTTAGAGATGAGATTAAAGCTTATCAAGGGAAATTAGAAACTTTGAAATAAACCCCAAGTTCCTTAAAACTAAACTCCAAAAATCCATCATTCAAAAATATGCAACTATATAAGCTAAATCTTGAAGTATAAACTTTGAATTTAAATCAATTATATTGCACTTTAAAAATATCAATAAGCACATCTGGAGGAACAATTTTATTAGGAAAGCTTTCCATTAAATACAATACCTTATTGATGGATTCGTGACTTAAACCCATTCGGATGCCATAATTAAACAGCTTGATTCTTTCTTTTGGTGTATGCTCGTCATCAATATTCATAAGTAAAACCAATCTATGAAATTGCACAATACGTTCACTATGGGATTCTAAATGAATATAGTTTATTGGATGATCTATCAAATAATCGAAATCTTCTCTGGAGATTTCAAGCTGTTTTGCAATTGCTAGTAAAAAGTTATACTCAATTGGCTTTAAATCACTTTCGCTTTTTGCAAATGAAATCATTTCAGACAAAAGGCTTAATTTTTCAACCCTGTTAATCATTAGAGGAATGGATTAATAATTACATTATAAAGATACTTATAAACAATAATTGATAATCCCTTATAATTTGTAACTTGTCGAAAAATAATCTGCGTTTTATCGTTATTTTTTTACGCTTTGTATAAAATAAAAGTTAATTAACTGACTATCAGTATTTTAACTATAATGTGTATTTCATCGATTATTTTATATTTGTGAGAAAAAAGAAACAATAAATTTTATATATGACTAATAACGACATCTTTAAAAAATTAAGGGTTGCTTTAAAACTTCGAGACGACGAAATAGTAAAAATTTTGGAATTGGTAGACTTCAGAATCACCAAAAGTGAATTGAGCGCTTTTTTTAGGAAAGAAGATCACCCTAAATACATGGAATGTGGCGACCAAATATTAAGGAACTTTTTAAATGGCTTGGTCATTCACCTTCGTGGACCTATGCCAAAAAAGAATTCCAAACCAGCTATTTCAAACAAAAACACAAAAAAATAGGTTAGCATTTCAGTAGTATGGTAAATATTACTAAATTGCACAAATAAGACCAAATAGTCCTAATCTATATGTTAGATAATCCTACGATCACACAGCTCTCTGAGATTTCAGAAGACACCATAAAAACACTCAACAATAAATACAAACCGCTTTCTGCCACAAACCGTATCAAAGAGCTTTATAAAGATTTTGATGTTAAAGATGTCATGCTTACCAGTTCTTTTGCTGCGACTTCTGCTTTTTTATTGAAACTTTTTTCTGAAGTAAATACAAACCAAAAAGTGTTTTTTATTGATACTGGCTATCATTTTGAAGAAACCTTAAAGTACAAGGAAAAACTGGAACAACTTTACAATTTGAATGTAACATCTATTACAGCCATTAAAGAGGAACATGAGTTTACCACAAAAGATGAAACTTGGAAAAAAAATCCGGATTTCTGTTGCTCCATTAACAAAGTAAGACCTTTGGAAACCATAAAAAAACAATACAAGGTTTGGGTTTCGGGATTGATGGAATGGCAAAGCGACCATAGAGCCAGCTTGGACATTTTTGAAATGAGAGGAGAGATTTTAAAATTTTATCCATTGTTGGATATTACCAAGGAACAACGTGATGCTTACATAGAAAAACACCAATTACCCTTCCATCCATTAGTTGCCAAAGGCTATCACTCCATAGGTTGCAGCCACTGTACAGCTCCTGGGGAAGACAGAAGTGGACGCTGGAACAACAATCCAAAAACAGAATGTGGATTGCATTTATAAGGTTTTTTAGTTATTTTAAGGAATGACAATCAAAGAAATTCTAAATTCCACAGAACACAGACCTTGGAAAAAACCTAACAAAAGTTGGAAATATTATCAAGAATGGAATGATGCTATTTTTCTGCATTGGCAAGTTGAATTACATGAATTAAAAAAATTTGTTCCAGAAGAATTAGAAATAGATTTATTTGAAGGAAAACCTTGGATTTCAGTAGTAGCCTTTACTATGGAAAAAATAAGACCAAAAAACCTTCCTGCATTTAGACCAATTTCCAATTTTGAAGAAATTAATATCAGAACTTATGTAAAATGCAACAATAAAACTGGAGTATATTTTTTAAGCATAGAAGGTGGCACCAGTCTATCTTGTAAAATTGCAAAAGGCATCTCTCAACTTCCTTATCGTTTCTCAAATATAAAACGAAATACGAATCAATATTATTCAAACAACATTCAATTTAATGACAGATTAAAAATTGATTTTGTTATTGGTGAAAAAATAAATAAAAAAACCGCATTAGAACATTGGCTTGTTGAAAGGTATGCACTTTTTCAAGATTCCGAAAATACTATCAATGAATTTGAAATCCACCATTTGGAATGGCCTTTAAATGACATTGAATTGAAAAATTTAGAATTAAACTATCAACGCTATGAAAATCTGTTAAAAAATAATCCCATTAAAATGCATTATTCAAAAGGTGTAAAAGTAGTTGCTTGGGGAAAGACCGAAATAACGAAACTAAAAAAATAGTCATCATTAAGTGACATTTACTTTAAAACTAAAAAAACCACTTTACATGTAAAGTGGTTTTTAATTTATATAAAGATTGCTTTTTTTAAGCTAATACTTTCTGTACTTTGTCTGCAGCTTCTTGGAATTCGGTAGCACTTAATACATCCAATCCAGAATTATCAATCAAATCTTTAGCGATGTCTGCATTGGTTCCTTGTAAACGTACAATAATTGGCACATTAATGTTCCCCATGTTTTTATAGGCATCAATAACTCCTTGAGCTACACGATCGCAACGTACAATACCACCAAATATGTTTATTAATATGGCTTTTACATTTGGGTCTTTTAAAATAATTTTAAAAGCAGCTTCTACTCTAGCAGCATCTGCAGTTCCACCAACATCCAAAAAGTTTGCTGGTTCTCCACCTGCTTGCTTAATTAGATCCATGGTTGCCATAGCAAGTCCAGCGCCATTAACCATACAACCTACATTTCCATCTAAATCCACATAGTTTAGACCTAGAGCTCCAGCTTCTACCTCTATTGGGTTTTCTTCACGTAAATCGCGTAAATCTTTATAATCTTTATGTCTAAAAAGCGAATTGTCATCTATGGTCACTTTGGCATCAACAGCCATAATTTTGTTATCGCTGGTTTTTAAAACCGGGTTGATTTCAAATAATGAAGAATCTGACTCTACATAAGCTGTATATAATGCAGAAACAAACTTGGTCATTTCTTTAAACGCAGTTCCTTCCAAACCTAAGTTAAAGGCAATACGTCTAGCTTGAAAAGGCATTAATCCTACAGAAGGATCTACTTCTTCGGTAAATATTAAATGTGGTGTTTGTTCAGCCACTGTTTCAATGTCCATACCACCTTCGGTAGAATACATAATCATGTTACGACCTGTACTTCTATTTAACAATACAGACATATAAAACTCACTTGTTTCACTCTCTCCAGGATAATAAACATCTTCTGCAACTAAAACTTGGTGTACTTTTTTTCCTTCGGCAGAAGTTTGTGGCGTAATTAAGTTCATGCCAATAATTTGACCTGCAATCTGTTCCACTTCCTGAAGGTTTTTGGCAAGCTTTACTCCTCCTCCTTTACCACGTCCACCAGCGTGAACCTGAGCTTTTATAACATGCCAACTTGTTCCTGTTTCAGATGTTAATTGTTTGGCTGCTGCTACAGCTTCTTGAGCATTTTTTGCAACAATACCACGTTGAATACGTACGCCAAAGCTTGCTAATATGTCTTTTCCTTGATATTCGTGTAAATTCATCTTTATTAAATTAATTGTCATTTATTTAAAAGAAGAAATCTCTTAAATCTATTGTGGCACAAAAGTAAACAACCTATTGCTTTTAACCAATATTTTTTACAGGAAGTATTAGTATACTTTTTAAATGACTGAAATATGAAATAATAATGCTAAAAATGAACTTGGTTATATAAAATACTTTTTAGTTTTACGCTTCAAAAAAAATAATAAATCAAATGAACACAAAAACCTTATTACAAATTGCGAAGGATTATGGAAGTCCTGTTTATGTTTACGACTCTGAGAAAATAGTCTCTCAATACAATCGTTTAACAACTGCTTTTAATAAGGTCAAACAGGTGAAAATTAATTATGCTGTAAAAGCCTTGTCCAATGTTTCGGTATTAAAACTCATGCATTCGCTTGGGGCAGGATTGGATACCGTTTCTATACAAGAAGTGAAATTGGGTTTAACGGCTGGGTTTTCGGCTGATAAAATAATTTACACTCCCAATGGCGTATCTCTTGAAGAAATTGAAATTGCAGCAAACCTTGGGGTACAGATTAATATAGATAATCTTTCAATTTTGGAACAATTTGGAACCAAATACCCAAACATTCCTGTTTGTATCCGCATAAACCCTCATGTTATGGCTGGCGGAAACACCAATATTTCTGTTGGGCATATTGACAGTAAATTTGGGATTTCAATTCATCAAATCCCTCACATCCTTAGAATTGTTGAAAACACCCAGATGACCATTAATGGGATTCACATGCATACTGGAAGTGACATTTTGGATATTGATGTGTTTTTATATGCCAGTGAAATTTTGTTTGAAACAGCCAAACATTTTAAAGATTTGGAATTTATTGATTTTGGTTCTGGGTTTAAGGTTCCATACAAGGAAGGGGATATTGAAACCAATATTGAAGAATTTGGAAAAAAACTAACCAAAAGATTTAACGAATTCTGCAAAGAATATGGCAAAGAATTGACCCTAGCTTTCGAACCTGGTAAATTTTTAGTGAGTGAAGCTGGATATTTTTTAACCAAGGTGAACGTGGTTAAACAAACAACCTCAACAGTTTTTGCTCAAATCGATTCTGGGTTCAATCATTTAATACGTCCCATGTTTTATGGGTCTCAACATGAAATTGAAAACATTTCCAATCCTAAAGGTAGAGAGCGTTTCTATTCTGTAGTTGGATATATATGTGAAACCGATACTTTTGCAAACAATAGACGTATTGCAGAAATAACCGAAGGAGATATATTAGCGTTTAAGAATGCTGGAGCCTATTGTTTCTCCATGGCATCTAACTATAATTCCAGATATCGTCCTGCTGAAGTTCTCTGGCACAACAACCAAGCACACCTTATTAGAAAAAGGGAAACTTTTGATGATATTATTAAAAACCAAATAGAAATTGACCTCACTAAATAAACAAAAAAAGCGTTTCAGAAACCGAAACGCTTTTTTTATAAGTATAACGGGTTATTTTTTTAATATTTTTTTAGAGTAAGCACCTTTATCTGTTGCAATATTGGCAATATACATACCTGCTTTTAGGTTGGAAACGGAAATGGATGTTAAATGGTCATTTATAGACAAAACCTGTCTTCCACTTAAGTCTATTAGAACAATTGAACTTATTGTCTCGTTCTGACTTAAATGTATATTCAAAACATCATTAACTGGGTTTGGAACTATGGTAAGTTCTCTTGATTCTAAGTTGTTTTCAGCAATATTTAAGGTGCTTAATGGTAACAAACTTTCCATAACAGTCTCGTTTACATTAAGTAAACCGACAACAAAATTATTGGTTCTAAATATCAAATTATTATTGTTATTATCATAATAGTAGTATGATGTTTGAGATGCTGCAGCGCTAACCGGAAAAGGTGATGTAGCGTTTAATGTTAAATTTTGAACAACTTTCAATCTTGTAACAGATCCTATATATGACCCTTCACCAATATCATTTAATTGTAAGGTACCATAAGCATCAACCACAACATCAATGGTTCCATTAAAAGTCCCTACTATAGTTCCAATTTGTGTATTAGCAATAGTAAAGCTACCTGAAACCGGATCAGAACTTACTGTATTATAAGACAAAGGAAATGTACCAATTAATGCGTTATTTGTATAATTAAACTGTAAATCATCTCTTTCAACACCTGTTAAAGAAACAGTAGACATTTCAATTTTCTCAAAGATATAATTAATATTTGTCGGATTGTTAGTATTGGTAATAGTTGCTACATTAGTAGTTCCAGGATAATTACTAAGATTTACGGGTGTGGGAGGGTTATAGGTATCTTCATTTTGAGTTCCCGTTGCTACAAGATCTGTAAAGTTCCAAGTTAGGTTTGGACCACTTGTAGTCTGATCAACAGAACCGCTTGAGGTTACTTCAGCATAATTAGATCCACTTAAACTGTTAAAGCCTGCTATTGGCACTTGCGAAAAAATCATTGCAGGAATTGATAAAAATAAGTAAAGTAGTTTTGTTTTCATATAAGTTAGTTTTCCTCAAATCTATCAAAAAGAGCATATTAAGTATAAAAAATAGGACAATTGTATAAAAATACCGTTAAAGTGTTAATTGTACTGAAATATAATTTTGTACTTTTAAAAGTAAATTTTCCATCATGAACGAACTAACTTGGGAATCGTTTACAAAACGCATCCACATTCATGCCACAACGGAAAAACTATATTGGTGTTGGGCTACATCAGAAGGTCTCACGTCATGGTTTTTAAAAGATGCAGTGTTTTTAAGAGACAACAAGCCTATTAATAAATCAGATTTTATAAAACCAAATGACAGCTATTTTTGGTATTGGCATAATTGGGACGGGAAAGAAGAAGGGAAAATTATTGAAACAAATGGGAAGGATTTTATAAAGTTTTTGTTTGCTGGAAGCTGTGAGGTTACCATAAACCTGGAACAGAAAAAAGAAGCCATATTGCTCTCCTTAACCCAGTCCAAAATCCCACAAGATGAAAAAAGCAAACTGGAGATTTTTTATGGCTGTAGTAATGGTTGGACCTTTTGGTTAGCCAATTTAAAGGCATATTTGGAACATGGTATATTGTTAAATGAAACCGGAATCGACCTAAAACCTTTTGGACTAGCAGGTTATGAATTTGTTAATATGTAGTTTTTTTTACTATCTTTAAACTCTCCTCAAGTCTTTTTAATAGCGTACAAAAGACTTATGAAAACTAACAAACTAAAGCCCATTGTGCTTGCCAGTGCAACATCTCTTCGTTGTGCCAAAAAATTCACGTTCTCATTCGAGCCTTTTTTTATTTTAAAATACTTTAAAACCCTATTGTGTTTTGTACTTCTATGCCATACTCCATTAGTTTTTTCCCAAACCAAAAAAATGGATAGCTTATCAGAAGCGCTTCAAAAAGAAACAGACAAAAATTTAAAACTGGCCATAATAGACGAGCTGGCCAACACAGCATTTCAAACAGATTTTGAAACAGCTCTTGATTATGCCAAACAAGGGGTTTTACTTTCTGAAAAAAACCAAAACAAAGAATGGCAGCCCAAATTTTATGAAATGACCGGAAGAATCCATGCCAATTTATTGGAATTGGATTCAGCAACCACTTATTTCAATAAAGCCGTAAACGGTTACAAAGCCATAAACAACAAAAAGGGTCAGGCAACCACCTATTTTAAGATTGCTTGGGTACACAAAAGAAGAGGGAATATTGAACAAGCCCTAAAACTGGATCTTGAGGCCTTGAAACTTATGGAAGTAATTCAGGACAACACAGGAATTGCTGGTGCATACAGTCGGATTTCTGAAGACCTAAACAAACAAGGCAGACATAATGAAGCCCTGGAATACGCTTTAAAAACCATAGAAATAAGCAAAAAAAACAAGCTAAACACCGAATTGGTCTATGCTTACACCTCTGCTGGCGACACACATATGTATTTGGGGTCTTACCAAAAAGCCTATAACTATTTTAATGATGCATTGTTATTGGCTTATCAGCAAAATGTGTCCACTTACGATTTAATAAACTTTAGAAACAACAAAGCGAATGCACTTAAACGTATGGGCAAACATCAAGAGGCTAAAATTGAATATGAAACGGCTTTAGCCAAAGCTAAGGAAATCGAGTATGAAAATGCCATATATGTTATTACTGCCAATTTAGGGGAAATAAACTTGCTTCTAGGAAACTACAACGATGCACTTAAATACCAGCTCCTAACGGTAAATATGCAGGAATCCAATGGAGATGTCTCCAATCTTACAGAAAATTACGAACATGTAAGCACCATATACGAGAAATTAGGCAATTACCCAAAAGCTCTGGAATACCAGAAAAAAGCAAGGGTTATGAGAGATAGTACTGCTGCTATTGAAAGTGATAAGGTAATGTCCAACCTATTAACAAAATACGAAACTGAAAAAAAGGAAGAAACCATAAAAGCGCAAGAAGCAAAAATCTCCCAACAGCAAAAAAACCAAATCCTGTATATAACCATTGCGGCTTTATTGACCTTTAGTTTAATAGGCATGTTTTCCAGCATGAGGAATATTAGAAAAAAACGTAAAAAGCTCCAAGTTTTAAATTTGGAATTGGAAACAAAAAACAAACAAAATGAACTCCTTCTCAAAGAAATACATCATCGTGTAAAAAACAATTTGGAGTTGGTAAAAAGTTTAATCTCCTTACAGTCTGCACAACTGGAAGACTCTGCAACCAAAGATGCCATGATAGCGAGTCAAAATAGGGTTCAGTCCATGGGAATCATCCATCAAAAACTCTATCAAGGCGAAAATTTAGGGAGCATTGAAATGAAAGATTATTTCATAAATTTAAGTGAAGGGATTCTAGACACCTTTAATAGTGAAGATCAAATAAAAATTGAATGTGCCATGGAGCAATTGGAGTTGGATGTGGACACTGCTGTCCCTATTGGGTTGATAGTGAACGAACTTTTGACCAATGCTTTAAAATATGCTTTTCCTGAAAACCAAAAAGGGAACATCCGAATTAGCCTACTTAAAGACAAACCTGACACTTTAACACTCAAGGTGGTGGATAACGGCATTGGCAAAACCCAAGGAATCGCTCCAAGGGGAACCGGTTTTGGCTCTCAACTTATCAAACTTTTAACCAAACAATTGAATGGTGAAATGAAAGAAGAATCGCATAATGGCACGTCTGTTCTATTTCACTTTAAATTAAAATCCGCTGCATAACAAATGAATCCTCCATTAAAAATATTAATCGTAGAAGATGAAATGATCATTGCAGCCAATATTTCTTTGCAGCTAACCTCATTAGGCTATGAAGTAACCGGAATTATTCCTCGTGGAGAAGAAGCACTCCTACATATAAAGCAACATCAACCAGACATGGTCTTGTTGGACATTAACTTAAAAGGAAAAATAGATGGTATTGAAACAGCTCTTTTAATGCAACAAGATTACCGTATTCCCATTATTTACCTTACGGCCAATGCAGACGATGCTAACTTTAATAGAGCCAAAGCCACAAACCCTTATGCATTTATTTCCAAACCTTTTAAAAAACTGGATTTACAGCGCGCCATTGAACTTACTGCAACCCATTTAAAAGACAATAACACAACTCCCAAAGAACAAGCATTGAACAATGCAGACCCTTTAATACTTAATGATTGTATTTTTGTTCGTCATCATGAAAAAATGGTAAAAATAAATATCATAGACATTCTTTACATAGAAGCCGAACGTAATTACTGCCGAATTTATTCTAAAGGTAAAGAGTTCTTAATAGTAACCACTTTAAAGGACATAGATCAAAAATTACCACAAGATCACTTTTTAAGAATTCACAGGTCGTTTATTGTCAATATTTCACAAATAGATGAAATTGCCACAAGTCATGTAGTTGTTTCCAGAAAAGCCATTCCCATAAGCAAGCAGCTAAAATCCGAACTCTTAAAACGCTTACATACAATATAATAGCACAAAACCCTGTCTTTTTAAAAATTAATAGGCAACACCCATTTCTTTAGATAACTAAAAAAGGATGTTCGGACATTAATAACACCATTTCGTCCTAACCCACTTTCAATTGGTTGTGCAATTAAGTTACTTAGTTAAAGTAAAAAACTATTATTAATAAACGCCTGAAATTGTGAAAACTATATATATTAAAACGGCAATAACCATTTTCATTTTGTTAATGCCAATGATTACAAATTCACAAACACAAGAGAATAACATTATCACTATTGAAGAAGTTTATAATCATATAATTATAAACGAAGTTTCAAATTCAAGAAATATAGTAAGCCCATTCCAAAATTACAACTTGGCAAACAACAATGACGACCATGCAATCCCAATTATAAACTCAGCAATAGTCAAGGAAATTATTTTAGATTTTAAAAACGAGTGGGAATTTATCATATTCGGCAACATTACCATTACTGAAATAAACAGCAACAAGATCCTAGTTACTGGCTTTATTTCAGGCAAAAACATGGAAAAAGGCATGATAAACCACATGGCATTTCAACATACTTGGTTACTTGAAAATGGAGTGCTCATAAAATTTATTCAATAAACCAAATGCACAAACAAAACAGGCAGGTTAATTTTTTATAGAGGGAAATTTATAGAAATCGTTTTACTTGAGGTTTAAGGTTTTGGTGATTTTTAAACAAAAATGTCAAGTCACAAACGATCTAAAATCTGTCTGTTTTTATTTAAAAAAACATTCAACAATAAAAAAACAAAATCCCATGGATAAAGTAGGCATTATAGGTGGTTCTGGCTTTATTGGAAGCTACATCACAAAACTGTTTTTAGATAAGGGTTTTGAAGTTAAAGTTTCAACAACAGACATTTCAAACCAAGAAAAATATGAGCACTTAATGAATTTAGATCATTCTGACCATTTATATCTCAGCGAATTGAATGTTGAAGACAAAGAACAGTTAAAAGAATTTGTAAAAAATTGCGACATTATTATTCATGGTGGCACACCTTTTCAGTTGGATTTTAAAGATGCCAAAACCGAATTGTTAGATCCAACCATAAAAGGGACCGAAAATTTCCTGGAAATTATAAAAGATACACCTATGGTAAAAAAAGTGGTGTTAATTGCTTCTGTTGCTGCATGGAATACCAATTTCCCCTTACCAGCAAATGGTAAAAAACCAACAGATGTATTTAACGAAAACAGTATACCATTTATGAGTGAGGAAAGTCATCCTTATGCACAGGCCAAATTTATTGCCAATGAAACGGTTCGCAAATTTATTGCAGAAACCCCAAATTTGGGTTTTGAAATTACCAGCGTATCTCCAGTAGCCGTTATGGGTAAATCCTTGTCCAAAAGAAAAGATTCCACCTCAACTGGGCTACAGTTTCTTTTTAAAAACAAAATTGCTCCAAACCCTTTTATCCAAATGTTTTACGACAAGGATGTTTTGTTTGCCCTTGTAGATGTAAAAGATGTTGCCATAGGAGTTTACAAAGCTGCGACCATTTCAGGTTTGCATGGGAAAAACTATTTGTTATCCAGCGAAAGTTATCCTGTATCAGACATCAACTTAATGCTGAACCAAAAAGCACCTAAAAACAGGCCAATTACAGTATACCAAAACCAAATGGCAGAACGTGAATTGGGTCTGCCTTTTCGTCCTGTGAAATTAACTTTAAATAACTTTTCAAAATAAATAATCATGAAAAAAACACTCTTATTATGTTTTACTGTTTTATTGCTCACAACAATGACTTCACTGATAAGCTGTAAAGAAAATGCAGAAAACACTCAAAACCAATCCGAACCAGTGGAAACAACAATAAAAGTTGCTGATGTGCCAGAGTATTTCCTATTACATCCAGAAGTAGAAAAAGCCTATGGTTATTCGCATGCCGTAAAAATTGGCAACAGTATAAAAATATCTGGTGCTGTTAGTATGGATGACCAAGGCAATCCTACTGCTGTAGGAGACTTGAAACAACAAATGAAAAACTGTTATGCCGATCTAGAAAAAATATTAAACCATTATGGCTGTACGTTTAACGATGTGGTTCTAGAAAACATCTTTACAACAAACATGCCTGCCTTTTTGGAAGTTGCCGCTTATAGAGCTGAAATTTATAAAAACCATTTTCCAACAGGGTCTTGGATAGGAGTCAAGGAATTAGCCATACCAGAGTTTCTTATAGAAATAGAGATGGAAGTACATAAAACAGAATAAAGAATAATGAAGGTTAAAAACGAACTATGAGGACAGCACTTTTGGGAGACGAAAAGCTAGGTTGTTTCGAGTCTATGCATTTTGCAAAAAAACACTTTTGGAAAGCAAAAGAAACGACCTGTAAATAAAGATGTTGAAAAAAATTCAGTTTATCTTAATATGGATAATGTTGCTGGACAAATAAAAGGGATTTACTTGCAAGAAAATGAAGATGTAAGATCCATTTTTGAAGAAATGCTGAAACCTTATGGGATTTGGATGTGGATAATCCAACCATACAAAACACCAATATTACAGATCATAATGTATTCGACTATGGTAAAATTCCTGGTTTTCAAATCATTCATTATCCATTGAATTGAAAAGCATTATACATCACTCAGATTAATATCATATAGAATGCTTACAAGAAAGAACAAGATAATTAATGCAAGTTATGCTGCACTTGTCCATCAAATTGCAGAGAGAGACTCCCATATGCCCAGATATGAGTAAGCCTTTCGATTATCTGCTACAAAGGAAGCAACATTCATAATAACCAGTTAAAACATAAAATCATGATTAAATTAACAGTACTATATGGACACCCAACAGACATTGAAACATTTGAAACCTACTATGTAAACACCCATTTACCAAAAGCGTCTAAAATGAAAGGTCACCTAAAAATTGAACTTACAAAATTCATGAATTCTCCAGATGGCTCCAAACCAGCTTATTATAGAATGGCAGAGTTTTCGTTTTCCAATCCTGAAACCATGCAAGCAACCATGTCTTCTCCAGAAGGTCAAGCTACTGCTAAAGACTTAGACAATTTTGCAACTGGTGGCGCAACCTTATTGATAGGAATTGTGGAAGGATAAACGTTCTTTTATGACACCAACTAATCGATTGGACATTATAAGGTTAAACAAATAAAAAAAATATCTTTTATAGTAAGCTTAAATAAATATCTCAAAAAATTCAAAAAATAAATAATCATGAAAAATAAAGTAGTATTGATTACAGGAGCAAGTAGTGGCATTGGGAAATCGACAGCCGAAGCCTTTGCTGCCAAAGGAGCCAACGTCGTGGTAGCTGCTCGTAGGGAAAATGAATTACACAATTTAGTCAATGCCATTAAAGCCAATGGTGGCAAAGCTACTGCCATACAAACAGATGTTTCCAACAGTAAAGAGGTTGAACAAATGGTTGCACATACCATGGAGACATTTGGTCGTATTGATTATGCCGTGAACAATGCTGGTATAGAAGGAGAAATCGCACCTATTACCGAATTGTCGGAAGCATCTTGGGACAAGGTGATGAATATCAATCTTAAAGGTGTCTTTTTATGTATGAAATACCAAGCAAAAGCCATGCTATCAGGTGGTCATTCTGGGGCTATTGTCAATGTTGGTTCAGTCAATTCCTTCCTTGGGTTTCCTGCTGGATCAGCTTATGTGACATCAAAACATGGCCTTGTTGGGTTAACTTCAAGCGTTTCTGCCGAATTAGGCCCAAAAGGCATTAGAGTGAACCTCTTGTGCCCTGGAATAACCGTAACGCCAATGCACAGCAGAATCAGAGACCTTTTTGGAGACGATTTGTACGACAAAGGAATCATCCCAAAAGTTCATTTACAACGTGCTGGAAAACCAGAAGAAATGGCAAAAGTCATTTTATTCCTCTGTTCAGACGAGTCAAGTTACATAAGTGGCTCAACGCTTACGGTAGATGGTGGTCTTACGCTAACAATGTAACACCATTATAAGTATAATTAAAATAATTTAAAATCCATTACCTATCCTCAACCATCTCTTTTAGGGTGACACCTAATTGTATTTGTTTTGAGAGTATATAAAATGCAGTAAAAAACTCATTTCCTTAGGTCATCACAAAACCTGTTAATACGTGCATAAAAGCTTTTTTATGTTTAGTTATGCCTATTATGGGAAAAGAAAAACATTCTTTGTAAGATAACATTCACGATTATTTTGTATTTTTAACTTGACTACTAGCCTCTTAAACTAAAGCTAGTTCTCAAAAAAACATATACTTTAAAGCAAATTGCCCTTTTCTGCTCTGCTAAACAGATGCTTTTGCAATAGCCTAATTGTTTTGCTCAATTTGGAATTCTTTATTGCAACATCACGTGAACCCTTCTTAATTTAACACTATTAAAATGTCACTTAAAAGCCATAAATCATGAAAAATCTTATCTTAATTGGATGTTTACTATTGATTTTCACATCCTGTGAAAAAAAACCTCGCTACACACAAAATTCTGAACAAATAGAAATTGTTAAAGCTGCCATTAACGATTACGACTACCAAGAATGGGAAAAACTCATGTCCCATTATGCAGATACAGCCCATATTTATTACAACACCAGATCAAATGTCCTGTCTCCAAAAGAACTTGCTGAATTTCATAAAAAAAACGATGTCTATTTTTCTACTCGTGCCTTTGAAGATGAAAACAGGGAATATGAGATGGTGGAAGATAACAATGGAAAAACCTGGGTGAATTTTTGGGGTCTATGGAAAGGGAATTTGGCTGCAAACAACAAACAGATAATCATCCCTGTTCATATTACCTATCAATTTATTGACAATAAAATTGTAACGGAATATGGTTATTGGAATTCTTCAGAGTTACAATCGGAACTACAAAAAATAAATACCGAAAAATCAGCAACAGACAGCGTACAAGAACCCCAAGCTGTAGAAGACATACAAGAAGTGATTGACATTAAAGACGAAGACTTGGAGTAAATGCATATGTACTTACTTTTTAATTTACCTAAAGTTCAATAATAAATATTGAAACATTTTCCTATGAATTGATTTTGGTAAAAAAATAAGCCTATTCGGACAAAAATATGAATGTTTCATCCTAATCCGATTTTATACTAACATAAATATCGCGTACTTAGAATTCAAATGATTACCAAATTTCAATTATTATGAGATACTTTTTTGCCATTATTGTTTTTTTGAGCCTCTTTTTTGGATGTCAAAAAAACCAAGAGCTTACTCAAACCGAATCCAAATCGGTTTACATGGATTATTCAAATAGTGAAGATCAATTCACTGGAGGCATTAACATGATCCCAATTACAACGTCCAAAGGAATATTCAAAGTTTATACAAAACGTGTTGGAAACAATCCTAAAATAAAAGTCTTACTCCTACATGGAGGACCAGGTGGTACGCATGAATTTTTTGATTGTTTTGATGGCTATTTTCCAAACGAAGAAATAGAATATGTGTATTACGATCAATTGGATTCCTATTATAGCGATAAACCAAACGATTCAACCCTTTGGACCACAGAACATTTTGTGGAAGAAGTAGAACAAGTAAGAAAGGCTTTGAATATGGACAAAAACAATTTCTATCTATATGGCCAATCTTGGGGAGGCATACTTGCTATGGAGTACGCATTAAAATATCAAGACAATTTAAAAGGATTGATAATTTCCAATATGATGTCGAGTGCTCCAGAATATGGTAAATATGCTGAAGAAGTCTTAGGCCCACAAATGCCTCCTGAAGTTTTAAAGGAAATCAAAGAGTTAGAGGCAAAAGAGGATTATGCAAACCCAAGATATACAGAGCTATTAATGACCCATTACTATAGCAAACACGCGCTTCGTTTATCATTGGAAGAATGGCCAAAGTCTGTTGAATTAGCTTTTCAACACTTAAACCCAAAAATTTATCTCTACATGCAAGGACCAAGTGAATTTGGCATGGCAGGAAACGCAACCCTAAAAAGCTGGGATGTTTCAGACAGGTTAAAAACAATCAATACACCAACTCTTGTTATTGGTGCAACACATGATACCATGGACCCTAAACATATGGAATGGATGGCAAACGAACTTCCAAACGGTCGTTTTCTATTATGTCCCAACGGAAGTCATCTAGCCCAATACGACGATCAAAAAGTATATTTCAAAGGTCTAATTTCATTTATAAAAGATGTTGATGACGGCACCTTTAAATAATAGCCAACAAAAAAAACACATACTATTTCTCTTTATGACATATAAAAAATAAGCCTATTGCAATAAAGCAAAGAAATTAAATCCAAACCCCTAAGTCTTTTCTAATTAACAGCAAACTAACAACAAAGACTATGGATACAAAAACAGAACTTCATCCTGTTACAAAGGAAGATAGAATCGATTTTTTGGATATTTTAAGAGGCATTGCCATTCTATTTATCTATGCAGCCAATATAGTTTATTTTTCTGGTTACTTTTTTTTCCCTCCAGAAGCGCATATTCCTGCAACCAATTTAGTGACAGATAACTTTGTGGATTTTACTGCGTTCACATTAATAGACGGAAAGTTTTATTCCATTTTTTCATTGCTATTTGGGATTGGTTGCGCCATTCAGTTTCAAAATTTAAACAATTACAACAAACCCTTTAAGCCTTTTTTTAAACGTAGAATGTTCTGGCTTTTAATGTTTGGCCTTGTTCATTTGGTCTTTATTTGGCTGGGAGATATATTAACTCTTTATGCGCTGCTCGGCTTTGTGTTGGTATGGTTTGTAAACTGCACGAACAAACAACTAATAAATTGGGCCATACTATTAATCTTGTTCCCAATTGCAAACTGGTTTGTTATCCATGTGGCAAATTTTAATTATCCCAATTACATATTTCAGCTGAACACAGAATATTCTAAACATTTCGGATTTCAAATGACTGAATGGCAGGGCAAAGAATTCTCCGATTTTCAAGCATATTTAAAGAACGACAATATGGTTGAGTTTTTTAAAATGAATGTTGGGAACACCTTTATTAGAATTGGAAATATATTATTGGAAGGTAGGATGTTTAAGGTACTTGGTATTTTTTTAATTGGACTTTGGACAGGTAGAAAAATTTTAACCGAAGATTTACTCAACAACATCAAATTTCTAAAAAAAGTGGCGCTTTATGGTATTTGTATAGGCCTCCCTGTAAGCGCCTTTAGATCCTATATAGAATTCTTTTCTAACCAAGATCTTTTTTGGAGCTTTTTAAACACGCTCTCTTATGCGTTTGGAACCGTTCCTTTAGCTATGGGATACACAGCCTTGTTGGCACTTATGTATAAAAAAAAGGTGAAGTTTTTACATTGGTTTGCCCCTGTTGGGAAAACAGCTTTATCCAACTATATTTTTCAAACATTTATTTCCATAACGCTTTTTTACGGAATAGGTTTTAATCTCGCTGGCAAGTTTGGGATTACCGTTATTATGGGAATTACCCTACTCATTTTCATCTTACAAATTTTTATGAGCAACTGGTGGCTAAAACATTTTAGGTTTGGTCCTTTGGAATGGATATGGAGACAAGCAACTTATGGTAAAAAAATAAAACTTAAGAAAGTATGAAATATAATAATTGGACAAAAGCAGAATTACAAACTTATATTTTGCTGCTATGCGCAAATGCAGATTCAGAAGAAACAGAAGAAGAAATCCATGTAATAAAATCCAAAACCGATTCTAACATTTTTGAAAAAATATATCAGGAATTCAAAAAGGACAATGAAAATGAAAGATTTGAAAAAATTGATGAAAACATTCATCATCTTGAATATTCCAATCAAGAATTGACCCAATTTAGAAAAGAAATGCATGAAGTCTTTTTTACAGACAAAAAACTTATGCTGATGGAAAAAAACCTAGACCGTATTATGGATAACATACTTTACTAAAGATGATTAAATTTTTCAGAAATATCCGAAAAAATATGCTAAACGAGGGCAAAACCTCAAAGTACCTCAAATATGCCATTGGCGAAATTGTGCTTGTGGTTATTGGTATTCTCATTGCCTTACAAATAAACAACAACAACGAGGCAAATAAAGCAAGAACAAAAGAGTTGCATTACCTTAAAAACATAAAAACCGATTTACTACTCAATATTGAAAATATCAACAATTTCATTGAAACAAGAAAAACCAAAATTCATTCGGCAAACATGGTTCTGGAATATTATGAGGGAAAACCACTCACCAATCTCAAAGATTTAAACAGCAACCTCTTGAATGTTTATATCTGGCATAAATTCTATCAAATAAACAACACCTTTTTAGAATTAACAAATTCAGGGAATCTTGCAGCCATTTCAAACGATTCCATAAAAAATGGGTTACTTAATATAGATGCCCTTTATAAGGAGTTAAAAGGTGAAGAAGAGCATTATCGGTTCGACACAGAGGTTCTGCTTTATGAGCCTTCATTTAGCACGTTAGACTTGAATCCTCTTACAAAAAAATATATGTTCGATGTTAGTAACGGTCAAGTTGGGGAAAATGCTGAAATACCAAGAGAAAATTTTGAAATACTATTAAAAGACACGAAACATAAAAATGGCTTTGTGATGGCTGTTTATGAATTTACAATTATGAATGGCCAATTAGAACGTATGAAAGACATGTCTGAAAAGCTTATTGAATTAATAGTTAAGGAACTAAAAAAAGACACCTAATTTATTGTGAAACACATATGAAAGCAAAAACAATAAAAGCATATTCCATTAAGGATATAATCAAAGAAATTAACAGAATAATTTCTAATGATTTTAAACCAACCTTAGCTATTGTATTCCTCTCAATAACAAAAGATTGGAAAGTTATTAGTGATGTGTTGGACAAAAAAGATATCGTTGTTTTTGGAGCCACTACTTCTGGTGAGTTTATTGATGGTGATATAGAAGAAGGCAGCATCGTCATCATGTTATTAGATATAAATCCAGAATATTTTAAATCGGTGTTTTTAGAAACAGGAACTGAAACTACGTTTGAAAATGCCAAACAAATCGGCTTAATAGGAAAGGAAACATTTAAAAATCCTGCCTTCCTTATCGTTTCAGGCTGGTTAACAGAAGAAGGCGAAAATATTGTTGAAGGCATAACAGAGGGTTCTGGAAAAGATGTCACCATTTTTGGAGGTATGGCAGGTGACGACCTTTCCCTTAGTGGCCCAATGGTTTTTACAAAAGACAAAAGCAGCGACAAAGGACTCCTCGCGCTCATCATTGACACAGATAAAATTGAAGTCAATGGCATTGCAACCTGTGGTTGGAAACCCATAGGCACCACAAAAACAATCACAAAAAGTAAAGGAAACATTGTTTACACTATAGACAACAAACCTGCGTTGGACATGATTATAAAATACCTAGGCGTAGATTATAATTTTGATTCCGGAAAAGAAATCGTCACGCAAATAGGTGCCTACTATCCGTTGCAATTGGAGCGGGAAAATGTAGCTCCTGTAATGCGTACTGCCATGTTGGCTAATCGTGAAGACCGTTCGCTTATCTGTGCCGGAAACGTACCACAAGGGGCCAAAGTCAAATTTTCATTGCCTCCAGATTTTGATGCCATAGAAACGGTTATAGAAGAATGTAACGAGCTAAAGGATGAACACCAACAAGAAGCTGATGCCTTAATCATGTTTTCTTGTATTAGCAGACACTTGTCTTTTGGAATTTTAATGAGCGAAGAAATTAGTCAAGTACAGAACGTGTGGAATGCGCCAATGGTAGGATTTTTTACCTACGGTGAATTTGGTAAATCAAAAACCGGAAAACATGAATTTCACAATAATACCTGTTGTCTTGTAGCACTTAAAGAAAAATAAAAAATGAAATCAAAATCAATAAAGGGGAAATCAACAGAGGAAATCAAACAAGCATTGGAAAATAGTTTGGCAGATGGCTTTGCACCAACGATTGCCATTGTTTTTATTTCTGTAAAACAAAATAGAAAAGCCATTTGTGAGCTAATGGATTCTAAAAATATTGAGGTCTTTGGAGCCACATCCTGTGGTGAATTTATTAACGGTCATCAAACGGAGGGAGAAATTGCCATTTTACTTTTAGAATTAGCTAAGGAGCACTATACCATATTATTCGAAACTATGGAAGATGGAAACATGGACAAAGCCATTTCCAAATTAGCCAATAACGCCCTAGAACAATTTACAAATCCATCACTTATAGTCTGTGGCCCAGGCATCAACCAAAATGGAGAGCATTTTGAAGGGGAAAAACTGGTGAAAAGTCTAGAAAAACAACTTGGTGCAGATAAATTATTTTTTGGAGGCATGGCAGGCGATGATTGGGCACTAAAAGAAACTTTCGTTTTTACCAACACTCAAGAATCCAATTATGGAATTGTTGCACTGACACTAAACGGAGATAAAATTTCACTGAATGGAATGGCCGTTACGGGCTGGAAACCAATGGGAATCGCAAGAACTGTTACAAAAAGTGACGGCAAGTTTCTTTACGAAATAGATGGAAAATCTGCTGTAGATTTATACCTAAAATACCTTGGTAAGGCAGATAAAATAACCGAAAAAAATTTTAAGATTTTTGAGGACCTCGCCATAGAATATCCATTCCTCGTAGAACGCGACACCAATGAAACCGTTATAAAATCGCCAACAAAAATTGATCATACAACAAATGCATTGTTTATGGACAATCCAATGCCAGAAGGCACAAAATTTTGGTTCACGCAACCACCAGAGTTTGATATTGTTGAAGAAGTCATTGAAAAAGCAGCCCAGTTAAAAAACGATTTGGACACAGAAGCAGAGGCACTTTTGATTTTTTCATGTGGTGGCAGAAAACCGATTCTTGGCCCTTTTGTAACTGATGAAAATGAAGGACTCGCTAAATTGTGGAACACACCAATGGCAGGATTTTTTACCTATGGTGAGTTTGGACGGGTTTTAAATGGAAGGCAAAATTTTCATGGAGGTGCCTGTTGTTGGGTAACACTTAAAGAAAACGTATGAATCAACACCTTCAACATATTCAAAATTTTATTGAAAACTTAGATCTGCTTTCTGAAGAAGACAAAGTGGCCTTATTGAAATCCTTAAAAAGTGCCGATAAAGATTTGCTCATTTCCGAATTTAAACTGGAACGTACCGAAAAAGTAAAACGTACAACAGCTATCTTACTAGAGGAAACCATTGAGGAACTCGAACAAAAACGGAAAGCTGTTGAAGACTCTAACGATGCTTTGCAAAAATCGCTACAAGAGTTAAAAGCAACCCAATCGCAACTTATTCAATCTGAAAAAATGGCAAGTTTAGGTGAATTAACGGCTGGAATTGCCCATGAAATCCAAAACCCCTTAAACTTCGTTAATAATTTTTCTGAAGTCAGTAAGGAATTGCTAGAAGAGATGTTAGAAGAGCTTCAAAATGGCGATATGGAAGAAGTCCATGCCATTGCTCAAGATGTGATTCAAAACCTTGAAAAAATAAACCATCATGGCAAACGTGCAGATGGTATTGTAAAAGGCATGTTACAACATAGTCGAAGCAGTTCTGGAGTAAAAGAATTGACAGATATCAATGTGTTGGTAGATGAATATTTACGTTTGGCTTATCATGGCTTACGTGCCAAAGACAAATCTTTTAATGCTGCATTAGAAACACATTTAGATGAGTCAATTGGAAAAATAGAAATTGTGCCACAAGACTTTGGAAGGGTTGTATTAAACCTAATAACCAATGCTTTTTATGCTGTGAACGAAAAGAAAAAAACACAAACTGAAGCGTATGAACCCAAAGTAACCGTTGAAACCAAAAAACAAAAAGACACCATCGAAATTTCCGTGAAAGACAATGGATATGGTATCCCTAAAAAAGTGCTGGACAAAATATTTCAACCCTTTTTTACAACAAAACCTACTGGTCAAGGCACAGGCTTAGGGCTTTCCTTAAGTTATGACATTATAAAGTCTCATAGTGGAATCATTCATGTAAAAACAGAGGAGAATCAAGGAACAGAATTTATCATTTCATTACCAACCAAAAGCAACAGATGAAACTTAGCAAGAAAATAGAAACCGAAATCTGGCAAGTGTACGATACTTGGCTACATAGCTACCTAAATGGCGATGTAAAAACCTATAATAAATATCTAGATAAAGATTATCATTTTATTGGATCTACGGACAATGAAGAGTTCTTAAACAAAAAAGACACAACCAATTTCTTTAAAACCACAGCAGACCAGCTCGCAGGAAAATGTGATTTAAGGAATGAAACAAAAATCATTGAAAAATTTGAAGAATTGGTTTTCATCACCCATTTATTTGATGCTTGGTTTATAAATGGTGAAGATTGGGCTTACTATGGACGTTTTCGTTTTACAAATGCGCTTAAAAAAAACAAAGAAGGCTGGCGTTTTATCTATCAGCATTTCTCAACAACCGATTCCAAAACCGATGAAGGGGAAACCATAGGGTTCGATAAAGTAAGTATGGAAAACCAAGAATTACGAGAAGCCATAAAACGACGCACTTTTGAACTGGAAACCAAAAACCGGGAACTAGAAATCGAAACCGCCTTAGAACGTACACGTACCCAAAGCATGCTTATGCAGCATTCAGAGGAATTGGATGCCACATCAAGAGTGTTTCACCAACAGTTATTAGTGTTAGGTATAGACACCGAGTTTTCTTACGTATGGCTACCAGACGAAGCCAAAAAAGAACACCAATTTTGGGTAGCCTGGAATTCTGAGCAAAATAAAGAGGATATTAACAGTAAAGCCATAGTTTATCCACTTGATAAAACAGAACCTTATACTGCTTCTTGTTTTAAAGATTGGGCAAGTGGTATTCCTATAAATATTCACCATGTAGAACCCAAGGAAGTTAAAACGTTTTTTAATGCATGGGAAGAACTCCTGAAAGACGCCAAAAAATTGACACCCAAATACTTTTCAAATGGACTGTATTATGCAGAAGCCTTTATGAAATATGGTTGCTTTGGTATCAATATTAAAAGACCCATAAACGATGAAGAAAAACAGATACTGCAACGTTTCAGTATAGAATTTGAACGCACCTACACGCGTTTTCTCGATCTTCAAAAAGCCGAAGCACAAGCTCGTGAAGCACAAATAGAAACAGCTTTGGAAAAAGTGCGTTCTAGAACTATGGCGATGCAAAGTAGTAGCGAATTACCAGAAGCTGCCAACAACTTGTTTCTACAAATACAAGGGTTAGGTATTCCAGCTTGGAGTGCTGGTTATTGTATATGGGAGGACAACCAAAAAAGAGCTTGGTGCAATATGAGTAGCAAAGGCGAGATTCAAAAAGGGTTCTCGTTACCTACTATTGGCGAAGGTTATAATTTTAAGAAACCGCTTAAAAACAACGAACCTTTTCATGTTGCAGAATTGGGCGGTAAGGAATTGGTAAAGCATTACAACTTTATGAAAACACTTCCAGGCATAGGGGAAGTTTTAGAAGACTTTGCTAAAAAAGGCATCTCCTTACCAACCTTTCAAATATTTCATATTGTTTATTTCTCTCATGGCTACCTCATGTTTATCACTTACGAAGCTGTCCCAAACGATTGGGAGGTTTTTAAACGTTTTGGAAAGGTATTCCAACAAACCTTTACGCGTTTTCTAGACCTTAAAAAAGCTGAAGCGCAAGCAAGGGAAAGCCAAATTGAAGCAGCTCTTGAAAAAGTACGTTCACGTTCCTTGGCCATGCACAACACTAACGAACTTTCGGAAGTGGTAGCTGTAGTTGCTGAAAAACTAAAGGAATTAGGTGTGATATTTGATGCTGGAGGTGTTATTCTCTGCACCTATTTTCCAGACAACAAAGATGTTGTGCATTGGATTGCGGTTGACGACTTTTCAACATCGGGAAGATATTATGTACCCTATTTTGATAATCCTATTTTTAACGAAGCTTGGGCTTCCAAAATTCGAGGTGATACCTATTTCTCTAAAGAATTTCCTATAGAAGCAAAAAATGATTTTTTTAAACAAGCCTTTGAGCATAGTGATTATAGCAAGATGCCAGAAGACTATAAACAGTTTGTGCTTCAAGCTGAAAAGCACACCTTATCAGCCGCCTGGTCAAAAAATTCTGCAATTATTATCCCTTCCCTTACAGGCGCTGTCCCTTCTGAAAGCGATGCCGAAATAATAAAACGCTTTGCCAAGGTTTTCGAACAAGCCTATATTAGGTTCATGGATCTGCAAAAAGCAGAGGAACAAGCAAGAGAATCCCTAATTGAGATTGGCCTGGAACGCGTAAGAAGCAGAACCCTTGCCATGCAAACCTCAGAGGAATTGGCAGAAACTGCTGTGGTTCTATTTAAACAACTTATCGATTTAGGCATAGCGCCAAACAGATTGTTTATTGGTATTGTTAAAGATGAAGGCAATAGTATTGAAGCTTGGGCAACCAATGAAGATGGCAGTAGTATAGCCAATCGGTTTACCTTGCAAGCTTCAAAAAACAAATCCATAAAAAAAATGCTAACAGGATGGAAACAACAAAAAAAATCTCTTGTTATCGATATAAAAGGAAAAGAACTACAGGACTATTTCCACTACTTGAACAAAGAAATAAAAATTCCTTTCATGTACGGATTAGACCAAAAAAGAAGGGTCCAGACCATAGCTTACTTTTCGGGAGGCTTAATTGGAATGGCGTCTCCAAATGAGCAATCTGAGGAAAGCATCCATTTGTTAGAACGCTTTGCTTCCGTTTTTAATTTAACATATACGCGATTTAACGATTTAAAAGTTGCCGAAGCACAAGCTCGAGAAGCACAAATTGAAGCCTCTTTGGAAAAAGTGCGCTCAGTAGCCTTAAGCTTACAAAAAGCCGACGAAATGCTGAACATTGCCAAAGTTCTGTACGAGCAATTGCTGGGCCTTGGCTTTACCAAAATTCGAAATGCCATTATAGACATTCACAATGATGATGAAGAAACCTTTTTGGACTACGACTATTCCCACGATATGTCCAGTGCCATCACTAAATTTTCTTTCTATGGCGATCCCGTTATAGAACAACAAGTTAAAAAAGTACAATCCAGCAACGATGCCTTTTTTGAAATTGAACTAAAGGGCAAACAACTGGAAGAGCTTATAGAAACACGGTTGCGAAACGGCGAAAAGGACGATCCGCGACTTCATAAAGCAGATCTGCTTACATACAACCTTTATTCCTTTGGAAATGGAGCCATAGGGATTTCTAATTTTGGGATTTTAAGCGATGAACAAAAACAAATACTGAAAAAGTTCCGAAATGTATTCACATTTGCCTATAAAAGATACACCGATCTAGCAAAAACCGAAGCACAAGCACGCGAGGCTAAAATTGAAGCTGCCCTTGAAAAGGTACGTTCGGTAGCGCTAAGCATGGTCGAATCCACCGACCTGCTCCTAATAGCAAAAGCACTGTACGAGCAGTTGTTGGAATTGGGCTTTAACGATATTCGCAATGCCATAATAGATGTTAACAATGAAGACGACAAAACATTTATGGACTACGACTATTCCCACGAAATGGGTGGCGCCATTACCCCTATGTCCTACGATGACGATCCCACCCTTGTGGAACAAGTACAAGATATAGCCGCAACCACAGACGGTGTTTCCGAAATGACCCTGGAGGGACAGCAATTACAAGATCTTATCGAGATGAGGCGCAAGAATGGCGAAGCAGACGATCCGCGTTTGCTAAAAACCGATAGTATTTGCTATACACTATACGCCTTTGGCAATGGAGCTATTGGCATTTCTAATTTTGGAGAGCTCAATAAAGACCAAAAGAACATTTTAAACCGTTTTAGAATCGTGTTTACCTTTGCATATCAGCGTTTTAAGGATTTACAGGAAAAAGAAGAACATTCGGTGGCCTTGCTTGAAGAAAAACAACGTCTTGAAAAAACACTCTCAGATTTACAGACCACGCAAACCCAATTAATCCAATCGGAAAAAATGGCCAGTTTGGGAGAATTAACGGCTGGCATAGCCCATGAAATTCAAAACCCATTGAATTTTGTCAATAATTTTTCTGAAGTCAGTCAGGAGCTTCTCGACGAAATTCAAGAGGAACTGGAAAACGGCAATCTGAAAGAGGTCAAGGAAATCATGAAAGATGTTATTCAGAACTTAGAAAAAATAAACCACCATGGCAAGCGTGCCGATGGTATTGTAAAGGGCATGTTGCAACATTCAAGAAGCAGCACTGGAACCAAGGAACCAACAAACATCAATGTTCTGGCCGATGAATATTTAAGATTGGCATACCATGGTTTAAGGGCCAAGGACAAAAGTTTTAATGCCACACTGGAAACCCGTTTTGACGAAGGTCTTGGCAACATCAACATAATTCCCCAAGATATAGGACGTGTGGTTTTAAATTTACTAACCAATGCTTTTTATGCGGTAAACGAGAAATCATCGCTCAATAAAGACCTTTCAGGTTCTAAAAACCTAAAAGGTCTAGAGAATTACCAACCAACCGTATCATTAACCACGAAGAAACAAGGGAATTGGGTAACTGTTTCAGTTAAAGACAATGGCAATGGGATTCCACAAAAAGTATTGGTCAAAATTTTTCAACCCTTCTTTACAACCAAACCAACAGGCCAAGGTACTGGGTTGGGACTTAGCATGAGTTACGATATCGTTACCAAAGGACATGGAGGGGAATTAATTGTTGAAACAGAACAAGGAAAAGGAACAGAATTTACAATAAAGCTACCAATCACAGATTAAGCAATTTGGAGCTATAAAGAAATATATTAAAAATCCGTGAATTCGGAGCAATCAAAAAATATACAAATATGAAAATTTTAGTAGTAGACGACGAACACGATGTAAAAACACTCTTTTTACAGCGTTTCAGAAAGGAAATTAAAACCGGCAATATGAACTTTGTGTTTGCTTTTTCGGGAGAAGAAGCCATTACTTATTTAAATGGGAACAAACAGGAAGCAGTACTTATCTTATCGGACATTAACATGCCAGGCATGAGCGGACTGGAATTATTGGAACATATAAAACAAAAATTCCATGCTCCGCCTCCAGTGGTGATGATGATTACTGCTTATGGAGACGATGAAAATTTTAACACTGCCAAAAGGCTGGGCGCAGACGACTTTTTAACCAAACCCCTGGACTTTAATCTTTTAAAAGACAAATTAAAAACTTTAATATAATGGCTAAAATACTAGTTGTAGACGACGAAACGGATTTAGAGGTTTTAATCAAGCAGAAATTTCGAAAAAAAATACGCGAAAAAGAATACGAATTCCTCTTTGCGATCAATGGTGTTGATGCGCTTGAAAAAATCTCAACCGAACCCAACCTGGATATCGTATTGAGCGATATTAACATGCCAGAAATGGACGGACTTACCCTTTTGACCAAAATAAACGAGCAAAAACCCTTGCTTAAGTCAGTTATAGTTTCGGCTTACGGAGACATGCAAAACATCAGGACCGCCATGAACAGAGGAGCTTTCGATTTTATTACCAAACCCATCAATTTTGAAGATTTAAATATTACGGTTGAAAAAACACTCAAGCATAGCAATCAAATAAAAGAGACACTTCAGGCCATCAAGGAAAACAATATCCTTAAAATGTATGTCGATGAAAATGTGCTTAATTTTATGGGAAGCCGTGAGTATGAATCGACCATAATGGCAAACGAGACCATTGAAGCCACTGTTATGTTTATCGATTTATGTGGCTTTACCAAAATTAGTGAGACAGCTCCAGCTGATACTGTTGTAACCATGATCAATACCTATTTTGACGAAATGGTAAAAGAAATCATGAACCAACAAGGTTTTATAGACAAGTTTATTGGAGATGCCATCATGGCTGTTTTTAGAGGAGACTATCATCTAGACAGGGCCATTGACGCTGCCTTGGCTGTGAGACACAAAATAAACAAACTTGAAACATCAAAGAACTTACCAGATTTTACCCCAAAAGTATCCATAGGAATAAAAAGTGGGGAAATGGTTTCAGGAAACATAGGTTCCGTGAGCTTAAAAAGATTGGATTATACCGTAATAGGAGACACCGTAAACACAGCAGCACGTTTTCAAGATGCTGCAAAAGCAAACCAAATTATCATTTCCGAAGATTGTTACAACCAAGTAAAAGAAGCATTTAAATGCCATAAACTTGGAGACATTCAATTAAAGAACAAATCAGAAAGTATAACCGTTTATGAAGTCATAGAATAGTACCTCGCTTTTTATTCAAAAAAAAACAACATATATGGAAACCATAGAGCCACAAAATCCCAAAAACAGAAAAAACAAACATACCGATGATTTAGTTGATCATTATTGGGGAAGTATCACCTATGTGTCTTCATTAATAAAAGCATCGGAAATTAAAGCAGGCCTGATTCTGTCCTTTTATGGTATTTTGTTAAATTTTTCTTACAAATACATAGAAATGATTTTGGCAAGTGCCACTAAAAACATAATGCTCTATATTCTTTTAGCAGCTTGGTTTTTAAGCACCATGACATCCATATATTTTAGTGTACGTTGTTTTATGCCACGAATTGAAGCTAAGTACGAAAAAAATATTTTCTTTTTTGGTGATGTCATTTCAAAATTTGGCAGTATTAAAGATTTTTCCAAAACATTCTATAACATTAGCGTTGATGGCGACCAACTGTTTGAACAATTAGGGCAACAAATATTTATTATTTCCAAAATTGCTTCCATTAAATTTAAATATGTCAATAAATCCTTACGGTTTTTGGCTATAGGTCTCTTTTTGCTGCTCATATTGGTTGCCTATAACTTAATAATTACCCATCTCTAAAAATCAGGTAAATTATGTCAAGCGAATTGTTTTTTTAAGTACCTTTAAATCACTTAAAACATCTCATTATGAAACGTTTAGCTTTTATTCTGTGTGTGTTTTGTTTTCTTTCAAAACTAGTCGCACAAGAACAAAAAGCCCCATCTCCTATTCTATTTATCTACGACGCTAGTGGTTCCATGTGGGGACAACTGGAAGGAAAAACAAAAAAAGACATTGCTTCTGAGGTATTAGCCACCACTGTGAGCAGTTTACCAGAAAACCAAAATATTGGACTTATGGCTTATGGTCACCGAGAAAAAGGAGATTGTAATGACATTGAGTTATTGGTTAATTTAAACAACAGCTCCAAAACCAGCATCACCAATTCGGTTAGTAAAATAAATGCTTTAGGAAAAACACCTTTAGCGCGTTCTGCTGCACAAGCCATTAATTCTTTAAAGGAAAGCGGTACCAAAGCTACCATCATTTTAATTACCGATGGTATTGAATCCTGCGATGGTAATATTTGTGATGTCGTTGCAAAGGCTAAAGCAGATGGCATTGATTTTAAACTCCACATTGTAGGTTTTGGACTTAAAGAAGCAGAAACCGAACAACTAAAATGCGCTGCAGATGCTGGTGGTGGCAACTACTATAATGCTGCAGATGCCAGTGGTTTAGGTGAAGGACTTATAGAAGCCACAACACTAACCGTAGATAAACCAGAAGGCAATTTTTCTATTTATGCCTCAAAAAACGGAGAACCTGTAGATGCATGGATAGTTGCAAAAAAAACAGGTACCAATGAAGCTATTGATGGCTCCAGAACCTACAGAGATTCAGGTTGGGTGTATCTACCTCCTGGAAAATACGATATTGCCATTAAACCACTTGAAGGCACTGATATTCCTGGAACTTCAATTACTGTGGAAATGAAAGAAGGCGACATCAAACATGAAAACATCAGTTTTGATGGTGGCACTTTAGCAGTAACAACTACAAATAATGATGAAGGTTGGGATACCATGGTAAAAATGCTTGATATTAATTCAGGAAAAGTGGTTGCCCAAACTAGAACTTATGGTGAACCAAAAACCATGGAAGTTCCAGCAGGATATTATAAGATTACCTTTCAAGCGCTTGCCATGAAAGGTGTTGACACCTACTTTGAAATCGATAATATTGAAATAACATCTAATTCAACAACTCCAATAACACATAATTTTGAAACAGGAATTGCCATGATTGGTGTGCAAACATCAAATGGAGAGCTTATTGATGCCACAGTGAATTTTACAGAAATAAATTCCAAAACCTGGGTCGTTGGTTCACGAACATACACGTCTACAAATAACAATCCACGTGAATTTTTATTAAATCCTGGTACGTATAGTGTAGAAGTTGTGACTTTGGGAGCTCATAAAGGCAACTCAGAAACCTTTATTATTGAAGTAAAACAAGGTGAAACTGTTACAAAAATACTAAGCTTTTAATTATGGCACATCAAGCAGTTAAACCCTATAGTTTTTTAATGTACTTTTTAGCCATTATTGCATTTTTCTTTCTAGGCATCGTTTATGCTAGCATTACAGAAGCAGGAAAAGGACAAATGTTGGCTGGTGGTGCCATTGTGTTTGGTTATGGTGTGATTGGCGCGTTTATTGGGTTGTGTTTATCAATATTTACAGCTATAAAAGCTAAACGACATAGTATCATTAAAATTAATGGTTTGTTAACGCTCATTATTGTAGCGTCTTTTGCATATTTCTATGTCAACTACCAAAAGCGTCAACGAGAAAAACTAGAGAACGAACAACAAAAAATAGAACGACCAAAAACCCATAAAACTACAAATAAAGCACAAACCAAACCAATGGCAATGCTGATAAATTCAGACACAGATAACCAAACAACACATGAAATGGGTTTGGGTATGTTCACGCCTAATTTCTATGAAAACAAAGTATTGTATTTCTATAGTAACCTAACTCATGGAAAATCGGTTCAAGAACACATGCCAACTGATAGTATTACCTTCAAACAACGCGAATATGGCGGTTTTGATATTGCAACTGCGCCACCTTGGTTGGTTCCAGAACATTTAAAATTGGATTACGACCTACTGTATTTTAAAGTCAAATCCATTTCGCACGATTTTATTGAAGTCATCGTTAATACAACCAATAATCAAACTGCATTTGTGGATCGCTATTCTGGAAAATTACATTATTGGTCTGAATTCTTGTTAGGTGTTCATAGTATTGAATTTCCAGAGCCTTCAAAACACAAAATATATGTAAAGCCTTTAGATCATGCAGGAACAATTGCAACCTCTTACAGTTTTATGCGTCCTGTAAAAATTCAAAATGATTGGATGTATGTTGAACTCATGGATGATAACTTCAATAAAAAAGGAAATGGTTGGATCCGTTGGACTAAAAACAGCAAAATGCTTATCACTTATAATTTATTGAGCTAGTTTAAACTATGATAAAGTTTTTTTAGAAAAATACGTCAAAACTTAATTAAGAAAAAAAGAGTGAGCAAGTGTATATTTATTCCTTTAATTAAATTATTCTAGTTGTTGTTGGATTTTTGAGTAAAAAATAGAAATAAAGCAAAAAGCCCTCATTTAACTGATTATATTGGAGTTCCTTAGTTTATCCAACACGCTTTGTAGCTCTTCTTCTTTTTGTGTTCCTATTAAATATTTTTTCTTGTTAAAGAGTTTCAAAGATAAGCCTTTGTTCCCTTTCATGTTATAGACTATGCCATGAGTCATTCCTATTCTTATTCCATAACCAAGAAATCTATATTTTATAACTCGTGCAGATTTGATGTCTGTCCATAAAAAATGTTTCTTTATAAAAGAAAAAAAACTAACACGAACGCCATCATTATTAATTTCAGTCTTTAAACGCATAAGCCAGAATAAAACAATAATTCCAAAAATAAATGCAGAAAACAGCATAAGAACAACATCAGACATGGGATTGTTTCCAAATGCTTCTCCAAGAACAAACTGCTTGTAAATACCAAAAACCGGAATATTACCAAGTCCTATTATAATAAGCCAAAGCCACCACTGTGAAAATCTTTGTTCTTCTTTAAAAAAGACATTCATAAAACAAACTATTTAACCAAACCATAGGTATCAAACAAATAGACCAAACTTGCCATGGTAGCTGCCCCAAGTTCCAACTCACGCTTATTTACAGCATCAAAGGTATCATTTGCAGCATGATGGTAATCGAAATAACGTTGAGAATCTGGACGCAAACCAGCCAAGACATTGGTATCTGTTTTTAAAGGGCCAACGTCTGCGCCACTACCTCCTTTTTCAAAATAATGTATTAAATAAGGTTTAAATAACTCTTTCCAGCCCAAAACTTGATTAAAGTTTGCATCATTACAATCAAAACTAAATCCTCTAGGTGTAAAGCCTCCAGCGTCACTTTCCAAAGAAAAAATATGTGTCTCTCCTTTTTGTTTGGCGACCTCAGCATACTTTGTGGCACCACGAAGTCCGTTTTCCTCATTCATAAATAACACCACTCGAATACTGCGTTTAGGCTTGATACCTGTTTCTTTAAACAACCTTAGCACTTCCATAGACTGTACAACTCCTGCTCCATCGTCGTGAGCTCCATCTCCCAAATCCCAGGAATCCAGGTGTCCTCCAACTACTATATACTCGTTTGGAAACTGACTTCCTTTAATTTCACCAATCACATTGTAAGATTGAACATCATTTAATTGCTTACAGGTTTGGCTGAAATAAAATTTAATATCCTTATTTAAAGCCAACATACTACTTAAGGTATTGGCATCGTTGGTACTTATGGCTGCTGAAGGAATACGTTTGGACAATGGTAAATTACCATAAGTCATACTTCCTGTATGTGGGAAATTGTCTTGTCGTAAACTTAATGAGCGAACCAAGACTCCAACAGCTCCATACTTTGCAGCTTCCATAGCTCCCGAATATCTTTGATTCACACAACCTCCATAAGCCTCGAAAGTCTGGATTAAATCGGCTTGCATAGGTTTGTTAAAAAACACTATCTTCCCTTCAATGTTTTCTTTTCCTAGTGCCTCTAACTCATCCATGCTCTTAACCTCCACCACATGAGCTTTTATACCTCCAAACGGTGTTGCTATAGAACCTCCCAATGCACAAATATTCACATTGGTTGTGGCTCCAAAAGCCGATTCTATAAAAGCAAATTCTGGCGCACCACGAACCCATTTAGGCACCATAACCGGTTGAAGCCAAACTTTGTCCAAACCTAATTTTTCGAGTTCTTCTTTTGTGTACTCTACTGCTTTTTCTGCATTTAAGGAACCTGACAAACGTCCACCTATTTGATTAGACAAATGGTCCAACCATTGGTAACTGTTGCCATTTGTTAAAGAGGTTTTGTATAGATTTTTTATAACCTCTGCATCTGTTTGTGCAGTTGTGTTTAAAACTAAAAATAAACTAAGAAATAAAATGATGTATCGCATGGGAAAAAATTAAAAAATAAAAATACTGTTATTAAAAAAACAAATTGTTAAACAGATTATAAAAGTCGGTTTTTTTATTGCTCACTTTCCAGTTGTTTTTTATAAAGCTCCAAATTTGCTTTAACCTCATCATCCAATTCCGGTTCTTTAATATCCTTATATTGCTTTAAAGCTTCGTATATAATATGAGCCACAAGAATTCTAGCTGTAGGCTTATCGTCTGCAGGAATGGCGTACCAAGGCGCATGAGGTTTGGATGTTCTGTTTATGGCATCTTGATAACATGCTTGATATTCATCCCAGAGTTCCCGTTCTTTTAAATCGTTAGGAGAGAATTTCCAGTTTTTGTTTTTCTTTTCCAACCTACGAAGCAATCGGTTTTTTTGTTCGTCTTTAGAAAGATGTAGATAAAATTTAAAAATTATGGTGCCGTTTTCTGCTATGTGTTTTTCAAAATTAATTATCTGTTCAAAACGTTTATCCCAAAAAGTATCGTTAATATCATCCAAAGAAGTAACATCTGGTAAATTTTCCCCTAAAATATATTCTGGATGTACGCGAGTTACCAACACATTTTCATAATGTGTTCTATTAAAAACCCCTACTTTTCCTCTAGCGGGAAGCGCAATATAATGTCGCCATAAATAATCGTGTTTCAGCTCCAATGGAGTTGGCACTTTAAAACTATGTACCACAACACCTCTAGCATTTAGGTCTTTAAAAACCTCACGGATCAAACTGTCTTTTCCAGCTGTATCCATGCCTTGCAAACACACCAAAACCGCATATTTACCATGTGCATACATGGTATCTTGGAGCTTGGCCAGTTTTTTTCTTATATCCTCTAGTTCCGACTCGATTTTTTTGTTGCTCGCGTCAAGATCGATAGATGTTTTAACATCTTTTAATTTTATAGGTTTGGTAACTTTAAACTGATCACTATCTATATGTTTCATGTTGCAAAGGGTTTAAGTCCAATTTATTTTGAAGCAAATAGTTTCACGTCTTGCTCACCTACTTCCTTCTCACCAAGAATGATAAGTCTTTCAACCACATTTCTGAGTTCACGAATATTTCCGGTCCAATCGTAATCCTGAAGCATTTTTACTGCTTTTTCAGAAAATGATTTTTTTGCCGTACCATGTTCGTTGGAAATTTTTTCAGAGAAATACTCAATCAATAATGGAATATCTTCCCGTCTATCGTTTAAAGGTGGTACCTTAATCAAGATAACTGCCAAACGATGATAGAGGTCTTCGCGAAATTTTCCTTCGTCTATCTCTTTTTTTAAGTCTTTGTTGGTTGCAGCTATTACGCGTACATCCACTTTAATGTCTTTATCGCTTCCTACACGCTGAATCCTGCTTTCTTGCAAAGCCCTTAACACTTTGGCCTGTGCAGAAAGGCTCATATCGCCAATTTCATCCAAAAAGATGGTGCCTCCATTAGCTGCTTCAAATTTTCCCGCTCGATCTTTTACAGCACTTGTAAAAGCACCTTTTACATGACCAAACAATTCACTCTCTATGAGTTCTGAAGGGATTGCAGCACAATTGACTTCAACTAAAGGTCCAGAGGAGCGTTCGCTTTTTTGATGCAACCAATGCGCCACGAGTTCTTTTCCTGTTCCATTTGGTCCAGTAATCAGCACACGAGCATCTGTAGGAGCCACTTTATCAATCATGCCTTTAATATTGGTAATAGCTTCACTTTCCCCAATCATTTCAAAGTTCTTGCTTACCTTCTTTTTAAGCATTTTGTTTTCCACAACCAATTCCTTGCTGTTTAGAGCAATACGGACAGTGTTCAACAAACGGTTTAGGTCTGGCGGTTTTGAAATATAATCGAAAGCGCCCAATCTCATGGTATTAACAGCTGTATCCAAATCGCCATGACCGGAAATCATGACAATAGGTATTTCAGGTTTTATTTTTTTTACGGCTTCCAAGACTTCAACCCCATCCATTTTTGGCATTTTGATATCGCATAAAATCAAATCGAAATCTTCGTTTTTAATTTTCTCAATACCTATAAGGCCATCTTCAGCTTCTTCTACTTGATAGTTGTTGTTCTCTTCTGAGAGAATTTTAACCAATACGCGTCTAATGGCTGCTTCGTCTTCTATAATTAATATTCTTGGCATCTTTTAATTCTTTTTTTCAATAATATGAATGTCTCTTTGTGGAAACGGGATACTGACATTATTTTCCCTAAACAACCTGTCTATTTCAAACCTAATATCGCTAGATGGGAACTGGGCCTTAAAACTATCGTTTAAGGTAAAAATCAACTTAAAATTTAATGAGCTGTCTCCAAAATCCGTGAACAAAACCACTGGTTCTGGTTGACTTAAAACTTCTGGGTGTTTATTGGCTGCTTCCAACAATAACTTCTTTACCAGTTGTACATCGCTGCCATAAGCTACTCCTACCGAGACACTCTCTCTTGTGAAGGTATCGTTTTGGGTCCAATTGTACAAACTGTTTGTAAGATATAAGTGATTGGGTATAACCAATACTTTATTATCTATTGTAACGGCTCTGGTTGTGCGAAGTTTTATTTCTTCCACACGTCCTATTTTATCTTCTATTTCTATAATGTCCCCTACATGCAAACTTTGGTCTATTAATATAAAAACTCCAGAAATAATATCTTGGAATAAGGTTTGTAAGGCTAGACCAACACCTATCAACAGGGCTGCAGATGCAGCAAAAATAGCGGTAACGTTCACACCTACAGAATCGAACACTATCAATAATACAATAATGTAAACCAACCATCTGGCAAAAGAAAACACAGTATTGAATTTAGCTTTGTCTGCTTTTGGCAGCCTTCTGGAAAATATACGCCTTAAAAAATTTAAAACAATGGTAGTGATGATGTAAATAACAAACACCAACAAAACCAAGCCTATGGTTATCTTTATGGTTTTATCTTCATTAACGTATAAAACAGTCCTTAAAAAATCCAAAAACGTTTCCCAAGCGCCACTATCTGTCACTATTTCCTCTATTTCATCTAAATGATTCTGCATGTAAGATTAATATTTAACCCATTTTAGTAATTCTTTATAACTTGGTTTTTTTCCATACATTAAAATACCCACACGATAAATTTTAGCTGCAAACCAAACTGTAAAAATAAAAGTCCCTATCAATAAAGCTAAAGATACCAATTGCTGCCAAATAGGCACACCAAAGGGAATTCGCATAAGCATGACAACTGGCGATGTAAAAGGAATAAATGAAAACACTGTTGAAACGGTTCCGTGAGGATCTTCTATAACCGTAAAAATGCCAATATAAACAGCTAATATCAATGGCATTAAAATAGGTAGCAAAAACTGTTGGGTATCTGTTTCGTTATCAACAGCTGCTCCAATGGCTGCATAAAGCGAACTGTACAACAAGTAGCCTCCAATAAAAAACAGGATAAAGGCTATAATTAAATTGGTAATAGGAAGATTGTAAAAAGCTGTAATAACATTTTGGATTTCGGTATTGACATCTGGATTTTGCATGGCTTGATTTAAGATTTCCTGCTGACCTGTTTGTGATTGTGCAAAATCTATTCCGAAAACCATGGATAAAACCGTCATTAAAACACCTCCCAAAATAATCCAGATTACAAACTGGGTGATTCCTGCCAAAGAGGTTCCAATAATTTTACCCAACATAAGCTGGATGGGTTTGACAGACGAAATAATGATCTCTATGATGCGACTGGTTTTTTCCTCTATCACGCTTCGCATGATCATATTACCATAAATAATGATAAACATAAACAGTAAATATCCTGCCAAACCACCAAATATAAGCTTTACAACACTATCTATTTTTGAGGTTTTTTCACCTATAAAACTTTCTTGACCTATGTTTACACGTACTCTGGAAGCTTTAATTTTTTCAACATCCACGCCTTCAAACTCCAACTTTAAATCTGTGAGTTGCTTTTCCAGTTTGCTTTCCAGGGCAGACATAAGCGTTAACGAAGGGGATTCTTCTGAAAAAAACTTGATATGTTCGCCCAACTTATCTATATCCTTAAAATTTTCTATGTATAGCAAGCCATATTCCTCATTTTTATGGACTTGTTCCTTGGCTTCTTCCAGAGACATGTTTTCCAAAATATGATACGTCAGGTTGTCTGTGTCTGTAAAAGAATGCTTTAAAATTCCAGATTGATCCAAAATGGATATGGTTCGTTGCTTATTGTTATTTATTTGAGAAAGATAAGCCACAACAGCTATAAGCGCAATCATGATGATTGGACTTAAAATGGTCATGACTATAAACGATTTGTTTTTAACCTTGGTTAAATATTCTCTTTCTATGATTAATGATAAATGATTCATATTAATTATTCTTTATGGCTTGAATAAAAATATCGTTGGCACTTGGAATTAGCTCAACAAAATGCGAAACTTCCCCTTTAGAAGTTAAAAAACTCAACAAATCATTTGGGACATCCTTTTCTGAAAGTTTTACATTAAGCATCAATTCGTCACCAAGTGTTTTAAAACTTGCAGGCGATACCACAAATTTTTCTGAGAGTTCTTTTTCCAGCAGCAAATTATTGGAGGTTCTGATGCCAACTTCGAAGGTGTTGGTTTTAAACTGCTTTTTAATATCTGTGAGCTTCCCATCCAGAATTTTATTGGATTGATGAATCAATGCAATTTGATCGCACAATTCTTCTACGGATTCCATTCTATGGGTTGAAAAAATAACAGTCGCTCCATTGTCTCTCAACCTTAAAATTTCATCTTTAATAAGTATGGCGTTTATGGGATCGAAGCCAGAAAAAGGCTCATCGAATATCAACAACTTTGGTTCGTGTAAAACCGTTACAATAAATTGTATTTTTTGGGCCATTCCCTTGGAAAGTTCCTGGATTTTCTTGTTCCACCAATCTCCAATTTCCAATCTCTCAAACCAATATTTCAATCGGGTTTTGGCTTCTGCTTTGCTCAAACCCTTTAGCCTAGCCAAATACATGGCTTGTTCACCAACTTTCATGGATTTATAAAGGCCACGTTCTTCAGGCAAATAGCCTATGTCCTTAATATGATGTGTTTGAAGTGGCTCTCCATCTAAAAACACCTGCCCTGTGTCTGGCATGGTAATTTGATTGATAATGCGAATTAATGTGGTTTTACCTGCCCCATTTGGACCAAGAAGTCCAAAAATACTTCCTTTAGGTACAGAAATAGACACTTGATTAAGTGCTGTAAAGTTGCCAAATTTTTTAGAAACCGATTGTGCTTCTAATAAGTTGTTCATATAGGTTGGTTATTTATGATACGTAAAGATATTAAATGTCATAAAGTAATCCTTAATATACGGAAATAATTTAAATGCCATTAAAAAAACAAAACCCACCCTGAAATATATAATATTTTAGGATGGGAAAAAATTGCTATGAAAAAGAAAAAAACCACTATTTAAAAATAGTGATATTTCAAAGATAGTGTTTTTTAATAAACTATCGATATTTAGATACAAATAAGTTGTTAAAACAAAAAAAATCCCTCTATTGAAGAGGGATTCGTGGAAGTATATTTTTTTAAGAAAACATGTCTTTTACTTTCTCAAAGAAAGATTTGTCTGAACTTTCTGGCTTTGGCGCAAAATGTTCATCGTCTTTCATGGTTTCAAAAAAGTCTTTTTGTTGTTTGTTTAAGGTTTTTGGTGTCCATACGTTTACATGAACCAATAAATCCCCTTTTCCATATCCATTGATACTAGGAATCCCCTTCCCTCTTAAACGCAATATTTTTCCAGATTGCACTCCTGCTTCTACTTTAATACGAACTTTTCCTGTTACTGTATCTATCTCTTTGGAAGTCCCTAAAACAGCATCTGGCAAACTTATGTACAAATCGTAATGCAAATTGTCTCCTTCACGTTGTAAGGTGGCGTGCTTTTCTTCTTCGATGGCTACAAGCAAATCACCAGAAACCCCATTTCCAGGAGCTTCGTTACCCTTACCAGAAACTTTAAGTTGCATTCCATCTACAACTCCTGCCGGAATTTTTATGGAAACAGTTTCTTCTTTAACAATTAAACCATGAGCATCTGCACCATCGGGCTTTTTATCAATGGTTTGACCAGCTCCACCACAGGTTGTACAGGTTGTTGCAGTTTGCATACGTCCTAAAATAGTATTTGTAATACGTGTTACCTGTCCAGAACCATGACACATACTACAGGTTTTGTAGGTGGTTCCACTGGCTTGGACCTTACGTCTTACTTTCACTTTTTTCTCAACACCATTGGCTATTTCTTCTAAGGTTAATTTTACCCTAATACGCAAATTACTACCTTTTACACGACGTTGCTGGCCTCCAAAACCACCTCCAAAACCAGAGAATCCTCCTCCACCTCCAAAGGCTCCTCCAAAAATATCGCCAAATTGGCTGAATATGTCATCCATATTCATGCCTCCACCACCAAAGCCACCATTGCCATCAAAGGCTTGGTGCCCAAATTGGTCGTAGCGCGCTTTTTTATCGGCATTGCTCAAGACCTCATAGGCTTCTGCTGCTTCTTTAAATTTTGTTTCAGCTTCTTTGTCGTTCGGGTTTTTATCAGGATGATATTTTAAGGCCATTTTTCTGTATGCCTTTTTTATTTCGGCTGCACTGGCATTTTTATCAATCCCTAAAATCTCGTAATAATCTCGTTTTGCCATATGTTTATTGTCCTATAACTACTTTTGGAAATCTAATTATTTTATCGCCTAGTTTGTATCCTTTTTCAACCACATCCACAATTTTACCTTTCAAATCGTCTGATGGTGCAGGAATTTGCGTTATCGCCTCATGTATATCTGCATTGAAAACATCTCCTGACTCTAGCTCTATTTCTTCAAGCCCTTTACCTTTTAAGGTGTTCTTTAATTTACTGTTAATAAGCTCCACGCCTTTTAAAAGTTCTTTTTCTTTGGTCTTGGAAATTTCGGAATAGGCTCTATCAAAATCATCTAAAATAGGCAGCAAAGATAGCATGACGTCTTGACTTGCAGTTTTAAACAATTCAATACGCTCTTTGGCAGTACGTCTTTTATAGTTTTCAAATTCGGCAAATAAACGTAAAAATTTATCTTTTTCCAGTTTCAGTTCTTCTTGAAGCTGTTCTTCCTTACTTAACTCTTCTTGTTCCATAACTTGGTCATCAACTTGATTTTCAGTTTGATTTTCAACTTGATCCGAAGTTATATCTGTTTTTTCATCATTCTTACTCATAGTTGTACTTGTAAATATTAAATACTTTTTAAAGATGGCAAAAGTACTGCCATTATTGTAAAAATGTCAAAATGTCACCAAATAATTTTAATATTTTTTTTAGATTATATTATCTGGCAAATATGTATTTTTGCTACTTAACACTAAAAACAATAACTTATTATGAAAAAAAGATTTCTTACAGTTTTAACAGTAGCAACTTTGGCAATTGCTTTTACCAGTTGTAAAGATAAAGCCAAGGAAGCAGAAACTACTGAAGCTGAAGTTGCTGCAGAAACAACAGATGTTTCAACCAAATATAAAGTAGACACAGAAAGATCTACCATAATGTGGACAGGTCATAAACCTACAGGATCCCATAACGGAACCATTGCCTTGGACAGTGGTGTGGTAACTTTAAACAACGACACCTTGGAAAGTGGTACGTTTTTAATTGATATGAATTCCATTACTGTAAAAGACATTCCTGCAGAAGAAGAGGACAATGCAAAACTTACAGGACATTTAAAAAGTCCTGACTTTTTCCATGTTGAGCAGTTCCCTGTATCTGCTTTTGAAGTGACTGGAATGGAAACTGTTGAAGGTAAAACCATGTTGTCTGGAAACTTAAAAATGAAAGATGCTGTTAACAATATCAAGATTCCTGTAACAGTAGACCAAAATGGCGACGCTTTAACCATTACCAGTGAAACGTTTACCATTGACCGTTCTAAATGGAATGTTCAATATGGTTCTAAATCATTTTTTGATAATTTAGGTGATAAGTTTATTAACGACGAAATAGAATTACAAATCAACATTACTGCCACTAAAGCTTAATGATGATTTTCTAAAATAAAAAAACCGTTACAACACTTGTAACGGTTTTTTTTTACAATAAATCTTCCAATGCTGGTTTGAGATTAACAAACTTATGTTCAAATTCAGTGTCAATGATCTTTTTTGAACACACTCGCTGACTTTCAAAAAGCAACACATGCATTTCCCCTAGGATCAATTTCATGACAACCTTGGGAATGTTTGGCAACCACAAGGGTTTATTTAATGTTCTCCCAATGGCTTTTGTTAATTCTTGATTGGTAACAGGGTTTGGTGCTACTCCATTATAAACACCTTCCAGTCCGTTCTCCAAAACATGAATGAATATTCTGGCCAAATCTTTTTTATGAATCCAGGATTGCCACTGAAGACCACTTCCAAAAGCTGCTCCAAAACCGTATTTGGTAGGTTTAACCATTTGTGGCAAAGCACCTTCTTTAGCATCCAACACCAAACCAATTCTAATTTTTGAGACTTTCATATTTAAATTGGAAAAAGCATCTGCTGCCTCTTCCCATTCCTTGGCCACTTTCCCTAAAAACCCTGTAGAGGTGTTTTTATAATTCTCTTCGTAATAATTAGTTAAAGAATCTGGGTAGATGCCAATGGCACTTGCAGTTATTATATGATTGATTTTGATGTTTTCTTTCTTTATGGCAGATTTTAAAAGCTGTAAACTTTGCAGCCTACTGTTTATAATTTTTTGTTTGTAGGAGGAGGTCCACCTATTGGAAATGGGAGCTCCTGCCAAATTTATTATAGCATCGACCCCTTGAAAGCACGACACATCAATTTCATTATTGGCTGGATTCCAATAAAACCCTTTATAGTGTTCTTTATTTTCAATTTTATGCTTTGAGGTAGTTAAGTAATGTACAGAAATAGCATGTTTTTTACATTGAGCTACAATGGCATTTCCTACTAATCCTGTGGCTCCTGTAATTAAAACTTTCATAGTCAATTTTTATTTAAAGATACAGATTTACCAATGCTATAGCAGTCACTTTAAATAAGGTTTAACAGATTTAACGAAAGTTTAGGGTTTATGAACGTAAATGGCTAGATAAACACTTAATTATAGAGCCTATTTTTTCCTCTTGGCATTTATCCGAAATATTATAATCTTGGAGTCGCTGTTTGTTTTGTAGCACGAAGCATTTCACGTTTTCCTGGAGGTCCAGGAAGTTTTTCAACAGTAAAACCAACGGCTTGCATGGCTCGACGCACACTCCCTTTGGCTGAATAAGTCACCAAGACACCTGATGGCATAAGAGCATCAAACATTATTTTAAACACAGATTCGGTCCATAGGTCTGGTTGGACACGTGGCCCAAATGCGTCAAAATATATTAAGTGATGTGTATTTGTATCAGTGATGTCTTTAAACATCTTTTGCTGCTTTAACAAACTGAAGTGTGGCGATATTTTTTGAAAGGTTCCCCAAGGCACCAAATGTATTTGATTGTTTAAATCTTGATATCTTGCCTCTTGAAACAAAGTGGCATAATCCAGCTCCAAAACTTCTTCTTTGGAAACCGGATAAGCTTCTACTCCAACATAAGCAATGGAAACGCTGTGTTTTTCTGAAGCGACCAAAGTTGCTAACGCATTTAAGCCTGAACCAAATCCAATCTCCAAAATAGAAATAGGTTGATTTTTAGTAGAAAAATGGTCTATTGCGTGTAGCAAACCATGTTTAATAAAAACATGTTCTGCTTCTTGCAAAGCGCCATGAACCGAGTGGTAATGCTCATTTAATCCTACAAGTTGAATGGTTTTTGACCCATCGCCCGTAATGATGATTTTGCGTTCCAAAACTATTTAATTAATAGTTTCTGAATTCTAGTGATTGGTCCAGTACATTCCGTTTGGTGACAAGAGATACAAAGGTTGATTGTATTGTTGTAACGTTCCTTTAGGGGAACTTGGGACTCTGTGTTGAAAATTTCTTTTTCACTTTCTATAAAAAGTTTGGAAAAACTCTGAAATGTTTCGTTTCTACTTTTGAATTCTGAAAGTTCTGCTGTATGGATTTTCAAAAAATCCAATGGGAATTCTGTTGGTATTTTGCCTGCTAAAATATCTTTTTTCAATTGTAGGTTTTCTGCAAACATCTGGTTCATGAGGTTTGCCATTTCAGATGGTTGATACATATCGTAAACCACCTCATCTTTTTCAGCAATAACCTCTTCCTTTTCAGCAACAACCTCTTCCTTGGCAAGGTTACAACCAAAAAAAAGTAATAGTGTTAATATACCAAAGAAGGAATTTTTCATTTATTCTTCTTTTAGCAAAACACCATTGGCTTCAAAAGAATATGTGCGCTTAGGTTCTGTAATTGCAGCTATCTCTTCTTCGGATTTACCTGCATCTTCGGCATAATGACGTTGTTCTTCAACAGAGAGTTCGCTTACATAAGCTTTTCCATCTATAATAACTTCTTTTCCAGCAATGTTTTTCGGCATAAAAAACCCGTAATCCTTAAACTTAACCATAACCTGTTCATTGTTGCCTAAATCCAATTTCATCCAGCAACCTTTGGCTTGGCATACTTCATCTACCTTAGCAACCATTTTTGTGGAAATACTGTCCCCTACAGTTAAATCCTTATAAGTGTCTGCCATTAATTTGGCTTCTATAGCATCATTAGCTTCAATTTTATCTCCAAAAGAGGCATAAGCTATTTCCTTAACTTCTTCGGTTTTCACTGTTTGTTCTGTGTTTTGTTCTGTATTGTTCTTACAAGAAACAAATGCTAAGGTTAAAGCCAAAAGTGTAAAAAGGTGCTTCATGATAATTTCAAAAATTTAATTAAGAATAGCGTCAAAGATACGTATTTTTTAAAAAAAGTTTTGGTTTTTTATCCTAGTTTAATTTTATAAATTCGCAATTGAAATTAAAAGCCATGATAAATTCTTTAAATACCAACCTTGACATCCAAAAATCTGAAACTTCTAAGATTGAAAATGTCGATTTTGAAAACCTAGCCTTTGGAAGAACTTTTACAGATCACATGTTTGTTTGCGATTTTATTGACGGCAAATGGCAACAACCTAAAATCATGCCTTATCAGGCCATGACTTTTGAACCTTCAGCTAGAGTTTTTCATTATGGTCAAGCCGTATTTGAAGGCATGAAAGCTTATAAAGACAATGCTGGGAAAATTTGGTTATTTAGACCAGAAGCCAACCATAAACGTATAAATATATCTTCGGCTAGACTGGCTATGCCTGAATTTCCGAAAGACTATTTTTTTGCTGGTTTGGAAACCTTATTGAAAATGGATAAGGAATGGATACAACCTGGTATTGGAAACTCCTTGTATATTAGGCCCTTTGTAATTGCCACTGAGCCAGCCATATCGGCCTCTCCAGCTAGCACCTACAGATTTATGATTATTTGCTCTCCAGCAAAGGCTTATTATTCTGGTAAAGTTCGCGTGTTGTTTGCTGAAAAATACAGCCGTTCTGCAGATGGAGGTGTTGGTTTTGCTAAAGCTTCCGGAAATTATGCTGCACAGTTTTACCCTACTTCTCTAGCTCAAGAAAAAGGCTATCAGCAAATAATTTGGACTGATGCACATACACACGAATATCTAGAAGAAGCCGGAACCATGAATATCTTTTTTAGGATTGATGACCGTTTGGTTACTGCTCCTACAAGCGATAGGATTTTAGATGGAATTACAAGAAAAAGCATCATCCAATTGGCAGAGGACAATGGTGTAACCGTGGAAATAAGACGTGTTCCTGTAACCGAAATTAAGGAAGCTGCAAGAAATGGTAGTTTAAAGGAAATTTTTGGTGCTGGTACTGCTGCTGTGGTAAGTCCGATTTCTGCTTTTGAACATGGAAATGAAGTCTTTGAAATTCCTGATCTTGAAAACTCTTACGCCAGCAAGTTTAAAAAGCAATTACAGGACATTCAACACAATCTTTCTGAAGACAAACACGGTTGGAGACATGAGGTGAAATAACTCTGCATTATGAGTAAACTGAATTTATGCAGTTTAAACATTCAGAAATCCATCCCTTGTTTTTACCTTATTTATTCTTTCCCTAAAATTTCTGAGATATTGGGTTTAAAGTAGTTTGGTCCTTTTAGGACTTTGCCGTCCTCACGATAAATAGGCTCTCCATTTTCACTCAACTTGCTCATATTGCTACGTTGTATCTCATCAAAAACTTCTTCAATTTTATATTGTAATCCATGCTCTATTATCGTGCCACACAAAATGTAAAGCATGTCGCCCAAAGCATCTGCCACTTCTACCAAATCGTTATTATTGGCTGCTTCTAAATATTCTTCGTTTTCCTCTCGCATCAACTTATAGCGTAACATGTTTTTTTCCATACCCAAATGGGCTTTTGGTGTTTCACGATGTCCTATTTTAAAAGCTGTATGAAATGCTTTAACTGCTTCTAGTTTATCTTTCATAGAAATATGGATTTCATTTCCAAAAATGGAAATCTTATAAAGATGTTTTCGTATTTTTGCCTAAAATTAAGGATATGTTTACAAATGGTCAATGGGTTTTTGGAATTTTATTTGCTATTGCTTTTATAATCGTTGTCTTCTATACCTACAGGCACGACCTAAAACTTCATAAACGTTATTACAAAGGGAGCATTTGGATACTGGTTGCCTTTATATCCTTCATTGTTTTTATTGCCTCCATCAAGTGGTTTTTTAAATAAACACCCTAATCTTATTTATTTTAACTGTTTATTTTAAAGAGGTGTTAACCTTTTGGTTTCTTTTTTTATAGACTTTTATTGATGACATTAATATTTAGTTACGATTTGTTGTTATATATATTATTTATCTGACAATTAAATAATTAATGTATCTTTAAAACGCTATTAATCTAATTTTATCACACATGAAAAATTCTATCCGAATGCTTCTGATTGTTTGTATGCTTACAAATGGTCTATTTGCCCAACAAAAACCCAATCAAAGAATTTCCAACAAAAAAACTGGCATTTCCTTAGAAACTTTGATTAAACAGAAAAACAACTCTTACGTAATTACTAATGATTATGTTAGCAAAAAAACTGGTATTAGACATGTTTACTTAAGACAAGCTGTTGATGGCATAGAGGTTCAAGGCACAGAATCCAGTATTCATTTTGATGCTTCTGGAACTGTAATTTTATCTCACAATAATTTTTTGGAAAACATCCAATCAACCATTACAAATAAATCGGTTGCCTTAAATGCAAGTCAAGCTATTGTTTCGGTTGCCAATCAAATGAATTATCCTTTAGGTAACCTTGAAATAATCAAGCAAGAACAAGGGAAAAACAAACAAGCCATCTTTAATAAAGCTGGGATTTCTTCTGAAAACATACCTATTAAACTTATGTATTATTTCAGGGAAAATATTGGAACCACGATAGTTTGGGAACTTTCAATTGCTGAAAACAATTCATCAGATTGGTGGAATTTTCGCGTAGATGCTGTTTCCGGTACCATTATAGACAAAGACAACCTAACATCCTATTGTAACATTTTAGGCAACCATGAAGAACACGCACCTAGTAATCCTACTAAAAACACTTCAAATTTTATAGGTCCTGTTCAAGACATTGAATATAGTAACACATCTCAAAACTATTATTTCCCTGCCATTCCTTTTGCTCCTGCAGCAAGTTACAATGTATACGCCATGCCTACGGAGTCTCCAAATCATGGTGGCAGAAGTTTAGTGACAAATCCTGAAAACTTGACTGCATCGCCTTATGGCTGGCATGATATTGATGGGATTGAAGGTGCCGAATATACCAACACAAGAGGAAATAATGTGAGTGCTTTTGATGAAGACGACAATAACGATTTACCAGACGATAGGTATACCTATAGTCCTGGTGGAAACCTAATTTTCGATTTCCCGATAAACCCTGTGTATTCGCCTGGAGAACAATCAGATGATGCCGTAGTTACCAATTTGTTTTATTGGAACAACATTATTCATGATGTGGCCTATCAATATGGATTGGATGAAGCTGCTGGAAATTTTCAAGAAAACAACTATGGCAATGGAGGCTTGGGAAGCGATTCTGTTAATGCACATGCGCAAAGTGGCGCTGGATCATGCAATGCCAATTTTTCAACACCAGTTGACGGCTTTAGACCAAGAATGCGAATGTATGTTTGTGGTTCAAGGGATGGCGATTTGGATAATGCTGTAATTGTACATGAATATGGACATGGCATCTCTACAAGGCTAACTGGAGGCCCAGCAAACTCATTGTGCCTTCAAAACAATGAACAAATGGGAGAAGGCTGGAGTGATTTTTATGCGTTGCTTTTAACCATGACATTTACTGATACTGGGACAGACTCTCGAGGCATGGGAACTTGGCTAATTGGCGAAACTGCCAATGGACCAGGAATAAGAACCTATCCATATAGCACGTTGCTCGCTACAAACCCACATACGTACGACGATATTAAAACAGAAGCCGTTCCTCATGGAGTTGGCTCTGTTTGGGCTGCCATGTTATGGGAAATGACATGGAATTTAATTGACGACCAAGGATTTGACCCCGATTTTTACAATGGTACAGGTGGAAATAATATTGCATTAAATCTAGTAACACAGGCCCTAATACTACAACCCTGCAGCCCAGGTTTTGTAGATGGTCGTGATGCCATTTTAGCAGCAGACCAAGCTTTATATGGTGGCGCATACCAATGTTTAATTTGGGATGCTTTTGCAAAAAGAGGTTTAGGCTATAGTGCCAGCCAAGGCTCATCAACAGATAGAGGTGATGGCACCGAAGCTTTTGATTTACCACCTAATTTTTCAAGTTTAAATACTGTTGAAGAGATTTGTTTGTCTGATGGCTTACAAACAGGCCTTTCTGGAGGATTGCCTACTGGAGGGGTGTACAGTGGATTAGGTGTAACAGACGATGGAAATGGATTGACATTTACTTTTGATCCTAATGTAGCAGGAGAAAGTTTGGTGGATATAAATTATAATGTAACGGACTTTTGTCTGGGAACACCAATTACGCTTTTAGACCAAATAAATGTCACCAATAATCCTCCGGAAATAATAACACGAGGAGGTGGTTTAATTACATTTACAGAGTCACAATCAGACAGTCCTTATATGGTTATTCCTGATGGAAGTCCAACAGGCGACACAGCTATTATGTCTGTCGCTTCGAATGTTGTGATTACAGATTTAAACGTGGATATAGACATCACTCACTCTTGGGTTGGCGATGTAACCATAACCATTACATCACCAAATGGAACCTCTGCTGTTATTTATGATCGTCCAGGTGTTCCAGCATCAACCTACGGTTGTAGTGGAAATAATATATTGGCAACTTTTGATGATGAAGCAATCAATCCTATAGAAACAGAATGTGCCACTACCGAACCAGCTATATTTGGCAACTTTATACCACAAAACCCTTTATCTGTTTTTGACGGTGAAAACACGCAAGGAGATTGGGTTATTACGGTATCGGATAGTGTTAGTGCAGATGGTGGAACCTTAAATTCTTGGGGAATAACCTTTAATTACGAAGTGCTTTCAACACCTCTTGACGTGGTTCTGGATGCTACTGGAAATGCCACTATAAATGCCGAAGATTTATTGTTTAGCAACTCTGTGGATTGTGGTGTAACTACAGTTACTGGTGGAAACCCATTAGCTATAACCGTTAACTTTTCCTGTATGGATTTAGGCTCCAACAATGTGGACGTATCATCCGCCAACAATGCTGGAGCTTCAACTACTGGAATTGCAATAGTAAATGTAATTGACAATTTAAATCCAACAGCTAATGGACAAGACATTACGGTAGATTTGGCAGGCAATGGTTCTGTAAGTATTACAGCAGATGATGTTGATAATGGCTCAACGGATAATTGTGATTTCACTTTAAGTATAGATATAAACACCTTTACTGCTGTTGGAGATTATCCCGTAGTTCTTACGGTTACGGATAGCTCTGGAAATGAAGATACAGTTTCTGTTAACGTAGAAGTTATTGATAGTACTTTAACCAGTGAACATTTTGAAGAAACAGATAGCAACATATCCATTTATCCGGTTCCTACTGAGGCGACTTTAAATATATCAACAGACTTAATTATTGACTCAATTGTTATGTTTGATTTGTTGGGAAAACAAATCATGTATATTGAAAAACCATCAAACAGGATAGATGTAACCAATCTTTCAGAAGGAATGTATCTTTTAAAGATTCAAACTGAAAATAAAACAGTGATAAAACGTTTTGTTAAAAATTAAATTAACCCACAAATTAATGATGACAATTTATAATTTTTTAGATGTATCATAAAACCATAAACATGAACACGTTTCTAATACTCGTATTATTACTTGCCATAAATTTTATTCTTTTAAAATTCAGTGTCAATAAATAATAAATAGGTTTGAAAGTTTTAACAATAGAAACTCAAAAAAAAGCCTTAATGCAAAAACATTAAGGCTTTTTATATTAATAATTTTCCTATTAATTTACCTCTGGAAGGAAACTATAATGCTTACTGTAATCTAACATCTGCCCAGGAAAAGATTCTGGTTGCGTTACTTTTATAGCTGTAATTTCACCATTGGCATCCATTTCTGGAACCAGAACTGGGTTTACAAAACCACTGTATGGTGCAGACGTAAACTGTTTGTTTCTTTCTAAAACTTCGGCATGAAGGTCTTGGTCTACTTTTACACCATAAGTTTCAACTAACGTTTCAACAGCTTTATAATCGCCTTCAGACTTGATACGCTGAGTTTCTTTTAATAACTGCCCAAACAACTCGTGTAACTTATCATAATCGTTAATATTGAAATACGTTTTTCCGTCTCGTGTTATTTTTTCTATCACATTATCGGCTTTACCTTTTTCATAAACCCATGCACTTACCCATTGTCTGTTTCTCATATGAGCTTCTTCTACATCGTCTCCTAAGTTCAATCGGATTAATTGGGTCATCAACCCATTTCTAATATAACCATCGTAAGCTGCTTTCCCTACTGCTTTCCAATCGTCCACCAATCCCAATTCTTGTAATTTAGGATTGTATAGGTAATATAGTCCTACCAAGTCTGCACGACCTTCTTCTAACGTAGAGGCGTAATTTTTTAAAGTTTCTTTGGTCTCTCCAACTCCTGGGTTTAATTGTCCAGAAGCATGCCCAATAACTTCATGTAAAGCTGTGTGCAATTTATCTGCCAATTGTCCGTATTGTTCTTCCAATTGTAACTCTTCTTCGTCGTTTACAAATTCTTTTAAACGGTCTGAACTTCCTGCATTATTATAGGCTTCAATAATATTTCCCAAAGAAACCGATTTACTACCAACAGCTGCACGAATCCAGTTGGCATTTGGCAAATTAACACCTATTGGCGTGCTAGGGGAAGCGTCTCCAGCTTCGCCAGCAACGTTTACAACCTTGTATGTAACACCTACCACATTTTTCTTTTTATGAGCATCCATTAATGGTGCATTGTCCTCAAACCATTGTGCATTATCGGATAGTACTTTCATTTTTTGGGACATGTCAAAATCATTTACCTGAACAATGGTTTCGTAAGATCCTCTGTAACCTAACGGATCGTTATAAACCTCAATAAAACTGTTTATATAATCTACGTTACCTTCTGTTGCTGCTGTCCAAGCTACATTATAGTCGTCCCAAGTTTGTAGGTTTCCTGTTTTATAGTATTCTATCAATAAACCAATAGCATCGCCTTGGGCTTTATTTTCAGCTACGTCTTGAGCCAATTCCAACCATTTTATAATCTCGTCTATGGCAGAACCATACAGGCCACCAGATTTATAAACCAACTCTTTTAACTCACCATTTTCCTTCACTAATTTGGAGTTCAATCCATAAGATAATGGTTTGTCTGGATTAGGGGATTTTTTGTTTTTATAAAAATTTATAACATCGGCATTGGTAACATTTGGTCCATAAAAATTAACAGCCGAAAGTGCCACGTTATCCACTCCTTTGGCTTGATTTACCTTTTTGGAATCTACCTCGTTAAAAATAACGTTAAAAGCGTCCTCCTCCAATGATGCATTGGTTTCTGCCATTAACGATTTTAAATACTCCTGTGAGAATTCCGGTTTCAACTTGTCATTTGAATAATGATGATGAATTCCGTTACTGAACCAAACACGCTTTAAATAAGTTTCAAAAGCTTTCCATTCTTCAGATGTTTTGTCTCCAGAGTAATTAGCATACACAGTTTCCAAAGCCTTTCTAATCTTTAAATTGTGTCTGTAATTCTGGTCCCAAATAATATCTCTACCTGCTAAACCTGCTTGGGTTAAATAATAAACCAGTTTTTGTTCTTTTAAGGTTAAATTATCCCATCCAGGAATTTGGTAGCGCAATATTTTAATATCGGCAAACTGCTCAACATTATAATCGAAGGTTTTTTCTTCTTTAACTTCTGTAACCTCTAAAACAGGCTCCTTTTTATCTTCATTACAAGATACCAAAGCAGCAAAGGCTAAAGCAAAACTCAATACATATGTAACTTTCATGTTTATTATTTTAATTGTTCTCCTGCAAATGTAACATATATTAGGATAGTATAAAATTGATTATCTTTGAAAAACATTTATCTAACCTTCCATGAAAGCACTAAAATATATCCTGTTTTTAATTTTAATTTTAATTATAGGTTTTACCATTTATATAGCTGTACAGCCTAACTCTTTTGAAGTTAAACGAAGTAGGACCATACATGCTCCTGCCGAAGTTATTTACAATAACGTGATAGATTTTAAAAACTGGGAGGCTTGGTCCTCCTGGGTTGAAAAAGATCCTGAAACCGTAATCACTTTGGGAGAACAAACCAAAGGTATTGGAGGATCCTATTCTTGGGTGGACAAAGATGGTAAGGGCAAGATGAAAACTTTAGCCACTACTGAGCATACTTCTATAGATCAGGAATTACAATTTGGGGATTTTGAACCATCTAAGGTACATTGGGATTTTACTCCTTTAGAACAAGGAAAGACAGAAGTAACATGGAAAATGAACTCTGATAAAATTCCATTCATATTTAAAGCCTATGCTCTTTTTTCTGGAGGTTTTGATAATATGATTGGCCCAGATTTTGAAAGAGGTCTTGAAAAACTGGATAGTACTGTAACAGCATCCATGAAGGTATATTCGATTAAAGTGGATGGTATGGCCCAACATGGTGGAGGTTTCTATCTTTACAATACAACATCCACTAAAATGGATAATTTTGAAACCGTTATGCAGGACATGTTGTCCAAGGTCAAATCATATGCATTGGAGAACAACATTACCACAGCAGGACCTCCTTTTATTCTGTATCATAAATGGGATGAACCAAATAATTCGGTCATGTTTTCAAGTTGTGTACCAACCACTGCTCAAGTAATTACAACTGAAAGCGACATCCTAACGGGACAATTGGAACCATTTAAAGCTATAAAAACAACGCTTAAAGGAAATTACAATCATTTAAAAGAAGCTTGGCAAATTACTATGGATTATATTCCAAAGAATGGTTATGAGTATACAGAACAAGGTCCAATGCTGGAGGTTTATGTTACAGACCCAACAAAAACAGCAAATCCAGCCAATTGGATTACTGAAATCTACATTGCTGTTAAAGAACAAGAAGCTTTACAATAAATCTGTAACATGAAACAACTTCTCCTGGTATTTATTGGTGGTGGTATTGGTAGTGTTTTAAGATATATTCTAGGGAAATATTTAAACAGTTACCAAACTGGCATTCCTTATGGCACTTTTATCGCCAACATTCTTGGGAGTTTATTGATTGGGATTATTTTAGGGCTTGCAGCAAAAAACAACTCTATTTCCCAAAACCACACCTTGTTACTGGCCACTGGGTTTTGTGGTGGTTTTACCACTTTTTCTGCTTTTGCTTATGAAAACCATATCTTTTTAAAAGCTGGAGACTTTACCAGCTTTGCTATTTATACTATAACTAGTTTTGCAGTTGGCTTTCTTGCCGTTTTCTTAGGGATGTTTCTTGTAAAATAAAAAATCACCAATTTTTCATAAAATATACGACATTCTGCGTATGTTTTGGCTTTCAAATAATTAGGAGTTTTGAAACATAAATCAATAAAACCTAGTTATGATGAAAAATTTATTATGCCTTGTAGCCTTATTTATTATAAGCTACACCCAAGCTCAAAACATTCTTATTGTTGATAACGACCCTGTTATTGACACATCTCCTGCTCATATGTTTAACAACATTACCGATGCAATTGCTGCCGCAAATAACGGAGACATTATTTACGTACAGCCGTCTTTAATAAGTTATGGAGCTGTTACTATCAACAAAGAAATCACTCTTTTTGGTTCTGGTTATGCACCGGAACTAAATGATGGTAGAAGAACCGAATTATCAAGTGTAAGAATTGATGCTGATAACATTAAAATTAGTGGGTTTTACATCAGTACTTACATCACTTACAACTCAAGCACATCTACATCTGATAATATTATTATTGAAGATAACTTTGTTAACCAAACTATTTTTGTGGGCTCTACAAATGCTGGCCATACCACTACCAACAACAACTGGATTATTAGAGGGAATATCATTAATTACGGTATCACACTTCATGCAGACCCAACAAAATGTATAAACACCGTAATTACTAATAACCACATTACATTATTAAACGGTAATGCAACTGCTAGTTACGCCTTACGATACTTTAACGACACAACCATTTTTAACAATAACGTTGTTAGAATAAACCATACGTGGGGAAACACAAATATTTTCCCAAACATGACTGGTGATGTAACTGCTTTCAATAATATATTTATCTCAAACGGAATAAACACTTTATTTACACCAACTACAGGTAGAACACTAACTCTTAACAACTCTATTAGCTACATGTCAACTGGTGGTACACTTTCACTAGCAATGCCTGGAACAGGTAATTTTGACAACCAAAATCCATTTTTTACCAGTGTAGCATCATCGGCTTTTGATATGGCTCCTGAAGATGATTTCACGCTTTCTCCAAGTTCAGTTGGGCTTAACGCTGGTTCTGACGGAAACGACATAGGTATTTTCAATGGCGATTACGATTTTGATATGCGTGGTTACCCAACCGAATTACCATACTTAACAAGCTTTACTATCAGCAACAACTTAATTGAAGCTGGTGAAAACATCAACGTAAACGTAAAGGCAAATGCTAATAAGTCTAATTAATAATCAAAAAATAAACTGATTATGAAACGACTTATTCACATAACTTTTTTGCTTACCGCTTACCTATCGTTTGCTCAAGGTGATATTTCTGAAATAGAATATTACTTTGACACCGATCCAGGTATTGGCAATGGCACAAGTATAGATATTGACCCAGATGCTGAAGTACTTAATCAAAACTTCAGTATTCCTACAACAGGATTATCTGCTGGCAACCACAAGCTATTTGTACGCGCTGTAAAAGATGATGGCAGCACTAGCTATTACTATTCTCAAAGCTTCAGTGTTAAAGCAGCTAATGCAACGTTTAACACAGCAAACATTGATGGTTTTGAATATTATGTTGATACAGATCCTGGTATTGGCAACGGCACACAATTATCTGTAGCTGCTATGGAGACTATTGACCAATCGTTCAATATTCCAACAGCTGCTTTAAGTTCTGGTAGTCATAAATTATTCATTAGAGCAAAAAATAGCGATGGAACTTATGGCGCATATGACAATGTAGCTTTTAGCATTAACCATAGTCCTGCTGTATTTAACAATTATGATATTACAGCTGCTGAATACTATTTTGGTACTGATCCAGGAACTGGAAATGCAACAGCAATTACAATACCTACAGGCGAAACCTTGGATGAGAATTTGGCATTTCTTACAAACACATTACCGCAAGGTAGTCATAGAGCCTTTGTAAGAGTAAAAAATGCAAATGATGTATGGTCTTTATACGACCATATAGTATTTTCTGTTGTACCATTAGCAGAGATTAATATAGCTGATATTAACAGCATAGAATATTATTTTGACACTGATCCTGGTATAGGTTTAGGCAATCAAGTGACTATTACTGATACTGAAACCGTAGACCAAAATCTTGCTATTCCTACAACAGGTTTACCTACAGGAAGCCACAGATTATTTATACGTGTTGGTAACACTGCTGGCAACTACAGTGTTTACACACATACAGTATTTTCTGTAAGAACACCTATGTTTTTCAATAACGCATCTATTGTAGCTGCTGAATATTTTATTGACATAGATCCTGGATTTGGCAGTGCCACAGCACTCTCTGTCTCCGGAGATAATTTAGATGAAAACCTAACCATATCTACCTCTGCAAGTTTAGCACAAGGAGATCATTATTTACACATTCGTGTTTTAAATGCAGATGGATCTTGGTCTTTATATGATAGGAAACTGTTTGAAATAGATGGGACTTTAGGAATCGATTCAGATGATCTTTCTGAAATACGTATATTTCCTATTCCTACATCAGATTATGTAAACATAAAAACACCTTATCATATTCAAATAAAATCTATAGGAATCATTGACCTTAATGGGAAAGTTGTGATGCAATTAAATAATCCAGTGGAAAAAATAAACCTGTCCAATTTACAACAAGGCGTATATTTACTGCAAATACAAACCCAGAATGGCAATCTGTCCAAACGGATTATTAAAAATTAAGTTTTAGTTAGCTAGTTAATTAAAGCGTCTAATCAAGATATTAGGCGCTTTAATGTTTTTTAAAGGCCTTAACTCCTGCTTCAATTTTAGTTTCTAAGTAATTCTCTCTAGGAACAATGGGACATGAATATTTTTCATTATAAGCGCAATAAGGGTTGTAGGCCGTGTTAAAATCTATAATAACCTTATCATCTTCTGGAATTCTACATTCTACATAACGTCCTCCTCCATAAGTGGTGTCTCCATTGGTAAGGTCTAAAAAAGGAAGAAATAGGTAATCATCATAGCCAATTTGGTTTTTCAAATCCAAATCTTGATAAATATTAAGTTCGTGTGTTTTGCCTTTCAACTTAAATGTCACAACTCCATACTTCACATACATGGGCAATCTGTCTGTTGTTGTTTTCATCCTAAAAGGTGTTTCATCAGGTGTTCTAGTTAAAGTTGCAGTTACAACATAGGTAGAATCAAATTTAAAGAAATCAAGTCCTTTAAATTCTTTGCGGTCTTTGTCTTTTAATGGCGATTTGGTAGCATCTTTAAAATCGGCATTCATTTTCCTTTGAAACTCTGTTTCTCCCAAAATTGGCTGTTTATCTTGCGCACAGCTTAAAACTGATATCAATAAAAAAAATTGCAGGAAGTATTTCATTGTAATATTTTTTTCATTTCAAAAATACAACTTTAAAGTATTTTGTTTAGATTTGAGTCATTAAAAGTAAAAAACAATGTTTAATTACGTCACTATTTGTAGAAAACAAACCACTTCTGGTAAGAAGAAGCGTTGGGCAATCTATGTATTCTAGTGATTTAATTATCAAATAAAATTATATATAAGTGAGTCCGACGAAAACGTCGGACTTTTTACTTTTAAGATATCTCATTTAAGAAAAAATGAAAACACTTTTTAGCAATTATATTAATACTTTTAAAGGACTGTCTTCTGAAGTTTGGTGGCTTGCACTCATTACGTTAATCAACAGGGCAGGCACCATGGTTATTCCATTTTTATCCTTGTACTTGACCAAAAGTTTAAATTTTACTTTTGCAGAAGTTGGTTGGGTTATGTCTGCCTTTGGTTTGGGTTCTGTCGCAGGTTCTTGGCTTGGAGGAAAATTAACAGACAAAATAGGGTATTATAAAGTAATGGTGAGAAGTTTGCTATCAACCGGAATTCTGTTCATAGGATTGCAATTCTTAAATACTTTTGTTTCATTCTGCATTGGCATTTTTATTATCATGTTAGTGGCAGATATGTTCCGTCCTGCCATGTTTGTGGCATTAAGTGCTTATAGCAAACCAGAAAACAAAACACGATCGGTTACTTTAATTCGCTTGGCCATTAACCTAGGTTTTTCTGCCGGACCTGCTGTTGGAGGCTTGATTATTACAACAATGAGCTATAATGGGTTGTTTTGGGTTGATGGATTTACCTGTATGTTAGCAACACTTCTTCTTATTAAAGTACTAAACCCTAAAAAGGCAAAGACATTGGATAATGTTATAAACCAGAATCCTCAATCAGCCTATAAAGACAAGGCTTTTTGGATATTTTTAGCTTCTATGACGTTATTTGGAATTATTTTCCTGCAATATTTTTCTACCATGCCATTATATTACAAAGATGTACATAAGCTTTCAGAATTTGAAATAGGATTGCTGTTGGGATTAAACGGCTTTTTTATTTTTATTTTGGAAATGCCTCTAATCAAGTGGCTTGAACATACGCGATATACCAAACCTGGACTCATGATATTTGGTGCTACACTAACATTAGTAAGTTTTTTAGTCCTTGATTTAACTTCTTGGGTTGGCGTATTGGTTATTGGCATGTTATTAATGACTATTGGGGAAATGATTGCTTTTCCTTTTTCAAATGCATTTGCCATGCAACGCGCTAAAAAAGGAAATCAAGGGGAGTATATGGCACTATATACCATTTCATTTTCTATTTCCCACATTTTTGGGCATAATGCAGGATTACATTTAGTAGACAGCTTTGGTTTTGATGCAACATGGCTTATTATGGGGTTATTAGGACTGATTTGTGTAAGCCTTTTATATTATTTAAAACAATACCTAAAGTCGAAAAATGAATTATACCTGAAATAATTTGATAGTATCTATAAATTAAAAAATAATGCGGCTAAGAAAATCTGCCAGAGAACTCCTTAAAAAGGCTCATGCATAGATATACGTGGTTATAAAGACCTAGAATATTTAGATTTATTAAGAAATGAAATTGATGAATCTAGGATTTTATTTGCAGAATGGGTAAAAACATTTGATTGTTGGAATTACATGATTGATCGTTGGGATCTTTTAAATCCTCCTGGAATAAATTATGTAGATCATGATCCAAATGATGATAATCCATTTAACAATAAAGATATGTAGTATTTATTTTAATGGTTTCACAGGGTTGTGTTTAATAACATGCGATAAGACAATTTGAGTTTTGGTTTCACCATAAACTATCAATTGGTCAATAAAAAGTTCCAAGTGCTTCTGATTTTTTAAAACAACTTCCATTACTATATTTTCATTACCTGTAATTCTATAGCAATTAATTACTTCATCAAAAGATTTAACTTTTTCCAAAAAAGGCTTTAACATACCCATAAAAGCTCTAATGGTAATTAATGCTTTTAATTGGTAGCCAACTTCAAAAGGGGAAACAGTTGTATGATAATTTTGAATAATTCCAAGGTCTTCCATTTTCTTAATCCGTTCTGAAACAGCAGGAGAACTAATCCCTACTTGCCTACCTATTTCTGCATTGGATTGTCTCGAATTGCTCTGCAAACATTTAAGAATTTTCCAATTTAATTGATCAAGACTCATTTTAAAGAAATTTTATAAAAAACATTAAATATTAAATCAAATATACAACTTTACCTTAAAATCAAAAGTTAAAAATGAAAACTAGTTACTACTTTTGAGTAAATTGCTATAATAAATGATTCCAAATATGCCTTCACATTTGTCCCATTTGCCTATATATCAAAAGGCTATGGATATTATTGTTCTGTCTCGAAGTATTTCAACATATTTAAATCAAGATTTAGCGTATTTACAACCCGATGGAAAAGAAGATATTAACATATATTTCTCTGGAGATATAGTGCAACAATCCACCTCTTTAGCTCCTGAAATAGAAAAAGCTGAATTGGAAAAATATAGTGATAAAAAGCACAAACATATTGCATCTGTAAAACGTTTAACTAATCTACTCTATAAAAACTGTTGCCGATTAGAAAAGTCTAATAGTAATGGCAAAGATTATCTACCTATACTAAGAAATGAACTTAAAAAGTTTAGAAAACTGCAACATACATGGTCTTTAACGCTTTAATCAGTCAATAGGGACTAGATTCAAATTTCCTAAATAAATAATAATTAGCGTTTTAGTTTAAAAATCTATATTCAATTTTGTTAAAAACACATTTTAAAGTGAATACAAAACTGAAAGCTGAATGATTTCATAAACAAAAGGTTTCACCTAATTTCAAGCGCCCTGTCATATGGTCATTTTCAAGTTGCGGCATGATGGGCTGTGCCACGGCAAAAAAATCCAGACACACCTTCTTTAAATTATATAACAACAAAAATGTGTCTAAAATTAAAAGTTATTTTGAATTAATAAGATGCAATGGTTATACTATAAATTATGTGAGGCTTAATGTCTTCCATTAAAGATTGTATGTAGAAAACAACAATAAGGCACTGTGTAAATCATATCTTTTGCTTAATTTTTAATTGTTTTTGTCAACTTTCCTGCTGTTGTTCAAGACAGTTGAAACGAGGTTATTTTTACCCATTTAAGGTTACCTCCTAAAATCATTTCTCAAAATAAGATCTGCTATTTGTTTACAAGCAATTTCTTATGAATAATGTATCCATTATGGTTTAACCACACAATATAAACTCCATTTGAAAAATTGGATGTATCTATTCTTGCTGTTTCCGTATTTACTATTTTTGAAACAATTACTTTTCCATTTATATCAAAAACTATCATTTGTATTTCTCCATGAGGCAAATTGGTAATAGTTACAAAATCTTTAGCAGGGTTTGGGTACAACAACAATTGGTTGTCTATTGAACTTATTTCAATGTTTAAAGTTTCTCCAAAACCAGAACTAATAAATCCTTCAGATAAAAGTATGTTACCTGCATTGAGCTCTTGCACGTTTACTTCACCTATAGTATAAAGTACAATTATGTTGCCGTTTGAAGTACTGTTACCACCACTATCAATAGAGAATTTTTCGATGGTTTGAGCTTGAGCCCATAAGCACCCAAAGCTGATGATGAATGTTAGTATGTGTTTCATGTGTTAATTTTTATTGTTTTATAAAGTCTATGTTTCGACTACGCTCAGCTCAAGCAAGTTTGTCTCTAATCTCTTTTTTCGCAAAATTCGACTACCAAAGGCGATTAAATAGTTAAAAAGCACGAATAGCGCGAACCCTGAGTGTGTTAAGTCTACCAGCGCTGAGCTGGCTGCCATCGCCGAAGTCCTGATACCATGCGTCGTTGCTATTGCTCTCGGTAGAACTCCAATAGAGGGCATAAGATAAAAGGCTACCTCCGTTTGCTATTGCCGTAGTATCAATGCTTACCATGTTTTGATATATCAGGTTTAGTTCGTATTTCGAGGGCAAATACCAATCGCCATAGTATTTACCGTTTTCTGTAATTAGTAATTCATTGCAAATACGAGCTGCATATGTGTTACCATCATCTCCAATGGCAACTTGTGCAGCAATAATAATTGATGTGTTTGCTTTGCCAGCATAAGGTCCGTTTCCCTTGGCTTGAGTATTGCCGTTGGTCCCTGCATACCAACGTACTCCTGTGCTTTGGTCTTGTTTGGCACAAACAAGACCATGTTGTCCCGTTTCGTCAACCCAAAATACAATACCGCCATGGGCAAAGTCACCCACAGAATAGGTGGTTACACCGCTTACACTTTCAGCAGTTTGTGCGTGTATGGCATAAGGTACTGCCATAAACTGCGTCGTGCCCATATCAGTAAGGCCGCCTCCTGTATTTATCTGTACGTTTAGGTAGTGGTCGTCTGCACTCCAATCAATGGTGCTGAATGTGCCTGAAATGGGTATGCCCTCGCCAATGTTTATAATAACAATGCCATTGGCATCGGTGGTTGGGCTGTGGGTTTCTTGATACACACTTGTGGCACCTTGTAAAATGGTAAACTGTACCTGTATTAAATCGTTAGCAACCACGTTACCAGAGCCGTCTTTAACAATGGCTTTATAATTAATGCCTTGTTGTGCGAACGTGCTTCCAAAAAGGAAAAGCACCATAATTTGTAGTATTGTTTTCATGTGAATCTGTTTTTGTTATTTCGTTTTTTATAATTGTCCTATTCAGTTCATTCTTATTACCGAACCCATTTTAAGGCATCAATCTATTAAAAATTGGTTTTTTCTAAATCGGTTTTTGCCTGCAACAGCTTTTTACTGTCAAGTCTTCTACCAGTCAAGGATATGTGATAGCGGTTTTGTTTGATGTATTGCAACTCCGAAAATTGGATGTCTTTAACACGCTCTTCTTTTAATAAAATCCTAACACCTTGATGGTCTAGGGTTTTTGCCCAATTATTATCCCCTTTGTTGTTTACCTCCATGGAAATCATTTTGTGGACGGCATTGACATGCCCAAAACCATAATTTCCGGCACCATCCAAAATTTTGACTGTAATATTTTCGGTTTCATGATTAGGGTTTGTACTTACACTATAGGTTCCTACAACGGTTTGAGCTGCCGGTGAATCTGAACTTCTTAACGGCAAACCTGCCAATTGTTTAGGCAGTTTAGCCTTGAGTTGGTCTATTTGCAATGGTTCTGTTGTTATCAAATTTTGTTGCCAAGAACCAACTTTAGTTGAATTTTCAAGTTCATCAATCTTTTCTTCAAACACATTATTTTCCTCATCTGAAGATTGCTTGCATGAACTTGTTGCAAATAAGATGAAAATCAGCATCAAAAAAATGGGTCTCATAAGGTTTTGGTTTTAAAATTCAACATATACAAGTCATCTTGTTTTTTTTCTATTGTTTAGAAATATTTTGCTATCCATTTAATACCATCTTCTGCCTGAACATTTTTAACTACAACCTTACTGGGTTTATTGGAGGTAACTTTCGAATTCATTTTATGAATATCTTCAATGGTATAGGCTATAACATTCAATCCTGCTTCTAGTTCCAATTGATAGTGGTAGCTGGCGTTTACCGTCTCTTCTGAAAACTGAAATGTAGTAGCGCATTCGGTTTTAAGTGTGGTGGCTTCAGCAACGTAAACTATTTCGTAAAATGTGCCTTCAATGGGATTGTTGTAGGCTTCGTCTTCCATCCAATGCATCAACCTCTCGTCGGTAACGGGAAACAACACGCCCACATAACGGTTTTTGTGCCATAACGAAATGGGGCTTATACTAGTTGCCATAACAATTGGATACTCGGGTTCGTCTTGCCCAATGCAATTAAAACGGAGTGCGTATTTAAAATCGTCCGCTACCATTTGATTTTCCGTATCTGCAGATTGGAAGGCTTCTTTTTCCGGAAAATTGAATTCCAAAGTACCATTGGCGGTTAATTTCCCAATGTTTACAGCGCTGTCCATCCCCATAGGCCAAAGTACTATGTCCATTTCGGGCATATTCTTTAACGGGTTTTCAAGCTTTCCGGTATGGGTTTGTGTATGCCCTAAAATACATAGAAGTAGACCAAGAAATGTAAATAATTGCTGTTTCATTGTATGTTTTTTAATATTTTTAGAATTGTCATTGTAAACCTCAAAGCAGTCAAAAACAAAACATTCTTAATGGTTGGTTATCATTTGTGAAAAGTGCTTCGTTGTTCGTGTCTTACACCTAAAGATGACAGCCTTAAACTTAATTGCTTATCACCAATTTTTTATAGGTTATTTTATCCTTATGGGCAATGTGTACCATGTAGATGCCATTGGTAAAATTGGTTGTGTCAATGGTTTCTATTCCTGTATTTGCGTTGATTGAAAACACTTCTTTTCCCGTAATGTCAAAAACTTTTATGTCCGTTTCTCCATATGGTAAATTTGATAAGGTTACCAAATCGTTGGCTGGGTTGGGATATAAAGAAACCCCTGAAACCTCGTTGTCTTGAATGCTCATGGTGTTTGTGAATTTCATAACGGACAATTCGAAACCGTAGCCAGTATCACTAAATGCTACAATTGGTTCATTATTACTGTTAAATACCAAAGAAGTGTAGTATATTTGTTCATTGGAAAAACCTTGGTTTCCGACTGTTTCCCAGCTACTACCGTTAAATTTTTTAACGGTTCCCCAATATAAATAACTACCATCCGAATAGGCTACATAAGGTTCGTCGTTAGAGTTTAGTGCCATGGAAATATAATCTTGACCACCACCCGAATAACCTGATGATCCAACGTTTACCCAATTCGTGCCATCAAACTTCTTAACTGAACTTTTATCTATATAATCATAAAAAGCTATATATGGCTCATTGTTACTACTAAATGCTAGGGAAGTATTCCACGCTTTTCCTGTTGAAAAGCCTGGTGTTCCAACATCTACCCAATTGGTACCATCGAACTTCATTACTGTTGCCTTTTCTGAATTGCCAAAATCTTTATAAGAAATGTGTGGCACATCATTGTTGCTAAACTTAAATGAAATAAAGTCGGCCTTACCTGCCGAAAACCCAGGAGCGCCAATATAGACCCAATCTGTGCCATTAAACTTCATTACGGTTGCTTTTTGTGAAAATGAGGCATCGGCAAAAGCTATATATGGTTCACCACTATTGCTAAACGCCAATGAGGTAAATTGTGTACCACTTGTTGAAAAACCAGGAATACCAACATTAACCCAATTGGTTCCGTCAAATTTCATAACGGTAGCCTTGTATCCATTCCCATGGTCTGTATAGCTTACATAAGGCTCATCAGTATTGCTGAATACCAAAGAGATATACGAAACCATTTGTGCCGAGAAATCTGGTTGCCCAACACCTATCCAATCGGTTCCATCGAACTTCATGACTTCAATATGGGCAAAATTACCACTTCCACCACGAAAAGCGACATAAGGCTCGTCGGCACTATTAAGAGCCATCGAAGAATAAGTCGAAACTCCAGTTGAAAACCCTGGCGTACCCACATATTCCCAACTTTGTGCAATGGACAATGGTATAGTACATAGAGATAGAAGTATAAAAAATGTAAAATTTTGTACTGTTGTTTTCATATATATTTCATGTTTTATTTTAATCTAAAAATTACCCAACCTTAAACGAAAATGTGGTACTTATGACTTCTGAATGTACCTTTACTGGTTTCATTTCCAGTTGTATTTCATAATTTCCTGGAGCGAGTTTGCCTTTGTTTTTAACGGTCGTTTTTTGAAGCAACGGAATAAAATCGAAAGCTTCTACGGGAACATACATATCACCAGGCAACCATGGCCAATCGTTACGGCTGCTGCTTCCAATGGTTTTTCCGTTATGGATAATGGTAGTTTTCATTTGAAAGAGCACTAACCCTTCTCTTCCCGAAATGTTTTTAAAACGGAACAGGATTTTGTGCTTGCCATCTCTAAAGTTTTTGAACAGAGCTACTGGTTCCTGTGATTTCAATGTGGTGGTTTTACCCCAACCTTCAACAATAAGTTTGCCTGAAAGTGATTGCCCTAAAGCGGTAGTACAAAACATACTGAGCATAAAAACAATAGAATAGATAAAAGATTTCATATAGTCAATCGTATTTTATAGTTTTAAATAATCTTTGGTGCTAAACTTATAGTCTACAGCTTCAATGGCCACACACGCCATAGTTCCCGAAGTGTTTTTTTTACCTTTGTTTATTTTATCGATCATTTCCATATGCCTCAAAAGTGCACCCTTTTAATTTTTGAATTATTCTTTTATAGGTTCAGGATAACGATCCATTTCAGACTTGAAAACTTGATCAAAACTCACGGGCGCATCTACGGTAAAATAGGATACAAATGTATAGGCATCATTTTCAAACTTTTTACCTATGCAATCGTATCCTAAAAATGTTTTATTGGGCAAGTATGTTATGGTTAAATCCTCCAGCGATGGAGATTCAATGTCTTCAATATCATCCAAGGTTTCATCGATATCAATCGAAGTTGCCGTTACCACTTTGTTGCCACCGCTTTCCATAAACATAAAAGTAGTATTTGCATCATCATCAATGACCCTAAAAAACGGTACGCCAGCGTTCATTTTCATGCCTATATGTGGCATCAGGCTCAAGAAAATAGTCTAAGTCCATCTCTCCGTTTGCAGTAGTCATCTTTAACTGGTATTTATATGAAAATTGATAAGAGTCTGGAACATTTTTGGCATCTACCTTTTTGCCCTTTGCCTGAGGACTATTGAGGTTAACATCAAAAATTTTGTCTAAAGAATTAGAAGCTTTTTCGGAAGCTTTTTCGGCAGTTTTCTCAACAACAGTCTGTTCTTCCTTCTCTTCAATCCTTTTCTTGAGTTTTTTTTAAAATTGAGCCTCTGAGGTTTGTGTAAAACCCACCAACAACAAAAGTAATATTATGTACCTTGACCTTTTCATAATTATTGTTTTGAAACAAACTTAACCATCAATAGTTGTTTTAAAAACACGTATTTAGAATTTGGCAGATTCCATTTAGAATTTGGAAGAAGTAGCTTTGGCTAACCAAATTCTAAACCCATACAGCCAAATTCTAAATTTTGTATAAAGGAGTAAAAATCATTTTTTATATTGTGTAAAATTGAATGAGTAGATGATTTGGGCTTTTAAAAAATATATGGCAAAATGAAGAAACTGGTTATCATTACGCTTCTCTATCTTTTGGCTTTTTATACCTTATCTGCCCAGATAAAGGCTGATGCTATTGACTCAAGTTTCAAACTAATTGGCAATCCAGAGGTGCAAGCTTTAAAAAGCGTTAGCGATGTTTCGATTAATAATATTATAAAAAGTACTTCTTGGAAAGCTTACGACTCTACTTTTACGGTAAGTAAAGACACAGCAGTTTGGATGAGTTTCAAACTAAAAAATACTACTCAAGAGATACTTTCAACCTATCTTTTTTACGATGGTCATTACATCGATATTTACCTTGAAAAAGAGGATGAGTATAAACATTACAAAAATGGCTACTTCAGACCATTAAACCAACGCCCTGAACCTAAATCGTACTTTTTTACCGAACTCAAACTTTCACCATTGCAACAGTCGCAATGCTATATAAAATTAAGTACTGATTATAAAAGCACAAGATTTACCGCTCCCATTTTGTACTCAAAAATTGGGCATTTGGTGTTTATGGACAATGTGCAAAAAATTCATGGTCCACCCATAGCGTTTATCTACGTCTATCTGATTTCAATGTGCTGCATTGCTCTTTTTGTATTGGTGTTTTGTTTTCGTTTACAGAAACGAATTTATGTCTACTATTTTGGCTATCTGTTTTTTCAAATTATATATGCGTTTCTGGTCTTACAGACTACACCTGCCACCATAGCAAATCTTGCTTTTCACTTTCCATATTTTTCAAACCTGATTTTGGAATCTGTACAATTTACCTTTATTGGTTTTTATATTTTGTTTATACTGCATTTGCTTACAGTAAAGATGTTTGACCTTAAACTGGCCAAAACATTAACAATATTTGCTATTATTTGCTTCACTTATGCCATATTATGGTTTGGATTTAATCTTGTTTGGGTTGATTTGGATGTTAGAAGAATAGCATCTATAATAATACGTGTCATTGTTTTACCTCTTAATCTATTCTTGTTTTTCTGGATAATTTACAAGGTAAAACATCCATTACTCAAATATTTTGTTGTGGGACAGAGTCTTTTTTTTGTAGGCTCAGTTCTTTCATCCATTGTTTTCTACAGTGGCTTACACCAAGTACCCAATGGCATTTTTAGTTTCCCACACTCGCAAAACGTCATCTTTATGGCGGGGCTTTTGGGCGAAGTGCTCTGTTTTTCAATAGCTTTAGGGGAAAGCATGTTTCTTGTGCAAAAAGATAAAGAAAAGACCAGCCAAAAATTGATTGAGCAATTACAGCAAAACCAAATTATGGAAACCAAAATGCGCAAAGAATTGGATAAACAAATCAACCAAAAAACTGAAGAACTGGTACAGGTCTACTCTAAAATCGAAAAACAAAAAGAAGAACAACTAAATAAATCGTTTAATGAACGTTTACGAAACATGAAAATGTTGGCATTACGCTCACAAATGAACCCACATTTTATATTCAATAGTTTAAATGCTCTTAAAAATTTAGTCATGCAGTCACGAGAGGAAGATGCTATTAGCTATTTGGATAATTTTTCATTATTGCTTCGTAACATATTACAAAACAGCAGTAAAAATAGTATTACCGTAGAAGAAGAACTTGAAATATTAGAACTATACCTTTCTCTAGAAAAAAGAAGGTTAGGGAATAATTTTTCCTATGTCATCCAATGTGATTCCCGTGAAATACTATCACAATATAACATACCACCCTTATTGTTACAACCTTTCGTAGAGAATGCTATATGGCATGGGCTTTATCCAAGTAATAAACCTGAAAAAAACCTTTCTTTGGTGTTTGACACTTCCAAACAACTGCAAATTATTATTGAAGATAATGGAATTGGACGAAAAGAAAGTAGTAAGACAAAAAAAACACATCAATCTGCTGGAACCAATATTACAAAGGAACGGTTAACACTTTACAACCATGTAAGTCATACCCAAATGCAACTCAGTATTTTGGACTTGGAAGATAACGGTAAACCTTCTGGCACGCGCATAACAATAACATATAACGATTAGACAATGAAAAAAATTATAATTATAGATGATGAAACACATTGCATAAACGTACTGACAAGTCTTATAAAAAAAGTACATACTGACTATGAGATTATCGGAACATTTAGCAACCCAGAAACAGGTTTGGAATTTATTAAAACTAATCCACCAGACCTTCTATTTTTAGATATCGAAATGCCCAATCTTAATGGTTTTGCTTTGTTGGATAAAATATTACCCATAGATTTTGACATTATTTTTACAACAGCTTATGACCAATATGCCATTCGCGCCTTTGAGTATAGTGCCATTAACTACTTGCTAAAGCCCATAACAGAGAAAAGCATCGTAAAGGCACTATCTGGCTGGGAAAAACGACGCAAAAAGACCACTATAGAGCAATGGCAATTATTACATAACAATATAAACAGTTCGGTAATTAATGCTTCTAGAATTGCATTGCCGACAGCAGTAGGCTACCATATTGTGGATATAAAAAATATTGTACGTTGTGAATCAGATAATAACTATACTTATTTTTTTTTAGTAAATGAAAATAATCTACTTATATGTAAAACCCTTAAAGAAATAGAAAAAATGCTTAGTGATTATGGTTTTTTACGTGTACATCAATCTCATTTAATCAATCCACAATTTGTTAAAGCCATTCTTAAACAAGATGGAGGAACAGTACTTATGAACGATAAAAAAGAAATCCCTGTTTCAAGGCAAAAGCGAAATGAAATTAACAATATCTTGGAATCTATGCTGAGATTTGGGCAATGAAATATTTTTATTATTATTCAAAAAAATCACTTCAAAAAGCACAATAACATACAAATTGATTAAATATGATTTAACTTTAAAAACATAGAGAGTAAAGGTTTAATATCACATCATTTGAAAAGCATAAAACAAAAAAAATCCCGGTCCAAAAAATGAACCGGGATCCTAAAAAAG
>NZ_ANLA01000014.1 GCF_000348685.1 Xanthomarina gelatinilytica | reverse complement strand
CGACCTGTTCTTGGGACGTTACAGGAACACAACCTGCTGAACCTACTACCGAATGTTGGGAGACCGCTACGTTCAATAACACAACCTGTTCTTGGGATATAACTGGAACACAAGATCCAATGCCAACGGATCTGGAATGTTGGGAAACCGCTACGTTCAACGGTACGACTTGTTCTTGGGATATAACCGGAACGCAGCCTGCTGAACCTACTACCGAATGTTGGGAGACCGCTACGTTCAATAACACAACCTGTTCTTGGGATATAACTGGAACACAAGATCCAATGCCAACGGATCTGGAATGTTGGGAAACGGCAACCTTTAACAACAATACCTGCGCCTGGGTAGTGACTAACGATGGGGACAATGTAGACCCTATATGTAATGATCAAGACATTCTTATAGAATTAGACCAATTTGGAAATGCAACAATTACTGCCAATCAAATTGATAATGGCTCAACCGATAATTGTGGTATCGAATCTATAACAGTGAACCCAAGTTCCTTTAACTCTAGTGACATAGGAGCTAACATCGTAGAATTAGCAGTTACTGATTATAGTGGAAATACTTCTTATTGTAATGCCACAGTTACTGTAATGCAAAATACCTTAGGGAATACCATATTTAATTACAATGAAGTAAATATTCAACCAAATCCGTTTAATTCACATATAATTGTCAATTTACCGGTAATATCCAGTAATGATGAATTTAAAATTAAAATCTTTGATTTGAATGGTAGACTTGTTTACAACAAATTCCAATCGACTGTGAACGGAAAATTAAATATTAATGGACTAGACAATTTAGAACAAGCTCCATATTTTATTAAAATAACAAATTTAAAAGATGGACATACAATTATTAAAAAACTAATTAAGTTTTAACACTTATAATTGATTTAAACAGTGCTAATAGACATTATTAGCACAGTTTTTAATTAGCTGATTTTAAGCGAATTATTATTGTTGCTTTGCATTTCATCGAATAAATTTGCATTTCATGGATAAATAATTTAGATTTGTCCCCAAGCTATTAATAATTAATTATTTAGTCCCAAACTAAAATTTAACCACTTATGAAAAATTTTACTTATTTAGGTATTAAGTATGCGCTATTCGTACTTGTATCACTTGGTTACAATAATCTTTCTTCTCAAACAATAATAGGAGGTCCTTACGATTTTGAATCTGGAAGTCAAGGTTGGTCTTCAGGAGGATCTGATTCTTTCCGTTATAATAATTCTTATTATGCGCATTCTGGGAATTACACTTTACTAATTAGGGATAATTCAGGCAATAGTTCCTCAGTAACATCTCCTATAATAAGTACTCTTCCCTATGATAAAATTGATATTAAATTTTATTTCTCTTCTTATGATATGGAAGACGGAGAAACTTTTATTCTTCAATATAGAAGTAATTCATCTGCCTCATGGACAACTATTGCAACTTATAGAAGTGGCAGAATTGAGTATGGGACTAAAACGGGAGATTTTCAACGAGATGAAAATAACGGAACGATATATTGTAAAACTGCAACAATTTTCAGTAGTGACCATACTTTTTCATTATTATCTCAATTTAGGTTTGAGTCTATAGGAACTGATGATAATGATAGAATACATTTAGATAACATAACAATTACAGGAACAATCTTTGGTTCAGCCCCTAATGCTCCTGGTGGAGTTTCTTCTAATTTAGATTTATGGTTAAAAGCAGACAAAGTTAATGGTTCAGGGATAATATCTGATGGTAGTTCAATTACAAGGTGGACAGATTATAACAAAGGTAATCATGCTGAAGCTGTAGCTAGTTATCAAGCTCCTAACTATGCTCACAATGTCAATAGAAATATAAACTTCAATCCAACAATTGAGTTTGACAACAATCATAATACTGCCGATAAGGATATGACATACCTTAATAGCAGGGAAGAGCTGAAAGGGACTGGAGGATTTAATAGCAGTGATACTTTTGTTGTTGTTATTCCAGACCCAACAATACCTCTGAATGAAGATTTAAGTGAACTCCCTTTAGATACTTTTACAAGTACTGATCCAACAGGAAACACATACACTGAAGATGTTACTGGTTTTGGATTTGGTAGATATACGCAAAGATTTTACAATGAAAGCTTAACTTATTGTATTGGTACCACAAACGAAGAGGGGAACGGAAGTTCTTACCCTGGAAATGGTTACGGAAGGGCTGACACAAATTCTGGGACTAATTATAACCAAATTGGAATCGTAAACTTTAGGGAAAATACTGCCAATGACAATATGGAGCTGTACTATAACGCTAATAATGTTGGTAATGAAGATAATGATCCAACAAAGTATGCTCGTATTAATAACACACGTTATTGGATAGGACGAAGTCAATATTGGAATGGTAGCTTTGATGGTAGAATTGCAGAAATTATAACTTATGATTCTAGAAAAAGCGACAACAACTTAACCCAAGAACGTAATAGAATACAATCGTACTTAGCCGTTAAATATGGCATTACCCTTGGTGTTAACGGTACGTCACAAGATTATGTAAATAGTGATGGTACAGTAATTTGGGATGCTGATGCTGAAAACTTTAATTATGATATTGCTGGCATAGGTCGAGACGATGCTTCCGAATTACTACAAAAACAATCTAGAAGTGTTAATAATGCCACTGCTACGCATTTCCACCCAAACCTTGACAACAATTATAGAAGTCAAGGAGTTTTAACCATGGGATTAGCTCAGGTATATAGCACAAACCATGACAACATTACCAATAATGGCACAACATTTAATGATAAGCAATTTTTGATGTGGGGTAATGATGGTGTGGATTTAGATAATCCTGCTGTAGTGGTAGATGTAGACATGAGTACAGACATCACTCCTAGCATTCCTGGAGGAACCCATGTGCAATTTAATGGTATTGCCAGAACTTGGAAAGTAGTGGAAAGTGGTGGTGACATACCTACGGTAGAAGTCCAAATACTTAAAAACGCTATTCGAACTGCCACACCACCAGATGGACGTTATTTAATGTTCATTTCTGATACCCCTAACTTTGACCCAACAGCAGATTATCGTGTGATGACTGAAGGTTTCAATGAATTGGGCGAGGCCATCGTTAAAACCAATTACGATTTTGATGATACCAAATATATAACTTTTGGTTGGGCTCCAGAAGTTCCATTTATACGTTCAGTATATTTTAATGGTACCACCAATTACATTGACATGGAAGACGCCTTGGACTTAAATGCCTCTGAATTTACCTTGTCTGCATGGGTAAACAGAAAAGCCAACTCTTTAAACAAGTCTATACTATCCAAACGTGATGCTGCCTATACGCAAGGTTACGATTTTAAAATTAATGCTACTGGAAGGTTTGAGGTTTCTTGGAAAACTGCTGCTGGATCCTTACAACAAATTGTATCAAATACCACAATTCCAGAAGACACTTGGCATCATTTGGCTGTAATATATCAAAGTGGCACTGCCTATTTATATATTGATGGTGTGTTGGATAAGCAAGAAAACAAAACTTCCCCAAATAACACAACGGAATCATTCTATATTGGTGCAGCCTCAAAACTAACCCCTCAAGCGTTTTTCCACGGAAACATAGATGAAGTTCGTGTTTGGAATACGGCTCTAGATATCGATCAGTTAAGATATATCATGAACCAAGAAATTGAAAATAATGCTGGGTTTGTTGGTGCCTCATACTTTATTGGAAAAGGTATTTCCCCTACCAAAAACGAAGTCGCAAGCATCCCATGGTCTAGTTTAGCAGGTTATTACCCAATGTCAACTTATACTTACACCAATACCAAGGATGAATCTGGAAATGGACATCAAGGAGCTTTAAGACACTTAAGAACGGTAGATAGACAAACAGCACCTTTGCCATATATATCGAATGGAACAGGAAACTGGGATACCAATGCGACATGGATAAATGGTGATTTACAAACCATTCCTGGTGCAAATTCCATTGTGGACAATACCGTAACTGTAGATTGGAACATAGTGGAGACCGATCACAACATTCTTATGAACAACAGTAGCTTGGCTCCAGGAACCAATGGAAACAGAACCTTATTGGCTCTCATTAATAGAGATAACGAAATTACCATAGATGGAGACAATACAGCTCAAGATGGTTTTGGTTTAACTATCACACATTATTTACAGTTAGATGGAAAAATCGATCTTGAAGGCGAATCGCAACTCATTCAAACCATTGATAGTGACCTTTCTGTGGGTACATCTGGAATTTTGGAAAAAGACCAACAAGGTGTAAGGGATTTATTTACTTATAACTACTGGAGTTCGCCTGTAGGTTATACTGCAACAGCAAATCCTAACAATTATAGTTACACGCTTAACAATCATATTTTTAAAGATGGAACCAATTCTTTATCTCCAACCAATATATCGTTTATTGGAGGCTATAATGGTACCTCTGGTTCTCCTATCGGGATTGCACATTATTGGATATGGAAATTTGGCAATATGCCTAGTGGTGATTATTCTGCGTGGCAACATGTTAGAAATACAGGAACCATTAAAGCTGGAGAAGGATTTACCATGAAAGGTGTAGCCAACACAGCTGGAAATTTAACTCTGGAACAAAATTACGTGTTCCAAGGAAAACCAAACAATGGAGATATTTTAACATTAAACTTAAATGCTGGTAACGACTACCTAGTTGGTAATCCGTATGCATCTGCCTTAGATGCAGACCAGTTTATTTTAGACAATGGCCCATTAATCGATGGAGCTGGCACAGACCCATTAATAAGTGGAACCCTATATTTCTGGGAACATTGGGGAGGTGGATCACATGTCACTTCTGAATATCAAGGTGGCTACGGCACATACAACCTATCAGGTGGTGTTGCTGCTGCAGCTTATGGAACCCCAGACCCAGATGTGGCTCAAGTGGGAACTGGAACCAAACGTCCTGAAAGATACATTCCTGTTGGACAAGGATTCTTTGTTACAGGTGAAACTACAGGTACCATTAATTTTAATAATGGTCAGCGTAGATTCCAAAAAGAAGGAACTGGATCTTCCCTATTTATTAGACAAGCCCAAGATGAACAACAAACCACAAATGAATCGGCAGATACCAGAATGAAAATCCGTATTGGTTTCAACTCTGTAAACACCATTCACAGACAGTTATTGCTTACAGAAGACACCAGAGCTTCTTTAGGTTTTGATTGGGGATTTGATGGCTTACTTTACCAAAATCAAATGGATGACATGTATTGGTTGCTAAACAGTGAAAAATACACCATACAAGGTATAGACAATGTTTCGGAAAGCACTGTGCTTCCAATAGGTGTTCATACTTCAGATCCAGGTTTAAACAATATTGTTATTGATATTTTAGAAAACGTACCTGATAATTTAAACATCTATGTTCATGATAAGGAATTGAATATTTATCACGATTTAAGAGATACTAAATATGAAATTTACTTAGAGGCCGGAACATACTTAGACCGTTTTGAAATTACATTTACAAACCAAGCTTTAGGTGTAGAAGAAACTGAAATGTCAAACTCCATATCAGTATCTTATATCAATACCAATGAAAGCATTTCGATTCAGAATCCTACACTGATGAAGATTAAATCTATTGAAATGTTCAATGTTATCGGTCAATCCATATTCACTGTGGATGAAGTAAAAACCGAAACTCAAACAGAAATTAAAACAAACAAATTAAGTGTTGGAACTTATATCATTAAACTAAAAACCGAATTTGGCTTGGTTAATAAAAAAGTGTTAGTCAATTAATATGTTGCCCAAATCTATTATAAATTAGACTATGCTTTTGAGAGAGGAGTCCTGGAAAAATTTTCAGGGCTCTTTTTTTAGCCTTTAAAATAAAAATAGCCACAAACTAATTGAAGTTTGTGGCTATCATAATAATACACAATAAAATTTATTGAAGCTTAGAAATTAGATCTTTTAAAGTTACCGTTTCTTGCTCTCCAGATCTCATGTGTTTTAATGTATAACTATCAGATTTCAATTCCTTCTCACCTACTAAAACAACAAAAGGAATATTTCGTTTGTTAGCGTGATTCATTTGCTTTTTCATTTTAGCAGCATCTGGATACAATTCAGCATTAACACTATTTAATCGTAATTGTTTAATAGCTTTTAAACAAAATAAGGCTTCGGTTTCTCCAAAATTAATAAAGAGCACATCAATGTTTTTAGCAACCGTTTCAGGAAAAAGGTTCAGTTCTTCCAAGACCAAATAAATTCTATCTAAACCAAAACTAATACCTACACCACTTACATCTCTCAATCCAAAAATACCTGTCAGGTCATCGTATCGTCCTCCTCCACCTATGGAGCCCATTTGTACCTGTTTTGGAGCAGAGACTTCAAAAATGGCACCTGTATAGTAGTTCAATCCTCTAGCAAGCGTCACGTCCAATTGCAATGTTGCTGTTTGCAAACCAAGTTCCGTAATGGCTTTGTCTATAAATTCCAGTTCCTCTATACCTTTTATTCCTTCTTCGGAAGCGTTTAAAATAGTTTTCAATTGCTCCACTTGAGCACTAAAAGATCCCGAGAGCGTAAATAAAGGCTGAAGTTTTGCAATGCCTTCCTTTGAGATGCCTTTTTCAAGCATTTCTTCTTTTACCTTCTCCTCGCCTATTTTATCCAATTTGTCAAGTGCTACCGTAAAATCGATTAATTTATCACTTGCTCCTATTACTTCGGCAATTCCTGAGAGAATTTTTCTATTATTGATTTTTATGGTGACACCATCCAGTTTTAAAGCTGTAAAAACAGCATCGTAAAGTTGTACAAACTCCACTTCTTGCCATAAAGAAGTAGAACCAACCACATCTGCATCGCATTGATAAAATTCCCTGAAACGTCCTTTTTGAGGTCGGTCTGCCCTCCAAACCGGTTGCATTTGGTAACGCTTAAAAGGAAACTCTATCTCGTTTTGGTGCTGCACCACATAACGCGCAAATGGAACGGTTAGATCGTAACGAAGGGCTTTTTCTGAGATTTTTGATGTTATGGCATTGGAGTCCTTAGAGGCATAAAGCGCATCATCTACTTTATTTAAAAAATCCCCAGAATTTAAAATTTTAAAAATTAGTCTGTCCCCTTCATCACCATATTTTCCCATTAAGGTGTCCGAATTCTCAAAACTTGGAGTTTCAATAGGTTGAAAGCCATACAATTCAAATTGTTTTTGGATGGTATGGAAAATATAGTTGCGTTTTGCTACTTGTTCTGGAGTAAAATCTCTGGTTCCTTTTGGAATGCTTGGTTTTTGTGCCATAATATTTCCCACTAAGGTGGGAATTGCTTTTAAATTATACTAAATCTCAACAAAAATAAAGAATAATACATGTCATTACGAGCTTTTTTAATAGAAAAACATGCCAAACATTTAAGTATCTTAAGTAAAAACGTCAAACAGATTGCCTTGTACTTCCCATTGTCACTCGCTGTCTTTATTCAGACAGGCTTGCTATGACACTAATTAATCAACTTATCAAAATACTTAAATAAATCGCCTTTGGTTATTACGCCTCCTTGTTGAATGAGTTTAAACTTATCGGCATTTCTATCTTCAGAATAGTCTTTTTTAGCTTGTAAAAACTCCACATCGTCATCCATTAAGTTTTCTCTTAGCCAATTAAAACCGTCTGTAGTAGTTAAATCTATTGGATTCTTGATTTTTATGGCTATTAAGTGCATGTGTTCATCATTAAGATGAAACAAATGAATTTGCTGTGGCGAAATATGTTCTATGTACACAACCTTATTCAAGACACCTTCCCAAACCAGATCGCTAAACACATCCAATTCCTGTTCGGCCACTTCGGGTTTGTTTTTCTTAATATCATCCCATTCCTGAGCTGTAATGGTTTGTGTTGCAAGAAAATTTATGAATTCTTTATGCAGTTCTTCAAATTGTTCTTTTGTTAATCTCGCGTATTTCATTTGATGCTTTTATTGATTTATTGGACAAATGGTTCCCGTAAAACAGGCTTAAATAAGCATTATAAGTTCCGTGAACTTGCCTGTTGGCAGTTGCTCATAGAAATCCTATTTTAAAAAAAAAGCCCCAACAAGGTTGAGGCTTTTCATATGTTGACCAGAGATATTATGATTGAGCAATAACTTCAAAAGGGATTTCGAAAGTTACTTCCCTGTGCAAACGAATTACAGCATTGTACTGACCTAAACGTTTGATGTTTCCACCTGTAATACTAATGAATTTTTTGTCGATTTCGTGACCTGCTTTTTCAAAAGCTTCCACTAAATCCAATTTGGTAATAGAACCAAATAATTTATCTCCTGCAGAAGCACCTTCTGTAGCTTTAGCTGGGATTTTAATTTCCAATGCTTTAATTGCTTCAGCAGTTTTGCTAGCATCTTCAATTACTTTCTTTTCTTTATAAGCACATTGCTTTAAGTTTTCGGCAAGTACCTTTTTAGCAGAAGCTGTAGCCAATACAGCTAGCTTTTGTGGAATTAAAAAGTTTCTACCATAACCGCTCTTAACTGTTACAATATCGTCTTTAAATCCTAAATTTTCAACGTCTTGTTTTAATATAAGTTCCATTGTTATGAGTATTTTATTTTAATAAATCGGCCACGTAAGGCATTAATGCTAAATGACGTGCTCTTTTAACAGCCACAGAAACTTTTCTTTGGTATTTTAAAGAAGTTCCTGTTAAACGTCTTGGTAAAATTTTCCCTTGTTCGTTTACAAAACCTAACAACCAGTCTGCATCTTTGTAGTCTACATACTTAATTCCAGATTTCTTGAAACGACAATATTTTTTATTTTTGTTGGTTTCTATATTTAAAGGCGTTAAATATCTAATTTCTCCGTCCTTTTTTCCTTTTGCTTGTTGTTCTATAGATGACATAATTACGCTTTTTGTTTAAGTTTTTCTCTTCTTCTCTCTGCCCAAGCCACAGCATGCTTGTCTAAAGTAACCGTTAGGTAACGCATAAAACGCTCATCTCGTCTAAACTCCACTTCTAATGGATTGATAACTTCACCAGCTACTTGGTATTCGAATAAGTGATAAAAACCACTTTTTTTGTTTTGAATTGGGTAAGCTAATTTTTTTAGTCCCCAATCTTCTTTAGCTATCATCTTGGCTCCACGAGAAACAAGAAAATCTTCGTATTTCTGTACTGTTTCCTTTATCTGGGTCTCAGATAAAACGGGATTTAAGATGAAAACAGTTTCGTAATGATTCATATTAAATTATATTTATTGTTAAAAATGGGTGCAAAAATAGGTATTTTATTTATATATTACAACATTAAAAGAAACATATTTAATGCTTAAATTTGAAATGTTAAATTATGTTAAAATTAACGTTTTACCGATGTTTTTTGGTTTTTAACCGAATTTTTCGTACTATTGTCGATATCTTAACCGAAATAAACTAAATGTTATGACTTTAAACTGTGTAGTAGTTGATGACTCAGCAATTCAGCGCCTCTCAATTGTTAAGTTGATTGAAAATCATCCATCCCTTAACCTAATTGCAGAATACAATAGTGCTCTAGAGACTAAAAATGGACTTAATACCCATAAAGTTGACTTAATCTTTTTAGACATTGAAATGCCAGTGTTAAATGGGTTTGAACTTTTAGATGTATTAAACAACAAGCCTCAAATTATATTTGTTACCGGAAAAACCGAGTATGCTTTTAAGGCATTTAATTATGATGCCACAGATTACCTGCACAAACCGATAACCAGGGAACGTTTTAATACTGCTGTTGACAAAGCTGTAGAGCAACATAAATTAAAATTAGACTTTAACGAAACCGAAGGCGAGCACATTTTTGTAAAAAGCAACCTTAAAAAACGTAAAGTTTACATTAAAGACATTAAATGGATTGAAGCGCTTGGCGATTATGTAAAACTGGTTACCGAAGAAACCAGCTTGGTAGTACTTTCCACCATGAAAGCTTTTGAAAGTGAACTTCCTGAAGGCAAGTTTTTAAGAATCCATAAATCCTATATTGTCAATTTAGATAAAATTGACAGGTTTAACAGTAAGAATGTTGAAGTTGGCGCTTACGAAATCCCTTTAAGCAGAAACAAAAAGACCCAACTGGTAGATGCTTTAAACAACATCACTTAAAACTAGTAATTATCAACATTTAAAATTACTCTTACAGCCCTAAAATCTTTTACAGCGAAGAAGCTATTATTAATTTTAATAATAGCTTCTTTAGTTTTAGATACAGATTGCTTTGGTGGAATTTTAACAATTATATGTTTTATAAATTGATTTCTTATCCTGGAAACAGGTGGAAATTCAGGTCCTAAAATATCGGTTTTAAAAACCATACGCAAGGATTTGGCATACCAGTCGGCAGCAACATTTACCTTATTGTAATTACGGTGTTTAAAGGTAATTTTAATTAGTCTGTAAATAGGTGGATATTTAAAGTTTCGGCGTTCGTCCATTTGCTCCTCATACATTTCCATGTAAGAATTTGTAGTTACTTGCTGTAAAATCTTATGGTATGGATTATAGGTTTGAATGAGCACTTTCCCTCTTTTTTCGGTTCTTCCTGCTCGTCCAGACACTTGCAACATAAGTTGAAAACTACGTTCATGAGCCCTAAAATCCGGAAAATTAAGCATGTTGTCTGCATTCATGATACCTACCAATTTTACATGTCTAAAATCCAAGCCCTTGGTAAGCATTTGTGTACCAACCAAAATATCCACTTCTTGCTGTTCGAAAGCCGTGATTATTTTTTCGTAACCATATTTCCCTCTGGTCGTGTCCAAATCCATTCTAGCCACTTTATAATTGGGAAAAAGCTTGTTTACCTCCTCCTCTACTTGTTGCGTACCAAAGCCTTTGGTATCCAAATCCACACTCCCACAGGCTTCACAGGCTTTAATCATTACTGAGTGATAGCCACAATAATGACAACGCAGTTGATCTTTGTATTGATGGTAGGTTAAACTCACATCGCAATTTGGGCATTGTGGAGACACACCACAGGTTTGACATTCTACAATGGGCGAAAAACCTCTCCTGTTTTGAAACAGAATAATTTGATGACCTTCTTTAAGCGTTTCTGTCATTTCTTCAATCAATCTGTCGCTAAAATGTCCTGTCATGCGTTTGCGCTTATGCTTGTCCTTAATATCCACAAGCTCTATATCAGGCATCAATACATTATTGTACCTGGTGGATAATTCAACCAACCCATACTTCTGCAATTTGGTATTGTAATAACTCTCAATACTGGGAGTTGCAGAGCCTAAAAGTGTTTTACATTGAAACAAATGTGCCAAAACAATAGCTGTATCTCTTGCATGATATCTTGGAGCTGGATCAAATTGTTTATAAGACGATTCGTGCTCTTCGTCCACAATAACCAATCCCAAATCATGAAAAGGCAATAAAACCGAAGAACGAGCCCCTAAAATTATTTGTGCTTTAGACGAATGATGTATTAAGTGATTCCAAACCTCAACACGTTCCTGAGATGAATATTTAGAATGGAACACCGCTACTTTTTCTCCAAAATAATCCTGTAACCTATTTACCAATTGCGTTGTTAAAGCAATTTCAGGTAACAGGTACAGAACTTGTTTCCCTTGTTGTAAAACCTCTTCAATTAATTTGACATAAATTTCTGTTTTACCAGAAGACGTGACACCATGTAACAAAGTAATATGGTACTTTTCAAAAGATGCCTTAATTTCTTGAAAGGCTATTTTTTGAGGTTCATTAAGCGTTTTTAAAGGATTGTTTTTTTCTCCAGAATATTGAATCCTATCTGTTTGAATGTAATATTCTTCTAGAATGTCTTTATCTATCAATGATTTTACTATGGCTGAAGACGCATTGCTTTTGTCTGTCAATTCCGAAACTTTTATGGGCTTTTTGGTTTGAGCCGAAAGTGTAAACAATGTTAGTACGACCTCTCTTTGTTTTGGCGCTCTGCTAAGGTCTTCCAAAAGATCTTGCAGATGTTTTTCCGAAGAAAATTTTGTCTGTAATTTTACATAGCGTACCAGTTTGGGTTTGTATTTTTCATAAATTTCCTCTTCAACCAAAACAATGCGCTTATCCAACATGCTTTTAATAACAGGCAGCACATTTTTTTTATCCAAAATACTTACTATATCTTGGATTTTAAGGGATGTTTGATGGTTTAAAGCTTCAAAAATCAAAAACTCCTCATCCTGAAGTTCTGTCTCATTTACTTGTGTTTCGGTGTTTTTTGTGATGATGGTCTCACTTTCCAACAAGAAGGCGTTTGGCAAGGCTGCTCGCATGACATCGCCCAATGTGCACATGTAATATTCTGAAATCCATTGCCAATGTTCCAATTGTTTTTGGGTTACAATTGCTTCGTTATCTAAAATTTGATGAATGTCCTTGGCCTCATAGGCATGTGGTTCGGTAGTATGAATGTTAAACACCAAAGCTGTATAAAATTTTGCTTTTCCAAAAGGCACGGACACACGCATTCCTGGTGTTAAAAAACCGGCTTCAGCTTCCGTAATGCTATAGGTAAACAGTTTTGGAAGTGGTAAGGGAAGTATGACGTCTATAAAGTGCAAGGCTGAATGGTGTTTTTGTTAAGTTTTTTCTATCTGTTAAAAAAAGGGAACCTTAAGGTTGTTTATCCGTATCGTTTGGTTTATTGGTATTTAAAATATAAACATTACTCTTTATTTTTTTCAATCGGTTCAGTGAGGCGTTCAACTCGTAGCCCAAAAGCAAAATGTTGGAATTCAACCACAAATAAAACAGCAAGATCAATAAGGCTCCAATAGAACCATAAAGCTCATTATATTTGGAGAAATTTTCAATATATATTCCAAATAAATACGAACTTAAAATAATTAAAATGGTTGTAAACAAAGCGCCAACAGAGAAAAACCTGGATTCTTTACCTTCCCTGGTTCCAAAATAATACAATACAGCTGTAGCCAGGTAAACCATAATCACAAAAAACACATATTTAGCAAAAGGAATCCAGAATTGCAGATTGCTTTTTTCCAAAATTCCATGACTTTCTAAATTCCCCAATACATAAATTTCAAAATACCCTAGCACCACAACAGTGATTATCAATAAAAAAGATAATATTAAAGCCACTCCCATGGCAAATAGATATTGTTTTACCACATTTCTGGTGAGTTGTTCGTGGTAAGAACTTTCAAAACCAGCAAATACTGCGCTAATACCATTTGCCATTAAAAAAATGGACACTAAAAACACAGAGGACAATAAACCTCCACGCTCTGTAGCTTCAATATTCTCGAAAATATTTTTAAAGAAAAAATCGGATGTGGTAGGTGGTAAAAATGAATTTAAAAAATTTAAAAACTCTATTCTAAAATCGTCAATTGGGATTAATGGGATTATAATCAATATAAAGAGCAAAAAAGGAAACAAAGCTGTAAAAAAGCTAAATGCTATGGCACTTGCTCTGGTTGTTAACGCGCCTTTTCCAATACCTATAATATACAATTCCATTAAATCGTACAACGAAAGCCCTTCCAAACCAGGTAATTTAATTTTTTTCAAAAAGCTTACAATCCAGTTTAAAACAGGGATTTTGCTTAATTTATCTTCTATGGGCTTGGTCATTTATTAATTCAAGATTTTTAATTTAAGATTCAAGATTTTCTTGTTTTTAGACAAATTTTGAATGTTGAACTTTGAATTTGAAACTTTAAATTAAGAATCATACTGCTTTTAGGCTTAAGTCCATGTTGTAAACAGAATGGGTTAACGCTCCCGAAGAAATGTAGTCCACACCACATTCGGCATATTTTCTAATGGTTTTTTCGTTGATGCCTCCAGAAGATTCTGTTAAACAAGTATCTCCAATTAAAGCCACTGCCTTTTTGGTGTCCTCATAGTTAAAATTGTCTATCAAAATCCTGTAAACACCTTTGTTTTGGAGAATTTCCTGGATCTCTTCCAAATTTCTTGCTTCTACAATAATCTTTAAGTCCCTATTGGTGTTTTTAAGGTACGCTTTGGTTTTATTGATGGCTTTTGTAATGCCTCCAGCAAAATCTATGTGGTTGTCCTTTAACATAATCATATCGTAAAGTGCAAACCTGTGGTTTTCGCCTCCTCCAATTTTAACAGCCCATTTTTCTAAAGCCCGAATGCCAGGAGTGGTTTTCCTAGTGTCTAAAATTTTAGTTCCTGTACCTTCCAGCAAATCTACAAACTGCTTGGTTTTGGTAGCTATGGCACTCATGCGCTGCATGGCATTCAACACCAATCGCTCAGCCTTTAAAATAGATTGGGAAGCACCTTCAACATAAAATACAATGTCGCCATATGCCACCTTAGAACCGTCTTCAATTAGGATGTCCATTTTTAGGTCTTTGTCTATATGTTGGAAAACTGTTTTGGCAAACTCCACGCCAGCAATTATGCCATTGTCCTTGACCAATAATTTGGCCTTTCCTGTAGCCTGTTCCGGAATACATGCTAACGAGCTATGGTCTCCATCTCCTACATCTTCACGAATGGCGTTTGCAACTATTAATTCTATTTCTTTTTGGAACTGTTCTTTACTAATCATTTGCGAAATAATTTACCGTAAAAATACTAATTGAAAAGTAAATTCTTGGCATTCTAAATTCTTAATTCCAATTAAAACGTAAATTTGTTTTTAATTTTTAACAGGATTGGGGTTTAAGCTCTACTTATCAAGATATGCAAATAAAACTTTTAGCCATTGGCAAAACAGACAACAAGCAACTTCAAGCTTTAATAGACGATTATCAGAAACGTTTGGGCTTTTATGTAAAATTTGAATTTGAGATTATTCCGGATTTAAAGAAGGTTAAAAATTTAAGCGAAGACCAACAGAAACAAAAAGAAGGCGAACTGATTTTAAGCAAACTGCAAAATCAGGACATATTGATATTATTGGATGAAAACGGTAAGCAATTGAGTTCTGTTGGATTTTCGGAATATTTACAAAAACACATGAATTCTGGTATCAAGCAATTGGTTTTTGCAATTGGTGGTCCTTATGGTTTTTCCAATGAGGTTTACAGCAAAGCCCAAGGGAAACTATCTTTTTCTAAAATGACTTTTTCACATCAAATGATTCGGTTGTTTGTTGTGGAACAACTTTACAGAGGGTTTACCATTTTAAGGAACGAGCCTTATCATCATCAATAAACCCAAACCCTAAAATAAAATTCCTAAACCCAAACACATTAACGCTACAACAACTACCTTTGTCTTAACCAACAACTCTATATTGAACTTGCTTTATCTAATTATAAATCAACAAAGTGTTTTGACATTTAACATCATTGCGCCTATGCTAGAAAACAATGTTTTATGGGAAACCAAAAAATAACAAATACTCACAAAAAAACCACAAATTCACTATTACCAGTAAACTTGTGGTTTTATTTTTTTAAAAACGAATTTAAAGAAACTAATGTGTGGAATAAGTCTGCTTTCTTTTTTTAAGCTGAATATCCAAATCGTGAATGGTTTCTTTTACTGCCATCTCAAAATTTTTCTCTGTTGAAGTAGCAAATATTCTAGGTCCAGGCAAACTTAACTCCATATTACAAATTTTACCTTGTTCTTTTTGATTGTTATCTTGTTTAAAAAACACATCACAAGAAATTAACCAATCGTATTTTTTTGCTAATTTTTCTAATTTTTCGGTTGTGTATTGAGATAGGGATTCGCTGGAATCCATGTTTACGTATTGAATGATAATGTTCATGATAATTGTTTTTTATTGAATTTGTAATCTATTACAATATTATTTAAAAAGAAACATATTTCAACTGATATTTATCAATTACATAAAAAATACATCTTAAAAATTTCTTAAAAAAACTACAAGTCTCGTGTTCGTTTTTTAAAAGTTGGTTCACATATTGAAAAAATATCTATTGTTCCTAACCAATTTAAAAACAGTTTAATCACTCTTTCTCATAAGCAAGGCCAAACTGGTTACATTGGAATCTAATTTGGTTGGCCAAGGCAGTTCGCCCAATGGCAATACAACCAAATCGGCTCCTTCTTTAATGAGTCTTTCAACGGCCACATGAGGTCCATAAATAACAGTTCCGTTAGACCATAACGGTTTTGAGTTTGGAAAATAATCGTGCAATAAGATAACACCATTTTTCTTAAGCCTACTCAAGGCCAAAGGGACTTCTTTGTAAACAGTGGCTTGAGAATGGTCTCCATCCAAAAAAATAAAATCGTATTGTTTATCGTTTTTGGACAGAAACTCCAAAGAGGTATTGGAAATAAAAGTAACGAAGGAATCGTAATTAAAATTTTCAATCATTTCCAAAGGTGAATATTTAGTGCCATAATCCAACCAAGGCTTTGTTTTGGTACAATTAACATCTCTTATATCCAAAGTGGTAAAATCTACCTTGTTACCTTGTTTAACTTGACTGTGATAAAGTGCAGAAGCAATATTTAAAGTGGAAGCTCCTATGTGAGTTCCTATTTCCAGAATGGTTTGAGGTTTAAAATAATTAATTAAATAATAGATAGCTCTTCTGTCACCATAATTGACTCCACCAGTATTACCAGGAATGGTAAATTTTTCGATTTCTTTTTTGGATTGAGCCCATTGAGCTTCAATAGTATCCGAATTTAAGATACTTGAAAGCGATATACCATGTGCAGAACGTAAATTGGAAGCATCACAAGCAACTGTTTCAAGCTTACTGAATTCTTCTGCATCCTTCTTTAGTCCTGCTGCTCTCTTATACGAATGAATCTGGTTCATTATAAAATTTGGCATGGCTTTTTTTACCATCTTTTTAAGTCTCATATCTCTATTTTATTTTTGATTATTTTTAATTAAAGTCCACAACATAACATTCAGATAACTAGTTGTTTGTTTGCTAAAAATGTTGTTTGACCAAGTTAATTCTTTTTACAATAAAAACAAATCCTTTGTGTTTTAACTGAAAAACCTGTGTAATTTAAGGAGTGCTTTTAACCTATGATAAGCTGTTTAACACATATTTAATCGATTTATCCTGTCTATGCCTTTAATAAAATGAAACATCTTTGACCAAAAATTTTGTCACATAGCGAAATGATTATATGGATGTTGCATGTGACCTTGTAAAAAAAATAAATATAAACACATGAAATAAAAAGTGACATCGGGAAAATTAGCTGTAACTTTGCAGCAAATTTAAAATGGCATTCAAATTGTCATTCAACAAAAACAATCTATGTCATTTAACACATTAGGCCTTTCTGAAGCCATTCTTAAGGCAATCAGTAAAAAGGGATATAATGAACCGTCTCCTATTCAGCTAAAAGCCATTCCTCCTATCTTACAAGGTAAAGATGTCTTGGCTTCTGCCCAAACCGGAACAGGAAAAACAGCAGGATTTACCTTGCCTTTACTTCATATTCTTTCTGAAAGTGAAAACTCTAAATTTAGGCCAATTCGTGCCTTGATATTAACCCCAACACGTGAATTGGCTGCCCAAGTGTATGCCAACGTAAAAGAATACAGTGAATTTTTAAACATAAGAAGTGCCGTTATTTTTGGAGGTGTCAACCAAAAACCGCAAGCAGCAGCCATACGTCAAGGTATAGATGTTTTGGTGGCCACTCCAGGACGTTTGCTGGATTTGGAAAGTCAAGGGTTGTTATCGTTAAAAAGAGTAGAGATATTTGTTTTGGATGAAGCCGATAGGATGTTGGACATGGGCTTTTTGCGCGATATGGAACGAATAATGAGCAAAATGCCTGCCAAACGCCAAAACTTAATGTTTTCGGCAACCTTCTCAAAAGACATCAGGAAATTGGCAAACGGCATTTTACATCATCCTGTTCAAGTAGAAGCGACACCAGAAAACTCAACAGTTGATGCCATTAACCAAAAAGTATATCGTGTTGCAAGTGGTAAAAAAACCGATTTAATCATCAAGTTAATTTCCGAAGGCAACTGGAAGCAAGTATTGGTCTTTACAAGAACCAAACATGGCGCCAACAAACTGTGCAAAAAAATGGTGAGTGCCAATATTTCTGCAGCAGCCATCCATGGCAATAAAAGTCAAGGTGCCAGGACCAAAGCTTTGGCTGGATTTAAAAATGGAAGTATTCGTGTTATGGTAGCCACAGATATTGCAGCTCGAGGTTTGGATATTCCTTTGTTACCACATGTGGTTAATTTTGAATTGCCAAACATTTCAGAGGATTATGTGCATAGAATTGGCAGGACAGGTCGTGCTGGAGCCAGTGGAGAAGCCATATCTTTGGTAAGTGCAGACGAAACGACCTATTTAAGGGATATTGAAAAATTGGTAGGCATGAAAATCCCTGTAGATATCCTGGAAGGGTTTGAACCAGACCCAAATGCGTCAACAGAACCAAAAAAACGAGGTGGTGGACCAAACAGGAATTCCAACAGAGCTTTCTCCAACAAAGGCAAGAACAGTAATCGTAAAGCCAAACAGAATCCCAATAGAGCACCAAAAAGCAGAAGATAAATTTGTTGTGACAAAAGAATTAAAAAATAAAATAATAGCTGTTTGTAATCAGAAAATAGCCCAAAAAGGTACTCATGTTGGTTTGTCTTTTTATGCCTTTTTCGCAAATAAAAACGATAATCCGGAATTACTGATGGAAGCTGCCACCTGGTGGATTTTAACCCAAAAATTGGATCATTTTGAAAAAGCTGTGAAAATAAAAGAATTGGTTCAAGATTTATAAATGAGCACACAACCCAACAATCCCTTGCATGGTATTAAACTGGAGCAAATTGTAACAGAACTTGAAGCCCACTATGGTTGGGAGTATTTGGGACAAAAGATACGTATTCGTTGTTTTCAAGACAACCCATCCATAACATCCAGTTTAAAGTTTTTAAGACGAACGCCTTGGGCCAGAACCAAAGTTGAGAACCTGTATTTAAAGATGATAAAACATCAAAAAAATTAAAAAGGTGTTTTAAGCTTTTTATCCACCTTAATTTTATATCCTACAGAAATTTTGGCTTTGGTATTACTGAATAAGTAATTTAAGCCATAATCTAAATTAGTGGTATAAATACTGCTTCCATAAACCAACGTGGCATAAAAACGCTTATAACTATAACCAATTCCTGCATTATAATCCAATTTATACAACAAAGGATTGGAGACCCTATAATCATTTACGTCTGATTGTGCTTTTTTATACATAACTCCAATTCCTGGGATGACATTTAAAGTGGCAAAAAAGTTGGCTGGCAAAACAAAAACAGCCAATAAACCTCCCGAAATCCCCAAGCCAGTTCCTTTAAATTCGTTTAAATAGGCATCAGGATTAAATGTCTCATTGTCTGGAATCAAAGAGCTGTCTCCAGAAAAATTATCATAAACCATAAATCCACCAATACCACCTGTTATATAATGCTTTCTTTCTTCTTTAACCAAACCTGCCCTTAACGTTGAAGAAGAAAACGAAATTCTATCAAACGTGTACAAATAACTTAGACCTAATGATAGTGAAGTGATATCGTCCCTAAAAAATTCAGGAGCATTAAAATTGTTTTTTACATTAAACCCTTTGTACCTCTGAACGTACAAACTTACCAAATGATTATAACCTACAATCAAAGAACCTTGCATATCAAAACGTTGCGTAGGATTTTCTTCCTGACCTTTTAAATTAAAAGCAATATCTATAATTAATTTGCTGGTTCCCAAACCAAAACCCACACCAGCTCTGTTATTGGGTTTAAAAGACAACTTGTCGTTATCGTTTATCAAATTAAAACTTTGCCCTTTGTAATTGGTAAACAACCTAATGGACCAATTGTTCATATCCCTATCTATTAGCAAGGTATCCAATACTTCCCTGGCACTTAACGAATCCAACTCTTTTAATTTCTGGGCTTGCATAGACATGCAAAAACACAAAAGACAGATAAATAGAAGTGGTTGTTTCACCATAAAGATTTTGGAGATTGTAAATTTTTAAAATTTTCAATGAATTTAATATTATTTTCCGTTGTTTTGAAATAAAATAACAGGTCTTTTTAACAATTTATCGCCTATGCAACTCGTATTTGCCACCAACAACCTAAACAAACTCAAGGAAGTTCAAGTATTGATACCAGCATCCATTAAGCTGCTTAGCTTAAAAGATATTGGCTGTTTGGAAGATATTCCTGAAACTCAAAACACCATAGAAGGCAATGCCATACAAAAAGCAGAATACATTAAATTACATTATGGTTACAACTGTTTTGCAGACGATACAGGTTTGGAAGTTCCAATTTTACATGGTGAACCAGGAGTGTATTCTGCCAGATATGCAGGACCACAACGCGATGCCGATGACAATATGAATTTATTGCTTGAAAAATTAAAAGACAAAACCAACAGACAAGCCCAGTTTAAAACGGTTATAGCATTGCATCTAGATGGAGAACTAAAAACCTTCACAGGTATTTGCAAAGGGAACATTACCAAAGAAAAACATGGTGAACACGGTTTTGGGTACGACCCTATTTTTAAAGCCGAAGGGAACACAAAAACGTTTGCAGAATTATCCCTAGAAGAAAAAAACCAAATTGGACATCGTGGAAAAGCTGTTGGACAATTGGTTGATTATCTTAACACGTTAACAAATCAATACGCATAAGAACTACAGTTATATCCATTTAAAAATTGTTCTTGCAAACCTCTCATGCAACTAATATTTAGATTCTTACACAATTACCATTAACATATAAAATAAAAGTGTACCTTTGCACGAAATTTATCAGAGCCTAAAGTTCTGAAAAAAAATTCCTCAGAGAGAGGATGTGTTACTGGAGGTTTAGGTTTAAGTATGTCGATTCGCTTCTTTTGTAACACCACAAAATATAATCGAATACTTATTTAAACGAATGAACACATTCCAAGATTTAGGTCTTAATAACGACCTATTGCAAGCTATTACAGACATGGGTTTTGAAACCCCAAGTGATGTCCAAGCCAAAGCCATCCCTATTTTACTTGAAAAAGAAACCGATTTGGTTGCCTTAGCGCAAACCGGAACAGGTAAAACTGCTGCTTTTGGCTTTCCCATGTTGCAAAAAATTCAAATAGATAGCAGAACAACCCAAGGATTGATTCTATCCCCTACCCGTGAACTTTGCTTACAGATCACCAACGAACTTAAACAATACGGAAAATATTGCAAAGGACTTCATGTGGTTGCCATTTATGGTGGTGCCAGCATTACAGAGCAAGCCAGGGAAGTTAAAAGAGGTGCCCAAATTATTGTGGCAACTCCTGGTAGAATGAAAGATATGATTAGTCGTAACATGGTTGACATCTCAAAAATAGAATATGCTGTGTTGGATGAAGCTGATGAAATGTTGAACATGGGATTTTATGAAGATATCACAGATATTTTATCACATACACCACAAGATAAAAGTACATGGCTTTTTAGTGCTACCATGCCTAAAGAAGTAGCCAATATTGCTAAAAAATTCATGAAAAACCCTATTGAAATAACCGTAGGGAACAAAAACGAAAGTACCAATCAGGTGTCTCATGAATACTATTTGGTAAATGCCAGAGACCGTTATCAAGCCTTAAAGCGTTTGGCAGACGCCAATCCAGATATTTTTTCGGTTATTTTCTGTAGAACCAAACGCGATACTCAAAAAGTAGCCGAGCAATTAATAGAAGATGGCTATAGTGCTGGCGCTTTACATGGCGATTTAAGTCAGAACCAACGTGATTTGGTCATGAAATCCTTCCGAAACAAACAAATACAAATGTTGGTGGCTACAGATGTTGCTGCTCGTGGGATAGATGTGGACGATATTACACATGTTATAAACTATCAATTACCAGACGAAATTGAAACCTACACACACAGGTCTGGACGTACTGGACGTGCCGGAAAAACAGGTGTTTCCATGGTTATTGTTTCAAAAAGTGAGGTTCGGAAAATAAAAAGCATTGAGCGCATTATAAAAAAAGATTTTGTAAAAAAAGACATACCAGATGGGATGGAAATTTGCGAAGTTCAATTAATGTCGCTTGCCAATAAAATTCACCATACAGAAATCAACCATGAAATTGATAAATATTTGGAAAGCATCAACAAGCTCTTTGCTGACACTACCAAAGACGAATTGATTAAAAAATTCTTCTCGGTTGAGTTTACCAGATTCTTTAATTACTACCAAAAAACCAAAAACCTGAATATAACTGATACCTCACGTGGTGAAGACAGTCGTGAAAGTGGACGTGGTTTTGGCGGAAACAGCAACGACACACGTTATTTTATTAACGTAGGTAGGAAGGATGGTTACGACTGGATGAAATTGAAAGATTTCTTAAAAGAAGCCCTAGACTTAGGAAGGGACGATGTTTTTAAAGTAGATGTAAAAGAAAGTTTCTCATTCTTCAATACTGAAAAAGAACTTCAGGAAAAAGTATTGGCTTTCTTTACAGATTTTAAACATGAAGGACGCTTTGTAAATGTTGAAATAAGCGAAGACAAAGGTAAAGGAACCAGTAGGAACAAAAGACGTCGTGATGGTGGAGGAAGTAAAAGACGTAGTGATGATAAACCAAGAGGAGACAGACGTTCTGGTTCTAGAGGCGAGGGTAACAGAAGCGACAGACGCAGCTCTGTAAGCAACGAATCCCGACCAAGACGTTCTAAGTCTGAAGCTGGTTTATCAAGGCCTAGACGATCCAGACGTTAAACTTTACTGCCTTAACAGTCAGTAATTTTGTTAATTTTTAGTCAAAATATAAGAACCCTAGACGTATTTTCGTTTAGTTTAGTACTTTTATGCTCAATATGGCTTTAATGAAAAAACTATTTTTTCTTTTTACTCTTTTTTTAGGAACCTCCCTAATGTTTGGTCAGGAAGACACAACTGTTAAAGGGGTTGTTATTAATGCTACCGAAGGTGTGCCTTTGGAAAGTGTTAATATTGTTAATATCAATCAAGTAAAAGGAACAACTACCAATGCCAGAGGGGAATTTGAAATTAAAGCCAAAGCAACAGATACCCTTCATTTTTCGTATTTAGGGTTTAAGTCCATTCGTGTTCGGGTTACGAACGACTGGATAAAGTTTGGCAGTTCTACCATAGAATTGACTGAATTGGCTTTTGCCTTGGAAGAAGTAGTAGTCAACGAGTTTAAACTTACAGGTTTTTTGGAAGTGGATATTCAACAAGTTCCTATGAACACCAATTATCGTTACAGTATTTCCGGATTACAAACAGGATATGAAGCAGGTGGTTCATCATCAAATGCTGTAACCAGAGTCCTTGGCGCAGTTTTTAATCCAGCCGATTTTTTACATAGCATGTTTGGCAAACAACCCAACGAAATGCGTAAGTTAAAGAAAATGAAGCAAGACGACGAAATAAGAACCCTTCTGGCCAATAGGTTCGATAGGGAAATGTTGGTGGCACTGTTGCAAGTGGATCGAGTGGATTTGGATGAAATTATCAGACAATGCAATTATTCCAAGAATTTTATTGAAACTGCAAACGACCTGCAAATCCTGGACGCCATTAGCGAATGTTATGAAGAGTATAAAGTGCTAAGCCGAAATAGGAAATACGGCAAATTATAAATTAAAAAAACCGAAAGAAATTCTTTCGGTTTTTTTATTTATGTTTTCTGCGATATTGAAACAACTGCTAAGATGACTCATAAAACCGCTCCACAATCTCATCATAACTTTTAATGGTTTTCTTGATCCAATCCAATCGTTTTTGTTGCTGTTCTTCCAAACTAAGTTTCCAGTCTATATCTGTTTGTTTTAGTTTGGTGGTTACATGCTGTAAAACAATAGCTGCAGAAACCGAAATGTTTAAACTTTCTGTAAATCCGTACATAGGAATTTTCAAGAACGTATCTGCTTGGTCAATAACCTCTTGAGACAGTCCTTCTGTTTCTCTTCCGAAGAAAAAACAAGATTTTTTGGTCACATCAAATTCATGAAGCAAACAGTTGTTGGCATGAGGTGTGGTAGCTACAATTTGATAGCCTTTTTGTTTTAAATCCTGAATACAGGTTTTCACGGAATGGAACCTGTTTAAATCCACCCATTTCTGGGCTCCCATGGCAATTTCCCTATCAATACGTTTGGAATTTCTTTCTTCCACAATATGCACTTCCTGTATTCCAAACACATCACAACTTCTAATGACTGCACTGGTATTGTGAAGTTGGTACACATCTTCTGTAGCCACCGTAAAATGTTTGGTTCGTTCCTCTAAAACCTTATCAAAACGTTGCCTTCTGTTTTCGGTTAGGTAACTTTCCAGGTATGCCAATAATTTTAAATCTACCATGTCATAAAAATAAAAAACCTGACTGTGACATCAGGTCTTCAGTATTAAAACTTAAACATCTTAATCGTTTGCCCCTATATTGCCTTGAGAAACAATGGTTGGTTGTGCTTCACTTAAAAGTACGTTTATATGACCATTAACACCCAATACATCATCGTAACCAAATACAGCATTATCGTCCAAAGCAGATACATTGGTTTCGCTTATTCCTGTGTTACCATCCACTGGATTAAAAGTGAAGATAATATCACCAGTTGTAGCAACATCGTTGGAGTAAATATAGGCAGGATGCAGCCCATCCACAGGTGTGTTTTGCAACGCAATTACAGCCAAAGCCTCACCATTATTTCTACCGTAAAATGTAGCTGTTCCAGAGATTCCTGAGGTATTCACTTCGTTTAAAACATAAGATGTGGAAACACCAGACAATTCGTTTTGTCCAATGTCACCTTGTGCCACAATGGTTCCTAAACTCATATCGCTTTCATGCACATTAATATAACCATCAAAATCTATGATATCTATGTATAAAAACGCAACATCGTTATCCAAAGCAGCTATATTGGTTGCACTTATTCCTGTGTTCCCATCAACAGGATTAAAGGTAAATGCTATATCTCCACCTTCTACAGCAGTGTTGTTATGGATATGTGCAGGATGCATCATCCCATTTACTGCATTGGTTATTTGAATAATGGCAAGGGCTTCACCATTTTCCCTTTCATAAAAAGTGGCCAGTCCAGATATTCCAGGCACATCCTTTTCACTTAAACTGTATGTTTTGGAAACATCTGTCAGTTCGTTTTGTCCAATATCACCTTGAGCAAGAATATGGTCTGGTTGCGACTCACTATAAAGCACATTCACGTATCCATCAAAACTCAACAAATCATCATAGGTTATGCTTGTTCCACTATCTAATGTTGAAAATGTGGTGGTACTGAAGCCAGTAGTATCGTTAACATCATTTAATGTAATAGCAATGTCACCACCTTCGGCAGCAGTATTGAAATTTATGGATGCAGGATGCGATGTTCCAGTAGAAATTCCAGTCAAACGAATTTCTACGGTTGTAGAATTATCATCGTTTTTAATAAACTTTGCTGTTCCATTGACATTGTTATCGAAAATTGAGGATACAGCATAGGTTTTAGAAGTTAAACTTGAAGGAATAGGTGTAATGTGATCATCACTACTGCAACCCATTAACACCATACATGGCAACAAGACATTTAGCAACTTAAGCAGCTTCTTCATATTCAAAAAATTAATTATCTGTAATATTACACATAATATATAAATTTTTAAAATGAAGTCGTCTTCCTTTTTTGTTTTATTTATGAACTAAATTTTATAGTTTCACCAAATGAAACATCTAGTTGTACTTACAGGAGCAGGAATAAGTGCCGAAAGTGGCATTAAAACCTTTAGAGATGCCGACGGACTTTGGGAAGGACATGATGTTATGGAAGTGGCCACACCACAAGGTTTTGCCAAAAATCCAGAATTGGTTTTAAATTTTTATAACCAAAGACGAAAACAGTTGCTTTCTGTAAAACCAAACGAAGCCCATATAGCTTTAGCTGCTTTGGAAAGCACTTATAAAGTAACCATAATCACCCAGAATGTGGATGATTTACATGAACGTGCTGGAAGTTCCAACATCATTCATTTGCATGGCGAGTTGCTCAAGGCCAGAAGCAGTAAGAACGAACAGGATATTAAAACCTGGAAAACAGACATCCAATTAGGAGACTTGTGTCAACAAGGACACCAAATGAGACCACATATTGTTTGGTTTGGAGAAGCTGTGCCAATGATAGAAAAAGCAATTGATATTTGTGAAACAGCAGATATTTTGGTTATTATAGGCACTTCCATGCAAGTGTATCCAGCTGCCAGTTTAATGGATTTTGTTCCAAGCCAAACACCTATTTACTATATAGACCCTAAACCTGCAAGGGTTCGCAACCAGAAAATTACGGTTATCCCAAAATCGGCTACGGAAGGGGTAAAAAATTTATTGGATTTTTTAAAAAACCCATGAAAATTGAGACAGACTACTAAATTTAAGCTTTCTTTTTTTCCTTTTTAGGAGGCATGGTTCCAAATACTCTATCCCAAAACGTATTGGAAACACCAAACGCTTTATTGGGATATTTGTAATGATGCAGACTATGATGATGCCATAAATCCCTAAAACGTTTGGGAGGACGCATTACATGTGTGGCTCTATGCACAAAAGAGTACATTAAATAACCTATAAAAAAGCCAGGGAAGAACCCATAGACCAAATTTGAATACCCAATCATCCAAAAAACAACATAAAACATCCCGAACAACAAAGAAGCCAGGATGATACCAGGAACTGGTGGCATTAATAAACGTTCTTTATCTGTTGGGTAATGATGATGCGCTCCGTGCATGATAAAATGAAACCTTTGAGACCATTTAGCTTCTGTAACCCAATGAAACACAAAACGATGTAACATATATTCAGCAAACGTCCAAAAGAACAAACCAAATACAAACAAACCTAAAAAAGCCCAAACACTCAATCCTATAACACCAATAGCTATATAGACCAAAATGGCATTAACCAAACCATAAACTATAATATTTGAGATAGGATCTGTTTTGGTTAACCGTTCCAAAAAAGGGTTCTTAAATATTTCTGCCTGACCGGTTTGAAAATCTGTTGTTACTTCAGGTTTCATAATTCTAACTTATTTATTATTACAAAATTATAAAAAATTAAAAGATAGACTAAAAAAAATATCTATCTAGAATAATTTGGCGATTCTTTGGTAATGGTCACGTCGTGAGGATGGCTTTCATTAATTCCAGAGGCTGTAATTTTTACAAACTGTCCAGTTTCTTTTAAGGTAGCAATATCTTTTGCACCACAATATCCCATTCCAGCTCTCAACCCTCCTACAAACTGATGGATGCTTTCAAACAATTCCCCTTTATAAGCCACTCGTCCAACTATGCCTTCTGGCACCAACTTTTTAATATCATCTTCTACATCTTGGAAATAACGGTCTTTACTACCTTGTTTCATAGCTTCCACAGAACCCATACCTCTATAAGACTTGAATTTTCTTCCTTCATAAATAATGGTTTCACCAGGACTTTCTTTGGTTCCTGCCAATAGAGAGCCAAGCATCACGCAATCTGCTCCTGCAGCAATGGCTTTAGGAATATCGCCTGTATAACGAATACCTCCATCAGCAATAATGGGAACACCACTTCCTTTAATGGCTTCAGCCACATCCAAAACAGCTGAAAATTGTGGGAATCCAACTCCAGCAACCACACGTGTGGTGCAAATAGAACCTGGACCAATACCAACTTTTATTGCATCTGCTCCTGCTTCCACTAAATATTTGGCTGCTGCACCTGTGGCTATATTTCCTACTATGACATCCAGTTCCGGAAATTTAGCTTTTACTTGTTTTAAAACTGCCACAACCCCTTTGGTATGGCCATGAGCTGTATCTATTATAACAGCATCCACACCAGACTTTACCAAAGCTTCGGTACGTTCCACAGCATCTGCTGTTACTCCAAGAGCGGCAGCTACACGTAAGCGTCCATATACATCTTTATTTGAAATAGGTTTTTGAGTTAGTTTGGTAATATCCCTAAAGGTTATTAAACCTGCTAATTTATAATTGTCGTCAACAATCAATAATTTTTCAATTTTATGGTCTTGCAAAATTACTTCTGCTTGCTGTAAAGAGGTTCCAACTGGTGCTGTTACCAATCTGTCGCTAGTCATTACTTCAACTATGGGTTTTTCACCATCTTTTTCAAAACGCAAGTCTCTATTGGTTACAATCCCTTTTAAAAACCCTTGGTCATCAACAATGGGAATACCTCCTATACTGTGCTCTTTCATGTTTTGTTTGGCATCAACAACCTTGGCATCTGTAGTAAGCGTTACAGGATCTGTAATCATACCGCTTTCTGCACGTTTCACTTTTCTAACTTCGTTGGCTTGTTGTGCTATTGTCATGTTTTTATGAAGCACACCAATGCCACCTTCACGTGCAATGGCAATAGCCATAGCACTTTCTGTAACCGTATCCATAGCTGCAGAGACTATTGGGATGTTTATGGTAATATTTTTAGTGAATTTGGTTTGAATGTTTACTTCGCGAGGTAATACTTCTGAGTAAGCTGGTACCAATAGGACGTCGTCGTAGGTTAAACCTTCGCCAACAATTTTGTTTGAATGTGATGTCATGATGCAATTACATTTATAATTGCGTGCAAATGTACAATATTTATGGCGATTTAAGTTTTAAGTTTTTATTAAATTATTGGTATTCGGTTTTACAATAAACCCTTAAAGTGTTTAAAGCATAGTCATATCTATTTTCTTTGTTTGATAAATCGCCAGTAAATGCGACTTCCTTAGGTACCATAAACGTGTAAATGCATTTTCCTTTGGCCATTTTGTCGATGGTTTTTAAGGTCCTGGCATCAACCTCTTTATAAATTTCATCCAACCAGACATATTGTTCCTGGTAAATAATGTTTTCATCCCAAGTCAATGCTTCATCAGATTGTAATACCGAATCTGAAAAATAAAGTTCCCGAACCATTTCAAAAGCCTTCATAAAAACCGTTTCGCTACCTTTTTCTGCATAATGTTTCACTTCTTTTCCAGTAAATATGCTAAAAGGAAAGGATTTGATTTTTTCTAATTTATTTGAAATGAAATGTGCCATTTTAGGCCACACCACGTCCATTTTTTTTTCATTTAAAGCCTTGTTGAGCCATAAGTAAAAATCGGTTCGCTGTTTAATGGTTTGATATTCTGAAGAGAGATTGTGCTTTAAATTATACACATTGGCCTGTTGCCAAACCAAGGTGTTGTTTTTTCTGTCTTTCCGAAGCCAATCGGATGCTTGAAGTTCTGTGTTTCCTGTTTGGGATTGATAGGTTTTTAAACAGTTCCATTCTTTGGAATGGCTGTTTAATGTTGAAAAAAAACACAATAAAATAAAAAAATGCCTCATAAAAATTAATCATTTGTCTTGTTAAAAGTACAAGAAAATAAATTATGAAGTCTTTTTTTCAAAAAGTTGATATAAAATAATTAAAATTGAAAGAGAGTAACTTGCTGTCATAAAAAAACCGGAAACCATTACAATATATTTCATCCATACAAGTCCTGACCAAAGCAAATAGAGGCCTCCAAAAGTAAGCACAACAGATAAAAAAGGTTCAATCATTAAAAAAAGTTTCAGTTTTTTATGAAGCTTGGTCGTGCTTAAAACAAGACCAACCAAAAAGAAAATTAGGGACATGGAGAGAATGTGGTTATGAACCAAGGTAAGCATTTCTTGTTCGCTTTTTTTGAATTTCATTACAGTGGCATCTTCATTGGATTCGTTTCCCAAAAACTGCTCTTCAATCCCATTTGGGTTTGCCGTTGAAGTTTCGCCTACAAAAAGCAAACCTGTATAAAAACCAACACTCAACACAATAACAAAAGCTGCGATCAATAGCTTTATTTCTTTTGGGAACGTATGTAACAATCCGTTTAGCTGCATGTTATATAATTTCTTTGGAATGAAGTATTTTAAGTGATTGCAACAAGTTATTCATAGCAGCAGTCATGGATCTTACCGAAATGGTTGCTCCAGAAATGGCCATAATATTGTCTCCATATCTTAAATCGTCGTTTTGTGTTTTACCCACAAACTGTTTTAACCAACGTTTGCTGCCTATCTCGCCACCATAATCTTCTCTATACACTAAAACTTTGGCATTTAGCACCACCAATTCTGCATCTAAAAGTACCAAATAATCAAACTGGTCTGTTTTGCTTGGCGCTTTGGATACATAAGCATATCCAAGTAGTTTGTTATTAGTTTGAATTTGAAAAAAGTTATCTGATCCAAATTCAGAAGGCAGCTGCTTGGAAATTTCAGCAGGAACCTTAAAAGGATTAAATTGGAAGGTTTCTACCTGAAAGGTTTCAGATATTTCCTTATCCACTTTCTTTTGGATGTTTTTAGGCAGGCTTATATTTTGATAAACCAGAAAAACCACTAGCATGACAATATATTTCAAATTCATTTTACAAAGATATTTTAAATGTTTAGGCTTAACAACTAAAAAGCCAAATAGCTAAAGTGACATGTGCATATCAACTTTAGCTATAGGACAATTAAAAACTAATTCTTGAATTAGAACCAAACACCAATTCCAAAATTCAATTGGTTTGGTAAGTCGTTATTTGTGGCATCGTTTTTAAACTGATAATCTGCTTTTACAACAGCTCCAGGAGTCAATTTATAACTTAAACCCAAGGTCCATTCGGTTCTGTTAAAAGCGTCATTCACCAACAGGTCCCCTTCTACTTTTGCATTGGTATCATAGTCTTCATAACGAGCAAAAGCATACAGTTGTTGTTCTTTTGTTAAAGGCAATAAATTAAAGGCAGCTTCTAAATACCAACCTTGCATAGCACTTCCCAAGCCTTGGGTAGGATCTGCATCTAAATCGTAATACAACTCATTGTAAGCTTCAGTATCTGTTAATCCTGCATAAACAAATTGTCCACGAGCTGTAAGTCTCTTATAAGCATATCTGGCATCCAGTCCAACCATGGATAAACCAACGCTAGAGCCATCAATATCTTCAACATCGTCTTGTGCTTGAGAACGACCAACATATCCAGATAATCCCAAACGTAGTCCAGGAAGTCCGTAATAATCCAATTTTGCCGAAAGGTTAGGAGAATCTACCGTAGATTGAATCCCTTTTTGTCTTCCGTTTCTTAACCCATCTTTTCCTCCTAAAACTTTAGAACCGTTTACTGAAGCAAAACCTGTAAACACATATGCTTGATATCCTAGAGAAATCTCATCGAATCTACCGGAAACCCCAACCCCTATTTCTCTCCAGGTAGTTGGCACAATACTTTTATCCATGCTAGGACGCTCCACGCCATTAAAAGTAGTAGGTTCGTGATATTCGTTAACAATGCCCATAGGCACTAACATTAAACCTCCTCTAAGGTTTACCCTATCAGATAAGCTATATTGTAAAAAAGCTTGTTCTACATATACTTCTTCTACGTGTTCCAACTCCACTTCTGTTACAAACTGTACTTTATCGCTAAATTTGTAACCAAATAGCAATACAAGACGTTGCACATCCAACTCACCATTGTCTCCTTCTGGTTGGTTGTAAGTTATCTCTCCATAACCTCCAACGGTTACTCCAGAACTCACATTCCCAGATAAAATACGTTGTGCAGCATTTTCCTGTTGCTGTGGATTTGTGTATAAAGAGTCTGGAACGGTTTGCGAAAATGTCATGGTTGATATTAGTAAGGCCACGACCAATAATACGTTTTTCATTTTTAGTTAATTTGTTTTTATTTAGATTTATTATAAATAATTTTGATAAATATTTGGCAAAAGTAATACCTCATATCAAATCTTCAAAGTTTATTTAGATTAATTTAAAATAAAAAATGAACAAAATTTTTAACTTGCTGAAAACATGAAAATTATATGAAAAGAAATTTTAATGGTATGCTGAAAAAATCTTGGTGGCTTCGTTATAAGCGCTTTCAAAACTTAAAGCATTCAGGTTGGAAACTTTTTTTTGAGTGAAATATGAAAGCAACTTTTCTGTAGGCATATTACCTGTTAGCTCGTCTTTGGCCATTGGACAACCACCAAAACCTTGAATGGCTCCATCAAAGCGAGTACAGCCAGCGTTATAGGCTGCATCCACTTTTTCAAACCAGGTAGTAGGCGTGGTATGTAAATGTGCTCCAAATTCAATTTCTGGATACTTAGGTATTAAGTTTGAGAATAAATAACTGATGTTTTCTGGATTGGAACTACCAATGGTGTCGCTTAAGGACAAAATTTTAACTCCCATGTTATTGAGTCTTTCGGTCCACTCTCCTACTATGTCCACATTCCAGGGATCTCCATAAGGGTTTCCAAAGCCCATTGATATATAAACTACCACTTCTTTATCTGTTTTATCTGCAATCTCCAAAATCTCGTTTAACGTCACCACAGATTGCGCAATGGTTTTATGTGTATTTCGCATTTGAAAGTTTTCAGAAATGGAAAACGGATACCCTAAATAATCAATTTGTTGATGTACTGAAGCATCCTGTGCGCCACGAGTGTTGGCTATAATGGCAAGAAGTTTGCTTTCTGTTTTACTTAAATCTAGTTGTTCTAAGACCTTGGCTGTATCCACCATTTGTGGAATGGCTTTTGGGGACACAAAACTCCCAAAGTCTATGGTATCAAAACCAACCCGTAACAAAGACTGAATGTACTGAACTTTTTTTTCTGTAGGAATAAAGTCTTTAATGCCTTGCATGGCATCTCGTGGGCATTCTATAACTTTAACGTGTTTTGACATTAGTTCTTCATTGGAGATGTAAAAATAGTACTATTTTTTAGAAAACAAGATGAAAACAGCAATTCCAACAAACACAACAATTTGCAACCATTTTAAATATCTCCCTATGTGTTTATGTTGCTGTATGTAAATAGAAATAGTGCCAGCCAAAATTGCAATGGATGAAAAAATAATAAAAGACACTGCCATAAACAAAAAGCCCAAAACATAAAACTGTGTGACATCACTTAAAGTGGTACTGAACAAAAACCCTGGAAACAAGGCCAAAAAAAACAAGGAAACCTTTGGGTTTAAAACATTCATTAAAAAACCTTGTTTAAACAATTGTAACACTGTTTTCTTTGGCACATGCCCAGATTTAAAATGTAAAGAACCATCGCTTTTAAAAACCTTATAAGCTAAATACAACAAATAAGCAGCTCCAAAAAGTTTAATAATTAAAAACAAATAATCGTTCTTTTTAATCAATACCGAAACACCAAAAGCCACTAGAGTAGTGTGTACCAAACAGCCAGAAATCAATCCGGAAACCGTTGCCAAACCAGAAGATTTTCCGTGTGATATGCTTTGCATGAGTACATAAATGTTATCAGGTCCTGGAGAAATAGCCAAGGCCGAAGTAGCAATTATAAACGATATGAGAATGTCGTAATTCAGGTAACAAATTTCTGTAAATATAAAGCAGTAAATTTATTTTCTACTACAATAATGCTTTATTAATAGTCTTAACCAACTTAGGCCCTTCATAAATAAAACCTGTGTAAAGCTGTATTAAATCGGCTCCTGCATCTAGTTTTTCCAAGGCATCTGTGGCAGTATGTATGCCTCCTACTCCTATAATTGGGAAGGCTTTATTGCTTTTTTCTGCTAAAAACCTAATAACTTCTGTAGAACGGTTTGTTAATGGTTTTCCACTTAAACCTCCAGTTTCATCTTTCTTGTCACTTGTTAAGCCATCTCGCGAAATGGTTGTGTTTGTTGCAATTACACCATCAATTTTAGTGTCGTTAACTATGGCAATGATATCCATTAATTGAGAATCTGTTAAATCTGGAGCTATTTTTAAAAGAATTGGTTTTGGGTTTTGTTTTTTTGAATTTTCACTTTTTAGTTCTTTAAGAAGCTTTGTTAAAGGCTCCTTATCCTGCAACTCACGAAGGTTTGGTGTGTTTGGCGAACTTACGTTTACCACAAAATAATCCACATAATCATATAAGGCGTTGAAACAAACTTTATAGTCGTTTACAGCTTCTTCATTGGGAGTGAGCTTATTTTTTCCAATATTCCCACCAATCAAAATCCCACGTTCTTTAAAAGATTTCGAAGGTTTTTTAAGTCTTGTAACAGCTTCATCCACACCTCCATTATTAAAACCCATTCGGTTTATAATGGCTTTATCGGATTTTAATCTAAACAACCGCTTTTTTGGATTTCCAGGTTGTGCTTTTGGAGTCAGAGTTCCTATTTCAACAAAACCAAACCCTAGGTTTCCAAGCTCATTATAAAGTTTGGCATCTTTGTCAAATCCTGCAGCCAATCCTACAGGGTTTTTAAATGTTAAACCAAATAAGGTTCTTTCCAAACGCGAATCTTCAACAATATATAAACCTCTTAAAAGGCTGGGGATTAAAGGGATTTTATTGATGAAACGAAGCAAAGAAAATGTAAAATGGTGAATTTTCTCAGGATCAAAAAGAAAAAAAACGGGTCTAATAAGTAATTTGTACATAGTGGTTGTGTTGTTTGGCAAAAATACTATTCATTTGATTAAAAATGCTAACATTAGTTTTATAAATTATTGGTATTTTTGACAACGTTATCAACATCACATTCCTACAAAAAACATATCAAGATGATAGACAAACAACATATAATAAACAGATTTGTAAGCTACATAACCATAGACACGGAATCCGATCCTAAAAGCGATACCACACCAAGCACCAAAAAACAATGGGATTTGGCCAACAAATTGGCTGAAGAACTAAAAGCCATTGGTATGCAAGATGTTACCATAGATGAGAATGCTTACATTATGGCAACCTTACCAAGCAATGTGGATCATGAAGTACCAACCATAGGCTTTATATCGCATTTTGATACCAGTCCAGATTTTACAGGAGCCAATGTAAAACCTCAGATAGTGGAAAATTACAATGGCAAGGATATTGTTTTAAATGCCGAAGAAGATATTGTATTGTCTCCAGACTATTTTGAAGACTTGCTGCTTTACAAAGGGCAAACACTTATAACCACAGATGGTACAACCCTTTTAGGAGCAGACGATAAAGCTGGGATCACAGAAATTGTTTCGGCGATGGAGTATTTGATCAATCATCCGGAAATACAACATGGACCTATTCGTGTTGGCTTTACTCCAGACGAAGAAATTGGTCGTGGTGCCCATAAATTCGATGTGGAAAAATTTGGTGCAGATTGGGCCTACACCATGGATGGCAGCCAAATTGGTGAGTTGGAATACGAAAACTTCAATGCTGCTGGAGCTGTGGTAAAGGTAAAAGGCAAGATTGTACATCCAGGATATGCCAAAGGAAAAATGGTTAATTCCATGTATATAGCAACCGAATTCATCAATTCCTTACCAAGGTTGGAAACACCAGAACATACCGAAGGATATGAGGGCTTTTTCCATCTGTACTCCATTCAAGGGGAAGTTGAAGAAACCATTTTGGAGTATATTATTAGGGATCACGACAAACAACATTTTGAAGCCAGGAAAGAAGTTATGGTTAAATTAACCAACGATATCAATGAACAATACGAAAGAGAGGTTATTACCATAGACATCAAAGACCAATATTTCAATATGAAAGAAAAGGTGGAACCTGTTATGCATATTGTGGATATTGCCGAAGAAGCCATGAAACAACTTGGCATCAAACCTTTAATAAAAGCCATTCGTGGTGGAACAGATGGTTCACAATTAAGTTATATGGGCCTACCTTGTCCCAATATTTTTGCTGGAGGTCATAATTTTCATGGTCGTTATGAGTATGTTCCTGTGGAAAGCATGATAAAAGCAACCGAAGTTATTTGCAAAATAGCAGAATTAACGGCTTTAAAAGCCAAAAGCTAACGGATTTATAAATATTGTGATTTTTTAATTTCAAAAAACCCCATAATGAAAAAAGTAAGTTCTGTTGAAGAGTATATAGAAGAAAACTCCCATTTTGGTGAGGCTTTATCGCTTTTAAGAGATCTTATCAACACTACTGAATTGGAAGAAACCCTCAAATGGAATGCTCCTGTTTATACATTAAACGGTAAGAATGTGGTTGGATTTGGAGCTTTTAAAAATCATTTTGGGATATGGTTTTTTAATGGTGTTTTTTTAAAAGACCAAAACAATCTCTTGGAACAAGCCCAAGAAAAAACAAAGGGCTTAAGACAAATGCGATTTGAATCCATAGATGACGTAGACAAACATGCTGTTTTGGCTTATGTGACAGAAGCCATAGAAAATCAAAAATTGGGCAAAGAGATAAAACCAGAAAAAATGGGGAAAACGATTGTTATTCCCAAAGAGTTACAAATTGCATTGGAAACCAATAAAAACTTTCAAGCAGCTTTTAAGGCACTTACTCCAGGAAAACAACGTGAATATTGTGAGCACATAGCATCTGCCAAGCAGGAAAAAACCAAAATGTCCAGATTGGAAAAAATAAAACCCATGATCTTAAAAGGCATGGGTTTATTTGATAAGTATAAGAATTGCTAGATAGCTTACAATAAAAAGCGATAATTCAACGATACCAGAGCAGATTTCCTGTTTCCTAGTACACCAAATTCAGTTCTTAACTGCCAATGTTTGTTGTATTGAAATTGAGCACCAATAAGTCCGTTCCATTTTTGTTGAACTTGTTTGTCTAGTCCATATTTTATAACAGCTTCTCCATCGGCTGCTTCCAAACGCTCTACTATTGGTGTTAATATTCTATCGGCAATCACCTTTTCCGGAATGGTCGCTTCGTTGTCATACCAATCATAATAATTGTTAACAATTTCATCTCTTTTGGTTCCATCGGCAGCAGGTAAGGCGTCTTTTAATTTTAATTGTCCTGCTGTAACACTACCCATTTCCACAAACATGGCTCCTACCCAAACTGCAATATTCCTTTCGGGTTTATTTTTAAAAACAAAGCTGTGTCCTGTTCGGAGTCCTACAACCCTAACCTGAACTGCTTCATCTAATAATTCTGGTTTGTTCCAAGTAAAATTGGTATCCAATGAGAAAAATACGGGACCTACTGCTCCTGCAGCCATAATTCCTATACCATAAGTTGATATATTTTGCTTAACAATGGATTGCAGACTTATTGGATAGACTATGTTCACCTCTGTTGTTGACTGTCCATATCCTAAAAGTCCATACACATTTAAAAATGGAAAAACCCAGACATCTGGTCGAAAATTAACACTGTAGGAGGTATTTGTATTATTGCCAAATTCAATAAAGTTAACAGGAGTTAAACCTATATCTGTATTGCTTGACTGAATCCCTAATTGAAGATTGGATATGGTTATCCCCTGCTCCATCCAAACAAAATTGCCCATGGCACCAACAGGATAAGGAATATCGAATCCTTTGGAATAAGCTTTCTGTCCCCAAATTGGAAACATATGGTCATACTTTACCTGTTTTAAGCTATCCCTATAGGCTTCAAATTTTGGGCTAATTTTTATTGTAGGCTCTTGTGCAAATGCTGTGTTAACACTTACAGCTCCCATAATACATAATACCCATGTTTTAAATAATTTCATTTTTAATCTTTTACAGGTTAATTGTTGTTTGGTTCCATTTCATTATGCTTATTTGCGCTCTTTTTGGCTCCAATTGGCAAATTCATTTTTAAAAATAAGGAATTGTTTTTTGTGTTGGAATTTCCTTTGTACACGTTTACAAACCCTTGAAAAAATTTAACACCAACCGATAGGCCTCCTGTTTTACTAAACTTATAGCCAACACCCAAACCTGCTCCAGCTTCTATTGGGTTTATGTTGTTTTTATTCTCTTGCCTAATTCTAATCTCTACCTCATCGTTTTCGTAATAATATTCTACAAAAGCTTTATATCTCAAACCAAATTGTGGTCCAGCTTCTACGTATATTTTATTATCAAAAACATATTTTGCAAATGCAGGTACCAAAAAATAGTTGATTCTTTGCGAGTAACTTCCTTGGTCATCTATGTAATCTATCCCTGAAGCTTCAACATCAGATAAGCTTAAGTCATCTATTCCCAAATTAGATTTAACCAATACTCCAGTATATAAATACAGTTGATTTTTTAGTTTAAAATCGAAATAAAAGCCCAAATTGAAGGTGCCCAATCTATTGGAACTTTCCAAGCCTGAAATGTCAGACCAATTATAGCCTCCTTCCAAACCAAATTCAATATTTGGGGAATTGAGTTTTTCTCCAAACAAGAGTGTTAATAGAACTTGAGAACTTGTGGTGTGGCTAACAAATACCAAAAAAAAGCATAGTAAGTACTTTTGCATAATAAATCTATAACAGTAACAATATCGGAATTATTTATTTAAGTTTAATAAAAAAGTCACTCAAAATTTGAGTGACTTTTCATAATAATATTTAAGTAGTAACTTACTTTTTAGTTTCTGCAGGAGTATTCAACTTTTTACTCATTTCCATTGAAATGGCAGATTTGTCAAATTTTATTTTTCCAGCAAGTGTTTCTATAACACAACTGGAGTCAGCATCGTTTAACTCAACAATTTTTCCATGCATGCCACTTTTAGTAATTACTTTATCGCCACGTTTTAACTCGGCAGCAAACTTTTTTTCTTGTTTTTGACGTTTCATTTGAGGTGCAATCATAAAGAAATACACTACTACAAACATTAAAATAAACGGCAAAAAACTACTAATTCCTTCTCCCATGTAATTAATCGTGGTTATGACCTTCGTGACCTGGTTGTGTACTGGATTTTACGGCAGCTGGTGCTCCCATGGCTCCAACTGGTGCTTTTGCTTGAGCTGGTTTTACTGGTGCATTAGGATCTGGTTTAACAAAAGCAGTGATTTTTACAGTTTCTTTTCCTGCTTCTGTATTGGCAGTAATGGTAACTGTTTTAGAAACTTTATTGGCTCCAGTTCCATTAAACTTTACAGTAAAATGACCAGATTCCCCTGGTTGTAATGGTTCTTTACTCCAATCTTGAGGAACTGTACAACCACAAGAACTTTTAATATCTGTTATTACCAGTGGTGCTTCTCCAGTATTTGTATAATTGAAAACAGTTTCAACGTTTTGTTTGGATTCAATTTCACCAAAATCGTGTTCCGTTTTATCAAATGTAATTACTGGAAATTTTGAAGAATTTGCATCTCTTTCTGCTGCTACAGCAACGTTTTCTTCATTGATTTTTTTTGAAGCATCTTCTTTGCAAGATGAAAATGCTATGAAACAAAGAGCTGATAACCCTAAGATTGCTTTTTTCATGATAAATTATTTTTTTTGTTTAATTTAATTTGTAAAAGTAATAATAATTTCTAACTACATCAACCCTCTACCTGTTTTATTTAAGGTATCGGTTTCTTGATATTCTTTTACCAACTTATCCAAAATCCCATTTATAAAAATACTGCTCTTTGGAGTGGAGTATTCTTTAGCGATTTCCAAATATTCGTTTATGGTTACCTTTACAGGAATAGAAGGGAATTTCTGGATTTCGCAAATAGCCATTTTCAATAAAACCGTATCCAAACTGGCAATGCGCTCTGAGTCCCAATTTTGGGTCTTGCCTTTGATGACTTCAGAAAATTTGGATTGGTTTAACAGTGTTTTTTTAAACAGTTCAATAGCATAAGCTTTATCGTCCAGGTCTTTATAGAGTTTTGGTAAAAAGTACGTTGCCAAGGCGTCTTGTTTTACTTTACGTAAAAGTTTTAAAATGGCAGTGTTAACCACTGGAAGATCGTCTATCCATGTCAAGTTCTTATCTTCCAGATAATCGTATAATTTATCATTTGGAGCTATAATGTCGCTAAAAATATCTACCACAAAAGCTCTATCCTCTTTAAAACTGGTGGTTTTGGTTTGCATGTATTGAGCATACAGATCGCTTGCCAATATTTCACGGAAAATAACATCCACATATTCGGAATCCAAATCCCAATTGGAGATCTTTCTCTGTTCCAATTCATCTTGAAGTAAGACATTGTTTTTTAGCATTAAAAGCACTTCGTTGTTTACCAGTTTTTTGTTGGGATTTTTTTCTTCCTTGGTAGCAAGGTGTTTTTTACTGGTTTTGTCCAGGTAATCTTCAGATTTTTTTTGGATTTCTATTAGTAAGGAAATCAATAATAAATACAAGTTGTAAATATTATCTAAACTGTGTAGCAAAAACTTTTGCTCTTTATCAAAACTATCACTTTCACCTCCTTTAAAGGAATAGATAGTTTGCATGACTTTAATTCTAATATGTCTTCTGTTTAGCATATGTACAAAGAACTTTAATGTGTAATTTTATATGAAATTCCTGTTTTATATAAACAACAATCTGCTTTCAATTAAAAAGGCGAAAGTTTTGTAACTCTCGCCTGGCAAAAATAATATTATTTTAAAGAATTATCTCTTATTCTCTTTTTTTCTTGTATCAATTCTATTTTGAGCTATGTTTAAAGCTGCATGGTTGGTTGTGATGTTATGCGTTTTAGCATTTGATAATATTTCCAAGGTAGTATTGTATATATTTTCGGTTTTACGCATAATCTCCTTTCTATCGTAACCTTCCAACTCTGCGTACACATTTATGATACCTCCAGCATTAATTAAAAAGTCTGGTGCATATACAATGTCTCTTTCTTGAAGGATTTTACCATGTTTTTCTTCAACAGCCAACTGATTGTTTGCTGCTCCAGCAATAACTTTGGCTTTAAGTTTGTATATGGTATCATCGTTAATAGTGGCTCCTAAAGCACATGGCGCATAAATATCCATGTCTTCTGAATATAAATCGCTTCCACCATAAATGGTAACACCATATTTTTTTCTGATGGCTTCCAAACGTTCCTGGTTGATGTCTGCTATGGTTACTTTGGCTCCTTCGTCCACTAAATGTTCTACAAGGGCTTCCCCAACATTCCCAATACCTTGAACAAAAACCGTTTTGTCTTCCAAGACATCTGAACCAAATTTAAATTTAGCAGCAGCTTTCATTCCCATAAAAACGCCATAGGCTGTAATAGGAGACGGATTTCCAGCTCCTCCCAACTCTTCGGATATTCCTGTTACATAAGGAGTTACCTGTCTTACCAAATCCATATCTGCTGTTTCCATTCCAACATCTTCAGCAGTAATATATCTTCCACTTAGAGAATGAACAAACTCACCAAATTTTTTCATTAACTCTGGCGTTTTTTGAGTTTTTGCATCTCCTATGATAACGGCTTTACCACCACCAAGGTTCAATCCGGTTATGGCAGATTTATATGTCATACCTCTAGAAAGACGAAGCACATCATTTAAAGCTTCCCATTCATTGGTGTAATTCCACATTCTGGTTCCTCCAAGTGCTGGACCTAAAACAGTATTATGGATTCCAATTATTGCTTTTAATCCTGTATCTTTGTCGTTGCAAAACACAACTTGTTCATGATTATCGAATGAAAGTTGACCGAAAACCGGATCAGCTTTGTGAAGTTCGTTTGCGTTGATAACGTCTGTAACCATTTTTTTATATTTTAAAGTTATAGGTTGTGTTTTTAGATTTTTTTTAAAAACAACGTGCAAAATTAGTCCATTATTAAGGTTTACACAAATTATTAATGCTAAAAAGCGAAATTGTTAAAAACTTTATCTGTTTCCATAAGTTAAATGAAAGAGCTACAACATCTTAACAAGTATTTTTTTAAGTATAAATGGCAAATAATTATTGGGATCCTAATAACCATTGTCTCTAAAATTTTTCTCTTGTTCACTCCAGAACTTATTGGGAGTTCCATTGATGTGGTTAACGAATACCTTCAAGGTGAAGTTTCAGATATTGCTACTGTTAAAAAAGAGCTATTAATAAACATAGTATACATTATTGGAGCTGCCTTGATTACTGGTATTTTAACCTTTTTTATGAGGCAAACCATAATAAATGTGTCGCGATACATAGAATACGATTTAAAAAATGAAATCTATAAGCATTACCAAGTGCTGCCTTTAAAATTCTATAAAAACAATCGTACTGGAGATTTAATGAACAGAATAAGTGAAGATGTTGGGCGTGTACGCATGTATGTAGGTCCTGCCATTATGTACAGTATCAACACCATTACCTTATTTGCCATATCCATAGGTTTTATGTACAAACAAGCGCCTTTATTAACGCTTTACACCATTATTCCTTTACCTATATTGTCTTTTATTATTTATAAGTTAAGTAAGGAAATACATAAAAGAAGTACCATAGTCCAACAATATTTGTCGCATTTATCCTCTTCAACCCAGGAGTCTTTTAGTGGCATTTCCATCATTAAAGCCTATGGTTTGGAAACCATAACCTCAAAAAACTTCCATGATTTATCAGAAACCAGCAAACAAAAACAATTAAACCTTGTAAAGGTAAACGCCTTCTTCTTCCCTATGATGATTTTACTCATAGGTATTAGCAACCTGATTGTAATTTATGTGGGTGGACTTCAATATATTCATGGTGACATCAGCTTGGGTGTTATTACAAAATTCATCATATATGTAAACATGCTTACTTGGCCAGTAGCAACCGTTGGTTGGGTAACCTCTATTGTCCAGCAAGCAGAAGCTTCCCAAAAGCGAATCAATGAATTTTTAAAAATCACACCGGAAATTACCAATACAGCCCAAGAACCTTCAAACATTATTGGTGACATTGAGTTTAAAAATGTACATTATACCTACAACGATACGAATATTGAAGCCCTGAAAGGCATTTCTTTTAAACTAGAACACGGTAAAACCTTGGCCATTATTGGTAAAACAGGATCGGGAAAATCCACCATTTTAGATTTAATAGGAAGGCTTTATGATATTGATAAAGGCGAGTTACTCATAGATCAAAAACCTATAGACAAACTTCATTTAACCAGTTTAAGGGACAGCATTGGTTATGTACCTCAAGATGCTTTTTTGTTTTCTGACACCATAAAAAACAACATTAAATTTGGGAAAGAAGATGCTACAGACCAAGAAGTTATTCAAGCTGCAAAATATGCACAAGTACACAATAACATCATGGGCTTTTCCAAAGGCTACGATACCGTTTTGGGAGAAAGGGGCATCACCTTGTCAGGAGGTCAAAAACAGCGTATTTCAATTGCAAGAGCTATAATTAAAGACCCAAAGATTTTATTGTTTGACGATTCTTTATCTGCTGTAGACACAGAAACCGAAGAACAGATATTAAAGCACCTGCAAGATTTGGCTCAAGGTAAAACAACCATTATTGTGAGCCACAGAGTCTCTTCGGTTAAAAATGCCGATCAAATTATTGTCCTGGACGATGGTAACATTGTACAATCTGGAAATCATGAAAGCTTAATAAACACTGATGGTTACTACAAAAATCTATACTTAAAGCAATTAAGCGAAACCAATCAATAACTATTAAAGGACAGTTAGTTACAATAAAAGTTGTTTTAATTCTAAACATTTGTTGTAAATTGAATGAAAAGAAATAACACAAAATGTTGGTTGGTAACTCTTTTTTTTAGATTTTTGGAAAACTATTATAAACAACAATACGATTATGAATAATAATGATATGATGGAGAAAGAAGAGATTTTTTCTAAAGTATTAAGAGCTGGAAGAAGAACTTATTTCTTTGATGTTAGATCTACTAAAGCTGGAGATTATTACCTAACTGTTACTGAAAGTAAAAAGTTTACAAACGATGATGGTTCGTTTCATTATAAAAAACATAAAATCTATCTATACAAAGAAGATTTTACAGAGTTCAACAGTATTTTAAATGAAATGACAGATTATATCATTAACGAAAAAGGAGATGAAGTCATCAGTGAGCGTCATCAAAAAGACTTTAAAAAAGAATATGATACAGACACAGTGGAAACGTCTGTGGATGGCTCTTCTACTGAAAAATTTACGGATGTGGATTTTGACGACATTTAAAAAACAAAACTTATACCTAAAAAGCCATTACTCCGTAGTGGCTTTTTTTATACATAAAAATTACAATTTGACACTTAGCAAAGCTATAATCAAGACAGTTATAAAATAGACCAAGGCATAGACAAACCCAAAATAAAATGCCATAAATACAGCACAAAGCAACATCCAAATAGGCACCAAGGTTATGGCAATGGCAAACCTAAATGTAGCAATGAACTCTACCTCGACTATTTTAGGCTTTACATAATATCTCCAAATGAATACAGGCACAAAAAGACTTAAAACGAGTAAACCCCTAAAAATTTGCTTGATTACGTTGTTATTGGTTTTTGCTGTACTTTGACAATCTTTGAAATGTGATTCAATACATTTGTTAACTGCTATCGGATTTAAAAAATCAACCTGCAACAAGTTTAATTTCTCAATGGTTTGCTTGTAAACCTCTGCATCTATATGTGTGGTTAAGCCCTTTAATTTTTCTTGTACAATGTGTCTTAAAGCTACTATTTCTTGATTGGAAAATGTAGAAACCATGGTTCTTGCTGGAATGGGTTTGCCATAATACAAGGCCACGCTATCTCCAAAAGTAGTCCCTTCTTTGTAATTTAAACCAATAGGAACCAACTGCAAATCCAATTCCGGGTATGTGGTCAAGGTTTCAAAAATAATTCGGGTAAACCCTTTGCTTAAGGGCCTAACCGATCTGTTTATATGATGATTCCCCTCAGGGAAAAGCGCAACTGCTTCGTTGTTTTTAAGCTTCTGGGTACAAGTTTTAAATATGTAATTGTTTTTACTTATGGTACTCCAACCATCCCTAACCCTATATACTGGTAACATGTTTACACTGTATAGCAATTTTGAAACCAACTTTTTCTTAAACACACTAGCTCGCGTTAAAAAATAAGAAAACCTTCCAGAAGTGGTAGCTATCAATAAAGCATCAATTAAAGCATTCTGGTGGTTGGACAATAACAAAATAGGTTTGTTTTTAGGAATACCTTCTTCCTTAACAACACTTATTTTTTTGTAATAAAAAAAAAGTCCCATGCTAAGGTAAACCCTAACCATATGTAACCAAAGTTTTTTCAAGATACTTCCAATATTTTCTTTTCTTTATAAGACCAATAATAAGAGATAACCAAGCCTGAAACTATATGCCATATGCCCCAAAATGCAGCCATAATGGCCATTCCTCCCAAACCATTGAAAAAAGTAAAAATGAGCAGCAATCCCAATCCAGAATTTTGAATTCCAGTTTCTATAGCCAATGTTTTTTGATTTTGATATGACAGCTTAAAGGCTCTTGCAACCATAAAACCAAGTAAAATGGCCAAAAAATTATGCAGGACTCCAATACCAATTACATGATGTGCATAGGTATTGAATACATCAATATTATTGTTAAAAGCTATAACAACTATCACCACAAACACTAAAATAGATAATGGTTTTAAACGTTTGGAAATTAATATTGCCAAGTTTTCGTTTTTTGCCCGAAACAACATACCCAAGACCAAAGGGATTCCTAATACAACAACCACAAGCTCCAATAATTCCAAAGGATTTAACTGAACTTCTTTTAACAGTAAAGAGGTTGGCTCATACAAATAACCATAAAACTGAAAGTTAAATGGCGTCATAAACACAGCAATAAAAGTGGCAAACGCAGTTAAACTAACCGATAGTGCTGTATTTCCATTGGCAAGATGCGTCATAAAATTGGAAATATTACCTCCAGGGCAAGCTGCAACCATCATCATACCCAAAGCTATGCTTGGTTGCGGCTGTATAATTAAAACCAGTAAAAAAGTAATCAATGGCAATAAAACAAATTGTAGCAACACCCCAATCAACACCAGTTTGGGCTGTTTGAACAAGCGTTTAAAATCCCCTGGTTTTATCCCCAAAGCTACACCAAACATAATCACTGCCAAGGCTATGTTTAATACCCAAAGGCTTTGATTATCGAAATTAATTTTTACCTTATCAAGTTCCAACATGAATTTATGAGACTGGTGTGCCGTTTTTCACCTTATTTTCAGGGTTCAACAAAACAACATCTTGTCCATTTACTGCTCCTAAAACCAAACAATCGCTCATAAAAGTGGCAATTTGTTTTTTTGGAAAATTTACAACGGCTACGATTTGTTTTTGCAGCAACTCTTCTTTTTTATAAAGTGTTGTTATTTGTGCAGAGGTTTTTTTTATTCCCAATTCACCAAAATCTATGGTTAACTGATAAGCTGGTTTCCTAGCTTCAGGGAAATTGGCTACCTCTATAATGGTTCCAACCCGTAAATCTATTTTTGCAAAGTCTTCAAACTGAATGGTATCACTCATTTTTAAAATTTGATTGGTTAGTTTTTTAAGTGAAAATTATATTGATTTTAAACAAATAAAGTTGCAATATAAGTATATCCAAGTAATTCCTTTCCATTTGGATTATTGATTATAAAATTGTAATTTATATTTTTAGATAAAATTTACAACATATGGCTAGAACACCTTCAAACATGCTTCCTTTAGGAACAAAAGCACCTACTTTTAATTTATTGGATACCGTTTCGGAAAAAAATTATTCTTTAGAAAAACTAAAAGGTTTAAAGGCAACGGTTATCATGTTTATTTGCAATCATTGCCCTTTTGTAAAACACGTGAATAAAGAAATAAGCCAAATGGCGAAAGATTACAAAAGCAAAGGGGTGAATTTTATTGCTATTTCCAGCAACGATGTTGAAAATTATCCAGAAGATGCACCAGACAAAATGAAACAAAATGCCTTGGAGCAAGGTTTTATTTTTCCATATTTATATGACAAATCCCAACAAGTGGCAAAAGCATATCAAGCTGCCTGCACACCCGATTTTTATGTGTTTGACCAAGATTTAAAATTGACTTACAGAGGGCAACTGGACGATTCCAGACCTGAAAACAATATTCCCGTTACAGGAGCAGATGTGCGCCATGCCTTGAATTGCATAATAGAAAACAAGAACAACAACAATACTCAAAAACCAAGTATTGGCTGTAACATTAAATGGAAAGAGTAACATCTTACTATTTGTTTTTCTCTTCAATCCATTTGCTTAAATATTTTGTGCTTTGCAGGTATTGATGTTGCAGCATTTGTCCTGTAAAATTTTCTAATCGATGCGTTTCCAGTTGCATGCTAATCCCTTCTATTCTTTCCAATATATTGTTTTGAAAGGACGCTTTTTGAAAACGTTTATTTAAAACTTCAAAACCGTTTTGTTGTTTTTCAAACCATAACTTTTCATCCAGATATAATTTCACACTTTTATAGGAGAAATCTTTAGGGTTATCCACCACAAAACCATTGGGTTTTAAAGAACCAAACATTCCTTCAGCTCCTACTGATGTGACAACACATGGTGTTCCAGACATCATGGCATCAACCAGCTTTCCTTTTAAGCCTGCTCCAAAACGAATGGGAGCCAAACACACCTTTGCTTTTTCCATTACTTTGGATACATCTTCAGCAAACCCTTTAATTAAAAAACCTTGGGTTTCATTATGCAAATTGGTCACTTTTTGAGACGAATAAGCTCCAAAAACATGTAATTCTGCCTTAGGCAACTGTTTACGTATCAAAGGCCAAATGGTTTCCTTTAAATATAAAACAGCATTGAAATTAGGCTCATGAAGAAAGTTCCCAATCGTTATAAAATGCTGTCTTTCTTGAAAATTAGGAAGCTTTTCAATTTTAGATGTCGAAAGGAGGTTAAGTAAAAATGGCACGTATAGCAACAAAGATTCTGGAACTTTAAAATCTGTTTTCAAAAGGTCCATCTCTGCTTCAGAAATAATCAAACTTAAATCGCACCTGTAAATACTTGCAATTTCACGTTTTGAAGTGTCGTTGTATAAATGATTCAAATTGAACGATTCTCCTGCCTTTAAAGCCACTTGTCTTCCTTTTCTAAGACCATGTAAGTCTTCAGTGTCTAGTATTTTAATGGCATTAGGACATTGCTCTGCCACTCTCCAACCAAATTGTTCTTCCATCATAAATCTATCAAACAAGACTATTTGTGGATCAAGTGTTTTTACAAAAACATCAAAGCTAACATTGTTGAGCTCTATAGCAACTTGCTTCACGCCTATTGTTTCCAGATTAAAAGCCTTGTCGCTTTTGGCACAAGGACTCGCAAAAGTAATGGTATAATTATACGATAGGAAGAGCTCTATAAGTTGTAGCATTCTACTTCCTGCAGCAGAACTGTTGGGTTCTGGCCATACATAACCAATGATTAAAAGTTTTTTTGTCACAAATACTCGAATGTATTTTGTTAATGTGGCAGTCACTAAATCTATAAACCACAACTAACATTTTTTTATTCCGGTTTTGGTTCCAAGCTATATTTAAATCGCACTTGTTTTGCCCAAGAAACCATATCCTGTATTTGGGCATCAGTAAGTTTGGCTTCGGTATGTGTCCAAGTATAAGAAGGCAAAGGCATTTCTTTTTCTTCAACCATTTCTATTAATTCTTCAAACTTATGGTCCTTTTTCTTTGTAGATAAGCCTTCCCAATTAGACATGTTAAAGTGCTTTTTTCCATCTTTTACATGCTCTGCCAACCAATAATTAACAGGTGTAATGTTATTGTACCAAGGATATCTGGTAACATTGCTATGGCAATCATAACAACTTTCCTTTAAAATGGCCTTAATATTTTCTGGTGGATTGGTCTCTGACAAAAAAGGTTCAATGGAAGCCAATTCACCTACGTTTTTCTCTGGCCCAAAAAATTGTGCAACCACAAATACCACAAGCAATAGAATGAGTATTTTTTTAATGATTTTCATATCTCTGTTTTTTTTATGTTACATAATGGTTTCTTAAAACCTTGAATGTTGAAAATTAGCATTCAAAACACATAATAAATACATGATTTTTACATGTTGATTCATTTTAATTATTTTTAAAACTTAAAAATATGAATTTCCAGTGACTAAAGACCAACTTTATAACGAATTAAATTATGTAAACCATTCGCGGGAAAAGCGTTTGCATTATGCCAATTATATTATTGAAAACCCAGATTTGTTGCCAGAATTATTGGAAATACTATTTATGGTAAATGATAACATATCCTGTCGTGCTGCTTGGGTCCTGGAATTTGTATGTGGTGAAAATTTGGAAATGCTCTTACCTTATCTGGATGTGTTTACTGAAAACATACACAAAGTTCATTTAGATCCTGCTGTAAGACCCATAGCCAAAATTTGTGAGCATGTTGCAAAAGCTTACTACTCCAAAGAGCAAAATACCTTAAAACAAACCTTAAAAGCCAAACATAAAGAACGGATTATTGAAACGTGTTTTGATTACATGATAAACGATGAAAAAATTGCTCCCAAAGCCTATTCCATGAACACGCTTTACTTGTTTGGAAAAGATGTTGAATGGATCCATCCAGAGTTGGCGCTCATTTTAGAACGGGATTTCCAAATGCAAAGTTCCGGTTTTAAAGCAAGAGCAAAACATATTTTAAAGAAAATAAAAAAATAGGTTCAAAAAATTTAAAAATCCTATAGGAATATGTTATAAAAATAGAAAAAAATCGTTATGCTTTAAGCGTCTATCGTTAATGATTTCCTTATCTTTGCAGCTTTCAAATTTGCATTCAAACGGTAGTGAAAATGCACAAAACCAACACAACACATGTCTTTAACATCCTTAAATGCTATTTCTCCTATTGATGGCCGTTACAGAAATAAAGTAAACGAATTGGCACCATTTTTTTCTGAAGAAGCTTTAATAAAATATCGTGTTCAAGTAGAAATTGAATACTTTATTGCTTTATGCGAACAGCCTTTACCACAACTAAAAACCTTCAACACTGGTTTGTTTGAAGATTTAAGGGCTATTTATAAAAATTTCACAACCATAGATGCTTCTGCCATTAAGGAAATTGAAAAAGTGACCAATCACGATGTGAAAGCTGTTGAATATTTTATAAAAGAAAAGTTTGATGGTTTGGGCATTTCAGAATACAAGGAATTTATTCATTTTGGGTTGACCTCACAAGATATAAACAACACAGCAGTTCCTTTAAGTATCAAGGAGGCCATGAATCAGGTGTATGTTCCAGAATTCAACATACTTCTAAACAAACTTAAAGAGCTTTCCAAGGAATGGGAACAGATACCAATGTTAGCCAGAACCCATGGACAACCGGCTTCCCCTACGCGTTTAGGAAAGGAAATTAACGTTTTTGTTGTAAGAATGGAAGAGCAATTTAATTTGTTGAACGATATTCCAAGTGCATCAAAATTTGGTGGAGCCACTGGAAATTTCAATGCTCATAAAGTGGCTTATCCACATATAGACTGGAGAGCTTTTGGGGAAAATTTCGTGCAAGGAAAACTAGGTTTACAACACTCTTTTCCAACCACACAAATTGAACATTACGACCACATGGCTGCATTGTTTGATTGCATAAAACGCATCAATACCATTTTAATTGATTTAAATAGAGACATCTGGACCTATGTGTCCATGGATTATTTTAAACAAAAAATTAAAGCTGGTGAAGTTGGCAGTAGTGCCATGCCACATAAGGTAAATCCAATAGATTTTGAAAATAGCGAAGGTAATTTGGGTATTGCCAATGCCGTTTTTGAGCATTTATCAGCCAAACTTCCTATTTCCAGATTACAGCGAGATTTAACCGATAGTACTGTGTTACGTAATGTAGGTGTGCCTTTTGGGCATACACTTATTGGGTTTAAATCCACTTTAAAAGGACTCAACAAATTATTGCTAAATGAAAGTAAGTTTGCAGAGGATTTAGAAAACAATTGGGCTGTTGTGGCTGAAGCCATTCAAACCATTTTACGTCGTGAGGCGTACCCAAATCCTTATGAAGCTTTAAAAGGTTTGACCAGAACCAACGAAAAAATCACTCAAACCTCCATTTCAAACTTTATTGATACCTTAGAGGTTTCAGATGCCATTAAAAAAGAATTAAAAGCCATTACACCAAGTAACTATACAGGAATATAACATGATACTTACAGACAAACAATCGCTAATTCTCTGTACTGTGGTGGTTTTAGGGTTTTCTATCTCTGGGATAATTGGTATTCTGGATAATTATGTGATTGTTGCTGTGTTATTGGTTTTGTTCTTATTGGTGGTTTTTAATCTGTTCACCAACAAAAAATTATTTGAAAAAGAACAAAAAAGTCAGGAGGTTGCAGAGGAAACCGTTTCAGCCCTAAACGAAGAGGATATTTTATAATTTACAAAAAAGGCTTCTAATTATTTAGAAGCCTTTTTTATTACTTTCAAGCCTGTTGAAAGGGTGTTATAAAGGTTGTTATTTAAAAAATCCTGCAATATCTTCTAATTGCGAGCTGTCTATATCTGCGTTTTGTATGGCATTAACTAAGGTTGCCATTTTTTCAGGTCTCATATCGTTTCCTAAAATTCTTACAATCCCAAAGCCCATATCCTTGGAGCTGGTAAACACAATAAATTCATCGGCTGCATCATCATCACCTATATATTTAACCACTACTTTTGCAGCTCTATCGTTAAACTCCATAAGTTCAATGTACTTTTTGTCATTTAAAATAGATTTTACTTTTGAAAGTTCCTGGGCATAGGCATCTTGGTTGTTTTCGGTAAGTTTAAATCCTAAAAAATTTAATCTTTTAACCGAATTATATGCTTCCTTTTGGTCCTCTGTTAAGGTGGTTTGATCCAATTCCACAATGGTTGTAGGAATATCGGCAGAAATAAAGTCTGGTGTTTCTTGATTATCTACAAAATACGTTTGTAAAGATTCCCCATTATTACAACTTACCAGCATGATACATGCCAGTAAGCTAAAAAATGTTAATTTGATTGATGGATTCATGGAATTATTTTTTTTCTTGTTTTTCTAAATGTTCACCACCTTTAATGTTCATTTTTTGGGTAAGTTTCGATATTTGGTTTAAATCTATATCTCCCGTTAAAGACACCACAACGGTTTCAAACTCTCGTTTTTCGCCATTCATATTAATATTTGCGTCTTTGGTAACAGCACTTAAACCATCAACAAACATAAGGAATTCGCTCACATGATCTGCGTCTCTACCTTCTTTTACATAGAAAGTCATGTTTACGCCATCGTCTTTTACAACCATTAATTCCTCTAAAGAACTTTTTCTGGATTGAACCCATTTGGATACATCACTGGAAATGGCTTTGTTATCTGTAGTGATCACTTTAAAACTGGTTATACTATTAACCATTTTAATGTATTCTTGAGCTTCAGGATCATCAGAATTGATGTCCATCTTAGCTAACATTTGAAACATTTTTGGTTTAATGGACACATACGTTACATCTGGATTTTCGCTGTATTTGGCAAAAATATCCTGTGCCATGGATGTTAATGGCAATAACATGATAGCCATTAAAAAAAGGATTGCTTTATTTTTCATTTTACTTGTTTTTAAATTATTAATCGATTTCATTTTTTGTTCATTGTTTAGTCCTTTAAGCTTGGCGTAAAGGAGGTTTATTTAAATATAATTTTGCTTTTGGTTTCCATTTCGCCTAGATAATTAACTTTAGACATGCCTGTTTCCACTTGATTGAGATAACTTATTTTTTGGGTGCCTTTATTAAGACTGGTGGAAATTAACTCCAAAGATTTAACCACTTCGTTATAAGCCATCATAGGATCGTCATAAGTTCCTAGATCGTCATCTTCTTGAAACAGTGGCATGCTAAAATAGAAACCTAATAAAAGAACTGCCACAGCTGCAACCGAAATCCACTTGTAATTAAAGATTCTTTTGGTTTTTAATGGAACGGTTTTGGTAAACGTTTCTTTTTGATTTACTGAAAAGTAGGCAAACATAGGTTTGTACATTTCTAAGTGAGGCGCAACGGTTTCTCGTGAAAAATAGCTTTTTAACTGTTGCTCTTCGGCTAGGCTTGTTTCCCCATTTTCGTACTTTTCTAGTAACTTTTCTATTTTATTTGGTGCCATAACTATGCGTATTGGTTAATTGTTCTCTTATTGCTTTTCTCGCTCTGGACAAAGCCACTCTAACTGCAGTGTTGTTCATATCCAACATTTTTGCAATCTCATCCAATTCATATTGTTCTATATCCCTTAATTGAATGACCATTTTCTGTTGTTCAGGTAAATTTTCTATTATTTTTCCCACCCAATCAACACTGTCGTTTAATTCTATTTGTTTTTGTAAAGACGTGTTGTTGTCTTGATAATTACTATGTACAATTTTTAAATTTTGTGCATGTTTTGATTTTAATTTATCCAAACAAAAATTTTTTGTCATCGTCATAGAAAATGCTTCCACATTTTTATATTCCTCAATTTTTGTTTTATTATTCCACAGTTTCAACAAAATTTCCTGTGTAGCGTCCTCAGCTTCTTCTTTAGAAACCAGCAAGCGTTTTGCTAAACGAAATACTTTGTCTTTAAAAGGCATGACAATATGTAAAAATTCTGCCTGTGTCATAGTTTTGTTTGGTTTGTAACAGTTGGTTTATGCCTGTTTACTATTACGACGATACATGTATTGTTTTGTTACAAAAAATTTTTAGTCTAAGATAAAGTAAGTATTTTTATTCCTGTTAAAAGTTAGAAAAGCCTTGCTATAATTATGAAAAACCTAAAATTACTCTTCATATTATTTTTTATTTCCTTAATAACTGTAGGTTGCTTTGAAGATTTGGACGATAATCCTATTTCCACGAAAGACCTAAACGACTTTGTTTGGAAAGGTTTAAACAGGTATTACTTGTATAAAGATAACGTACCAGATTTAGCAGATGATCGATTTACAGCTTCTGAATACGAAACCTTTTTAAATAGTTTTACTGCTCCCGAAGACTGTTTTGAAAGTCTTATGTACCAAAGACAAACCATAGATAGGTTTAGTTGGATAACCGATAACTACATAGAATTACAACAACAACTAAACGGAACCACCTACAATAACGGCATGGAGTTTGGCCTGGTGAGGTTTTCCAGTACCAGCAATGATATTTTTGCTTATGTACGTTATGTGTTACCAAATACAGATGCTGAAAACAAAGGCATACAACGAGGTATGATTTTTAATGCAGTAAATGGTGTCTCGTTAAACCTAGAAAATTACAGACAGTTATTAAGCCCAAATAATTACACTATTAATCTTGCTACCTATAATGATAATGGCACACCAGAGATCGAAGATGATTTTGTAGTACCAACCAACACGAGTGTGAACCTAACAAAATCACCATATACAGAAAACCCTATTTTCATCAAACAAGTTCTGCAAGTTGCAGATCAAAATGTGGGCTATTTAATGTATAATGGGTTTACAAGGGATTTTGATTCGCAATTAAACGATACCTTTAATTATTTTCAATCCCAAAACATTCAGAATTTGGTACTGGATTTAAGATACAATTCCGGTGGATCTGTTAATACTGCTATTTTATTATCCAGTATGATTACCGGACAATTTACAGGACAGACTTTTGCAACACAACAATGGAATAGCGACATACAATCGCAACTGGATCCAAATGCTTTAATTTACACGTTTACAAATAATGATGATGGCACACCATTAAACAGCTTAAATCTTGGAAAGGTGTATGTACTTACATCCAAAAGCACTGCTTCTGCCAGTGAATTGGTGATTAATTGTTTAAATCCATATATTGAGGTTATACAAATTGGAACAGCTACCACTGGAAAGTACCAAGCCTCCATAACCCTTTACGATTCTCCCGATTTTAGTGGTCAAAATATTAACCCAACACATACCTATGCCATGCAACCCTTGGTTTTAAAAACACTGAATGCTGTTGGAAACACAGACTATATTGATGGTCTTTATCCAAATTTCCCTGCTAAGGAGACGTATGGGAATTTAGGGACTTTAGGAGATCCTGATGAAACTCTGTTGGCCATTGCTTTACAACATATTGTTGATACTGGTAAGATGTCCTTGCAACCGTTTAGCAACCTGGAACTGGTTGGAGATAGCAAGGATTTCACTTTGACAAAAAACAGGATGTATATTGATGGAAAATAGCAATGTCATTCAAAAAAAAGTGATGAATCTCATTTTAACTAAATGAATGATGCTTCAGTTGTACCTACCTGTCGGGAGACAGGTAGGTTTCTGATTGACAAATTCAATTATACTTACAAAGTAAGACTAAATCCAATATTCACATTTCTGCCTTTTGTAGAATAGCCATACAATTCTTGATAATCTTCGTTTAAAATGTTTGTAACATTAGCAAAAAGAGTCATTTTATTATTTAAAATGTTATGGCTCACATAAAAATCCAACAGGTTATAACTTTTTAAATTAACCTCTTCATTCATATAGCTTATGTTATTATAAAATGAATCTGTTCTACTATCTGTAAACTGGTAAGAAACACTCATAAAGGTTGATTCACAAAGCTGATAGCCCAACAAACCATTTACTTTCAATTCTGGAATTCTTAAACTTAAATCTTCGTCCACCTTTGTATAAGTGGCATTTGCCGAAAGTTTTAATGCTTTTGTAATATTATAATCGGCAACAAATTCAATACCACTTGCCGTAAAGTTTTCATTAACATTTTGATATTGATAAACCCAACTTCCCAAATCAACAAAATCTATAAAATTTTCTTCCTTTCTGTTAAAATAAACCACACTTACAGTTGCTTTATCGTTGAAATGAATTTCTGCTCCAACCTCAAACGTGGCATTTTCTTCTGGCTGCAGGTCCTTGTTGCCATATATGGGATCAAAAAGTTGATATAATGAAGGTGTAATATAGGCAGTACCATAACTAGCCAACCCTTTTAAATAGCCAAAATTAAAATCCTTTTTATAAGAAGGGTTTAAACTGTAAACCACATGGTTGCCATATTCACTATGATTGTTTAAACGTGCTCCAGCATTTACTTGTAAACCAAATGCTGAGACATAAACCACATTTGCATAAGGATCTACATTTGTATATTTGGCAATCTCCGGATCAATACCTTGCTCAAAATCGGTTCCACCAAAAGGAATGGTAAAACTCTCCATATGGTCTTGTTTTACCTGCACACCCAAAACTGTATAAAGTGTTTTGCTAAAAGTATATCTGTTAAACAAATCGGCTGTAAAACTTTCAGCATTGTATAAAGCAGGATAACTGGATTCTATGTCACGTTCTACTTTATTATAGGCTGCATTCAAGGAGAGACTCCCTTTTTTATAGGTGTATTCTGGCGAAAATCCGTATCTCTGTTGTTTGGTTGTTGATAGGTCGTTGGAATCCATACCAGCAAACCCATCGTCAAAATCGGCTTTAAACTTATCCCAACTTCCGTACACTGTCATTTTAAACGCTTCAGAAAATCTATAACCCAATTTCAAGTTACCATTAATGGCGTTGTACACATCTGTTTCGGTGCCATTTGCTAAAGACGACAAACCATCTGTATACTGATTTCCAAAACTCGCCAAGTAGCTTAACTTATTTAAAGTACCATTTACAGAAACATTATTTTGAAAGTTATTTAAGTTGTAATTGGTGTCTTCTTGGGACTGATTGGTACCAATAGTACTTTTAAAATTTGCAGATATCGCTTTTTTGGATGCTTCTTTCAGTTTTATGTTAATCACTGCTGTTCCAGCTCCAGATCCATAAAGTGTACTGGAAGCACCTTTTAAAATCTCAATGGATTCTACTTGATTGGCATTTAATAAACGTAAATCGTAATCGTTAGCTATTTGTGAAGGATCTGATACAGCTATGCCATCTATAAGAATTAATACCTGTCGGTTTTTTCCTCCTCTTACATAGTAATTTAAATTTTGTCCAGCTTGGCTATTGGCACCATTGATTTCAATTCCTGCTGTTGCATTAATAATTTCAGCAACCGATTTTCCTTGCTGCTTTTCAAGCTCCTCTGAAGTTATTTTGGTAATAACCTTTCCGGAATTTTCACGGTTTAAATAAAATTTAGAATCTGTTATTACAACTTCTTCTAAAGTTTCTACTTCTGTTGACACGGCTTGTTGTTGTGCAACAGTAAATAATGACATACCACAAAGTACGCCAAAAACAAATGTTTTTTTGTTCATTTCAATTAATAATTGCTCGAGAATAGCATGAATTTCATACCCAACTTTTGTCCCGAAAGTTTGACTTATTTTTTGTTGAATTTGGCAGGTCTCCTGACTTGCGTCTTCATGTTAGGTCTTCCCATTCCGAAACATCGGACAGTGACATTGAAGTTTACATGAAGCTTAATAGCTTACAGTTGCGGGAACAGTTCAAGAATGAAGATTGATGATTTGTTTTTGATTACTGATTTTGGAACCCGTTGTCCTTCAATCGGCAATCTGTAATCAACAAGCTTTTCACTTGATTCCCTTTTAATTGGCGAAACCATCCCGAACTTGTTTGGGGACCTTTTAAACAATCCTCGAAAAAAATTCTTTGTGGCAACATCAAACCAAAATTCTCTGCAAAAGTAATGGAATAAAAATGTATTTCTATAAAAAGATTACTTTTTCTTATTGAGTTTGTAGATAAGATAAATAAACCCAACTAAAAAATGAAATATTATGATTCCTGCTACTATATATATTGTTAAATTTGAACCGTCTCTCATGGTTTTTATTTTTTATAAAAATATAAACCCATACCATAATGGACAGTTACAAAAGTTACACAATTTATGATTTCGCGATATTTATTTTTAGGTGTTTGTTTGCTGCTTTTCAACTGCAAAAACAAAGATTCTCAATCTGTTACCATAACAGATGTATCCAAAGTACCATTGTCCTATGCTGAAGGATTTGAAATAACGCATCATGAAAATTTCAGCACCTTAACCATTAACAGTCCCTGGCCAAATGCCGAAAAAACGTATCGGTATGCCTTGGTCCATAAAAACATGTTGCCCAAAATCACTTTAAACAATGATGACTTTGATGGTATTATTACTATTCCTGTAAAAAAAATAGTGGTTACTTCCACTACACACATTCCAGCCCTGGAATTATTGGGCGTTGAAAAGAGTTTGGTTGGTTTTCCTGGAACAGATTATATTTCTTCTGAAAAAACGCGCTCCAGGGTTGATAAGGGAAAAGTTAGGGAGTTGGGGAAAAACGAAGGCATCAATACTGAAGTGTTACTTGAAATACAACCAGAAGTGGTTATAGGTTTTGGCATAGATGGAAACAATAAAACTTTAGAAACCATAAAAAAATCTGGGATTCCGGTTATTTACAATGGCGATTGGATAGAACATTCCCCATTGGCAAAAGCAGAATGGATTAAGTTTTTTGGTGTTCTTTTTAACAAAAGACAGAAAGCCGATTCTATTTTCAATACCATTGAAAAAAATTATTTAGAAGCTAAATCCATAGCTTTGGATGCCAAAAGCAAACCAAGTGTGTTAAGTGGTGCCATGCACAAGGACATCTGGTATTTGCCCAATGGCACTAGTACTGAAGCAGAGATATTAAAGGATGCCAACGTTAATTATCTTTGGGCTGACACTAAAGGAAATGGAAGTTTGTCTTTAAATTTTGAGGTGGTTTTTGATAAAGCCAAAAATGCAGATATATGGATCAACCCATCCTATTACACCTCCTACGAAGCTTTGGAAAGTTCCAACCAACATTATACAAAATTCGATGCATATAAAAACAAAAGCATTTATACCTTTGCAAACACAACTGGTAGCACTGGAGGTGTGTTATATTACGAATTAGGGATTGCCAGACCAGATTTGGTTTTAAAAGATATTATTAAAATTTGTCATCCAGATTTGCTAGCAGATTATAAACCTTATTTTTATAAACCATTACATTAATTGCCAAAAACCAATACATACACCTTATCCTTTATAGCATTAATCTTTATATTGATTATTTGCTTTTTTATGAACATTGGTTTAGGGTCCGTTTCCATTCCCATACAAGCTGTTTTTAAAAGCTTTATAGGAACTTTGGACCATGAATCTTGGTCTTATATCATACAAGATTATAGGTTGCCCAAAGCCATTACAGCCATTCTGGTTGGTTCTGGATTGGGCATTTCTGGATTATTGATGCAAACCTTATTCAGAAACCCATTAGCTGGACCCTTTGTTTTGGGCATTAGTTCTGGAGCCAGCCTGGGAGTTGCTTTGGTTATTTTAGGATCAGGAATATTTGGTGGTATGTTTGCCTCGTTGTTAATCTCCAAATGGAGTGTTGTTATTGCTGCTAGTTTGGGAAGTTTTTTAGTGCTGCTTGCTGTTTTGGTGGTTTCCTCCAGAGTAAGGGACACTATGGCCATTTTAATTATAGGACTCATGTTTGGCAGCATAACAGCTGCTATTGTAAGTGTCCTCTCCTATTTTAGTTCTGCTGAACAATTACAGCAATACATTTTTTGGGGCTTTGGCAGTTTGGGCAATCTGTCCTGGAACGAGCTTTTTATTTTTTTAATTGTTTATTGTTTTGGAATGCTTTTAAGTATATTATCCATAAAAGGATTGAACACTTTATTGTTAGGTGAAAATTATGCTAAAAGTTTGGGCTTGAACATTAAAAAAAGTCGTTTCGTAATTATTTTGGCTACCAGTTTGTTGGCAGGAACCATAACGGCTTTTGCTGGACCAATTGCTTTTATTGGTTTGGCCATTCCTCATATTACCAGACAAGTATTCAATACTTCAAACCATAAAATTTTGTTGCCTGCTGTATTTTTGTTTGGAGCCATTATCATGCTTATATGCGATAGCATTGCACAATTACCAACTAGTGATTACACCTTGCCTATCAATGCCATAACCTCTTTAATTGGTGCTCCAGTGGTTATTTGGTTGTTGGTTAGAAAACGTAAAATGATTTTTTAAAAAGTATCGGAAATAGAACAAATAGGAAAGAAAAACAAATCGTGAATTCGTGGCTCATACAAATCAACATATCATTTTAAAAACCGAACAACTTTCCATAGGTTATAAGTCCAAGAAAGTTCCTACTATAATAGCTTCAAATATTCAAATCGAGCTACAAAAAGGTGAGCTAATAGGTTTGGTTGGTGCCAACGGGATTGGTAAATCCACTTTATTACGTACACTTACCAATGTTCAGGAAAGTTTAAAAGGAAACATTTACATTCACAATAAATTACTTTCAAATTATACTTCCGAAGAACTTGCAAAATCCATGAGCTTGGTATTAACAGAGCCTATTGCTTCAAAAAACCTATCTGTTTTTGAATTGGTGGCTTTGGGCAGACATCCATATACCAATTGGGTAGGAAACCTTAACACCAAAGATATGGAAAGCATTCATCAAGCTTTAAGTCTAACCAATATTGAAACCTTAAAACACAAAAAATGTTTTGAACTAAGCGATGGGCAACTTCAAAAAGTCTTGATTGCTCGTGCTTTGGCTCAAGACACAGATTTAATAATATTGGATGAACCAACCACACATCTGGACATGTACCACAAAGCATATATTTTAAAACTACTTCAAAAATTGGTAAAAGAGACCAACAAAACCATTCTCTTTTCATCCCATGAAATAGATCTAGCCATCCAACTTTGTGATAAAATGATTGTGATGACACAAGAAACGGTTATCACAGATGCACCTTGCAACCTTATTTCCAAGGGGGTTTTTAACTCGCTTTTCCCAGAAGACTTAATTGTTTTCAACAAACATACAGGAAGTTTTAGGGTGAAAAAATAACTTATTATTGAACTTTTTAATGTGCCTCATTTAAGATTCTTCGCTTCGCTCTGAATGACAAATTAACTATCTTTGATAAAATTCAATTACAATTCATGAACGACAACATCATTCTCATTATTTCCATCCTGGTTTCTGGAGGCATTGGCGCATACATTGGCCTAACCATTGCAAAACTGAAAAGCAAAGGGGAATTAAGCACTTTGGAAGAACGCCTTAAGCAATTAAATCAAATCATCGAGGACTTAAAACAGCATTCAAGTAAAATTGAAGGGGAACGCAACGACATCCGAAATGAAAAAGACCAATTAAGCTCTGAATTAACCAAACGCAATACAGAATTTGAAAATCTTCAGGAAAAAATAAAAGAACAAAAGGCCGAAGTAGAAAAACTACAGGAAAAATTTTCCAAGGAATTTGAAAATCTTGCCAATAGGATTTTGGACGAAAAATCCAAAAAGTTTACCTCACAAAACAAAGACAACCTAGATGCCATTTTAAAACCTTTGGAAGAAAAAATCAAGCATTTTGAAAAACGCGTAGAAGAAACCAACAAAGAAGACATTACCAGAAGTGCCGATTTACGTAGACAGATTTTAGGTCTAAAAGAGCTTAACGAACAGATGAGCAAAGAGACCAGCAATTTAACCAAAGCCTTAAAAGGAGACACCAAAATGCAAGGAAATTGGGGCGAATTGGTTTTGGAACGTGTGCTGGAACGCAGTGGATTAAAAAAAGACAGCGAATATTTTGTGCAACAAAGCTTTACCACAGAAACAGGAAAGCGTGTCATGCCAGATGTTATCATTTCCTTACCAGGAGACAAGAAATTGATAGTGGACTCCAAAGTGTCCCTAGTGGCTTATGAACGTTATATTAATGAAGTGGAAGATGCCGAAAAAACCACGCACTTAAAAAACCACTTGCTTTCTGTACGAAAACGCGTTAATGAATTGGGCGAAAAAAATTACCATCAAATTTATGAGATGGACAGTCCAGACTTTGTGTTGTTGTTCATACCAATAGAATCGGCCTTTGCCATTGCATCTATGGAGTATCCTGCACTGTATTCGGATGCCTTCGAAAAAAACATCATAATTGTAACACCTACAACATTGTTGGCCGTTTTAAGAACCATTGACAGCATGTGGCAAAACGAAAAACAAAAAGCCAATGCTATAGAAATTGCCACACAAGCAGGTAGACTTTACGATTCTTTTGTTAATTTAACCGAAGAACTTATTAAAGTTGGAAACCAAATTGGCACAGTTCAAAAATCCTACGAGAGTGCCATGGTAAAGCTTACTGGTAAAGGAAACTTAATAAAGCGCGTGGAAACACTAAAAACCTTAGGTGCCAAAGCCAGTAAACAACAAAATGAAAAACTCTTAAAAAGAGCCGAAAACACAGACGATTAAACTGCAAATCCCATGAAAAGATTTTTAATAAAATTTAGTGTCGTACTTATTCTAGCTTTGGCAGGTTATTTTGCCTTTATTTATTTTGCTAGCTATAGCGAAGGGATTCGTGCTGGCGAACTGGTTAAGTTTAGCAGTAAAGGTGTGCTCATAAAAACATGGGAAGGCGAAATAAGTCAAGGCGTTTCCTAAGCACAATTGTTTGAGTTTTCAGTTGAAGATAAAGAAAAAGAGGTCATTCAGGACTTAAAGGATTTACAAGGAAAATACGTAAAACTTCATTACTTTGAACGTTATAGCAAGATTTTCTGGCTTGGAGACACAAAATACTTTATAACTAAAGTGGAAGAAGACAAAGAACGCAGTAACAGACGCTATTAAATGAAAAAAACATACAAACCAGCAGCAAATTCACGTATTTCAATCTCTGAGCTAATGCAACCATCCCATTCCAATTTTAATGGCAAAATTCATGGTGGTTATATTCTTAATTTAATGGATCAAATTGCCTTTGCCTGTGCATCCAAACACTCTGAAGCGTATTGTGTAACTGCTTCTGTTAATACTGTCGATTTTCTCAATCCTATTGAAATTGGTGAATTGGTTACCATGAAAGCATCTGTGAACTATGTTGGCAATACTTCTATGGTTGTGGGCATTCGTGTTATTGCAGAAAACATACGAACAGGAAACGTGAAACATTGCAACTCCTCCTATTTTACCATGGTTGCCAAAAACGACGATAATGAATCTGTGGCTGTTCCTGGTTTAATTTTAAGCAATTCCATAGAAATAAGACGTTTTTTAAAAGCCATTGAACTTATAAAATCTAAAGAAAACAGACACGAAGTGTTTAACTTTAACCATAAAACCTTTGCAGCAGAAAACTACTTACATATCTTGGAACCTTACAAGGTGAAAATTGAACTTTAATTGTTATATCCCTCTGATTTTCAATTGAAATTATTAATTTTCAAGAAATTTATTTGCTTTTTAAACAAAACAAGTTATCTTTATTATCACGTAATAAAAGGATATTTTAAATTATCACATAATTAAAGAATATTTTAAATTATCACATATAAAAAAGCAAGAATGGCAACAAGACCCATGACCAGTGTAATAACAGGAGACATCATTAAATCAAGATCCTTAAACAACCCAAAATTATGGTTGCAAACATTAAAAAATGCTTTAGCGACCATAGAAAAGGACCATTCGTTATGGGAAATTTATAGAGGTGATAGTTTTCAAATAGAAATAAAACAGGTTGAAAAAAGTTTTGAAGCTGCCGTATATATCAAAGCTTGTATAAAAACCATAAAGGGTTTGGATGTCAGGCTTGCCATAGGCCTTGGATCTAAAACGTATAGTGGTGAGTTTGTAACAGAATCTCAAGGAGAAGCATTTCTAAATTCTGGAACAACTTTAGAAACCCTAAAAAAAAGCAAACAAAGCCTTAAAATAAAAACTTCCAATAAAACTTTAGATCAAGAATTAAACTTATATTTTAAATTGGCTGCCATAAGTATGGATCGATGGACAGTCCATCAAGCCGAAATTGTAAAATTGAGTTTAGAACATCCCAATGCCATTCAAGAAGAATTGGGAAAACGTTTGGGCATTAACCAAAATACTATAAGCAGAAGGCAAAAACGTGCTAATTTGGAAGAGGTATTAGAGCTTAACAACATGTATCAACAAAAAATATCTAAGGAATTATGATACTTTTAATTAAACTTTTCTTGGCTCATTTAATTGGCGATTTTGTTTTTCAAACAAAAAAATCAATCAAGAAAAAAGAAAAAAAGAAGCTAAAATCCCCTGTACTATATGCCCATATTGCCATTCATTTCCTCTTATTGGTATTACTTCTTTGGGACCTGTCCTTATGGCCTGTTGTTGTAGGTATTACAATATCCCATTTTATGATAGATGTATTAAAGCTCACATTTCAAAAGAAAAAAACAAAGCGTTTATGGTTTTTTTTAGATCAGTTATTACATATAACAGTAATTTTTGTTGCTTACTTTCTATTTACGGACAACAACTTTCATCTGGCAAATTTTGTAACCAAAAACAGCTTGTTGCTAATAACTTGTGTGCTTTTTTTAACACAACCTGTTTCCATAATAATGATGACCATATTTAGCAAATGGGACATAGAAAAGTTGACAACGGGAAATGAATCCTTAAAGGATGCTGGCAGATATATAGGCATGTTGGAACGTATGTTGGTATTTGTGTTTATTATAACAAATCACTGGGAAGCTGTTGGGTTTTTAATAACCGCAAAATCGGTATTTAGGTTTGGGGATTTAAAAGAAAGCAAACACAGAAAGTTAACAGAATATATTTTGATAGGAACGCTAATTAGCTTTGGAATAGCCATACTTACAGGTATCCTATATCTTTATATCAAATAAAAAAACCATCAAGCACAAACGTGATGGTTTGAGAACGATGTTAAAAAACATCTGTTATTGTTTAACAAACCGTTTGGTTACCACTTGGTTCGCTTGGGAAATCCTAACCAAATAAACACCAGAATGCCATTTAGAGACATTAATGGTATTTTGTAACGTGTTTAAGGAATTTGAATAAACTTTTTTTCCAAGTATGTCCAGTACTTCAATTTTGGCATCATTGCTTAAGGTTTTTAAATTGACGTTTAAACGGGATTTACTTGGGTTAGGATAAATAGAAAACTCGGTTTTTACAACCTCTTGGGTGCCTAAGGTAAAAGACTCTCTTGTAGAACCTCTATTGGCTCCATGCCAACCCATAATATATCCTGTACCAGCTTCAAAAGACCATACCAAATCTATAGAGGAAGCTGATGTTGAAAACACATAATCGTTAGGGTTTCCAGTATTTGGAAGTCTTGTTGCGACCACTTGTCTTTGTCCTCCAGAAGTGGTATTGGAAACAATGGTCCAATCTTGTTCTGCATCCATTACTGGTTCACTACCAACACCTATAAAAGATCTATCGGTTAATTTAAAAGTGCCATCATTTAACCAAATAACCACATCCTTTCCTGCTGTCATGCTCATGGCATCAAATCCCAACCCCAAATATTTATTATCTGGTCCACTTAAGGTTAAGGTAACAAGAGTGCTGCTAACGTCTATTTGTGCTGTATATAAATTAGTTTGGTCGTTAAACAGTTCAATAACACCTGTAGTGTAAGTCTGACTGTATAAAAAGGTACTCATGAAGGTAAAAACACCTATTAAGGCAAAAGTAATGTTTTTCATAGGTAATATTATTTTTTCAAAAGTTCAATGATAGCTTTGTTGTCATCCATTAAGGCATAATCTAAAGCAGTTTTATCACGGCTGTCCCTTAAAGTCCTATCTACATTGGCATCCAATAATAATTCAATAAGGGTTTTATTTTTCAGCAGTACAGCATAATGCAAAGGTGTTGTTTTATTTACATCGGCTATATTGGGGTTGGCACCTTTTTCCAACAGAGCTTTTGTAAGTACCACTTGCTCCTTAAAAACTGCTGCCATTAATGGTGTACCATATTTACTGACACCATTAACATTGTTTACATGATTCAACAAATACAGTGCAACCGCTTCATTTTCATGATAACAAGCTAAGGTTAAAGCAGTAAACCCTTTATCGTTTACGGCATTAATGGTGTCTGAATCTATTTTCATTAAAGTCTGTACATCTGCAACAGAACCAGAGCGAGCAATGTTAAAAATATCGTTTTGTGCAAAGTTTAAAAGAGACGTCAATAAACATCCTATAAATAAAATTTGCCTTCGGTTCATGAAATAGATTTGATTTACATAGCTAATGTAATAATTATTAGCAATATAAAAGATATTTTTTACCGAATAAATCCATTACTTACTTAGATACATCTTGCGTCTAGAGTACAAGTTGTAAAATTCATCGTCCTTCAAGCTTTCAATAAACAAGATACTTTCTCCAGTACTTTTCATTTCTGGACCCAGTTTTTTATTGACGTTGTGAAATTTATTGAATGAGAAAACAGGTTGTTTAATTGCATATCCCTTTAATTGAGGATTGAAGTTAAAATCAGTTACCTTTTTCTCTCCCAACATAACTTTGGTAGCATAATTTACATAAGGTTCTCCATATGCTTTGGAGATAAACGGAACCGTTCTGGATGCTCTAGGGTTGGCTTCAATAATGAATACAATATCATCTTTTATGGCAAACTGAATATTAATTAAACCAACCGTGTTTAAAGCCAGGGCAATCTTTTTGGTATGGTCCTTAATTTGTTGCATTACAAACTCACCTAAGTTAAAAGGAGGCAAAGTGGCATTGCTGTCTCCAGAGTGAATACCGCAAGGCTCTATGTGTTCCATAATCCCTATAATGTAAACATTTTCACCATCGCAAATGGCATCTGCTTCGGCTTCTATGGCTCCATCAAGATAGTGGTCCAGAAGCAATTTATTGTTTGGAATGCTTCGAAGCAAGTCTACCACGTGTTCTTCCAGTTCTTTTTTATTGATTACAATTTTCATGCCTTGGCCTCCCAAAACATAAGATGGCCTTACCAAAATAGGGAAATCCAATTTATCGGCAACAGCAAGGGCTTCTTCAGCAGTTGTGGCAACATCAAACTTTGGGTAAGGAATGTCATTTTCTTTAAGCAGTTTTGAAAAACTCCCTCTATCTTCTGCCAAATCCAAAGATTGATAGGTAGTACCTATAATTTTAATACCATATCTATCCAACTTTTCTGCCAGTTTTAAAGCTGTTTGTCCACCAAGTTGTACAATAACGCCTTCAGGCTTTTCATGTTTGATGATATCGTAAATGTGCTCCCAAAAAACAGGTTCAAAATACAGTTTGTCTGCTGTGTCAAAATCGGTAGAAACTGTTTCAGGATTACAGTTGATCATAATGGTTTCGTATCCACATTCGGCAGCTGCCAAAACACCATGAACACAGCAATAATCGAACTCAATGCCTTGTCCAATTCTATTTGGTCCTGAACCAAGAACCACAATTTTTTTCTTATCGGAAACAATACTTTCATTATGTGGATAAAGTGTTCCATCTGCAGTTTCCATTTCATTTTCAAACGTGGAATAATAATATGGTGTTTGGGCTTTAAACTCTGCAGCACAAGTATCAACCAGTTTATAAACACGTTTTATGCCCAATTCTTCACGTTTTTTATAGACCTGACTTTCCAAACAATTGAGCATGTGAGCAATCTGTCTGTCTCCATACCCTTTTTGTTTGGCTTCAAGTAATAATTCACGATTAAGGGTTTCAATGGAATAATTGGAAATTTCTTTTTCCAGATGATAGAGTTCTTCGTATTGTTTCAAGAACCACATATCTATTTTGGTGATTTCGTGTATTCTGCTTAAAGGGATTCCCATTTGAATGGCATCGTAAATTACAAACACACGATCCCAACTTGCATAGGTTAATTTACTGATGATCTGGTCGTAATTTTTATAGCCTTTTCCATCTGCTCCCAAACCGTTGCGTTTTATTTCCAGTGATTGGGTGGCTTTGTGCAATGCTTCCTGAAAAGAGCGACCTATACCCATTACTTCTCCAACCGATTTCATTTGAAGTCCTAAAGTTCTATCACTTCCTTCAAATTTATCGAAATTCCAACGAGGAATTTTCACTATCACATAGTCTAAAGTGGGTTCAAACAAAGCTGAAGTAGATTTTGTAATCTGGTTGTCCAACTCGTCCAAATGGTAACCAATGGCCAACTTAGCTGCTACTTTTGCAATAGGATATCCTGTAGCTTTACTGGCAAGAGCTGAAGAACGTGACACACGTGGATTAATTTCTATGGCAATGATATTTTCTTCGTCGTCTGGACTCACGGCAAATTGCACATTACAACCTCCTGCAAAATCACCTATACTGCGCATCATATGGATAGCCATATCTCGCATTTTTTGATACGTTCTATCACTTAAAGTCATGGCTGGAGCCACAGTTATGGAATCTCCAGTGTGAATTCCCATAGGATCCATATTTTCTATGGAACAAATAATCACCACATTGTCGTTAGCATCACGCAACAACTCCAGTTCATATTCTTTCCAACCAATCAAGGCTTTATCGATCATGACTTCGTGGATGGGAGAAATTTCCAGACCACGTGTTAACAATTCATCAAACTCTTCTTCTTTATATACAAACGATGCTCCTGCTCCACCAAGTGTGAACGAAGCCCTAATAACCAATGGAAAACCAAATTCCTGAGCAATTTCCTTACCTTGAAGATAAGATGTGGCTGTGGCTTGAGGTGCCATAGGAATACCTATTTTTAACATAAGTTCCCTAAACTTTTCCCTATCTTCTGTAATATTGATGGCATCAATATCAACACCAATAATATCTACATTAAAATCTTTCCAAATGCCTTTTTCGTCTGCTTCTATACATAAATTTAAAGCCGTTTGACCTCCCATAGTAGGTAAAACAGCATCAATTTGAGGGTGTTCCTTTAAAATTTGAATAATGGACTTGGTGGTAAGAGGCAACAAATAAACATGATCTGCCATAGATGGATCGGTCATGATGGTTGCAGGATTGGAATTGATTAAAATAGTTTCAATTCCATCTTCTCTTAACGATCTTAATGCTTGGGTTCCAGAATAATCGAATTCACATGCTTGACCGATGACAATTGGACCAGAACCAATAATTAAAATAGACTTTAGTTTTGAATTTTTAGGCATTTTCTTAGTAATGTATTGTTATAATTGTGTTTGCAAAATTACTGATTTGTAGATATAAAAAAAGGCGTTACCGTAAAGTAACACCTTTTATATATCAACAATTGTTAATCATTATTTTTTATGTCTTGCTTCAGAAGATACAGATAATTTCTTTCTACCTTTTGCTCTTCTACGAGCTAGTACTTTTCTACCATTGGCAGAAGCCATTCTTTCTCTAAAGCCATGTTTGTTCTTTCTCTTTCTCTTTGACGGCTGAAATGTTCTTTTACTCATTACTTATTATCTTTAAAATCTTCTTTATTTTATCTAAATAATCTGTTTTAACCTTTATCTAAAACTGAGCGCAAATATACAAACCCTTTTTTATTTGACAAACCTTATTTTAAAAATATTTTTTCAATAAAAATTTAGTTTCTTTGCACTACAAAATCCATGCTCATAAAATGAACCCTTTTGTTGTTAAAATAACTGTTTGTTTACTGGTTATCTCTAATCTTGTTTTTTCGCAAAATACATTGGAATACAAGCTTAATATTGGTGATAACCTGACCATTACACAAATTTCAACACAACAGATTACCCAAGACTTGAATGGTTCCAAGCATGAAATGTCCAACAATTTAGAATGCGATTTTAATTTAATAGTGACTGCTAAAACAGACAGTTCTTATCTAATAAATTTTAAATTTAAGAGGTTTAAATTAAAAACAACATCCAATATTTATGGTGATTTAATGAATGTGGACACCCATTTGGAAGATAAAAAAGACGATTTAGAGTCTAAAATGTTTTCTGGATTAACAAGTTCTGTCCTAAAAATTGAAATGCTTAAAACAGGTAAAATCCTTAATGTCTCAGGAACTCAGGCCATGATAAAAAAAATGGTTGAAAATGCAGGCATAGAAGACCAGTTTACCAAAGAGCTAACCATAGAGGCCTTAAAAGAAGAGTATGGTAACGAAAGCCTTTCCAGGAGCTTTGAACAGATGACCTACTTTTACCCTAACAAGAAAGTATTGGTTGGCGACCAGTGGACAAACACCTACTCTGGAGCAATAACGGCAAAAAACAATTGGACCTTAAAAGAATTCAACAAAAGCATTGTTTTGGATGCTATGAGCAATATCTCCATGGTTTCAGAAGAGGAATCTCATGTTATGAAGCTTAAAGGCTCTCAAGATACCCATGTGATTGCAAATAAACTTTCTGGTTTTCCAGAACTCATAACGGTTACTTCCACAACCAAAGGAACAACAGTTATGAACCAAATGGAAACTGTGGAAATCCCAACAACTATTATTTCAAAAACAACTTATAAAACTAAAAAACATGTACAATAAAGTATTTAAATTAATTATTGCAGCTTTAATAATTGCTTATGCCATATACCAATTTACAGAAGGTTTCATAGGTAATGGTATTATGTACCTTTTACTATCTACAATTTTTATTTTTCTATATTTTAAGAATGAAATTATATTATTGGCTTTTTTAAGATTGCGTAAACAAGATTTTACTGGTGCCAAAAAATGGTTAAACAGGATAAAAAACCCAGAAACGGCTTTGGTAAAAAAACAGCAAGGTTATTATAATTTCCTTCATGGCATTATGGTGTCTCAAGAAAACATGAACGAAGCCGAAAAATATTTTAAAAAGGCTGTTGCTTTAGGTTTAAGCATGGATCACGATATGGCAATGGCCAAATTAAACTTGGCTGGAATCGCTTTTAGCAAACGTAGAAAAAATGAAGCGCAGTTATTATTGAGTGAAGCACAAAAACTGGATAAAAGGAACATGCTTACTGAGCAAATCAAGATGATGAAAGACAATATGAAAAAAGCGCAAATGCCCAACCAACATTTTGGTGGACACAGACAGCCACGTGCTGGAAAACGAAGATAACAGAGACTAAGGTCCATAAAAAAAGCTTAATCTTTTGGGATTAAGCTTTTTTTTATGTCCAAACCTAGGTGTTAAGATTTTGTTTTATAATATCCCTCTTTAGGGATTTCTATGAAATACTGTTTTCTGGACTTGTTGTTTAGGTGTGGTTCCCGTAACCATGGATTGTGGATTTTTAAAATTTTATAATTTATTCCAAACCCTTTGGCAAAAGACGCAAAATCTGTAACTGCTGTATCAACCTCCACCTTGTAAGTTGGCACTTGAGTATATAAATCCTTCTCTCTAAAGTTAAAACCATACCTATCTGGATGGGACAGGATTTCTTTTAAGGCTACAATTCTAAATAAATACCTACCAGTTTCTTCCCCTAAAAGCAAATCGTAATAATCGGTAACATCTTGCTCTTGCAAACGTTTGGAAACGCCATAATTACCAGCATTGTAGGCAGCAGCTGCCAAAGTCCAAGACCCCAATTGTTCTTTGGATTTTTTTAAATACTCGCAAGCAACTTCAGTAGACTTTTCCAAGTGGTAGCGTTCATCAACATTATCGTTAATTTCCAGGCCATACTCTTTACCAGTGGTTGGCATGATTTGCCAGACACCTCTGGCTCCAGCTGGAGACACCACATTCATCAATCCACTTTCAATAACGGCCAAATATTTAAAATCGTCTGGAACACCATGCTTTTTAAGGATAGGCTCTATAATTGGAAAATATTTATGGGCTCTTTTAAACATCAACAAGCCATTTGATTGCCAATAAGTGTTAACCAACAGTTCCCTATCCATTCGTTCCAAAATATCTGGATCATCCAAAGGGATATCTTCTCCAGCAAAATTTAAATGTTCTGGAATTTGTAGTGCATAAACATTATAGTCGTTAATTAATTTTTTTTCGAAATTTTCGTCTGTAGGTGCATCTTGCAGTGCATATACAAAAATCATCATTAAACTGGTTAACCCTATGAAAGCCAGTGTGTTTTTAACCCATTTCATCTTAAAAAGTTTTTATAAATTTAATAAAATAACAGCAATATTTAAGCCAATTCTTCATCTAAAATTAATTTTGGCAAATTTTTGTTAAACCACTTATATCTATCAATAATCATAATGTGTGTACCTCCTTTTACTGTAATGCATTCACCTAAACATCTATGAGGAAAAACGGCGTCCTTTTCTCCATGGATATGAATGGCCTCTGGCAACGGTTTTTCCTGATCCCAACAAATAACCTGTTTAATGGCCCAATCCAGGTATTGCTTATTGGTAACAGAAAGGTATTTTCTATATAAAGCAACACGCTTTTTTATGGTGTTGCCAAATGTGTATTTAGCCAAAGCATCTATATTATTAACCAAACTGGTTGGCATTATTTTATAGGCTTTGGTCATCCTGGCAAGTTTCATGCGTTTGGAAAACTCGTGCTTTGTTTTCACACTGGAAACCACAATTAGTTTTTTTAACTTGATGTGTTTGCTCATTTCCTGAACCATAATCCCACCAAAGGAAACTCCCACCAACACCACATTATCATGTTCTATAAGTTCCACCATGCGTTTGGCATATTGCGTAATGGACTCATTTTTAGCAGGTATCAACCATTCCAGCATGTGCATCTTAAATTGGTCTTTGGGTAATTTAATGTTTTCAAAAATCAATGGACTGGCAGCCATTCCTGGAACAAAATAAACATGTATGATATCTTGACTCATAAGCTTTTAAGTATGTAAAAAATGAATTTTTACAATATTTTTTCGTAAATTTGCGTTACAAAACTATTGAAAAATAGCACTGACTCCTATAAATTCCATTTAAATAAAAAACTTTCTTATTATGATTGAAGCATCTGAACTTGTGGACAATGACTTTTTACGTCAGTATGAATTGAAAATTGATGATCATTTAGCAAAAATCGAGTATTCGCTACAAGAACGAAAGATATTTTTAACCAAGCTTATCATCCCAGACGAGATTAATTCTGAAGCGTTTCAAAACGACTTTTTAGTTACTGTTTTCCAAGATATTGAAGAGCGCAACCTAAGTGTGGTTCCCACTAGTCCTGAAATTGCCAAATTTGTGAGAAAAAACAGAAAATACAAACGCATGCTTCCTGTTGGCGTTAGAATATAAATTAAAGATATGTAACATCACAAAAAATCCGAAACTTAAAAATTTCGGATTTTTTTATTTTTAGCTTACCATTTCGTTTAAAAACTCCAGCCTTACCAGGCCATCGTCATCAATCTTGGTTAAGGAAACCTCATGAATGGTATTCACCAACTCTGGATTCCAAGGTGCTTTTACTTTTACATAATTACCAGTAAAGCCCTGTATATAACCTTCTTTGTTTTCACTTTCAAACAACACTTTTCTTGTAGTGTCCAATTGGCTTTCATAGAAAGCGCGTCGTTTTTTTGCAGATAACCCCCTTAGCATTTTGCTTCTTTTGGCCCTAACCCTTTTTGGTACAACACCATCCATATTGGCTGCCAAAGTATTGTCCCTTTCAGAATAAGTAAAAACATGTAAATAAGATATATCCAATTCGTTTAAAAAATTGTAGGTCTCCAAGAACAGTTCGTCTGTTTCTCCTGGAAACCCTACAATCACATCCACACCTATGCACGCATGTGGCATGACCTCTTTAATTTTGGCAACACGATCTATATACAGTTCGCGCATATAACGTCTTCGCATGAGTTTTAATATTTTATTGCTGCCACTTTGCAAAGGGATATGAAAATGAGGGACAAATGTGTTGCTTTTGGAAACAAAATCTATGGTTTCGTTTTTTAATAAGTTAGGCTCGATGGAAGAAATACGCAACCTTTCTATACCTTCAACTTTATCAAGTTCCTTTACCAAATCCAGAAAGGTGTGCTCGTGCTTTTTGTTACCAAACTCCCCTTTTCCGTAATCGCCTATGTTAACTCCTGTTAGCACAATTTCTTTAATGTCTTGTTTAGAAATCTCTTTGGCATTGTTAAGCACATTGTTCAAGGTATCACTTCTGGAAATACCTCTGGCCAACGGAATGGTACAATAGGTACATTTATAGTCGCAACCGTCCTGTACTTTTAAAAAGGCACGCGTCCTGTCTCCTATGGAATAACTTCCAACATAAAAGTCGGCCTCTTCAATTTCGCAGGAATGTACTTCACCAAAATCGTTTTTGGACAAGTCGTTTATATAATCTGTAATCTTAAATTTTTCAGTGGCGCCAAGCACCAAATCCACGCCATCTACGTCTGCCAATTCTTGAGGCTTTAACTGCGCATAACAACCAATGGCAGCCACAAAAGCATCTGGATTCAATTTTTGAGCTTGTTTAACAATGGTTTTAAAACGCTTATCTGCATTTTCGGTAACCGAACAGGTATTTATAACATAAATATCGGCTTTGTCATGAAACTCAACCCTATCAAAACCTTCATCTTTAAAATTTCTTGCAATGGTGGACGTTTCCGAAAAATTAAGCTTACAGCCCAAGGTGTAGAATGCGACTTTTTTTCTCATAATCAAATTCACGTTTCCATAAAAATAGAAACCCTTTGGATTTTTTTTTATGACATGACATGCTAATGACATCATGTCTGGATATTAAAAATAATTAAAAATCATCCTCTTGAATAGAAAGAGGGTTGCAAAATTAATGAAAAAGAGCGCTTTAAACAGTTAAAGCGCTCTTTTTTTTAGAAACATGTATTATATATGGGTCTAGTTTTTAATTATTTTTCTGGTTACATCTCCTCTATCTGTTTCAATTTTCATTAAATAAACGCCAGGAGATAAATCAGAAACATCTAATTTTCTTGCGTTTTGAGCTTTTAAAACCACTTGTCCAGTTATTGAATAAACATTCACTTGTTTTACCGTAATGGAATTGTGCAATTGAATGTTTAGCTCATTTTGAACTGGGTTTGGAAATATGGATATGTTATTCTCTAGAGAAAAATCATCTACACTTAATAAACATGTTCCTTCAAAAGTATAAGTTCCATCAATTAGAGGGTCGCCAGATGATAACACCCAGGCTCCGGAAGTATCATTAGTCACAGCATAAGGTAAACCAGCTACAAGAGCTCCTCCTGTGACACCTGTATCTCCATTGTTTACATTACCCATAATGAAACCAACCCAAAACTTGGCTTCAGAGTCTCCAATTAAGTTATCTAATTCTACAGGTGTACTAAAAGTAAAAGTTACATTATAAATAGCAAAAGTGCCTATTGGAGCTTCTGTGACCACTGTAGGCGTAATAGTCTCAGAGACCAATTCAGAACCTGGCAATCCTAAATTATCACTATAAACTTTTACAATTCCTGTTGGATTGAGAGCCGCTAAATTTGCTGTAGCCATTTTAACAGTTATCGTTGTTAAATTAAATTGTGTATATGCATCTACGGCTAGATCAAAGGCAACTATAGGATTTCCTCTTTCAGGATTAGTATAAATAATACTAGTTACAGGAGCAGGATTATTTTGCGAACAAGGTGTTTGAGAATGACCTACCCAAGCAAATAAAACAGTTAATAAAAATAGGATGTAATTTTTTTTCATAATTTTAGAGTTTGAATTTAAAAATAAATATAGCCTTTTTAATAGCCTTTTTAATTTATAAATGAAATTTATATTCATACTTTTCTTACTATTTTTTGCCTGTAACGGTAAAGAAAACCTTTCAACTAACGTATTTCGCTACAACGAACATAAAAACATAGGCTCTTTAGATCCTGCTTTTGCCAAAGACAATGCAGATATTTGGGCCGTAAACCAATTGTTTAATGGTTTGGTTCAAATGGATGAGCATTTAAATGTGCAGCCCTGTATTGCCAAACAATGGCAAATCTCCCAGGATGCACTTACTTATACTTTTTCCCTTAGAAACGATGTTTTTTTTCATAAGCATGATTTGTTTGGGAAAAACGCTACCAGAACGGTCAAGGCCAGTGATTTTGAATATAGTTTTAATCGATTGTTGGATAAACAAATTGCATCTCCTGGAAGTTGGGTCCTCAATAAAGTGGAATCATTCCATGCCATTAACGATACGTTATTTCAAATTACCCTAAAACAACCTTTTCCTGCTTTTTTAGGATTGTTAACCATGAAATACTGTTCCGTAGTCCCAAAAGAAATTGTATCGCATTACAAAAGTGAATTCCGTTCGCATCCTATTGGAACTGGCCCTTTTAAATTTAAGCGTTGGGAAGAAAACATCAAATTGGTGTTCAGAAAAAACAACCATTACTTTGAAACAGATGAAACAGGACAAAAATTACCTTATTTAGAAGCTGTAGCCATTACGTTTTTGCCAGACAAACAAAGTGAGTTTTTACAATTTGCCCAAGGGAATTTAGATTATGTATCTGGTTTGGATGCATCTTATAAAGACGAAATACTAACTGCAAAAGGAGAACTTAGAGAACAATATGCCAACAAAGTGAACATGCTTAGAGGCCCTTATTTAAACACCGAGTATTTAGCTTTTTACATGGACTCCAACGTTCCGGAAATTCAATCTGCACTTTTAAGAAAAGCTGTTAATTTGGGTTTTGACAGAAAAAAAATGATGATATATTTAAGAAATGGGATTGGAATTCCTGCCTATGGAGGCTTCATACCAAAGGGTTTGCCAGGTTTTAACGAGTCCATAGGATTTACATATCAACCGGAAACATCCAAACAACTTATTGAACAATTCAAAGCAGAAACAGGCATTAAAAATCCAGAAATCACCATTACAACAACCAGTAATTATTTAAGCTTTTGTGAATTCATACAAAGGGAATTACAAAAATCCGGTTTAATCGTGCATATAGATGTCATTCCTGCTGCCACTTTAAAAGATGCCAAAGCCAATGGAAAATTAGATTTGTTTCGAGCCAGTTGGGTTGCCGATTATCCAGATGCTGAAAATTACCTATCCCTATATTACAGCAAGAATTTTGCTCCAAATGGGCCAAATTATACCCATTTTAAAAATGAACAATTTGATTTGTGGTATGAACAGTCATTTACTGAAACCAACACCTTAAAAAGAGAAAATCTTTATACAAAAATGGATAGTTTGGTTATGAGCAAAACTCCTATAGTGCCCTTATTTTATGATGAAGTAGTTAGGTTTACACGACAAAACGTAGAAGGCTTGGGAATCAACCCCATAAATTTATTGGATTTAAAATATGTAAAGAAAAATTAAGTCATCTTTTCATTGTCTCCCACTGCATCTTTCTCAAATACAATTCCCATAGTTATAAGATATATGGAACTACCATAAGCCAACATAACTAAAAAGTCCTGATATGGGATGTTTTGTTTAAAGGTCTTTATGGCCATGATGCTCTCACTAACCAAAAATAACAGAACCCCAAAAAATACATAATAATAACTTCTTGAAGAATATACACCCTTTCTTAAAAAGGCGAATTGAAATATCACCAAGGTAAAAAAGAAACTAAATATGGCTGCTGAAAAAAACACGTTTAAATCTTGATACACAAAACCAACCAAAAGAAAAATATAAGCAAACAGTAGTATTGAAAAAGGAATTAACCTAACAACATTAAAATCTTCTTTATGGATGAATTTAAGACTAAAAAACAACTTTCCGAGCGTAAAAAAAAGCAAACTCGCAGCTAATGAAACCTGATTGAGATGGTTAATGATTAAAATATCACCAATTAAAAAGGAGGTCAACGCCAAAAACACCCATAACTGCCCTCTTTTATTATGGGTTTCTTTGTTATGATAATAATATAACAGCAAAAGAGGAATTAAAAAGGGTTTGGAAAAATACCTATATTCAATAGGTCCATAAAGTTTTACTAGAATATCTATAGCAAGCACCAAAAAATATATGAATGTAAACTGCGTAAAGTTCTTAAATTTAAGGCTAAACATATAAAACTATGAAAATGTAATTGCCGACAAAAGTAATTAAACTCTCGATAAAATGCGTTTTTTTTCTGCAAATTACTTATAATTGGAGCCTATGGATTTACTAAACCCCTAAAAACAGTTTAATCAATAACTTTATGGTAGTTCCGTCTAAACTTTTTAGTGTCTTCAAAAACATGCTCCAGAATAGCTGCATCGACCTCTGTGAACTCTATATCCCTTCTGGACATAACCACTTTGGCCACCTCAAAAGCTTTTTTGGTTAAATAGGTTGTGAAACCGGAACTTCCTCCCCATGAAAAACTTGGAACAAAATTTCTTGGAAACCCACTCCCAAAAATATTGGCACTTACACCAACTACGGTTCCAGTATTGAACATGGTATTGATGCCACATTTGCTGTGATCTCCCATCATTAAACCACAAAACTGCAAGCCTGTTTTAGCAAAACTCTCGGTTTGATAATCCCAAAGCCTTACTTCTGCATAATTGTTTTTTAAATTGGAATTATTGGTGTCTGCTCCAAGATTGCACCATTCTCCCAAAACCGAATTTCCCAAAAACCCATCGTGACCTTTGTTGGAATAGCCAAAAATCACCGAATTATTGATCTCTCCTCCTACTTTACTAAAAGGTCCAACCGTTGTAGGACCATAAATCTTAGCAGACATTTTAACCGTCGCTCCTTCACATAAAGCAAAAGGCCCTCGTATCATGCTGCCTTCCATGATTTCGGCATTCTTACCAATGTAAATTGGGCCATTTTCGGCATTAAGGGAGCACAAAGGCAATTTGGCACCTTCTTCTATAAAAATATCAGATCTGTTAAAAGCGACTGTCATTTCTGGAATGGGTTGAGATTGCCTGCCTTTGGTGAGCAGTTCAAAATCTTCCTGGATGGCTTCGCCATTTTTTGAGAAAATATCCCAAGTATGTTCTATTTTTAAAACATCGTCAACATATTCTATGGCTTCGTACGCATCAAAGTCAATATCGTCTTGCGTATCTTTGGTATAAAAAGCTATAACATCCTCATTATGGAAAATGGCCTGATTGGCTTCTAGGTTTTTAACCATTTCTGCCAAGGTCTGGTTGGGCAAAAAAGACGCATTGATCATGATGTTTTCATCCATTTCCACCATAGGGAATTTGTCAGAAAGATAATCTTCGGTTACCGTTGTAGTTGTAAAATCCAAATATGCCTCCCATTTTTCCCTAATGGTTAAAATACCAATTCTAATATCTGCAACTGGACGAGTAAAGGTAAAAGGCAATAAATTATTGCGCGAAGGACCATCAAAAAGAATATAGTTCATGAGAAGATAAAATTAAGATTATGGAAATAAATCTAGCTGATTCCATTCAAAAGTAACGTAAAAATAGAAAACAAAAAAAGCCTTAGAGATAAATCTTAAGGCTTTTAAAATATATTGAGACTAGGTTTATTTTTTAAACTTAGCGTATTTGTTTTTAAATTTATCGATACGTCCAGCAGTATCCACCAATTTAGATTTTCCTGTGTAGAAAGGATGAGATGTTCTAGAAATTTCCATTTTTACCAATGGGTATTCAACACCATCAACTTCAATGGTTTCGTTGGTTTTCGCAGTAGATTTTGTTAAAAACACATCGTCGTTAGACATATCTTTAAAGGCTACTATTCTATAATTTTCTGGATGTATATCTTTTTTCATCGCTTAAAGCTTTAATTTCTTTCACAAATTTTGAGGTGCAAATTTAAGAATTTTTTGTAAATGAACAATACTTTTAATTTTATTTTTTGAAGATTTATTGTTTTTAGAAAATTAGCTGTAACGTTTTACTATATTTGTTTACTAACTAACTATAAAATAATAAACTTACAACTAATATGGAAACTTCAATTAAATCTAATGGAATTAACTATGGCCTTTATTTAGGAGGCGCTTTATCCTTACTAACTGTTATTGCTTATGCTGTAAACCTAGACTTATTTACAAAATGGTGGTATGGTATTGGATTAATGATTTTGGTTATAGTTTTTGGAATTATTTCTTCCATGAGCTCAAAAAAATTATTGGGAGGTTTTATTAATTTTAAAGGTGCCTTTTCATCCTATTTTATAACTGTAGCCATTGGAATTGTTATTAGCGCTTTGGTTAGTTATATTGTTTTTAACGTTATTGACCCTGAAGCGGCTACGCTCTTACAGGAAAAAATATTGGATTCTCAAGTAGAAATGATGCGTGGTTTTAACGCTCCTGAAGATGCAATAGCCCAAGTTGTAGAACAAATGGAGAAAGAAGACAACATGTTTGCTTTATCTAAAGTACTGCAGTCTATAGCTTTCCAACTTATTGGGTTTAGTGTGGTTGGTCTTATTGTAGCCTTGGTAGTGAAGAAAGATAACCCAGAAGCTTAATTAAATTCATTATTTTTGAGCTTTCAATCTCGACATTTTTTATATGAATATATCAGTAGTCATACCACTACTTAACGAACAAGAATCTTTAAACGAATTATACCATTGGATTGCAAACGTCATGCAATCCAATGGTTTTTCTTATGAAATCATATTCATAGACGATGGCAGCACAGATAATTCCTGGGCTACCATACAACAATTGGCAGAAAAAGACAGCCATGTTAAAGGCATTCGGTTTTTAAAGAATTTTGGAAAATCGCAAGCTTTACATGCTGGCTTTGATAAAGCACAAGGAGATGTTGTCATTACCATGGATGCAGACCTTCAGGACAATCCTGAAGAAATTCCAGAGCTGTACCACATGATAGTTAACGATAAGTACGATATGGTTTCCGGTTGGAAAAAGAAACGCTACGACTCTGTGATTTCTAAAAACCTACCTTCCAAGCTTTTTAATTATGCAGCAAGGAAAACCTCTGGGGTCAAACTTCACGATTTTAATTGTGGTTTAAAATCTTATCACAAAAATGTGGTAAAAAATATTGATGTTAATGGCGAAATGCACAGATACATTCCCGTTTTGGCAAAGAATGCAGGTTTTACCAACATTGGAGAAAAAGTGGTGCAACATCAGGCAAGAAAGTATGGTGTGACCAAATTTGGCATGGATAGGTTTATTCATGGTTTTCTGGATTTAATCACCATTTGGTTTTTATCGCGCTTTGGTAGAAGACCCATGCACCTATTTGGAGCCTTGGGAGTTTTAATGTTTGCTATTGGTTTTGCTTTCGCCATCTATCTCGGAATTGATAAGCTGTACCTAAACCCTTATGGCAGATTAATAACTCAACGTCCTCAGTTTTATATTGCCTTAGTGACCATGATTATAGGTACACAATTTTTTGTAGCTGGTTTTTTAGGGGAAATCATTCTTAGGACCAAGCAGGACAAAAAACGCTATTTAATTAAAGATGAATTAAATATTTAAGCGTTCCGGATTTTTTAATTTGTATTGCCCCATTATCTTTTTTGAAATCCTTATTTTTGCATGACATTTTTTTTTGAATATGATTTACATGGAACCTGAATTATTAGAAAGAGTAAACACTTGGCTAACACCAACTTTTGATAACGACACGCAAGACTACATAAAAAACTTAATAGCCACCAACCCAAAATTGCTTAAAGAAAGCTTCTATAAAAACCTAGAATTTGGTACTGGAGGTATGCGTGGCATTATGGGCATTGGCACCAACAGGATAAACAAATATACTTTAGGGAAAAACACACAAGGGCTTAGCAATTACCTACACAAATCGTTTCCTAATGAACCCCTTAAAGTGGCCATTGCCTTCGATTGCAGACACAACAGTAAAACCCTTGCAAATATTGTTGCCAATGTGTTTTCAGCCAACAACATTCAGGTCTATATTTTTGAGGATTTACGTCCAACACCAGAACTCTCATTCGCTTTAAAACATTTAGGTTGCCATTGTGGCATTGTACTTACTGCATCTCACAATCCGCCTGAATACAATGGTTACAAAGTATATTGGCAAGATGGAGGCCAATTGGTACCACCTCAAGATGCCGAAATAATAACCGAAATAAACAACTTGGATTATTCTGAAATTAAATTTGAAGCCAACAAGGCTTTAATTCAAGTTGTTGGAAAAGAAGTTGACGATGTATTTATAAAGGCATCCATAAAAAACGGAAGTTTTAATACAGCGCAACAAGCTAAAAACCAGTTAAATATTGTATTTACTTCTTTACATGGCACTTCCATTACCATCATACCAGATACCCTAAAACAAGCTGGATACAAAAACCTCCATATAGTTGAAGAACAAGCTGAACCAAATGGCGATTTCCCTACGGTTGAATCTCCAAACCCAGAAGAACCCGAAGCTTTAAAAATGGCTCTGGAATTGGCAGACAAAGTACAAGGAGACTTGGTAATTGGTACAGATCCAGATAGTGACAGAATTGGTGTTGCTGTTAGGGATTTTAATGGAAAAATGACCTTACTGAATGGAAACCAAGCCATGTTACTGATGACGGATTTCTTGTTAAAACAATGGCAAACAGAAGGAAAAATAAAAGGTAAGGAATTTATTGGCTCCACCATTGTTTCCACACCCATGATGAGCGTGTTGGCAAAGGCATACAATGTGGAATGTAAAATAGGCTTGACAGGATTTAAATGGATTGCCAAAATGATCAAAGACTTCCCTGAACTTGATTTTATTGGTGGAGGCGAAGAAAGTTTTGGATTTATGGTTGGTGATTTTGTAAGGGATAAAGATGCTGTAACCTCAACCTTACTTGCCTGCGAAATTGCAGCTCAGGCAAAAGCCAAAGGCAGTTCCATGTACCAAGAATTGATTCAATTGTATGTAACTCATGGTTTTTATAAAGAACGATTGATATCCATCACTAAAAAAGGAATTGAAGGTGCCCAGGAAATCAAACAAATGATGATTGACTTCAGGAACAAACCACTTTCGGTAATAAATAATTCCAAAGTCATTAAAATAGAAGACTATCAAAGTTCCATTGCCTTAAACCCAATTTCCGGAAAAGAAGCACCTATTTCTGTACCAAAATCCAACGTGTTGATTTATTATACTGAAGATGGGAGCCAAATAGCTTTAAGACCTAGTGGAACAGAACCAAAAATCAAATTCTATATTAGCGTTAACACCACATTGGACTCTGTGTCTGATTTTGAAGCTAAGGAACAACAATTGGAAACCAAGATCAACGCTATCATTAAGGATATGCACCTTATTTAAATGAAGAAAATAATAAATCAACTTTGGCCTTTTATCAAAACCTTTAAAAAACACGTTTTTTTAAATGTCTTTTTTAATTTATTATATGCTTTGTTTAGTGCACTTGCATTTATTTCGCTTATTCCCATGTTAAATGTTTTATTCGATAAAACAGCTGTAGTTAGGGAAGCTCCGGTTTGGAATGGCATTAAAGGCATTAAAACCTATGGCGAGCAGCTTTTAAATTATAAAGTGAGCAATTATTTGGAAAACGGCAATGCACAAATGGCTTTGGTGATTGTTATTTCATTGGTTATTTCAACCTTTCTTCTTAAAAATTTATTCGGTTATTTATCCATGCAACACATGATGTATCTTAAAAATGGTGTCTTGAACAACCTAAGAAAAGATATGTACAAAAAAATTATAGAACTTCCCTTAAGTTTTTATTCAAAAAGACAAAAAGGAGATGTCATGGCCAGGATTTTGGGTGATATCAACGAAATGCAAAACTCCTTTTTTATTGTTTTGGAACTTATAGTTAGGGAACCTGCAACCATTATCTTCTCTTTAATTTTCATGTTTACCTTCAGTTGGAAACTAACGCTTTTTGTATTGCTTTTTATTCCAGTTGCTGGGCTTTTAATTTCAAGATTGGGAAAAAGCCTAAAAAGCAATTCTTTAAAAGCACAGCAAGAATCTGGAAAATTAATCTCCATTGTTGAAGAATCCTTAACAGGGCTAAAGATTGTAAAAAGTTATAATGCAGAGACCATTTTTAAAAACAACTTTACCAATTCTGCCAATAAAATTCTTAAATTATCAAATAAAATTGGATTGAAAAACAATCTTGCTGGACCTGTTAGCGAAGTTTTGGGCATCACTACCATTGCAGTATTATTATGGTATGGTGGTCAATTGGTACTTGTTGAAAAAGTAATTGAGGGTACAGATTTTTTAGCATTCATGGGATTGGCATATGCCATTTTAACACCTGCTAAAGCCATAAGCAAAGCATCTTACAGGGTTAAAAACGGTATTGCAGCAGCAGATCGCGTGTTTGAAATTTTACATGAGCAAGATACCATGTCCGATTTGCCAAATGCCACTGTTCTTCAAGACTTCCAAAATGAATTATCTGTTAACAACATCTCTTTTAAGTACGATAACGAGTTGGTTTTGAAAAACTTTAGCCTAAAAGTCCCTAAAGGAAAAACCGTAGCTCTTGTTGGCCAATCGGGAAGTGGAAAAAGTACCATAGCAAACTTGGTCACCAGATTTTACGACATTAATGAGGGTAGCATAACCATAGATGGAACAGATATTAAAAATGTAACAAAAAATTCTCTAAGGAACCTTATGGGATTGGTCACGCAAGACTCCATACTTTTTAACGATACCATAAAAAATAACATCTTAATTGGAAAACCAGATGCTACCGACGAAGAGATTATGGAGGCTTTAAAAATTGCCAATGCCTGGGAGTTTGTAAAAGACTTACCAAACGGCATAGAAACCAATGTTGGAGATGCCGGAAATAATTTTTCTGGAGGTCAAAAACAGCGTTTAAGCATAGCAAGAGCTGTATTAAAAAACCCTCCTATCATGATTCTGGACGAAGCCACTTCTGCCCTGGATACTGAAAGTGAGCGTTTGGTTCAAATAGCTTTAGAGAACATGATGAAGAACAGAACCTCTATTGTTATTGCCCATAGATTATCCACTATACAAAATGCCGACGAAATTATAGTGATGCAAAAAGGGGAAATTGTAGAACAAGGAGCCCACCAGGAATTATTGGCAAAAAATGGCATGTACAAAAAACTGGTAGAAATGCAGAGTTTTGAGCAATAATTTCATTAAGTTAAGGCAATTCAAAGGGATTACGAACCTTAACTTAAAAAAATTACAATTTGATCTTGTACAATTTCGTTATTAAAACAGCACATAAAACAGCTCTAGAATCTAGATGCTAAAATTTCTTGTTAAAAAACCATTCATAAAAATATAACAAACATAAAAATATTAGGGCTAAGTGGTTTACACAAAAAAAAAAGGACAATACTTTCATATTGTCCTTTTTTGCTATTGTTAGACTTGGGGAGAAACTAACAATTAAGTAGGTTGATTGATGTAAACATAATACAAAAATTTTAAGAAAACAAATAAAAAATGTTTTTCGTCGTAGTAATGATGCCGTTTATCGATGTTTTACAAATTAACCTTTTGATTAACAATAATTTAACTTTTTGGTAAATTTTAAAATTAAACTTTCATTACTTTGTAAGGTCTAATATTAAAATTATCAGGTGACAGACGAATCTAAATTATTAGAACAGCTTCAATCCAACCAGCATAAAGACAGTGCTTTTAAAGAACTCATCACTCTTTATAAAGAACGCTTGTATTGGCATATTCGTCATATAGTTAAATCTCATGACGACGCAGACGATGTACTTCAAAACACTTTTATAAAAATCTATAAAAATATTCATAACTTTAAAGGAGATAGCAAACTTTTTTCTTGGATGTACAGAATTGCCACCAACGAGTCCTTGACCTTTATAAAACAAAGGGCTAAACAATTACAAATGTCCAACGAAGACATAAAACAATTGGCCATAGACAACCTAAAAGCTGATGTTTATTTTGAAGGAGACGACATACAATACAAATTGCAGCAGGCCATTGCCACCTTGCCGGAAAAACAGCAATTGGTTTTTAACATGAAATATTTTCAGGATATAAAATATAAAGACATGGCACAAATATTGGATACCAGTGAAGGTGCCTTGAAAGCATCTTACCACATTGCCATAAAAAAACTGGAAGACTATTTAACTAACAATTAAACTTTTACAACAAAAAACAGTCTAACTGTTAAAATGAAAAAGAAAAAGATACATACCATTAAAAAAACAGGGTTTAAAACCCCTCCAGATTATTTCACAAATTTGGAAGATTCCCTATGGTCTCAAATTCAACTGTCCGAAAAAATAAACAAAACAAGTTTTAAAACTCCTGTAAATTATTTTGAAACCCTTGAAGACAAAATTATCAGTCAAGTTTCAGTAAAACAAGAAAGCAAAGTCATCACGTTGTTCTCAAAAAGAAACATGATAGCCATAAGTGGTGTAGCTGCAGCTGTAATATTGCTTTTTAATTTGAACCTCTTTAACAAGAACCTTAGTTTTGACACTATAGAAACCGAAGTTTTAGAAAATTATGTGTCCAATCAAGAGTTTGAAACCATGGATTTGGAAACTGAAATCATAGAAGACATAGATATTTCCTCTTTTATTTTAGAAGAATCCATAAGCGATGCATCTTTAGAAAATTATTTATACAACACATCAGATTTAGAAGATTTTATTTCTGAATAACAACATATTGGATATGAAAAAAACAATTCTTTTAATAGTCTTTGTTAGTTTGGCCATAAACCTGCATGCCCAGGACAAACACGAAAAAATAAAAGCCCTTAAAACTGCTTACATAACAGAACAATTGAATTTAACTAAAGCCGAAGCCGAAAAATTTTGGCCTATTTACAATAATTTTGAAGAAGAGAAAAGAGCCCTTAAAAAAGAGGCTCATGAAAGCAGAAAAAAAGTGGATATAGAAAGCTTGACCGAAGCGCAAGCAAAAGACATGCTGGAAGACATGAAGGCTTTAAACAATAGAAGAAACGAGATATACAACAGTTTGATTATTGATTTACAAAAAGTTATTTCTGCAAAAAAAATTGTTCAGTTAAAAAAAGCTGAAGACGATTTCAACAAAAAAATGTTTGAGGAATATAGAAAACGACATCATTCTGACAGGAAGGAAGGACATTAAACAAAAAAGAAGCCAATGGCTTCTTTTTTTATTTAAACATTAATTTACTTATGCGTTTTTGGCCAGCAGCATAGGCCACACTATCGTTTAAAAACCGAAGCGTGTAAAACCCTTCCTTACTTATGCTTTTCCATGAATCACCTCCATCCTTACTGTAATCTATGCCCTTAAAACCTACAGTCACCAATTCTTTTCCGTTTCCATTTGGAACATACTGTACGCAACTTCTATAACCTGGTTCTTTTCCAGAAGCTATAAGCGTCCAGGTGTTTCCTCCATCGTTGGTGATAATTTTATTGGCTGTATTGCTCTCCGGATTGGTATAATCTCCACCAATGGCAAATCCATTCTTGTTGTCATAAAAAGCCATGGAATAAATGCCCTCTGTTTCTTTGGCATTAATAACAGGTGTTTGTACAACGCTCCAAGACTTACCTTTGTCTTCAGAAAAATAAACCCTTCCAGCTGTTGTGGCAATCCAAGTATTATTGCCTTTAACTGCAATGTTGGTGTTGCTGGCTGCAAACGCACCTTCAGCTTCCTTAGCTTTTGGCAACACATCGCAAGAAAGCTTATGCCATGTGTTCCCTCCATCCCTTGTAATTATGATGCTTAAACAAGCCTCTGTAGTATCTCCAATGGCAATACCTTCCTGATCGTTCCAAAAAATCATAGAATCATAAAAAACCTTTGGATGCTCTTCAAAATAAACCAATTCCATAGTCCCTTGATCTCCAGTTTTAAACAACATGGCTGGATTTCCCACACTTAACATAAAAAAATCAGAAGAGGTATGCGCAACAGATCTAAATTCCAGTTGTAAAGTATCATAAACCTGCTTTGAAATTTGCCAACTTTCTTTCTTTGGATTATAAAGTCCATAGGCACCATTATTGGCTGCAAATGTCAAACTGCCATCATTTAAAATATCTATGGATCGAATACTTAGCAAAGAATCCTCCAATATGGTTTCTATTTCAACAGTATTAAAATCCCTTGGGATAAAAGTCGCTTCATCTTTACAGGAAACCATAAAACCACAAATCAAAACCAAACAAATAATACTCCTCATTTTAAAAATTTTTCAGGAAAGATAAGCCTATTCATCTAAATAATAAAAACATTCGAAAATTCATCTCTTTTAACGTAACTTTGCAAGCTTATAAAATTGAAATGAGATTACACAGAAATTTATGCTTTGCCGTTATTGATGGATTGACCCTAATCTTCAATGAAGACAAATATGCAGATAAAGTTATCCAACAACTATTAAAACGTGACAAACGTTGGGGAGCAAGAGATCGCGCTTTTGTAGCCGAAACCACTTACGACATAGTAAGATGGAAACGCTTATACGCTGAAATTGCTGAAGTGAAGGAACCATTCGACAGAGACAACCTGTGGCGTATTTTTGCAGTCTGGGCCACCTTAAGAGGCATTAAACTTCCTGATTGGAAATATTTTGAAAACACGCCAACCCGTAAAATAAAAGGACGTTTCGACGAACTCTCCAAAATTAGAAAATACAAGGAGTCCATTCCAGATTGGTTAGATGAACTTGGCGAAAAAGAGCTAGGCAAAGCCGTTTGGACCAAAGAAATTGCAGCTTTAAACGAACAAGCTGACGTTATTTTAAGAGTCAATACCCTTAAAACAACCAAAGAAAAACTACAATCCGAATTATTTGATTTAGATATTGAAACCGAATTTATTAAAGACTATCCCCATGCACTAAAACTTAAGGAACGTGCCAATGTCTTTACTACAGAAGCTTTCCAAAATGGCCTTTTTGAAGTCCAGGATGCTTCTTCACAATTAGTGGCCGAATTCCTGAATGTGCAACCAGGTATGCGCGTGGTAGATGCTTGTGCAGGAGCTGGTGGCAAAGCATTGCACTTGGCGTCGCTTATGGAAAACAAAGGCCAAATTATAGCCATGGACATCTACGATAACAAATTAAAGGAATTAAAACGTAGAGCCAAACGCAATGGAGCTCACAACATAGAACCAAGACATATAGATTCCACTAAAGTTATAAAAAAACTATACGATAAAGCAGATCGCGTACTTATAGATGCACCTTGCTCCGGACTTGGTATTTTACGCAGAAATCCAGATGCCAAATGGAAACTGCAACCAGAGTTTCTGGAAAACATAAAAAAAACACAACAAGAAATATTACAACAATACTCCAGAATGGTAAAACCTGCAGGACAAATGGTTTATGCTACTTGTTCTATCCTTCCTTCAGAAAACAAAAAGCAAGTGGAGACTTTTTTAACATCTGAAATGGGAAAAGATTTTACCTTTGTAAAAGACAAAAGCATCTTGTCCCACAAAACGGGTTATGATGGATTTTACATGGCCTTATTAGAAAAGAAAAACAAATAAAAAAGAATGAAACATTTTTACACCTTACTATTATTACTGGTTTCAGTAACTACTTTCGCTCAAATTCCAGCTGGTTATTATAGCACTGCAACAGGAAGCGGTTACACCTTAAAAACACAATTAAAAAATATAATCACCAATGGCCATAGTCCTAAAACCTACGATCAATTATTTGATTTGGCAACAGGTTACAGAGCAACAGATGTCGATGATTTTTATGAAAACGATGGATCTGTAATGGATATGTACTCCGAGAATCCAACCTCAACAGATCCTTATAATTACAGCTATTATGCCAACCCAAGTGACAAGTGTGGAAACTACAACAGCGAAATGGATTGCTATAACGGCGAACATTTAATGCCTCAAAGTGTCTATGGAAGTGCCATGCCAATGGTTGGAGACATACATCAAGTAATCCCAACCGATGGTTATGTAAACAATGGACGAGGCAGTTTGGCTTTTGGTGAAACAAATTCAGCCACTACAACCTATATGAATGGTTCTAAAAGAGGCCCTAGCAGTATCTCTGGCTATTCGGGAACTGTTTTTGAACCTATAGACGAATTTAAAGGAGATATTGCAAGATGCCTGTTGTATTTTGCTGTAAGATATGAAGACCAAGTGGATTCATGGAGCCACCCTATGTTAAATGGCACTAACGATCAAGTTTATGAGGATTGGTTTATTGCCTTACTTTTGGATTGGCACAATAATGATGCCGTTAACCAAAGGGAATTGAACAGAAACAACGCAGCATACATTCATCAAGGAAACAGAAACCCTTTTATAGACAATCCTAGTTATGCCAATATGATCTGGAACCCAACTCCAGATACCGAAGCACCTACAGATCCAATAAACTTGGTAGCTTTTAATCCTCAACCTCATTCGATAGAACTTTCTTGGACTGCCTCAACAGACAATATTGGAGTTATTGCTTACGATATTTATATTGATGATGTTTATACTAATTTTACAACAAATCAAACATCAATTACAGTTTTAAATTTAGGAGTAAATACAACTTATTGTTTTAAAGTAAAAGCTAGAGATGCTGCTGGGAATGAGTCTGGATTTAGCAATGAAGCCTGCGAAACAACTCAAGAAGAAAATGGCTCAGGTCTATACTGTATAAATGAAACTTTTAACGATATCCCAGCAAATTCAAGTTCATATTCAGATAGAACGTGGACTGGAGATCAAGGATATACTTGGAATGCTACGGATGCTCGTACAGACCAAACTCTAAACGGAAGAGCTATTACTATTCGTAATGGTATGCTAAACACTAATCCTGATTTTGAATTTATTGAAAGTGTAACCATAACGACACAAAGAGTTTTTGGAGGAGATTCTGGAACTTTTGATTTGGTTATAAACGGAAATATTATTGCAACAATCCCTTATAGTGACACAGCTCAAACTACTACAATTCCTTGCAATATTTCTCAAGTAACATCATTTGTTATCAATAACAATACTAATCCTTCAAATCGTGTAATGTTCGATGATTTGAAATGGACTTGTGGGCTTTTAAGCAATGAAGAATTCAGTCAAGAGACTTTCAACATCTATCCAAACCCTGTTTCAAATCAATTAAATATTCAATTGAATAGTACAGAAAAAACTCAAATAGAAATTTATAACATTCTAGGGAAAAGAGTGCTAACTAAAACAATACATCAGTCTCAAAGCATTCAGCTTGACAATTTAAATTCAGGTGTATATATTTTAAAACTCACACAAGGAAATACAACCATAAGCAAGAAGCTTATTAAAAAATAAATACAAAAGCGACTATAACCAGTCGCTTTTTTTTTGGTTAATAACCACGTGAATAACTCAAAATTTTCAAGAATGTAAATAGCAATTATTACGCTGAAAAAAAGTAAATTTGCACTTTAAAAGAAAACAACCTGTCTGCCAAATAAGCAGGCACAACCTAACTCATACATAATGATTCATTTCTTCGGAAACCAAAACAGCAAAGTTTTTGCTGTTCAAGCAACAAAAGAATTATCAACTGAAACCATCTCTAAATTGGTATGGTTATTTGGCAACCAGCCAAAAATAGAACAAGCATCTCTCGATGCTTTTTTTGTTGGTCCTCGTGCTGCCATGATCACACCTTGGAGTACCAATGCTGTTGAAATCACCCAAAATATGGGAATAGCAGGCATTACAAGAATTGAAGAATTTCAAGCTGTAAATGCAGACTTCAAAGATTTTGACCCAATGATTTCAGAGAAATATCAAGGCTTGAATCAAGAAACGTTTACCATTAACATTCAGCCTGAGCCTATTCTGGAAATTGAAGATATTGCAGCCTATAACCAACAAGAAGGTTTGGCCTTAAGTGATGAGGAAATAGACTACTTAAATGGTGTTTCAAAAAAAATTGGGAGACCCTTAACAGATTCTGAAGTCTTTGGGTTCTCTCAAGTGAATTCTGAACACTGTCGCCATAAAATCTTTAATGGCACTTTTGTAATAGATGGTAAAGAAAAACCTACCTCTCTTTTCAAACTAATAAAAGAAACCTCAAAACAACATCCAAACGATATTGTTTCAGCCTATAAAGACAACGTAGCCTTTATTAAAGGGCCAAAGGTGGAGCAATTTGCTCCTAAAACAGCAGATAAACCAGACTATTACCAAGTGAAAGAATTTGATTCTGTCATTTCCCTAAAAGCTGAAACCCATAATTTCCCTACAACTGTTGAGCCATTTAATGGTGCTGCAACAGGTTCTGGTGGTGAAATTCGCGATAGATTGGCTGGAGGAAAAGGCTCGTTGCCACTTGCTGGAACTGCTGTGTATATGACAGCGTATTCCAGACTGGAAGAAACCCGCCCTTGGGAACAAAACATGCAAGCACGACCTTGGTTGTACCAAACACCAATGGATATTTTAATAAAAGCAAGCAATGGTGCTTCAGATTTTGGAAACAAATTTGGTCAACCTTTAATTTGTGGCTCTGTGTTAACTTTTGAGCATGACGAAAACAGCGATGCCGTTCAGAGTGCCAACGAAGAATATAAACTACGAAAACTTGGTTACGATAAAGTGATCATGCAAGCAGGTGGTATTGGATATGGTAAAGCAGACCAAGCTTTAAAAGACACACCTAAAGAAGGTGACAAAATCGTGATTCTAGGTGGTGAAAATTACCGAATTGGAATGGGTGGAGCTGCTGTATCTTCAGCAGATACAGGAGAATTTGCTTCTGGTATTGAACTGAATGCTGTGCAACGTTCCAATCCAGAAATGCAAAAGCGCGCTGCCAATGCCATTCGTGGCATGGTGGAAAGCGATGAAAATCATATTGTGTCCATTCACGACCATGGAGCTGGTGGACATTTAAATTGTCTTTCAGAATTGGTTGAAGACACTGGTGGGAAAATCGATTTGGATAAGTTACCTGTTGGCGACCCAACTCTTTCGGCTAAAGAAATAATTGGAAACGAATCTCAAGAACGCATGGGATTGGTCATAGCCGAAAAACATTTAGAAACACTAAACCGAATTGCAGAACGTGAACGTTCACCTATGTACACTGTTGGTAATGTGACGGGAAACCATCGGTTTACGTTTGAGTCTAAAACCAAAGGCGATAAACCTATGGATTTGGCTCTTGAAGATATGTTTGGTAGTTCTCCAAAAACCATCATGACAGACAAAACGGTTCATAGAATATATAAAGACCTGAGCTATAATTCCAAAAATATTCTGGACTACCTGGATCAAGTATTGCAGCTGGAAGCTGTTGCTTGTAAAGATTGGTTAACCAATAAAGTAGACCGTTGCGTTGGTGGTAAAGTAGCCAAACAGCAATGTGCAGGCCCTTTACAACTTCCTTTAAACAATTGTGGTGTAATGGCCTTAGATTACAATGGGAAAGAAGGCATTGCAACCTCTGTTGGCCATGCACCTATATCTGGTTTGATTTCACCTACAGCTGGAAGTAGAAATGCCATTGCTGAAGCCTTAACAAATGTGGTTTGGGCACCTTTAAAAGACGGATTGAAAAGTGTATCCTTATCTGCCAATTGGATGTGGCCTTGTAAAAATGAAGGTGAAGATGCGCGTTTATACGAAGCTGTAGAAGCTGTATCACAATTTGCTATCGAGTTGGGCATAAACGTTCCTACTGGAAAGGATTCGCTTTCCATGAAACAAAAATATCCTAATGAAGAGGTTATTTCCCCAGGGACAGTCATTATTTCTGCTGCTGCAAATTGCAACGATATCCATAAGGTAGTTGAACCTGTATTCCAAAAAACCGAAACCTCTGGAACTGGCACTATTTATTATATCAATCTATCTCAAGACCAATTTAAATTGGGAGGTAGTTCGTTTGCGCAAGTGCTCAATAAAATTGGAAATGACACTCCATCCATAAAAGATGCGCAACAATTTAAAAACACATTCAATACCATACAACAGTTAATAAAAGAGGATAAAATTGTTGCTGGACATGATGTGGCTTCTGGTGGTTTAATTACAACCTTACTGGAAATGTGTTTTGCCGATGTGAATCTGGGAGCCGAATTAGACCTGACGGAATTAGCAGAAAAAGACTCTGTAAAACTTTTATTTGCTGAAAATTCTGGAATTGTCTTCCAAGCTACAGATAATTCGGTGGAGCAGGTATTAACAAATGCCAATATTGAATTCTTTAACATAGGAAAAGTCACAAATTCTGATGTTTTAAGCATCATTAACCACCAAGAGGTGTTTACACTTACTGTCTCTAGATTACGTGACGTTTGGTACAAAACCTCCTACCTACTGGACCAAAAACAAACGGCAAACAACTTGGCTCAAGACCGATTTGACAACTATAAAAAACAGCCTTTACAGTATAAATTCCCGAAGCATTTTACTGGAAAATTATCAGACGTCATTGCGAGTGAAACGAAGCAATCTGATTCAGAAAAGGAGATTGCCACGTCACGAGCTCCTCGCAAAGACAGGCCAAAAGCTGCTATTCTACGTGAAAAAGGATCTAATTCAGAGCGCGAAATGGCCAATGCCATGTACTTAGCTGGTTTTGACGTGAAAGACGTGCACATGACCGATTTAATTTCTGGCCGTGAAACCTTGGAAGATATTCAGTTTATTGGTGCTGTTGGTGGTTTTTCAAATTCTGATGTTTTAGGTTCTGCCAAAGGTTGGGCAGGCGCTTTTATGTACAACGAAAAAGCCAATACTGCCCTCAAAAATTTCTTTGAAAGAGAAGACACACTTTCGGTTGGTATTTGTAACGGTTGCCAGTTAATGATGGAACTAGACCTTATTAATCCAGAGCATGAGCAGCATGGTAAAATGGTGCATAATGATTCTCATAAACACGAGAGCTCATTTACGTCTGTGAAAATTCAAGAGAATAACTCTATTATGCTTTCAACCTTAGCAGGTAGCACACTAGGTGTTTGGATTTCTCATGGTGAAGGAAAATTCAACCTTCCTTATGCTGAAGATCAGTACAATATTGTAGCAAAGTATGGTTATGCTGAATATCCTCATAATCCAAATGGTTCAGATTTTAATACAGCTATGATGACTGATAAAACTGGAAGGCATTTGGTGACTATGCCACATATTGAGCGTTCAACATTTCAATGGAACTGGGCCAACTACCCTAACGGGCGTAAAGACGAAGTCTCTCCTTGGTTGGAGGCCTTTGTGAATGCTAGAAAATGGCTGGAAAACAAAAAATAGAATATTTAAATAATTATAAATCAAGGAGCTTTCATTTTTTAAGCTCCTTTTTTTATGGCAACAATTAAATATCACTTTTTTTTCATAATTTGCAAGTCTTCAAATTCCATAAACAGATGACTCAAATTACCAGACTTTTCGATTTTCCGTATCACCAATTAAAAACTTACAATTTAGAAAAAGCTTTTACTTCAAAAAGCAACGGAAATTGGGAGTCCATATCCTCAAAGGAATATGTAAATCAAGCAAACGCTATCAGTAGAGGCTTGTTACGTTTGGGAGTGAAGCCTAACGATAAAATTGCTGTTATTTCAACCACCAACAGAACCGAATGGAATGTCTTGGATATTGGTGTATTACAGGTTGGTGCTCAAAATGTACCTATTTACCCTACCATTTCCAAGGAGGACTACGAATACATTTTAAATCACTCAGAGGCAAGTTATTGTTTTGTTTCTGATGCTGAAATTTTAGAAAAACTTAACCCCATTAAAAGTCAAACAAAACTAAAAGCCATTTATACTTTTGATGAAGTTGATGGAGAAAAAAACTGGAAAGAAGTTTTGGAATTAGGAAAGGACGACAGCAACCAAAAAGACGTTGAAACCAGGAAAAGTGCAGTAACAACCGACGATTTGGCAACCTTAATTTACACTTCCGGAACAACAGGTAGACCTAAAGGGGTCATGCTTACCCATAAAAATATCGTGTCCAACGTATTGGATAGTGAAAAACGTGTCCCTTTTGATTATGGGCATTCAAAATCGTTGAGTTTTCTACCAGTTTGTCATGTATTTGAACGCATGATCCTGTATCTATATCAATATTGTGGTGTTGAAATATATTTTGCAGAATCCATAGAAAAAATGAGTGACAACCTAAAAGAAGTCCAACCTCATGTCATGACAGCTGTACCACGTTTATATGAAAAAGTGTACGATAAAATAATCGCTAAAGGAGCAGATCTTAGCGGCATTAAAAAAGCCTTGTTCTTTTGGGCTGTGGAATTGGGCCTTAAGTACGAACCTTATGGATCCAATGGTTGGTGGTACGAAACACAACTTAAATTAGCTAGAAAACTCATTTTCAGCAAATGGAAAGAGGGTTTAGGTGGTCAGTTGGACCTTATGGTCTCTGGAAGCGCAGCATTACAACCTAGATTAACCAGGATTTTCGCAGCAGCCGAAATGCCAATTATGGAAGGTTACGGCTTAACCGAAACCTCACCTGTAATCTCTGTGAACGATCAAAGGGATGGTGGTTTTAGAATTGGAACCGTTGGTCGCATAATAGATAATGTAGACGTTAAAATTGCTGAGGATGGCGAAATTTTGGTAAAAGGACCTAATGTCATGAAAGGTTACTACAAAGAACCTGAAAAAACTGCCGAAGTTATGACAGGCGACTATTTCCATACTGGAGACATAGGTGAAATTGATAGTGATGGCTTCCTGAAAATAACAGACAGAAAAAAAGAAATGTTTAAAACTTCTGGCGGAAAATACGTAGCTCCTGCCCTATTGGAGAACCAGTTTAAACAATCCCGTTTTATAGAACAAATTATGGTGATTGGTGAAGGCGAAAAAATGCCTGCAGCATTAATCCAAGTCAATTACGAATTTATTGAAGAATGGGCAAAAAGACATCATATTACATTTAAATCTAAAGAAGATATAGCCTCTAACCAAAAACTAAGGGAAAGAATTCAAGAAGAAATAGATGAGGCCAATAAAAAGTTTGGTCATTGGGAACAAATCAAAAAATTTGAAATAACACCAAATGCTTGGACCATTGAAGATGGTCACTTAACACCTACCATGAAAATGAAACGAAAGGTTATTAAAGAAATCTACAAAGACCTCATCGAGAAAATATATCGCTCTTAAATCACAAACTCCTTTATTTGATAAAGGAGTTTTTTTTAACCCATTTCCTATTAAAATTTTTTAAATTTATTATGCATGCATAATAAATTTTACTTATCTTTGGATTTCATAAACACTAAATATGAAAGATAAAACCATTGATTATATTCTAAGAACCACATGGTTAGCTGTCCAAAAAATGTACAATGAAGAAGCTGCAAAATTTGATAGCACCATGGCCACTGGCTTTACTTTATTAAGTATAGACCCAGAAAGTGGAACCCCTTCAACATCCTTAGGTCCAAAAATGGGTATGGAGGCAACCAGTTTGTCCAGAATATTAAAAACTATGGAAACCAGAGGTTTAATTGAAAGAAAACCCAATCCTGAAGATGGTCGTGGTGTCTTGATTTACTTAACCGATTTTGGAAAAGAAAAAAGGGCCTACTCCAAAGACAGGGTGTTAAAATTCAACGAAGCCATCAAGAAAAATATTCCTTTGGAAAAATTAATGGCGTTTTATGAAGTAGCAGAAACCATAAACGATTTAATTTCAAATAAAAAAATATATACCAACGAGGTTAACAACATCAAGTATTAATAGATAAATCATTTAAAATAAAATGAGTACAAGACGTATTAAAAAAATAGCCATTATAGGTTCCGGAATCATGGGAAGTGGTATTGCATGTCATTTTGCCAATATTGGTGTGGATGTGCTATTGCTGGACATTGTTCCTAGAGAACTTACCGATGCTGAAAAAGCTAAAGGTCTCACTTTAGAAGATAAAGCTGTAAGAAACAGGATTGTAAACAATTCCTTAACGGCTTCTTTAAAATCAAAGCCCTCTCCTATTTACCATCAATCTTTTGCAAACAGGATTACTACTGGTAATTTAGAAGACGATATTGCAAAGGTAAAAGATGTAGATTGGATCATGGAAGTGGTTGTAGAGCGTCTTGACATTAAAAAACAAGTTTTTGAAAAACTTGAAAAACATAGAACGCCTGGAACTTTAATTACGTCTAATACCTCTGGAATCCCTATTAAGTTTATGAGTGAAGGACGAAGCGACGATTTCCAGAAACATTTTTGTGGCACACACTTTTTCAATCCAGCGCGTTACTTAAAGTTATTTGAAATCATTCCTAGTCCCAAAACATCTCAAGAAGTTTTGGATTTCTTAAATGAATATGGTGAAAAATTCCTGGGCAAAACCTCTGTGGTTGCCAAAGATACACCTGCTTTTATAGGAAACAGAATTGGTATTTTCGGCATTCAAAGTTTGTTCCATCAAGTCAAGGAAATGGATTTAACGGTTGAAGAAGTCGATAAATTGACTGGTCCAGTGATTGGTCGTCCAAAATCGGCAACCTTTAGAACGGTTGATGTGGTTGGTTTGGATACTTTGGTTCATGTGGCAAACGGCATTTATGAAAATTGTCCTAATGACGAAGCTCATGAGCTGTTTAAACTGCCTGATTTCATCAATACCATGATGGAAAACAAATGGCTGGGAAGCAAAACTGGCCAAGGATTTTATAAAAAAGAAGGAAAGGAAATAAAGACTTTAGATTTAAACACCCTTCAATATAGAGATAAAAAATCGGCAAAATTTGCCACCTTAGAGCTGACAAAAACTGTCGATAAAGTTATTGACCGTTTTCCAATTCTAGTTTCTGGAAAAGATAAAGCTGGAGAATTCTACAGAAAGAATTTTACTGCCATGTTTGCTTATGTATCCAATAGAATCCCAGAAATTTCAGATGAATTATATAAAATAGACGACGCGATGAAAGCTGGATTTGGCTGGGAACATGGTCCTTTCCAAATTTGGGATGCCATTGGTGTGGAAAAAGGCATCGAACTCATGAAAGCCGAAGGTTTGGAGCCTAATGCCTGGGTAAAAAACATGCTCGCAACAGGCAACAAAAGCTTCTATACAGTTAAAGATGGAGCAACCTATTTTTATAACATTCCAACCAAGTCTCAAGAAAAAATTCCTGGTCAAGATGCCTTCATTATTTTGGATAACATTAGAAAATCAAACGAGGTCTTTAAAAACTCGGGAGTCGTTATCGAAGATTTGGGAGATGGTATTTTAAACTGTGAATTCCAGAGTAAAATGAACACCATTGGTGGTGACGTACTCGCTGGATTGAATAAAGCAGTGGATTTAGCTGAAAAAGATTTCCAAGGCTTGGTCATTGGTAATCAAGCTGCAAATTTCTCTGTTGGAGCCAACATTGGAATGATTTTCATGATGGCTGCCGAACAAGAATACGACGAGCTTAACATGGCCATCAAATACTTCCAAGATACCATGATGCGTATGCGTTATTCAGCAATTCCAACTGTAGCTGCTCCTCATGGAATGGCGCTAGGTGGAGGCTGTGAACTTTCCATGCATGCAGATAAAGTGGTTGCAGCTGCCGAAACTTACATCGGACTTGTAGAGTTTGGTGTTGGTGTGATTCCTGGTGGTGGAGGTTCTAAAGAAATGGCTTTAAGAGCTTCTGATACATTTAGAAAAGGTGATGTAGAATTAAATGTGTTGCAGGAGTATTTCTTAACCATCGGAATGGCTAAAGTAGCCACTTCGGCATACGAAGCTTTCGATTTAGGCATTCTTCAAAAAGGAAAAGATGTGGTAGTCGTTAATAAAGACAGACAAATTGCAACTGCCAAAGCTTATGCAAAATTAATGGCAGAAGCTGGTTATACGCAACCTGTAAAACGTACAGACGTTAAGGTACTTGGGAAGCAAGCCTTAGGAATGTTTTTAGTAGGAACAGATTCTATGGAAGACAGTAATTACATAAGTGAACACGACCAAAAAATAGCTAATAAATTAGCTTACGTAATGGCTGGAGGCGATTTATCGGAACCAACCTTGGTAAGTGAACAATATTTATTGGATTTAGAACGTGAAGCATTCTTATCACTTTGTACTGAAAGAAAAACTTTAGAACGCATTCAGCACATGTTGAAAACTGGAAAACCACTGCGTAACTAGTTGTAAAAGTACTAAGTATTTGGTACAAAGAATTAAGTACTGAGTACAAAGACAAGGAATTAAAAAAATATAATTTAAATGAATTTTTTAAGTCTTAATACTTAATACGAACTTCTTAATACTGGAAATCATGCACAGATTTGAAGAATTGAAAATATGGCAAAAAGCAATGAATATTACAGAAAATTGTTATAGAACTACTAAAAATTTTCCTGTAGAAGAAAAATACGGGTTGACATCTCAATTAAGAAGAAGTGCAGTTTCTATTCCTTCAAATATTGCTGAAGGTGCTGGACGAAATACTAATGGGGAATTCATGCAGTTTTTAGGAATTGCCAACGGTTCTTCATATGAATTATTAACACAACTTTATTTATCCAAACGATTAAATTTAATTACAGAAGAAAAAGTAAGACCAATAATCAGTGAAATTCTAGAGGTTACCAAAATGAACTATTCTCTTCAACAATCACTTAAACAGTCTTAATACTTGATACTAAAATCTTAATACTATTATGAGCAAACAAGCTTACATTGTAAAAGCATACAGAACAGCCGTAGGTAAAGCACCAAAAGGCGTGTTCCGTTTTAAAAGAACAGATGAGTTGGCAGCAGAAACCATCAAGCACATGATGAAAGAATTGCCAAATTTAGACAAGAAGCGCATCGACGACGTGATTGTTGGAAACGCCATGCCAGAAGGTTCACAAGGATTGAACATGGCACGCTTTATTTCATTAATAGGCTTAGAAAGCGTGGATGTTCCAGGTGTTACCGTTAACCGTTTTTGTGCATCTGGTATTGAAACAATAGCTATGGCTTCGGCTAAAATTCAAGCTGGAATGGCAGATTGCATCATTGCTGGTGGCGCAGAAAGCATGAGTGCCGTACCAATGACAGGCTTTAAGCCAGAACTGAATTACGATACCGTAAAAGCAGGTCACGAAGATTATTATTGGGGCATGGGAAATACAGCAGAAGCAGTTGCAAAACAATTCAAGGTCTCTCGTGAAGATCAGGATGAATTCGCATACCACTCACATATGAAAGCATTAAAAGCTCAAGCTGAAAATCGTTTTCAAGATCAAATCGTACCTATAGAAGTAGAACAAACTTATATAGACGAAAACGGGAAAAAAGCTACCAAATCTTATACAGTAACCAAAGACGAAGGACCAAGAAAAGGAACCAATCTTGAAGCTTTGGCAAAATTACGTCCTGTATTTGCTGCCAATGGTAGCGTGACTGCAGGAAACTCCTCTCAAATGAGTGATGGTGCAGCTTTTGTTATGATTATGAGCGAAGAGATGGTTAAGGAATTGGGATTGGAACCTATAGCAAGATTGGTAAATTATGCTGCTGCTGGTGTTGAGCCTCGCATCATGGGAATTGGTCCTGTAAAAGCCATTCCAAAAGCTTTAAAATTAGCAGGATTAAAACAAGACGACTTAGCACTTATAGAATTAAACGAAGCCTTTGCTTCACAATCCATAGCGGTAATTCGCGAATTAAATCTAAATCCGGATATCATTAATGTAAATGGTGGAGCGATAGCACTTGGTCATCCTCTAGGATGTACAGGAGCCAAACTTTCAGTGCAATTATTTGACGAGATGAGAAAGCGTAATATGACTGGTAAATATGGAGCTGTAACCATGTGTGTAGGAACAGGACAAGGTGCTTGTGGAATATTTGAGTTTCTTTCCTGAGTAGAAAATAGAATATAGAAAAAAGAAAAAAGACTGATGTGTGCTAAGAATAGACATAATTATAAGAATCTGAAAATTTGGAAACTTGGATTAGAAATTACTAACGATATATCAGACTTATTACTAAATTTTCCGAAGCATGAAAGATTTGATCTTAGTTCACAAATAAGCAGATGTTCTATATCAATGCCTAGTAATATTGCCGAAGGATCTGCAAGAACAGATAAATCTTTCAGTCATTTCCTAGATATTGCTTTAGGCTCTTCTTTCGAATTAGGCACACAACTATTAGTAGCAAAACACAGAAATTATATAAATAACGAAACATTAAAAATACTTGAAGAAAAAATAGAAGAATTCCAACGAATGACAATGGGATTCCAAAATGGGCTAAATTGAGTCTATTCTCTATTATCTATCTTCTTTAATCTAAAATTACATTATGGAAACAAAAGATAAAGAATTATTAAGAGGTGGTCAATTCTTGGTGAAAGAAACAAAATGTGAAGACGTTTTTACTCCTGAAGATTTTTCAGAAGAACAAAAAATGATGAAAGAAGCCGTTATGGAATTCAATGAACGCGAGATCATTGCCCATAAGGCAAGATTTGAAGCTAAAGACTTTGCATTTACAGAAGAAGTGATGCGTAAAGCTGGAGAACTTGGCTTTTTAGGTGTTGCTGTTCCAGAAGCATATGGAGGTCTGGACATGGGATTTGTGTCTACCTTATTGGTTTGCGATTACATATCCAGTGGAACTGGCTCCTTTAGTACTGCTTTTGGTGCGCATACAGGAATTGGAACCATGCCAATTACGCTTTATGGAACCGAAGAACAAAAACAAAAATATGTGCCAAAATTAGCCACAGGCGAATGGTTTGGAGCTTATTGCTTAACAGAACCTGGAGCTGGTAGTGATGCCAATTCTGGAAAGACAACGGCAACCTTATCAGAAGATGGTAAATCATACAAAATCAACGGACAAAAAATGTGGATTTCGAACGCAGGATTTTGCCGTTTAATGATTGTGTTTGCAAGAATTGAAAACGATAAAAACATTACTGGATTTATTGTGGAATATGATAAAGACAATCCTAATGGAATCACTTTGGGCGAAGAAGAACACAAACTGGGTATTCGTGCCTCTTCAACACGTCAGGTATTCTTTAACGATACCGTTGTTCCAGTTGAAAACATGTTAGCTGGTCGTGGTGAAGGATTTAAAATTGCCATGAACGCCCTTAACGTTGGCCGAATAAAATTAGCTGGTGCTTGTTTGGATTCTCAACGTCGTATTTTAACAACCGCTGTTCAATACGCAAACGAGCGTAAACAATTTAATACACCTATTGCAGATTTTGGGGCAATAAAATACAAGTTGGCCGAAATGGCTGCAAGTGCTTATGCAGGAGAATCCGCAACATACAGAGCTGCAAAAAATATTGAAGATAGAATTGCTTTAAGGGTAGCCGCTGGAAATTCGCATCAAGAAGCAGAACTTAAAGGTGTTGAAGAATATGCCATAGAATGCTCCATTTTAAAAGTAGCTGTTTCTGAAGATGTACAAAATTGTGCAGACGAAGGCATCCAAATATTTGGTGGTATGGGATTCTCTGAAGAAACGCCTATGGAAGCTGCCTGGAGAGATGCCAGAATCGCTAGAATTTATGAAGGTACCAATGAAATAAACAGAATGCTATCGGTAGGTATGCTTGTTAAAAAAGCCATGAAAGGCCATGTGGATTTATTGGGTCCTGCAACAAAAGTTCAGGAAGAATTAATGGGAATCCCATCTTTTGAAACACCTGATTATTCTGAGTTGTTTTCTGAAGAAAAAGAGATGATTGCCAAGCTTAAAAAAGTATTCTTAATGGTTGCTGGAGCTGCAGTTCAAAAATTTGGCCCAGATTTAGAAGAACATCAACAATTATTGATAGCTGCTTCTGATATCTTGATTGAAATCTATATGGCTGAATCTGCCATATTAAGAACAGAGAAAAATGCGAAACGTTTTGGTGAAGATGCACAAGCTGTACAAATTGCCATGGCTAAATTATACTTATACAATGCTGTCTCTATTGTTGAAAAAAACGGAAAAGAAAGTATTATTTCTTTTGCTGAAGGAGACGAGCAACGCATGTTGCTTATGGGATTAAAACGTTTTGTGAAATACACTAATTATCCAGATATCGTTGATTTAAGAATTGCTATTGCAGAAAAAGTAAAAGCTGAAAATAAATATTGCTTTTAAATTAAGTTTGGTTAGAAGGAAAAAAGTCGTTTCAATTTGAAACGGCTTTTTTTATTTTCATTAATTTAGTGCAAAATTATCCACATGAAGAATACATTCCTAAGTTTTGTATGCATATTCTTGGTTTCTATTACAAACCAAGCTCAAGAACTCCTTTCAGAAAAAAACAGTTTTACCCATCAAGACACCTTACGTGGTTCCATAACCCCAGAACGTGCATGGTGGGATTTAACCTATTACCATTTAGATGTAAAAATAGCTCCAGAAACCAAATCCATTTCTGGTAAAAACACCATTCAATACACCGTTTTGGAACCTTACAAGGTCATGCAAATAGATTTGCAAGCACCTCTAAAAATTACCAAAGTGGTCCAAAATGGTAAAGAATTGGACGTGAAACATAATGGGAATGCGCATTTTATAAGCTTAATAGACCAGCAACAAAAAGGAAGCATACAATCTTTAGACGTATATTACGAAGGCAAACCAAGAGAAGCCAAAAAAGCGCCTTGGGATGGAGGGTTTACTTGGGAAGAAGACAAAAATGGCTTTCCATTTATAGCCACATCCTGTCAAGGTCTGGGAGCCAGTGTTTGGTGGCCCAACAAAGACCATATGTACGACGAGGTGGACAGCATGTTGATTAGTGTTAACGTTCCTAAAAACCTAACAAATATTTCCAACGGCAGATTAAGAAACATTGAAAAACATAGCGATAATACAGTAACCTCCCATTGGTTTGTTAGCAATCCCATAAACAACTATGGTGTAAATGTAAACATTGGGGATTACGAGCATTTTTCTGAAATATATGAAGGTGAAAAGGGTCCTTTAACCATGGATTATTATGTTTTAAGGGATAATTTGGTAAGGGCTAAGAATCATTTTAAAGATGCACCCAAAATGATGAAAGCTTTTGAACATTGGTTTGGTCCCTACCCTTTCTACGAAGATGGCTTTAAACTTGTTGAAGTTCCATATTTAGGGATGGAGCACCAAAGTTCCGTGACTTATGGCAATCAATACAAAAAAGGATATTTGGGCAACGATGTTTCAGGCTCTGGTTGGGGATTGAAATTCGATTTTATCATCATTCACGAGTCTGGTCACGAATGGTTTGCCAATAACATTACCTATAAGGACATTGCTGATATGTGGATCCATGAGAGTTTTACATCGTATTCCGAAAACCTGTTTGTAGACTACTATTATGGGAAAGAAGCCTCTTCCGAATATGTTATAGGAGTTAGAAAAAACATCAAGAACGACAAACCCATCATTGGGCCATATAATGTAAACAAAGAAGGCTCTGGAGACATGTATTACAAAGGCGCCAACATGTTGCATACTTTGAGACAGCTTATTGAAGACGATGAAAAATGGCGAGACATATTACGTGGTTTAAACAAAACCTTTTACCATCAAACAGTCACCACCCAACAAATAGAGAATTATATTAGCGAACAAAGTGGCATTGATTTAACTGCTTTTTTTAATCAGTACTTGAGGGACACTCGCATTCCAACCTTGGAATACTCCATTGATAACAACCAGTTAAGATACCGTTGGATCAATATAGTAGAGGGTTTTGACATGCCAATTCAAGTGACATTGGACAATAACAAGCAATGGATATACCCAACTGCTGAATGGAAAACCATGCCTATTGAAGATCACACTATGGAAGTGGATTTAGATTTTTATGTGGAAGTGAAAAAAGTGGAAAATTAAGATTATTCCACACGCTTTAAACCTTCTATATCTTCAATTTTTATTTGCTTTCCTGTAGTGGATATCAAACCTTCTTTTTTAAATTGAGATAAAACCCTTATGGCAGATTCTGTTGCAGTTCCAACCACACTGGCATAATCTTCACGGGAAAGGACCACGTTTAATATGCCATCTTTATTAACGCCAAAACTGTTGTGTATATATAAAAGTGCTTCGGCTAAACGTTGCTTAACCGATTTTTGAGCCATGTTTACAATAACATTGTCCGATTCTTTTAAATCGTGAGCCATTTGTTTTAGCATGTCCATGGAAAAATCGGAATTGTTTTTAAGATTGCTGAATATTTCGGCTTTTGGGATAAAGCACACTTCCATGTTGTTTAAAGCTACAGCACTTAAATTTACAGACTCATCACTGATTAAGGACCGTTGCCCAAGCAAATCGCCTTTTACAACCAACTTTACAATTTGGTCTTTTCCGTTGGCACTTAACTTGGTTAGTTTGCAAATTCCATCCTTAACACAGTAAACCCCTTTTAAGGTTTCACCTTCTTCAAAAATAACTTCCCCTTTTTTGATAAACCTGGATGTTTTGCATCCAGATATGTTCATCAACTCCTCTTTTGATAACGACTTTAAAGAATTAAACTCCCTTATAATACACTGTTCGCACTTACTCATACCCATTTTTTAAAGTTTTGTAAAATTAATCAAAACATGACAAATATCATATCTAAATTCTTACTATCTTTTAACCTTTGTATCGGGTTTAAAAGAGCAAATTATTTATGGAGCATCAGTCATGTTTCCACTGTGGTGATTCTTGTGGCAATCATGTCATTACATTTCAGGAAAAATCTTTCTGTTGTAATGGTTGTAAGACCGTATATGAAATTTTCTCAGAAAACGATTTAACTTGTTATTACGATTTACAGAGTGCTCCTGGAGCCATTCCTAAAGAAATTCAAGGGAAATACGATTTTCTGGAACAACAAAACATTATAGACAAGTTGTTGGAGTTTAATGATGGCAACACGCAAATTGTTACCCTGTACATTCCTCATATTCATTGCAGTTCCTGTATATGGATCCTGGAAAACCTCAACAAACTAAATCCTGGCATCTCTTCCTCTCAAGTAAATTTTGGAAAGAAAAATGTTCGAATTACTTATAATTCCAATCTATGTTCCTTAAAAGACGTAGTTATCTTGGTAAGTTCCATTGGATATGAGCCCTACATAAGCTTGGAGGATTTTAAAACCGGAAAAAGCAATGTAAACAGATCTTTAATCTACAAATTGGGAGTGGCTGGCTTTGCTTTTGGGAATGTGATGTTTTTATCGTTTCCAGAATATTTTGAAGTTGGCGAATACTGGCTGGAACAATACAAGTATTTGTTTCGTTGGCTAATGTTTGCCTTTTCTGTTCCGGTTATTTTTTATTCGGCACAAGACTATTTTATATCGGCCTATAAAGGCCTTCGTTCTAAAATCTTAAATATAGATGTCCCAATTGCACTTGGAGCAGCTGTTCTGTTTTTAAGAAGCACCATTGAAATTATTTTCGATTATGGTTCCGGTTTTTTTGACAGTTTAACAGGGTTGATATTTTTCTTGCTCCTAGGGAAGTTTTTTCAACAAAAAACCTATGCCTTCTTATCTTTTGAACGCGATTACAAATCGTATTTCCCTATTGCTGTAACCAAAATCTCTAAAGATGGCAAAGAAATCCCTATTCAGGTTTACGATATTAAAAAAGGCGACAGGTTACTGATAAGGAATGAAGAATTGATTCCTGTAGATGGTATTTTAATTAGTGGCAAGGCTTCCATAGATTACAGTTTTGTTACAGGTGAATCGGAAACCGTCTCCAAAAAGTCTGGAGATAAACTGTTTGCTGGAGGCAAACAAACCTCTGGAGTTATAGAAATGGACGTGTTAAAAACAGTGGAACAAAGTTATTTAACGCAGCTTTGGAGCAACGATGTGTTCAGCAAAAATAAAGAAGATGGTTTTACAACCCTTACCAATGCCATAAGCAAAAAGTTTACTTTTGCCGTATTAAGCATTGCTTTTATAGCCACTGCGTATTGGTTGTATGTAGACTCCTCTAAAGCTATAAACGTTTTTACTGCTGTTTTAATTATTGCTTGTCCTTGTGCCATAGCACTCTCTGCGCCTTTTACTTTTGGAAATTTGTTGCGCATTTTTGGTAAACTTAAGTTTTATGTGAAAAATGCTTCGGTTATTGAGCAACTGGCCGAAATAAACACCATTATTTTTGATAAAACCGGAACCATAACTACCAATAAAAAAAGTCATGCAACCTATCAAGGAGATGCACTTACAGCTTCGGAAGAAATGCTTTTAAAAAACACACTTCGTGGATCAAATCATCCATTAAGCAGAACTTTATATGATATTTTAGATGAACACAACATCATTACCTTAAATCATTTTGAAGAACATTTGGGGAAAGGCATTGAAGCTTCACATAACAACAACAATATAAAAATTGGTTCAGCCAGTTTTGTTGGAAACACTTCAGACACCACAGTCCTGAATACTTCGGTACATATAAGCACCAATAATGTTTACAAAGGTAAATTTACTTTTTACAACAATTACAGGAAGGGATTGTCAAAGCTTTTCAATAAGTTAAAAAAAGAGTATGATTTGGTAATTTTATCAGGAGATAATGAAGGAGAGCAAGAAAATCTAAAAAAATTGTTACCTTCGAAGACGAAGCTAATATTTAATCAAAAACCAAACGACAAGTTGGAGTATATTAAATATCATCAAACCGAAGGTGCCAAAGTTCTCATGATTGGAGATGGGCTTAATGATGCTGGAGCTTTAGCTCAAAGCAATGTTGGTATTTCCATTTCTGAAAACGTGAATGTGTTTTCACCAGCATGTGATGCCATTTTGGATGCTTCAAAGTTCAATCAGTTATTTAAATATATAAAAGCGTCAAAAAGCGCTATTAAGATTATAAAATGGAGTTTTGTTTTATCTTTTTGCTATAACGTAATAGGGCTTTATTTTGCAGTAACAGGACAATTGGCACCAGTTATTGCTGCTATTTTAATGCCTTTAAGTTCCATTAGCATTGTAGTTTTTACTACCATTGCAACAAATTTATTGGGCAGAAAGTTAGAATGATTACAAATAAAATGAACATGACAATTATCATGTTTTTAAAACAGTCTCAACATTATTTTTGAGGCATAACTTCAATAGGTATGAGTGTTATTTACATATTACTAAGTATCAGTATTATAGTTGCCATATTCTTTTTTATTGCATTTATCTTGGCAGTAAGAAGTGGACAGTTTGATGATGGTTACACGCCATCTGTAAGGATGCTTTTTGAAGATGAACTAGTAAAAGAACAAACAAAATCAACAAATAAAGAACCAAAAAAGACTAATTAAACTATTATGGAAGTACAACAATTCTATTACGATAATAAAATCGTTAAAAATTTCCTTTATGCAACCATGCTTTGGGGAGTTGTGGGTATGTTGGTAGGATTACTATTGGCATTTATGTTTTTATTCCCAAATCTAACCGACGGTATTTCGTGGTTAAGCTTTGGCCGTTTAAGACCTTTACACACAAATGCTGTAATTTTTGCCTTTGTAGGAAACGCCATTTTTGCTGGAGTATATTATTCCACACAGCGTTTGCTTAAAGCCAGAATGTATAGCGATGTTTTAAGTAAAATTAACTTTTGGGGCTGGCAATTAATTATTGTTGGAGCAGCTATCACGCTTCCTCTAGGATTTACCACTTCAAAGGAATATGCTGAATTGGAATGGCCTTTTGATATTGCCATTGCTGTGGTTTGGGTGGTTTTTGGAGCCAATTTAATTGGAACCATGATTAAAAGAAGACAAAGACACCTTTATGTAGCTATTTGGTTTTATATAGCCACATTTGTAACAGTTGCTGTACTTCATATTTTCAATAGTTTAGAGCTTCCTGTTTCAGCATTTAAAAGTTACTCGGTGTATGCTGGTGTTCAAGATGCCTTGGTACAATGGTGGTATGGTCACAACGCAGTGGCATTCTTCCTGACCACGCCTTTCTTAGGTTTAATGTATTATTTTGTACCTAAAGCAGCTAACAGACCTGTATATTCCTATAGACTTTCTATTGTTCACTTCTGGTCCTTAATATTTATTTACATTTGGGCTGGACCTCACCATTTATTATACACAGCTTTACCAGAATGGGCACAAAACCTTGGAGTTGCCTTTTCTGTGATGTTATTAATGCCTTCTTGGGGTGGTATGATCAACGGATTGTTAACCTTACGTGGAGCTTGGGACAAAGTACGTACAGATCCTGTTTTAAAATTCATGGTTGTGGCCATTACGGGTTATGGTATGGCAACTTTTGAAGGACCTATGCTGTCCCTTAAAAACGTAAATGCCATTGGACACTTTACAGACTGGATTATTGCCCACGTACACGTTGGTGCTTTGGCTTGGAACGGATTTTTAACCTTCGGGATGATTTATTGGTTAATACCTAGATTGGTAAAAACCAAATTATATTCTACGGCTTTGGCCAATTTCCATTTCTGGATTGGGACTTTGGGTATCATTATGTATGCCTTACCACTGTATGTAGCAGGTTTTACACAAGCAAGTATGTGGAAACAATTTAATCCAGATGGTACCTTGGTTTACGGAAACTTTTTAGAAACCGTTTCCGAAATCATGCCAATGTACTGGATGAGAGCCATTGGTGGTACTTTATTCTTAACAGGTATGTTAATCATGGTTTACAACATCATTGTTACCATTAAAAAAGGTAGTGCAGTTACCGATGAGTTGGCTGAAGCACCTGCATTACAAAACGTATCAAAAAGTCGTACAGCTGGTGAAGGATGGCACACTTGGTTAGAGCGTAAACCTATAAAATTAACCATTTATGCTACCATAGCAATTTTAATAGGTGGTATTGTGCAAATTGTTCCAACCATTATGGTAAAATCGAACATTCCTACAATTACAAGTGTAAAGCCTTATACGCCGTTGGAATTGGAAGGACGTGACATTTACATTCGTGAAGGTTGTGTTGGATGTCACTCACAAATGGTTCGTCCGTTTAGAAGTGAAGTGGAGCGTTATGGTGAGTACTCCAAAGCTGGAGAATATGTTTACGACCATCCATTCCTTTGGGGAAGTAAACGTACAGGACCAGATTTACACCGTGTAGGTGGTAAGTATTCAGACAACTGGCACTTAAACCATATGTACGATCCACAAAGTACATCGTCAGGTTCCATCATGCCAGCATACCAATGGTTGGTAAAGAACGAACTTGATAAATCGCACACGGAAACCAAAATGAGAACCATGGTAAAACTAGGGGTTCCATACACAGAAGAAGAGATTGCCAATGCCCAACAACACATGTTGGAACAAGGTACTCAAATAGAAAAGAACCTGTATTCCGATCCAGATTTTGCTGAAACCTATGAAGCAGACAAACAAGCTGGTGGTGAAGATTTTATAGAAATGCGTAATCGAGAAATTGTAGCACTTATTGCTTACTTACAACGATTGGGTACAGATATTAAAGTTCAGGATTTAGACGAGGTATCAACCACAGAAAACTAAGAAACCATGTTAAAATACGTAAAAAACCATATGGAAACAATAGCTGGAGTTGAGATCTTCCCTATTATTTCTTTACTGATATTTTTTATCTTCTTTGTGGTTCTGTTTTGGTGGGTTTTTACTGCCAAAAAAGATTACATAAACGAAGTAAGCAACATACCATTAGATAACCAAAAAGACAATACATTATGAGACATTTAATCCCTTCATGGGTAAGAGTACCCTTAGTATTCTTTATCATTTTCGGACTAGTAGAATACTTTGTTAGTTCTGGTAAACAACCTGCATTTATAGAGTATCCCATGGTACTGTTATTTTTGGTTTTTGTTCTATTTGTATTAATTGCAATTGAAGCCATAGTAAATTCCTTAGAGAACATTCTATATCAAAGTTTAGACGAAGCAGGTAAAGCAAGATATGACGCCAAAAAACCACAAAGCTCTAAACTGATGGCTTGGATCAATTCGGTGTATCAAAAGTCTTTAGGTTCCAAACCAGTGACTGAAGAACACGAAATTATCCTGGAACACAATTATGATGGCATCAAGGAGTTGGATAACGACCTTCCACCTTGGTGGTTATATGCCTTCTACGCCTCTATTGTCTTTGCTGCTGTATATTTGGTAAGGTTCCACATTTTTGATGGAGAAAACCAATACGATGAATTGGAAACGGAATATGCCGAAGCTAAAATAGCTCTTGAAGAATACAAAAAAACAGCTAAAGATTTAGTGGATTTCAATACGGTGGAAGTATTAACAAGTGCTTCCGATTTAAGTGCCGGTAAAGCTATTTATGAAGAAAACTGTGTGGCCTGTCATATGTCAGATGGTGGTGGAGGTATTGGACCCAACCTAACGGATGAGCACTGGATTTTAGGTGGAGGCATTAAAAACGTGTTTAAAACAATTTCTGAAGGTGGTAGAAACGGAAAAGGGATGATTGCCTGGAAACAAAGTTTAAAACCATCGGAAATTGCTCAAGTATCCAGTTATGTTTTACAATTTCAAGGGACAACTCCTGCCAAGCCTAAAGAGGCAGAAGGAGATGTCTGGAAAGAGTAAAAAAAATTATAAAAACAACATTGGAGTCAAGAATTAAGACCACATCTTCCAACCAACCTGTCTTAATTCTTGATTCATTAATCTCAAATCATGGAAACTCCAGAAAACGAATCATTTAGAGACTCCATAGGCACGCTAACTGAAGATGGAAAACGTGCTTGGGTATATCCTAAAAAACCAAGTGGAAGATTTTACGAATATCGCAAGATAGTTAGCTATATTCTCTTACTGTTTTTAATTGCTGCGCCATTTATTAAGGTTAATGGCAACCAGTTTTTAATGTTCAATATTTTAGAACGACGCTTTAATATCTTTGGCTTTCCTTTCTGGCCACAAGATTTTCATTTATTTGTAATTTCCATGATTATAGGAGTTATTTTTATAGCTCTTTTTACCGTAAGTTTTGGTAGGATTTTCTGTGGATGGATCTGTCCACAAACCATTTTTATGGAAATGGTTTTCCGTAGAATAGAATACTGGATAGATGGAGATAGAAACAAACAACGAAAACTGGACAAACAACCTTGGAATGCCGAGAAAATTAGAAAACGTGTATTAAAATGGTCCATTTTTGTTGTTATTTCATTTTTAATTGCCAATGTCTTTTTGGCTTACTTGATAGGTAGCGATAAACTGATACAGTATATTAAAGATGGCCCACTGGAGCATACAGGTACCTTATTCCCTTTAATTATTTTTACGGCTGTTTTTTACTTTGTATTTGCTTGGTTTAGAGAACAGGTATGTATTATTGCTTGTCCTTATGGCAGATTGCAAGGTGTGCTATTGGACAACAAATCGATAGTGGTTGCTTACGACCACAAACGTGGTGAAGGTGAAAACGGCAGAAAGAAATTTAGAAAAGGGGAAGACAGGGAAGCCTTGGGACATGGTGATTGTATAGATTGTTTGCAATGTGTACATGTTTGCCCTACCGGAATAGATATTAGAAATGGGACCCAATTGGAATGTGTTAACTGTACAGCTTGTATAGATGAGTGCGACCACATTATGGAGAGCATTAATTTGCCTAAAGGCCTTATTAGGTATGCCAGTGAAGATGAAATTGAAAAGAAAGAAAAATTCAAGTTAACAGCCAGAATGAAAGGTTATATTGCTGTTCTTGTTATTTTAATTGGTGTTCTTTTTGGCATGCTCTTGCTAAGAAATGATGTTGAAGCGACCGTTTTAAGGTTGCCAGGACAGCTTTATGAACATAAAGAAGGCGATATTATAAGTAACGTATTTACCTATAAGCTTATTAATAAAACCACCAAAACCATAGAAAACGTAAGTTTTAAACTTAGAAAATACAAAGGGGAAATTAAATTGGTTTCCAACTCTAACACGTTTACGGTCCCAGAACAAGGGATGGCCGAAGGGACTTTGTTTATAGAGATTGATAAAAAAGACCTAGAGGATGATAAAAACAAATTGGTGATAGAGGTTTATAGTGACGACAAATTGATAGAAACCACAACCGTAAACTTTTTGGCTCCTAGAAGTTATCATTAGTTGGTAGTTTTTAGTTGTTGGTTTTTAGTTGGTGATGATTTTATAAGATGAAGGCTATTCAATCTCGGAAAATTATTTGTTTACTTGCTTATTGCTAAGGGGTTTAAAAGGAAAGATATAATACATTTTGATATGAAAATAAATTGGGGAACAGGTATTGTTATTGCTTTTATATGCTTTATTAGCTTTATCATGTATTTTATTATTAGTATGAATACCAATAGTAAATACGATCATGATTTGGTGATAGAGGAATACTATAAAGCAGAATTGGGCTTTCAGGATGAAATAAATAAGGAGAAAAATTCCAAAAACCTTTCTGAAAACCTAAGTTGGAGTAAAACTGAAGAGGGTTTGCTAATTTCTTTTCCGGAAAATTTAGATTCTGACAAGATTTCTGGGACTGTTTATCTATACAGAACTTCCAATAAAAAGCTGGATTTTGATATGCCTATTGCTATTGATAAGCATGGCATGCTTATTCCTAAGGACAACATGCTGGAAGGCAGATGGAATTTAAAAATAGATTGGACCTATCAAGATGATGCCTTTCTGTATAAAAAAGAAATCATGTATTAAATTTGGGTTACCTAGCTGCAGTTGAAGGGTGCTTTTGGTATCTTTTTAAAAAATAGGTTTAGACTGCGCTTTACCTGACACACATATATTAATTGTAAAAACATGCTTTGGTCTGCACTTGTACTGGGTCTTTTAGGTAGTTTCCACTGTGTTGGTATGTGTGGTCCCATTGCCTTTATGCTGCCAGTGGACAGGAGTCATTCTTTAAAAAAGGTCCTTCAAATAAGTACTTATCATTTTGGGAGGTTGCTTGCTTATAGTTTTATAGGCCTTGTTTTTGGACTTGTGGGCAAAGGGCTTTATCTTTTTGGAGTACAACAACAATTATCCATTGTTATTGGTGTTTTAATGATTGTGGTTGTTTTGATTCCTACACAAACATTCAATGCTTATAATTTTTCCAAGCCTATTTATAGGGTGATTTCCAGGGTGAAAACGGGTTTGGGACAGGCCATGAAAAAGAAAACGGCCGATACGTTTTTAACCATTGGGTTTTTAAACGGGTTTTTGCCTTGTGGTTTGGTTTATTTGGCTGTTTTTGGGTCTTTGGCCACTGCCAACGCCTTACAGGGTAGCTTGTACATGTTTTTGTTTGGTTTGGGGACCATTCCTTTAATGACCACTGCCATTTATTTGGGGAAATTTTTAAATGCCAACATCAAACAGCGTATACAAAAGGCTATTCCTGTGTTTGTGGTTGTTATTGGATTGTTGTTTATAGTAAGAGGGTTGGGACTTGGTATCCCCTACCTCTCTCCTGCTCCTGTTGTGGAGATGGTTGAAGGTGACATGGATTGTGACTGATGTTTTATAGCTGTTGTGGGTTTTGGTTTTGTAAACGGCCTTAAGAACCTGAGCACGCTTTATGTTAAGGCTTTAACGCAGATGCTGGGGAGGGTGTATTAATGGGCTGTGGTGCTTTATTACTCTAGGAACATGGTCGATAACTCCAGGAACATGGTCCATCACTGGAGTGTACCGCTCAATCACTGAAGTGTACCACTCAATCACTGAAGTGTACCACTCAATCACTGGAGTGTACCACTCAATCACTGGAGTGTACCACTCAATCACTGGAGTGTACCACTCAATCACTGGAGTGTACCGCTCAATCACTGGAGTGTACC
>NZ_ANLA01000013.1 GCF_000348685.1 Xanthomarina gelatinilytica | reverse complement strand
GAGGTGATAAGCGCCCCGTTAATGGATACCGGTCTAAGTTCAACGTTATATGGTTTTGAGTGGACCGAAGCAGGTGACCCATCGACCATTATAAGCAACGGGTCGAGTTACGCGCCACAAGTAGCGGGTACATATACCGTAGTGGTAACAGATTTGGCCAATGGGTGCACAAGTACAGATACGGCAGTGGTTCAATTGAGCTCACCACCGACCGTAACAGCAACGGTTGCCACCGAGGCTTTTGCAGATAATCACATCATAGAGGTAACGGCAATTGGTGATGGTGCTGCCATATTTGAGTTCAGTATGGACAATGGTCCTTGGGTGAGCAACGAGCCAAATACCAACACCTATACCTTTTCTAACGTGCCTTTTGGGGAGCATGTGGTCCAGGCCAGGGACATCAATGGATGTGGTGTGGCGAGCGACATGGTGCTTGTTATGGATTACCCATTGTTCTTTACGCCCAACAATGATGGGTATAATGATACTTGGCAGGTATTTGGGATAGAGAACCAATTGGATGCCAAGATATTCATCTACGATAGATATGGCAAGCTGTTAAAGCAGTTAAGCCCGACCGGTCCGGGATGGGACGGTACCTACAATGGCGAATTGATGCCGTCAAGTGACTATTGGTTCACCATAGATTACAGGGAATTGGGCGAAAGCGAAGGGGCCCAAAAGCAGTTTAAGGCACACTTTAGTTTAAAGAGGTAAGGGTCAGAAAGGATTTCTCTCGATATAAAACAAAAAAAACTCAGACAAAACATATCTTGTCTGAGTTTTTTTTCATGCTTTTGCTATATACGTATTCATAAAAAGTCATTGTTTAACTAAATTAATTTTATTTAACTTTTTAAGCTTTGATTATATGGAGTTTAATTTAAGTAGTATATTAAGTTAAAAGATGTTGATGTTAATTAAATGCTGTTTAATATTCATGATTTAATCTGTAATCCATAAAAAGCAATTCATTTTTACTTTATAGCATTATTGATGATGATTTAATATGTAATATAAAAATAAAATTTAGGTATATAACAATGAACTATTTTAAAAAAAAACTCAGACAATAAAGACATTGTCTGAGTTCTAATTTATAATAAAATTGTATCGTTTTTAAAGGTTAAATGCAGCAGTAACGGTCACGTTTGTAAATCTGGAATCCAAAGAAGCGCTGCTAGGAAAACCAGAGTTGTTGTATAATCTATATTCCGCAGTTTGTTTGGCTTGATCAAAAGCCAAATCCAATTTAAAGCTTCCAAAACTATAACCCAACCCTAAAGAATAACCTTTTAGGTCTCCTAAGGTGTTACCATTTTTATAAGGACTTTCTTCCAATCTGTAGCCACCTCTTAAACTAAGTTGTTTCAACCTTATTTCACCACCAATTTTATAGGTAGAAGCAGTGGTTAGTTGATTGTTTATAGCGTTGTTTTGTGTTGCAAAATAGGCATCGGATGTTGGTTTGAATTTAGTGTTGCTGTAATCTTTTAAGGAATAGTCAAAACTTATCAATCCGTATTCACCAAAAATATAAGCCAAGCTACCTGTGAATTTTCCAGGAGTTTGAAGATTATAAGAAGGGTAAATATTGATAATGTTAGAGATGTAACCTATATCTGGATCTGCAATGTTGGAATCAATACCTTGAATCAATTCTTCTTCAATTCGGTACCATGTAGGAGAATTATAGGAAAGCCCCAACCTTAAATCATTGGTGATTTTCGCTATGGCACCTAGTTGAAATGAAAAACCTGAACCATAAGTAGAAAGCCAGTTTTCGAAAACAATATTCTTTGTTAAGGAATCTGGATCGTTATTGGTTTCATAGAAGCTTGTGAACTTATCATAATTAATAAAATGGGAGTTCAAATTAATACCAAGATATAATCTATCCTTATAGGAAGTGGCAAAATTTAAAGAGAATTTTCCGTTGTAACCCGAAGAAGCATAATAAAATTCTTGGTAATATGAATCTGCTGGAGCTGTATTTGAAAAATAGTTGGTTTCATCATCATTGGTACTGTTGTCTAGATTCACCGGGTCTATAATCCCTGCCCAGTACCCTAAAAACACTTGCTGAACAGGATATCCATATGCAGGGCTGGAACCAATATCTGCATAAGCTTCTTCAATATATTCTCCTGGTTGCAGTTTCAACACTCCAAAAGGAATAGCTTGTTTTTCCGTAATATCTAAAAAATATCTATCAATGGAGGCTGAATTTGTACCATATGCCAACCAATCGTTGTTGTAATTTTGAACTTTATCATAGGCTGCACTAAACGCAAATTTTGTCCAATCTGAATTTGAATTTCTATTGTAAAAAACAAACGCAGCACCAGTTTGGTTTAAATCAATGTTCGATTCTTTAGAGGTATTGAAACCATTAAAGTATTGAACATCATTTTTTATGTTGTTATTAGATAGAGACAAAGATATATGACTATTATTGAATATGGCTGAACCGGCTGGATTTATGCTTACAGCACTCATGTCTCCCCCTAAAGCGCCAAACGCGCCACTTAAGCCTCTATATCTTGCAGTTCCTTGAATTTCATCCTGTGTGTATCTAACAGCGTCTGTAACATCTTGGGCGTAAATAATACCCGTAGAAAGAATGCCTACGAATAGTAAAAGTAACTTTTTCATATTTTTCTTTTTCTTTTAGTCAATTTTATCTTCTGCCTCTAGAACCACCAGAAACTCTTCCTCCCCCTCCAGATGAAAAGGATGGTGAACTACCAGAAGATCTACTTGGTGAATAAGATCTGCTAGGAGAATTTGTTCTTGGAGTTGAATTTGTTCTTGGCCTAGGCGTAACGTTATTCGATTGTGGCCTTGTTCTAGGTTTTACCGTAGAATTTGGCTTCACAGTAGAATTGTCTCTTGTTCTTGGTCTTACTGTGGAGTTAGGACTAACCGTTGAATTATCCCTGGTTCTTGGTCTAACTGTAGTATTTGATCTAGTATCGGAATTGCTTCTTGTTCTTGGAGTGGCATATCCCAGATTAGAACGTGTTGTTCTAGTTCTGGAATTATAGTAATTATTGGTTCTGTTGTTATAATAGTTACCTGAATAGTAATTTCCACGTCTGCCATAATTGTAGGCTAAACCTCTACCTCCATAAGCATAGTAACCACCATAGTATCCACCATAATAACCTCCATAATACGGGTAACCAGGATACGGATACCACGGACTGTAATAGCCCCAGCCAAAACCGTAATAAGGATAGTATCCACCATAATAATATGGAGAGTACCATGGGTTATAGCCCCAGCCAATACCATAGTTAAACCCGGTGCTAATGGTAATGGAAATGTCATTGCTGTCTTCACCCCAACCTGCATAACTATGATACTCCACATCAGAAGTGTCTTGAGCTACAGCATATTCCCCTTCATAGGAATCAACATCTGTAAAAATAGCATCTTCATTTTCTTCTTCAGGGAGCTGATATTCCAAAGACTTTTCTTTAAAGTAATTTTTATAAAAGGTTTGACTGCTGGTTTCTTTTTCAGTAACCGTAACGGCACCTTCTTGATATTCAACAGGTGTGTCTGAGCTATAAATACCATCATTGTCATTTACGGCATATTGCGATGATCCACAAGATGCCAAAACAGCAAACAAGCTAAAAACAGCTATATATGGTGTTTTAGTTAAAAAGGAGTTATTTATTTGCATATCTCTTGATTTTAATTGTTGAACATAACAAAAATAGTTAGTTTTGCGCAACTATTTTTATATTTAACATAATCACAATATTTGTGCCAAAACCCTGAATATGAGTAAAAATCTTACAAGTAGAGCAGAAGACTATTCTAAATGGTATAACGAACTTGTTGTTAAGGCTGACCTTGCGGAAAATTCTGCCGTTAGAGGATGTATGGTAATTAAGCCTTATGGCTATGCCATTTGGGAGAAGATGCAAGCCGAATTGGACCGTATGTTTAAAGAAACCGGTCATGAAAACGCCTATTTTCCTTTGTTTGTGCCTAAAAGCTTGTTTGAAGCCGAGGAAAAAAATGCCGAAGGTTTTGCCAAAGAATGTGCCATTGTTACTCATTACAGATTACAAAATGATCCTGAGAATCCTGGGAAGTTACGTGTGGATCCAGAGGCAAAGTTAGAGGAAGAACTTATAGTAAGGCCAACTAGTGAGGCTATTATCTGGAACACCTATAAAGGATGGATTCAATCTTATAGGGATTTACCATTGTTAATAAACCAATGGGCAAATGTGGTGCGTTGGGAAATGAGAACGCGATTGTTTTTGCGTACAGCCGAGTTTTTATGGCAAGAAGGACATACAGCTCATGAAACCAAAGCAGAAGCTATTAAAGAAGCAGAATTGATGAACAATGTTTATGCAACATTTGCCGAAAACTTTATGGCAATTCCAGTTGTTAAGGGCGTAAAAACAGAAAGTGAACGTTTTGCAGGTGCTGTAGAAACCTACTGTATTGAAGCTTTAATGCAAGATGGTAAAGCCTTGCAAGCAGGAACATCACACTTTTTAGGTCAGAATTTTGCCAAAGCATTCGATGTGAAGTTTACTTCCAAAGAAGGGAAACAAGATTATGTTTGGGCAACATCTTGGGGAGTTTCTACCAGACTTATGGGAGCTTTAATCATGACCCACAGTGATGATAAAGGATTGGTGTTACCTCCAAATTTGGCTCCTAATCAAGTGGTTATTGTTCCTATTTACAAAACAGATGAGCAGTTAGAAGAAATTACTAAACTTGCAAATTTAATGATGAGCGATTTAAATGCCAAACACATTTCTGTAAAGTTTGATAGTAGAACAACCTTAAGGCCTGGAGCCAAATTTGCACAACACGAATTGCAAGGAGTGCCTTTAAGGATAGCCATTGGGCCTAAGGATTTGGAACATGGAACTGTGGAATTGGCAAGAAGGGATACGCTTACAAAAGAGGTTATTGCATTGGATACCTTAACATCTACTGTTGAAGGATTAATGATTGAGATACAAAATTCTTTATACAAAAAAGCCTTGGAGTTTAGGGATTCCCACATAACTTTAGTGGATAGTTTTGATGATTTTAAAACTGTTTTGGAAACAAAAGGAGGTTTTATTTCTGCTCATTGGGATGGAACAGCAGAAACCGAAGCCAAAATCAAAGAGCTCACAAAAGCCACCATACGATGTATCCCAATAGATGAGATAGCAGAAAATGGAACTTGTGTCTATACAGGAAAACCTTCAAAAGGTAGAGTGTTGTTCGCAAAAGCATATTAATAAAAAATTTTTCAAAAAAAATACAACAAGGTATTGCAACATTTAAAAATAGTTGTATTTTTGCACCCGCTTGAATGACATAAAAGTTAATAAGTATGTCAGGAAGGTTTACAATGGAAACATTGTTAGTTATTTTGAAAAGTATTGCAAGTTTAAATATATAATTATATATTTGCGCACTCAAAACAAAATGGCCCGTTCGTCTATCGGCTAGGACGCCAGGTTTTCATCCTGGTAAGAGGGGTTCGATTCCCCTACGGGCTACAATTTTTATAAAAGAAAGATAATATAATGGCAAATCATAAGTCAGCATTAAAGAGAATTAGAAGTAACGAAGCGAAACGTTTAAGAAATAGATATAAGCATAAAACAACACGTAATGCTATTAAGAGATTACGTGATATGGAATCTAAATCTGAGGCTGAGGCTTTCTTTCCAGAGATTGTATCTATGATTGATAAGTTAGCAAAGAAGAACATTATTCATGCTAACAAAGCTTCTAATTTAAAATCTAAATTGTCCAAACACGTGGCTTCTTTATAAGAAGCACTTAAGATAACTTTTTTAAAAACCTTTCAATTTGAAAGGTTTTTTTTGTGCTTAAAATACATTAGGATGAACAAAACAAAAGCCTTGGGAAACCAAGGCTTTGTTTGTTATTTGTTGTTTCAAAAATATTACCCATTCATTGAAATCAAGAACTCTTCGTTATTTCTGGTCTGTTTAAATCTTTCATTAATAAACTCCATGGCTTCCACAGGGTTCATATCTGCTAGATATTTACGCATGACCCACATTCTTTGAATGGTGTTTTCTTCCAATAATAAATCATCACGTCTGGTACTTGAAGAAGTCAGGTCAATTGCAGGGAAAATTCTACGATTAGAGATTTTTCTATCTAATTGCAGTTCCATGTTTCCAGTTCCTTTAAACTCTTCAAAAATCACTTCATCCATTTTTGAGCCTGTTTCTGTTAATGCTGTAGCAATTATGGTTAAAGATCCACCATTTTCAATATTTCTGGCAGCACCAAAGAAACGTTTTGGCTTGTGTAAGGCATTGGCATCTACACCACCGCTTAATATTTTTCCTGAAGCAGGTTGTACTGTGTTGTATGCTCTGGCCAAACGTGTTATGGAGTCAAGTAAGATTACAACATCGTGACCACATTCCACCAATCTTTTAGCTTTTTCCAAAACGATATCTGCAATTTTTACATGTTCGTGTGCTTCTTTGTCAAAAGTTGAAGCAATAACCTCGCCACGAACATTACGTTGCATGTCTGTTACCTCTTCAGGACGTTCGTCTATAAGCAAAATCATTTGATAAACTTCTGGATGATTGGCAGCAATGGCATTGGCCACATCCTTAAGCAACATGGTTTTACCAGTTTTAGGTTGCGAAACAATCATACCACGTTGACCTTTTCCTATAGGAGAGAACAAATCCATAATTCTTGTTGAAATGGTGCTTTGTCTTTCGGCAATATTAAATTTTTCTTGAGGAAAAAGTGGTGTTAAATGTTCAAAAGACACTCTGTCCCTAACCACTTCTGGGTTTAAACCATTAATCTTGATCACTTTAATTAAGGGAAAATACTTTTCGCCTTCTTTAGGTGGTCTTACGTTTCCAAGAACGGTATCACCTTTCTTTAAGCCAAATAATCTGATTTGGGATTGAGATACATAAATATCATCTGGAGAGGATAAATAATTATAATCTGAAGAACGTAAAAAACCATATCCATCTTGCATTACATCCAAAACCCCTTCACTTTCTATAATGGCGTCAAACTCAAAATCCGGTTCGCGATATCTATTTCTAGTATCCTTGTTCCCGTTGTTGTTTGAATTTTGGTTTTTGTTTTGGTTTTGATTTTTGTTGTCCTTTTTTGAACGATTTTGATTATCGCTTTTAGAACTGCTTTTTTGATCAGCTTTATCCTTATTGCCAGAATCTTTATTGTGGGTTGGTTTGGAAGAACTTTGATGTTGGGGTTTTTGGTTGTCAGCTTTTGGGGTTTCAGCTTTGGGAGCATCTGTTTTGGTGTCTTGCTGAGGTTTGTTGTCGCTTTTTTTGGCTTCCTTATTGGGACGCTGTATGCGCTCTCTTTGTTTTTTTTGCTGTTGAGGCTTTTGGGCTTCGGCTTTTGGAGCTTCTTTTTTAGTGTCCTCTTTAACAACTTCTTTTACTGCTTTTGGGTTTGCAGCTTGGTGATCCAGTATTTGGTATACTAAATCCAGTTTTTTTAATGAACGATATTTGGAAACGTTCAGTTTTTTAGCTATTTCCTGTAACTCAGGAAGCTTCATTTCTTTTAATTGTGAGATTTCAAACATTGATGTTGAATTGAATATTTGTTTTAAAATATTAAAATTGATTTTTTCTGAAAAAAAATTGATTTTATTCTGAAGAATTAACACCTTACAACAGTGGTAGTTGTATTTTGTTATTGCAATTATACAACTTTATTTTATTTATTTTAGTTAATTTATTAAAAAGAAACCATTATTTTTGTCTGCTCAAATTAAGAAAAAAGAATGCTTCAACGAATTCAAACCATATATCTTTTACTGGCTGCTGGTGTTTCTGGTGGACTTATTTATGTGTTTGAATTGTGGACAACCCCAGAAAACGTTAAAGTTTATGCACATGATGTTAATTACATCTTAGCACTGTTCCTGGTGTCTGCTTTTTTCTCTATTTTGTCCATTTCAAGATTTAAACATAGAAAATCCCAATTTATGTTGGGACGACTCAATATATTGTTAAACTTTTTTTTACTAGGATTATTTTTATATCAATCTCTAAATGTATCTGGAGAGACGCAAGTTTCTGAGAAAGGTATTGGGATTTTCCTCCCTATTATTTCTATCGTGTTGTTGGCTTTGGCCAACAAGGCCATTAAGAAGGATGAAGATCTTGTAAAATCTGTAGATAGATTAAGATAAGCCTTACATCTTAGTAGTATTAGTGCGTAAACCCAAGGTGAAGACCTTGGGTTTTTTATTTAACCATATTTTTTTAAAGGTTTAAACGGCTTTAATTTTTTGGATAAAACTTTTCCAAACCAAGGAAACCTGATTTTTTTGGGAGAGAGCTTATCTGTTTTCAAATTCTATAACTTCCAGATCTTTTATGTTGCTGCCATCTATAACAAAACGAAGCATGGTTCTTACTTTATGAAATCCGTATTTTCCAACAGCTCCTGGATTCATGTGCAATAAGTTCAGTTTTTTGTCTGGCATCACTTTCAATATATGCGAATGTCCACAAATAAAAATATCTGGAGGGTTTTTTCTTAAGGCCTCTCTAATTCTCATGTCGTATTTGTTGGGGTAGCCACCAATATGGGTGATCCATACATCAACAGATTCACACATAAACCTGTTGTTTTCAGGGAATTCTGCTCTAACTTCATGGCCATCAATATTTCCAAATACAGCTTTTAAAGGTTTAAGTTTTTTTATTTGGTTGGTTACGTTTAAATCGCCAATGTCTCCAGCGTGCCATACTTCATCAGCGTGTGAGACATGTTTTAAAATGGCATCGTCTATATAACCATGTGTATCGGAAAGTAAGAGTATTTTTTTCATGTGTACATCCCATGAAAATGGGAACCTCATTTATTATTTAACTTTTATTTGAAATTTCAAGACCGATTAAAATTCTATCTTTGCTTTTCACAAAAGTAGGATAATACATTGAGATATTTTTTAGAGCTTTCATATAACGGAACAGATTATCATGGATGGCAAAATCAACCCAATGCCATTTCTGTACAAGAAGTTTTAGAAAACGCTTTGTCCACTTTGCTGAACAGCACTATTGCCATTGTTGGCGCAGGCCGAACGGATGCTGGAGTACATGCCAAACAAATGTTTGCACATTTTGATACCGAATCCAACTTTAAAACAGAAGATTTAATTTATAAATTGAATTCTTTTTTGCCAAATAATATTGCCATTCACAACCTATTTCAGGTGCAACCGGAAGCTCATGCCAGGTTCCATGCCTTAAGTCGTGCATATGTGTACCGTATCTCTTTACAAAAAGATGTTTTTAATTATAATGGCTCTTATTATGTTAAACAACATTTAAATGTGCCCAAGATGCAACAAGCTTCAAAATTATTATTGGGTCATAAAGATTTTCAATGTTTTTCCAAAAGTAATACAGATGTAAAGACGTATTATTGTAATATCATGGAAGCCGAATGGAATTTGGTAGGTCACGAACTGCAATTTTCCATTAAAGCAGATAGGTTTTTAAGAAATATGGTTCGTGCCATTGTGGGCACATTACTAAACATTGGTTTAGGGAAACTGGAGGTAGAAGATTTGCACAGCATCATAGCTTCTAAAAGTAGGAGTGAAGCTGGGTTTTCTGTTCCTGCGCATGGTTTGTATCTGACAGAAGTGACTTATCCGGAAACCATTAAATTAAATAACTAAGAAACATTCCAGGATTGGGAATATATGAGCAAAGTAGATACCATATTGGAAATAGATTTGTTTAAAAAACTTTTAAAGTTTATTAAGCCTTACAAACACATTTTTATTGGCGTGCTTGTAGCTGTTATACTTCTTGCCATTTTTGGCGCATTAAGACCTTATATTTTACAACAAGCCATAGATCAAAAAATTGCAACCAAAACCATAGAAGGGTTTTTGCCTTATATATTAATCATGGCAGCACTTTTAATAGCAGAAGTTGTTTGTCAGTTATTGTTTATCTACTATTCAGGTTATTTGGGTCAAAGTGTGGTTAAAGACATTCGTGTCAAGCTCTTTGATCATATGATTCGTTTTAGGATGAAATATTTCGATAACTCATCCGTAGGTGTTTTAATAACTAGGGCAGTTACTGATATGGAGCGTATTGCAGATGTTTTTGGCGAAGGGTTTTTTATGATTTTTAGGGATTTGCTAACCATGTTGGTAGTCTCCATTGTCATGCTATACATGAATTGGGAACTAAGTTTTATAGTCTTTTTAATGTTGCCACTAGTGCTATATGCAACCAGGTTGTTCCAAAAATACATGAAACGGGCTTTTGAAGAAGTGAGAACCGAAGTTTCAAATTTAAACTCTTTTGTACAGGAGCGTATTACCGGAATGAAAATCCTTCAGTTGTTTACAAGGGAAGAAACCGAATATAAAAAGTTTCAAGAAATAAACTCACGACATAAAAAAGGTTGGCTAAAAACGGTTTGGTACAACTCTATCTTTTTTCCAATTGCAGAGCTGTCTTCCTCGATAACCATTGGACTTATTGCTTGGTATGGCGGATTGAACACCGTTATAGACCAAACAGCCAGTCTGGGTGATTTAACGGCTTTTATCATGATGATACCAATGCTCTTTAGGCCTTTGCGTCAAATTGCTGATAAATTTAATACGCTGCAAATGGGAATGGTAGCAGCCAAAAGGGTTTTTAGGGTTTTGGAAACTACATCGCAAATTGATGATCATGGCACTTTGGAAGTTTCTCATTTCAAGGGTCATATTTCTTTTAAGGAGGTGCGTTTTAGCTATGTGGAAGACGAAGAAGTACTGAAAGGCATTTCTTTTGATGTGGAAGTGGGTGAAACAGTTGCCATAGTTGGAGCAACAGGAGCAGGAAAATCCACCATTATAAATTTGCTCAATAGATTTTACGATATACAAAAAGGAACCATTTGTATAGACGATATTAATATCAAAGAGATAAAACTGGCTTCTTTAAGGACCCAAATTGCTATTGTATTGCAAGACGTATTTTTATTTGCCGATACCATTTTAAGCAATATCACACTCAATAACCCAAACATTTCCTTAGAAGATGTTGAACAGGCAGCAAAAGATATAGGAATTCATGACTTTATTATGAGTTTGCCAAATGCGTATCATTACAATGTAAAAGAAAGAGGCGCCATGTTATCTTCTGGTCAAAGACAACTGATTTCTTTTCTAAGGGCTTATGTTACTAATCCAAGTATTCTGGTATTGGATGAAGCGACATCTTCAGTAGATTCTTATTCCGAACAACTTATTCAAAACGCCACCTATAAAATTACCAAAGGCAGAACATCCATAGTAATTGCACATAGATTGGCTACCATTAAAAAAGCAGATAAGATAATAGTTATGGATGAAGGAAAAATAGTGGAAATTGGCACACATCAAGAATTGCTTAAAATTGAAGATGGTTTTTATAGAAATTTATACGAAGTTCAGTTTTTAAAAGAAGAAGTGCTGTAGATTATAAAATTTAAAAAGTTACTTTTTATTAAAAACTAAGCCAAGTCTTTCTTGATAAGTTGTGTTAACTCTTGCATGTCCTTGAACATAATAAATTCACCATCCTTAAAATAAGAAACCTGGCCAGTTTCTTCGCTCACTACCAAAGCCAAGGCATCTGTTTTTTCTGTGATGCCAACAGCTGCCCGATGTCTTAAGCCAAACCGTTGAGGTAAGTTTTTTTCGTTGCTTACAGGCAAAATAACCCTTGTGGCCTTTACTATATTGTCAACCACTATAATAGCTCCATCATGCAACGGACTGTTTTTAAAAAAAATACTTTCTATAATGGGTTGTGTGATTTTTATACTCATTTCGTCTCCAGTGTTTACCAAAAAATCCAGATTGTTGTTGCATTCAAAAACAATTAGAGCGCCAGTTTTTGTGGAAGACATTTTGTTGCAGGCAGCAACAATGGCATCAACATCTGTTTTATTGTCAGTTTCGGTTTTTAGGAATTTAAGCTGTCCAAAGAATTTCCTGCGTTTGCTAAAATTGGTAGAGCCTACCATTAGTAAAAATTTCCTGATTTCCTGCTGGAAAACCACAATCAAGGCAATAAGCCCAACGCTCATAAACCCTCCCAAAATCTTGCTTAACATTTTCATCTGTAAGGCTTCGGTAAGAAGGTAAATAAAATATATAATCACGATACCAATAAAAATATTGATAGCCACAGTGCCTTTAACAAGCTTATATACATAATAGAGTAGAAGTGCTACAAGTAACACATCTATAATGTCTATAACAGTAAATTTTAATAGGTCGTTAAAAATTTCCAAGCGTTTGGTGTTTTGGTAAATTTAGCAAAATATAGTTAATTAAAGAGAAACTCATCGTTGGCAATTATTAGTTCCTCTTCTTTTAATTTATTTAATTTGGATTTAATACCAATATAGTCCTGAAAACTAAGTTTGTTGTTTAAAAATAATTGTAAGGTCTTTGTTTCGTTAAAGGATGGGAATAGACGTTTTAGGTCTTTTGAAAAAGTAACTAAAGTTGTTTTTAAAGTGTCAATATCCAAACCAATAACTTCTATGTTTAAAGGTGTTTGGCAAACCATAAGGTATTCATTGGGTTTTAAATTATGGTTTTCAGGTTGTTTTTCTTTGTAATATACATTTGTAAACTCAATAAAACCTAGGTTGTTGATACTGGTGTCATGACAGGTGTAATAATTCTTGGCAGCATCGTTTTTATGGATTTCTGCATTGCGCTTTTTGTCCTGCAAAAATTTAATCTTTGGAATTGCTTGTTTCAAGGTTAAGCGTTTGTCTACATTTACCAGCCAGTTTGTGGTACTTATAAGTGTCTTTCTGTTAAGTTCTATACTGTCTTTCTTGGTTTCATCATAAAACAAATAAGCTGGAGAGACATCAATAATTTCAGTGATGTCTGCTTGTTCCATCTCTGGAAGTTGTACTACTTTGTTGTTGTTACAGGATAAGAACAATAACAGGAATACGATATATAAATGTTTCATCATACAGCTTTTAGTTGGTTTAATAGGGTTACACATTCCATGGCTTCTTTAACGTCATGAACCCTTAAAATGGAGGCTCCTTTCTGTAGGGCAACTGTGTTTAAAACGGTTGTTCCATTTAGGGCATCTTTGGGAGCGTTTTTTAAAGTTTTATAAATCATGGATTTTCTGGAGAGGCCTGTTAAAATAGCTTTGTCCAGTGTTTTTAAAAGTTCCAGGTGCTTTAAAAGTTCAAAATTCTGTTCTGTGGTTTTTGCAAACCCAAAACCTGGATCTATTATCACATCTATAATTCCCAGGGCATGTGCTTTGGCAATTCTTTCAGAGAAATAGAACAAAATATCTTTCATAAGATTCTTGTAGTCGGTTTGCTGTTGCATGGTTTGTGGCGTCCCTTTCATGTGCATCATAATGTAGGGCACTTTAAGTTTTGCTATTGTAGGAAGCATGTTTTCATCCAATTTTCCGGCAGAAATGTCATTAATCAATGCAGCACCAGCTTCAATACCATGTTTGGCTACCTGACTTCTAAAAGTATCTATGGAAATTAAAATTTCTGGAAATTCTTTTATAATTAAAGAAATTATGGGCAGTAAGCGTTTTAGTTCTTCAGCTTCTTCAATATGTGTTGCATTTGGTCTGGAACTATAAGCGCCAATATCAACAAAAGTGGCTCCAGATTTCAACATGATATAAACTTGGGAAAGAATGTCGCTTTCGTTTTTGTATTTGCCACCATCGTAGAAGGAGTCTGGTGTCAGGTTTAAAATTCCCATGACTTTTGGAGTGGATAAATCAATGAGGTTGCCTTTGCAATTAATAGTCATATAAGTATTTCAAGTTCAAAATTAATAAAGCAAAATTAATATAATCACAATAAAACATTCGTGTATTCGTGACAAAATAAAAACATTCCTTAAGGAACTTTGAACTCTGAATTATTTAAGCGAAATTTACGCAAAATTCATTTTAATCCATGCAAGATACTTCAAAACAATACGACGCTGTAATAAAAACATGTAGAGACTTATTCATTAAAAAAATGAAGGATTACGGTAGTGCTTGGCGTATTTTACGTTTGCCATCGCTTAGAGATCAAATTTTTATTAAAGCAAAACGTATTCGTGGTTTGCAAGAAAACAAGGTGCAAAAAGTTAACGAAGGTCAAGAGAGTGAGTTTATAGGTATTGTTAATTATTGTGTAATGGCGTTGGTGCAATTGGAAAAGGGCGTGGTTGAGCAACCGGATTTTTCCATAGATGAAGCCATAAAATTATATGATGAAAAGGTGGCTGTAACCAAACAGCTTATGATGGACAAAAACCATGACTATGGCGAAGCTTGGCGAGATATGCTAGTTAGTAGTTTAACCGACCTGATTCTTCAAAAGTTACTGAGAGTTAAACAAATTGAAGAAAATAAAAGAGAAACTTTAGTGAGCGAAGGTCTTGAAGCCAATTATCAAGACATGATTAATTATGCAGTTTTTGCTTTGATTCATTTAAATAATAAATAAACAAATGTCATGCTGAACTAGCCTGCACTGAGCGCAGTCGAAGTGAAGCATCTCAAATATATAAACATGAAATACATAGTAAACATCAGTAGAATTTTAGTAGGCGTATTATTCATTATCTCAGGATTTGTTAAACTCAATGATCCCTTAGGGTTTTCGTATAAACTACAAGAATATTTTAGTGCAGATGTGTTGAACATTCCATTTTTGGAACCATATGCATTGGGGATTTCCATTTTTGTGGTCATTTTTGAAGTTATTTTAGGGGTTTTTCTGCTTATAGGTTACAAACCAAAATTTACAGTTTGGAGTTTGTTGGGAATGATTGTGTTTTTCACTTTCTTGACATTTTATTCAGCTTATTTCGAAAAAGTAAAGGATTGTGGTTGTTTTGGAGATGCCATTCCATTAACGCCTTGGGAAAGTTTTACCAAAGATGTTGTGTTGCTCATACTTATTTTAATCTTGTTTTTTGGCGTAAAACACATCAAACCTATTTTCAGTAAATTGGGTTTAACCGTTGTGGCTTTATTAAGTTTTATAGGTTGTTTATGGTTTGGTTACCATGTGCTGATGCACTTGCCATCTATAGATTTTAGAGCGTATGCCGTAGGCAAGAACATAATGGATGGGATGATTGTTCCAGAAGATGCGCCAAAACCTGTACAGGAATTTACTTGGACCTTTAAGGTGAATGGCGAAGAAAAAGAATTCGTTACCAATGGAAGCTACCCAGAAGTGGATGGCGAATATGTAGGTGTGGAAACCAAAATTATTGAAGAAGGATACGATCCTCCAGTAAAAGACTTTTCCATAGAAACCGAAGACGAAGATTTTACCGAATATTATTTGAATGAAGACCATCTCATAATGATCGTGATGTACAATCTGGACACTGCAGAAAAAGAAGGTGTGGTAAAATTAAAAGCATTTTCAGACGAAGCACTCAAAAAAGGGTATACCGTAATTGGGATGACAGCTTCAGGAGAAGAAGCCAAACAACGCATGAAAGACCAATACAAGCTTAATTTCGACTTTTTCCTTTGTGACGAAAAAGCCCTAAAAACAGTTGTTCGTTCCAGTCCAGGAATTTTAAAATTGCAAAAAGGAACGGTTATACAAAAAGTACATTGGAACGATCTGGAAGATATAAACCTTTAGTTTGTAATTTCAAGAAACAGTTTTCAAAAAAAATGCTAGAACTTGCGCCTTGGCAAAAGAGTTTTGGCTAATAACACAATAACAAACAACAAAGCGCCTGATAAGCTATATATTAAATAAAACCTTTTATGCTTTGCTCACTCTATTTGGAGTAGTTACTGTGATATTCTTTTTATTTAATGTACTTCCTGGAGATCCGGCACAAATGATGCTTGGTCAAAACGAAGACAGTGCACAATTGGAGCTCGTTAAGCAAAAATATGGTTTCGATAAACCCATTAGTACGCAGTATTTTTATTATTTAAACGATTTATCGCCAATCTCGTTTCATTCGCAAACAAAAACGGATTACACCTATTTAAGAGAAGGGAAATATTCAGCAATATCCTTATTTTCAATAGGAAATACAACAACTGTTATAAAATTACCTTATTTAAGGGAATCCTTTACCAAACAAGGCAAAAAGGTGAGTCAGGTGTTGGCAGAAACACTTCCAAATACCTTTGTGTTGGCAGTAAGTGCCATATGTATTGCCCTATTAATAGGTTTGGTATTGGGCGTGGTTTCGGCATTGTACAAAGATACTTGGTTAGACAAAGCCATTCAAATAGTTAGTACAATTGGTATGAGCGTACCTTCGTTTTTTAGTGCCATTTTATTTGCCTGGTTGTTTGGTTTTGTGCTTCATAAATATACCCATTTGGAAATGACAGGCAGTTTATACGAATTGGACGATTATGGCGAAGCCATGCACATTCAATGGAAAAACTTAATTTTACCAGCCATAGTTTTGGGCATTCGCCCTTTGGCTGTGGTTATTCAACTCATGCGAAATTCGTTGTTGGAAGTGTTCAATCAAGATTATATTCGTACAGCTAGGGCTAAAGGCTTAAGCGAGTTTCAAATTATTAGAAAACATGCCATTAAAAATGCTCTAAACCCAGTAGTTACTGCTATTTCTGGTTGGTTTGCCTCCATGTTGGCTGGAGCTGTTTTTGTAGAGTACATCTTTGGATGGAATGGTTTGGGGAAAGAAATAGTAAATGCTTTAAACACACTGGATTTACCAGTAATCATGGGTTCTGTGTTAATTATAGCCTTGTTGTTTATAATTATCAATATTTTTGTGGATATTATTTATGCTTGGTTGGACCCTAAAGTAACTTTAGAATAAAAGAATTATGAGAAAAAACATTGTTGCAGGAAACTGGAAAATGAATAATGATTTAGCTATGACAGAATCATTAATCACTGAACTTAAAAAGCAATCGCAAACGTCCAATGCTGAGGTCATGATTGCACCAACCTTTACAAATCTTTGGCATGCTTTTGAAGCCCTAAGACAATCAAACATTGAAGTTATTGCTCAAAACATGCACTTTGCCGAATCTGGTGCCTACACAGGTGAGATTAGTGCAGACATGCTTAAAAGTGTTGGTGTGCAAACCGTTATCCTAGGGCATAGCGAACGTCGCGCTTATTTTAACGAAACCGATGATTTGTTGGCTAAAAAAGTAGATGCAGCTTTAAAAAACAATATGCGTGTTATTTTTTGTTTTGGAGAAGAACTTGCTGATAGAAAATCGGGAAAGGAAGAAACTGTCGTGGAAGCCCAAATTAAACATGCCCTGTTTCATTTACAAGCAGATGCTTTTAAACATATTATTTTGGCTTACGAACCTGTTTGGGCTATTGGAACAGGTGAAACGGCAAGTCCAGAACAAGCTCAGGACATGCATGCTTTTATTAGAAAAACATTATCCAAAAAATATGGTGATGAAACAGCAAATACAGTTTCTATTTTATATGGTGGATCTGTAAAACCTGGTAACGCTAAAGAAATTTTTTCAAAACCAGATGTGGATGGAGGCTTGATTGGTGGAGCAGCATTAAATGCTGAAGATTTTTACAGCATAGTTAATGCTTTTTGAGAAACCTTGTGAAACTTTGTGATTCTGTTCGAATCTCTATGAAACTTAATAATGATTATGTCTAATACTATATATATTGGTTACTATTTTAAGGTAAATCCTTTGCGGCCAGCTACTGAAATTTTAATAGCTGAATTAGGTTATGCAGGCTTTGAAAGTTTTGTGGAAACCGAAGAAGGCGTGACAGCTTATATTCAAAAGGATGACTGGTATGATGCTATTTTAGAGGATATCCAGATTTTGAATTCAGAAGAATTTGAGATAAATTATTCATTTGAAGAAATAGAACAAGTAAACTGGAACCAAGAATGGGAAAAGAATTTCAGCCCTATTGTGGTTGAAAATGAATGTTCTGTTCGCGCGCCTTTTCATGAAAAACCTGATACAAAATTTGATATTGTTATAGAACCAAAAATGAGTTTTGGAACTGGTCATCATGAAACCACGCACATGATGATTCAACATATTTTAAAAAACGATTTTGATGGAAAATCGGTTTTGGATATGGGTTGTGGCACAGGGGTTTTAGCCATTTTAGCAGAAATGAAAGGAGCCAAGCCAATAGATGCCATAGATTACGATAATTGGTGTTATTTGAACAGTTTGGAAAATGTGGATCGAAATAACTGTAAACACATAACAGTATGTGAAGGAGATGCAAATCTATTGGAAGGGAGGTCTTACGATGTGATTATAGCAAACATCAATAGAAACATATTGTTAAATGACATGGAAGCCTATGTGAAAAGTTTAAATGCAAATGGCACCTTGTTTTTAAGTGGTTTTTATGTAGATGATATTCCGGTTATTGAACAAGCATGCAATAAACATCACTTAAAACTCGTTGAAACTATTGAAAAAAACCAATGGGTTGCTTTAAAATTTTTAAATTAGTAGTTTAAAAGGAATAGCCATGAGTACTAAAGAAAAAATACAAGAACAAGGTAGTGTTGATACTTTAGAACAAAAAAACAATGAGATTGTTTTATATAACGACGATGTAAACACCTTCGATCATGTTATTAACACTTTAATTTATGCTTGTGAACACACGCCGGAACAAGCCGAACAATGTTCCATAATTGTGCATTACAAAGGTAAATGTACAGTTAAAACTGGCGCATACAAAGAACTTGAGCCAAGGTGTTCCATGTTGTTGGATGCAGGTTTAAGTGCAGAAATAGTTTAAACTTCAAAATAAAATTCAAAAAAGACTTTATTCCTTAGCAGTTTTTTCGCTTTTCATAACAAGGGTTCTGTAAGGGAATGGAATTTCTATACCTTCTTTATCAAAACGTTTTTTTATGCTTTCCAATACATCACATCTTAAAGTAAAGGCATCGGAATAATTATTGGCCCAAGACCAGGCCCTTATAGTCATGGAAGAATCATTTAGTTGTGTCAAGGCCGTTTTTACTATTGGCAAACCTTCCATTTTCTCCAGCTCTGTTCGATTGTCTAATATCAAGGGATGATTTTCACATTCTTCCCTCATTATCTGTTTGGCCAAATCGATGTCACTATCATAAGAAATCCCTATTTCAATGCGTTCGCAACATTTTAACTCACCCAAATCATAATTAATCAATTTTTCTTTGTTAATTATGGAATTTGGAATTACAATCATCTTGTTTTCAAAATTTCTAATCACTGTGTGACGTAAAGTAATATCTGTTACTGTACCAACCATGGTGTCTGTCACTTTTACCCTGTCCCCAATTCTAAAAGGTTTAAAGGAAATTATAAACAAGCCTCCCACAAGATTGGACAGAGCTTCTTGCGACGATATACCTACAATTAGGGTTATGACTCCGGCACCACCCAAAGCCGTTTGTGCAACGCCTTTTAAGGAAGGGAAAGCCAAAAGACAAAGCATGCCCCCAATAAAATAGATGCCAGCAAGAACCACATATCTTAAAAACTTAAAACTGGTGGGATCGTGTTGATTTTCTATTTTTTTCTTGATATCTATCTTAAACCACAAATTAACCGTAGTTGCCACAATAATGGTAATGGCCAGGACAATGCCTATATAAAGAGCTGTTTTAAAGTTTTCTATAATTACCCCTTTGTTTTGGTTTTCAACAAAAAGATAACTTAATGCAATAATGCCCAAAACCAACCAAAGCGTGTTTAAGATTCTCTTTAATAAATTGGAAGCTCTAGGAGGATCGTTTGGAAACTTTCGTTTTTTTTCATTAATCAACCATAGGTGTAGTCTATTGGTTAAAATCCTTAAAGCAAATATTAAAGCAATTACAGTTATACTGTAAATAATATCTTGTTTGTGTGTTTCTATAAACTCTATCATATGGATAATTCCTGTGTACAAAATATAACAGATGACTAATTTATTCTTTTAATTTTGAATTTTAAATGTATTTAAATGCTTTTTACCTTTTAAAAATTTTCAAGATAGGTTTTAAATAAGTTGTTATTAAAATGTAACACTTCAACACATTATCCTGATCCAATAATTATTTAGAAGTGCATTGATTGAAATTTCAACAAATGTCACAGCAATTATTTAAAAAGCTTATTAAGGAACATATCTAAGGTAGTTTTGGATGTGCTTAGTGGTTATGCTCTTTTAATGCTAGGATACGGGATATATTCTGTGTTGTCTCCTTTAATTTTATCAAAGGCTTGATCTTTCCATTTTTGTTTGGCTTTTTCAATTAATTCTTTATCTGAAGCCACAAAATTCCAATCGATAAAGCGTTCTTCGGGAAAAGGCTCTCCTCCAAAAATATAAATGGTACTGTTCTCCTGAATTGTAAATTCGCAAAGAGTGCTGTCTTTTGCCACCAGCAATTGTTTGGGTTCATAAATGTTTCCCTCACTCTCAATGGCACCATTTAAAATATACAATCCAGCTTCACCATAAAGTGCATTACCAATATTTACCACTTGTTTGGTTTTACTTTTTATTTCTAGCATAAACAGGTTGCTAAAAATAGGTACTGGCGATTTTTTACCAAAAGCTTCGCCAGCCACTAGTTTAAACTGCAGGTCGCCATCGGTCCATGCAGGAATGTCTTTTTCTTCAATATGTGAAAATTGTGGCTCCATTTGCTCCAAATCTTTTGGCAAAGCCACCCAAATTTGCAAACCATGCATGTATAGTGGCGAGTCTCGCAGATACTCTGGAGTTCGCTCGGAATGTACAATTCCTTTTCCGGCTGTCATCCAATTGACAGCACCTGGTTTTATCTCTATTTCATTTCCAAGCGTATCGCGATGCATAATGCTACCTTCAAATAAAAATGTAAGTGTTGAAAGCCCTATATGTGGATGTGGCAACACATCAAAGTTTTGGCGCTCGTTTAATTTAACGGGTCCCATATGGTCAATGTAAATAAAAGGCCCAACCATTCGTTTTTGGCGAAATGGCAATAAACGTCCTACCATAAATTTACCAATATTGGCAGCTCGTTCTTCTATAATAAGTTTGATGTTTGACATACTATGTAAAATTATTTTTCTGGTCTATTGAGTTTCTGAACCAATTTAAACGATGCATAATCGGCATAAATACCATAGGCATTTACCAACAGGCCTTTTAATTTGCCATCTTTTGATGAAATGGCATATAAAACACTTTCATTATCCACATCAGACATTTCCTGAAACCGATGTTTTTCATCTATAAGGAACTCTTCAGGTTGCAATTGATTTTGGTTTTCGGCACATTCTATACAATCTTCTTTTATGTTGAAATTATAAGTGTAGCCTTTTTTTGTAAGATCATTGATGGCTTCGGATAGACTTGTATATTTTCCCATGTTTAAAGTTTTAAAAGTTTATTTTTTAATCTTCCACATTGCGCCATTTTTTGTGGTTATTTTACTTAAGCATCCTTTTGTTGAAAGGTCATTCAAAATTACTTCACTTTCGTTTCGTGGTGTTCCAGATAATTCAGCATATTCTTTTGCAGTAAGCGATGGATAAGTAGAAAACAAGGTTTCCCAGTTTTTGCTATATTCACTTTTTGTCGCGTTAGGGTTCAATTTTAAAATCGCCATTTCGTAAAACGCATAAGGTCTAGTGCCATAAACGGTTTCGGTATGGCCAGCTTGGTCTATAAAGAAAATTGTTGGGAATCCTCTGACGCCTAATTTCTTTCCTAATTTTAAATCTTCTGCAAAGGCTTCTTTTGCTTTACCCTCAAAATCGGTTTTTAATTGTTCCACATTAAGACCAACCTTCCTTGCTGCAGTTTCCAAGTGTTCCCATTTGGCTATATTTTTCTTTTTCAAGAAAACCATTTCCCTTATTTTCCGCATAAACAATTGGGCTTTGTTTTGGTCTTGATATTGTGCTGCCTTAAACGCTATGGATGGTGGATAGGAGGAATCCAAAGGGTCTTCCAGCCACAGGTCGCCATCAATAGGCATATCGTAATGCAGACTTACTTCGTCCCAATGGCTAGCCACATCTGATGGTTTGCCAATGCCTCCACTATTGTAACTCCAATCGGGCAATAAACCTCCCATTCTATACTCCATATCTATGGCATTACCATATTCCAATTTTAGTTTACGCAATTGTGGTTCAATTCCCCAACACGATGAACAAATGGGATCGGTATAATAAATGAGTTTTACTGTTTTATTTGCGGATTGTACTGTGTTCTTAGATGACGTATTGGTTGTTTCATCTGTTGTCTCACACATCCCAGTTTCTATATCGCATATAAGCGGATTATTATTTGTTGTTTCGTTATTCATGATTTTAGATTTATTTAGTCACCTCTTCCGAAGTTGCAAATTCTTCCATTTTTGTAATCAAATTGTTTTCAACGGTAGAAATCTGGGCCCAATCTTTTTTAGTTCCCTTCCAGATCGTTTCACTTTTTGATGTTCGCGTCCTAAGACCACAACCATATTGTCTTCAACGATATATTGAAGCGGTTCAAAATGGATGATTTCGGTTCTTTCCATAATATTATTATAAAAAGCCCTTACACCTTCCTTTTTCTCAAACCGTCCTTTCGGGATAATTTGTGTCCCATGATAAATCCAAACCGTATCGTCAGAAACGGTTGCTACAAATTTATCGGCATCACCACTGCTAAATGCAGCGAACATATTTTCCACTACTGTTTTTGCTGAATTTTTCATGTGTTTAGTTTTAAATTATTGTTTTGCGAATTGAAGGTGGACCACAATATTCACCTCTTTCCCAATCCCAGCAGCCGTTGGGTCGCAATCAATATCATAATCAAATCTATTGATGGTTGTTTCGGCCTTCATACCCAATTTTTCACCTTGTTGGTTCTTGGCGGTTCCACCATAATGCACGTTGAAAATTACATCCTTGGTAACGTTCTTAATGGTCAATTCACCATATAATAAATACACGTCGCCACCGTTTAAAAATGTTTTTATGGCAGCAAGGTTCATCAAGGAGATGGTGTTGTCGCTTTCCTCACCTAGGGTAACCGTTATGGTATTGTTTTCTTCTTTGTAGTTGCCAAAAATATCGGCTTTGTTTTCACAGAACAATGCATCGATTTTTCCGTTAAAGGCTGCTGGTAAAATTGATACATTTTCGCATTAAAAAACTTCTTCTTCATTTTAGATTTATTTTTGTTAGTACTAGTACTTAATAATCATGTAGCAGTTCCTGCTTCCATTTAAAATCTAAATTGACTAACAAAATCAGGAAAAAAGTAATTTACGGCTTTACCAGTGATATTTAAACGATATCAGTCATTATAGACAAAATTCTACGAGTCTATCCATTACTTGGTCTTGGTGCCCATTTATTATAAGGTGTCATATCGAAGTTATTAACTTCATCCATTGTTAAACCTAGTGCTTTTGCCACACCTTCTCCATATTCTGGATCGGCTTTAAAGCAGTTCCTGATATGTCGGATTTGAATAAATTTCTCTGCGCCACCAACTTGAGCAGCAGTATTATCAAACAATAATTGATCTTTACCATCGGCTTTGATAATACGGAACAAATCGCCTGGTTGTGTAAAGTAATCTTCATCATCATCCCTAAAATTATGTGCATAAGCCGTTCCGTCCAATTCCAAAGGTGGTTCTTTTGTATCTGGTTGCTCTTGCCATTCGCCGTAACTGTTTGGGTTGTAATGTAAAGTGCCACCATGGTTACCATCTACACGCATGGTGCCATCCCTATGATTGGAATGGTATGGACAGGTTGGTTTATTCACAGGAATTTGATAGTGGTTTACACCCAATCGATAACGTTGTGCATCGCCATAAGAAAACAAGCGTCCTTGCAACATTTTATCTGGAGAAAAGCCAATACCAGGCACAACATTTAATGGATTAAAAGCCGCTTGCTCCACATCTTGAAAATAGTTTTCCGGATTTCTGTTCAGTTCAAACTCTCCAACAGGAATTAACGGGAAATCCTTTTTAGACCATACTTTGGTTAAATCGAAAGGATGAAAACGGTAGGTCTTTGCTTCTTCTTCAGTCATCACTTGTACGTACATTTTCCATTTAGGGTACTCCTTTCTTTCAATAGCATCAAAAAGATCCCTTTGTGATGATTCTCTATCCATCCCAACTATTTTCATAGCTTCTTCATCAGACAGGTTTTCAATGCCTTGTTGTGATACAAAATGAAACTTTACCCAATGTCTTACATTATCTTTATTGATAAAACTAAAGGTGTGACTTCCAAATCCGTGCATATGTCGGTAACCTTTTGGAATACCACGATCACTCATGGTAATAGTCACTTGGTGTAACGATTCCGGTAGCAAGGTCCAAAAATCCCAGTTGTTATTGGCACTTCGTAAGTTGGTTTTAGGGTCGCGTTTTACAGCACGATTCAAATCTGGAAATTTCATAGGATCGCGAAAGAAAAATACAGGCGTATTGTTTCCTACCAAATCCCAGATGCCTTCTTCTGTATAAAACTTTAACGCAAATCCACGAATATCCCTTTCGGCATCTGCTGCTCCTCTTTCGCCTGCAACGGTGGAAAACCGACTGAACATTTCGGTCTTTTTGCCCACTCCGCTAAAAATTTTGGCTTTGGTGTATTTGGTAATGTCATGCGTAACAGTAAATGTACCAAAGGCTCCAGATCCTTTAGCGTGCATACGTCTTTCAGGAATGACTTCACGATCAAAATTTGCCATTTTTTCCAGAAACCAGGCATCTTGCATCAATAGAGGACCTCGTGGGCCAGCAGTTTGTACGTTTTGATTATCTCCAACTGGTGCTCCAGTTTGTCTTGTGAGTTTTGGTTTTTCGTCTTTCATTTTAAGTTGGTTTTAATTAATAATGAATGTAAGGTTCTGTTACTTTTAGCTTATAATATGTGATATTTTAGGTTGATTTTTCACAGAAAGCTTTAAAAACTTGCTGAACTGATATCTTTAGTTTTCATTTTTTTTAGTCGTCCCATTCGTCCCGAATCTCATCCATAAGGTCATCATAACGGGCTTTTAGTTCTGCTGAAATGGATTTAGACGATTTGTGGATTTGTCGTAACTGTAGACCTAAGTATATACTAAACAGTCCCGTGAACAAAAAGCTTAATGCCACTAAAACAACAACACTCATACCTGCAAATATGGGATTCCAAATAAGTATGAATGAAAAAACAATCCCTAGAATACCAAGAGCCAATAAAACACCCCAATTTTTACTGCCATATTTTTTTATATCCAAAGCAAAGCTAATGGCGGCAACCGAACGAAATAAAATGATAAAACCTATATAAAAAGCCAGCACACTAATGGATAGGGCAGGATGGATTAACAAAGATGTACCAACAATAAATGTAATGATGCCGAATGCCAAGGACCAACCCCAATTTTCCAATTGATGCCTGTTGGATATTGAAAAGATTATTTCCGACAAGCCACCAAATAAAAATGAAAGCGCAAAAAGAATGGATAAGGTCAATAATGAACCGGCTGGCGATAAAAACACAATGACGCTAACAATAACAAAAAATAATCCTACCAATACAGGTATATACCAATGTTTGATAGCTTCTTTAATAGATTTAAAAAATGTTGTTTCCATGGTTGTTATTTTAATACTTGTTAATTTGGTTATGATATGTGAACCTTTTCCTATTCTTTAAATAAAAGAAGAAACTGGTTCTTGATTACAGTTTAAAAGTTAGTACAGGACGTCTTGAATGGTTTGCAAGATTTTCAGAAATACTGCCTTTGATTAAATGATTTAAACCTTTTCTGGCATTTGTTATCACAACCAAGGCATCAGCGTTTGTTTCGTCTGCATATTGAATCACGCCATCTTCAATAGTATATCCAGCTATGAAGTCTACTTTATTCGATCCACCAGCCATTTTAAATTCTTCTGCTTTTCTTTTGAACTCTTTGGAGCTCAAGAAACCATTGTTAGGTCTGTTGACATATACAGGATGTACCTTGCTTCCTAATTTTGAGAGCAATTGGCTTGCTTTCTTATAAGCGTTTACGCTTTCTAAACTCATGTCTGTTGCCAATACCACGTTGTTGAGGTCGAAATCTTTAGGTTCGGTTTTAACAATTAGTACAGGTGTGCTGCTGTTTCGAACCATTTTCTCAGCATTGGATCCTGCAAAAATACCATCTTGAAGCGTTATGCCTTGTGAACCCATAATAATTAAGTCTGCATTTAATTCTTTGGCTACAGCGTCAACTTCTTTATAAACTTTATGTTTTTTTATTACAGGAATGACATTTATGCCTTCTAAATATTGCTTATCCAAAAAGGTTTCAAATTTTTTTTTGGCCAATGAAAGCATAAACAACATTTCATTTTTGCTTTCATTGCTGGAAATGGAAATTAAAGCATCAGACAATTCCAGCATGTGCAATACATGTAGGGTTGCATCGTGTTTTTTAGCTAATATGGCACCAGTTTGTAGTGCAAATTCTGATTGTTGTGAAAAATCAACAGGTATGATTATGTTTTTCATGGTACTATGTTTTGATTTTTATTTAATTAGTATTTAAGATTTGATTTATATTAATGAACTTAAGTCATTTTTTTAATGTTGTGAACAACGCCTCCATCCACCAAAATATCTGTACTTGTAATAAAACGTGCAGCATTGCTAGTTAGAAAGTAAATAACATCTGCAACGTCTTCTGGTTGGCCATTTCTTTTTAAAGGAGTGGCTTGTTTGATTTTCTCCATGCGTTTTGGATGTTCTTGTGCAGCTTTTAAAGCCATGGGCGTTTCAATGACTCCTGGAGAAACAGATACAATTCTCGCACCTTTTTCTCCCCATTTATTAGCGTTTTTAATTGTTAATAGTTGTACACCTCGTTTGACAAAGTTATACATCACGTCTGAATCATTGTTCACAAATTTGCTTACAATATCAAATGAATCTGATGCTTGTGGATTTACAAGGGCATCATCATATATTTCGTTGGGAGGCACAGTATGTGCCATCATGGAAGCTAATAAAACAGCTACCGAATCCTTTATGGCAAGCTTGTAAAAGGCATCCACTAAAAGTTCTGTCGCCACTAAATCTATGGTGTATACTTTTTTTAGATCCTTAACGGTTCCACTTACACCAGCCGTATGTATCAATGCTTTAAATTCGCCCTTGTTTGAAACGAATTGGATGAGTTTTTCTATGTCTTTTTTAGAGGTGATGTCACAGACAATCCCGGAAACATCAAATCCTTCTTTTGATAGATTTTCAACGGTTTCATTAACCTTGTCTTGCGAATAATCCGTTATAACCAAAGGGTGTTTTTTAAAAGCCCTTGCGCAAGCTTGGCCAATGCCTCCAGCGCCTCCTGTAATTACTATTTGTTTTTTTTGGATATTCATTGCATATTTTTTTGAGGGTTACTCCCTTATTAGGATTTTCTGGTTTCGTTTTACGTGATTTCTTATGTTGGGATTGTAATTTTTACAAACAGATCCATTTGGGTTTTTAGTTACAATTATTACATGTCTTAATAGATCCATTTTGATATAATTGATCACATTCAGGAAACTCTTACAATTTAAGACTTTTAATTAAGATAAGCTAACAAAAAAAGCCCTTTAGGAACTCTGGTAATTTAAAGGGGTGTTTTTTTAAAAGAAATAATTAAGGGTTAATTGACAGCCCACATTTTAAGTCCATCAAAGCTAAAAGGAAACAATAATTTGCTCAATGGTAACTTAATTGACCGTTTGTTATTTTTGCAGGTTGGGTATACGGGTGTTCGGTTTCTTTATCTAGTGCCATGATGTGCAGCACTTCCCACTTGTTGGCTTTTAAGGCATCGGAAATCATGGAACGATGGCAACGCCACCAAACAGCTTCAGAACACATGATGGCAGTTCGGTTTTTACTTGCCAAATTTTCAAGTTCTTTAAGTCCTGTTTTAAATTTTTCGGTGTCCATATAATCGGCATAAGCTCTAAAGGCTGGATGTTTCCACGCTGTGTTTTTCGATTCTGGATTCGCTTTTCTTCGTCCTCCCAAAGTCAACAAATGCTTGTAACTTATATCGTGTTCTTTTAATGTAACTTCCAATACTTCTTTATTGAAATGAGGAAATTTCCTGGATCCCGGAAATTGCCTAACATCTACCAATTGTTCAATTTTAAAGGCTTTAAGCATGTTAATGAATTCTTTCTCTGTTCTGGTAGAATGCCCTATGGTCCATATGGTTTTGTCTTTTTCCATGTCGCTTTTTACCAAATTTACGAATAGTTGTAATGGAAAGGAATTAATTAAAACTAAAGTCTTGTTAAAACGAGATTAAAAGAGCTGTAGCAATTGGATAGAACAAATGTGCATTTTTTCAAGAAGATTTCAAGATTAAATGAAGTCCTAGTTGGAAAGTTACCTTATGAAAACAATGCAACAAAAAAAACGCTCAAGGAACTTGGCGTTTTTTCTTAGGAATTGGTTTTTAGTGACCTCGACAGGATTCAAACCTGTAACCTTCTGAGCCGTAATCAGATGCGCTATTCAGTTGCGCCACGAGGCCGTTTTTGAGGATGCAAATATATTCCTTTTTTAGTTAAACCTCAAAAAAAACTTGAATTAATCCAATGCGTTTTTGGTCACATATAATTTCCAGCCAAAAATGGCCATCTGGAATTTGCTTGCTTTGCTTAAATCCAAACCTTGTTTCGTGAAACTTGGAAGTAAGATTTTATTCAGTTTTGCTAAAAGTTTAAAGAATTTCTTTTTCATAATGGTACAAAGATACATTCCTATTTTTTATCCTAAAAATGTTAAAATTAACCAATTAATAATTTAGAAAACAATATATGGGCAAAGAGTTCTTTACATTTGCTAAAATTTTCCCTACATGAAACAATTAATTACTTTACTAGGATTCCTGTGTTTTTCACACCTAACCTATGCACAAGTGGTCATTAACGAACTGGATTGTGATACCCCTGGAATTGACGATCAAGAATTTGTTGAATTAAAATCTGATGCCCCAAATGCCTCATTGGATGGTTATGTGCTTGTGTTTTTTAACGGGTCTACTTCCGGAGCAGACTCCAGTTATTTTACCATCGATTTAGATGGATATACCACAGATAATAATGGACTTCTTTTAATTGGAAGCGATACTGTAACTCCTTTTCCGCAATTGCTTATTGCAGCCAATGTCATTCAAAATGGAGCAGATGCTGTGGCTCTTTACACTGGGGACGACACAGATTTTCCTGAAGGCACCTTAGCCACACAGGCAAATTTAATAGATGCCTTGGTTTACGGAACTAACGATTCTGATGATACCGAACTTATGGCGCTTTTGGGCGTTTCCGAACAAATAAACGAAGGTCCAGGCAACAATACCAACTCCATACAGCGAAATAACGACGGCAGCTATTTTGTGGGAACACCAACTCCAAGATTGTTAAACGATGGGAGTGGAGAGGTTTATAATGCTATTTCCATAAGTACATCCCAATCACAATATAACGAAGGCGACGTTTTTGATATCGTGTTTACAGCTCAACAAAACGTGACCTCAGATGTTGTGTTTAGCATTACTTTGGATTATTTTGGGTTCAATACATCCGATTTTACGGGAAACACCACACTTACCATTCCAACTGGACAAAATTCGGTGACTACCACTATTACTTTAATTGACGATACAATTGATGAAGGTGATGAAGAAGCACTTGTAAAGTTTTCAAGTTTACAGTGGCCATACATTCCGTACAACAATTTTTTAAAGCTTCGGGTGGTGGATAACGATTTTACGGTTGCACCTTTTGGGACACCTATAAATCCAACTTATGGCAATGTTTCCAGCACACAACCCAATGACTATTACAGTAGTTTGGATGGGTTATCCGATGTGGCTTTGCGTCAAGCATTGCAGGATATTGTAGCCAATCCAAATGTGGTTAGGGCTCAAACTTATGCCGATGTTATTGATATTTTAAAAGAAGCAGACCAAAACCCAGCAAACAGCAATCAGGTATGGTTGGTTTATTTGGAACAAGGAAGACCAAAATTGGATTTTCAAGTCACTTCTGATAATACAGGAACTTGGAATAGGGAGCATACCTTTCCCAGGTCCCGAGCTGGATATTACAGTATTGAAGAAGATGAAATTGCCGATGGTGTGGATGTGTTTTGGGAAACCAAAGCAGATTCCTTACGTCATGGCAATTCCGATGCACATGGTATTCGAGCCGTTGATGGACCTGAAAACAGCAGTCGTGGCAATCAGTTTTATGGACAATATAATGGACCAACTGGAACGCTAGGTAGTTTTAAAGGCGATGTGGCTAGAGGTGTGTTTTATTTGGCAGTACGATATAACGGATTGGAAATTGTTAATGGCTATCCAGAAGGCATGGTAGGACAATTTGGCGATTTACAGCTCTTATTGGATTGGCATAGGAATGATCCTCCAGACGATTTTGAGATGAACAGGAACAATGTCATTTATAATTGGCAATTTAACAGAAACCCTTTTATAGATCAGCCGGATTTGGTGGAATATATTTGGGGGAATATGGTTGGTGAAACTTGGGAACAGAATTTGAGCGTAGAACAGACACAAGAATTAAAAATTAGCGTTTATCCAAACCCAACTCAAGGTAAGCTCTATATTAGTGGCATTGTCCAAGAAACAACCATAGAGATATTTTCAGTGGATGGCAGACAATTAATGACTAAAGACATTTCGGGCAATACTTATATTGATTTAGATTTTTCAAGTGGCTTATACCTATTGAAAATGGCTTCAGAAGGAAAAACAGTTGTTAAAAAGGTCTTGATAAAATAAACTGATTGAGAAGACAAAAAAATCCCAAACCTAAGCTTGGGATTTTTTTATACATTTATTTTTTGTTTTACTTTTTGGTGGTTATCTCAACCACACCATCTTTGGCTTTTTCCCCATAAGCTTCTATGGCTTTATCGCCTTTTAACACATTTACATGGGCAATGATATTTGGGTTTATTTTTTCCATTTCATCTTTGGTTATTTCTTTTCCATCAAGAATAAAAAGAGGTGTTCCGTTGTCACTGGAAATAAAAAAACCTTCTTTTTCTTTCAGTTTCAAAACCTTTACTTTTTGATTCGCACTTGGATCATCTGAGGTAATTTTCAGGTTGTCCACATCTTCATCAGAACTTGTTATTTTTACTTTATAGGTTCGCTCTTTGTTGCCATTTTCACCTGAGGTCCAATTTACTTCGGAATCTTCTTTTGTAACCCAGATGGTTTTACTTGTTAAGCTCCCATCGGTTTCAAATTCAATCACATCCTCATCATCAGAAAGCGTAACTATCTCAATGGTTCTATTGCCTTTTTTAAGGGTTTTAACTTTGGCGTCATCGCTAATAAACATTACGTTTCCATCTTGTTCCACATCTAATTCCACTTCTTTTTCAAGGCCATCTTTTGTTTTGTAAACAAACACATTTTCACTGTCCTTTTCGGTATCTATTTCGGTGATTTCGCCATCTTTGGAGATAAAAACCATTTTTTGTTCCATAGAGTTTGAAGATGCATTGCCAATGGCAATATGATCGCCATTTTTTTCAAAACTAATTTGAATAGGGGCAATGGCTTTTTCTCCATTTAGGTTGTACTTGGCACTGGAATTATTGGATTTCACATCTATTTTTATGGCGATAATCTCTCCAGAGGTATTGCGTTTTACGCCTTTAAACTTTAAGATCAATCCTTTTTTTGAAAGTTGATTTTTAATCTCTTCCAAGTCGGAATCAGTAAAATCCTTGGTAATTACAACCACTTCCTGTGTTGGTTTGGTTGTGTAGTCTAAAGTGTTTAAAGTGTGATTTTGCGTGGCATTTACAAACACTTTTTTTGTGTTGAAGCTCATTAAAAATAAAGCCAATAGAGGAAGGACGATGCCTAATTTCCAGGTGTTTGATCTGTTTGATTTTGATTTGTGTAACATAACGATTCGTTTTTTGATTAATGAATTATAAAAATTATTGGTAACAACCAATGGATGATTTGTGATGGACGCTTTAAGTAATAAACGCTGATAGCTTTTTTTGCATTGGGATTGTTTTTGAGCCTTAAAATCTGCTATAAATTCCTGGTTTTGCTGTATTTCTTTTTTGTACAGCCAACAAATGGGATTAAACCAGAACACCACACAGCTTATTTGGGCAAGTAAAACATCTATGGAATGATATTCCTTGGCATGTGCTTTTTCATGGGAAATAATATGTGATAATTCTTCTTCCCGAAATTGATTTGGGTTGAATACTATCCACTTAAAGAATGAAAAGGGAGCCATGTTGTTAGTAGTCTCAACAAAGGTGAAACCGTTTTCTTTTTTCTGTTTATGAGTTCTTATCAAGGAAAATAACGAGGTGAATTCCACAATCAATTTTCCTAAAAAAAATGCCAGTCCCATAACATACAACCATGTAATGATTTTAGAAATGTTAAATAGATTGCTTGTGTTTTGAGGGTTGGTTTCTACCATCAAAACATTTTCTGAAAAAGCCATAGGCATATATTCCACATACACAGGAATAACCATGAAAGGTAAAAGACTGGCCATTACCAATCCAGACAATAAAAACCATCTGTTGGCATTGAAAAATGTTTCTTTTTCCAAAAACCATTTGTAACAAACATAAAATATGCACAAAACAGCTGAAGCTTTAATGAAATATTCCATGGTTTTATTTTTTATGGTTTGGGTTTTTCTCAATTAAAGCTATAATTTCCTTAAGTTCCTTGACACTAATTTTTTCTTCTTTGGCAAAAAAGGATACCACATTTTTATAAGAACTGTTAAAGTAATTTTCAATGGCAGTACTCATAAAGCGTTTTTTGTATGCCTCCTTACTGATTAAGGGGTAATATTGATGTGTCTTTCCATACGCTTTGTATGCCACAAAGCCTTTTTCTTCCAAGTTTCTAATAATGGTTGAAAGCGTGTTGTAATGTGGCTTGTCATCTTTTATTTCTGCAAGAACATCTTTTACGAAAGCTTTTTCCAGCTTCCATAAAATGTGCATGATTTCTTCTTCTTTGTTTGTGAGTTTCTGCATGATTATTTTTTAAGGTCTTTTAATGCGTTTTTTGCTGATTCTAAATTTGGTCTTATTGTTAATGCTTTTTCATAAGCTTTAATAGCTTCCTCTTTCTTACCTGACTCTGCAAGTGCTTCGCCATAACTGTCCCAACAATTAGCTATGTCAGGAAATAGTTGTGTATTCAACTTAAATAATTTAATCGCTTTGTCAACATCATTGGCTTCATATAAATAGGCGTAGCCTAAAGCATTTATAATAATATCTTTTGGGTCTTTAGGATGGAAGTTTATAGTGAGCTCTTCAAAATTTGCTTTTACAAAATCAGCTCCATTTTTATTGAAAGCCTCTCTAACATTTTGTATGGCTGGTGCTTGAGGTTTATTTGGTGTTTCTCCTCTTGTTAAAGCTAAAATATCCAATGCTATATGTTCTGCTACTGGTTCATCCATATTGGCAAATACAATAATTGTGAAGTCGTTGCTTACAACTTGATAAAGCGCTGTATTAAAACCTTCAAAACCACCAGCTGATCCTGTTGCTTTACCATCAGGTAACTCTTTTAAATAGTTGAAAAAAGAATCGTTAGATTTTGCTTCTTCACTCAAAAGCAAATCATCATAATAATAAGATCTGTAAAATGTCATGATGTCTTCAGTGGTTGATAAAAACCCACCATCAGGATTTGGAATATCTTGCAAAGGAGCAGATTCATCCAATTCGCCAAGTGGTGTGTAATAATAACCATGAGCAATCCTATTTTCTAAACCACTAAAGTCATTTAAATAGGTGTTTTTTAAATTTAGAGGTTTAACGATGCGTTCGTTTACATTATCAAAATAGGATTTGCCAGATACTTTTTCAATGACAGCACCTAATATAACATAGCCTAAGTTTGAGTAATCTTGTTCTGTTCCAGGTTCAAAATTTAAGTCGTATGATTTAGCGCGTTCAACAATAGCATTAAGTTTTCGCTCATTTAGTGGTAAATCAAAATAATTGCGAGTGTGATAATCTGCAAAGCCTGATTCATGGTTGAGTAAATGATTAATAGTAATCTTATTGGCATTTGGATCTTTAAATCCAGGAATATATTGAGTGAGCTTGTCATCTAAATTAAGCTTGCCTTCTGCAACCAATTGTTTTACTACAATAGAGGTGAAGGTTTTATTCATGGAGCCAATATCAAATAGCGTATTAATAGTGTTTGGTGCTTTAGTTTCCCTGTTTGCTAAACCATAGGCTTTATGAAATTGTATGTTTCCTTTTTCAGCAACTAATATGATGCCTGAAAAAATTCCTAAGTCTATATAGTCTTGAACAACAGCTTCTATGTTTTTTGATAGTTCTGCGGAGTCTTCCTTATTTGCTAATTCCTGTTTGTTTTCTTTGTTTTTGCAACCTATTAACATTAAAGATAAAAGAAGTATAACTGTATATGATTTCATAATAAGATATGATTTTTGATTGATGTTCCAAACTTATAACTATTTTTATAGTTATACAACTATTGATATAGTTATTTAACGAAATTTTTAGTTTTCATTAACTTTTCGTAGGAAATGTTATCTTCGCGAAAAATTTAGTTTATGAGTTTAGTTTGGATAGTGCTTGGGTTGGTTTTATTGGTTGTTGGAGGGGAGTTTTTAGTACGGTCTTCTGTATCGCTCTCATTTAAATTCAACATCTCAAAGTTGGTTATAGGTATGACGGTTGTATCCTTTGCAACTTCTGCACCAGAACTTTTGGTAAGCTTACAGGCAGCTTTGGATGGTTCTCCAGATATAGCTTTGGGAAATGTTATTGGGTCCAACATTGCCAACATTGGTCTGGTTTTGGGGATTACGGCTATTATTTCCCCTTTGTCCATAAGCGAGGATTTTTATAAATTGAATTGGCCCATGATGATGCTCCTGTCCATTGCACTATATTTTATTTTGAAAAGTGGATTGATTATCAATTTTACTGAAGGTTTGTTGTTGTTTGTGTCTCTTATCGTGTTCCTTTATATATTGATCAAACGCTCCAAGGAAAAAGATACAGTGGACATTGAAGAAGTAGACGATGCCTTGCAAAAAACATCCAATTTTAAAATAATAGTTTGGTTGTTAATTGGTGGTTTTGCACTTTATTTTGGAAGTGAATGGTTGGTATTAGGGGCTAAGGACCTGGCTTTGTCTTTTGGAGTGAGCGAACGTGTAATCTCTGTAACCATGGTAGCCATAGGTACCAGCGTTCCTGAACTCGCAGCATCGGTAATAGCTGCAGTAAAACAGGAAAAAGCCATTTCTCTTGGGAATTTAATTGGATCCAACATTTTTAATATAGCATCTGTTTTGGGCCTAACGGCCATGATCCATCCAATTGCTTTAGACAGTCAGAAACTATTGACTAACGATATTTTCTGGATGATTGGATTTGCAGCTATTTTAATTCCTTTTATGTTATTGCCTAAAAAATTTGAAATAGGAAGGCTTAAAGGGTTTTTTATTTTCGGAGCTTATTTGGTTTTTATTTATTTGACCTTTACAGGCGAATAATAGGGTTTAAGGTTAAATTTTAGGTAATTATTATAGTTGACCCCTAATTTTTTAGGGGTTATTTATTTGTAAAAACATTTTTTTTATAACTTTGCCCTCAAATATTCAAAACTAACAAACAAATTATGTCAACTTTAAGATTTCACGCTATTAAGAAGTCCCTTAATAAGAAGCCCATTAAAATAGAAGAAAAGGAACGACGTTCCAATATCTTTTGTGCCAATGTTTTTAATGAAGATAAAATGCGTCAATACCTTACCAAAGAAGCATTTGTAAGTGTTATGGATGCCATTGTCAATGGCACCAAAATAGATAGGGTTGTGGCAGATCATATTTCAACAGGTATGAAAGAATGGGCTATTTCCAAAGGGGTTACACATTATACACACTGGTTTCAACCTTTAACGGGAGCAACTGCAGAAAAACATGATGCTTTTTTTGAACCTATAGGTAATGGACGTGCCATTGAAAAGTTTGGTGGAGGCCAGTTGGTGCAACAAGAACCGGATGCTTCCAGTTTTCCTAATGGAGGTATTAGAAACACCTTTGAAGCGCGTGGCTATACAGCTTGGGACCCTACATCCCCAGCCTTTGTTTATGGAACCACTTTATGTATTCCAACTGTGTTTGTTGCTTATACAGGAGAAGCTTTGGATTACAAAACCCCTTTGCTGCGTGCTTTACAAGCTATAGATAATGCAGCTGTTGAGGTATGTAAGTATTTCGATAAAAATGTTAAAAAGGTCAATGCCTCATTAGGATGGGAACAGGAATATTTTCTAATAGACAGAGGATTGGCTGCTTCAAGACCAGATATCCAATTAACCGGCAGAACCTTGTTGGGACACTCTTCAGCAAAAGGACAACAGTTGGACGATCATTATTTTGGTACCATTCCTAATAGGGCCATGCAGTATATGAGAGATCTTGAAACAGAATGTATGTTGCTTGGGATTCCAGTTAAAACCAGACATAATGAAGTAGCGCCAAATCAGTTTGAGTTGGCTCCAGTTTATGATGAAGCTAACTTGGCTGTTGACCACAACTCCTTATTAATGGATGTGATGGATAAGGTGGCAGAACGCCACGATTTCAAAGTCTTGTTCCACGAAAAGCCTTTTGCTGGTGTAAACGGTTCGGGAAAACACAACAATTGGAGTTTGAGCACCAATACAGGTGTTAACTTGTTGGGTCCTGGAAAAACGCCTATGAGCAACCTTCAGTTTTTAACCTTTTTCATAAACACCATTAAGGCTGTTCATGATAACGAAGAATTGGTAAGGGCTTCCATAGCATCTGCTAGTAACGACCATCGATTGGGGGCAAATGAGGCGCCTCCAGCTATCATTTCAGTTTTTATTGGCGAACAATTGACCAATGTGCTGGACGAATTGCAAAACGTTACCAATGGGAAATTGTCCCCAGAAGAGAAAACAGATTTAAAACTGAATGTGGTTGGCAAAATCCCTGAGATTCTATTGGATAATACTGATAGAAATAGAACCTCGCCTTTTGCATTTACAGGTAACAAATTTGAATTCAGGGCAGTAGGTTCTACGGCAAACTGTGCTAATCCAATGACCGTTTTAAATACCATTGTGGCAAACCAGTTAATTGAGTTCAAAAAAGAAGTGGATAACTTAATAGACACAAAAGGCCTAAAGAAAGACGAAGCTATTTTTAACATTTTAAGGGAGTATATTAAAAAGTCCAAAAACATTTTGTTTGAAGGCAACGGTTATGGTGAGGCTTGGGAAAAAGAAGCCAAGAAAAGAGGCTTAAGCAACCATAAAACCACACCAGAAGCCTTAAAAGCCAAAGTTTCCAAAAAAACAATCAAGATTTTTGAAGATTTGGGTGTGCTGAACAAGGTAGAATCCCTTTCAAGATACGAGATCGAGATGGAAGAATATGTTTTGCATATTCAAATTGAAGGACGTGTGTTGGGCGATATTGCCAGAAACCATGTGGTTCCAACTGCTGTTAGATATCAAAACATGTTAATAGAAAACGTAAAAGGCTTAAAGGAAATTTATGGCAACGATTTCAAGAAATTTGCAAAACAACAAATGACCTTGATTGAAGAAATCTCTGGGCATATAGAATCCATAAACTCCAATGTCACCAAAATGATAAACGAGAGAAAAACAGCCAATCACATAGAAGATATAGATAAAAAAGCGGATGCGTATTGCAATAAGGTAAAACCTTTGTTCAACGAGATTAGGTATCATTGCGATAAATTGGAATTACTGGTGGATGATGAGCTTTGGCCACTTACAAAATACAGGGAATTGTTGTTTACCAACTAACTTTTCTTTTGTTAAAACACATACATTTTAAAAGTCCTGGGAAACAGGACTTTTTTGTCTTAAATAATCACGATGTCGTTTATCTGATTTAATTTGTAAGTTAACGAAAAGTTCACTTATGGCTCTTGAAATAGGCTGCTTTTTAGTACTTTAGCAGAGCTATTAATCAATTATACAAATTAACATGAAAAGGCTCATTATAAGTGTTCTTATGCTTATGGCTGCAACCTTTATATTTTCACAAAGAAACAGTGAGAAGCATAAGGATAACGCTCAGAAGGATTTAATCGTTCATCAACAAACAAAACTTTTAAAATAACGTTGCTTTTTTTATTTTAAGCAATTGCTTATTTAAATATTGACCTTTTAATTAAGGTTTTCCAAGCACTGATTTTTTTTCAGATATTTTTCTTGAAAAATCAGTGTTTTTTTATGGAATAAAATCAGTGTTTTGTTCAAGCTTTCTTAAAAACGGCTAAGTAATTGATTATTTGCTATATTGCAGCGATAAATTGCTAGATGGCAATTCTAAAATATTTTAAAAAATGAAGAAAAGACAACTTCAAGTCCAATGCTTGTTTATACTGTTAATTGGATTGAGTGGTTTCAATGGATGGGCTCAAAAAAAAGCTGTTTTAAAACAGGAGTTCCATAGCTTAAGAGGGAATAACGTAGTGGATGTGGCTATTGGGTCCTCGGTTCCAAATGGGGACTATGCCAATGCCATGTTTGAAATTTATATGCACCTTGGTTATAAGAGATACATCATCCCTTATTTAAATGTCAACCTAAGCTATAACAAATTCAATTTGGCTTATAAAGATGTATTGAACGAAGGCTTTATGTCTTTTGATGTCAATTTGGAAACGACCTTATTCCCCTACAGCAGGTTTTCACCTTATGCTTATATTGGTGGAGGTTTGAATGCTGCGAACTATTTCGATCAAACTGCTGCTAAAATGCAGGGAGGCTTGGGGTTGGAATACATTGTGACAGATAAAATAGGTGTTAAGTTGTATTCAGATTACAATTATGTTTATAGCGATGAGTTGGATGGCAGGATTTATGGGGAATCGGACGATGTGTATTGGAGAATGGCCCTTGGGCTGAATTTTTACTTTGGAGGTTCTAAAAGAAAAGTTAAAACTAATGAAAACGAGCCTACAATCATCAATTCCAATCCCATTATTAACAAATAAATAAATAACTATTCTTACTTTTGCCCTCAAACCACTGTCATGAGCGAAGAAGTAAGCAAAAGATATGCGCAAAGAGGTGTTTCTGCCTCAAAAGAAGATGTACACAAGGCTATAAAAAACATCGATAAAGGGCTGTTTCCCAAGGCTTTTTGTAAAATTGTTCCAGACTATTTAACCCATGATGATGCATACTGCTTGGTCATGCATGCCGATGGTGCAGGTACCAAAAGTTCTTTGGCCTATATGTACTGGAAAGAAACCGGAGACTTGTCGGTTTGGAAAGGAATTGCGCAAGATGCACTTATCATGAACGTGGACGATTTACTGTGTGTGGGCGCAACAGACCATATCATGCTCTCTTCAACCATTGGAAGGAATAAAAACCTGATTCCTGGTGAGGTTATTGCTGCAATTATCAATGGAACGGAAGAACTTATTTCAGAATTAAACTCTTTTGGTGTGACTATTCATTCAACAGGAGGCGAAACTGCCGATGTTGGTGATCTGGTTAGGACCATTATTGTGGACTCCACGGTTACGGCCAGATTAAAGCGCAGTGAGGTTATTGATAACGCCAACATAAGACCAGGGGATGTTATTGTGGGCTTGGAGTCTTTTGGACAAGCTTCATACGAGAAAAGCTATAATGGAGGTATGGGCTCCAACGGATTGACCTCTGCAAGACACGATGTGTTCCACAAGTATTTGGCAGAAAAATACCCAGAAAGTTACGATGCTTCAGTCCCTGATAATTTAGTGTATTCCGGACAAGTAAGGCTTACAGATGCTGTAAAGGATTCGCCCATAGATGCCGGAAAATTGGTGTTGTCGCCAACCAGGACTTATGCACCAATTATAAAAAAAATATTATCCAAACATCAAAGTAATGTCATTCATGGCATGGTGCATTGCAGTGGTGGGGCACAAACCAAGATTCTCCATTTTATAGATAAACTTCACGTTGTAAAAGATAATATGTTCCCTGTTCCTCCGTTGTTTAAGCTTATTCAGGAGCAATCCAAAACAGATTGGAAGGAAATGTATCAGGTGTTTAACTGTGGCCATCGTATGGAGTTGTATGTGTCGCCCGAAGTTGCTCAGGACATCATTGATATTTCAAAATCCTTTCAAGTGGATGCTAAAATCATCGGTCGTGTTGAAGCTTCTGAAAAAAAGAAACTTACTATCAATAGTGAGTTTGGAGTGTTTGTTTATTAGTTTTTTAAAAATCAGATTCATGAAAAAGTTTTTGTTCATTGTATCTTTCATTAGTTGCCAATTTGTTTTTTCTCAACCAGATTCATTGTTTTTCAAAACAGAAGATATCACCATACCAAAATGGACCCATAAAAATAAAGCCAGTGCGCTTATAAGCGAGGTTGCTTTTGTTAATTGGAACGCAGGAGGAAGTAATTCCATTTCTGCCTTGTTCAATTTTGAAAGTATCTTAAAATACAGGTACAAACACTTAATTTGGCAAAGTATTTTGATTTCCCGATATGGAATCAATAAACAAGAAAATCAAGGCTTGAGAAAAACAGACGATATTTTGGATGTCAGTTCTACTTTAGGTTATAAAAAAAACGAATACAGCAATTGGTTTTTTTCTTCAAGGTTTAATTTTAAAACACAGTTCACAAAAGGGTACAACTATCCAGACGATACCAATGTGCTGTCCAGATTTATGGCTCCAGGTTATCTGTTTATAGGTGGAGGCATGGAATATGGAAAAAATATAGAAGAACTCTCAATCTATTTTTCCCCTTTAACCATGAAAACCACCTTTGTATTGGATGACAAGCTGGCAAATGCTGGGTCATTTGGTGTTGCGCCAGCAGTGTATGATGACGAAGGAAATTTGGTGCAAAAAGGAGAACGCGTTAGAAACGAAATAGGCATTCTTTTAACCAGTGTGTATGAAAGGGAGATCTTTCAAAATGTCTTGCTTTCCAATTATGTAAGTTTTTATACAGATTACTTAAATGAATTTGGAAATATTGACGTTGATTGGCAAATTAATTTCGATTTTAAGGTGAACAGTTTTATAAAAGCCAATTTTGGGTCGCATCTTAAATACGATAACGATGTAAAAACAATCGTGGAAACAGATGTTGAAGGTGACTATGAAACCGTAGGAGCCTTGGTGCAATGGAAGCAAATCCTTGGTGTTGGAGTGGTTGTTGACTTTTAACTTAAAATAAAAAATTTGTTAACTTTTTATTGTTAATAAATTTTTAAACACCTAAAAAACAATACGTTACATTTTTTTCTTGTAAACTTTATGATTTTAATCATGTTTTAAGTGCTAAATTTTTGTTTAATTTACATGAAATTAGAAAAACAAAAATATTTTAAAACAAGACCGAAAAAATGAGTGTACAAACCCAACCAAAAGTGCTTCCTACAACCTATTCACAAGACGACGCCTTTGAAGCTTCTGTGAAATATTTTAATGGAGACGATTTAGCTGCTCGCGTATGGATCAATAAATACGCCTTAAAAGATTCTGAGGGCAATTTATACGAACTGACTCCAAACGATATGCATAGGCGAATTGCAAAAGAAATTGCAAGAATCGAGTCGCGTTACCCAAATCCATTGTCCGAAGAGACCATCTTCGACTTAATTAAAGATTTTAAATACATCGTACCACAAGGAAGTCCTATGGCTGGAATTGGTAATCCTTACCAAATAGCTTCGCTTTCCAACTGTTTTGTTATAGGAAACGAAGGCAATTCCGATTCCTATGGTGGTATCATGAAAATTGATCAAGAACAAGTACAACTTATGAAACGTCGTGGAGGTGTTGGTCACGATTTGTCTCACATTCGACCTAAAGGCTCTCCTGTAAAAAACTCGGCGTTAACTTCAACAGGTATCGTGCCTTTTATGGAACGTTATTCTAATTCAACAAGAGAGGTTGCGCAAGATGGTCGTCGTGGAGCGCTCATGTTATCGGTGTCTATCAACCATCCGGATTCCGAAGATTTTATAGATGCTAAATTGGAACAAGGTAAAGTTACTGGAGCCAATGTTTCGGTTAGAATTGATGATGAATTTATGAAGGCTGTAAAAGCTAATTCAACCTATACTCAGAAATATCCAATATTCAGCAGCAACCCTAAGTTTTCAAAAACCATTGAAGCCAATAAGCTTTGGAAAAAAATTGTTCACAACGCATGGAAATCGGCAGAACCTGGTATTTTATTTTGGGATACCATCATTAAGGAATCGGTTCCAGATTGCTATGCCGATTTAGGTTATAAAACCGTATCCACGAACCCTTGTGGCGAAATCCCATTGTGTCCTTATGACTCTTGCCGATTGTTGGCCATGAACTTGTTTTCGTATGTTGAAAACCCGTTTACGGATAAAGCTACTTTTAACTTCGACTTGTTTAAAAAACACATTCATGTGGCACAACGCATCATGGACGATATTATCGATTTGGAATTGGAGAAAATCGATGCCATTATCGCTAAAATAGATGCTGATCCAGAATTGGATGAAGTTAAAGCGACCGAAAGAAACCTATGGTTGAATATTAAAACCAAAGCCAACGAAGGTCGTAGAACCGGAATTGGTATTACTGCCGAAGGTGATATGTTGGCAGCTTTAGGTATAAAATACGGAAGCAAAAAAGGAAATGCCTTTTCTGTTGAAGTACATAAAACCCTAGGGATAGAAGCCTATAGAGCATCTGTTTACACTGCAAAAGATAGAGGGGCATTTGCCATATTCGATGCTGAACGTGAAAAAAACAATCCGTTTATTCAACGTTTAAAAGAGGCTGATGATAAGTTGTATTACGAAATGTTGGAGCATGGACGCAGAAACATTGCGCTTTTAACGATTGCGCCAACAGGAACAACCAGCTTAATGACACAAACGTCTTCAGGAATTGAGCCGGTATTTATGCCAGTTTACAAGCGTAGAAGAAAAGTTAATCCTAACGATAAAAATGTACGTGTGGATTTTGTGGATGAGGTTGGGGATTCTTGGGAAGAGTATGTGGTGTTTCATCACAGATTCAAGCAATGGATGGAAGTTAACGGCATAGCTACCGATAAGAATTACACTCAGGAAGAACTCGATAAAATAGTTAAAAAATCCCCTTATTACAAAGCCACTTCCAACGATGTGGATTGGATGAGCAAAGTAAGCATGCAAGGTGCTGTGCAAAAATGGGTGGATCACTCCATCAGCGTGACTATCAATTTGCCTAATGATGCAACTGAAGAATTGGTAGGTAAATTGTACTTAGAAGCTTGGGAAGCAGGTTGTAAAGGAGTAACTGTTTATAGAGATGGTTCCCGTTCAGGTGTATTGATTTCCAACGAAGAAAAGAAAGAAGATGAGCAACAAGAAACCTTAACAGCCTTCCCTACAAAAAGGCCACAAGTTTTAGAAGCTGATGTGGTACGTTTTCAAAACAACAAGGAAAAGTGGATTGCCTTTATAGGTTTGATTGATGGTAAACCTTACGAAGTATTTACTGGTTTGGCTGATGATGAAGATGGTATTTTAATACCACGTTGGGCAAACAATGGCTTGATCATTAAAAACAGAAACGAAGACGGAACATCGCGTTACGATTTTCAATATCAAAACAAAAGAGGTTACAAAACCACTATTGAAGGCTTGTCGCATAAATTCAATCCAGAATATTGGAACTATGCCAAATTGATTTCAAGTACCTTGCGTCATGGAATGCCAATTGATAAGATAGTCGATTTAATCAATAGCCTGCAACTGGATAGTGAATCCATCAACACCTGGAAAAATGGTGTGGTTAGAGCGTTAAAGCGTTATGTGGAAGATGGAACACAAGCCAAAGGGCAAACCTGTACCAATTGTAGTTCAGGGAATTTAATTTATCAAGAGGGTTGTTTAACTTGTAAGGACTGTGGTTCTTCTAAGTGTGGATAATCACATATATAGAATTTAATGGTATAAGGGAGGTTGTTTACAGCTTCCCTTTTTTTATATAAATGCTTTTATGAAAGAAAGATACGCAATCATGATCAGAACGTCAATTATAAATATTGCGCAGAAAAGTTTTAAAGTTGAAATGCCAAGGTTGTTGTAAAAAATCAATTTGCGTTTGGCATGGGTTTCGTTTATCAAGTACCACAATAAAATGGTTAAAAACAGTTTGGTGAGTATGGCAGGAACAAGTTGGGGATTTGCAAACGTGATCACGATATTAATTGCAAACGACCAAATAAAATAGGGTTTGTAAAATAACCATATGGCTCCAAAACGCTGCATCATGGTATAAAAACGACTTTTTTTTGAAAATATTTCCTAAGAAATGATAGAGGCTAAAATTCAGGAATTTAAAAAATTCCAAAATCCATAAATTATCGTATTTTTGGCACACAATTTAGAATGGTACATGTTAGATAAATTACAAATAGTAAAGCAACGTTTTGATGAGGTTAGCGATTTAATCATCCAACCAGATATTATTTCAGATCAAAAACGTTATGTGGAGTTAAATAAAGAATACAAAGATTTACGTGTGTTAATGGACAAACGTGAGCAGTATATAACCCTTACCGAGAACTTAAAAGAAGCTGAGGACATTATTTCTGATGGAAGTGATCCCGAAATGGTGGACATGGCCAAAATGCAATATGAGGAGGCCAAAGAAGGGATTCCGAAATTGGAAGAAGAAATAAAACTCCTTTTAATACCCAAAGACCCTGAAGATTCCAAAAATGCCGTAGTTGAGCTACGCGCAGGAACAGGAGGAGACGAAGCCAGTATATTTGCAGGCGATTTATTTAGAATGTACACCAAATATTGCGAAAGCAAAGGATGGAAAGTGGATACTGTGGATTTTAGCGAGGGCACCAATGGTGGGTTCAAGGAAATTCAGTTTGAGGTGACTGGCGAGGATGTTTATGGCACCTTGAAATTTGAAGCAGGTGTGCATCGTGTACAGCGTGTGCCACAAACAGAAACCCAAGGACGTGTGCATACAAGTGCTGCTACTGTTATGGTGTTTCCGGAAGCTGAAGAGTTTGATGTGGAAATCAACCCAAAAGATGTACGAATAGATTTTTTCTGTTCGTCTGGACCAGGAGGACAGTCGGTGAACACAACCTACTCGGCTGTGCGATTAACACATATTCCCACAGGATTGGTGGCTCAATGTCAAGACCAAAAATCACAGCATAAAAACAAAGAAAAAGCGTTTAAGGTATTGCGCTCCAGATTATACGATATCGAGCTGGCCAAAAAGCAAGCCGAAGATGCTGCCAAACGTGGCTCTATGGTAAGTTCAGGAGATAGAAGTGCCAAAATTAGAACTTACAATTATCCTCAAGGACGTGTTACAGATCATAGAATTGGTTTAACCCTTTACGATTTGCAAAATATAGTAAATGGAGACATACAGCGTATAATAGATGAGCTTCAGTTGGCTGAGAATACAGAAAAGTTAAAAGCAAATACAGATATTATTTAAAACCTGGCCTCTTAATTGAGGCTTTTTTTATAAGATGACAACACAGCAACTCACAGAACAAATCAGAAAAAAGAAATCCTTTTTGTGTATTGGATTAGATGTTGATTTAAACAAGATCCCTCAACATCTATTGCAGGAAGAAGACCCTATTTTTGCTTTTAACAAAGCCATTATAGATGCCACACATCAGTTGTGTGTGGCTTACAAACCCAATACTGCCTTTTACGAAGCTTATGGGTTAAAAGGATGGAAATCTTTAGAGAAAACCATTCAATATCTCAATGCAAATTATCCAGAAATCTTTACGATAGCAGATGCCAAAAGAGGCGACATAGGAAATACCAGCAGCATGTATGCCAAGGCTTTTTTTGAAGATTTGGGCTTTGACAGTGTCACGGTAGCTCCTTATATGGGCAGGGATTCAGTTGAGCCCTTTTTGGCTTTTCATGACAAGCACACCATTATGTTGGCCTTAACGTCCAATGCAGGCGCATTCGATTTTCAAACGCTAAAGGTCAATAATAAAGAATTATATAAAGAAGTTCTTGAGGTGTCTAAGACCTATAAAAACTCTAGGAACTTGATGTATGTGGTTGGAGCAACCAAAGCCACGTTTTTAGCAGACATTAGAAAGATTGTTCCAGATAGTTTTTTGTTGGTGCCAGGAGTTGGTGCTCAAGGTGGAAACCTTCAGGATGTCTGTAAGTATGGATTAAACAAACATGTTGGCTTACTTATAAACTCTTCTAGAGGCATCATTTATGCTTCCAATCAAACGGATTTTGCTCAAGCAGCTGCAAACAAAGCCAATGAGCTTCAACAGGAAATGGAAGTGATTCTCAACAGTCAATCCTAGAAGTGATAATGACGTGGGATTTTTTTTGTTTAATTAAGAGATTGGCACAGAAAAATTTAAATTTTATTCGCAATGACAATAGTGGACCAACTAAATAGAACAATTCAAATAATGCATGTCCCAAAACGGATTGTGTCTTTAGTGCCATCCCAAACAGAATTGTTATGCGATTTAGGTTTGGAGCCTTCCCTTGTAGGCATTACAAAATTCTGTGTGCATCCAAAACACTTACTCTCCGACAAGCAGGTGGTTGGAGGTACCAAACAGGTGCATTTCGATAAGATAAAAGCGCTTCAGCCAGATATCATTCTTTGCAACAAGGAAGAGAATACCCAAGAAATGATAGAGGTTTTGGAGACCATAGCTCCCGTTCATATTAGCGACATTCATACCCTTGAAGATTGTTTGGAATTGATACACATGTATGGCAACTTGTTTACAGTGGAAGATAAAGCAGGGAAACTAGTTGCAACCATAAAACAGGAACGACTAAAATTCCAGGAGGATATCAAGGGCTTAGCTCCATTAAAAACTGTTTATTTTATTTGGAAACATCCATGGATGGTAGCCGCAAACCACACCTTTATCAATAACTTGATGCAGGAAGCTTTATTTGAAAACCTGTTTCAAAACTTAGAGAGGTATCCAGAGATTGATTTGGATAAAGATATCGATGGGCAGGTTGAAGTTATCATGCTTTCAACAGAGCCATTTCCGTTTAAAGATTCGCATGTAACAGATATGAAAAACAAGTTTCCCCAGGCAAAGGTGTTATTGGTAGATGGCGAATTGTTTTCTTGGTATGGTTCTAGATTGGCAAAATCTTTTGAATATTTTAAAGCGCTAAGGTTTGAATCTTTAAAAGGATAAAGACTTTTAGCACTTAAAAAAAACAAGTAATTACAACAAGCGTTGTTTGGCAGGTTCCCTGTTTAGATACTTTAACCTGTTCAGTTTGTTTAACAACTTGATGGCTTTAAATTCCGAAATGTCGCTCAAGGCACAATCTGTTTCGCGTAGGTTGTATGCCTGCTCAATGAGTTGTTTGTAACGATTCTGTAACTTGATTTGGTTTTGTCTGATTTTGTTTACATTTTCCATTGCTCACACCTTTGAATAATAAATATATTTAAAATTATATAAATCAGCAAGTTAACAATGTGTTAATTTTGTGTTTTGTTAATAAAAAAAAATCGATTCAAGTAGAATCGATTTTTTTAACTAACTAACTAACTTAATTCAAATTCTCCACAAGACGCGTGAAATTTTCTTTTTTGAAATAAAATCAATACAAAGATGGTGTTTTTTACGAGGTTTTATGTTAGCTAAATATCAATAAAACTTAAAGTTTAAATTAATGCGATAATGCCGATTAATCCTGAAGGGCAAAAACCTGTTTCAGTAAATTGGTGGTCCTGGAAGTGTATTTGGTTCTAATCTCTTTTTCTTCCACGGCAATCATTTTGTAAACCCCTTTTAAGGCTTCTTGAGTCACATAATCGGTTAAATCTGGGTTTACATTGGATGTAAATGGAACAGCGTTGTACTTATTGATTAAATTGGACCAGATTTGATCGGCTCCCACTTTTTGAAACGATGCGTTTATAACCGGATGGAACTCGGTATATAACGCTGCTTCTGTTTTGCCTGCCAAATAGCGTGTAGCGGCATCGTCATTTCCCAATAGAATGGTTTTGGCATCGGCAAAGGAGATGTCTTTTACAGCGTTTACAAAAATAGGGGTAGCAGTGGCTACGGCATCTTCGGCTGCACGATTCAAGACTTTCAAGCCTTCATCTGCCAAGGATCCCAGTCCAATATCTCGAAGGGTCTTGTCTACTTTTTGCAACTCTTCCGGGAGTAGGATTTTCACTAAGTCGTTTTTATAAAACCCATCTGTTTGGGTAAGTTTGCTTACTTGTTTTTCTATGCCTTGATCCAAGGCTGCGCGTAAGCCAGCTGCAATCTCGGTATTGCTGATGGTTGAGGTGCTTTCCGGTAATTGGTTGACAGCCTCTTGTAATTCGGCACAAGAGAACAGAGTCATACATACTAATAAAACTGTACATTTTTTAATCATGGTATCTTTTTTTGACAAATATACCATGATTGATTTTAAAATACCATAAAAGATTATAAACTCAAACTAATATGGTGGTTTTATTGAATATTGCTTAAATTTGTGCCACTAAAAAAATAAGATTTTATATGAAGCCTATAGCACCTTATACACCCAAACATAAAGTACGAATTGTAACTGCAGCCTCCTTATTTGATGGGCATGATGCCTCTATAAACATCATGCGACGCATAATACAGGCAACAGGTGTGGAAGTGATTCATTTGGGACATGACAGAAGTGTTGATGAAGTTGTAAACACTGCCATACAAGAGGATGCCAATGCCATTTGTTTGACGTCTTACCAAGGAGGACATAATGAGTATTTTAAATACATGTACGATTTGTTGAAGGAAAAAGGTGCTGAGCATATCAAGATTTTTGGTGGTGGAGGCGGTGTTATTTTACCATCGGAAATCAAAGAGTTGATGGATTATGGGATTGCCAGGATTTATTCTCCAGACGATGGCAGGGAAATGGGTTTGCAGGGCATGATTAATGACTTGGTTGCCCAATCCGATTTTGCAGTAGGTGATCACTTAAACGTAGAGCTGGAGGAGCTTCAAAAGAAAAACCCCAAAGCCATAGCCCGTGTTATATCTTCGGCAGAAAACTTCCCTGAGGTTGCCAAGGGCACTTTGGAACAGATACATGACAAGAATAAGAACTCCAAGACACCCGTATTGGGCATTACAGGAACAGGTGGTGCTGGAAAATCGTCTTTGGTAGATGAATTGGTGAGACGTTTTTTAATAGACTTTCCAGAAAAAACTGTTGGTTTAATTTCTGTGGATCCCTCCAAACGTAAAACAGGAGGCGCACTATTGGGAGATAGGATTCGCATGAACGCCATAAACAACCCTAGGGTTTATATGCGTAGTTTGGCTACCAGACAATCCAATTTAGCCTTGTCCAAATACGTTCATGAAGCCGTGGAGGTATTGAAAGCAGCTGCGTACGATTTGATTATTTTAGAGACTTCAGGTATCGGGCAAAGTGACACGGAAATTATAGAGCATAGTGATGTTTCCTTATATGTAATGACTCCGGAGTTTGGTGCAGCCACCCAATTGGAAAAGATTGACATGCTGGATTTTGCCGATTTGGTAGCCATCAACAAGTTTGATAAACGTGGGGCTTTGGACGCTTTACGCGACGTGAAGAAACAATATATGCGTAACCATCAATTGTGGGAAGTGAATCAGGACGAACTACCGGTTTTTGGAACCATTGCTTCGCAATTCAATGATCCTGGAATGAATACGCTTTATAAAGCAGTCATGGATACCTTGGTGGCAAAGGCTGATGCCGATTTAAAATCGACCTTTCATATTTCCGATGAAATGAGCGAAAAGGTATTCGTGATTCCACCTTCAAGAACACGCTATCTGTCTGAAATAGCTGAAAACAATCGTAATTACGATAAAAAAGCGTTGGAGCAAGTGGAAGTAGCTCAAAAGTTGTATGGGATTTATAAAACCATAGAATCTGTTTCCAATGTCATTGGAAATGAAGCGAAGCAATCTTTTCTTGACAAGAATGGGTTGAATAGTAATGGGATCCTTCGCTACGCTCAAGATGACAGTGACAAAGACTTTTTGAGCTTGTTGCTTAAAGAATTTGACCGTGTGAAATTGGATCTAGATCCTTACAACTGGGAAGTGATAACTGGTTGGGATGATAAAGTGAACAAATACAAAAATCCTATTTACTCATTTAAAGTAAGGGATAAAGAAATAAAAATTGAAACCCATACGGAATCCCTGTCCCATACACAAATTCCAAAAGTGGCTTTGCCAAAATACCAAGCTTGGGGAGATATTTTAAAATGGTGTTTGCAAGAAAATGTACCAGGGGAATTTCCATATGCTTCAGGCTTGTATCCATTTAAGAGAACAGGCGAAGATCCAGCCAGAATGTTTGCTGGTGAAGGAGGTCCAGAGCGTACCAACAAACGGTTTCATTATGTAAGTCAAGGCATGCCTGCCAAGCGTTTGTCTACAGCTTTTGATAGCGTTACCTTATACGGAAACGATCCGGATTTGCGACCAGATATTTACGGAAAGATAGGAAATGCAGGAGTGTCCATTTGCTGTTTGGACGATGCCAAAAAACTGTATTCAGGCTTTAATTTAGCAGATGTGATGACCTCTGTTAGTATGACCATTAATGGTCCAGCACCTATGTTATTGGGCTTTTTTATGAATGCAGCTATAGACCAACAATGTGAGCTTTACATTAAAGAGCATGGATTGGAACAGGAGGTTGAAGCAAAAATAGCAGCCTTATACAAGGAAAAGGGTACAGAAAGACCCAAGTATCATGGAAAACTACCGGAAGGGAACGATGGCTTGGGCTTGATGCTTTTGGGGGTTACTGGCGATCAAGTGCTTCCGGAGCAAGTATATCAAGAGATCAAAACCAAAACCATAGCACAGGTAAGAGGAACGGTTCAAGCAGATATATTAAAAGAAGACCAGGCGCAAAACACCTGTATATTCTCTACGGAATTTGCATTGCGTTTAATGGGTGACGTTCAGGAATATTTTATAGAACATAACGTGCGTAACTTCTATTCGGTTTCTATTTCAGGATATCATATAGCCGAAGCAGGAGCCAACCCAATCACGCAATTGGCTTTAACCTTATCCAATGGGTTTACCTATGTGGAGTATTATTTAAGTAGAGGGATGGACATCAATAAGTTTGGTCCAAACCTATCCTTCTTTTTCTCCAATGGTATTGATCCGGAGTATGCTGTTATAGGACGAGTTGCCAGGAAAATTTGGGCCAAGGCCATGAAACATAAATATGGTGCCAATGAGCGTGCTCAAATGCTTAAATATCATATCCAGACATCAGGACGTAGCTTGCATGCCCAAGAAATTGACTTTAACGATATTCGTACCACGCTACAGGCCTTATATGCGATATACGATAATTGCAACTCCTTGCACACCAATGCCTATGATGAGGCCATTACCACGCCAACCGAAGAATCTGTGAGACGTGCCATGGCCATTCAATTGATTATCAATAAAGAGTTAGGTTTGGCTAAGAACGAAAATCCATTACAGGGCTCTTTCATCATAGAGGAGTTGACCGATTTGGTAGAGGAAGCCGTATTGATGGAATTTGATAGGATTACCGAACGTGGAGGGGTTTTAGGTGCTATGGAAACCATGTATCAACGCAGTAAAATACAGGAAGAGAGTTTGTATTACGAAACCTTGAAACACAATGGTGAGTTTCCGATTATTGGTGTGAACACGTTTTTGAGTTCGAAAGGATCTCCAACGGTATTGCCTGCAGAGGTTATTAGAGCTACCGAAGAAGAAAAGCAGCTACAAATTAAAACCTTGGAGAATTTGCATAAAACCTATGATACAAAGGCCTTGTTGAAAGACCTTCAGCAAAAGGCGATTCATAACGAAAACATTTTTGAAGCCTTGATGGACGTTTGTAAGGTATGTTCTTTAGGAGAAATTACTACAGCTTTATTTGAGGTTGGAGGACAATACAGACGCAATATGTAAGAGAAGTAACATAATTATTATATGAAAGTCCCGGGAAGTTTCCTGGGATTTTTTTTGGAGCATCTGTAAGTAAAAGTCGATATAAAGTCGGCATATAGTCGACATATACTCGGTATATATACGGTTTATATTTGTAATAAGATAGTTTTAAATTTGATATATATTTCACGTATATATTTGATTTTTAAGGATTTTATACTAACTTTATTGAACTAAACAATATATATTATGGCAACGTATCGAGGTATTATATTTATTAAAGGGACTATAGGTGGTATTAATTTTTACGATCGTTTGGGCAAACCTACGCTAAGGGAAGGAGGAGGAGGTTTTACCAGAGAAGCTATTAAAAATAGTCCGAGAATGGTTCGGGTTCGTGAAAACAATGATGAATTTTCTGAAGCTTCACGGACCAATAAATATTTTAAGCGTTCCATAAGGCCTTTTACAATAGGGTATAAAGATGGTACCTTACATAGTAGGTTGATGCAGTTGTTTACAAGGATCAAGGATGCGGATCTGGTTTCCAAGCGAGGTGAGCGTCAGGTATCATTAGGCATGGCAACCGATACAGGGAAACACTTGTTGCAGCATTTTGTGTTTACACCCAAACGGCCCAATTTATTTCCCTGTAACTATGAATTTGATTGGAACAGCTTGACTTTACATGTTACTGGATTTCAGGCAGCTCATGCCGGTTTTCCAAAAGAGGCCTCTTATATGGAAGTGCTTTTGGGGTTGATACGTTTTGATTTTGAAACCAAAAGCTATACGCAGGTGATAGAAGCTCCTTTGATCCTAGAACGGGATTATATGGGAGATGCTTTTAGTATACCTGTGTCTGCACTGCCAAGTGGTACTGGAACAGTGTTTGCCATAGCTCGTGTGGCGTTTTACCAAATGGTAAATGGCGAAGGCTATATGTTGTCTGGAGGACATGCTTTTGGGGTCCAGGTTGTTGGGATTTAGGTGTTTTATTTAATTTGTTAAATTGAGAGGTATCTCTATTTAATTGGGCAGTTCTTTTTATTTAAAAGAGCTGTTTTTTTTTATGAGAATGGCTTTTTAGGACAGCTCACGAGCTTTAAGGGATAGCTCACGAGCTTTAAGAGGATAGCTTTCGAGCTTTAATAGGGCAGCTCGCGAGCTTTAAGCGGACAGCTCACGAGCTTTAAGCGGACAGCTCACGAGCTGTCCGTACGGGGAATTTAAATAAAATTTGTGAATCATTTTTAAATATCTGATTTTGAAAGGCATTATATAAAAATTTTAAAAGGGTGAGATATTTGGGCATGTTCTCGAGCTTTAAGAGGGCAGCTCACGAGCTTTAGGCGGACAGCTCACGAGCTGTCCGTACGGGAATAATTTTTTATATTTATTATTAATCTTTTTTAAATTTTAATTTGAAGCGCAGAAAACGAAATAGAATGAAGGGATTTGATTATTCCAGTGATAATCTATATTTCGTCACTATTTGTGTGAAGGATATGTTATGTTGTTTTGGTGAGGTTGTGGAGATGGATTGTGATGGAATGGGGGCAGGTCGCGACCTGTCCGTACGGGATGGCCTGGAAAATCATGTTGAAATCAATTATGTCATGAAATTAAATCTTTATGGTTTAATTGTTCAAGAGCGTTTAGGTTGGTTGCCTGTTCAATATCCTTATGTGGCTATCCACAATTCTGTCATCATGCCAAATCATTTGCACCTAATCCTTGAAATAGATAGTTCAAGTGTTTCAAAAGAAATAAAAATTAAATCTTTATCTAGCCTTATGGGAGCTTTTAAGACAACGGCTTCTAAATTAATACATGAAACAGGTTTTTTGGAGTTTGCCTGGCATCGCTCTTTTCACGATCATATTATTAGAGATGATAAAGCATATAAGAACATCCATGCCTATATTGATGAAAACCCCAAAAACTGGTTTGAGGATGATTTGTTTCGTTCGGTTTAAAATAGTTCCAGTTGTGTTGGTTGTGGTTCTTTGGGCACCTCGGCTCTTCCCCAAAAATTCATAATGTTTCCAAATTGTTTATCGGTTATTCTTAGCACGCTTACTTTGCCCAAAGGAGGCAATAAGCGCTTGATGCGTCTTTCGTGCACATCTGCACTTTCACTGCTGGCACAATGGCGCATGTAAACAGAATATTGCATCATGGTAAAACCATCCTTTATTAAGTTTTTTCTAAATCCAGCTGCATTGCGTCTGTCTTTAGGAGTATCGGTAGGTAAATCAAAAAATACAAATAGCCACATAACTCTATAAGCGTTTAACTCCATAATTCGGGATATTTAATTTTCTTTCTATTGCCAGCATAACATTGTTGTAAGGAACTGGCTGTTTTTTGCAATGCAACCATTAACGGGCTTTTTTCTTTTTTAAAATAAACCGTTCTGGTAAGTATCTGGAGGAGCTCAGACTTTATTGGTGTTGTAAGGTTCTGTTCATCATCTTGCTGCATGATTAGATAAACAGCTTCGTCCACTATGGGTCTAAAAGGTTCCATGATATCATCTGCCAAGGCAAAAGCATTGTATTTACTCTTATGGTGGATGCCTAAGGTATTTAGCAAACCGCTACCAGATAAGGCTCTAGCAGTAGCAGCCCTTAAAATGGCATAACCATAATTAAGAAAATTGTTTGGGTAAGCTCCAAAGCGTTCCCTTTTAAAATCGTGTTCAAAAAACGATTTCCAATAGAAACTGGCAGCTACTGCTTCCATATTTGAGGAATCTCCACTTAACACTTTGGATTCCAAAAATTCAAAGGTGTTTTTTTTGTTGGTTATTCGGTTCAATAAGATGCCTTGATTTTTAATCTTTCTCTTAATGGTTTGTTGCCATAATTGTTTTTTTAAAGGCATACTGGCATTTATTTGATGTTTAAACATTTCTTGTTGAATATGATGGCTATTTAGGTTTAGGAACATGCCATTGGGAAGATGTGAGGTATTGCAAATAATTACAGAAGTGTTGTTTTCCACAAGTAGGTTTAAGGCTGGGATGCTTACATATGTTTCGGGATTGTCTATTACCAAAAACCCTATATCTTCAATGGGAATACTCGCTTCACGTTTTTCGGTTTTTATATGAAGTTGTAGATTTTTACAAGTGACTTTGCTTTTTTGTTCTATTAAAACGGACTTTTTTAACATTGCTTTTTATTTATAATATAGATACAGATAGTTTTTGTAAAAAAATATTTCTTTATAAGGTTGATTTTTGAGGTAAACTGTCAGACTATGAAGATTTTACCGATGAATTGCGTGTGCTGATAGATAGTTTAGCAGAAATGGATTGAAAAAAATGGCATCCATTTTGCATCTTTTTTACTTGTGCCACGTCTATTATATAAACTTTAAAACATATACCATGAAACAAACAGCATGTACCTGCAACTGCGAAGGTTGTAGCAGCGGAACTTGTAAAAACTGCACTTGTGACAATTGTACTTGTGCGCATTGCAACTGTTAAGATTTGCTAAATAAGAATGAAGCAGCAACTATTTTAGTAATTTTATGCTAAAGTAGCTGTTGCTTTTAATGTTATAAACATGACCACCCAATACATTTGGAATTTATATGCCGATGATGTGAAACACTTTATTTTAAGTAAAGTGCAGGATGATTTTGTGGCAGATGATTTGTTGCAGGATACCTTTATAAAAATCCATACCAAAAAAGATAGTTTGAAAGACGCATCCAAATTGAAGGCTTGGGTGTTTTCTGTAGCCAGATATACGGTTTTGGATTATTTTAGAAAACACAAGTTGGTTGCCAGTGATAACGACACAGAGGTGGTTTATCCAGAAGACACTTCAGAACACACAGAAGCCGACTGTTTGCATGGTATCCTTAAAAGCCTTCCTAAAAAATACAAGCTCCCTTTATACCTGTCTGATATAAAAGGTTTAAAACAACAGGAAGTTGCTGCCCAGCTAGACTTGCCCTTGGCTACAGTTAAATCTCAGATACAACGTGCCAGAAAGCAGATAGCACAAGGATTTATGGATTGTTGCGACTTTAAAATGAACGACCAAGGTTATTTGGTTGGTGAAATAAAAGATAAAAAAGACTGCAAGGTCTGCCATTAATCCTATTAATTTTATTACTATCCGTTTTGATTTTTAAAGGATGGATTTCGTCTTATTTTTTTGTAAGTGGGTGTTTTTTAGGGTAATAAATTTGCTGTTGGGCTAAAATATTATTAAGACATTTTTTCTCTATGTAACTTTAAGTTGACTCATTTTATAAACACTAGGATTATGGAAGCAACTTTAAATTACAGTTTTAAAAGACGGTCTGAAAATCATTTGGACTGGTTATTGAACATCATTAAATCTGAAAAATACCACGAAGCAGATAGTTACATCCTTCCCTTGAATAAGGCTAGTTAGCTTGTATGCGTTTCGTTGGATTTCGCGAAAGGCATTTTATCAACACATAAAAAAAAAGTCCAAACCATGGTTTGGACTTTTAAGTATTTTCTTGTTATTTACTTTGATTTTTTACAAAGAAGACATTTAGTCTTTTAAGATGCCTCTTGAGATTACAATTTTCTGTATTTCTGAAGTACCTTCATAGATTTGTGTGATTTTGGCATCACGCATTAAGCGTTCCACATGGTATTCTTTAACAAAACCGTTACCACCATGAATTTGCACGGCTTCAACTGTATGTGTCATGGCTACTTGTGATGCGTACAGCTTGGCCATGGCACTGGACATATCGTAATTGTTGCCTTGGTCTTTGTCCCAAGCAGCTTTCATTACCAACATTCTTGCAGCTTCAATTTCTGTGGCCATGTCTGCCAACTTAAAAGCAATGGCTTGATGGTTTGAAATTTCTGTTCCGAAGGCTTTGCGCTCTTTGGAGTATTTTAGAGCCAGTTCGTAAGCGCCAGAAGCTATCCCTAGGGCTTGCGCTGCGATTCCTATTCTACCTCCAGAGAGTGTTTTCATGGCAAATTTGAACCCAAAACCATCTTCTCCAATTCTATTTTCCTTAGGGACCTTTACGTCGTTAAACTGTAAGGTATGGGTATCGCTACCTCTAATGCCCAACTTATCTTCTTTTGGTCCAATATCAAAACCAGGCATGCCTTTTTCAACTATAAATGCATTGATGCCTCTATGGCCTTTATCTCTATCTGTTTGGGCAATTACCAAATAAACATCTGCACGTCCGCCATTGGTGATCCAGTTTTTTGTACCATTTAAGATGTAGTGGTCCCCCATGTCTATGGCAGTGGTTTTTTGTGAGGTTGCATCGCTACCAGCTTCAGGCTCACTTAAACAGAAAGCACCAATAACTTCACCTGTAGCCAATTTGCTAAGGTATTTTTGTTTTTGTTCTTCAGTTCCAAAAGCCTCCAGGCCATAGCACACCAAAGAATTGTTTACAGAAACCATTACGGAAGCCGATGCATCAATTTTAGAAAGTTCTTCCATGATCAACACATAAGAAATGGCATCCATTCCAGAGCCACCATATTTAGGGTCTACCATGATGCCCATAAAACCCAATTCGCCCATTTTGCGAACCAAGCTATCTGGAAACGTTTGTGTGTTATCTCGTTCTATCACACCAGGAAGTAGTTCGGTTTGCGCAAAATCGCGAGCAGCATCGCGTATCATGATGTGTTCTTCGGTAAGGTTAAAATCCATAGTTTCTTGTAATTGTAGTATTATTTAAAAGTGCACAAAGATACTTTTTTATTGGCATTTTTTCAAAACGGATTGTTATTTTTACAGGATATGAATAAAACCCAATATCGCGTTGTAGGAGTTATGTCTGGAACCTCTTTGGATGGGGTGGATTTGGTGGCTGCTTCGTTTAGCCTTGATGATGGTTCCTGGACTTACCATATAGAGGCTGCCCATACAGAGCCTTATTCTGCCTATTGGCAAGCTGTATTGAAGGATTTGGTATCTCAATCCATGGAAGATTTACAGCAGATAGATAAAGATTACACCGAGTATCTGGCAGGCTTTATTCAGGATTTTATAGCTGCCAACAAGCTCAAGGCGCTTGATGCTGTTTGTTCGCACGGGCATACTGCCTTGCACCAACCCGAAAAGGGCTTGACCTATCAAATTGGGAATTTACCAGAGTTGTATGAACTTCTTCAGTTGCCTGTGGTGTGCAACTTTAGGGTCCAGGATGTAGCTTTGGGAGGGCAAGGGGCTCCTTTGGTTCCCATAGGTGATGCTTTGTTGTTTTCCGATTATGATTTTTGTTTGAATTTGGGAGGCTTCGCCAATGTCTCCACCGAAAACCAGCAACAGCGTATTGCGTACGATATTTGTCCAGTGAACATTGTATTGAACCACTATGTGTCTTCATTGGGATTGGCCTATGACGATCAAGGCCAGATAGCTTCCACAGGGGACATTCATCAAGAGTTGTTGCAGCATTTGAACGGGTTGGAGTTTTATAAGAAGGAAGCTCCAAAATCTTTGGGGTTGGAATGGGTGAAACAGCAGGTCTTTCCTTTAATAGATAGTTTCCAGTTGCCCATAGCGACTGTTTTAAGGACCTTTGTGGAACACATAGCCACACAAATAGCGACCGAACTGAATAAAGCTCAGGAGGCAACCGTCTTGGTTACGGGAGGAGGCGCTTACCATCGTTTTTTAATTCATCAAATTCAAGCCAGGACCTCCAACAGTTTGGTGGTTCCAGACAAGGCCTTGGTAAATTTTAAAGAAGCCCTGGTATTTGGGTTTTTAGGGGTTTTAAAACTAAGAGGAGCCGTCAACTGCCTAAGTAGTGTGACAGGAGCAAAGCAGGACCATAGTTCCGGAATCATTTTTAATCATTAAAATTATTATAATTTTAATAAGAAAGGCTATTTGTTTTTTATATTTGTTTTCACATTTAATAATTAACCATCCGAATGAAATATTGTCTCATTAAAAGTTCACTTATTATGTGTGGTTTTAATTTTTCAATTTTCTTCAATTGATTTAAAAAATGACTCTCACCAGATGAAAGACCTTCTTCAAAAGTACGAAGCCAAAGAACCAGAAATAATTTTTAATTGGAAAGACCCAGAAACAGATGCCGAAGGGTGGACTGTGATAAACTCCCTAAGGGGAGGTGCAGCAGGAGGAGGCACGCGTATGCGCAAAGGTTTGGATATGAATGAGGTTTTGTCTTTGGCAAAAACCATGGAGGTAAAATTTACCGTGTCCGGTCCTGCCATAGGAGGCGCCAAATCCGGTATCAATTTTGATCCAAAAGATCCACGGAAAAAAGGGGTATTGGAACGTTGGTACCAAGCCGTTTCCCCCTTGTTGAAAAGTTACTATGGAACAGGAGGGGATTTGAATGTGGATGAAATCCATGAAGTGATCCCTATTACTGAAGAAAGTGGGGTTTGGCATCCACAGGAAGGGGTTTTTACGGGACATTTCAAACCTACAGAAGCCGATAAGATAAACCGAATTGGCCAGTTGAGGCAAGGGGTTATCAAGGTTATTGAAAACCCGAACTTTTCACCCAGTGTTAAAAGAAAATATACCATAGCGGATATGATTACAGGTTTTGGGGTTGCCCAAGCCGTAAAGCACTATTATGACATCTATGGGGGCACTGTTGTAGGAAAGAAGGCCGTGATTCAAGGTTTTGGGAACGTAGGAGCAGCAGCCGCTTTTTATTTGGCACAAATGGGTGCCAAGGTGGTTGGGATTATAGATATTACAGGAGGCTTGATACGTGAAGAAGGGTTTACTTTTGAAGAAATCACCGATTTGTTTTTAGCCAAAACAGGGAATACGCTGGTTGCAGACCAGGTAATCCCTTTTGATGAGATCAATGAAAAGATTTGGGGCATGCAAACTGAAATATTTGCTCCTTGTGCAGCCTCCCGATTGATAACCAGACAGCAAATAGACCAAATGATAGATAGTGGCCTGGAAGTGATTTCCTGTGGTGCCAATGTGCCTTTTGCAGATAAGGAAATATTTTTTGGACCCATTATGGAGCATACAGATAAGCGCGTAAGCTTGATTCCAGATTTTATTTCCAATTGTGGAATGGCTCGTGTATTTGCTTATTTTATGGAAGCTCGTGTTCAAATGACCGATGAAGCCATTTTTAACGACACTTCGAATACCATTAGAAAAGCCATTCAAAACGTATACAATCAAAACAATTCTAAAACCGATATCAGCGAAACTGCATTCGAAATTGCACTTAGCCAACTTATTTAACAGTTCATTTTTATGGAAACAATCATCATATTAGTATTCGTACTGGGCTATTTGGCCATTACTTTAGAACACAACTTAAAAATAGATAAACTTATTCCTGCTTTGGTTATGATGGCCATTTGTTGGGCTTTAATAGCTTTGGGGCTGGATCATTTTACCCAATGGTTCGATTCTGCACAACATAGTTTGTTGGAGAATTTTGGGTTGTTGAACCATGAGGAAAAGATGCATTTAATGGAAGAGACCCTCTTGCACCATCTGGGTAAAACAGCTGAAATATTAGTCTTTTTATTGGGAGCCATGACCATAGTTGAAATTATAGATTATTTTGACGGCTTTGCTACCATAAAGAGCTTTGTGAAAACAAAAAGCAAGAAACGCATTTTATGGATTTTTGCTTTTTTGGCTTTTTTCCTTTCGGCCATTATCGATAACCTAACAGCCACCATTGTACTTATATCCATATTACAGAAACTGGTACACGACAGAAATTCCCGTATTTGGTATGTAGGTTTAATAGTTGTAGCAGCCAATGCTGGAGGAGCTTGGTCTCCAATTGGAGATGTAACCACGACCATGTTGTGGATAGGGAAGAAGGTTACAACAGGACATTTGTTTGTATACTTATTTATACCTTCTTTATTGTGTATGTTGGTACCTACGTTTATTGCCTCATTCCTTCCGGTTTTCAAAGGGACATTTGAGCATGTGGAAGAAGATACCGATAAGCCAAAAAGCAAATTTAGCGCAACCATGTTATACTTAGGGTTGGGAGGTATTGTTTCTGTGCCAATTTTTAAAACCATTACCCATTTACCTCCTTATGTAGGCATGATGTTGGCTTTGGGCGTTGTGGCCATTTTTGCAGAACTGTACAGTAACTCTAAATTTGCCTTGTCTTTTGATACGGATGAGAATGCCGACCACCAAGGGCATCACAGTCCGGTGCATGCGTCTTTATCCAAAATAGAATTGCCAAGTATCCTTTTCTTTTTGGGGATATTAATGGCAGTTGCAGCCTTGGAATCTTTAGGAATCTTGTTTGGTTTTGCAACCAGTTTGCAAGAGCATATGCCTATGTTGGGAACCGAGTTGCATCATGAGGGCGTTTCGGATTTAGTGGTGTTGTTATTGGGTGTAGGCTCGGCCGTTATAGACAATGTGCCATTGGTAGCAGCTAGTTTGGGTATGTTTTCGGAACCTATTGATAATGAATTGTGGCATTTTATTGCCTATTCGGCAGGGACGGGAGGAAGTATGTTGATCATTGGATCGGCAGCAGGAGTAGTTGCCATGGGAATGGAAAAAATAGATTTTTTCTGGTATTTGAAAAAAATCTCTTGGTTGGCTTTGGTAGGCTTCTTGGTAGGGGCCGTAGCCTTTATGTTTACCAGAACCATTTTCTAATTATAATTTAAAGCACAAACAAACGTTATTAACGTAATAATAGAATAAAAACATATGATACATTTATTTTTACAAGACGCACAAGAAGGAACCGAGTTGCTTAACGATGGTGAATCTGTAGAAAAAACCTTGTCCATTATCGAGTTGATAACGAGTGGAGGAACAGCTGGAATGATCATTATTACCATCTTGTTTGTGTTGTTGATTGTTGCCACTTATATTTATTTTGAACGGTTATTTGCCATCAAGGCAGCTTCCAAAATAGATGCCAATTTTATGAACCAGATCAAGGACCATGTCTCCAATGGGAAAATAGATTCTGCACAAATGTTGTGTGCCCAGGTAAATTCGCCTGTATCCAGACTTATTAGTAAGGGCATTACGCGAATAGGGAAACCTTTGGAAGATATCAATACTGCCATTGAAAATGCCGGTCGTTTGGAAATTTACAGTCTGGAAAAAAATGTGAGTGTTTTGGCAACCATTTCTGGGGCAGCGCCTATGATTGGGTTTTTAGGAACCGTAATAGGGATGATCCTTTCCATTTTTGAAATAGCCAATTCAGGAGGGCAAATAGACATCAAGCTTTTAGCCGATGGTTTGTATACCGCCATGACCACAACCGTTGCTGGATTGATAGTTGGGATTATAGGTTATATAGCCTACAATCATTTGGTGGTTAAAACAGATAAAGTAGTGTATCAAATGGAAGCGAATTCCTTAGAATTTTTAGATCACTTAAACGAACCTATTTAATGAATTTAAGAGGAAGAAATAAAGTCACGCCAGAATTCAATATGTCGTCCATGACAGATATTGTATTCCTGTTGCTTATCTTTTTTATGTTGGCTTCCACGTTGGTAACTACCAATGCCATAGATATTTTGTTGCCAAAGGCCAGTGGAAAAACCGAAAATAAAAAATCGGTTGCCGTGAGCATTAAAAAAGACCTGACCTATTATATCGATCAAAAACGAGTAGGGGAAAGCATGCTGGAGTCTGAACTTATAGCTGTTTTATCCAACGAAGAAAAGCCGACTTTGGTTTTAAGGGCAGAAAAATCTGTTCCTGTGGAACATGTTGTAAAGGTGATGGATATTGCCAATAGAAACAAATTCAAGGTCATTTTGGCTGTAAAACCAAATTAGAGTTAGATGAAGTATTTTGAAACCATACACGAACGTAATTCAGCGAAATTAACAGCCCTTATTGCTGTATTGATTATTTTGTTGTTGTTTGTGGTTGGTACGCAATATATGGATCCACCAGAGGAATATGGTGTTGCCGTTAACTTTGGAACCACAGATTTTGGCAGTGGCGATGTACAACCAACAAAGCCAGTTAAGTCGGAACCAAGGGAAGTAAAGGAACAGCCTCAGGAAACGGTAAAACAGCCGGAACAAAAGCAGCCAGAGGCAGCAGTATCCAAGACCAAGGTCGAAGATGTTTTAACTGCAGATAACGAAGAAGCCATAGCCATAAAAAAACAGAAAGAGGCTGAGGCAAAAGCAAAACAAGTGGCAGATGCCAAAGCCAAGGCGCAGGCAGAAGCAGAAGCAAAGGCTAAAGCAGAAGCTGATAGAATAGCCAAAGAGCAAGCTGAGAAAGAAGCTAAAAAGAAGAAGCTGGACGCGTTAATAGGAGGTGTCAGTAAGTCGGAAGGCCAAGATACTGGAGGCGAAGGCAACGATAACAAAGCAGGAGATAAAGGGCAGTTGGATGGCGATCCGTATGCTGCAAGTTATTTTGGGGAGCCAGGTTCTGGCATTGGAGGTGTAGGTTACGGATTAAAAGGGCGTGGAGCTCCTACAAAAAAAGTCTATAAGCAAGATTGCAATGAATCTGGTATGGTTATCGTAAAAATCGTTGTCAATAGAAATGGCGATGTTATTGAAGCCATTCCGGGTGTTAAAGGCACTACCAACACAGCTGCCTGCTTGTTGGAGCCAGCAAAAAAAATAGCCTTATCCCATAAATGGCGCGCAGACAATAAAGCACCAGCCAAACAAATAGGCTTCGTAAAGGTAAATTTCAATTTAGGGCAATAATGACATATCAAGATACTGTTAATTGGATGTTCTCCAAACTTCCAATGTATCAACGACAAGGGCAATCGGCCTACAAAGCAGATTTAAAAAATTCCCTTTTATTAGCCGAACATTTAAACAATCCGCAACAACACATTAAAACCATCCATGTAGCAGGTACCAACGGGAAAGGGTCTACCAGTCATATGTTGGCTTCCATTTTACAGGAAGCAGGTTATCAGGTAGGCTTGTTTACTTCGCCACATTTAAAGGATTTTAGGGAACGCATTAAAGTAAATGGCAAAGTGGTAAGCAAAGCCTTTGTTGTTGGGTTTATTAAAAGGAACAGCCGTTTTTTGGAATCCCGGAATTTATCTTTTTTTGAAATGACTTCAGGGATGGCCTTCGATTATTTTAAGGAGCAACAAGTAGATGTGGCCGTTATAGAAGTTGGCTTGGGAGGCAGGTTGGATTCCACCAACATTATCACACCAGTAGTTTCGGTTATTACCAACATTGGTTTGGATCATACCCAATTTTTGGGAACTAGCTTAGAACAGATAGCATCTGAAAAAGCAGGTATTATCAAGCCACACCTGCCAGTGGTTATAGGAGAAACGCAGGAGGCAACCAAACACGTTTTTAAAGAGGTGGCAACCAGGCAGCAAAGTGATATTTATTTTGCAGATGCTTTGATCCAAGAGGTGTATCCAAGCGATTTAAAAGGAAGCTATCAACAAAAGAACATCAAAACCGTACTACAAACCATACAGGTTTTAAAGAGCAGCTTTTCAGTTTCTGAACAGCAAATAAAAAAAGGCTTATTGCATGTTGTAAAAAATACCGGTTTGCAAGGTAGGTGGCAAGTGCTTCAAGAGTTGCCCAAAATTATTTGTGATACTGCCCATAATACAGAAGGTTTAAAATACATAGTAAAACAGTTGGAAGAAGAACCGTTTCAACACTTGCATGTGGTTTTTGGAGTTGTAAATGATAAGGATTTGGGAGGTATTTTAGACCTATTGCCTAAACAAGCCACTTATTATTTCTGTAAACCGAATGTTCCAAGAGGTATGGATGCCGATTTATTGGCAGAGGCATTTTTAAAAGAAGGGTTTGTGGGCAATAGCTATCTAAGTGTAAATGAAGCATTCATGGCAGCCAAAAAGGAAGCCACGAACAAGGATTTGATTTATGTGGGAGGCAGCACGTTTGTGGTAGCAGAAATAATTTAATTTTTTTTTCAAAAAAGCTTTTGCAATATGGAAAACTAATTTATATTTGCAATCCAATTACGAAAGGGCGCGTAGCTCAGTTGGTTCAGAGCACCTGGTTTACACCCAGGGGGTCAGGGGTTCGAATCCCTTCGCGCCCACTTTATATAGAAAATCCACACTTTTAGTGTGGATTTTTTTTATTCCAGCAACAACTCTTTTAGGAGCTTTATTGAAACGCGTTGTTTTTTTTGAAACTCAAGGGTGTTTCCTGTTTTACTTTTTTAAACTGTCTGTTGAAATTTGAGATGTTGTTAAAGCCCACTTTATATGCCACATCGGAAATGGTATGGTTTTTTTTGGACAAAATGAGTTTACAGGCATGTTCTATGCGCAACTCGTTTAAAAATGCCCCATAGGTTTTGTTGGTATATTTCTTAAAGTATTTGCAAAAAGCATTCTTGGTCATGTTTGCTACATTGGCAACAGCGTCCAAGGTTATGTCTTGGTGGTAGTTGTTCATGGTATAATCAAACACATCCCTTAAACGTTCCCCTTCAACAACCGAATAATTTTTTTCATAAATAAAAGAGGAGAGACTTTTGTAATCGCTATTTACAACATGTTTTAACAATTGCATGAGGATGATAAATCTCTCCAATTTCGTGGCTGTCTCAATGTCGTTAAACAGCGCAATTATTTTTTCGTGATTGGAAGTCACTTTAAAACCTTGTTTGGCTCTATTGAAAAACACTTGTAACTCCATAAGTTCTTCCAATTCAAAAAAGGTCTTTCCAAAACTGGTTTCCGTAAAGAATAAAGAAACCATGTGTGATTGTTGATATTGTTCTTGATCGCTTTGAAATACGTGTGGAACTTGACTGCCAATAACCAACACATCGCCAGGCTTGTAATAATTGATACTGTCGCCCACAATAAGAGTGCCTTCACCTTCAACGATATGACTCAATTGGATTTCTTCATGTTGATGAAGTTTATCATAAAAGAAAGCTTCTTTATCCACTTGATAAATTAAGGCGGCCAATTCAGGTTTGGGGATTTTAAATGGAAGGACTTTCATCTTATATAATTTAATACACATACAAAATTAAGCTAATTATGTGTTAATTAATAATAAATGGATAATATAATATTATAACTGGATAAATATGGGTTATATAACTACAGGTTTCCAAATTAATTTTGTATTAACAAAAAACACAGAAATTATGAGTATTCAATGGAAAGGCGTTATGCCAGCAGTTACAACCAAGTTTACAGAAACAGACGAATTGGATTTAAACATGTTTGAAGTTAATATTAAGGCCCAACTGGAAGCCGGAGTTCATGGCATTGTACTTGGAGGAACTTTAGGGGAAGCGAGCACCTTACTGGACGAAGAGAAACGCCAGTTAACGCAAGCCACTGTAGATATTGTAAAAGGGCAAGTGCCTGTTTTGATAAACATTGCAGAGCAAACCACCAAAGCCGCCATTCATGCTGCGCAAAAAGCAGAAGATGATGGAGCCAATGGTTTGATGATGTTACCACCTATGCGCTATAAATCTGGAGATAGGGAAACCGTGGAATACTTTAAAGCTGTGGCCAATAACACGTCGTTGCCAATTATGGTCTATAACAATCCTGTGGATTATAAAATTGAAGTGACAATGGACATGTTTGAGGAACTGTTAAAATGTGACAATATTGAAGCTGTAAAGGAATCGACAAGGGATACGACCAACATTACACGAATCAAAAACCGTTTTGGCGACCGATTAAAAATCATGACAGGAGTAGATACCATAGCCCTTGAGAGTTTGTTATTGGGAGCTGACGGTTGGATAGCTGGTTTGGTTTGTGCCTTTCCTGCAGAAACAGTAGCTATTTATAAACTTCAAAAAGCAGGCAGGCTAAAAGAAGCTTTAGATATTTATAGATGGTTTATGCCTTTGTTAGAGTTAGATATAAACCCTAAATTAGTACAAAATATAAAATTGGCAGAAGTAGCCACTGGAATTGGAACGGAACATGTTCGTGCACCAAGGTTGCCTTTAATAGGTGATGAACGCCAGCATGTTTTAAAAGTGATTGAAGAAGGTGTAAAAAACAGACCCACACTTCCAGATTATAAAAACATTTAAAACAAATTATTAATAATTAGGTTTTGTTATTTCGCAGGTGTTGTGGAATTCAAAATTTAAATCAATAAAAAGATTCCTGTCTTTACAGGAATGACATAAATCTTATGATATCAGGAAAAAATTATATTGGGAATCAATTAACTGCCACAGGAACCAAAACATATAAAACGTTTAATCCACAGTTACATATTGAAAACCAGCCTGTTTATACTGAAGCGACCAAGGAGGAGATAAATGCAGCCGTGACTTTAGCTTCTCAAGCATTTAAAACTTTCAGAAACATTTCTGGGGAGCAGAAAGCGGCCTTTTTAAATGCGATAGCAGACGAAATCATGGCACTGGACTCCGAATTGATTGCAACATATTGTTCCGAAACCGGTTTGCCAGAAGGACGTGCCATGGGAGAAAGAGGAAGAACGGTAGGGCAATTGCGATCTTTTGCCGAGTTGGTCCAGGAAGGGTCTTGGGTTGAAGCCACCATAGACACGGCCCAGCCAGAACGGCAACCCATGCCAAAATCGGATATTAGAAAAATGATGGTGCCTTTGGGGCCAGTGGTTGTATTTGGAGCCAGTAACTTTCCCCTGGCCTATTCAACTGCTGGTGGAGATACGGCTGCTGCCTTGGCAGCAGGCTGTCCAGTTTTAGTTAAATCACACCCCATGCATGCTGGAACAGGGGAATTGGTAGCTTCGGCCATCATTAAAGCAGCCGAAAAAACGGGTATGCCAAACGGCGTTTTTTCAAATTTAAACAGTAGTGGCATAGAGGTGGGCATGCAATTGGTGTCCCATCCAGAAGTTAAGGCTGTTGGATTTACAGGCAGTATTCGTGGAGGACGCGCTTTATATGATTTAGCTGCAAAACGTGAAGAACCCATTCCAGTTTTTGCTGAGATGGGAAGCATCAATCCTGTGGTAATGCTTCCAAAAGCTTTAAGACATAGAGGCGAAGCGCTGGCTAAAACTTATGCAGGATCCATTACATTGGGAACGGGTCAGTTTTGTACCAATCCAGGGTTGTTGTTAGGTATTCAAGGCGATGAACTAACACAATTCATCCAGGATTTATCTGATGAAATTGTGAAGATAGAGCCATCTTGCATGTTGCACCCAAACATTATAGGGGCTTATGAAAACAACAGGCAAAAAGCCTTGTCACAACCAGAGTTAACTGTTGTGGCAGAATATGACTCAGAAGTACAATCAAATTATGCCAGACAAACCGTTACCACAGTTGAAGGAGCTACATTTTTAAAAAACACGACCTTGCATCAAGAGGTGTTTGGGCCCTATTCCATGGTGGTTCAATGTGAAAATGCCGAACAATTGGAGCAAATTATTTCGAAATTGGAAGGTCAATTAACAGGAACATTAATTGCAGAAAGCGACGAAGCTTCGCAGTATCCTGACGTCATAGAGGCCCTTAAAAATCGTGTAGGACGCATTATATATAATGGTGTGCCTACAGGAGTAGAGGTTTGTCCGTCCATGGTTCATGGAGGTCCTTATCCAGCATCTACCGATAGCCGTTTTACAGCCGTTGGTATACATTCCATTAAACGATGGGTAAGACCGTTTAGTTATCAAGATTGGCCCAATGATTTGTTGCCAGCTGCTTTAAAGAACGAAAATCCTTTAAAAATTTCCCGTTTGGTCAATAACAAACAAACCACAGACAGCATATAAAATGAGTAGAAGCACTTTTGTTTGCATAGACGCGCATACCTGTGGCAATCCGGTAAGAGTTGTTAAAGAAGGAGGCCCAGACTTGGTTGGAAAGACCATGAGCGAAAAGCGTCAGCATTTTTTAAAAGAATATGATTGGATTAGGAAAGGACTTATGTTTGAGCCTCGTGGTCACGACATGATGAGTGGAAGTATTCTATATCCTCCGCACGATCCAGAAAACGATTTTGCCATTTTGTTTATAGAAACCTCTGGTTGTTTGCCCATGTGTGGTCATGGTACCATAGGTACTATTACCATTGCTATAGAGGAGGGGTTGGTAATCCCAAAAATTCCTGGAAAAATTAGAATGGAAGCTCCAGCTGGTTTGGTTGAAATTGAATATCAGCAAACAGGAACCAAGGTGGATTGGGTAAAGCTAACCAATGTAAAAAGTTATTTGGCAGCCGAAGGCTTGACCATTGATTGTCCGGAATTGGGAGAAATTACTTTTGATGTGGCATATGGTGGAAATTTCTATGCCATAGTAGATCCACAAAAGAATTTTTCGGGAGTGCAGGATTTTTCTGCTTCAAAAATCATACAATACTCACAAGTGGTCAGACAAGGTATCAATGAAAGTTATCCCAACCGTTTTGTTCATCCAGAAAATGAAACCATTAAAGATGTGACGCATATGTTGTGGACAGGTACACCAATTGACCCAAGGTCTTCTGGAAGAAATGCCGTGTTTTATGGAGATAAAGCCATCGATAGGAGTCCGTGTGGCACAGGTACTTCAGCAAGATTGGCCCAATTATATGCTAAAGGACATTTGCAGATTGGAGAAGATTTTGTTCACGAGAGTTTTATAGGAAGCAAGTTTGTTGGACGTGTGGAAAAAGAAACCATTTTAGATGGGACCTTGGCCATTATTCCTAGCATACAGGGTTGGGCTAAGATTTATGGGCATAATACCATTAGCATAGATCCAGAAGATGATCCTTATGCGTATGGTTTTCAGGTGATTTAAAATGTCAATGATTTAATGAATTGTTAAAATCATTTAAAGATGCTTAAGTCAGAATTTGTTGAAAAGTTAAAGTATAGAACAAAAAATAGGCTGTAGATGTTGTGTTATTTATGATAGCATAAAAATTGAGGCAACCAAAGTGATAGCATATCAAATTATTAAATCAATTCCCTTGACAGTATCACATGATAGCGATGCTTGTTTGGTTCGCTTAAAAAAAGCATCTTTTGCTAAAATTTCAATAGTTTTTTAAAGAAGCTGTTAAGCCATTTTCCCCATAGAAATTTTAAACGATACAAAATAGATTTCAGAAGAAGATTTAATACCTTTAATAAGTGAATCTTTGGAATATTTAAAAATAAAAAAAATATTCAATTATTAAACTAAATAAGTAAGAAACGGAATAATTACATAATACATCAAGTCAATAACTCAATGTCAAAACAAGTAATCATTATCGGAGGAGGCATCATCGGGTTGTGTTCTGCCTATTATCTTCAAAAGGAAGGCCATCAGGTGACCATCATCGATCAATCGAATATGGATGCTGGGGCTTCTTATGTAAATGCAGGTTATTTGTCACCTAGTCATTTGGTGCCACTATCTGCTCCAGGAGTCATGAAAAAAGGCTTAAAATGGATGCTTAACCCAGCAAGTCCTTTATATATAAAACCTCGTTTGGACCCAGACTTCATTAAATGGACCCTTGCTTTTAATAAATCTTGTCATATCAATCATGTCAATAAAGCCATTCCGGCCATTAAGGCCATTACTTTGTTAAGTCAGGATTTGTATGATGACATTAAACAAGAGGAACATTTTACGTTTCATTACGAAAAAAAGGGTTTGCTCATGTTGTGTCAAACCGACAAGATGTTGGAGGAAGAAATTGAAACAGCTCATTTGGCTAAGCGCGAAGGTTTGGACGTCCGGGAAATGAGCCAAGAAGATTTAAAAACTATAGAGCCACATGCCAGGTTAAACGTTAAAGGTGCAACCTATTATAAATGTGATTCCCACACGACTCCCCATGAGTTTATGACAGAGATGAAAGGACATTTAAAGGCCGTAGGAGTCACTTTCTTTTCAAATGAAAAGGTTGAGGACCTTGTTATCAAGAACGGAAAAATTGAAGCTGTTCAAACTCAGAATCAAAGCTTAAAAGCTGATGAATTTGTTTTGTCTGCAGGTTCTTGGAGTGCCACATTAAGCAAAAAATTAGGATTAAAATTATTGCTTCAAGCAGGAAAGGGCTATCGCATCAATACCCATCAAGATACAGGTATTAGCATTCCTTCCATTTTAGCGGAAGCCAAAGTGGCTGTAACACCCATGAATGGGTTTACACGTTTTGCAGGCACTATGGAGATAGCTGGAATAAACGACAGTATCAATCAGGTGAGGGTGGAAGCCATAGCCAAGGCAGCCCATTCCTATTATCCAGAAGTCACTTTGTCCCAGGCAGAAAAAAAGGATGCCGCTTCAGGCTTACGTCCAGTTAGCCCTGATGGTTTGCCATATATAGGTAAATCTTCAAAATGCCATAACTTAACCATAGCCACAGGGCATGCCATGATGGGTTGGAGTATGGGAACAGCCACCGGGAAGTTGGTTTCTGAGGTTATTTCAGATAAAAAAACCATTTTAGATTTAAATCCGTTTCATCCAGATAGAACTTTTTAAACATGAGATATCATCCTATTTCAAATAGCTTATTCATAACCAATAGAAAGCGCTTTGTTTCCAAAATGAAGTCAAACACCTTAGCAATTTTAACTTCCAATGATGTGAAGCACAACAATGCAGACGATGTGATGGGTTTTACCCAAAACAACGATTTGTTTTATTTGTGTGGTATTGACCAGGAGGAAACCATTTTGCTTATGTATCCAGATGCGTATAAAAAGGAGCATCGTGAAATTTTGTTTATAAAGGAGACCAATGAGCACATTAAGATTTGGGATGGCGATAAATTAACCAAGGAGCAAGCCACAGATATTTCAGGAATCAACCGTGTGGAATGGTTACAGGATTTCGAGAAAATCCTTCAGCTTATGGCTTTTGAAGCCGATGGGATTTATTTGGGGCATAACGAGCACATTAAGCGTGTGACATACAACCAGCAAACCCAGCAAGACCGAATGATTGCTTGGTGCAAGGAAAAATACCCTTTACATGAGTACCATCGGGCAGCCAAAATTACACGAGAGTTAAGGCTTATAAAATCGGAAGAGGAAATCGCTTTAATGCAAGAAGCTGCCAACATTAGTGTGGCATCTTTTAAACGTGTGTTGAAAGCATGCAAGCCCCTTATGAAAGAATACGAGTTGGAAGCCGAATTAGCATACAATTTAATTAAATCTGGTGCCACGCGTCATGCTTTTAAGCCCATAGTGGCTTCTGGTAAAAATGCATGTGCCTTACATTACAACACCAACGATGCTGTTTGTAAAGATGGTGAGATGATTCTTTTGGATTTTGGTGTTTGCTATGCCAATTACAACAGCGATACCACCAGATGTTTTCCAGTAAATGGGAGCTTTTCCAAAAGGCAAAAAGAGGTTTACAGTTCTGTTTTGCATTGTTTAAAAGAGGGCAGTAAATTATTGAAACCTGGCGTTTTACCTTCTGATTATGAAACACAGATGGCAACATTGGTTGAAACCGAACTCATAAAATTGGGATTGTTAGACGCCAAGGATGTTGCTAATCAGAATCCTGAAAAACCTTTATATAAAAAATATTTTATGCATGGAACAGCACATCATATAGGCTTGGATGTGCATGATGTGGGATTGTATTCCAAACCCTTGGAGCCTGGCATGGTTTTAACCTGCGAACCAGGGATTTATATTCCTGAAGAAGGGCTTGGTTGCCGTTTGGAAAACGATTATTTAATCACCAAAGAAGGAAACATCAACTTAACAGAAGCCATGCCGATAGAAATTGATGAGATTGAAACCCTTATGACTTCTTTATCTTAATATAAAGCCATTTTTCATTGGGTCGTTTGGGTCTATAACAAAGGTGTGTATGCCTGTTATGTGGGCTGTCCCTTCAACTTGAGGGATAACGGCTTTAAACGGGCCATAATTTTCTTCAGATATTATGGAGCCTTTAAATACAGAGTCCGTTATGCTTTCAATGGTCATGACTTCACCATAGGTGATTTCATTTCTGGCTTTGTGAATAGCCATTCTTCCTGACACACCGGAGCCTGTTGGACATCTGTCTACCTCACCTTCGGCAAAAATACAGACATTACGGCTATCAGCACCAGATGCTTGTTGGTTGTTGTCTATAAAAATTGTACCATAAAGAAAGCTTAAATCTTCCTCAAAGGGATGTGCAATTCTTTTGTTGTTTTCCATGACTGCCTGTTTAATATCCATGCCTTTTGAAATCAAGGAACGATAGGATTCAGGTTTTAAATTAAAATCGAAATTATTTTTAGCCATATCCACATAGGCATAAAAAGCACCTCCATACGCTAGGTCGTAAGTCACTTCGCCCAGCCCATTAACCTGTACTTTATTATCTAAGCCAACCACAAAGCTTGGTACACAATGAAACCTGACACCAGTTACTTTTCCCTCTTTAACATGTGCATAGGAAGTGATCCGACCACAAGGTGCATCAATTTTTAAGATATTATCACCTTCTTTAACGTCTATCCAATTCATTTCAACAGCTAACGTTGAAATGGCAATAATGGCATGGCCACACATGGTAGAATAGCCTTCGTTGTGTAAAAAGATGATTCCAAAATCGCCATCATCATCGTTTGGGGGTGTTAAAATACAGCCGTACATATCTGCATGTCCACGAGGTTCAAACATTAAGCCTGTACGTAGGTGGTCGAAATTTTGTTGACAGTACCTGCGATACTCCAATACGGAATTGCCTTTTAATTCGGGAAACCCATCGATAATAACCCGAAGGGGTTCACCACCCGTATGCATGTCTATGGTTTTTATTTCAAGCCAATTAGGATGAGGCTTAAATTGGGTTTTGTTGCGCATGTTTAAATAAGTATCACTCATTTTTAAATTTATTATAATAATAGGTTGCGGCTGTTAAATCTTCCAGGGAATGACCCACAGACTTAAATAGAGTTATTTCTTCAATATTCTTTCTTCCCGATTTTTGATTTGAGCAAAGCTCAAACAAATCTGCTTTAATGTCTTTTTCTTTTAGAACACCACTTTGTAATGGAATAAAAATATCACCACTTTCTTTTAATCCACCTTGATAGGTATCGATGAATACAGATGCTTTTTTTATGGTGTCATCGTCTGCTTCCCTCATATCTGGTTTATAGGCACCAACCAAATCTATATGTTGTCCCGGTTTTAAATATTTGCCTAAAACCAGAGGGGTTTTAGATAGGGTGGCGGAGGATATTATATCAACCTTTGAAATTTTCTCTTCAAGGGTTGGAATGGGATGCACAGCGAATGTTTCATTTTTAAGTTGGGAGGCTATGGCTTGTGCTTTTTTAAACTGTCTTCCCCAGATGTAAACAGTCTCAATGGGTCTTACAGCAGCATGGGCCTTTATGAGGTTTATGGATAAAGCACCAGTGCCTATCATCAGTAATGCGTTAGAGTCTTCTCTGGAGAGAAAGGACGATGCCAAAGCGGAGGCTGCAGCCGTACGTTTTACAGTTAAAGCCTTGGCTTCAATGATGGCTTTAATGGTTCCTTTTAAAGCATCAAAATAAATATAGGTTCCTTGAATGGCAGGTAGGTGATACCTGCTGTTTTCCGGACTTACCGTTACTATTTTAACACCTGCAATATCACTGGGTTTCCATGCAGGCATCAATAACAGTGTGGAGTCTGAATTCACTTCCGGATTGGGAAAATCGTGATGATGACGTAAAGGTACCAAAACCTCATTGTTGGAAAAGCTTTGTTTCAATTCTGAAATCAATTCAGGGAACAGGGTGTTTTCCTCAATAAATGTATCTGTAATCTGTAATATGTTATCCATACTTTAAAAGTAGCCAAAATTTAAATTATATATACATTTTTACTTTAAACTGATGAAAATACTATCAGTATTGGATAATATACTACCTATTTAACAAGAATTACAAAAGCGGTTACTCTTTTAACCAACCATCGATAATGTTATAAATTTCTTTTTGTTTTTCTGGACTGAAACTTTTAATCCTGGTTGTATGACTGCCTTGAGGCAATACAAATTTATAAACCTCACGTTTGGCTGCATCCTTGTCCAATTCAACAGCAGTAGCACTCCAAGCATCATATTCGCCATAAATAAAGAGCATGTCTTCTGCTGAATTATCTAGAAAGGTTTGAATATCTTTCATTGGGATGGGGTCAAAATCTTTAGTGATTCCATCAGGAAAAGCCCAATCGAATTTATAAATGTCTTCGGTGTTTAAATATTGTTTAAAAGGTGCTGTTTCATAACCATATATACCTTGTTGCGTTAAAGCAGCCCAAAAGTACGGTTGCAAAGCTTCAACGGATTTCTCTTCAAAAAACCCATAACCAACCACATCAATCAGGTGTTTGTAAATAGCTTCTGGAGAAGCGTTTTTATTAGGGATGCTTTCAATAGGTGTTCCCCATTGCCAGAAAGCAAACGCGTATTCCAAAATGGTATAATCCAAGGCATTTTCCACGCCAAATTCCCAGGACATTTCTTTTTCCTTGGCTTCTTGTTTCATTATTTCCAAAAGAGCAGCTCTATTTTCAAAACACAATTCTTGAAACTCCCTTACCTTGTCCCTGTTTTCTTGGGTACTTACTGTATTTAGGAACTCATAAACCCTTGGGTCTTCACGTTCAAAGTTCAATGGGCCTACATAACAAACGCAGGCATCGACATTGTCTGGGAAATATCTGCGATGCGCCATGGTTGTTTGGCAGCCTTTAGAAATGCCAGTAGAAATAAATTTCGCGTCAGGATAGAGGGTTTTTCTAATGGCATCGATAATTCTTTTTTGGTCTTTAGCAGCATTTTCAATGGTCAAGGTGTTCCAATCTATGGTTTCTGGTCGTGACTTGTTAAAATAGCGATGTTCTATGTTTAATTGGTTTGCTTGATAATGACTGGCCAGTTCGCCAGCTTTTTCAGAGCCTATGCCGTAACCTTGAAGCTCCACGATAACTGGTTTTGATGGATTTTCGAACCCTAAAAACACACGCTGTTTGAATGTGCCTTTGGAAAGGTTGTTGTGATCTATGGGTTGTTCGAACCAGATTTCATAATTCTCATCGAAATGACTGACAGGCTCTCTTTTTTCAATGCTAACCACATGTTCCATAGAGGCCAGTTTTTCAAAAGTAGATAGGTTGCCTGTGGTGGCAACAGGAGTTTGTGTTGTTTTGCAACTTATAAATAATACAACAAATAGGGTTAGTGAAAACGAGCGAAATAGTTTCATTTTATTTTGGTTTTAATTTATAATAATTCTAAGATACGTTCCAAAGCCATGCCTCTGGAACCTTTAATCAATACTGTGGCATTTTCCAAGGTTTTTAAATGATATGCAGTTTTAAAATCGTCAAAGGTTTTATAGGTTAGGTTAGAGCCTGAAAGGGCTTTGTGGAAATTTTCGCCAATAAAAACCACTTGCGATAATTTTAAGGAATTTGCCAATGCTGCCAGGTCTGTATGTTCTTTATTGGCATCTTGTCCTAACTCGAACATATCTCCAAGAATGGCTATTTTGTTTGTAGCTTCCAATTTCCCAAAATTTTGTAAAGCCACTGTCATGCTTGAGGGATTGGCATTGTAGGCGTCCAGGATTATTTTGGTTGTCCCTTTTTCGATAATTTGAGATCGGTTGTTGTTTGGCACATAATTCTCAATCGCTTCTTTAATTTGTTTTTCATCTACATTAAAATAAGCACCTATAGCAATGGCCACAGCGATATTGTTGAAATTGTATTCGCCAATAAGCTGACTGTTAATTTCAACATTATTAAAAGTAACAGTTACATTTGGTTGGGCACTTTTAAAATAAATTTCATAATCATCTGTTTTTCTGGACCCGAACCTGATGGTTTTGGCTTCTTTGCTTTTTTCCAATTGAATGGGGTCATTGGAGTTTACAAAAATGGTTTTGTTATGGGCAATTAAATGTTTGTAGAGTTCCGATTTTCCTTCAATGACACCTTCTATGCTTCCAAAGCCTTCCAGGTGTGCCTTTCCAAAATTGGTGATCAACCCATAATCGGGATGTGCAATGTTGGAAAGAAACGCTATTTCCTTTTTGTGGTTGGCTCCCATTTCAACAATTCCAATATCTGTGTTTTTGGTCATTTTTAAAAGGGTTAAAGGCACGCCAATATGGTTGTTAAGATTGCCAACAGTTGCTGAGGTTTTATATTTTTGGGAGAGTACAGCGTGTATTAATTCTTTGGTGGTTGTTTTGCCATTGCTTCCGGTTAGGGCAATAATTGGCAAGTTTAGATATTTTCTGTGAACATGTGCCAATTCCTGAAGTGTCTTTAGAACATCGGTCACCAAAATACATTGTTTGTTTATGGCATAGGTTTTGTCGTCTATGATGCAATAGGAAGCGCCTTTGTCCAAGGCTTGCTGGGTAAAGGCATTGCCATTAAAGTTGTCGCCTTTAAGGGCAAAATACAAATCGTTTTTGACAATTTTTCTGGTGTCTGTGGAAACAGATGGATGCTTTAAAAAAAGCGTATGGAGTTGTTCTATGTTCATGAAATAAAAGTATAAAAAAAAGCCCTAACAATTTGTTAGGACTTTTTTAAAAGTTATGAAAATTCTTAGTTTTTAGTTTTGTTCTTGTTTTTGGATTTAGAACCTACACGAGACATGGCACATCTAAAGCCAATGTAATCTGTAGCCATAGTTTGTGGGAAGTAACGTCTTTGCGCTGGATCTAACCAGTATTCCCTGTCTTTCCAAGAACCACCTTTGTACACACGAACTTCGTCGTTGATTAATGAGGTTCTTTTGTTTGATTTATCATATTCCCTGATTAAGGCACCTGTAGAATCATCTACATCAATATTGTGTTTCGGGGAGTTGTACATTTTACTTGTCATGGAAGTTTCGGTAGTAACCCCATCTTCTTCACTAAAGCTTTCTCTGTATTGACGTGATGATTGTTTGTCTCCATCCCTAAAGTTTCTGTTATCGCTTCTGTCGAAGTTTTGTCTTAAATAGGTTTCATCTTCATCCACAGGAACTTGAGCAATTTCTCCAGGTAAATCCCTTGCAATTACTTTTCCGTTAGGTAAGGTATCGAATACAATTTCATCTGTTGTTACAATTTTAACCGTTCCATCTTCGCTAATGGCATTTTTGGTATATACGTTACCACGATAGTAGTTAAAGTCGTTGAATTCATCGTCCACAATAGGTCTGTAAACATCAGCAACCCATTCGGCCACGTTTCCAGCCATATCGTAAAGTCCAAAATCGTTTGGTTCGTATTGTTTTACTTCGTTGGTGATATCTGCACCATCATCAGACCAGCCAGCAATTCCACCGTAATCACCTTTACCTTGTTTGAAGTTGGCCAATTGATCGCCTCTTACCTTACGTTTTCCAGAACGTGTGTATTGTCCATCCCAAGGGTATTTTTTTCTACCTCTGTAAATGTTGTAACTACGTAACTCTGTTAAGCCTAAGGCTGCATATTCCCATTCGGCTTCAGTAGGAAGTCTGTAATCAGGAGGTATAATACCAGTCTCTCTTCCTGCATGTACATTTATAGGTTCTCCATCAGCTGTGGTTTGAACTCTTCTTCTAGTATTGTCAGGATTTGTATACTCACTGTTTCCACCATACACTTGAGAAGGTGCATTGATATATGTGTCTGTATTGAAAGTTTCACCTTCACCAGCAGTTATTTTTGTATCTCTTACAATATAGCCTGCATCTTCTAAATACATTTCTGTAACTCTATCGGTTCTCCAGTTAGCAAATTCAACAGCTTGAATCCAGCTTACTCCAACTACAGGATATTCGCCATAGCCTGGATGACGTAAATAATTTTCTGTCATGACTTCGTTATAGCCCAAACGGTTTCTCCAAACCAAGGTATCTGGTAAGGCACCTGTATAAATTGCTCTATAATTATCTTCAGAAGGTGGATATGTTCTTTTTAACCAATCTAAGTATTCCAAATACATTTTATTGGTCACCTCCGTTTCGTCCATATAAAACGATTGAACGTGTTGTTGTGTAGGTGTGTTGTTCCAGTCGTGCATTACATCGTCCTGAACGCGACCCATGGTAAAGGTACCACCTTCCACAAACACCAATCCAGGAGCTGTTTCTTGTTCTTTAAATTGTGTGTTGTATTGGAATCCACCATCTCTGGAGTTTATGTCCCAACCAGTAGCTCTGGAGCTGTTAGAGCTCGATGATCTTTTACAACCAATCGTAGTTAAAGATATTGTTACTAACAACAAAATCTTGAATGCCATTACTTTTTTCATATCCATACTTTTAAGTAAGCTTATAATATTTTTGGTGACGCAATATAAGAAATATCGGTAATAATACAAGATAAAATGTAAAATTTGATTAAAAATTTATGTATTTCATCCTATTTATTGAGCGTTATAACGATGTTTTTTGCGTTTTATACCGTTAATTTGTGTTTAAATAACGTGTATTTTTATAAATTATTATTGTAATTTTGAAACGTTTGTTAAAATTGTTTGCTTTGTCATACTAACAATCAATTATTCACGTTATTTAATCAATGAAAAAGAAATTTTTATTCCTAACCTTTTTTGCAACCATAGCTATCCATTCCCAACAAAAGCAATTTCAGATTGTTTGGAAAGGAGATAAGATTTTGACTGCAGACACTTATTCTGTAACAGTGCCTTCTTTTAATGAGGCCAATTTTAATTATAGTGATTCCGATGGGTTACAGTTTGTATCGCAGTGGCAGGTTAGCCAAGCCGTAGATCCTTCTTCGGTACGTGTTGAAAATGTTACTTATGCTACCATGTCAAGAAGGGATTTGAAGCAGTTGGCTATTGAAACCATTCCTTCCAGATTGACCTACAGTTTGAAAACCTCTATGGCCAGGGACGATATGTACGCTTATTTTGTGATGTCCCCAATAATTAAGGAAGCCAATGGGAGTTTTAAAAAAGTAACCTCTTTTACGGTGAGCTATTCCAATGGTAGATTGATTACAAATAGACGCGGACAACAACGAGCCATCACAAATTCTGTTTTGAGTAGTGGGCAATGGTACAAGTTTTATGTGGACAAAACAGGAGTACATAAAATAAGTAAAAATTTCTTATCTCAAATGGGGATCCCTGTAGATAATATCGATCCAAGGACTTTAAAGCTTTATGGTAATGGTGGGAATATGATCCCTTATGCCAACTCGGAGCCCTATCCTATGGATATCAATGAAAATGCCATAAGAATTATAGGAGAAAGCGATGGCGTGTTTCATGACAGCGATTATATCCTGTTTTATGCACAAGGCCCTCATGAATTCAATGAGGAAAGCAATACACATATTAATTGTTATACAGATAAAACCTATTATTATATAAATGTAAGTCCCGGAAACGGCAAACGCATCCAGCCTTTTATGCAGCCAACGGGACCAATAGATTTGGATATTAATACGTTTCAGGATTATAGATACCATGAATTGGACGAATACAACTTAGTGAGCGTTGGAAGACGTTGGTTTGGAGATAAATTTGATGTGGAGGATGTTAAAACCTTCGATTTTAGTTTTCCGGATTTGGTAACCACAGAGCCAGTGAATTTAAAAGTTTTTGTTGCTGGTACATCAGAAACCCCAACTTCCATGACTGTTAAGGTGAACAATGATAATATTACCACTTTACCCTTGTTGGCAATTACAGACTCCAACCTGGCAACGGAAGCTAGTTTTAATAATAACATTTCTGTTAATTCATCAAACATCTCTGTGTCTTTAATATACGATAGAGGCTCAAACCCTTCGGCCTTGGCATATGTGGATTACGTATCGCTTGAAGCAACCAGGGCTTTGAAATTTTCAGGGCAACAATTTACCTTTAAAAACAAGGCAGTAACCCAAATGTCTGGAATAGGGCAGTATACTGTTACCAATACATCTCAAGTTCATGAGATTTGGAATGTTACGGACATTTATAATGTTACAAATTTGGTAAATACGGACAACAGTCCAAGTTTAAGTTTTACCTCTTCTTTAGGGACTTTAAAATCTTATGCTTTAGTAACCCCTTTAAATTATTATGAACCCATTTTAGCAGCTAACTCTACGGTGTACAATCAAAATATCAAAGGTAACATCTTTAAAAATGCACAAGGGGAAACCATAGATATCGATTATATCATTGTTACACCAACAAGTTTGAAAGGGCAAGCAGAAAGACTGGCACAAATTAATAGGGTTAACAACAATTTGAATGTAAAAGTGCTTACCTTAAATGAAATTTATGCAGAGTTTAGTACCAGCAATCCAGATATTGGAGCCATAAGGAATTTGGTAAAATATGTGTATGACAATGCCAGCTCCCCGGATAAACGTTTAAAATACCTGTGTTTGTTTGGTGATGGCTCCTTCGATTATAAAGACCGAATTCCCAACAACACCAATTTAGTACCTTCTTGGCATGCATATAACAGTTTCAATTTAACCAATTCGTTTATTTCTGACGATTTTTACGGTATGATGGATTTTAATGAAGGAGACATGTCCATTTCAGATAAATTGGATATAGCAGTGGGTAGGATCTTGGCAGAAAACTATCAAAGTGCCACTGAATTGGTTGATAAAATTGAAAGGTATTACATAGAGGCCTCTTTTGGAAGTTGGAGAAATAATTTTGTGGTTATTTCAGATGATGTCAATGAAGCATGGGAAGAGATACTTGAAGAAACCACTGATGAAATTGGGGATGAGGTAACTGCTGAAAAACCCTTCATTAATGTTACCAAAATACATTTAGATGCTTTTCAGCAAGAATCGTCTGCTGGAGGCGATAGGTATCCTGCAGTTAACGTGGCCATTAAGAATGCTCTCGAGACAGGTGCTTTGGTTGTAAATTATTTTGGTCATGGAGGGGAAGATGGTTTGGCTCACGAGCGTGTTTTTACCAAACCTGATGCACAAGAACTAAATAATGTGTGCAAACTTAATTGCTTTGTAACAGTAACCTGTGAGTTTACCAAATTTGACAACCCCTTACGTCCCACAGCAGGAGAGTATACCTATTGGAATAAAGATGGGGGAGCCATTGGCTTAATTACAACAACCAGACAAATATTTGTACAGGTTGGTGTGGCATTCAATACAGTTTTGGAAGAGTATTTGTTTTCTTATAGCGATAATGATAGCTATCCGGATCATGAGTACCCAAGTATGGCAGAATCTTTAAGACTTACCAAAATAGATCCTGCTATTTCCAGCACCTTGCAAAGGCGCTTGGTGTTTTTTATAGGAGATCCAGCCATGAAACTGGCTTTTCCACAACCCAATATTGTATTAACAAAAATAAACGATGCCCCAATTTCAGGAACTACAGATGTTTTACAGGCTTTAAGTCGGGTGAAGTTATCCGGTGAAGTTGTGGACTTGTCTGGAAACACCCTTACAAATTATAATGGGGTGTTATCAACCACGATATACGATAAAAACATTCAAAGACAGACTTTGGGGAATGATGGTGTTAGGGACGGGGGACAATTGATTATTATGGATTTTGAAACCTTAGGGCCTATTATTTTTAGAGGGCAATCAACTGTAACAAACGGTCAATTCGACATTGAATTTGTTGTTCCAAGGGATATAGGTATTCCTGTGGGTTATGGCAAGGTGAGTTTTTATGCAAAAAAAGATGGCGCATTGGAAGACCAAGCTGGGGCAAGTGTCAATCAAGTGCAAATAGGAGGGCTTAACCCAAACGCACCAGAAGACAATATAGGACCTGTTATTACTGCCTATATGAATGACGAAAGTTTTGTGTCTGGAGGAATTACAAACAGTTCCCCTAATTTATTGGTTAAATTGGAAGATGAAAATGGGATCAATACCGCTAGTGGCATAGGACATGATATTGTTGGGATTTTAGATGGAGATGAAGCAAATCCTTTTATCTTAAACGATTATTACCAAACAGAACTGGACGATTACCAACGAGGCGTTGTAAATTATCCTTTAAGGGATTTAGAGCCAGGATTGCATAGCATGATCATTAAAGCATGGGATGTTTACAATAATTCTTCCACCACAGAAATTCAATTTGTGGTTTATGACGAGAATCAGCAGTTGATCATCGAAAATGTTTTAAATTATCCAAATCCCTTTGTTAATTACACCGAATTTTGGTTTAATCACAATAGTTCGGAGTCTTTAGACGTTTTAGTGCAGGTATTTACCGTTACAGGAAAACTGGTTAGAACTTTAAGTGGGCAAACCAATACGGGTGAATGCTGTGATAATGGAGCTTCTTCGCTGTCCCGTGAGATTATTTGGGATGGAAGGGACGATTTTGGAGATAAAATAGGTAAAGGCGTATATATTTACAAACTTACAGTACATTCGGCAGCCTTGAACAAAACCGTAGAAAAAATAGAGAAACTTGTTATACTATAATAAAAATTTATATTTGCTAAATAAACAACATTCATGAAGAAATCTTTTTTAATCCTATCAGCATTCTTTTTTGCTACTCAAATACAAGCCCAGAATATTGTTGAAGAAATAACCCCAGATCCTTATGATTCCAGAGTCATTACCACAGGTGTTCCTTTTTTATTGATTGCTCCAGATGCGCGTTCGGCATCTTTGGGAGACATGGGAGTCGCCACCTCTGTGGATGGGTTTTCACAGCAATGGAATGCCTCTAAATATGCCTTCTCTGAAACCAAGCAAGGTGTTGCTATTAGTTACACGCCCTATTTAAGTAAATTGGTAAACGATATTTTTTTAGGAAACCTTACATATTTCAATAGATTGAACGAAAGAAGTGCTTTTGGAGCCAGTTTTAAATATTTTTCTTTGGGTGAGATTGAATTTGTTGAAGATGAATTTTCAGAAGAATTAATTAAAAAACCAAATGAATTTACTTTGGATGTCTCTTATGCGCTAAGGTTGAGCGACCAATTTGCCATGGCAGTAAACATGCGTTATTTAAATTCCGATTTAAAAATAGATGACACACAAGATGCCAAGGCAGCAAGTACCTTTGGTGTGGACATTTCTGGGTACTACCAAAGTGAAGAGGAGGCTTACAATAGTTTTAATGGCCGTACCAGGCTAGGTTTTGCCATTCAAAACATAGGACCTAAATTTAAGTATGATGCAGGAGGTCAGGAAAACTTTCAACCTACGACTCTGCGTTTAGGAGGAGGTTTCGACTTTATTTTGGACGATTTCAACAAAATATCCCTAACGGGAGAGGTAACAAAACTATTGGTACCTACACCACCAATTAGAGGGGAAAGACGTGTATATGAAGATGTAGATGATAATGGAGAATATGATCCATCCATAGATAATGTAATCAGTTACGAGCCAGATTATATTATAGAAGGGAAAGATGACGATGTAAGCTTTTTAAAGGGTATGTTTCAATCCTTTGGTGATGCACCAGGAGGTTTCAGCGAAGAAATGCAGGAATGGACTTGGGCCTTAGGAGCCGAATATTACTACCAAGACTCCTTTGCTTTTAGAGCAGGATATTTTCATGAGAGTCCAGATAAAGGGGCCAGACAGTTTTTTGCCATTGGAGCTGGATTTAAATACAATGTGATAGGAATTGATTTGTCCTATTTATTTTCAGCATCCAAAGTACCTAGCCCATTGGAAAACACCTTGCGTTTTTCCTTAACCTTTAATATTGATAGAGAAGCTTATTCAGAATATTAATAGGAATATTTACAAAAACCTGCAAATGAATATTTTACCTATAATTAATGATAATCAGATTCTTCGCTTTGCTCAGAATGACAAAAAAAACTATTGCCAAAAGCAATAGTTTTTTTGTCTGAAATAGGATTGTTATCTTTAAGTATATTTCAAACACCATGAAAGACATAAAAATTGAATCGACGTTAACCGTTTACGATCACATAGACGAATTGCCAACAGATATCATAGAACTAATGGATCAAGCTGCCATAGCGAGAAAAAATTCGTATTCCCCATATTCCAAATTTAGTGTAGGAGCAGCCATTTTATTGGAAAACAAGCAAATTGTTTTAGGTTCCAATCAAGAAAACGCATCTTATCCTTCTGGCCTGTGTGCCGAACGTACAGCCATATTTTATGCAGGTTCCCAATATCCAGAGGTTAAAATTTTAAAAATGGCCATTATAGCAGGTTCCAGAATCCATCAAACCATTACGCCAATCCCTCCCTGTGGATCTTGTAGACAAGCCATTGCAGAATATGAAGTAAAACAGGATGCACCCATAGAAATTTATTTTATGGGAGAAACCGGAAAGGTGGTCAAGTCGCATTCCTTAGCTAATTTACTGCCTTTGGTTTTTGATAAATCGGTGTTGTAAACAGCCCAATACCTATTTATTGAACACTTCTAAAAAAATTTTACGATTTACAGTTTTTTCATTAGTGACTAAAGTGTTACTTTTGTTAATTGTTTAACTCTTTTTTTCAAAAGAGGTATTTTTATTCTTTAGCCTTGCAAAAGGCTTTACAGAAATTATTTTTTTAATATTTACTTAAATGCAAAAAATAACCAAAGAAGTGTACCTTAAATGGTATGAAGACATGTTGTTTTGGAGAAAGTTTGAAGACAAACTTGCTGCTGTTTACATTCAACAAAAAGTAAGAGGATTTCTTCACTTATATAATGGTCAAGAAGCTGTATTGGCTGGAGCATTACATGCCATGGATTTAACCAAGGACAAAATGATCACGGCTTACCGTAACCACGTGCAACCTATAGGGATGGGAGAAGACCCAAAGCGTGTTATGGCAGAATTGTATGGAAAAGCCACAGGAACATCCCAAGGACTTGGAGGATCCATGCACATATTCTCAAAAGAGCACCGTTTTTATGGAGGACATGGTATTGTTGGAGGTCAAATTCCATTAGGGGCAGGTATTGCATTTGGAGATAAATACCACAATATAGATGCCGTAACCCTTTGCTGCTTTGGTGATGGAGCAGCCAGACAAGGTTCGCTTCATGAAACATTTAACATGGCCATGCTATGGAAACTTCCTGTTGTTTTTGTTTGTGAAAACAATGGATACGCCATGGGAACATCGGTAGAACGTACAGCCAACCATACAGATATTTGGAAGTTAGGTTTGGGCTACGATATGCCTTGTGGACCTGTTGATGGTATGAATCCTGTGAAAGTGGCCGAAGCGTTTGATGAAGCCATACAAAGAGCCAGAAGAGGTGACGGTCCAACATTCCTGGAACTAAAAACATACAGATATAGAGGTCACTCAATGAGTGATGCACAGCATTACAGAACAAAGGAAGAAGTAGAGGAGTACAAGAAAATAGACCCAATTACCCAAGTAAAGGATGTTATTCTTGAAAAGAAATATGCTACGGAAGCCGAACTAAAGAAAATTGATAAGCGAGTGAAGGATTTGGTAAACGAATGTGAAAAGTTTGCCGAAGAATCGCCTTATCCAGAAATAAATGTGATGTACGATGCTGTTTACGAACAAAAAGATTATCCATTTATACAACACAAATTATAAGCTATGGCAGAAATTATAAACATGCCTCGTTTAAGCGATACCATGGAAGAGGGCACTGTGGCTACTTGGTTGAAAAAGGTTGGAGATAAAGTAGAGGAAGGTGATATCCTTGCCGAAATTGAAACAGATAAAGCCACCATGGAGTTTGAGTCCTTTCATCAAGGGACCTTGTTACACATAGGTGTTCAAGAAGGGGAAACCACAAAAGTTGACGAATTGTTGGCCATTATTGGCGAGGAAGGAGAAGATATCTCAGATTTAATTTCAAATTCCAAAACGCAAGCTTCAAATTCCAAAGAGGATAAAACATCGGACCGATCAAAGGAAGATGAAAAATCCAAAGATGATAAAGTTGCACAGAGCGAAGACGAAGCATCCCATAACGATTCCAATAACACAACCGAACTCCCAGAAGGGGTTACTGTAGTGACCATGCCGCGATTAAGTGATACCATGGAAGAAGGAACCGTTGCAACTTGGCTAAAAAAAGTAGGCGATCAGGTATCTGAAGGCGATATTTTAGCCGAAATTGAAACAGATAAGGCAACCATGGAATTTGAAAGTTTCCAAGCAGGAACCTTATTGCATGTTGGTTTAGAGGAAGGTGAATCTGCCAAAGTTGATGCACTTTTGGCCATTATAGGTCCAGAAGGCACAGATGTTTCTGCCATTGCCAAAAACTTTAAAGCCGAAGGAGCTTCCACCAAAAGCGAAACAACAGGAGCAGGTACAGCTTCCAAGAAAAAAGAAAATGCACCTCAGGAGGCACCTAAGCAAACAAGTGCCACTTCAGGTTCCGGATCAAGTTCTTCATCAACGTCAAGTTCAGATTCAAGTAGAATTTTTATTTCACCTTTGGCCAAAAAAATGGCAGATGAAAAAGGGATAAATATTCAACAAGTAAAAGGGTCTGGCGAAAATGGCAGAATCATTAAACGAGATATCGAGAACTTTACACCTGCTGCTTCAGCTTCGGTTGGGAAATTTGTACCAACAGGACAGGAAGATTTTGATGAGGTTAAACACTCGCAAATGCGTAAAGTGATTGCCAAACGATTGGCTGAATCCAAATTTACGGCACCACATTATTACTTAAATGTGGAGTTTAATATGGAACATGCCATAGCGTTCCGTGAGCAATACAATTCGTTACCAGACACCAAAATATCCTATAACGACATGATAGTTAAGGCCTGTGCCTTGGCTTTGAAAAAGCATCCACAAGTAAATTCACAATGGTTTGATGATAAAATGCAATTAAACAACCATGTACATATAGGTGTGGCAGTTGCTGTTCCAGATGGTTTGGTGGTACCAGTAGTGAAATTTGCCAATGAACAAAGTCTGACACAGATTGGAGCAGCCGTTAAGGATTTTGCTGTAAAAGCCAGAAACAAAAAGTTGACACCACAAGAGATGGAAGGCAGTACGTTTACCATTTCCAATTTGGGAATGTTTGGGATAGAGAGTTTTACGTCTATCATCAACCAGCCAAATTCGGCCATACTATCCGTTGGAGCCATTATAGAAAAACCTGTGGTTAAAAACGGACAAATAGTTGTTGGGCACACCATGAAACTTACCATGGCTTGTGACCATAGAACTGTTGATGGTGCTACGGGATCGGAGTTTTTGCTCACTCTTAAAGGATATATTGAAAATCCTGTGACCATGCTGGTATAAATATTTTCAGCAGGAATACCCTAATAAAAAAAACCTGTTTCATTTTAATTGGAACAGGTTTTTTTATCTTTAAACAAAATACGCTAAACCTATGAAACATTTTTTATTTCTTATCAGTATCACATTGCTGTTGCTTGGTTGTAAATCCACGACTGTGGTTATGAACAACGACAATCCCAAGGAGAACATTATTCCAGAACCTTCAAAAAACGATGTGATCATGACATCGTCTGCCGAAACAGTAGACATCCCTTTAATTTCAAGTTCAGAACTTAAAGAAACGGTTGGTTTTTTGGCTTCCGATGAATTGAAAGGAAGGGGAACGGGAACTGAAGGAATTGAACAGGCTGCTGCTTTTATTGAAAATACATTTAAGGCCAACCAGTTGAAGCCATATTTTGAAACCTATAGGGATTCGTTTTTGGTAGGCGATAAGCATGCCTATAATATTATAGGTTTTTTGGAAGGTCAGGATGCCTTGCTTAAAGAGGAAGTTATCATCATAGGTGCACATTACGATCATATTGGGTATGGAAAAGTAGTTGAAAACGATTCCATAGCCAATGGAGCAAACGACAATGCTTCCGGAACCAGTGCTGTTTTGGCAATGGCAACATATTTTTCAAAGAAAAAATCCCATGGAAGAAGCTTGATGTTTGTGCTTTTTTCTGCTGAAGAAATGGGTTTGTTGGGTTCTAAACATTTGGCAGGGAAATTAAAAACCGAAGGTATTGATTTGTACACCATGTTAAACTTTGAAATGATTGGTGTTCCTTTTACCGATAGGGATTATGTGGCTTTTGTAACGGGTTACGATTTATCCAATATGGCAGCAAAAATCAATGAATACGCAGGAAGCAACTTGGTGGGATTATCGGAAATAGCTAAGCAATATCAGTTGTTTAAAGCTTCCGACAATCACCCATTTTACGAGGCCTTTAAATTGCCATGTCAGACCATTGCCTCTTGTGATTTGTCCAATTATGATTATTATCACCATGTGGATGATGAAGCCGATCAACTGGACTATCAGCATATGTCATCATTAATAAACAGCATGATTCCTGTTATTGAAAAAATGAGTCTAACTCCAACCAAAGAAATTGTATTATATGAAGAGTAAACATATTATTGTTACAGGCACAAGCAGAGGGATTGGTTACGAATTGGTACAGCTATTTGCAGCCCAAGGACATCGTGTTTTGGCTTTGTCCAGGAATCATCAACCCATATCAAAACTTCAATTACAAAACGTTACCACGTTTTCTTTCGATTTATCTGATCCTGAATCTTATAGTGAAGTGGATGCATTTATTCGTAAAGAATGGAAGCAGCAGGTAGATGTGTTAATAAACAATGCTGGTGCTTTACTGAATAAACCTTTTAAAGAAACCACATATCAGGAATTTCAGCAAGTATATCAAACAAACGTGTTTGGGGTTTCTGAAATGATCAGGACCATCTTGCCATTTACCAACAAAGAAAGTCATGTGGTAAGCATAAGTTCCATGGGAGGTGTACAGGGAAGTATGAAATTTCCGGGACTTTCGGCCTATTCTTCCAGTAAAGGGGCTGTTATAACCTTAACCGAATTATTGGCCGAAGAATACAAAGAAACAGGACCCCGTTTTAACGTGTTGGCCTTGGGAGCAGTACAAACAGAAATGTTGGAAGAAGCCTTTCCAGGATATCAAGCTCCAATAACAGCTCTGGATATGGCCAAATATATTTTTGATTTCTCATTGAACGGACAAAAATATTATAATGGAAAGCTGCTTCAAGTTTCAAATTCCACTCCTTGAACTCTTTAAAAACGAAGTGATTATAAGCAGTTTTGTTTAAGGAAATACAATGTTAAAATACAGTTAAAAGATTATATTTCGCATTTGATAGATTATATTTTTTAGAGTAAGTAATTATGTATTCATTTATGTTAAAATAATACAAGATGAAAACAAAATTACATTTAAAACTAATTAATAGCATTCTTATTTTTACATGTTTTTCGTTTCAATTAACTGCCCAGGTTTTTGAAAGGGCAGAGGCAATTTCCGGTCTTGGAATTTTGGAGCAGAACAATGGCGTTGCTGTTGCAGATTATAATGGCGATAATGTCATGGATTTATTTGTTGTTGCCAAGTCCATAGACAGGAATGGGATAGAAAGAACCCATAGTAGGCTTTTCCGGAACAATGACGACGGTTCTTTTACAGATGTAACTGTAGCCTCTGGATTGACAAACTTGTTGATTCAGGATTATAGCCTGGATGGCGAGTTTTATGTTTTCGATGGTTTTAAAATTGGTGCTTATTGGGGAGATTATGACAATGATGGCTTTCCTGATTTGTTTTTTACCAATACCTTCAATGTACTACTATACAGAAATCAAGGTGATGGCACGTTTCAAAATGTAACGGCAACAGCTGGATTCAATGTTGCAAATTCATGCCAATTTTCTGGTGCTACCTGGTTTGATTACAATAACGATGGATTTTTAGATATATATATCTGTGATTGGGGCGCATGTGCTTCAAACTTATTGTATCAAAACAACGGAGACGGTACCTTTACCGATGTTACCGTAAGTATGGGAATGGATGAATCTTGGCCTCATAACAGTTTTACAGCAACTCCATTCGACTTCAACAGTGATGGGTTTATGGACCTTTATGTTGCCAATGATTTTGCCCAAAGAAACTATTTGTACATCAATCAAGGAGGAACAGGTTTTTCTGAGCAAGCTATGGCTTATGGTTTTACAACGCATATAGATGATATGGGTATCACTATTGCAGACTATAATAACGATGGCGCTTTTGATATTTATAACACAGGAGTGGATGAACAAGTATTGTATACCAATAATGGCGACAATACTTTTTTTGAAAACTCAGTGGTTAATAATCTTGTTGGAGCTGGTTGGGCTTGGGGAGCCAAGTTTGCCGATTTGGATTTGGATGGCGATGATGATTTGTTTATAGCAAATGGTTACCTGTTTGAAAATAGAGGCGCAGAATACAATAAGTATTTTAAAAATAATTATGTTGAAGGATTGAACAATTTTTCAGATGAAACCATTGCTGCCAATTTATATGATTTAACCATAAGTCATGAAGCTTTGGATTTTGATTATGATAATGATGGCGATTTGGATTTGTTTTTAACAAATACAGATGCCCATTCCTATTTATATGAAAACAAGACCCTTAGTTTTGATCAGCCCAATGCCATCCATTATTTAAAAGTGTCTTTAGAAGGGGTTACTTCAAACAGAAGTGCCATTGGTACCGAGTTGACCATTGTAACCAATAGTGGAACTTTCAAGAAATATTTTAATGGTGTCGGGTTTTTGGGACAAAGTATCAAACCCGTTGTGTTTGGCTTAAATGCTGAAACCACTGTAACAGATTTAACCATAAAATGGCCATCGGGCTTGGTGGAGACCTATCACAACATTACAGCCGATACCCACGTAAAGGCAACAGAAGGTGTTGGTTTGGCCACACTTTCAGTATCACCTAGTGTTAAAATATATGGTTGTACAGATCCACAATCCTGTTCTTATAACCCATCGGCAACCGTGAATGATAATTCCTGTACCTATTTACCGTCTGGCGTGATCTCTGGTCCAACGTTTTCAGGATTTTTAAGGGAAGCCATTTACAGTTATCCAACCACATCTGGTTCATCAACTTTTTGGGAGGTCTCTGGTGGCGAGTTGGTTTCTGGTCAGGGAACTGGACAGATTACCGTAAGATGGGGTGTAAATACTGCTGGAACGGTTTCGGTTATAGAGAACGATGGCACTTGTTATAGTCCTTTGGTAACCTTAGCTGTAGATCTGGATTTGAATCAAACCGAAGACCATATATCTGTTGCAAGATTATGGAATGAAGCACTCTTGGACGCAATTAGAAATGATTTTGCCAGACCAACAGTACATGCTAGGAATTTGTTTCATTCCAGTGTGGCCATGTATGATATTTGGGCTATTTACGATCCTACTGCAGTACCTTATTTAATGGGGAACCAGGTTCATGGTTTTGTAAGTGTTTTGGATAACTTTACTCCAAGCGAAGGAAATCAGGCATCTAACAACAAGGCAATTAGTTATGCCATGTACAGACTGTTAAGCGAAAGGTTTGCCAATTCGCCTGGAGCCCAAGAATCTCAAGAACGTTTCGATTATTTAATGGATGAATTAAATTATCCTATCAATTATACTTCTACCAATTATCAATCTGGAAATGCAGCCGATTTAGGGAATTATGTGGCGCAGACGATAATCAGTTATGGCTTGACGGATGGTTCCAGGGAAGCTTCCGGTTATGATAATGCTTATTACGAACCCGTTAACCCTCCATTGGCTCCAGCTTACGAAGATAATACCATTATTTTTCCAAACAGATGGCAATCGTTAAGTTTGGATACCTATATCGATCAAAGTGGAAATCTTATTGATGGTGCCATGATTCCTTTTTTGGGACCAGAATGGGGAAATGTAAATACATTTGCTTTATCTTCAACAGATATGACTACCCATCAAAGAGATGGTCATAACTATCTGGTTTATAAAGATCCAGGAGATCCTCCTTATTTAGACAATACAGGTACCAGTCAATCGAGCAACGCTTATAAATGGAATTTCTCGTTGGTATCTATTTGGGGCTCTCATTTAGACCCTTCCGATGGTGTGATGTGGGATATTTCCCCTAATTCCATTGGTAATATTTCAGCCTCTTCCTTACCAACAAGTTATTTACAATACCCTAGTTTTTACGATGTTTTAAATGGAGGCGATATCAGTACAGGAAGAAGCGTGAATCCGGTTACAGGGCAGCCTTATGCCCAGCAGATGGTTCCTAGGGGAGATTATACAAGGGTTCTAGCAGAGTTTTGGGCAGATGGTCCAGACTCTGAAACACCACCAGGACACTGGTTTACACTTTTGAATTATGTGTCTGATCATCCACTGTTTGAAAAAAGGTTCAATGGTCAGGGCCCAGAACTGGATCCTTTGGAGTGGGATGTGAAAAGTTACTTTGTACTTGGTGGCGCCATGCACGATTCGGCTATCACTGCTTGGGGAATTAAGGGTTGGTATGATTATATCCGACCAATTTCGGCCATTCGTTATATGGCATCCAAAGGGCAGAGCACCAATCAGTCTTTAAGCAATTACGATCCAGAAGGGATTCCTTTACAGCCAGGATACATTGAGGTCGTTGAGTCTGGAGATCCATTGGCAGGTGCTTTAGATCAACATGTAGGCAAAATTAAATTGTATACTTGGAGAGGTCATGACTATGTAAACAATACAGACACAGACACAGCAGGTGTAGGTTGGGTGTTGTCTGAAGATTGGTGGCCTTACCAAAGACCTTCATTTGTAACACCTCCATTTGCAGGTTATGTATCTGGTCACTCCACCTATTCCAGAGCTGCTGCTGAAGTCATGACATTAATTACAGGCGACGAGTATTTTCCAGGAGGTATGGGAGAATTTCATGCCAGACAAAATGAATTTTTAGTGTTTGAAGAGGGCCCTTCTGTAGATGTAGTATTACAATGGGCGACTTATAGAGATGCTTCAGACCAATGTAGTTTGTCCAGAATCTGGGGAGGTATCCATCCGCCAGCCGATGACATTCCAGGACGTTTAGCTGGTGAAGAAATTGGCGTGGAGGCGTATGATTTTGCCTTGCCATACTTTTATCCGAATACCATTGGGATAAAAGACTATGAATTGTCCAATGTTTATCCGAACCCTGTAAATTCTGGAGAATATATTAATGTTACGAATGTAAAACCATCTGATACATTTGAGATGTTTGATATAAGTGGAAGACTTATTAAAATCAACCAAGTGGATTTTAATTACCAAAATAATTCAAGTAGAGTCACCATCCCTTCAGGTACTTCATCTGGTATTTACTTTTTAAGATGGAATGGTTATACTAAAAAAATCATGGTTAAAAAAGGCAGTTAAGCCTTTCCATGCTTTAAATAAAACAGGCTTTAAGCAAGTTGCTTAAAGCCTGTTTCTTTTTTAGGTTTGGATACTCTTACAATTTAACACCTTGGGTGGTAAAAGAAATCCCTTGTTGTCCAGAGGTAGAAATCATTACAGCTTCGAACAAAGGTTCATGCTCGTTGTGCTTTAAGGCCCAATCAAAAACAAAATTTGCCCCAGAACCACCATGAGTGTCTTTTTCATCAATTATAATTTCTATGGTTTCCAAGGGTTTTAGGGAAATTGGATCATTAAAATAAGTACGTATCAAATCGCCTTTGGTGTTGTAATAATTGGCTTTAAGCAAATAAATTTCATGTGTGGTGCTTACATTTCTCAAACTTACGGTTACAGTTAAATTTATGGTTCTGTGTTCTGTAATGCTATAGATTTCTGAATAAACCGATAGATAGCTTTGACCTGTTTTTAAACTGTCGGACTCCTTAAGTTTTACAGCGCGATTTTTCCAATTTATGGGATTGATGTCTGTTGTTTCTTTTGGTTTTTCACAAGAAAAAAACACCTGACAACAAATAAAAATAATTAAAATACGTTTCATAAGTATTTACAATTTAATGACTCTCTAATTAGTTTATCAAAGTAACAATTTTTATTGCCTTACACAATTGCTTTTCACTATTAATAAAGTAATTTTGCAGATCTAAAAAGTAAAGATATGAATCAAACCACAAATACCATCTTAATGATTCGTCCTGTTCAATTTAGGATGAATGAGCAAACAGCAGTTAACAATTATTTTCAGGAAGACTTAGATTTAAAAAATGCTGTTATTAATACCAAGGCTCAAGAGGAATTTGATGCGTTTGTAGAGAAGCTTCAAGCAGTGGGTGTTCATGTTATTGTGGTAAGCGACAACAAGGAATTGGACACTCCAGATTCTGTATTTCCCAACAATTGGGTAAGTTTCCATGAAAATGGCGATGTGGCTTTATACCCTATGTTTGCCGAGAACCGTAGAAAAGAACGTAGAGAGGATATTTTAGAGCATATTGAAGCGCAAGGTTTTACTATTGAAAACATTGTGGATTACACAAGCGCAGAAAAAGAAGGTATTTTTCTTGAAGGTACAGGAAGTTTGTTGTTGGATCGAGTAAACAAAAAAGCCTATTGTGCGTTATCGGCTCGAGCAGATGAGGACTTGTTTATAGAGTTTTGTGAAGATTTTGAATATACTCCGGTTATCTTCACGGCCTACCAAACGGTAGAAGGGGAACGTAAACCTATTTACCATACCAATGTGATGATGTGTTTGGCAGAAACCTTTGCTGTAATTTGTCTGGATAGTATAGACGATAAAAAAGAGCGCAAAAATGTTTTGAAACATTTAAAAGAAGATGGCAAAGAAGTGATTGTAATTACAGAAGATCAGGTGGCCAACTTTGCAGGAAACATGTTGCAGGTTAGAGGGTTGGACAATAAACGTTTTTTGGTAATGAGCCAAGCTGCTCACGATTCTTTAACGACTGCTCAAATAAAAACCATTGAAAAGCATTGTGACATCCTTTCAAGTTCTTTGGAAACCATTGAGACCTGTGGTGGAGGTAGTGCACGTTGTATGATGGCTGAAATATTTTTGCCTAAAAACTAAGATTGATTTTGAGGATTGGATTTTGGCAATTCCACATAAAACGTTGTTCCAACATTTAAATCGCTTTCCACCCAAATTTTTCCATGGTTTAAGTCTACCAGTTCTTTGCAGATGGTCAATCCTAAACCAGTCCCTTTTTCGTTTTGGGTGCCAACAGTTGTAAACGATGAATTTTTGAATAATTTTTGCTGGTTTTCCTTAGAGATGCCAACACCAGTATCGGAAATGCTGATGATGGATTTTCCATTACTAATTTGGTTGGCAATGGTAATGGTATCCCCTTTTTTACTGAATTTTATTGCATTTGTAAGTAGGTTTTGAATAATAATCTCTACCATACTTTTATCAGCATAAACAAAATCCCTTAAGGTTTTATCCCTTAAAATAATGCCTTTCTTTTCCAGTTTTTGTTCCAGTAGATTTATTTTGTCTGCAAAGACTTCCTGTAAATCGAATAAACTTGGACTTGGCTCTAAGGATTGCATTTGAGATTTGGACCAATTTAATAGGTTGAACAGCAATAAAGAGGCATTGTTGGCATTTTCACTTAATTCCGGGATTAAGGTTTTAAATTCCTCTTGGGTTAAAGAGCCGTCTTTTAACAAGTCTATAAAACCTTTAATGGAGGTTAAGGAATCTTTTAAATCGTGAGATACTATGGAAAACAATTTGTCCTTCACCTTGTTTATATCTTCAAGGTGTTTGGTTTGTTCCAAAATAGCTTCGTTTTGAATCTCAATACGTTTATTTTTTTCTTCCAGTTCCCTGGTGTATTGCAATCTGCTATTTCTTTTAAGATAGATTAAAATTAAAAAGGTTGAAAGGATGGCCACAGCTCCTAACAACCCATAGAATATAAGTCTTAACCTATCAAATTCTTTTTGTGTTTTAGCAGCATCGGGATCCATGTTAACAGTTTCAGTATCTTCATTACGATTGTTAATGCTTAAGTTGTCAATTAATATGGGTTCCTCTGGTTCTATGAGTGTTAAAGCTTCTTTTTTAGTGAGTTCGTTTTGCAACTGGTAGTATTCCCTTTGCCAAACAAAAGCACGATCAAATCTTTTATTGGTGGAATCCAATGATTTTAAAAGCCTATAATTTTTTAACTGTTCATTCTTGGCGTCTATGTCGCTGGCTATGTCTTTAGCTTCCAAAAGCTGTATTTCGGCATATTTAAGAAAATTTCTTTGTAGGTTTAAATTTCCAAGGTTGTTAAGCGAGACCAAAATGCCATGACGATTGTCAAGGCTTCTATTCAATTTTAACCCTTCAACCAAATACTCCAGTGCTTTGTCATAATCATTAAACTGTAAATATTCTCCTCCCAACTTGGGCAGGATTTCGCTTCTTAAGGAATCATTTTCAACCGAGGTCATCTTTAATACCTTTTCGTAATAGTCTATGGATTTTCTATATTCTTTTTGTAAGGAGTATAGTTCAGCTAATTTTTTTAAGACTTCTATGGAACCTTCATTGTTGTTTATTTGTCTTTCCATATCCAAAGTCTTTACATAGTATTCGGTAGCTTTTTGGATATTGTTAATGCTGTAATATGCGTTGGCCAGACATTCGTAGGCAGAGCGCAACTCTTTTTTCAAGTTTCGTTTTTCAAACTCTTTTAACGCTAAAAGCGAATATTGCAAACCTACGTTGTAATTGCCTCTTTTAATTTCGTTTAAGCCTATGCTGTTGTTGACTTTTGCAATGTTTAAGGTGTCTTGAAGTTGAATAAATAGTTCCTTGGCTTTCAAATAATTGTCCCTGGCATTGATGTAATCGTCTTTAAGGGCATAAATCAATGCTTTGTAATAGGTCATTTCTGCAATGCCATCCTGATAATTTAGTTTTTGGGACAGTTTTTCGGTTTGCGAAATGTATTTTAATGCTTTGTCGTACTCTTGATCCCTGTAAAGGACTTTTACCAGTAATAAAGAGGTTTTGATTTTTGTGGTATCGGAATTTTGAAAGGCTAATTGAATGGTAAGACTATCTTGTTCCTTGGTTTGTGAAAAACCAATGAAAAAAACGAGACAAGCGACTAAAGAAAATAACTTCTTCATACATTAGCCTTACAACAAAAAATAAGAGCTTTGTAACTTGTTGAGATTAAGTCTAATAGCTGGTATTTAGAGCTGTAATTGTTAGTTAGTTCAAGAATGCCCATAGTTTTGGGGCGATTAATAGCATTACCTAACAAAAATTGTAAAAAGAGTTTTAATACACTAATTTCTGCGTTTTAATACCAATAAATTAGTTGAAATGGCAGTTCAAAAAAAAGCAAAAAAAGACGCTATCGATGAAAGGTAAAAAAGTAGGAAAAAATACACTTTTGTCGATGAAATGCACTTCCTGGTTTAGGGGAAAACAAAAGACGGAATCTAAGCCAAGGCCTAATTTAAATTTAAAGATAGATAAGCTGCCACATAAGCTATAAACCTTTAATAAAAGTTTTATCTTTGCATCCTTAAAAAGATTAGGTTATGGGTCTTCAAGACATCTTGTCAAAACATGTTGTTCAAGCAGTAAAAGTTATTTATAATCAGGAATTGCCCACAGTGGAGTTTCAAGCAACCAGAAAGGAATTTGCCGGAGATATAACTGTGGTTATTTTTCCTATGTTACGTGTAATTAAAGGAAATCCTGTGCAGATAGGAGCACAAATTGGTCAATATTTGGTGGAGCATGTGGCAGAAGTGGAAGGATACAATGTTATTAAAGGTTTTTTAAATGTTGAAATTAAAGCTGCTTATTTTATTCAGTTTTTCAATAGCATTAAAGCAGATGCCACATATGGATTTACAAGTCCTGATCCTGAAGACAAAGCCATTATGGTGGAGTATTCTTCGCCAAACACCAATAAACCCTTGCATTTGGGACACATAAGAAACAATTTGTTGGGTTATAGTGTTTCTGAAATTTTAAAAGCATCTGGAAAGAAAGTTTACAAAACACAGATAATTAACGACAGAGGCATTCATATTTGTAAAAGTATGATTGCCTGGAAACAGTTTGGTCAAGGAGAAACCCCTGAATCTACAGGCTTGAAAGGCGATAAGTTGGTAGGGAATTATTATGTGAAGTTCGACCAGGAATACAAGCAGGAAATAAAACAAATGATTGGGGATGGCTACCCAGAAGAAGAGGCCAAAAAGCAAGCGCCAATATTTAAAGCAGCCCAAGACATGCTTTTAAAATGGGAAGCTGGTGATCCAGAAACCGTTGCCTTATGGGAAAAAATGAATCAATGGGTATATGATGGTTTTGATGTGACTTACAAAAACCTTGGAGTTGATTTTGATAAACTTTACTATGAAAGTGAGACCTATTTATTGGGTAAGGAGTTTGTGTCTGAAGGTTTAAAGACAGGTGTCTTTTTTAAAAAAGAAGATGGTTCTGTTTGGTGTGACCTAACCGATGAGGGATTGGATGAAAAACTTGTGTTGCGTAGTGACGGAACAGCTGTTTACATGACTCAGGATATTGGAACGGCCATTCAGCGTGTTAAAGATTATCCAGATGTTGGAGGTATGGTTTATACAGTTGGGAACGAGCAGGAATATCACTTTAAGGTCTTATTTTTGATAATTAAAAAATTAGGCTTTGAATGGGCAGAAAACCTGTATCATTTAAGTTATGGCATGGTAGATTTGCCTTCCGGAAAAATGAAAAGTCGCGAAGGAACCGTTGTGGATGCAGACGATTTAATAGATGAAATGGCTGCAACAGCTGGAGAGATTTCTGAAGAATTAGGGAAGTTGGATGGTTATACCGAAACCGAAAAACAAGACTTGTACAAAGTGATTGGCTTAGGTGCTTTAAAATATTATATTTTAAAAGTGGATCCAAAAAAACGAATTTTGTTCGACCCAAAAGAATCCATAGACTTTCAAGGGAATACAGGACCATTTATTCAATATACCTACGCTAGGATTCAATCTATTTTAAGAAAGGCAGATATAGATGTTGCTATGGAGTTAGATCCAGAGAATGTGTTCCTATCAGACAAAGAAAAGGCCTTAATAAAACAAATACAACTTTTTGAAGATGTGGTACAGCAAGCTGCCACAAATCACAGTCCAGCATTAATTGCCAACTACACATATGATTTGGTGAAAGAATTTAATTCCTTTTACCAAAATATGTCTATCTTAGGAGCAGATACAAACACAGAAAAGGTGTTTAGGGTCCAACTCTCACAAACAGTTGCAAACATTATTAAAAATGCATTCAGCTTATTGGGAATAGATGTGCCTAAACGTATGTAAACTTAGAAATACGGTTTAATTTATAATTGTAATGCAGTAATGAAAATTATACAATTATCTTATGGTACCATCATCCTATTGGAAGAGAACATAGCCGAAGTGATCATCAATGAGGGAGTGGTGATGGACATAGCTATGATTGATCATTATCATGACGTTTTAAAATCAAATTTAAAGGCACCTTTCTCCTTGCTTATAAATAAAAAATTCTCTTATACTTATGATTTTTATGCCCAAAGAAATTTAGCAACTTTAAAAGAAATTGTTGCTATGGCTGTTGTGGCTTATAATAAAATGGCAAGTATGAGTACTGAGGTCCTGGAGAAATTACCAAGACCAACCGAATGGCATTTAAAGATTTTTTCAGATAGGGAAGAAGCCTTAAAATGGTTGCGACATGAGCAAGAAGCACATGATAATAAAAAAGATTAATGGTTTACATGTTTTAAACCTTCATATATCACAATACTTACTGCGTTTGCTAAATTCAAACTCCTAACATGTTCACTGAACAAAGGGATTTTAAACAATTTATCGGGATGTTTTTCGGTCAAGTTTTTAGGTAGGCCAACAGATTCTTTTCCAAAAACCAGAAATAGGTTATCTTGAAAGGGAATGTCCCAATGGTCTTTTGTTCCATGACTGGATAAAAATACCATATTGGCAGTTTTATGGATTTTAAAAAACGCCTCAGTATTTTCGTAATAACTAATATTTAAATGTTTCCAATAATCCAAACCAGCACGTTTTAAGCGAGAATTATCTATTTTAAACCCAAAAGGTTTTACAAGGTGTAAGTTAGCGCCTGAGGCTAAGGCCAATCGTCCAATATTTCCAGTGTTGTTTGGGATTTCAGGTTCAATTAAAACAATGTTCAATGGCATGTATAAGATTTAAAAAAGGATTATAAAAATTGAGCAGGTAATATAAAACAAAAACCTATTCTTTTAAGGAATAGGTTTCACTTTAAAGTTTATTGAACAATTATTTTTTGTTCTGTTGTTTTTTTATGGTCTCCTTATCAATATCAAACTGGTTTGTATCTTTTTTTGTTTTCCCAGTAGGATTTGTAGGGTTGCTTTGCTCTTTTGTTGGTTTAAATTTCTTTTTATCTTTTATTGTTCCCATGTTTTTTATTTTTTTAGTTCACTAATAATATAGAAAATAAGGATTAAAAAAGTATTAAAACGGTCTTAAAATCAGTTGGTTAAATGTTAAATAAAATAAAAAACCAAGGTTGTGATGTTGTTTTTTCAGAAATCATCAAAAATATGGTTCTTTATCAATTAAACTCCCAACCAAAGGACGATTGAAACACATAATCAGAACTGGAAGCTCCTTCCACAGGTTTACTATCATAATTGTAAGATAAGCCTAGTTTTAAAAAGAAATCCAAGGGTAAATCGTATTTAAAATTAAGGTTGTAATCCAACCTGTATCTACCACCTTCGGTTAAGCTGGGATATAATGTTGCATCTGTGCTTAGGCTTAAATCGTTTAGGTCGAAAATGTTCAACATTAAAGTGCCATAAGCTTCCAGGGAGTTTCGGTTGGTGCTGGACTCGTCTGTATATTTTTCATTGTTGAACGCCAAACCAAACCCTCCACCAAAGTACAATCTGTTGGTATGGGTAAAGTATTTTCCAAGACCACCTTTTATTGTGGAACGCAGTTCCAATTTTTGTTCATCGTTGGATAAAAAATCTGCTGAAGTGGAGTAAAACCAATCATTCTTCATAAAATATTTAATACCTATATTGGCATCTGTACGTTGGGTTTCCTCTACATCGTCCTGGTTGCTTCTTACAGAATTAAAGCCAGCAGTAAAGAGCCATTTATAAGCCGTGTAACTTAAATTACTGCTAACGGAAAATTGATGGAGGTTGTTGCTTTTTGTAAGGTTGTAACCTAAGGAAATGGAAGCTACAAACCTTGACAGGAAATCGTTTTTAACAGGTTTTATATAGACAATGTTTTTAATATCGGTTGTAAGTTCAAACTCGTCTTTTAAAGTCACTTTTGTTGTGTCTCCAGGTTTGGTATAGAGCGTACTATTGATTCTGCTGCCATCAGACAAGGTAAGTAAATAGGTTTGTTCACTTCTTACACTTATAACTTCCAGCCAAGTTATTTTAAAGTCCGAATCGCTATAATCGGTTTTAACTGTGAGTACGCCTTTGTCCAAAGATTTTATTTCCCCAACAATTTTATCTTTATTTTTTAATACAATACTATCATTTTGGGACCAGGAAAACACATTAAAAAGCAAGAACAATACGCATGATAGTTTTATTCTATTTGAAACAAAAGGTATCATACAACTCATTTTTAATTATTTTTTATAAACGGTCACTCCTTCTTTAATAGTTTCCAATACCACAATATCTTTGATATCTGACAGGTCTACTTTTAAAGGGTTTTTGTCCAAAATAACCAAATCTGCAAGTTTGCCAGCTTTAAGGGAGCCTTTGGAATTTTCTTCAAAATGTTGGTGAGCAGACCAAATGGTAATGGCTTTTAAGGCTTGGTATGGTGTGAGTCTTTCTTCTATGCCAATTATTTCCCCAGAACGCGATTCCCTTTTGGAAGCAGTCCATAGAACACGCATTAAATTGGGTAAAGCCACGGGAGCATCAGTATGTATGGTTAGTTTTAAGCCTTTATCGAGAGCTGTTTTTGTTGGGCTTATTTTGTTCCCTAAACTATCCCCAATTATTTCTTTATGCCAATCTCCCCAATAAAAGGTATGTAAAGGAAACAGAGAGGCAATAATATCCATTTCCTTTAAAGAATCCAGTTGGTCTTCTCTTACATATTGTCCATGAATCAATACGTTACGTCTATCTTGGTTGTTGTATTTTTCTGTTAGGGGTTTCATGGTCCGAATCATCTGATCTATGGCAGCATCTCCATTGGCATGAGTTAAAATTTGCCAATTGTTTTTAAAGCCTTTTTCATAAATACTGGAAACGATGCTGTCTTGAGGGATAGCAGGATATCCAGAATATCCTTTTTTAGCGCCATCTGGGAGTAGGAGATAAGGTTGTGTTCTCCAGGCAGTCCTGCCTTGAGGCGAACCATCAAGAGTTACTTTCATGCCACCTATTCTATAATGATTGTTGTAGGTGTTACTATACCATTTGGAAGACATATAGTCATCCACAAACAGGTAATCAATATAACTTACAACATCAATTTTTAACTGGTTGGATTCTGCTTTGGCCACCAAATCTTCATGGTTTTGCATGGTTCTTCCATCTTGGGCAGTCGTGTAGCCATAAGACATGGCCATGTTTATACCAGCTTCAAAAAATTTGTCTGCCACCTCTTTTGAGGAAGGCATTAGCACCTTTGCCATATATGGTACGGCAGCCAATTCTTCCAAAACACCATTTGGTTCCCCGTTTTTTTCACGTCTAATAAGGCCTCCTTCAGGATCTTTGGTTTCGGAAGTAATATTCAGTAACTCCAAGCCTTTGGAATTAACAACGGCAAAATGTAAAGAAATATGGGTAATCATAACAGGATATTCTGTAGATACCTTATCCAAGTCGTGTTTGGTTGGAAACCGTTTTTCTTCAAGAACAGAATCGTTGAAACCCATGCCAAAAATCCATCCTGTTAGGCTTCTGTTTTCAGGTGTGTTCCATTCCTGTAAAATATTGATCAATGTAGGAATGTCTTTTGCTCCAGCATCTGGAGGAGGCAATATTTGAGCGCCAATGGCTTGAGGGCCAAAATTTGAAACATGCACATGACCATCTATGAGTCCAGGAATAAGCGTATGGCCTTGCAGGTTTTTCATAACATGTCCTTTTCCTGCAATTTCCATGGCTTTTGAGGAGGTGCCAACATATTCTATCTTACCATCCCTAACAACCAATGCTTCGGCATATTCAGGTTCTTCACCTTCCATGGTTAGGATGTCTCCACCATAATATACAGTTGCTGTACTGGCAGTGTTAGTAATTTCTTTAGATTCGTTTTTACAAGAAAAAGAAATAGTTAAAATAGATAGAATGAGAAACGTGGTAATTTTTTTCATTTATTTTTTTTAAGGTGTTTATATAGAAGTTATAAAGATATTAAAATTGTAAGAATCTATAACTTTGTGATTTGCTTGATGTATTCGGGTATCTTATTGGTTCCAAATTTTGATAGGTGTTTAATAAACGCACTTCCTATTATGGCACCTTTGGCATCTTGTGTAGCTTGTAAAAACGTTTTGTTGTCTGAAATCCCAAAGCCAACAATTTGAGGGTTTTTAAGTTTCATGTTGGCAATGCGCTTAAAATATTGTGTTTGTTCTTCACCAAAACCAGAACTATTTCCTGTAACACTGGCACTACTTACCATGTAGATAAATCCGTTGGAAACAGAATCGATAAAACGGATACGTTCCCCTGAAGTTTGTGGAGTGATTAGGAATATATTTAAAAGCTTGTATTTTTCAAAAACAGTCTTGTAGGCTTCATTGTAAACCTCTATAGGTAAATCTGGAATAATGAGTCCGTCGATACCAATTTCTGCACATTTTTTACTGAAAGCTTCAACGCCATATTGCAATATTGGATTAAAATATCCCATGATGATTAATGGAATGTTAACAGACTTTCTAATGTCTTTTAATTGCTTGAATAAAACATCAGTAGTCATGCCATTTTTAAGCGCTTGTGTGGAACTTGCCTGAATGGTTGGGCCATCAGCAAGAGGATCGCTAAAGGGTAGGCCTATTTCAATCATATCAACACCACTTTTTTCTAAATTTTGAATGATGGTAACTGTGTTATCAAGCTCAGGATAACCAGCTGTAAAATAAATGGATAAAAGCTTTTTGTCTTCTTGTAATTTCTGATTGATTCTGTTCACAATTTATAAGTTGAAATAGTTTATATATGTTTCCAAATCTTTATCGCCACGACCAGATAAACTCAAGACCACCACATCATTTGGTTTAAATGTTTTCTGTTCGAAAATTGCTAAGGCATGAGAACTTTCAATAGCAGGAATAATGCCTTCTAGTTTACATAATTCCAATCCAGCTTTCATAGCTTCATCATCTGTTATAGAGATAAATTCTGCGCGACCAGTTTTGTATAAATGTGCATGCATGGGGCCAATACCAGGATAATCTAATCCAGCAGAAATGGAATAGGGTTCTGTAATTTGTCCATCTTTGGTTTGCATCAACAAGGATTTGCTGCCATGGATAATGCCTTCATTTCCCAACACGGAAGTGGCAGCACTTTCACCAGATTGAATGCCTTTTCCAGCAGCTTCCGCAGCAATAAGTTTTACATTTGTGTCTTCTAAAAAATGATAATAGGCACCGGCAGCATTACTGCCTCCACCAACACAGGCAATAACATAGTCTGGTTTTGTTTTTCCTTCTTGCTCCTTTAATTGCCATTGTATTTCTTTAGAAACCACAGCTTGAAAACGCGCGACCATATCTGGATAGGGATGAGGTCCAACCACAGAACCAATAATGTAATGAGTATCTACAGGATTATTGATCCAATCCCTAATGGCTTCGTTGGTAGCGTCTTTAAGGGTTTTGCTTCCAGATACTGCAGGAATAACAGTAGCGCCAAGCATTTTCATTCGTGCCACATTTGGTGCTTGTCTGGCAATATCAATTTCTCCCATATATACTATACATTCCAAACCCATTAAAGCACAAACCGTTGCTGTTGCCACACCATGTTGTCCAGCTCCAGTTTCGGCAATAATGCGCTGTTTGCCCAAACGTTTTGCCATGAGAATTTGCCCTATGGTGTTATTTATTTTATGAGCTCCTGTATGGTTGAGGTCTTCGCGTTTTAAGTAAATTTTGGTATTGTATTTTGCAGAAAGCCGCTTTGCAAAATAAAGAGGTGAAGGACGACCCACATAATCTTTTAAAAGCTTATCAAACTCTTTTTGAAATTCTGGCTCAGCCATCACTTTTAAATAATTTTGACGTAGTTCTTCCACATTTGGATAGAGCATTTCTGGAATGAAAGCACCACCAAACTCTCCATAATAACCTTTATTGTTTATGTTGTAACTCATAATTGAGATTTTAATTCTTGTAATAATTGAATGTCTTTAAATCCTGGTTCAATTTCAAATTGACTATTAACATCAATGGCATGGCAGAATTTTGATGCTTTGCTATTTTGAAAATGCTTTAAATTATCTACTTGATCCAATCCAATGCCACCACTTAAAAAATAAGGTTTGGTTGATGGATACTGTTCCAAAACCGACCAATCGAACCTATAACCATTTCCTCCTGGTAATTTTCCTTTGGTATCAAATAAAAAGTAATCGCAAACGTCTTCATAAGGTGTTAAAACCGAAAAATCAAATTCATTTTTTATGGAAAAGACTTTAAGCACTTTGGCACCAGATGATTTTAAAAGACGACAAGTTTCAGGGGATTCATGACCATGTAATTGGATAGCAGATAATTTGTGTTTATCAATTTGGCCAGAAATAAATTCTACCTTTTCATCCACAAAAACACCTACTTTTTGAATTTGATCGGACAATGCTGGAATTTTTTCTTCAAAGTGTCTTGGCGATCTTTCATGAAAAATAAACCCGAGATAATCTGGTTGAAGTCGCGCCACTTGAGAGATGTTATCCGGATATTTCATGCCACAGATTTTTAGTTTCATAATTTTAAATCTTTTATAAATTTTGCTGCACTTTTCCCAGCGTCATCTGTTTTCATAAAATTCTCCCCAATCAAAAACCCTTTATATCCAAATGGTTGTAATTCTTTAATAGCATCAACACTGCTAATGCCACTTTCAGATACTTTTACAAATTCATTTGGCATTATTTGGCTTAGGGTTTTACTTGTATCTAAACTAACATCGAATGTTTTTAAGTTTCTATTGTTTACACCAAACATATCTAAACTTGGCATGATTGATTTATGCAATTCTTCTTCGTTATGAACCTCTAGGAGCACATCTAAATTCAGGCTTTTTGCGAATTCAGAAAACTGCTTTATTTCTTCTTTGGTTAATATTGCTGCAATTAGTAAAATAACATCTGCACCATAAGCTTTAGCTTCTAATATCTGATATTCGTCAATAATAAATTCTTTACGTAATAATGGTAGATTGCAACTTGCTCTGGCTATAAGTAAATCGTCTAAAGAGCCACCAAAATATTTTGAATCTGTAAGTACAGACATACCACAAACACCTGCATTTTCATATCCTTTTGCAACATCGAAAACATTTAAGTTTTGATTGATTACAGATTTTGAAGGAGAACGACGTTTGTGTTCTGCAATAATACCTGTAGTACTATTTTTAAGCTTTGAAGCAAGCGAAATTGTAGGTCTTTCAAACAATACAGATTGCTCCAATTGTGAAACAGGAATGAGTTGTTTTCTAAGAGTGACTTCAATGCGTTTGTCTGCTACTATTTTATCTAAAATATTCATTTTTTATTACTTAGTTTCACCAATGTTTTAAAGCTGTTTAAAGCGCGACCACTCATTAAGGATTCTTTGGCCATTACAAAACCATCAGCTACTGTTTTATTTGTAACGGTAGCGATGGCCAAGGCAGCATTGGCACAAACAACATTATTTTGGGAGTCTGTACCTTGACCTTTTAATATGTGTGTGAATATTTTAGCTGAAGTTGCTACAGTATTCCCACCATGTATTTCGTTTTGATTTAAAGTTTCCAGTCCAAAATCTTCTGGGGTTAAAATATATTCTGAATTTTTTTGTACCACTTTTGCAGGACTTGTTAGTGAGATTTCGTCAAACCCATCCAAAGCATGAATGATGGTATAATTTTTATTGGTATTTTGATAAAGATACCCATACATGCGAAGTAATTCCAAATTAAAAACACCAACCATTTGATGTTTGGGAAAGGAAGGGTTGACCATAGGCCCCAACATGTTAAAAAAGGTTTTTATCCCAAGTTCCCTTCTTATTGGAGCCACATGTTTCATGGCAGGATGAAACAAAGGCGCGTGTAGCACACAAATCCCAGCTTCATCTAAACTTCGTTTTAAAAAATCTTTATCTGAAGTGAATTTTACACCTAAATGTTCCATTACGTTTGAAGAACCACAAGCAGAGGAAACACCATAATTTCCATGTTTTGCAACAGGAATACCTGCTCCAGCTGTAACAAAGGAGGCCAAAGTGGAAATATTAAAAGTATCTTTTCCATCGCCACCTGTACCACATAAATCTATGGCATTATATGCTTCTAAATCTATATGAACGCATAATTCTAAAAGCGCATCCCTAAAACCGAATAATTCTTCAATAGTTATACTACGCATCATAAAAACAGTTAAGAAAGACGCAATTTGGCTTTGATTATAATCGCCTTTGGAAATGTTCACCAAAACTTGTTTGGCTTCTTCACTGGAGATACTTTCCTGGTTGATTAATCTGTTTAGTATTTGTTTCATATTCATTTCCTTCCAGAAGGAATTTTTTAATTTTGTTTTTAAAAATCGAAAAACTAGAAGCACTTGTTAAAAGATGCTTCTGTAAATTCAGCATGCCATTATTCATTGATTCACCCAATTTTCCAAGATCCTTTTCCCATTGGGAGTCAATACGGATTCTGGATGGTATTGCACACCTTTAACATCAAAAAACCTATGTCTTAAAGACATGATTTGACCATGTTCATCGAAAGAAGTGGCTTCCAGGACCTCAGGTAAATGAACATCGACCACCCAAGAATGATATCTTCCAACTTCAAAAGTTTGATCTAAGTTTTTAAATAATATCTCATCGGTTACACAGGTTGTTACTTTGGTTGCCACACCATGAAAAACAGTGTCCAAGTTAATGAGTTTGCCACCAAAGACTTCGGCTATAGCCTGTTGCCCCAAACAAACACCCAAGATGCTTTTTGTTGCCGCGTATTTAGAAATTATGGGTTTAAGCAAACCTGCTTTATCAGGAATTCCAGGTCCAGGAGATAAAACAATTTTGTTGAAAGCTTCAACTTCATCCAAATGTAATTGATCGTTTCGTTTTACGGTTACCTGGCATCCTAACTCTTCCAAATAATGTACTAGGTTGTAGGTAAAACTGTCGTAATTGTCTATGACTAATATGTTTTTCATCTGTAACTGTTTGTTGTATGTTAATGGTCTGATGGTATGTTTAAAGAAACAGGTTTCATGATTTGTAAATGTGTTAACAGACATTTCATGCTTATATGTTTTCAGCTAATTCTATGGCTTTTGTTAAGGCACCCAATTTGTTATATACTTCCTGTAATTCGTTTTCAGGTTCTGATTTTGATACCAAACCAGCTCCGGCTTGCCAATGCAATTGATGGTTTTTACTTAAAAAGGTCCTGATCATAATGGCATGATTGAAATTGCCTTCAAAATCCATAAACCCTATGGCTCCTCCATAGAATTCCCGACTTGTTTTTTCGTATTTTTCTATTAGTTGCATGGCTTTGTGTTTTGGTGCACCACTTAAGGTTCCAGCGGGAAAGGTGTCTGCTACCACTTGCATGGTGGTGGTGTTTTTATGTTTTGTTCCTGTTACCTTACTTACCAAATGGATGACATGTGAAAAGAATTGTACTTCCCGATATTTTTCCACCTTAACGTTGCTTCCATGTCGGCTTAAATCATTTCTGGCCAAATCTACCAGCATGACATGTTCAGAGTTTTCTTTATCGTCCAGAGCGAGTTTTTTTGCCAGCTCAGCATCTTTTTCATCATGTCCTGTGCGTTTAAAAGTACCCGCAATTGGATGGATTTCGGCTTTGTCTTTATTGATTATGAGTTGTGCTTCGGGAGAGCTTCCAAAAATTTTGAAATCGCCATAATCAAAATAAAACAAGTATGGCGATGGATTGACGCTTCTTAAGGCACGATATACATTAAATTCGTCCCCTTTAAAGGATTGAGAGAATTTTTTTGAAAGCACCAACTGAAATACATCACCTCTGGCACAATGCTTTTTGGCTAAATTTACCTGTTGTTTATATTCTTCATCGGTTAAATTGGAAGTGGTTTCCCCTTGTTTGGCAAAAGCAAATGCAGCAAAGTTTTTAGATTTTATAAGTTGTAAAATGTCATCAATGTTGTTTTCAGCATTAAAACAATGTGCAAAAATATAAGCTTCATTTTTAAAGTGATTGATGGCTATGATGTTTTGGTACACGGCATAATACATGTCAGGAATGTTTAAATGGCCCTCTTTTTTTGAAATATCCACATCTTCAAAATACCTAACGGCATCATAGGCCATGTAACCAAAAATCCCGTTGTTGATAAATTTAAAATTTTCTTCAGATTGTACTTTAAAGCGCTTCGAAAATTTATGGATCACCTCGGGAACTTGTGTGTTTTTGTTGATATTGTTTTTAAAAACAGTTCCATCTGGAAACGTTTGTGTGATTTTATTGTCTAGTACCTTAATGGTGGCAATGGGGTTGCAACAGATATAAGAAAAACTGTTGTCGTTAGCGTGATAGTCACTACTTTCCAAGAGAATGCTGTTGGGGAACTTATCACGTATTTTAAGGTAAATACTAACAGGGGTCAAGGTGTCTGCAAGTATTTTTTTATAATGAGTGTAAAGACTGAATGTTTTCATATCTATGTGCTAGTGTCATTTTCCCTAAGGAGGGAAGGGCTTAAATTAATTTACAAAAAAAAGGCTTGTCGTGAATGACAAGCCTTAATATTATGGTTTAAATATACAAAAGGGTTACTTCACGAAGTTCGAGTTTCGAAAGTTCCACCACCAAGTATGATTTAAAATTGTTTTCATGTTTGTTTAATTGTGTGTCAAATATAGTCATGTAATTGATTTTTTCAAATTAATTTGCATAAAATGTTCTGAAGGGTTTTCAAGTTGTTGGTATTTTGTATTTTAGTAACAAACTGCATAATGTTTTGTTAAAGTTTGAAAAACAATAAGTTCCATTATTAATTTTAGGTCATGAGATTTATACTTCCATTATTAATGCTATTGCTGTTTGCCTGTAAAAATGACACCAAGGCAGTTGCCAAAGCAGATTTACAGGCCGAAGTCCAGCAAATGGACTTGGAAATTTATGATTTTGATGGATTGAAAAATTTTTTAAACACAACATCCAACAAAACCTATGTGGTGAATTTTTGGGCCACTTGGTGTGCACCATGTGTTAAGGAGCTGCCATATTTTGAAGATTTGAATACACAATATAAAAATGAGCAAGTGGAAGTTATTCTGGTTAGTCTGGATTTTCCAAAGACTTACGAAACAAGTTTAAAACCCTTTTTAAAAGAGAAGAAATTACAAACTAAAGTTGTAGCTTTGGATGATGCCAATTTTAACTCTTGGATACCACAGGTTCATCCAGATTGGTCTGGAGCGATTCCAGCAACGCTTATTTACAACAGGGAAAAGCGTCATTTTTTTGAAAAATCATTTACTTACAAAGAATTGGAAAACGAAGTAAAACAATTTATAAAATAAACATTATGTATACATTAAAAACATTTACTGCTGTTATGGCAATGATGCTCATTTCAGTTTTTACATCTTTAGAAAACGGTTATAAAGTAGGAGATATTGCCACAGATTTTAAGTTGGAGAATGTAGATGGAAACATGGTTTCCCTTTCAGATTACAGTCAGGCAAAAGGCTTTATTGTTATATTTACCTGCAATACCTGTCCGTTTTCAGTGGCTTATGAAGATAGGATTATTGCTTTAGATAAAAAATACGCTTCTCGAGGTTATCCAGTTATAGCCATTATGCCAAATAATCCAGCAGCCAGCCCTGGAGACAGTATGGAGGCCATGAAAGCCAGAGCCAAAGCAAAAGGTTTTACATTTCCATATTTAATGGATACAAACCAAGAAGTTTATCCAAAATATGGCGCGGTAAAAACACCACATGTATATGTTTTGCAAAAGACTAAAAAAGGAAACCAGGTAAAATATATTGGTGCTATAGACGATAATTATCAAAACCCAGAATCTGTAAATCAAGCTTATGTTGAGAATGCCGTAGATGCTTTATTGGCTGGAAAACCAATTACAGAAACACATACCAGAGCCATTGGCTGTACCATAAAAGTTTAAATGTTCATAAAAAGTTCAAGGTATCTGTTCAACTTTTTTTAGTCATTTTTTATTTAGAAATAGTATTTTTGTTGAAATTTATATAAAATAGTATTTCATGGCAGACTTAAACCAAGAACAGTGGCAAGAACAATTATCTAAGGATACCAATGCTTTAATTATAGATGTAAGGACTTTAGAGGAAGTAGAGGAAGGCTTTATTAAAAATGCCAAGCATATAGACATCTATCTTCCACAAGAATTTATGGAGCAATTAGAGGCCTTGGATAAGAGCAAAAACTATTATGTATATTGCCGTTCAGGAGGAAGAAGCGCTCAAGCCTGTGCCATTATGAGTCAGTTAGGTTTTGAAAACACCTACAATCTGTTGGGAGGGTTTTGCGAATGGAAAGGTGAGGTTGAAACCTTATAGAGTACATCTTGTTTGCCATTAATTAACATAAAATATACCAACAATGAAACATCTGTTATTTAGTATTTTGTTCGTGGCTGTGGTTTTAGGTTGCAAAGAGACTAAAAACGACCATGTGAAAATTGTAACAGCCGAAGAGATGCAATCCATACTGGAACTGGAAGAAGTTCAATTGATAGATGTTAGGACACCAGAAGAATTTTCAGAGGGCTTCATTAAAGATGCTCAAAACATTAACTTTTATTCAGATACATTTGAAGAGGATATTTTAGAACTGGACAAAACCAAACCTGTAATTTTATATTGTAAATCTGGACGTAGAAGCGCAGCTTGTTCAGAAAAACTTATAGAAGCAGGATTTGTAAAAGTTTACGATCTGGAAGGAGGTATCACTCAATGGAAACACCAAGGTTATGGTGTAGAGCTTTCAAATTAATTTTTTAACAAGGATTTTTTACATACTTCAATTTCCCATATTGAATTTTCAAAAAAGGTTTTTTCTTTATTTTTTATAATAATATTTATAAAAAACTGACGTTCAACTAAAATTTTGGATCTTAATCTGTTCTTTTGTAGTGTTTTAATTTATTTTAATAGATTTAAGTAAGCATGTATGAATAGCATAGTCTTCCCAAATCTTAATTCATATAAACGTCAAATTTTTATTAACTTAAAATTATATTATTATGATGAATGGGTTTGTTATATTGTTAATTCTTGCAGGAATGTTTTTATTTTTTTATTGGTATTCCTATAGAACAGTGGCATTGGAAGATAAAAAACGAGAAGCCATCTGGAAGCGAAAACATGAGAGAGAGGAAGCCTTTAACAAAAGGATGAAGGAACGCGCAGAATTGAGGCGTCAAAAATTTGAAAAATTCATGAATAGAAGTAGGGAGATCCAACAAGAGCTCATGAGGTTACAGAACTCCAAAAGGATACAAGCTAATTAATTAGCCGTTAGTTTACATAAAAATAGCCACTATAGCATGTTGTTATAGTGGCTTTTTTGGTTTTAAAAGTTATATGAAAATCCTTTATACAAAATTCCAATATTTCAGTCCAAGCATTTTTAAACAACAAAGCTCAATCAAGTAGAACTTATTGAGCTTTTATGCTGAAAATCGCAACAGAGTTGCTTTGCTTGTGGAGTCGGAGAGAATCGAACTCTCGTCCAAACAAGTAACCAAAGGGCTTTCTACACGTTTATTCTGTTCTTGTTTTTTCGATTGTAAGCTGGTTACAGACAACCTACTTACAACTTAGCTTTTTAATCTCGAAAGTGCATCAAAGCACTGCACTATCTTGGTTAATTTTTACGATGCCTCTAAATAGAACGCCACTAACCAAGGCTTTCTGGAGACATTTAGCTTGTACACCTTGTGTACCTAGGCCAATCCTACTGTAATTCAGATTAGGCAGCTAAAGCGTAGTTATTCTCGCCGTTTAAATGTTTGACCTAGCCTTTTACGTGTTTCAAAGTCATTACACGACGTGCTTACCATTTCATTAATCTCGCTGTCAAAACCAGTCGACCCCAAGTTTCATTAAAAAGGATGGCGAAGTTAATAAAAAAATGTTGTGCAACTTCATAAATCCATGTATTTTCGTGCAAAATCTATACCAAATGTAAATTTGTCAGTTTAGACTCACTACATGTGGTTGAATCAAAAAATAAAATTTGTTTGCATGAGTATGAAGTTTGCCATCATCAAAGAACGAAAAAATCCACCAGATAGACGTGTGGTATTTTCACCTGAAAAGTTAGCAGAAGCCAGAGCGCAATTTCCTGAAGCAGTTTTTAAAGTGGAATCCAGTGATATTAGGATCTTTCCAGATGAAGCATATAAAGCCTTGGGTTTTGAGGTAAGCAATAATGTGAGTGACTGTGATGTTATGTTGGGAGTTAAGGAAGTTCCCATTGAGGCTTTAATTCCAAATAAAAAGTACTTTTATTTTTCCCATACCATAAAAAAACAGCCTTATAACCGTAAACTGCTTCAAGCCATGCTTGAAAAGAACATTGATATGTACGATCATGAAACCATTGTGAAAAAAAGTGGTTCCAGATTAATAGGTTTTGGTCGCTATGCAGGTTTGGTAGGAGCTTATAATGGTTTTAGGGCTTTGGGATTAAGGGATGGCTTGTTCCATTTGCCAAAGGTGGAAACCTTGGCGGATTTAAATGAAGTAAAAGCAGAACTGGATAAAATTACCATTCCCAATATTAAAATTGTATTAACTGGCACAGGAAAAGTGGCCCAAGGTGCCAAAGAAATTCTGGATCATTTAAAAATAAAACAAGTAAGTGATGCCCTATACCTAACCACTAACTTTTCGGAGCCTGTTTATTGTATGGCAGATGTTATGGAGTACAATAAACGAACAGATGGGAAAGTAGGTTTTAAACAGGAGTTTTATAAAGATCCAAGTGGGTATGAGAGTAATTTTATGCCTTATGCAAAACAAACAGATTACTTTATTGCAGGTCATTTTTATGGCAACAATGCACCCTATTTGTTTACTAGGGAAGATGCCAAACATCCTGACTTTAGAATAAACCTGGTGGCAGATATATCTTGCGATGTGGATGGGCCAGTGGCTTCAACTTTAAGGGCTTCAACCATTGCAGACCCTTTTTATGGGTATGATCCCAAAACTGAAACCGAAGTGGCATTCAACGCCAAAGGCGCCATAACCGTTATGGCAGTAGACAATTTACCTTGCGAACTGCCCAAAGATGCCAGTGAAGGCTTTGGAGACATGTTTTTGGAACACGTTATCCCAGCATTTTTCAATAAAGATGAACGTGGCATTCTAAAACGTGCCAAAATAACCGAAAACGGGAAATTGACTGAGAAGTTTTCGTATTTACAGGATTATGTGGATGGCAAATAATGTCTTTTTATTAAAATGAGTAAAACAGCTTTAATAACAGGAGGAGCTTCAGGCTTGGGGTATGAACTGGCACTTTTGTTGGCTAAAGATGGTTACAATTTGGTATTAATAGATATTGATGCAGAAAAGCTACAAGAAGTCAAACAAGGTATAGAGACTGATTTTGCTGTGAACGTTCAGATCTATGCCAAGGATTTAAGTGTGGTCAATATTTCCGAAGAAATCATGTTAGAACTTAAGGGATTACCCATAGATGTTTTGGTGAACAATGCTGGTTTTGGTTTGTTCGGTTCCTTTTGGGAAACCGATTGGGAACGCGAAAAACAAATGCTGCATTTGCATGTTATCACCACTACCCATTTAACCAAATTGGTTTTAAAAGACATGATTCAAAGAGGTTCTGGAAAAATCCTTAATCTATCGTCTCTTGCAGCTTTCCAGCCAGGACCACTTATGTCCTTGTATTATGCAACCAAGGGCTATATTTTATCCTTTTCTGAGGCTGTTGCGAACGAGCTTAAAGGTACCGGAGTTACGGTAACAGCCCTGTGTCCAGGGCCAACCAAGACATCGTTTCAAAAGGTGGTATCCAATGCTTCATCGGAGAATAAAATAACCTTCAATATGGCCAATGCCAAAGAAGTGGCAGCTTACGGTTATAAAGCCATGAACAAAGGGAAAGTCTATGCCATTCCAGGGAAATTCAATAAATTATTGGCCACCTTGCCACGATTTATTCCAAGAAATACCGCAGCAACCATTGTTAAGAGAATTCAAGAAAAAAACAGGGAAGCTTAAGTTTTATACTTCCAGTTAATAACTTTACCTGCTGTATAGACAGGTTTGGATGTTTTTGTAAAAGCTGATTTTACTGCAAGCGACGAAAGAATTTCAGTATTGTTCCTGGTTGGTTTGTTATAAGGTTACATCGGATTTTAATACTGTAAATTCTTAGCTAGGCAATGTGCTAATTTGTACTTGAAATTTATTTACTCTACTAATTATTTTGTTTGTATTCAACAATTAAAACCAAAAGGATGCCTAAGGTATATGCCAACAAATCTGTTACTTGAAACGTACTTCCTAAAACAAGCTTGGCTAAGGTGTTGTTTTGCAGGTTTAACCATTCCAGCAGGTTGCATAACTGTAAAAATTCTATGCAAAAAGCAATTATCAAAACCAAGATTGAAGCTTTTAGAGGTTTGATAGGGAGAAAGCTTTTTAAGAAGCCATACATAAGGATCACCACCAGGAAATCTCCAAAAGTGTGTCTTATAAAACCACTAACTACATATTTTGCAATTAATATTTCCGCTAGAAACAGTATGGAAAAAAGTACAAAGTATGTTTTGTTAAAGTTTAATTTCATTTAACATTATTCTGTTTGATAGGAAATTGATAAAAATGTTATTGTGTATTAATTAACTTTTCAAGTGCATCTATATGTTTTTTAAAAGCAGCTCTGCCAAGTTTTGTTGTTGCATATCGTGTATTGGGTTTTCTGCCAATAAATTGTTTTTCAACCGAAATGTATGTAGCTTTTTCAAGCGCTTTGGCATGACTTGCCAAATTACCATCTGTAGCACCAAGTAATTCTTTTAGAGTATTAAAATCGGCATACTCATTCACCATGAGGATGGACATGATGCCCAACCTAATTCTATGGTCGAATACTTTGTTTATGTTTGTAATGATGCTCATAATGGTTCCTTTTAAGAGGAAATTTTAAACTATTCTTTAACTTCCAGCCAAGGGAGTTCCAAAAAGACCAACAGCCAGTTCTATCCAAGTCAAAAGAACCAAAGATATAATGATTAAAAGTAGCATCCATCTATTTTGTTTTTTGGTTACTTTTCTTAAAACAAGTTCTATGAGAAACCCTGTTCCAAATAAAAGAATTCCAGCGTTAAAAAAATCGAATGCGCTCCAATTAACTTCAGTTGAAAATTGCATGGCAATAAAAGGGATCAATAGTAAAATAGTGGCAGTAGTTAAGATAATTGGGACTCTTTTGTTTTGTGTCATCATCATGTTTTTAAAAATTATTAATAGTTTGTATCGAATTTAATGTGCATCCAAAGGCCATAAATAATGTGCATAACTCCAAACCCTAGAACCCAAATCCAAAATCCGTAATCTGGAAACAAGGCACAGATCAAGCCTAAAATCGTTTGAATAAAGCCTAAATATCTAATATTGCCAATGCTATATTTTGATGCATTTATTAAAGCAAGACCATAAAAAATGAGCATTAAGGCTGCAGTCAGTCCATATTTTTGTTGGTTTAAAACTATTAAAATATAAATGCCACCTGTTAGCAATGGAATAAGAAAATTAACTACCAAGCGTTTGGAGGTGTTGTCCCAAACTTTTTCGTCTTGTTTTTTGGCTTTTTTAGTAGTTAAAACCACAGCAGTTACAATGCTTAAGAAAGCTATTAATGCCAAATCCAATAACACCAATCCATAGGTTTTTCCTTCCAGTATTAGTGTTCCATCACTATAGCCTTCTACCAACCAATAAGCAACAGTTGCACCAATTATGGCATAAATTCCTGCTAAAACACCAGATAGTCCACTCAAGGAAATAAAACGGGAGGATTTGTTCATGAGTTGTTTTATCTCAGTGATATCTTTCAAATAATCTTTTGGCTCCATATTAAAGTACTTTGAAAAACAAAGTAAATAAATATTTTTGAATCTGACACTATTTAATTTTATTATTTTTGAAATACAGCACTTAAAAAAATGAAACCAGCCGAAGCATATATTTTAAAGCAAAAAGAACCATATCGGTCTATCATGATGCATCTACAGGCTGTGATTGAACATAGCTTATCTGATGCCGAATTGAAGTATAAATGGCGATTGCCTTGTTTTTATATAGGAAAAAAACCCATTTGTTACATAAATCAAAGTAAAGATTATGTGGATGTGGGTTTTTGGCATTCGGCCCATTTTGCGAAAAAATTTGATAGCTATCTGGTAAGTGAAAACCGGAAAATAGTGAAATCGCTTCGCTATAGAACCTTAGAGGAAGTTGCTGATGATGTCCTTATCGCAATTCTTAAAGAAGTTGAATTGCACAAAGAAAAATCTTTCTGGAAATAAAATGACTACAGGCTGTTTACTGTTTTTCTAATGGCAACCAGGTTGGTTAATAGTTTTTCCAAATTGTCCAGACGCAACATATTGGCACCATCGCTTTTGGCATTGGCAGGATCAAAATGGGTTTCTATAAACAGTCCATCAACATTATTGACAACTCCAGCACGAGCTATGGTTTCTATCATATCCGGTCTGCCTCCAGTTACACCTGCACTTTGGTTTGGTTGTTGTAGGGAATGGGTCACATCCAGAACAGTGGGAGCATATTGTCTCATGGTTGGAATGCCACGAAAATCCACAATCATGTCTTGGTATCCAAACATGGTGCCTCTGTCTGTAATCCAAACTTTTTCGTTTCCTGCATCCTTTACTTTTTGAACCGCGTGTTTCATGGATTCCGGACTCATAAATTGTCCTTTTTTTAGGTTTACTACCTTACCGGTTTGAGCAGCAGCCACCACTAAATCTGTTTGACGAACCAAAAAAGCTGGGATTTGCAACACGTCTGCGTATGCTGCAGCCATGGCAGCATCAGAGACTTCATGGATGTCTGTTACGGTTGGTACATCAAAAGTGTTGGATACCTTTTGTAGTATTTTAAGGGCTTTCTCGTCACCTATACCTGTAAAACTATCAATTCTACTTCTGTTGGCTTTTTTAAAGCTACCTTTAAAGACATAAGGAATATGAAGTTTGTTGGTTATGGCTATGATTTTTTCGGCAATGCGTAAAGCCATATCTTCACCTTCTATGGCACAAGGTCCAGCAAGCAGGAAAAAATTATCGGAATTGGTAAATTTTATTTTAGGCACGTCATTTAGAGTCATAATCACTTAAATTTAGGCCACAAAGATACATATTTTTAAAAAGCTTTTTTCATACTATTTCGTATCATCCAAAGCGACATCAAAAAGTTTGTGAAAACAAACATACCTCCCAAAATAATAAAGTTGCTAAGGGTTTCAGGGAAACTGATAATGTTGAAAAAATCTATTAAATAAGCTAAAATCATGTACGATGATACACATACAAAAATAATCCCTAAAGAGAAGTTTAGTTGCTTGCTAGGCCTAATTAGCTGCCACACAAAAGGGATGGCAATCAATAAAATGGGATAGGCCGTAATGCCTTCATTTTTATTAACGTCTGTAAACCAGTAGGCAACAGCTGCTATAAAGTATAAATAAGGAATAAATTTCGAGTATTTACTAATCTGCTTTTTCATATTAAAATAGGGTTTTAATCCGTAATGTTATTACAGATGTAAAAAAGCCTGTTGTGGTTAACAGATTGGTTAGTATGGCTATTTACTATTAATCAATTTTATAAACGAAAGATACAAACAGATAGTATAATTTTTAAGAACTATAACATTTAATTAACTAATAACAAAAATTTAATGATAAAATTACTAAAATATAGTGTACCTTTGCACGCTCAAAATAAAGCACCTATATGGCTAATATTAAAAACATTGCAATTATTGCCCACGTTGATCATGGTAAAACTACTTTGGTTGATAAAATTATGTACCACTGCCAGTTGTTTCGTGAAAACGAAAACACTGGAGATTTGATTCTGGATAATAACGATTTAGAACGTGAAAGAGGGATAACCATTACCTCCAAGAACGTTTCTGTTATTTACAAAGACACAAAAATCAATATAATAGATACGCCTGGTCACGCCGATTTTGGTGGTGAAGTAGAACGTGTCCTAAACATGGCAGATGGTGTGTTGTTGCTGGTAGATGCTTTTGAAGGTCCTATGCCACAAACCCGTTTTGTATTGCAAAAAGCCATCGATTTAGGTTTAAAACCTTGTGTGGTTATCAATAAAGTGGATAAGGAAAACTGCACACCAGACGAAGTTCATGAATCTGTTTTTGATTTAATGTTCGAACTTGGAGCAGAAGAGTGGCAGTTGGATTTCCCAACGGTTTATGGTTCAGCTAAACAAAACTGGATGAGTACCGATTGGAAACAAAAAACAGAAAACATTGAACCTTTATTGGATATGGTTATTGATCATATACCAGCTCCAAAAATTCCTGAAGGGAACACACAAATGTTAATTACTTCTTTGGACTTTTCATCTTTTACAGGACGTATTGCCATTGGACGTTTAACCCGTGGAGCCCTTAGAGCAGGACAAAATATTTCCTTGGTAAAAAGAAATGGTTCCATAGTAAAATCCAAAATCAAAGAACTACATGTTTTTGAAGGTTTGGGCCGTAAAAAAGTAGAGCAGGTTCAAACAGGAGATATTTGTGCCATTGTTGGACTGGAAGGTTTTGAAATTGGAGATACCGTTGCCGATTTTGAAAATCCTGAAGGACTGCAAACCATAGCCATTGATGAGCCTACCATGAGCATGTTGTTTACCATTAACGATTCGCCTTTCTTTGGGAAAGACGGCAAGTTTGTAACTTCAAGACATATAAAAGATAGATTGACCAAAGAGCTGGAGAAAAATTTAGCTTTACGTGTTCAAGAAACAGATAGTGCAGACAAGTTTATGGTTTTTGGACGTGGTGTTTTACACTTATCGGTTTTAATTGAAACCATGCGTCGTGAAGGTTACGAATTACAAATTGGTCAACCACAAGTAATCATAAAAGAAATTGATGGTGTAAAATGTGAACCTATAGAAGAAATGACCATCGATTTACCAGAAGAAGTTTCTGGAAAAGCCATTGAAATGGTTTCTACCAGAAAAGGAGAGATGCTAAGCATGGAAGCTAAAGGCGATAGAATGGTATGTAAATTTATGGTGCCTTCAAGAGGGATTATAGGTTTAAGAAATCAGTTGTTAACGGCTACTGCTGGAGAAGCTATTATGGCTCATAGGTTTAAAGAATACCAGCCTTTGAAAGGAGGTATTCCAGAACGTCAAAATGGCTCTTTGGTATCCATGGAAAAAGGTCAGGCCATCCCTTACTCTATAGATAAATTACAAGATAGAGGTAAGTTTTTTGTAGATCCAGGTGAAGAAATCTATGAAGGTCAAGTAATTGGAGAAAATTCCCGTGGCGATGATATGACTGTAAATGTTACCAAAACCAAAAAGTTAAGTAACGTACGTAGTTCTGGTGCAGACGATAAAGCTAAAATTGTTCCTGCCATTAAATTTTCTTTAGAAGAGGCTTTAGAGTATATTCAAAAAGATGAATATGTTGAAGTAACACCCAATCATTTACGAATCCGTAAAATTTTATTAACTGAAGTGGAACGCAAAAGAAACAAAGCTATTTAATTTAAATAGTTATATAATTATATAAAAAGAGGGGTTCCAGTATGGAATTCCTCTTTTTTCAACTTAAAAAGCATTTAGATTATGGAATTTTTAGGAATTGTTTTAACCGAATGGGTTGGTTATGCTGCCATGGCAGCTTTATTGATTTCGTTTATGATGAAAGATGTCAATAAACTTCGAATTGTAAATACCATTGGTTGTGTTCTTTTTGTTACTTATGGGTTTATGTTGCAAACGTCTTGGCCCATTATCATCTCCAATGGAGCCATAGTTTTTATAAACTTGTATTATTTGGTAATTAAGAAAAGTTAAGTTTGTTATATTTACCAAAAAGTGATTCATTTGTTTTTTTTCACTTTTACACTAAGTAACAACAAACCAGCTAAATATTCCAATTATCTTTAATACCAAGTGATAAACCTTATCAAGAACATAAAAAGCCTTTTTGTTAAAGATAAAAACCTTTTGTATTTATTGCTTATTGGCCTTGCCTTTAGGTTTGTTTTGCTTCTTGTATTTTATCCTCATGCCAGTTGGTTTCCAGATTCTGGAAGTTATCACAATCTAGCCAAAAAAATGGCCACAGGTTCCTTAGAGGGTTATACAGGAGAGAGAAGCCCTGGATATCCATTATTATTGCTCTTTGCTTTTGGAAAGGCAGGAATAGCTGTCATGTACCAATTTTTATTGGGTGTTTTAGGGTCTTTATTTTGGTACAAAACCCTTATAGGTTTTAAGTTTACAAAAAAAGAAAGTTTTTATGTAGTGCTTTTTTTACAATCGTTTTTAAACGTGTTTTTTTATGATACTGCCATCTTGGTGGAAAGTATTTCTTTGTTTTTTGTTTCGGTCCTTGTTTATTTTATCTCCAAACCTGCTTACGCATACAATCAAAATATTAAAAAGGAATTTTTACTTAGTGCCATTTTAGGGATGTTGGTATTGGTTAAACCCTTTTTTGCCTATTTGCCTTTTTTGATTTTTGGTTTGTTTGTTTTAAAAAGGTGCTCTTTCAAAACATATTTAAGCAGGAAATTAATTCTTTTTGTTTTTCCATTACTGGCATATTTTGGTTGGTCTTATGTTAACAAGTTAAATACAGGTTATTTTGTGTCCACTACTTTTTTGGGGTTGAATTTGTCTCAAAACTGTGTGTATTTTGCTGAAGATGCTCCAGAAGCATACCAATGGATTGCCAAGCCTTATGTAAAGCATAGAGAAGAAACCATTCAAGGAAAAAGGGATGTTGCCATGAGTATTTGGATTGCTTATGGTGAAGGCCAGGCTTTTGAAAGTTACGGTTTGAGTTTTATAGACTTATCCCATGAACTAGGAGAGTTTGCCAAAGCTACCATTATGGCTAATCCCAAAGCCTATGCCAAACAAGTGCTTACACGATCTTGGATAGATTTTTGGGAACCCAGTATTTTATGGGTGGACAGCAATTTTAGGTTTCCTTGGGCTCATAAAATGGTTGCAAATATTTGGTCTGTTCAAAAAACCATCTTTTTTTTATTGACCATGCTTTTCTTTTTAATAAGCCTAATTATAATATTAAAATCTATTTACAACAGAAAAGTAGGTGTGGATTTATTGCTTGTTTGCTTAGTTTTTGCACCTTCCTTTCTTCAAGCCATGGTTGTTTATGGCACCAATAGCAGATATAGCTACCCTTTTGATTTTATCATGATTTTTACCATTTTGTTCTTTTTGAAAGAAAGAGGGATTTGGGATAAATTTAGGTTGCTTAAAAAATAATCAAGGTCATTGGTGTTATTTTTTTAATACTATTTTTAATTTGTTTGATGATTAAATCTTTTTAAAAATAATGATGCTTAAATTTTTTTTGAAAGAAAAGAACTTTAATTTTAGATTTTCATAAATACAGACATGAACAACCTTCAAGTTGTAACATATACTTCTAAATACGCTAACGATTGGAACCGTTTTATTATGGCTTCCAAAAATGGTACGTTTTTGTGTCATCGGGATTTTATGGAATACCATCAGGACCGTTTTCAAGACCACTCGTTTCTTATTTATAATGACAAAAAACTCGTGGCTCTCTTTCCTGCCAATATAAAAAATCACATATTATACTCGCATCAAGGATTAACTTATGCAGGTTTGATAATTGGCAAACATGCAAGCCTTGAGCTGGTTTTTCAAATATTCCAAAAGCTATTGGAAACTATAGACACTCTTGGGATAGAAGAAATAATAATTAAGCCATCACCAAAAATTTACCATTTGCATCCAAGTGATGAACTGGATTATTTATTGTTTAAGGTTCAAGCAGAGCTTATAAGAAGGGATTTAACACTTAGCATCGATACAGGTCAAACCATTGATGTATATTCTTCCAATAGAAAAAGAGGACTTAAAAAAGCACAAAAAAATGAGTTGCTAATTAAAGAGGAACAAGATTTTGAGTTGTTTTGGAACCAGATTCTCATACCAAATCTAGAAGAAAAACATGGTGTTGAGCCAGTGCATACCTTAGATGAAATAAGGTATTTAAAATCCAAGTTCCCTAAAAACATCAGGCAGTTTAACGTCTACAAAGATAAGCAACTTGTGGCTGGCACAACCATTTTTGAGACAGTTAAAGTGGCTCACGCCCAATATATTTCTGCCAACAATACCAAGCAGAAATTGGGAAGTTTGGACCTGTTATTTCACCATTTAATTCATGAGGTATTTGCAAGCAAACCGTATTTCGATTTTGGTGTGTGTAGTGTAAACCAAGGAAAACAAATAAATTCGGGTTTGCAAGCTTGGAAAGAGTCTTTTGGAGCAAGTAGTGTTTCGCAAGACTTTTACAGTGTTTTTCCAAAAAACCATCATTTGCTAAACCATACGCTAATATGATAAAATTTCTGGATCTTCAGCAAATAAACAAAAGGTTTGAAACTGAATTTCAACAGAAATTTCAACAGTTTTTAAATTCCGGACATTATATCTTAGGGACTGAAGTAGAAACTTTTGAGACAGATTTTGCTAACTACTGTGGTACCAAATTCTGTTTGGGAACCAGTAATGGCTTGGATGCTTTAACTTTAATTTTTAAAGCTTACTTGGAATTGGGCATTTTAAAACCTGGAGATCAAGTCATGCTTCCAGCCAATACGTTTTTTGCCAGTGTATTGTCTGTTATCCATTCTGGATTGCATCCAATATTTATTGAACCAGAAAGAGACACATTCAATATTTCGGTTAAAGACATTGAAAAACAGCTAACACCACATGTTAAAGCCATTATGGTTGTGCATTTGTATGGACAATTGGCAAATATGGAAGTTATAAACCAATTGGCAGAAAAACATAAACTGTTGGTAATTGAGGATGCAGCACAAGCCCATGGAGCTGTTTTTAATTCTGAATTTAAAATTCAAGATTCAGAATTAATAAATCAAAAAGCTGGAAATTTAGGTCATGCAGCAGCTTTTAGTTTTTATCCCAGTAAGAATTTAGGCGCATTGGGAGATGGAGGTGCCATAACAACCAACGATATTGTTTTGTTTGAGACCATTAAAAAATTACGTAACTATGGTTCAGATAAAAAATATGAATATCAACTTAAGGGTTTTAACAATAGGTTGGATGAAGTTCAGGCCATGTTTTTAAATGTGAAGTTAAAATACTTAGATGCAGATAATGAAAAAAGACAAACTATTGCCAAACGTTATTTAAGCGACATTTCAACAAATAAAATAGCGCTTCCATTTTACGATGGTTCTAAAAACCATGTCTTTCACCTATTTGTGGTTACAGTAAAAGATAGGGAAAATTTTGTGTCTTATTTAAAAAAACAGGATATTGAAACCTTAATCCATTATCCAATACCACCTCATAAACAAAAGGCTTTAGTGTCTTTTAATCATTTAAGTTTACCTGTTACAGAAAACATTCACGAAACCGTTGTAAGTCTTCCAATGAGTCCAGTAATGACAGAACAAGAAGTAAGCAAGGTTATAAAAGCAATAAATTCCTATTAATTGAAAAGAGTTATTAAATACATAAACAATAATGTTTTAATAAAAGTAGCATCCTTAAATTCTGTGTCGTTAATTACCAGGATTGTTGGAGGTTTGCTAACCTCTAATGCCATAGCTCATTTTATAGGGGCAGAAGGTATGGCTCTTATTGGGAACTTAAGAAATTTTGTGTATTCCATTCAGTCTGTGGCAACTTTGGGCTTGTACAATGGCGTGGTAAAATATATAGCAGAGTTTAAAAACAATACGGTAGAGTTAAGTAAAACCTTGTCCTCTACTTTCTATCTTGGTTTTATCTCTACAGTTGTGGTGTCTTTTCTGTGTTATTTTAATGCAGACTACATTAACGATATTATTTTTCCGAAGTACAACGATTATGCTTACGTCATTGAAGTCCTGGCCATTGCTTTGCCGTTTTACACATTGAATATGTTTACATTTTCAATAATGAATGGCTTTTCAAAGTTTAAAATCCTGATTATTATAAATATCATTGGTCAGATTTTAGGTGTGGCCGTTACCTTGATTTTAATATATAAAAATAGAATAGATGGCGCTTTGATTTCTGTTGTTATTTCAGAATCTCTAATCTTTTTGATTACTTTGGTAGGGATAGTCAATCAACGCAGTTTAATGTCTTTGATTAAAGTAGGTCAGGTAAGGTTTAGCATTATAAAAAAGCTGAGCTCATATTCTGTAATGGCGTTGTTTTCTGCCATTGTCTTGCCTTTGGTGGCCATTGCCATTAGATCTTACATCATTGATAATATAGGATTTAAGGAAGCTGGGTTTTGGGAGGCCATGAACCGGATTTCCAAATATTATCTCATGTTTGTTAGTTCGTTGTTAACGCTTTATATCTTGCCTAGGCTTTCGGAAATAGACAATGCCAAAGAGTTTAGAAGTGAAGTGTTCAACTTTTATAAAACCATTATTCCCATATTTGCCTTAGGGTTGTTAGTGATCTATTTCCTTAGAAATTATATTATTACCATTGTTTTTTCCAATGAATTTAAACCAGTGGAAGACTTATTTTTATGGCAGCTTTTAGGAGATTTTGTTAAAGTATTGTCCATAGTTATTGCTTATCAGTTTTTGGCAAAGCGTATGTTTTGGCATTATATTATAACCGAAATATTTTCGGTACTCATTCTCTATGTTTCCAGTATTTTATTTATTGACATCTATGGCGTAAAAGGAGCAACCATAGCACATTTTGTAACCTACGTGATGTATTATGGTGTGATTTTGCTCATTTTCAGCTCATCACTTTTTGGTGTGATTCCAGATAAAAACGATTTAAGCGCTAATTCTTAATATGCGTTCCCCATATCTTTAAATAGCTGTTTGCTATCTTTAGGTAGTGATGTTCTTTTTCTATAAATGCTCTGGCGTTTTTTGAGATCTCTTCAATACATTTAGGGTTTTCTATCAGCCATTCCAGTTTTTCAACAATTTTTGACACTTCAGGTAAGGCATTTATGGCAACTGTGTCTTTTTCTAGATTGTAATGGTCCAGCCAAGCCTGTTCTGCTCCAGTAAACACCACTTTCCCTTTAGCCATGGCTTCTAGTGCATTATATCCTTGATCGTAGCTGTACACTTGATCTAAAAGGATATGCGCTTGATTGTAAACTTCTATATATTCTTTATAAGGCAAGTTGTAGGTGGTATGAATTTCTACTCTATCTGGATATGTTTCTTTTATAATGTCTAGGGCTTTCGTAAAAAAATGGGATCCTTTTTTTATTTGTGATAGGGTGTTTACACCATGAAAAATACGGATTTTATCAGTAATCTGGCAAGGAGTAAATTCAATAATATCTGTGTTTATTGGGTTGGGTATCAGCCCTAAATATTTGGGGTTGCCCTTTAAAGGAATATGGTAATCCATATCTGATGCTATGGTGCCACAACTGTTTTTATAAATAAACCCGTGAAGTTTTCTGTAAGCAGGCGTGACATATTTTAAACAATACCGAAATTGCTTTTTTAGTTTTATGTTATTTAAATAAGGTGTTAAAATGGAATAAGGTTCTTGTTCTTTCAAGAAGTAATTTATGTTTACAAAATCGTCTCCACAAGAGAGCAAAAACAGGTTTTTGTTTTGTTTAAAAAGCTTTTCTAATAAAGGGATTTGCAATCTAGGATGTATGTAAAGGGCATCTTCATTTATAAGTTGCACCACATCAAAACCCTGAAGGTGTTTTAAGGCTTTATGAAACTTATAAGCCACTTCAAAGTCGGCTATATCAAATCCGGTAAGTTTGTGGATGGCTTTTCTAAAGAAGAGCAAAACGGGCTTGTTGCAGGTTTTAACAGATAGGTCAACATCGGTAGGGAAGTTTTTAAATAGGTCGCCATTTCCTACCAAAACAACTTCGTGCCCTAATTTTTGTAAGCCTTCTTTTAGTGAATTATGCAACCGACTAAATTCTCCAATTAAAAGTATTTGCATGCTTATTTTGATACCTTTGTTGTTCAAAGATACTCGTTTCAATGAACATTTCAGAAAAAACTCATATTCCCTTTGAAATTTTGGTGGCTACAACCAACAGGACCACTTTGGATTTTATTGATAACATGTTTAAAAACAATGATCTGGAGCACTACCATCTTTTGATAATTAATCAAACCAGTGAGCATAAGCTATTGGTTTCCCATAAGCCCAACATTCGTGTAATCAATGCCTTTGAAAGAGGTTTGAGCCGAAGTAGAAATCTAGCCATACAACATGCCATTGGAGATATTTGTTTACTTGCAGATGACGATGTTGTTTACTTGGAAGGCTTTGAAAACAAAATAATGGAAGCTTTTAAGTTGTATCCTGAAGCAGCATTGATTCATTTTAAAGCCAAAAACTTTAAAGGTGATGATTTCAGGAAATACCCAATTAAAGACTGTAAACACAACCTGAAGACAATAAGAGGTATGTCATCGATTGAAATGGCAATTAACAGGAAACTTATATTAAATAAAAAAATTACTTTTGATGTTAGGTTTGGGCTGGGAGCTCCATTTCCTACGGCAGAAGAATCTCTTTTTTGCAGAAACATATTAAAACAAAATGGATTAATTTATTTTAACAATGCTTTTATAGTTGCACATTCAGAGCATAATTCAGGTAGAAAGTTAGGTGATGACGAGATTGTTTACGCCAGAGGTGCTTTAAACTATTACAAGTATAAAAAACTAGCTTATTTTTGGATTGTTCGATACGTATACTTTCTTGTAAAAAACAAGTATATTAAATTTAGTGACGTTTTTGAAAAAGTCAAGTTGGCTTTAAAAGGGATTAAGGATTTTAAAAAAACACTATGAATACAAAACTTGAAGAAGTAAAGATTTTAGAGATTCCAAAAATTGAAGATAAAAAAGGTAGAGGGAACCTGTCTGTTATTGAAAAAGACTGTATTCCTTTTTCTGTGAAACGTGTGTATTACTTATATGATGTGCCCAGTAATGCCTATAGAGGAGGTCATGCACATAAAAATCTATATCAGTTTTTAATAGCTTTAAGTGGTAGTTTTGATGTGGTTTTGGACGATGGAAACCAAAAAACCAAAATAACCTTAAACAAGCCCAATAAAGGTTTGTTGATACCCAATGGGATTTGGCGTGAGCTGGAGAACTTTTCTTCAGGTTCTGTATGCTTGGTCTTGGCTTCTGAAGAATATGATGAATCTGATTATATTAGAAATTACAAAGAATTTGTTCTAGTGAAAAGGGGTTAAATTGATGTTTATAGTTCGTAATCCATTTTGAATTTTTACAAATAAGTGTAACAAGGGTCTGTTTAATCTCATTAAAAAAAGTTGTTTCTTATTTAAGCTTCTTGTATCCAAAGATTCAAACATGGTTTGGGCTCTTTCTTTGTTTCCAGATAGCTTATATTGTAGGCCTATAGAAAATTTATTTATATCTAAATATTTTTTTAATGAACTGTTGGAGGATGCAAATGTTTCATATTTGTTCAAATCTATGAAAGCTCTTTTGTTGGTATTTGTATTAGATAATCTGTTATCTGCATGTAAATTATGTATGGCAGTTACTTTACTGTGAAATGCAATTCGATATTTTAAAGCGATTCTTATCCATAAGTCAGTGTCTTCTCCTGCTCCAAGGGTAATATTTTCATCAAAACCATTTAGTGTTTCCAGAATTTTTTTTGGAACCATTACAGCCGAAGTCCAAGCTATGGGATTATAAATGCTTGATTTAAAATAATCAGAAACAATACCCATCCATGTTGTGTCATGTGGAATTAAATGGTACTTAACCTTGAATATTTTATCTTGTAGTTTTCTGTTATAAGCAGTTGCATAAAGTCCACAATCTGGAAAAGTCTTTAAAAGTTCGTCCAGATTTTTTAAATGGTGGCTTTCCCACAAATCGTCGGCATCCAAAAAAGCTATATACTCTGCTTGGGCTTTTTTTATCCCATAATTCCTGGCTGCAGAAACGCCAGAGTTTTCTATGGAATATACCTTTATTCTTTCATCGATTACAGCGTTTACTTGATTTAAACTATTGTCGGTAGAGCCATCATTAACGATAATAACCTCATAATTTGAAAAGCTTTGGTCAAGAACACTCTGTAAGGTGTTTTTAATGTGCTTTTCTTTATTGTATAAAGGGATGATTATGGAAAAAAATGGTTTCATTCTAATGGTGTAATCTACAAAAATAACCCAATCTATACAGATCAAATAAAAACATATTTGGGTTTTCTTGGGTTAAGTTCAATTTTATTTTAGAGTCGAAATAAGACAGACATGTTCCAAAAAGCCTATGTAAGTATAAAAACTTAAGAAAACCATATGCTTTTAAAAGGCTAATGTTGTTTTTGTTTACCTTATTGGAGGCATACAAATGGTAAAGGGTTTGCATGGCATGTTCTGTTTTTTTAAGAAAGGTTGTGTTATCATCCAGTCCAAAATGATACACTTCATTGTTAATGTGCCAAACATTGCTTTGGTTGGTTTTTAATAAGGAGCCTATTAAATAATCCATCCCGTAACTGTTGTCTGTATGGTTCTTTATCAGTTCTAAGTACAGCGTTTTTTTTATCAAAAAATTGGCAGAAATTATCACCTTATAAGGGGTTTTGTTTCTTTTGGAAGCATCTACCTCTTCACGTTTTTTTCCAAAAGTATAACGTAACGAGTTGTTTTTGGAATACGAGGTGTCCTTATACGCAAAACCACCAAAAACTGCTTCATGGTTTTTTTTCATCTCGTTAAGGTATTTAACCAGAAAATCCTGGTTTTTGGGCAGGACATCTGCATCAATAAATAACAGCCATTGATATTGCGCTTGTTCTGCCAAAAACAACCTACTGGCTGTTCTACCAACATTTTTTTTGGCTTCTATAAATTTACAGTTGGTTAAACTGTTTATTTTTTGGTTTTCAATGTTTGCATCAGAAAAAGAGCCATCATCCACACAAATTAGCTCAAACACAACATTAGCATCCAAAGCTTGTCTTTCAAGTTCCTGGGCTAAAGGATACGCGTTGTAATGATATGTAGGTATTAAAATGGATAGCATGCCTGTTGGTTCTGTGGTTCAAATCTAATGATTATTGAAGCAATTTTCACTAATTGCATGAAATTCATTCTTTAGACAACCATTAAAAAAATGTTTGTAACCAATATTGTCCTAAATAATTTTCTTTTTTAGTTCATGATTTATTATTTTTAAATTATTGTATTCATGAATCTCCTACGTCGATTTGCATTGACCAAAAAAGAAACAAAAAAGTCTAGGCTTACGAACCTTTACCTAAATTTATCGTTTGCCACCTAAATTTTAGGAACTCGCTGTTATGTTCATTGCTATTTCAAAAGTTTTAGCTAGCTCAAACAGCCTAAAATTTTTACGGTAGCTTCACTTCAAATTTTACGATAAATTTTCGATAGGCCGTTTTATAACGTACCCTGACATTTTAACTTCTTATTTTTTAAAAAGCCATTTAGCCAAAGTAATGCTATCACTTCAGCTGTTTTATTAAATCGTTTTGGACGCTATTTGTTTGTAACATGAAATTATTTAATGAATATTGCGTACTATCTCATTATATGGAATGTTTGATATTTTGTTATTCCGTTGAAGGAGGAAGCTCATTGATTTTTAATGGATTCTTCACTTTGTTCAGAATGACAAAACAAAAATTATTGCTAAGAACACGCTTTTTAAGCCATTTAGAATGATTTAAAAAAGTATATATTTACCACCAGTCTTTTTTTTAGTTTCAATAGTAAAAATAGATTGTTACATTTACAACCAACTTCTAACCAAAACCAATGCTATTCAATACCATAGATTTTGCCATTTTTATGCCAATAATCTTTTTGTTGTATTGGTTTGTTTTCAACAAAAACATTAAAATCCAAAACTTGTTCCTTCTTGTGGCAAGTTATTTCTTTTATGCATGTTGGGATTGGCGTTTTTTAGGGCTTATTTTTTTAAGCTCTTTGGTAGACTATTCCGTAGGACGTCTTTTGGCGAAAACCAAGGCTAAGTCCAAAAGAAACCTGCTTTTAATCACAAGTCTCATGGTGAATTTGGGCATTCTGGGTTTTTTTAAGTATTACAACTTCTTTTTGGAATCTTTTCAAGAGGTTTTCTTGCTTTTTGGAAGGTCTTTAGAATCGAGTACTTTAGATATCCTACTGCCTGTTGGGATTAGTTTTTACACCTTTCAAACCTTAAGTTACACCATTGATGTATATAGAGAGCGCATAGAACCTACCAACAATATGTTATCGTTCTTTGCATTTGTGAGCTTTTTTCCTCAATTGGTTGCTGGACCTATAGAAAGGGCTTCCAATTTATTGCCACAATTTGAAAGAAAAAGAACCTTTGATTATACAAAAAGTGTTGATGGTTTAAGGTTGATCCTGCTTGGACTTTTCAAAAAAATGGTGATAGCAGATAATTGTGCTTTGGCCGTAAACGACATTTTCACCCATTACACAGAGTATAGTGGAAGCACCTTGTTTTTTGGGGCTTTCTTTTTCGCGTTCCAAATTTATGGCGACTTTTCAGGCTATTCTGATATTGCCATAGGTTCAGCCAGATTACTGGGGTTTGATTTGATGCAGAATTTCAATGCACCTTATTTGTCCAGAAACCTTGGGGAATTTTGGAGACGTTGGCATATTTCCTTGAGTACTTGGTTTCGCGATTATGTGTATATTCCCCTAGGAGGCAATCAAGTGTCCAGACCCAAGTGGATACGTAATATTTTTGTTGTTTTTCTTTTAAGTGGTTTTTGGCATGGTGCCAATTGGACCTTTATAATTTGGGGATTGATACATGCACTTTTTTTTCTGCCTCTTATGTTTCAGAAAACACATGCCAGTTTTAAGGACGTGGCAGATAAAGGGAGATGGTTCCCTAGTTTCAAAACCACTTTACAAATAGGCTTTACGTTCTTTATTGTGCTTTTGGCTTGGGTGTTTTTTAGGGCAGAAAATATAACTCATGCGTTTTTGTATTTACAAGGGATGTTTAATTTTTCTTTGTTTTCATTTCCAACAGTGTCAAGAGGTTTGGTGTTGTTTTTAATGGTTTATATGGTTTTTGAATGGCTTCAAAGAGATAAAAAACATGTATTGGAAATAGATTTTATAGCATCCAAACCCATCCGAATAGCTATTTATTATGGATTGGCCTTTGCTATTTTTTATTTTGCAGGAGACACACAACCGTTTATATATTTTCAGTTTTAATGAAGAAACTACTCACTCATATCAGTCTGTTTTTAATTCCAATAGTAGTTGTATGGATGCTTGCTGAGGTATTTTACCGTTCGGTTCCAAATAATTACACCTATAAACATGAGCAGATTTCCAATAACATGGATGATATTGAAGTGCTTGTGTTGGGCGATTCGCATACTTTTTTTGGAATAAATCCAGAATGGCTTTCTTTAAAAACCTACAACCTATCAAATGTAAGTCAGACCATTTATTTTGATAAATTGTTGTTTGAAAAACACATTGACCATTTACCACATTTAAAATACCTTATCATATCTGTGGAATATACCACCTTGAGTCAAGCAGATAATACCCAAGAAGATATCTGGCGAAAATACTTTTATGAGGCTCAAATGGATTTGAAAGTCCCATTGATAGCCTGGTACGATCCAAAAAAATACAGTTTGGCATTAACCAGGAAGTTTGATAAAACTTTTAAAACCTTTCTAGATTACCAAAGGGAAGGCAGCTTGATTGGTTGCGATGAAAAGGGTTGGGGAAATACATACCTATCAACTGTGGATTCATTGGAAATGGCCTATCTGTCAAAAGTTGTTGCCAGAAAACATGAAGATGGTTCTATGGATTTTAAACAGAATACAGAAAGGATTCAAAATATGATAACTTTTTGTGAACAAAAAAACATACAAGTGCTGTTGGTCAATATGCCAGTTTATCCAGACTATCTGGATCATTTAAATCCCGAAAAACTTCTAAAAATTGATAAGACTTGTGATGATTTGGCAAAAACCAACCCAAACGTTACACGAGTGGATTTATCCAGGGACTCTAGATTCCAGTTGCAGGATTTTCACGATGCAGATCATTTAAATGCACAAGGAGCCAAAAAATGCTCCTTACTTATTAATGCCTATTTACACGCTTATTAAGTGGTTGATTTGTTTCTTTGTACCACTTCAAATACCTGATTTTCGTCGCATTTAAGGGTTTTGCTAGGGTATTTTAACAACAAGGCATAGTCGTGGGTTGCCATTAAAATGGTGTTTCCGTTTTTATTGATGTCTTGTAGCACTTCCATCACTTCAATACTGGTTTGTGGATCCAGGTTTCCAGTAGGTTCATCGGCAAGTATTAACTCGGGATTGTTCAGCAAAGCCCTTGCAATGGCTACACGTTGTTGTTCGCCACCAGAAAGTTCATGAGGAAATTTAAAGCCTTTGGTTTTCATGCCAACCTTGTTTAAAACCTCTTCCACACGCGTGTTCATGTCATTTTTGTTTTTCCAGCCTGTAGCTTTTAACACAAACAGTAAATTATCGTTAATGGTTCTATCGGTCAGTAATTTAAAATCCTGGAACACGACACCTAGCTTGCGTCTTAAAAACGGAATATCTTTCTCTTTAAGCGTTCGTAAATTGAAATCCACAATGCTGCCTTCGCCTTTGGTTAAAGGCAAATCGGCGTAAAGTGTTTTCATGAAACTGCTTTTTCCAGTTCCTGTTTTACCTATTAAGTAAACAAATTCGCCTTTGTTTATTTCAATGTTAATGTCTGAAAGCACGAGGTTTTCACCTTGAAATATGGAAGCATCTTTAAGATAAAGTACGTTTTGCATAGTTATTTTTTAGGGTCGTTACATTTACTACCACAAAGTAAACAATTAAAGGGAAATAGGGAAAGGAAAATCTGGAATTTGAACCATAAACCACCAAAGCCTGTGCCAAGGCACCACAAAGTATAATTGCTACCAGCAAAATGTCCAGGTCAAAGGGTTTACCTTTGGATTTTAAAAACAGAAACAGTTTTTTAATGGCAAATACCAGAAAAAGCGTATGGATTAAAATAAGTAAAAACCTTTGTACATAGTTCCACAAACCGATGAAGGCTTTTCTAACATATATGTTTTGAAACTTGTTGGCATTCCATAAAATAGATGTGGTAAACCAAAAATCCTTAAAGGAAATCAATACTTGCTTTGCATACAGATCTGGATGCGATGTTATCAAACCCTTAGAGATCTCTCCAAGCTTGTACATAAGTTCCTGCCTGGACAAACCTGTTTTCTCAATCAGTTCATCGTGAGCATACCAAGCTGTCATGGCATACTCTTTTTTTGGCAGGTTTTGCTCTACGTAATCCCTGTGTTTTACAAAAATATCCCTAATTAACCGATGTTCTTCTGGCGCTTTATCAAAGAAAGGGGTTGCAACTTGAGCCAAATTTATTCCCAAGTAGTAAGAGCTTGTAAATTGCCCGATGTTTTTTTCGTTTACCGAACACCAAGCATAAAAAGTCACTAAGGGAAGCAAGGACATACTTAGGGATTTTATAAATGTTTTTCTTATATCAAAATTGAAATTTTTAACTAAATAAAATAATGAAAAGCCTATGGGAACATAAATAAACATAGGTCTTACCAAATATAAGTAACTTAATATAATGGATAGAACTACATAGTGTTTCAAGGCTGTTTTAGGTTCCAGGAGCTTAAATTTTTGGATATACCAGAACGATAACAATAAGAAAAATAAGGTAAGGGTTTCGGTTAGAATGGCAAATTCATAAAACACAAGGTGTAAAAAAGATGTGGTTATTACGGCAATCCAAAAAGCCGTTTGTTTTTCTCCGGTTTTGGTTTTACTAAAATCGAAAATTAAATACATACCAAGCAGTCCAATACCTGTTTGGATAGCTACTGTTGCATAGAGGTTTCCACCAGTTAATGCAATTAAAAGAGGGAGTCCTGGTGTGCGTTCCCCTGTGTAGTTTTCCAAGCTGAAATGTAAGAGGTATTGGGCTAAATTTGTGTAATCTTCAGAGTCTGGATAAAGGGTCACATCATGATAGCAAACAAACACCAACAGTCTTAAGAGGATGCCATAAACCAATAAAATGGCTATGGGATATTTGTTGATATATTGGCTTCCTTTTTTAAGCATCTTATTTTTGGTACTGGAAATATATTCTCAGTAAATCTATAGGAATATTAATAAAATCCATAAACGTAATTCTGGTGTTTCCATTGTCTTGCCATTTGTTCAATGGAACTTCAAGTATGTGCTGTTTGCAAAAAGTGGCGCCTTTTAGTTTGTTGGTCCTTAAAAGAAGTTCTATATCAAATAGCCATTTGCTAACAAAAGGCTGTTTAAAAATATCTTTGGCTAAAGAATTTTCAATAAGTTTGGCACCACATTGCGTGTCGTAAATAGGAAGTTTCAATATAAATGTATTGACTATGGTTGCCAGTGAACGACCTAATATATGACGAATCGCACTTCTTTCTATCGTGGTATTTAGCGTTTTTATTCTGGAACCAAGAATGAATTTTGAAGTACTGGAACTAAACCGGGTGATACGCAACATTTCATCCAGGGAAGTGGATAAATCTGCATCTAAATAACCCAAATAGGCATAATTTTTCTCGCTTAAATGTAGCACAGCATGTCTAATGGCTTCTGCCTTACCAAGGTTTTTTTCAAGGTGGATCACAGAAACCGTATCAAAGTTGGTTGCCAACTGCTCCAATATAAAAAGGCTATTATCGGTACTTCCATCATTTACAAAACACACATCCAGTTCTTGATGGGAATTCAAAAACCCATTATAAGCATCCAAATCCAATCTGGACGACTCGTTATAACAAGGAATGATTATACAGGTTTTTTGCATACCATATAGTTGGATAAGCCTTTGGGCTTTAAATGTATTTTTTCTAACAAGCTACTTGTTTTAAAATCAAATATAAGTATGTTTTTATACAAATTGGTAACTAATTTACCTTGTTGCCATTGTGCAACATGGGTTTTTTTGCTTTTGGGTTTTATAATTTTTTCTTTAAACTTTATTAAAATTCTGGCAATCAATAAAGACATAAAAAAATAACCTATGGATATGATTTCCAAGCCTGCCTTTTTAGTTACTTGCTTTAAGGTGTTGTTGTTATAACGTCTGTAATGGCCCAATAGCACATCATGATGACTAAATAGAGATTGAAACGCTGGAACCGTTAAGACAATTTTAGTGTTTTCTGTTACTTTTTCCATATTGGAAATGTCCTTTAAAAAATCCAAATCGTTTGCAACATGTTCCATGACATCTAGAGCCAGTACATAATCTATTTCACAATTAATTGCCCTCAACGCTGCAATTGCCGAATTAAAAACCTGAATGTTTTTATGGCTGTATTTTTTTGTGTAAAACTCCAAATGTTCCTTGGTAAAGGCTGTATCCACACAATAAAACCTACCATGAGGTATTTTTAACAACAGGTTTTCGGACACAAAAGTATCGCCGGAACCAATGTCCAAAAACACGGGATGTGATTTTTTGGAAGCATGTTTGTTTATAAGTTTATACACAAATTCCAATCGTGCTTGTTCCCATGGATGTCTGGTTTGGTGTTGGTGTTTGGAATGTTCAGACAATTCGGTTAAATCCATAGGTTTTTTTTGCTTGGTTTAAAGTGTAAAAGTAGTCTAAAATACAATATTTACAAGACTGTTTATAATTATAACATAATTCTAACGTTATAACATGCAGATTGAATTATCTTTGATTTTAATTGAAAAAACGCTTTTATGAGTACCCAAAAAATAGTTATTTTTTTTATTGCTTTTAGCTTTAGCCTTCATGTATTTAGTCAGCAATCTGCCATTTACACCAATCATCTGGCAACCTATCAAAAAGCTTTGGCCTTGTATGAAAACCAACAGTATGCAGCTGCTCAAACATTATTTTCCGAAATTAAAAAAACAGCAGAAACGGACCTGTTGGAATCCGATTGTGCTTTTTACATTGCCAATTGTGCCGTACGTTTAAATCAGCAAAATGCCGACCAATTAATGGAGGATTTTGTAAACGATTATCCAACAAGTACCAAACGGAATACGGCCTATGTAGATGTGGCAGAATATTATTTTAACAATGGTAAATTTGCTTATGCCAAAAAGTGGTATGACAAAGTAGATGAAACTTCCTTGGCTAGAAACGAGCGTGAAAAATTCAATTTCAACAATGGTTATGTGGCTTTTACAACTAAAAATTTCAAGGATGCCAAAAAATATCTTTCGCGAGTGGAAAATTCCCAAAAGTATGGCTTCCAAGCTAAGTATTATATAGGTTTTATGGCTTATGAAAGTGATGATTACAACCAAGCCAATCAATATTTCGATCAAGTTAGCGATAACGAAAAATACAAGGAAAAACTGTCTTATTATCAAGCGGATTTAAACTTTAAACTCGGAAAATTTGAAGAAGCCATTGCATTGGCCAAAGAACAGTTACCCAATAGCGATAGAAACGAAGTATCCGAGCTTAATAAAATTATAGGAGAAAGCTATTTCAATCTTGAAAAATATGCCGAAGCCATTCCATATTTATCAGAATATAAAGGCAAACAAGGAAAATGGAGCAACACAGATTACTATCAATTGGGCTATGCATATTACAAGCAAGGCAATTACGATAAGGCCATTTCAGAATTCAACAAAATAGTGAATGGTAAAAATGCCGTAGCACAAAATGCTTATTACCATTTGGGTGAAAGCTATGTGCATGTTAACAAAAAACAAGAGGCATTAAATGCCTTTCGAAATGCGTCTCAAATGGATTTCGATTTAAAAATCCAAGAAGATGCCTGGTTAAACTATGCAAAAATAAGCTATGAAATTGGGAACCCATATCAATCTGTTCCACAGGTATTGACCAGCTATCTGGAAACCTATCCCAATTCAGCTTATAAAGAGGACATAGAAACCCTTTTAATAGACTCCTATATTACGTCCAAAAATTATCAGGAAGCTTTAAAACTCTTAAAAGGCAAAAACAGTTTCGAAAACAAGGTAGCTTATCAAAAAGTGGCTTTTTACAGAGGGATGGAACTGTATAACGAAGGTAAATATCAAGAAGCTTTAAGCATGTTTTCCAATTCCTTAAAAGAACCAAGGGATTCAAAATTCACAACCAGAGCGACTTTTTGGAAAGCTGAAACCAATTACAATGTGTCCAATTACGAAGAAGCTTTAATAGGCTTTAAACAATTTTTGCAGCAAAGCCATGCAGCAGAGACCATAGAATACAAAAACATATATTATAATTTGGCCTATACCTATTTTAAGCAAAAAAACTACTTGCAAGCCATTCAAAATTTCAAGCAATTTATAGGTAATAAGCAGGACGACGCCATTAGGTTGAACGATGCTTATTTACGATTAGGAGATGCTTATTTTGTATCAAGTCAGTATGCTCAAGCCATTGATGCTTATGATGAAGCCATAAAAATAAATAAAATAGATGCAGATTATGCGTTTTTTCAACAAGCTATCAGTTATGGTTACGAAGGAAAGGCCTCGAAAAAAATATCGGAACTGGAAACTTTCCTGCAAAAATATCCAAAATCAACCTTTCGTGATGATGCCATGTTCGAACTAGGGAATTCTTATGTGAAAGCCAATGAGGATGTTAAAGCTTTAAAGATGTACAACAGGCTTCAAACAGATTATCAAATGAGCACTTTTGTGCCAAGAGCCATGTTGCGACAAGGTTTGATACATTACAATAACAGTGATAACGAACAAGCTTTAAACACCTTTAAAGCCATTGCCAAGGATTATCCAGGAACTGCAGAAGCCAATCAAGCTGTGTCCACAGCGCGTTTAATTTATATCGATTTGGGTCGTGTTAACGACTATGCCACTTGGGTAAGAACCTTGGATTATGTGGAAGTAACAGATGCCGATTTGGATCATACCACCTATGAATCTGCCGAGAAAAAATATATAGACAATAAAACAGATGATGCCATTAAGCAATTCAATAGTTATTTAAGTCAGTTTCCCAAAGGCTTACATGCCTTACAGGCACATTTTTACCTAGCCAAACTGTACGATAAAAAAGGGTTGAAGGAGAACGCCATTCCACATTATCAATACGTGGCAGATGCTTCGCCAAGTGAGTTTACCCAAGAATCGCTGTTTAAGGTTTCTCAAATTTATTTGGAAAACAAACAATGGATGGAATCCATTCCTGTATTGAAACGTTTGGAGCAGGAAGCGAGTTTTCCTCAAAACGTCGTTTTTGCACAATCCAATTTAATGAAAGCCAATTATCAGTTGGAAGCATATTCTGAAGCTGTTGCCTATGCCGAAAAGGTGTTGAGTCAAGGGGTTGTGGATTCAAAAATCAAAAGTGATGCACATGTAATCATTGCACGTTCGGCCATGAAGACCAATAACGAAGAACGAGCTAAGACAGCTTATGCCGAAGTGGAAAAAACAGCTACTGGTGAAGCAGCTGCAGAAGCTTTGTATTATCAGGCATATTTTAAAAATAAGGCAGGAGCGTATGAAGCTTCCAACGAAACGGTTCAACGTTTGGCAAAAGACTATTCCAGTTATAAATATTTTAGTGCGAAAGGTTTGGTGCTTATGGCTAAGAACTTTTATCAGCTGGACGATGCCTTTCAAGCAACTTATATCTTGGAGAGTGTGATGGAAAACTTTAAGGAATTCCCAGAAGTTGTAAGCCAAGCCCAGGACACATTAAGTAACATAAAAACCGAACAAGCAAAAACAAACTCGTCCATTGTACCAGATGAGGATTAACTGTGTTTGCAGTTTTCCCATCTTCTCTAAAACTTTAGGAGGACAGGCAGTCTCAATTTTCAGTAGATCAAAAAACCTGCCCAAACCTTAAGGACACGTTTGGACGGATCGTTAATAATCAATCGTTAATCAAAATATTACCTATGCGAAAGCACATTCATAAAATCAGTATCATTTTAATCACCTTGAGTGTTTCCCTTTCTTGGGCTCAGGAAAGAGGCAACGATACCATTAAAACCGATGTCATTCAAGTTGTAAAACCATATACACCTACAATTTCAGATGCGTTTAAAGTAAAAGAAACGCCGCAATTGGATGATGATGAAACCACTACAAAAAAAGAGATTCAATATCATATTTTTTCATTTCCTGTAGCTTCAACCTTTACGCCTGCCAAAGGAAAAGCAGCCGTTTTGGATAAGGAAAAGCCAGCCAAACTGTATGATAATTATGCCTCCTTGGCACTTGGTAGTTATTCGTCCATTTTAGGGGAAGTGTATCTCAACCATGAATTAAGTAAAACAGACCAAATAGGAGGTTATTTTACGCATCATTCTACACAAGGAGGTATCGATGATGTTTTGTTGGATGATTACTTTTACGATAGCCATTTACAGATTGATTTTTCTAGAAAAGAACGAGATTTAAGTTGGAATGTAGAAGGAGGTTTTAAACATCAGGTTTTTAATTGGTACGGTTTGCCACAACCTTATTATAACGAGTCGTCCCCAGAAGCCCAATTAGGTGTGAGTCATACATTTTATGGTGGACATCTTGGAGGGGATATTTCTTTTGAGGACACTTACTTTAAAACAGCTCAAGTGATGTTTAGGCATTTTGGAGACTCGTATGGTTCTTCAGAAAACAGGTTTTCGGCAGCTATGTCGGCAGATATTCCCATTGCAGATATAGAGATTTCTACCAAAGTGATGTTTGATTTCCTTGGAGGCTCTTTCGATAGATATTATGAAGTGGATGCTGAAAATACATATGGAAACTTCAATATAGGTTTGGCACCAAGCTATCGCTACACACAAGACGATTTAACGCTGGATTTAGGGGTTTCTTTATACTATTTAAACGATACCGAAGCCAGTGATAGCAAATTTTATATTTATCCAAATATTGCCGCTTCCTACAGAATAGTGGATGAGGTTTTAATAGCTTATGGAGGGATTAAAGGAGGTTTGATACAGAATACCTATGAGAATTTTGCCGAAGAAAACAAATTTGTGTCCCCAACCTTATTGATTGCGCCTACAGATCAGCAATACCATGGTTATGTGGGATTGAAAGGGAAAGTTTCCAATAGTGTAAGCTATGATATTCAAGGTGCTTATTATGCTGAAAGCAACAAAGCCTTATATAGACATAACGAGATAGATTTTGTAAATCCAGACGAGACGTATCAATTTGGGAATTCGTTTTCTGTGGTTTACGACGATGTGTCCACCTTTAATATTGGAGGGGAATTAAGTGTGGATGTCAATAGGAATTTTAAATTGGGAGTGAAAGCCGATTTTTTTGCATACAGTACAGATAATGAAAGTGAAGCTTGGAACTTGCCTAGTGTCACAGGTTCCTTATTTATGGATTACCAAATAGATACACATTGGTTTGCTGGAGCCAGCTTGTTTTATGTTGGAGAACGCAAAGATCAGGTGTATGTTACAACCACACCAGTAGTTTCCTATGGCGCCACGACCTTGGATGCTTATTTTGATGCCAATGCGCATGTAGGATATCATATTAACGACAAACTTTCTGTATTTGCCAAAGCGAACAACATAGCCAATCAAAACTACCAACGTTGGTTGAATTATCCAGTGCAAAGCATACAGATTCTAGCTGGAGCTACTTATAAGTTTGATTTTTAAAAAGGAATTTCATTGCGAGAAGTGAAACGACGTGGCAACCTTATTAATTAAACCTAAATTATCAAAAAAAGCGTTCTATTAAAAACACCCTAAAACACCCCTATGGTCCCCTCAAGGGGACAACCTAGGAGGTTGCCATTGTTTTTAGATAATTAAAATAGAATAACTCTATGAAACAACTAATCCATTAACTCCTTGATTTTATCTTCTATGGCAAGTAAAACATTCAATAAATCTTTTTTAACCTCTTCATTGGTAAATCTAATGAAAGTAACACCATAAGCCTCAATCTCACCTTGTCTTTTAGCGTCTTCCAAGAAAGAATGATCATGTATGGAGCCATCAATTTCTATAGCCAAGCCAAGCTCATGGCAATAAAAATCTACAATATAATTTACCATAGGAACTTGCCTATGAAACTGAACACCTAAAGCCCTTTTTTTAATATTTTGCCAAAGAATCACTTCGGCGAGGGTGCTGTTTTTTCTAAGCTCTCTAGCAAGGAATTTTAGATCAGATCTATATGGAATTATTTTATTTGCCATTTTTAAAGCTACTAAAAAAATCTGAATGTTGTCCCCTTGAGGGGACTTTAGGGGTGTCAATTATTTTTTTTCAACAAAAACATCAAATTTGATTACATCTATTATTATTATTATTATTATTATTATTGTGTAATACTAAACCCAAAATTTATGAAACATTCCTACTTATTTCTAATGACTTTTTTAGTCTTTTCTTTTTCACAAGCCCAAATTGTGAATATTCCGGATGCAAATTTTAAAGATGCTTTAGTAAACACCGATTGTGCTGATTTAGATGGAGATGGATTTTATGAATCTGATGTAGATACAAATAATGATGGAGAAATACAGGTTTCAGAAGCTTTAGCAGCTTTAGGTCTTAGGGTAAGTAATAAAAATATTTCCTCAATAATTGGTATTGAAATGTTTGTCAATTTGAGGGAATTGGATTGTAGTAATAACTCAATATCTACAATAAGTATTAATTCATTATCAAATCTTAATTATTTAGATTGTGAATGGAATAATTTAACAGAATTAAATGTAACTAATTTAACAAATCTTAATACTCTCGTTTGTAATTATAATCAATTAACCACTATAGATTTAGGTGGTTTATCAAGCCTTGCATATTTATATGTCAACTACAATCAATTTACTTCTTTAGATGTAAGAAACTTATCAGGTCTTGAAAGATTAAAATGCTCTAGTAATAATCAATTAACTTCATTAGAAGTGAGTGGCTTACCAAATCTTTTTGTTATTGAATGTAATTTTGGTCAATTAACAAGCTTGGATTTAAGTGGATTAACTGGGCTTGGCTTTATGGAAATTGAAAATCATGAACTTTCAACATTAGATTTAAGTGACTTAACATCTCTTATTGAATTGAGGTGTAGTAATAATCAAATAACATCCTTAGATGTAAGTGAGTTAACACAACTAAGAGAATTAGTTTGTGATAATAATCAAGTGACAACCATAGATTTAACTAATGCACGTAATCTAGTTGAATTACGTTGTAGTAATAATCAATTAACATCTTTATACTTAAAAAATGGTAGTGAAACATTACCTAATTCTTTAAGTTTTGACTCAAACCCTAATTTAGAATATATCTGTGTTGATGAACGTGAATTAAATAATGTACAATATTTGGTTAATCAAGAAGGGCTTACAAATTGTGTTGTTAATAGTTATTGCAGTTTTGTGCCAGGAGGAATGTTTTATACCATACAAGGAGATAATAAATTAGATATAGACTCAAATGGCTGTAATTCAAACGATCCAGTTTTTCCTAATTTAAAATTGAATAGAACTAATAATAGTGGAAACCTCACAGGAGTTTATGTTTTTGATAATTCTGGAAATTACAATATTTCAGCCCAATATGGTACTCACACAATAACACCAATTTTAGAGAATCCAACCTATTTTACAGTAACTCCTGCAAGTTTGGTAGTTAATTTCCCAACAGATGCAAGTCCTTATAATCAAGATTTTTGTTTAGTGCCAAATGGTGTGCATAACGATTTGGAAATTACCATCTTACCTATAGAGCAAGCAAGACCTGGTTTCGATACAGGTTATAAAATAATTTATAGGAACAAAGGGAATACAGAACTTAGTGGTAGTGTTAACTTGATGTTTCAAGATGATGTTATGGATTTGGTTTCTGCCAATCCAACAGCAGACAATCAAGTTCTAAATGAATTATCATGGAATTTCTCAAACTTATTACCTTTTGAAAGTAGAGAGATTACATTCACCATGAATTTAAACACACCTACAGATACACCACCATTAAATGGAGACGACGTTTTAATGTTTACTGCAACTGCTAATCCAGTTTCTGGAGATGAGATGCCAGAAGATAATGAATTCATCTTAAATCAAACAGTAGTCAATTCTTTCGACCCAAATGATAAAACCTGTTTAGGAGGCGAAATTATTACTCCAGAACAAGTTGGAAAGTTTGTACATTACATGATTCGTTTTGAAAACACAGGAACTGCAAGTGCTGTTAATATTGTGGTTAAAGACGACATTGATTTAGCAAAATACGATGTGACTACATTAATTCCACTAAACGGAAGTCATGACTTTGTGACTAGAATAAAAGAAGATAATGTGGTAGAATTTATTTTTGAAAACATCAATTTACCATTCGATGATGCCAATAACGATGGCTATGTTTTATTCAAAATTAAAACGTTACCAAGCTTAGTTTTAGGTGACACATTTTCTAACGATGCTGAAATTTATTTTGATTACAATGCTCCCATAATTACAAACGATGAATTGACAACGGTTGCTGAAAATTTAAGTATAGAAGAATCAATCTTACAAACAACTGTAAAAATCTATCCAAACCCAGTTTCGGATGAATTAACCATAGACAGTAAAGGAATTTTAGAAACCATTTCAATTTTCGATGTTAATGGCAGACAATTACAAACATTTGTTATTGGTGGAAGCACAAATAAATCGAAAATAAATATAAATATGCTATCTAAAGGTGTTTATTTTGTTTCTATTAAAACCGAAACTGGCATACAAATCTCAAAAATCATAAAAGAATAAAATCTGTCATTCCGAGAGAAATCGAGGAATCTCATCAAAGAAATCTAAAACATTAACAAAAGCGTTCAATTTTGAACGCTTTTGTTATTTTTACACATCGTTATAAAAAAGAACAGTAAATTAATATATACAACATGAAAAAACTACTTTCTCTTTTCGCTTTAATCCTCATTTTCTCTTGCCAAAAAGAAAAACAACAGGTAGACACCCTTGTTGTCAATGCCAATGTATATACTGTAAATTCAAACTTTGATAAAGCGGAAGCTTTCGCCATTAAAGACGGGAAGTTTTTCCAAGTAGGGACTTCCAAAGACCTACAAAATACGTTTGAAGCAGATACCATTATTGATGCCAAAGGACAAGCTGTATTTCCAGGATTTATTGATGCGCATTGTCATTTTTATGGATTAGGGATGAACTTGCAAAAAGTGGATCTAAGAGGAACAACCAGTTTCGATGAGGTCATGAAACGTGTGTTGGATTACCAAAACGAAAGACAGGCAGAATTTATTATTGGTCGTGGTTGGGACCAAAACGATTGGGAAGACAAAAAGTTTCCCAATAAAAAATTACTGGATGCTCTATTTCCAGATACTCCAGTGGCTTTAACAAGAATTGATGGTCATGCCATGTTGTGCAATCAAGCCGCTTTGGATTTGGCAAACATTACAAAAGAAACTAAAATTGATGGAGGGGAAATAATAATTGAAGATGGTGAATTAACAGGTGTTTTAATTGATAATCCCATGGAACTTGTGGAAGCTATTTTTCCAAAACCAAATAGGGAATTACAGATAAATGCCTTATTGGATGCCCAAAACATATGTACCAATCTTGGATTGACAACAGTTTCAGATGCTGGATTACACAGAGAGGTTATAGAGTTAATGGATAGTTTGCAGCAAACAGGCGATTTGCATATGCGTGTGTATGCGATGGTGTCCAATACCAAAGACAATTTGGATTACTACTTGACTAAAGGTAAAATTAAAACGGATCAATTAAATGTACAATCCGTAAAAGTCTATGCGGATGGTGCTTTGGGCTCTAGAGGTGCTGCTTTAAAAGCTCCTTATTCCGACAAGGATCATCATTTTGGAGCCATGGTTATAGGTCTTGAAGATTTTAAAGCCCTGGCCAGTAGGATTGAAGCTGCCAACTATCAAATGAATACCCACGCCATTGGCGATTCGGCAAACCGTTTTGTGTTAAAGACGTATGAAAAAACCTTGCAAGGGGAAACCGATAGACGTTGGCGTGTAGAGCATGCCCAAATAATAACAAACAACGATTTTGAGTTGTTTAAAAATGAAAATATCATCCCTTCCATACAGCCAACACATGCTACAAGCGATATGTATTGGGCAGAAGATAGGTTAGGAGCTGAGCGAATAAAAGGAGCTTATGCTTATAAAACCTTATTAAATGCCAGTGGAAAAGTAGCATTGGGAACCGATTTTCCTGTGGAGCAGGTAAGTCCGTTTTTAACCTTTTATGCAGCTGTTTCCAGACAAGATGTTAAAGGGTATCCAGAAGGTGGTTTTAATATGCAAGATGGTTTAAGCAGGGAAGAAACCTTAAAAGGGATGACCATTTGGGCTGCGTATGCCAATTTTGAAGAAGATGAAAAAGGAAGTATAGAAGTCGGGAAATTTGCCGATTTTATTATTTTGGATCAAGATATTATGACAACTGATGTGAAGAATATCCCAAACATAAAAGTAGAGCAAACTTATATTGGTGGCGTGAAGCAATAGGTTTGTTGTTTGTAAGTAATTAGTAAGTTTTTTTGTTTAGGTAAGCCTAGCCAAATAATCAAAATGTTTACCATCCATCACTTTTTCACAAGACAATCCTACACTTTCACAAGCAAACTTTAAGCTTTCAAAATCAAGATACAACCATTTCATAGGTGCTTCGTCTTCATTTTTATAGCTTAAATAGTAATCCAATTCGCCATAATAATTGGCGTTGGTGTCTATCCACAAACCACCATCGTCATCTTCGTACATGTATTTGATGTCTGAAGAATCTATCAGGATTTGACCTTTCGGATTCAATAAAGACTTTAAATGTTTTAAGTACTTGGTAACTTGCGATAGTTCTTGGAAAATACCAGTACCATTCATTAATAATAAAATGGTATCGAAAGTTTCAGTTTCATCTAAAACATCTTTTAATTCGGCATTTAAAACACCACGTTTTTTGGCTACTTCAATGGCACCTTTTGAAATATCCAAAGCTTTTACCCTCAAGCCTTTTTCCTGTAAATACAAGCTATGACTTCCAGAACCACAACCAACATCCAACACGTTACCTTTGGAAAGCTGAAGCGCTTTTTGTTCCAGTTTGGGCATGTCTTTAAAATTTCTAAACAGATAGGGAAGAGGGAGTTCATCCTCATCAGAAATGTTGGTGGATGTTATTAAATCCTCTGTGTAATTACCGTTTTGGTAATCTATTAAGGCTTTTCCGAAGAGGTCTTTCAAATTCAAAGTTTAAGATTTAAAGTTTCAAGTTAAGATGATTTTTATAGTTTTGTAAGGATTTGAACCTCAAACATTGAATTTTGAACTTAGAACCCAACTTAGAAAGTCTTCCAAAACTCGCCAAAGATAAGCATAAGGAAAATAAAACCTTCTTTACCAAGCTTAAAAAGAAGCCACCAAAACAGTTGGATTACTTGATGCAGGAATTACATGACGAAGCATTTAAACGAACAGACTGTTTAGATTGTGCCAATTGCTGTAAAACCACTGGACCTTTGTTTACAGATAAAGATATTGTACGTATAGCGAAGCATTTTAAAATGAAGCAACAGCATTTTATTGATACGTATTTGCGAGTGGACGAGGATAACGATTATGTGCTGCAATCTGTACCTTGTCCTTTTTTGGGAGCTGATAATTACTGTTCAATTTATGATGTAAGACCTAAAGCTTGTAGCGGGTTTCCTCATACAGACCGTAAAAAATTTCACCAAATATCTAATCTAACCTTAAAAAATGTAGCCATTTGTCCTGCTGCCTTTAATATTGTGGAAGCAATGAAACGTCGTATAAAACTGTAGTTTCCAAAATAGAGTTTTTTTAGTATATTTAGTCAAAAAACAACCATCTTGGAAACCATATTTAATTATTTCGAAACCATTCCTACACTTCACAGAAGTTTGCTGCTTGCTGGAGGTATTGCTTTATTTTGGCTGTTGGAAGGTGCTTTTCCCTTAGTGAGGTTTTCTTATAAAAAGTGGAAACATGCATGGCCAAATTTCTTTTTTACGGCTACAACCATAGTGGTGAATTTTGGCTTGGCCTTTTTGTTGTTGCTCTCTGCCGATTGGGTTAAAACCAATCATTTTGGAATTATTAATTGGTTGCCAAGCATGCCACTTTGGTTATACATGGTTTTAGGCGTCTTGCTGCTTGATTTTTTTGGAGCCTATTTGGCCCATTTTGTAGAACATAAAGTAAAACCTCTGTGGATGATACATTTGGTACATCATACAGACCACCATGTGGATACTACCACAGGAAATAGGCACCATCCCTTGGAAAGCGTCATTCGATTTATTTTTACTTTAATGGGTGTTTTTATCGTGGGAACACCTATAGCCATTGTATTTATGTACCAATCCTTATCTGTGGTTTTTACACAGTTAACACATGCCAACATCAAACTTCCCAAAAAACTGGATAAAGCCATTAGTTATATTTTTGTTTCTCCAGATATGCATAAAGTCCACCATCATTATGTGTTACCTTACACAGATTCCAATTATGGGAATATTTTTTCTATTTGGGATAGGCTTTTTGGAACTTACATGGAGTTGGATCGGGAGAAATTGGTATATGGTGTGGATGTCTTTCCTGATGAAGTGAAAAACGGACAAATAAGCGAGCTTTTAAAACAACCGTTTCAAAATTATCAAAAACCTACCATTATTCCTGGAAAGGATGTGGTTTAATGCTTTCATATTCAAAGGTTTTTAACAGGTTGTCAACAATTTTTTGTAGTTCTTCTGATTTTTTTTGCAGTTCATGGATTATTTGTTGTTTGGTTTGGAAATTAATTTAGTTTTAGCCTGAGGATTAATTGGTTACTGTTGAGTTCAAGGATTGTAGAACTTAATAGTATTTTTTTTTTTTTTTGAAAACATTTTTACTGACATTAGGTCTAGGTATTTTATCAGGTTCCATACATTCTCAATCGGTTTTTGCCAAAATTGAGAAAAACAGAAACTCTAATGCCAGCAGTTTGTTTCATGAACTGAATGCAACCAAAGATACCTTATTGTTAAAAAGCAATACAGAGATTTCGCATGTATATTCCATAAATTCCAAATACAAAAGGGAATTGGATGTGTATTTAAGCGAAACAGATTTAAAGATTCCCCTTACCAATTTATCACAAGGAAAACATGTGGTTGTGGTTGATCAAACTCCAAAAAAAATCATTTTTGTAATTCATGTTTTTGGTGCATATCCTGTTGCATCCATAGATAATTAGAGATATTTCTGTCCAAATTATTTCTTTTTAAACGGAACAGCCATTCGTTTAAATGCCTAAAAGTTAGACGTTTAGTTTTGCTGTATACAGTTTGTCCGGTTTAGTTTGGGACTTATCGAATAAGTTGTTCTAATCTCAATTCCATGTCCACATTGTCGTATTTTTGATTTGTTCAACAAAGGATTGATTATAGCAAAAAATGAATTTGTTAAACAAAATTTCAGACATATGAAGACCCTAAATTTCAAAATGTTTCTGTTTTTGGTTGCGGCCTATTTTAATACATCTTACAGTCAGGATATCGTGTATTCCGCAATTTTCAAGAACGTAAATAAAACGGCCGAAAGTTTAACCCATTATTTAAATACTTCTGGAGATACCCTTTATTTAAAAAGCACATTCGATCTTAATAGAATTGAAGTAATTGGTGATGTTGGATTAAGGGAATATGCCATTAACGATGTTACCAAAGACATCAGGATCCCTTTAAACGATTTACCTCTGGGAGATTATACATTTGCTGTGGTGCATACTGAAGGAAGGGACGACACCTACATTTATAGAAAAACCATTGTTTTTAAAATTTCCAGGCTGTTGCCAATAGACTCAGGTTTACATAGAGGCTTGAATACGCTTGACTCTAACAACAACTTGGCAGTAAGCAACATACCTATCTTGGATTTAAGTGAAAATAAAATCATCAAACACTTTCCAAAACCTGTTGGTTTGGCTCAGAATGCAGATTCCAAAGCCTTGCAGCTTGACTCTAAAAGTTTAACGGTTTTATCGTTTGATGGTACTGATGCCATGTCTTCCATGGAAACCAAGGAGCTTTTGGATGCCAAACATTTAAGGACCAAAAAAATTGACAATATTTTAGAACGTTCTAAACCAACTTATTCCAAAGCCTACAATTTAACAGATATCCGTTATGGAAACCATAACATTCAATCCAGGGCAGATTACAGAAGAAATAATTTAAGGCCCAATGGCAGACCTTACGATTAATTATAAATCAAATATTTTGCCCTTAGTTTTTTAAAGGCTTCCAGGTCTTTTTGCCAAGTGGCTTTAATGTCTGCTTCACTTAGGCCAGCTTCAATTTGTTTTTGTAGTTTATCTGTTCCGGCATGTTTGGTGAAATTTTCAGTATTGAATACCTTGGACTTGTCTGTAGCATGATTATAGACTTTAATAAGCCATTTCAGTGAAACTTCAGCATATAAGGAATCGTTTTTTAAGTCTTCACCATAACAAAGTACCTCTTTGTGTTTTGGATTTTTGGCACCAAAACTCTCTTTTGGTGTGTATGTGAATAAGAACACATTTTTATCTAAAAAAGGCGCTCCATACCTTTGAAACTGAAATTTCGTTCCTCGTCCAGCATTGATGTTGGTCCCTTCAAAAAGTCCCAGACTTGGATATAGTTTAATGGCTTGATCGTTAGGAAGGTTTGGTGAAGGTCTAATAGGCACCTGGTAAAATTTATTGTGGGTATAATTTTTAGCAGGAATAACGGTAATGTTGCATTGTGCTTGGTTTTCCAGCCATTTTTCTCCATTGAGCATTTGGGCAAATTCACCTATGGTCAGTCCGTGAACCAAGGGAATGGGATGCATGCCAAGAAAACTTTTGTTTTCGGGTTCCAAGGTTGGGCCATCTACATAATGTCCGTTCGGGTTTGGTCTGTCCAATATCAGTAAGGGAATATTGGCTTCTGCACAAGATTCCATCATATAATGCAACGTAGAGATATATGTGTAAAAACGAACACCAACATCTTGGATATCGAAAATCATGATATCAATATCCTTTAAAGACTCCTTAGAGGCTTTTTTGTTCTTTCCATACAGCGAAACTATAGGTAAGCCTGTTTTAGTGTCTTTGCCACTTTCCACAAATTCCCCAGCATCTACATTTCCCCTAAAGCCATGTTCAGGAGAAAATACCTTCCTTAGGTCCATTTGTAGTGCCAGCAAGGAATCTACCAAATGTGTGTAAGTGGTTTGTGCTTCATTTTTAAAAATAACACTTGTTAAATTGGCAACAACTCCAATGCGTTTTCCCTGTAAAAGTGGCATGTATTTTTCAGTTTGGTTGGCTCCAACAATTATTTGATTGTCATTGCTATTAACTTGCGGCGAAGCAAACCCTTGGTCGATTTTAGTAGGTGACTTTTCGTTTTTAGCACTAGAAAAGTTTCCACAAGAAATGAGTATAAAAACAAATAATAAAACTGTATTTTTGAGGAGAATAAATTTTAATTGCATCATTTGAAATTTGAGTATTTTATAGCCAAACGCATTATTGATAGTAAAGCGTATAAAAGTAGTGTTTCGGCACCAATAATAAAAATTGGTATTGCTGCCATTGCTATAGGTATTATAGTGATGATGATTGCCATTGCCACTGGAATAGGACTGCAACAAAAGATTCGTGAAAAAGTGGTGGCTTTTAATAGCGACATCATCATTTCCAATTTCGACAGTAATAATTCTCAAGAAAGTGGCAACCCTGTATCCATGGAACAGGATTTTTATCCCGAATTTAAATCTGTTGAAGGAGTGGCACATATTCAGGCTGTGGCAACCAAATTTGGTGTAATAAGAACAGAAACCGACTTTGAGGCTGTTATTTTAAAAGGCGTAGGAGCCGATTTTAATTGGATCTATTTTCAAGATTTTCTAGTGAAAGGACGAGTTCCGGATTATTCGGGAGAAAGGAATGAAGAGGTGTTGATTTCCCAATATTTAGCCAACAGATTACAGTTTAAATTGGGTGATTCCTTTACCACTTTATTTAGAAAAGATGATCCAAACAAGCCTCCAAGCATGATAACTTACCATATTGTTGGGATTTATAATTCTGGATTTAAGGATTTTGATGAAACCTATGTGTTTGGGGATTTGCGCCATTTACAGCGTCTTAATAAATGGGAAGACAACCAAGCAGGGCATTTTGAGGTCTTTGTAACAGATTACAGTAAACTAAATGAGATTTACAATGAGGTTTACAACAATACACCACCATTGTTGAATGTAACAACGGTAGAACAAAAATTTGCTTCCATTTTTGAATGGATACAGATTTTTGTTAAAAATATCTATGGTATTATTGGTGTCATGATCTTGGTTGCAGGTATCAATATGATTACAGCTTTATTGGTTCTGGTTCTGGAACGAACCCAAATGATTGGTATTTTAAAAGCCCTTGGAAGCAGTAATTGGGCCATTAGAAAAATATTTTTGTACAATGCATCTTACTTAATCACTTTAGGGCTTCTTTGGGGAAATGTTATAGGATTGGGTTTATTGTTTGCTCAAAAATACTTCAAACTATTCCCTTTAAATCCTGACGTGTATTATGTAACCGAAGCTCCAGTTTACATTAGTTTAAGCTATATTCTGGCCTTGAATATAGGTACGTTTATCTTGTGTTTGGCCATGTTATTGGTGCCTTCCTATATCATTACCAAAATCTCTCCCGTAAAAGCCATTCGTTTTGAATAAGCAGGATTTTTAGAAACATCCCAAAATAATTCGTGTATTCATGGCAAAAACATAAATTTGCAACTGAAAAAAATTAAAATGGATTACGCAAAGAACATACTGGAAACCATAGGCAACACGCCATTGGTTAAAATGAATGCCTTAACAGAAGAATTACCATGTTTGGTATTGGCAAAATACGAAACCTTTAATCCTGGAAATTCTGTAAAAGACAGAATGGCCTTAACCATGATTGAAGATGCCGAGGCCGATGGACGTTTAAAACCGGGAGGAACCATTATAGAAGGAACTTCTGGGAATACAGGAATGGGTTTGGCTTTAGCGGCTATAGTAAAAGGTTACAAATGCATTTTTGTGATGGCTGATAAACAGAGTAAAGAGAAAATAGATATGTTGAAAGCAGTAGGTGCAGAAGTTATTGTTTGTCCTACAGATGTAGAACCTACAGATCCACGTTCTTATTATTCTGTTTCTAAGCGTTTAGGTGAGGAAACGCCTAACTCTTGGTATGTCAACCAATACGATAATTTAAGCAATACAAAAGCGCATTATCAAAGTACTGGACCAGAAATCTGGAAACAAACAGAAGGGAAAATAACACATTTTGTTGTTGGTGTTGGTACAGGTGGAACTATTTCTGGTGTTGGAAAATATTTAAAAGAACAAAATCCAGATGTGAAAGTCTGGGGAGTGGATACCTATGGTTCTGTATTTAAAAAATATCATGAAACAGGTGTTTTCGATGAAAATGAAATTTACCCTTACGTTACCGAAGGGATAGGAGAAGACATTTTACCTAAAAATGTGGATTTCGATATTATTGATGGGTTTACTAAAGTAACCGATAAGGATGCAGCTGTTTACACCCAATTATTGGCAAAGAAAGAAGGCATGTTTTTAGGGAATTCTGCTGGAGCAGCCATTAAAGGCGTGTTGCAATTAAAAGAACACTTTACAAAAGACGATGTGGTTGTGGTTTTATTCCACGATCATGGCAGCAGATATGTAGGCAAAATGTTTAACGACGATTGGATGAAGAAAATGGGTTATATTGAATAACTTCCTGTCGTTCAGAGGAATAAAACAACCGAAGAATCTTAATAAATAAAAAACCTGAGCGATAACTCAGGTTTTTTTTATTTCTTATTTAAAATATTACTTATTCAAAGGCGCTCCCACAGGAATGGTACAATCGTGCCCAGGTTGTCCATGAGCCGGATTCATACCAGGAGCAGTCTGAACAGGAGAGGAGCTTCCTGGGTTGATAACAGGTGATGAACTTCCAGGATTTACCACAGGAGATGAATTGTTTTTACTATTTAAAGGTGCTCCAACAGGAATGGCACAATCATGTCCAGGTTGTCCGTGAGCTGGATTCATGCCTGTAGCTGTTTGCGTAGGAGCACTGGAAGCCTTATTGGAATTGGTCTTTAGGGCATTTGTTGTTTGTTCTGCTGGTGTTTCTTGCGTAACGTTCTGCTCAGTATTACTATTTGTTGTTTTGGATTTAGATTGATCGCATCCGGAAAATAAAAGGGCCCCGAAAAATAAAATCCCTAAATAAGTCTTCATAGATTTAAAGTTTTTACACCATTATTGCCAACTTTTGGTTAAATAATGGATGATTGTTAAAAGATGTAAATATATCACATTATTAAATATTTTCCGTAATAATCCATGATTACTATTTAATAATTTGACCTCATTATCGGATCTGTACTTATAATGTGTTAATAGTGTTGGTTAAGCAGTTTTGTTTTTTAAAGTAGCAGATAATATCTCTTAAACAGCAATGTGTAAGCTTCTTAATAAAAACGGCAAGGGCGAACCAAGTGTTATCTATATTTAGGATTTTCAAAATTCCAACGGGTTCCATCATCCCAAGCTTCCCTGGAGTTTCCATAATTGGAATACCCTTTGTTTTCTTTCAGTAATTTTGCCAAATGCAGTAAATTATACGTCATAAACGTAGTGTTCCTATTGGTAAAGCTGTTGTCTTTGGCATGGCTTTCTTCGTCCATATAGCTTGGACCAGGTCCAGCTTCACCAATCCAACCACAATCGGCTTGAGGAGGAATGGAATACCCAACATGTTGTAAAGCGTATAAAATACCCATAGCACAATGTTTTATGCCATCTTCATTTCCTGTAATGACACAACCACCAACTTTTCCGTAAAACAGGTATTGACCTTTGTTGTTTGTTTTACCACTCATGGCATATAAACGCTCAATGAGTTTTTGGCAGACAGACGATTTTTCACCTAACCATATAGGAGTTCCAATAATTAAAATATCGGCTTCAAAAATATCCTTGAATAATTTTGGCCACTCATCTTTTTCAACACCATGTTCTGTCATATCTGGATACACGCCATAAGCAACTTCGTGATCTACAAATCTTATTTGTCTTACTGAAACGCCTTCAGCTTTCATGATTTTCCTGGAAACTTCCATCAAACCATCGGTATGGCTTTGTCTAGGCGATTTTTTCAAGGTACAATTAACATACATGGCTTTTAAATCTGTAAAATCTGGTTTTTTCATAATTGTAAGTGTTTAATGTTGCTTTATTTGTTTTAAGGCTTCCGTTATTTGAAGTTGAGCCATATCCACAACATGAGTAGGATGGTTTAAAATGGACAGTTCGGTGCAAGCTATCAATATATGAGCCTTGTTACTGTATTTAACAATAAGGGCGTTGTAGGCATCCCTATCTGCTAAGGTCTCAGTATTGGAATAGATTTTTTGTCTTAGGGCATCAATAAATTCCTCGTCTTTGTTTGATGGAGATCTGGTCTGGATGCCTTTTGAAGAAAAATAGTTTGAAAGATATGTGGAAGTCATGGTGTATTTTGAACCAAAAACAATTGTTTCTTTGATGTCCTTTTTTTTAAGGAAATTGACACTTAAGGGCAATGGGTGGATGATTTTGAGGTTTGTATCCAGCTTATCCATGGCCTCGTGTAATGTGATGTTAGGAACCAATAGATGTGATATGGGAAGTTTTTCTAAGTTACTAAGGTAGCTTGTGAGCGTAGGAAGAAGTTTTTTAAACTGATTGGGCAAATACGGATTAATGGAATTAAAATCAGTGTTGTACAGTATAAAAGGACAGGTGCTGTAACCCTGTTCTTCTTCATGGTACGCTTTGTTTAGGGCATCTAGATAAAACAAAGTACTTCTATGGCCCAAACCTAAAATCCCTAACATATTGGCATTTTTGGTCATGGTTCTAGGTTTTAATTAAAATATAATCGGCAAAGTAGGATTTGGTATCCAATAGTTTGGTCACGATTCTTAAAGAGCTGTTTTCTAGAATGGAATTTAAGATCTCATCGTTATATTTTCTGGATATTTCGGTGTGAATTTTTTCCCCTTTTTTAAATTGAAAGGTTTTATTTAAAGCACCAATATGTACCTCTTGATCTGTATTGCTTACAATATAACTTCTGGCAATGCCTTCGGTTTCGGTGTATTCAGGTTGGTGGGAAAATTGATCTATGTTAAAATTAGCATCCAGTTCCTTATTGATTCTGTTCAATAAATTAAAGTTGAAAGCTTTGGTAATACCTGCTTTGTCGTTGTAAGCAGGTAAAACAATGTCTTTGGATTTTATTAAATCCACACCTAAAACCACTTTATCGTTGGGGTTTAAAGAGCTGCTTAGCTTGGAAATAAAGCGTTTGGCCTTTTCGTCTTCCATGTTGCCAATGTTAGAGCCTAAAAACAACACTACTTTTGGGTGGTTGGAAGTTTTTAAACCATCCAAAACGTTAAAGTAATCGCCTTGTTTCTTGGTCACGTTCAAATTTGGGATTTCAGTGTTTAGGTTGGTTTCCAATTGCTTTAAAGCATTGTTGGAAATGTCTATTGGGATATAATCGAAGTTGAAGTTTTCGGAAATCAATACCTTTAGCAATTCTTTGGTTTTTGTGCCATCGCCAGCTCCTAACTCTATCAATTCAAAATATACATTGGGATTGATGTCCAATGCTGCTATGATGTTTTTGGTTTGATTTTTAAAAATGTCAAATTCGGCTTTGGTTAAATAATATTCTGGGAGATTCATTATTTTAACAAATAAATCGTCACCTGTTTTATCGTAAAAGTATTTAGATGGCAAAGATTTTAAGGCTTTGCTTAAACCTTCGTTTATGTCGTTTTGAAATTTTGTGTTCATATAAGTTATTTAGCTAATCTGATTCCAGAAAATTGCCATTGTGTGTTGGGTGAAAAAAAGTTTCTGTAGGTAAAGCGACTGTGATTTTTTGCAGTAGCTGATGAAGCGCCTCTTAAAACCATGAGGTTTACCATAAATTTGCCATTGTATTCGCCAACGGCTCCTTTGGCTATTTTAAAATTGGGATAAGGTAAATAGGCCGAATTGGTCCATTCCCAAACAGTTCCCCAATCCAGCTCTTTGGAAGCGACTTCCCATTCAAATTCTGTTGGTAACCTGTAGCCTGCCCAAAAGGCATAAGCAGCAGCCTCATAATAAGAAACATGGGTTAATATAGCATCTGGATTTACAGGTTGCAAACCAGATAACGTGTATTGGTGCCAAACACCGTTTACGAGTTTCCAATACAATGGACTTTTAACTTGGTTTTGTTGCAGCCAATACCATGCATCGTCCAACCAATACTTGGCTTGTTGGTATCCTTTGTCGTTTATAAACTCAATAAAATCGCCGTTGGTCACTAATGTTTTAGATATTTTGTATGGTTCTAAAAACACGCGATGTCTTCCCAGCTCATTGTCAAAACAAAACCCATTTCCTGCGTGACCAATGTTGTAAATGCCCTCAGGAACTTCTAACCAATCTGATGTCTGTTTTTTCGTGCTTATATAATTTGTTTCTGAATACTTAGGATAAATAGGATTGCAGGAAAAGGTATATTTTAAATCGGTTATCAGTAATTCTTGATGTTGTTGTTCGTGATTGATGCCTAAAATGGTCAGTTTTTTAAGGTCTGCAGAAACTGTACCTTTTAAAAGTTCCATCATGTGTTTGTCAATATATTCACGATAGGCGTAAACCTTTTCTATGGAAGGTCTGGTAATTAGCCCACGGTTTTTACGCTCAATACGTTCTCCAATACTGTTGTAATAACTGTTGAACAAAAAACTATAAGAGTCGTCGAACACTTGGTAGTTTTCAACATAGGATTTTAATATCATTTCCTCAAAAAACCAAGTGGTATGTGCCAAATGCCATTTTGGAGGACTGGCAAATTCAGCAGATTGAGGTGTATAATCCTCTGTCTTTAAGGGTTTGCAAAGCGCTTCGGTTTGATTTCTTGTGACTAGGTAAAATTGTAATAAATCTTGCATATCCCTTAAATATAATAAGCTTTTGCGACATTTAAACTTGGAATAAGATAATTTTAACAATCGCTTAAGGAGTATGTCCTATTTGTTTTAAAGACCTTACTAAAGAGATGGGATTAATTACAGATAAAGGTTATTAAACGTAGAATAATCCCTTCAAAATTAATTAAAAATCTAAGTTTTTTCCCTATTTTTAGAGTATGCAAGAAGATTTTCTACATTATATCTGGCAACATAAGAAAATGTCTGTGGCTCACTTAAAAACCACACAGCATGAGACTTTGGAAATTGTTTCGGTAGGACAGCACAATACAAATTCTGGTCCAGACTTTTTTAATGCACAATTAAAAATAGCAGATCAACTTTGGGCAGGAAATGTGGAGGTTCATGTTAAATCCAGCGATTGGTTTGTGCATAACCACGAAACAGATCAAGCCTATGACAATGTGATTTTACATGTGGTTTGGGAACATGATACAGAAATTTTTAGAAAAAACAACTCCATTGTTCCAACTTTGGAATTAAAAGAAGTTGTAGATAAAATGGTCTTGCTCAATTACAGTAAATTGCTTTCAGCAAAAGATAAATGGATTAATTGTGAAGCAGATTTTGCTGAGGTAGCACCATTTGTCCTCGAAAGTTGGTTGGAACGTTTGTATATAGAGCGTTTGGAGCGAAAGTCTGAAACCATTGAAAAGCTTCTACAGGATTCCAAAAACAATTGGGAAGCCGTTTTGTTTAAAATGTTGGCTAAAAACTTTGGTTTGAAAGTGAATGGGGAAGCTTTTTTTAGCATGGCAAATGCTGTAGATTTTCAGATAATTAGAAAACTGCAAAACAATCAATCAACTTTGGAGGCTTTGTTTTTTGGACTAACAGGCTTGTTGGACCAAGACATTCAGGAGCCCTATTTTTTAGTCTTGCAGAAGGAGTACAGGTATTTAAAACGAAAATATAATTTGCATGATACCGAAGTTGTGCCAATTCAGTTTTTTAGACTTAGACCTCAAAATTTTCCAACCATCCGTTTGTCGCAATTAGCCACACTGTATCACTTGCATTCCAGTTTGTTTTCTCAAATAATGGAAATTTCTTCGCTTAAAACCATATATAAACTGTTTCAAGTGTCGACATCTGTTTTTTGGGAAACCCATTATAGCTTTGGAAAAGTATCTAAACCTTCAAACAAAAAAATAACCAAAGCTTTTGTTGATTTATTGATCATAAACACCATTATTCCTATAAAGTTTGCTTATGCCAGACATCAAGGGAAAGATGTAAACGATTTTCTTTTAGAGCTGATCCAGCAGATCCCATCAGAAAAAAACAGCATCGTTTCTGCTTTTAATAAAATAAAAAAAGTCTCACACACAGCCATGCAATCGCAAGCGCTTATTCAACTTAAAACCACATATTGCGATAAAAACCAATGCTTGAAATGTGCTGTGGGCAATGCGTTGATTGTTAAATAGGCAAGTCGATAAATTAAGGAGTTCACTATAAATAACTTGAATCCAGAATCGTTAAGGTTTTTAAGTGTTTTAATAAAAACACCCAAAAAGTCTTGAATCTTGAATTTTTCTTGATAAACGGATAAATTACACAGATTTACTTAAGAACCCTTTTGTTAGTCCCACAAATTGATTTTCTTTTAAACGCGAACAACAATTTTAGAATTTTTTCTTAATTTTTATCTTTAAATTGCAGCATGAATTTATTTTACAGAATTTTACTTTATTTCCAAAAACATGGGTATTATGTGTGTCAGCGAATTGCAGACAGATTGGGTATTAGGGCAAAAGTTGTAAGAACCTCCTTTATGTATTTAACTTTTGTAACCTTGGGTTTTGGTTTTGCTTTATATCTTTTTATTGCTTTTTGGATGCATATCAAGGATCTACTATACACAAAGCGTTCTTCGGTATTCGATTTATAAACTTTACACATGAACAACCCTTTAATCAAACTATTAAAATCTAAAATTTACACAGCCATTTTTCTATTGGCTATTTTATTGGGTGCAGGTGTGGTAGGTTTTAAAATATTGTCACAGCTTTCCTGGATAGATGCTTTTTACATGACGGTTATTACCATTACCACAGTAGGTTTTGGTGAAGTACAGCCTCTGGACGAAAGCTCCAAGGTGTTTACAATTTTATTGATTTTAACCAGTGTGGTTATTGTGGGTTACGCCATTAGTGTGATTACGGAGTATATTTTAAGCAAGAATAATTTAGAAGGACTAAAACAAAGAAAGATGCAAAAAAAGATAGACAACCTTAAAGATCATATTATTATTTGTGGATATGGTAGAAATGGAAAACAGGCAGCTACTAAATTAATGGCTTACAAGAAACCTTTTGTTGTTATAGAAAAAAACAAGGAAATTGCCGAAAAATATCAAAGTGAATTGGTGCCTTTTGTAATAGGAAATGCCAATGAAGACGAAACATTGTTGCAAGCTGGTATTGAAAGGGCTTCCACCTTAATATCTGCTTTGCCCAACGATGCCGATAATTTGTTTGTGGTGCTTTCTTCCAGACAAATAAATAGCGACCTAAATATTATAAGTCGTGCCTCTCAAGAAACCTCTTACAAAAAACTTAAATTGGCTGGAGCCAACAATGTTATTCTTCCGGATAAAATAGGAGGGGACCACATGGCTTCTTTGGTGGTTGTTCCTGGTTTGTTGGAGTTTATAGACAATTTGTCCATTGTTGGCAAATCCAACATCAATATTGAAGAAATTTCGGTGGAACAATTATACGATACCTCTCAAATAAAAACCATTAGGGACTTAGACCTTAGAAAGCAAACAGGTTGTAGTGTCATTGGTTTTAAAAATGCGCAAGGTGAATACTTGATTAATCCCGAAGCCGATTTAGAATTAATTCCAAATTCCAAAATTATAGTCCTTGGAAGGCCAGAACAAATTCAAAAGTTAAATTCATTGTACAATATTTAAAAATTCCTATTTTTTCGGTAAGCGTTAAATTAAAGACGAAACTTTAAAAACTCAATTTTTTTTAGCATCTTGCTGCCTTTAATAGACAAACTAACTAATAATATATCTTATGAAGAAAGCTCTTCTTTCATTTTTAACACTCATTATTCCTATATTAACGTTTGCTCAAGAAACAACTTCAGAGAAAATAGATCGTGTATTTCAGGATTACACGGGATGGTTTGTTGATGCCATATTTTATGAAATTCCATTTTCAGACACCTATCAAATTCCATGGGTATTGATTGTTCTTATTGGAGGTGCTTTGTTTTTTACCATTTATTTTAAATTTATCAATGTTACAGCATTTGGAACTGCCATAAGGGTTGTAAGAGGTAAATATGAAGACATTGAAAAGCATGGTGCAGATACTTTATATGGAGACCAAACAGATAATGAAGGTGGTGATGTTTTTGAGACCATAAAAAATGAAGGTGCAGATGGAGAGGTGAGTCATTTTCAAGCACTTACTGCTGCTTTATCTGCAACAGTTGGACTTGGTAATATTGCTGGTGTGGCTGTCGCTCTATCCATTGGAGGTCCTGGAGCTACGTTCTGGATGATTGTTGCTGGACTTTTAGGGATGGCTTCAAAATTTGCCGAGTGTACATTAGGTGTTAAATACCGTGATGTAGGTGAAGATGGAACCGTTTATGGTGGTCCAATGTACTATTTGACCAAAGGTTTAAAATCCAAAGGTATGGGAGGTTTTGGAAAAGTTCTGGCTGTTCTATTTGCCATTTTTGTTATAGGAGGATCTTTTGGTGGTGGAAATATGTTTCAAGCCAACCAAGCAGCTGCCCAATTTGTGAAATTATTTGAGTTGGAAGGTGGTAATGCTGGCTTGTACTTTGGTATTGTAATGGCTATTCTTGTAGCGATTGTTATTATTGGAGGTATTAAAAGAATTGCCAAAGTAACCGAAAAAGTGGTGCCTTTTATGGCTGGTATTTATGTGCTTGCTGCCTTGATTATTCTTGGGGCAAATTGGCATTTAATTGACGATGCTTTTGCATTGATTTTTGAAGGGGCTTTCTCAGGATTAGGTATTGCTGGTGGCCTGGTAGGTGTTATGATACAGGGTATTCGTAGAGGCGCTTTCTCAAACGAGGCTGGTGTTGGATCTGCTGCCATTGCGCATTCGGCTGTACGAACCAAATATCCTGCCAGTGAAGGAATTGTTGCTTTGTTGGAACCTTTTGTGGATACGGTTGTAATTTGTACCATGACAGCTCTTGTTATAGTAATTACAAACTTTGATGGAGGCTTTATGGAATATGGTGTAGAGATTAAAGAAGGTGTGGAAATTACAGCTGTCGCTTTTGATAGTGTGATACCTCATTTCTCCGTAATCCTTACCATAGCTGTTATCCTGTTTGCTTTTTCAACCATGATTTCTTGGTCTTATTACGGGATGCAAGGTTGGGTGTTTTTATTTGGAAAAGGAAAAATTACCGATTTAATCTATAAAATATTATTTTTATTCTTTGTAGTTGTAGGAGCATCCATTAGTCTAGGTGCTGTAATCAATTTCTCTGATGCTATGATTTTTGCCATGGTAGTGCCTAATATTATTGGAGTTGTTTTATTATCTCCAATCATAAGGGTGGAATTGAAAAAATACTACAAAGCAATTACAGTAAAGCATGAAGCTTTGGATGATGGTGCTGAAGATTTAACACAACACATGTAGCATTTAAAACCATAACATATGAAATCCCATTTCACGTTTACTAGAAAGCAACGGAATGGGATTTTTTTATTGATCCTTATTATTGTTTCATTACAGGCTCTCTATTTTTTTGTAAGTTTTTCAAAGGATGTAGATACTGTTGATAAGGATGGATTAAACAAGTTTCTTTTTGAAATAGATTCGTTACGGTTGGTTGAAATAGAAAACAGGAAACCTAAAGTTTATCCATTTAACCCTAATTATATTACAGATTATAAAGGCTATACGCTTGGCATGAGCAATGAAGAAATTGATAGGCTATTGCAATTTCGCGCTCAGGACAAATGGGTAAATTCTGCAAAGGAATTTCAGCAAGTTACTAAAGTATCAGACTCCTTGCTTGCTACCATGTCGCCGTATTTTAAATTTCCGGAATGGATAACAAACCCAAAAATTAAGAAAGATTATATAAATTCAAACGCAACACATCAGCCTAAAAATTTCGATCAAAAACAGGATTTAAATACTGCAACTGCCACACAATTACAAAGAATTAATGGAATAGGAGAAGCTTATTCAAAACGTATTATCAAGTATCGGGAGAAATATGGTGGTTTTATAGCAGATGTTCAGTTGCAGGAAGTTTACGGTTTGTCCCCAGAGGTTATAGAGCGACTTTTGGAACAGTTTACGGTTAAGACACCAAAACAGGTTGAAAAGATAGATTTAAACCAAGCTACAATAGAGCAATTGGTTACGGTACAATATATAGATTACGAAGTGGCACACCATATTATAGAACAAAGAACCCTAAGGGAAGGTTACAAATCCTTGGACGAATTATTGAAAGTAAAAAGCTTTCCTACTAACAAATTCGAGATAATTAAATTATATTTGAAGCTCAATCAATAAAGAGAAAAAGTATGAATAGTATGTACTTCACAGAAGAACATCAAATGTTTAGAGAAAGTCTTAAAGATTTTTTACAGAAAGAAGTGGTTCCACACATTGAAAAATGGGAAAAAACAGGAACTGTGGAACGTTTTATTTGGAAAAAGTTTGGTGACATGGGGTTTTTTGGTTTGGCTTACCCTGAAGCTTATGGAGGTTTAAACCTGGATTTGTTTTACACAGTGATATTTCTTGAGGAACTTCAAAAAATAAACTCAGGTGGTTTTGCAGCAAATATGTGGGCTCATGCCTATTTGGCCATGACCCATGTTAATAAGGAAGGAAGCCATGAGATAAAAGAAAAATATTTAGCCCCTAGTATATCTGGAGATAAAATTGGCTGCTTGTGTATTACAGAACCATTTGGAGGAAGCGATGTGGCAGGCATGAGGACCACAGCTGTAAAAAAAGGGGATACTTACATTATCAATGGTTCTAAAACTTTTATTACCAATGGTGTTTATAGCGATTATTTAGTGGTTGCTGCAAAAACAGACCCAGATGCAGGACATCGGGGAATGAGCATTTTTATCGTGGATAGGGAAACACCGGGAATCTCTGCCACCAAATTAGACAAACTGGGTTGGAGAGCTAGTGATACTGCCGAAATAGCTTTCGATAATGTGGTTGTTCCTGCCAATCAATTAATGGGAGAAGAAGGTAAAGGCTTTCCGTACATCATGCAGCATTTTGCCTTGGAAAGATTGATTATGGGAATCAATGCGCATGCAAGGGCTGAATACGCGTTGGACTATGCAAAACAATACATGAGTGAACGAACGGCTTTTGGTAAAACCATAGATCAATTTCAAGCCTTAAGGCATCGATATGCCGAATTGTATTCAGAAATGGAAGTTTGCCGTGAATTCAATTATTCTGTTGCTTACAGATTGGATAAAGGGGAATACGTTGTAAAACAGGCCACCATGTCCAAATTAAAATCCACTAAAATGGCAGACGAAGTTATAAACGAGTGCCTTCAGTTTTTAGGAGGTTATGGTTATATGGAAGAATACCCAATGGCCAGACTGCTTCGCGATAGCCGATTGGGCCCCATTGGTGGAGGGACTTCAGAAATTCTTCGTGAAATTTTGGCCAAAATGATTTTGGACGATAAAAACTATAAACCTGCTACTTAAGTAACCCATATATTATGAAACCATCCCCTTTCAAACATGTTTTAGGTCTTCTTATATTTTTAAGTGGTTTGTCAATTTTTTCACAAACCGAAATTAAAAATTCGGTATTGGATGCTGAAACCTTTATGCCATTGGAGAGTGCCAGTGTGTATGTTAAGAACACAACCACAGGAACCATTACCAATGCAGATGGAAAGTTTGTTTTGGTTGTGCCAGAAAAATATGTAAGAGACACGTTGGTAATCTCATCCATAGGTTATAAAAGTTATAAGGTCCCAGTGAATGAATTCGACAGTAGTTTTGATGTGTATTTGGAACCAGATGTGGCTTCCTTGGATGAAATACTCCTGGTTGCCGATACCAGACCAAAAACAGGGAACGATATCGTGTTAAGGGCTTTGGAAAGACTTTCTGAAAATTTACCGGATTCAGCTTATCTGGAAAAGGGGTTTGTTAGACATAAAGAACGAAATAAAAAGGAATTTAAATGGTTGGTGGAAGGTGCCATCACTCTGTATGATTCCAGTTATCAAACAAACACCACAGAGTTCCTAAAAATCAATGTCGATGAGGTAAGGAAAAGTTACGACCTAAGGGATGTGGATAGTTTATTAACCTATACGGCATACTTAAAGGACAAATCCAACAACAAGGATTTAAAAGCCAGAAATTTAAAAAGGGACACCATTAAAACATCTTCTTTGGTTAAAGCCATTAAATGGAATGACACCAGAATCAATGGTTTGGAGAACTTGTTTCATGGCAAGCTTAACTTGGTTAGAAATTCCAATAAACCAAGAGCGTTGTTCAACGAAAAGATGTTAGACCAACATTTGTTTTCATTGGATACCATTTTGGTGGACAATGATAGGAAAATTTATAAAATAAAGATTTCAAAAGGCAAGGATTACATTAACCTGGAAACCAAAGGTATCTACAATGATGGGTATCATGCCAATGGTTGGATTTATATTTACTGGGACACTTACGCCATAAAAAAAATTGAATATGAATTGGTAGCTGCTTCCAGTGCACAAAAAAGTAGGAGCAAAACTCTTTTTGGAACACAGGTAAACCATAAGTTGATTATTAATTATATGGAATACCAAGATAAAATGTACCCTAGTTATATCTATTACGAAACACCAAAACTGGTAAATGTTGGAACTAAAACAGGAAACCTTGCTGCTGGAGAAGAGGAAGAAAGCAATCCGGAAGAACGCTATTATTATACTGTGCAGGAAATATTGTTCACAGAGATTATTTTGGATAAAGAAAAGATAAAAGAGGCCTTAAACAGTACTTGGGATCCAGATATTTTTTCTCCAAGACCTTACAACAAGGCCTTTTGGAAAAATTATAACACGTTATTGGAAAGTGAAGAAGAAGAAAAACTCATTCAAGACCTGACCAAACGTTCTTCCTTATTCAAAGAGTAAGAGAATTGAATGAAATGGTTTTAATGATAGCTGCTGGTTTTGAGCTTCTTAATTTTTTTTGCGAGTAAAACATATTTGTTCAAAAAAAATAATTTTTTAATTGTGCATTATCAATTTGTTTTTATATTTGCAAACTGAAATTCTAAAAGAGAGGAGGTTAAGACACTATGTTAATAATACCAATAAAAGAAGGAGAAAATATAGATAGAGCGTTAAAGCGTTATAAGAGAAAGTTTGACAAAACTGGAACAAAACGTGCATTACAAGCTCGTAAGCAGTTTAACAAGCCATCTGTAGTACGTAGAGCTCAAATTCAAAAAGCGCAATACATTCAACATTTAAGAGATCAAGAAAACATCTAATCTCAAAATTTGTTAAATCCACATAAAAAATCCTGTCAACCATAGCTTAAGCAACGGTTTGGCAGGATTTTTTTGTTTTGAGGCCATCTACTTTTAAATTTCATATATTTACTGAACAATATTTACCTGCAAATGTCTTTAAATGCTTTTTTAGATTATTTATTACTTGAAAAAAAATATTCGAAACTTACCATACATGCCTATCAAAAAGACATCGTTGAGTTTTCAGGGTTTATAGGTTTGGAATATGGCAACAACTCCATAGATACGGTAAACTATTCCCAAATTAGAAGTTGGATCGTGAGTCTAGTGGAAAAAGGTATTTCAAACAGAAGTATCAACCGAAAAGTTTCAGCCCTAAATTCATATTATAAATTTTTATTGAAAACAGAAAGCATTCAAATCAATCCTCTGGCTAAGCACAAGGCTTTAAAAACCAGTAAAAAAATACAAGTCCCTTTTTCCGAAACTGAAATAGCAAACGTTTTGGATGACATTAATTACTCCAACGATTTTGAAGGTGTTAGAAACAAACTTATTATAGAACTGTTCTATTCCACTGGAATAAGAAGGATGGAATTGATAGAACTAAAACTAAAGGATATTGACTTTTCCAATAAAACCTTAAAGGTGCTTGGAAAAAGAAACAAAGAACGTTATGTGCCATTATTGAATATGGTTATGGAAAGCCTGAATGTTTATTTAGGATTTAGAAATCAATTGGAAAATATTACAGATAAAGAGGTTCTTTTTTTAACAAAAAATGGCGTTAAAATTTATGAAACACTTGTTTACCGAATAATTAATGAGTATTTTAGTTTAGTATCCAGTAAAGTGAAAAAGAGCCCACATATATTAAGGCATTCTTTTGCAACACATTTACTAAACCAAGGTGCAGATTTAAATGCTGTAAAAGAACTTTTGGGACATTCCAGTTTAGCTGCTACACAAGTTTACACTCACAACAGTATCGCCGAGTTAAAAAAAGTGTACCTAAACACACACCCTAGAAGTAAAAAATAGCCAGCATAACTTATTGTCTAATTCTAAAACAAAAGCAGTATGAAAGTAAACACGCAATCGGTCAATTTTAATGCAGACAAGAAATTGATAGACTTTATTCAAAAGCGTATGGACAAGTTGGATTTATTTTATGATAAAGTCATTAGTTCAGATGTTTATTTAAAAGTAGAGAACACCAGTGACAAGGAAAATAAAATATTTGAAGCTCGGGTAAGTGTCCCTGGAGATAGTTTGGTTGTAAAAAAGCAATGTAAAACTTTTGAAGAAGGAACAGATTTGGCAGTAGCCTCATTGGAGAGACAGCTAAAAAAACGAAAAGAAAAACTTAGAGCACATTTATAAGAAATTTTTCAGAAAAAATGTTTTGAAAAAGAAAATAAATATATACATTTGCAGTCCGTTAGAAATAGCGGGCTTTTTTTTAGTGAAAAAAGTTAAGAAAGCCGATGTAGCTCAGCTGGCTAGAGCAGCTGATTTGTAATCAGCAGGTCGTGGGTTCGAGTCCCTCCATCGGCTCAAAAAAATCTAATTTTCACAGGCTTTTAAAAGGCTAAATTAGATGAAGTTCTTTAATAGAGTGAAACATTTTAATTGGGGAGATACTCAAGCGGCCAACGAGGGCAGACTGTAAATCTGCTGACTACGTCTTCGCAGGTTCGAATCCTGCTCTCCCCACATTATTTTTAAAGGCTAAAAATAATACGGATTAAAATACAGGATATTAAATATTGCGAGAGTAGCTCAGTTGGTAGAGCGTCAGCCTTCCAAGCTGAATGTCGCCGGTTCGAACCCGGTCTCTCGCTCTTTTTTAAAGCCGGTGTAGCTCAGGGGTAGAGCGTTTCCTTGGTAAGGAAGAGGTCACGGGTTCAATTCCCGTCATTGGCTCTTTTTAAAGATGGATTAAATTAGAATACACTAATATTATTATATAACTAAGATTAAATTATTTAAAACATGGCAAAGGCAACTTTCGATCGTTCAAAACCACACTTAAATATTGGTACAATTGGACACGTAGATCACGGTAAAACAACTTTAACTGCTGCTATTACTAAAGTATTAGCTGATGCAGGTTTATCAGAAGCGAGATCATTTGATCAAATTGATAACGCACCAGAAGAAAAAGAAAGAGGTATTACAATTAATACATCACACGTAGAATATGCAACAGCTAATCGTCACTACGCTCACGTTGACTGTCCAGGTCACGCGGATTACGTAAAGAACATGGTTACTGGTGCTGCTCAAATGGATGGTGCTATCTTAGTAGTTGCGGCTACTGATGGTCCTATGCCACAAACTCGTGAGCACATCTTATTGGGACGTCAAGTAGGTATTCCTCGTATCGTGGTATTCATGAACAAAGTGGATATGGTTGATGATGCTGAGTTATTGGAATTGGTAGAAATGGAAATTAGAGATTTATTATCTTTCTATGAGTACGATGGAGATAATGGTCCTGTAATTGCTGGTTCTGCTTTAGGAGCATTAAACGGTGAGCAAAAATGGGTTGATACAGTAATGGAATTAATGGAAGCTGTAGACAACTGGATTGAAGAGCCACAACGTGAAGTTGATAAGCCTTTCTTGATGCCTATCGAAGATGTATTCTCAATTACTGGTCGTGGAACTGTAGCTACAGGTCGTATCGAAACTGGTATTGCCAATACAGGAGATCCTGTTGAAATTATTGGTATGGGAGCTGAAAAATTAACTTCTACTATTACCGGAATCGAAATGTTCCGTCAAATTTTAGATAGAGGAGAAGCTGGGGATAACGCTGGTATCTTATTAAGAGGTATTGATAAAACCCAAATCTCTAGAGGTATGGTTATCGTTAAACCAGGTTCAGTAACACCACACAAAAAATTCAAAGCTGAGGTTTATATCCTTAAAAAAGAAGAAGGTGGACGTCACACTCCATTCCATAACAACTACCGTCCACAGTTCTACGTTCGTACAACAGACGTAACTGGAAACATTGCGCTTCCTGATGGTGTTGAGATGGTAATGCCTGGAGATAACTTAACAATCACAGTAGAGTTAATCCAACCAATTGCAATGAATGTTGGTCTTCGTTTCGCAATCCGTGAAGGAGGAAGAACAGTTGGAGCTGGTCAGGTAACTGAAATTTTAGACTAATAAAGTTTAATTAAATATCAAGTTAAGGTATTCCGTTTTCGGAATGCCTTCACTTGTATTTACGGGTTTAGCTCAGTTGGTAGAGCACTGGTCTCCAAAACCAGGTGTCGGGAGTTCGAGTCTCTCAACCCGTGCAAATAAATGTATTATAATGGCAGGAATTATAAACTATATAAAAGAATCATTTGGTGAATTAAAGAACAATGTAACCTGGCCAACCATGGCTGAGGCACAAAGTTTAACAGTTTTGGTAGCTGTGTTTTCAATTGTTTTTTCTTTAGCAATTTGGGGAGTGGATACCGTATTTAGTAAAGTTGTTGGGTTCTATTTTAAATTCATTAACGGTTAAAAAAAGATTTTATGTCTGAAGGGAATGGAAAAAAATGGTACGTAGTACGTGCTGTAAGTGGTCAAGAAAATAAAATTAAGGCTTACATCGAAACAGAAATTGCTAGATTGGGCTTAGAAGATTATGTAGACCAAGTTTTAGTTCCAACCGAAAAAGTAATTCAAATACGTAACGGAAAGAAAATAAACAAAGAAAAGGTTTATTTTCCAGGTTACATCATGATAAAAGCTAATTTAACAGGAGAGATCCCTCACATTATCAAATCGGTGACAAATGTTATCGGGTTTTTAGGAGAGACAAAAGGAGGGGATCCAGTGCCTTTAAGACAATCTGAAGTAAATAGAATGTTAGGAAAGGTAGACGAGCTTACTGTAGATGCAGACGCAAGTGTTGCCATACCATTTAAAGTAGGAGAAACTGTTAAAGTAATTGATGGCCCATTCAATGGTTTTGATGGTACCATCGAGAAAATTAATGAAGAAAAGCGTAAGCTTGAAGTGATGGTTAAGATTTTCGGAAGAAAAACACCATTGGAATTAAGTTATATGCAGGTTGAAAAAGTATAATAATTGTTACAAACATAACGTGTGATCTTAAGCTTCTAAACAATAAGAATTGCACAAAAACTAAATTATTAAAAAATGGCAAAAGAGTTAAGTAAAGTAGTTAAACTACAAGTTAGGGGAGGTGCAGCGAATCCGTCGCCACCGGTTGGACCCGCTTTAGGTGCCGCTGGAGTTAACATCATGGAGTTCTGTAAGCAGTTTAATGCTAGAACCCAAGATAAACCTGGTAAAGTTTTACCAGTGGTGATTTCGGTTTTCAAAGACAAATCATTTGACTTTGTAATCAAAACACCACCTGCAGCTGTACAATTATTAGAAGCGGCCAAAGTAAAAAAAGGTTCAGGAGAACCTCATATTAAAAAAATTGCAAAAGTTTCTTGGGATCAGATTAGAACCATAGCAGAAGACAAAATGCAAGATTTAAACGCATTTACTATTGAAGCTGCCATGAAAATGGTAGCAGGTACTGCAAGATCAATGGGTATAACTGTAAAAGGTGGCGAAGCCCCTAATTAATCTAAAAAATTTTTAAAATGGCAAGATTAACAAGAAAACAAAAAGAAGCTTTAGCAAAGATAGAAAAAGGAAAACTTTACTCTATTACTGAAGCATCAGCATTAGTAAAAGATATAACCAATACCAAATTTGATGCATCTGTTGATATAGCAGTTCGTTTAGGAGTAGATCCTAGAAAAGCCAATCAAATGGTAAGAGGTGTTGTAACACTTCCTCATGGTACTGGTAAAGACGTAAAAGTTTTAGCATTGGTAACTCCAGATAAAGAAGCAGAAGCTAAAGAAGCAGGCGCAGATTATGTAGGTTTAGACGAGTATCTTGATAAAATCAAGAGTGGATGGACAGACGTAGATGTTATTGTAACCATGCCTAGCGTAATGGGTAAATTAGGTCCTTTAGGACGTGTGTTAGGTCCTCGTGGTTTAATGCCAAACCCAAAAACAGGAACTGTAACAATGGATGTTGCTAAAGCTGTTAGCGATGTTAAAGCTGGTAAAATTGACTTTAAAGTTGATAAAACAGGAATCGTTCATGCCTCAATAGGAAAAGCATCTTTTAGTGCTGATAAGATTGTGGACAACGCAAACGAATTATTACAAACATTAATAAAACTAAAACCAACTGCAGCCAAAGGTACTTATGTAAAAAGCATTTACATGTCTTCTACCATGAGTCCAAGTGTAGCTGTTGATCCTAAAATCGGTTAAGTAGTTTAAAACTTTTATTATGACAAGAGAAGAAAAATCACAAGTAATCGAAGACTTAACTGCGCAATTAGCTGATAATACAAATATCTACTTAGCAGATATATCAGGATTGGACGCAGCTAGTACTTCAAACTTACGTCGTGCTTGCTTTAAAGCAAACGTAAAATTAGCAGTAGTTAAAAATACCTTGCTTGCTAAAGCAATGGAGGCATCAGATAAAGATTTTGGAGAACTTCCTTCTACTTTAAAAGGAAACACTTCAGTAATGTATTCTGAAACCGGTAATGCTCCAGCCAAAATAATCCAAAACTTCCGTAAAAAATCAGATAAGCCACTTTTAAAAGGTGCTTTTATTGAGGAGGCAATTTATATTGGCGATGCACAACTAGACGCTTTAGTTGATATTAAATCTAAAGAAGAAGTTATTGGAGATATTATTGGATTATTACAATCTCCAGCTAAAAATGTTATTTCTGCACTTAAATCAAGTGGAGGTAAATTAGCAGGTATTATAAAAACATTATCCGAAAAAGAAGGATAATCTTAAACGTGTACGCACTTAAACAAATTATATTTTATTAAAACTATTAAAAACGATAGAAAATGGCAGATTTAAAAGATTTCGCAGAACAATTGGTTAACTTAACAGTAAAAGAAGTAAACGAGTTAGCAACTATATTAAAAGATGAGTATGGTATCGAGCCTGCAGCTGCTGCTGTAGCTATGGCTGGTCCTGTTGCTGGTGGTGGAGACGCTGCAGAAGAGCAAACAGAATTTGATGTTATCCTTAAAGCAGCTGGTGCTTCTAAATTAGCAGTAGTTAAATTGGTTAAAGAATTAACTGGTTTAGGATTAAAAGAAGCTAAAGAATTAGTTGATGGTGCACCAAGCCCAATCAAAGAAGGAGTTTCTAAAGATGAAGCAGAAGCTTTAAAAGCATCTTTAGAGGAAGCTGGAGCTGAGGTTGAGCTTAAGTAAGCTTAACACCCAAAATTAACAAAGGTTTAGGTCTGGAGAACGCTCTCTAAGACCTAGACCATTTGTCGTATATAGCCAGTAGGCTATAACAAACATTTTTTTTTAATCAAAATTCCGTCCATTGATGTTAGTAACACAAGCTGAAAGATTAAACTTCTCGTCTATTATCAATAGAACAGAATATCCAGATTTCATGGATATTCAGATTAAATCCTTTCAGGATTTTTTCCAGTTAGAAACTAAATCAGAAGAAAGAGGTAATGAAGGTCTTTATAACACCTTCATGGAAAACTTCCCAATAACAGACACACGTAATCAATTTGTTTTAGAATTTTTAGATTACTTTATCGATCCACCTAGATATACCATTGAAGAATGTATTGAAAGAGGACTTACATATAGCGTTCCACTTAAGGCTAGATTAAAACTGTACTGTACAGACCCTGAACATGAGGATTTCGAGACCATTGTTCAAGATGTGTATTTAGGTACCATCCCTTACATGACACCTTCTGGTACGTTTTGTATCAATGGTGCAGAACGTGTTGTGGTTTCTCAATTACATCGTTCTCCTGGTGTGTTTTTTGGACAATCTTTCCACGCAAATGGAACTAAATTATATTCTGCAAGAGTTATTCCTTTCAAAGGCTCTTGGATTGAGTTCGCAACAGACATTAACTCTGTTATGTACGCCTATATCGATCGTAAGAAAAAATTACCTGTAACAACATTATTTAGAGCTATTGGTTTTGAGCGTGACAAAGACATACTTGAAATATTTGACCTTGCTGAAGAAGTAAAAGTTTCAAAAGCTGGATTAAAAAAGGTTCTAGGGCGTAAACTTGCAGCTCGTGTCCTTAATACATGGCATGAAGATTTTGTAGATGAAGACACTGGTGAGGTAGTATCCATTGAGAGAAACGAAATAGTTCTGGATCGTGATACTGTTTTAGATAAAGACAATATTGAGGAAATCCTTGAAACAAGCGTAAAAACCATTCTTTTACACAAAGAAAGCGCGCAACAAGGTGACTATGCCATTATCCACAACACCTTACAAAAAGATCCAACAAACTCTGAAAAAGAAGCTGTTGAACACATATACAGACAACTGCGTAATGCTGAGCCGCCAGATGAGGAAACAGCACGTGGTATCATTGATAAATTATTCTTTTCAGACCAACGTTACTCTTTAGGGGAAGTAGGTCGTTACAGAATGAACAAAAAATTAGGTTTGGATATTGGAATGGATAAGCAAGTACTTACCAAAGAAGATATCATTACCATTATAAAATATTTAATCGAGCTTATTAATTCCAAAGCAGAGATTGACGATATCGATCACTTATCCAACCGTCGTGTACGTACAGTTGGTGAACAATTGTCATCTCAATTTGGTGTTGGTTTAGCGCGTATGGCGCGTACCATTCGTGAGCGTATGAACGTTCGTGATAACGAAGTATTTACGCCAATAGACTTAATTAATGCCAAGACTTTATCGTCTGTTATTAATTCATTCTTTGGAACCAACCAATTATCTCAGTTCATGGATCAAACAAACCCATTGGCAGAGATAACCCACAAACGTCGTTTATCGGCTCTGGGACCAGGTGGTTTATCACGTGAGAGAGCAGGTTTCGAGGTTCGTGACGTTCACTATACACATTACGGAAGACTTTGTCCAATTGAGACTCCAGAGGGTCCAAACATTGGTCTTATTTCTTCACTTTCTGTTTATGCTAAAGTGAATTCCATGGGATTCATTGAAACACCTTATAGAAAGGTAACAGATGGTGTTGTAGATATTAAAGGAGAACCTGTTTACTTAAGTGCAGAAGAAGAAGAAGAGCAAATGATCGCTCAAGCAACCGTTAAGGTAGATGATACTGGTAAAATTCTTCACGATAAGGTAATTGCCAGAATGGAAGGCGATTTTCCTGTTGTGGAACCAAGCCAAGTTCATTATACAGATGTTGCACCAAACCAAATTGCTTCCATTTCGGCATCCTTAATTCCATTCTTGGAACATGATGATGCAAACAGAGCCTTGATGGGATCTAACATGATGCGTCAAGCTGTCCCTTTATTACGTCCTCAAGCTCCTATTGTTGGAACCGGACTGGAAAGACAAGTAGCTTCAGATTCCCGTGTATTGATCAATGCTGAAGGAAATGGAGTGGTAGAGTATGTAGATGCCAACGAGATCACTATCAAGTATGATAGAACAGAAGACGAGGCAAAAGTAAGTTTTGATAGCGATGTTAAAACCTACCCTTTAATCAAGTTCAGAAAAACCAACCAAGGAACATCCATCAACTTAAAACCCATTGTAGAAAAAGGAGATAAAGTTGTTAAAGGGCAAGTGCTATGTGAAGGTTATGCAACTCAAAAAGGAGAATTGGCCTTAGGAAGAAATATGAAAGTAGCCTTCATGCCTTGGAAAGGGTATAACTTTGAGGATGCGATCGTAATTTCTGAAAAAGTAGTTCGCGAAGATATCTTTACATCCATCCATATTGATGAGTATTCTCTTGAAGTGAGAGATACCAAATTAGGAAACGAAGAGCTTACCAACGATATTCCTAACGTTTCTGAAGAGGCTACCAAAGACCTTGACGAAAATGGAATGATCCGTATTGGTGCTGAAGTAAAACCAGGAGATATTCTTATTGGAAAAATTACACCAAAAGGTGAAAGCGATCCAACTCCTGAAGAAAAACTATTACGAGCTATTTTTGGTGATAAAGCAGGAGATGTTAAAGATGCCTCTTTAAAAGCATCACCTTCATTAAATGGTGTGGTAATAGATAAAAAATTATTTGCTCGTGCAGTAAAAGATAAACGTAAACGTGCAAAAGATAAAGAAGATATTGCACAACTTGAGGGTATCTACGATAAAAAATTCGACGATTTAAAAGAAGTTTTAGTTGAAAAACTTTTTGCAATCGTTGGAGGTAAAACAGCTCAAGGTGTCTATAATGATCTAGGTGAAGAAGTATTGCCAAAAGGTAAAAAGTACACCCTTAAAATGTTAAATGCCGTAGATGATTATACACATTTAACCACAGGAGTATGGACAACAGACGATTATACCAATAAACTGGTAGCCGACTTGATCCATAACTACAAGATTAAGGAAAACGATTTACAAGGATCTTTGCGTCGTGAGAAGTTTACCATTTCTGTTGGAGACGAGTTACCAGCTGGTATTATAAAATTAGCTAAAGTTTACATAGCTAAAAAACGTAAACTAAAAGTTGGAGATAAAATGGCAGGACGTCATGGTAACAAAGGTATTGTTGCTCGAATAGTACGTCAAGAAGATATGCCATTCCTAGAAGATGGAACGCCTGTGGACATAGTTCTAAACCCATTAGGTGTACCTTCCCGTATGAACATTGGGCAGATTTACGAAACGGTTCTTGGTTGGGCTGGACAAAAGTTAGGGCGTACCTACGCAACCCCAATTTTTGATGGTGCATCTCTAGACCAAATCAATAAATTTACAGATGAAGCTGGAATTCCAAGATTTGGACACACCTATCTATATGATGGTGGAACAGGAGATCGTTTTGACCAACCTGCAACAGTTGGAGTGATCTATATGTTAAAATTAGGACATATGGTTGACGATAAAATGCACGCACGTTCTATAGGACCTTACTCATTGATTACACAACAACCTCTTGGTGGTAAAGCACAATTTGGAGGACAACGTTTTGGAGAGATGGAAGTTTGGGCATTAGAAGCATATGGTGCATCTGCAACATTAAGAGAAATATTGACCGTGAAATCTGATGATGTTATTGGTAGAGCTAAAACTTATGAAAGTATTGTAAAAGGTGAACCAATGCCAGAACCTGGATTACCAGAATCTTTCAACGTACTTATGCACGAATTGAAAGGATTAGGACTGGACATTAGATTAGAAGAGTAATTTCGAGAGGACAATTCGCAACTGTCCCAATTAAAACAAGCGTTGTATGTAAGGAGAGCTCGCGGGCTCTCCATACTAAAAACATAAAAGATGGCAAGAAAACAAGATAAGAATACAGTACAGAGATTTAACAAAATCTCCATTGGTTTAGCATCACCAGAATCTATTTTAGCAGAATCTCGAGGTGAAGTCCTAAAACCAGAAACTATCAATTATCGAACTCATAAACCAGAACGTGATGGTTTATTCTGTGAGCGTATTTTTGGTCCTGTTAAGGATTACGAGTGTGCTTGTGGAAAATATAAAAGAATTCGCTACAAAGGTATTATTTGCGACCGTTGTGGTGTGGAAGTAACAGAAAAGAAAGTACGTAGAGATCGAGTAGGACATATTAATTTGGTTGTTCCTGTTGCGCATATCTGGTATTTCCGTTCGTTACCAAATAAAATAGGTTACCTTTTAGGATTACCATCTAAAAAACTGGATATGATAATTTACTACGAACGTTACGTAGTTATTCAACCAGGTATTGCAAATAATGCAGAAGGAGAGCCTTTGCAAAAAATGGATTTCTTAACGGAAGAAGAATATTTGAACATTCTGGAAACCCTTCCAAAAGAAAACCAATACCTTGAAGATTCAGATCCTAACAAGTTTATTGCTAAAATGGGAGCTGAATGTTTAATAGATTTATTGGCAAGAATTGATTTAGACAGTTTGTCGTTTGAATTACGTCATAAAGCAAACACAGAAACGTCTAAACAACGTAAAACCGAAGCTTTAAAAAGGTTACAAGTAGTGGAAGCCCTTCGTGAATCAAACGAAAACAGGGAAAATCGTCCAGAATGGATGATCATGAAAGTCATTCCAATCATTCCACCGGAATTACGTCCCTTGGTACCTCTTGATGGTGGTCGTTTTGCTACCTCAGATTTAAACGACTTATACCGACGTGTGATTATTAGAAACAACCGTCTTAAAAGACTTGTTGAAATAAAAGCACCAGAAGTTATTTTACGTAACGAAAAGCGTATGTTGCAGGAATCTGTAGATTCGCTATTCGATAACACACGTAAGTCATCAGCAGTTAAAACAGATTCAAACAGACCTTTAAAATCACTTTCAGATTCATTAAAAGGGAAACAAGGTCGTTTCCGTCAAAACTTATTAGGAAAACGTGTGGACTATTCTGCTCGTTCGGTAATTGTTGTTGGACCAGAATTAAAATTATACGAATGTGGATTGCCAAAGAACATGGCAGCTGAACTTTACAAACCTTTTGTTATAAGAAAATTAATAGAGAGAGGTATAGTAAAAACAGTAAAATCTGCAAAGAAAATTATAGATAGAAGAGAACCTGTGGTTTGGGACATTTTAGAGAATGTTTTAAAAGGACATCCAGTGCTTTTAAATCGTGCTCCTACCTTACACAGATTAGGAATTCAAGCATTCCAACCTAAATTGATAGAAGGAAAAGCCATTCAGTTACACCCACTTGTAACAACTGCTTTTAATGCCGATTTCGATGGGGATCAAATGGCAGTACACTTGCCGTTGGGACCAGAAGCTATTTTGGAATCTCAATTATTAATGTTGGCTTCCCACAATATCTTAAACCCTGCAAATGGTTCTCCTGTAGCTGTACCTTCTCAGGATATGGTACTTGGTCTTTACTATATGACCAAAGAGCGTAAATCTACCAAAGATGTACAAATCAAAGGTGAAGGATTAACGTTCTATTCACCAGAAGAGGTGGTTATTGCCTACAATGAAAAGCGTGTGGACTTAAATGCATCCATTAAAGTAAGAACTTACGACTTTAACGAGGAAGGCGAATTAACATTGCAAATTATTCCTACAACAGTAGGACGTGTATTGTTCAATCAAAACGTACCTCATGCTGCTGGATACATTAACGAAGTACTTACCAAAAAATCATTGAGAAACATTATTGGTGATATTTTAAAAGTAACTTCTGTTCCAGAAACGGCAGAGTTTCTTGATGAAATTAAAAGCTTAGGATATAATTTCGCCTTTAAAGGTGGATTATCGTTCAGTTTAGGAGATATTATCATACCACCAGAAAAGCATGATATGATTGCTAGCGCTAACAAGCAGGTAGATGGTATTATGGCCAACTATAACATGGGACTTATAACCAACAATGAGCGTTATAACCAAGTTATCGATATCTGGACTTCAACCAATGCTGAGTTGACCGAGTTGTCCATGAAACGTATTCGTGAAGACCAACAAGGGTTTAATTCGGTGTATATGATGCTTGATTCTGGTGCTCGTGGATCCAAAGAACAGATCCGTCAGCTTACAGGAATGCGTGGATTGATGGCAAAACCTAAGAAATCCAATGCTGGAGGAGGCGAGATTATCGAAAACCCAATTCTCTCCAACTTTAAAGAAGGTCTATCTATTTTAGAATACTTTATTTCTACGCATGGTGCTCGTAAAGGTCTTGCAGATACAGCTCTTAAAACAGCAGATGCGGGTTATTTAACACGTCGTTTGGTGGATGTTTCACAAGACGTTATTGTTAATAGCGAAGATTGTGGAACCCTTAGAGGTGTGGAAGTAACGCCATTAAAGAAAAATGATGAAGTTGTAGAGTCTTTACAAGATAGAATTATAGGAAGAATTTCTTTAAATGATGTATATAATCCATTAACAGACGAATTACTTGTGGCCTCAGGAGAACTAATAGATGAAGCAACAGCCAAATCTATTGAAGACTCTCCACTTGAAACAGTAGAAGTACGTTCACCATTAACCTGTGAAGCAAAACAAGGTATTTGTGCCAAATGTTATGGCCGTAATTTGGCTACCAACAAAATGGTACAACTTGGAGAAGCAGTAGGTGTTGTGGCAGCTCAATCTATTGGAGAACCTGGTACACAGTTAACATTGCGTACGTTCCACGTAGGTGGAATTGCAGGAAACATTTCTGAAGAAAACAAGCTAACCGTTAAGTTTGACGGTATAGCAGAAATTGACGATTTAAAAACCGTAAAAGGTGAAAACAGTCAGGGTGAACAAGTAAACATTGTTATTTCCCGTACTTCTGAGCTTAAATTGGTAGATAAGAAAACAGGTATTGTTTTAAGTACCAATAACATTCCTTACGGATCTTCTATTTATGTGAAGAATGGCGATGAAGTTAAAAAAGGAGATGTTGTATGTTCTTGGGATCCATATAACGGAGTAATTATTTCAGAATTTGCTGGAAAAGTACGCTACGAAAATATTGAACAAGGTATTACGTACCAAGTAGAAATAGATGAGCAAACAGGTTTCCAAGAAAAAGTAATTTCTGAATCCAGAAATAAAAAGTTAATCCCTACGCTTCATATTGAAGATTCAAAAGGAGAGACCATACGTTCTTACAACTTACCGGTTGGAGCGCATTTAATGATTGACGATGGCGATAAAATTAAAGTTGGTAAAATTTTAGTTAAAATCCCACGTAAGTCTGCTAAATCTGGAGATATTACAGGAGGTTTACCACGTGTAACAGAATTGTTTGAAGCACGTAACCCTTCCAATCCAGCAGTAGTAAGTGCTATTGATGGTGTGATTTCTTTTGGAAAAATCAAACGAGGTAATAGAGAGATTATAGTGGAATCTAAATTAGGTGAAGTTAAAAAATACCTTGTTAAGTTATCAAATCAAATTCTTGTACAAGAAAACGATTTTATTAAAGCAGGTATGCCTTTATCAGATGGATCTATAACTCCAAATGATATCTTGGATATTAAAGGACCTTCAGCAGTACAACAATATTTGGTAAATGAAGTTCAAGAAGTTTACCGTTTACAAGGTGTGAAAATTAACGATAAGCACTTTGAGGTTGTAGTTAGACAAATGATGCGTAAAGTAAGAATAATCGACTCTGGAGATACCACATTCTTAGAAGACCAATTAGTTCACAAATCAGATTTCATTGAAGAAAATGACGAAGTATTTGGAATGAAAGTGGTTGAAGATGCAGGAGATTCCGCAACTATTAAACCAGGACAGATAATATCACCTCGTGAATTGAGAGATGAGAACTCTATTCTTCGAAGAGAAGATAAGAACCTTATTGTTGCCAGAGATGCACAACCAGCTACTGCAACACCAATTTTACAAGGTATTACCAGAGCATCGTTACAAACTAAATCGTTTATTTCCGCAGCATCGTTCCAGGAAACAACAAAAGTACTTAACGAAGCAGCTGTAAATGGTAAAGTAGATGAATTGGAAGGACTAAAAGAAAATGTTATTGTAGGTCATAGAATTCCAGCAGGAACAGGTATGAGAACATATGAGAACATAATTGTTGGTTCTAAAGAAGAATTCGATGAAATGATGCAAGCAAAACAAGAAGTTAATTACAATTAATGTTTTGTGTATTCATTTAAAAATAAATAATTAAAAGAATCCTGCTATTGCAGGATTCTTTGTTTAAAATTTAACAGATTATGTCAGACGAAAAGAATCAAAAAAAACCAGGACAGATTAACATAGAACTGGATGAAAAAGTGGCCGAAGGAACCTATTCCAACTTGGCTATTATCAATCATTCCGTATCAGAATTTGTGATAGATTTTGTAAGCATCATGCCAGGAACCCCAAAAAGCAAGGTTAAATCCAGAATTATTTTAACACCACAACACGCCAAGCGTTTGCTTAAAGCTTTGGGTGATAACGTTAACAAGTTTGAGCATGCTCATGGTGAAATTAAAGATTACGAGCAACCTCCAATTCCATTAAATTTTGGACCAACAGGAGAGGCT
>NZ_ANLA01000012.1 GCF_000348685.1 Xanthomarina gelatinilytica | reverse complement strand
TTAATGGGTTTTTACTTGTTTTTTACCACAGTACTTTGTTGTGGGCAGTTATTATTGTAAGTTCAACTCTTTATACGCTTCTGATAAATTCATAACATTTTCTGAAAGAGAACCGTTTTCAATATTGTCTAATTGCCAACCTGTATCGTATTTTGTAAAAAATGCCTTTCTTTTCCACTTTTTTGCTTCTTCACTGTGGTTAGGTGTAAAGATTGAAAATTTTGAAGGAATTCCAATTTCTGTAAATATAACTTCAGCCTTATTTTCAGAAGTCATCGTAACGCCTTCAATATTGTTAAAAATAGATTCTGTTATGTTTACTCGAATTCCTCCATAATTACCTATTTTATTAACATAAGGTTTCCCTTTTTCGGTAATTTGAAAACCATAGCAGTTTGCATTGTTTTTATATGTATTTATTTTCCAGTATCCTTCTTTTTCTAATTTTTTTGCTTTTTCCATAATACGTGGACATATTTCATTCCCAAATCCATAATCTCCATAATATTTTGGATAATTAGAACTTAAAATTTTTTGACTTTCATCTGTTGTCAAATTATTCTTTGAGCATGATGTAACGAAAATTGATATTGCGAAAAGTAAAATTAGTTTTTTCATAACTATGATTTAATTTCACCTACTCCAAAATTCAGTTGGCTTTTCGGTTTGTTCCCAACATTATGTATGTTTATGTCAAATTCAGTCGTTCGATTTGACAGTCAATAATCTCAATTTATCAGTTGTTTAGCAATTTAAAATGAAAATCCCTTGATTTCTGATGAAATTTTGTCTTTCAGCCGAAATGTTGGTTTTAATTGCCCACAACGGTCTCGGCTATGAGTAGTTGCGTGGGTTAGCACGTAACTTTTCAAGTACACACCAAACTGAAAATCCGCGAGGATTTTCAGAAGTAGGCGAAAACAAGCAATTACTTATAGCCATTGTTGGCGGTAGTTATTTTATTTTCATTATTATTTCACTCAATTCAACAGGTGCAAAATTTGGATGGTCGTTAATGACTTTTTCTATAATATCTTTTTTAAGAGCATCTTCTCTCTGATAAGCATTTAAAAATGGATATTTGGTTTTGTATAAACTTTCTAAATCGTGTCCTTGATAATGATTGAATTCTACTGTTGTTTCTAATTCCCAACCGTTAAAGGTTTTATACTTAACTTTATTTGTTGACTGCAAGCCCAAATCATTAAGTATTTTATTAATAATTATTTGAGCATCTGCTTGATTTAAATTTATTGCTTGGGAATATGTAGTAATACTGATTCCGACAAAGTCAGTTATTGGTATTTTATTTTCTCGAATAGTTAATAAACCTAAAAGAAAAGGGTCTAATAAGTAGTTTTCGATTGCGTATCTGTCATTCTCACCTAAAACAAGTATTCTATCAACAGACGCATTACTCAAATCCCAATCAATTATCCCATAAATTTGTTCATTTCCATTCGAGTATAGGTTTTTAACTACTTCGATTACATCAGTGCAATTTGATCCGTTTGAAGTTCTTGCAGGAATGAATATGGGTTCAGAAGAAAAACTCACTAATCGTCCATAAATATTCATAAGAAGCTCATAATATGTGACATCATATTTACTTTCTACAAAAACCTGTCTTCTTTTCTCTGTTGATATTCTCAAGAAAGGTATGTCCGATGAAAGAATTTCAACTGCCTCTTGTACAGGGATTTTAGTTGGACTGCTATTCCCTCTAATCAACTGATAAATTGAAATTCCTTCACTTGATATTACAGTTGTTGGTGAGTGAGTGGAAATTACTGTAGGTATTTTATTTTGCTCAACTATATTTTCTCTTAAGATTTTCACCATCATTTTTGACATTGAAGGATGTAACCCAGCATCTGGTTCATCTATTAGTAAAACATCTGGTTTTCCTAAATCGCCGCCAGTATTATATATAGCTAAAGCTAATGACATTAATACTTTCTCACCAGTAGATAAATCTGCTGAACTTATCTCAAAACCTTGAATTTTATCTTTTAATTTAAAAATAAAATTTGAGTCTAATCTGTCATTTTCGGGATTATTGACTTCATAAGGAATACTAGTTTCATCAAGAATTTTATTGACAAACTCCCAAGGTGGTTCACCATATTTTTCTGTAAATTCTTCTTGTGTTAAAACAGGTTTTGATATTGACTTGCCTTTAGATTGATAATATTCGTTAATATTATTTTCTTCTTGTCTTTTATGGTAGTTTTTAAATATCAATGCAAATTGAGCTGTGAAAAAGTCATTTTGTCCCATAAATGAAATATCAAAGCTATCTCCAAAATCATCTTCAGTTAGTTCTTCATAACCTTTTCCACTGTCTCGAATTGTTTTATTTAGAAAGTTAGTTGCATTTGCATCATTCATCTGTCGATTAATTTCGCCAATGTTATTTCTATTTCTTCTTTGTGCATTTTGTTTTGCTGAATGAAACTTATTCCAAACATTTTTAATGTGTTGTGAAATTGAATTAGGGTCACAACTTTCTTGTATTTTAGGATTTAATCCATTAAACGGAATATATTTTATATTTTGAGTTGGCTTACCATAGATTTCCACGGATGATTTGTCTTTATCAGCTATTGCTTCTAAAAGGTGAGTTTTACCGCTACCATTTTTCCCTGTTAAAACTGAAAATTCAGGAAGCTCAAAAGTACAAGGTGGTTCAACTGATTTATGTTTTTGTCTTATGGTTACTTTTATACTCATAATTTTTCTCTAATTACCGCCAACGGTCTCGGCTATGAGTAGTTGCGTGGTTTAGCACTTAACATTACAAGTACACACCAAACTGAAAATCCGCAAGGATTTTCAGAAGTAGGCGAGAACAAGCAATTACTTATAGCCATTGTTGTGTGCAGTTTTTATTTCCTAATTTCCTTTAATTCCGTTATTGCTGTAAACATTCTTATATTCTTTATGCACCAAGTATCAAAAAATTTTTGAAACAGTCTATATGAAATCCTAGTTAAAATTAGCATAAGAAAAAACATTGCTACTAATTCATAAATGTTTGCTTTTCCTAATTGGAATAAACATAAAATTATAGAAACAAATGATATAATCGTTGAGCAAAAAAACACAGTTGTCATTCTATGTGCTAGAGAGAAACTTAAGTTAGCTCTTTCTAAAGAATATAAATTTGAATCACTTGCGTACTGTGAAACATAGTTTTCTTTTAAATAAAATTGTTCAATGCCACTGTATATTTCAAGTTTATCTTTCCATTTAGTATTAATTTCAAGGTTAGAATTTTCCGGTATTATTCTTTTATCATTTTTATTTGGTTTACCAATAAATATTAAGGATATAAAATTGATAAATCGATTTTTAATCCCTTCGTTTTTATACCTTAAAAACCAACCAAAACTAAATCTTAATAAAAATCCGATGATATATAAAGTTGCCAGTATAACTCCAACTTCAAAAGCTTTTGAAATTTTAAAGTCCTTAAAAGGTTCTAATCCGAAATTTTGAGATAATAACATCAACACAAAAATTAAAATAGTAGATGGGACTAAATAGTTTATTATGTCTCTTAATTCAATTTTACTAGGAATCATTTCTTATATTTCAGGTTTTTTTCATATTGCACACAACGGTCTCGTATAACCGTCAGTTACGGGTTAATATACGTTAATTTTCGGTTTAGCACAGGCTTTAGCAATTTCGAGTGGATTCGGACGAAGTCGAATCCGCCGTAATTGCGGTTATACATTGTTGTGCTTTCGTTTTTTTTCATATTTCCTCCGCTAAATTGCTGTCCAACATTTGAAGAAGAAAATCCGATTCAAAATTTCCTTTTATTTCTTTTACAATTGGTTTTAAATATTCAAAAATCAGTTGGTTAAAATTCTCGTCTCCAAGTTCATGGTCGTGAGTTTTTATTGAATCATTTATTTTAAATTCAGGATTGTCAGTTTCGTATTCGTCTTGCAATTCAGGTATTTCTAAAAGGTCAAATTCCACATACTCAAAATCAGGACAATTATTTGCCGTTTCAGTCAGCGATTTGTTCACGTTAAAGTTTATGGAAATCCATCCAGCCCAAGAACAGGAATAAATTCCGATTGAATTTGGTTTACCATTTTCCGTTTGAAACCTTTCAATCGAAGTGTTCAAAAACTTTTTTATTTCAGCCGTATGTTTATTTAAATCAATCATTTTTTAATCAGCAGTAAGTTTGGTCAAAATGAAGCACAACGGTCTCGTGTATGAGTAGTAGCGGATTTCTACTCACAAATCTTTCGGTTTTGCACTGACCTTTGTTTTATTCTTATACTTTCGTTTTATCACTTCAACCGCTATTACTTATACACATTGTTGGCAACAGTTTTATCTGTCAGATATGTCAAATAATTCAATTCCAAATTTATATTGTTGCATTTCTTTTACAACTTGTACTAAAGCATATTTCGCAATATTAGACTTACATAAATCTATCCTTTCTAAAATCGATTTGTCTTTGTAATTATTATTTTTAAATGCCATAACAAAGTTTACTTGACTTCTATCTTTTCTCAATCGTTCAACTAAATCTTTATACGCTATTTTTTTAGTTGGATTTCTCTTATTGTACAGTTTTAATGTCTTTTCTAAATAAGCACTTTTTTTATTGTCTTTTAAGTCATTTGATAGTCTTTTAGCAGATAATATTACTTGTATGTACAAGTCTCTCATTTTTGTGTTAAATCCGTTTTTTACGTGAACAAAATGAACTTTACTGTCGGTAACAATCAATAAATCACATAATTCTATATTGTCAGTTATGACTTTGTCTAAAACAAAATAATTTTCTAAATGATTATGACTTTTATTGTAGTAATCTTCATCTTTCTTTTTAGGCCATTCTAATAATAAATCATCTTTTAATCTATACTTGGTGTAATATTCCTTTGCATCGTTATTCATTAATTCTAAAAAGTCGTCATCTAGTAGATACCAATGACCATCAATTTTAAAATATTTTCTTCCTAGATAGTCAATTTCAGCTGTTATGTGAGAGAAAAAATGACCGTATGTTATCTCTGATTTATTAATGTGACCAACGATATTTAAAGTGTATAGTTTTCCTTTGATTTTTGGTCGTTCTCTAATATCTTCTAAATTGTCAAAAATATGTTTTGTACACTCAAAATATAAATCATCTCTTTTCTTGACAACGATATCATTTTTACCTCTTGAGTATTTAGCACGGATAAGAAAATTGTTGCACTCGTAGAATCTTTCAAGTTTTGAAGGATGAACAACTTCAATTACATCACTTTGACTGTGTTTTACTCTATCTGGCGTATTATGAAGTAAAATGTCATCAACTATAATTTCTTTAAGTGTCTCATCTAATTCTGATACAACATCTGGCTCATTTACTTTGAAGAACAATGTCAATTGTTCTGGCTTGTTGTTTTTTCGGATTTTATGAATATCCTTAATCAAAACTTTTAACTCATCAAAATTCAGTTTTTTTCTGATACTAAAATATGAACCTACTTCCATTAAAGCTATATCATTACCTAAAGAATATTTTTTGAATTCATTTTTCTTTAGGTCATCTCGGATTTGTAGTTTAATCTTTGTTGGTACTTCTGAATATTCTAGAGTTTCTGCAATTGTTTGATTAAAGTTGAAAATCTGTTTCTTTTGAGATATATTATTTGCGACTCCTCGAATTTCCAATTCTTGTATTACGTCTTCTTTTGGTTTTGCAATTCTTTGATATAAATCAATTCCGAAACTTGGATTTATGAATTTTCGAATAACACTCATTCCACTTCCGCTTATAACACAATATATTTCTTTCTTGTACTTAATGAAAAGCACAAAGGAAAATTCAATAATCTCAAAATTCTGATTTTCAGTTAGGTTTTCGGGTAAGAATAGTTTCCAATAATACTTTTCCTTTGGTTGATTATAGCAATATGACCAAAATTGAAAATTATCATCTTTTTGATACGTAACTTCGGGTTTTATTAAATCTAAATCCCCGAATTTATGTCTTAATTTTTTTTCGTGATTGTTTTGAATGATTTCAATAATCTCCTTTGCAGTCGCCTCTTTAAATTCATAATAGGATTTATCGATTTGGAAGATTTTCAGATTAAATCTTGTTTGTCCTGCAATCATTGTTTATTTAATTAGTTTTAGGCAATGGTTTTTAATTGTTTTTAGCCATATAGTTAAAACACATTTTTAAATTTTTTTCATCATTAAAGAAATCAGAATCTTCATAATTCATATACTGTAATGAAAAACCAGCTTCTTGTTCCTTAAGTTTTGCAATAATATTTTTATAATTCTTATTTGAGACAGGAAGATAAACACCGAATCCAGATTCAGAAGCTTTGGTTTTAAGGGTGAAAATAGCTTGAAATCCTTCAAATCCTTTAGACGTAATTTGATAAACACCTGAACTAACCTTTTTGAAAACAGATTGTCTTGTCCAAAACCCTACTGGATAAATTTCTTTCTCTGGATTATTCAATTGTTCTCTTATGACGTCAAATGCTTTGCTTAATATAAGCGGATATCCATATTTCTCAAACGCCATAAAGTATGCAGTTTTTAAAAGAGCAAGTTCATATTTTCGGAATTCTACTCTTGTGGCAGGAAACTCAACATTAGTTATATCTCCATCTCCTGTTTTAGATACATATTCTTTTAAACTTTTGGGATTATTAACTTTTTCTAAATGTGTTATAGTGATTTTTCCATTTTCATCAACTTTAACCGTTCCTTGAACTTTAATTCCTTTGTGAGTTATAGTAGCTTTAGAACCTGTATTGGGTAAAAACGAATGTAAATCTACCTCGTTCAAATATTCAGTTAAGTGATAATCAATTTGATGTCCAAATTCATTATTACACTTTTTGCACGAGAGAGAATTGGCAGTTCCTCCTAAGGATTTTGGTGGGGCATCCTCTAATGTTAGAAAGTTTTCTATTGAAGTGTCAAGGTCAGCTTCAGAGAACTGATTCATACATACGGGACAAATGAATGTTTTTTCGTAATCCAACTTAAAGTCCAATAAACCATTTCTATCCATTGAATTTAATTGGTCAGAATATTTCTGAAATAGAGTGTCTCTTTTTTTCTTTGAAGATGCCATTTTTAAATTGTTGCCAACGGTTTTGTATATGAAAAGTAGCGGGTTTTGCTCACGGACTTTTCGGTTTTGTACTGACCATAAATTTACGGAAATCACTTTGATTTAAGCACTTAATCCGCTATTTTTTATATACGTCTTAAGTTTACAATTCACTAAATTTATTATATAATCAGAA
>NZ_ANLA01000011.1 GCF_000348685.1 Xanthomarina gelatinilytica | reverse complement strand
TTTGCTATCTTCGTTTTACGGCGGAAAATCCTCGCGGATTTCCCGCAACGAGCCATACACAAAACCGTTGTACACAATTCAAAAAAACAGAAAATGTCAGTAATATCTTCAAAAACTCTATTTCACTTCACAAATTCTGCTGAAAAAATTATTAATATCTTAAAAAACGGATTTGCGCCTAGGTTTTGTTTAGAACAATTAGGGTACGATTTATTCTTTGATACGGATAACAAAAAAGAAACAGCTGTACCGATGACTTGCTTTTGCGACTTACCATTATCAATGGTAGACAAACATCTCGAGTTTTACGGTTCTTATGGGATTGGTTTATCGAAAAAATGGGGTAAAAAACACGGATTGACACCTTTAAATTATATTCACGAAAATTCAACTCAACTAAATTATTTAAAACAATTAGTAAAATTCATTACAAAATTTGATGAAGAGATAAAACATTTGCCCACGGAAGAAGATCCATACTTTGCTTTATTTGAGTTAGCCGGTTTTTACAAGCCATATACTGGACAAATGTGGCGAATTAATAAATATGTAGAAAAAAGATTTTACGATGAACGAGAGTGGCGATACGTCCCGCTGTTAAGTACCGACGATGGAAGTGATTACAGATTATCAAAAGAAGAATTTCTTAATGAAATTAAGCGTGCTTCTGCGAATGACTCTTTGGCGAAAAACTTCCCTTTAACTTTTCAATGTGAGGACGTTAAATATATTATTGTGAAAAAAGAAAGTGAGATGATTGCTCTATTCGATGCATTAGATTTAATGACTGAAAACTTCACAGAAAATGAAATTAAAATACTCAAGACAAAAATAGTTTCCACAGAACAAATTTTACAAGATTTTTAGGCAAGAACTGTGTACAACAAAGCATAACCGCAATTACGGCGGATTCGACTACGTCCGAATCCACTCGGAATTGCTAACGTCAGTGCTAAACCGAAAAACTTCGTATATTTATCCGTAACTGACGGTTATACGAGACCGTTAGCCACAATTAAACCCGAGAACTAACCGAATGACAACTTTCCCAGTATCAAATTCGACTTTATCAGAAAAAGAATTAGGTGATTTCATTAAAGATAAATACAATTTAAGCGAAAGTTTTGAATGTAAATTATTCAGAACTGGATTGAATCACACTTATTTCATTACAAATACAAAAAGAAAATTTGTTATCAGAGTTTACTCTCATAATTGGAGAACAAAAACTGAAATTCAAGAAGAATTATTATTACTCGAATTACTCAAAAAAAACAAACTTTCCGTTTCATATCCAATTTCTGACAAAGAAGACAACCAAATTCAAGAAATAAATGCACCCGAAGGAATTCGCTATGTTGTTCTCTTCTCTTTCGCAAAAGGAGAAAAAATGAGATTTATGAACAATGACACCTGTTCTGAAATTGGCTCACTTATGGCTAGCATTCATAATATTACAGCTAACAAGTCAATTAATAGAACTGATTATAATTCTGAGTTACTTTTAAAAAAGTCCTATAAACAACTGGCTCATTTTTTTGCAGAGAATTTGACCGAAATGAGGTATCTTAAAGAACTTAACTATAAAATTTCAGAGACCTTTGAGAAAATTAATCCATTAAATTTTCAAAAAGGGATTGTTCATCTTGACATTTGGTATGATAATTTGAGTGTTAAGGACAACAAAGAAATTACAATTTTTGACTTTGACAATTGTGGAAATGGATTATTGATTTTTGACATTGGTTACTTTTGCAAACAATTATTTTTCATAGAATCTGACAAGGAAAAATATGAATCAAAAGTTGAAAGCTTTCTAAATGGTTATCGAGAAATAAGAGAACTTACAGACGAAGAAATTGAATTAATTCCAGAAGCTGGAGCTTCAATCTTTGCTTTTTATCTTGGGGTACAAGCACAAAGGTTTGATTGGTCAAATATTTTTCTAACCGAAAACTATCTAAAAATGTTTGTCGGAAGAATAAAATCTTGGATGGAATATTATAAAAACAAAAAAATAACTGTGGCTAACAATGGCTATAAGTAATTGCTTGTTCTCGCCTACTTCTGAAAATCCACAAGGATTTTCAGTTTGGTGTGTACTTGTAAAGTTAAGTGCTAAACCACGCAACTACTCATAGCCGAGACCGTTGTGGTTAATTTGAAAATGAACAGTCTTCTAAAACAAATATCAGAGAAAGCAATTGAGTTAGCTGATTTTGAGTTTACTCAAGAACAGACTGAAAATAAATGGTTGGGAACTAAACCAGCATCTGAAACTGAAATAAAACTGACCGAAAAAAGACTTGGAATTGAATTTCCAGCTGACTTTAAAGAATTCTTGTCTTTAACAAACGGATTTTCTGCACCAAATGATATAGAGCCGACTTTTGAGCCAACTGACAATATTGACTATTTAAAAAACGTTGATAGCCACATAATCGAAGCTTACAGCATTGATGGAATTGAAAATATAGGAAAGGAACTGGAAAAAAGTATCCTTGTTGGCGGAATAAATGAAGAGCAATACTTTTTATTAATCCCATCTGACTTGAAAAGAGAAAAATGGAAATACTGGAAGTTTGCAAATTGGTATCCTGGAGAAGAAGAACACGAAAATTTGGAAAGTTATTTTAATGACGTATTAGAATTTATAAATGAACAACTTGAAACGGAATAAAAAACTAACCACAACAATGTATAACCGCAATTACGGCGGATTCGACTACGTCCGAATCCACTCGGAATTGCTAACGTCTGTGCTAAACCGAAAAATTTGCGTACTTTAACCCGTAACTGACGGTTATACTAGACCGTTACCTGCAAGCTGAAAAACGATGCTAACATACATTATAATTGGAATTGTGATTTTAGGTTTGATTTTTATAATAAAATCTAACAAACCGAACCCGAAACCGAAATCTGAAATTAATAAAAAACCTGATGATTATATTCCGACTTCAGAACTGATTAGAAGAACTGAAGAACGAATTGCCTCTTCAAAAGCGCTACTTGCGGAAATTAGAGCGAATGAAGGAAATGAAACAATACTTGAGAATATAGAATCGGAAACTGGAACTGGAATTTACGAAGAATACGAGGTAACAGGAGTTCACATTGCAAGTAGAAAAAATTATATCCTAAACTATTGTTCGGAATATGACGAGTTGGAATTAAAACACGAAAAAAATAATAAATTCTCGGATAGAGCAATCGTAGTGAAACACGACGGAAAAAAAATTGGATATATTGCGGAATATGACGTTGAAGAAGTTCACGGAATTATCAAAAATCCATTTAAATCACATATTGCGGAAATTGAATACGATGGTTCATATTTAACTGTCCGAATTGGATTAGAAAATTAGAACTGAAATAAAAGCCAGCAGGTAACACCGTATATAATTTATTGCTAGTTCTAGCCTACTTACGAAAATCCTAGCGGATTTTCTATTCGGTTTTTATTTGCTAAATTACGTGCTAAACCACGCAACAAACCATATACAAACACGTTGTGCTTCATTGTGACCAGAAGTAAAGCTACATGATTTTAAACATAATGAAATTTAAACACATAAGTGAACTGAAATATTATATCAAATAATACACATATACTATGAGTAGTTTTACAGATAAAATGATTGAAGATGGGTTTGACAACCCTGAAGATTACATGAGATATCTTGAAAATTTGAGCTTTGAAGAATATTTTAATTATCAAGATTTAGATATTGAAGAAAAAGACATCCATTCAGATGATGATTATAAAATTGAATATACAAGTGAAGAAAAATCATATGAATTTTTTATTCTACCAAAAGATAAAGAATGGAATAAGCTTATTATCAAGAATATTGGTTCTTTAATTATTCCAAAAAGATTTGATAAAAAGTATTGTAAAGTTAATGAATACAGCTTAGGGTTTTACACCTATAATTTTTACGAATATCATGAGGCATCATTGATTATTTTTCTTAGAGATATAAATATAACTGAGCGAGAAAACTTCAAAAAAATACTTTTGGATGATAAAAAAGCTTTCCATGAGGCAAATGAATACTATAAAAATGCGCTTTTTAAGCATGATTCAAATAATTGGAAATGCTCATGGGATAAAATAGAAATCAGTGAAATAAATGGCAAAAAATGTTTAATACAATCTTATAGCATATTTGAAGGAAGAGTTGGAACTCTTTATAAACGAAATTGTTATACTTTCTTTTTTGAGAATTACCAAATAGAAATTTATACAAGATATGCACCTACTAGAAGCAGAATGAATAAATTTGATTGGAAAAATAAATTTAAAACGACAATGAATAGTTTTAAGTTTAGTGATAAATTAATATAGTTTCACATCTAATAACTATTTCATTAGAATAGATAAACAACGAAAGCACAACAATGTATAACCGCAATTACGGCGGATTCGACTACGTCCGAATCCACTCGGAATTGCTAACGTCAGTGCTTAACCGAAAATTAGTAACTTTAATCCCGTAACTGACGGTTATACGAGACCGTTGTAAACAATTTAAAATGATTGACCAAAAAACATACGACCAATCTGAAAAAATATCATCTATAATTCAAGAATATGAATTTAGCCGATATGAAAAACTAATTCAAATAACAAGACACATATTGACTATTACTTTTGGACTTATAAGCGTATTGGTAGCTTTTAAACCTGAGAACAGTCAGAATCATCAATTATTATTTGCGGTGGTATTGCTATCTCTAAGTCTTTCCTGTCTATTAGGGCTTGTATTCTTGCATCACGTAATTGACGAACATAATCAGACCTTAACATTTTATAAGGAAAAACGAGCAGACGTCGTGAACGGGGATTTGAAAGATTATGAAACATTTTCCTTAAAGAAAAAATGGCACTACGAATACGCGAAATACGGATTCTATTGTCTTTCAATAACATCTTTAATTCTTTTGACTGCCTACGGGATTCTGAATTAAACATCAACTAAAATTTTTAAAAATAAACAACTAATATGACAAATGAAATAATTGAATTTATATCTTCTTCCGAAATGACACCAAGCAAAAACGGATTTGTTCACGATTTCAATATATCTACGTCAAAAACAGAAATAACATCATCAAAAGAAAAAAGCTTCCTTGTTTCTGATTTTGAAAGTGCCGTTAAAACATTAAAAGAAATACCTTTAATAGATAACGGAATGGATATAGAAAAGAACGTTCAACAGAATCTAAAACAAAATTCTATCTCTGAACAAGAACCTTTTTGGTTAGTAGTTTCTGTAAAAGACATTCAACCGAATCTCTAATATGCTTTTTTTTAGGACAATCAACATCGTTTTCCGCAACAGACGAGGACAATTTATATAGTTTATTTATAATATCGTTTTCTTCATCTGAAAGATGTTTAGAATTACCTACTAAAAGCATACTATAATAACCTGACATAATAAAAACTGTTTACAACAATGGCTATAATTAATTGCTACTCTATGCAACACCTTAATTACTGTTTCTTTACATCAGCTATTTTTAATATGAAAAGTAAGTTTTTACTTTTACGCAACTAATCATAGCCTAAGCCGTTAGCCACAATACGAAAAAAACGAACAGGCTAACCAAATTCTTCAATTAGTTTTTCAAGATAATCGGAAATGACTTTTGACTTATCCACTTGAATTTTTTTGCCAAGTTCTCTTCTCGGACAGTTTTCATTGTATTTTGCACCCCAATCCATAATTTCAATGACAATCGGAAGTAAGTCAATACCTTTTTTAGTTAGACTATAAACAAATTTTGACTTGTTATCAGGCGATACGCTTTTGGAAAGAATATTCTCGGACTCAAGAATATTCAATCGATTGACCAGAATATTTGTCGCAATTTTTTCTTCCGATTTTAAAAATTCGCTGTAAGACAACTTTCCACGGAGCATTATATCTCTGATTATCAACAAAGACCATTTATCACCAAAAACGTCCAATGAACAACTGATTGGACAGTCCGACCTATTTTTTTTCATTCCACAAAAATAATAAAGCACTTGCAATTTACAATACCTTTTGTACATTTGCAGAACTTGCAAAATGCAATAACTTAAATTAAAGATTTGAAAAATGACAAATTCTACGACTACAAAAGAGCTATTGGAAACCTATTACAAAGGCTTTGCAAAAAAGCAAGGTTGGGAATCCGTAATCTCGGACGATTTTGAATTCAGAGCCGACAATATGGAAAAGGACGATATAAACAAAGGAAAAGAAACCTATGTTAACATTATCGCTCGCTTTTCGAGGCTTTACCAAAACGTACGAATAAAAAGAATGATAATTGATGGCAACAATGCAAGTGTTATTGCCAATTACGACTACATTTTCCCAAATGGAAAGCATATCTCTGGAGATGTTGCTGAATTTTGGACTGCAAAGCACGGTAAACTGACTTCACTGCATATCTATTTCGATACGCTTACGTTTGACAAAAACACACCGAAAAAATAATGGCATACAGCGAAAACATTGCTCAAAGAATTAGAAATTCACTCGAACATTTGGCTAATGTTGAGGAAAAAAAAATGTTCGGCAGTTTGGCTTTTATGGTCAACGGGAAAATGTGTTTGACTGCTGGACCAAAAAGAATGATGTGCCGAATTGACCCTAAATTGCACGAACAAGAAGTCAAAAAAATAGGATGTTCAACTGTTGTGATGAGAGGACGGAATTACAAAGGTTACATACACGTCCAAGAAGAAAACTTGAAACAAGAAAATGACTTTGAACATTGGATTGAACTTGCATTGGACTTTAACGAACAACTGACCTCGAAAGGAAAATAAAAAGTACTGTGGCTAACAAAGTACTGTGGTAAAAAACAAGTAAAAACCCATTAACTTT
>NZ_ANLA01000010.1 GCF_000348685.1 Xanthomarina gelatinilytica | reverse complement strand
GAGCCAGAACCATCACAGTTATCGGTCCAGCCAAGGTTTGTCATGGCAGGAACGTCATCTATGCACTCAACGGTAATATCGGCAGGAGCCGTTTCAAATACTGGGTTTGTTGTATCTTGAACAGTAATGGTTTGCGTAGCCGAGGCAGATAATCCACAAGTATCAGTAATAGTAAATGTTCTTGTTACGGTTATTGGACATGTTCCAGAAGCACTGTCTTGATAAGTTATTTCAGCAACGTTATCTTCAGTATAGGTGCCACCTTCAGCTAAAAATTCAGCTTCGGTTATGATTACTTCTGTTTCAGAGTATGCCAATGCTGTTAAACCTCCTATTATAACATCGGTAGAAACACAACCTTCCACAGTTATTCCAGAAGGAGCTGTAATAATAGGAGCCGTGTTGTCATCCACTACAATCTCGTAAGTTGCAGTTGCTGTACAATTTGAGTTGGCATCATCAACGATAACCGTATATGATCCTGCAGGTAAACCTGATATATCTTGCGAAGTAGAATTAGCAGTATCATTCCATGAATATGTGTAACTGCCAGAACCACCTGACACGGAAATATCTATGGCACCAGTATTGTTGTCATTACAACTAGTAGGTGTAATGCTTTCTAATGAGATTGTAATTTGTTCGTAAACTGTAACTACTATAGGAATTCTATTAGGGCTCACACAATCCTCATCAATAGCTTCAGCCACATAGTATGTTGTTGTTCCAGAAGTACTTGTGTCAGGAGTGATACTGGTTTGTCCTATAGTTGAAGGATTATTATCTGTATAGTATAATAAAATATAATTTTGGTTTGAAGGAGTAGCTGCTAAAGGGCTAGCAGTGTCACCTATACAATAAAAGACATCGTTAGCAGTAGGAGTAGATGTAATAACCTCTACATGTATAGTAAATTGATAATAACAAGTTGTTGATCCAGGAGGAATAGCATAATACGTTCCTGTTACTGGAGGAAACGGATTAGAAGCATTGTATTGAATAGTAGAAGGGGTTAAAGGATATTCGTTATAATATTTTGTTCCTGGAGGAAATTCTGCACTAACCTGTGAAGTTTGGATAGGCGTAGATCCTATATTACAGAAATAAAAGTCCCTTACAGCCGTATAACTTCCACAATTATCAATTACATATTGTTGAGAATTTATTGGAATTATGCTAGGAGTAGGGATTGGTTCACCAATACACGCACCATCAGTTTGGTATCCTTGAATTAATTCTTGATTAAATACAGTTTCTGAGGTGTCACCAACACCACTAATAGTTCCTCCCAAAGAAATATCTGTACCACAATTTGCATTTACCAATAAGGCACAATCGGTAGTGGCAATAAGTTCAAATGAAAGAGTAGCCAATACATCGTTAGGGTTGTTTGGAACTGGCAAAGTACCTATTTCCCATACTATCGATCCTGTTGCTCCTAAATTAGGATTGTAGTAAGGAGCAGGAACAGGAGGTGATGATAAAGGTGGATTTACCGTATAACTAATACTTAAATCATTATAGGATGATGTATAAGGAATTGGTAAGGTAATAACTGTGTTGTTCACAGCTTCAGTCCCTTTGTTTTTAATTTCAATACCATATTCCACAATATCTCCTGGTACAACTTCAAGTGGTACCGGATTTGGCATGTTGTTAACAGATGTAGTAGTTACAATACCTTCTGCTTCTGGTACATAGGCATCTACAGAAAATACAATGTTGAAGATAATATAAGTATCTTGGGTAGAACCATACCTAAACTGTGTAGAGGTTTGGTTATTGTTTATTATAGAGTTGTTAGGGTTAGGGACATCAAACATACTAATATCCAAACCAGTATTGTTTTGACGGTTAATATTTCTAGGATTTCCACCTGTTTGTATGGATGAATTAAAAAAGTTATTTGTGCTATTTCCAGAGTGGCTTAAACTTTGGTATTGATTGTCGGATTGTCTACGAATTTGAAAATAATCACCAGATATTCCAACATCACCTTCACCAGCCATCATCCCTAGTTTGAAATTCACATCGCCATTTTGAACAGCTTTAAACCCTGACACATTTAAGGTATGACTGGCAGTTCCGCCAGTTACATAAGCATAACCATCAAAAACAGTTACATCTCTCCAATTCATTTTAGAGTTTTCATAAACAACTACCATTCCCCAGCCACCATAATAACCAGTACTTCCTCCATCACCTTCGGTAAGTGCAATATCTGCTACAAAATATTCACCCAAGCCAGCACTTCTCACTTCAGAGGTTACCTCTTTATAGGCAGCAAACATTCTGCTGTCACCAGGATATCTTATATCGCCAGCATCTGCAACCAAAGTTTGATAGGACTGTCCAGGGCCTTTAAACTTAATGGTTCTTTGTTGAAGTTCAGTAATATTGCTTCCACCTCTACCAGTCCAATAAAGTCCTGCATATATGATATTGGAACAATTAGGATTAGCTCCATTTTCAGTTGAAAACGTTAAGGTTGACGATGAAGAGTTGCTGGTTGATGGATCGCCATCAACATCAACATACTCCATATCGTTATTACTATTGTTTCTAGTATCGGTATAATTTTCCAGGGTAAGGTTGGTATTACCTATCATGGTAAAGTCCCCTTTAATATTGTATACTGTTTGACCCGGAGTAAAATCAGATTCCCTTGGAGTAAACGGAACCCTAACTTGACTGTAGCTAAAGAAACTAGCACTTAATAACATAACTGTTAATAAAACTAGTTTTAAAACATTTCTATTAGCTTGAATTTTAATAGCGTATAATTTTTTCATCTGTATAATAATTAAATATTATAATTTTATTTAGGACGGGTTTACAACTTTATAAAATACAGTTGTAACAGAATCTGTATTTAAGAGGAAGTTTCTAATTTGTTGGTCTGTACATTCAAACAAACATTTTACATACACATATCTCAATGAAGGAAATCCATTGATTCTTGACAAATCCAATCTATTGTTCAAATCGGATGCTCTATTTAATGTTATGGTAATTACTTCTACCTGACTATACAAATTGTTGTTGTCTAATAATAAGCTGCTTGAAGTTCCATCTAAAAGTTTTAACACCTTAGGACTTGTTTCACCAGTGACATTAATAATTCTCGAATTCTCTATGTATATGGTAGGATTTTTTCCATGCAATAATTGGTCAGGAATAGTCACAGAAGTCCTTAAATTGCTGTTTTCAGAATTGTCATCGAATATTCTCTGAATGTTTTCTTGTGCCAAAAGGTTGGCAGAAAAGAAAATGGATAGCATACAAACCAATAGAAAGTTTGAAAACGTTCGTTCAATTGTTTTTTTCATAATTTTTCAAGTTTAAATTGTAAACCTTAAATAATAAAAATGTTAAAACCTAAATTTTATCTTAATTCTTTGTATTTCAATATGTTGAAAATTGTTGAGGGAAGTACATTGACGTATCAATGCATAATGGATTAAGTTAATTTCTTGATTTGGGATCATCTTTGATTAATAGCTTACAATACAAATAAATAGCGATTCTTCAATCAAATCAAAAATAAATGTTAAATAACTCAAATATTCGATAACAGGAGTTCTACAAACACTTAATCGATGAAATGCAATAATTAACCGAACTTATAAATTTTGAAAACCTTAATATTAACCATTCATGGAACTTTATGCCATGCAATTACTAATTAACAATTAATTTTTATAGTTTTATAATAGCTTACTTATATTTTTATTTGTGGCCAAAATAAGTCATATGTCCGACATATGCAACACTTTGTCGATAAAAATTGCATTTAATCGTAAAAATGAAAAAAATAATTATTGTTAGACATGCTAAATCTTCTTGGAAAGAAGACTTGTCAGATCATGAAAGAGGCTTGGAATCTAGAGGTATTAAAGATGCAGAACTTGTTTCTTTATACTTTAAACAGTTTGAAACACAACCGGATATGGTACTTTCAAGTACTGCAAAAAGAGCTAAAAAAACTGCAGGAATCTTTATTGAAAACCTAAAAATAAATCCAGATTTGGTTCATTATTATAAAGAACTCTATGATTTTACAGGAGAAAGCCTTATCAAAACAATAAAAAACACATCAGACAATATTCAATGCTTGATGGTTTTTGGACATAACCATGCCTTGACCCATTTTGTGAATACCTTTGGCGATAGATATATAGACAATGTGCCTACAAGTGGGCTTGTGGTTATAGAATTTCATGTGGACTCCTGGAAACACATTTTTAAAGGACAAACACTAAAAATTATTTTTCCTAGGGATTTAAGAGAGTGATTCCTTGAAAATTTAATGGTCAAACGGGTTTTTATTGGTGTAAATTCCAGAACCATCATTCCTGCTTTTATTTTTTCAATATTGGCTTGTGCTTTAACTTAAAGTATGAGGTCATTCTATTCGGTATTTCATACTAATAGAATATATTTGTAGTATCTAAATATGTTTTTAATGACAAAAAGTGAGAAGCTTAATAACAGTTATGTTAACAGAGAAATAAGTTGGTTGCAATTTAATGCAAGAGTGCTACAGGAAGCTGCAGATAAAAATGTGCCATTAATTGAAAGATTGAGGTTTTTAGGAATTTTCTCAAACAATTTAGATGAGTTTTTTAAAGTACGTTATGCAACCGTAAAGCGTATTGTTGAAGCTGGAAAAGGTGCAAAAAGCGAGCTTGGAGGCATCAAGGCCAAGGAATTGTTGGAGGAAATCACCCAAATTGTTATCGCGCAACAAAGTGAAAGCTTAGAAATTTTGAGCAATATTCAAAGCAAGCTGGAAAAAGAGCATATTTATTTTATAAAAGAAGATGAAATAAACGAAGCGCAACATAAATTCATTAAACAATACTTTATTCAAAAAGTAAGCCCAGCCTTAGTAACCATTATCTTAAGTAATCAAGTAGACTTGCCCAACTTAAAGGATAGTGCCTCTTATTTAGCTGTTAAAATGGTTTTGAACAATGGAAAAAACCATCAGTATGCTTTAATAGAAATATCAAAAACCATGGATCGTTTTGTTGTGTTGCCAGAACAGAACGATATAAGCTATATCATCATGCTGGATGATTTGCTTCGATATTGCTTGGACGATATTTTTAACATTTTTGATTATGACAGCATCACTGCACATATGATAAAAATTACACGCGATGGTGAACTGGATTTTGACAGTGACTTGAGTAAAAGTTTCATAGAAAAAATTTCCGATAGTGTTAAACACAGACAAATAGGTGAACCTGTTAGGTTTGTTTATGATAAAACCATAGATAACGAAACCTTAACGTATCTCATGTCCAAAATGGGAATTGATTCCCACGATAGCATTATTCCTGGTGGTCGTTACCACAATCGTAGGGATTATATGGGCTTTCCAAGTCTTGGTAGAACCGATTTGCTCTACAATAAAATTGAACCCTTACCAATTAAAGGCTTGAGTTTGGAAGCCAGCATTTTTGATAGTGTGGCTAAAAAAGACTACTTGCTTTATGCGCCTTATCAAACCTTTTCGTATGTGGTAAAATTTTTAAGGGAAGCTGCATTGGACCCAAAAGTAAAAACCATAAAAATAACCATTTATAGACTTGCCGAAATTTCGCATGTGGCAAGTTCTCTCATCAATGCTGCAAAAAATGGAAAGAAAGTAACTGTATCCATAGAAATACAAGCTCGTTTTGACGAACAAGCCAACATAGATTATGCCGAGCAAATGCAAAACGAAGGCATTAATTTAATATTTGGTGTTCAAGGCTTAAAAGTGCATAGTAAAATGTGTGTGATAGAGAGAGAAGAAAACCATAAATTAAAACGTTATGGTTTTATAAGTACAGGGAACTTTAACGAGTCTACAGCTAAAATATATACAGATTACACTTTATTTACCTCAGACCAAAGAATATTAAAAGATATTAATAAGGTGTTTAATTTCTTTGAAATAAATTACAAAATCTACAGATACAAACACATTATTACCTCGCCTCATTATACACAAAAAGCCTTTTTTAAACTTATAGATACCGAAATCCAAAACGTGAAAGCTGGAAAACCAGCCTATATCAGATTGAAAATGAATAGTTTGTCCAGTTTTAAAATGGTAGACAAGTTATATGAAGCCAGTAGGGCAGGTGTTAAAATTCAAATGATTATTCGTGGCATTTGTTGCTTGATTCCAGGTGTAAAAGGAATGAGCGAAAATATTGAAGTAATAAGTATAGTAGATAAGTTTTTGGAACATACCAGACTGTACATGTTTTGCAATGATAATAACCCAAAGGTTTACATTTCATCAGCCGATTTCATGACCAGAAACATAGAAAACAGGGTAGAGGTGAGTTGTCCAATTTATGACGAAGACATTAAACAAGAACTTATAGATACCTTTAATATATCTTGGAGCGATAATGTAAAAGCCAGGATTTTAAACGAATCCCAAAAAAACGAATATAGAAAAAGCAAAGCACCAAAAATTAGATCGCAATTTGCTTTGTACGATTATTATTTAAAAAAACTTGAAAATTAAGATGCTTTCAATAAAAAAATATGCTGCTATAGATATTGGATCCAATGCTGTTAGACTTTTAATAGCAAATATAATTGAAGAGAAAGGTAAGGATACACGCTTTAAAAAAAGCTCATTGGTACGAGTGCCTATTCGTTTGGGAGCCGATGTATTTTTGGAGCAATACATTTCAGACCATAACAAAGAAAGAATGTTGGATACCATGAAAGCTTTCAAGTTGTTAATGAAAACCCATAAAGTTGTAAAATACAAAGCTTGTGCTACTTCAGCCATGAGAGAAGCAGCAAACGGGAAGGACATTTCAGAATTGATTTATAAAAAAACCAACATTAAAATAGATATTATAGAAGGTGAGGAAGAAGCTGCCATTATTGCCGCAACAGACCTGCATCAGTTTATTGATAAAAACAAAACCTATCTGTATGTGGATGTTGGAGGTGGAAGTACCGAATTTACTGTAATCCACAATGGAAAATCCATAACTTCAAAGTCCTTTAAAATTGGGACGGTAAGATTATTGAACGACATTGTTAAAAAAGAAACCTGGAACGAACTGGAGACTTGGATCAAGAAACATACAGAAGCTTATGAAAAAATTGATGTTATAGGCTCTGGTGGTAACATTAATAAAATATTTAAAATCTCCGGGAAACCTTTGGGTAAACCCTTAACCTATTTCTATTTAACTTCTTATTACAATACCTTACAATCGTATTCATATGAAGAGCGAATTACCGAACTGGATTTGAATCAAGACCGAGCAGACGTTATTATTCCTGCCACACGTATTTACCTCTCTGCCATGAAATGGAGTGGTGCCAAAGATATTTATGTTCCAAAAATCGGATTGTCCGATGGCATTATAAAAAGCATCTATTACGATACGGTTTCAAGCAATACACAGTAAAAATTATACATTTAATCTTTAATATATATCACTTTTCGGCAAAACGTATATATTAGCTTCATTAGAAACCCGAAACTACTTTTTTAAAAATATTTTATTATGAAAAAAACAATTTTTCTTTTGGCTTTTGTAATATGCTCAACCTATTCATTTTCACAAGGAAGCTTATATGGCATTCGTGCTGGTTTAAACATTTCCAATTTGGATTTTGAACCAAGTCCAATTTTTGATAACACACATAGAAACGGTTTTGCCATTGGTTTTTTTGGTGAATACGATTTATCCAAGACTGTTGCCATTGCTCCAGAAATCCAGTTTTCTGCCGAAGGTGCCAAAGACAAAGATTTAAGGATTGATTACATACAAATACCAGTATTAATGAAATATAGATTTGGAGAAAGATTCTCTGTAGGTGCTGGTCCAATGGCAGGTGTAAAAGTTTGGGAACATGAAGATGGTTACAAAAACTTTGCTTTTTCTGTTGTAGGAGGCTTGGAGTTTTTTGTTACCAACGATATTTTTATTGATGCCAGATACCATTATGGTTTTACCAATGTGCTTGACGATGAATCTGCGTTCGAAGCAAAAAACAGCAACATTCAAATAGGTGTTGGTGTAAAGATTTAGTAGAGATATTAAACAATAAAAAAACTCCAATATGGCGACATATTGGAGTTTTTTGTTTTTAAATATTAAGAATGATTATTCTTTGATAAATTTTAAAATATGTTGTTGACTGTTTTTGTCTGAAACAACTAAAAAATAAACACCAGTTTTTAAATATGAAACATTAATTTTATTCTGACTTAACACTTCTTTTTCAATAATGATTTTACCTTCCATAGAGTGAATTGAATACGATAAGTTTTCAAAATCATCATTTTCTGTCGAAATTTTCAATTCCTCATGTACTGGATTTTGTGTGATTTTAATTGAATTTCTTTCTGTAAATTTAGAATTTGAAAGGGTTTGTCTGCCAAAAACAAGTACATTGTTGTCACTGTTTGTTAATGTTAAAATGGCATTATTACTAGTTCCTGTAATATTGTAAGCATGTAACATGGTGCCTGAATTATTATGATCTGTTAATAGATGTAAGTATAAATCTTCTTCTGAGGGTTCACAAAAAGCAAGAGTAGCTCCACCAAATATAAGTTCTAATACATTTGGAGATGGAATTGTTGAAGAAGCCCAATATGCATTACATTTCATTTCTCCTTCATTGTCATACAAATTGAAATTGGAATTATCTATTGTAAAATTCAATCTGTAATTATATGGAGAAGTTGTTATAGGTGGATTGCTATATGCAGTAATGGTATGCAGATACCAATCACCCAATAAACTTGTCTCCAAAGCCAATTCTTGTCTGCCATATAAGACATAATTACCATTGCTATGTATTAGTTTTAAAGTTTCGTTAATTCCAGTACCATTTAGCTCGTATGAAAAGATTGGAACATCGGTATACAATCCTAAAAAACTCCACATGTAAGGATTAAGAAAAAGATCCTCTTCATTTTCATAACTACAGAAGCCTCCCAAAGCAGAAAAATTGGTAATACTAATTGTATTATCATTATTAAATACATAACTGCCAGCATAGCTATTGGAACATATATTTCCATAGAAAGTGGTTTCGCTGTCTATATTAAATGTATTAATCGAGTTTGGTATGGTACTGTATTGTTGCGTGTTTTCAATGTTAATGTAATGTAAAAACCATTCGCCTTGTATTTCATTTTGGCTAAAAGAATTTAAACTAATAAGTAAGGCGAAAACAAAGTAGTATGTTTTCATAAATAATTGAGATTTTTACCTAAGATACAAAATCTTATCCATGAATGGTTTCTTTTTTACCAAGGTCTTTCATGATATCTGCTTCAAAATCAAGTAGGTCTTGCCATTTTTTATCCACTTCCTTTCGGTCTCCATATTGTCTGGCAAACCTTAAAAACATGGTATAATGGTTGGCTTCACTTACCATAAGTTTTCGATAAAATTCTGCCAAATCCTTGTCTTCCAATTCTTCTGACAGTAACCTAAAACGTTCACAACTTCTGGCTTCAATTAAAGCAGCATAAAGCAGTCTATGGACCAATTGTGTGGTTCTACTGCCTCCTTTTGGAAAGAAAGTAATTAGTTTTAATACATATTCGTCTTTTCTATCGCGACCCAAAGTCCAACCGTTGTCCAAAATCCTATCGTGAACCATTTTAAAATGACTTATTTCTTCTTTTACCAAAGCAATCATTTCCTGCACCAGTTCAGTATATTCTGGAAAGCCAACTATTAAAGAGATAGCTGTACTTGCAGCTTTCTGTTCGCAATAGGCATGATCTGTTAAAATATCTTCAATGTTTTTTTCTACTATATTTATCCAACGTGGATCTGTTGGTAATTTTAAGCCAAGCATATGGTATGGTTTATGGTTAAAGTTTAATATTCAAAGTTCAAAGTTCAAAGTTTAAAGTTCAAGTTTGTTCATTAAAAGCATAAAGCTCTTGAACTTCCTTCAAAACAAGGTTTCCTTCAGAATCTATAAGAATGTCACAAAATTTTATTGTCTCATTTTGAATGTCCTTTATCATTGCAGATAAAACAAGGCCATGATTTTTAACTGAAGAGACTTGGTTTACCATGACATTAATAATAGCCTTATTTAATTGAAGATTGTTGTTGTGTTTATGTATGAATTCTTTATCAATTCTCTCATTAAAAATTTCTTTGTCATTCTTTGTAACAATCACATCTGTAACAAATTCCCTATAATATTTCTTATAAACAATACTGTCTTGCTTAAATTCGTTTACAATATGTTTGTCCATAATTGTATAGGTTTTCAATTTTACATGAAACCCGTTGTATAAAATGGTATCTGTTGCAACTTCTGTATAAGTTTCCGGAACGTAGGTGATGTTTTCAGAAAAAGAGTCCAATAATTTGTTTTCAATTAAAACTTCTGTATTGGTTTTAAACACTCTGTCTCTGCCATCGCAGCTTATGGAAACTATTCCAATGGTAGCGATTACCAATAAAAAAATAAACTGTTTCATCAAAAAAAAAAGGTTTACAAAGGCACTAATTTAGCTAATTGTTATCAAACTCTTAACGCTTTCAAATTATATAATACCAATGTTTTTAATTATTGGATAACTTTAAACTGAAATTGAAAACAATTTATTTTATTTTAAATATCCAAATCAAAGGTTTTCCTTAAAGTTTCTATCATTGGATTTTTTTCCAAGAGCTTTTCATATTTTTCCCTGGTTGTGTACGCGTATTGCTTTTCCATCTCTTCATTGACGTCTATAGAGAGTTGAAGCTCGTAATTGTTAAGGGATTTTTTCAAGAACATCATTAAATCGTATTGCTGACGTTCCACTTCAACTTTATTGGTGGCATTTGGAAATTCCAAGTAAATGGTGGTTCCTTCAAGTTTTGGAGTGTCTATGGATAAAATGGAAGCCAAATTAAATTGTCCTTTTTCTTCCAATTGTTTGATAAAGCTGTTCCAATACCCCATAAAATCTTCATAGGTAAAAGCGTCTGTTGGCAAATTTTCTTCATCAACAACCACTTCCATCTGTTTGATTTCATGTTCTTTTTTGGCTTTAATGCTTTTTAAAGACAAGCCAGATGTAGCTTTCTTACCACTATTAAGCGAAATTTTAGGAATGTGGACCTCTTTAGGTTCAGATACTTTTTTCTCTGGGTTTTTTGTAGGTTGAACAGGGTTTGTAGTTGTATTTGAATAAGTTTTCTGCTTAGGTTCCTGAACCTTGGTCTCTAATGTTTTTGGAACAGAAACAGGAACAGGTTTAATACCTTTATTTATAAAATAACTAGCAGGAATTATGAAGTTTTTGCTATTTTTTTTTTCTCCATCAAAAGTGATAGAGGCAAGTTGCATAAGGCATAATTCAACCAGTAACCGTTGGTTTTTACTGGATTTGTATTTGAGGTCACAATCGTTTGCAAGCTCAATACCTTGAAGTAAAAATGTTTGCGAAGCCTTTTGTGATTGAATCAGGTATTTTTCCTTGGTTTCTTCTCCAACTTCCAACAATTCCACGGTTTCAGAATTTTTGCAGACCAGCAAATCCCTAAAGTGACTTGCCAAACCAGCAATGTAATGATGTCCATCAAAACCTTTGGCCAATATGTTGTTAAACTGCATTAATAGACTAGGAATATTGTTTTCAAGTATATAATCTGTACTGGTAAAATAAGTTTCGTAATCAAGAACATTCAAGTTTTCTGTAACAGCCTGTCTGGTTAAGTTTTTTCCAGAAAAACTAACCACACGATCAAAAATGGAAAGAGCATCACGCATGGCTCCATCTGCTTTTTGGGCAATAATGTGAAGCGCATCGTCTTCAGCTTCTATACCTTGCTCTTCGGCTATATACTTTAAATAGTCTTTGGCATCTTTAACTGTAATCCGTTTAAAGTCGAATATTTGGCAACGGGATAAAATGGTTGGTATAATTTTATGCTTTTCAGTAGTTGCAAGTATAAAAATACAGTGTTTTGGCGGTTCTTCCAAGGTCTTTAAAAAGGCATTAAAAGCAGCTTGGGACAACATGTGTACCTCATCAATAATATACACTTTATATTTTCCAACTTGTGGTGGAATCCTCACCTGATCGGTTAATTCCCTAATTTGGTCCACACCGTTATTGGAAGCAGCATCCAATTCAAAAATATTAAATGCAAAATCTTCATCTTCCTTTTCATTGCCATCACTGTTTATCATTTTTGCCAAGATACGTGCGCAAGTGGTTTTTCCTACACCACGAGGGCCTGTAAACAATAAGGCTTGTGCTAAATGGTTGTTTTCAATGGCATTCAATAAGGTGTTTGTAATAGCCTGCTGCCCAACGACATCTTTAAATGTTTGGGGTCTGTATTTACGTGCAGATACTACAAAGTGTTCCATGTAACAAAGTTAAAAATTCAAATCGTATTTTAGAATTTAGAGTTTAAAATTTAATACGAGTTATTAACAAATACACACCCTTTTGGTTTAGGGATAATAGTTCATTAAACAACTTGAGGCCTTGTTTAAAAAACATTTTAGCCCTTTAGGGTTTTAGGCATAAGGCACGTTAGTCTTTTAAAACTTATTTGCCTATTTTTGCAGCAAGCAGATCGCCTTATCGCTGTTCGTTTAGTCGAATGGAGGAAAGTCCGAACACCATAGTGCAACATAGTGGTTAATGGCCACCAGTCGTGAGGCTAGGAAAAGTGCAACAGAAAGAATGTACAGGTTATGCTGTAGTGAAATCAGGTAAACTCTATGTGGTGCAATGTCATGTAAACCAACGTTTGAAGGCTGCACGCTTGATGTTGGAGGGTAGGCAGCTAAAGTGCTCTGGCAACAGCGCACTCAGATAAATGATAAGGGCTTTTATGAAAATGAAAGTACAGAATTCGGCTTATAGATTTGCTTTGTTAAACAGTCCCATTTAGTGCTTGCTATTTGGGATTTGTTTTTTATGGTTATACTTATCCCCATCATTATTTGCTATTTCAAAAAAAACTGAACACATTGCCTCCATAAGCTTTAGAATAGCTAAAATTCTCAACTTGAGATAAATCTGTATGTTTGGAATGTTCCACGATTAAAATGCCACCTTCTTCCAATAGATTCTTGTTAAAAACCAGGTGAGGGATTTTTATAAAATCCTCTAAAGTAAAATCATAAGGAGGATCGGCAAAAATAATCGTGGCTTTTTGTGTGGTCTTTTCCAAAAACTTAAACACATCGCTTTTTATGGTTTGTATGGGCATGTTAAAACTTTTTGAGGTGTCGTTTATAAATTTAATACACCCAAAATCCTTGTCTACACAAGTAATTTGTGTGGTGCCTCTGGAAGCAAATTCATAACTAATATTGCCAGTGCCTGCAAACAGATCCAGAACCTTTATCTCATCCAGGTAAAATTGATTGTTAAGGATGTTGAACAAGGCTTCTTTCGCCATATCTGTCGTTGGGCGAACAGGAAGTTTTTTTGGTGCAATAATGCGTCTGCCTTTAAATTGTCCGGATACTATGCGCATTAGAAACTTTGTATTAATACAAAATCGGAATAATTGGATTTTGGTTTGTGGATATAATGATACGTATCCAAGCGTTTTCCAAAATGGATATGTCTAATATATTTGTAAAGCATCTTGTAAAGATTGGAGTCTTTTTCAATATCACCTAAAAGCATTAATTTTATGGTTTCAGGATTTAGTTTTAATTGTTCAATGGTGAACAGGATATAATAAATAAAATCTTCTTTGGTTGAATAATCAAAGGTATTGTAGAGTATGAGTTTGCCTTTATTGGTCACTACAATTTCAAAATGATCTTTACTGACGTTTATATATAATTTGGCATCTTCTTCATGTTTTTCAATTTGCAATATCTTATCTATCAAAATTGATGAAAAATGACTGTAAGTAAAAGCTCCAAAGGTATCGTAAATATAATTATTGATGTTAACATAAGGCACATATACACTTACGCTATCGTTTATTTCCAGTGTATCGAATGCTATAAAATCCGATTTCAAGATTTTTGAGTTAAATTTTAAATAATCGGCTAAATGTGCTTCGTCAAACAAAGGTTTAGGCACAATGGTTGCCAGTTCATTCACATAAATTACATGTACTTTGTTGAAGGTGCTTTGTAAGGCTGTTTCAGTATTGAAAAGGTGTTTCAAAAAGTCCAAGGCCTCAAAAGGCGATAGTTTTTTGTCCTTTTCAAAATGTTTTAAATAAGAAATGGTTTTCTTATCTGTATTTAGGATACAAAAAGAAAGTCCATTCAAACTTACTTGAATGGACAAATCTTGATTAGTTAGTTTATGTTCAGTTTTATTCGCTATCTCCATAGGTTTTTGGCCAATTTCCATTGGTTTTAACTTCTTCCATAGATCCAACCTTTAAAGCGTCTCCATTAACTCCATCTACCGAAACAACTTGGTTTTCTTGGGCAATCAAGTCTTTGTCTTGGTCGTGTAAAATGACACTTTTCTTTACACTTGCCTCAAAAACCGGAATTTTTAAATCGTTTTGTTCCAATAAGCCTGCCTGCATTTCAAACTGTGCATCTGTATTGGGAACGTTCATCATGGTTTTATATCTGTCAGAGTTTTTAAATAAAGAGTCTTTAACAGATTTAAAACCTAAGGTATCTATAATTGTAATTTCTTTGGTCGTTTCCACACCACCATAACGTCTTGTTAATTCTTCATCGATAACTGTGGAATCCCTACGTTGAGTAATGGTAAATTGGGCTGTATCTATAAACTTCACCAAGTTATCAAAAGTTGGTGCAAATTTACCTGTAACTTGTTGGTGCGCCAATTGGGCATCTCTTATATCAATTAGCTTCTCAATAACTGCAGCGTAACGTTTGTTTTTTACTTTGTTAAATTGAATAGGCTCATAAATAGACATAAAGGTTAAATATCCTAAATAGAAAATCAAAGCCCAAAGTGCTATAGTCAATACTGGCTTTACTTTAGAAGGAACATATTTGTCAATTAGCCATACTAAACCAATTGTAACTACTATTACAGCAACAGCTATAAGAATTATTTTAAACATAGTGTCAGTTATTAAATTTTATTAAGGTACAACGCAAATCTACAATTTTTTTTTAATCGTAAAAACCAAAGGACGTAAAAATCATTCCTATATTTGATGAAATTTAATAAATTAACACCTTTCATGACCTCTTCGGAATTTTATTCACTTATAAAACAGCAATTTCCATTCAAACCTACATCCAAGCAAGAAATTGTTTTATTGCAACTTTCCGAATTTATTTTCAGTAAAGACCCCAAAGCACTTTATTTATTGAAAGGATATGCAGGAACTGGTAAAACAACAATTGTAGGTACTATAGTTTCAAATTTATGGAAAGCAAAAAAAAGTGCTGTTTTAATGGCTCCAACTGGTCGTGCAGCCAAAGTAATTTCCAATTATTCAGGAAAAGAAGCTTTTACCATTCACAAAAAAATATACTTTCCCAAAAAGGACAAAGGAGGTGGTGTTAAGTTTGTTCTACAACCAAACAAGCACAAAAACACCATATTTATTGTAGATGAAGCCTCCATGATTCCAGATACTCCTGGCGAATCCAAATTATTTGAAAACGGTTCGTTGCTCGACGATTTAATGCAATATGTGTATTCTGGTTTTAATTGTAAACTTTTGTTAATAGGTGATACAGCTCAATTGCCACCTGTTAAACTGGATTTAAGCCCAGCTCTGGATGCAAATACCTTGGAGTTAAACTATAACAAACAAGTTACCAAAATGGAACTGGATGAAGTTGTAAGGCAAGAACTTGATTCTGGAATACTGGTAAACGCAACCAACCTAAGAGAAGCACTTACAGATACGTTTTTTGACACGTTTAAATTTAATTTAAACACTTACACAGATATCGTGAGGTTGATTGATGGCCATGAAATCATGGACGCAATCAACGATGCTTACAGTACGCTTGGAAACGAAGAAACAGCTATTGTTGTTAGAAGCAACAAACGGGCTAATTTGTATAACCAACAGATACGAAACCGAATCCTGTTTAACGAAAACGAGCTGACAGCAGGAGATTTTTTAATGGTTGTTAAAAACAATTATTTCTGGATAAAACCCACAACCGAAGCAGGTTTTATTGCCAATGGAGACATTGTGGAGGTGTTGGAGATCTTTAACATTTTAGACCTGTATGGTTTTCGTTTTGCTGAAGTTAAAATACGCATGGTAGATTACCCTAGAATGAGACCTTTTGAAACCGTATTGCTCTTAGATACCATTTCTGCCGAAACACCATCGTTGACCTATGAAGATTCCAACAGACTTTACCAAGAGGTTATGAAGGATTATGAAAACGAAACCAGTAAGTATAAAAAGTTTCTAAGCGTGAAGAACAACAAATACTTTAATGCCTTACAGGTAAAATTCTCTTATGCCATAACCTGTCATAAATCTCAAGGAGGCCAATGGAACACCGTTTTTGTAGAGCAACCGTATTTGCCAGAAGGTATCACCAAAGATTATTTGCGTTGGCTTTATACTGCAGTTACAAGAGCCAAGGAAAAGCTCTATCTTATTGGGTTTAAAGATGAATTTTTTGCTGAATAATAAACAAAACTTACTGCTATTACATTAGTAGTTTGGGAAAGAGAGAAAGTTTCGGCTGTTTAAGGCGTCTAATATCTTTTAAAAATCCTATTTTTGAACTAATAAAGTCACATGTTACATGAAAATTATCTCCATGATACCAGCACGTTATAGTGCCTCCCGATTTCCAGGAAAACTTATGCAGGATTTGGAAGGGAAATCGGTTATTAGACGAACCTATGAAGCTACTGTAAACACAGGCCTATTTGATGATGTTTTTGTGGTTACAGATAGCCAGATTATTTTCAATGAGATTACAAATCATGGAGGTAAAGCCATTATGAGCCAGAAAGAACACGAGTGTGGAAGCGATAGAATTGCAGAAGCCGTAGAATTTATGGATATAGATATTGTGGTCAATGTTCAGGGAGATGAACCTTTTACAGAAGTGTCCTCCTTAAAAAAACTCATTGAGGTTTTTAAGCACGATGCAAGCAAAGAAATTGATTTAGCTTCCTTAATGGTTCACATTACAGATTGGGACGAAATTAAAAACCCAAATACCGTAAAGGTTATTGTGGATAAAGACAACTTTGCACTTTATTTTTCAAGAAGTCCAATTCCATACCCAAGAGACGAAACCGTTCAGGTAAAATACCATAAACACAAAGGGGTTTATGCTTTTAGAAAAGAAGCATTGTTGGATTTTTACAGATTGCCCATGTTAAAACTGGAAGCTTCCGAAAAAATTGAATGCATCAGGTATTTGGAATATGGCAAAAAAATAAAAATGGTGGAAACAGATGTGCAAGGTGTGGAAATAGATACACCAGAAGATTTGGAACGAGCCAAAAAGTTGTGGAAATAAAAATAATTTCTTTACCTGTAGGAAAATAGATGGTAAAAGGAATCTATAAAGTTATTTATAAAAAAACAGATTTGATAAAAGAATACAAAAACATAAAAGTGATTGGTTTTGATGCCGACGATACGCTTTGGGTAAACGAAACCTATTTTCGGGATGCAGAAGTAGCCTTTGCAAAACTGTTGTCAAAGTACGAAACCCTAAACAAAATCGATCAAGAGCTTTTTAAAATGGAGATGAAAAATCTTCCTCTCTATGGTTATGGCGTAAAAGGGTTTGTACTATCCATGGTTGAAATGGCTCTGGAACTGTCCAACAACAACGTATCTCCCAAAACCATTCAAGAGATCTTGGATATTGGAAAAGACATGCTGAACAAGCCTGTGGAGTTATTGGATGGGGTAGAAGAAGTATTAAAGACGCTGTCATCAAAATATCGTCTAATTTTAGCAACAAAAGGCGATTTACTGGACCAACAAAGAAAATTGGAAAAATCTGGTTTAACAGATTATTTTCATCATATTGAAGTATTGATAGACAAACAAGAGGCTAATTATTCCAAACTTTTAAATCATTTGGATATTAAACCATCCGAATTTTTAATGATAGGCAATTCATTAAAATCAGATGTATTACCTTTAGTAAATATTAAGGCACATGCCATTCATGTGCCTTTTCATACAACTTGGACGCACGAACAGGTTGATGAGAAAGAAACCAATGGCAAAACCTATAAAACAGTAGCTGGATTATTGGACATTTTGCCATTACTAAACTAATTTGATAATTATAGTTATTACATATTCATGAGTTATAAAAATTTCCCAATGGTGTCCAAAGTGGTTTTCGGACGAGGCAGTTTTAATCAATTAGGAGATATACTTTCACCAAAACGATTAAATGTAAAAGCACCATTTATATTTATAGTGGACGACGTATTTCAAGGAAATTCTTGGATAACCTCAAGAATACCATTGGCTTACGAAGACAAGATATATTACATCTCTGCAGATGAGGAACCTAAAACCTCACAAGTGGATGACCTGGTTGAAGAAATTATCCTGAACTATAAAGCCTTACCTTCTGGTATTATTGGCATAGGTGGAGGTACCATTATGGACCTGGCAAAAGCTGTTTCCATTATGCTTACCAATAAAGGGGAATCTAAAGATTATCAAGGTTGGGACTTGGTGAAAAAACCAGCTATATACCACGTTGGGATACCTACCATTTCTGGAACAGGAGCCGAAGTGTCTAGAACTACCGTTTTAACAGGCCCAGAAAGAAAGTTGGGAATCAATTCAGATTACACACCATTCGACCAAGTGGTTCTGGATCCAGAATTAACCAAGGACGTTCCAAAAAATCAATGGTTCTACACAGGAATGGATTGCTATATTCACTGTATAGAATCGTTAAACGGTACTTTCTTAAATGCCTTTAGTAAAAGTTATGGCGAAAAAGCCTATGAACTTTGTGTGGAACTGTTCTTGGATAACAACTTAACAGAAGAAGAAGCTCAAGATAAATTAATGATGGCTTCTTGGCATGGAGGCATGAGTATTGCTTACTCACAAGTAGGAGTGGCCCACGCTATGAGTTATGGCTTAGGTTATTTACTTGGTACCAAACATGGTGTTGGGAATTGTATTGTGTTCAATCAGTTGGAAGAGTTTTATCCAGAAGGTGTAGCACTTTTCAAGAAAATGAAAGACAAACACAATATCGATCTACCTCAAGGCATCTGTGCCAATTTATCTGACAAAGAGTTTGATATTATGATTGATGTGGCTTTAAGCTTGGAACCATTATGGGAAAATGCTTTAGGGAAACATTGGAAAAAAACCATGACACGAGACAAATTAAAAGAACTTTATCTTAAAATGTAAGCGTGCGTAAACTTGCTAAATTTATTTATTTTAAGGTTTTGGGATGGCAGTTGGTTGGAAACACCAACATGTCCAAGGATACGGTTAAAAAAGCTGTTTTAATAGCTTTACCACATACCAGTTGGCATGATTTTTACATTGGTTTGTTATTAAGAAAAGTGATTGGGATTAAATCCAATTTTATTGGCAAAAAGGAACTTTTTGTTTGGCCTTTTGGATATTACTTTCGCGCTATAGGTGGCAGACCCATAGATAGGACTTCGGGACAAAATAAGGTTCAGGCCATAGCTCAACTATTTGAAGAAAACAATGAATTTCGTTTAACCTTAGCACCAGAAGGAACCAGAAAAAAAGTAGACGAATGGCGAACCGGTTTTTACTTTATTGCCAAAGCTGCAAACGTGCCCATAATTATGTTTACCTTGGATTTTAAAAATAAGCAGAACAAGGTGTCAGAACCTTTTTACCCTACAGAGGATATGGAAGCCGATTTTAAATTCATGAGACAGTTTTTTGAAGGTGTAGTTGGCAAAATTCCTGAGTATTCATAGGCGTTTGGCATACCTTTTGCCCTTATTGAATTAGATTAGTAAATGAAACATAAAGTAAACTTTTGTCCCTAAAAAGAAACATTTACTAATAGAAAAAAAAGCTACTTAGTTTTAAGTAGCTTTTGTTTTTTTATTTAATCTATAACCTTAAATTCCTTCATTTCTTTTAAAGGTTCCAACACATTGTAATCTTTCCAATAGTTTGGGTCGAAAGCCTTCAGGGTTTCGTAATCAATTTTTCGTTTTTCTTTGGTGGCATTAAATTCCGAAATACTGATTTGACTTTCATCCATCACTAAAATTTCGTTTTTCTCTTTAAAAACACCTTCCACCTTAAAGTCAAAAGAAACTTTTTCACTGCTGTTGTTGTCTTTAAATTTGATGGGTCTATCCACATAAAAGTAGCGATCCAACTGGTCTGTCATATAATTGGGATAGTAATAGCCTTCTTTGTGTTTTTTGTAAATTACAGAGCCTTTTTTGTTTTGTTCTATGTATTTAACGCCAAGCAGAAGTTTTAAATTTAATTTTTCACCTATTCGTCCTTTAGCAAATTTGTAATCTGCTTTTAAAATGGCGAAGGTTTCATGGGACACGTAAAAAGTACCTTCAAAATCGGCTGAACTCCTTCTAGGAGCATAACGGATCACGTATACCATTTCAGACCCTATAAAAGTAATGTCTTTGATTTCATATTCGTACTTTTTGGTATCTGTAATAAAATTCAAGATGGTTTTGGACGAAAACCCATGTTCCTCAACCATTTTATGAACCATGTTCCTTATAAACTTCAAGGAATTGATGGTGTCGTCCATTTTATTGTTGTTTTCTTTTAAAGACACAGAATCCGATACTTTAAACCAACCAGATTTAACAGTATAGACTTTGTCCTTATCCAAATGTTTTAAAATAAGCTCTTGTCCTTTTTCGGCCAATTTTTCAACCGATTGGTCGTTGCGTTCATCCAATAACCTAATGGCTTTATCCACTTTCAGTTTGGAGGTTTCCTTGTCTTTAATAAATAATGTCCCAACAAACTCGGTATATTGTTTGGATTTGTTGTTTACAAGTTTTTTTTCAAGGCCATCAAAATCTTTGTTGAACGCGTCCAGTTGCTTCTTCTTAAAACCTGTGGATTTGTCTATTTCAAAATCGGCATCCTTTCCAACAATGTATTCGGTTCTTCTGCTAAAAACATTATAGCGAACCAATTCTGGCCTATAATTTTTTTTAAGGTTCCTATTTACATAATACATGATGGAATCTATAGTTAATGGCCTATTGGTAACATATACTTCGTGGAGCTCGTTAACCTGCTCGTCCAGTTTGTATATTTTAGATGAAAATTCTTCGAGTACCAAACCTTTCCTTTCAAAGCCTAAACAGGAAATATACACAGAGTCTGATGCTTTAAAGCCTTCGGTTTCTATAGAAAAACTGCCTTCTTCGTTGGTGATGACACCATAATTAGGACCAATTTGAATGGTGGCAAAAGGAATGGGTTCGTTGGTTTTTGTGAGTACCTTTCCAGCAACTTGCTGTGCAAAATTACTATAAATAGAACCAAATAGACATAAGATGGTTAGTGACTTTTTGAGCATGTGTTTTATTTTTAAAACGATTGACTTATAAAATTGTTACTTATAAAGATGAAAAAACCCATACAATTTGTAAGGGTTTTTTAGAAATATTTATGAATTTATTTTTGAAAAGCTACTCTTCAGTACTTTCTTCCATAGTATGATACACGTTCTGTACATCATCATCATCGTCCAGTTTTTCTAGAAGTTTTTCAACATCAGCTACTTGTTCTGGAGTTAATTTTTTGGTGACTTGAGGGATACGTTCAAAACCAGAAGAAAGGATTTCAATATCCCGAGCTTCCAATTCAGCTTGAATGGCACCAAAACTTTCAAAGGGAGCGTAGATTAAAATGCCATCTTCATCCACAAACACTTCTTCGGCACCAAAATCTATCAATTCCAGTTCCAGTTCCTCTGGATCCAAACCTTCGTTAGGAATCCTGAAATTGCAGGTATGATCGAACATAAAAACCACAGAGCCGGAAGTGCCCAAACTACCATCGCATTTATTAAAATAACTCCTTACGTTGGCAACGGTTCTGGTATTGTTATCTGTAGCGGTTTCCACTAAAACAGCAATGCCATGTGGCGCATAACCTTCAAAAATAACTTCTTTGTAATCACCTTGACTTTTGTCGCTTGCTTTTTTTATGGCACGTTCCACATTGTCTTTAGGCATATTTACAGCCTTGGCATTTTGGATGACGGCTCGTAACCTAGAGTTGCTTGCAGGATCTGGACCACCTTCTTTTACTGCCATTACAATGTCTTTGCCAATACGAGTAAAAGCTTTACTCATGGCAGACCAACGTTTCATTTTTCGTGCTTTACGAAATTCAAAAGCTCTTCCCATTTTTTAGATTAAAGTTTAAAATTCAAAATTTAAAGTTATTGAAGCAAATTTATAAAAATATGATAATTGAATGTGTTTGTATGAAGAAAATTCTCAATATGTACTACTGAAAATTAAGACAGATAACCGAACCCTATTTTATTCCTGAACTTCAACAATCATTTCTATGGCTTCGGCCAATTTGAAATCTTTTTCAGTAACACCTTCAGCATCGTGTGTGGAAAGGGAAATGGACAAAATATTGTAGGTATTGGTCCATTCCGGATGATGATTTAAGGCTTCGCATTCAAAAGCAATTCGGCTCATGGCACTAAAACAGTCCCTAAAGTTGTCGAATTCAAATTCTGCATGAATGGCATTGTCAAAATATTCCCAATCTGGAAAACGCAATAATTTTTTTTCTATGTCCTGTTCTGATAATTTACTCATGATATGATATTTTTTTTATATCAATAAATTTAATGATTTTAGTTGAAACTATCAATTAAACTGCCAACTCTGTTAAAATATCGTCACTAGACACATGCAAATGTTTGGGCAACACATTTGTTTTAGGTAGTACTGCCAAATAACGTTCGTCGTTGGTTGTGTACACTCTTTTAAAAACGGGTTTATAAGTCCCCAAACGTTTTATAATATCTTCAATAAACTCATCATGATGCACTAAATTGGTACTGCCCAAATGAAAAACCCCTGTTTTGTTCCTGTTAATGATGTAGTGGATTTGCTGTGTTACTTTAGAATCCGAAGTTACGTTCATTACCAAATTTGGAAACACTTCTATTGGTTCTTTGCTGTTTAATAACTCTTTTATTTCTTGAATTCTTGGCGATTGTGTTCCAAAAACCATAGGCAGTCTAATAATGGCAATTTGCCTTTTTGGCAAGCGCATGAGCATGTTTTCAATTTTAATTTTAAAATGCCCATAAATACTATGGCTTAGAGTTTTATCTTGTTCGTAACTGGGATATTTACTATAACCATCAAATACATTGGCAGAAGATAAAAACAGCAACCTGCAGTCCCGATGCGATTTTAAATAATCGCATATATGCGAATGTGCGATAACCTGAGCCGAAAAATCACCACGAAGCGCAGAAATGATGATACTTGGTTTAACGGCTTCCAAGATTTCAAATACATCGTCTTCTTCTAAATTATATTGAAAAAAATGGCTGTTCTTTTCAAATAGCTTATTATCTGTATGGTACGTTCCAAAGGTTTTAAAATAGGCGCAGAGCTCTTTGTAGATGGCGTTTCCTAAAAAACCACTGGCACCTAAAATCAATACACGATGTTTGTATTTTCTATCTTTCATACACGTTTATAACGCAAGATTTGAAATTAAAATATGGACTGATTGGTTAGTGTGGTAAATTGCTCCAAAGCTTGCATGCCTAATTTTGAATTTCCTCTTTCGTTTAGACCAGGAGCCCAAACCGAAATAATAAATTCGTTGGGAAGCAATGCAACGATACCTCCACCAACACCACTTTTTCCAGGAAGTCCAACCTCAAATGCAAATTCGCCTGCTTCGTCGTAAAAGCCACAGGTAAGCATAATGGCATTGATACGTTTGGCCTGGCTTTTGGTAAGCCTGGTTTTTTGTAGCATGCAATTCCCTTTATTGGCAAACACGTAAAATGCTTTGGTAAGCTGTGCACATGTCATCTCCAAAGAACATTGATGAAAGTAGAAATCCAAGACATCATCCACATGGTTGTTTAAATTGTTGAATGATTTTAAAAGATTGGCTGCAGCATAGTTGTTGAAACCAGTTTGCTTTTCAGACAGGGCCACTTTATAATTGTAATCTATATTGGCATCGCCTGTAATGTCCCTAACATACTCTAAAAAGTCTGTTTTTGGGTTTTCTAATAAGGATACCAGTATATCAGCAATTACAATGGCTCCCGAATTGATAAATGGATTTCTAGGGATGCCTTTTTCAAGCTCCAACAAGGACAAATGATTAAAGGGATTTCCTGAAGGCTCTACATCCAATCGGTTCCAGATATCTGTGCCCACTTTTGAAATGGCCAAAGCCAAACTAAGGACTTTGGAGATACTTTGGATTGAAAATTTCTTTTCGGAATCTCCTACCGAATATGCGCCTCCGGAAATTAATTGTAAATGGATACCAAAGCTATCTTTGTTTACGTTGGCCAATTCTGGAATGTAGTTGGCAATTTGGCCTTTATCTTCATCCTGAACGACATTGTTGTAAATGGCATTTAATATACTTTGGTAATCTATCATATGCTAACCCTTGTAAAAAGGAAGTTTTACTACAGTTGCAGGAACTGCGTTTTTTCTAATTTGAATGTTGATTTTACTGTCTACTTCTGCAAATATTTTTGGTACATAACCCAAGCCTATCCCAATTCCCAAAGATGGCGACATAGTTCCAGAAGTTACGCGACCAATGGTTTTCCCTTGACCATCAACTATATCATAACCTTGTCTTGGAATGCCACGTTCGTCCAATTTAAAACCTATTAATTTGTTTTCAACACCACGTGCTTTTTCGGCTTCCAAAGCTTTGGAGTTTGTGAATTCTTTAGTGAATTTGGTAACCCAACCCAAACCAGCTTCAAACGGAGAGGTAGTATCATCTATGTCGTTTCCATAAAGGCAATAACCCATTTCTAAACGTAAAGTATCTCTTGCAGCTAAACCAATAGGTTTAATGCCATAAGCTGCTCCTGCTTCCAAAACCTTATCCCAAACCTGTTTTACTTCACTATTTTTACAATAAATTTCAAATCCACCACTTCCTGTATATCCAGTAGCCGAGATAATAACATGCTCAATACCTGCAAAATCCCCAACTATAAAATTGTAGAAGTTTATTGCAGCCAAGTCATGACTGGTTAAACTCTGCATCGCTTCAACTGCTTTTGGGCCTTGAATGGCTAAAAGTGAATAATCTTCACTTAAATCACGCATGGTTGCACCAACGTCGTTTCTAGATGAAATCCAGTTCCAATCTTTCTCAATATTACTGGCGTTAACAACCAATAAATAGGTTTCCTCTTTTATGCGATAAATAATTAAATCGTCTACAATACCACCATCTTCATTAGGCAAATAAGCGTATTGCGCTTTTCCAATGGTAAGTTTGCTGGCATCGTTACTGGACACTTTTTGGATAAGTTCCAAAGCATGAGGCCCTTCTATTAAAAATTCTCCCATGTGAGATACATCAAATACACCAACAGCCTTCCTAACCGTTTCATGTTCAATGTTAACGCCTTCATATTGAACAGGCATGTTGTAACCAGCAAAAGGAACCATTTTTGCTCCAAGAGCTTCGTGAGTGGATGTTAACGCAGTATTTTTCATAGAAAAAATGTTTTCATTTCCAAGAACCTGTCTGTCTGTATACAGGGACGGAAATCTTAGTTAGATTAAATAGTATTGTCGCGCAAAAGTATCAAAAAATATCTGTAATTAAGGAATGGACCTTCCATTAAAAATTTGTTAATTTTTAAAGTATTTACCAATACCTTTATAATAATCAAGTATTTTAGTTTATTATTAAAACCTTTCCAGATGAAACTTTCAATTACTACACTTTTTACTTGTTTGTTCTCAATATTGATTTTTGCTCAAGATGGTAATCCAACCGATTATTTGAGTTCCGATTTCCACAAAAGCCGAAGAGATGCCTTTAGGGAAAAAATGCCTGAAAACAGTGTCGCTGTTTTATTTGCCAATCCCATAAGGAATAGAGCAAACGATGTAGATTACGTATACCATCAAGATCCCAATTTTTATTATTTAACCGGTTTTAAAGAACCTCATGCTGTCTTGGTTATTTTTTCGGAAGAACAAACCAGTCCAGAAGGCAACAGTTATAAAGACATACTTTATGTTCAAGAAAAAAATGCTAGAATGGAACTTTACAATGGAAGACGCTTAGGGGTTGAAGGAGCCAAAAAGGAATTGGGTTTTGATATGGTGTTTTTTGGAACGGAATTTAAAAATTCGGGGATTGACTATAGCGCTTTTGATAAAGTGATGTTTTTTGATTTTGAAAATGATTATAGGGATTCCAAACGTAATCCAGCCGATTTATATAGTTTGGTAGAAACGTTTAAACAGCAAGTGAACTACAATGAAACAAGTTTTCCAAACCCTATAAAAGAACGTGCTTATGAAATGATTAAAACCACCAACACAGAAAACAGTGACAATTTAATTAAGGATTTAGGTAGAGCCATACAATATTATCCAGAATTAAAAGAGGATAAAATAATTTCAGAATATGTAAATACTACAGATAACAAGACACGCATTGAATTAAAACAACAAGTTATCAAGATAGAGGCAGAAACCCCTAGAAGTAACTTGGATATAAAGACATTATCAACCATTATGGGAGCCTTAAGACAAATAAAAACTCCAGAAGAAATGGTATTGCTAACCAAGGCCATTCGGATTTCGGCCATGGGACAGCGCGAAATAATGAAAGCCATGCATCCTGGCATGTCTGAAACCGAAATTCAAGGAGTTCATGAATACGTGTATAAAAAATACGGTAGCGAGTACGAAGGTTACCCAAGTATTGTTGGAGCAGGTAATAACGCCTGTGTGTTACACTATATAGACAATAGTAAAATGCATGTTGAAAACGATTTGGTTTTAATGGATTTAGGAGCCGAATATCATGGTTATACAGCAGATGTTACAAGGACCATTCCTGCAAACGGCAAATTTACTAAAGAGCAAAAACTCATTTACGATTTGGTGTATAAGGCACAAGAAGCTGGTATCGCTGCAGCAGTAGTTGGAAACCCACACAATGCCACAGATACAGTTGGAAGGGATATTATAACCCAAGGGTTATTGGAGTTGGGTATTATTAAAACTGCCGAAGAATCCAGAAAATATTTCCCTCATGGCACTTCCCACTATATAGGTTTGGATGTGCACGATGCCGGATTATATGGCGCTTTTGAACCTAATATGGTAATTACAGTGGAGCCTGGGATATACATTCCTAAAGGAAGCGATTGCGATGAAAAATGGTGGGGAATTGGTGTGCGTATTGAAGACGATATATTAATCACAGAAGATGGTCCGGTCAATCTTTCTGCTGAAGCACCACGCACATCTGAAGAGATTGAAAAGCTAATGAAAGAAAAAAGTGCTTTGGACGATTTTGTTTTGCCTAATTTGGATTGATTTATTTTATTCTTTTCTTTTTTGGTTGTTTAAAACGTTAAAAGCATTTGATGATTCGGGTTTGAATGCGTTTCAGAAATTTTAAAATCGTAACTTCCAATTATTCTAAATCCCGCTTTGTCATAAAAAGCAATGGCTTTTTTGTTTTCCACCCATACATATAACCACATGCCAAGTTGCTTATGTTGTTTGGAAAGTTTCACATTAAAACTAAAAAGTTCCAAGCCTAGTTTTAAATGATGAAATTCTTGCAGTATGTATAATCTTTCCAATTTTGCAACCTCTGCAAAGGTAATGTTTTTTTGTGAAGCATTTATAGTGATTTTTGAGTAACCAATTGGTTTTTCATGGTATTGCAACAGGTAGAAAAAGGTATTTGCCTCTTGCATTTCTGTTTCAAAATGCTGTCTTGTAAATTTTGAATCTATATAATTTGCAATGTCTTTTGTTGGTGCGCTGCTGCCATGAGACTCCAAAAAAGATTGCCTTCCAATGGAAACAAGTAAGTCGCAATCCTTCATGCTTGCTTTTGTAATGTTTGTCATCTTTAAATTTTGGTTGACAGCTTTTTTCAAATTCAAAAGTATTATTTTACTGAATATAAAATTAACTGTATTTTTGAAAGACTTACAGATTTCTTAAAACAATTGAAAAAGAATATCATTACATGAAAATACTATCCAAAGAACAAGTTTACGAAGGTGATAAATTAACAACCAAAACACAAGATATTTCCTCTACGGAACTTATGGAACGTGCAGGCATCCAAATATTTAATTGGCTGCATACCAGAATGCAAGGAGCACAAGTGCCCATACATGTGTTTTGTGGCATTGGTAATAATGGAGGAGATGGTTTGGTGGTTGCAAGACATTTGGTGACCTATGGTTACAATGTGCATACCTATGTAGTAAATTGTAGCGATAAACGTTCGAAGGATTTTTTGATTAATTACGATAAAATTAAGCATGTTACCAAAGAATGGCCAACCTTGTTAAGCTGTAAAGACGACTTTCCACCCATTGAAGCAGACGATATAATTATTGATGCAGTTTTTGGTATAGGTTTAAATAGGGAAGTAGGCGATTGGGTAAAACAACTCTTTCAGCACTTTAAAACGTCAAAAGCCTTTACTTTGGCCATTGATATTCCATCTGGCTTGCACACAGATCAAGTGCCAAAAGATGAAGATGGCGTGGTTTGGGCAAACTTTACTTTAAGTTTCCAATCGCCTAAATTGGTATTCTTTTTACCAGATACAGCAAAATATTCTAAAGAGTGGGAAGTATTGGATATTGGTATTGACAGGGAGTTTTTAATGAAAACTGAAACCGAAGCAGAACTTATTGGTAAACAGGAAGTGCTCACCCTCTATAAACCAAGAAAAAAATACACCAATAAAGGCCATTATGGACATGCTTTAATTGTTGGTGGCAGTTATGGTAAAATAGGTGCAGCAGCCCTGGCTAGTCGTGCTACTTTAGCTTCAGGTGCTGGCTTAGTAACGGTATTCTTACCAAAATGTGGATACCAAATTATGCAAACCTCATTTCCGGAAGCTATGGTTGTGACTGATACCGATGAGGAACTAATTACCCAAATAGCAGTGAATTTCAATCCTTCGGCTGTTGGTATAGGTGTTGGTTTGGGAACCCATGATAAAACCATTATAGCTTTTGAAGATTTCCTTAGAAAAAACAAAGCACCTTTGGTAGTGGATGCCGATGCTTTGAATATTTTATCCAAAAAGAAAACTTTGTTGAAATTTTTACCAGAAGGATCTATTTTAACACCACATCCAAAAGAACTGGAACGTTTAATTGGTACTTGGAAAGACGATTTTGATAAACTTAATAAAACCAAGGCCTTTTCAAAAAAGCACCAAGTTTTGGTTGTAATTAAAGGAGCCAATACCATTACAGTTTTGGAAGATAAACTTTATGTAAATACCACTGGAAATCCAGGTTTGGCAACTGGTGGCACTGGAGATGTTTTAACAGGTGTAATTACTGGTTTGTTGGCACAAGGATACAATCCGTTGGTTGCTGCTATTTTTGGAGTCTATTTACATGGGAAATCGGCTGATATTGCTGTTGAGAAAACAGGTTATCAAAGTTTAATTGCCAGTCATGTTATTGAAACAATTGGAGATGCTTACTTAGATTTATTTTGGCAGCCAGAACCACCTCAAGAAGAAACTAATGCTAAAGAGAATAAAAAGAAATAAATAAAGCCACTCTGTTGAGTGGCTTTATTTATGGTATTTTAAAAGTTGATTTAAATGTTTAAAGAGTCAAACAACTCTTTCAGTTTTTCACTGGAAGGTCTTGGAGCATCTGGAGTCACGATGTTTCCATCTGGATCTATTAAAATAAATCTAGGAATCCCGTTGATTTTATATTCCCTTACAAAAGGGGTTTGCCAGCCATTAGGCGCGAATAATTGAATTCCACCCAATTCTTTTTCAGCTATCATGGCTTTCCAATCTTCACGGGCTTTGTCCCAAGATCCACCATGAGACCTGTCGTCATCAATGGATAAACTTAAAAACTGGATGTTTTTGTCATGGTATTCTTTCTCCAGTGCTTTTAATGAAGGGATTTCAGCTTTACATGGTCCACACCAAGTAGCCCAAACGTCTATATATGTGTATTTCCCTTTTAAATCTTCAAAAGATGTAGTGGTTCCATCTACGTTTTCGTAATCTTCAAATGTTGGAGATGGCGCACCTTTTGGTAGATCTTTTTTCAAGGTAATGGCATCTGCCAAGTAGCTTCTATAAAATTTCAACATGGGCTCAATGTCTTTAACGGCATTGTTTGTTAAAGAAGAGTCTATTCCAGTTTTAGATGCATAAAACTCACTTAATTCTGTTTTAATGTTTTCCATCGCTTTGTCAAGCTCATCCATTTCTGTAATGGTACTTAACTCGTCCATATCCAGCAATTCTTCTTCTTTTAAGGATTTTTCAGCCAAAAAATTACTGTGTTCAGCTCCTGTTCCAGTATAAGTTATGGTTTCGTCAAATTCTTTGGTGTCTAAAGTCATGTTGATATCAAACCCATTTTTTAGAAAGACATTTGTGCTCTCACTACCATCAAAAAAGTTGTAAATACCTGTATCCACTTTCAAGGTATCGCTAAATGTGCCATCTTCATTCACTTTAATGGTTTTAGAGTAATCGCGTGTTCTTAAAACTATGGAGTCGCTGTTTTTATTGATTATTTTCCCCGAAAACGTAACGTAATCTTTAGGTTCTTCTTGGCAAGAGATAACTGCAATTGCAAGTAATAGATATAAAATTTTTTTCATTGTTGGTTATTTATTTTTATCAAAAATAAAGGTTTAATTAGAATTTTCAACATTCCAGTTAATTATTAACAAATGTTTGCATAAAAGATTTGTAATGTTGAATTTTGAAACCAATTAAATTTAACATGGACAACAAGCACTACATCTCTACTAAAGAACTGGATTTAAAAACGCTCTACAGCATTGTTTCAGATAATTTGCAATTGGAGCTTTCTAACGAAGTAAAAGATAAGATTACCAATTGCAGGACCTATTTAAATGAAAAACTGAAAAGTCAGGATCTTCCCATATATGGCATAAATACGGGTTTTGGTTCTTTGTATAATGTGAAAATAACTAAAGAGAACCTAACAAAGTTGCAAGAGAATTTAATGATGTCACATGCTTGTGGAACTGGAGAAGAAGTGCCACAACCTATAGTAAGGTTAATGCTTTTGCTTAAAATCCAGTCTTTAAGTTATGGACATAGTGGTGTGCAACTGCAAACGGTAGAGCGTTTGGTGGATTTTTATAACTTTGGTATTTACCCAAAAATATTCACACAAGGCTCTTTGGGAGCATCAGGAGATTTAGCTCCTTTAGCACATTTGGCTTTACCGTTAATAGGAAAAGGAGAGGTGTTTTATAAAGGCAAACTTTATTCTGGAGAGGCCATTTTAAAAGAGTTAAATTGGGAGCCAATTACCATGCAGTCCAAAGAAGGTTTGGCACTATTGAACGGCACGCAGTTTATGAGTGCTTATGGCATTTATTTGTTGTTTGAGTCTTATAAGCTTTCTTATTTTGCCGATTTAATAGGAAGTATCTCTTTAGATGCTTTTGATGGAAGGATAGAACCTTTTAATGAGTTGGTTCATTTGGTAAGACCACACAACGGTCAGTTAAAAACGGCCGAACGTATTAGGGAATTCTTGGAAGGTAGTGAGTTGATTCAACAAGAAAAAATACATGTACAAGACCCATATTCTTTTAGATGTATGCCACAAGTTCATGGCGCAAGTAAAGATACTTTGTCTTTCGTGGAAAAAACTTTTATCACTGAAATTAACTCGGTAACTGATAATCCAAATATTTTTTCTCAAGAAGATGAAATTATCTCTGGAGGTAATTTTCACGGCCAGCCTTTAGCCTTGGCTTTGGATTATTTAAAGATAGCTATGGCAGAGTTAGGAAATATTTCAGAAAGACGTGTGTTTCAGTTGGTTTCAGGATTAAGGGGATTGCCAGCGTTTTTGGTTGATAGTCCAGGATTGAATTCTGGGTTTATGATTCCACAATATACAGCAGCAAGTATAGTAAGTGCCAACAAACAATTGGCTGCACCAGCAAGTATAGACAGTATTGTTTCAAGCAATGGCCAGGAAGACCATGTGAGTATGGGAGCCAATGCTGCAACACAAGCATATAGATTGATAGATAATGTAAAACGTGTGTTGGCCATTGAGCTGTTTAACGCATCTCAAGCCTTGTGTTTGAGAGCTCCTTTAAAATCTTCAGGGTTTTTGGAAAGATTTTTGAATGTGTATAGAACGGAAGTCCCTTTTGTGGCTTTTGACAGGGAACTTTATAAAGATATTGACAACTCCATTGTGTTTTTAAATAATTTACAAGTGGATAGTAACGAGTTGTTTTAAGTCTTAGCGCACAATTCGTTTGCCCATTCTATAGCTTTGTTAAGCGACTTAAAACTTTTAAAGGGTTTCGAAAAAAACATTTTTTCCAAAGCCAGGTTGTCCAATCTTATCTTTCTACCCAAAACCACGGCAAATCCGACTAAATTGGGTATTTGTGAAGTTTTAAAATAGATATTGGGATCAACCGAATAAGAGTTGACTCTATGGGTTATATATACAAATTTTTTGTCTTGGAAATGGTTTACTGCCAACTCTTCTAAAACGCTGTTAATTTCAGGGTTTACTGTTACGCCTTCGTTCATAACCGCAACCATATAGTTGTCGTGCATGGAAACTGTGCCAAATGGTAAACTAATGATATTTGACATAACAAGATTATTTATATAGTAAAATTAGTAAATAAACAATTACGGAATTAAAAAACGCCATGAATTATTTTAATGGCGTTTTTTAATGTAATAAGCTTTTAAAAAGTTAAGATTTAGTGGTGTTTTTTGCCTTCTCAACTTTTACTGTTAACTCTTGGGATTTACTATCTAAATCCATGGCAATGGTATCGCCTTCCTGAATGTTGGAGTTTATAATTTCTTCAGCCAATTTATCTTCAATGTATTTTTGAATGGCACGTTTAAGTGGCCTGGCTCCATACTGCTTGTCAAAACCTTTATCTGCAATGTAATCTTTAGCTTTTTTGCTTAATTTAAGCGTGTAACCTAAGGCTTTAATGCGTTCTATTAATTTTTCAAGCTCAATGTCGATAATTTTGTCAATGTCCTCTCTCTCCAAGGCATTGAAAACAATAACATCGTCAATTCTATTTAAAAACTCAGGTGCAAAAGCTTTTTTAAGTGCATTTTCAATTACACTTCTGGCATTGGCATCTTCTTGGGCTTTTTGCGAAGCTGTACCAAATCCAACTCCAGTTCCAAAATCTTTTAGCTTTCTGGAACCTATGTTGGAGGTCATGATAATGATGGTATTTCTAAAATCAATTTTTCTTCCAAGACTATCAGTTAAATAACCATCATCAAGTACTTGCAAAAGCATATTGAAGACATCTGGATGCGCTTTTTCAATTTCATCCAATAATACAACGGCATAAGGTTTGCGTCTTATCTTTTCGGTTAATTGTCCTCCTTCTTCATAACCAACGTATCCTGGAGGGGCCCCAACCAATCTGGAAATGGCAAATTTCTCCATATATTCGCTCATATCAATTCTGACAAGTGAGTCTTCACTGTCAAATAGTTGTTTGGACAAAACTTTGGCCAATTGTGTTTTTCCAACTCCTGTTTGACCTAAAAATATAAAAGATCCAATGGGTTTGTTTGGGTCTTTTAATCCGGCTCTGTTACGTTGAATAGCCTTTACAACCTTAGAAACAGCATCGTCCTGACCAATGACTTTACCTTTTATCAGTTCTGGTAATTGAGCCAATTTGGTGCTTTCTGTTTGTGCAATTCTATTAACGGGAATGCCAGTCATCATGGATACAACATCTGCTACATTTTCCTCTGTTACTATTTCACGGTGAAGCTTGGTTTCTTCTTCCCATTTTTCTTGAGCTACGGCCAATTCTTTCTCCAAGCGTTTTTCGTCGTCCCTAAGTTTGGCAGCTTCTTCGTATTTCTGCTTTTTAACAACGGTGGTTTTGGTTTCTTTTACGGCTTCCAATTGTTTTTCTAGTTCCAAGACCTGTTTTGGGACATTGATATTTTTAATGTGCACACGGGAACCTGCTTCGTCCAAGGCGTCTATAGCTTTGTCTGGCAAGAATCGATCTGTCATGTATCTGTTTGTTAGCTTTACACAAGCTTCAATAGCTTCAGGTGTGTAATCTACATTGTGGTGCGTTTCATATTTATCCTTGATGTTGTTTAAGATCTCTATGGTTTCTTCAACACTGGTAGGCTCAATAATCACTTTTTGAAAACGACGTTCCAAGGCACCATCTTTTTCAATATATTGTCTGTACTCGTCTAAAGTGGTTGCACCAACACATTGTATTTCTCCACGAGCCAAAGCGGGTTTAAACATGTTTGAAGCATCTAAGCTTCCTGTAGCTCCTCCAGCTCCAACAATGGTGTGTATTTCGTCTATAAAAAGAATGATATCGTCATTTTTTTCCAGTTCATTCATAACGGCTTTCATGCGTTCCTCAAATTGCCCTCGGTATTTTGTTCCAGCAACCAAGCTAGCCAAGTCCAGTGTTACTACACGTTTGTTGAATAAAATCCTGGAGACTTTTCTTTTAACAATTCTATTTGCCAAACCTTCGGCAATGGCAGATTTACCAACACCAGGTTCTCCAATTAAAAGTGGGTTGTTTTTCTTTCTTCTACTTAAAATTTGCGAGACACGTTCAATTTCTTTTTCCCTACCAACTACAGGATCGAGTTTCCCTTCTTCTGCCATAGCAGTAAGGTCTCTACCAAAATTATCCAAAACAGGTGTTTTTGATTTTTTATTTGCTTTAGATGATGGAGAGTTGAACAGATTGTCTTTAGACGTATCGTCATCCATATTGGCATCATCATCTTGAAACGATTCTGCTTTAGGTTCTATATAATCTTCTTCGTTCGTTATCATAAACTTAAATTGTTCTTTTGCGTTATCGTAATCCACTTTTAGCTTGTTCAACAGCTTGGTAGTTGGATCGTTTTCGTTTCTTAAAATACAGAGCAGTAAATGCGCTGTATTAATGGAATTGCTTTGAAATAACTTGGCTTCCAAAAAGGTTGTTTTTAAAGCGCGTTCTGCCTGTCTGGTTAGGTGCAAGTTCTTTTTTTCGTTAGAAACCACAGCCACGTTAGGGTTAGCAGGACTTAATATCTCAACTTTTCGTCTTAAATGATTTAAATCTATTTCTAGTGCATTTAATATGTTTATGGCTTTGCCACTACCATCACGAAGCAAACCAAGCATTAAATGTTCGGTACCTATAAAGTCATGGCCTAAACGCAATGCTTCTTCTTTGCTGTAAGCAATAACATCTTTTACTCTTGGGGAAAAATTATCATCCATATATTAATCCTTTCTTCATTAAAAATAATAAAATCATCTTACTAAAAACAAAAACCATACCTTAAAATATAGGTTTTGTGCTAATAGACAAAAAAAACTTAATAAAATCAAAATATTTAACAGCTTACTTATTAAATAATCCAGTATTAAATTGTTAATAAAAAACTTCAAAAAATACATAAGAAAGACTTACTATAACTGATGAAATGGTTATATTAGCACGATTTGAAAAACTTGAAAAAAACTAATTAAATTATATATGGCAGAAGGAGAAAAACTCATTCCAATAAACATTGAAGATGAAATGAAGTCGGCTTACATTGATTACTCAATGTCAGTCATTGTGTCACGTGCTTTACCAGATGTAAGAGATGGCTTAAAACCGGTTCACAGACGTGTGCTTTATGGCATGCACGAATTGGGAGTTAGAGCAACAGGAGCACACAAAAAATCAGCGAGAATTGTTGGGGAAGTTTTAGGAAAGTATCATCCACATGGAGATACTTCTGTTTACGATGCTATGGTACGTATGGCCCAAGAGTGGAGCTTGCGTTACATGCTGGTAGATGGACAAGGAAACTTTGGGTCTATTGATGGCGATAGTCCTGCAGCAATGCGTTATACAGAGGCACGTATGCGTAAAATATCGGAAGATATGCTGGCAGATATCGATAAAGAAACAGTGGACCACAAGCTGAATTTTGACGATACCTTACAAGAGCCCACAGTGTTGCCAACAAGAATTCCAGGCCTTTTGGTAAATGGGGCTTCAGGAATTGCTGTAGGTATGGCAACAAACATGCCTCCTCATAACTTAAGTGAAGTTGTTGATGGTACCATTGCGTACATTGACAACAACGACATTGAAATTGATGAATTGATAACCCATGTTAAAGCTCCAGATTTTCCTACTGGTGGTACCATTTATGGTTACGATGGCGTAAAAGAAGCATTTCATACAGGTCGTGGACGAATTGTCATGAGAGGTAAAGCCAATATTGAAGAAGTTCAAGGAAGGGAATGCATTATAGTGAGTGAAATCCCTTATCTCGTGAACAAAGCAGACATGATTAAGAAAACTGCAGATTTGGTAAACGAGAAGAAGTTGGAAGGTATTGCAACCATACGTGATGAGTCTGACAGAAATGGTATGCGTATTGTATATGTTTTAAAGCGTGATGCCATTCCTAACATTGTTTTAAACAAATTATACAAATACACAGCCTTACAGTCATCTTTTAGTGTGAACAATATTGCGCTTGTAAATGGAAGGCCTCAATTATTGAACTTAAAAGAGCTTATTCATTATTTTGTAGAACACAGACATGAAGTAGTGGTAAGAAGAACCACTTACGAACTGAGAAAAGCTGAAGAACGCGCTCATATTCTTGAAGGATTGATTATTGCTTCGGATAATATAGACGAAGTAATAGCGCTTATTCGTGCCTCTTCAAATGCTGATGAAGCTCGTGAAAAGTTAATAGAACGTTTTAAACTGTCGGAAATTCAAGCGAAAGCCATTGTAGAGATGCGTTTACGTCAGCTTACAGGACTGGAGCAAGACAAATTGCGTTCTGAGTACGAAGAATTGATGAAAACCATCGAAGATTTAAAAGACATTCTTGATAAAAAAGAACGTCGTATGGAGATTATCAAAACAGAATTGGAAGAAGTTAAACAGAAATATGGCGATGAGCGTCGCTCTACAATTGAATATGCTGGAGGTGACTTGAGTATTGAAGACATGATTCCAGACGAAAAAGTGGTGATTACCATTTCGCATGCTGGATACATTAAACGTACGTCTTTAAACGAATACAAAACCCAAAATAGAGGAGGTGTTGGCCAAAAAGCTTCAACCACAAGAAACGAAGATTTCTTGGAGTATTTATTTGTTGGAACCAACCATCAGTACATGTTGTTCTTTACCCAAAAAGGAAAATGTTTCTGGATGCGTGTTTACGAAATTCCAGAAGGAAGTAAAACATCCAAAGGTAGAGCTATACAGAACTTAATCAATATTGAGCAAGATGATGCTGTTAAAGCTTTTATTTGTACCCAAGACTTAAAAGACGAAGATTACATCAACAGTCATTATGTCATCATGGCCACTAAGAAAGGACAGGTAAAAAAGACGTCTTTAGAACAATATTCCAGACCTAGAACAAACGGTATCAATGCCATTACCATTAAAGAAGACGACGAATTACTGGAAGCTAAATTAACAACAGGAGAAAGTCAGGTTATGCTGGCCTTAAAATCCGGTAAGGCCATTCGTTTTGAAGAAGCCAAAACAAGACCTATGGGACGTAGTGCTTCAGGTGTAAGAGGCATCAGGTTGGCCAATGAAAAAACAGATGAAGTTGTTGGAATGATAGCTGTAGATGACATGGATAGCGACATTCTGGTAGTTTCAGAAAATGGATATGGAAAACGCTCTAGTCTAGAAGATTACAGAATCACAAACAGAGGAGGAAAAGGAGTTAAAACCATTTCCATAACAGAAAAAACAGGAAACCTTGTTGCCATTAAAAACGTGACCGATCATGATGATTTAATGATCATTAACAAATCTGGTATTGCTATAAGAATGGCAGTGGAAGATTTAAGGGTAATGGGAAGAGCAACACAAGGGGTTAAGTTAATAAACCTAAAAGGAAACGACTCAATTGCAGCTGTAGCCAAAGTTATGCATGATGAAGATGAGGTAGATGAAAACGGAGACCTAATAACTCCAGATACTACCCAAATCTCCAACCAAAATGAAGATGGCACAACTCTTGATAAATCCCAAGAAGACGAATAAAAAAACAACAAACAATTTAATTATTTAAAAACAATGAAAAAACAATTTATAGTTGCTTTAGCAGTACTTGTAACTACATTTTCTTTTGCACAAAAAAAAGAATTAAGATCTGCTGAAAAAGCAATAAAAGACAACAACTTTGCTGAAGCTAAATCCATATTGGGACAGCTGAATCCAGCTACCATGGAGGATAAATATAAAGCTGAATACTATTATTTAAACGCAGAGGCTTTATATGCCAATGGAGCTGCCAGTAACGATGATGTATCCAAAGCGCTTAAAAGCTTAGGGTTGATAGAAGGTGATTTGACTGAAGAAACTGCAGAATTGAAAAAAACCATGATTCAGTCTTTTGTTAAAAAAGCAAATGATGCCTATGAAAATAAAGATTACAGTGTTTCATCAAAAAACTTTGAAAATGCTTACAGGGTTTCAACTAAAGACACTTTGTATTTATACTATGCTGCAATAACAGCAACAGGAGTTCAAGAGTTTGATAGAGCTTTGGTGTTATTTGAAGAATTGGATGATTTGGGATATACTGGTATTGAAAAAGAATATTATGCTATTGACAAAGAAACAGGAGAAGAAGAAATCTTTCAAAATAAATCCATTAGGGATTTATCTGTAAAAGGTGGTACTCATTTAAAACCTGGCGAGAGAGATACCGAGTCCAAACAAGCAGAAATAGTTAAAAACATAGCTCTAATATACACCAACAGAGGCGAGAATGATAAAGCTTTGGCAGCCATGGAAAAAGCAAGACAGGCAAATCCAGACGATTTAAATTTATTGATTTCCCATGCTAACTTGTATTTCCAATCTGGAAACAAAGAAAAATTCAAGCAATTGTTACAAGAAGCTACAGAGAAAGATCCAAACAACCCAGAGTTACAATTTAATTTAGGAGTAATGTCTCAAGAATCTGGTGATTTTGATTCTGCAAAAAAATACTACGATAGAGCTATAGAATTGGATCCAACTTATACCAATGCCGAAATTAACATGGCAGCCATGATTTTGGACCAAGAAAAAGCTTTAATCGAAGAAATGAACAGTCTTGGTAGTTCGCCTGCAGACAACAAACGTTATGACGAATTAAAGTTACAACGTACCAAAATTTACAAAAGCGCCATTCCTTATTTGGAATCTGTTATGAAAGTAGATCCAGATAATATTGATGCTGCAAAAACACTAATGAATATTTACAGTGCTACTGGTGATACTGAAAAGTATAAAGCCATGAAAGCAAAAGTAGATGCTTTAATAGGAAATTAATTCCTTTAACATTAACATAAAAAAAGCTGCAATTTAAAATTGCAGCTTTTTTTTATTTTATATAATTTTCTTTATAACCCTAAGCTTATGTGTATGCATACGCTTCTCATGATTGTATATGCCAGAATGGTCTAACCTATCTATACGCACTTTGCCATGGGCATGGATAATGTAGTTGTCTTTCATAATAATACCTACATGAACAATTTGTCCCTCATTATTATCAAAGAAAGCCAAATCTCCTGGCTCGCTTTCTTCTATAAAGCTTAAAGGTTCCCCTTGAGTGGATTGTTGCGAAGCATCCCTTAAAAGTTTGTAACCATTTAATTTGTAAACCATTTGTGTAAATCCGGAGCAATCAATGCCAAAAGGCGTTTTTCCTCCCCATAAATAAGGCGCATTTAAATACATAAATGCTGTTTCAATAATATTTTGTTTAGGTTTTATCTCGTTAATAACAGCACCATCATGAGTGTGCTTTAAAAGAGGCAATCCGTTAAGGGAAGACCCTAATGGTATGGCATAAAGCTGTTGGTTAACATCTTCAACAAACTCTACCAAATCCTTTGATAAAATAGGGGCTTCCAGATGAAGTGCTTCATATTGCTCTACAGTAATCTCAACGTATTGTTTGTTGTCAACCCAACCTTCATATTTGTCAAAACCAAGACGGATTTTGCTCCAAGACTTACGTTGTTCCAAAACCTTAAAATAATCGCCATACAACACTTGGGATACCAATTCACTGGTGTCGGCTGGTTCAGATCTTAAAGGAACAATGCTTAAATTACAAATTCCGTATTGCATAGAAGAATTTTTTATTCGCTATTATTGTTAATTATTTATAAGCACGTTAAATAAAAAAGACAATTAGTTGAAGTTTCATGTTTATTGAATAATAACAATAAAAATAACAATTATTGGTTTCTTTCAATTACAACAGCAGAAGCACCACCACCACCATTGCAGATAGCGGCTGCTCCAATTTTAGCATTGTTTTGTTCTAAAACATTAAGTAAGGTAATTAAAATCCTAACTCCAGAACAACCAAGTGGATGACCTAAAGAAACAGCTCCACCATTAACGTTTACATTAGTGTCGTTAAGCCCCAAAATTTTCATATTGGCCAAACCAACCACAGAAAAAGCTTCGTTGAATTCAAAATAATCTACATCGTTTAAAGAAATACCAGCTTTGTTCAAAGCTTTTGGCAAGGCTTTAGCAGGAGCTGTGGTAAACCATTCTGGTTCTTGGGCGGCATCAGCATATCCAGTTATGGTGGCCAAAGGTTTTAAGCCTAATTCCAAGGCTTTTTCCTTGCTCATTAAAACCATGGCTCCTGCACCATCATTAATAGTGGAAGCGTTAGCAGCAGTTACGGTTCCGTCTTTTGTAAAAGCAGGTCGTAAAGCAGGGATTTTATCTATTTTAACATTAGTAAACTCTTCGTCTTTGGAGACTACAATTGCATCGCCACGACGCTGTGGCACCTCAACAGGAACAACTTCATTGTCAAATTTGCCTGCTTCCCAAGCAGCAGCCGAACGTTTGTAGGACTGAATGGCAAAAGCATCTTGATCTTCTCGTGAAAATTTATATTCTGTTGCACACGCATCAGCACAAACTCCCATGGCATTATTGTCATAGGCATCTACCAAACCGTCTTTTTGCATGCCGTCTTCCATGGTTGCAGGACCAAATTTTGTTCCTGTTCTGGCATGGTAGTAATGTGGAATCATACTCATGTTTTCCATTCCTCCAGCTACTATTATGTCAGCATCACCAAGAGCAATGGCTTGAGCAGCTTGCATAACACTTTTCATTCCAGAAGCGCAAACTTTATTTACGGTTGTACATGGAACTGTATTTGGAATCCCAGCATAAATGGCAGCTTGTCTTGCAGGTGCTTGACCTGCTCCAGCTTGAACCACATGACCCATAATTACTTCTTGGACCAAGCTTGGATCTAAATGGATTTTATCTAAGGCTCCTTTTATGGCTATTGCTCCTAATTTAGGTGCTGGAATAGTAGATAATGCGCCTAAAAAACTTCCTATTGGTGTTCTTGCTGCTGATACAATTACGACTTCTTTGCTCATTTTATGTGGGTTTAATTTTTAATGACGCAAAATTAATCAATTTTTAATAGAATTTAGAATGTTTCCCTTATTATAAGTCACCAATTTCGCTGTTATTTTTATTACATTTGAATACTTGAACCTTATCAATGAAAGACTTTATTAATTTTTTATATAGAAATCATTCCTTGGCTTACAAGCTTATACTTTTTATAAGCACCACATTTTTAATAGTTTATTTATTTCCAAAGAGTGGTAAATTTAAATACAATTTTGAAAAAGGAAAACCTTGGCAGTCTGAAAATTTATATGCACCATTTGATTTTGCAATCAAGAAAACGGATGATGAAATAAAAGCAGAAAAAAAAGAAATTACAGATAAAGCCAATTTGTATTTTAACGTTGAATTGGGAGTTGTTGATCGCGTTATTTCTGAATATAAATCTGAATTTAAACTGGAACTTCCAGACTCTTTGGTAACTTCCAATAAAACCCATTTATATAATTTGGGATTGAACATTATTGATAAACTTTATGTTAATGGCGTTTTAGATGAAGATTATGCATTCGCAGAGGGTAAAAAAGCCATTTTACTGGAAGGACGTACAGAAAAACAAACTGTAAGGTATTCCGATTTAATAAAACAAAACAACATTAAGGATATCCTTACGAGCCAACTTGCCAAGGAGGGCTTCATGCAGTTTCAAAAACCCTTTATTGCTTTGTTTTTTGAAGTTATAGAACCTAACCTGAGTTACGATAAAGCATTTACTGAAAAAGCTTTGCAGAGCGATCTGGAAAAAATTTCGTTTACAAGGGGAAGTGTGGAGAAAGGTACCCTTATTATTTCCAAAGGCGAAGTGGTTGAAGGGGATAAATACCAAAAACTGAAATCCTTGGAATCGGAATACGAATCCCAAGTGTGGACAAAATCCAATTATTATTGGATTGTTTTTGCTTATACCTTATTGGTTTCCTTGGCTTTATTAATGCTGTTGTTGTTTTTAAGAAAGTACAGAAATGATATTTTTGAAAACAACACCAAAGTAACTTTTATTTTCTTTAACGTGTTTTTAATGGTTTTTATAACCACTCTGGTTGTAAACTATAACTCTCAGTATATCTATGTAGTTCCCATATGTATTTTACCTTTAGTATTAAAAGCATTTTTTGATGCACGTTTAGGGTTGTTTTCCCACGTTATTACAGTGCTTTTGTTAGGTTCCATTGTACCTAACAGCTATGAATACATGTTCCTTCAAATAATTGCGGGAATTGTAACTATTTTAACTGTTTCAGAGCTTTACAAACGAGCTAATTTGTTCATTTCAGTTGGACAGATCACACTAATATACATTATAGCATATTTTGCTTTTTTTGTCATTCATGAAGGGAGTGTGGAAACATTAAAATGGGAAACCTTTGGGATGTTTGTGCTTTGTGGGTTGGCTACTTTGTTTGTTCAACCTTTAATTTATGCTTATGAAAAACTATTTGGCCTGGTGTCTGATGTGTCGCTTTTGGAATTATCCGATACCAATACCAAACTATTGAAAGAACTTTCCAACAAAGCCCCAGGAACTTTTCATCATTCATTAAATGTAGCCAATTTAGCAGAAGCATCTGCGAACGAGATTGGTGCAAATGCCATGTTGGTTAGAGTAGGTGCTTTGTACCATGATATTGGTAAAATGATGAATCCCACTTATTTTACAGAAAACCAATCTACCGGAATCAATCCTCATGATGAATTGTCTTCCAAGGAAAGTGCCAAGGTTATTATAGACCATGTAATCAATGGTATAGAAATAGCAAAGAAAAACAATTTGCCAGATCGTGTTATAGACTTTATAAGAACGCATCATGGCACCAGTTTGGTTTATTATTTTTATATGAAAGAAAAAGAAATAGACGACAGCATTGATAAAAACCAATTTAAATATCCAGGACCCAAACCTTTTAGTAAAGAAACAGCTATTTTAATGATGTGCGATAGTGTGGAAGCAGCTTCAAAAAGCTTAAAAGAGCCTACTTCCAGTAAAATTGATGCATTTGTTGAAAACATAATAAACAAACAAATGGTCGACGAACAATTTTTAAATGCCAACATTACTTTTAAAGAAATTCAATCCATAAAAAAAGTGCTAAAACACAAGCTAGCAAACATTTATCACTTACGTATTGAATATCCAGAATAAATATTTAAAAAATTAAAAAAAATAGTTGCGTTCTTAAGTGATATGCGTTACATTTGCATCCGCAATTTTATTGCTAAAGTTCATTAAATATTAAGGAGAGGTGCCAGAGTGGTAATGGAGCAGATTGCTAATCTGTCGACGCGTAAGTGTCGCCAGGGTTCGAATCCCTGTCTCTCCGCAATTTTTTTGACAAAAAGATAACCAATTCGGGGTGTAGCGTAGCCCGGTTATCGCGCCGCGTTTGGGACGCGGAGGTCGCAGGTTCGAATCCTGCCACCCCGACAATTTTTAAGAGTTACGGGCTCGTAGCTCAGCTGGATAGAGCACCTCCCTTCTAAGGAGGCGGTCATAGGTTCGAATCCTATCGGGCTCACAAAAAGACTTACTGTTACGGTAGGTCTTTTTTGTTTTCATAACATGTTAATGTATCTTGTAATTCTGGATTAAAAAAGGTTAAAAAAACAACTTAACACGGTTATATTCAATTTCTTTGAAATCGTTTATTATAAAATTGGCTTTGCTATAATCCTGATTTTTTGAATGGGCACTTTTATAGCCAACACAAAATATGTTAGCTGCATTTGCTGCTTTAATGCCATTAGTGGAATCTTCAATTACCAAACAATTCTTTTTGTTGTAACCACTTACTTCGGCAGCTTTAACAAATATCTCTGGATGAGGCTTTGAAGCTTTTAAATCGGCTCCACTTAGTTTTGCCAAAAAGTATTGATCCAAATCAAACCTGTTAAAAACGCTTTCTATGGTCCCCATAGAGGCAGAGGAAGCCAAAACAAGTGTCAAACCATTTTCATGATAATCCTTTATCAAATCCAAAACACCATCAATAAGCTGTAAATTAGGGTCGTTTTTAAATAAATCCTTAAAAATTTGTCTCTTTATTTGAACCAATTCTTCTGGATTGTTGTGTAGTTTAAATTGGCTGCAAAGGCTTTTGCAAACGTTCATGGTAGATTGTCCTGTGAAAGTTTGGTAATGTGCTTCGCTAACCTCTATTTTTAAGCTATTGAACATCCCAAAATAGGCTTTGTGGTGAAGAGGCTCTGTATCCACTATCACGCCATCCATATCAAATAATACTGCTTTTAACACGGTTAAATTTTTTTCAAAGATACAGAAGCTTTCATTTTCTTGATAATTTAGAACAAACTATTAAAATTTTTTCGTTTTCTAAATTGGTAGTGGCAAAAATGTAAGTGTTGCCTCCATCTTTAAGGTTCAGTTTTTTTCTAATGCTATCAACCGATTCCGGAAAATTTCTTGTAGTAATATTGGCTTTGGCAATAGCTGCTTTTTTAAAGGCTTTTTTGTTGAAAGGCAAAATATCTTCAATTTTAAATCTTCGGCCAGGAAATTCCATTAAATCGCTTGAAGTGTATAAATGTGAATGTTGGTGTAATTTTTTTAATTGAAACTGCTTGGAAACACTATGAAATCCACCTGATTTTAAAATAGCAGCATTGGGTTCGTATAAAAAATTAAGAGGTAGGCTCCATTTGGATTGAGCCTGGGTTTCATCTTGAAATCTAAAGCCAAAATATTGATTATCCTTGTTTTTTATATTGATGGTTTCTATTTGTACGTCTTCTGTATGCATTTCTTTTTCCAACATCCATAGCAGTTCTTTTACCTCATTGTTTACAGCTACCACATGGATGGTTTTAACGTGTTTCAATTCCTTTAAACCTACGGATAGATCTAAAAGAGGAGAAGTTTTAATCATTAGGTTGTTGGAATGTTCAAACAAAACATGAAGGTGTTCTGGTGCATTTGGCAAACAATCCTTTAAAAAGAACACTTTGCCTTTACTGTCATGTCTTCTGGATGGGTCTATGTATATCCAATCGAAATTCAAGGTTGATTCCTTTAAAAACGCTAATCCATCTTTAGCTATGGTTTGAATATGTTCTGCCCCAAGTTGTTTGTAATTATGCGAAACCATTTGAGAAAGTTCTTTGTTGATTTCACAATGAATGACTGATTTAAAATGCTTGGAAAAGTAAAAACTGTCTACTCCAAAACCACCAGTTAAATCTATTATGGAATTTCCAGAGATAAGGTTTGCCTTATATTTTGCAGTGATTTCAGAAGATGTTTGCTCAATATTTAATTTGTTTGGATAATAGATATTTGAAGTTTCAAACCAGGTAGGCAGTTTTTTTTGACATCTTTTTTTTGCTTCAATTTGCTCTATCAACACTTTTATGTCCAAGGACAGTCCAGCGTGTTTTTTAAACAATAAAGTACTGGTGTCTGCATTTAGATTATTGTTTATAAAATCTTGATTTTCAATATGTAAAATCGACTTATTCAAAGTGATGTTATAGGTCTTTTGTTAGGCTTTGAACCACTTTGTTGTCTGATAAAAATTCTTTTAAAATAACTTTTATGGCTGTGTAGGTTGGAATGGCAATAATCATCCCAACAATACCAAACAACAAACCAGCTATAATGATAACCAGAAAAATTTCTAGTGGATGCGATTTCACACTTTTTGAAAAAATAAGCGGCTGACTTATAAAATTATCTATTAATTGACCAATAATGATTACTAAAAGGACCTTGAGAGTTGTAGGTATGATTACTTCACTAAACCCACTCCCCAAATTACTGGTCATGGTCAATAAAATCATGATACATCCTCCAATTACTGGTCCCAAATATGGGATTAAGTTTATTAAGGCACATAAAAAAGCAATAACCACTGCGTTTTTTACTCCAATAATCAACAATCCAATAGTGTAAATAACAAATAATATGGAAATTTGAAAAACAAGGCCAACAAAATATCTAGATAATAGATTTTTAATTTTATCCATAGATTTTTTTAAACGAGCTTCTTTATTATCAGGAATTAGGGTCATTAAGCTGTTCTCAAACAATTTGCTGTCTTTTAAAAAGAAAAATGAAATAAAAAGCACAGAAAACAACCCCATACTAAAGCTTCCAAAACCGCTAACCACAGAATTTAAAAATTCAGGAATCAAAGCAAAATTTATTTTAGAGAGCAAACTGGAATTGGCCAAAGGATCTTCGTTTGCTTGAATTTTGCCAAGGTTAAAGTGAGAAATAAATTCTGTGTAAATATGTTTGATGTTGCTTTGCAGTTGCTCAATGTTTAGCAATGATAAATTCTGACCTTGTTCTACTATTAAAGGTATAAATAAGCCAATGAGACCCATAATAACACCTAATAAAAGAATCATGGTTATGGCAACTGCCAATAAGTTATTTAATTTTAAACGATATCTTAAAAAACCAACAATGGGTCTTCCGGTAAGGGAAACCACTGCAGAAATGGCAATATAAACAATAACAGACTGGATTTTATATAGAAAAAACAGTAGGATGCTAATTCCCAATACTGTTGCCAAAGCCTTTAAAATTCCTTTTGAAATGTCGTTTGAATTCATTTAGTAAAGATACATTTTGCTTTTAAATGTCCAAGGGTTTATTTTTTGCTGAACTGTTTGGTTACTTCATAAAGGGCAATGCTTGTTGCCTGAACCACATTCATACTGCTATTTTGCCCGAACATGTTTATATGGATGATAGCATCCGAAAGGTTTAAAACAGTTTCAGATATTCCAAAATTTTCATCTCCAATTATCAAAGCAATCTTTTGATTGTGTGGAAACCTAAACGTATTGATTTCTTGGCTGTTATTGGTGATTTCCAAGGATATTAGAAAATAATTTTCAGATTTTAATTGATCAAGCGTTTCTAAAATGGTTTCCTTTTCTTCAAAAGGCACAATGTTTTCTGTGGCTCTGGAAGTCTTGGTCATTTTTCGCCCTTTAGGAATAGGAGAGCCACAAAAAATAATTTTTTTTACTCCAAACGCATCTGCTGTCCTAAACAGGCTCCCAATGTTGGGAGCGTTGGTAATGTTGTCGCAAACCAAAGTAATGGGAAAGGTTTGTTTGGTAAAATGAGTGTTGTAATGAGTTAGTTGCATTTTTTTAAAGCTATAAATACACACATATCTTTAAAAAACAACTGTAGTGTATTTAGAAATAAAATGTTATGTTTCAATTAAACTGAGCTTGATAAATTTAACAGCTTTTGACAGGCTTTATTTAAATTTTGAGCTTAATGGTATTCACTGGTTGGTTATCGGTTTGTCATTAAGGGTTTAATTAATTTTCAAAAGCATATTTTATGATGTTTGCTCCCATTCTCAATGCTTTTTCCCTAACTTCAGCTGGATCGTTATGGACTACCTCGTCTTCCCAGCCATCACCTAAATCGCTTTCAAATGTAAAAAGTAAAACCAATCGGTTTTCGTTAAAAATTCCAAAAGCTTGAGGTCTTTTGCCATCGTGTTCATGAATTTTTGGCAATCCTTTAGGGAATGGGTAAGCCACATTGAAAATTGGATGGTTTGCAGGTAGTTCCGTAAGTTCTTTATCTGGAAACACTTTTTTTAATTCTTCTGTAATATAGGGTTGCATACCATAATTGTCATCAATATGCAAAAAACCACCAGATAATAAATAGTCTCTTAAGTTGTCGGCATCTTCCTCGCTAAAAAACACATGGCCATGACCTGTCATGTGCACCAATGGATATTGAAAAATATCTGAGCTTCCAACTTCTACGGTTTCTGGCTTTGGGTTGATTTTGGTGTTGATGTTGGAATTGCAAAAGCTGATTAAATTTGGCAAAGCTGTAGGGTTGCCATACCAATCGCCACCACCTTTATATTTTAAAACGGCTATTTCCTGTGAAAAGATTAAAACAGAAAATAAACAACATACCAAAGTAAAAAAACGTGATTTAGTCATGTGTTTCATGAAAAAGTTTATAATTCATTTACAAAAGCAACCGAATGACAGGCAACAATGGCAGCTGTTTCGGTTCTAAGCCTTGTGTTTCCCAAAGTTACAGGAATAAATTGAGATTGAATGGCTTGTTCTATTTCTTTAACACTAAAATCGCCTTCTGGTCCAATTAATATGGTGATATCTTGGTTGGGTTTTATCTCTTTCTTTAAAGATTTTTTATTTGTTTCTTCGCAATGTGCTATAAATTTTTGACCCAAAACAGGTTGTTCCATAAAATCCTTAAACACGATGGCTTCTTGAAGTGTAGGCTTGTAACAAGATAAAGACTGCTTCATGGCAGCTTGCAGTATTTTCTCAAAACGTTCTGTTTTAATAACCCTTCGTTCACTATTATCACAGATAATAGGTGTAATGATGTCAATACCAATTTCGGTTGCTTTCTCCAGAAACCACTCATATCTGTCATTCATTTTGGTTGGAGCCACAGCTAAATGGACTTGATACTCTCTCTGTGGTTGCTTTTGCGAATCAGTGACAATGGCAACACAGTTTTTAATATCTGCCACTGAAATTTCAGCAGTAAAAAGCCAACCAAAACCATTGGTAATATGCAATAAGTCACCTTTAGTTTTTCGTAAAACTTTAACAATGTGCCTGCTCTCTTCTTTAGTAAAGATTATTTGAGACGTGTTTTCAGATATGTCTGGATTATAAAATAACTGCATTAGTTTTTTTGTTCTACTATTTTTAGAACTTTTATTTCTTTTATTTCTTTAGGTTGGTGTGTGTTTAGAACAATATAATACAAGCCTTTTTCTTCGTTGTCCAAGGTGTATATTTCATGTTCTGTATGATTGTTTTCTATTACATCCACATCAAAAAACAAAGAAACGTTGTCTTTTGTAAACCATCCAGTGTCACCTCCACGAGTGGCATTGTCTGCTACAGAGTATTTTTTTGCCAAAAAATCAAAAGGGGAACCATTGTGATAGCTTGCGATAATCCGTTCTCTATACGCTTTGGTTTTGCTGGCTTCCATTTGCTGGCTATCCAAAAGGATGTAACTTAAACGATAGTGAGTGACTGTATTTTTTTCTACCACTTTGTAGGTGGTTTTTTCAAAATTGTTTTCTGTGGTTGTTTTGCCTCCAAATGGTAATTTAAAAAGGTCTGTAGCCAAAACCGATTTATGCTTTTCTTCATTGAAGGTAATGAGTTTGTTCCCTTTGGATTTATTGGCTTTTATGAAGGCCTCGGCAGAACTGGTGTCTGTTATTAAGTCCAATTCTGTGGTGTTGTCTTCTTGTGCATGTATTATTGATGTAAATAGAGCGAATACAAGTAATAGTTTTTTCATTTTGCAAGTATTTTTTTAGCGTTTATAACCACAAAAAAACAAAAATAATGGCTTAAAACAACACGATTTTGTAAGGTTATCAACAGAGTTTTCAATGGTTTTCAAGGTGTTTAAATTTTTAATCTTGCTGAAGCAGTAACATCTTGTTCAGTAAAATCGTTTTCCAGAAATTTCAAGTAACCAACAATGGCAATCATGGCTGCATTATCTGTTGTGAATTCAAATTTAGGAACATAAGTGGTCCAGCCAAATTTGGATTCGCCTGTTTTTAAAGCTTGTCTAATTCCCGAGTTTGCCGAAACACCTCCACCAATGGCAATGTGTTTAATACCTGTTTGTTTGGAAGCCAGTTTTAGTTTATCCATTAAAATGCCAATAATGGTATACTGAATGGACGCACAGATATCGTTGATGTTTTCCTCTACAAAATTTGGGTTGTTTGCCGTTTCTTTTTGAATAAAATATAAAATGGCTGTCTTTAAGCCCGAAAAACTAAAATTCAAACCTGCTACTTTGGGTTTGGTAAACTTAAAAGCTTTTGGGTTTCCCAATTGTGCACGTTTGTCAATTTGAGGACCAGCAGGATAACCCAAACCAAGAATTTTACCACTTTTGTCATAAGCTTCGCCAACGGCATCATCTATGGTTTCTCCAATAACTTCCATATCGAAATAATTGGAAACTTTTACAATTTGTGTGTGCCCTCCAGAAATGGTCATGGCCAAAAAGGGGAATGGAGGCTTGTTAAAACCTTCTTCATCTATAAAATGAGCTAAAATATGGGCTTGCATGTGGTTAACATCTATTAAAGGGATGTTTAAACCCATGGCTAGCGATTTGGCAAAAGAAGTACCAACCAGTAACGAACCCATTAAACCAGGTCCACGAGTAAACGCTATGGCATGAAGTTGTTCTTTGGCAATATTAGCTTTTTTAAGAGCTTGATCTACAACAGGGACAATGTTTTGTTGGTGTGCCCTTGATGCCAATTCCGGAACCACACCTCCATAAGCTTCATGTATCTTTTGGTTGGCAATTACATTGCTTAATATCTTTCCGTTATGTATTACAGCGGCAGCAGTATCATCGCATGAAGACTCAATTCCAAGAATATAAATATTTTCTGAGGTCATTAGTGAATTTTAGGCACAATAATTGTTAATTTTGGTTTCAAAGTTATAACTTTAAAACGTATCAAAAAATTTTTAAAAATAGTATCTAAATTGGTGGCAATTATTTTGCTGCTTTTCATCATTTTGGTGCTGTTGTTGTCTATTCCTTCCATTCAAACACACTTGGGAAAAAAAGTTACCAAAAGATTGAACGATGACTTTGGTACCAACATAAACATTGGTAAAATTGGGCTTCAGTTTAATGGCGATGTTGAATTAAAGGAAATTTTAATAAGGGATTATAAAAAAGACACCTTATTCGCTGCGAAAGAATTAAACACTTCCATTTTAAGTTTCAAAAATATTTTAAACTCCAAATTGGTCTTTGGAGATATAGACTTGGATGGTTTGGTATTTAACTTAAAGACCTATGAAGGCGAAATTGATACCAACCTGGATATTTTTGTTGCCAAATTTGATGAAGACAATCCTTCTCCCGAATCAAGTGGCTTTTTACTTTCTTCCAGTGATGTAACTATTTACGATGGTATTTTTAGATTGATAAATGAAAACAACGAAACACCTAAAATACTTGAGTTTACCAACATACAAGCCAATACTACTAACTTGTTGATTCATGGAAGCGATGTAAGTACTAGAATAAATACCTTGGCTTTTCATGATAGTAGAGGATTGGAAGTGAAAAACCTGATAAGCAATTTTACCTATACGCCCAGTAATATTTTGCTTGAGGATTTGAGCATAAAAACAGCCAATTCTTCACTGGAAGGCGAAGTAAAGTTTTTTTACGATAGAGAAGAACTTAAATATTTTACTGATAAAGTTCAGGTAGATGCCACCTTTACCAAAAGCGATGTGGCTTTAAACGAGTTAAATACCTTTTATAATGAGTTTGGTGTCAATCAAAGGGCTAAGCTAAGTGCCAAACTTTCGGGAACCCTTAACAATTTGCAAGTAAGCAATTTGGAACTGTTTACAAGTACCAGAAGTAAAATTGTAGGAGATATTAATTTTAAAAACCTGTTCAACAAAGAAGAAAATAATTTCTATATGAAAGGGGATTTTAGCCAATTAACTTCAAACTATAGGGATTTAAGGGCTTTGTTGCCAAATGTTTTAGGGGAGTCCATACCAACGGCTTTCGATAAATTAGGAAATTTCAACGTGGTTGGCGTTACGGAAATAACAACTTCTACCATAATGGCAAATGTGGTTATCAATACACAAATAGGTTTGATTGATGCCAATTTGGACATGCAGAAGATTAACGATATTGATAATGCTTCCTATTCAGGTAATGTGGTTTTTAAGGACTTTAACATTGGAAAGTTTATTAATGACCAAACTTTTGGCATCACCTCTTTAAATTTGGATGTTGATGGTTCTGGTTTTACCAAGGAAAACGTAAATACGCATTTAAATGGAGATATCTTCTCTGTAGTCTACAATAACTACACTTACGAAAACATTGATGTTTCCGGGAATTTAAAAAACAAGATATTTAATGGGAAACTTGTATCAAACGATAAGAATTTGCAATTGGAATTTGATGGACTGGCAAATTTTTCCGAGGAAATAAATACCTTCGACTTTGTTGCAAATGTATCCTATGCCAACCTAAACGCTTTAAACTTTGTTAGTAAAGACAATATTTCAATTTTTAAAGGCATGGTAGATATGAAAATGGAAGGCACTACCATAGACGATGCTGTTGGTAGTATACAATTTAACAAGACATCCTACAAAAATCAAAACGACGATTATTTCTTTAACGATTTTGAAATAACTTCAAAGTTTGAAGATCAGGTTAGGTATATCAGTGTTAATTCCCCAGATATTATTGAAGGGGAACTTAGTGGTGAATTTGTCTTTGAAGAGATTGGTAAACTGTTTGAAAATGCCATTGGAAGTATTTATACCAATTATAAACCTCATAAAGTTAACCAAAACCAATACATAGACTTCAACTTTAAAATTTACAATAAAATAGTTGAAGTTTTTGTGCCAGAATTAAAACTGGGTAAAAATACTTATGTTAGAGGAAGGGTTGAAAGCGATGAAAAGGAATTTAAATTAACCTTTAAGTCGCCAGAAATTAAGCTCTTCGATTATTTTGCAGATAAAATAGAACTGCAACTGGACAACAAAAACCCGGTTTTTAACGCTTTCGTGGAAATAGACAGTATCAATACCAAATATTACAATGCTTCAAAATTCAATTTAATAAATATCACGCTTAATGATACCTTGTTTGTAAGGTCTGAGTTTCAAGGTGGTCCTAAAAATAAAGATGTCTATAATTTAAACTTTTATCACACCATCAATAAGGACAATAAATCTGTAGTAGGTTTTAAAAAGTCTGATGTTACCTTTAAAGGCAACACATGGACCATTAACGAAGAGAAAAACAGGTTGAATAAAATTATATTCGACAATAAGTTTACAGATATTAAAATTGAACAAATGGTTATGAACCACAATCAGGAACAAATCATGCTTTCTGGTGTTTTAAAGGATTCTACATATAAAAATCTACATTTGGACTTTAAAGATGTCGATTTGTCAAAAATAACGCCTTCCGTTGAAGGTTTGGAACTGTTGGGAAATGTTAATGGCAAGCTGGATGTGCTTCAACAAAATGGCATCTATTTACCCACTTCAAAAATAACCATTGACCATTTTGTGGTAAATAATTTGGCATTGGGATCGTTTGATGCGGCTATTGTTGGTAACGAAGACCTAACCAATTACAATGTAAACATAAAAATTAAAGACGATGTCTCTCAATCCTTTGCTGCCATTGGAGACATAGGTTTTAAAGGCGATCAATCCACAATTGATGTGAACCTTTTGTTCAATGAATTTCAATTGAGTTTTATCAATTCCTTTTTAGTGGATATTTTAAGTGATATTCGAGGCGATGTTTCAGGCACAGCCAAAGTTACGGGGAATTTGAGTCAACCTAGCATCAATGGCGACTTGCGCTTAAACAATGGTGGTTTAAGAATTCCGTATTTAAATGTGGACTATAGTTTTGCCAACAATTCCGATGTAAGCCTTAGCAACCAAAGCTTCAATTTCAATGCATTAAAACTCACAGATACCAAGTTTGATACCAAAGGGGAGTTAAACGGTTCGTTAAGCCACACCAATTTTTCCGACTGGAAGTTGAACTTAGAAGTAGAAACAGATAATTTAGTGGTTTTGGACACACATGCCGAAGACGATGAAGAAGCATTGTACTACGGAACGGCTTTTATAGGAGGCTCGGCAAAAATTCAAGGACCATCAGATCAACTAGTAATAAGTGTTATTGCAGAAACAAATCCAGGAACCACTTTTGTGATTCCTTTAAGCGATATGGAATCTTTTGGCGATAACTCCTACATTCACTTTTTAACACCTGAAGAAAAAGAAGCCAAACTAAAAGGCGAAGATTATGTGATAAAAGAAGTAAATGGTTTGGAGTTGGATTTTGATTTGGATATTACCCAAGATGCAGATATTGAAATTGTTATTGATAAAGACTCTGGAAGCACCATTAGGGGAAAAGGGGAAGGAGGCTTGTTAATTGAGATCAACACCAATGGTAAGTTTAGAATGTTTGGGGATTTTGTGGTTTTCGATGGAATTTACAATTTTAAATATGGAGGTGTGATCGAAAAGAAATTTATAGTCCAAGAAGGTAGTCTGGGTTGGGATGGAGACCCTTTAAGTGCCAGAATAGACATTAAAGCCTTATATAGAACCCAAGCAAACCCTTCGCCATTACTGGACAATCCTATTAATAGAAGTATTCCTGTGTATGTTGAAACCACTCTTACAGGGCAATTGGAAAAACCAGACATTGATTTCGGATTTACCTTTCCAAATTTAAGTTCCACTGTAAAATCTGAAATTCAATACAGGTTGAGTTCCAAAGAAGACAGGGACAATCAAGCACTTTATTTATTGGCAACAGGAGCTTTTTCCAATAGACTGAACGATGTAAACATTACAGGAACCCTAACCGAACGTTTAAATGGCATCATCAACGGTCTGATTACAAGTGGTGACAATAAGGTAAATATAGGCTTAAATTACGAAGCAGGCGAAAACACTCCAGAATACCAAACAGACGATAGGTTGGGTGTTACCTTGCAAACAAATATTTCAGAACGTGTTATCATAAACGGGAAAGTGGGAGTCCCTGTTGGAGGTGTTAGTGAAACCGTTGTTGCAGGAGACGTACAAATAGACTTTTTGTTGAATGAAGAAGGCACGCTTACTGCCAAAGTTTTTAACAGAGAGAACAGTATCCGGAATTTTGGGGAAGAAATAGGATATACACAAGGGGTTGGTATTGCATACAGTGTTGATTTTGACACCTTTAAAGAGCTACTTAATAAAATTTTTAGAGGCAAGGTAAAAACAGTGGAAAAGCCTAAAAAAGAAACAAGTAAAAAAGAGGAAAGTATGCTGCCTTCTTATGTGGGATTCAAAAAAGAAAAATCGGAATAATTGATAAAAATCATAGTATTTTAAATTAATTATTTTCTAGTTTAATTCTTCTTAAATTTATTGTAAAACCCTGTTTTTATTGGGTATTCTTTAGTAAATTTACTACAATAAACATGATATAAATGAGTAAAAAAATCAGTAAAATTGGTGTCATGACATCTGGAGGCGATGCTCCTGGTATGAATGCTGCCATTCGTTCTGTAGTAAGAACATGTGCCTATCACAACATTGAATGTGTTGGAATTTACAGAGGTTATGAGGGCATGATGGATGGAGACTTTAAATTGCTTACCGCAAGAAGTGTCAATCATATCATTCATACAGGTGGAACCGTTTTAAAATCGGCTCGTTCAGCAGAGTTTAAAACCAAGGAAGGAAGAAAAAAAGCCCATTCAAATTTAATAAAAGAAGGCATAGATGCATTGGTTTTAATAGGAGGAGATGGTACCTTTACTGGAGGATTGATTTTCAATAACGAATTTAATTTCCCAATAATAGGAATTCCAGGAACCATAGATAACGATATTTACGGAACAAACTTCACTATAGGTTACGATACAGCCATCAATACAGTGGTTGAAGCCATAGACAAAATCAGGGACACTGCCAGTTCGCATAAGCGTCTGTTTTTTGTTGAGGTTATGGGTCGCGATGTGGGTCATATTGCTTTAAATGCAGGTGTTGGGGCTGGAGCCGAAGAAATTTTAATCCCTGAGGAAGATTTAGGACTGGACCGATTGGTGGAATCATTAAAAAGAAGTAAAGCTTCTGGAAAATCCTCCAGTATTGTTGTGGTTGCAGAAGGCGATAAAATAGGCAAAAACGTGTTTGAACTGAAAGACTATATTGATGAAAACATGCCAGAGTACGATGTTCGTGTTTCTGTACTGGGGCACATGCAACGTGGTGGCTCACCATCTTGTTTTGATCGTGTACTTGCCAGTAGGATGGGAGTAAAAGCAGTAGAATCCTTATTGGAAGGAAAAACCAATTATATGGTTGGAATCTTGGACAATAAAATGGAGCTAACATCCTTGGATAAGGCCGTTAAAGGAAAGTCGGAAATAAATATGGAATTGCTTCGTGTATCAGATATCATGACCACTTAGTATTTCAATATGATAAGAATTTATAATAACAAAGAATAAATAATCATATAAGAATGTCAAATTTAAAATTAGGAATTAACGGTTTCGGAAGAATAGGAAGACTCGTATTTCGAGCAGCATTAAAACAGAATATTGAAGTTGTAGGTATCAACGATTTATTGGAAGTAGATCATTTGGCCTATTTGTTGAAATACGACTCTGTACATGGCAGATTTGATGGAACCATTGATATAAAAGATGGACAATTAATAGTAAATGGAAAAACCATTAGGGTCACTTCAGAAAAGGACCCAAGAAACCTTAAATGGAACGAGGTTCAGGCAGACGTAATTGCAGATTGTACAGGTGTTTTCAAGACTTTGGAAACGGCTCATTATCACATTGAAGCTGGAGCAAAAAAAGTTGTGGTGTCTGCTCCAAGTAAAGACATCCCTATGTTTGTTATGGGTGTAAACCATAAAGACATCAAGGCTTCAAACACCATTGTATCCAACGCCTCTTGTACCACAAACTGTTTGGCTCCTATGGCTAAAGTCATGGATGATAATTTTGGTATAGAAGAAGCCCTTATGACAACCATTCATGCCACAACAGCATCACAATTTACAGTAGATAGCCCATCCAGAAAAGATTTTCGTTCAGGAAGAAGCGCTTTGGTCAATATCATACCTGCATCCACAGGAGCAGCTAAAGCAGTTGGAAAAGTCATCCCAAAATTAGATGGAAAATTAACAGGCATGGCATTTAGAGTGCCAACGGCAGATGTGTCTGTTGTCGATTTAACCGTGAGAACCCAGAAAGAAACCTCTCTCGATGAAATTAAAGCAGCTTTTAAAAAAGCTTCAGAATACGAAATGAAAGGGATTCTGGGTTATACCGAAGAAAAAGTGGTGTCTCAGGATTTCGTGGGTGAAACAAGAATTTGTGTCTTTGATGCAGATGCAGCCATTGAATTAAACTCAAAATTTTTCAAACTGGTAGCCTGGTATGACAACGAATATGCTTATTCGGTAAAACTAGTGGAATTGTCAGAACTTGTTCATTCGTTATAAACGTATTAACTTTTTAAATTCCATATGCTGTTTTAATTAATAGTATGTGGAATTTTTATATTTTTAACTCATGATATTAATTGTTGACAGTGGGTCTACAAAAACAGATTGGATGTCTGTGGATTCTAAAGGACATCGGCTTTTGGATAAAATTCAAACCAAAGGGCTCAATCCTGCCATTTTAAATGAAAAAGAACTTCAAGATGTCATTCTTTCCAATGCTAACTTAATATTCCATAAATCTGAAGTAACCCATATATTTTTTTATGGTGCAGGTTGTGGTACAGACAAGCCAAAACACTTGCTTAAGCAGGTGTTGGAATCCATTTTTACTCAAGCAAAAGTAGAAGTCCAAGAAGACACGTTGGCAGCAGTTAGGGCAACCATAAATCATGAAAATGAAGCTGCAGTTGTGTGTATTTTGGGAACAGGTTCCAATTGCAGTTATTTTGATGGTAAAAACCTGCACCAACGGGTAGAGTCTTTGGGTTATAGCATTATGGACGATGCAGCCGGAAATTATTATGGCAGACAGTTACTTCGTGATTATTATTTTCATCATATGCCAAATTCGTTAAAAACAGCTTTTTCACAAGCCTATGATGTAGAAGCAGATACCATTAAATTCAATTTATACAAACAACCAAACCCAAACGCTTATTTGGCTTCTTTTGCTGAATTCATGTTTTCGCATAAGGATTCGACATATATAAAAAACCTCATTAAACAAGGGCTTCGTACGTTTTCTAAAAACATGGTTTTGCAATTTTCCGAAGAAATAAAAATAGTTCCAGTACACTTTGTTGGTTCCATAGCTTTCCTGTCTAAAGAAGAAATTTTTGAAATTGCCGAAGAATTCAAATATAAAGTTGGAAATATTGTTAAACGTCCCATAGAAGGACTGGTAACTTATCATATAAATCAATTACATTCATGGAAATAGCAATTATAGCTCACGATGGAAAAAAAGCTGAGATGGTTCAGTTTTTAAATGAACATAAAGAGATTCTGCTTCAAAAAAATATTTCCCTGGTTTCAACTGGAACAACTGGAAAAAAGGTTAAAAAGGCAGGCTTTGAAGTTTTAAGATTACTTTCAGGCCCTTTGGGTGGAGATGCGCAAATTGCTGCAAGGGTAGCTGAAGGTAAATGCAACATGGTTTTGTTTTTTAGAGATCCCTTGGAAAAACATCCTCATGAACCAGATGTACTCATGCTCATGCGTCTTTGTGATGTGCATGATGTCCCTTTAGCAACCAATCCTGCCACAGCTGAGTTATTAATGAAAGGTTTGTAAATTTATTCTGTATAAACCCTGTTTTCCTGTTCTGCAACCCGAATAAAAGTGGTTCTTTTGGTCAGTTCTTTTAATCGTTGGGCACCAACATAAGTACAGGTGCTTCGTAAGCCTCCTAAAATGTCCTGAAGTGTGGTTTCTACCTCGCCTTTGTATGGTACTTCAACGGTTTTACCTTCACTGGCTCTATATTCTGCTACGCCACCAACGTATTTGTCCATGGCTGTTGCAGAACTCATTCCATAAAACTGTTTGAACTTTGTGCCATGTCTTTCAATAGTTTCTCCACCACTTTCCTGATGTCCTGCCAACATGCCTCCAAGCATCACAAAATCGGCTCCAGCACCAAAGGCTTTCGCCACATCTCCAGGAGTTGTACAACCTCCATCGCTAATTATTTGGCCTCCCAATCCATGAGCAGCATCAGCACATTCTATAATGGCGGAAAGTTGCGGATAACCAACACCTGTTTTTACTCGTGTGGTACATACGGAACCAGGACCAATGCCTACTTTAATAATATCTGCTCCAGACAACAAGAGTTCTTCTACCATTTCCCCTGTTACCACATTTCCCGCAATTATGGTTTTTTTTGGATATTGTTCCCTGGTTTTCTTCACAAAATTTACAAAATGTTCAGAGTAACCATTGGCCACATCAATACATATAAATTTTAAGTGAGGATGCAATTTAAAAATAGTGGCTAATTTTTCGGAATCCTGTTTTCCAGTTCCTGTGCTTATGGCAATATAATCTTCAATTTGCTCAGGAGCATTTTTTAAAAACTCTTTCCATTCCGGAATGGAATAATGCTTGTGTATGGCAGTAAACAACTTATGTTTGCTTAATGCCCTAGCCATTTCAAACGTACCAACAGTATCCATGTTGGCTGCCATGATTGGGATGCCATGCCAAGGTAACTGACTGTTTAAGAAAGTGAAATCCCGTTCCAGATTTACTTGAGACCTACTTTTTAAAGTGGAACGTTTGGGTCTTATCATCACATCTTTAAAACCTAATTTAATGTCTTGTTCTATGCGCATCTTGTCAATGGGTTTGGTTACTTTCAAAAATACAAGTTCTTGGAAAAAACTCCTTTGAAAAAGTAAAATTTAAAAACTCATTTATTAACAATATGTTTATAGAAACTAAATTACTGAATAGCTGTTTTTGGTTTGAATTTCATTTTAGAAAGAGTAACTTCGTTTCCTAAATATTTTCTAGACCCTCTATATTATGAAGTTTAATAACTTGCTGTTTTATGTGATTTTATGTTTTATGTATGTCACTAGCCATGCTCAAAAAAACAATCTTTCAAAGCTTACCATTCCAGAAATCATGCAAGGAGATGGATTTGTGGGACATTTACCATCCCATGTTAATTGGTCCAATAATAGTGACAAGATCTATTTTGATTGGAATCCGGAAGCAGCATTAAGCGACTCGCTTTATTTGTATCATCTAAAAAACGATAAAATTTCTAAAGTAGATTTTGAAACAGAGTATGCATTAGCGTCTTTTGATTTTATTTTCAACACTGACAAAACAAAGAAAGTTTACACAAAACATGGAGATGTTTTTTTGGTTGATGTTTCCTCCAATAAAACCCTACAGGTAACACAAACAATGGATTACGAAAGTCAGGCACATTTTACAGATAACGATAAAAAAATAGCATATGTTAATGAAAAAAATATCTACACCTGGGATTTGGAAACAGGAACAACAACCCAAGTCACAAACTTTGTTAATAAGGAGAAGACTGAAAAACCTAAGAGTGAGAAAGACATTTGGTTAGAAAAAGATCAGTTGGAATTATTTGAGGTTTTAAGAACACGTAAAGAAAAATCTGATAAGCACGATAGCTTGATGACCCGTTTTGACACTAAAAAACCTTTAAAGATTGTGCTTGATGGAAAGTCTGTAATAAACCAAAAAATGAGTCCAGATGGTAAGTATGTGACTTACGTAACTGCAAAAAAGCCAGAAAACAAAAAAACCATCATGCCTCATTACGTAACGGAATCTGGTTATACCGAAAATGAAAACACGCGTTCTAAAGTAGGGGATGAGCTTACTGAGTATAGTATGTTTGTTTATGATATTACAAACAAGAATATCTATCCTGTAATTTTAGATAACTTAGAAGGTTTGGATTATATTCCAGAATACACCAAGGAGTATCCTGATAAACCATATAAAAACGATAACCGAATTGGTTATATTTCCGGACCTACTTGGAGTCCAGATGGTAATTATGCCGTTTTGGATATTATTGCCAACGATTATAAAGACCGTTGGATTGTTTTATTGAACGTTGAAGATGGCACTATAGAAAACCTAAATCATCAGCATGACGAAGCTTGGATTGCTGGTCCTGGAATTGGAGGTTACGGAGGAGGCGTTTTAGGTTGGATGCCAGATAATAAATCCATTTGGTATCAATCTGAAAAAACAGGCTATTCGCATTTATATACTTTGAATGTGAATTCTAAAAAAGAAAAAGCGCTTACAGCAGGTTCTTTTGAAATATATAAACCACAGATTTCAAAGGATCAAAAACGTTGGTATTTTACTGCCAATAAAAATCACCCTGGAGATCGCCAATTTTATAGTATGCCAATTCAAGGAGGTACATTTACAGCATTAACAGAGCGCATAGGTAACAATGAGGTCGTTCTGTCCCCAGACGAAAAGCAAATGGCAATCTTGTATTCCTATTCAAACAAGCCAACAGAACTATATGTAAAGGCAAATCCGTTGTTTGCATCAAAAGCAACTACCCCTAAACAGATTACCTATTCTACATCTAAAGTTTTTAACGACTATCCATGGAAAGACCCAGAAGTCATTAGCTTTAAAGCAGACGATGGAGCACAAGTCCATGCTAGATTGTACCAGCCAAAAACTGAGGTTAAAAACAAAGCAGCTGTTATTTTTGTGCATGGAGCAGGATATTTGCAAAATGCCCATAAATGGTGGAGCAGTTATTATCGTGAATATATGTTCCACAATTTATTGGTTGACAATGGTTATACTGTGTTGGATATAGATTATCGTGGAAGTGCAGGCTACGGAAGGGATTGGAGAACTGGAATTTACAGACATATGGGAGGAAAGGATCTATCTGACCAAGTAGATGGAGCTGAATATTTAATTAAGAATTATGACATTGATGCTGATAAAATTGGTATTTATGGTGGTTCTTATGGTGGCTTTATAACACTTATGGCCATGTTTAATGAAGCTGAAACCTTTAAAGCTGGAGCTGCTATTCGTTCTGTAGGGGATTGGGCTGCATACAATCATGGGTATACAGCAAGAATTTTAAACACTCCAGTAACTGATAGTTTAGCATACAAAAGAAGTTCACCTATTTATTTTGCCGAAGGTTTGCAAGGCGATTTATTGATACTGCATGGCATGATAGACGATAATGTACACTTTCAGGATATGGTTCGTTTATCGCAACGTTTAATTGAATTGGGAAAAGAAAACTGGGAAATGGCCATATATCCATTAGAACGACATGGTTTTGTAGAGCCAAGTAGCTGGACCGATGAGTATTTAAGGATTTATAAGCTGTTTCAAGAGAGTTTGCTCGAAGAATAAATCTAATTAGTATTATTACTTAAAAAAAATCCCATACAATAATGAAAAAAAATAATTCTAGTATTTTGTTTTTTTTCAACTTAGGCATTTTCTCAAAATGAACCTGAATCCTATCTAATTAATAATATTGACTCTATTCAGAACGCCATTAATTTGGATAGTTTTGGCAAATTGGATACAATTCAAGGTATTCGAATCTGGTCAAACGGTCAGGTTGTTGAATTATATAAAAAAGATGAAAATATATATCTAGGCTGTATCATTAATTTTATAGCTCATTATAATTTTGAAAATGAATATGTGGATTATATACATGAAGAAAACAAACTGACTTCAAAACAAACCAAAAAACTATTAAATCAAATTAATTTTGAAGAATTGAGATACTTAAATGCTTCAAATAATATAGAAGACAATAATCTAAAAATTGAAGGACTTTATAATTATATAATTGAATTTGGTTATAAAAATGAAATTAAAAGATATTCCTATTGGTTATCTACTAACAATGAATATGAAGTTCATGGAGTGCTAAAAATAAATAACATTCATAACTTTTTAATTAAGACTATTTCAAAACTTAAGCTAATAGAAAAGTTTAATAAGTTTAGAAATCAACTACCAAAAGGTATTTATGTTAATGGAAAAATGGTGTTTTATAAAACCTTCTAATTTCCGAATAATTATATGAAAGCCTTAGACATATATTTATAAAACGCACGCATAAAAAAGCTATAGAGTTTATTTACAGTTTTGGATATAGACAGTATAGTTGGCTAAAAGTTAAAGTTTTTTGAAATAACTTTAATGAATTGTCCAGACAAGAGAAAAAAAGCATCTACTTTAATTACTTTTTTGAAAAGTAGCTTAAGCTTATTTACAAGCCATCATGCTAATTTCTACATTTACAAACTTTGGTAAGTTGGCAACTTCAACCGTTTCTCTGGCAGGAGCTGTTTCTTCATTGAAATAAGTTGCATACACCTCGTTTATTTTAGAAAAATTGTGCATGTCGCTAATAAAAATAGTGGTTTTAAAAACATTTTCAAAAGTCATGTCAGCAGCTTTTAAAACAGCTTTTAAGTTTTCCATAACCTGTTTGGTTTCCGTTTTTATATCGTCTAAAACCAATTCCATGGTAATAGGGTTTAAGGCTATTTGTCCAGATGTGTATAAAATATTGTTTACTAAAACAGCTTGATTGTATGGTCCTATGGGAGCAGGTGCGTGAGATGTATTTATTATTTTTTTCATGACCTATGTGTGTTTTAAAATTATAATTGCTTATCTGGTTGTCTTCTTTTATCGTATTTAAGATCTTTAAGCAGATTGGATTTTATGCCAATAAAGAAATTCCAAGAGGCTCTATCGCTAAAAGGGATCCAGTTAAAACTCATTCTCCAACTCAATAAATCCCTTTCAAATCGTAAAGAGGTATAAGTAAAGCCATTGTTTTTAAAATCGTAACCGGAGGAGGCTCCAACTTTCCAACGAGGAGATATTTCAACATCACCAGAAAACATTAAGGAATGTGATGAAATTTCGTTTTCTCTTCTGGAATTGGAGTAGTTCACGGCATAAGCCAGGCGTAAGCTCCAAGGGATCACAGTGGTATATAAATCGCTTGGTGTTTGGTTTTCCTCATCGTCATCTTCATAAAAACTAGGGTTTTCGTAATCTAAGGAACGTCCAAACAAATCGTCTGCTCGACCACCACTTCTTAAGGTTTCTTCGTAGCTTTCTTGTGTTTCACCTCCAGAAAAGGTAGAGTTTGAAAGGGTATAATTCATAGTAACATTGGCACTTGTTAGCCTAAACAAACTACCTCCATTATCAATATTCCACATATCCACAAGGTTGTTATTGTTGTCCAATGCATATGGATTTAGGGTAGCTCCAAAATTCACAGACATTTTATCTTTAAGTAGTTGTGTACTTCCAGAAATCCTCATTGGACTCCAGTTTAAAGAGTCTGCAGCAATATCATAGCCTGTACTGAAATTTAGGTTGTCCAATATTTTGATTTTTCTAGGTTCTGTTTGAGTGGAATCTTTGTCGCGAACCTTCATTTCTATATTGTTTCCCAATGCAAATCCAACAGTATTGGAATAATTTTTATTTGGAGCTCCAAAGACAGAACCTTCAAATTTGGAGTATTCAACTTGTTCCGATGTTAAACCATCTGCGCTTATTACTTCGTAAGTATCATAATACTGATCAAAAGAAGGATTGATGGTATAGCTAATGGAAGGTCTCATAATATGCCTTAGCTTTTTTATTTTTCTATCTTCACCTTCCTTCTCAAAGTTGAACATTCCATAAAGTGTGGTACCCAAACTAGCATTGAAATTATAGGTTCTATAGGAAGCAAACCCATTGTTTTCATTGGTAATAACCTCCCTCGTGGTTTGGTCGTAATATTTATCCACTGTTTTAAAGGTCCAGGTTTCGCTATAGTTTGTGCCAGCACTCAGACTTAAATATTTAAAAACTTTAAAATTGGTTGTAAGAGGAATGCTATGGTTTATGCCGTTTTGGGCATCGTCCCACATTTCTTTCTTAAAGAAAAGCGAATCTGTGGTTTGGATCCTGTTTTCTGCCCTAATGTTATATTGAAAGTTGATGTTTTCTATAATTCCTTTTTTGGATCCTACTTTTGGCTCAAACGGATAAATTCTACTTACACTTGCCTGAAGGGTAGGCAGTGTCATGTTAATGCTTTCTGTATTGGTGTTTTGTGAATGTGTGGCAGCAACACTTAAGTTTACCTGTGGTTCCCCTTGAAAAGTTTTGGAATAAGAAATGGAGGAAGCCATGGTGTTGTTAAGAAAACTTGGTGAGTTAACTTGATTTATGGACTCTTGATAATACTTGCTGCTTCCAAGGTTTACAGATGCTGAAAATCTGGAATTGGGACTGGATTTTCCATCTTGGGTGTGAGACCACCTAATATTGTATATGGAGGTTTTGGAATAGTCTGGAAATCCACGTTCACTATTGATGAGGTTTTCGTACCTAAAACCTAAATTCCCCGTAAATTTATAACGTAAGGCATAGTTGCTTTCAAAACGTAACCCATAACTGCCATTGGTGTAATAATCCCCTAAAACAGCTAAGTCTATATAATCGCTAATTGCAAAATAATAACCACCATTCTGCAAGAAATAACCACGACTGCTTTGCTCACCAAAACTAGGGATTAAAACTCCAGAGGTTTGTTTTTTTGTTAAAGGGAAAAAACCAAAAGGCAACCCAATAGGTGTTGGTACATCTGCCACAACCATGTTGGTAAGACCTACTACAATTTTTTTTCCTGGTACCAATTTAATTTTATTGGCTTGAAAATAATATTCTGGGTTTTCTATGTCTTTGGATGTGGTAAAACGACCTTTATATAAAAAGATAACGGAATCGTTTTCTTTTTTGGTGATTGGTGCATATATCTGCATGCCCTGTTGTTCGGTTTTCGATTTAAAAATCAAGGCTTTTTCAGTATCGTAATTAAATCTTATGGAATCTGGTTCAACCAAATTGTCTCCTTGTTTAAAAGAAGGCCGTTGTGAGTAAACACCTGCAGAATCCTTAATGCGTCCAGCATATACTTCTTTTTTATTGTAATCTATAACAATAATTCCAGCTTTCAGTTCCATGTCCTCAAAATATACTTCAGCTTCATTATATAAATAAAGTTTTTGCTCCTTCATGTTAAATGAGGTGTAGTCTTTGGCTTTATAGGTAACTGTGGCGCTTAAGAGTTCTGGTTTTGGCTTCACAGAATCTTGTAAGGTGGAATCCTGACCAACTTCGGAAACCTCTAGTTTTTCTAAGGTGTTTAAATTTACCGAAACGGTATCCTCGACTTTTTCTGGTGAGACTGTACCTCCAGATTTTGGAATATCTTGAGCGAAGCCAAAAGTGTTGATAAACACTGTAAAACTTAAGGCAAAAAGTATGTAAAAGTTGTTTGTACGCAACGCTTTTAAATGTATTTTTGTAAAAGTATGGCTCGGTTTTTGAATTGCCAAAATTACATATATTTTTTGTGATTAATTTAATATTCACAAAAATTCGAAAATAAACTTTTACTTAATTAAATTGGGTAATAAACTCGCTCTATAGCTGTTATTATTATATGAAACACTTAAGCTGCATCTTTAAAAGTTTAAAACGTACAATGCTTTGTGTGACATGTTGATAATTATAAAAACAATAGATATTATTTTATGAAATCGAAATTGGTATTACTTTTCTTATCTGCTTTGTTTGTTTTGTCAAATTTCAGCAATTCCTTGCTTGCACAAGATAACTCAAATAAGTTTGTGGTGGTTTTAGACGCTGGTCATGGAGGTAAAGACCCAGGGAAACCATCTAAAGAAGGATATAAAGAAAAGGATATTGCCCTTAAAATTGCCTTGGAAGTAGGAAAAGAATTGGAAAAAAATCCAGATATTAAAGTGGTTTACACCAGAACAAAAGATGTTTTTGTGGATTTGTTTAAAAGAGGTAAAATTGCCAATGAGGCCAAAGCGGATTTGTTTGTATCCATTCATTGCAATGCACACCATACACAAGCCTATGGCTCTGAAACCTATGTTCTGGGAATTCATAGAAACGATACCAATTTTAATGTGGCCAAAGCAGAAAACGAGGTAATTTATTTGGAAGACGATTACGAGAAAAACTATGAAGGTTTCGACCCAAATTCCCCAGGTTCCTTCATCGGTTTAACACTCATGCAAGAAGAGTATTTAGATCAAAGCATTTTATTGGCCAGTTTAATACAGGATAAATTTACAAATGTCTTAAAACGTAAGAATAGAGGTGTTAAACAGGCTGGATTTATCGTCTTGCATCAAACAATCATGCCTAGTGTTTTGGTGGAAACAGGCTTTATTACCAATAAAGCTGAAGGAGCTTATTTAAACTCCAATAAAGGACAAAAAGATATGGCTACTGCCATTGAAAAAGCCATCTTGGATTATAAAAATGCCATATACCAAAATGTGGACGATTTTGTTTATCAGGAAACCCAAACAGAAGAAACATTAAGTACTGAACCTGATGAAATTTTTAAAAATGTGGTATTTAAAGTCCAAATAGCAGCCAGTTCAAAAGAAATTGAATTGAAACCATACAACTTTAAAGGACTGGAAGATGTAACAAGGGATAAAATAAATGGCTTATACAAATACTTTTATGGTTATACCTCAAACTATACCAAGATCAAAGAATTCCAGAATTATGCAAAATCCAGAGGATATGTCTCTAGTTTTATTGTGGCATACAAAGATGGAAAACAAATACCTTTGGAAGAAGCACTAAAATCAACTGCAAATTAGAGCCATTCTTTATAATTTTATTTCTAATTTTGTTAGGTAACTAAATTTATACAATTTGAAACTATCTAGAGAAGTTAAAACGGCTATTTTGGTCATATTTGGAATTCTGTTCTTTATTTTTGGCTTTAATTATTTAAAAGGTAAAAATTTATTCAATGTTTCCGACGCTTACTATACCGAATTTGATTATAATGGTTTAACAACAGCCTCTCCTGTTACTATTAAAGGGAATAATGTTGGTAAAATCAACAAGATAACATACATTGTTGAAACTGGTAAAACCAGAGTGTCTTTTACAGTTGATGACGAATTGAAATTCTCTAAAAACAGTAAAATGAGACTCTATCCTTTAGGTCTCTTGGATGGCAACGGACTTGCCATTATTCCCGCTGATGACGACCAAATTGCCGAAGATGGCGATTTCTTGCAGTCTGAAGTGGAACCTGGTCTTATTAAAAACCTCTCCGAAAATTTTTCTGGTCTAAGTGAAGGCTTGGACGACACTTTAAAATCTGCCGATTCCCTTTTGGTAAGTATCAACGGTTTGGTGGAAGACGATTCAAAAGAAGGTCTTAAACACGCTATTAAAGAGCTTAATTTAACCTTAACTTCTTTTAAAAACCTTTCTGGTTCCTTTAACTCCTTGATTGCCAAAAACCAAGACAGTTTAACACAAGTTATCAGTAACTTTAACTCAATTAGTAAAGACTTGGCAGTGTTATCAAACGATTTAAAGGATGTTGAAATTTCCAAAACCATTTCAAGTCTTGATACCACTTTGCTACAAGTGAATGCCCTTTTGGCAGATATGGAACATGGTGAGGGAACCTTAGGGAAATTGCTAAAAGACGACAAACTTTACCACAATTTGGAAGTGGCATCACAACAATTAAGCGAATTGCTTCAGGATGTAAAGTTAAATCCAAAACGCTATGTTAATGTATCTGTTTTTGGAGGAAAAAATAAAGAAGGATACGTAAAGCCAGAAGACGAAAGACAATAACTAACCTAATCTTATTATGAATTACCTTCCAAACATATTATTTGCTATAGCACTTATTGCTGGACTAGGGTTTTTTGCCAGAAATGTTAAAAAACTTATTAGAAACATCAAGTTAGGACAAGATGTAGATGTAAGTGATAATAAAAGCCAACGCTGGAAAAACATGGCCATGATTGCATTGGGACAAAGTAAAATGGTTAAAAGACCCATTGCTGGATTCCTGCACGTTATTGTATATGTAGGTTTCATTATCATCAATATTGAATTGTTGGAAATTGTTATCGATGGACTATTCGGGACTTGGCGAATATTCTCTTATTACCAAGAGCTTTATGGAGTTTTAATAGGTACTTTCGAAATTTTGGCAGTTTTGGTTTTAATTTCTGTTATCGTATTCTGGATTAGAAGAAACATCATTAAAATTCAACGTTTCTGGAAAAGTGAAATGACCAGTTGGCCAAAAAACGATGCCAATTATATTTTGTATTTCGAAATGGTATTAATGACCTTGTTTTTGGTTATGAATGCTACAGATATTCATTTTCAATTAATGAATTCCGGAAATGTGGTCAGTCAATATATAGCGCCTTGGTTCAGTGGTTTGTCAGAGCCAACCATTCATACCATAGAACGAGCAGCCTGGTGGTTGCATATTTTAGGGATATTGGTCTTTTTAAATTATTTATACTATTCCAAGCACTTACACATTCTTTTGGCTTTCCCAAACACTTATTATGGAAAAGTTAAACCTAAAGGACAATTAAACAACCTGGAATCGGTTACAAAAGAAGTTAAAATGATGATGGATCCAAATGTCGATCCATTTGCTGCACCACCAGAAGGAGCCGACGCCGAAATGCCTGCAAAATTTGGGGCAAGCGATGTCCAGGACCTATCTTGGGTTCAGTTATTAAATGCTTACACATGTACAGAATGTGGACGATGTACCAGTGAGTGTCCTGCCAATTTAACAGGAAAAAAACTGTCCCCTAGAAAAATCATGATGGACACTAGGGATCGATTGGAGGAAGTTGGTAAGAATATAGACGCAAACAATGGCAAATTCAAAGAGGATGGGAAACAACTTTTGGGAGATTACATAACTGCCGAAGAACTTTGGGCTTGTACCACTTGCAACGCTTGTGTGGAAGCTTGTCCAGTAAGTATAGACCCTTTATCTATTATCATTGATATGAGACGTTATTTGGTAATGGAACAAAGTGCTGCTCCAGTGGAACTTAACAATATGATGACAAATATTGAAAACAATGGAGCGCCTTGGCCTTACAACCAAATGGATAGATTGAATTGGAAGGACGAATAACGAATTCCTCTGCGTTTGCAGGAACCTTATTGAAAAAACAGTGAATCTATAACAAATACGTTGTAATGAATTAATGAATTCGGATGGCTTTAAAAAGTCTAAATTTTTTCAATTTATTTAATCGTTAATAAGTGTCATATCCAAAGTAAACTATTAAAAGCCAAATTAATTAAAAAATAATCCTGCCTTTGCAGGAAGTTGAGCATGAAAAGAGAAGACGCAGATAAACTATTACATGAAAAAGTTGAAGCAGGAGAAAAAGTCAGTCCAATTTTGCCAAAAGACGTTAAAAATTATTTAATTGATATAGATGGGACCATTACAGACGATATTCCTAATGAGGAACCTGAACGAATGGCAACTTGTAAACCCTATCCAGATGCACTGGCAACCTGTAACAAATGGTATGACGAAGGACATTTAATTTGTTTTTTCACTTCAAGAACAGAAGATCATAGAGAAGTGACCACAAACTGGTTGAACAAACACGGTTTTAAATTCCATAGTTTGCTTATGGGAAAACCAAGAGGCGGAAATTACCATTGGATAGACAACCACTTGGTAAAAGCAACCAGATATAAAGGTAAGTTTACAGATTTAGTGGATAAAAAAGTGACCATTCAGGTTTTTGATGATGGTCATCATGAGTCATAAATTTTTGCAACTGCTTGTTAGCAAACAGCAAAGCATAAATTTTAAAAAATTAAAGCATTAACAACATGAGCGAACAATTAAAAGTGCCTACCATGGCACAATGTATGGCAGAAGGCAGACAACCAGAAATTCTTTTTTGGGTTGGAGCTGCTGGTAGTTACGACGATAGAGCAAAAAAAATAACCAAAGCTTTCGTGAAAATCCTTAACAAGGCTAATGTAGATTTTGCCGTATTGGGAACCGAGGAAAGTTCTACAGGAGATGTGGCAAAACGTGCCGGAAACGAATTTTTGTTTCAAATGCAAGCCGTTACCAACATTGAGGTTTTAAATGCTTACGAAATAAAGCGTATTGTTACTGCCTGTCCTCATTCCTACAATACCTTAAAAAATGAATATCCGGAACTAGGAGGAAATTACCAGGTGCAACACCATACGGAGTTTATAAATGAACTGATAAAATCTGGACGTTTAACTATTGAAGGCTCCAACCAGTTAAGTGGCAAACGCATCACGTTTCATGATCCTTGTTATTTAGGTAGGGCAAATGATGTTTACGAAGCTCCAAGAAACCTGTTAAGGTCTTTGGGTGTGGATTTGGTAGAAATGAAACGCAGCCGAAATTCAGCCTTATGCTGTGGAGCAGGTGGTGCACAAATGTTTAAAGAACCCGAAAAAGGAGATAAGGACATTAATGTTTTGAGAACTGAGGATGCCATGGAAACCAACCCAAATATTATTGCTACAGGTTGCCCTTATTGCAATACCATGATGACCGATGGCGTAAAAGCCAAAGAAAAAGAAGACAGTGTTCAAGTGATGGATATTGCCGAATTAATTGCCAATTCCCAAAATCTATAAAATTAAAACCATGAACTTACCATGTTAAAAAAAATCGCTTTCCTATTCGTTGTAATATCAACCAACCTGTCCATTGCTCAGCAACTCTCAAAGGACGAACTATTACATACAATGGCACAGGAAACCTGTAATTGTATTAATGCTAAAAATGTAGATTTTTCCAATGTAAATTCAGATACATTAGAATTGGAATTAGGATTGTGCATTTTAGAAAGCTATGGCAATCATAAAGCAGATGTAGATACATTTTTTAATTTGTCTTTTGATGATGAAAGCACCTTGATAAAGCTGGGAGAAGACATTGCTTACAAGATGATGAATGAATGTCCAAAAATAATTATGGCAATGGCAGGCTCATACATGGAAGAAGATGGATTTAACGATGTGCCTCCTCCACCTGCACCAAAAAATCTTGAAGATCTTAACATGGAAGCAAAATTGGTGTCATTAAACAATGATGCTGTGTCCTATATAATGGTAACAGATGAGTTCAATAAAGAACATATATTTATTGTGTCTGAACAATTTGAAGATTATTCCCTTCTCAATAAATCAAATTATAAAAAGAATTTCAGGATTTTCTACAAAGAAGAGGAATATTTCGATTTGAGCGAAAAACGTTATGTTTTAAAAAAAGTTATTAAATATTTAGAATTGATTTAAAAATCCCTCTGAAAAGAAAAAACATGTTAGTAGATTTTAACACCTTACCCCAAGAATCCAAAGTATGGATATATCAGTGCAACCGTTCTTTTACAGATCAAGAGCTTAAAGAAATAGAGGCAAAGCTGGATGTTTTCCTTGAAAACTGGACAGCTCATGGTAGCGATTTGCAAGCTGGTTATAAAATTGTTTATAAGCGTTTTATTGTCATTGCTTTAAATCAACAGCATGGAACAGCCACAGGTTGTTCTATTGATGCCTCAGTACATTTTATTCAACAATTGGAAAAAGAGTATCAAGTAGATTTGTTGGACAAAATGAACGTTTCTTATAAGCAAGGGGATTTTATTGCTTATAAACCCTTGACAGATTTTAAACAAATGGCCAAGGATAGGGCTGTGTCCAAAAACACCATAGTATTTAACAACTTGGTTGTGAATATTGCAGAATTTAATGAAAATTGGGAAGTTCCTGCCAGCGATAGTTGGCACAGCCGATTTTTATAATAATTTTTTTTTTATAATAACAAAGTTATACAAAAGCCTGAATTTTAATTCAGGCTTTTTTTATGGCTTAAAACTCTTCAAAACTTTTAAAGCTTCCATCCGAATAAAAAATCACAATACGTTCTATGGTTTTTTCTTTGGAAGTGTTTTTTTCAGTTTGCTTTATTTCTGAAACAACAGGTTGGGATCTTGTTTCCTTTACATTATTTCCAAAAGGGATTTCAGCTTGCAATTTTTCTTCAACAGGAAATTGTCCTTTTCCATTTAACAACCAATAGAGTTCAACTTCTGGGAAAGAGGAGAGCACTTTCAACACAAAATCCAAACTCGGTTTATTTCTACCGGAAAGTATGTGTGAAATACTGGAACGTTGTACACCAATTTTTTCAGCGAAAGAAGAGGCACTTTCGTTGTAATAATCCATGACTTTTTGAAGCCTTTTTGAGAATTCTTCGTTGTTTATCATTGTAAACTATAAGTAAATGGTTTTGTATTTACAAATGTAACAATTAAACAGATAGGTCACTAAATATATTTAAAATTTAACATAAATCACATCATGTAATACTTTATATAAAATAACTTAATCAACTGAAATACATATAACTAAAATTATAACAGAATAGTTAGTGTGTTTTTATGATTCTTCTGTAAACAAACCACATCTTTAAACTATTTCATGTTAACCATTGTAAACAAAAAATGGTATTTTTACTGTTTACATTTGTAAATTGTTATTTGTTTACATTTGTAGCAAACCATTTTAAATGACTTCCTCCTTATTAAAAAACTTATTCGATTTGCACAAAGAATCCGCTCTTGAAAATCGATATATCCATCTGGAGCATATAACTCCATTAATTGAAAATTTAAAAATGTCATTTCAAGTTGATGTGATTGGGCATTCGGTTTTGGGTAAACCTATTCATGTAATAAAAATTGGAACAGGTCCAAAAAAGATTTTGATGTGGTCCCAAATGCATGGCAATGAAAGTACAACCACAAAAGCAGTTTTTGATATCTGTAATGTTTTTAATGATGGCTCCAATAGTATTATAAAGCATATCTTAGAGACATGTACTATGTTTTTGGTACCTATGTTGAATCCAGATGGTTCCAAATTATATACAAGACACAATGCAAACAACGTGGATTTAAATAGAGACGCCAAGAATCTTTCACAGCCTGAAAGTCGGGTTTTAAGGGACCTGTTCCAAACTTTTAAACCAGATTATTGCTTTAATTTGCATGGACAACGCACCATATTTGGTGCAGGAAACACAGCCAATTCGGCTACTTTATCTTTTTTGTCACCTGCTCAGGACCAGGCTTGTTCCATAACGGAGACTCGCAAAATTGCCATGGAGGTAATTGCCGCTACCAATAAGGTGTTGCAGGAACAAATTCCCAATCAAATTGGCAGATATGACGATACGTATAACGATAATTGCGTAGGAGACACCTTCCAAACCCTGAATTGCCCTACCATTTTGTTTGAAGCTGGTCATTTTGAAAACGATTATCAACGTGAAATCACTAGGTTTTATATGTTTCAGGCCATTTTGTATAGCATATACTATATTTCAGCGACTAGAATTACAGGAGAAGGATTTGAACCTTACTTAAATATCCCTGAAAATTTTAAAAATCATTTTGATGTTCTTATTAGACAGGCCAAAATAATCAAGCATCCTGAAGCACAAGTGGTGGATGTTGCCATTCAATATCAAGAAATTTTAAAAAACAACACGATAGAGTTTGTAGCCAAAGTTGAAAAAATAGGGGATTTAAGCACTTATTTTGGACATAGGGAACTTTCAGCCGAAGGCTTTGAATTGGTTTTGGAAAATGGTTTGAATATCACTGAAGGTCTTGAAGTAGAATATGTTATTATTGACAGTGTTAAATATTCAATAAAACTTACATAATCTTTGATTTTGATAGATAAAATCAAATAATAATATGTTATTTTTGCCTTTTATTTAATAAAACATATAAAATGGCAAAATTTAAGTTGGATGAAATAGATCATCAAATACTAGATATGTTAATTGAAAATACAAGGGTTCCTTTTACTGATATTGCTAAAAATCTGTCAATTTCAGCAGGAACCATTCATGTAAGGGTCAAGAAAATGGAGGATGCAGGTATCATTAAAGGCTCTTCCTTGACTTTGGACTACAAAAAATTAGGGTATTCTTTCATTGCTTATGTTGGAATTTTTCTTCAAAATACATCTCAAACCAAATTTGTTTTGGAACGTATTAACGAAATCCCTTTTGTAACTGTTGCTCACATTACTACAGGAAAATTTAACATTTTCTGTAAAATAAGGGCTAAAAACACTGAGCATGCCAAAGATATTATTTTCATGCTTGACGATATTGAAGGGGTTTACAGAACAGAGACCATGATTTCTTTGGAAGAAAGCTTAAACGACAAAAAGCGTTTAATGCACTCTATTTTTAATGATATGTAGTTAAAATTATAAGTATCTTTAAGACCTCTTTTACTTAAAAGAGGTTTTTTATTTTGTATGTATCATGCTGTATGTAACTGATTTACCTGAAACGGAATACGTCCAATTTTATGCCAATTATATCAAGTTGGCAGGCAAAAAAGACTTGATTTCTGGATTAACTGCCAGTTTTAAGGAAACTTTGTCGTTTTTTGAGTCTATTCCCAACGACAAGTTGGAATATCGTTATCAAGACGGAAAATGGACTGTTAAGGATATCCTACAACATATAATAGATACTGAGCGTATTTTTGCCTATAGGGCTTTGCGTTTTGCAAGACAGGATGAAACTGTGTTGCCAGGTTTTGAGGAAAACCAGTATGCTGTTACAGCACATGCCAACAAGAGAACGAAAGAAGATTTGTTGGAAGAGTACCAAACCGTAAGGCAAGCCACCATTTGTTTGTTTAAAAGCTTTTGTAAAGATATGTTTTTGCAAATAGGAAAGGCGAGTGGGGCTAATATGTCTGTTAGGGCTGTTGGGTTTGTAACAATTGGTCATGAAAAACACCATTGTCAAGTAATAAAATCACGCTACTTATAACTATTCCTCTTCGTCTTTAAAGGTTTCTGCTTTAATATCATCGTTAATAACTATGTGGCCAAGATCGTCTACCTCCACTTCTTCAATGCTTTCAAAATTGGTCATGGTGTAGTGTAGCTTGCTGCTTACCTTTACTAGGTAAATAGTGTCTTTTGTACGTACTTCAACAGCTTCTATAATTTCATTTTTGTGGTTTTCAAAGGTAATTATGTCGTTGTCGTCATAACCATCTGGAAACTTATCGGTTAGTAATTTTAGAAGCTTTGGAGTCAGTTTTTTAAAATCAACAATAACTCTTTTCATTACTAAAGGGTTTAAAAATTAATAAAAAATCTATACTAATTTTCTCTAGCAATTTTTATAAAGTTACAAATAATTTGAATTGAATTTTAAGAATTGTAAAAATTAAAAGCATCAAAAATCAAGTTATTTTCCACTTGGCAGTTTATTTTGGGTTTTCCAATGGCCTCCAAAAGCACAAAATTGATTTTTCCATGTTCGTTTTTTTTATCGAATTTCAACAAATCGATTATGGGCTGTATGTCTTTGCCTGAAATTTTTGGTTGTCCAAAAACGTCCACAATAGTGTCTTTTATGTGTTGGCAGGTTTCGGTTGAAAAACCAGTTAGTTTTGTGGAAATAAAACTGGCCAATATCATCCCAATGGCTATAGCTTCGCCATGAAGGAAAGCTGTTTTGTCGGGCTGGCTTAAATAATAGGATTCAATGGCATGCCCAAGCGTGTGACCGTAATTAAGTGTTTTTCTTACATGGTGTTCCAATGGGTCTTTTTCCACAATTTGATTTTTAATGTCAATGGATTCATGAATCAAGACATCCAAATCGTCCAAACTAAGCTTTTCCAAGGCTGTGAATTTATTCCAATAATCTTCACTGTAAATTAAACCATGTTTGAGCATTTCGGCCAGTCCAGAGCGCATTTGGTTTTCTGGTAAGGTGTTTAGATAATTGATGTCTATTAAAACCATTTCTCCGGTATTTATTACGCCAATTTGATTTTTTAAATGTCCCAGATCCACTCCGGTTTTGCCTCCAATGGAAGCATCGACCATGGACAATAGGGTAGTTGGCACTTGAATATAGGCCATACCACGTTTAAAAGTAGAAGCAACAAAACCTCCAAGGTCTGTGATTACACCACCTCCCAAATTAATCAATAAGCTTTTTCTATCTGCTTCCAGTTCCGATAGCACATTCCAAACCCCTGAACAGGTTTCTATGTTTTTGTGGATTTCCCCAGCTTCAATTTCAATAATTTCAACCTCCAAGTCTGTTTCCAGATTGCTTAAAAAATAAGGCAAGCAAAATTCATGTGTGTTTTGGTCTACCAAAACAAAAATTTTGGAATAATTCGCCGTTTTTAAATGCGTGTTTAATTCGGTGTAACTGCTTGTTTTAAAATGAATTGGGTAATTGGATGTGTTAATGGAATTCATGAGGTTTTTTAGAAAAATAATGGGTGAAAATTATATCATTTTTTTTTAAAAACGTAAGAATACTATAATTATATTTGCAAATAATTTTGCAACATGTCTACAAAACAACTTTTCGACAATACTGAAATCGCTTTTTCGTTAAAAAGCAATTCAGAACTTAACAGAGCTTTTTTATTGTTTAAAATGATTTCTTACGAGCCCTTGGTAAAGGTAGGTAAGACTCTTACCAATTTTGCCATAAAAGCAAACCTTCCGGTTGATAGTGTTATAAGAGCAACGGTTTTCGACCATTTTTGTGGAGGTGTAAACGAAAAAGATTGTTTACCTGTTATTGATGCTATGTACGAAAAAGGTGTAAGCTCTGTACTGGATTTTTCGGTTGAAGGAAAAGAAGTGGAGTCTTTTTTTGATTCTGCGATGCAAAAAACTTTGGAGATCATTGAATTTTCACAAAACAAAGAAGCCATGCCTATAGCTGTGTTTAAACCAACAGGTTTTGGCAAACCTTACTTGTACGAAAAGAAAAGTGAAGGACAGCTTTTTACAGCCGATGAACAGGAGCAATGGAATAGAATAGAGGAGAGATATGACAGGGTCTGTAAATTGGCCAAGGAAAAGGATGTGGAACTGTTAATTGATGCCGAAGAAAGCTGGATGCAACAAGCCGTTGATGATTTGGTGACAAACATGATGCAGAAATACAACACCGAAAAACCTATTGTTTACAATACTTTACAAATGTACAGACATGACAGGATGGCTTTTGTTAAAGCGCAATTGGAACATGCCAAAGCCAATGGTTATTACTTAGGTTATAAAATTGTTCGTGGTGCTTATATGGAAAAAGAAAACGAACGTGCCATTAAAAAAGGATATCCAACACCTATTTGTGAAAGTAAGGCTGCAACAGATGAAAACTTTAATGCAGCCGCAAAATTTATTTTGGACCACTTGGATACCATTTCACTTTTTGCAGGAACACATAATGAAGCCAGTAGCTATCTTATCTTAGATTTAATGAAGGAAAAGGGCATTGCCAAAAACGACAATCGCGTGTGGTTTGGGCAACTTTATGGCATGAGTGACCATATTAGCTTTAATTTGGCTCATCTTGGTTATAATGTAGCTAAATATGTACCTTTTGGGCCAGTTAAAGATGTGCTTCCTTATTTAATACGTAGGGCAGAAGAAAACACTTCTGTGGCAGGACAAACAGGAAGAGAGCTTATGTTGTTGACAAAAGAAAAAGCCAGAAGAAAAAGCTAAGGGTTTTAGGCAAATTTCCACCATTTCTTTTTCTTTGGATGATTGCCATAGCCATACCCATAACCATAACCTTTTTTATGATCTACATTGTTAAGCAAAATGGTCATGTTAGGCAACCTGTTTTCTGTGTACATACGTTGTGCCAGCTCCAATTGTTTTTTGGTTATATAATTGGCTTTTGCAACAAAAATAAATAAATCGGCATATTTGCTAATTAACAAGGTGTCTGTTACCAAACCAATAGCTGCTGTATCTACAATAATGTATTCATACTTTTCGGAAGCGTAATCAAATAATTCCTTTACACGATTGCTCATTAGTAATTCAGCAGGATTAGGAGGGATGGTTCCAGAAGGAATAACATCAAAATATTCATTATCCTTGTGCTTGAAAATAATTCCCTGAGGTTCTATTTTATGGTTGCCAATAAAATTTGTCAGTCCAAAATCGTTATCAACCGCTAGATAGTTTGTTGCTTTTGGAACACGAATATCTGTTTCTACAAGTAAAACTTTTTTTTCTGAAAAAGATAAAGACAAAGCTAAATTTGTTGCTGTATGGGATTTGCCTTCTTTGCTGGTAGTGGAAGTGACAAATATAACTTTAGCTCTATTTTCAATATTTTGGAGCATGAATTCCAAATTGGTCCTAACCATTCTAAAGGCCTCAGCTTTAGGTGTGTAATCTACTTTTGAGATTAGCTTTTGGGATTTTTTGGACTTTGGAATATCACCTATAAAAGGAATGGTAACTTGTTTTTTAACATCGTTGATGTTGTGAACTTTATCATCCAGTAAATTCAAAAGATAAATAAGAGCCACAGGAATACCAAAACCTAGGATCAAAGCAGCTAGAATAATAACCGATTGTTTAGGTGCAACAGGTTTGGAAGAAGCATAGGATTTATCTACAATTTTAGCATTTGGCGAGGAAACGCCGTGTGTAATGGCAGCTTCTTCGCGTTTCTCCAAAAGATATAAATACAATCCTTCTTTGATATCCTGTTGTCTTTTTATGTCCCTGAATTGTCTTTGTTTTTTTGGAGCTGAATAAATTCTGGAACTTATTCTTTGGTTTTCGGCCACCAACGAGTTGTAATTCATTTCGTTGGTATGCTTGATGTTATTTAAACTCTGACTTAAGTTGGTTCTTAATTGATTGATTTGATTTGTTAAGTTTACAACTGTAGGGTTTTTTTCGCTGGAATTTTTTAAGAGCCTGTTTTTCTCCAATACCAGATTGTTGTACTGCTGCGTTAATTGTTCCACAGAGTTGTCGGCAATCCCAATATTGGCAGGAAGAAGTTCTGTATTGTCTTTATCTTTATCTATATGTTGGTTCATATAGTCTATAAGCTGAATTTGCATGGCAGTTTCAACCAATCTATCTTCATTTTGTCTTTCACTTTCCAAATAGATATTGGATTGTGTGGCCAGATCGGTAAGTTTATTTGTTTTCTGAATGGTTTCGGCATTGGAATCCACACTACCCAATTCTTCAGATACAATTTCCAACCTGTTATTGATAAATTTAGAAGTGGCATCAACAACCATTTGTTTGTCGTTTTGTACATCTTCATTGTATTTTTCAATTAATTTATCTAAGAACAGACTGGCTTTTTCCTGGACATTATCATTAATGGTTAAAGTAATGATGCTGGACATTTCTTGATGTCCAATAATCAAGTTGCTTTTGTATTTTGATACAACAGTAGCAAGAGGATTTATTTTTATTTTAATGTTTGAGCCAATTTTGGTAGCCGATTCGCCAATTCTAGGCGTTATGGTAATGGCGCCAAAACTCGTTGGGATGCTTTCTCCAAAGGCATACACAGTGCCTTCATCATCTAAATCGACATCTTCATTGTTTTTAAAATTAAGTTTTTCTGAAAAATTGATTCCTTTTAGAAGAAAATTGGTGGCAGATTGAATTTTAATATTGAACGTCGTGTCAATGGTATGGATGATGGAATCTGGCGCACTGAAATTGATATTGAGAGGTGGATTTTTGTATTCTTCGGTTGCTTTAATGCGACCTTCAACAAAATATTGAATATTGAATTTTAAGTCTTTGACTGCTTGTTCAATAATAATCCTGGATTTAATGACTTCAATTTCGTCCAGTACATTGTTGTTTTCGGTTTTAAACAAGCCATAATTTTGTAATTGAGAGATTTCAGGCAGTGTTTTGTTGGATTCAGTCTCTTTGATTTTAATTTTTGCATTTGCCTGATATTCATAATCTGCATAACGTAAATATACAAAGGCAAAGGATATGGCAACTATAACACACAAAACAATAAATTTCCATTTATGTAAATAAGGCGTTATAACTTCTTTAAAATCAATATTTTGGTTCATGTTTTTTTGTGCTTATTATTTAGTGTTATCTGACTAGGATGGCAGCAATGGTAGCTAAAGTGCCAACAGCAGAAATAATCAATACATAATTTTGGTTATAGGATGCAGAGCGTATTTTGGCAGGATTTGGCTCTATGTAAATAACATCGTTTTGTTGAATATAATAGTTGGGGTGGTTTACAACATTTATAGAAGTTAAATCAAACTTTGTAAACCGTTTAACGCCATCTTGTTCCCTTATTAAAAACACATTTTCCCTAATGCCATGTATGGTTAAATCTCCGGCTAATCCAATTGCTTCCAAAAGCGACATTTGTTCTTCTTCAACCGTATAGGTGCCTGGACTGTTAACTTCTCCCAAAACGGTAACTGTAAAATTGGTTAGTCTAATATTAACGATTGGGTCTTTAACATATTCAGAAATTTTTTCCGTTAGTAACTTGGTGGCTTGTTTTCTTGTCAAGTCGCCTATTTTTATAGTGCCTAAGACTGGAAACTCTATAAGTCCTTGTTCGTCAACTATATATGTTTGAAAGGTTGTGGTTCCTTGTGGGTTAATGGCATCGTAGCTATTGGTAATTAGTGGGAGATTAAATGGCCTAACTGTTTCTGGATCTATGGCTGAAACATTTATGGTTAATTTATCGTTTGGTTTATAGGTAATTTCTGGAGTGGTACTTAAAGTGTTTAAACTACTAAGTGGTTCATCTTGAAAGTAAATAATCTCCTTACTTGTAGTGCAAGATGAAAAAGCAATTAGCACAAAAAATGCTACTGTTTGTTGAAGAATGAGTCTTTTTAGTCTTACTTTCATGCTTAAAGTTTTTAACTATTGGTTATTTTGTTTAATACGTCGTATTTGGTGTTGTTTGGGTTGTACTCTGTAACAATATCCTTTATTTTGGAAACAATTTCAATGTTTTGGATATGAGGTCCTAATTTACATAATTCATCTATGATATTTTTAACTTCTTTGTTATTTATGGGTTTGCATTTGGCTATCATGATTTTTTCGTTGTAGGTAGGTTTGGTGTTTTCGCCATCTACCAACAATTCTTCAAATATCTTTTCACCTGGTCTTAAGCCTGTAATTTTAATATTAATGTCTTCTGGATATCTAAAGCCTGAGAGCGTGATCATGTTTACGGCCAAATCAAATATTCTAACGGGTTTACCCATATCAAACACAAAAATTTCCTGACCCAATCCCATGGCAGCAGCTTCCAATACCAATTGTGAGGCTTCTGGAATGGTCATAAAATACCTAATAATGTCTTTATGCGTAACAGTTAAAGGGCCTCCACTTTCAATTTGTTTTTTAAATAAAGGGATTACAGAGCCATTGGAACCTAAAACATTGCCAAATCTGGTAATAATGAACTTGGTTTTGCCAGCAGCAACTGTATTTTGGCAACAGACAATCATTTCTGCTATGCGCTTGGTGGCTCCCATAACATTTGTTGGGTTAACAGCTTTGTCTGTAGAGATTAAAATAAATTTATCAACACCATATTTTACTGATAAATTAATAACATTTTTGGTACCTCTTACATTAACACTTACAGCTTCGTAAGGATTTTGCTCCATTAATGGCACATGTTTGTAGGCAGCAGCATGAAAAATAATGTCTGGTTTGTATTCATTGAAAATATTCTCAAGTCTTATTTGGTTTCTAATATCTGCAATTATGGATACAATATTTTCAATGCCATTTCTGTGTAATTCCTGTTGTAAATCGTATAATGGGGATTCGGAATTGTCAACAAGAATTAATTTTTTAAAACTATAACGGGTTAACTTCCTTACCAATTCGCTACCAATAGATCCAGCAGAGCCTGTAACAATAATGACTTTATTGTTGTATTCTTCAATAAGCATAGGATTGTCTATGTTTATTGGTTCCCTGCCAAGCAAATCTTCCAGGTTAATATCTTTAATTTGCCCAATGCTTAAATCGCCATCAATCCAGTTTTTTACAGCTGGTACAATTTTAACCTTTAAGTTAAGTGCAAAAAGATTGCTGGTAATTTGTAAAAGCCTGTTGGAGTCGATGCTTTGTATGGAAATAATAACTTCGTCTATCCCGTTTTTATCAATAAACTCCTTGGTGATTTTTTCTGGTTCGTAAACATTTAAAAGGTTTATTTTTTTGCCAGCTTTGCTGTCGTTGTCATCAATAAACCCTACTACTTTAATATTGCTTTTTGGATCGTTTGTTACAGCATCATAGGTAATCATGCCTGAAGTTCCTGCACCATAAATCAACACCGATTTTTGTTCTTCAAAATCTGTTACGATACTTCTGTAAAGGGATTTTACAAAAAATTTAGATCCAACCAAAAAGAAGATATTCAATAATAAATGAATGTAAATTATTGAACCAGGAATATCAAAAACAACATCAAATTGATATTCTCTACTTAAAAAGGTGGTCACTATTAAAATGGTTGCCAGGATGTTTATTCCTATAATCAGGTTAATCACATCCTTAACTCCAGTAAACCTAACAACACCTTTATGTGAATTAACTATTAGGAAACTGATCAAGGCTGCTATTAAAACAAAAGGTATTTGTTTTAAAAATAGATTGAAATCAAAATCAATTTCAAAATTATAACGAATGATATAGGCAAGGAAAAAGGTAAATGCAACAACACACAAATCAAAAAGCAAGACCAACCACTTGGATGCGTATTGGTTTGAAAGTTTTCTTAATATGTTTATATATCTATCCAAAATAAGATCTTATTGTTGTAACAATTCTGTTTCGTTCTTTTGTTGTTAAATTAGAGCCACTAGGCAAGCACAATACTGTTTTGTAAATATGCTCTGAAACCCCATTTAAATAAGAGGGATAGTCCCTAAAAACAGGTTGCAAGTGCATGGGTTTCCATGAAGGCCTGGCTTCTATGTTATGTTTTTGCAACAACATAAGTAGCTGATCTCTCATGCTTTGGGAACTTAGCTGGATGCAGCTTAACCACCTGTTGGAGAAAAACCCTTCGGGTTCTTTTAAAAAACGTATGTCTTTAATGTCGTTTAAGTGTTCTAAATAATATTGATGATTTTTCCTTCTTAACCTCACATATGTTTCCAAAACTTCCATTTGACCTCTGCCAATGCCAGCCAAAATGTTGGACATTCTATAGTTGTATCCTACCGTTTTATGTGTGTATTCCAAACCGGCTTCTTTGGCTTGGGTTGCTAAAAAAATGGCCTTTTCCTTTGTGTGAATGTGTTTTGAAACCAATGCGCCACCACCAGACGTTGTAATGATTTTATTTCCATTGAAAGACAAAACGGACAAGTCGCCAAAAGTACCACATTTATCATTAAAGTAGCTGCTACCCAAGGCTTCGGCGCTATCTTCAATAATAGGGATATGGTATGTGTTTGATATGTTTTTTATTTCTTTCACTTTATGTGGCATGCCATAAAGGTTTATAACAATTATGGCTTTTGGTTTGTTTCCTTGGTTTATTCTATTTTTAATGGCTTGCTCCAATAAATCTGGACACATGTTCCACGTGTCTTTTTCACTGTCAACAAAAACCGGTTTTGCACCTAAATAGGTTACTGGGTTAACCGAGGCTGCAAATGTTTTTGTTTGGCATATTACCTCGTCGTTGGTTGTTACGTTCAATAGCAATAAAGCCATATGTATGGCAGCTGTTCCTGTTGTTAAAGCTGCAACATGCACGTTGTTGCCCAAATAGGTTTCCAAATCCTTTTCAAACCCATTTACATTTGGTCCTAAAGGCGCAATCCAGTTTGTGTTAAATGCTTCCTTGATGAATTTTTCTTCATGACCACTCATATGTGGTGCAGATAACCATATTTTGGAATTCAAATCAGATACATTTTTAGCCATAGTAAATATCTACGTTTCAACAGCAATCATCAAATAAATACGATAAATAACTAATTTTTACGTTTTTAGATTTTATTTAAATTAATGCGTTTCTTTAATCTGAATAAAATGGTATTTAATCGTTTGTATTAATTAATGAAACTATTTGGTTTAAGAGCAAACTTAATGCTTTTAAACATGCTAAAAATTAAAAAAAGGGAAGAATGTCATTAAAATATTAAAATTTTCAGGGCTATTCCTGAAAGGACTAATATACAAAAAAAACGATAGTATGTTTTAAAAGTGAACCGTTCATAATAGTTTTTATTTCATACATCTAAAATATGAGGTATTTATCCACTTATTCTACCTAAATTTTTATTTTAGTTTTTAAAACTATCCAATTGCATAATGACATTAAATCCGTTTAATTCAAAATCTTTTATTGATATATGGACAAAACATTTTAATAAAAATGAAAAAGGGATTTCTTTTCGTTTCATTGATAGGGTCAGTTTTGTGAAACATAAATTTTTGCCATATTACATAAATGTAGGCGTAAAATTAACCAATGGGTTCGATTATGAAATTTCCACCCAAAAAGAGAAAGATTACAAGAATAAGGTTTTTTTGATAAGGGATATTCCTACGTATTTTAACTTACCAACCTTTAAACCATATGGTTCTTTAAGGTTAAAAAAAATATTTCAATATGAAGGTTATATAACCAGGGTTTCTAATTACGAGAGTTTAGATGATTATTTAAGATCTATATACAAGTCCAATACACGTTCTAAACTTAAACGGAACATTAAGAGATTGCAGGCAAGTTTTAACGTGGATTATGTGATGTATTTTGGGGATATTTCCCAAGAACAATTTAAGAATGTGTTTCAGGAGTTTTATCATCTTTTTGAAAAACGTTATGCCAATAAAAACGAACCATGTGGTGAGCTAAATCCTGTGGTATGGAATTATTACACCGAATTGGCTTACAGCATGATAAACGAGAAAACGGCTTCTTTGTTTGTGATTTATTGCGATAAAAAACCCATTGGCGTTACGTTTAGTTATCATTTTGGTGATACACTAATTGAAGCCTTAACTGTTTTTGACATAGATTTTTATAGATACAATATAGGTCATACAACTATTTTGAAAATGCTGGAGTGGAGTTTTGAAAACAACATTAAAATTTTTGATTATACCCAAGGGGATTTTGAATATAAAAAAAGATGGAGTAGTGACACCTACCAAACTCATTATCATCTATTGTACGACTCAAAATCCATAATAAGTGTTTTTATTGCCAATTTTGTGGTGTTTTATTTTAATTTTAAACGTGTTTTCAGGGAAAAAAATTACAACAAAATTTATCATAAGCTTAAATACAAATTGTTTGGCGACAACAAGCCGGAACCTGTTGTTATAGAGCCTTTCCATGTTGAAAAAATAGGGGATGGCAAGCCTCAAAAAGCACATTTGCAGAAATTGGATATAGAAAGTCCGGAATTCTTATCGGTGAGACGTGCTATTTATGATTTTTTATACATGAATCCTCAAAAAGCACAATCGATTGAATTATATTTCGATGAAAATCAAGAAGAAACCTATTATGCCTTTGGTGAAAAATACACAATAAAAGTTGCTAAAAATGAGTCGTAATCCCTTTACATCACATCTATATCAAGAGTTATGGCTTAAGCATTTTGCTAAGGGAAAACAGCCTTATGCTTTCAATTTTATTCCAAACGTTAAGTTTATAAAACATGCGTTTCTTCCTTATTATGTTAATATTGGAAAAAATGTTACCAACGGAATTACCTACGATTTAAATGAAGCAGCAACCGATTATGAAAACAAAACCTTTTTGGTTTATGATGTACCTGAATTTGCAAACACCAATAAATTTCCCAGTGATGTTGGTCGCTTAAAAGGCTATAAAATAAGGCAGTACAAAGGGTTCCTTGCCAATTTTAAAGGGTTCAACAGTTTGGAAGACTACATGGCTTCTGTAATGAGTGCCAAAAGCAGGAACAAGCATCGAAGCACGTTGCGAAAATTTGAAAACTGCTTTTCGGTATCCTATAAAATATATTATAAAGATACCTCTAAAGAAGCATGTGACGAGGCCTTGACTTATTTTAAAAAATTAATAGTAGAAAGACATAAGGACTTGAAGATTGACACCAACATCATTGCAAAATGGAATTTTTACCATGAATTGATATTTCCAATGATTCAAAAAGGAAAGGCGCTTTTAATTTGTGTGAATGTAGACAATAAGCCAATTTCCATGTCTTTGGCATATATTGAAGGAAATAAAATGATAGGCTCTGTAAAAGCCTTCAATCCAGATTACTACAAGTTTAACATTGGCCATATAGAGCTAGGAAAGCTTATAGAATGGTGTTTTGACAACAACATACAAATATTGGATTTTTCCAAGGGAGAGTATGAATATAAAACCAAATGGACCAATGAAGAGTATGGTTATGATTGTCATATCCTGTATGATGCTTCAAATATAAAATGCAGGTTGACAGCTTCTTTATTGGCTCTTTATTTTAGGTTAAAGCAATACTTAAGGGACAAAAACGTAAACTTGTTGTTTAAGAAACTAAAGTTCCAATTTAAAAACTCGGCAAAACCCAATTTAAAGGCAGATCCGGAAGTGTTCATCAAGCCTTTGGACACGACCATTGATTTAAATGAATTAAGGCAAGTTGATATGGAAGACAAAAATTTGAATTTTTTAAATAGAACCATATTAGATTTGCTCTATAGAAATCCGGAACCTATTTCCAATATTAAGATTTACACCAAAAGAGAGAAGGATTTGGTAAATTATTTGGTGGTTGGAAACACAAATAAATTTCAAATAGAATTTAAACCAAACTAACTAATTCTTCCATAGTTACGTTTTTAAACCTAAACTTATTGTTTAAGTGTATGTAGTGTTTTAAAATAGCCTCTAAACCTTTAAAATTTTCATCCATATGTTTGCCAAAATTATGTGGATGCCACCAAAGGTGAAACAATTCATTATGCTTGGCTGCATGTGTCATGGCCTTCTTAACACGAGCTATTTTTAAAGGCTCTAAAGCGCTTAGGCTTTTGCTATAAGGTCTTAAAAAACTACTTGATGGTATGTTTGTAATACCTTTTATGGTGTTTAAATTATTAATGGGATAAGTATTGTAACCTGTAATGTTTACATAAGAATCTATGAGTCGAAGCGCTCTAATGGATTGCTTTTTGTTGAGATTTCTATCTTCGGTATTATAAATCCTATGCTTTTCTATTCCTCTAAAGGAGGTAATGCCATGTTTGGAGCAAACTTCCAAATACGCTTTGTTTACTTGGTTTCTGGGGAACACAATACTTTTTATGCTAATGCCTTTTTTGGCAGCACAAGCTATGGCTGCAATCAAATCGGCTTCAAATTGATCTATGGTTTGGCCATCTTCCAAGCAGTAGTAATGCGAATAGGTATGAGTGCCAATTTCATGTTTATTGGTTTCTATTATTGAATCTATTAAACTGGATGCGTAATGGAATTCATCATCCAATTCTGAATTTCCTATGGTGTCTAATTGATTGTATGGACTAAACCTTGGCTTGGAATAGCCAGGAAGCAATTTAGGGTTGTTGTTTAGGAGTTCTGCTTTGTTTTTTGCAAATAACAAGCCTACAGTGGCAAAAGTTAGTTTTATATCATGTTTTTCTGCAAGCTCCAATAATTTGGGAATGACCAACTTAACATTCTCCAGGTTTTCTTTGTATTCTGCCACACATCTTTTATCGAAAATGCCCCAATGCAACTCAAAATCCAAAGAAATAACAAAATAACCATTAGAAACTTCCCTCATGAAATAATAATTTGAATCGTTTTAAAAATAATTTTAAAATCTGTTAACAGATTGTGGCTATTAATATATTTCTTGTTCCATTTTATTTTTTCCGGCATGATGGTTTCAATATAAAACTGTTCTGGATTGTTGACGCCTTTTAACAGTTCTGCTTCATTTCTGTAAACTATGGAAGCGTAGTCTGTAATTCCAGGTTTCACGCTTAAAATTATTAAATCTTCTTGAGAATAATAATTTACGTATTTGCGCACTTCTGGTCTTGGGCCAACAAAACTCATGTTGCCAATAAAAACATTAATTAGTTGGGGAAGTTCGTCTAATTTATATTTTCTTAAAAAAAAACCTGTTTTGGTTATTCGTGGATCTCTGTCTCCAAGAGTTAACAACCCTTTTTGGTCAGAGCCAACAAACATGGTTCTAAATTTAAATATTTTGAAATCTTTATTATGCTTGCCAACTCTTGTTTGTAAATAGAAAAGCGAGCCTTTGGATTCCAGTTTAATTAGTAATGCTATAAGGAGTAATAAAGGTAGTAATAAAATTAAACCCAAAAAAGAAAAAATGATATCAAAAATGCGTTTTATCATATTTTAGATTCAACAGCCTTAGTTACTGTGTTTACTATATATTCAAGTTCTTTTTGGGTAAGTTGCGGATAGATAGGCAGCGAGATCTCACACTTGTAATTATTAAAAGCCATGGGAAAAGCATTTATATCATAGCCCATGTTCTTAAACAGTGTTAGTAAAGGTAACGGTTGAAAGTGCACATTAACAGCCACTCCATTTTTTGAAATCTCTTCAATAATGGCATCTCTGGTGGCTTCTGATATATCTTTTATTCGCAAAGCATACAAATGACAGGAAGATGTTTTGTTTTCACTTTTGTAAGGAGGCAAGACAGCCCATGCTTTAGCTTGAAAAAACTTGTGATAGTACTCATAGATCTCCACGCGTTTATCCAGGGTTTTTTCAAAATATTCAGGCAATTGGGCAACACCAATGGCAGCCAAAATATCTGGCATATTTATTTTTAATCCAGGGTAGATAATATCGTATCTCCAGCCACCAGCTTTCGATTTGGTAAAAGCATCTTTGGTCTGGCCGTTTAAAGAAAAACAACGCAGGTAGTTGTATTCTTCCTGGTTATTAAATGGTTTTGGTAAATTAATGCAAACAGCTCCACCTTCGGCAGTGGTAACGTTTTTTACAGCATGAAATGAAAATACGGTAATATCTGTAATGGCTCCTAAATATTGGTTGTTGTATGTAGCTCCAATGGAGTGTGCAGAATCCGATATCACTAAAATCCTGCCTAGTTTTTCCTGGTTTTCAGAGGAAGGTTTAAACAAATCTTTTTTGTTTTTAACAAGGGCATCAATGGCTTCGTAATCACATGGCCAACCAGCTATATCTACTGGAATTACTGCTTTGGTTTTGCTTGTAATGGCTTTTTCCATGTTATGGATCGAAATATTAAAATCGGCCTCAACATCAACCATTACAGGAGTTGCTCCTACATGTATCACAGCCAAAGCAGTTGCAGCATAGGTATAAGCAGGAATGATGACTTCGTCTCCAGAGCCAATTCCGTACCATTTTAAGGCCAGCATAAGCCCAGAAGTGGCCGAATTGACACAAAGGGTATTTGGTGCCAAAGTGTATTCGCAAACCAATTCTTCCAATAATTTTACTTTAGGCCCAGTGGTTATCCAACCAGACTCTAAAGCACTGTTAACTTCCTGAATGACATCTTGGTTAATGTATGGAGGTGAAAATGGAATTTTCATGATTTTAATTATGATTAATAGCTGTGTTAAATATAGTTATATATTGTTTAGATACATTTTCAAGACTAAACTCTTTAACGTGTTTTAAGGCATTTTCGACTAATTTATCGGCTAATTCCTTGTTTGTGGCTATGTTAATCATGGCTTCAGCCAAAGCTTGCGAATTTTTTGGCTCAACCAAAAGCGCTTCTTTGCCATGTCTGGTAAAATCCCTCACACCTGTAACATTTGTTGAAATTATGGGTAAACCAACTGCAGCTGCTTCCAGTAAAACCCTGGAAAACCCTTCTCTAAAGGTAGGTAACACAAAAGCATCAGATGATTCCAGTAAATTCAAAACATCGTTTCTGGAACCCAATACATCTACGATATCTGAATATTGCAGGAGGATATCTTTGTTTAGTTTTTTGGAATTTTCTTCTAAAGGACCAACCAATAAGTATTTGAAATCGTGGCCTTTGTCACGGCATATCCTGGCTGCTTCCAATAGATTGATAATGCCTTTTTCATAAACCAATCTGGCAACACAAATAAAGGTGAAGGGATTGTTGTTCCGTTTGGCTTTTTGGGTTATTTGCTTTAATTCAATGCCGCTGCTTAATATTAAACTGTAATTGGAGTTTGAGATCAAGTTGTGTTTTAAATATAGGTCCTTATCGTCTTCGTTTTGAAAAATGGTATTGGTTATTCTGTTTTTTACCAAGGTGTGAAGCAGGATATAAACCTTTCTTAAAATATGGCTAAAAAGGCTTTGGGACATGAAAATGGTGCCCAAGCCTGTGACTGTCCTGGTTATAGGTGTATTGGTTTTTAATTGCGATAATGGCACCAAGAATGCCGGCTTGGTATCAAACGTATGAATTAAATCGAACGCATTATCCTTAAAAAACCGTTTAAGCCATACAATTGTTTTGTAATCAGCAATAGGAGAGAAGCTCCTGTTTAGGTTGTAGGAAATATAGTTAACAGATTTAGGGAACTTATGGTCACTTGTTCCAACTATGGTTACTTGAAAACCGGCATCCATTAAATAGCTGGACAAAAGAATCCTTTTATGTACATCCTCGCCACCTACTAAACAGATTTTTTTTGCCATAGAATTATAATCAGTTCAAGTTTTTGATACTTACTTAAGTATCTGTTTTCTTGTATTATTATGATTTATCAAACACTGTCAATAAGTGTTTTTAGTTGTAATCCAATTTTATCAATCCCATAATCTTTGGAACGTGAATAGCCCAAACCACCATAAACCATTCTTTGTTCGTTGTTTTCCTGAAAATATTTGATAGCTTCGGCCAAACCTTCTACATCATCTACATTTACCAATAAACCATATTTGGCTTTGTAAAACCCTCCTTTTTCAATAGTTACAGGTTCGTTCTCATTTAACAGTTCCAAGGGTCCAGACATGCAGTTAGTTGCTATTACTGGTAAGCCAACAGACATGGCCTCAAGAAGTACGTTTGGAAAACCTTCGGTCGAAGAGCTTAACACAAAACAGTGGCTATCTATAATTTCTGAATGCACATTAAGCACATTACCTTTAAAATCAACATGGTTCTGCAAGTTTAAATCTGTAGTCAATTGCTTTAATTCCTCGAGCAGGTCGCCATCTCCATAAATATCCAATTGAATGTTTTTGGGTAGAATACTTAAGCTCTTCAGGATGTGTTGTTGGTTTTTTACCGGAATTAAACGTCCAACAGTAACCACTTTAAAGGTTTCTGTTAAGTGATTGTGGTTGTCTATGTGTAACTTTTCCTTGTTTAAAACAGTTGGATTGTAAATAACACTTGTGTCAATGTTAACATTAAAGTGCTTTTTTAAATCTTCGTTTATATAAATAGAATTTGAAAAAAGCTTGTTGTTCCTATTGTAAAACAAAGGAATCATGGTTTTGGTGATAAGCGAAGTCAGCTTGGTGTTTGTGTAACGTTTAGAGGGAAAGCACCTTTCACTGATAATGGATTTTAAATGAGGGTTGAACATTTTTGCAAATCCTGTCATGATATTTTGACGAAGCATAAACGAAACAACCACATCAATTTTTTCGGCTTTCAAAACTTTTGTGTATTGAAAAAGAAATTTGAAATAGTCTGTAAAATGACTGATGCGAGAGGTTTTGAATGTTTCACCTTCCTTGGAGAGCAAAATAACTTTCACATCGTTTGAGATGGGAAGTTTTTTAACATCGTAAAGCAATATCAAGGTGACATCGAAATATTTTGGCAATTCGAAAGTAAGCAGGCTAACAACTTTTTCAGCTCCACCAAATCCTATTGCAGGAACAAATAAAGCAATCTTTTTTTTGTTTGTCATTTAGTTTGAGTTAACCAAATTTAGAAATAAACTTTCGTATTTAGAAATAATTTTATCCTTGCTAAAACGCTGTTTTACTACTTGGCTAACGGTTTCAGGATTAAAATCATAACTCTTGTTTATGTTGTTTAAATAATTGATAAATTCTTCGGTTGTTTCTGCAATATAGCCATTTTCTCCAATTTCAATAATTTCATCCAAACCACCTGGTGCCCTAAAAGCCAAAATAGGTGTGCCAACAACACAGCTTTCAATAAGCACATTTGGAAACCCTTCTACAAAAGAACCTTGCAAAAATAAATCGCTTTTTGCTAAATAGGTATCCACTTCCTTGGTGAATGCAACATATTCAATCTTGTCCATAAATCCATTTTGTTTTATGCTCTCAAAGATGGTTTCTTTTTCTTTGCCATTGCCAATAATGGTATATTTAAAAGGAAAATCTACTTGAGAGAGGGCTTCAATAATTCTTAGGTGCCCCTTTTCTTTACTCAACCTCCCAATGGTAATAAACCTAATGGTGTCTTGCTCACTTTTTGTTCTGGTTTTTAAATTGAAATTGTTTGTAATGGGATTGTTAATGAGAACCGTTTTGCTTTTTTTAACATGAAAATAGGTTACCATATCTTGTTGCATGTCTGTTGATTGGCAAATAATACAATCCACCAGTTTGTAAGCCAGATTGATCACGCGTTTTGAAAAGAATATGGAGGAGGAAGGGTTGTATTTGTTTAAAACACTCAGCACATTGGCTTCACGAGCCACAAATTTGGTATTGCTAAAAAATGGCGACATAAAGGCTATTAACACATTTAAATGCACTATGGAGCTTACAACCACATCTGGTTTGTTCTTTTTTATATACGAAAAAATACTGAAAAACGATTTTAAAACCCTTGGTTTGTTTAGGTAAACAATCTCCAGGTCTGTTAAATGATATACTGTGTCTTTTTGGTAACCAGTAACCAAGAGCGTTGTTTTAAAAAGCTCTTTGTTTACATTTTGAGCCACAAAAGACAATATGCGTTCGGCTCCTCCTGCAGCAAGGGAAGGGATTACAAAAACAATATTTATTTTTTTGGATCTCATTTTACTTCGTAGCCTTTTCCATTATTGTCCAACCATTGTTTTAACACCAATACTTGCCAAATAATGGTAAACCGGTTCCAGCTGCCATCCATGTGTTGTTTAATGTATGCACTAATAATCTCAGGTTCAATACAAGGTATTTTATTAAGGTTCTCATCACTTAACTCAGTAAGTACAAAGTCTTTTAAATCTGTTTTAAACCATTCGGCAAAAGGCATGGAAAACCCAGATTTTGGTCTGTCAAAAATATGCTTGGGCACATATTTATAAAGAACTTCCTTTAAAATACGTTTTTGGTTTTTCCCTTTAAATTTAAAGGAAGTAGGTAAGGACCTTGCAAATTCCACCACTCTGTAATCCAGTAAAGGTGCTCTGGCTTCTAAGGAAAATGCCATGGTTGCTCTGTCTACTTTAGTGTTTATATCCCAAATGAGATAGGTTTTCAAATCGAAATCCGAAATGCGTTCAAATAAATTCTTCTTTTTGTGTTTCAGGTATTTTATTTCTTCTAAATCGTAAACATCGACATTGGTTTTAATCCATGAAAAATCTAGATTGGTCATAGATGCCAAATACACATCATCTGTGTTTTTATAGGTTAGTGCCTTGGCTATTATTTTAAGCCTATAATTAGAGGATAGGTTTAAAATAGAAGCGCAAAATTTTCTGAAAAACAAAGGTAACATATTTATTTTCTGACCTTTTTTAATCCAGTTGTATCTGTGGTAGCCAATAAAACTTTCGTCTCCTGCATCCCCAGAAAGCGCAACGGTAACTTTTTCTCTTGTATGTTTTGCCAAGAGCATGGAAGGGATGGCAGACGAATCTGAAAACGGTTCATCATAAAAATGGCAAAAGTTTTTTATCAGGCTTTTGCCTTCCTCGTAATTGCATTCTATCACATGGTGGTCTGTTTGTAAATGATCTGCCACCTGTTGTGCATAAAGGCTTTCGTCAAATCCTTTTTCATTAAATTTCACCGAAAACGTTTTTACCTTACTGTTGGTGCTTTTGGTTGCCAATGCTGCCACCACAGAGGAATCCACACCACCTGAAAGGAAAATTCCAACAGGAACATCGGCAAACAAACGAAGTTTAACAGCGTCTTTCAAGGTGTGGTCCAATTCATTAGCAGCTTCTTCAAACGTACCTTTATATGCATTTTCCCCTTTATAGTCAATATCCCAATAGGTTTTTTCTGTAAAGGTGTAAGTGTTTAAATCGAATACAAACGAATGTCCTGCGCGAAGTTTTTTAATTTCGTTAAATATGGAATAAGGATCAGGAATCACTCCCCAAGCCAAGTACAAAGAGATAGCTTTTTTTGAAACACTTAAATTTTGATTGTAAAGTTGTACAACCGATAGTTGACTGGCAAATTCAAAATCTTTCCCATTGTGATAATAATAAAAAGGTTTTTGTCCCAACCTGTCCCTAGCTCCAAAAAAAAGGTTTTTAACCTGGTCGAAAATAACAAAGGCAAACATGCCGTTAAAATGGCTGACACAGTCTTCCCCATATTCCAAATAAGCAGCACAAATAACTTCAGTGTCACTGGTTGTATTAAAGGTGTAGCCCTTGGTTATCAAAACCTTTTTGATTTCTTGAAAATTATAGATTTCACCATTAAAAACCAGGTGAATGTTTCCCTGATAGGTGAAAGGTTGGTTGGAACGTTCGTCCAAATCTATAATAGCCAACCTGTTATGGCCAAAAATGACTTGGTTTTTGTCCCCAAAATAATCAAACTTCAATTTGTCTGGACCTCTAAAATTAGAGCGTTCCAGTTTTTCATTGATCTGAGCGTTATTGTAAGGTATTGTAGAGCCGTAAATTCCACACATATTGTTTAAGGGTTTAAAGTGTTAAGGGTTTGGTTTTCTGGACTGTATTTTACTCTTTGATAAAGCCAAATAGAGGTAAACAGTACCAAGAAATTATCAAAATAATTATGGGATACCAATAGATATGTAGCCAATATGGTAGCAATACAGGCATATTCGGGATTGGAGTAAAGGTGTTTAAAGCTTCTAAACATAAGCGATAAATAAATAATGATGAATAACATAAAGGGGATGATTCCTGATTCTCCAATAGCCATTAAATAAGTGTTGTGAACTCCCACACCTACATCAATATGTTTGTTTTTTTTGCCGTGTAGTGCATTGTAGCCTACACCAAATACTGGATTGTCCAAAATAACATCGGTATATAAAGCCCAAGTTTCGTTTCTGGAATTTTCTGTAATGGTTTTTGTTTCAATTTGATCACCACCAAACAAACTTTGAAAAGCAGAAAACCTTACGGCATTCAGATTAAAAATGGAAGAAACGGTTAAAACTATCACTATGGCGATACTTCCAGCCACCAAACTAACACTGTTTTTTTTGTTGGATATAATTGCTATCACATTAATAAGTACCAGTAATAAAATGAAATACCTGGATAGTGTCATGATTCCTGCTGTGACTATAAGTAGTTGTAGGCCTAATTTTAAAATGGTGTTTTTAATGTTAAACGTTAAGGAGAAGGCAATCAAACAAATTATTCCAGCATTGTTTGGGTTTATATAAAAACCTCCATACCTACCATAAAGAGTGGAAAAAGCTACTGCGTTTACCAAAATGCTCATGGACCCAATAAAGGCAAATAAGCCCAATTCGGTATGCGTGGTATCTTTTGCCAAATACACAATTCCAATTATGAATATGAAATATTTTAATGCATCCAGATAAAAATCCCTTATTTCCCCTGAATAATTTATACCTGCAATTAAATGATAGGCAAGGCCCAAAACAATGAAGGAAGTAACCAATTTTGGTTTTGGGCTTACAAAGTAATAGAACAAAATTAAAATAAAAAACATGGCACTCACCACACTTCCAACTCCTGAGCCAAAAGCAATGGCGCTAAAGGATACAAAGTTAAGTAAGGTGATGGAGAGTAATATGTATTTTAATATTTTCATTCTTTAATTTAAGTTGCAGCTTAAATAACAGTGGTTAATTTTTTAAATGGCCAACCTATGGTAAATATAATTCTTAAACTGAAATTGTTTAGCGCTTTGGTGTAATCCTGTTTTTTATAATTTAAATAATTGGCTGAACGTAAAAGGGTGAATATCCTTTTTAGAAAAACCTTTGGGTTTTTCCAAAAATAATCTTCGTAAAACCAATTTAGCAAGCATAATGAAAAAATAGCCATTCCTAACGCATTGTTTTCATGCTTTTCTATGGAGACCCTGTTGGAAGTGTCTAAATAGTAGGTTCTAAGGACATCGTTTGTGTACATAATCTTAAAACCTTCTTTTGAAATTAGATTCCATAATATACCTTCAGGAATGCAGCCTTTGGAAAAATTCTCAGGATGTACATAAATGCTTCTTAAAATATCTGTTTTGGTAAAACCCCATTTTTCCTTAAGGCTTTCGTTTTTAAGTCTGTTTTCAAACGTAGAGCTATACATCGGACTTTCCTTAAATTTTTCGCCTACCAAATGTCCATCTTGATCTGCGCACAAACAAGTTACGCCACTTATTTTTTGTCGTTTATCCTCAGGAATGCTGTTGTACCTTTCAATAAACACTTCAAGGGCATTTTCAACACAAGCATCATCAGAGTCCAATGGAAGAAAAAACTCTCCTTTGGCAATGGCAACTGCTTCCATAAGACAAGCCATTTTATGACGGTTAACGGCATTGTTTATATAACGTATATTTAAATTGGAAGGACCCATCAATTCTTGAATGACTTCATGGGAATTATCCAAGGAACCATCATTGATGATTATCAATTCAAAATCTTTGAATGTTTGTTTTTCAAGCGACTCAAACACACGATGAATGGTTTCTGCACGATTATAAACTGGTGTGAAAACAGTAAATTTATAGTCGAAGCTAGAAGCCTTTTCCAAGGGTTTGTATGTTGGTACCAACGCTTTCAAATTCATAATGCACTTATAAAAAACAGGTTACACATATTTTTAAACATAATGGAACAAGATACTTATTAAAAAAATGTCTCATACTATCAATAATACTTCTTTTGTTTGTTGGCATAGGAAAAAAGCACCAAACTTCTTACAATATATAGAGTAGTGGTACAAAGTACAATTCCATAAATGCCATATAGTTTTAAAAAAATATAATCCAAAATAATATTTAACAACATGCTTCCAAAAGACACATAAGCCATAAAGGCATTTTTGTTCAAGCTGGTTAAAAATTGCACAATTATATTGTCGCATATATAAAATGGTGCACCTATTAGCAGGAAAATCTGTAATTCTGAAACCAATAAGGAATCTTGGGAGGTAAACTCGTTTCTTTCAAAAATAAAGGATACAATGTTTTCAGAAAAAACAATGATGGGAATAATGACAAGCACAAGTGAAATAAACACAAATTTCAACATCCTGTTTAACTGCTTAGACGCTTCGTGTTTGTTATTGGCTATTAATTTGGAAAAATGGGGCAATAACACCCTGGATAACGCCAAAACAGCTATGGCAGTAAAAAAAGCAGGTATTTTTAAGGCGTAATTTAAAGCTGCAATGGAGCCCACTACCAATTGTGCAGCAAAATATTGATCTGTAATAGGGATCAAGCCAGATAAAAACCCAGAACTTACTTTTGCGGGTAATTGATTGAACATTAGTTTTGTGCCATCGGTCTTAAAATCCGGTTTGCTTATTTGAATGATTTTTTTGGACTTGGCAATTAAGGCCAAAAATGTAAACTCAAGAATACTACCTATTAACATACCTATGGCAAGCACTTTCTCTTGAAAGACATCTTTAAAAAAAAGCAATAAAATCAAGATGGAAATTGAAGTAAATACAGGGTAAATAGTAGAATATTTAAACTCATCGTGAATATTCAGCAAACCACTTAACAAAGAGGAAAGCCCCCAAAACAAAATACAGGGAAGCAAGAAAAAAAACTGAACTTTAATTAGATGATAATAGGCTTCTGTATGGTTAGGAAAAAACAGTTCCAAAAACGTATTGGTAAACAAATACGCAAGAAGCATAAAAAAGAAGGTGGTGGAAATGGTTACAATAAAACTAGTGGCTTGAAAAGATGCTATGGATCTGCCTGTTTTTTGTTCCATAATATAATTGGGAATAAAAACCGACTTAAATGCGCTTAAAAACACCTGATATATAAACCCTGGAACCAAAGAGGCTATTAAAAATGTATCCAAAAGCTCAGAGAGTCCAAAATTGCTTGCAATGACCACTTCTTTATAAAAACCAAAGCCTTTCACAATTAAGGTTACAGCTGCAACTGCAACAATATTCATGACCATAGGGTTTTTTCTAAGGTTATGAAATAAAGAGCTGATATGTTTTTTATATTTCAAAAGAAGACTTAATTATTGCTAATGAGTTTATGGATAAGTTTACGCCATTGCGAGGCTATTTCTGTAGGTGAGTATGCCTCAACCGATTCTTTGGCGTTTTCACTGAATTTGGCTTGTAGCTTGGTGTCATTCATTAATCTTGAAAGATTTTCTTCCAGAGCTTGTTGATCACCAACAGGTATTAACATCCCATTCACTTTATGTTGGATGATTTCGGATGGTCCATAGGGACAATTGGTTGAAATACATGCCAAACCATAGGACATGGCTTCAATAATAACATTTGGGAACCCTTCGTGTTTGGAAGTAAAAGCAAATATTTTTGCTTTGTTATAATATTCCGAAATGTTTTTAATGTTTCCAGCCAACAGTATTTGATCCTGCATCCCTAAATTGGAAATAAGCTGTTTGTAACTTTCAAAATTATCGCCATCCCCAAGCAGAACCACTTTCCAATCAGTATTTTTTATATTGGAAAAAGCACGAATTAACAAATCTTGGTTTTTAAGGTCTATTAACCTGCCTACATTAAGAATGATGTTTTCTTTTGGAGTATTGGCATCGCGTTTATCCAAAAGTTCTGTATTGTTGGGGTTTTTAATTATCTGGATTTTAGAATTCACATAGTGTTTAAAATAATTTTTTGTGCCTTCTGTTTGAACCACCAAGCAATGCGCATAAGGGTAAACAAGCTTTCTGATTGTGTGCCAGACTTTGTTGATACGGTTAAATTCCGGATTGGCCCTTTCGCTTATAATACTTGGTATTTTGGCCATTTTACACGCCAAGATGGTATAGACGTTTGTAGCAGGCAAAAAACCTATGGCTATATCTATTTGTAATTTTTTTAAGTTTTTTGCAAGGTTCCTAACCAACAGGTAATTGTTTTTTATCGACTGTAACAAGGTTGGCTCAAGCAAGTAGGTGTCTTGGCAAGTAGCTATTTTAATACGCTTGTCCAATCTGTAAAAAGGCTCACAAGGATATAAGGCAATTATATGCACCTGATATTCATCAACAAGTAAGTTGGCCAGTGAGCTAACCACGCGTTGGGCTCCACCAGCATTTAAACAGGGCACTACAAAAGCAATAGATTGTTTCAATTTAAAAAATTGTTAGGCTGCAAAAAATATAGATTAATAGCTTTTAAAGAGACTTTAAAAATATGTAATTTTTTATTCTAAAAATATTTCTCTTGAACTATTTAGATGAAATAACCATTTTACAATTTAAAATGCACAAAATGGTTCTTGTAGGAGAAGTATGAAGTTCTATAAATTGTTCATAACCTGTTAATTACTTTTAATTTTTTATATAATCCAAAACCAGATTCCCTGCGTATATAAACCTGATGTCTATTAACATGCAGTTTGTCGATCGACGAACCGTTAAAAAGTAACATAAATACTACAAAATACATTTAAAGTAATATTACACTTACAAAAATGATGTATTTTATCGAATTTATAATTTTTTTGACCTAAATATGAACTGTATTTTAATAGATTAGCAAAAGATTAATAGCAAAACCCCTAATTATGAAACATTTATATGTTGGAAAATTCTCACATCGTGAGGGTTTTCAAAGAGTATTTTTTATTTATTTTTTATTTTTCAGCATCATTATAACTGCCCAAACCTACCCAGAAACGGTTCAATTAAATAATGTGCAATACGAATCCTATCAAACCCCTACAGGTCCTAAACCAGGATATCTGCAGGAAACCACCAATGAATTTGGTAATAAATTAACTAGAATCAGTGATGCTGCTGTTTTTGGCACAACAGACTTTAATGTAAGACATCACTATTCACTTGATGAACCATGGAATTCTGATGGTTCTTTAATTAAGTTGGCAGGCTATCCAGCTGCCATTTTAGATGCAGACACTTATGAGTTTTTATATTGGGCTGGAATCCCTAGTTCAGCCACTTGGTCTTATTCCGAGCCTAACATCATGTATGGCATCTCTGGAAATAGATTTGTGAGTTACGATGTTACCACAAACAACAGACAGACCATACGTACTTTTAGTGATTACTCGGTAATTGAATATGGAGGTTCAAAAGGAAACATGTCCATAGACGATAAATATGTAGGTCTTATTGGAAGAAATGGAAGTAACCGTACTTTAATTGTATATGATGTTGAAAACGATGTGGTTGTGGCCACCCGAAATATTGGAACTGCTGCCATTGGTTGGTTTTCTGTCAGTCAGTCTGGACAATATGCCGTGTCTTGCTATTTAGCCGATGGAAGTGCTGACGATCAAGGTATGAAAGTGTTCAATATAGATCTTACAAACAGAAGACATTTAGACGATTACACCAAACATGGTGATTTAGGTATTGACGCCAACGGAAATGATGTATATGTAACTTTTGGTGACCCTGTAACAAGAGGCAACGACTATTATATGAAAATGATTAGACTTTCTGATGGAGTTCAAACACCTCTATTTCATTATACCTCAGATTATGGTGTGTGGAATGGACATATTAGTTGCAGAAACACCTCTAGACCAGGTTGGGCATATGTAAACGAAGGCTGCTGTCAAACTGTTGGAAGAAAAGAGGTATTTGCAATTAAATTGGATGGTTCAGACATGATCCAAAGATTTGCTTATCACCATACCAATGAAAATACAGGTTATGCGCATCAAGCCCATGCTGTTCCCAATAGGGATGGAAGTAAAGTGATGTTTGCCAGTAACTGGAATAACCAATTTACGGAAGCTCATCCACCATCTTTTGTGGTAGAAGCTCCAGCAACCTTGGGTATAGAAGAAAATGAAGCTGTTGCTACCAACCATATTAAGGTGTATCCAAATCCATCTAGAGATGGAATGGTTCACATTAAATTAAATGGTAACATTGCTGTAAAATCTATACAATTATACGATATGCTTGGAAGAACCATTAGAACAGAAGAAATGGTTTCTAACGAGAAAAGTTTGAATTTGTCACATTTGCCAGAAGGCGTTTATTTGTTGTCTTTTCAAACAGAAAATAATGGTTCGGTAACCAAACGGATCGTTTTGAATTAGGGAAAATTCAATCAATTTTTAATAGCAGAGCCTGAAATTTATTTTTCAGGCTTTTTTTATGGCCAATCAATGGTTTTTATGGTAGCGATACTGTCGCAGTTTTCAACCGTTAACAAAACTTCGGTTTTATTTATGTTTCCTTCAACAGCATAAATACCACAAGGTTTCTTTCTGGTGTCGCTTTTGGAAAAATCTATGTCACCATGCTTTAAAATGTCCCTAATGGCTACGGAATCTATTTTTTTATTGGAAATGGCAGACTCAATGATTTCAGAATATTGAATCTGTTTTAAATTGATGTTTTTTAAAACCCTGGCTTCAGGGCCATAATCGCAAGACACTTTTTTGCCATTTAAAAAAAAGGCCAGCACAATCAATCCAAGGGCAAATCCACCTAAATAATACCCAACTCGATGTAGTAATTTCATGTATGTTATCTTAAAAATTTCAAGGAATTAAAATGGTTTGCTGTTATTGGGAATTTAAAAAATAAGCAAATTGATATCGCTATGTTTTAAATCGAACCATTCCCCAACAGGTTTGCTGGTTAAAATTCCGTGGTAAAAATACAATCCATTCTTTAAACCTCTGTCAAAACGCAAAGAATTTTCCAGGCCACCATCCTCGGCAATTTTCAAAAGATAAGGCGTAAAAATGTTACTTATTGAAATTGAAGCTGTTCTGGAATATCGAGCAGGAATATTTGGTACACAATAATGAATAACGCCATGTTTGGTAAAGGTTGGTGTTTTGTGTGAGGTTACTTCACTGGTTTCAAAACAACCTCCCATATCAATGCTGACATCTATAACAACCGAACCATTTTTCATGTTGGCCACCATGGATTCCGTAACCAAAATGGGCGACCTGTTTTTGCCTCTAACAGCAGCAATTACCACATCGCAACGTTTTAAAGCTTTACTTAAATTTTTTGGTTGTAAGGTGGATGTAAATAAGGTCTTGCCTAAATTTACCTGTATACGTCTTAATTTGGTAATGGAATTATCAAAAACCTTAACATTGGCTCCAAGTCCAATAGCACTTCTGGCAGCAAATTCCCCAACCGTTCCAGCGCCTAGAATAACCACTTCAATAGGAGGAACACCACATACATTGCCAAACATGAGCCCATTTCCATCGTTAACATTGCTTAATAGTTCTGAAGCAATAAGTACGGAAGCTGTTCCGGCAATTTCGCTTAACGAGCGTACAGCAGGAAAAGCGCCAGTTTCGTCCCTAATAAACTCGAATGCCAAGGCTGTGATTCGTTTTGCAGCCAAGGTTTCAAAATATTTTTTTGTTTGGGTTTTTAATTGGACTGCAGAGATAAGTATAGTTTGCGGATTAATCAGGTTTATTTGCTCAAGGGTAGGAGGTTCCACCTTTAAAATCATGGGACAGGCATATACTTTGGCAGTGTCTTTTGTGATTTCGGCTCCAGCTTCGCTGTATTCCTTGTCGGTAAAATGGGCGCCAATACCTGCACCAGATTCCAATAATACCCTGTGTCCGTTATTAACCAATGCCGAAACAGCATCTGGTGTTAAACACACCCGTTTTTCCTGATAAGCTGTTTCTTTGGGAATACCAATAAATAGATTGCCCTTACGACTAAAAATTTCCAGTTTTTCTTCTTGAGGAAGTAATTGTTGCTTGGTAAATGGCGATAAAGCTTTAGACATAGTTGACACACATTATATAAGGAGTCAAATTACGAATAAATTTTTGAATGGTTAAATAGGAATTTAAAAATACTGCTTTATTTTCTCCCAGAATGTTGTAGGCTTTATCATAAACTCTTGCTCTAGCTCTTCCAACGATTTGTTGGCTGTATTGAGCTTATTAAACATTTGGGCCCTTATTAAATAAATAGATGGGACTATAAATGCCATGATTGGCAATAGATAGAAAATTTGATTTGTATTGTCTGTAAAACTTAAGTCATCATTTAATATTATTATTACTTGATAAATATACATGGCAATAGGGACCAAAAGCGTATGATACCACCAATGTCTGCAAGTAAAAAACCAAATAAACAATAACATCAATGGAATTAATTTATTCATTAGAGTCCAAGCTAATGTAGAGATGCTTTCATAGTACTTACTGTCATAAGAAAACAAAAAAGTGTCCCAAACTTTAGTGTCTGGAACACTTTCGTATAAATTAAAAAAATAAGGAGTCAATGAAATTATTATAGCTATAATTGTTCCTATAAACAATTGTTTTTTAGCGACAATATTATTGAGGTCCTTGTCCTTGTCCTGGAATTTTAATTTTACTTCTTTCAATTTTTGGCGCGTCTTCATTGGTTTGGAATAAATTAGCTGCTTGAGCTGTGAACAACATGCCACCGAAAATTGCTATTGCAATTACATACTTTTTAGTTTTCATAATCTTAAGGGATTTAATTAATTAATACTCCAAATGTATATGAGAACTTAGTACGCTAAAAGGCTTAAATGTTAAAATTGTGTTAAAAACACGTTTTTTTCATTTTTTCGTTACGGTTTTTCCGTAATCACCTTTTTTTTTGGTAGATTTTGGTGGTTATTTGGTTTTTTAGCTCGTTAAACAATTATTTTAATATGAGATTTCGAGTGAGATTGTCATTCATTGTTAATGTCACACAATCAAAATCATCGGTTATTATATCTTCAATCAATTCTGGCCATTCAATAATGAGCCAGTGGGTAGAATTCAAATAATCTTCCAGGCCAAAATTATAGGCTTCATCAAGATCTTTTATTCTATATAAGTCAAAATGATATATGTTATCATCTTTTAATTCGTATTCATTCACTATGGAATAGGTTGGGCTACTAACATCATCCATACTTCCCAAGGCTTTAACAAGCGCTTTTATTAAGGTTGTTTTGCCAACTCCCATGTTTCCGTAAAGCAAAATGGTTTTACTTTTTAGGTTTTTTAGGAGTTGATTGGCAACAGTTTGTAACTCATCAATACGATAATCAACATTCAAATTGTTTGATTTTTGCATACAATGATAGGAATAAAAATTTAGAAAAACTAATAATTTGTGTATTTCAACGGATTTTTTTGCATTACACAGATTTATTTCGGGCTCAACACCACAAAAGGTATAATCATTTCTTCCAAAGAAACACCACCATGTTGATAGGTATTTCTATAGTAACTTACATAATGATTATAGTTGTTTGGATAAGCAAAAAACAAATCCCCTTTTGCAAAAATAAACGAACTGCTCATGGTTATGGACGGCAAGTGGATGTTTTTTGGGTCTTTGGCAACCAATACGTCCTTGTCTTCATAAGTCAAGCTACGACCGGTTTTATAACGTAAGTTTAAACTGGTGTCTTTATCTCCAATTACTTTTGAAGGGTTTTTTACGTTTATGGTTCCATGATCTGTGGTTAATATCAGCTTGAAACCTAGTTGTTGGGCTTGCTGAATCATTTCCAAAAGTGGGGAGTTTTTAAACCAACTTTGTGTTAACGAACGATAGGCCTTGTCGTTTGAAGCCAGTTCTTTAACCACATCCATTTCGGTTTTGGAATGGGAAAGCATGTCTACAAAATTATAAACTACCACAGTTAAATCGTTATCTTTTAAGGATTTAAAGTTGTCAACCAGTTTTTTTCCGGTTTTTAAATTGGTAATTTTATGATATTCGGTCTTTAAATGAGATAAGCCTAAGCGTTTTAATTGTGCTTTTAAAAATTCGTCTTCATGCAGGTTTTTGCCTCCTTCGTCTGTATCATTTTTCCATAAATCTGGATGCAGTTTTTCCATATCGCTAGGCATCAATCCGGAAAATATGGCATTTCTAGCGTATTGGGTTGCTGTTGGAAGAATGCTATAAAAAGGGGTTTCTGTCACTTTTTTATAATAATTGTTCACTATGGGCTCAAAAGCTTTCCATTGGTCATATCTTAAATTATCAATAACTACTAAAAGGGTAGGCTGTTCCTTGCTTAATTCTGGGACAATTTTGTTTTTAAATAAGGTATGCGATAAGGTTGGGGCTTCTGTATGTGGTTCAAACCAGCTTGGGTAATGCTTGTCTATAAATTTCCCAAATTGGGTATTGGCTTCGCTTTTTTGAGATTCCAAAATTTCAAACATGCCAGCATCTTCAATATTTTCTAGTTGAAGTTCCCAATAAATAAGTTTTTGATATAGATTGGCCCATTCCTCAAAGGTATTTACCATGCTTAGGTCCATGGCAATTTTTCTAAATTCCTGCTGGTAATTGGATGTGGTTTTTTCTGACACCAATCGGGAATGATCCAAATTTTTCTTGATGCTCAGTAAAATTTGGTTGGGGTTTACCGGTTTTATAAGGTAATCGGCAATTTTGTTGCCAATGGCTTCTTCCATAATATATTCCTCTTCACTTTTGGTAATCATTACTACAGGAAGCGTATCGCGTTTTTCCTTGATTTCATTTAAGGTTTCCAGACCTGTTAATCCTGGCATGTTTTCGTCTAGAAACACAATGTCAAAATTTTTGTCGTCTAAAATCTCAAGAGCTTCTGTACCACTTTGGCAGGTGGTAACTTGGTAGTTTTTCTTTTCAAGAAAAAGGATATGGGGTTTTAGCAAATCAATTTCATCGTCAACCCAAAGAATATTTATATGGTTCATGTATATTTGTTTAAATTTTTAATATCAAAGATTAAGCCTGATTGTGCAAAACAAACTTAAAATATTTAACGACCCAATTTACGGATTTATTACCATTCCAAATTCGTTAATTTTCGATTTAATTGAACATAAATACTTTCAACGCTTAAGACGTATTTCGCAAATGGGTATGTCTTATTTAGTATATCCAGGAGCACACCATACCAGATTTCATCATGCCTTGGGTTGTATGCACTTAATGCAAAAAGCTGTTAATGTGTTGCGTTTTAAGGGGATTGACATCTCTGCCGATGAGGAACAGGCCCTTTATATGGCCATTTTATTGCATGATATTGGTCATGGTCCTTTTTCCCATGCCATGGAACATAGTATAGTAAATGGGGTTTCCCATGAGGAAATTTCACTGCTTTTTATGGAACAGCTCAATAAAGACTTTAACTTAAGTTTAACGCTGGCCATCCAGATTTTTAAAGGCGAACACCCAAGAAAGTTTCTTTGCCAGTTAATTTCGGGACAACTGGACATGGACCGAGCCGATTATTTAAAACGGGATAGTTTTTATACAGGTGTTGCTGAAGGAAACATTAATAGTGAGCGCTTAATTACCATGCTTAATGTTGTGGACAATGAATTGGTAGTTGAAGAAAAAGGCATTTATAGTGTAGAAAAGTTTCTGGTAGCAAGAAGACTTATGTACTGGCAAGTGTATTTGCACAAAACCAGTTTGGCAGCAGAACAATTGTTGATTAGGGTGTTAAAACGAGCTAAGGAACTAACCAGTTTGGGAGTGGATTTGAAAGCAAGTGCTGCCTTGCAATTCTTTTTAAAACAGGAAATAACCAGTGAGAATTTTAACAGGGAAACGCTAGACGTGTTTGCCAGATTGGACGATTACGATATTATTGCAGCCATGAAAGAATGGCAGTTTCATGAGGATTTTGTTCTAAAAAACCTTTGCGACATGCTCATTAATCGCGATTTGCTTAAAGTAAAGCTTAAAAATAAAAAAATAAAAAAGGAAAAACTTCAAGTTCATGCTCAAAAGCTCATGGAGACCTATGGTATTAGTAACGAAGAAGCGAATTATTTTGTCTTTACTGGGGAGATTTCAAATCAAGCTTATCAAATTAAAAAGCAACATATTAATATATTGTATAAAAACGGTAAAATACAGGATATTATTAAGGCTTCAGACCAATTGAACTTAAAAGCACTCTCAAAAACAGTCACAAAATATTATATCTGTTATCCTAAAGAAAAACTTTAGCACTTTTTTCCTATTTTTGCTGGAATGAAATTTACAGCACAACAAATAGCAGGAATATTAGAAGGCGACATTGTAGGCAATCCAGATGTTGAAGTTTCTAAACTTTCCAAAATAGAAGAAGGGACCAAAGGGTCATTAACCTTTTTGGCTAATCCTAAATATCAATCCTATATATATTCTACAAAAGCATCCATTACCATAGTTAATAAAACCTTTGTTCCGGAAAACCATTTAGAAACCACGCTTATAAAGGTTGAAGATGCCTATAAGTCATTTTCTAAGTTGTTGGAATATTATAATATGGTAAAGCTTAACAAACAAGGGATAGAAAATCCCTCGTTTATTTCAGACTCTGCTACTTATGGGTCTCAAATTTATGTTGGTGCCTTTACTTATATAGGCGAGAATGTAAAAATTGGCAACAACGTAAAAATTTTCCCAAATTGTTACATTGGAGATAATGTGGTTATAGGTAACGATACGGTTGTTTTTGCAGGAGTAAAAATTTATTCCGAAACTTCCATTGGCAACAATTGTGTCATTAACTCAGGGGTTATCATTGGTGCAGATGGTTTTGGTTTTGTTCCAAATGAAAAAGGGGAATATAATAAGGTTCCACAAACAGGAAACGTTATTATAGAGGATTTTGTAGATATTGGAGCAGCTACTACAATAGATAGGGCTACATTGGGTTCTACCATTATACGAAGAGGTGTTAAACTGGATAACCAAATTCAAATTGCCCATAATGTTGAAATTGGCAAGAATACAGTTATAGCTGCCCAAACAGGAATAGCAGGTTCCACCAAGATTGGCGAGAATTGTCAAATAGGAGGGCAGGTTGGCTTTGCAGGACATATTACCATAGGTAATAATGTTAAAATTCAAGCACAATCCGGAATAGGTAGAAGTATCAAGGACAACGAAACCTTGCAAGGGTCTCCAGCTTTTAGCTATGGGGACTGGAACAAATCCTATGTGTATTTTAAGAACTTACCGAAAATTGTTAAAAATATAACCGATTTAGAAAAAAAAGTAGATGGGAATAATTAATACAGAAGTTAAACAAAAAACCATAAAGGACGAGGTGTCTTTAAATGGTGTTGGCCTACATACAGGAAAAAATGTGACCTTAACTTTTAAACCAGCTCCTGTAAACACAGGATTTGCATTTAAGCGTATTGATTTGGAGGGGACACCTGTTATTGAAGCAAATGCAAATTACGTCACCAATACCCAAAGAGGTACCTGTTTGGAGAAAAATGGCGTTACCATTCAAACATCGGAGCATGTATTGGCTGCTTTGGTTGGATTGGATCTGGACAATGTTATAATTGAACTAAATGCTTCCGAACCACCAATAATGGATGGATCTTCAAAATATTTTGTTGAAGTTTTAGAAAAATCCGGCGTTGTAGAACAAGATGCATTTAGGGAAGAATATGTTGTAACCGATGTTATTTCTTATACAGATGAAGAATCTGGAAGTGAAATTCTAGTGATGCCTTCCAACGAATATCAGGTAACCACCATGGTGGATTTTGGCACAAAAGTTTTGGGAACACAAAATGCCACCCTTAAGAATATTTCAGATTTTAAAGAGGAGATCGCATCTTCCAGAACCTTTAGTTTTTTACATGAACTGGAAATGCTGCTGGAACATGGTTTGATAAAGGGAGGCGATTTAAACAACGCCATAGTTTATGTAGACAAAGAGATTTCACCAAATACCATAGAAAAGTTAAAGGTAGCTTTTAAAAAAGATGCCATTGCAGTTAAACCAAATGGCATTTTGGATAATTTAACCTTGCATTATCCCAACGAGGCTGCAAGACATAAATTGTTGGACGTAGTTGGAGATTTGGCTCTAATTGGTGTGCGTTTAAGAGGAAAGGTGATAGCAAACAAACCAGGACATTTTGTAAACACACAGTTTGCAAAAAAAATGTCTAAACTTATTAAGAACGAAAGACGCAACCATGTTCCAAAAATAGATTTAAACCAAGAGCCATTAATGGACGTGAATCAAATAATGAGCATGCTGCCTCATAGACAGCCTTTTTTGTTGATTGACAAAATTTTTGAATTGTCCGACAGTCATGTTATTGGAATGAAAAACGTAACCATGAACGAGCCGTTCTTCGCTGGCCATTTCCCTGGAGCTCCTGTAATGCCTGGGGTTTTAATTGTGGAAGCCATGGCCCAAACAGGAGGTATCCTTGTGCTAAGTACTGTTCCAGACCCAGAAAATTACTTGACTTTCTTCATGAAAATAGACAATGTGAAATTTAAACAAAAAGTAGTTCCTGGAGATACCTTAATTTTTAAATGCGATTTAATTTCCCCAATCCGTCGTGGTATTTGCCACATGCAAGGCTATGCTTACGCCAATGGGAAATTATGTGCAGAAGCCGAGCTAATGGCTCAAATTTCAAAAGTAAAATAAAAGTAAGTAATAAAACTTAATATAAAATGAATCAACCACTAGCTTATGTGCATCCAGGAGCCAAAATAGCAAAAAATGTTGTTATAGATCCTTTTACTACCATCCATAACAATGTTATCATTGGAGAAGGAACATGGATTGGGAGCAACGTTACCATCATGGAAGGGGCTCGAATTGGCAAAAATTGCAATATTTTTCCAGGAGCTGTTATTTCTGCTGTACCACAGGATTTAAAATTCAATGATGAAGACACGCTTACTATTATAGGGGATAATGTAACCATAAGGGAATGTGTAACTATCAATAGAGGTACCACAGATAAAATGAAAACCGTAATTGGTAACAATTGTCTTATCATGGCTTACTGCCATATTGCACACGATTGTATTGTTGGTAACAACTGTATTTTTTCAAACAACAGTACATTGGCAGGACACATTACTGTGGGAGACTATGTGGTGTTGGCAGGTATGACTGCTGTTCATCAGTTTTGTTCCATTGGAAACCATGCTTTTGTTACTGGTGGTTCATTGGTAAGAAAAGATGTCCCTCCATTTGTAAAAGCAGCCCGTGAACCTCTGTCTTATGTAGGAATCAATTCTGTTGGCTTGAGAAGAAGAGGTTTTTCAACCGAAAAAATTAGGGAAGTACAAGACATCTATAGAATCTTATATCAAAAAAACTACAACAATACCCAAGCCTCAGAGATTATTGAGGCAGAAATGGAAGCAACTCCAGAAAGGGATGAAATCTTGCAATTTATCAAGAATTCCCATCGTGGTATCATGAAAGGTTATTTTAAATCGAATTGATTTCAAATAAAACTTAAATAAAAAATATCTTAACAAACAACAAACGATAAAGAATAAATGGCAACAACAAGCGATATTAGAAACGGATTATGCATCAGGTATAATAACGATATTTATAAAATCATAGAATTTTTACACGTAAAACCAGGTAAAGGACCAGCTTTTGTTAGAACCAAATTAAAAAGCGTTACAACTGGGAAAGTATTGGATAACACCTTTTCGGCTGGACATAAACTAGAAGATGTACGTGTGGAAACACACAAGTTTCAGTTCTTGTATAACGATGGGGAATTTTATCATTTCATGAATACCGAAGATTACACACAAATTCGATTGCTGGAAGCAGCTTTGGACAGACCGGATTTAATGAAAGAAGGCGAAGTGGTTACGGTTATCATCAACACAGAAGATAACATGCCATTATCTGTTGAAATGCCTGCTAGTGTTATTCTTGAAGTAACCCATACAGAACCTGGTGTTAAAGGGAATACTGCTACAAATGCTACAAAACCTGCTACTGTGGAAACAGGAGCCGAAGTAAATGTCCCTTTATTTATAAACGAAGGAGACAAAATAAAAATTGAAACAGAAAAAGGAACTTACAAAGAACGCATTAAGGACTAATTGCAGTATTTCGTTTTGCGTTGTGGGAATTTTTAAAAACCACAATGTCTTTCCTTAACTACTTTGCTATATATATTTAAACATATTTATGAAATTCCCAAAACCACATACTTTAAAGCAAATATCAGACCTTCTCGAGTGTCAATTTGTTGGTGACGAAAATTTCCCTGTTTTGGGGATGAATGAAATACATGTGGTTGAAGCTGGAGATATTGTTTTTGTAGATCATCCCAAGTATTACGATAAGGCCTTGGAATCTGCTGCTACTATTGTCCTAATCAATAAAGAAGTCACTTGCCCAGAAGGTAAAGCCTTACTTATTAGCGATGATCCGTTTAGGGATTTCAACAAATTAACACAACATTTTAAACCTTTTGTATCCTCAAGCGCTTCCATTTCCCCTTCAGCTAAAATTGGGAAAAACACCATTATTCAACCCAATTGTTTTATAGGAAATAATGTAACCATTGGAGACCATTGCCTCATTCATTCCAATGTTAGTATTTATGACGATGCTGTTATTGGTAACCATGTAACCATACATGCTGGAACGGTTTTGGGAGCCAGTGCTTTTTACTATAAAAACAGGCCAGAAGGTTTCGACCAATTAAAATCTGGTGGTCGGGTAATTATAAAAGACCATGTGGATATTGGAGCCTTGTGTACCATAGATAAAGGGGTAACAGGCGACACCATTATTGGTGAAGGTTCTAAATTGGACAATCAAATTCAAGTGGGTCACGATACGGTTATTGGCAAAAAGTGCTTGATAGCCTCTCAAGTTGGTATTGCTGGTTGTGTAGTTGTTGAAGACGAAGTGACCATTTGGGGTCAAGTAGGCATAACCAGTGGCATTACCATTGGAAAAAAAGCAGTTATTTCGGCACAATCTGGTGTCAGTAAATCCCTGGAAGGAAACAAAAGCTATTTTGGAACGCCTGCAGATGACTTTAGGTCCAAATATAAAGAAATTGCATCCATTAGAATGATACCTGAAATTTTGGAAAAACTAAAAATAAAATAAATGAGCCCTAAAGAGTTGTTAATCCAGTTTTATGAGTCCGATATTGTAAACAATTTAGATCTTGTCGAGCAGTTTTATCATAAAGATTGTGAACTGCATTGGAACAGCAGTAAAGATTTTAAGATTTTGAAGTATAAAGATATATTGGATTTTTTTAAGAACATAAACAACAGTTACGTGTCTTTGCGATACGAGGTCAGTCACCTTTTGGAAGAAGGTTCATATGTAACGTCAAGACATACTGTTTATGCCAGAACCATTGAAAATGATGACGAAGAAACCCCTTTGGCACATTACATAAGTATTTGGGAAGTAAAGGACAATAAGCTCTATAGAGGATATCAAATGAGTCAGCTGACTAACGATAAAGCCATACAGTCCAATTCTTTTTCAGAAATTAAAGTTTAAAACACTTTATAAATTGCACTTAAAAACATACTTTTGCAACGTTTAAAAAACATAAAAAAATTAATCAATAATGAGCGTTTTAGTTAATAAAAATTCAAAAATAATAGTACAGGGTTTCACAGGAAGCGAAGGAACATTTCATGCAGGACAAATGATTGAATATGGAACCAATGTGGTAGGTGGTGTAACTCCAGGAAAAGGTGGGCAAACCCATCTGGACAGGCCAGTTTTCAATACAGTTCAGGATGCTGTAGAACAAGCAGGTGCTGATACCACAATTATTTTTGTGCCACCAGCTTTTGCTGCAGATGCCATCATGGAAGCTGCCGATGCTGGAATAAAAGTTATTATTACCATTACAGAAGGTATTCCTGTTGGAGATATGATAAAAGCTGCCAACTATATTAAAAATAGAGATTGCAGGTTAATTGGCCCTAACTGTCCAGGAGTGATTACTCCAGGAGAGGCCAAAGTAGGTATCATGCCAGGATTTGTTTTCAAAAAAGGAAAAGTAGGAATTGTTTCTAAATCAGGTACTTTAACCTACGAAGCAGCAGACCAAGTGGTAAAACAAGGTTTGGGTATAACAACTGCTATTGGAATTGGTGGAGACCCAATTATTGGAACCACAACCAAAGAAGCTGTTGAATTACTGATTAACGACCCAGAAACTGAAGCAGTTGTGATGATTGGTGAAATTGGAGGACAGTTGGAAGCCGATGCTGCCAATTGGTACAAAGCGAGTGGAAGTAAAAAACCTATTGTAGGATTTATAGCCGGTGAAACTGCTCCTGCAGGTAGAACCATGGGTCATGCTGGTGCCATTGTTGGTGGAAGTGATGATACAGCGCAAGCAAAAAAGAAAATTATGAGAGCTTGTGGGATTCATGTGGTAGATTCTCCAGCCGAAATAGGAAAAAAAGTAAAGGAAGTTTTAGGATAATATCCTTATAATGCATCATAAAACCTCATAAATTCATCTTAATTTTATGAGGTTTTTTATTTCTTATAACTTCTTATCGTTATATTTGAAAATAGAAATCAACCAAACGAATCAACCTAAATAAACATTCGTGTTTCTTGTTTAAAACAAACGGATTCGTAGCCAAAAATTATTTAGAATGAAATTATTAGAAGGAAAAACAGCCATAATTACTGGAGCAAGTCGTGGAATAGGTAAAGGGATTGCTCAAGTTTTTGCTCAACAAGGTGCCAATGTGGCTTTTACATACAGTTCATCTGTAGAAGCTGCCAACGAACTTGAAAACGAATTGAATGCGCTTGGTATTAAAGCCAAAGGCTATAAAAGCAATGCTGCGGACTTTAAGGAGGCTCAGGAATTGGCAGATGCTGTGGTGGCAGAATTTGGAACCATAGATATTTTGGTCAATAATGCTGGGATTACAAAGGATAACCTTTTAATGCGTATCACAGAAGAAGACTTTGATAAAGTGATTGAAGTCAATTTAAAATCTGTGTTTAACATGACAAAAGCTGTACAACGTACCATGTTAAAACAACGTAGTGGCTCTATCATTAACATGAGTTCTGTGGTTGGTGTTAAAGGAAATGCTGGTCAAACCAACTATGCAGCCTCAAAAGCTGGAATTATTGGATTCTCTAAGTCTGTGGCTTTGGAATTGGGTTCCAGAAACATAAGAAGCAACGTGATCGCTCCTGGATTTATAGAAACCGAAATGACAGCCAAATTAGACGAAGCAACCGTAAAAGGATGGAGAGATGGTATCCCATTAAAACGTGGAGGAACCCCTGAAGATATTGCCAATGTGTGCGTGTTCCTTGCTAGTGATATGAGTTCTTACATTACAGGACAAACCATTCATGTGGATGGTGGTATGCTAACGTAATATACATGCAAACAGAAACAATTATATATATTATTATATCTGTAATCATAGCGCTACTTGTAGCGCTTTTTCAGTATAAATACAAAGTGAAACAATTGTCCAACAGGCAAATGGTTCTCGCTGCATTGAGGTTTGTTTCTGTTTTCTCGTTGTTGGTATTGCTCATCAACCCAAAATTTGAAAGCAAAAATGTATATCTTGAAAAACCAAACCTGGTTTTAGCTGTAGATAATTCCAGTTCCATAACTTATTTAAAACAAGATGACAATGCCTTGAATTTGTTGGATAAAATAATATCCCACCCTCAAGTGCAAGAAAAATTTGATGTGCAAGTATATGCTTTTGGCGATCAAGTAAGTTTAACGGATTCTATAAACTTTAAACAAAAACAATCCAACCTGGATGTGGTGTTCAAGGAATTCAATCAAATATATAAGCAAAGCATCTCGCCAACAGTTTTAATCACAGATGGGAACCAAACCATTGGTAACGATTATGTTTTTTCGGCTCAAAAATACAAACAGCCCATTTACTCGGTCGTTTTGGGTGATTCAACTGTATATTCAGATTTAAAGATTCAGCAGTTAAATGTCAATAAGTATGCCTATTTAAAAAATAAATTTCCTGTGGAAGTGATTTTGGTATATCATGGTGAAGCTGCATTGAACACCAATTTTATAGTACAACAAGGTGCTGCCATAGTGTATTCCGAAACAGTAAGTTTTTCAAAGGAAAACAATTCCAAAATCTTAAACTTTTACTTACCGGCAAATCAAGTGGGTGTACAAAGCTATACAGCAGTTTTGGAACCGCTTGAAAACGAGAAAAACAAAGTAAACAACCAAAAGGAATTTGCTGTTGAAATAATAGACCAAAAAACAAATGTGGCCATAGTTTCAGATATTTTGCATCCAGATTTAGGTGCGTTAAAAAAGAGCATAGAAGCCAACGAACAGCGCCAGGTCAATATATTAAACCCGAAAGAATATATTTTAAAAAGTAATGAATTTCAATTGGTTATATTGTATCAGCCAAACAATAACTTTAATCAGGTTTTTGATTTTTTAAAGAATTCAAACAATAATTATTTTTTAATTTCAGGAACCAAAACCAATTGGAGATATCTTAACAGTTTGAATTTGAATGTTGCTCTTGAAATCACAAACCAAACTGAAGATTATCAAGCTGTTTTAAACACAGGGTTTTCAAACTTTATTGTAGAAGATTTGGAATTTGAATCGTTTCCACCTCTAAAATCCAGTTTTGGGGAACCACAGTTTAAAGTCCCTTTCCAAACTGTTTTGTTTAAAAAAGTTGGAAATATTGCCACACAAGAAAGCTTACTGGCAACTTTAGAACATCAAGGAAGAAGGGAAGCTATATTGTTTGGTGAAAACATCTGGCAATGGCGTGCCCAAAGTTATTTAATGGATAAATCTTTCAACAATTTTGATAATTTTATTGGAAAACTTGTTCAGTATCTGGCATCCACAGAAAGAAAAACCAGACTCAGTTTAGATTATAACTCTTTTTATGAAGGAAACTCCAGTGTATTGATCAAAGCGCAATTTTTCAATAAAAATTATGAGTTTGATTCTAAAGAATCCCTTTCAATTAAAGTTACAGATAAAATATCAGAAGAAAGTAAAACGTTTCCATTCATCTTAAAAAATAACTATTATCAAGTGGATTTAAGCAATTTACCTGCTTCAGAGTACGAGTTTGTGGTAAGTGCCACCAACGAAAAAATATCCAAGTCAGGTACTTTTAAAATCTTGGATTACAACATTGAGCAACAATTCTTAAATGCAAACCATTATAAACTTCATCAAATTGCAAACAACAGCAATGGCAAGAGCTATTTTGTTGCCAATAGCAATGAGTTGATATCTGACTTATTAAATGACGAAAGATATAAAGCAATCCAAAAGAGCCATAAAAATGTTGTACCTTTGATAGATTGGAAATATCTTCTGATATTGATTGTTTTGAGCCTTTCGGCCGAATGGTTTATTAGAAAATATAACGGATTAATTTAAATTTTAATTGATATATGGAAAAATTACCTAAAGTGGCTTTGCCAACTATTATTATTGCTATTGTTTTAATTATTGTACTTGCTAAATCTGCCATAACCATCGGGTCTGGAGAAGCAGGTGTGCTCTATAAAACATTTGGGGGAGGAGTTGTTACAGACGAAGCTCCCTTAGGTGAAGGCTTTCATATTGTAGCGCCTTGGAACAAGGTTTTTGTTTATGAAGTGCGCCAGCAAGAGATTTTGGAAAAAATGAATGTGCTGTCCTCCAATGGTCTGGATATTAAACTGGAAGCTTCTGTATGGTTTCAGCCAGATTATGCAAATTTGGGGAAACTGCACCAAGAAAAAAGTGAAATGTATAAAGAACGTGTTTTATTGCCAGCCATACGTTCAGCAGCCAGAAGTGTTGTAGGTCGTTATACACCAGAACAATTATATTCCAGCAAACGTGATGCCATACAACAAGAAATTTTTGAGGAAACCAAAAAAATTGTGGAAGATCAATACATTCAATTAAACGAAGTTTTGGTTCGCGATGTTACTTTGCCTCCAACTATAAAAGATGCCATTGAGCGTAAATTAAAACAGGAACAAGAGTCGTTGGAATACGAATTTAGATTGGTTACGGCAGCCAAAGAAGCAGAAAAACAAATTATTGAAGCCCAAGGTAAAGCAGATGCCAATAGAATTTTAAGCGCCTCTTTAACCGATAAAATTTTACAGGATAAAGGTATTGAAGCCACCATTAAACTATCAGAATCTACTAACAGTAAAGTTATTGTAATTGGTTCAGGAGACTCTGGAATGCCTATTATACTTGGAAATCAATAAAAATTTTCAATTTGTTTAGGATTTGTAAATTTTTATTTACAATCTTTGTATTCACAAAAAAAGAAACATGACATTTATTCAATTACATCATCATCATTTTCATTCTGGCACTCAAGCGAGCTGAAAATGTATTGAATAAAATCAAGATATTTAAAAAAACCCGTTTGAGTAAATCAAACGGGTTTTGTTTTTCATGACATTGAAAATGTCTTCCCAAAAAGGTTTACTCAAACAATTAGATTACTAATTAAACAAATGCCCATTTAGTTGGGAATAATTATGAGTAAATTAAAAATTGCAGTTCAAAAATCGGGTCGTTTACACGACGACTCCATGAAAATCCTGAAAGATGTTGGGATTTCCATAGACAATGGCAGAGACCAATTAAAAGCCTCAGCTAAAAATTTTCCCTTAGAAGTGTTTTATTTGCGCAATGGCGATATCCCTCAGTATTTAAGGGATGGCATTGTAGATGCAGCCATTATAGGTGAAAATGTGTTGATTGAAAAGGGACAAGACATTCCAATTATTGAAAAATTAGGATTTTCCTCATGTAGGCTGTCTTTGGCCGTTCCCAAAAACATCCAGTTCAAATCCTTAAAGGATTTGCAAGGCAAGCGTATTGCAACTTCATATCCCAATACGGTTCAAGCTTTTTTAAACAAAAATCAAATTAAAGCCAATCTGCATATCATTAATGGTTCTGTTGAAATTACGCCAAATATTGGTCTTGCAGATGCCATTGTGGACATTGTTTCCAGTGGTAGCACCTTATTTAAAAACAATTTAAAGGAAGTTGATGTGCTTTTACAGTCTGAAGCTGTTTTGGCAGAATCTCCATTGATTTCCAATGAAAGTAAAAATATTTTAAACAAGTTAAAATTTCGGTTTCAATCTGTTTTAAAAGGAAGACAAAACAAATATGTGCTTTTAAATGCACCTAACAATAAGATTCCAGACATCATTGAAATCCTTCCAGGAATGAAAAGCCCAACCATTTTGCCTTTGGCAGAAGCAGGATGGAGCTCCTTACATTCAGTAATTAATAAAAATGATTTTTGGCAAATTATAGACAAACTAAAGGCTCAAGGAGCTGAAGGTATTTTGGTTTGTCCTATAGAAAATATGGTAATTTAATATGAAAACAATAATAAATCCAAATAGAAAAATTTGGGCTTCAATTTTAAAAAGACCCACACAAAACATGGAAAACATAGAGCTTACCGTCAATCAGATTTTTGATGATGTTAAGCGTCATGGAGATGCAGCCATAAAAAAATACACCGAACTTTTTGATGGTGCTTCACAGCAATGCAACATGGTAACTGAAGAAGAAATGGAATTGGCTTCCAATTTGGTTTTAGAGGAACTGAAAAGAGCCATCAAACTTGCAAAATCCAATATTGAGAAATTTCACCAAGCGCAAAAAACCGATAAATTGGAAGTTGAAACCACTCCAGGTGTGGTTTGTTGGCAGGAAAAAAGACCAATAGAAAAGATAGGCTTGTACATTCCTGGAGGTACCGCTCCATTGTTTTCCACGGTTTTAATGTTGGCTATTCCTGCAACAATAGCAGGATGTAAGGACATTGTGCTGTGCACACCTCCAAATAAAGAAGGTAAGGTTGCCAATGAAATTTTATATACAGCAAAACTTTGTGGCATTGATAAAATCTATAAAGTAGGTGGCATTCAGGCTATTGCAGGCATGACCTTTGGAACCAAAACCATGCCTCGAATATTTAAGATATTTGGACCAGGCAACCAGTTTGTAACCGTTGCCAAACAGTTGGCCACAAAATATGGTGTTGCAATAGATATGCCTGCTGGACCAAGTGAACTGCTTGTGGTGGCAGATCAATCGGCTCAGGCAGCTTATGTGGCATCCGATTTGTTAAGTCAGGCAGAACATGGAGTGGATAGTCAGGTTGTTTTGGTTTCCTCTTCCGAAGCATTCATTAAAAGAGTACAAAACGAAATATCCAAGCAACTTTTGGACTTGCCAAGAAAAGCGATTGCGGAAAAAGCCATATCCAATTCCAAATTTATATATATGCAGCAAGAGACCGATGCATTGGATTTAATTAATGCCTATGCGCCAGAGCATTTGATTATTGCTACAAAAAACAATGATTACTTTGTTGACAATATTCTTAATGCAGGCTCGGTTTTTATTGGTAATTACACACCCGAAAGTGCAGGAGATTATGCCTCTGGTACCAACCATACCTTACCAACAAACGGATTCAGTAATGTGTATTCAGGAGTGAATTTAGATAGCTTTACAAAAAGTATCACGTTTCAGAACATCTCAAAACAAGGCTTGAAAAATATTGGGCCAGCCATTGAATTAATGGCTGAGGCCGAAGGCTTGCAAGCTCATAAAAATGCTGTTTCCATAAGATTAAAGGACATATCATGAATATTTTAAATTTAGTTAGAGACAATATAAAAGCCTTAAAACCCTATACTTCTGCAAGGGATGAGTATCAGCAAATTAATGGTGAGATGGTATTTTTGGATGCCAATGAAAACCCTTTTAACAATGGTATGAACCGTTATCCAGATCCAAAACAAGAACTTCTAAAAGCAGAACTTTCAAAAATTAAGCAAGTGGCTCCAGAAAACATTCTTTTGGGAAATGGTAGCGATGAAGCATTGGATTTGATTTTGAGAGCTTTTTGTGAACCCAACAAAGACAAAGTCATTACTTTACCTCCAACTTATGGCATGTATCAAGTGTTGGCAAACATAAATGCGTTGGAAGTTGTTGAAGTGCCTTTAACAGCCTCTTTTAACCTTCAAGTATCCAAGATTCTCAAGATAAGCAATGCAAAGGTCTTGTTTTTGTGTTCTCCAAACAACCCAACAGGTAACAGTTTTAATCCATTGGACATGGAAAGGTTGCTAAGGGCATTTCAGGGAATCGTGGTTTTGGATGAAGCTTATATAGATTTTTCTGAACAAAAAAGCTGGTTGCAAAGACTGGAGGAATTTCCCAACCTGGTAATCACTCAAACATTTTCCAAAGCCTTTGGTTTGGCAGGAATTAGATTGGGAATTTGCTATGCTTCAAAAGATATTGTGTCCATATTAAATAACATCAAACCACCTTACAACATAAATACCTTGACGCAATCAGCAGCTTTAAAAAGACTGAAAAACCTAACTGAAATTGCTTCTGAAATAGAGCTGATTAAATCTGAGAGAGCACTTTTAACTTCAACATTAAAGACCATACAATTCATTTCAAAGGTCTATCCTTCTCAGGCTAATTTTTTATTAGTAAAAATGGATGATGCCCAAATGCGATACAAACAATTGGTTGAGAAGGGCATAGTTGTAAGAAATAGAAGCACTCAATTTGGATGTGAAAATTGTTTACGATTGACCGTTGGCACACCAAAAGAAAACCAAAATTTAATTAACACCTTAAAAGACTTACAATGAAAAAAGTACTTTTTATAGATAGGGATGGAACCCTTATAAAAGAAACCAAAGATGAGCAGATAGATGCTTTTGACAAATTGGATTTTTACCCAAATATATTTCAGTATTTAAGTAAAATTGCCAAGGAATTGGATTTTGAATTGGTGATGGTTACCAATCAAGATGGTCTGGGTACAGAGGCATTTCCAGAAAACACCTTTTGGCCAGTCCATGATTTCATCATTAAAACCTTTCAGGCTGAAGGCATCATCTTTAAAGAACAATGTATCGATAGAACTTTTGCGAAAGACAATGCGTCAACAAGAAAACCAAATACGGGAATGTTGACTTCCTATATTACATCGGAATATGATTTGGCAAATTCTTTTGTAATTGGAGACCGATTGACAGATATGGAACTTGCTAAAAATTTAGGTTGCAAAGGAATATTTATCAACGATGAAACTTATCTTGGAACTAATGAAATCTCGGTAAACCAAGAAGATTTAAATGCGTATATAGCTCTGGAAACCAATAGTTGGGAACAAATATATACATTTTTAAAAACAAGGGATCGTACTGGATATTTAGAGCTAACTACGCAGGAGACTCAAATTAAAATGGCATTGAACCTTGATGGTACGGGACAAAGCAATATTCAAACAGGGATTCCTTTTTTTGATCACATGCTAGACCAAATTGCAAAACATGGTCAATTGGATTTAAACATTCAGGTATCAGGAGATTTGGAAGTAGATGAACACCATACCATAGAAGATACTGCTATTGCGCTGGGCAACTTGTTTGAAAAAGCTTTAGGGAATAAATTAGGGATGGAACGATATGGTTTCTGTCTGCCCATGGACGACTGTTTGGCACAAGTAGCTATAGATTTTGGAGGTAGAAATTGGTTGGTTTGGGAAGCACAATTTAAACGTGAAATGATAGGCCATATGCCAACAGAAATGTTTATGCACTTTTTTAAGTCTTTTACAGATGGAGCTAAATGCAACCTAAACATTAAAGCAGAAGGGACAAACGAGCATCATAAAATAGAAGCTATTTTCAAAGCTTTTGCAAAAGCTATAAAAATGGCTGTAAAAAGAGATGTAAATAAAATGATTTTGCCTTCAACAAAAGGTGTTTTGTAATATCCTATAAAAAATATGGTAAATTCCAAAAGGCTGATTTTTGGAAGATGTCTTTAGAATTTTTGGAATTTGTAACAACAAATTTCAAGCAAAAGAAAAAGTAAATGAACAAAAAAACTTTAAAACTCGTAATAATTGATTATGGCGCAGGAAACATTAAAAGCATACAATTTGCGTTAAAACGGTTAGGTGTAGAGGCATTGCTTTCCAATAAACCAACCGAAATTTTAACAGCAGACAAAATTATATTTCCAGGTGTTGGAGAAGCCAGTAGTGCCATGAATATGCTTAAGAAAAAAGGTTTGGATCTGTTGCTGCCTCAGCTTAAGCAACCTGTTTTAGGCATTTGTTTGGGCATGCAATTATTATGTAACCACACCGAAGAAGGCAATACCAAAGGGTTGGGCGTTTTTGATGTTTCAATAAAACGCTTTTCAAATCAAGTAAAAGTGCCACAAATGGGCTGGAATACCATAACTAATTTAAAATCTAAGCTTTTTAATGGTATTTCTGAAAATGAATATATGTATCTTGTACATAGTTATTATGCTGAAAATTGCAAAGATGCCATTGCTTTAACGCAATACAGTTTGGTTTATGCTTCAGCATTGCAAAAAAACAATTTTTATGGTGTCCAATTCCACCCAGAAAAAAGCAGTCTCGCAGGAGAAAAAATATTAAAGAATTTTATTGAATTATAATATGAGAATCATACCAGCAATTGATATTATAGATGGAAAGTGCGTAAGACTCACAAAAGGGGATTACGACACCAAAAAAATATATAACGAAAACCCTTTGGAAGTGGCCAAACAGTTTGAAGCTGCAGGCATAGAATACTTGCACTTAGTGGATTTGGATGGAGCTAAAGCTCAACATATCGTCAATTATAAGGTTTTGGAGCAAATTGCATCCAAAACCAACTTAAAAATAGATTTTGGAGGAGGTATTAGAGCCAATGAAGATTTACATATAGCCTTTAATTCTGGAGCAAAACAGATTACAGGAGGAAGTATCGCAGTTAACGATTCCAAAACTTTCGAGGGTTGGCTGGAAAAATATGGAGGCACAAAAATTATTCTTGGGGCAGATTGTAAAAATGAAAAAATAGCCATCAGTGGTTGGCAAGAAGAAAGCACTTTGGAAGTAATTCCTTTTATTAAAAACTATCAGAAAAAAAGCATCCAATATGTTATTTGTACAGATATATCCAAAGATGGCATGTTGGAAGGGCCTTCTATAGATTTATATAAAAACATTATTAATTCCTGTTCCAATAGTAACGGTCAAGCCATAAAACTAATAGCTTCTGGAGGAGTTTCCTGTATAGAAGACATTAATTTGCTGGAAGATATTGGCTGTGAGGCAGTTATCATCGGGAAAGCCCTCTACGAAGGAAAAATCAGACTTAAAGATTTAGAAACCCACGTTTAAAATGCTTACAAAAAGAATTATTCCGTGTTTGGATATTAAAAATGGACGAACAGTTAAAGGTGTCAATTTTATTGATTTAAAAGATGCTGGAGACCCAGTGGCCTTAGCGAAATTGTATGCAGAAAATGGTGCCGATGAACTTGTTTTTCTTGATATTTCTGCAACAGTGGAAGGCAGAAAAACCATTTTTGAACTGGTATTACAAGTAGCCGAACAAATTAATATTCCTTTTACTGTTGGTGGAGGCATTACTTCCATTGATGATGTGGCTAAGCTATTAAAATGTGGAGCCGATAAAGTATCATTGAACTCCTCGGTAATAAAGCGTCCAGATTTAATCAACGAATTAGCTGCTAAATTTGGCAGTCAATGTATTGTAGTTGCAATAGATGCAAAACTAATTGATGGACAATGGATGGTTCATCTTGCTGGAGGACGTATTCCTACCAAATGGAATTTGTTCCATTGGGCAAAAGAAGCAGAAAATAGAGGTGCAGGTGAAATCTTGTTCACCTCCATGAACAACGATGGAACCAAAAAAGGCTTTGCCAATAACGCTTTAAAAAAACTTTCCGAAGAATTGAATATTCCCATCATAGCATCTGGTGGAGCAGGAAACCCTCAACATTTTATTGATGCCTTTCAAAAAGGAAAAGCAGATGCAGCTTTGGCTGCCAGTGTATTTCATTTTGGTGAAATAGATATTTTAGATTTAAAAAAAGAATTGAAAAAAAACAATATTGAAGTAAGACTTTAGTGCCCTTTAAGATATTCAGTCTTATTGGGAGACAACATATTTCAGCTTTACAGAATATAGACATGAAAATTGATTTTGATAAATATAAAGATGGCTTGGTGCCAGCCATTGTTCAAGATGCTTCCACCAACAAGGTGTTGATGTTGGGATTTATGAATCAAGAGGCTATAAACAAAACCAATAAGTTGGGAAAAGTGACCTTTTATAGCAGGAGCAAACAGCGTTTATGGACCAAAGGGGAAGAAAGTGGGAATTATTTGAACTTAGTGAGCATGCTGTTGGATTGTGACAATGATGCTTTACTTGTAAAGGTGAACCCCTCTGGACCTACCTGTCATAAGGGAACAGATACCTGTTGGCAAGAAAAAAACACAGAGTCCTTCGGGTTTATTTCTCAACTTGAAGATATAATCAAACACAGAAAAGAAAATGGGAAGCCTGAGGATTCTTATGTAGCTTCCTTATTTGATAAAGGTATCAATAAAATAGCCCAAAAAGTAGGAGAGGAGGCAATAGAAGTCGTGATAGAAGCTAAAGATATCAATGATAATTTGTTTTTAAACGAAAGTGCCGATTTACTGTTTCATTATCTAATTTTATTGCAGGCCAAGGGATTTCAATTACAAGATGTGATAAACAAATTGAAACAAAGGCATTAGAATGATCCAATGCCTTTGTGAAAATTTCATGTTGCATTAGGAAATCCAGTTTCTGGTAATACTTTTGTTGGAAAACATAATTAGGTACACTCCAATAATAAGTACCATTATTGGCATGATCATACCTCCAGGACCATATACTTCCATAACGTCGCTCATAAATAAGTTATAGCTCATTTGTACCACGATTCCAATTAAAGAAATAATAAAAAGGGTTTTAGCTATTTTTTTTCTCAGTAGCAAGGTGATGGATGCCAATGCACCTCCAAATACAGCAATGGCAAAAGCAGCAGTAACCCATGCAGGCACATTGGCATATAGCGCTTGTTCGGTTTCTGGTAAGGCTGCCAGGTCAGCATCTGTCATGTAGGCTTGTCCTAGGTAAGCCATAACACCCATAAGGTTCCAGATTAAAGCAACAATACTTACTATCCAAAACCATAATGGTGGTTTGTTTGTTGAAATGTCTGTCATAAATTGGTTTGAATTAGTGGTTAATAGAATTACAAGGTATAAAAAATTTGGCAGTTGTTTAAAATGGATTATTTTCGACAATCAAATCAAGCAAAGCCGTGTTCAATAAAAAATATTATTACTTAATAAAAGTTCAATATTTAGGGTACCGTTTTCATGGTTGGCAAAAACAGCCAAAAATTAAAACGGTTCATTTAATGATAGACAGGACCTTAAATTTTATTTTTGAGGGTAAACGTTTTAAAACTTTGGGATCTGGAAGAACAGACGCCATGGTTTCGGCGCAGGAAGCTGCTTTTGAGCTGTTTGTTTATGAACCCTTAGAAGATTTGAAAGGTTTTTTGGCTTTGTTTAACCATAATTTACCACAAGATATTCGGGCTCTTTCGGTTCGGGAAGTAGATGAAAATTTTAATATTATCAATCATGCCAAAATTAAAGAATATCTATATGTGTTTGCCCATGGAGGAAAATACCATCCATTTTGTGCCCCAATCATGACAACCATTCTGGAAGAGTTGGATGTTGAACTTATGAAACAAGGTGCCAAATTGTTCGAGGGTTGTCATAATTACAAAACCTATTGTTATAAAGCAACCAATAATGGTATATACGATAGAGAGATCCTTACTTGCGAAATTGTTGAAAATACCTTGTTTACTGCCAATTTCTTTCCGGAAACATCTTACATGTTGCGTGTTAGGGGACAAGGTTTTATGAGAAATCAAATTAGGCTCATGATGGGAGCTTTAATAAAACTTGGTAGAGGCGATATTTCTTTAGAATATATAAAAGCAACTTTAAAACCAGAAAGCACCGAAGTTATGGATTATATTGCTCCAGCTTCCGGTTTGATTTTAAACGACATCGAATTTCAATAAGCTACATCGCACCTCTGGAATCCCTAATAATTTTAACACTTCAAAATTTCTTTAACATAATTTAAGTTAATTAAAACTTAAATCCGTTAAACCTTGTTAAACAACTTGGTAATGTGCTTCTAAGCCATAGTTTATATAGTGAACCAAAAAAATATAACACATGAGCTATTTAAACATGCAAGACGAAAAATTATTACCAGTAGTAATGGAACTAAACAACCTACTGGCAGATTACCATTTATACTATCAAAAATTAAGAAGTAATCATTGGAATATTTTGGGTAAAAATTTCTTCGATTTACACAATAAGTTTGAAGAACTTTATACAGATGCAAGAGTGAAGATTGATGAAATTGCAGAACGCATTCTTACCTTAAGATACCATCCTATGAGCAAGTATAGCGATTATCTTAAAGTTTCCTCCATTAAAGAAGCCTCAGCTCTACAAACTGATAAAGAAATGGTTTTGGATATTATAAACGATCATAAAATACTTTTAAAACAAATGAATTTGGTTATAGAAAAAGCAGATGCAGTAACCGATGAAGGTACCATAGATTTGATTGGAGCTTACATTCGCGAACTTGAAAAATCCAGTTGGATGTTGGATGCTTGGAGTAAGGAATCCACAGATACCCTTAAGGAAAATGTTATGGAAGCCTCTTAAACCACTTCAAAAAACTTAAAATGTGTTATTTGAGTTAAGATGTTTTTCTTTAAAGCTAATCCAAATGCATATTTTATATCATATTTGTATATAGAAATTTGATAATCAATTTTTTAAGTATAACCATAAAATTTATAATCATGAAAAGAATCTTATTGATATTTGCCCTTTTATTTTCATTTGCAACCGTGTTTACCAGTTGTAGAGACAAAAAAAAAGTAGACGAACAAATTGAAGAAACAATGGACGAAGTAGGAGATGATGTTGAAGAAGCTGCAGATGAGGTTGGCGACGGCATAGAAGACGCTGCAGACGAAGTTGAAGATGCAGTAGATGGCAACTAAACCCAAGTCCAGTAAAGATTTAGTAACCTTTAAAACCATAAGAAAATGAAACATTTAATATATATAGCTACATTTCTAGTGCCTACCGTGTTTTTTGCACAGGAAAAGCCTACAAATGTATCTGAAGAAACCACAACCAAAACCGTTACAGTAGATGATGGAAGGGAAGTGGTAGAGAAAAAAGTAAAAGTAACAACACGGGAAGAACAACAAATTAAATTGGCTGAAAGTGATAAACACAAAGTAAATCAAGATGTTGTGGATTCCCCTTCAAAAGTGACACAAACCATTGAGGTGGACAACGACATGGATCCCTTTTACGATTCCAAAACCAAGTCTGTTTATTACACCTATAACGACGATAACTATATCTTTAAAAGAAATGATAACGGATTTATCGTATCGGAAGTAGGAGCAGATGCTGGAATGAAATATGGTCATGGAATGAGTACCAGCAGAGCCAACAACTATGTGTTCAGCTCTAAAGACTATAATGGTATTGGGTATTTTGATGCCAACAACAATTTTATAGTTGAGTATTACGATGCTGATAGCAATGCCATTGTTAAGAAAGTATTTAAAATGACCAGATAATACTTTTTAAAACACTAAAGAAAAGTCCTGCAATATAGCAGGACTTTTTTGTACCTTTAACTTAAAATACATTAAAGCATGAAGCCCATTATTTTTGAAGACTTGTTCAGTTTTTTAAACAAACTCGAGAAAAATAACAATCGCGATTGGTTTCATGCACATAAACAGGAATTCAAACAAGTTGAAAAGCAAACCAAAGCCTTTTATAACTTGGTGTTGGATGCCTTGAGAACCCACGACGACATAGATAAACTTAAATTATTTAGAATTTATAGAGATGTGCGCTTTTCTAAAAACAAACAACCTTACAAAACCCATTTTGGAGGGTCGTTCCACAGAAGAAAACCAGAATTGAGAGGTGGTTACTATTTGCATTTGGCTCCCAACAATCAATCGTTTATTGCTACTGGTTTTTGGGAACCCAATAAAGCGGACTTGCTTAGGATTAGGAAGGAATTTGAGATGGACGATACGGAAATAAGACAGATAATTTCAAATAAATCGTTTAAAAATGTTTGGGGAGATCTTGTGGGAGATGAATTGAAAACAGCTCCAAGGAATTTTGATAAAGACCATCCTGCAATAGATTTGATTCGTAAAAAACAATATATTTTCACTAAAAAGTTCACAGACCAAGAAGTGCTTTCTTCAACGTTCCTTGAAGAGGTCAATACATCCTTTAAAGCGGTAAGACCTTATTTTGATTATATGAGTGACGTGCTTACAACCAACTTAAATGGCGAATTGCTTATTTAATATCTGTAATGGTAAACGTATTGTTGTTAAAAACAATAACATCTCCCACAACTTTGTTTTTAAGCAGTTGCCCAATGGGAGAACCTAGAGAAATACTAAAATAGTCTGAATCATCAAGTTCAATTTTGCCCATACTTATGGCAATAAAAAAATGATTGGAGGTGGTTTTTACCAAACTTCCTAAAACCACATTGGTATTCATTGTTTTTGGGTTGATTACATGTAAGGTGTCCAGCATTTTTTTGGCATCGTTTAAATACTGCAAATTCAACTCTAAGTCATTAAACAGTTTTCCGTTGCCAGAATCGTCACCTTCATCATTTGCTTTATCATTGCTCTCAATAGATTCCTTTATGGTTTCTATTTCGTCTTTATAACTAGCAATACGCTTGTTTACATAGCTGTAACACGCTTGTAATAATTGTTCTTTTACCTTCATATCTTACACAAAGATAGGATGAAAAACTTGAATATTGCTAATTAATTTTTCTTTAACCAAATGCATCATACGTTTGTTTAAAGCTGAAGAATTGGTAATGTAAAACCGATATTCCTCGACCGTAAACTGCCCAATAACCATCCCTTTTAAGGAGTTTCGGAATTTCATGTCTTTTTGGATGGCATTTTCTATGTAATCTATTTGTTTTTCAACCGATAAACCAAAAAATACATTTTTATGCTTGTTGACATAATTTTTAAAAACTTCAACAAATAAATCTCCTTGAAGTTTTATTATGGGTCTTAAAGTAGCGTTTTGAAAACGCTCGTCATCGCTCATGGAATCTGAAAACAAAGCTGAAGAGATTTGAGGACGACACTCTAATAGGTCTGTAGATCTGTTCATTTTATAAGTTTTCTTAAATTTATAAATATTGACATGGAAATTTCATGGAACCCATTTTCAATATTAACAGGGTTATTAACAAATAGAGAAAAAGCATATGCACATAGAAGTAAATAATGTCCTTTTTGCAGTTATCATGCTATTATTAGGTATCTTTGAAAGACCCTAAAAAACAGATTTAATATGAGATTCCATACAAGAAAATGGGTAAAACCCGAAGATTTAAACCCAAACGGCACTTTGTTTGGTGGCCGTTTGTTGGCTTGGATAGACGAAGAAGCTGCTTTATACACAAACATTCAATTGGAAAATTCTAAAATTGTGACAAAGTATATTTCTGAAATTAACTTCAATAGCTCTGCAAAACAAGGGGATATTGTTGAATTGGGAATGAGCGTTGTGAAATTTGGAAAAACATCCATTACATTAAATTGTGAGGCACGAAACAAAATGACCCGAGAAACCATTTTAACAGTAGATAATATTGTGATGGTAAATCTAGATGAAGAAGGCAAACCAACACCTCATGGAAAAAAGAGGTTGGAATATGTTAAAGACAGGTTGAAAAAAACTACGTAGTGAACTTTGGGAAATCGGTTGGGTATTCAAATAGCTCCAATTCAAAATACGGCACAGCAGAAATGGCATGATCAAAAATATCAGACATGATGTACTCGTAGTTTTCCCAACGTTTATCGCTACTAAAAGCATAAATTTCCAAAGGCAACCCATGAGGTGTAGGCTCCAATTGCCTAACCATGATGGACATGTCTTTGTTAATGGCTGAATGATTTTGAATGTAACTTAACAAATACTTTCTAAACACTCCTAAATTGGTCATGTTTCTCCCGTTTATCAAGGTGGATTTATCTACATTGTGAGTGTCATTATAACTTGTAATGTCTTTTTGTCTCTGGGTTAAATAATCAGAAATCAACTCTATTTTTTTAAGCGCTTCTATTTGTTCATCCTTTAAATAGTGTACACTTTTCGCTTTTAAAACCAACGCACGTTTAATACGTCTTCCTCCAGAAGATTGCATGCCTCTCCAGTTTTTAAAGGAATCTGTTAAAATAGCATAGGTAGGAATGTGTGTAATGGTCATATCGAAATTTTGAACCTGAATGGTAGACAGGTTAATTTCAATAACATCTCCATCTGCACCAAACTTTTCCATGGTAATCCAATCCCCAATTCTAACCGAATCGTTTATGGATAGCTGAATACTGGCTACAAAACCCAGAATGGTGTCTTTAAAGATTAACAATAAAACAGCAGATGCAGCACCAAGAGTTGTAAAAAACTTGATAAAGGACAGATCTATTAAAATGGCAAGACAGGAAGCAATACCTATAATCCATACAAACAACATGGCTACCTGTATGTAACTGTCTATGGGTTTATCCTTTAATCGTGGTAAGGTTTTAAAATAGGATTCAAAGGTTTTTAAAAGACTTTTAATGATCCAAATGGTTAAGAATACTCCATAAACCTTTAAAATGGTTACTATGTAGCTTTCAAAATGTGGAAAATCGTAAAATACAACAGGAAAAATCTTAATGGTAATAATTAAGGGAACTATATGAGCAATGTTCCTTGGTGCTTTATGGTTCACCAATAAGTCGTCGAAATTGGTTTTGGATTTAGCTGAGAATTTAGTGAACGCATTTACCAATATCCTGCGTGCAACATAATCTGTAATGTAAATAACAACAGCCAAAATAAGTACCAAACATAGCATGTTTAGATACTTTGCTGCTGTTTCAGAAACCTGAAGCGAAACAAAATAATCGTAAAAAAAACATTGCAATTCGTTCATTAGGATACTTGTTTTAAATAAACTTTATCTATATAAAAAGTTCCAAAAGGTATTATGGATGCTGCCAAAACAAACAACAAAGATTTAGATTTCCATTTTAATTTTGAACCTAAAACAATGGCCAAAATAATATAGGCCACAAACAAAAGTCCATGTGGCATGCCCAGCATTTTTACATATTGTGGATCGTTGCCAAAATATTTAATTGGCACTGCTATAAACAACAATAATATATAGGAAATCCCTTCTAAAAGCGCCACTAGTCTAAAAATGTTTAATAATGAAAACATATGCTTATTATTTTAATTGGCAAAAATACAATACCAAAGATAAATTATAGCATTTTTAAAATGTTTTTAACGAATGGAATTTTAGCTTAAAAAAATACTTATAGAAGTAAAAAACAGTAAGTTATCGGAAAAATTTAAATCATAACGATAAAATGATTGCTCATTTTATTATTGTAATACCTTTATATCATAATTATGTAAGCAACCAATATTAAAAACTAAACACTAAAATATGCAACCTACCATTAAAGGCATATACAAACAGGTTATACCATCTTTTATCTTACTTTTATTTTTTGGTCAGGTTAATAGCTTTGCCCAAGCTACAACAGCTGTTCCAGATACGAATTTTGAACAGGCCTTGATTAACCTGAACATAGATACCAATGGTCTAAATGGAACTATCTTGAATAGCGATGCAGTAGGTATTTACTATCTAAACGTAAGCAATCAGTATATTCAAGATTTATCAGGTATTGAAGCGTTTACAAGTTTGAAAAAATTAAATTGTTCTTACAACCTTTTAAGTAGCTTGAATATTTCCCAAAATAGCCACTTGGAAGAACTCAATGCCAATGACAATAATATCAATTCCATAGATTTAAGTCAGAATACCAAATTACATAAAGTACAAATAAGTGCAAACCAATTAACTGCCATAGATGTTTCTGCTAATTTTAGTTTGGAAGAATTATCGGTTAGCTTAAACAATTTAACTGCTTTGGATGTGTCAGGCAATTCAAGTTTGGAGTTTTTAGGATGTTATGCAAATCAATTAGAAACTTTGGATCTTTTAAACAATTCACAATTAAAATATTTACATGTGGATTTTAATGCATTGGATGAACTGGATGTATCACAAAATTTTAATTTAAAAACACTGTCTTGCAGTAACAACAATTTAAACAACTTACCTATTGCACCAAATACAGAACTTAGCTATTTGGACTGTAGAAACAACAATCTTACCAACTTGGATATTGTTACCAATACCGATTTAAAAAGATTGTTTATTAGTGATAACAATATCAGTGAAATAGACCTCTCCAATGCTCCAGGATTATTGTTGTTTTATGCCAGATTCAATAATTTAGTTTCCTTGGACATTTCAAACAATTCCTATTTACAATGGATAAAATGTGAAGGCAATAACTTATCCATGGTCGATTTTAGAAATGGCAATAATAGCCATATTTCAGAATTTGTAATGTCACAAAACAACAATTTAAGTTGTATTTATGTGGATGATGCCGAAGCAAGCTTTCTCGATAATTGGATCATAGACGATGTAAGTGCATTTGTGGAGAACGAATCGGATTGTGAAGCATTATCGGTTTATGAAGCAAATGAATTTACTTTTCAAATGTTTCCAAATCCAGCCACAGAACAAATTACTGTTTCCATTAAAACCAAAAATGCCACTTTCGAGTTATACTCCATTAAAGGACAATTGATTCATAGCCAAAAATTAAGTTTTGGTACCAATTACGTACCATTAAATAAATTAAGCTCTGGGTTGTATTTGGTTAAAATAATGACTGAAAGTACATCAGAGACCAAAAAACTTCTGCTTAATTAAATCTGTCGCTTAAATTTACAGGAAAGCTACTGTAAAATGTTTCTATACCACTGCGTAGCTTTACAATGAACAGAGAGATTATTTTGAGGCTTCCAAAAAAGACAGGCCATTCTTTAAATAAATTAAAATGAAAGCCTTATCTTTGTAGGAGTTAGAGAAGATATACCTAATTGCATAACACAGGTATTGCATATCATATCTTTAGGTTCTTTAATAATTTACATGGTTCTTATCGAAACATTCGTTTAGTATTTTAACTTCTTCTTATGCAATACATTATCAATTAATTTTTAAAACAACGAATGGCAAAATCACAACAAACATTTAATAAAAGTGAAAAAGAAAAAAAGCGTTTAAAAAAACGTGAAGATAAGCGTAAGAAAATGGAAGCCCGTAAACTTGAAAAAGAAGAAGGAGGGAACGAAGGTATCCAGTTTGCTTATGTGGATTACAATGGGAACCTAACCGATACTCCTCCAGACCCATCCATGAAAGTAAAAGTAGATGCCGAAAGTATTGAGGTGTCCATCCCAAAGCGCGACGACAGCGAAGTTGAAGCTTTTGATCCTGTAAGACAAGGTAAAGTTTCGTTTTTTGATAACTCTAAGGGATTTGGGTTTATTTTGGATTCAGAAAATCAAGAAAAATACTTCTGTCACGTCAGTGGTTTGATAGATGATATACAAGAAAACGATAAAGTTTCTTTTGAGCTTGAAAAGGGCATGAAAGGCATGAATGCCGTTCGAGTGAAACTAGTGGAATAAACAGAATTTCAATTTGCATGTGTAAATCCCATCAATTTATTTTTTGATGGGATTTTTTAATTATAAATGGCATAGCTTTTCAACCTCATTTAAAACACGTTGCATTCTAAGCTCTGAAATCCCAATTTTTTGCATGGTTTTTTTTCCGTGTTTTAATTCTTTTACTAAAATTATGTTTTCGTCCATTAACAGATGCTTTTCCTTCTTGGTCAAGGTTGTTAAAGCTGTTACAGGGTAAAGTGCCAAGCTATCTATATTCGCTTTTAAGCCATTGTTTTTCGGATAGTCCCAACTTAACAAAGTCAACCCAATGCACCTGCCATAGTTTATGGCATCTTCGGTAAACCTGGTGTTGGTAACCAACCAACCTTGTTTTAAGTGGGTCTTGTTATTTGGATTGCTGTTCCATTGCTTTTGTATGTCCAGAAACCTGGAATTTATGTACAAAGGTACTTTTACGTTACTGCTGCCTTTGGGATCTGAATGAAATTTACATTCTATGGCATACACAAAGCCCTCTTTTTCTGCCAAAACATCTATCTCATGGGTAACACATTCCCCATTTAAAATCACGCTCACTTGGGTTTGAAAGCCTTTTTCCTTTAGCAAAGCTCCTACCAGTCTCTCAAAAGGGTAACCTGTAGGTCCCAAATCGAAAATGGCACGCTTTAAACTGTATCGGGAAGCAGATATTTTATTGTGTTTTTTTAATAATGCAAAGGCTTTTTTATAGATGCTGTTGGACGACATGCCATCATAGACCTCCTTTTGTATTTTCGCCACTATGGTATCAACGGTGTCTTTGTTTGCTCCAGAAGAGAGCAGCGATTGGCGTAATTTTTCAAATTTAAACAGCTCTGTTTCACCATTGCTTTTTTGAATAAAAATTTGTCTTTCCATAAGGTACTGTTTTTAAAATCTTAAAATCTCTGTCATTATACCAAGCCTGATCACAGAGACCTGATGTTGAAAATAGATGTTGTAATAATCCATACCATGATAAAACTGAATGAAAAACCCAATATCTTCAAAAAACTTGGGATGGTAATAAAAAGTAAGCTTGGCGTTGATCCTATCTAAATCAAACATCTTTAAATCGTTGTAATTATCCAGCATAAATACGGTTTCTGCCTTCAAGGAAAATTTGGCCCTGTCCTGATTGGCAGCTCTGTTGATGGGAAATTTAAGGGAGGTAAAGGCATTGTGCCACCTTAAACCACTATACAGCCCTTGCAGTTCTTTCTGCATCCAATATTTTGGGTGAATTTCAAAAGAACTTTTAAAGGACTTAAGGGCTTTTAATTTTTTACTGTAACCTGTTTGAATGAGGCCCAATTCTATAAAATTGGTTGAAAAATTCCCGGACTCTAAATTTATGGAACCATCGTCCCTGTAAAAATCGCCATCCTGTCCATTGGAATGATGCGCAAGTCGGCCAAACAACACTGTATATTCTAGTATGTTTTTCTTGTTTAAAAGATAAAACGCCGAAATTTGAGGGATGTAACTTGGGGTTCTTATGGGAAAAGATTCTTCGTTGTACATTCTTAAAATTATCTGTGGCGTTAAAACAGCCATCAATTTGGAATCTTTTCGTTTCCTGATAACAAACGAAGGGTTGATATTGGCTTCGAACAACAAAGGTTCTATATTCCCTATATCTGTGGGCAAGGTTATATAACTGTCACTTTGATTGATTAAGGCTACCTTTTCCAGGGTAAGTTTGGGCAAAAGGGAATCGGTTTCCTGTGCCATGAAATGGAAAGGGGTTATGGTAACAGATATCAATATAAGGATTCTATACAACATCACTATTTATAAATTGCTTTAATTGTTATGCTGGTATCTTTTTCGATGTTAAGGTTAAATTATGCTTGTTCTGTTGGACAATAACAAATAGGTTTGTCATTAAAACGAAACTTATGACGACCGTTTTTTCCATTGGGATTTATTGAGTTTAAAATAAGCTATAATTGAAAAAGTAAGGGTGAACATCATTCTAAATAGCATTGCAGTTATGGTTTTTGTTTCATAAATGCCTCCATTTTTAATGTGAAACAGTAAAACCACAAACCCAAGTATTAAAAGGACCAAAGCTGATAGCAACACATAAAAGGTCCATGTTTTACTTTTAACAAATCCGTAAACAGCCAAGAGATATAAAAAGCTACAAATAAAATTGATCCAAACAATAAAAAGCACATAATTGCCTTCTTTGGCTCTTATATTAAACCAATCGAAAATAACCGAACTGCTCATGAACAATGTAAGTAAAGCAAATATGAGCAATATGATGGCGCTTAGCATAGAAACTGTAATCATGTTTTTTTTCATAAAAGTTATGTTTTTGTTTTACGTTCTCCCAACCACCATTTTGGTCTGTCCTTTTGGTTGATCAACCCAAATTTTTTAATGGCGTGAGATTCAATATGTGTTATCACTTCAGCAACAGAATCCGTAACAAACAACAACTCCATATCTTCAGGGCTGATGCTCTCATTTTTTGCCATTAATTCAATGTGTTCACATAATTCCTTGTGATATTCTGAATCGAAAATAACCACAGGGAAATTTTGAATAACTTTGGTTTGGATTAGGGTTAACGCCTCAAAAAGCTCATCTAACGTACCAATTCCTCCAGGCATGATTACAAAAGCATAAGAATACTTTACCATTATAACTTTACGTATAAAGAAGTAAGGAATATTTATCCATTTATGAAGATACGGGTTTGGTTTTTGCTCAAAGGGTAAAATGATGTTGCAACCAACCGAATAGCCACCAGCTTCAAAAGCACCTTTATTTGCAGCTTCCATAATGCCAGGACCACCACCTGTCATCACAGTAAATCCCAGTTTGGACAATTCTGCCCCAATTTTTTCAGCATGTTTATAATGTTCAGATTCTTTGGTAAATCGTGCAGAACCAAAAACGGTAACACAAGGCCCAATAAAGTGCATTTTTCTAAAAGCATTTATAAAATTGAAAAACACCTTAAAAGCAAAGGTCAGTTCTTTGAATCGCGATAAAGGCCCTCTTACAAACAAGGATTCGTCTGTTGCAAGTTTAAAGTTTTTTTGGCGTTTCATGATAGTAAGTTTAAGTGGTTTTTTTATAGCTCCAAACAGCCAGGCCATTCATTATAATTGCATAAACAAGGGTTTTAACAAGTTGGGGAAGTATGTCCACAAACCCAGAACCTTTTAGCATAACCATACGCATCACTTCAACAAAATACTTAATAGGATTGAATTCCGTTAGGGTTTGTGCCCATCCTGGCATGCTTTCAATAGGTGTGAACAAACCACTCATTAAAATAAAAATAACCGTAAAGAACCAAGCTATGAACATGGCTTGTTGTTGTGTATCTGTAAAATTGGAGATAAACAAGCCCATACCAAGTATCACTAAAATATAAATGGAAGTATAAAAATACATGAGCAACAAATCCCCAATCATGGGAACATTAAAAATAAGTTTTGCAATAATTAAACCTATGGTCAACAATCCCATTCCAATTACCCAAAATGGAAAAAGTTTTCCTATAATAAACTGACTTTTTTTGATAGGAGTAACATTTATCTGCTCTAAAGTGCCAATTTCTTTCTCTCTTACGATATTCATTCCAGAAAGGAACAAAGTAATCATGGTAACCAGTAACACTAAAATTCCGGGAACCATAAACGTTTTGTAGTTAAGGGTTTCATTATACCAAAACAGTGGAATGCTGGTAATGGTTACAGGTTGGATTTGGGCATCTGAAACCTGCATTAAATCTGTTTTAATTTGTTTGTTGTAACTCTGTACGATTTGTGTAACATATACGTTTTCAACACCAGCTGCAGCTCCATCAATGGCATTGATGGTAACCCCTAAACTTGCTGTTTTGTTTTTTTGTAAATCGCGTTCAAAATGTGATGGGATTTCCAGGAAAACATCCACTTCTCCTTTCAGCATAGCAGAACTTGCTTGAGTTTCTGATGGAAATACAGTAAGTACATCAAAATAGGTGGATGCTTCAAATTTATCTATCAAAGCCCTGGAAGACGCGCTATGGTCATTGTCTATATAGGCAAATTTGATGTTTTTAACTTCAAAGGTTGCTGCATTGGACAATATGATGAGTTGGAGTAGTGGTAACACAAAAATAATAGGTAACATGCCTTTATTTCTAAAGATTTGCTTAAACTCCTTCTGTATAATGTATCTTATTGTTTTCATATATTTTCCACAAAGTGGAAACTTCTTTTTTAATTCCTGAAACCTACAAGATTTTAAAAAACCTGTGCAGGATAAAGTTCTCTAGTCTATAATTACTCCAACCTAATTTTATATTTCTTTACGCTCAATCCTATAAACAGGATGGTCATTCCAAGTAAAATCAAGGTTTCTTTCCATATAAATTCCAATCCAACACCTTTTAACATAATTCCTTTTAATATGATGATAAACCATTTGGCCGGAATAATGTTGCTTAAAACCTGAAGAGGCAATGGCATACTGGATATTGGAAAAATGAAACCAGATAATAAGATAACAGGAAGCATGAGTCCCATTAACGAAATCATCATTGCTGTTTGCTGCGTTGCAGATATGGTTGAGATTAAAATCCCCAAAGCCAATGCCGAAATAATAAAGAGCACACTTTCCAGCGCCAATAAAAACAAACTCCCTTGTACTGGCATTTTAAAGATGAAGATGCTTAATAAAACTATAACTACAGCATTTATTACAGACAGAAAAATATATGGGAACACCTTGCCAATAATCACCTGAAAGGGTTTTATGGGAGATACCAATAAAATTTCCATGGTTCCAAGTTCTTTTTCCCTGGTGATGGAAATAGAGGTCATCATGGCCGAAACCAACATTAAAATAATGGTCATAACTCCAGGCACAAACATATACACGCTTTTTAATTCTGGATTGTAAACCATTCGTGGTTCTGGCACAATCACATAATCAATATGGATGGCCTTATTTTGCTCCTGTTGATGATTCTGTAAAATGGAATTTATATAATTGCTAATGGTATTGGCTGTATTTGGGTCTGTGGCATCTGTAATGATTTGAACCGTTGCCTGATGGTTTTTGATAAGGTTCTTGCCAAAATCTGTTTCAAAGTTCAATACAGCTTTTACTTTTCCCTTTTTAAAAACAGCTTCTATATCTGTTTCACGTTCCAATATTTGCTTGATGCTAAAATATTTTGAAGCCGAAATTTTATTAATGATTTCTTTGGTTGTAGCATCTTTGGAATGATCTAGAATGGCCATGTCCACATTGTTGATTTCGTTGGTGATGGCAAAACCAAACAGTAAAATTTGAACGATGGGCATGCCAAATAGGATAAACAACGAGCGTGTATCCCTAAAAATATGGTAAAATTCTTTTTTAATGAAGCCTACAAAACGTTTCATCCTCTAGCTAATTTTAGAAACACATCGTTCATATTATCAACCTGAAATTGTTCTTTTAATTTTTTTGGGGTATTTAAAGCTTCTATTTTTCCATTTACCATAATGGAAACCCTATCGCAATACTCGGCTTCATCCATATAATGTGTGGTAACAAAAATGGTTGTGCCATCATGGGCTGCTTTGTAAATCATTTCCCAAAACTGTCTTCTGGTAATGGGATCCACGCCACCTGTTGGCTCATCTAAAAACACAATTTTAGGTTCGTGCAACAAAGCCACGGAAAAGGATATTTTTTGTTTCCAACCCAAAGGCAAGGATCCAACCAATTGATTGGATACCTCTTGCAAACCCAAATCTTCAATAAGTTCCTTGGTTTTTTCTTTAATCCTAGCTTTTGTTAACCCATAAATGCCACCAAAAAAGCTAATGTTTTCTTTAACCGTTAAATCGTCGTATAACGCAAATTTCTGACTCATGTAACCAATGTTCTTTTTAATGTCTTCAGCTTGTGTAAACACATCAAAACCGGCTACGTGTGCTTTTCCAGAAGTTGGAATGGAAATACCAATAAGCATTTTCATGGCAGTGGTTTTTCCGGCACCATTGGCACCAAGGAAACCAAAAATCTCTCCTTTTTTAACTTCGAAAGTAATGCCGTTTACAGCTTTAAAATCGCCAAACATTTTGGTTAAGTCTTCTACTTGTATGACGTTGGTTTTTTTCATTGTTGTAACCCTACTAGGTTTTTGAAAGCTTGCAGGTTCTGTTTGGATATTTTGCCAATTCCATAAAACTGTCTTCAATGGTAGCCTGGGTTTTTTCTATTTTAATATTTAAAAGTTTTTCAGCTTCCAAATACATTTTTAAATCGTTGATTTTAAAATCATTTCGTACATCTGTGTAATGCACAAATTCTCCAAAAGGATACACACTATGTTGATATTGATAGTCCTTTAGACTGTTAATTAATTGATACATGTTGTTGGCACTTACATTATAAATGGTTTTAGGATATTGTTTTACAATAGCCTCTGGTGTGTCAATTTGTAATATCTGTCCATCTTGAATCAAAGCTATTCTATCGCACAAGGCAGCTTCATCCATGTATGGTGTAGACACCAATATGGTAATGTTTTTTTGCTGCAAGCGTTTTAACATGTCCCAAAATTCTTTTCTGGAAACGGGATCCACACCAGTTGTAGGTTCATCCAGAAACAATACTTTGGGTTTGTGTATTAAAGCACAACTCAAAGCCAGTTTTTGTTTCATGCCTCCAGAGAGTTTTCCGGCTCTTCTGTCTTTAAACGGTTCTATCTGTACGTAAATGTCTTTAATTAAATCGTAGTTTTCCTCTATGGTAGTCCCAAAAATGGTCGCAAAGAATTCCAAGTTTTCTTCAACGGTTAAATCTTGATATAAAGAGAACCTTCCAGGCATATACCCAACATGTTTCCTAATGTCTTTAAAATCTTTCAACACATCAAAACCAGCAACACTTGCTTGGCCTTTATCGGCTATCAATAAGGTAGTGAGGATTCTAAAAAGCGTTGTTTTTCCTGCTCCATCTGGACCAATGAGCCCAAAAAGCTCATTGGGTTTTACTTCAAAGGAAATATCCTGTAAGGCTTTTACTCCTTTATAAGATTTTGATATGTTTGAAACTGTTATTCCCAAAGCCTTTTAATTTTGTACAATGACTTTAGATTCTAAAACAACCTTAGAGGTAATGGAATTTGAGATAAGACAGGCTTTTTCAGATTTCTCGATAATACGTTCTGCACGATCGCGTTGCTTTTCGTCTGAAACAACAACCTCTGGAAATACATGAATTTCACTCATTACAAATTTGCCATCTACTTTTTCCAAAACACCTTTTGATGGACACTTAAAACTGATAAATTCCAATTTTGAATATTCAGCAATGGCTAAAAAAGTGGTCATTAAGCAACTGCTAACAGCTGCTGTAAACAAGTGCTCTGGCGACCAAATATGGGGCATGCCATTTGGGAACTCTGGTGGAGTTGCTACTTCCAAACAGTTGGATTCCTGAGTTTCTTTGTTGTACAATTCCGGTGAACACATGGTGCCTTTTCGGTCTTGTGTCCAAGTGATATCTACTTGATATTCATGTTTTTCCATGGTGTGCTTTGTTAAATTATTTAAAATACCTATTGTAAGCTTCTACATTTTCCTGAATACTGTTTTTTATTTTTGAAGCTTCCTCCAGGTTGTCAACTTCTGAAAGGGCATCAATTTTTTCCATCAATGGAAGTAACCACACATGTAAATTGTCGTGAGATGGTCCTTTCATGGTACATTCTTTTATAACATAGTTTTTGGCTTCTGTAAGTTCTTTTGCTAATTGGTGATAACCCTCCAAGGTGGTTGTTTGTTGGGTCTTTAGGATATCTTTCATTTTTTCAACACCTATATTGGTTTCCTCATTGGCTACCCATTTATTGCCATTGTCCAACTGTATTTCTTCCATCCAGTTGTTGCTAATTGCAGAATGTGCATCATGCGTCTCATGTGACTCATGATTGTCATGCGATACAGTCTCTACTTCTTCTGTATTGTTTTGTTCTGTGTTTTGTGTTTCTTTTTTACTGTTGTTACAACTTGTAAAAAGCAATGCCAAGATGGCAATAGATAAAATTGATTTTTTCATAATATGAATATTTAAAGGGTTGATTTTTAATTGTTGAGCCACATTTCGGCAGGCATGCCTATTTTAAGGCTACCATCGTTCTTAACGGTCACTTTTACGGCATATACCAATGCAACGCGCTCTTCTTTGGTTTGAATGATTTTAGGTGTGAATTCAGCTTCCGAAGCAATCCAGGTAATGGTTCCAGGATAATCTTTCATATCATCCTTATCATCTATTTTTACTGTTACTTCTTCACCAATCTTTAAGTTGGCCAATTGGGTTTCGCTAACATACACACGCAATTCCATATGTTCTAAATCGGCTATTTTGTAAAGAGGTTTCCCAAACGCTGTAATTTCATTAGGTTCGGTATATTTTGTTAGTACTGTTCCTGTAATTGGATTTACGATTTTACATTTTTCTATCTGGTCTTCTATTTGCTTTAATTGAACATCAATGCTTTTTAGTTCATTTACAACAGGCGCATTTTGGATTTCAACACTTCTTATTTGTTGATTTATCACATCTATTTCACCTAATATATCGTCCAATTGTTTTTGGGTTCCAGCATGGTCACGAATCAGGTTTTCTGTTCGCTCTTTATTGGTGTTTGCTGTCTTCAATTTTGCCTTTAAAACAGCAATTTGAGACAACACACCTTTGGATTTGCTGCTAACTACATCCTTGGAGACCAATAACTGTTCGCGTTTTAAAGCTAAAGGAATAGTATCTATATAACCAACAAAAGTGTTTTGTTGCAGTTTGTTGCCTTCTTGAACATCAAACTGCATGAGTTTGCCGTTGTTTTCTGCTGAAACCGTAATTTCTGTTGCTTCAAAATTACCATATCCATCTGCTTTTCCGTTGGATTGACCACAGGAAATAAGTGTCAATATGGCAAAACCTAATATATAGCTGTGTGTATATTTCATTTTTAATGTCCTTGAGTTATATTGTAATTTGCTTTAGCTAATTCCAATTGAATGTTGTGTGTGATAAGCATGTTTTCTGCTTCGTATAAATTGGTTAATTCGGTAATGTAAGTAGATGCTGTAATTACACCATGCCTTAATTGAGACTCGGTTGCCAACAGCACATCTTTACGGAGTGTGATGATTTCTGTGTCTATAACAATATGTTCTGCAATCTTGTCTATTTCCTTTTGATGCTGATTGAGTTGTATGTTGTTGTTTAGCTGAAAAATCTCGGTTTCGTTATCTACAATATCTTTATTGATTAGCAAAGACTCCCGTTTCTTTTTGTTTGAATTCCAATCAAACACATTCCAATTCAATTTAATGCCAACGGTATAAAAGGGCTCGAAGGAATTGTCCAACATGTTCAATCCCGGATTTCCAATGCCTCCTGTTGCAAAACCAAGTACTTTGGGAATGTTTTCTTTGTGCAAAAGTTGTTCCTGACTTTCTATTTCTTCTTTTTTTAACTGAAACAAGGCCATTTCCGGACGCTGTACAGTAGGCGTGAGACTGATGGCAATTTCTGGTTTTTGAAACTCTGTGGAAACATCCAAGGGTTTGCCTATTAATGTAGCTAAGGTTTCTACCAATACAGTTTTGTTGTTGTTTATTTCAGAAAATTGTTGTTGGATTTTTAACAACTCGGCTTCAAGTATTTTATCGGAAGAAGGAAGCATGGAACCATGTTTAATGCCAGATTTCACTTCCTGTAACTTACTTTCCAATTGGGTTTGTTTTGCTTTGAGCAAATCAAAAGATTCATTGTTAAGCAAAATGGAAAAATAGAGCTGGTTTACCTGTTGTTTTAATTGATACAAGGTGACTTCCAGTTCTTTTTGCTGTGTTTTTAACTGTGCTTGTTTTGCTTTGGAAGAAGCCTCTATGGAACCACCATGATAAATTAATTGATTAACCGATAAGGTTGCTCGATATTGATCGTTGTTTGGAGGCTCAATACCGCTATTTGGTATTGGTACCTGTGTTACATCCGATAGGTATGAGGCCTGCGCATCCAGATGCAACTGTGGTAACTTGGCAGTTTCTATAGCGTCAATTTCCAAATCGTTCTTATTTTCCAATAAGGCTTTTTGTTTTGCCAAAGGGTAATTTTCTGTTACCAAATCATAACAGCGTTCAAGCGTTATTTGCTGTTGAGACCAGCCCATTGTGCTTATTAAAAAGAAAATCAAGATGCTACATGTTGTTTTCATCTTAATGTTGTTTTATGGAATGAATAATAAATTCTGAAACTTCTGTTTTACGTTGCTCCATAAGTTTTTTAAACCCTTGATCGTCTGTTTTAACAAATGCTTTAACCAAAGGTTTTGCAACAAATGGAAATATGTTCAAGGCCAGGATGTTGATAAACAACTGATCGCCTTTGGTTGGTTTCAAGATTCCTTGTTCAACCTCCAGCGCTACTTGTGCCTTAAACTTATCTATGTTCAGGATGCTATTGTTTTCCTGAATGTTTTTAATGAAATCTGGATTTCTGTTAAGTTCCTGAATGATGAAATTTGGCAAATAGGGATGCTTAATGATGAATGAAATGTAATTGGAGCTAAAGTTTTTCACTTTATCTTCAATGGAAGAGTTGTCGTTCAAAATTTTATTGAGCTGTGGAGCCAATAAAGAAAAGGCATTTTTAAACACAGCTTCAAAAAGCAATTGTTTGCTTCGGTAATAATAATGTAGCATGGCTTTGTTAATTCCAGCCTTATCTGCAATTTCCTGCATTCTGGCACCATCCATTCCTTTGGTTTGAAAGACGTCTTTAGCAGCCATTAATATCTGTTCCTCAGTGTTTTTATCTTTAGTCTTTGTCATAATTAACTATAAAGTTTAACCATTTGGTTAGCAAAGATAGCAAATTATTTCAATCGCAAACAGGGTTATGAGATTAATTTTTATTTACTCTATGAATACATGCATTAAATAAAGGGATTTAAGCTGTTTGGAATTACATTAAAGACCTTATTTCAGTTAACATCAATAAATAGTATTTAAAAAGTTTTAAAAAAGAGTTATTATTATATTAGCAAAAAAAACAGCTTTATTAAAACAAGTATATTATATATAACACTTTTGATGTTATTTTTTGGTAGTAATCAAACCAAAGCGCAAAACGACACGATATCTGAAAGTAAAATCAATGTGAAGTATACAGATAAAGGCTTTGCATTTAGTACTGCAGACAATAAGTATTTGCTACATATAGAGTCTAGATTACAATTTAGGTTTGCAACACCTAATGACCAAAATCCAGTAACGATTGATGATTTTCATGAAGGAAAACAAACTACGTTCAAGATTAATAGAGCGCGTTTAAAAATTGGTGGTCATGCCTATAAACCTTGGTTAAAATATTTTTTTGAATACGAACTTTCACAAGGTAACTTATTGGATTTTCGAATTATGATTGAACGTTGGGATTTTTTTAAAATCAAGGTTGGTCAATGGAAAACGTACTATAACCGAGAACGTGTAATTTCTTCTGGAAAGCAACAAATGGTGGATCGATCTATTATTAATAGGCCTTTTACTTTAGATAGACAGCAAGGTATTGAATTCTATGGTCGAGTGTTTCCTCAAACCTTGGCAGATTTTACATACCATATATCCATATTGACTGGAGCTGGAAGAGGTGCCACAGAAAATGATGATGGACATTTAATGTATGTGGGACGTTTACAGTGGAACATGTTTGGTAGGGAATTGGAAATGACTGGATCTGATTTAAAATATCACACCAAACCTACTGGCTTGCTTGCTTTGGCAGCAGCTACCAATAGAAGCCCTTACACGCGTTTTTCTCAATCTGGAGGTGGAGAATTATTTGGCTATGAGCAAGGTATTCCAGGACAATATCATGTAAAACAGGCATTGGTGGAAACTGCTTTTAAATATAAAGGCTTTTCTTGGCAAAATGAGTTTCATGTAAAAACTATAGAAGATAATGTAAATGATAATACAAGAAAGCTCTCTGGACATTATTTTCAAGCAGGTTATTTCTTTTCTAATTTGTGGAGTTTTGTTCCAGAACCTCTTGAAATTGCTGGTATTTATACAAAATACAGACCAGATGTTGATATAGGCAATAATTACCAAAGAGAATTGGGTATGGTTTTTAATTGGTTTTTTAAGGAACATAGAAACAAATTGTCTATGGAATGTACCAACTTTACGTTTCAAGGAGCTGATGGGCAAAACCCAAGTGAATGGCGATTTCGCTTACAATGGGATATTTCCTTTTAAATGGTGAGGTTGTTGTGTTTTTTAAAACAAATTACAAACCTTGTTTTAAAATGGTATAAACCAACTCTTTGGTTAACTTTTTATCTCCAGTTTTTTTTCTTAAATCATCGAATGAAAACCTAAAATCGCAACCATCTTTATAGGCTGAACATCCATAAGCTGTTTTACCTTTAATTACAGTACCTTTTTGGCACTTAGGACAAGCCAATGTGTCTGGAATAGTTTTAAGCTTTGTTTTCTTAGGTTCCAAAACAAGTTGGAACAGGTCGTTAAATCTCAACAAACCTTCAACTTCTTGACCATCTTTTTTAAATCCTTTTAAATTGACAGTAGATCCTTTTTGGAGCAATCTTAAAAATTGCTTGTCAGATACTTTTTTTTCATAAACCTTAAACGGAAGTATAAACGTACAGCCTTCCTTGTATGCACTGCAACCATAAGCCGATTTTCCTTTTAAAAGGGTTCCCTTTTGACATTTGGGACAGGTTTCTGCTGTCAAACCAGCTTTCTTTTTTTGCTCTTTTTTAGCTTGTCGGTGTTTCACTATGGCTACCTGTGAAATGTTCGCTCTGGTGGTTTCGCTTCGTACTTCATACACCAAGTCATCCACCATTTTTTTCATATTAATGATAAACTGACTGGCACTGAATTCCCCTTTTTCTATGTCCTTTAATTGTTTTTCCCACAAACCGGTTAATTCTGCCGATTTCAATAGATCGTTTTGTATGATATCTATTAATGCTATGCCAGTTACTGTTGGTAGAATTTGTTTTTTATTCCGTTTGATATACTGACGCTTAAAAAGCGTTTCAATAATGTTGGCCCTTGTGGAAGGTCTTCCAATACCATTTTCCTTCATTAAATCGCGTAGTTCATCATCATCTACCTGTTTTCCTGCTGTTTCCATAGCACGTAGGAGGGAAGCTTCAGTAAATTGATTAGGTGGTTTGGTTTGTTTTTCTAAAAAACTTGGTTCATGTGGTCCTTTTTCTCCTTTAACAAAGGTTGGTAGTATGTCAGCTTCTTTCTTCTCTTTTTCTGTCACACTGAGCGCAGTCGAAGTGTCAAAAACTTCTCGCCATCCTTTTTTCAGAATTTCTTTTCCTGTGGTTTTAAAGTTAACATCAGCTGCTTGACCTATAACAGTTGTGTTTGAAACCTCACAATCTGGATAGAATACAGCAATAAAACGCTTTACAATTATATCGTAAACCTGTTGCTGATTGTATTGTAAATTGGTTTGAATACCTGTTGGAATAATGGCATGGTGATCTGTTACCTTCTTATCGTTAAATACTTTAGCCGATTTTTTAATTTTCTTTCCTAAAAGTGGTTGTGTTAAAGTCGCATAATTAGTCAGTTTTTGAAGAATTCCAGCTACTTTAGGATACACATCATTTGGTAAAAAGGTGGTGTCAACTCTTGGATAGGTAACCACTTTCATTTCATATAACTTCTGAACTATTTTTAAAGTATCATCTGCAGAGAAACCAAACTTCGTATTACAATACACTTGTAAACCCGTTAAATCAAAGAGTTTTGGTGCATATTCTTTTCCTTTCTTTTTTTCTATTGAAACAATTTCAAAGTCGTGTTCTTTGACTTTGTTAGCCAAAACTTCGCCATCTTCCATCTTGGTAAAACGACCTTCTTCATAAGCAAACAAGGTGTTACGATACATGGTCTGTAATTCCCAATAAGGTTGTGGCTTAAAGTTTTCTATCTCTTTAAAACGGTTGACAACCATAGCAAGCGTAGGCGTTTGCACACGCCCAACAGAAAGCACTTGTTTGTAGCCACCATGTTTTACTGTATAAAGTCTGGTAGCATTCATACCTAACAACCAATCTCCAATAGCTCTGGAAAAACCGGCATAATACAGGTTATCATACTTTTCAGATGGTTTTAAATTTTCAAAACCTTCTTTAATGGCTTCGGTAGTTAGTGAAGAAATCCACAAACGCTGTACTTTGCCTTTATAGTTGGCCTGATCTAAAACCCAACGTTGTATAAGTTCACCTTCCTGGCCAGCATCACCACAATTTATAACGACTTCAGCTTTATCAAAAAGGCTCTTAACAATTTTAAATTGTTTCTGTATTCCCGAATTGCTAACTACCTTGGTTTTAAATTTTTCTGGAAGCATGGGTAAATTGTTTAAATCCCAGCTTTTCCAGTGTGGTTTGTAATCGTTTGGCTCCAGGAGTGTGCACAAATGTCCAAATGTATAAGTTACTGCATAACCATTGCCTTCATAGTAACCATCATGTTTATTATTTGCTCCAAGAACGGAAGCAATTTCTCTGGCAACACTAGGTTTTTCGGCAATGCATACTTTCATTTATTACTTTTTTAGAGTGATGCAAAATACATTTTTTTATAAAAAGGATGACCTATAATTCTAATCAATTATGAATTATTTTTAAATAATCCTTGTATGATAATTTACTTAATCGTAATATTGCAATAAACAAATCAATAACATATTATGGGACTCACAAAATCTGAAATATTTACTGAAGAACAAAACAAGCTAGCCTTAGTGGCCAAAGCTTTTGGACATCCTGCTAGAATAGCTATTTTGCAACATTTGTTTAAACTGAATAGCTGTGTTTGTGGCGATTTGGTAAATGAGATAGGATTGGCACAGCCAACCATTTCCCAGCATTTAAAAGAACTAAAAAACTTAGGAATTATAAAAGGAGATATTTCAGGAACCAGTGTTTGTTATTGCATCAATCAAGAGGAATGGCAAAACATAAAACACATGTTCTCCCAGTTTTTAGATCAAGAACTAATTGACGATGGAACCTGTTGTTAAAGCAATAAATCATTATAACATTTATTCAATAATTCATTGATATTATGAAACTTTCAGAAATTAAACAACATTTAAGTACTTTAGAAACCATTGCTTTTAAATTACCAAACGGAACATTGGTTCCAAGTCATTTTCATGTAACAGAAGTTGGGAAAATAGACAAACACTTCATCGATTGTGGAGGAACCGTTAGAAAAGAGTCTGTAATTAATTTCCAATTATGGGAAGAAAACGATTACGACCACAGATTGCATCCAGAAAAATTGGTTCATATTATAGAATTATCTGAAAAAGTTTTAGGACTTGAAGATTTGGAAATAGAAGTAGAATATCAAGGAGAAACTATTGGGAAATTCAATTTAGACTTTGATGGCAAACATTTTTTATTAACGAATAAGCAAACAGACTGTTTAGCTAAAGATAAATGTGGGATTCCTGCAGAAAAACCAAAAGTAAAACTTGCAGAACTGCAAAACGCATCTTGTTGTACACCAGAATCTGGTTGTTGTTAATTTTTAAACGATAATAATATATTCAGATGTATAAAACTTTAGTAAATTTTATAGAAACCATAGATGTTTCAAGTATTCCTAAAGAGCGTCAAGAGGTTCTTAATAGTCTAACCGATTTCATTCAAGGAAAAGTTTCTAACAAAGAAGCCATTCGCATAAATTGTATTTGTACGCATAATTCAAGACGCAGTCATTTAACACAGGTTTGGGCTCAGGTTATGGCGTATTATTTTCAAATTAAACAAGTAACCTGTTATTCAGGAGGCACAGAAGCAACAGCTTTATATCCTGTAGTTGCAACAACTTTGGAGGAAACAGGGTTTCAGATTCAGAAATTATCAGAAGGGAATAATCCGGTTTATAGCATGAAGTTTTCAGAAAATGAACATCCAATTATTGGCTTTTCTAAAAAATTTGATGATGTTTTTAATCCGGAAACACAATTTGTAGCCATTATGACTTGTTCTCAGGCAGATGCTGGATGTCCATTTATTGCAGGAGCTGAAAAACGCATTCCTATAACTTATGAAGATCCTAAAGTATCAGATGGTTCACCAGGCCAAAAAGAAGTTTATTCAAACAGAAGTTTGCAAATTGCAACAGAAATGTTTTATGTTTTTTCTCAAATAAAAAAATAAGATGTCATCAACCAAAAAATTAAGTTTTCTAGATAGTTATTTAACCCTTTGGATTTTTATTGCCATGGGAATTGGAGTAGGACTTGGCTATTTAATGCCATCTATTCCAGATTATATCAATTCTTTTAGTAGTGGAACAACCAATATTCCAATTGCTATTGGACTCATTTTAATGATGTATCCACCTTTAGCAAAAGTGAATTATGCTTTATTACCAAAGATTTTTAAGGATATAAAAATCTTATCTATTTCCTTGGTTTTAAACTGGATTGTTGGACCTGTTTTAATGTTTATTTTGGCCATTACATTTCTTCAGGATTATCCAGAATATATGGTAGGTTTGATATTGATTGGTCTAGCCAGATGTATTGCTATGGTTTTAGTATGGAACGATTTAGCTGAAGGTAACAGCGAATATGGAGCTGGTTTAGTAGCTTTAAATAGTATTTTTCAAGTATTTGCTTATAGTTTTTATGCCTGGATTTTTATTACAATATTGCCACCTTATTTTGGTTTTGAAGGAGCCATTGTTGATATTTCTATAGCTACCATCGCTGAAAGTGTAGCTATTTATTTAGGAATTCCATTTTTATTAGGATACTTAAGTAGAAAAATTTTAGTGAAATTAAAAGGAGAATTATGGTACAACGAAGTGTTTATTCCTAGAATTTCACCAATAACTTTGATAGCCTTATTGTTCACAATTGTAGTCATGTTTTCTTTGAAAGGTGAATTAATAGTTGAAATCCCTATGGATGTTGTCATTATTGCAATTCCATTGTTAATTTACTTCACCTTGATGTTTGTAATTGGCTTTTTTGTTAGTAAAGCCATGGGAGCAACTTACGATAAAAATGCAGCCATTGCCTTTACAGCAGCAGGAAATAACTTCGAATTAGCCATAGCTGTAGCTATTGCGGTGTTTGGTTTGAATTCAGGTCAAGCCTTTGCAGGTGTTATTGGTCCCTTGGTAGAAGTACCAGCTTTAATTCTGTTGGTTCGTGTTGCTTTTTGGTTGCGTAAAAAATACTACGCTTGATACATGTTATTCTATTATCAATTTTTGTCCTATACGCAAAGTGCTATTGCGTTTCATGTGGTTGCTTTTGCAAATGGCAGTAATACTGGTATTGTTTCTTAAAGAGATTTTGGATAATGTATCCCCTTTTTTTACAATATAAACCTTAGGCTCTCTATTCATGCTTGCTATGGCTTCTTCTTCAGTAGAAAATATCTCCAGTTTGCTTTGGCGTTTGCTACTGTGCAGTTCAGGACGTGTCCAGGTTTTGGTAATCCAAATATCTTTTGCCCTGATCTCATTATTTTCATTGAAATCTAAAAGATACTCTGGGTTTACAGGGATGCCCTTATAATTCATTTCCAAATGTAAATGACTTCCCCTTGCGTTTCCAGATGTGCCACCTTTACCTAAATAAGACCCAGCGACAACCGTATCGTTTTCCTTAACACCATATCTGGATAAATGTGCATAAACGGTTTCCAAGCCATTAAAATGTCTAACCACAACAGTCCTTCCATGTCCTGAACTGTAATTGGCAAACCTAACCACACCATCAAACATGGCGTATAAACTGTCTCCTGTAATCAAATCGATATCAATACCTTTATGGGCTCTGCCTTTGCGCCAACCATATCTAGAGGTAATTACTTTGTTCCTTGGAATAGGGGACACATAATTTGTGTCTTTAAATTGGATATGTATGGGATATGCAACCTCAGTATCATAATCTATTTTTATTTTACTGGTATCCCAAAACTCAGAAGTAATATCCATAGTTTCCGTTTCAGTGTGGATGGAGGTTAAATAGGCCTCCAAATCATCTATAAATTGGGTTGATTCTGGTGAGTAGACTTCAGGTGATTTATTTTGTGCGATGGAACTGTAGGTTACACACAAAAATAATAGGGCAAAAACTAACTTCATAAATTATTCATTGTCAAATCATTATTTGATATTTTTGAATGATTTGTCTTAGGGTTAAACTTTTCTTGTCGTCGAAAATAATAAAAACAACGATTAAATGGATTGTGTATTGCAACTCAATGTTGTTTTTTGCTAAACTTTAACATTTTTAATGTTAATGGCTACTTTTTAAATGCCTATTTCGTTCCTAGGAACTTGGTTTTTATGGATTTTGCTTTTTTAGTCTAAACTTTATTTAGAACTTGTAGTTTAAAACATTTATTTTGTCTAACTTTGCAACATTATAAGTTGAACAAAAATTTCTTTACTTAAAACTTGAATAATGTATAAAATAGTATTGATTATGATTAGCCTGATATTTTTTAACAATCTTAAAACCAATAAGTCTATGCAAGCGTCAGCTTCTCTTTATGACATATCCATCAATAGTCTAACAGGCGAACCTATTGATTTAAGTTCTTTTAAAGGGAAAAAAATCCTAATTGTAAACACAGCTTCCGAATGTGGCTTTACAGGACAATACGAAGGTTTACAGGAACTGTATAACACCTACAAAGATAAGTTGGTGGTTATTGGCGTGCCTTGCAATCAGTTTGGTGGTCAGGAACCAGGAACAGCTACCGAAATTCAATCGTTTTGCAAACAGAATTATGGGGTTACTTTCTTAATGACAGAAAAAGTGGATGTTAAAGGAGAGAATCAACATCCATTGTATAAATGGTTAACATCTAAAGAATTAAATGGAGTAAGCAGTTCTTCCGTAAAATGGAATTTTCAAAAATACCTCATTGATGAAAAAGGGAATCTTATAGATTATTATTATTCCATAACCAGTCCAACCAGTACTAAAATAACAAAACATTTAAAATGAAAAAGTACCAACTGGTCATTCTGTTCTTGGTCATAAACTTTGCAGCTTTGGGAATTGGAAGTTGGTTCATGGGCAATGGTCCAAGTTCGTCATGGTATTTGGAGCAAAACAAAGCCCCATGGACTCCTCCAGGCTGGGTTTTTGGTGCAGCTTGGACAACCATTATGATTTGTTTTTCCTTTTACATGGCTCATTTGCTACAATTGAAAAAGCAGACCTTGGTACTCAGTCTTTTTACAGTTCAGTTTCTTTTAAATGTGTCTTGGAATTATGTTTTTTTCAATCAGCATTTAGTGGCATTGGGCTTAATAAACATTGTATTGTTAACACTAGTGGTCACTTATGTTCTGTTTAGGTTCAAAGACGCTTTAAAAACCAAAACCTGGCTGCTTGTTCCGTATGCAGTTTGGCTTTTAATCGCTACCAGTTTAAATGCCTACATCCTTTTTAACAATTAAATATTAATTTTAGTTTCCAATGAATTTCTCCACAAAAGGCATGGTCTATACCTTATCGTCCAAACAAAAGTTACCCATCAGCTTGGAAGAGGCTTGGCAATTTTTGTCAAGTCCCAAAAACCTGAAAACCATCACGCCAGATTATATGGGATTTCATATTCTTTCAGGAGCAGAGAAACCCATGTTTGCAGGACAAATCATTCAATACATCGTGACACCGGTTTTTGGTATTAAAACCCATTGGGTAACCGAAATTACACATGTGGTTGATAAGACCTATTTTGTGGACGAACAACGTTTTGGCCCTTATGCTTTGTGGCACCACAAACATTTTCTTAGGGAAGTGGAAGGTGGTGTGGAAATGGAAGATGTAATCGACTACAAACTTCCGTTTGGTTTTCTAGGTAGGTGGTTGCATCCTATTTTAGTGAAACCCAAGCTGACCGAAATTTTTAATTATCGCAGACAAAAACTTTCCGAACTGTTTGGTCAATTCCTGTAAACCCTTAATGTGTCATGGTTCTATTTCATTCTCAAAACAACAGCAATCTATCCCAATGGCAAGTACTTAACGATGTGGTGATGGGAGGTCGCTCTCAAGCCAATTTTGGTGTTAACAATCAGGGGTTTGCTGAGTTTTCTGGTCACGTGTCCTTGGAAAACAATGGTGGTTTTTCCAGTGTAAAATATCCATTAAGCCCAATAGATATCACTAACTTTAACAAACTGGTTATAAAAATTAAAGGAGACAACAAAAGGTATCAATTGCGCTTAAAAACCAATAAATTGGATGCGCATAGTTACATAACTTACTTCGAAACCTCTGGTTTATGGCAAGAACTTGAGTTTCTATTTGCTGATTTCTATCCAACGTATCGTGGCAGACGTTTGGAACTCCCAAATTTTCCGGGTGAGCAAATGGAAGAATTAGGTTTTATGATTGCCAATAAGAAAGCACAGGATTTTAAATTGGAAATAGCACAAATACGTCTTCTTTAAAAAGTTTATTTCATAAATTCATTTCAAACTTCGCAACTCACAATTTAAGAGTGCATTACATCGATGCTTTTGCATTTTTTTTTCAGTTTATCGTAAAATTTTATAGTTCATAAGATTTTTTATGAAGCAATAGGGCTAAATATATAGTTTTAAGCAAATTATATATGTAAAGCCTTATGAAAAAGCTCTTTTTTATTAGTTGTTTGATAACCGTTTTTGGTTTTAGTGACTCTTTAAAAGCACAGGATTCTGCCGATGTTTTAGAAGAAATCCCTTTTGATTACTTGACCAGAAGCCCTCTTTACGATTTTACTGAAAAAAACCTAAACGCTACTGATACTATTCCTGGTTTTGAAACCCAGGAAAACAAATTAAAACTTACAGGAACCATCTATCTTAGTGATGGTGTCACTCCTGCTAAAGGTGTTATTTTGTTTATAGAACAGCCCAATGAAGATGGCGAATACGATTTGCAGTTTGAAAACAACAAACGATTTGTTACACATAGGGCTTGGGTTAAAACCAACGAACAGGGTCAATATACCTTCTATACCTTTATTCCTGGTTCATACAGGCACAGTAAAGAATTGAGACATATTCATCCAGTGGTGAAAGAGGCTGGAAAACCAGAATACAAATTAAATTCCTTGATGTTTGAAGACGATCCATTTTTAACCAAAGCCTGTAGAAAGAAACTCAAGAAAAAAGGGATAGACAGCATCCTTACGACCTTGAAAAAGGAAGATATGTATGTGGCCAACTACAATATTGTTTTAAAATAAAAAAGAAAGACCATTATCTGGTCTTTTTTTTTTAACTCAAGTACATCATAAATTTGTTATTCCTGTGGTTCCACAGGTTCTATAAGTTTTGGTTGATACTTTTCCAAAAGTGCTTTTTGTCTGGCAAGCATTTGTTGGGTCAGTTTGTCAATGTCCATAAAGTCCTGCCCAAAGTCACTGTTAAAAAAATCATCATTAAAAAAGCGTTTGCTAAATAAGGAATCTTTGCTAAATACATCATCAAAACCTTCGTCTTCAAAATGCGAGTAGTGTTTAAAGAATTTCGATTTAAACGATTCCAGCACACTGTCCATGTCTTCGGCACTTAAATCTTTGTATGTTTCGTTGGAAGACCAGGAATAGATGCTGTCGTATTGAATAAGGTTTCCGTTTTCGTCAAACGCTTTATTTACGGTCCAGGAGCCTTTGGGTTGCTTGTTGTTCTGTGCTATCTTTTCTTGACTATCTGTTGTGTTGGAATCGTTATTTTGACCACGACAACCTGTGTGTAACAAACACAGCAACATTAAAAATAGATAAGCTTTCATAACATTTCATTTTTTAAGGGTTTTATTAATAAATTCCTATTGTTTTAGGCTTTGTAAATGCCTCCAGTATCCTTTAGTTTCAACAACTTGTTTTGGTGATAAATACCGGACAGGCGTTCGCCATTTTTATACCAAACACATTCTAAGTAGCTATGGTTGTTTGTAGTTCCAAAAAAGGGATCTTTTTTAACTATGTATTTTAAAACTTCCATTTTCTGGTTGTTGGGTGTCCCTTTAACTTTTACCCAATCTCCAGGTTTAAATTTTCTAGACATCATGGTAAAATAATTTTTTAGGTGAAACATTGGTTTAAACAGCAAACAAACAATGAAAAGCAGAGGCTGTAAGTACAGCCTCAACTTTTATCTTCAACTATTTAGCCTACAAAAATTAAGAGATTTTAATGGATCGGATAGGCTTTTTCTTGGCTTCTTCTTTTTTAGGCAACAGGATGTTAAGTATGCCATCTTGATAGCTGGCGTCAATCTTGTTGTCGTCTACACTTTCTGGAAGTGTAAAGGTTCTTTTAAAAGAAGAATAACCAAACTCTCTTCGGGTATAATTCGCTTCTTTTTCTTCTTTTTCCTCTTTCATTTCTGTTGAAATGGAAAGGGTGTCATTATCTAGGTCTATTTGTAAATCGGATTTTTTAAGACCTGGTATGGCCATTTCCACCACAAATGCATCTGTGGTTTCTTTAATGTTTACCTTTGGCAAAGACATGCCTGTGTTGAAGTTTGAGGTAAATACACTTGGTAAATCTCTATTGAATAGGTCTTCAATCCAATTGGACCAACTTGGGAAGTTTGTATTTGAATTAGTGCTTGCTAAACTTCCATTTTTAGGAACAGTTACTAAAGTGCTCATAATAATAAAAATTTTAAGTTAAACAATAAATCAAAAGTTTCAATCTTAACGATTCTGATAGTTATATTGCAAATAAAATACCAAATAAAAATATGGGAATATTTTTAACGAATCTTTAAAGATTTGTTGGCTTTTTCGTTAAAAACCCTGTCTAAAAAAAGGTCAAATACTTTTTATAATGTCAAATTGACATTTTAAAACTGAAATTTTTACAGTTGCTTGCTGACAATTTTTAATTAAGGAAAACACTTAGCAGCCTGCAGCAAGTGTTACCTGTAACACACCAGAGTTTTGTGTGACTTTAAAAGGAATTTCCTCATAAGTGCAACGGGGTTCTATGGTAAACCTAATAAAGCCTGTGACTTCAAAGTCATCTTTTGTCAATATGTTTAAATTTTGTTTATATAAGGTATTTTCCCTTACCCAATTCACCTTGCCATCTACAAACGGATGGGTGTCCATTTCTTCCACCGAACGGGGTATTTCAATAATATCATCGGTCATGCTTAGTTTGTTGGAGTCTTCTATGGTCATGCTGAATTTTCCTTTAAAATCCTTTTTGGCATGTGGAGACACAAAATAAGCATTATCTTTTAAGGTGATGAATAAGTTAAGCTGTTTGGTGCCTGTTTCCGTGGTTTCCATCTTTAAGTCTAAATGATATGGACTGTGGGGATTATAAGGTTCTTTGTATGAGATGGTTTCAAAAGGATTTAATGGTAACATAACTTCAGGGACGGCTGTGTCCTTCATTGCTTGCTGACTGTTGGTGGAACAGTTCAAGCATAAGAGCAAGAAGCAACTTAAAACGATTTTGTTCATTATGTAATTGATTTTAAAATTATTAGCAAGGATAAAATTAGATGAAACATGTTTAAAGAATGTCAAAAAAATGCAAAAGAAGTGTCAACTCCTGTAAAAAGTCATGAAAAATTGAGTTCTTTACACTTGGAATGAAAAAACGAATCTTTTTTATATTAAGTGGCTTAAGTGTGCTGGCGTTTTCTTTTTGGTTTTTGATGTCGTCAGAAGAACCAAACCAGCTGTTTTCACAAAAGGTGAAAGTGGCTTTACGGGCTGTGGGTCATCAATTGTTATTGGCACATGGCGACTCTACATCCTTGGTCATGCCTGTTACATCCTTAACCGAAAACACCTACCAACTTTCTTTTCAAAAACCCTTAAGTTTGGATCCAAGCGCTTTGGTAGTTGTTATCGATTCGGTATTTCAAAAAGCAGAATTGCCTAAAGATTATTTGGTGGAAACGCTTGCCTGTGAAGCCCAGGAGGTAGCTTACAGTTATCAGATAGTCAATCAAGTGGAAAATAATATTGTGCCTTGTGCAGGCAGGATCCTTCCGGAAAACTGTTATGCCATTCATTTAAGTTTTAAACCTTTAGGTACAAAATCCATAAACAAAGAATATATTTCTTATGCTTTAATGCTATGTGGTTTTGTTTTGTTGTTACTGGGTTTTAAACAGAAAACGCAAGATGAAAAGTCTAAGGCCTTGGATACTCCTGCTTTTGAAACCATAGGCAGTTTCCGGTTTTATCCTGAACAAAATAAATTGGTGAAACAGGCTGAAGAAATCAGTCTTTCCAAAAAAGAATGTGAGCTTCTGGAAATTTTTGCAGCCAAACCCAACCAAGTCATTAAACGTGACGAACTCACTAAAAAAGTGTGGGAAGACCATGGTGTCATTGTAGGTAGGAGTTTGGATACGTACATTTCTAAATTACGTAAAAAACTGGAAGCAGATAGCTCTATTAAAATCATCAATGTACATGGCGTAGGGTATAAGCTAGAAATAAATACTTAATAAGCCCGATGATGCATATGTTATAAAGTGTTTATGTTTTCCATACTTTAACACTAAATTGTGCTTGCTTGGTTTTAATTAGCTTATCTTTATGATAAATTATTTGGACTGCTTTTCTTTTTTTAATTTTCCTTTCAATCTTAATTAATTCTTTGCTCTCTTCAATACTTTAAAACTGTAGTATAATCACAGACTATTTGTCAAAGTGTACTAAGGAAATAAAACCCCAACCATTCCTTGTGATACTTTAAAAATATCAGGCTTATGCTCAAACAGGATTGCCACGCATCTTTTGGTTACATAAAATTTAAAAAAATAGATGTCATGTGCAGTAAGTTTATAATTTCAATAATAGCACACTATGGAGCATCTTAGATTTTCAAGAGCAACTGATAAGGATTTTTCCAAAACTTTAAGACGTCGGGTAAACAGTTACTTTAAAGAAAATAACATTAGTAAAAAAGCCAATGCCACAATGGTTGTTAAAACCATTGTCATGCTTACGCTGTTTTTTGGTCCTTTAATGTTACTTTCCACAGGTTTGGTTACCAGTGTTTGGCTGCTTTTCACCTTGTATGTGATTTGTGGTTTAGGCATGTCTGGTATAGGAATGGGTGTTATGCACGATGCCATACATGGCGCATATTCTAAAAACAAAAGGGTCAATACCTTATTGGGTTATACTTTCAACCTTATTGGGGCCAATGCAAAAATCTGGAACATACAGCACAACATTTTACATCATACCTATACCAATATTGAGCATGCAGACGATGACATAAACACGCCATTTTTTTTGCGTTTTTCCCCTCATGCCAAACACCATTGGTCTCAAAAATTCCAGCATATATACATTTGGTTTTTTTATGGTATTTCAACCTTACTATGGATTACAGTCAAGGATTTCGTGAATTTAAAACGTTATCGGGACATGGGTTTCCTATCCAAAAAAAATGAATTTAAACGCGTATTGCTTAGCATGACCAGCTGGAAGCTTTTTTATTATTCTTATGCATTGGTACTTCCCATGATCATGGTGCCACTGGCTTGGTGGATAGTTTTATTGGGGTTTTTGTGCATGCATCTTATTACAGGCTTATTGGTTAGTGTGGTTTTTCAAATTGCACACATCATGCCTGAAACCGATTTCCCATTACCCAATAAACAGGGTGTTATGGACAACGAATGGTACAAACACCAGTTGGCTACTACCAGTAATTTTGCGCCCAAAAGCAAACTCCTGTTTTGGTTGATTGGAGGGTTGAACTATCAAGTGGAACATCATGTCCTACCAGATGTGTGCCATGTGCATTATAAAAAAATAAACAGTATAGTAGTTGCAACAGCCAAAGAGTTTGGCATGCCCTATCATGTAAAAAAAAGCATCCTGCATGCCATTAAGGATCATATGAAAATGCTTAAAGCATTGGGCAAACAACAAAACCTAAGCAGAGTATAACCAATAATATTACAACCTATAAAACCATAGAAATGATGATAAAAAGAATGATTGATAAATTAATGAACACTAATAAAGTAAATAACATGAAAGAAGGTACCGTAAAGTTTTTTAACAATGCCAAAGGATTTGGTTTTATTACCGTAAAGGATTCTGAAGAAGAGATTTTTGTGCATTCCACAAATCTGATAGATAACATCAAGGAAAATGACCTTGTAACATTTGACGTGGAAAAAGGGGACAAAGGCTTTAATGCCGTAAGGGTTAGTTTGCTCTAAGTTATAGGCTACTTTGAAAAAAAACCATCCTAACACGGATGGTTTTTTTATTAATATTTGTTAGGGATATCAGGTTTTATTTGATGTGGCAAATTAGGATTTGATTAAAGGGCCAATCACCTCCCAAACATTGTCTGCCACGATTTTATGTCCTGCTTTGTTGGGGTGAATGCCATCTTTGAGGTTTAAGGATTGGATACCACCAACATCCTTTAAGATAAAAGGGATAAAAGCCAACTTGTTTATTTCTGCTAAATCAGCATAAAGTTGTCTGAACTCTGTGGTATAATCCTCGCCCATATTTGGAGGCAATTCCATTCCAGCCAAAACTATAAGGGTCTTGGGGCTTTGTTCCCGTACCTCATCAATAATGGCTTGAAGGTTAGCTCGGGTTTCGGTTAAAGGCACACCTCTTAGACCATCATTTGCACCCAGTTCCAATAAAAAAATGTCGGGTGCCTGCTTGATAACCCAGGTAATACGGCTTTTTCCTCCGTGCAGGAGCCATAGAGGGAAACAACACTAAAGAAAAAACCCTACTCCAGACATTCTCCCAAGAAACCAGAGTAGGGTTTTATGCTTATGTAATACCAGTTTAACCGGTAACAGGAATAATCATGGTATTACCTTGTGCCAACTCATACAATTCGCCATTAGCATCCTGGTAAAACACAATACCAATTCCGACAAAGATACTAGTACTTGCAGGTAAAACACCGAAGGAAACCCGAACTAGACCCGAAGGAGACCCTATGGGAAATTAGGTTTGAGGTGCGTTTTTTCGTAAGTAATGTACTACATTTGACTTGTTTTTTTAAGACGTTTTGTTATTATGAGCTTCATTTTATTGAAACAGGTGTGAAGTGAAGAAACATTTTTTATGGGTTTTTTTTATAAGCTAGTTGGGTTTTACGGAAAGCCGTAAGGATGCCACCAAAAGTTTGCTTTTCTTTACAAAACAAACCCGCAAACAAAAGGGCAGGAGTTAGTAGATATACGTAGTACCACGTATTGCAAAGCTGCTAAAAAATAGCTAGGTTTGAAACTTAACGCAAAGGATAAAAGCAATAAAAACCTGTTGTTATCCAGGAATTTTAACCGTTATATAATTATATTTGAGAAGGTATAAGGAGTTGTGCAAAATGTAAAAAATGAATGAAAAAATTTTAAATAGAGCTGATTCAACAATAGATGTAGATGACTTCAGGCGACTGACCAGCCTACATTTAGACCATGAATGGTTGACATATGAACCAGATGCTTTATTTGAGTTGTGGTGTCTTAGTGACGAGGAAAATCAAAAACAGCTTATTGAATTCTTGATTAACAATTATGAATATATAGATTCAAAGAAACTAACAAAAGGTTGCCAAACTATTTCTGAGCACATTCAAAATGAATGGAAATTAAGCTCTAAAAATTCATTTTTATTAGCGACTTGCGATGACAAAGAACCCGATGGTTCACAAAGTCTAATTCAGAATTTAAAGAATAAATTTTCAGTGGAATGGAAAGCATCGAATTTTTACAATTCTCTTCCCACTGGTGTCCATGAAGTACCTGATGATTCAACTATTATTCTTGTTGATGACTTTATAGGAACAGGGAATACAATAAATCGTAAGCTTAATTATGTCAATAAAGTTATCACTGAAAGAAAGTTAAAAAACATAGACATAAAGATAGTCAGTTTGGCTTCCATGCTTTTTGCAAAAGAGGCTCTTGACAAATTAAATGTTGAGTATTTTAGTGTATACTGGTTAAAAAAAGGTATCAGTGAATCGCATCCTGAAGAAAATAGAGATGATGCCGTAAAATCGATGGAAGCCCTTGAAAAAAAACTCAAAAGAAAGTATCACGGAAAATACCTGCCAAAATTTGGTTATCAAAAATCAGAAAGTTTGTTTGCACTAGAATCATACAACGTTCCTAACAATGTATTCCCGATTTTCTGGTGGCCATTTTTAAAAGGAGGAATTCCACGAAAAACTATTTTTAAACGAGTGTAATGATTTTTTTTAGTGAAGACATAGAATTCTTACGAGAGATATTTGAGGTAAAAAAGATATCACCATATCATTTTCACCAAAAGTATTTGCTGTCACCTGCGCAAATGGCTAGGACGCTAAGAAAATTTTTGAATTTAGAAGTAATTGAATTTAATGATGATGAGGCTGTCTTGACGAAAACAGGTGAATCTTGGATAATTGGAAATAGGAAGAAAATATTCATGAAATCTAACAAATATTGGAAACAAGTTCCTGAATATATGCAGCAAGAACCTCTTGAAATAAATGAAGTATACAAACCTATTAGAAAAAATTTAGATTCAGAATTATTTGAAATATTTGAGGATGGGGAATGAAACTAGCACGTTGGAGGTGTATTCGCCTCTTAGATTAACGCTGGCGTTAACCATACTAGTGCCTTAAAAGGCACTAGTATAGTTCCTAACGGAACTATACTACTAAATCTACTTCGTAGTATTTAGCAGTTAGAATAAATTACAATGAAAGTAGTTTTCCCATCCTCTTTTTTATTACTTAATGAACGATAATAAAAACATACTGGTCAAAGAATGGGATGCCTTTATATCCGAGAATATAAGAGGTGCTAAAACTCAAATTGCTGTCAAGACCTATGTCAATAAATTAATTAGCAATAATACTGTTGTAATTCTAGACTTTAACCATTTGGCACTTTTGCTAGGAATTGAAGTGGACGTTTTGGCAAGAATAACATCTCATTCAGAGTCATTTTATTATGACTTTGAAATACCAAAACGTGATGGTAAATCAAGAAATATTTCAGCACCATATCCTGTTCTATTGCAATCTCAAAGATGGATTTACAAAAATATTCTAAGTAAGCAACCTATTCATGACTGTTCAAAAGGATTCAAAAAAAATACATCTATTGTCGACAATGCAAAAGTTCATTTAAATCAAAAAATATTGCTTAAAATGGATATTGAAGATTTTTTCCCTTCAATAAAATTAAACAGAGTAATTTCAGTTTTCCGCGTGTTGGGTTATACTAAGAAAATATCCTATTATCTAGCTTCAATATGTTGCTACAAAGGAGCACTTCCCCAAGGTGGAGTAACAAGTCCAAGTCTAAGTAATATTATAACTAAACGTTTAGATTACAGATTAAATGGTTTGGCATCAAAATTTGATTTAAAATACACCAGATATGCTGACGATTTTACATTCTCAGGTGAATATCTACCTATTAAGATTATAGATTATATTAAATCCATTGTTTCTAATGAAGGATTTAAAATAAAAGATAGTAAAACTAAAATGATAGGCAGTAAGCGTCAAAAAATAGTTACAGGTATTTCAATTTCTTCAGGTAAAATGACAATACCTAGAAAAACTAAAAGGGAATTGAGAAAGAATGTTCATTATTTATTGAAAAATGGATTATCTAAACATTTAGAACATAATAGAATCAATGACCCTATTTATACAGAAAGAATGATTGGCTATTTACATTTTTGGCATTCGGTTGAACCAAATAATAAGTATGTAAAGGAGTCATTAAAAAAACTAAAAGACTATTCAATACAACTTGATAGTTAAAAACACTTTGCACAACAATGGTAACCGTTGCACAACCCCATGATTTTATAAAAACA
>NZ_ANLA01000009.1 GCF_000348685.1 Xanthomarina gelatinilytica | reverse complement strand
GTGTCAGTTTGAATAATTTTTAATTTTTAAAACTGAAAATAGTATCTATAACCCCGTCAGTTCGAGTGATTTTCAGTTTCTTAAGAAACTGAAAATAGTATCGAGAACAGGTAAACCTATTTGAATTTCTTTTTAGCCAAATTAGGAAGTTTTTCAAATTCATTATTAATTAAAGCCTCTTTTTTTGCACGAGACCACTTTTTAATTTGTTTTTCACTATTAATAGCTAATCTAATATCTGTAAAATCGGCATAAAAAACCAACTCGATTGGTCTTCTTTTGTATGTGTAACTATCTTTATGTTTTCCAGATTGATGATCAAGAAGCCTTTTGTCTAAATTTGATGTAACTCCTGTGTAATAAGAATCATCAGAACATTTTAATATGTAGACGTAGGATAATCTCATAGATAAATATAATAAACTTCTCGATACAATTTTCTCGTACCTCGAAAACCACTCGAAGTGACGCAGTTAATACTAACGTCAGTTCGAGTGTTTGTTTTATTAGCGATAGCGAATAAAATAAATGTATCGAGAACACGAGTTCAATTTATAAAACAGAGCCTAACAATAAAACCAGCCCACGTGTCAGTTTGAATAATTTTTAATTTTTAAAACTGAAAATAGTATCTATAACCCCGTCAGTTCGAGTGATTTTCAGTTTCTTAAGAAACTGAAAATTGTATCGAGAACAAACAATAAACTGACAAAATTTCTTAACGAATATTTGGCTTGCTATTTGCTATATATCTCGTAATTTTATCTTTTAAAACAAAAAAAATGATTGGATATTATATTTTAATTGGAGCTATAGGCTTGGTAAGTTGGTTGGTTAGTAATCAGTTAAAAAAGAAATTTGCGTTCTACTCTAAAGTGCAATTGCGTAATGGCATGAGTGGTAAGGAGATTGCGGAAAAAATGCTATCGGATAATGGCATCTACGATGTGGAGGTTATTTCAACACCAGGACAGCTTACGGACCATTACAACCCAAAAAACAAAACAGTAAACTTAAGTGAAGCTGTTTACAATCAACGAAACGCAGCAGCAGCAGCAGTAGCAGCACATGAGTGTGGACATGCTGTACAGCATGCTCAGGCCTACAGCTGGTTGCAAATGCGTTCTACTTTAGTACCAATGGTTAGTGTTACCTCTGGCATGTCTCAATGGTTAATTATTGGAGGTTTGGTCTTAGGTGGTGCTGCAGGTATTGGCCTTGGTTGGTATGTGGCAGTTGCAGGTGTTCTTTTTATGGGCTTAGCTACTTTGTTTAGTTTTATTACTTTACCTGTGGAATACGATGCCAGTAACAGGGCATTGGCTTGGTTAAAAGCAAAAAACATGGTGACTCCTGAAGAGTATAAAGGGTCTGAAGATGCACTTAAATGGGCTGCAAGAACATATTTGGTTGCTGCAATTGGTGCTTTGGCATCTTTAATTTATTGGGCATTGCAAGTTTTTGGTGGCAGTAGGGACTAAGAATCAAAACACATATATATAAACCGAATGCTTTTTTATTAAGGCTTCGGTTTATTTTTTTGTTACATTTATCAAACTATAACCAATTAAATAATTATGTATGGAAAATCATCCTCAAAATCCGTTTGAACCTACCCAAACAAAAGTGTTGTTAAGTGCTTTGTCTGAAACAGATAGAGTGGCTTTTTATAAAAAAACCTATGCACATGTGGCAGGAGGTGTCTTGGTGTTTATATTGTTTGAATATTTATTGTTGCAAAGTGAAACCATAGTCAATTTTGCTTTGTCCATGACAGAAGGCTTTAAATGGCTCCTGATGTTGGGAGGTTTCATGTTCATTACCAACTATGCTGAAAAAATGACTTTAAAATCAACAGATAAGAACATGCAATATCTGGCCTATGGCTTATACATTTTTGCTGAAGCCTTTATTTTTGTGCCTTTAATTTATATTGCTGCATATTATATGGATTCCGGTCCAGAGTTATTGAATCAGGCTGCCATTGTAACCTTGGCATTGTTTACTGGATTATCGGCAGTGGTGTTTGTTACTAAAAAGGATTTCTCCTTTTTAAGAACAGGTTTAACCATAGGGTTTTTTATTGCTATTGGATTAATTATTGCAGGAACCTTATTCGGGTTTAATTTAGGGCTGTGGTTTTCTGTGGGTATGTGCCTTTTGGCTGGAGGTTCTATCTTATACCAAACATCAAACTTGGTAAACAAATACACAACAGCCGATTATATTCCTGCTGCCTTGGGCTTGTTTGCCTCATTAATGTTGTTGTTCTGGTATGTTTTAAGCATCTTTATGTCAAGGGATTAATTACATTTCAAAAATATTTAAAACCTTCAGCTATTTTAAACTGAAGGTTTTTTTATGCGCAAAAGGCTCATGTTTTCTTGCTTATAACTCTTTATAATCAGTTATATTATAACGTAAATACAATATGAATATACCGAGTATATGTTGAGTATATGTCGACTATATACCGACTTTATGTCGACTTTTACTTACAAATACATTGGCTTAGCCCCATATCAATTTAGTTGTAAAATGAAATTAAGAAAGTGTCCTGATTGATACCTACGAGAATTATAGTCTAAATAAAAGAGCTTTTGAAATTTCAAAAGCTCTTTTTATTATATTTTTATCTGCCTGTCTATTTGCTGATTTAAGGAAATAAAGGTTTCTGTTCTGGAAACCCCTTCAATGGATTGGATATCCTTATTCAACAAATGCATTAAATGTTCATTGTCTTTACAAAGTATTTTAATGAAAATGCTCCAGTTACCTGTAGTATAATGGCACTCCAAAACTTCTGGTATTTTTTGAAGTTGTTTTACGGCTTCTGGGTTGCTCATGGCCTTATCCAGATAAATACCTACAAAAGCCATAGTGGTATAGCCTAAAACTTTTGGATTGATTACAAATTTAGATCCTGAAATGATTCCAGACTTTTCAAGTTTGCGCAACCGTTGATGAATGGCTGCTCCAGATATCCCAACCTGTCTGGCAATTTCAAGTATGGGAGTTCTGGCATCATGCATTAAGGCGCGTAAAATAGCTTTGTCTATGCCATCTATTTCAATATTTTGGTTTACAACTTTCAAATGATGCTTATATATTTAATGGATTATAGCCTAAATAAGGCACATCGGTTTCAGTAAACGAAATTCCGTAAGCTTCTAATTCTTTTAAAATAGGATCATACACTTCTTTGGTTATAGGTATTTGAACGCCAGGAGTTACTATTTTTTCGTTTAGGATTGCTAAGGCTGCAATAGCAACTGGCAATCCAACGGTTTTGGACATGGCTGTATACACACGGTCTTCTCCTAAGGTAACCATGGTGGAATCTATTTGGTGTTTTTGTCCGTTAAGTTCATATCCAAACTTGTGGTACATTACAATCATGTCTTTTTCATGATCCTGTAGGGTCCAACTATCTTCCAATATTTTTTGCAATATTTGTGCAGGTGTTGCTTTTTTAAGACCTACCATTTTTTTATTGCTAAATAGATCCAACTCAATAAGTTTATCCCAAACAATATCGTCTTGGTCAATTTTTAAGGCGTGTCTGAATTTTAACTCGACTGAATCTGTTGGGCTATAAGGTAAGAAGGCGTTCACGAAATCACGATAGCTCATGTTTTCGCTGTCTTCAATATGGTATTCATCGTCTGTCATCCCTAACTGTACAAACATGTTCCAAGCCCTGGAAAACCCAACCCGACGCATGGTGCCTCTATAAAGGGTTTTAGCATTTTCCAAACCGTAAGCCGATTGGTATTTTAAGGAATCCCTGTTGGCGTAGGCTTCAAACCTGCCATAACCTTCTACATCCAAGAATTCGGTTCTTCTAAATAGCCTGTTGTATGGAATGTATTTATAAGTGCCTTCCTGTAAAAATTTAGCTGCACCACCTTGTCCTGCAACCACAACGTTTCTTGGATTCCAGGTAAACTTGTAATTCCATAGATTGTTATCACTTTCAGGGGCTACCAATCCACCAGTAAAAGATTCAAACAAAATAATGTTGCCACCTTTAGCTCTAATTTTGTCTATAACCTGCATGGCACTCATGTGGTCTATTCCAGGATCCACACCAATTTCATTCATAAAAATAAGGCCTTTTTCTGTGGCAGCCTTATCCAGTTTGTGCATTTCCTCACTCACATAAGATGCTGTAACCATGTTTTTGTTGTAGCTGATGCAATCTTTGGCAACTTCTATATGGTATCGAGCTGGCAACATGGAAATAACAATGTCTGAATTTTGAATAGCCTGCTCCCTGGATTTTTTGTCAAAAACATCCAGCATAATGGCCTGGGCATTGTCATGGTCTCCAATGAGTTTTTTGGCATGAGAGAAATTAACATCACCAACAATAATGAGTAAATTCTCTTCTTCCGATTTGTCTAATAGGTATTTTATAAGGTATGATGCGGATTTTCCTGCACCTATAATTAAAATCTTTCGCATAATGAGATTTGTTGAGTATTTTTGCAGCTACGAATGTAATAAATACTAAGGGTTTTAAAAACCCATAACCTTATTTTATATGAACAAAAAGATATTGATTTTAGCTGCCATTTTCGGAATTTTAAGTGTGGTTTTAGGAGCTTTTGCAGCTCATGGTTTAAAAGCATTGATTACAACACAGGCACTGCAAACCTTTGAGACTGGCGTAAGGTATCAAATGTATCATGCTTTACTGTTGCTGTTTGTTGGTAATTCTGCCTTTGTCAGCGAAAAATCCAAAAAAGCAATTTTTTATCTCATTCTTTTGGGCATATTGTTTTTTTCGGGTTCTATATACGGTTTGGCTACAAATGAACTTTCAGGTTTTAATTTTAAAAGCATTGGATTTATTACACCTATTGGGGGATTATTATTGATAGTTTCATGGATAATATTGTTAATAAACTTTTTAAAAATCAAAGGTGATAATTCCTAAAATAAGTGCTTACTTTAAAATAAAATTATAATTTTGCACTTTAAACAACACAAAATAATTATGGTAGATCATACCCAAGCATCCAATACCATTTCTCTGGAATCGTATGGAATTAAAAATGCCAAAGTACATTATCAATTAACTCCAAAACAACTTCACGACATTACCATAGCTAAAGGACAAGGTGTGGAAGCATCCTCTGGGGCCTTAGCTGTTAACACAGGAGAATTTACCGGAAGGTCGCCAAAAGATCGTTTTATTGTAAAGGACAGTATTACCGAAGATAAAGTGTGGTGGGGAAATATCAACATTCCTTTTGAATCGGATAAATTTCAAAAACTATACGATAAAGTAGTCGCTTATCTATCTAATAAAGAAGTTTTTGTTAGGGACAGCTACGCTTGTGCAGATGAAAAATATAAATTAAACATTCGTGTCATTAACGAGCAACCTTGGATGAACATGTTTGCTTACAACATGTTTTTGCGTCCAACAGAAGACGAATTAAAAAACTTTACGCCAGAATGGACCATAGTAAATGCACCAGGTTTTATGGCAGATCCTGAAGTAGATGGTACTAGACAACATAATTTTGCCATTTTGGATTTTACTAGAAAAATAGCATTGATTGGAGGAACAGGTTATACGGGGGAAATTAAAAAAGGCATTTTTTCTGCTTTAAATTTCATTCTACCTGTGTTCAAAAACACCTTGCCTATGCACTGTAGTGCCAATGTTGGAGAAGATGGAGATACAGCCATATTTTTCGGACTGTCTGGAACAGGAAAAACAACTCTTTCAGCAGATCCAGCCCGTAAACTTATTGGTGATGACGAGCATGGCTGGACCAACGAAAATACGGTTTTTAATTTTGAAGGCGGTTGTTATGCTAAGGTTATAAACTTATCTGAAGAAAACGAACCAGATATTTTTAACGCCATCAAACCAGGAGCCATTCTTGAAAATGTTATTTTGAACGATAAGGGAGAGGTTCAGTTTGATGACACGTCCATTACTCAAAACACACGTGTTAGTTATCCAATTTATCATATTAATAACATTCAGGTGCCTTCCATTGGCAAGAATCCTAAAAACATCTTTTTCTTAACTGCAGATGCTTTTGGGGTGTTGCCTCCAATTTCACGATTAACTCCTGGTCAGGCTGCTTATCATTTTATTTCTGGATATACAGCAAAAGTGGCTGGTACAGAAGCTGGAATTGATGAGCCTTTACCAAGTTTCTCTGCTTGTTTTGGAGCACCATTTATGCCACTGCATCCTACTAAATATGCCGAAATGTTAAGTGCCAAGATGAAAGAGGCTGGCGTTAATGTATGGTTGATTAATACGGGATGGACAGGAGGTCCTTATGGTATAGGTAGCAGAATTAAACTTAAATACACCAGAGCTATGATAAGTGCTGCTCTTAAAGGAGATTTAGATGAGGTGACTGATGAAACGTATAGAACACATTCTGTATTTGGCTTAAAACAACCTAGAACCTGTCCAGGTGTGCCAGATGAGGTGTTGAGTTCAAGAGCTACTTGGAACGATGATGAAGGCTATTACAAGGCTGCGTATAAATTATCGGAATCATTCAGGGAAAACTTTAAAAAGTTTGAAGAGTTTGCAAACGATGAAATTCTTGCAGGTGCTCCAAACGTAAGATAAACGTATTATTTTTCAGAGAAGAAAAAAGTCAGCCATGTAGCTGACTTTTTTATTTCTTAATAAATTCTAATTCTCGTGTTGTTTAAACCAAGCTATAATTGAATAAAATGCCGTTAATTTTTTATTTTCATACGTAAATTGAACTTAAAATGGATTAACTGCATAATAATTAGATGTATAAAGACAAATAAACTTGGTTTTTGTACTTTAAACAAGTAATTTTATTCTATAACTTTTAAACTATCGAACTATGAAGAAAACTACTTTTTTAATAGCAATATTATTTGCTTTTTACACCCAATTACATGCTCAATCCATGGTGAGCCCGGTTTCGGCAACTACGACTTTTACTCCAGATTATTCTACTAATCTCATCTATACTTATGATGGCTCTGGTTTAGTAACTCCAGGGAGTTTAACTTCTGATCATAGTGGAACAGATACAGTAAATAGTTTTGTTGCAAATGAAATTACTGGGACCATCGATTTTTATTTAGGAACATCATACGATATTGAAGGCTTGTCTTTTTGGAATCAAAATGCAGGTGGACCTTCAACAAGTGTTGGTGTGAATGGGGTTGCTTTTTATTACTCCTTGGATGGGACAGCTTATTTGCCTATTCCAGGGGCTCCAACTGTTTTTGCAGAAGTTTTTACCAATATTTCAGCTCCAGAACAATTTACATTTCCTGCTGTAAGTGCAGCTTATATTAGAATGGAAGTGCTTTCCAATCATGGAGATCCAGATGGAACTGGTTTTGCTGAAATTGCATTTCTAGGATCTCCAACATTAGGAGTAAACAATAATGAAGTATCTGCATTTTCAGTATACCCCAATCCAGCTTCAAACCATGTGGTAGTTTCTTCCAACATGGAAAAAGCTACTGTTGAAGTGTATGATATGACTGGAAAACAAGTTTTGAACAAAAACTTAAACCTAGGTGAAAATTCCATGGATGTGTCTGCCTTATCATCAGGTGTTTACTTAGCAAGATTTATTTCAGAAAATAAAGTGGATACAAAAAAACTCATTATAAAATAACAAGCATAATACAGAGATTTAAAAACAGAGCAGCCTAAAGCTGCTCTGTTTTTTTTTGCTATTTGTGATCTTTAAAACATTGGATGCAGAATCATGCTTTAGATTAAAAGATAAAAAATACTGTTATATAACCTATTGATTTTTTGGCATTAATAATTATTAAACTTAATTTTATGGTATATAAAATATAAAATCATGAAAAAAACTACTTACTTAATGATTCTATTTTTCGGATTTTGTTCTCTCACGTTTGCCCAATATACCTCAATACCTGATATATATTTTGAGCAACAATTGATAAATGATGGGATTGACTCCAATACGATAATAGATGGACAAATTTTAACTTCTGAAGCCAATAATTATTCTGGGGCTTTGGATATAGCCAATAGTGGTATTTCCGATCTAACAGGAATTGAAGCCTTTTTTAACATTACTAGCATCAACTTTAATTACAATACAGGAATTACAAGTGTGGATTTAACAAACAGTCCTTTGTTGACAAGCATCACAGGAACTGGCTGCTCTGGTTTAACATCCATAAATGTTACAGGTCTAGTAAATGTTACAGAAATGCAATTCGCAAATGCAAGTTTGCTTTCGCTGGATGTAACTACCAATACAGCTCTTGAGACTTTAAATATTAGAAAAAACAGCGTTACCTCTTTGGACTTAAGCCAAAACGGTATGTTAACCTCTGTGAATGTTAAACAAAATGGTCTGACATTTTTAGATATGCGAAATGGTAACAATACAAATGTCACCTTATTTAACGCAGATACAAATCCAGCGTTACAATGTGTCTTTGTAGATGATGCTTCAGACCCAAATTTGGTACCACCAGTTTGGATAAAAGATAATTTAAGCACATATGTAAGTTCTGAAGCTGAATGTAACACTTTATCTTTAAATTCAATAAATGAGGTGTCTTTTGACATGTATCCAAACCCGGTTAACAACACGCTATACGTGAGTTCAAAATCCAGTCATGCAGTCGTGCAAATCTACAACATCACTGGAAAAGTGATTTTAACCAAAACATTGACTCAAGGTGAAAATGTGGTGAATGTTTCTGCCCTCTCATCTGGCGTTTACTTAGCTAGATTTATATCAGACAACAAAGTGGATACAAAGAAATTAATTATAAAATAAGTACAATTCCTTATAAAAAAAAGTTAGAGAGAGCAACCCATAAAAGGTTGCTTTCTTTTTTTAAGGCTTGTAGATGTGTTTTTGTTTTATTGGTTCTTAGGCATATTTTAGTTTAAAGTGTTAATTATCAGGATATACTACCATGTAATTTTTTGGAGGTATTATATGGATATCTTAGATTTATAGTAACAAACTTCAAACTATAATCATGAAAAAAATCATTTATTTTTTTATTGCCGCAGTTGCGTTTCATTACAGCAGCTACGCACAATATACAGCTATTCCAGATGGCAACTTTGAACAGAAATTAATCAGTGGTGGCATTGACACAAATCCTGTAGCAGACAATCAAATCTTAACTGCAGATGCCATGGCTTTTACAGGAGAGCTCAATATTGCCAACAGTGATATTGCAGATATATCAGGAATTGAGGCCTTTCTTAATATTACGGGAATTAACTTTAACTACAATCCAGATATTTCCAGCGTCAATTTATCCAACAACACTTCTTTACTAACAGTATCAGGCGTTGGTTGTGCTAACTTGGCTTCCGTAAATGTATCTGGATTAGCAAACCTAACCACATTAAATTTAAGGAGTTGTGGCTTAACTTCTATAGATTTAAGTACCAATGTGGCTTTGGAAACTTTAAACCTTAGAAAAAACAATCTTGTAAGTTTAGATTTAAGTCAGAATGTAGTTGTTAAAGATGTTGATCTTAAATTAAATAATCTGAGTATTATAGATATAAGAAATGGCAATCAAGCTAATATGTTACATTTTGATTGTGATGGAAATTCAAGCTTGACCTGTATGTTATTTGATGATGCATCACTAATAGATAGAGATGCGCATATTGTATGGTTTATTGATGATTTATGTGCATGCTTGGTTGATAATGAAACAGAATGTACCACGTGTTTGAATACTTTAAATACAAATGAAACAGCCAAAATGGCCTTTAATATGTATCCAAACCCGGTAAATGGTGCACTGCATATTGAAAGCTATGTGAATGAGGCTGATTTAACCATATGCAGTATTACGGGTAAAGTGCTCCTAACAACTCATTTAACGAAATACGATAATATAATTGATGTTTCTGGTTTAGCTTCTGGAATGTATTTGGCAAGATTTAGTACAGAACACCAATTGGACACTAAAAAATTAATGATTAAATAAGCAGTTTTTTTAATCCTAACAAAAAAGCAACCCATAGGTTGCTCTTTTTGTTATATTCCATTAAAGTAATTTATTTCTTTTTGTTTACTTCGTTAATATATTTCTCTAAAGCCATGGTCATGGAAGGGGTTTCAGGCGTTGGAGCAGCAATGTCCACACGTAATCCTTTTTCTTCGGCAGCTTTAATGGTAGTATTTCCAAAAACAGCAATACGTGTGTCGTTTTGTTTGAAATCCGGGAAATTATGGAATAAAGAATCTATTCCAGAAGGACTGAAAAACACTAATATGTCGTAATACACATCTGCTAAATCAGATAGGTCGCTTATTACAGTTCTATAAAAAATGGCTTTTTTCCAATCTACTTTAAGTTCGTCCAATATTTTAGGGACTTCTGGTTTTAGTTTATCGGTAGTTGGAAGCAAAAAAGTTTCATCTTTATATTTCTTTATTAAAGGCGACAACTCGGCAAAATTACGTTTCCCAACATATATTTTACGTTTTCTGTAAACTACATACTTCTGTAGATAATAGGCAACAGCTTCAGATTGGCAAAAATATTTCATAGTATCAGGCACTTTAAAGCGCATTTCCTCTGCAACTCTAAAGTAGTGATCTACAGCATTTCTGCTGGTTAAAACAATGGCTGTGTAATTTTTTAAATCAACTTTTTGTAATCTTATTTCTTTTGCATCAACTCCTTCGACATGAATAAAAGGTCTAAAGTCTATTTTAACTTTTTGCTTTTCCTGAAGATCAAAGTAAGGCGAATTTTCGATTTTAGGTTCCGGTTGAGACACTAAAATTGTTTTCACTTTCATAGGCTAGTATGTATTAAACTTTGGTTTCTATAAAAACCTTATATAAAATAATATAAGGTCCAATTTCAAGTGCGCAAAGATATAAAATAAAATAGAAAAAATCTCTTTTAATTAAATTAAGATTTGATTTGTAGGAAGTAAGCAAACCTATAATGTTTATAACGGTTAATAAGATAATAACGGTTAAAACTATGGCCTTATTTGGTGTCATGCTGAAAAGTAAAAGCACATTGATGGGAATAAGTGCCAACCCCAAGTAATTTTTATAACTGGTTTTTTGAAATAGGTATTTGTCCATTAAATTATCTATGCTAAAAAGACTGCCTATAAGTCGTTCCAACAAAACTTTAATCAATATAAATACACCAATACCAAACATGAACTTAAATATTAAAGCAACAGACATTTCTATGCTTTCAAATAAGGTGTTGTAACATATGAAACCAAAAATTGAAGCAGAAAACAGTAAATTTAAGAACAGCAAACCATCAAATAAATCAATGAATTTTTGATCTTTGGAATATACTTTCAAATAGCTGGAATTGATTAATATGGAGGCAAAATGATTGAATCTTTTTTCAAACAATAATTTTGCGATAGCCACAAAAACCAAGCTAACTACAATTAAGATGATAAAAAAATCGTTTGTGGATGTAGGACGTATCATCTTGTAAAATTATTATAAAAAATAATAGATATTTCATATTTTTTAAGGAATATTTAAAAAACTATCTCTTTTAAATAGATTACATTTGTTGAAATTATATACTTTTTAATGAACGACGCCATTGTTATTATTCCAACCTACAATGAAATTGAGAATATTGAAGCTATTATAAAAGCCGTCTTTTCTCAAAGTAAAGAATTTCATATTTTAGTGGTCGATGACAATTCACCGGATTTAACAGCCAAAAAAGTAACCGAATTACAACAAGAATTTCAGAAAAACCTGTTTTTGCTTAATCGTAAGGAAAAAACAGGATTGGGAACGGCATATATTGCAGGTTTTAAATGGTGTTTGTCTAAAGGGTACAAGTATATTTTTGAAATGGATGCCGATTTTTCTCACGATCCCAACGATTTAATAAAGCTTTACAACGCTTGCCATGTAGACGGAGCAGATGTGGCCATAGGCTCCAGGTATATTAAGGGCGTGAATGTGGTCAATTGGCCTATGAGCCGAATTTTACTGTCTTATTTTGCCTCAAAATATGTCAGGTTCATTACCAGAATGAAGATTGAAGACACCACAGCTGGATTTGTTTGTTACAAAAGAGCTGTTTTGGAAGCCATTAATTTGGATAAGATAGAGTTTGTGGGCTATGCCTTTCAAATTGAAATGAAATTTAAAGCCTATTTAAAAAAGTTTCAAATTGTTGAGGTTCCAGTTATTTTTACAGACCGAAAAAGAGGGAAATCAAAAATGAGTGGAGGCATCATCTCCGAAGCCATTTTTGGTGTCATTAAAATGAAATTAAAAAGTATTTTCAATAGCAAATAACATGAGCAACATACTAATTAAGAATGCTAAAATAGTTAATGAAGGACAGATTTTTGAAGGAGACATTCTTATTGAAAACGACATCATTAAAGAGGTTTCCAATTCCATAAGTGCCAAATCCTCTAATGTAAAAATTATCGATGCCGAAGGAAACTATGTCATTCCAGGAGTTATAGATGATCAAGTGCATTTTAGGGAACCTGGTTTAACGCACAAGGCAACTATTGAAACCGAATCCAAAGCTGCCATTGCTGGAGGTATTACTTCGTATATTGAGATGCCAAATACCAACCCACAAACCACAACCATAGAGGCTTTAAACGAGAAGTTTAAAATAGCATCCGAAACCTCTTATGCCAATTATTCTTTTATGTTTGGTGGCACAAACGATAATTTAGAGGAAATTTTAAAAGTAAACCCTAAAGAAGTTGCTGGTTTAAAATTGTTTTTAGGCTCCTCTACCGGAAATATGCTAGTGGATAATCCGGAAGTATTGGAAAATATATTTTCCAGTACAGATATGATAATTTCTGTGCATTGTGAAGATGAAGCAACCATTAAAGCCAACCTGGAAGTGTATAAAAAGGAATATGGAGACAATATTCCTATAAAGCTTCATCCACATATTAGAAGTGAAAAGGCCTGTTATATTTCTTCTTCTAAAGCCATAGAATTGGCAAAAAAAACAGGAGCTAGATTGCATGTGTTTCATTTATCCACTGGAATTGAAACCAAACTGTTTTCAAATAAAATACCATTAAAAGACAAAAAAATAACTGCCGAAGTTTGTGTTCACCATTTGTGGTTTAGCGAAGAGGATTACGATACTAAAGGGACATTGATAAAATGGAATCCAGCTGTTAAAACCGCAAAAGATAGGGAAGAATTATGGAAAGCCTTTTTGGACGGAAGAATAGATGTCCTGGCTACAGATCATGCACCACATACCCTAGAAGAAAAAAAACAAGTGTATACCAAAGCACCTTCTGGAGGACCTTTGGTTCAGCATGCCTTAGTGGCCATGTTGGAGGCTCATCATAAAGGTAAAATCTCCATGGAAAAGTTGGTGGAAAAAATGTGCCACAATCCAGCCATCCTATTTCAAATTGAAAAAAGAGGCTTTATAAAAGAAGGGTATTTTGCCGATTTGGTTATTGTAAACCTAAACAACCCTTGGACCGTAAACAAACAAAACATATTGTATAAATGTGGCTGGTCGCCTTTCGAAGGAACAGCTTTTAAATCCAGGGTTACCCATACCATATTAAATGGTCATTTAGTATATGAGAATTCTAAGTTTAGTGCTACCAAACATGGAAAACGACTAACATTTAACAGATAAATGAAAAACATATTCATTGCCATAACGCTTTTTTCACTTATAACTTCCTGTTATGATGCCGAAAAACCCAAGAAACCTGAAAACCTTCTTTCCAAAGACAAAATGGTAGAGGTTCTATTGGATGTGTCCCTGTTGAATGCTGCAAAAGGTATTAACAAATCCATCCTGGAAAAAAATGGAATTGTACCAGACTCTTATGTTTATGACAAACATAACATAGACAGTTTACAGTTTTTAAACAGCAATAATTATTATACATATTATATAAACGATTATCAGGAAATTATTAATAAAGTAAACGACAGTTTAAAAACTTTAAGAACTAAATATAATGTGCTGTATGAAAAAGAAAAGTACGAAGAGAAAAAATTAGATTCCATAAAACGATCCAAGCGTAAAAATAAAGGCTTTATTAAAGAAGACATTATCCCAACTAAAACCTTGGAAAATAATTAATGCTCTTTTAAAAAAATGCCAGCAACCTCTTTAATGCTTTTTTCAAGAGGTTTAAATTGATAGTTCAATTGGGTTTTTAGTTTAGTATTATCGTAAACCGATTTAGAATTTAATGTATGGACCAGTTGTTTGCTCAATCGTCTTCGTTTTCCTGTTAATTTGTGTTTCAACCAATCCAATCTCCAGCCCATTTGCAACAACAAAGAACTGGCTTTTTTTGAAGGTGCTTTAACATTTAAGGAAGTTGCTATTTTGTCAATAAATTGTTTATAGGGCCAATTTTCAGAAACCAAGATAAAGCGTTCGTTTTTAATAGGACTCTCCATAAGTTTCATCATAGGCAATACAACATCTTCTATACCCACATATCCAGTTACCCCTTTGGTATAAAAGGGTAAACCGTTGTAAACTTTTTTAAAGATATTGCCACTTCCGTAGTTCCAGATTCCTGGACCAATAATCACACCTGGATTTACTATTACAGCATCTAAACCTTCTTGTGTGCCTCGCCAAACTTCCATTTCTGCACCATATTTTGTGATACTATAAACACTGTTGTCAGCTTCTGGGTTCCAAAGCGTCAGTTCATTTAAAGTATCTTTACTTGTAGCGCTGCCAATAGTAGCAACAGAGCTTACATAACACAGTTTTTCAATTTTATTCGCGATACTTAGGTTAACTATGTTTGCTGTGCCTTCAATATTGGTTTTTCTCAATAAGTGGTATTTATCAGGTTCAAAAGACACAAAAGCAGCAGCATGGTAAACATGTGTTATTCCTTTAAAGGCTTCTGTTAAAAGAGGAATGTCCAACAAATCTGCTTCAACCCAATCAATTTTATTGAAAAGGATATCTGGGTTTTCAGAATAATAGGAAAAGATTTTTTTTGTTAAAGCGAGTTTGTTCTTATTCCTATAAATTGCCCTTACAGGATTGTTGTTTGTTGTTAATTGGTACAGTAGATGCGAACCAACCAATCCAGTGCCTCCAGTTACTAATATCATAAAACTAAAATAAAGAATTATTAATAAAGAGAGAGTAATTATTCATTGATTTTTATCTTTGCCGCAATTAAATATTAAAACAGAAATAATGACCAATAAATTTGTTGAAGAGCTACGTTGGAGAGGTATGGTACACGATATCATGCCTGGAACTGAAGAACAATTAAATAAAGAGAGCACAACTGCTTATATAGGGTTTGATCCTACTTCAGATTCTTTGCATATTGGTAGTTTGGTTCCTATTATTTTATTGGTTCATCTTAAAAAAGCAGGTCATAAGCCCATAGCCTTGGTTGGAGGTGCCACTGGAATGATTGGGGACCCTTCAGGGAAAAGTGATGAGCGCAATTTACTGGATGAAGAAACATTGAACAAAAATGTACAGGGAATTAAAAATGTCCTTTCAAGGTTTTTGGATTTTGATTCTAAAGAGGAAAATGCACCTGTTTTAGTTAATAATTACGATTGGATGAAAAACTTTTCATTCATAGACTTTGCTAGAGACGTCGGGAAGCGTATTACAGTAAACTATATGATGGCTAAGGATTCGGTAAAAAAACGATTTTCCGGAGAAGAAGGCAATGTAGGCATGTCTTTTACAGAGTTTACCTACCAACTTATACAAGGTTACGATTTTTACCATTTGCATAAACACTACAACTGCTTGCTGCAAATGGGTGGAAGTGACCAATGGGGAAACATCACTACAGGAACCGAATTGGTTAGACGTATGAATGTGGGGAAGGAAGCCAAAGCTTTTGCCATGACTTGTCCTTTGATTACCAAAGCCGATGGTTCTAAATTTGGAAAAAGTGAAGGTGGTAATATTTGGTTGGATGCAGACAAGACCTCTGTGTATAAATTTTATCAGTTTTGGTTGAATACTAGCGATGAAGATGCCGAAAAATATATAAAAATTTTCACCTTTTTAGATAAAGAAACCATAGAAGCTCTAGTGGCAGAACACAAACAAATGCCACATATGCGTTTGTTGCAAAAACGTTTGGCAGAAGAGGTGACCACCTTTGTGCATTCCAAAGCCGATTTTGAAAATGCTGAGAAAGCCTCGAACATACTGTTTAGTAAATCGTTTAAAGATGATATCAAAACCTTGGACGAAAAGACCTTTTTAGATGTTTTTGAAGGAGTGCCACAAGCCGAAATCCCTCAAACAGATTTAAATGAAGGCCTGGATATGATTGCGGCCCTTTCAGCTAAAACAAATTTCTTGGCATCCAATAGTGAAGCCAGAAGGGCATTAAAGGAAAATGCCGTATCCGTAAACAAAGAAAAAGTAACAGAAGATTACCAGCTTACAGCTAACGATTTAATAAACAACAAGTATATCATTTTAAATAAAGGAAAAAAGAACACCTATATTATTAAAGTGATTTAAAGTAAAAAGCGTCCCAAAATATTGGGACGTTTTGCTTTTTTATATAAACGGGTTTATTCCTTTTTTTAGATAATTCAGTTAGTGTAATTAGTGCTTAAAACTTATAAGGCCATCAAGTTACAACCTCTAATATCAGAATTGTCGAATCTTCCAATAATTTCAAAGTTGCCATTTTTATATACACGACCCAAATCTTGCGTAGCAATAAAAGAACAGGAATTTACATTGGCCAAATCTATAATATTGATGCCTCCAGTTTTATTGTTATCTAAAATTGTTAAGGCATCTTCAGTATCTCTGGCAAAAACCTTCATGGTCTTGGAACATTCAAAAACACCATTTCCTTTGGAATAAGCTTGACTCAATAATTCAGTCATGCCATATTCACTGTGTATTTGTTTTGTCCCAAACCCTTTTTTAAGTCTCTCATGAAGTTCTTCCCTAACCAGTTCTTTACGTCTGCCTTTCATGCCACCTGTTTCCATTACTATGGTGTTCTTTAATTGAAATGGATGTTGTTCAATTAAATCCAAAAGGGCAAAAGACACACCTATTAACAGGACGTTTTCATTAGCAATTTCCAGCTGAATTAACGTGTCTTTTAATTCTGTAAGGTTATCTAAATAAAATCCACTTTTAGGTTTTTTGGATTGTTTTATTAAAGCGTCCACCATATAAATTAAGGAAGAACCATCACGCTCCAAATAACTTGGCAATAAGGCCAAAACAGTATAATCTTCTATGTTTCCATAAAACTGTTCAAAGCCTTGATTAAAACTTTTTTCGTAAATATTTAAATCTGTAACATAATGTTTGCTGGTGGTGCTTCCGGTTGTACCAGAACTAGTGAATGTTTTCTCTACGGCTTGATTAGAACTCAAGATCTTATGCGTTTTAAAAAATTGGATAGGGAGAAAGGGAATCTCCTTTAAAGAGCATACATCACTAGGGTTGATGTAGAGTAAATCGCAAAAGGAACGGTACACAACATTGTTTTCAAATTGAAAATTGAAAATTTTAAAAGCCATGTCTTCGAATGTGGCTTCTGACTGTAATTGAAAAATGCCTGTTGTGTCTATCATGTTAAATCAAGTCTCAACAAAAGTATGTAAAATAAAAAAGCGTTACCAATTTTGATAACGCTTTTAAAATTTATACTAATAAATGATTATTTCACCACTAACTTTTTAGTGATAACTTGTCCATTTTGAGAAATCTTCATAATGTAAACACCAGTTGTTAAGGTAGACACATCCAATCTATTGTTGTTTACAGTGTTATTCAATACTTGTTTTCCTAAAATATCAAAAACAGCTACGTTAATAATATCGTTGGTCTTACTGGTAATGTTAACATAACCTGTAGATGTTGGGTTTGGATATACATTGAAATCAGTCAATTCATAAGCTGACGTAGATAAAGTCAAATCATTTAATGATCTAGCACTAATTTGTGGTGCACCACCAAATTCAGCTATTAAGCCAACTAATGGTAAAGTTCCAGAAGGAATAGTTTCTCCAATATAATCAGCTTCATTAAATGGTCTAAAAACCATTGTTCCAGTAGAAGGATCAGTAATGTCATAATTAGTACTTGTAGCAAATGTGCCACCAGCATCTGTAAAAGATGTGTTGTTTATTTGTACCAATTCAGACTCATAAGTTTCCCATCCAGTCAATAAATCTGTAATAGTTACAACTTGAGGTGTAACAGTTGTACCAGTTGTAACAGATGCGTCTGTTATAGGTATTAACTGAAGTACCCCATTAAATTCAGACGCTTGCCCCATTAAACCAGACATACCGTCTCCAATAGCAAAAGTAGTAGAAATATTACCAGCTGCATCATCAATTAATATACCAGCAGTAACGTCTTGGATATACTTTTGGTTTCTATTGGATCTTGTGTAGGTTACAGTGGGAGTACTTGATAATTGATAATAAGCTCCAGCTCCATTAGCAACATAATCTGCTCTTAAAGCAGCTAAATCAGCTACTACAGTTGCAGATGCAACAGAGAAGTTAACAGTAGCATTAACAGCAGGAGAAATAGGTGCGTGCGCATTATCTACCAATTGCATAAATATTGTATAAGATTGTCCATCTGCAACGGATATACTTTCATCATTTGTGTCATATTTCATTGATTGCGCATTTCCGTTAATGGTCCAATGGATATGTCCATCGAAACCACCGGTTGTTGGACCGACATTAAAGTTTTGCACATTAATGGATAGGTTTACACTTGTTGTTCCCGGTATTAATGTAGCACCTTCGCCAGGTGTTAAAATGTTTAAAGTAGGTTCTGTAGAACCAGTTGTTGTGTATACACCAATTCCACCCATCAATGTTTCAAATGCATCTGATCCACCTTGACATATTCCCAGACCATCTAAAGTTCCAGCACCTCCATAATTCCAATTAGCTTCAATGAAACCACCATCAGGTCCTGTTCCATTAACTCTAGTAGCATAAGAATCAGCATATTCCCAAGATTCGCCACTACCATCAACATCACTTACACCATATTGATCAATTACTGTAGAATCAGAAGTTAATACAATTCTAATTCTATCATCACCGTTCAAATTCATGGTGTTTGAAATTAAAATATTAGCTGAAGCTAAAGAAGGAAATTCACTAATTATAGCGTCTGCACTGCCTGATGTAGTGACGTATACAAAATCATCTACTACAGTTCCTAAGCTTGATAAATCTTGAGAGTTTCCCCATGTGGTGTTGGCATTGGTTTGGTTTTCTAAGCTATATAAAGAAAAGTCAACTGCACCATTTGCATAAATTTCTAATAATTTTGGGTTTCCTCCAGAACAATCTCCATCTACAATGGAAGTGATAATTGGTGATTGTGCAAAAGAAGAAAAGCCAATGAGAGCTAATAATAAAAAGTAAATTTTTTTCATAATTGATTATTTATATATAAAATTAGGTTAGCAAATATAAGAATTTATTGACTAAAAATAATTAGAATCCATAATTAATTGGCTATTTTACAATTATATAACACTAAAGCTATAATTACCTAATAACAAGTTTTCTAGTAGTAGAGATGTTGTTTTCGGTTACCTTAATAATATAAACCCCAGCTTTTAACTTGGAAACATTCAGCTCTTTTTGTAAAAGGGTAACCGTTAGGATGCTTTTACCCAAAACATTGTAAATCTCAATGTGTTTTGGGGCATTGTTTTTTGAAGTAATATAGACCTTTCCCGTACTTACTGGATTGGGATAAATGGAAAGGTTCTCAATATCCGAAGGTTCGTTTAAAACCAAATCGTTAGACTGGCCAAATCCCTTAAATGCGAGCAAGCCAATAACCAATGTTAGAATGTAAACGTATTGCTTTTTCATAAAAAATGGATTTATATAAAGTTACTAAATAATGTCAAAAAATGTACCAAAAAAATGTTAAACCTGCTTTTTTTGTTAAAGCAATGTATGCTCAGTGTTACCTAATTGTTATTTGTCTGTGTTTAAGTTTAAAGTAATTATCAATAATAGTATCTTTACCTAGCAAAAAAGAAATACGAATTATATGAATGAAAAGGATATAAAAATTCTTTTGGTTGATGACGAACCAGATATTTTGGAAATAGTTGGTTACAATCTGTCTAATGAAGGCTATCAAGTTTTTACTGCCGAAAACGGTATTAAAGCCATAAAAAAAGCTAAAAAGGAAAAACCTCAGTTAATTATACTGGATTTAATGATGCCAGATATGGATGGGATTGAAACCTGCGAAAACATAAGGAACATCCCAGAACTGAACAATACCGTAATTACCTTTTTAACTGCCAGGGGAGAAGATTATTCTCAAGTGGCAGGATTTGATGCTGGTGCAGACGATTATATTACCAAACCCATTAAGCCTAAATTACTGGTAAGCAAGGTAAAAGCCCTTTTAAGGCGTTTTAAAGACGATGAGGTGGAAGAGGCAGTAGTGAAAATAGGCCAACTCATTATTAATAGGGAAGCCTATAAAGTCACCTATAAAAACAAGGATATAGTCCTGCCCAGAAAAGAATTTGAATTACTGTCTCTATTAACTTCCAAACCAGGAAAGGTTTTTAAACGAGAAGAGATTTTGGATAAAGTTTGGGGAAATGAAGTGGTTGTTGGAGGAAGGACCATAGATGTACATATTAGGAAACTTCGGGAAAAAATAGGCGATACATCCTTCAAGACCGTTAAAGGTGTAGGTTACAAGTTTATCGACTGATGCAGAAACTTAAAAAAACATATAAATTCGCTATTAAAACAGCGTTGTATATTACTGTTTCAACAACACTCTTATTGGGTGTTTTTTTGTTTGCTACGGGAAACTTAACTTCATTGATCCTTTTGTTTGCAGTAGTTTGTTATTTCGTGAGTTTTTTTATTATTCAATATAGGGCCGAACGTTTTATTTACAGACGTGTAAAAAAAATCTACGACGACCTAACTTTGTTGGAATCCACCTCTTTAACAAAAAAACCAATCACAACCGATATGGCAACACTTACCAAGGAAATTGATAAGTATGCCAGAGATAAAAAATTGGAAATTGAATCCCTTAAGATTAGGGAAGCCTATAGAAAGGAGTTTATAGGGAATGTGTCCCATGAATTAAAAACGCCACTATTTACGGTTCAAGGCTATTTGCTGACTTTAATTGATGGTGCCATTAACGATAAAAAAATCAGGGAGAAGTATTTAAACAGAGCCAATAAAGGTGTGGAAAGGCTTATCTATATTGTAAAGGATTTAGATATGATCACCAAATTTGAAGCAGGCGATTTAAGACTGAACATCACTACTTTTGATATTGTTGAATTGATAAAAAGCGTCTTCGATCTTCTTGAAATGAAAGCTTCAAAGAAAAAAATCACTCTCACCTTTGATATGGATTACAACAAACCCATTTTGGTAAATGCCGATTTTGAACGTATCCAACAGGTCATAACCAATCTGGTTGTAAACTCCATAAAATACGGAAGGGAAAAAGGCACTACAGAAATTAGTATAGAAAATTTAATAAAAAATAAGGTCATTGTCCGGATAACCGATAATGGCGAAGGCATTGCCAAAGCAAATTTAGCTAGGGTTTTTGAGCGTTTTTACAGAGTGGATAAAAGTGGCTCCAGAAAAGAAGGTGGCTCTGGTTTAGGACTATCTATAGTAAAACATATTATTGAAGCCCACGACGAAAAAATTTATGTAGAGAGCGAACTTGGTGTTGGAAGCGAGTTTTCATTCAGTCTTGAAAAGGCCGAATAGTTTTTTGTAGTTTAACTCATATCCAAAATCGTTCAACCCTTTATAATCAATTACTCTTTCAAGCTCTTTTAAGTCAAAATCTTCTTGATTGCAATAAGGTGCCAAGCCTTGCCTGTCCAATCTTTCAGCTAAATATTCTTGTTCAAATTGCCCAGGAGTAGGGATAAAAAAGGCCTGCTTTCTTAATTTGGTCAAATCCATAATGGTTGTATAACCAGACCTAGAAATAATTAATTTGCTTTGGTTTAAAGATGTTTCCAACAAGTCACTGGTCATAAAATTATAAACAGTCATGTTATTTATTTGCTCCTTTTTTTGGTGTTTCTCTACAATACCTTTTATAAATAAAACAGAACCTGAAAATAATTTAAACATGTTTAATAATTTTTTCTCAAGTAACGATCGTTGAGGTTCTGGACCAGAAAGCAATACCATCACCTCATATTTGATGGGACATTCTTTTTTTACAAACCTACTTATTGGGCCAATATATTTTATAGGAATCTGGTTAGTGTCCATATGGCCAAGCTTGCCACTTAAATTGGGAGTGCCATGGTAATCTGGAACCCAACATTCATTAAACTGCTTCATAGCCTTTAAATGAAGCTTGGTGCTAATCCATGTGGTAGTCCCACTTAAAACCTGTAGTTGGTGTGTGATAAATACGCAAGGAACAAGCTTATTGTAAACTCCCAATCTATTATCCGAAACAATGCCATGGATGTTTTCTGTTTCTATAAGCTGTTTTACAATTTTTTTTTCAGCTTTTATGGCGTTAAGCAATTTGGGTGCGCGTTGTAAGAGTTTCAGTTTAAACAAATGCTTGTTTTTTGCATACCTAATGTGGTAGGATGGCAGCTCAAAACTGTCCAATCCTGGAAATTCTTTTCTTAAAAGCTCCAGTGCATAACCATCACTAGCTATTACAGGTGTGAATTGCTGTTGGATTAAAGCTTCAATAATTGGGATGCATCTGGTTGCATGGCCCAATCCCCAATTTAAAGGCGCAACTAAAATTCGTTTGTTCATATACGTAAAAACAAAGATAAGGATATTAACACTTGCATATATTTCCTTAATTTTACCGAATGATATTTTAATTGTAAAATTTATTACGTGGGAAGTAAAAATAAATTAAAACGCTTTAAGGAAAACGAAACGTTTGAAAATGTATTTCAGCCCAAAAGGGATGAATTGGTAAACAATCAATTTCCCTTAAAGGGAAACTGGAACAAAACCTATTTTAAAAACAGCAATCCCTTGGTATTGGAATTGGGCTGTGGCAAAGGGGAATACACAGTTGCATTGGCAAAGAAATATCCAAATAAAAATTTTATTGGTATCGATATAAAAGGGGCCAGGTTTTGGCGAGGGGCCAAAACAGCTTTGGAAGAAGGTTTACCAAATGCAGCGTTTTTACGTACACAGATAGAACTGGTTGATGATGCTTTTGCAAACAATGAAGTGGATGAAATTTGGATTACTTTTCCAGACCCTCAGATTAAGTATAAGCGAACCAAGCACAGAATGACCAATTCAGGGTTTTTAAAACGTTATAAAAACATATTAAAACCAGATGGTGTAGTAAACTTAAAAACCGATAGCGAGTTTATGCATGGCTATACACTTGGATTGCTCCATGGCGAAGGACATGAGGTGCTTTATGCCAACCATAATGTGTATAAACAGGAAGGCAGCCCAGAAGATGTGACTGGCATTCAAACATTTTATGAGAGCCAATATTTAGAACAAAACAAACCAATTACGTATATTCGATTTAAAATCAAGTAAATTTTGAGTTTAACAGCCCTTTTTTTTATAGCCATGCTAGTGGCTTTTTTAGCAGCAGTTCCTCCAGGGTTGTTAAACATGACTGCAGCTAAAATTAGCTTAAAAGAAGGTCATGCCAGAGGGATAATGTTTTCTTTGGGCGCCTCCTTGATTTTTCTCTTCCAAACGCTTATTGCCACAGTTTTTGCCAGATATTTAAGCAAACATCCAGATGTAATAGATATACTTCAGCAAGTGGCTTTTGTGATTTTTGTTTTAATTACCATTTACTTTTTGCTTATTGCAAAAAAACAATCCAAACCAGACACAGAATTAGAAACCAAAAGCAAACGAAGCAGGTTTTTTCAAGGTATGTTTTTGTCCAGTATCAACATGTTTCCCATACCTTTTCAAGCATATATTACCATTACCATTGCTTCATTTGGATGGTTGACGTTTGATAAACCTGGAATTTCCACCTATGTTGCAGGAGCAGCCATGGGGTCTTTTACCAATTTATATGTATATATTTTCTTTTTCGACAAAATAAAAAAGACCAAAGAAACTTCGCAAACAAACATGAATTACATTATAGGTGTCATTACTGGAATAATTTCCATTATTACCTTAATAAGTATACTTAGAAAATATTATTAATTGCTCCATGCAAACAAAAGCACTTAGTTTTTTCGACAAAGTTTATCAAGTGGCAAAACAAATCCCTTATGGTCGTGTAACCAGTTATGGAGCCATAGCCAAGTATCTTGGAGCAGCAAGAAGCGCCAGAATGGTTGGTTATGCCATGAATGGTTCGCATAATAAAGATGTTCCAGCACATCGTGTGGTAAACAGAAAGGGGTTGCTAACAGGAAAACATCATTTTGAAGGCACCAATTTAATGCAGCAACTCTTGGAAAGTGAAGGTGTTCAAGTAACAGACAATCAAATTCAGAATTTTGAGGAAGTGTTTTGGGATCCTTCTAAGGAATTGTAATTATTTGTAAATTCTTGAAAAATTAGGAAATAATTACAAATCCACAACCCGATAACAAAACCAAATCCAAACATCAATCATTTCAATTAAACTTTTTCAAATTCTAAACTATTCGCTGTATATTTGCATTTTAGAATGATTCTTAATAATTAAAAATGAGTCGTATAAAATAGGATAAAAATATCTGTTTTATGGACTGTTTTTTTAGATATAGTTTACCATGAAATTAAACAAACAAGACATATTAAAAGCGCTTGAAACCATTTCGGCACCTGGAGAAGGAAAAAATATGGTGGAAAGTGGCGCAGTAAAAAACGTTGTGACTTTTGCCGATGAGGTTATTGTTGATATTACCATAAACAACCCAAGTCTACAAGCCAAAAAGAAAACCGAAGTCGAGATTATGAAAACCATTCACGATTTGGTTTATGAAAAAGCTAAAATTACAGTAAACGTAAAAGTTGATGCGCCTACAAAACCTGCTCCTAATGTTATTAAAGGAAAACAGATTCCAGGTATTCAAAACATTATAGCCGTAGCTTCCGGAAAAGGTGGTGTGGGAAAATCTACAGTCACTGCCAATTTGGCTGTGACCTTGTCTAAAATGGGCTTTAAAGTGGGAGTTTTAGATGCCGATATTTATGGACCTTCAGTTCCCATGATGTTTCAAGTTGAAAACGAAAAACCTTTGGCCGTTAACATTGAAGGAAAATCCAAAATGAAGCCGGTTGAGAATTATGGTGTAAAAATACTGTCCATAGGGTTTTTTACGCAACCTAACCAAGCAGTAGTATGGAGAGGTCCTATGGCTGCCAAAGCCTTAAATCAAATGATTTTCGATGCCCATTGGGGAGAATTGGATTTTATGCTCATAGATTTACCTCCAGGAACAGGAGACATTCATTTAAGCATCATGCAATCTTTACCAATTACAGGTGCTGTAGTAGTAAGTACACCTCAAAATGTGGCTTTGGCAGATGCTAAAAAAGGAGTTGCTATGTTTCAGCAAGAAAGTATCAATGTTCCTGTTTTAGGAATTATTGAAAATATGGCATATTTTACTCCAGAAGAACTACCAGAAAACAAATATTATATTTTTGGAAGAGAAGGAGCTAAACACCTAGCAGAAGACTTGAATGTGCCATTTTTAGGAGATATTCCATTGGTTCAAAGCATTCGTGAAGCTGGAGACGTAGGTCGTCCTGCTGCTTTGCAAACAGCAACGCCTTTAGAAGAGGCTTTTGAGACCTTAACACAACAAGTGGTTCAAGAAGTGGTAAAACGCAATACCAATTTGCCACCAACCGAAGCGATAAAAATTACAACCATGGCTGGATGTTCGGCCGTAAAAAAATAGGTTATGACTACAGAAGAACTTAAAATGAACATTGAAAAAGCGCTAGACGAAATCCGTCCGTTTTTACAAAGTGATGGTGGTGATATTTCATTACTATCCATAGAGGATGATAAGCTGGTTAAAGTACAACTGCAAGGTGCTTGTGTAGGTTGCAGTGTAAACCAAATGACCCTTAAGTCTGGCGTGGAAATGACCATTAAAAAGTATGCACCTCAAATAGAACAAGTTATTAATATAGACGCTTAAATTATTAAAAAACCTTAAATGTGACTTTTGTCACATTTAATTAATAAAGTAAATAATAACTTTGTCTCTTGAAATTTACAATTCATGATTAAAACAGATATTCTTATTATTGGAGCTGGTCCAACAGGCTTATTTGCCGTTTTTGAAGCAGGATTACTAAAATTAAAATGTCATTTAATAGACGCTTTACCACAACCAGGAGGACAGTGTTCAGAAATTTATCCAAAAAAACCTATCTATGATATCCCAGGTTTTCCAGAAATTTTAGCAGATGATTTAACCAAAAACCTTTTGGAGCAATGCAAGCAATTTGAGCCAGGTTTTACACTTGGGGAACGAGCTGAAACTATTGACAAGCAAGAGGATGGTACCTTTATTGTAACTACAAACAAAGGCACCAAACACCAAGCTCCAGTAGTTGCCATTGCTGGAGGTTTAGGAAGTTTTGAACCTAGAAAGCCATTAATTCACAATATTGAATACTTTGAAGATAAAGGCGTGGAATACTTTATTAAAGATCCAGAAAAATACAGAAACAAACGCGTGGTTATTTCTGGAGGTGGTGATTCTGCACTGGATTGGAGCATCTTTTTATCTGATGTTGCTTCTGAAGTGACCTTAATACACAGAAGAAATGAATTTAGAGGCGCTTTGGATTCCGTGGAAAAAGTTCAAGAGTTAAAAAATCTTGGAAAGATAAATTTAATAACTCCAGCTGAAGTTACTGGTATTTTGGGAGACCGTCATGTAAAAGCTGTTGTGGTAAGTCAGGCAGAACACATTCCAACAGAATTTGAAGTGGAATGTGACCATTTCATCCCTCTGTTTGGTTTGTCGCCAAAATTGGGTCCCATTGCAAATTGGGGATTGGAGATTGAAAAAAATGCCATTAAAGTGAACAATGCCTTAGATTATCAAACCAATATTCCAGGGATATTCGCTATTGGTGATGTCAATACCTATCCTGGAAAATTAAAGCTGATTTTATGTGGGTTTCATGAGGCAACATTAATGTGCCAAGCTGCGTATCAAATTATCAATCCTGGAAAAAAATATGTGCTTAAATACACAACTGTAAGTGGAATTGATGGATTTGATGGTTCCAGAAAAGAAGCCCCAAAAGCTGTAGTAAAAGCTATAGACTAATCGATGAATGCCACATTAGTGAAATGACATATCTTTTTTAAAAAATGGAACAAGACGTAAACATTAAAATAATAGACAGGGAAGGGGTTTCCCATAACATAGTTGCGCCAACGGATATGGCTATGAATCTTATGGAAGTGGTGCGTAGTTACGAGTTGGCTCCTGAAGGAACCATAGGTATATGTGGTGGCATGGCCATGTGCGCTTCTTGTCAATGTTATGTGTTAAGTGATACCCAACTTCCAGAAATGCAAGACGACGAAGAAGCCATGTTGAGCGAAGCGTTTTATGTAAAAGAAAATTCCCGATTGGGATGTCAGATTCCAATAACTCCAGACATGGAAGGCTTGGAGGTTGAATTGGCTCCTGAATCTTAAAGCTTATCTTGTTGCTTTTTAAAACATTTCAACTCTAGCACTAAAAGAAACTAATACAAAAACATTCTTTAAGTTGTTGCTCCTTCAATATCATGGCGCTTACTTATTCCGTTTTATAGTCCATCAACTTTCTAGGTCCTTCCAGCAAAACCCTAACTATTTGAAGGGTTCCATTTTCAGTGGTGTCTATATACCATTTTATTAAAGAAATTTCACCATTCTCAATCTCTATTCCTGTAATGCTTCTAGGGTGTACACAACTGCCATCGTTAAAAAAAGCAATGTCTCCAGGATTGGGAAAGCGAGGCCTGTGAGTGTGTCCCACAACAGTAAGGATATTGTTGTTTTCAATAATCCATTTTTTGGTCCTTCGTTCCACTTTAATCAGTTCCTTGTAGTTTTTTGCAGGACTAGTTGGGTCTGCAATACCCATAACGTTCAATGGTTTCCAAAGTACACGAACCATAAAACGACTTAATTTCCAAAAGGTATAATTCCACCAATCTGCTTGGTGTCCATGGGTTAAAAACACTTCTTGTTGTGTGTTTTTGTGTTTTAAAACAATGCCTTCGTGATATGAAGCGTTGCAAAACAAATCAACTTCTTTTTCCAATTTTGGATCGAAATATGTAGATAGGTGTTTTTTTACATATTCAGGGTTTTGGTATACCATATCATGGTTTCCCCAAATTAGATGTAGTCTTTCTTGCTCATGAAAAAGTTTCATGACCAAATACACATTTTTATGGGCCTCAAAAATGGGCTGAAAAGATAAGTTTTCCCAAAGCTCGTCGCCATCACCTAATTCACAATACTGAAATCCTTCAGCATAATAATGCTTTAAGGCATGAAAATAAATGTTCCGGTTGTTGGCAAAATCGTCTGCAAAACTATTGTCCCCTCGATGGCAATCGCTAAACAAAATAAACTTGCTAGAGTCGTCAAAAGGGATGACTTTAGCGTTTTTATAGGCTCTATCTAATCGTTTTTTGGATGACCACATAAAGTAAATGTAAACAAATTTCAATAAAAAAATGCTTCTCAAATTAGAGAAGCATTTAGTTAATATTTAATTTCACACAGATTCTGTTCGAGTGAAATAATTAAATAAGCCTCAGGCCTTATTTAAAGGCGTTTAAGCCAGTAATATCCAAACCGGTTATCAATAAATGAATATCATGGGTTCCTTCGTAGGTAATCACACTTTCCAGGTTCATGGAATGTCTCATGATTGAATATTCACCAGTAATTCCCATACCTCCTAGCATTTGTCTGGCCTCACGTGCTATGTTTATGGCCATATCCACATTATTGCGTTTCGCCATGGATATTTGTGCAGAAGTGGCTTTATCTTCATTGCGCAATACGCCAAGTCGCCAGGTTAATAATTGGGCTTTGGTGATTTCGGTAATCATTTCTGCCAGTTTTTTTTGCTGTAATTGGAACTGTCCAATAGGTTTGCCAAATTGCATGCGTTCCTTGCTGTAGCGTAAGGCCGTGTCATAACAATCCATGGCAGCGCCAATGGCTCCCCAAGCTATGCCATATCTGGCAGAATCCAAGCATCCAAGTGGCGCTCCCAATCCAGATTTGTTAGGTAAAAGATTCTCTTTGGGCACTTTTACGTTATCAAAAATAAGCTCACCAGTTGCTGAAGCCCTTAAAGACCATTTATTATGTGTTTCTGGTGTGGTAAAACCTTCCATGCCACGTTCCACAATTAGTCCGTGAATTCTACCAGACTCATCTTTTGCCCAAACAACAGCCACTTGAGCAAATGGCGCATTGCTTATCCACATTTTGGCACCATTTAAAAGATAGTGGTCTCCTTTGTCTTTAAAATTGGTTACCATACCTCCAGGATTGGAACCATGATCTGGTTCTGTAAGTCCAAAGCAGCCCATCCATTCACCTGAAGCCAATTTTGGCAAGTATTTTTGACGTTGTGCTTCAGTTCCATATTTCCAAATAGGATACATGACTAAAGACGACTGAACAGAAGCTGTACTTCTTACACCAGAGTCGCCACGTTCAATTTCCTGCATGATTAAACCATAAGAAATTTGGTCTAATCCTGCTCCTCCATATTCATGAGGAATATAAGGTCCAAAAGCCCCAATTTCTGCAAGGCCACCAATAATTTGTTCTGGAAATTCTGCTTTTTGAGCGTACTCTTCGATAATTGGAGATACGTCGCGCTTTACCCATTCTCTGGCAGCATCGCGCACCAATTTATGTTCGTCGGATAATAATTCGTCTAGATTGTAATAATCAGGAGCTTCAAATAAATCAGGCTTCATTGTTATATCGTTTTGTTAGAATAGCAAATGTAACAAAATGCTACATTTTTAGATAGAAATCTTTAGTCAAATTTATATAGTCTGTGGTGTATTGATGTCTTGCAGTTTCAATGGTAAGTTCTGTAATGTCTGTTTTGGTTTTGTGGAATGAAAATTCCAGGAGGCTCCTTTTAGTTTCGGAAGTGGACGAGCCCTTGACATGTAAAATCCTAGTTGGGAACAATTTTACTTTTGAAGCCAAAGCGATAAACGGTTCTTCTTCCTTGAACGGAATAATTATAGAAAACAAACCGTCTTGGGATAGTAGTTTTGAAGCACTTTCCAATAGATGGTTAAATGGTAAGGCTTCAGAAAATCGCGCCAAATCCCTTTGAGTGTTTTCGGTTTTATAATCTTCTGAATAAAACGGAGGATTAGATACAATCAGATTGTATTTATCATCTATTTCAGTAACGAATTCTTTGAGAGAGGCATGATAACAAAAAAGTCTATCAGCCCAAGGCGAATTTTCAAAATTTTCAACACATTGTTCAAAAGCATTCGCGTCTATTTCAAGCGCATCAATTACTTCTGCTGAACTCCTTTGAGCCAACATTAGGGCCAAAACACCAGTTCCAGAACCAATGTCTAGAATAGAAAATGGTTGTTTTTCAATAGAGGCCCAAGCGCCAAGTAACACACTGTCTGTACCGATTTTCATGGCACAACGGTTTTGGTTTACACTAAATTGTTTAAATTTGAATGGCTTGTCCATAAATACACTACAAAGGATTATGGTTTGTTATTAATAGCAGATAATATTTTATAGGTTTTTTCAATCTACGATAGTCGACATCATGAATTTTCTCAGAATCCATAGTAGCAAGGTTTGGAATTTATTGAATATAAAGTTCAATAAGCCCTTCTGGAGTTTCTACAAAAACGGTTTTGTTTGCTCTGTCAATTTTATGGATGAACTCATCATTCATTGGGATTAAAATTTCAATGCCTTCCCTGTCAATTTCAAAAAGGGCTTGAGCTGTGGAATCGTTAATGGACACAATGGTTCCAACGGTTCCATGGTTGATATCTTCTACCTTAAAACCAATTACTTCGTGAAAATAAAATTTATCCCCTTCAAGTTTAGGTAAAAATTCCAAAGGTAAATATACGTCACATTTAATCAGGGCATCTGCATCGGCTTCTGTATCGACATCTTCAAAGCGAACACGCAACAAATCGGATTTATGCAATTGTGACGATTCAATAAAAAAAGGCACCAGGTTATTGCGTAAATCAATAAACATGGCATCCAGGTTTTCGTATAATTCCGGTTCGTCTGTATCAAGCTTTATAAGGAGTTCCCCTTTAAAGCTATATTTGGATACTATTTTACCTAAGTAAAAGCAATCTTCTTTTTTCATATTTATTTCCCTTGAAAACGGGAGTCTTAATTCAATTCAAAAAATCATGAAATTTTAATTTCCTTACCTGTTAAGTGGCAGGCGTGGGAAATGTTGCCCATACCTTTTTTCGGGTTAAGGCAATAAAAAACCCAGACTTTTAAGGTCTGGGTTCAAAAGTATAAAAAATAACTGTTTTTATTCTTCTTCTTTAGTAGCTTCTGCTTCCACAGCTGGAGCGTCTTCTGCTGTTGCTTCTTCAGCAACTTCTTCAGCAGCTTCTTCTTCAACAGGTGCATTGGCAGCCATACGAGCTTCGTTGGCAGCTTTTTCAGCTTCTAATGCTTTCGCTTTTGCTTCAGCTTCAGCTTTTGCTAAATTTTGTGATTTAGCATCTACTTTTCCAGCTTTTTCTTCTAACCAAGCAGCAAATTTAGCTTCTGCTTGCTCTTCGGTTAAAGCCCCTTTTCTTACGCCACCAGCAAGATGGTTTTTAAGCAAAGCGCCTTTGTAAGACAAAATGGCTTTAGCAGTATCTGTTGGTTGTGCACCATTCTGTAGCCATTTAACAGCTCCATCAACATCCAATTCAATGGTTGCTGGATTTGTGTTTGGATTGTAAGCACCTAATTTTTCTAGGTATTTACCATCTCTTTTAGATCTAGCATCTGCAGCAACGATCCAATAATAAGGTTTCCCTTTTTTTCCGTGTCTTTGTAATCTAATTTTAACTGACATATAAATTAATTAGTGAGGTTCGCGACCTCGATTATTAATAAGGGTGCAAAGATACGATTATTTTTTAATTTTCAACTTTTTATGTAAAAACTAATAGGTTGTTTTTTTTTATCTTATTTTTGAGTTCTTATATTAATGATTAAAGTAAAATATGAAAAAATTATTTGTGTTGGCAATTGCCATATTGGCCATGGTAAGCTGTGGTGATGAAGTGGAATTCAACTCTCCAGCCATGCAAGGTAAAAAGGATGGAACTACTTGGAAAGCTGTGTCCTATAGAGCCTATATTGATGAAAACGGGAAGTCCATTATTACAGGTCACAATAATTACGAAACCATAAATTTACAAGTGTCTTCATTTTCTGTTGGAACTTATTTGTTAGGAGAAAGCAACTCAAACATAGCTACATTGATAGGGTCCAACCTAGAGGAGTATTCTACAAATAACTTGCCAGATCAAGACATTGAACTGTATCCACCAGATGGTATTATAGAAATAACAGAGTTTAACCAAGTCAATAATTCCATTTCTGGAAAGTTTTGGTTCAATGCTTACTCGGCATCAGGAACCCAAACAGTTAATTTCAGTCAAGGTATTTTTTACAATATACCAATTCCATTTAGCTCTGGTCCTGGTTTAATGTCTTGCGATGAGGCTGTAGCAGCAACAGAAGATGCACAATTGGTTTATGAGACAACTAGCACTACAGACGCAGAATATTCAACTGTATGTAACACATACAAAAATGCTTTAATGGATCAGCAAGTGGCGTGTGGCGATGATACCGGAATCCTTCAAGGAATTATTGATGGCTTGTATTGTGACGATGATGACAATGATGGAATTCTATCCATTAATGAAGATCTTGATCAAGATGGGAATTTAATAAATGATGATACAGATGGTGATGGCATTGCCAATTACTTGGATGATGATGATGATGGAGACTCCATTTTAACAATGAATGAAGATGTTGATGGAGATGGAGACGTTACTAATGATGATACAGACATGAATGATGTGCCAAATTATTTAGACAATGATGATGATGGTGATGGCATTTTAACCATTAATGAGGATGTTGATGGAGATGGTGATCCAACCAATGATGATACCGATGGTGATGGCGTTCCAGACTATCTAGATAATAATTAATTGTAGCCTCTAAAACAAAATTTAAAAACGCAGTCTTAGAACTGCGTTTTTTTGTTTATAACTGTTTATAACTTCACTTTAAAAAAGCGATAATTATCTGTATTTTTAAAAACTTTTCATCTAAAGAAAATCAGCCATATATTCAGGGATTTGTATTTTATTATTCGTGAATTTGTGGGTCAAAAGTCGGTTTAACGACCAAATACAAAAACAACTTAACATTTATTAGATGTATTTAATTTTTGATACAGAAACCACAGGATTACCTAAACGTTGGGATGCTCCAATTACAGATACAGATAATTGGCCAAGAGCCATACAAATTGCGTGGCAATTGCATGATGGTATGGGAAATTGTTTGGAGCATCAAGATTATTTGATTCAGCCCGATGGCTTCAACATTCCTTACGATGCCGAAAAAATCCATGGCATTTCTACCGAATTGGCCCAAGAGCAAGGAAGGCCTTTGGTTGAGGTTTTGGAGAAATTCAATAAGGCATTGGCCAAAACCAAGTTTGTAGTTGGACAAAACGTGTCATTTGATCTCAATATTATGGGAGCTGAATTTGTTAGGGAAAACATCGCCAACCCCTTACAGGAGCTACCGGTTTTGGATACCTGTACAGAACATACAGCCTCACTTTGCCAAATTCCTGGAGGACGTTACGGGAAGTTTAAACTCCCAACCTTAACCGAGTTGCACCAGTATTTGTTTAACCAACCCTTTGCAGAAGCACATAATGCCACTGCAGATGTGGAAGCTACCACACGTTGCTTCTTGGAACTGATAAGAAGACAGGAATATACCAAAGAAGAACTGGATGTTCAACCAGATTATTTTAAGAATTTTAATGAGGCCAACCCTAAGGAAATTCAACTTATTGGTTTAAAACACATCAACTTAAAACAGGAGAGTGCAAAAATAAATAAGCGTTTACAAGAGCAACAAAAGGACAGTTTGTCCGATGCCGAAATAAGGGAAAATATTTCAGAACTTGCCGATGCAGAATTTGTTCACCTGCATAACCATTCCCAGTTTTCGGTGTTGCAATCCACCATAAGCATTCCAGCATTGGTAGCAGCTGCAGCCCAGCACAATATGCCAGCTGTTGCCTTAACAGATCATGCAAACATGATGGGAGCATTTCATTTTGTAAAAGCAGTGACCAACCATAACAAAACGGTTCAGGCCAAAAACAAAGAGGCTCTGGAAGCAGGTAAAACGCCAAGCTTAAAAGAAATAAAACCTATTATTGGTTGCGAATTTTTTGTTTGCGAAGACCATTTGGATAAAACCAGAAAGGACAATGGTTATCAAATTGTGCTTTTGGCCAAAAACAAAAAAGGCTATCACAACTTGGCTAAATTATCTTCTCATGCCTATACAGAAGGATTTTATTACGTGCCCAGAATCGATAAAAAATTAATTCTTCAATACAAGGAAGACCTCATTGTGCTCACCGGAAACTTATATGGTGAAGTGCCAAGCAAAGTGTTGAACATAGGAGAAAATCAAGCAGAAGAAGCTTTGCTTTGGTGGAAAGATGCATTTGGAGACGATCTGTACATAGAAATTATGCGTCACAATCAAGAAGATGAAAATCGGGTGAATGCTGTTTTAATAGAATTGTCCAAAAAGCACCATGTAAAGTTGGTTGCCACCAACAACACCTATTACGCCAAGCAGGAAGATGCCAATGCGCATGATATTTTGCTGTGTGTAAAAGATGGCGAAAAGCAGGCGACACCTATTGGTCGCGGTCGTGGCTATCGTTACGGATTGCCAAATCAGGAATATTACTTTAAATCTTCAAAAGAGATGAAGGATCTCTTTAAAGATCTGCCCGAAGCTATTTCAAACATTCAAGAGGTTGTAGGTAAAATAGAACATTACCAACTGGCTAGGGAAGTGTTATTGCCTGCTTTTGATATTCCGGACGAATTTAAAAACGACGAAGATGCCAAAGATGGAGGAAAAAGAGGGGAAAATGCATATCTAAGGCATTTAACTTTTGAAGGTGCCAAAAAACGTTATGGCACACTTACCGATGAAATTACAGAAAGGTTGAATTTTGAACTGGAAGTTATTGAAAACACAGGTTATCCAGGATATTTTTTAATTGTGGAAGATTTTATTCGGGAAGCTAGAAACATGGATGTTTCTGTAGGTCCTGGTCGTGGTTCGGCTGCAGGTTCGGTTGTGGCTTATTGCTTATGGATAACCAATATAGACCCTTTAAAATACGATTTGCTTTTTGAGCGTTTTTTAAATCCGGATCGTATCAGTATGCCAGATATCGATATCGATTTTGATGATGAAGGCAGAAGTCGCGTCATGGATTATGTTATCAAAAAATATGGTAGCAATCAAGTGGCCCAAATCATCACTTATGGTACCATGGCAGCCAAATCTTCCATTCGTGATACAGCTAGAGTACTGGATTTGCCACTTTTTGATGCTGATAGGATCGCCAAATTGATTCCTACCATGTCCAAACTGCACAAAATTTTTGGAGCGGACGAAAAAAGCTTGAAAAACATGTTTCGATCTGAAGACTTGGAAAAGGTCAATCAGCTTTTAAACATTTCCGAAGGAGAAGATTTAGAAGCAGAAACAGTCAATTTGGCTAGAACATTGGAAGGTTCGGTTAGAAATACAGGAATTCACGCTTGTGGTGTAATTATCACTCCAGATGATATTACCAAGTTTGTGCCAGTAGCCACTGCCAAGGACTCCGATTTGTATGTCACGCAATTCGATAACTCTGTGGTGGAAGATGCAGGTTTGTTAAAAATGGATTTCCTGGGTTTAAAAACCTTAACATTAATTAAGGATACTGTTAAAATTGTAAAAGCCAAGCATAATATTGATCTCGATCCAGATAGCTTCCCTCTGGATGATGAAAAAACATATGAGCTCTTTCAAAAAGGTGAAACCGTTGGGGTGTTCCAATACGAATCGCCTGGCATGCAAAAACATTTAAAAGAACTTAAACCAACCGTTTTTGAAGACTTAATAGCCATGAATGCTTTGTATAGACCAGGACCTATGGAATATATACCAAGTTTTACCAAACGTAAACATGGTTTAGAAGAAATAGACTACGATTTGCCAGCCATGGAAGAGTATCTTAAAGAAACCTATGGGATAACAGTCTACCAAGAGCAGGTAATGTTGCTGTCGCAAAAACTGGCAGATTTCACAAAAGGTGAAGCTGATGTGTTGAGAAAGGCTATGGGTAAAAAGCAAATAGCTGTATTGGATAAGATGAAACCAAAATTTATTGAACAAGCCGTAGCCAAAGGTCATGATGCCAATAAACTGGAGAAAATTTGGAAAGATTGGGAAGCATTTGCCAGTTATGCATTCAATAAATCACATTCCACCTGTTACGCTTGGATAGCTTATCAAACAGCCTATTTAAAAGCACATTATCCAGCAGAATATATGGCAGCTGTGTTGTCCAATAACATGAACGATATCAAACAGGTTACCTTTTTCATGGAAGAATGTAAACGCATGAAATTAAATGTTCTTGGGCCAGATATCAACGAGAGTTATTATAAGTTTTCTGTAAACCAAAACAATGCCGTTCGTTTTGGAATGGGAGCCATTAAAGGGGTAGGTCATGGAGCCGTAAAAACCATTGTGGAAAACCGAAAAAAAGATGGTCACTACAAGTCCATTTTTGATTTTGCCAAGCGTATAGACTTAAGGGCAGCCAATAAAAAAGCGTTTGAAAACCTAGCCTTGGCTGGAGGCTTTGATTGCTTTAGCGACACACATAGAGCGCAATATTTTCATGATGATGGAGACGGAATTACTTTTCTCGAAAAGGCCATTAAATATGGTGCCAAACATCAAGAAAATGAAAATTCGGCCCAAGTGAGTTTGTTTGGCGAAGCCAGTGATGTGCAAATAGCAGAACCTTTGGTACCACCTTGCGAAGAATGGGGTACCATGGAAAAACTTGCAAAAGAAAAAGAAGTAGTTGGAATTTATATTTCTGGACATCCATTAGACGATTTTAGAATAGAAATGAAAACCTTTTGCAATGCCAATTTGGCTTTGTTAAAAGATTTAGAGCCATTTGTAAATAGAGAACTTACTTTTGGAGGTGTGGTTACAGATGTGCAGCATCGTGTGAGCAAACAAGGAAAAGGCTGGGCCTTGTTTACCGTTGAAGATTATACAGATAGCCATGAGTTTCGGATTTTTGGAGAAGAATACCTAAAGTTTAGGCACTTTCTGTTAAAAAATTCTTTTGTATATGTGAAAATGTTTGTTCGGGAAGGATGGGTCAATAGAGATACAGGGAATAAATCAGAACCTAGAATTCAGTTTAACAACTTCCAGTTGTTACATGATGTCATGGACGCCTATGCCAAAAAATTGTCTGTACAATTGCAGATTTCCGATTTACAGGAAGCACGTGTCAACAGATTAAAAGAGCTTTTTAACATGCATAAAGGCGATCACTTGTTGAATTTTATAATTTACGACACCGAAGAGCAGATAAAATTGAACATGCCAAGTAGAAAACAAAAAATAAAAATATCCCAAGAACTATTGGACGAACTGGAATCGGATGGGGTTTTTTATAAGTTGAATTGACAAACTTCATTTAATAATATAGCTTGATTGTAAACATTTAAAGTTTTTAATACTGAAAGATTAATACTTACAGCATCAAAGAAAACGTCCAAAACACCAAAAAATAACCGAAACCAATACACACATAAACAAAACAAATTGTCAGGTTGTAAGCTTTGGCAAAATTTTTGACTAATATTGTAATATAAATAGAAGTAGAACATATTAAATTATAAATTATGGCATTAGAGATAACAGATGCAACGTTTGAAGAAACCGTTTTAAAGAGTGATAAGCCTGTGATGGTAGATTTTTGGGCAGCTTGGTGTGGACCATGTAGAATGGTTGGACCAATTATTGATGAAATCAGTAAAGAATATGAGGGTAAAGCTGTGGTAGGAAAAGTAGATGTAGATGCAAATCAAGAGTTTGCTGCTAAATATGGTGTGCGTAACATTCCTACGGTTTTGGTGTTTCAAAATGGAGAAGTAGTAGGTCGCCAAGTAGGTGTGGCACAAAAAAGTGCTTATACTGAAGCAATCGACTCACTTTTATAAAAATTACTTTCTAAAAGAAAAGATAAAAGGTTTGCTTAAACGGCAAACCTTTTTTAGTTTAGAAGATTCATATGAACTAATTTAAAATGTTGAATTCTTCCTCTCTTGTACTGAACACGGTCGGAATATGGGAAGATGTCTCTTGAGACAGATGGGCTAATGGACTTACAAAAAGAACTCAATAAAACGGGCGGGTTTAAAAACTTGGACTTACTTGCCAAACAAGTGGTGGAAGGCTTTATTGCTGGCATGCACAAAAGTCCGTTTCATGGGTTTTCAGCAGAATTTGCAGAACATAAAATTTATAATCAAGGCGAAAGCACCAAACACATAGACTGGAAACTGTATGCCAAAACCGATAAATTATTCACAAAACGTTACGACGAAGAGACCAATTTGCGCTGTCACTTAATTATAGACAACAGCAGTTCCATGCACTATCCAGAATTAAGGACGTTTTCCATAGATCATTTAAATAAAATCGCTTTTACGGCTTTGGCCTCGGCATCGTTAATGCACATTTTAAAAAAACAAAGAGATGCCATAGGCATGAGTGTTTACAGCGATAGTTATACCTATTACGCACCAGAAAAAGGAAGTGAAAGACATCATCAAATGCTGTTGCACCAATTAAGCGAACTGGTGCTTAGCAAACCAGAAAACAAACAAACAGAAACCTATACTTTTTTGCACCAAATAGCTGAAAAAATAAAAAGGAGATCATTGATTTTCTTTTTTACAGATATGTTGCAAACCTCTGTGGATCAAGAAAAATTATTTGAAGCTTTACGTCATTTAAAATACAACAAACACGAAGTGGTTTTGTTTCATGTATTCGATAAAGAGAAAGAAGTTTTATTCGATTTTGATAACTCACCCAAACGCTATGTGGATGTAGAAACAGGAGAGCATATTAACCTTTATGCCGAAAACATTAGAGACAACTATAAGGAAGCAGTAAGAACCTATTTTGAAACCATAAAATTAAAGTGTGGACAGTATCGGATAAAATATGTGGAAGCAGACATCAATAAAAAATTCGATAATATCCTTACAACCTATATGGTAGAGCGCCAAAAGTTTGGTTAAAAGAAAAAAACAAAAAAAACTTCAAAAAATATTTGTGAAGTTAAAATTGCAATGTATATTTGCCCTCGCAATAAAGCAACGGTCTGGTAGTTCAGTTGGTTAGAATGTCGCCCTGTCACGGCGAAGGTCGCGGGTTCGAGTCCCGTCCAGACCGCAAATATTGCTCAAGCTCCAAGAAGTTGGAGCTTTTTTTCGCGATAAAAATTAGTTGTGTTGTTTTGACAGGTGTAGTAGTCTGTCAATGGTAGTAAAGTTGATTTTTTCAGCTTTATCCAATGGAAAGCTTTCCTTTCTTCAGTACTTGATGGCCTTGGCTAAAGAGTTTGAAAATTGGGATGCTTTTTTGTTTTAAGACCATTTTTGCTTTATAAAAAACACCATGACTAAAGATTGTTTTTAAATTAATAATCAGTCATTTAATTTCTACAATAATAATTAATTCCATTCTTAAGTTTCAGTCAATCTTTTTTTTAACTCCATTAAATTCCGTAAATTTATTGATAGACCTGCATAAAAAAGTTGTCCTCAAATCCAAAAAAATGTAGGTTTAATATGGTATGAGCAAACAAAATAATGAAATATTGAGTGGATTAAACTCAAGTGAGTTTACCCAAATATTAAACGAAAACACCTTAATGTGTTTACTAAACCTAAAGGGTAAATTTGTTTATATAAGCGACCCGTTGTGTTCCCTATTGGGATATCAAGAAAAAGATTTGTTTAACAAAAACATAACCTTACTTAAACCTACATCAGTCAATAAGCATCAAAGTAAAGATTGGTGGACCACAATTAAAGAAACTCACCATTGGCATGGGTATGTTAATTTTTTAAAACAAAATGGCCAAGAGCGAAAGTTAATGAGTACAGTTTCCTTGATGGAGAGTCAAGAAAACAAAGAAGCATATTTTTTATGTGTCTTTAAATTATTGCCTCTACCTAAAGAAGTTGAGGAATTTGTGGACAACGAGTTATGTTTCAAATGGTTTTTTGTTAACAGCCCCATTCCTAAAGCCCTATTTAGCTTGGATACATTTCAATATATAGATGTTAACAACGCTTGGGAAAATTTCATTGGTTTCAATAAAAGGGAGGTTGTTGGCCAAACACCAGAAAATTTAAATATTCACAACTACTTCGATACAAGTTTTGTCGAGAACTTAAAATCCAAAGAAAATCACACCCATAATTTAGATAATGGAATTGTCTTTTTAAAATCTTCAGAAAAGAAACGGGTTATATTAAACTATGAAAAAATTGTTATTAATGGTAAAGCGTTTTTGCTTGAAGTTATAAACGATATTACAGATAGGATAAAATATCAAAAGGAATTAAAAAGCATATCCAAAAAATCCATAGAGAAAAAAGATGCCATTTTAAAGCTGGCTGGATTGGTTGGCAGTGATCTAAATTATGTTTTTGAAGAGATTACCAAGTTGGCTGCCAATACCATGCAAACGGAACGGGTTTCCATCTGGGAATTTGATTCCAAAAGAAAATACATTTCCTGTAAATGTGCCTTCAATTCCAAAGATGAAAAATATTTCAATCATATTGAACTTAAGTCACACGATTACCCAAAATATTTTAATTCGCTTTTTAAGAACAAAATTATGAAGGTTGATGATGTTTTGGAAGATAAAAGAACAAAGAATTTTGCAGATGCTTATTTTAAGCCTTATGGGATTAAATCCACTCTGGATGTTTTAATACAAGGACATTATTCCCCTTATGGTGTGTTGTGTTTTGAGCGTTTGGAATCTACAGATGAATGGACAATTGAAGACGAGGAATTTGCAACATCCATAGCTAGTATCATATCATTGGCTGTGGAAAGTGACAAAAGAAAAACAGCCGAAATAGAGCTTATCAAATCCAATGAAAAACTGGTATCCTTAAATTCAGAATTAAGTAAATTAAAAAAAGAATTGGAACAGCAAAACATCTATTTACGCAAAGAAATTGATTTGGTGTTTAATTATGAAGAAATGGTTTATGGAAGCAAGTCTTTTAGTCAAGTGCTTACAGAGGTAGAGCATGTGGCAGCCACAAATGCTACCGTTTTGTTATTGGGAGAGTCTGGCACAGGTAAGGAGTTGTTGGCTAGAGCTGTACATAATATTAGCCCTAGAAAAAACAAACCATTGATTAAGGTAAACTGTGCTGCCATACCCAAGGAACTTATAGAAAGTGAGCTGTTTGGTCATAAAAAAGGATCTTTTACTGGTGCTATTAATGATAAACTGGGAAAATTTCAATTGGCAGATGGAGGGACTTTGTTTTTAGATGAAATAGGCGAATTGCCATTGGACATGCAACCTAAGTTGCTAAGAGCCATTCAAGAATCGGAAGTGGAACAAATAGGAAGCACTAAAACTGAAAAAGTTGATATAAGAATTATTGCAGCAACCAACAGAAACCTTCAAAAAGAAGTTAAAGAAAAAAACTTTCGTGAAGATTTATATTTCAGGCTAAATGTTTTTCCCATTATCATTCCGCCATTAAGAGAACGTGTTGAGGATATACCAATATTAATTGAACATTTTGTCAATAAATTCAGTAAACAATACAATAAAAACGTCAAATACATTTCTGAAGAGACCAAACGCAATTTACAATCCTACAATTGGCCAGGTAACATAAGGGAATTGGAAAATCTGGTGGAGCGAGCCGTTATTTTATCCAATGATGAAAAACTGGTGATTCCCAATTTTAAATCCTCATCCAAAGAGTCTTTAATCTCATCTACCATTTTGTCTTTGGACGATGTACAAAGAAACCATATCAAGAAAGTTCTAAAAAAATGTAACTACAAAATTGACGGCCCAGAAGGAGCTGCAAAATTACTGGAAATGAAACCCAGCACCTTAAGGGACCGGATAAAAAAATTGGGTATAGAAAGACCTAAATAAAAACACGGTATTCCGTGTAATTTCTTTTCGTCGAATATTTTTATCGGTATGCCGTGACCGATTTTTTTTCGACCATTAATTTTTATTATTTGCAACCATCTATATTTCAGTTACTTACAATTACATAAAAGACAATTTAGTCTTTTTTGAAGTGTTTGGCACACATATTGGCAATGTGTTTTCGCATTAAATCCCCAAATGATGCCTTTATATGAATACACCTATTTTAGATCAATCTGAAAAAGTAAAATTTTGGATTGAAAACGACATTCTGTTTTGTAAGTTCAGTCAGGTTGACTGCTACCTTTCTGAAGAAGCAGCAAAAGCTTACTTGCTTATCATAAAAAAAATCTGTCAAGGTAAATCCATGCCTTTACTAATTGATATCCGTAATTTTATAGGAAATTTTTCTCCCACTGCTGCAAAAATGTTTGCCAATAGTCCCATTTTAAAACATCATGTGATGTTACAGGCTTTTGTGGCAGACACGTTAAATAGCAAACTCCTTATCAGTTCTTATGTTAGGATTTACGCCAAGGACTCCCATGTTAAGATATTTAACGATTTTGAATCTGCTCTGGCATATTGTATTGAATATAAAAATAAATTTTTAACTCAAAAAAATTAAAGGCTTAGAACATGCAGGACAATATGCTATTGAATTCTTTTGAAAACCATTTTATCGTCTCCATTTCAGACACTCAAGGGAACATTGTTTATTCCAATGATAATTTTTTAAAATTATTAAATAAACCAATCAATCAAAGTGTAGGGCAGGCTCAAGAATTGCTTAAATCCCTTTTGCAAACCAAAGAGCTCTTTTGTCAAGTTTGGAGAGCGATCTTGGCTGGTGAAAAGTGGAGAGGCATCTTGTTCTATAAAGGGAATGGCAATAAAAATCATTGGTTGGATACAACCATTAGTCCCATTAAAAATGAAAACGGACACATTGTAAGGTATGTAACCATAAGCAATGATATCACTAATTATTATTGCAAGGAAACTCACAACAATACCATATACTGTAAAGAAAAGAAGCTAATAGAAAATTTTACCAAGGAAGTACTGTACATAAATAGATATGGAAAAATAATCAACACCTCAGAAAACATTTTAAACAATACCTACAATAGTATAGTGGGATCCAATATCTATGACTTTATTCATCCTGCCAACCATGGATATATAAAAGAGCAGGTTGACAAGGTGTTTGATAAAGGTAAAAAATGTAAATATCAGTCGGTAGGATTGTCTCCCAAAGGAAACCAAACCTTATATGTCTCCAAGATCAAACCTGTGTTTAATATAGATAACGAGGTTATCTACGCCACCTTAAAATCTAAAAAACATAGAAACAATAGCAATGCCAATAATAAGCTTAAAGCTATTGAAACCAAATACAGTAACATATTTCAATCTATAAATGTTGGAATATTGGTTGTTGCCAATAGTGTAGGAAACATCATTGAATGGAATAAAGGAGCTGAGTTGGCTTTTGGCTACTCCAGTTCAGAAATCATAGGAGAACCATTAACCATCTTAATGTCTAAAAAACAAGTGGATGTTGGTGTTAAAGAATTGCTGAAAGCCAAAAACAAATTGGACAATAACACGTATGACGACACCATAGAAATGTTGGGCCAAAGAAAGAATGGTGAAGAATTTCCAGTAGAATTTGCCATGAGCCATTGGCGAAATGGCAAAGAAAAATTTTACTGTGCTTTTATGTTGGATATTTCCAAACGAAAAAAACTGGAAGAAAAATTAAAAAAGACCACTAAAGATTTAGAACTGTTTTTATATCGTTCTGCACATGAGTTAAAAGCGCCACTTACTTCTGCTGAAGGCTTACTTCTTTTGTTAAAAGAAGAGAAGCAAAGCAAAAGGGTGTCCCTTCTAATAAACATGCTTGATGAAACCTTGGAAAAAGGGCGTTTGCTCCTGGATGATTTGGCTTTTGCTTCAATAATTTCAGAAAAAAGAAGAAGCATTACGGTTATAGATTTTAAATCCAAAATTAACACGACCCTGGAAACTTTTAAAGGGATTAAAAATTTTGATGCTATAAAATTCCAGGTTCAAGTAGAGCAAAAAACAGATTTTTACTTTAATCAAGAGCTCATGGATTCTGTTTTTCAAAACTTAATACATAACGCTATTTGTTTCTCTAAATCAAAAACCAACAACCACACACCAATCACAAAAATTAAGGTAAAGGTTTCAGAAAAACATGTGAGCGTAATAGTTGCAGATAATGGTCTGGGAATTAGTAATGAATTTATAGATAAAGTCTTCGATCTTTATTTTAAGGCAAATAGTGTCAACTCCAATGGTGCTGGATTGGGATTATATATTGTGAAACGAATAGTGGACGATTTTAATGGGCATGTTACTGTAACCAGTAAAATAAACAAAGGCACTTCGTTTGAAGTGATTTTACCAAATTTAAAAGAAGGAGAATTAAATAATGATTAAAAATGTGATGCTGATTGATGACAACAAAATAGACTTATTTGTCAATCAAAGAATTATTGAAAAATACAATCCTGAAATAGATATAAAGACATTTAACAATGCCATTTCTGCAATAAGTTTTTTTAAACTTTTGGAACTCAATATCAATATGAAACCTTTAACGGTTCCAGATGTTGTTTTGTTGGATATCAATATGCCAGAAATGAATGGGTTTAACTTTTTTAAAGAATTTAACAGGTTAAACCTTATTGATAAAAGTAAAATAGATATCTATATGTTATCCTCTTCGCTTTGCCCAGACGATATTTATAGAGCTCGAATGGAAACCCATTGTTCTGGATATATTACCAAACCCTTAACAGTCTCTAAACTTGAAAATGTGTTTAACAAATCTGTAAATAATGTGGAATATGAAAAATTCAAAAAAATAATCTAGACCTAAAAACCAATTATTAACCAAATCTTAAAAAATGAACTTAAAACCTAAACTATTGCCTGTTTTTGTTTTGGGTATCTGCTCTCTGGCAAATGCACAAATAATTAACAATGGCATAATTAAAATTACAACAAACACAAACGTGTTTGTTCAGGATGAGTACACAAACGATACTTCGGGCAATCATGTTTGTGATGGCAATTTTTACCTAAACAGTAATTTTGTAAACAATGGAACCACATCTGCATCCTCTGGGACCACTTATTTTAAGAGTGCCACCAACAATCTGTTAACCTTGTCAGGAACCAGCGACAATGCCAATTTTTACAATTTAGAAATTGATGTCACTGCTGCTGATAAGAAAGGGGTTTCTGTGGCAAATAATTTTGCATTGCAAGTGGCAAATGCTGTGCATTTTAAAAGTGGCGATTTAAGGCTTGTAGGAGAAGCCCAGCTTATACAGGAGCATGCTGGAACAGACAACAATACGGCTGTTTCTGGAAAACTGCTTGTAGACCAACAAGGAACTGTGTCTCCTTTTCAATATGATTATTGGTCATCACCAGTAACTAATGGAGGCATGTTTTCTCTTTCTGGAGGAAAGTTTGATGGCTCAGATGCCGTAATCAATGCTTTTAATCCTACACAAATATTGTTCAATTCTGGCTCGCCTTACAATGGGTTACCATCTGTATTGGATGGAGGAGGCAATGTTACAACAGCCTTAACCATTAATACCAGATGGCTTTATAAATATTCTAGAGGCTCTGGCTCTTATGCAGAATGGATTGCTTTAAATGGTTCAAGTACCTTGCTTCCAGGGGAAGGTTACACCATGAAAGGTCCCAATGCTTTAACTGCCAAGCAAAATTATGTGTATTATGGACTGCCAAATAATGGCGATTATCAGTTTGCAATAACCACTGGAGAAAGTATTTTATTGGGAAACCCTTATCCATCTGCATTAGATGCTGAAAAATTCCTGAACGATAACATTTCTGTGGTAGAGTCCCTTTATTTTTGGGTGGATGGAGGATCGACGTCTCATGTGCTTTCAGATTATTTAGGAGGATATGCCATAAGAAACCTTACTGGAGGAACACCTCCTTCCATTGCTTCACCACTTATTTCAGGAATTGGTACCTCGGGAACAGTGACTGCACCTTCACAATATGTGCCAATTGCCAAAGGGTTTTTTGTGCTAGCCATAGGTTCTGGAAATGTTGTTTTTAATAATTCACAGCGTTATTTTAAAACAGACTCCAACAGACTTGTTAATACTTTAGATACCGGCAATAAGTACCTAAGAATCGGGTATGAAGATCCTGAAGGTTTTCATAGACAGTTATTGTTGGGCTTTATGCCAAATTCTTCGGCAGATTTAAGCTATAATCCTGGATACGATGCCATTCAGTTAATGACTAGGGAAGACGATGTGTTTTTTATTATAGACAACAATCCCAACAAACAGTATGCCATTCAAGGTGTTAATGGTTTTTCGGAATTCATGGAATTTCCCATAGGACTGGTCATTTCTGAAGCAGGAACCCATCAACTAATGTTGGATGCTGTTGAAAATTTTACAGAAACCGTTTATCTAAAGGACAATCTATTGAACATAACCCATGATTTAACTGCGTCTAATTTAGAAATTAATTTACCAGCAGGAGACTATTTGGACAGGTTCTCTATAGTTTTCCAGCCGGCTGAGACCTTAACAACATCCAACCCAGAATTGGAACAAACATTGGTTTATTACAATGGTGAAAACCATATAGTGGTTTCCAAGCCAAGTTCCCTGGAAGTTGATAGTATAGACGTATACAACATGCTTGGACAACATATTTTATCTGTTTCAGAAAACTTAAAAAATCAAAATAAAATTTTAATTCCCTTTACAAACAGCCAAGGGGTTTATTTGGTTGTTATAAATTCAAAAAGCTCAAAAAAATCTACTAAAATCTTAAAATACTAATTATGAAAACAAAAAATTTACCCTTATTCGCAATAAAATGCATGGCTTTATTTTTATTGAGTGCCAATATATATTCACAGGTTGGCATAGGAACTTTAACACCTAATGCTTCTGCCATGTTGGACGTTGAGTCTACAACCAAAGGTTTGTTGACTCCAAGGATGACTTCTGCAGAAAGAACAGCCATCTCAAACCCTGCCAATGGCTTGTTGGTGTATGATACGACTGAAAATGCTTTTTATTTTTATAAATCTGCTACTTGGACCAAATTAGACTCTCAAGTAAGGGATAACTATAAGTTAATAAAATCTGCTGCCGATTTGAGTGCCGAATTAACAGCTGGTGGTGGCAGCAAATACCTGCTTAATTCCAACACACTTTATGAAATCAACGGAACCATAAACTTGGCTTATCCTATAGACATCAATAATGCTTATGTAATGGGCTTGGATACAAACGAAGACAAGTTGGTAAGAGCCAGTGGAAATTTATTTGTTGGAAACCAAGGAGGTTCTATCAAAAACTTAACCTTAGCTGGTGGTACCATTTTTAATTTAACAGGAAGTGCAGCACAGAACTTAATTATAAGGGATTTGGTTATTGCCAATGCCTCCTCTGTTGGGACCATTAGTGGATATGGCATGGTGTTTCTTAGCGTTGTGCAGTATATTGGTAACACAACTGGAGTGACGTATACTAATATTGGAAATTTGCTTATAAGCAACACAGGTTGGTTCTCTACAAATTTAGGAACCTACGAAACATATACTGGAACTTTTGATTTTATTGAAAAGCAAGGAGGTTTTATGGTTGTTAATGGTTCTGCTAAAGGGATAGATGTAAGCAGTAACCCAACTGTTACAAAAGCTGTATTGACAGGTGTGAGTTTCAGTGGAACAAGCACAGAATATGTAAAAAAATATACTACAGGTTCTTATCCTAATTATAATTTTACCAACTCTTGGACCGTAAATTGCCCAGGGATAAAATTGGAATCAGATGAAGTTGCATCTGCTAATATTTATTACGATGGAACCATTACCACAGGATTTGTCCAAACCGTTGCAAACAATAATGTTTTTAATTTAACAGGTAACTCCAATTCCAACACCACAACTGCAGTAAATTTATTGAGAACCAATTCCACTCAAGACAACCGTATTACCTATGTAGGAAAAAAAACAAGAACATTCCAAGTGGATGCAGCCTTATCCATTAGAGGGAATTCTGGACTAGGAGATTATTATGCCTTTTTTATTCGAAAGAATGGAAGTACAACCTTAATAGAAACCAATACCTTAATGAGGGTTAATAATACGTCTGACATCTCAAGCAACGCCATTTCAGGAACAGTGGAATTGGCACCAAACGATTATATTGAAATTTGGGGTCAACGATTAGTGGGTTCAGGAACCACAAGTATTACTGTTTTCTCGTTAAACTTAAGTATTAAATAACTTTTTTGTTTGCTATAACTTTGGTTAAAATATGTGAAAAATTTGAAGGCATGCCTGTCGAAAGACAGGCATGTTTTTGTTTGTAATGGATAGGTTTTGTGAAACATTGGTTAACATTTCTATGGGTTGGACAAGGTTTGATACAATGTCTCAATCCGTCTTAAGTCGGTTTTGTTTTGTATGCTTTGCTGTGCATCTTCGAATAAGAGCTTGGCTTCGGCTAACAATACATCATGGTATTCCGGTAATTGGGCTTTTTGCAGCAGTAAGTATTTAAACATGATAAATAGCTTTTGGATACAAATGATATCGTGTTTACAGTAAGTACGATAAGAAACCATAACTTGATAGACCAGTTCTTTAAAATTAGTGGTTGTAATGGCAATAAACGATTTATTATTGGAAGTGATAATGGTTTTGTCGTTTTTTTTAAGACGTAAGGCAAACAACTCTGTTAGGTAATCTATGGAACTAATGGCAGTTCCAGGATCATTAATACCCGGAGACATGGCTTTTATGCCAATTTCGGTAATTTGTTTAAAAGCCAATGTGTAATTGTCTTCCACAAATTCACCTTTGGCAAAATTAAAATTTGAAAGTATTTTCTTTACTAAAGCCTCGTCAATCTTTTGGCTTACTTGAATGATTGGAACACCTTCCAGTACGAACATGCCTTGAATGATCAGGATTTTCATTTGAAGTTTTTCTTCTTTGCAAATACTAATCAGGTTTGCTACTGCAATATTTTGATAATAACCTGTTTGTGTACTATAATAAGAGGTCCAGCTTGAAGTGTCTGGAAAAGAAACAGCTTCATCTGATTCTTTTTCCAATAAATACTCCAATCGCGTTTTGGCTTTTTTGTAAATACCATCCAAAATGTTGTTTACTTGAATGGCTTGTGAAATGGAATGAATGAAATATAAAAAGGCAGCCAAACATACAACCGTTAAAATAATCCCTATTAAAACCGAAAAACCTGGAAGTTGGTATTTGTTGTTCTCTTGAGGATTGATACCAACCAATGTAAATGTGTTGTATAGTATGGTGGCTAAATAAATGCCTAAAACAAACTGATGGTTTCTATTGGAAATTAGGCCAGGCAATACGCGAGGCGAAAAATTGCTGGAGGCTTGGTTTAGCAACACCATTACCATAGAGAAGCTAAACACCATAATGGAAATAATGCCACCTGTTAAAAAACTTAAAAGCGTTTTGGCGGTATCTGCATTGTTAATGACCAACTGTGGCACATGTTCTATGACAAAAGCCGAAATGCCAATCTTCTCCAAATACAACATGAGCATGGCAAAACCAAAACCTACAATACCAAATAGCGTAGGATAGAAAGCTATTTTACCTTGAATGGTATTAATAAAACTCAAAAAACGGTTGTAAAGTGATTTCATATGGTTGCTTTGAGTTTACAATTTAGCAACATTTTTAAATATAAGTAGGAGACTTAATAAAACATTTTGATTGTTTTAAAAGTTATTTTCAAAAACTTATTAACATAATTTTGTAAGAATACACCTCATTATGTGTATTTTGTCGATAAAAATAATCGTTTAATCGGATATTTAATAGTTTTGACTTAATAAACATTATGTTTGTAGTCCTTCTTAAGTCCCTAAATCGATTTATTCAGCTTAATAAGGTTAATTATTCCATTTTAGACAGTAATTTGTCTGTTTCCCTCATGTTGTTAAAATATGTTCGTTCTTTTTGTGTGCGCATATTTTAAAAAAATTAATTATCCATTTATTCCCTCAATTTAAGTTTGGTAAAGCGCTGAACTTGTTAAACATGAATTTAATTGTATAACTTAAAATTGAGAATATATGAAATCCCTAACAATTACACTATTAGTAGCATTATTTTGTGTAACCGTATCTGGTGTAAACCTTAAAGATACTGTAGTAACCGAACCATCTAAAAAACAAACATTTACAAGTGTGGATAATTTTGAATACAACTTCAAGATTGGAAAGCACATTAAAAAAGACAAAGTGCCTTCAAACCAATAAGATGACATTTCAACAGAGAGCCTTTAATCAAAGGCTCTCTGTTTTTTGTTTCAACCTTAGGTTTAATATTTCATATTTTATTAAAAATTATTATAAATTTGAAAGAATCGTTTAAAAAACCAAAAGGTTGAAATCATATTGTTTAATTGTAGCCCTCTTGTTTCCTATAATGTTTGCCCATGCGCAAAATAGCAAGAGTATTCAAACATTGGACAGTATATACTATTATAGGAGCCAAGCAAACAATTCAGATCTAGACCCTTCGCAAAGGTTTCAGTTTGCCAACAAAGCCATACAACTATCCAAAAAAACCAATCAAGACTCTACCATTTTAAAAAGCAAAGTTGTTTTAAACAATATTTACATTTTAAAAGGAGACTATGAAACCCTTATAACCACAAACCTTCAAAACATTCAATTGGCCGAAAGCCTAAAGGACTCTCTGTTAATTGCTTTTGCCAATAACAATTTAGGTTGGGCTTATAAATCATTGTCAAAGAACGATAGTGCCTATTACTACTATTATAAAGCATCCAAACTGTTCAGCAAACTTCAAAGGGACAGAAATGAAGGGGAAGTTTTATTTAGCTTGGCCAACATACAATTTGAGGAAAAAGATTATTTGGGAGCCGAAGAAAACGCCATTACAGCCCTTCGGTTAATACGCAATCTTCCAAAAACTGAAAACAACTTGGACACTTTGTGGTCCATCAATAATTTACTGGCAATTATTTCCGACGAATTGGGACAATTCGATAAAGCCATAGAATACCATCATAAGGCTTTATCCTTCAGTGATCAAATAGAAGACAATTATTTATACACTTTATACTCTTACAGCAACATTGCTTTAATTCATAAAGAACAAAAACAGTATGAAAAAGCATTGGATATTTATAAAAATCTTTTTAAAAACAAGGAGATCTTGCTCCAAGAGCCTTACAACTACGCCATAATTTTAGGCGATTATGCCTATGTGAAACACTTGTCTGAGAATTTTAAAACAGACGAGATTACCAGCATGTTTACCGAAGCCTATAAGATAAGCGATAGCTTACAGGATATTTACAGCCTGATGTCCATTAGTTTAAATGCTTCAGAATTTTATAAGGATATAAACCAAAAGGATTCAGCGCTTTTCTTTGCAAATAGGGCTTACCATCTTGCCAGGGAAACCAACACCAACGATGTTATTTTAAGGTCGCTTATTTTAAAATCGGATATTGAAGAACCAGACAAGGCCAAATCCTATTTAACCGAATATGTAAAATTAAGCGATAGCCTTCAAAATAAAGAGCGTGCCATTAGAAACAAATTTGCCAGAATTGAATTTGAAACAGACCTTATTGTGGAAAGAAGCAAGCAAATTGCAAAAGAAAGGCTTTGGTTGCTGTTTTTATCCATTGGGTTGATTTTTACTTTATTGTTGTTGTATATTATCGTAACACAAAGAACAAAAAACAAGGAACTGAGATTCAATCAACAGCAACAAGAAACCAACGAGGAAATATACAACCTAATGTTATCTCAACAAGATAAAATAGATGAAGCAAGGGTAGCCGAAAAAAAGAGAATTTCAGAAGAAATACATGATGGTATTTTAGGCAGGCTTTTCGGGATAAGGTTAAGTCTGGATAGCCTAAACATGAGTACGCAACCAGAAGCAATAGAAACCAGGGAAAAATATTTGGAAGATTTAAAAGAAATTGAACAGGACATACGCAAGGTGTCGCACGAATTGAATTCAGATTTTGTATCTGGCTCAAATTATATAAGCATTATTAAATCTCTATTGGAAAAACAAACAAAAGCGTATAAACTGAAATATGTGTTAAGAAACGACGACAACATTGATTGGGACAGCATCAATAACAAAACAAAAATCCATTATTACAGGATCATTCAGGAATCGCTTCAAAATATCTACAAACATGCCAATGCAACAGAAGTTCACATTAGCTTTAAACAAAAAAATAATGTAATTTGCTTGTCCATTTCAGATAATGGTTCTGGTTTCGATGTTAATAAAGCCAGGAAAGGCATTGGATTGAAAAACATTAACTCCAGGGTAAAAGAAATTCAAGGAGAACTGGATATAAAATCAGCCATGGATTCTGGAACGGAAATACGTATAAAAACCCCAATCTAAAATCTAAAAAGCCTTATGCAACAAACCATTCGCATTTTAATGACAGACGATCATCCCATGATTATTGAAGGATATCAAAACACATTAATTGCCACCAAAAAAGAAAATCAAGATTTAACAATTGACATAGCCAATAGTTGCGACGAGTCTATAAAATTCATGGAAAAAGCAGTGTCATTAAACAATCCATACGATATTTTGTTCATGGATATTAGCTTGCCTCCTTCAAGCGATGGAAAATACACTTCTGGTGAAGACCTGGCCAAATATGCCAGAACCATCATGCCTAAAGCCAAAATAGTTATTTTAACTATGTTTAATGAAGCCTACAGGATTCACAACATTGTAAAAACCATAGACCCAGAAGGCTTTTTAATTAAAAGTGACTTAACGTCCAAGGAATTGGCAAGTGCTTTTCAGGCTGTATTGAGCAACCCTCCTTTTTACAGTGGAACTGTAAATAAAATTATTAGAAAGACCATCTCCACAGATATTGTTCTAGATGAGATTAACAGAAAAATTATTTACCTCTTATCTCAGGGTGTGAAGACAAAAAGTTTATCAGATCATATAGATTTGTCCATGAGTGCCATTGAAAAACGAAAAAAGTATTTAAAGGAAGTTTTTGAGATTGAAGATGGAAGTGATGAAACCTTATTATTTGAAGCAAGAAACAAAGGATTTATTTAAAAAAGGATCAATAATTGTTAAAATTCATAAAAAATCTGTTTGCTAAACAGGCTCTAATATAAGGCTCTTATTGGATATTACGGTTTTTCCGTAATTAATTTGTGGTTTTACCGTAACCGTAACTTAAATGTTCGCTTTATATTTGAAGTATCAACAGCATATTAATTAATCCCTCAGAAGTATTTCGTTGATAATAGCATTTACACTAACCTCGTGACTTTTTATATTTTTATAAGAGTCATGAGGTTTCTTCTTTTTAAAAACTAAAGATACTGCCTTTATATTCCCAAGCTTTCATAATAAAAAAACCTAAGTAAATTACTGCTACCAAAAATTTTATAAAGGTGCCTGTTAAAAAGCCTAAAAAAGAACCAAAGGCAGCCTTAACAGCTGTTTTGGAGTCTGTTCTGTTTAACAATTCACCAATAAAAGCCCCTACAAAAGGCCAGATAATGATACCAAAAACTCCCAAAACAGGAAAAATAATAGCAACCAATAAACCAATGGTAGTCCCTAAAACCCCATATTTACTGCCTCCAAATTTTTTTGTTCCCAAAGCAGGAATAATATAATCCAAGGCAAATACTATAAGTGCTACAGCTAAGGTGATGCCTAAAAATAGCCAATTGTTGGGTACTGCATGGGTTAAATACAGTAGTAACAAACCAATCCAACTTAAAGGAGGACCAGGAAGTACAGGTAAAAAACTGCCTAAAATGCCAAGCAACATGAACAGGAAGCCAAGTATGGTCAATAGTATATCCATAGAATTTTATTTATAAGACGAAGATATTAAATGAAAGTTACAAAACTTTATAACTAAAAAATTAGTTTAAACTAATTTTTTAGTTATATTTGTGTTCAACTAAGTTTTTAGTTACATGTTTTCGCCATTCTGAACTTATTTCAGAATCACATTAAATTAAGTCGCCTAAAGACATAGTTATTTGTCACTCTGAGCTTGCCGAAGAGTCTCAATTATAAAATTATTGTTTTAAACAAAATATATTATGAAACAACTTACCAAAGCCGAAGAAGAAATCATGCATGTGTTATGGCAACTTGAAAAAGCCAACGTGAAACAAATTATTGAGCAATTACCAGAACCAAAACCAGCCTACAACACAGTTTCAACCATAGTAAGAATCTTGGAAAGCAAAGGTTTTGTGGATTATAAAAAGCAAGGCAAAGGACATGTGTATTTTCCACTTATAAAAAAACAGGATTATAGCAATCAAAGTTTAAATTCCTTGGTAGACAATTATTTTCAAGGCTCTTTTAAAAGTATGGTCTCATTTTTTGTGAAGAAAAATGACATTAGCTTAAAAGAACTGGAATCGGTTTTAAAAGATATTAATAAAAAAGATTGATCATGGCACACTATGTTATTCAAGTCATCGCATTTCAGCTTTTCTTTTTAGTGGTTTACGATGTGTTTTTAAAAAAAGAAACTTTTTTTAACTGGAACAGAGCCTATCTTTTAATAACTGCAGCATTGTCTTTTATGTTACCTGTTATTAAAATAGACAGGTTTAAGGATATCGTGCCACAGCAATATATCATCACACTTCCAGAAGTTGTAATTGGCAAGCAAAACCCAATTGTTTTAGACGAAGTTTTTATTGAAGGTATCAACCAAGCATCTAGTTTTTCATGGTCTTGGATGTATTTGTTTTATCTGGGTTCTGCCATCGCTTTTTCCATTTTTGCCTATAAACTGACTAATATTATTCGATTAATTTATGGCAACCCAAAACATCATGAATCTAATTTGCAGATCGTGAACTTGGAAAACAGTCGGGATGCTTTTTCTTTTTTCAATTACATTTTTATAGGAAAGCAATTGGTAAAGGAAGAACGGGAAACCATTTTAAAACACGAATGGGTCCATGTTAAACAAAAGCACAGTCTGGATATGTTGTTTTTCGAAATCCTACGTATCTTTTTTTGGTTCAATCCATTCATCTATATGTATCAAAACAGGATTTCGGTCGTACATGAATTTCTAGCAGATGCCGAAGCTGTTAAACACAATAAAGCACAATATTATGAAAACCTGTTGTCGCAAGTTTTCAATGCCAAACAGGTATCATTCATCAATCCATTTTTTAAACAATCATTAATCAAAAAACGAATCGTTATGTTACAAAAATCAAAATCAAAACAAGTTCAACTGGTAAAGTATGCCCTATTGATTCCTATGGTATTTGGGATGCTTGTTTATTCCTCCTGTAGTGATACAAGCCAAGATAGTATGGTTGAAAATCAACTTTCTCAGGAAGAACAATTAAAAATGATAATCGAATCATTAGATAAAGAAGGGAAATTAAACAACTCTGAAAAGGAAGAGCTAACAACTTATTTTTTAGATGCTATTAAAGCTAATGTTGAAGGTCAGGATGTTTCAACAAAGCAGATTAAGCCATTTGGTTTTAATGATAGAGAAGGAATTCCATTTGAAAATTTAGATGAAGTTCCAGTATTTCCAGGTTGTGAATCTCAAGCAAATGAAGCAGGTAAAAAAGCCTGTTTCAACAAAGAGATTAGTACTTTTATTGTTGAAAATTTTAATTCAGATTTAGCTAAAACCATAGGCTTAAATGGTACTGTCAAAATTTCTGTTTTCTTTATAATCGGTTTTCAAGGAAAAATTTTAGAAGCAAAAGCAAGAGCTCCACATCCAGAATTGGAAGCAGAGGCAGAACGCGTAATCAATTTATTGCCAAATATGATTCCTGGAATGCACGAAGGGAAAGCTGTTAACGTACCTTATTATTTACCTATTAAATTTGAAATTAATGAGTAGGTATTTAGTACTATTCATCATCATGTCTTTTTTTAAAACCGAAGCACAAACTTCGGTTTTAATGCTTGCAGATAGTTTGTACGCAAACGGTTATTACTCTAAAGCCATAGCACAATATGAAGTTTACAACAAGCCTTCGGAAGTTTATGAAAAAATAGCCAAAGCATCTATTGCTATTGGGAACTACAACCAAGCCCTTTTAAATTATCAAAAAAGCATTAAAGCACATCCAAACAACACGTTACTGAAGTACGAATATGCTAAATTGTTATCAAGAACAAACAATCTTCAAACGGCTGCTTCACAATTTAATAAATTAATCATTATAGATTCCTTAAACCCCAATTATCATTTTGAATATGGTTTAATTTTAGAAAAACAAAATGATTCTACAGCTATTGAAGAGTTTATAAACACGTTTCTTTTAGATTCTTTACATCAAAAAGCCATCTATAAAGTGGCAAAATATAAGTTGCAGAAAAGAGAATTTGATGAAGTTGAAAAATTAGTGAATACAGGCTTGAAATCAAATCAATTTAATGTGGAGCTCATTAACATAAAAGCTCAAAATTATTTTTGGAAACAAGATTACCACGAAGCCATTGTTTGGTTTGAAAAATTAGTGGCCTTAGGGGAGTCATCAAAATTTATTCATGAACAACTAAGTTTGTGTTATGACAAAACATATCAACTTTCTAAAGCTATAGAGGAAGGATTGATAGCCTTGAAATTTGAGCCAAACAACACCAATAACCTGTTTGTTCTGGGACGGCTTTACGAAAAAAACAAGGAATTTGACAAAGCAGAAAGTTATTATACCAAAGCATTGGAAATTGAAGATGCTCCTTTGGATGCTCAATACACACAATTGGGAAGAGTTTTAAATTACCAAAAAAAATATGCAGAGGCTATACAGGTTTTAAATAAAGCACGACAAGAAAATCCTAAAAACGACACTGCAGCATTTTACCTGCTTCAATCAAAAAACGCGTATTATGAAGATTTCGACACAAAAATAAATCTGTACCAAAAGTTTATAAAAGAATTTCCAGACAGTGTTCTCAAGACTGTAGCAGCAGCCCAATTATCTCAATTGAAACAAGAAAAGTTTATGAATACAGATTAAAATCTAAAAAAATTGTACTTTTCGGTTTCAGATCTGTATGAAAGCCCAAATGGGCAAAAAAATGGAGATTACCAATCAAAGTAATAACATAGCTAAGCAACAGCTATCTGATAAAATTTAGATAGATGAAACATTTGTACCTTTCTTTTGGTTTTTTATTGCTTGTTTCTTGCAATTATTTTGATGTCAAGAAGACAACCTCTGATGCTATTTTAAACGAAGAATTAAAGACATTCAATTGGAGCGACGTGGATGAATATCCTTCTTTTGCATCCTGCAACGATGCTATTTCCAAAGAAGAAAAAAAACATTGTTTCCAAAACACTTTAATAGCTATTATTACCAATAAAATTCAAAGGGATACCATTGTGGTTTCGCAAGATATTAACGATACCATTTTTATGAAATTTCAAATTTCTGAAACTGGAATTCTATCCTTAATGGAAGCCAAGATAGACTCGATAACGCTTCACGAAATCCCAAACATCAAAGAGCTTCTCAAAAACAGTTTGGACTCTTTGCCAGAGATTTATCCAGCCATTAAACGTGGACAGCAAGTAAAAACAGCGTTTACTTTGCCTGTAATCATTCAAGTGGATTAAGGTTTAAAACCTAATGGCCAGTTTTTTCATGAGCCTCAATATTTCAACATACAGCCAAATAAGTGTCACCAAAAGTCCCCAAGTGGCCAACCATTCTTTTTCTTTTGGAGCCTTGTTTTTGTGTTTTTCTATATAATCAAAATCCAAAAGCAATGCCAAAGAGGCAAAAATAGCTGCCAAGACATTAAAAAGTATGGCAAGCCAGGACGTTCCCCAAATAAAGGTTTCAATCCCAAAAAAGCTAAGGATCCAGGACAAAAGATATATTATAAAAATGCTGGCACAAGCTGTAATGATAACGCTTCTCAATTTTTTCGTGACCACAATAATTCGGGTTTGGTATAACAGCAGCATCACAAAAAACGTCATAATGGTCACTCCTATGGCTTGAAAAGGTAAATTGGGAAATTTAGCATGCGCATAACTGGTAATGCCACCAAGAAAAAACCCTTTGGCAATGGCGTAAAGTGGCACTAAAAACTTAGCCCATTGGTTTTTTACTGAAATAACAATGCTTAGTACAATGGCAGCAATCATGCCTCCTGTTACAAACCATTTTATGTCTGTACCAGAAATATATAAATTCCATACATATACAACAATGGCCGCAACAATGAGTAATGAAAACAAGGATTTTAAAAGGATGCCTGTTACGCTCATTTTTTTGGAAGCAGTTGGATCATTTTCCCAAAAATAATCGTTAAAAGCTGGATTGGAGGTTTTGTCTAAGCGCATGTATTATAGGTTCAATTTAAAACCAATAGCAAAATCTATCGGGAAATTTCCTTGATTATCAATAAATAAGGCAAACAGATTGTTGTAAGCTAAAGTGACGTATCCATTTTTAGTGACTTTTATATCACTTCCCAAACCAAAAATAAAAGGGACTTCCAACTCAGAATCTGAGTTTTCTTCTGAAATATATGTACCAGGATTTAAAGGGTCTTCGTAGCTTAGGGTTTCATTATGAAATGTGTAGGTTACAAGCGTGACATTTCCATACACACTAAAAGTTTCTTTATTGATGGCTCGAAATCTATAGCCTAAACCCAATTGGGTAGCCGAATATTCAAAATCATCTGCTTCCAAAGCAGTTCTCAAATTAACATATCCTGCATGACGTGTTAATCGTGTGTTGCTGTAAACTTCAAATTCTGCCCCAAAAAATGGTACAGATGTATTGTTGGGATTGTTTACAAACGGTTGATTGGTAAGGCCTCCAAAAACGCCCAACCTGGCTTGGATCTTGTTTCTTGGTTCGTAATTGTAACTCAAATCACTGGTAGAATTGTACATGTTAATATAATCTTTTAAACTGGCAAGTGTTAGGTTTACTTTCCCTGCCGAGAGACCATAATCTTGTGTTAGGGCATTTAAAGTGTGTCTGTATTCTTTTTGATATTTTTTGGTATCCGGATTTTTAGTGTTTACCAATTCTTTTATGGAACCATCTTCTGTTCTAACAAAATACCTGTATTGACCATCGATAATGTTCCAGAGTAAATCCAGGTTCCCTTCTACTTCTGTTTTAAGTTCCAAGGTTTCACCATTAACAGTATAAGTTTCTTGTGCTTTTAAAGAAACAAAGCTAAAAGATAAACATAAAATAAAGATGAGCTTTTTCATTAGATTTAGGATTTCAATTCTTGTAAATCTAACAAAAATAAATGATTCATCCACTATTTTTCATAGGCTCTGTCTTTCCATTTATAGTTTGAAAAAAGGGATAAGGTTGCTATGTATACACTAAAAAATGGATACAAAAAAGCGCAAATGAGATAGGATCCAAAAAGCTGTTTCTGTTTAAAGAAAGAGGCTGTTTTAAAAAGCAGTACAAAATCGATAGTTAGTTTTAAGCCAAAAGCCAATACCAACGTGTAGGCATCCATGGAACCAATACCAGTGAAAACCAATGTGGCTAATAAAGTAGCGTTCATAAGTAAAACCAGCAAACCCGTTAATTTCCCAAAGGTGTTTTTATAGTTTGTGGTTTTGGAAGCCCAACGAACCCGTTGCGATTTTAAACTCGCAAAATTGGGTTGCGGTTTGGTTAACACAATGGCTTCCTTGGCTTTTAAAAACACCACAGCATTGGGTTGTTTTTCTATGGCTTTTTGCAATAAAAACACATCATCGCCACTGGCTATGTTTGTGTTACCTTCAAAACCATTTAGGTGAAAAAAAAATGTTTTTCGGTAAGCCATATTGGCACCATTGCTTAAAAAGGGTTTCTTTAATCCAAAACCACCAATGGTCGCTCCAATCAAACTTAAAAAATCGAAAGCTTGAAAACGATCCAAAAACTTATGGATGTGTGTATAGGCAACAGGGCCACAAACCATATGGCAAGAGGTTTTTGTGATAAGGCCATTATAACATTCCAACCAGAATTTAGGGAGCAAACAATCGGCATCTGTAGTTAAGATCCATTCATATTGAGCTTTTTCAATGGCCATTTTAATGGCTTCTTTTTTTGGGGATTTTGAACATTGTATATTCTGAAGGATTTTGTAATCAATGGATGTGTTGTTTAAATGTTTTTCTATAATTTCAACTGAAGCATCTTCAGAGTTATCATTTACAAAAATGAGCTCAAAGTGTGAAACAGGATACTTTAAGTTTAAAATGGTATTCAACAATGTTGGTAAATGTTCGGCTTCGTTCCTAAAAGGGATCACTACCGAAAATTTGTTTTTTAGGGATTCTTCATAGTAATAAAAGTAGGGAACCTTATCAAACCCATAGATAAAACATCCTATTAAAAACAGGTAACAACATGTGATGAAAAAAATAAAAACAATCATGGTTCCACAGGTTTAGGAAGTTTAAATTTTAACACAAACACACTGCCAACTATACTTGGAAACACAAAATTTAACAACCACATACAGGTAACAACACTTAAGGTGGTGAGTTCGTTTACGCCAACAATGGAAAACAAATAGACCGCTACACTGCCTTTTATAACCACATCAAAAATAAAAATGGATGGTATAACAGAAGCCAATAAATACATGGAGGTAATAACAATCATGGCATTTTTATAAGACACTTCCACACCAAAAAAATGCAACAACAAATAAAACTGAAATGAAAAAACAAGATATCTGCCTGTGGAAAGAATCAAACAAGTGAGATAATGTCTTAAAGATATGTTTTTAAAGAAGTTTATAATCTTTTCAATGGAAATTCCTTTTATAGTGACTTCTTTTTTCTTCCATCCTAAGAAAGCCATGCTAGTGATGATTAAAATAATCCCTAAAAACCTAACTGTTTTATGATAGTCGATATCCACAGGATATTTTGAAATAAAATAATATAAGCCAATAATTCCAAAAACTGTTGTAACAAGCATTTGTATCATGTTTCCAAGAAAATTGAGCAGGACTATTTTTTTTCTAAATTCTGAGGTAAAAAAAATAGCTTTGGCGCCATATTCCCCTATTCGGTTTGGAGTGAATAAAGATGCTGTTAAAGAACCTAAACTTTGTTGCACTGCTTTTTTAAAAGAAATTTTCTTAAATATGGAGACAAGTTGTTTCCATTTTAAAATTTCCAAAAACCAGTTAAAAACACTTAAAATCATCAATAAACCGATGTTTTTAAGGCTAAAAACCTTATTTTTCTGTAAAAAACCATTAAAAACCTGAAAATCCAATTGGTTATTTGATGTCAATTTGTAATAAATAAAATAAAAAGCACCAACTACCAAGCTTATTTTAAGAAGCACAAAAAAGAATTGTTTAGTTTTGTATGGTAAGGTTCTGAGCATATTTTTGGAATACCTGCTTTTTAAGCCGCAAATTAAACAATATCCTTTTATGAACACACATTTTATAAACATCAAACAAACTTCGGTTTTTATTATTTTTTTGTTTATTGCTTTTTCTGGATTTGGTCAAGCCGAAACCAGCAAATGGAAAGCCCAGCTTGCCATAGGTGTTAACAGTCCTAGTGATAATGGTTTTGTTACAGGATTTGAAGCCAAGCCTATAAACTTTCCAACTATTAATTTAGGGATTCAGCACATGTTCAAAAGACAGTTTGGGGCAAAATTGGATTTTGGTTACAATAGGATTGCTCATGAGGCAGATTCTCCATACTTTAAGGTAAATTACTCCAGGATCAATGCCCAGTTTGTTTACGATCCTACACCAGTTTTGGGATTCTTACCAATTGGCATGGGGATTGTGGCTCATACAGGACCAGGTTTTAGCATAATAAAACCTTTGGGAACATATGGTGCAAACAAAACCTCGTTTGTAAATGTCATGGCAGGCATTGAATTTCATTACAGCATTACAGATGTATTAACCATTTATTTGGATACTTCTTATATATATGGACTTAGTGGCGATTTTGACCCTGTTACAGAAGGCTATGGGTCATTTAACGGAAATTTACTAACTGCAACCATTGGAGTGTCTTACTCTTTAAGTGGTTGTTATTATTGCGATTAATGAGCAAAGAAAAAATCATCTTAGGAATTGATCCAGGAACAACCATTATGGGATTTGGTCTTATAAAAGTGGTTGGAAAAACCATGCAGTTTATGCAGTTAAATGAACTCGATTTAAAAAAATACGACGATCATTATTTAAAGTTGAAACTTATTTTTGAGCGAACCATTGAACTTATAGAAACCCATCATCCAGATGAAATAGCCATTGAAGCACCATTTTTTGGAAAAAACGTTCAAAGTATGCTTAAGTTAGGTAGAGCTCAAGGAGTGGCCATGGCAGCAGGTTTGAGCAGGGAAATTCCCATTACCGAATATTCGCCCAAAAAAATAAAAATGGCCATTACCGGAAATGGAAATGCCAGTAAGGAGCAAGTGGCCAAAATGCTTCAAAGCTTGTTGGGGATTAAAACCCTTCCAAAAAATCTGGACTCCATGGATGGTTTGGGTGCTGCTGTTTGTCATTTCTATAATGATGGTAGAATAGAAATAGGCAAAAGTTATTCTGGTTGGGCAAGTTTTGTGAAACAGAACGAAGAACGTGTGAAAAAGTAGCCAGGATTTAATGATAGTAAGCAGTTTGATCTGTGTTGGAATAATATGAAAAAGGATTTGGATTATAACCATTTAAGCAATATCTCAAACCCAACAGAGGAGAGGCAAAGTACTGCAGGAATTTACATTCACATACCTTTTTGTAAACAAGCCTGCTACTATTGCGATTTTCATTTTTCCACCTCTTTAAAGAAAAAAGACGAATTGGTTCAAGCTTTGGGAAAGGAGCTTGAGTTGCGACAAAACGAACTAAAAAACCATACCATTGAAACCATCTATTTTGGAGGAGGAACACCATCCTTATTGACTATAGAAGAACTACGGTTCTTAATAGCCAAGGTCTATAAAAATTATCAAGTAATAGAAAATCCGGAAATTACCTTGGAGGCCAATCCAGACGATCTGTTGTCTGTTCGTGACCAGTCGGGAACTATTTTTGAAGACTATAAAAATATAGGGATAAACAGACTTTCCATAGGGATTCAATCGTTTTTTGAAGACGATTTAATAGCCATGAATCGTGCGCATTCATCCTTGGAAGCAAAAGAATGTCTGTCTGAAGCTACTCGTCATTTCAATAATATTACCATCGATTTAATTTATGGCATTCCAAACATGAGTTTGGAAAAATGGAACAAAAACCTTGAAATGGCATTTGGTTTTGGGGTGAACCATATTTCCAGTTATGCCTTAACGGTAGAGCCAAAAACAGCGTTGGATACTTTTATAAAAAAGGGACAATATCCACCCATGGATGATGCTTTGGCGCAACTTCACTTTAAGCATTTAATAGCAGAGACCCAAAAACAAGGTTTTGTCCATTATGAGATTTCCAATTTTGGAAAACCAGGGTTTTTCTCAAAACACAATACCAGTTATTGGCAAGGAACACCTTATTTGGGCATTGGACCTTCGGCACATTCATTCCATGGAAATACAAGAAGTTGGAATGTGGCCAATAATACCAAATACATTAAGGGTATCCAAGAAAACAAACTGCCACACACCATGGAAACCTTAACAGTCCAAGAGCAATATAACGAATACGTAATGACAGGGTTACGCACCATTTGGGGAGTTTCTTTGGATAAAGTTGAAACGGATTTTGGTACTGTGTTTAAAACCTATCTTTTAGAGCAATCCAAAAAGCATATAAACCAACAATTATTGTATCTTGATGGAGGCAAATTAACAGTCGCTGAAAAAGGAAAGTTTTTAAGTGATGGGATTGCTTCAGATTTATTTAAGTTGGATTAAAAATGAATAGTGCGTCTTGTAAAAATTGCAACCAACCATTAATTGGCAAATTTTGTCATAACTGTGGTGAAAAAGTGGTAGAGAAAACAGATTTTTCTTTAAAAACATTATTTCACCAGTTGGTTGATGGCCTATTTAATATCGATTCCAAAGTATATCAAACCTTCATCTATTTATTATTTAAACCTGGTAAGTTAACTACCAATTATCTGGATGGAATTAGAAAACCTTTTATGAAACCCATTCAAGTATTTTTAATTTCCAACGTCTTGTTTTTTTTATTGCTTACCCAAGCAGATATATTAAGGATTCCTGCAAAGTATTATTTTAATAGTGGGAGAGATTTAAATATTGAAACAAAATTGTTACAGACAGAAAGTACACAAGCAGAATTAATTCAGGCGTATGATGGACTCTCAGCCAACTTGTCAAAATCTATAGTAATTATAATTGTACCAGTATTGGCATTGGTGTTTTGGATATTGTTTTATAAAAACCACTTTCTCTTTGGGATGCATTTAATTTTTGCCATGCATTACCTGTCGTTTTTTTTCATAAGTTGCCTTTTGGCCATATCTGTTGTAAGCTTAGGCAATAGAGCCGTTCAGGTTTTTATTGTATTGGTTAATTTTATATATTTATTTTTTGCTCTTAAGCATGTATATAAAAGCAAACAGGCAATGGTGTTTTTTAAAGCCTTGGTAATACTTCTTGCTTTTGTAGGAATTACAGCCCTTTACAGAGAATTCATAAGTTATTTATCATATAAATTAGTATAAAAGTGATTGCAACCATACAGTACAATTCAAAGAAACTTCAAATTGATTTATCTAAACCTTTAGATATTTCCATACCATTAAGGGCTTCAACAAACAACGTAAATGCTTGGTATCTTGACCAACCCAAGATAGAACCAGTTAAAGATGGTGAATGGGTTGCAAGTGTGGCAGATGGAGCCGATGTGAATTTTAATAATATTTGGTTCAATCCTCATGCTCATGGTACACATACAGAATGTGTTGGGCACATTACCAAAAAGGTGCACTCCATCAATCAGCAATTAAAGCAATTTTTCTACTTGGCAGAAGTAATTACTGTTGCTCCCGAAAAGAAAGGGAAAGATTTTGTTATTTCAAAAAAACAACTTCAGTTTGCTTTGGGGAACAAAAAACGCGATGCTGTTGTAATAAGGACCATTCCCAATACCATCGAGAAATTGAGCCAGCACTATTCGCATACCAATCCTCCTTATTTACTGTCCGAAGCTGCCATATATTTGCGTGATAAAGGTGTGAAACACTTGTTGATAGATTTGCCAAGTGTAGATAAAGAGCAGGACAATGGCGAATTATTGGCACATAACGCCTTTTGGAATACAGCAGGAAGAACCAGAATGGATGCCACGATTACCGAATTTATTTTTGTGCCAAATACCGTTTTAGATGGCACTTACTTTTTAAATTTACAAATCGCTCCATTTGAAAATGATGCAACTCCCAGCAAACCTGTTTTATATAATATTTTAGATTGATCATAAAACCTCTTTAAAGATAGAAGAACCCTTCATGTTTATAATGGTTATTTTAGCTTTTGCCCAATTGGACTATGCTTGGTGGTTTTTGGTTTGATTTCATCAGTTGTTCTGAAGTTCTTTTTCATTCAGTTTACATAAAAATTCCTTGCTATGTTGTTAACCAATGAGGGTTTTCTTCCATAAAAGAGAAAATATTCATTAACATCAAATACGAAACTATGGAATCTATTAAAAACACTACAACTGTAACCGAAGGAAAAAACACAGCAATTATTGCTTACATAACTGTTATAGGACTAATTATTGCTTTTGTGATGAATAACGACAAGAAAAACCCATTTGCAGCCTTTCATATCAAACAATCTTTGGGCTTGGCTTTAACCGGATTTGCATTGGGAATTATAGGCATTATCCCTATAATAGGATGGCTTATTAATATAATTGGAATCTTTGTTTTGGTTTACATGTGGATTATGGGACTGTTAAATGCCATAAATGGAACCGAAAAAGTAGTGCCGATTTTGGGAAATAAATATGCCGAATGGTTTAAAAATCTTTAATTTATTGTGTAATTTTAAACACATTCAAAATGTTAATCTTGAATGTGTTTTTTTATGAACATTGAAGAACTTCGCAAATATTGTATTTCAAAAAAAGGTGTTACCGAAGACTTTCCGTTTGATGTAGATACCTTGGTTTTTAAAGTCTTGGGGAAAATGTTTGCATTGGTAGGATTGAAAAAATGGGAAGCTGGCGAAAAAGCCATTAATTTAAAATGCGATCCTGAATATGCCCAAGAACTTCGAGCAGAATACAGCAGTATTCGTGCTGGTTACCATATGAGTAAAAAACATTGGAACACCCTTTATATCCAAGAAGGGGAATTATCTCCCAAATTTATTTGTGCACTAATAGATCATTCGTATGATATGGTTGTAAAAGGCATGCCCAAAAAAATGAGGGAATCTCTTCAATAAAAACAGTATGTTTGCAAAAACAAATAAAATGTCATTATGTCTGTATTGCAAACACTACAAGAACGAAGCAAGAACACTTGCGAATTATGTGCTTCTACCGAAGGTTTAACCCAATATATCCTGCCTCCTTCATTAAACGAAAATGTAGATAACAGTATCTTGGTATGTAAGACCTGTCTGGGCCAAATAGAAGGTCATGTGGAGATGGATGTAAACCATTGGAGATGTTTAAATGACAGCATGTGGAACGAGCATGTGGCTGTACAGATACTGTCTTGGAGAATGTTGCAAAGACTACGTCATGAAGGTTGGCCAAAAGATTTATTGGACATGATGTATCTGGATGATGACGCATTGGCTTTGGCAAGAGCAACTGGCGAACATGAAGATGAAGCCAATAAAATAATCCATAGGGATTCCAATGGAGTTGTTTTGGAGGCAGGAGATTCTGTTGTATTGATAAAAGACCTTAAAGTAAAAGGATCCAGTATGGTTGCCAAACAAGGAACTGCTGTAAGAAACATTCGTTTAGATCATGAAAATGCCGAGTATATTGAAGGGAAGGTTGATGGTCAAAATATTGTGATAATTACTAAATTTGTCAAGAAAACTTAAGGTGTAAAATTCTTAATTACAAGTAATTAAGAGATTAATGTAAGAGATTAGGTCGTTAATCGGATAAAAAAACACCAATGTTTCATTTATCTAATTCTTAGGGTTTTTATCGAATTTTTTATATGTAAATAGCTATTCACTATATATTTACAGTATCGAACCTGATTAATAGCATAAACAGATTGATTAACTTAATTTATGTTATTATGAACCTTACCATTACTCACTACAATAATTTCTTTAAAGTTACAGGCGTTTTAAACAAACAGTCTGTTGGAGTATTTCAGCAAGAATTTCAAGAAGTATTTAAAAAATTCCAATCTGTAACCATTAGTATAGAAGGACTTCAAAGTATTGATAGGGATGGTGTAAATGCCTTGGCCAAACTGCATAACGAGTCTTTGGCCTTAAACAAACAGTTATCCATTATCGGATTTGGTTGCAAAGATTTATACGATCATTTTAAATCCAACGACGCAGCTTAATCAACAAGACATGTCTGCTATTATTTTCCATTCACCTTCAATTTTTTTGAAAATAACCATAAAAACACCTTTGGCATCACCAGCATCCCTGGTTAAATGATATTCTCCCATAACCCAATAGGTATGGCTTTCAATTCTTGATATATCTTTGATCACAAAATTTAAAATGCCACTTTCAGCTTGTGTGGGATAACCTTTTTTATAATTGTTCAACGTGTTTTGCCATCCCTTGGTTAAACCACTTCTGCCATAAAATTTAAGCGAATCATTTTTCCAATAACCTTCCATGTAACCTTCCAGGTCATGTTTGTTCCAGGCTTTTTCCTGTAATTTCATAACGTTTAAAATAGCTTCTTTTTCAGAATTTTTGGAAGATTGTGCCATCATACCAAAAACAGAAAACATAAAAAGCGTTAAAACAAGAACTTTTTTCATATAACATGTTTTTAAATGATTTTAAAGATACTAACAAAAACTAAGCAATCCACAAAGTAGCATTGTTTTGGTTTTTTGTAACTTTAATCTGATTTTTTATAACTTAAACGAATAGTTTAAAAAGCTGTTTTATAGTTTACTAAAAATAGAATATATTAGTCTCATTAACTTGCTATTATCTCTAACTATTTAATTTTCTCCCTAAACATATTAATAGTATAGATAAAATTTCAATGGCTATTGGAATTGATTTAAGTATTAAATGTTATTATATCAAATGAAAAATACAAACGAAGTAAAAGCCGAAATTAAAAAGTACATCCTGGAAGCCTCTTTGTCTGATGTGAAAGATGTTGATGATGATGCCCTGATTTTTGAAAACGGTTTGCTGGATTCTATGGGATTGTTATTTCTTATTGAGTTTTTGGGAGAAGCCTTTCAGGTAGAAGTAAGTGATGATGAGTTAAACCCAAAAAACTTCGAATCCATTAATAATATTGTCTCTTTTGTATCCAATAAACTTTCTGTAAAAGTTTAACCCTTTCAGCAAGCAACAACTAATTTAATATGTGTGGTATCGCTGGATTTTATGGAGAAATAAATAAAAAGCAATCTGTTTCTACCTTAAAACACATGCTTACAAGAATTAAACATCGTGGTCCAGACCAAAGTGGTGTTTATGTTTCAGATTACGTGGGCTTGGGTAGTGTGAGGTTGAGTATTATTGATTTGAGTTCAGGCACCATGCCTATTTCCAATCAAGACAATTCATTGTGGATTGTTTTTAATGGCGAAATCTATAACCACATGGAACTTAGGGAAGATTTAATCCAGAAAAACCACAGCTTTAAAACCCGAAGCGATACCGAAGTGATCTTGCATCTATACGAAGAATATGGTCCAGAATGCCTCAAGAAGCTAAACGGACAATTTGCCATTGCTATTTGGGACAAGCATAAAGAGGAATTGTTTTTGGCAAGGGATCGTGTAGGGATCAGACCTCTATTTTACACCCAAACCAAGAGCGCTTTTGTCTTTGCTTCCGAAATAAAAGCCTTTATGGAATATCCTGAGGTTTCATTGAAATTTTCCAACAAAGCACTCTCTGAATATGTAACATTTTGGACAGCCTTATCTCCAAATACTGTTTTTGAAAATGTTTTTGAAGTGCCTCCAGGAACCTATATGCTTGTCAATCACAAAGGGATTAAAAGTAACACGTATTGGGAGCTGCCTATAATAAAACCAAACGCATATAATTTTACAACTGTTGAAGAAGCTGCAACTGCTTTCGAAAATATTTTTTTAGACTCCATCAAACTAAGGCTACGAGCAGATGTTCCAGTTGCTGCTTATTTAAGTGGAGGTATAGACTCCAGCATAACCACATCGTTTATCAAACAGGTTTCACCAAATAAGCTTAAAACCTTTTCTATTGGTTTTACAGAAACGGATTTCGATGAATCTGCTTATCAAAATATAGCTGCTTCCTATTTTAAGACAGAGCATTCCAGTGTGACTTGTAGCGAACAAGATATTTCCAATTACTTTAAGGAGGTGGTTTGGTTTGCCGAAGCGCCACTTTTACGTACAGCACCAACACCTATGGGCTTGCTGTCCAAAAACGTGAGAGACCATAATATAAAAGTGGTAATTACTGGTGAAGGTGCCGACGAACTCTTAGGAGGTTACAACATTTTTAAGGAGGCAAAAATAAAACATTTTTGGGCAAAAGACCCACAGTCCAAACTAAGACCATTGTTGTTAAAAAGGCTCTATCCTTATCTGCCACAAATAAATAAAGCCAGCAGCAACATGTTAAAGATGTTTTTTGGCTATAAATTAACCGAAACAAATTCACCAATTTATTCTCATTTGTTAAGATGGCATAATACCAGTAGAATAAAAAATTACTTTTCAGACACTATTAAAGAAACCATTAAAGACTACAATCCTATTGCAGAAGTGGAAGAAAAATTGGAATCCAAACTTTCGGGTTACGATTATCTTACAAAAGCACAATGGCTGGAAATCCACTTGTTCATGTCTGGCTATTTGTTATCCTCACAAGGAGATAGGATGGGAATGGCCAATTCCATAGAAGGTCGTTATCCGTTTCTGGATCATCGTGTCATTGAGTTTTGCATGGCTTTACATCCAGATTTAAAACTTCATGGTTTAAACGAGAAGTATCTCTTAAAAAAAATGATGAAAGACAGATTGCCAGATGCCATTTTAAATAGGTCCAAACAGGCCTATAGAGCGCCAATTAGAAGCCTTTTTGCTTCAGAAACATTACCGGAATACTTAAAAACCATGCTTTCAGAACAGCGACTAACAGAGTTTGGTGTTTTCAATGTAGAACATGTAAAAACCTTACTTTCAAAAATAATATCCAATAAAGGGGTTTCAGAGATGGATAACATGGCCATAACAGCTGTGCTATCCATTCAGATCTTATACGATTTGTTTATAAAAAAATCCATTCCAAATATTTCAGAATCCGAATTAATCACACTAGATAAAATAATCATAGAATAAAACCGCAACACCATGAAACCAGAACAACGCAAGCCATTTTCAAAAGAAATCATTCACATAGACGATATCGAGCAAGTCTGTAACCGTATTGTTGCCAAACTAAAAACAGATGTGACTAAAAACCTGCAACGTCGTGGAGCCATTGTAGGAATAAGTGGAGGCATTGATTCTTCGGTTTGTTTGGCTTTGTCTGCCAAGGCCTTTGGTGCTAAAAACGTTTTGGGCATCATGCTTCCAGAACAGGATTCCAGTGATGATAGCAGACAACTTGCCGAACAATTGGCAGCAACTTATGGCGTAAGCACTTTGGTGGAAGACATAACGAATGCATTGGATGGTTTTGGGTGTTACGAAAGAAGGGATGAAGCAATTTTACGTGTGATTCCAGATTTCGATAAAAAAGTGGATAAGGCTAAAATTGAAATCAAACAAAATATTGCTGAAAACATTCCAGCTATTTTTTCCATAACTGTCATCAAGCCAAATGGTGATGTTGTAAGCAAACTTTTGCCAGCAAAGGAGTATTTGCAGATTGTAGCTTCAACAAATTTTAAACAGCGAAGCAGGATGTCTATGCTTTACTATCATGCAGAACGCATGCATTATGCTGTTATTGGAACGCCAAACAAACACGAGGTAGAGCAAGGCTTTTTTGTAAAATATGGTGATGGTGGTGCAGATGTCATGCCTATTGGGCATTTATACAAAACCCAAGTGTATCAATTGGCAAAACATTTAGGCGTGCCTCAAGAAATTATAGACAGGACTCCAACTACAGATACATATACTGCAGAACAATCCCAAGAAGACTTTTTTTACCAAATGCCTTTTGAATCCATGGATTTGATATGGTATGGATGGGAACATAAGTACCCAGCAGAAGAGGTTGGAAAGGTTATGGGAAAAACCACCAAGGAGATTGAAAACATCTATAAAAGTTTTGAAAGAAAAAGAAAAACGACCGAGTATTTAAGAATGAAACCAATTTTTTAAAAAAACGATGAACATGAATGTTTTCGATTATTTTTTTGAGTCTTCACAACATCTTGAAAAAGATTTTTTATTGGGCTCCAAAGAAACCATTTCTTTTAAAAACCTGTATAAACAGAGCTTAAAAGTGGCCGCATTTTTAAACAGGTATGTTGGAGCTCATAAAAACATTTTGATAATTAGTCCAAATTCAGGGTTTTTTATTACAGCATATTTGTCCATTTTAAAATCTGGAAATGTTTGCGTGCCATTAAATTTCGCTATCGAGCAGGAACAGCTTGATTATATCTTGAAGGAAACCGAATGTGAAACGGTTTTTATGGCCAAAAGCATTCGGGACAAATACATGCTGCCATCAGAAATTCAGGTTATTGAAGAGTTGGATTTACAACAAATAATAGATCATCAAGCGATGGATGATTATTACGTGGATATAAACAAAAATCAAGTGGCAGAAATTATTTTTACTTCAGGTTCTACGGGACTTCCCAAAGGTGTCATGATTACCCATGAAAATATTATAGCCAATACCAACTCCATTATTTCGTACCTGAAACTGACCTCCAAAGACATTATGTGTGTGGTGTTGCCTTTCTATTATTGCTACGGTTTGTCGCTTTTGCACACCCATTTAAGGGTTGGTGGCTCCATGGTTTTAAATAATAGTTTCATGTTTTTAGGAGCTGTTATTAGCGATATTAAAGATTATAAATGCACAGGTTTTGCTGGCGTGCCAAGTCATTTTCAAATTTTGTTGAAAAAATCGAATAGTTTTAAAACAACAGCCTTTCCAGATTTAAGGTATGTAACTCAAGCAGGAGGGAAATTGCACACGATTTTTATTGAAGAATTTATTGATGCATTCCCAGAAATAGATTTCTATATCATGTATGGACAAACCGAAGCTACAGCCAGATTGTCTTATTTGGAGCCCAAGCACATTAAAGCAAAAACCAGTTCCATAGGGAAACCCATTCCAAAAGTGAGTTTTAAAATTGTAGATGAAACAGGTAAGAAATTAGGTGCCAACAAAGAGGGCGAATTATTGGCCAAAGGCAAAAACATTATGTTGGGTTATTATAAAGATGTGGTAGAAACAAAAAAAACCATAAAAAATGGTTGGCTTTACACAGGAGACGTAGCCATTATGGACAATGAAGGCTTTTATTATTTGGTAGCCAGAAAAAAAGAAATCTTAAAAGTGACAGGAAAAAGAGTGAGTCCCAAGGAAATTGAAGCTGTCATCCTTTCATTGGAAGAAGTGATGGACTGTACCATTTCTGGTTACGACGACGATGTGTTTGGAGAGGCCATACTGGCTACCATTGTAGCCAAGGGAACATTTAATGAGGAACAACTCAAGGAAAAAATATTGCATATCTGTTCCAAAAAATTGGCCATGTATAAAATCCCTCAAAAAATCTGTTTTGAAAAAGCTATTAAAATGAGTGCTTCAGGAAAAAAAATAAAATAGTCAGCTTATTTTGAAGTTGTCTTTCTATTAATGGATTCATTATAAAAATCTAAATATTCCTTAGAAACCTCTTCAAATGTTATGGATTTTATAAACAAAAAGTAAGAGACACGTCTTACTATATACGGACTAAAACCAGCATAATTATAAGACCTGGACGTGTTTTTGTTTTTTACCTCACCAAACGTGATGGCATATTTGGCTCCTAGGTCTTTACTTGTTTCAGCGACATCATATAAAAAAGCAGGAATAATACCCATACCTCTATATTTTGGGACTGTAAAAACGTTTTCAAGTAATACCTCGTCTTTTTTAAGTTGAGGAAACCGTTTTCCCCAAATGGATTTTAACTTTTTATTTTCAGAAGCATCAATTAACCAAACCCTTGCACAAGGAATTTGTTCTTTGGTCAAACCAACATAACAAGTGTTGAACTTATGGATTAAACCATTGTTTGGGTTATCTATAAAATAAGCCTCGTCGGTATCAATACATGTACGAATGGTGATGGGTTTAAGGGTTCTTGGTTTTTTAAAAGGCACACTTAAATCCCTTTTAAAACCAAAAGCAATTTCTTTGGAGTACAATCTGTTTAAAAAAACATTCCAAACATATTTAGCTCTACCTTTTTTTAACAATGTAGGCAATAAAGCAATTTTTTGAAACGGATGATGGCTCATAAATATGTAAGTGAAACAACTTTAGGTTTTTGTAAAAATAATCATAATAGTTCAAATGCAATAGGGAAACTGCTTTTTTGAAGATATTTATTACAGGATGTTTTGTTGTTTTTTAAAAAAGGCGTCAGCTTGCAACTGCATCAACTCCCTGGCTTTTTTGCGTTTATATTGGTATAGTTCTTCCTCTTCGGCTATATTGCTGTAAACTTTATTGTTTAAGTTTATTTCTGTTTTTAAAAGGGTGTTTCTTTCTTCTGCATTGCGTTTTACCCAAGTTTTTAAAGCACTTTCGGCATCTTCCAGTTTTAAATCGTAAGCCCCTTTAGGAGAGAGAAGTTTAGCTATTATTGGTGATGTTTCTATGGCCAGAAACAGTAAAAATATAAAAAACGAAGGTAGCCAAGGTAGTTTCCCCAATGCATTTATTCGTGCCATTAAGCCATCAAAACCATCTATAACTGGTTGTGTGTTTTTAACCTGAGTGTTATAGGTGTTTTCAAGATTGGTAATTTGGTTCTCCAGAGTTGCAATTTTTTCTTTGTTTTCTTTTTTAAGTTGCTGTAACTCCAGTAAAGCAGCATCATGTTTATCCCTTTTTTCTTTATAAACAGGACCTTTGCCAAGTAATTTGGTACCTGCTGTACCTTCAGCTTCAGAAATGTACGTGTTGTATAGGTTGTTTACACTGTTTTCTTTTTCTGTAATTTGAAGTTCCAAACCTGCAATTTCATTGTTTAAATCTGAAATTTTAGGATTGAATTGCTGCGCAATCTGTTCTTTGTTGGCAAGCGTCAATTCATTTTTTTGTTCCAATAATACGTGATTGATTTCTTTTTCGAATATTTTTAGTTCCAAGGGTTTCGAAATAACGATGGCAATAATAATCGCCAAAATAATTCTGGGCAAAGCTTGGATAAATTCATCCAAAAAACGCTCTCTTTTTTTTATGGTTGAAACAATAAAGCGATCCAAATTAAAAATGAGTAAACCCCAGATAAGTCCAAAGCCTATAGCCATGTAAACACTATTAAAAACAGTGTAAAGCGCATAGCTAGCAGCAATACCTGCCATAACAGCTGTAAAGAACACAGTGGCCCCAATGCCTGCATATTTGTTTTGTTCGCCATTGGAACAGCTTTTTAAAATATCGGAATCTGATCCAGAACACAGGATAAAGAATGATTTTAACATGATGCGATTGATTTTGATTGATAGACTATTAGAACGCAATTTATGCTTATTTGTTACAAAAAAATGCCTCGAATTTTCGAGGCATTAACATATAAATTCAAAAGTTGTAACTATTAATCTATAGTAATAGGCTCTTTACTTAGATAAACTTTTGGGTTTTTTCCAGTTGAATTTTTAGATGAAATATTCATAGATTTATTTTCTTTTAATATACTTATAGCTTTGTCTGAAGATATTTTTTCACCTTCATAATAAAATGTAGCATCTTTTTTCGCCATATCAATAACAAAATCTAAAGGTGATTTTGGTGGAGGTGGTGGAGGAATATTAGACACTTCACCTTTTTTTACTTTTGTATTATACCACTTATTGTATTCGTCAATTGTTTTTTGATATTTAACCTTTTCTTCTGGAGTTGCATCTGCTGGAATTGGAGGAGGTGGAGGAGGCATGTCTTGATTCATTTGTATCTCAGGGGCTTTTGGTGGTGTTGGAGGAGGTGGAATGTCACTTTTTTCACCTTTTTTTACTTTTGTATTATACCACTTATTGTATTCGTCAATTGTTTTTTGATATTTAACCTTTTCTTCTGGAGTTGCATCTGCTGGAATTGGAGGAGGTGGAGGAGGCATGTCTTGATTCATTTGTATCTCAGGGGCTTTTGGTGGTGTTGGAGGAGGTGGAATGTCACTTTTTTCACCTTTTTTTACAATTGGAGAATGTGAGTAATTCTCATCGTTTTTATCTGCCAATTGAATTAAAATGGGCATTTTAATATGTGAGTTCGTGGTTTTTATATTAAAAATCTGAATCATTTTATCAGATTCATTTTCATTCAATAAAGCAATGGCTTTCTTGTTTAGTTTGTTGCCAGAAACAGAAACCGTTGGTTTACCAATAAATTTAATCATAAAGTCAGTTATGGCTTCTCCTGTATTGGTTCCTAAAATTAATTTTTTAGTTGCTTCTCTAGATATGTTTACTGTACAGCCTCCTTCACAAAGAATTCCATTAATAGTTGGAATAAGTTTTTGTGGACAATTAGGAAATGGTTGTGCATTTTCTTTTTGTTGAATTGTCATTTTATTAAAAATAGATTCTAGCTTTTTTAAATCATTTAAAGGAACGATACGTGTGGCTTCAGGTTGTAAATTATATTGTTTAGCCAACTTGTTGTATTCTGCAAGTTCTTCTGGACTTGCTTTTTGTTGTGCGTCATGAGATATTTCGCTTAAAATAGCAGTTTCTTTTTCAATAACTTTCTTTGTGCTAAAGCTATAAATTAATAATGCTAATAAAGGGAGTAGCACGATGCTTCTCAACCAAATTCCTGTTTTTGATGATGATGTTTTCATAACTGTAAATCGTTTTTTGATGGATGAATAATTAATGGCTGTTGCCAATTGTGGTTCTAAGGCATTTGATGAGAATGCCAATAACATTTGTTGATATTTTGAGAGTGTAACTCCTTTTTTAATCACTTCTTGGTCGGCCAAGAACTCATGATTTAACTTGATGCTTTTTTTTAGGATGTAGATAAGTGGATTAAACCAGAATATAATCTGAAATAATTCAATAAATAAAATGTCTAGCGAGTGTTTTTGTATGACATGAGCTTCTTCATGAATCAATACTTCTGCTGGAATTTTCTGGGTTTCGAAATGTGTTTTATTTAAAAAAATGTAGCTTAAAAACGTATGTGGAACTATTAATTCTTCTAATAAAACATGAATAGATTTTTGAGTTTTCAACTTTGTATTTTGTTTTATTTTTTTCAAAATTTTAGATAAATTGAAAATGAATTTAAGGCCAAAAACGACAACGCCTAAAACATAGATGCTCCAAAGAATTAAGGGAAAATTATTAATAGATTCCTCTTGGATAGTTGTTGGATTAGTAGAGTTACTTATAATAAAATCATTCGGTTTAACTGGAACTTCAATAAATTGTGTGAAAGTGATAAAAGGAATCCCAATAGAAATCAATAAGGATATCAATAAGTAAAACCGCTTGAAAACATGCATGCTTTCCTTTTCTAAAAACAGTTTATAGAAAAGCATAAAAACAGCCAGACAAGCACTGGATTTTATAAGATAGTCTACCATGGTTACTTGTTTTTAATTTCGTTATCTATTAGTCTTTTTAAATCCTCCAGTTCTTCTTTTGTTAGGTTGGCTTCTTTTGTAAAAAAAGAGGCGAATTGTGATGCACTATCATTAAAGAAATTTTTTATGAGTCCGTTTACATGCTTGGAAAAATAATCCTTTTTTTTCACCAAAGGAAAATATTCCCTGGACTTTCCGTACAATTTATAATCTACGAATCCTTTTTCTGTCATGCGTTTTAATAAGGTTGCAACAGTAGTGGTTGCAGGTTTAGGGTCTGGATAAGCTTCCAGTAAATCTTTCATAAAAGCTTTTTCAAGTTTCCATAAATAATTCATCAAATCTTCTTCGGTTTTGGATAAACTTTGCATTGTTCTACAGATTTAGAGTTTACTCTACAAATGTAGAATAAATTTAGTTAAATCAAAATAGTTTCACAATATTTTTTTAAAAAACCTATCTTTGCATCTAATTTACCCCACTTAATTATAGATGAAAAAACTTATTATCCTTGCATTTGTGTTGCTTCCCGTAAGCTCTTTTGCTCAAACCGTTCAAGAGCTCATGAACCAAATAGATGTTGATAGACTGGAAGCAACAGTTAGCGAATTTTCTGGCGAACAACCTACTATGGTATACGGAACTGAAGTAACCATTATAAACCGTCAGCATGCTAACAACGATTTGGCAGCAGATTATATTAAAGAGAGACTTGAGCAATTTAACAACCTAACGATTGAAGAGCAACTTTTTAACACTACAGGCAAAAACATTATAGCCACACAATTGGGCAATACCAATCCAAACAATATTTATTTGGTAAGTGCCCATTATGACGCCATTGCAGATTACTGTGCAGACGATAACGCAACTGGAGTTGCAGCCATATTGGAAATTGCCAGAGTACTTTCAACTCAATGTATGGAAAACACTATTGTTTATGCTTTTTGGGATGAAGAAGAAATTGGATTGCGTGGTTCCAGACACTATGCCAATTTAGCAAATGCCGATAATTTAAACATTCTTGGTGTTGTTAATTTGGACATGATGGGTTACGATGGAGATGAACCTGGACAACCAGGTGATAACGATTTTGATATTGATGTAAGGGATTTACATGGTTCCTTAACTATTAAAGACGATTTGTTAAACCTGTTAAATACTTATACTTTTAACTTGAATCCCATAACTGTAAATCCAGGAACTTCAGCAAGCGACCATGCCTCTTTTTGGGTTAACAGTTTTCCAGCTGTTTTGGTTGGGGAATCCTGGGAAACCAACGATGAAACACCATTTTATCACTCCTCTGCAGATAGGTTAAGCACTTTGGACTTGCCGTATTTTCAAGAAATCACAAAATTGGTGACAGCCTATTTGCTTACAAAAGGAAATTTGCAGGCCATAGACAACACTTTAACAAGTACAGCAGCCTATTTAGAGGCCAATCAAAATGGTGCCAACTATCAATGGTATAATTGCGATACAAATACTTTAATTGCAGGAGCAGTTAACCAAACGTATTATCCAGAAACCATTGGGTCTTATGCTGTTGAAATAACTGTAGGTTCCTGTGTGGAAATGAGCGATTGTATTTTATTTACAAATTTAAGTATTGAGGAATCCAATGCTGAGCATTTTAAGATTACTCCAAATCCGGTTACATCTACCTTGCAAATCGATTCAGATCTAGAAACTGCTTTTGCTATTCAATTATACAACGTCTCCGGACAATTAATTTTGGAAACCACTTCAAAAACAAAGCAACTAAAAATAGACATGTATGATTATCAATCAGGAATCTATTATTTAAAAATAAAAGGCACTCAAAAATCGGGCGCCTTTAAAGTGGTGAAACAATAAGTTTATTCTAATGAAAATCTCATCTTGAGCGCAGTCAAAATGCAGTTAAAAATTAAAATTTACATTTTTTGACTGCGCTTAAAATGATAAGATGATTTTTTTTTCAGACAGTTTTTTTAGTTTCGTTATTCACTCAATTCAGTGAAATACTTATAAAACAAAGGAATGGTTTCTATGCCTTTGTAATAATTGAACAAGCCATAATGTTCGTTAGGTGAATGAATGGCATCACTATCCAAACCAAAGCCCATTAAAATGGTTTTGCTTTTTAATTCCTGTTCAAATAAAGAAACAATTGGAATACTTCCTCCACTACGTTGTGGAATAGGTGTTTTGCCAAAAGAATCAAAATATGCCTTGCTTGCTGCTTGATACCCTATACTGTCTATAGGAGTAACATAACCTTGTCCACCATGATGGGGTTTTACTTCTACCTTTACACCCTTTGGAGCGATACTTTCAAAATGAGTTTTAAAAAGTTGCGTAATGTTTTCCCAATCTTGATGAGGTACCAGCCTCATGGAAATTTTGGCATAGGCTTTACTGGCAATAACCGTTTTGGCCCCTTCGCCAGTGTATCCTCCCCAAATGCCATTTACATCTAGTGTTGGGCGAATGGAATTTCGTTCGTTGGTGGTATAACCTGCTTCGCCATAAACGGCATCAATATCCAAGGATTTTTTATAGGCTTCAAGAGAAAAAGGCGCTTTGGCCATTTCGGCACGTTCTTCTTTTGAAAGTTCTTCCACTTTGTCATAAAAACCTGGAATGGTAATATGGTTGTTTTCATCGTGCAGGGAAGCAATCATCTTAGCTAAAACGTTTATAGGATTGGCGACAGCTCCACCATATAAACCTGAATGTAGATCCCTATTGGGACCAGTAACTTCCACTTCCACATAACTCAAACCACGTAAGCCTGTTGTAATGGACGGAACGTCCTTGGCTATCATGCCTGTATCAGAAATTAAGATCACGTCGTTTTTTAATTTCTCTTGATTTTCTTTAACAAAAATGGCCAAATTGGAACTTCCTACTTCTTCTTCACCTTCAATCATGAATTTTACATTACAAGGCAACTGGTTGGTCTTGGTCATAAACTCCAGGGCTTTAACATGCATGTACATTTGTCCTTTGTCATCGCAAGCACCACGAGCAAAAATGGCGCCTTCTGGATGCAGTTCGGTTTTCTTGATTACAGGTTCAAAAGGAGGTGAATTCCATAAATTTAAAGGGTCTGGTGGCTGTACATCGTAATGTCCATAAACCAAAACAGTTGGTAAATCCTTATCAATTATTTTTTCGCCATAAACTATTGGGTAGCCAGCTGTTTCACATATTTCTACATGGTCGCAACCAGCTTCCTCCAATCTGGTTTTTACAACTTCGGCTGTGTGCAAGACATCTTTTTTATAGGCAGAGTCTGCACTTATGGATGGAATTTTTAGTAAATCTATAAGTTCTTCTAAGAACCGATCTTTATGTTGATTAACGTAAGTGGATATGTTTTTCATAAGATATATTTGAATTTCCTCAAAAATACAAAAACATGAAGAATTTTTTATGATAAGATGCGTTTGTATATTAAAACTAATTTTTATATTTGCACTCCTTATTGCGGGTGTGGTGGAATTGGTAGACACGCCAGACTTAGGATCTGGTGCCGCGAGGTGTGGGAGTTCGAGTCTCCCCACCCGCACAAAATAAGTAGAAGCTTCAACATTATGTTGGAGCTTTTTTGTTTTCAGTAGCTTTGTTTTGTAAGTCAAAATGATATTTTACGACAAACAAAAGCTAATAAGCATGATATGTTAAACAAAAAAGAAAGAACCATTAAAATGCTAACTTGGAAAGATGTTATTGATTATTCGGTAAATGGTAATCCTGCTCCAGATAAACGTGTTGAAAAGTCTGATGCGGAATGGCAAACCATTTTAACACCAGAACAATATAGGATTACCAGACAGAAAGGAACCGAGCGTCCACATAGTGGAGCTCTTTGTAAAGCTCATGATGCTGGAAAATATAATTGTGTGTGTTGCCATGCACCATTGTTTGACTCTACCATAAAATTTGAGTCCAATTCCGGTTGGCCAAGTTTTACACAACCCATTCAGCCAAACGCCATTAAGTATGAAAAAGACACCTCTTTTGGAATGGTTCGTGTGGAAGTGATGTGCAATACCTGCGATGCGCATTTAGGGCATGTGTTTCCAGATGGTCCTGAACCAAGTGGGTTGAGGTATTGTGTAAATTCTGAATCCATTATTTTAGAAAAGGAAGTATAAATGACTGATAAAAATTTACAATTAGCCACTTTTGGAGGTGGTTGCTTTTGGTGTACGGAAGCTGTTTTTCAAGAGGTTAAAGGTGTGGAAAAAGTGGTTTCGGGTTATTCTGGAGGAACGGTTCCAGGCAAACCTACTTATCGGGAAGTATGTTCTGGCTTAACAGGTCATGCCGAAGTGATTCAAGTCACTTTCAACCCTAATGTTATTTCCTTTAAAGAGATTCTAATCATTTTTATGACAACGCATGATCCAACAACTTTAAATCGTCAGGGAGGAGACACAGGTACTCAATATCGTTCGGTTATTTATTATCACAGCAGTACTCAAAAAGAAGTGGCCGAACAAGTGCTTAAAGAAGTGGCTTCTTACTACGAAGATAAGATTGTGACCGAGATAAGCCAGTTGGATGTGTTTTATGAAGCAGAAGACTATCATCAAGATTATTATAAAAACAATAAAGAACAAGGATATTGCAGTTTTGTAATTACGCCAAAATTGGCGAAACTGCGAAAACTACATGCAAACAAGTTGAAATAATTTTTTGTGAAGGTTAGTCAATTTCAATCCTGTAAATATTGCCTCCAATAAACCATACGCGTTCGTCTGTAACATAAATGGTATGATTGTCTTTGAAACAAATACCTTCTTTTTGGGAAAAATGATTGAATGACCTGTTTTCAATGGTTGCTTCACAAAAGTTATCTGAGTGAAATTCTGTTATTTTCCATAGCATGCTTTTATTGAGGAGCACAATGGTTTTATTGTCTTGACTTATGGCTGCAGAGGTAATTTTGGTGTCTTCACAATCCAAATCAAAAGAACACACAAATTCGGCTGTATGGTTTCCAATAGTGTTGGGCACCTTAAACATTTTGGTTTCTTTATTGGCTTTGTTGATGATGTAAAAATGATGTTGATAAATAAAAAAAGCTTCAAAATTCATTGGTTTGAAATTAGGCGGAAGCTTAAATGTAATGACATCTGCCATGGTGGAATGTTCAATAGCCATTGGGTCTGTTACTTTGTAAATGGTAAAATGGTCTCTTTCTTTTTTATTGTTGCCAAAGTCACCTATGTAAATGTTTCCATAAGTGTCACTGGTTAAATCTTCCCAATCTATGTTTTTGGCATTGCTAATTTCTATTTCCTTGATAAGGGTTCCATGCTCATTTACACCATAAAGCACATTCCGGTTCCTGGAATCCTCAATGGTCCAAATAAGTGAAGAGCCAGGAATCATTTCAGCAGCAGAAGCTTCCTTAAGGGATAAAGGAAGACTGGCTACTTTTTTTAAACCTCCTTTCCTACAAGATGTTATTGTAAAAAGCAATAAGACGATATACAGTGTTTTACGAATCATAAAAGGTAGAAAACAGGTTTTTTTCAAAACTAATTATAAAAATAAGACCAACCCAAAAATGATTTTAATAGTTTTGATAAATTAAAGAATAGAATTCCATTTTTATGACATCTGTAAACGATTTATTAGATATTTTAATTTTAGAACAACTTTCTGAAAACGAGTTTGAAGGCACAAGCGAAACAGTTGGCAGCCCCAATGTTTTTGGAGGTCAGGTTTTGGCTCAAGCCATAAATGCAGCTTATAGGACCATTACAAACAATAGAGTGTTGCATTCCATGCATTCCTATTTTTTGGAAGCCGGAAATTTATCCTTGCCTATACGCTATCAAGTAAGCATTATGCGAGATGGAGGCAGTTTTTCTGTAAGACGTGTTACGGCAAGCCAAAATGGTACCGTTATATTTATTTTATCGGCATCCTTTCATAAAGACGAAAAAGGTTACGAACATCAAATCCAGATGGAACCAAATGTGGCACAACCAGAGGATTTAATGAGTTGGAGCGACTTACTTGAGCAATTTGGTGAGATGTTGCCTAAAAAAACAAAAACATTTTTAGAAATACCCAGACCTGTAGAATTTAAGCCTACCCAAATACCAAATCCTTTTGAAAAGAAGAATTTACCTCCTTATGCAGACATCTGGTTTAAATTGAAAGGTGACACTTCAAGCCTGGATTTGCCTACCAAGCAAAAAATCCTGACCTATATTTCAGATTACAATATTTTATCGGTTGCCATTCAGCCACATGCCAGTAAGGCGCATTGGGGAAATTTGCAAACAGCCAGTTTGGACCATTCCATGTGGTATTTTAGGGACTTTGATCTTGACGATTGGCTCCTTTTTTCATTGGAGTCGCCAAGCACATCAAATGCCAGAGGCTTTGCCAAAGGACATATTTTTACGCGTGATGGCAAATTGGTGGCTTCGGTTGCTCAAGAGGGTTTAATGCGTCCCATAGTTTAAAAAACCAAATTTTTTAATTCATTTAAACATGAATAATCCCTTTTTAAAAATAGGCCATCGTGGTGCCAAGGGCTATGTTCCCGAGAATACCTTGGAATCTATTCAAAAAGCATTGGAACAACAGGTTGATGGCATTGAAATAGATGTCCATGTTTGTGCCACTGGAGAACTGGTTGTGTTTCATGATTTTACCTTGGATAGGATGACAAATGGCACAGGGGAAATAGGGAAAACAAGTCTTTCAGAATTAAAACAATTGAAAGTAAACAATCGGTTTTCAATTCCAACTTTGGAAGAAGTTCTTGATGTGATTGATAAAACATGTATTTTAAACATAGAATTAAAAGGAAGGAATACGGCTTTGGCATGTTGTGAAGTTGTTCAAAAATATATCAAAGAAAAAAAATGGGACTACAGTCATTTTATAGTGTCCAGTTTTCAGCATCATGAATTGGAAGCCATTTACAAATTGGATAAACAAATACCGTTGGGAGTGTTAACCAAGGCCAGTGTGACTGAAGCCATGGAATTTGCCAAAACCATTAATGCCATGGCCATTCATCCAAATTTTGCCCTGTTAACTTCAGAAAATGTAAAAATGGCTCAAGCCAATGGCTATAAAGTGTATACCTGGACAGTAAACGACAGGAAAACCATAAAACGCATGAAACGCTATGGAGTAGATGGCATAATTTCAGATGTCCCAGATAGATTATGATACAAAAAGACGTGATAATAGTTGGAGGTGGAGCAGCCGGTTTTTTTGCAGCAATAAATATCGCTGAACAAAACCCGAACTTGACCATTGCCATTTTGGAACGTGGAAAAGAAGGCTTGCAAAAAGTTAAAATTTCTGGAGGTGGACGCTGTAATGTTACACATGCCGAATTTATTCCACAGGAATTGGTTTTGAATTATCCTCGAGGGGAAAAAGAGTTGTTGGGACCTTTTCATCAGTTTATGACTGGAGATACCATAGCGTGGTTTGAAAACAAAGGTGTTCCTTTAAAAGTTGAAGCAGATGGTAGGATGTTTCCAGAGTCAGACAGCTCACAAACCATCATAGATTGTTTTTTAAACGAAGCCAAAAAACTCAAGATTGAGGTGATGTACAATCATGTGGTAAAAGCATTTGAAAAAGTAGGTGTTTCTTGGAATATTAAAACAACCGAAGGAGAATTTACAACCGGAAAATTAGTAATAGCCTCAGGAAGCAACCCAAAAATCTGGAAACTGCTCGAAAACTTAGGGCACAACATTTTAAATCCAGTGCCTTCGCTTTTTACTTTTGACATTAAAGATGAGCGTATTCAAGATATTCCTGGAGTTGTGGCTCAGCATGTTACCATTAAAGTTTTAGATACTGATTTATGTAGTGAAGGTCCATTGCTTATTACACATGTTGGGATGAGCGCACCTTCAATCTTAAAATTGTCTGCTTTTGGTGCCATTGAATTAGCTGAACGCGATTATAAATTTGAAATTGAAATTAATTTTATAAACCATTCGTTTCAAGATTGTTTAAACATGTTAAAGGAATTCAAACATAACCTGGCTAAAAAAACAGTTTTTAAATCCACACAGTTTGATTTGCCAAAACGATTATGGCAAAAACTGGTTTTAGCTTCAGAAATGAATTCAAATACGCGTTGGGCAGATTTAAACAAGCAGCAACTGGAAAATTTAAGTTCGCAATTAACCCAAGCAGTTTTCAAGGTAGATGGAAAAAGTACCTTTAAAGAAGAGTTTGTTACGGCTGGAGGTGTTGATTTAAAAGAAATCAATTTTAAAACTTTTGAAAGCAAGCTTCATAAAAACCTATATTTTGCTGGCGAAGTTATCAATGTAGATGCCATTACAGGAGGTTTTAATTTTCAAAATGCCTGGACAGGAGCTTATATTGTTTCTAAATCCATTTTAGAATGAAGACATACATTGTATTGTTAAAAGGCATTAATGTTGGTGGACATAAAAGAGTGCCTATGGCAGACTTGAGGGGCTTGTTAAGCAAATAAGGTTTTGAAAATGTGCAAACGTATATTCAAAGTGGGAATGTAATTTTGGAATCTTCTGAAAATGCAAATTCTATAGAAAACAAGATCCAAAAAGCCATTTTGGCTCAATTTGGTTTTGAAGTTTTGGTGATGGCAAAAACAAGACCAGATCTCGAACGTATGTTTGCCAATTGTCCATTTTCAGAAGATAAAAAGAAAGCCAGTTATTTTTTGATGCTTCACCAAACTCCAAAAGATGATTTGGTAAAAACAGCTTCGGAAATAGTATATCAAGCTGATGAATACCAAATAATTGACGACTGTCTTTACTTGTTTTGCGATAAAGGTATGGGAAAATCCAAATTTAATGTTAATTATTTTGAACGTACACTTAAAACATTTGCAACGGCAAGAAACTACAATACCATGCTAAAGTTATTATCTTTGTCACAATAAACTGCAATAATGACAGAACAAGATTTTATTCCAAAACCATATCGCACAAAGTTGGAAAGTGGAACAGTTACATGGGAATCCCCAAGTAATATAGCATTGGTAAAGTATTGGGGAAAAAAAGAGCATCAAATTCCTGCAAATCCATCCATTAGCTTTACTTTAAATAACTGCAAAACAACAACCACACTTACATTTTCCAAAAAAGAGAACACACAGCATTTTTCTTTTGAAGTGTTTTTGGATGGAGAAAAAAAGGAGGAATTTAAACCAAAAGTTGAAACGTTTTTTAAACGTATAGAAAGCTATTTGCCCTTTTTAACAGACTATCATTTTAAAATTGAAACGTCCAACACGTTTCCACATAGTTCCGGAATAGCATCTTCGGCTTCTGGAATGAGTGCTTTGGCTTTGTGCCTAATGAGTGTTGAAAAAGAACTTAGTGCCATTCAGGACGATAGTGTAGAATCTCAAAAATATTTCAACCAGAAAGCATCCTTTTTAGCGCGTTTAGGCTCTGGATCTGCTTGCAGAAGTATTGAAGGCGATTTAATTGTTTGGGGAGACAGTACAACGGTTGAGGGCAGCACAGATTTATTTGGGGTTAAATACCCTTATCAAGTCCACGATAATTTTAAAGATTACCAAGACACCATTTTATTGGTTGATAAAGGCGAAAAACAGGTGAGCAGTACTGTTGGCCATAATTTAATGCACATGCATCCTTATGCCGAAAACCGATTTAAACAAGCACACGAAAATCTTGAAAAATTAAAGCCCATTCTCAAGTCTGGAGATTTAGATGCGTTTATTGCCATTATTGAAAGCGAAGCTTTAACACTACACGCCATGATGATGACCAGCATGCCTTATTTTATTTTAATGAAACCCAATACGCTTAAAATAATCAATAAAATATGGCGTTTTAGACAAGATACTGGGTTGCATATCTGTTTTACCCTGGATGCTGGAGCTAATGTTCACGTGCTTTATCCAAAAAAAGAAAGTAAAGTTATTTTGGATTTCATTAAGAATGAATTGGTGGCATATTGTCAAAACGGACAATTTATTTGTGACCAAGTAGGTTTTGGAGCTAAACTATTAAGTAGTTAAAAGTTAAAAATGAATAATTATAAAGGGCGACTTTAAAAAAGTTTAACCAAAATTATTCAGCATATAACCAAATATTATAGAAAAGAGGTTCCATTTTGCACTGGATATCTTAATCTAAATCAAGATTTAGCATACAATAAAAAAGGATGTGCGATGTTAATACAACTCTTAAAATCCTGAATTCTAAAGGGGCTAATTTGTGAGAAATTGAATTTGCTTAAACTAATTCCGGTTTTACAAACAAAATGTCGATTAGCTTAAAAATTGCTATCGAAAGCCAGTATTGGATTGATTTGCTTCATGCTACAGGTTTTTTAAATGAGGAGGAATTTGAAAAATTTAAGCTTAAATCGCAGAAAATGTTACGATTATTAGTTAGTATTGTAAAAACATCTAAAGATTAATTATTAACTTTGCATTATTAATTGTTCATTAAGAAAATGAAAGGACCACTTTTTTATTCGAAAATCTTACTCTTTGGAGAATATGGAATTATCAAAGATTCCAAAGGCTTGTCTATACCTTATAATTTTTATAATGGTGCGTTGAAGATGAACAATGATGCTTCTGAAACAGCCATTAAATCCAATGATAGTTTAAAACGTTTTGAAGCGTATCTTCATACCATAGATGCTTCATTGGTAACTTTCGATTTTAAAAAATTACAACAGGACTTGGAAGCAGGTATGTATTTTGATTCCTCTATTCCTCAAGGTTATGGCGTAGGAAGCAGTGGAGCTTTGGTTGCTGCCATTTACGATAAATATGCCTTTGATAAAATTACGGTTTTGGAAAATTTAACAAGGGAAAAGCTTTTAAAGTTAAAAGCCATTTTTTCTGCCATGGAATCTTTTTTCCACGGTAAATCGTCTGGATTAGATCCCTTGAACAGTTATTTGAGCATTCCTATCCTTATCAACTCCAAAGACAATATAGAAGCTACAGGTATTCCTTCGCAAAATACAGAAGGCAAGAATGCCGTTTTTTTAATAGATAGTGGTGTTATAGGAGAGACTGCTCCCATGGTTAGTATTTTCATGGAAAGCATGAAGCAGGAAGGCTTTAGGAAAATGCTTAAAAATCAGTTTATAAAGCATACAGATGCCTGTGTGGACGATTTTTTAAAAGGCGATATCAAATCTTTGTTTGGGAACACCAAAAAGCTTTCCAAAGTAGTGCTGAACCATTTTAAACCAATGATCCCACAACAGTTTCATGAACTCTGGAAAAAGGGTATTGAAACCAACGAGTATTATTTGAAACTCTGTGGTTCTGGAGGTGGTGGTTATATTCTTGGGTTCACCGAAGATATTGACAAGGCTAAACAATCCCTTAAAGATTATAATTTGGAAGTGGTTTATAACTTCTAAACCCTATTTTGTACAGAGCCTGTTCAAAAAAACCTAAAAATAGTTTATGTTAACCAGAAGACAGAAACACATTCTACTTAAGTTTTTTAGCATGTTTTCTGTGGTAAGGGGCTACAACATATTAATTGTTGTTATTGCCCAATATTTAACATCCATTTACATTCTTGCACACGACCTGCCTTTAAGGGAAGTGGTGTTGGATTTGAATCTTTTAATGTTGGTTTTGGCATCTGCAGCTACCATAGCAGGAGGTTATATCATTAACAATTTCTACGATTCTGAAAAAGATTTGATTAACAGGCCTAATAAATCCAGGTTGGACAGATTGGTGAGTCAGAATACCAAGCTTTCTTTTTATTTTGTACTTAATTTCATGGCTGTGATTATGGCAAGCTATGTGTCTTTTAGAGCAGTAATTTTCTTTTCATTATATATTTTTGGTATTTGGTTTTACTCCCACAAGTTAAAAAAACTGCCTTTTGTGGGAAACTTAACATCAGCCATTTTAACCATTACACCTTTTTTTGCCATTTTCATGTATTACAAAAATTTTGAGCATGTTATTTTTGTTCATGCTGCATTTTTATTTTTAATTATATCCATGAGGGAACTTACCAAGGATTTGGAAAACATAAAAGGCGATTTGGTTTTAAATTACCATACCATTCCTATTGTGTATGGCGAGAATGTATCTAAAATCATGCTTACCATTTTAGCGCTTTTAACAACCGTTCCTGCTTATTTTCTATTATTTCATTTTCATGTTGGACAAATGGTATATTTCTTTTATTTAAGTGTGGTTTTGTTGTTTGTGTTTGTTTTGTTGTTATGGGCTTCAAAAACCAAAACACATTATTTAATATTGCATAACATCCTAAAGTTTATAATTGTAGCAGGTGTTTTCAGCATCATGCTTATAAACACCAATTTACTTCTTAATAGAATATAAGATTTGTTTATTAGATGCTTGAAAGCAATTGCTCTTTCTGTATCTTTGCAAAAAAAATAACGAATTATGAGCAGACATCAAGGTAGCAGTAGCAAGGGGAAATCATCTGGTAGAGGACAGCAAAAGTCGGGAGCTAACCAATCGAGTCGTGGAGGTAGTTCGCAACAGGGTAAAAGTTATGCCAGAGGAAATTCGCCTTTAAGAAAGAATTCATTTTCTGCATCCAAACCACAAGTGGAGAAAAAAGCAGCTCCAAAAAAATCCAATCCAAATGAGATTCGCTTAAATAAATACATCGCTAATTCTGGAATTTGTTCACGTAGAGAGGCAGATGAGCACATTGCCATAGGCCTGGTTTCCGTTAATGGGCAAGTGGTAACCGAAATGGGTTACAAGGTAAAGTTGGAAGATGAGGTACGTTATGATGGCAGACGTGTCAATCCTGAAAAAAAAGCATACGTATTGCTTAATAAACCAAAAGGTTTTGCCACTACAACAGCCGAAGGTAAAGGCAGAACCGTTATGGATTTAGTGGCTAACGCAACCTCTTCAAGGATAAAGCCCATAGGACGTTTGGGAAGAAATTCCAAAGGGTTGTTGTTGTTTACCAACGATGAAGCCATTGTAAAAAAATTCACCAATTCCAAACATGGTGTACCACGTTTGTTTCATGTGGAATTGGATAAAAATTTAAAGATAGACGACCTAAAAAAAATTAGGGATGGCTTTAAGGTAGATGGTAAATTAATAGCTGTTGAAGAAATAAGCTATATTGATGGAGCTTCCAAAAAAGAAATAGGTTTAAAAATTAAAAACACGGGAAATACCATTATTAGGACTATTTTTGACGAGTTGAAATACGATATTATTAGTTTGGATTGTGTGGCTATAGGTCACTTGACCAAGAAAGATATTCCTCGTGGCCATTGGAAACACTTGACAGAGCAAGAATTGAACACGCTAAAAATGCTATAAAAAACTACTAAAAAAGCCATCAATTTATTTATTGATGGCTTTTTTTAAATAGCGGGCTTTAAAGCTCACTGCTATCTCCAATAATTGTTGGCAGCTGCAATGGTAGCAAATTCCGTAGCTACGGTTTGGCCCACAGCAATAAGCAGACCAGCATCCTCTGCATATTCTGGTCGTAATTTCTCCCTAATCTCTGCATCTGGTTGTGTTACCTTAATAATTAGTCGCGCCATCTTTACGGCCAACTGTCTTCCTTCTTCAGGAGTTTTAGTGATTAAGGAATTATTTGGTACTAATTGAACTTGATCTGACATACTTAATAATTTTAAAAGTTTTACAAAAATCTTCTGTCTACACAAGATACTAATAATAGCACAAAGAATAAAATAATACCCAATTCGATTAAGTTTTAAAACTTGCGTTTGTATATATTTTAATGGCCATAAACAGCTAAAAATAAAGCTGTAATTTTAAGATTAAAAAATAATTTAAAACCAGTTGTATTTTTAAAAAAAAGTATTTCTTTTGCACAGTATTTAGCTGAACAAATTGAATTATGTTTTTATGTTCGGGCTTTTGAATATTAGGAAGTTACAATCAAAAGCAGCTTACAGATTAAGCAACCGGATTTTAAAGCTCACTTCCATGTTAACCATATATGCCAGTCAGCATCAATATGGCTTTGTTCCAACAACACAAAGTCAAATTCAAATTTGATTTGTACTCATTATTGTTTACTTTTAAACATTTCGTTTTAAAAAATTAAATTATTTACATTTTAAAAACACATAATGAATACAAAATACATTGATTTAATCAATCAAACTTTTTATTTTCCACAAGAAGAATTTAAGCTGGAAGACAAACACCTTCAATTTCATGATGTAGATTTAATGGGCTTGGTTGAAGAATATGGAACCCCTTTAAAATTCACTTATCTGCCTCAAATTTCCAATAATATTGGTCGTGCCAAGGAATGGTTTGCAAAAGCCATTAAAAAACATAAATACAAGGGCAAATACCATTATTGTTATTGCACAAAAAGCTCTCATTTTAAACATGTTTTAAACGAAGCTTTAAAAAACGATATTCATATTGAAACCTCTTCGGCTTTCGATATCGATATTGTGGAAAGCTTAAAGGCCGAAGGGAAAATTACAGATAAGACCTATGTTATAAGCAATGGGTTCAAGCGTTCTCAATATGTTACAAATATTGCCAGGCTAATCAATAATGGTCATAAAAACTGTATTCCCATTATTGATAATTACGAAGAAATAGATTTGCTGTCTCAAGAAATAAAAGGCAAATACAATATAGGGATCCGAATAGCTTCTGAAGAAGAACCTAAATTTGAATTTTATACCTCACGTTTGGGTATTGGTTACAAAAACATAGTACCTTTTTACAACAGACAGATAAAAGACAATAAAAAAGTGAAACTTAAAATGCTTCACTTCTTTATCAATACGGGAATTAGGGACAATGCCTATTATTGGAACGAACTTTCTAAATGTTTGAAGGTTTACACCAGCTTAAAACAAATTTGCCCTTCTTTGGACAGTTTGAACATTGGAGGGGGTTTTCCTATAAAAAATTCGTTGGCTTTTGATTTTGATTACGAATACATGGTGGATGAAATCATAAATCAAATCAAACTGTTTTGCGAACAAGAAGAAGTGCCTGTACCTAATATCTTTACAGAATTTGGTAGCTTTACGGTAGGAGAGAGTGGAGGAGCCATTTACGAAGTGCTTTACCAAAAACAACAAAACGACCGTGAGAAATGGAACATGATCAATTCGTCGTTTATAACAACCTTGCCAGACACTTGGGCCATAAACAAACGCTTTATCATGTTGCCAATTAACAGGTGGAACGATAGTTACGAGCGTGTGCTTCTAGGAGGTTTAACCTGCGATAGTGACGATTATTACAACAGCGAACAGCATATGAACGCCATTTATTTGCCAAAATACAATAAAGAAAAACCTTTATACCTAGGCTTCTTTAATACAGGAGCTTACCAAGAGACCATAGGTGGATTTGGAGGCTTGCAACACTGTTTGATACCGTCGCCAAAGCACATATTAATAGACAAAGACGAAGATGGAAACATCACCACAAAATTATTTAGTGAACAACAAAAAAGTGAAGACTTACTTAAAATTTTAGGTTACCATGAACAATAAAACGTATGCTGGGATTCCAGAAGAATATTCAAAATTAGATAGTTCAAAAATTGTTTTGATTCCTGTGCCTTATGATGGTACAAGTACTTGGCAAAAAGGAGCGGATAAAGGGCCAGAAGCCTTTTTGAACGCTTCTGAGAATATGGAGCTTTACGACATTGAAACCGGAACAGAAGTGTACCAGCAAGGCGTGTTTTTGGCTGATGCAGTTACAGAAAACTCGTCGCCGGAAGCTATGGTGGATGCCGTACACCAAGTCACCAAGAAATATATTAAGCGCAATAAATTTGTGACAGCCTTTGGTGGAGAACATTCCATTTCCATAGGAACCATTAGGGCTTTTAATGAATGTTTTGACAACCTAACCGTTGTGCAATTGGACGCACATGCAGATTTACGTAAAGAATACCATGGTTCTAAGTGCAATCATGCTTGTGCTTTGTACGAAGCAAGCCAGAATACCAATTTAATACAAATAGGGATTCGTTCCATGGACGTGATGGAAACGACCGTTATGGACTCAGATAAAACTTATTTTGCCCATGAAATGGCTATAGACGATACTTGGATGGATTCTGCCATAGATCAGATGACAGACAATGTGTTTATTACCATAGACCTGGATGCTTTTGACCCTTCCATCATGCCAAGTACAGGAACCCCAGAACCTGGAGGCTTGTTATGGTACGAAACCTTGGAGTTTTTAAAACAAGTATTTGCCGAAAAAAACGTAGTTGGGTTCGATATAGTGGAGCTTTGCCCTAATGAAACTGAAAGATCTTCAGATTTCTTGGCCGCAAAATTGTATTATAAAATGTTAAGCTATAAATTTCAAAACGAAAGTGTGGATGATGAGTACGACAACTCTTTTGACAATTCATACGTAAATAAAAACAACAATTCAAAATTTAACGAAGACGATGAGTACTAAAGGAGCCATTTCAAATTTTATAGAAAAATATTATTTACACTTTAATGCGGCTGCCTTGGTAGATGCAGCAAAAGGGTATGAAGACCAGTTAAATTCTGGAGCAAAAATGCTGGTGTCTCTTGCAGGAGCCATGAGTACTGCCGAATTAGGTAAAATATTTGCAGAAATGATCCGTAAGGATAAGGTACAAATAATCTCTTGTACTGGAGCAAATTTAGAGGAGGATATTATGAATTTGGTCGCTCACTCCCATTACGAAAGAGTTCCAAATTACAGAGATTTAACCCCTCAGGAGGAATGGGATTTATTGGAAAGAGGCCTTAACAGGGTAACCGATACCTGTATTCCGGAAGAAGAAGCTTTTAGACGTTTACAAAAACATATTGTTAAAATATGGAAAGATGCCGAAGCAAAAGGAGAGCGTTATTTTCCACATGAATTCATGTATAAATTATTGCTTTCAGGCGTTTTGGAAGAATATTATGAGATAGATATCAAAGATTCTTGGATGTATGCAGCTGCCGAAAAGAATTTGCCAATTATTGTTCCTGGCTGGGAAGACAGTACCATGGGAAATATCTTTGCAAGTTATGTGCTTAAAGGCGAGTTAAAAGCAAGCACCATGAAATCTGGTATAGAATACATGACGTTTTTGGCAGATTGGTACACAAACAATTCTAAAAACGGAATTGGGTTCTTCCAAATAGGAGGAGGTATTGCTGGCGATTTCCCAATTTGTGTGGTACCAATGCTGTATCAAGATATGGAACGTACAGATACGCCTTTTTGGAGTTATTTCTGCCAAATAAGTGACTCCACAACCAGTTATGGATCCTATTCAGGTGCTGTTCCTAACGAAAAAATTACTTGGGGGAAACTAGATATCAACACCCCAAAATTTATAATTGAAAGCGACGCAACCATCGTTGCTCCATTAATATTTGCTTATTTATTAGACATGTAACCTATTTAAAATGAAACGAGTAATAGTAGACTATCAAAAATTAAACGAAGATATATTGGATCTTCTTGTTGAAAAATTCCCTGACGGTTATGATGATGAGGATATCATTTCCTTCAGGAACATTAAAAATGAAATTGTTGAAGCTGTAGAAGTTAGGACCGAAGACACCATTTACTTGGTAAAAGTGGGCGTGAGATTGGTTCAAGCTATGGAAGATTATTCAGACGATGATAACGATGCAGATGATGACGTGGTTGTTGGGGAAGACGATGCTGTTAAAGACCTGGAATTTGATGATGCAGACGATGTGGATGATGAGGATGATGTGGAGGACGAAGAAGACGACGTAGATGTTGATGATGAAGATTAAAGTGTTGTAGTGATGAGAGAAGCTGAATTTTTATCATATAAAGACGGGTATTTTACCTTCTTGTTTGAAAATGGAGAAGAACTGGTTTTCGACGAAGTTCATCCTAGAGTTTTAAAACAATTCGATTTGAAAAACGATAAAAGTTTGATTAACAAATCTTTTAAAATAACTTTTATTGAAGTTTATGAAGATAATGACGAAGATTTCGTAATTTACAGAGTAGAAAGCTTAAAACCACTTTAATCTGTAACTTTATGAATACGTCATTTCACATGTCTTTACCATGTTTAAGCGTAAAAGAAACCAAAAACTTTTACTTAAACAGGATTGGCGCAACCTCTGGCAGATTTACCCAAACTTGGGTGGATATAAATTTATTTGGTCATCAATTAACGTTTATAAAAGCCGAGAAATTTAATTTCAACAGTCCTAATTATGTGTTTGAAGGTAAAATTTTACCTGCTTTCCATTTTGGGGTTATAGTAGATGAAAATACGTGGAACAACATTTATTCCAAGCTTAAGGAACTGGATATGGAATTAGTGGAAAAATCCACGTTTTTAAGTAATAAGGCAGGAGAGCACACCTCCTTCTTTATTAAAGATCCAAACGATTATATGTTGGAGTTTAAATGCTTTAAGGATTCCAATAACATCTTTAAATCATAATGTACTCCGTTGTTGCTTATCAAGTAGCAAACACTATCCAAATAAAAACCTGCAAACAACAACTGCCATGGCAGTTGTTGTTTCAAGATAGTGATGAACTTTTTTATAAAAGTTCCAAAGACAGCTTTATTTACATTTTTCATTATGGACTGGTTTGTTTTTTCAATATGGTTCCAGCCGAAATTGAAAAAGCCTTTATGGACATAAAACCTTTTTGTGATCCTTTTTTCACCCAAAAAAACTCCGACGAGATTCCTATTTACATCTAGCCCAATACCTTAAAGGTTCAGTTTGACCATGTGGTTTTGCCAGAACTCAATCAAGAAATGATAAGGTTGGTGATGCTAAACACTTCGCAATCTGTTGCCTTAAACGGTTATTCCGAAATTACGGAAGAACTTTTAATGGAAACCAATAAACATACTAAATACCTGGAAAACAAAGGTAAGCTGGATATTTCCGGGAACAAGTTGAAACGGTTTATAGGTAAGGTTTTAAACATAAAGAACCGTATTTTAGAAAACTTGTACATTTTTGATTCTCCTGTAATTACTTGGGAAAATGAACAGCTTAACAAGCTTAATACGGATTTAAAACAAACCTTTGATTTAAAAGACAGATATAGGTTAATTCACGATAGAATTGAAATTATTAAAGAAAACCTGGAGCTTTTTAAGGACATCATGGACCACAAAGAGAGTAGCAGATTGGAATGGGTTATTATCATTCTTATTGTTATAGAAGTGGTAGATATGTTTATAGCCAAATTCCTTTTGTAAGTGCATTATGCCGACACTTTCCAAAAGTAAATGGTATTTTTGGATACGGGATTTTTTATGTTCTTCAAAAGATACAACAATAAAAAAGACTGGAAGTTTAGAGTACCTGTTTTAAATCTTCGTAGTACTGTTTGGTAATATGCAAACCATTGTGTCCAGCATCTGTAATAGGATACAGTGTTATGTTGTTTGGCTGCAATGCCTGAAGTTTTTTGGCATTTGTATCCGGATGGATTAAAAAATCCCTTGTACCATAAAAAATCTTGATGGGACAAGTTACCTGCTTGACAAATTGATAGGAAGGAATGTCGTATTTTATGATAAACCCTGGAATGAGAGGAGCAATTTCTTCTGTAATCAAGGTTTTCCATGAATAATAAGGAGCGTTTAAAATAAGCATCCTCGGATTGTTTTTAGAAGCTAAATAACTGGCCAACCCAGAACCTAAAGAGAAGCCAAGGACTACAATGTCTTCTTCATGGTAACGTGTTTTTGTGTAATCGTAAACCTTTTGCATGTCGTTAAACAACTCTTCGGAATTAGAATAAGACCCATCGCTTTTTCCATAACCTCTGTAGTCCACAAATAAAATATCGTATTGATTGTTTAAATACAACGAAGCGCGTTTTCCCCAATCGTGAATAGCTCCAGCATTTCCGTGTAGATATAGGATAACGCCTTTGGGATTTTCGGTTTTAAACAGCACTGCATTTAAATTGGTGTTCTCTGCAACTGGAATATTGAGTTCCTCAAAAGGTTCTTCAAACTCAAATTGGTAATCTTTTGCCAGTGTTTTTGGGTTGAAAAAGAAACGTTCTTGATTAAAATAAACAAAAACCAACGAAAGGACATATAAAATTAAAAGCGTTGCTATAATTCTGGCAATACGCCTAAAGAGTTTTGGGAAATTTAGTTTCAACAGATTCTTTTCTTAAAATTTCGTACAAAAATACACTATAAACCACGACATATTCCAAACTCACTACCCATAAATTTTCGGTATTGTTGAAATTTGCATACGCCAAATAACTTAAAATAATTACCAAACTCCAAACCAATGGAAATTTGTATTTAGTAAAAATGGATAATATTAAAAGCGTTGCAATGTACCAAGGATGAACGGTTGTGGCTGTAAAGTAATAAAAAGTTAAAGCAAAAAGCATGGCAGAAAAAAGTTGAACCATGGTGGCATTTTTTCTAAAAAAAGCCAAAGCAATCACCATAATAAACACCAATAGCGCCATAAATTTTCCTATTATGGCAATTTCATTATAGCCTGTTATTTGGTATCCTATTTCCCTGGCAATATAATAGAGGCTTGCATTAAACTCAAAGTTTTGAAACCATAAACCAACGGTTTCAGCATAATTTAGTATGAATTGTTGTGAGTAAAATGGCGTAAATAGTAAAGCAACAAATAAACCAACAACAGCATAAAACCCTATTAATTTTATAATATTAAGCCAGATAGAAGCATCTTTTTTATTGGGTACAAACCACTGCCAAAGCAAAGGTAAAAATAGCAATGGAATAAGCTTTATGGAAACAGAACAGGCAAAGACAACAGCTGCCAAAAACCACTTATTGCATGACAATAAATACAAACTCCATAACAAAAAGAAAATCATGACACCTTCAAAATGCAGATTGCCAGTAAGCTCAATAATTATAAACGGATTTAATACATACCAAAAAATATGATGAACAGGCAATTTTAATTGTTGCAGTAGTTTTTTTCCAAAATAAAGCGTTCCAAAATCGGCTGCTATAATTATAAGTCGAAGGCCAATAACAGAGCTTAAGATGCTTTTTCCTGGAAACAATTCGGCTAAAGCAAAACACAATTGGTTCAATGGTGGATAATTGGTATAATGATTGGCGCTTAGGCTTCCCATCCCCAAATACAGTTCTTGGGCTTGAGGAATTGGAAAATCGTTTATGGAAATAAAAAAATATGGCGTGTAAAGATAGGGGTTAAAACCCTGTAAAACCATACGTCCATCCCAGATAAACCTATAAAAATCTTGTGACAGATTTGGGATGGCCAAAATAAAAACAGCCCTAAATGCAAAAGCCAATACAGTTAAAAACAAGAGATTGCTTTTAGTAAGTTTAACCAGTTTGTAAAACACAAAAAACAAAGCAACATATAAGGTTACAAGCTTAATGGAATCTGTTCTTTGTAGGTTGTAGGCAAAGCCAAAATAGAACAACAAGCTTGAAATAGCCAGTAATATTGGAAATTTATACAGCTTTAAAAATGTAGGGTTTAATAGCATGAATCAAAGATAGCCATAATTTGTTTTTTAAAACCCAATCCATTTCCATGACAAATAAAACAGGCTTTTTTTTAATAAAGTACAAATTAGATGTTATCTTACAAGCTGTTTTTTAAACATAGGACTCTTATGAAAACATGGAAAAAAATTGGATTGGGTTTGTTGGCCATACTTATTGTATTTGGTATTTGGTTTTATCCAAAATACAAAATGCTAAATTTAACCATGCATCTTTTTGATGAAGACCAGATTGTAAGTAATTTTAGGTCATTTGATTCCGTTTGGCCAGTGGCCGTTTTGGAAGCTCCAGAGAATAAATTGGCATATCCAAAAGCTACTAGCATCAAACTACCGGAAAGTTTTCAATTCAATGGCAAAAAGTACCAGACAGAGTCTTTTTTGGAAGATTCCTGGACCACCGGATTTTTAGTGATTCAGCAGGACAGTTTGGTGTTTGAAAATTATTATTTGGGAAATACCCAATCCACAAGAAACATTTCGTGGTCCATGGCAAAATCGGTTATATCAGCTTTAATGGGAATTGCAGTCCATGAAGGTTATATTAAGAGCATTGACGAAACTGTTGAAGTTTATGTTCCAGAACTGAAAGAATCTGCTTATGAAGGTGTAAAGATTAAAGACGTCCTTCAGATGTCCACAGGAGTGAAATTTAATGAAGATTATGCCGATTTTTTTAGCGATATCAATCGTTGGGGCAGAGGTTTTGCCATGGGGAATTCCCAAGACGCCTTTGCTGCCAGTTTAGATCGCGAATTGGAACCTGGAACCGTATGCCATTATGTAAGTATAAACACGCATGTATTGGGTATGATTTTAAAAAGGGCCACAGGAAAAACCATCACAGCATACATGCAAGAAAAATTATACAATCCTTTGGGCATGGAATATGATGGTTATTGGTTGTTGGATGGGGAACAGATGGAAATGGTATTAGGAGGTTTAAATTTAACACTTAGGGATTTTGCCAAAATGGGCACCTTGTTTTTAAACAAAGGAGTGGTTCAAGGCAAGCAAGTAGTGCCAAAACAGTGGGTTGAAGCCTCCACACATCCAGATGCACCACATGTTCAACCTAGCGAAACCCATTTTGGTTACGGCTATCAATGGTGGATTCCAGAAAGTAAGCAAGGGGAATTTATGGCTATGGGTGTTTACGGACAATATATTTATGTAAACCCAACAACAAAAACCGTAGTTGTTAAACTTTCAGCAAATCCAAAATATAACGATAAGGACTATGTTCCTAGTAACGACTTTGCCCATTTGGAACTGTTTCGAGCCATAGCTCTTTCATCTAAAAGTTTAGAGGAAAATGCAGCTTATGCAGCTGTTCTTAAAGAAATAAAATAAAAACAACCTTAAGCAAGATATATGATTATAGATGTACATACCCATATCAACAATTATCACGAAGATAGAGTGGTGTCGCTAAACGAATGTTTAAACCGGTTAACAGAAACCATGTTGGAAAATAAGGTAGCATATTCATTGGTATTATCATCTTATAAGGTTAATGAGCATAGACCAAGCACCAAACAGGTAGTTGAAGCCATTAAAGACAGGAATAACTTGGGAGTTGTGTCTGGAATCAGTTACCTGAATTACAATCATAGGGATATTAGGGAAATAGGGGAGTATCTTGAAAACGGGTTGATTAAAGGTTTGAAATTTTATCCTGGTTACGAACCCTTTTATCCTAATGACACCAGATTGAAAGTATGGTACGAAATGGCTATAGAGTACAATGTACCTGTGATGTTTCATTCTGGAGACACCTATGCGCCAACTGGAAAAGTAAAGTATTCACATCCTTTACATATAGACGATTTAGCAGTGGATTACCCAGACCTAAAAATTGTTATTTGTCATGTAGGAAACCCTTGGATTAAGGATTGTATGGAGGTGGTCTATAAAAACAAAAACGTTTATGCCGATATTTCTGGATTGGTGCTTGGAGATTTTTCCGAAAAGTTTGAGCGTTATATGAAAAAGGAAATCGAAGAAATGATTACCTATGCTGGCGATCCAAACTATTTGCTTTATGGAACAGATTGGCCTATTTCCAATATGAAATCCTATTTGAAATTTATGGACCAACTGGAACTGGCAGATGAAAAAAAAGAACTGATTCTATGGAAAAATGCTGCTGAACTGTTTCGAATAGATGTTTCAAAACTTTAAGCACTTGATGTTACGGATTTAAAAAAAACATAGCCAAACCCTAGAAATAGCATGAGGTGAAACGGGAAAAGACCAAAATCGCCACCTTGATTTCCCACTACAAAAGCCGAATACATACCGAACCCAAAATAGAGCGTCAATAGCCCTTCAAAAAGCACATAAATTGGAATTTTCTTAGAAAGGTATTTGTTGTTTTTCCAGCTGTCTGATAATGAATTTATGTTGAATTTAGGGGTTCTCACAAAATCACTGCGTTTTCCAAAATGTCCTTCCAGGACAGCTACGGAATTATGCAGCGAAAAACCCATAGCTATTGAGAAAAAGGTAAAAAACATACCTAGGTACTCTATAAAGTCTTTTAAGCCGTTGCCGTATATTTTTTTGTACATAAACCAATAACAAACAAAGAAAATTATCGAGCTCACCACAAAAAAGCTCATGACATAAAAGTAAGGTTTTAAAGATTCATATTCGTTTTTAATATAAAGCATGGGAATGCTTAAAACGGCCACAATAAAGATGTTTAAAAACATGGTGGAATTTAATAAGTGCAGTAATCCATGAGCTTTTGTTTTTGCTGATATATGTTTGTTCTTAACGAGTTTCCAAGCCATTTTCCTAAAGTTTTCTGCGCCACCTTTGTTCCATCTAAACTGTTGTGAACGTGCAGCACTTATTGCCATAGGAAGTTCGGCTGGGGTTTCAACGTCTTCCAGGTACTTAAATTTCCAGTTTTTCAATTGGGCTCTGTAGCTTAAATCCAAGTCCTCCGTTAGGGTGTCTCCTTCCCAATTTCCAGCTTCCAGAATACAGGTTTTTCGCCATACACCAGCTGTTCCATTAAAATTTATAAAATGGGATTTACTGTTTCTGCCTACTTGTTCCAGGGTAAAATGGGCATCCAGCGCAAACGCTTGGATTTTTGTTAAAACGGAATGGTTCCTGTTTAGATGGCTCCAACGGGTTTGTACAACACCAATATTTTCATCTTTAAAGTAAGGGATGGTTTCCTTTAACCAGTTTGGCCTTGGAAGGAAATCGGCATCAAAAATGGCTATAAATTCCCCTTTAGCAACTTTCAGTCCTTCTTTTAATGCACCTGCCTTAAACCCAGTCCTTTTTGTTCTGTGAATATGCACTATGTTAACGTCTGAAAGTTTCAATTGTTTTACCAATTTTTGGGTAAGTTCCAAACTTTCGTCTGTGGAATCGTCCAGAACCTGAATCTCCAATTTGTCTTTTGGATAATCCATTTTGGAAATATTTTCAAGCAAACGTTCCATCACATACATTTCGTTATACACAGGAAGTTGAATGCTGACAAAAGGAATGTTATTTGGATTTGAAAAGTCAAATTTAACAGCTTGAGATTGTTTTTTTTGAGCCTTTAAATAATTTGAAAGCAAGTTGAGCTGCGCCAACGCATAGATAAATATCAGCGTAAGGGCAATGGTGTATACAACTATGATGACACTAAGCAAATACATCATTTGAAACTGTATTTAAAAATCCAACCTAAAATTTTAATACCAGCCATAATGGCTCCGTTTAAGGTGCCAGAGACTTTTGAAACTCCAATTCGGTTTCTATAGCTCACAGGAATTTCAATGTAAGATAGTTTTTGTTTCAAGGCTTTTAATTGCATTTCCACAGTCCATCCATAGGTTTTGTCTTCCATCTTCAAAGCCAGTAGTTTTTGGTACTTAATGGCTCTAAAAGGCCCTAGGTCTGTAAAATTTGAACCAAACATGATACGCATTAAAAAGGTGGCCAGCCAATTCCCAAAAATTTGAGGTTGGGTCATGGAGCCAGGTTCTCTAAGTCGTTTTACACGGGCTCCAATTACAAAATCGATGTTATCTTCAATAATTGGCTGAACTATTTTAGTTAATTCTTCTGGATAATCGCTATAATCGCCATCAAGAAAGACCACAATATCTGGTTTTATTTTTTGTTTGGACACATAAGCCATTCCTTTTAGGCAGGCATAGCCATATCCTTTTCTGGACTCCGTTAAAACGGTTGCTCCTGCTTGTTTGGCATTGACTTCAGTAGCATCGGTGGAATTGTTGTTCACTACAATAATTTCGTTTACCGTTTTAGGGATATCATGAATGACCTTCGCAATAGAATCAGCTTCGTTATATGCAGGAATAATAACTTTTAGTATTGGCATGAATGATTTGGCTAAATTCTATTTTTTTAAGTTATTAAGTTATTTAGTTATTAAGTTATAAGGCATCTTTTTCCATGAATTTCTGGATATCATTTTTCAAATAGGAAAAACACTTACTCCTGAAGTTCCATTTGCTTGTATTCTTCTTGTTGGGCAGGAACAATATGTTCATCAAAATACCAAGAAGACCATTTTTCTAATGACAAAAAGATGCCAAGCCCCAAAATAAAGGTAATAACGATCATTAAAATGAGGTTTTTCTTTTTTCTTTTAGGATCCATGGAACATTGATTTTGCTTTTTTCGGTAAAGATAAATTCCATACACACCAATTATTACTGCGAGACCTCTAAGAATCCACGAGCCTGTTCCAATGGAACCGTCTTCGGCATAAAAGAAATCGGCAAAGGAAATGGCATAAATGCCTCCCATGAGTCCAAACATGAATAAGACGGCTGGAGCCACGCAGCATATAATACCTGCTATTCCGGCTGTGGCAGCATATTTAAATGCCCATTTAAAGAAATTAGGTTCTTCTTTAGTTTCAGGGTTGTCAGGTTTCATACAGTTTGTTTTGCTGTTTTGTCCATAAAAATAAGAAGACCTTTCAGTTTTTGATGTTAATTTTATTCTAAACGAATTACCAAATCTTCTGAATTTACCATGACTCCAGGATTTAAAACCAATTGTTTTACTGTGGCAGCTTCGTTGGCAGTGATGGTAGTTTCCATTTTCATGGCTTCAATTATAAACAAAGGTTGGTTTTTGGTCACTTTGTCTCCTTTCTTGACCAAAATGGTAGATAACAAACCTTGTAAAGGAGCGCCAATCTCTTTGGTATTGGCTTTGTCTGCCTTTAGGTGTTCCACTTTATCAATTTTAATCGATTCGTCTTTTATTTGAACCGATCGGCCTTGTCCGTTTACTTTAAAATACACGGTTACCATACCATCTTCATTAGGTTTTCCTACCGAATCCAAAGTAATAAGAAGTGTTTTGCCTTTGTCCAATTCCACAATGATTTCCTCACCTATTTCCATACCATAAAAGAAATTTTTGGTCGGTAGATTCATCAGGTTGTCATACTTCAAATGTTTGTTGTAAGAATCCGTAAAAACTTTAGGATAGAGTTTGTAGGATAGGAAATCGGTTATTTTTAAAGGTCTGCTTAGATCTTTTTCGAAAATCTTTCTAAAAGCCTCGTATTCCTTTTCAAAATCTATGGGTTCCAAATGGGCATTTGGTCTATCTGTATAAGGTTTTTCGTCTTTTAAAATTAATTTCTGAAGGTCTTTAGGAAAGCCACCAACAGGTTGGCCTAGGTCGCCTTTAAAGAAGCTCACTGCAGATTGTGGAAACGAAATGCTGTCTCCTCGTTCCAATACATCTTGAACGGTTAGATTGTTGCTTACCAAATATTGAGCCATATCTCCAACAACTTTGGAACTTGGAGTCACTTTTACAATGTCTCCAAAAAGCTGATTGACATCTGCATACATGGCTGTAATTTCGTGAAAACGGTCTTCCAGACCCAATGCTTGAGCTTGTGGTTTTAAATTGGAATATTGACCTCCAGGAATTTCATGTTTGAATACTTCCCCAGAACCAGCTTTTAAACCAGATTCAAAAGGGTAATAATACTCCCTTACCGTTTCCCAATAGTTGGAATACTCGTTTAGGGAGTCGATGTTTAGTGAATTTTCTCGTGGGTTGAATTTCATCATTTCCACAACCGAATTAAAATTTGGTTGCGAGGTTAAACCCGATAAGCCTCCTAGTGCCACATCTACCACGTCCACACCAGCTTCAATGGCTTTTAAGTAAGTAGCCGATTGGATGGAAGAGGTATCATGCGTGTGCAGGTGAACAGGAATGTTCAATTCTTGTTTTAAGGCAGAAACCAATTCGAAGGCAGCATAAGGTTTCAACAGTCCAGCCATGTCTTTAATGGCCAAAATATGGGCTCCAGCATTTTCAATGTCTTTTGCTAAAGTTGTGTAATATTTAAGGTTGTATTTGGTGTTTTTAGGATTTAAAATATCACCTGTATAGCAGATGGAACCTTCGGCCAAACCTTGGGTTCTGTTTCTTACATGTTCGATACAAGGCGCAATGGATTTCATCCAGTTAAGCGAATCGAAAATCCTAAAAAGATCCACGCCATTTTCCCAGGATTGCTCCACAAATTTTTCAATTAGGTTGTCTGGATAAGCTGTATAGCCAACCCCATTCGATCCCCTAATCAACATTTGAAGTAGGATGTTTGGCATGGCTTTACGCAAAAGTTGCAAGCGTTCCCATGGATTTTCCTGCAAAAAACGGAAACAAACGTCAAAGGTGGCTCCTCCCCAAACTTCCATGCTAAAAATGTCGGGATTGTTTTTGGCATAGCCTTCAGCTACTTTCAGCATGTCGTAGGTTCGCATTCTGGTAGCCAATAAACTTTGATGCGCATCGCGCATGGTGGTGTCTGTAAAGTGAATTTTCTTTTCGGCTTTTAGCCATTGGGCAAATTTATCTGGCCCTAAGGTTGTGAGTAAGTCCTTGGTCCCTTCAGGATAGCTGCCATTTGGATTGAATTTAGGAACAACAGGCTTTACAAAGGTTTTGGTTGGATCTGTTTTTTTAACATCAGGATTTCCATTGACTATCACATCCCCTAAATATGTCACTAATTTGGTGGCTCTGTTTCTTGGGGCTTTAAAGACAAATAAATCTGGGTTTTGCTTGATGAAATTTACGGTTACATCACCTCTTCTAAAGGTTTCGTGTTTTAAAATATTATCCAGGAACGGCATGTTTGTTTTTACGCCTCGAATTCTAAATTCGGCCAGAGCACGACGTACTTTTCTACAGGCACCATCTAACGTTCTACTGTTGGCAGTCACTTTTACCAACATGGAATCGAAAAAAGGAGACACAATGGCTCCTTGATACACAGAACCAGCATCTAAACGTATCCCGAAACCGGAAGCACTTCTATACGTGGTTATTTCTCCATAATCTGGTTTGAAATCGTTTTGGGGATCTTCGGTGGTGATCCTGCATTGTAATGCATACCCTGTTACTTTTATGGCTTCCTGGTTTGGTATTTTTATTTGTTGGTCCGACAATTTATAGCCACCAGCAATAAAAAGTTGTGTTTTAACCAAATCGATGTTTGTTACCACTTCGGTTACTGTGTGTTCTACCTGGATTCTTGGGTTGACTTCAATAAAGTAGATGGAGCCGTCATCATCCACTAAAAACTCCACGGTTCCTATGTTGTTATAATCAACAGCCTTACAAATATTAATGGCATACTTATAAAGGGCATCCTTGGTTTCTTGATTCAAATCGTATGAAGGAGCAAATTCAATGACTTTCTGGTAACGACGTTGCACCGAACAATCGCGTTCAAATAAATGAACCGTATTTCCATAGTTATCTGCTACAATTTGAATTTCTATATGTTTTGGGTTTTCAACAAACTTTTCCAAAAACACGGTATCGTCTCCAAAAGCATTCAAGGCTTCACGCTTGCTTTCGTTAAAAGCCCCTTTTAGTTCTTCGGGTTGTCGTATGACGCGCATACCACGACCACCACCACCAGAAGCAGCCTTTAACATAATGGGATAGCCAATGTTTTTAGCTTCAGACAGTGCTGTGTCAATATCTTTAAGAGGTTTTTGGTTACTTTGGATGATAGGGATGTTATTGGCCACAGCCACTTCTTTAGCTGTAATCTTATCACCTAAAGATTTTAAAACAGATACTTTAGGGCCAATAAATATGATGTTATTTTCTTCGCATTTTTGCGCAAATTGTGCATTTTCAGACAAAAAACCATAACCAGGATGAATGGCATTGGCACCACATTCCAAAGCTACTTTTATAATTTCATCTATATCCAGATAGGGTTTTAAAGGATCGTTGTCCTCCCCAATTTGATAAGATTCATCAGCTTTATATCTGTGTAGGGAATATCTGTCTTCAAAGGTGTAAATACCAACGGTTCTTACATTGATTTCTGTACAAGCCCTAAAAATTCTAATGGCAATTTCCCCTCTGTTGGCAACAAGTACTTTCGTGATTTTCATGGTTGGTTGTGTGTTTTAATTGATTTTAGCGAATGTTCGCTACAAATGTAGCAAACGGAAATTAAATGGACAACGATTTTTCAATCAGAAAGTTAGGGGTTATCAACAGGTTTTAAGCAATGTGTTTTTTATAATATTTGTAAAGTTCTTCGGGAGAAGCGCCAAACCATTTTTTAACATAAATGGCCCAGAAATGATATTGAAGTTTCCAAATGCCATGAGTCTCGTAACGTCTGGCTGAGGTTGTGAGTTTTTTGTTGATGACTTTAAACTGCTTGCGTTTGTAGAGTTGGTTAATTAGGATGTTGTCTTCGTAAATGATATAGCGTTCATTATATCCTCCAATTTCCTGAAACAATTTTTTGGTGATAAACTGACTTTGGTCGCCACCTCTACAGGCTCTCCAGTGAAATTGGGTAAGCCAACTTGCCAAGCGCAGCCACCAATGTTTGTGGTTGAATTGCATTCTAAAACAACCAGCTAAATGGTCGTTTTTGACTTCATTTATAATGTATTGATCGAAGTTTTTGGGAGGAAAGGAATCGGCATGCAAAAAGTAAAGGATGTTGCCTTGCGCTGTTTTTGCTCCTAGGTTCATTTGCTTGGCCCTTCCTTTAGGGGAATTTAAAAGTTTTATGTTTGTTTTTGATGCACTTGAGCCGATAAAGGTTTTAATTTGCTCCTGGGAGTTATCTGTACTGCCTCCATCAACTATTATTAGTTCTGAAATATTTTCTTCCTTGGAGTTGCACATGAGGTGTTGGAGCAGGTTTTGGATGTTTTCTGCTTCGTTTAGAATTGGGATGATGATGGAGATTTTATTCATTTAAGTCCCAATTGTAATCCATGTAACTTTTTTTTGCTTTTTGAGAGATTTCAATGGGAGCATAAAGGTTTAAAAAATCGATTAGACTGCCATTGGTTGTAAAATCTTCAGAAAACCATTTAAATATTTTTGAGAGTTTGATGGTTTCTTCAGATAGATTGTTTTTGGTTTCATCCGAAAGAAATTCTTCAGTCGCAAGCGTTAATTGTAGATCTAATTTTGAAGGAGTATAGGCTTCATTCAATAACTTAGGACAGGATTTTGAAGCGCAAACTATGGCAAAATGAAATCTGGGTTCTTTCATCTTTCTTAAGATATCATGCTCAATTTGGTTTAAAGACATGAGTTGTTTACCAATTGGTATGAATTCTTGATCCCAAGGATTTTTAATGTCCTTAATGCTTTTAATGGGATAGTGGTCTATAATCAGTTTGATGGTAAAAGCGTTGTATGCATTGATCCAATAAGCTAAACGTTCTTCCTGAGACCAAGATTTGTTGGGTTGGGTTTTTGTAAACCCTTCCAAACTGGCCTGCAATAATTGAGGGTCTGTTTTTATGGCTTGGTAATTCACCTCACCAAAACTATTGACATGTTTTTGAAGCAGCTTGTTATAGGCATGATCGTTTAGGTTTTGGGCTTTTGTGGGAAGTGATAGAGCCAATACAGCCAATAAAACAATCAATATGTAAGCTTTAGTCTTCATTTTTAGGTTTAAATTTTAATGGATATAGTTCCTGGTTTACAAAATCTTTAGGGAAGGTTTCGTCCCCAGAAAAGCCCAATTCAATATCCCGACCATCTTCAGGAACGTAATTGGTTTTAAAAAGGTAATCCCAAATGCTAAGTGTTAGTCCGTAATTTACCCCAAACCTTGCATGTTTGGGAAGCTTTTTGGCATGATGCCAAATATGCATTTTTGGGTTGTTGAAAATGTATTTCAATTTGCCATAGTCCCAACCAAGGTTGGCATGGTTTAAATGGCCTATGGTAATGTTAAAGAAGTGTACCAAGGCAACATCTTGAGCCTCAAAACCACCAATTATGGCCAATGGAATGTATAAAATGGATTTGTAAACCACAGGTTCCATCCAATGATAGCGTAAGTGAGCAGCAAAGCCCATTTCTTTAACGGAATGGTGCACTTTGTGGAAATTCCAGAGAAAAGGCACACGATGTAACAATCTGTGTGTGTTCCATTGCACAAAATCGGCCACTATAAAAAAGATGAAAAGTCCCAAGGGTTTAGGTAGCTTATTCACTTCAAACAATTGAAAGCTGGAAAGCGATAGTCCTACAAGTCCTAGGATATCGTTAAAAATTTCGGCTACTGTATTGGATAGGGCAATAAAGACAATCAAGTTCAACAAGAAGAAATTAAAGAACATGTAAAAGGTGTCCAGCCAAAAATCCTTTCTAAAAAGCGCTTGGTTTTTTCTCCACGGAAACAAGATTTCCAGTATCCAAACAGCTAAGGAGATGATGATGAGACCATAGAAATAATTATCCCAATAACTGAAAGACGTTATCTCTTTTATGAGATAATTCCAATAGCCAGTATAGGCGTTTTTTATTATTTCCAGGTATTTTTCCATGACATCTGTTTTAAAGCCTGCAAGGTTTTTTGAAGCCTTGCAGGAGATAATTTGATTACAATTTAGAGTGTCTTTATCAATTCCTTAAACAAGGTAATCATTTGGGGTTCGGCTTTGCCGGCCATTTCAATAATCTCACTGATGTTTACAGGTTTTAGGTTGTCTGGATCGCATTCATCAGTTAAGACAGAAACTGCAGCAGCTTTTAAATTTAAATGATTGGCCACTATAATTTCTGGAACCGTACTCATGCCAACGGCATCAGCCCCAATAATTTTCAGCATTCTGTATTCGGCCCTTGTTTCCAGTTGTGGACCAGCCACACTGGCATACACCCCTTCGTGCAAGGTGATGTTTTGTGATTTGGCAATGTGTTTAAAGGTATTGTTTAAAGCTTTGTTGTAAGGTTCGCTCATGTCTGTAAAGCGTTCCCCTAAAAGTTCCACTCCTTTAAAGGCCAAGGGAGAACTGCCTTGGAGGTTGATATGGTCGTCCAGAAGCATGAGTTCCCCTTTTTTAAAGTTACTATTGATGGCACCAGAGGCATTGGATACCAAAAGTGTTTTAATGCCCAATTTTTCCATAACGCGAACGGGATAGGTAACATCCTGTAAGGAGTAGCCCTCATAGATATGAAAACGACCTTGCATGACTACCACTTTTTTCCCTTCCAAGTTTCCATAAATCAATTTTCCTTTGTGAAACTCCACAGTTGCAGTGGGAAAATTAGGAATGTGGTTGTAGCTAACTTCGGCGAGGACCTCGATATCGTTAATCAATTTTTCCAATCCTGTGCCAAGAATAATGCCTATTTCTGGATTTAAAAAGCCTTTTTCTTCTAAATATTCGGCTGTTTCCATTATGTATTTAATCATGAGTCACTAATTTTTTAAGTATTTTATTGTTATTAACATCTTCAAAGGTATCTATATCGTTTAATTCTTCTAAAAGAAAGAGGTTTTGGTTTTGTAAATTTTTTATGGTTTCCTTTAAAACGGTAGCTGTGCCCCAGGTTTTGTTTTTAAAAATATCAGGAAGTAGTTGTTTCATTCCCAATAAATAATAGCCACCATCTTGAGCAGGACCAATTACTGCATCGTGTGTGTCCAATTTAATAAAAGCATCTGAAATATGCTTGGTGTTCAAGTCTAAAATATCGCTGCCAACAATCATGATTTTGTCATATCCCGTATTAAAAAGTTCGATAAAGGCATTTTGCATTCTTAGGCCCAAATCTGTGCCTTCTTGCAGTTTTTTTCTGAAGATGGTATCGTCCCAAATATCATTTTCAAGAATGTTTTCAGAATAGAAAACAAACTTATCTGCCGAAACAGGAGCTGTTATGTTTGCTGTATGCTGTAATAGGTATTTATAAATGGTTAAAGCAGCTTCGTCCCCAATGCTTTTAGCCAAACGGGTTTTGCATTTTCCCAATTCCGGGTTTCTGGTAAAGATGATTAGGGCTTTTTTGGAAGTTGGGAAATGAAAACTGAAAGCTAATTCCTTGTTGTTATTGGTGTCTTTGGTATTTAGAATGCCCATGATTTGTTAATTAAAAACTTTATTCCCTTTTTTAAGCCATTTGCTCCATTCAGGAGAAAAAGCATGGATGTTATTGGTTTTATTGCCTTTGCTGTCATACACATCAAACCCATTGTTAACCCATTCAAATATACCTCCATATACATTGTAGACATTGGTATAGCCAGCTTTTAATAAGCGATTGGAAATTGTTTCGGAACGGATCCCTAAGGAGCAATAGACTACAATAGGCTGTTGTTTGTTGTTGATTAATAAGGCTGTTTGCTCTAAATTGAAGGTGTTGTAACCAACAAAAACAGCATCTTTGATATGACTTACTTGGTATTCTTGAAACTCACGAGCATCCAAAATCAAGGCTTGGGTATTAGGCATGGCCAATTCTTCCACAGAGATATATGGGACTTTTGAAGTATGGTGTTTTTTGAGTAAGCCATCCAAGCTTTCCTGAGCAAATCCAGTGTATGCAGCTACAAAGAATAAGCATATGATTGAGAGATTATGTTTCATGTTTAGGTGACTTGTGCTTAGGTTGTACTTTGTGTTTTTGGCTCATGAGCTGTCTGTTTACTATGGAATTAGGTTTCCTTGGCAGCTGCTGCCAGCGCCAGCAGTGCAACCATAGCAATGTTGTGAGGTGATGATGTTTCTGTTTTGCAATGTTTCTTCGTTGTATTCACTAATATGTTTTAGGTTGCTGTTTACAGGGAGTTCCAGCATTTGGTTAAAATCGCAATCGTATAAAAAGCCATTCCAACTCACAGAAATGGTATTGGTACACATGAGGTTTTTAACGGTTTCTGGATTGTAGGCCTCTACCAGCGCGTACATGTAGTCCTCGTAATTTTCAGAGGCAATGAGGTAATCCAAAAACCTACTGATGGGTAAATTTGTAATGGTAAAAAGGTTATGAAACTGGATGCCAAAATCTTCCAGCAGTGCTTTTTTAAACTCTTTTTCCAAAGCCACCTGATTTCCCGGTAAAAAAGCACCAGAAGGGTTATGCACCAGATCCAGTTTTAGGTGGCTGTTTGGCATGCCATAACCTATGGCATTGAGTTCCTGAAGTGCTTTAATGGACTTATCAAAAACACCAGAACCACGTTGTTTATCGGTTTTGCCTTTGGTCCAATGAGGCATGGAGGACACCACATGAATGTTGTGTTTTTTAAAAAACCCCGGGAGGCTGTAATATTTTTTATTCGCCCTTAATATGGTTAGGTTGGAGCGCACAATAACATCCTTTATGCCAATTTTGGTTGCTTCTTCCACAAACCATTTAAAATGGGGATTCATTTCTGGGGCACCACCAGTAAGGTCCAGGGTGTGAGCTTGCGTGTTTTTTATCACCTTTAAGCATTGTAACATGGTGTCTTTGGTCATGATTTCCTTTCGGTCTGGACCAGCATCCACATGGCAGTGTTCGCAAACCTGATTGCACATGTAGCCCAAATTGATTTGAAGTACTTCCAGTTTTTTTGGTTTTAATGGGAACTGTTTGGTTTCAGCAATTTTATTGTTGAAGGTGGTAAGTTCGCCATTTTTAAAGATACCGTTGGATAGAAATTCCAGTTGTTTGTTGCTATTTGCCAACTCACTTTGGCGTTTATGTAGGGAATCGATCATTTTATGATATTAAATTGCGGTCTTGACTGCGTTTGTCCAGAGCTTAAAGGTCTAATTTATTCACTTTATTCATCATTTGTACGCCATGAACCAAAGAAGCGCCACCACGAATGGCAGCAGCTACATGTAGAGCTTCCATCATTTCTTCTTTAGTGATGCCGCGTTGCAGGCCGTCTCCTGTATAAGCATCAATACAATAAGGACATTGTATGGTGTGAGCTACAGCTAAAGCAATCAGGGATTTTTCCCTTTCGGAAAGTGCTCCTTCATTAAAAACAGTATTGTAATACTCAAAGAACTTAGAACTGAGTTCTTCATTCCAATCGGATATTTTACCAAATTTTTTAAGGTCTGCTGGGTCGTAATAGGTTTTTTGCATGGTTTTTTTGTTTTGAACATGAATGTACCCATTTAAGTCGGAGTTGCTTATTAAAGTTTACTTAAAATTATAAAATTTTTAGGATGAGGATTAAACATTGGTTGCGTGTAAAGGCATAGAAGAGATGAACCTGGTTTTGGTTATGCATGTGGCATCTGTATTTTTTGAAGGCTTCGCTAGGGAGCACCAGAGGCGTAGTGCCAATTTTAATTCAAATGTCATGAACAGCCATGAGGTTTTTGCAAGTACGCCAGAGTTTGTATAGAAGGGTTGTTAGGCATTCATTTCCATGACCCTATTTTGGCGTAAGCGAATAGCCTGTATGCATTTCCATTACAAAGGTGAAAGCTTCAATAATCCTTTGTTGGTAATTGAACTGAGGTTGATTTGATCTAGGCCTCATCTTATACGAGGTTATTAGGAATATAGCACGACATAAGCACGGTATAAGCACGACATAAGCACGGCATAAATATAATGGAAATATTTAGTATCTTTATGGGAGTTAGGGGGTTAAGGGGAGTGGGGTGTTGAGTATTGAGTATTAAGTATTGAGTATTAAGTATTAAGTATTAAGTATTAAGTATTAAGTATTAAGTATTAAGTATTGAGTATTAAGTATTAAGAGGGTTGGGGTTTTGATTTTGCTTCCCTGTCTGTTCAGGTGGGGTTTTTGGCAGTTATTTAAAAGGTATAGAGATCGAATTATTCATTTAAAAAAACAGAAATTATGGCAAAGTACAAGAGTTTATTTACCATTATTGGTACAATTTGGGGCATTAATTTTTATGAGTTATTAGGTAAACCTGTAAGCCGCAAAGCTGGCGGTGGATTTACCAGGGAGGCTATTAAAACCAAAGCGAGTATGGTACGTGTAAGGGAGAACAATAGTGAATTTGGACATTGTTCCCGGTTGAATAAGGTTTTTAGGCAGGCCTTAAGACCGTTTTACGTTCAACATAAGTTTCCTCTATTTCACAGTAGGTTGATGACTTTATTTACGGGTTTGAAGGCTTTGGATCCTGTGAATGGGCGTGGACAACGCTTGGTGTATAGAGGGCTTGAATTGGATGAAGGCAAACGAAGCCTGGTACGTTTTACATATACACCAGATTGTAAACCTAAAAACGTATTGCCTTTTGATTTTGAGATGGATTGGGACACATACACATTGACCATTCCGAAGTTTCAAATGAAACAAGTTTCTTTTATTTCGGGAGCTACCCATATTGCCTTACAGTTTGGGGTTTTGGATTTTAATTTTAAGACTTTGGATTATAAATTGCATTTGGCGGACAGTTTGGTATTGGCCAAAGATTTTGCAGGAGATTCCTTAAGTTTTGCTGTTACCGAAACACCTGCTGGTCTGGGATTGGAACTGGGAGTTATTGGCATTCGTTATTATCAAGACATAGATGGGGAGCTGTATTTGTTGAAAGCGAAGGAAGGGGTTGGGATTTCGGTTTTGTCTGTTAAGGATTAGGGAATTGTTTGTCTGTTCTATGGGTTGCTTATTTTAGTAGAAATATAAAATAATTTTTGCTCAGTTTTGCTTGTCAATATTGAGCAAAGGGTTTATTTTTTCAATAAGTTTTTGGGCATAGCCATTTGCATCACTCATTTTTGAGGCACCCGTTATTCCATCCAATTCCTTCATTTTCAGGTTTCCATAAAAAGAGGTGCTAAAGCTGACTATGTTTTCCAGGCAGTTATGATGCTTGTGTACAAATCCTTCCACTTCAGGAGGAGGTTTCCAGGTGTACCAAGAAAAGAGGAGGACTATGGCGTGATACTCTTTGGGTTCTATTTGAGATAAGGCACTTAGGGGAATGATTTTAATGTTTACGGGTTTAGAGCTGTAATGTTGTGTTAATACGCTAACTACGGAATCTTTGAAATGGCTCCCTTCATTTGCAATTAAGAGTTGGTACTTGTTGTCGGGATTGGGTTTTTTGTGGCTGTAATTGCAGGGGTTGTAAAAGAATAAAGCATACAATACCAATCCTAGTATTCCCAGTACAATCATTATCACTAATTTTTTAAATATGGGCATGGGTTTAGGATTTCTAACTCCTTCCTGTTTTTTGCAATGGCATATAAAGCAGATAAAGGTTGAGATTATAAAATTACATGAAATTAATGATTATAGATTAATAATGAAGCATTAAAAATGATTTAATGTAAAGGTTGTTTTTTAATTTGTTTGTAACAAAGTAAAGGGTGTTTTAGATATTAATTGTTATAAAGTAAAAGTGTTTTTATGGCTCATTCTATAAAAGAACTTTTGTTTTTAGGATACTTCATGTTACTAAAAGGATAGATAGCCAGAGATAAGAGATTGATAGTTTTAAGTTTTTATTAGGTTTGAAATCAATCAGTAACTTGTGAGGTTGTAAATTCTTCTGAATAATTGAGGAAATCCTCATCTATGTTTTAAGTAAAAGTTATATTTTTAAAAAATATAAGATTCTTTTATAATCGCTATTTAAATTATACATGATCCAACAAAACATAAAACAGCTAGAAACCGAACTTTGGGACGCAGCAGACGACTTAAGAGCCAATTCTAAATTGACCGCTGCCGAGTATAAAGACCCATTATTAGGTTTGGTGCTAATAAATATGGAAAAATACATTAAAGGATTTAATAATGGCTATCTTCTTAAACAGCAAAAACCAAAATTATAAGAAAACATTCTCAACACATCTTCTTCTAACAAATATATTGAAGGGCTGAGAGATGGAGAACTCGCCTATAGCCTAGATATAAAAAAATCAAGAACTCAAGAATTAAAATCTTCCAGAACCAAAAATCGAGATCTTGGATTGGAAAGGTAAAATCTAACATTCAAACACAACTATATTACTAATCATGCCTTTGGCATTCATTTATTTTTATACTAAAGCCATGATAATCAATCATTTTACAGTTCAATACCACTTAAACATAAGCTTAAAACTGTGAAAATCTAATTTTTTTAAGTGAAAAAACACTAAAAATTAGTGATAATTCATTTATGAAAAATAACCATTGATTTCTTTTGAATGTTAAAATTTTAACATTTATATTTAATGTTAAATTTCTTACATGAAGCATCTTCTATTATTATCTGTATTATTTATTAGTTTTTTGAACTTTGGACAAGAGAGTAAAATTGATAGCCTTAAAATCGCTTTGGATCAAAGCAATACCCAGAAATCAAAACTTTTTATTCTAGATTCCTTAAACTCTCTTCTCATTAGTGAAGCATCATTAAATGATGCATTACCTTACTTCACTGAAATGGCTGACATTTCTAAATCACTAAATAATTACGAATTAGAAACTAAAGCATATAAATATATTTCAGAGGCTTACATGAAAAAGATGGATTCCTCAAAAGCCTTTTATTTCGCAAAAAAAGCATTAGATATAAATAAAAACAGAAACAACTTAAAAGGATACTTACTGGATATTAATCAACTAGGAAGAGCATATCACCATTTTCAATTATACGAAAAGGCAATTGAAACCTACAATAAAGGGATTGTAGAATACAATAAAAATGGCGGAGGTAATAAACTAACCGTTCTTTCAACTATCTATTCTAATTTATCTGCAGCCTATGATAAAATTGGACAAACTGATAATAGTATTGAAGCTATTTTAAAAGGAGTTGAAATTGCGGAAAAAACAAATGCTCCAACTCAAAAAAGTTATTCGCTCTACCTACTTGGGTATAAATATATGGGTATAGAAAATTATAAGAAAGCAGAAGAGTATTTCTTAAAATCATTAGAATTTTCTGATAGTGTTTCTCTTCAAACCTATGTTAACATGAACCATCATGGTTTAGGTATTAATTATTCAAGGTGGGGAATTTACGACAAGGCTCTTCATCACAATAAAATAGCTTTAGATTTTTTTAGAAAACAAAATGACAAATTATATGAATTTGATGTGTTAAATAATATTGCTGTCGTTTATCAGAAAATTAATAGGTATGATAGTGTTGTTAAATATGGCGAATTGGCATTAAAAATCGCAAAAGAAATCAACCATAAATTAGCAATAAGTGGAGCTAACTTAACATTATCAAATGCCTATCTGAATCTAAAACAATACAATAAAGCTGAAATGGTATTATTAGAAATTGCTAAAGACACCATCACTCCCAATATTATAGACAACAATTCTAAATCAGCTATATTTTCAAATTTATCAGAAGTTTACGAAGGTAAAAGCAATTACAAAAAAAGCCTTGAATATCATAAAAAATTCAAAAAGATAAATGACTCCATTAATAAACAAAACCTAGATTCAAAATTTTCAGACATAGAAACCAAATACCAAACCGAAAAAAAAGAAAAACAACTCGCCGAGCAAAAAATTGCAACACAAGAACAAGAACTACTTACCCAAAAAGCCAATACCCGAAGCTGGATATTAGGGTTGGGAATCTTACTATTGAGTGTTTCTGCATTCTTTATCTGGAGGCGATACAAAGCAGAAGCCAAAGCCAAACAAATCATTAGTAACCAAAAAGACGAAATAGAACAACAAAAGAACATGGTAGAAACTTTGCAAAAGGAGTTGCATCATCGTATGAAAAACAATCTCTCGTTTATCGATTTATTTATCAATCTTGCTAAAGGACGTTTTGAAGACAAAGCCTACCAAAACAAACTTAACGACCTTCAAAACCGTATGCGCAGTATGTTTGAAGTACACAAACAACTCTTTAAAAAGGATGATGTAACTTCTGTACAGGCTAAAAACTATATTGACACCTTGGTTGAAAATGTGAAACAAGCTTATGAGAAAGACAGTGTAACTATTACCAATACAACTAATGAAAACGAAACGTTACTAGCCAATACCTCTTTTCCTGTTGGGTTAATAGTAAATGAGTTTGTTACCAACTCTTATAAATATGCTTTTGAAGACCAAAAAGAAGGCACCATACATATTGCCTTAACCTCTCAAGACAATGTATATAAACTAACACTTAAAGATAATGGCAAAGGCTTACCAAAAGATTTTGATATTAATGAATTGGATTCTTTTGGGCTGGAAACCATTAAATTATTAACCAAAGAGTATGGTGGCACATTTACCATTGATGGTTCCAATGGTGTTGCCATGAACATAACCTTACCCAAAACTGCTGCATAAATGAAGACAAAAGCACACATTTTAGTTGTTGAAGACAAAGCACTCATCTATAAACGCCTTAAAATGATCTTGAAAGAGCACCATTATTCAGTTGATGATTACGCGCCAAGTGTAGAGGAGGCTATTGGTAACATTAACAAAAAAAGACCTGATTTGGTGCTATTGGATATAGATTTACAAGGCGAACATAACGGTATTTACTTAGGCAATTTGCTTAAAAAGGAATACAACATTCCTTTTATCTATGTAACCGATTTGGATGACGACCAAACCTTTTACGAAAGCCTTCAAACCAAACATGACGACTTTATCCCTAAAAAAAATATTAACCTTACCGAAGAAGAGCCTATTATTATACAAACCAAGCCTCATCTTGATGAGAAGCGACTCATTCGTTCCATACAAACGGTATTAACTTTGAATTATAAAGAAAACAATGTACCTATTAAGGATAAATATATTCTTGGGTATGTAGATTATGTTCAAGAAGCCAAACAACTATCAAAAGACAAGATTCAACAAAAAACAGTAGAACTTAACAACGTAGCCTACTTTACACGAAACACGACCCAAATAGATGAATCGGCATCAACAGGAAAAGACTATAAAGAATTTGTTCGACTGAAAAATAACTACACTCGGTTTTTAGATTGGCAAAATCAATCTCTGTATTTGCCTTGTAATCTTAAAAGTTTATTACCTCTACTGCCATACTACTTTGTACAGATTAGTGAGCACATGATTGTTAACATTCATCCTGATGAATTAAAAGGAACCATCAATGGTTCGTTTTTTCAATTACGTGATGGTGAGAAATATAAAATATCTGAACGCTTTAAACCTGAAGTAAAAAAACGGATTGCTCATTTTTATGTAACTAGTGAAAGTATTAAAAACAAATAATACACTCATGAAAAAACTATTATTTACCATATCACTTTTTATTATCTCATGGATTAGTTATTCTCAATGTACTAATGATTGTGTATATCGTGGTTCACTTGCAGGATTTATCTATGAAGTCGTCTACAACCAAAACAATCCAGATAACTATCAACCAATGGCAAGTTATCCAACTGCGTATATTGATAACACAGGAAGCGTTGAATTAGATAAAAAAATAAGCCTTGTAAGTTATCTAGACTATGGTGACGGAATTACTGTTTTAGGACATTTGGATTCAAGTGGCTACTTATTAACATCAGGAATTGTTAGTCGTGGGGAAGCGTTGGTTGCTATTATGGAAGCCTGGAATATTCCACCTGATTTTACAGGTTCAGTTTCATATAATGATGTAGATCCTAACCACGAATACTATGGTTATATCAATGAAGCAGAAGATTTAAATCTGTTAGATGGTCTTTTTGGAAGTAATTTTAATAGTGATTTTGGTATAACAACAACCGAGTTAGTCACTATCGTTTCAAACGTTCAAAATACAAGTTATCACCCTGTATCAAATGCCGAATTGCTTAATGAAGACAACTATTTTACACCTAATAACTATCAATCAACAAATTTAAATTTTTTACGTGGTTTAGAACAAGGTGTATTCAGTCATTATGCAAAAAATAGTTTTGTAATTCCTGATGTAAAATTTAATTTGAATTTTTCACATTACTACAGCACCCAAATGGTTGAATTACCTCAATCGTATTTTCCTATTAAACCATTAGGTCGTGGATGGACACACACCTACAATTCCTATGTCCAACGAGAAGAAATAAATGGTCAAATCTTCTTTTATATTGTCTGGTCTGATGGAACTATCCATATTTGGGATGATACTGAACTTGAATATATTACCAAAGGAGTTTATAACAACTTCACCTATGGGACAGGAGACGATATTCTAAATATTAAAACCAAAGACCAAACTCAATACTATTTTGAACAGTTAGATGATGATGAAGAAATTTTTTATCTCGTACAAATTGTTGATTCCAATGGAAACGAAATCAATATTGAGTATGAAACAAGTGATGTCGATAACGATTTTAAACGCATTGAATGGGTTGAGGCACCTTCTGGAAAAAAATTACACTTTTACTATCACAACAATACAGACCTTATTGATTACATAGAAGACCCTATTAATAGACAAATTAGCTTCACTTATACGAATGATATCAATCGTCTTAAACGCTTCTATGACGCAAAAGGACAAGATACACGCTACTACTATCTCGCTACTGATGATGACGTACCTGATGAACACGCATACCAACAATATTTATTACGAAAAGTAAGGTTGCCTGAAGGCAACAGCGTTACCGCTGAATATGACGATGATAATGATGGAAAGTTAAATGCCTATCAAATTAACGATAATCCTTCAATATTAATAAATGTAGATTACAGTAACTATGATGCTATTACATCTACGGTAACGATGCCTATGCCAACTATAGGCGACACCCAAGATTTTGATTATGAATTTAACAGTGTTGGTATGGTTACTCATTTTCAAAATGATACCCAAGATATTAATATTAGCTACCCAAATCCAACAAATGTTAATGCGCTTTTACCAACCAACATTAACATTAATGGTTTAGATATAGATTATGAATACGATACTAATGGCAATGTAACCGAAATACAAAAAGAGGGCATTACCGATGAGGATTTTGAATACGATAGCAATAACAACCTCATTCACTATCAAGATGCCAATGGTAACGACACTTTTTTTAACTATGATAGCAACAACAATCTAACATCTATTGTAGATGCTTTAGGGCATAGTGTTACCTTTGGTTATGACAGTTTTGGTCAAGTAACGTCTGTTACCAATCAAGAGGGCATAACCATAAACTACACCTATGAAAGTGATGGTGTGGTATCACTTATGTATGCACCTGAAGGCTTAAGTTCTACCTTTAGTTACGATGGTGTTAATCGCTTACTTTCCCAAACCATAAATAACCAAACATCATCTTTTATCCATGATGATAACGATAACCTAACCAGTCATACTAATATCGGTGGTTTAACCACCACATTTAATTATGACCAAAACGACAACCTTATTACCATTACCAATGCAAATGGTGTAAATACAAGTTTTACCTACAATACCGAAGACCAAGTTGTTAGTGAGACTTTTGGCTCGTTAGTAAAGCAATATGAATACAACGATGATGGTACATTAGATAAATATATAAAACCAAGTGGGCAAGAAATTAATTATGATTATTTAAGTGATGGAAAACTTAATGAAGCAGGAACTATTTCAGACATAGATTATTATGGCAGTAGTGACGGCAAAAAAGAAGGATTAATTTCTAGCATAGCTTCTGACGATTTACGCTACAATTTTGATTATGACACCTTAAACCGATTAGATGAAGTCGAAATAGACAACGATCCCAACAACACCATTACTTACGATTATGACAATGTAGGCAACATAACACGTATATACTACCCAGATAGTCCTTCTGATTTTCATGTGCACTACTACTACGATGCAAAAAACAGACTGCAAGAAATACGAACAACTACAAATGGAACAACTCAAACAGCAGTAGAATACCTCTACCTTGATGACAACAGATTAGATAAAATCTTTTATCATACCGACCAAGTTATTGAAGCTCAATACTCGTATGATGATGCAGGAAGACTAACCAAAATTGAGCATATTCGCCATAACGACATGGGAGGTTTAGATGTCTTGTTTAGCCAAGAAGTAACCCTTGATGTTGCAGGAAATGTACTCACTGACAACAGTAGGTATTATGAAGCTATTGAAAACGAAGAAGACCAACAGTTTAACCTACAAGACGAAACCTATGCCTACAATTCAACTAATCACATAACCCAAGCAGGAAGTGAAACATTAACCGTTGATACCGATGGTAACACTATACAAAAAGGAAATATCAACTATCAATACAATATTGATGACCAACTTACCAGCGTTACAGGAAATAACGGAACTACCAATATTGATTTCCAATTACAATACGATGCCTATGGTAACCGAGTACAGAAAAACATACTACAAAGCACAACAACACCAGAAACCAAACGCTATGTGTGGGATATTATCAATAACAATGTTATTAAAGAGTATAACCCTACTACTAACGAACAAGTATTCTATGTATATGGAGCTTCTGGTTTAGAGTTTTCAGTTACTCCATCAGGACTCATTACCAATTACTTTCACGGAGACATACGTGGTAGTGTAGTTTTTAGAAGTAATCCACAGGGTTATATTGCCTTCAATCACTTTAATAAATATGATGATTTTGGTAATGTGGTAACGCAACAAACTACAGACACAGAAACCTTTGGTTTATTTACATATTTAGGTAAATACGGTATAATGAACGATGTAACCACACACAATGGGTTATATTATATAAAGGCGAGATATTATGATGCTAAACTTGGACGTTTCTTAACTCAAGACCCAATTTGGAGTACGAATTTGTATCCTTATGCTGAGAATAATCCGATAAGTGGGATAGACAAAACTGGAAATTATTGGGAAACAGCATTAGATGTTGCATCTCTGGGAGAAAGTAGTTACTCATTATATAATAACCCAAATTTAGAAAATGCGGGGTTATTCTTTTGGGATTTTATGGCGGTATTTACACCTGCACCTGGTAGTTATTTGGCTAAAGGTGGTAAATATGCAGCTAAATATAGTGATGAAATTGTTCAAGGTGGGCAGTTATTAATTGAGGGGGCTTCATCATTGCATAAGCATCATATATTTCCTCAACAATTTGGAAGCTGGTTTGCAAAAAGAGGTATTTCAATTAATGATTTTACCATTCCATTAAGTCAAAGAGCTCATTTAAGAGGGGTTCATGGTAAAGGTCTAGATGGTAAGTTTATTGGTAGATGGAATCAAAGATGGCTTGAATTTATTGAAAATAATCCCAATGCAAATGCTTCTGAAGTATTTTATTTCGGAGAGAGTCTTCTTCAAGATTTTGGTCTTGACCATTTAAATTACATTAAGTATTAAAAACAATTATGATTTTTAAAAAGGAAAAATATATATTAATTGATGCTTTATATTTTAATGATATTAAGAACTATTTATCAAAAGAAAGGAATCAAATTAATTTAAATGAAATCAGAAAAAATGTTTTCCCTTATATGGATTCTCCTTTTGCAGAATATGTTGGTAGTTTTAAAGGTAAATGCATAAAACCAATACTAAAGGAAACAGAAAATTCAGTTAATGATTTAAAAACACTATCCTCAGATACTGGGGTAATCCTAATTATTAATGTTGATAAAATTTATGATGCAATAAAAAACTATAATTATGATGATTTAGTTGATGGTGTTTTAGATAATAAACCATCAAGATTCTTGAAAAATGGAATAAATATTTTAGATAAAAAATGTATTGTTTATAAAAATCAATTTTCTGGAGGAGGAACATTTAAATTAGTTAATTAGAAAAACATGAAAAACCTAATACACTTACTATTCCTATTACCAATCACCCTATTCGCCCAAAATTGGCATGAAGAACAACGCGCCTATGAGTACGACAACCTTAACCGTTTGGTAAAGGTTGTTTTTAATAATGGTATTGTTTACGAGTATCAATACGATAATTTGGGTAATCGTCTTGGTAAAACCATAGACGTAGAATTACCACAAAACAACTACAATATATCAACTGTTGGTTTAACTTGTATAAATAGCAGTGATGGCATCATCCACATAGAAGTGGATAGAAAAAACACCTATAACATAGAAATAGATAGTCCAGACAATAGTTTTAATGAAACCTTTCAGCTATCAACAACTAACGATTGGACATTAAATATTGATTACCTTGAAGGTGGCGAATACTTTGTATTTGTAACTATTGATGGCATTGATAACTCTATTTATAAAAAGACTTTCATCTTAAACCTCGATGAACCCGAACCATTAGAAGCTGTAAGTAGAATGGCAAACACCAATGGCCGTTTTACCGTTGAAATGACCAAAGGTACAGCACCTTTTACTATTAAATTAAATGATGAGGTAATTGGCACCACCAATGAATCTGAATTTACCTTTGATGCACTACATGGCGATGTGGTTGAAGTAACAACTGCAAAAGCTTGTGAAGGAATCTTTAGAGAAACCTTAAGTGTAGTCGATGCCATTACCTTATACCCAAACCCTACAAACGACAAGGTGTATTTCACTATTCCCACAATAGACGATGTAACGATTTTAGAAGTACAGTTATTTGATGTAAATGGTCGTTTGGTTGGCGAATTTGCACCAACAATATCCAATAATCAAATTGAAATTTCAATTCAACACTTACCAATAGGTGTATATCTCGCTACCTTCCCAAAGCTAGGCGAAACAACATTTAAAATTATTAAAGAATGAAAAAGGTAATTTATGTTTTTACGTGTTTAATAATAGTCGCTTGTGGAAGTGATGACGATGGTTCTGGTGGAACAACAAATAATAATATTCCACCAAGTCCACCAAGCTTGATTTCGCCTAACAATAATTCAACTATAGTTACCCAAGAGGTCGATGAGTTATTGTATTTTGAATGGACACAGGCAAGCGATCCAGATAACGATGTGGTTAATTATCAAATAACTTTCGATACGAATGCCAATTTTACTACATCGCATAGTGAGATGGCTCAAGGTATTTCTTTCTATCATTATCTAGAACCAAACCACACCTATTTTTGGAAGGTACGAGCACTAGATTCAAATAACAATTGGAGTAATTATAGCCAAACATGGTCGTTTTATATACAAGATGCATTAACACCTTTGCCACCTCAACTTATTTTTCCTTTACACGAAACCGAGTGCTCAAATGACAATATAACCTTTGAATGGGAAGCATCTACTGATGTATCAAATAGTAGTATTGAATACAAACTATACATTTCTCAATCCTCAAATTTTGATAGTAATGTCGATATCTATGAGACTACAAATACATTTTACAATGTTGGCTTACCTCAAAGTACAGCCTTATATTGGAAAGTTGAAGCCATTAATGCCATTGATAACAGTAGCTTTAGTGAAACCCGAAGTCTCTATACCCAAGGAGATGGTACCAACAATACTATTCCACAAATTGAATATTATTACCCTGAAGACGAAGCAACACTTTCAGACCAATCACCACTCTTACAATGGCAGGGAAGCGATAACGAAACAACAGCTGGTGATTTAAGTTACAAGGTCTATTTTTCTGAAGTAGGACAAGATTTAGTTTTAATTGAAGAAACTGCTAACATTTCAAGTTATGAAGTAACTGGGTTAAATACTGGAACCACATATCAATGGTCTATATGGGTTACAGATACCGATGGTGCAACTAATGTTGGGGAAGTTTTTACCTTTACCGTGAATTAAAATAATACACATATTTAAACATATTCATTTAAAAAACCCACATTTTCCTTTTAGTTTTTTATTGACTGTAAAGTGTTGCATTTTAGCGAGATAATCCTAAATCTTGTTAAGATGAAAAAAGTACTTCTTCTAATAATTCTAATTGTATTTATAGGCTGTAACAAAGATGATGATACGAACCCAGACAATAGTCCGCAATACAACGAATTAGGTTTACAAATAGACGTAAAACCAATCAATCAAGATACGCTAGTTGTGTACAGTCCAACAGCTATTGAAATAGTAAATCAAGTACCAACAACTAATGATTTTGGAACAGAATATACTATTAACGTAGAAGCTACCAATCCTGAAAAAATTAAAAAAGGGAATGTTATTGTAGATTATTCAAACGGAGGAAGACTTTGGATAATTAAAAATGCCCCTTCAAGTACAAGTGGTAGAACAAATGGTATTACTGCAATTTTAGGGTCTTTAGATACATTTTTCACTAATGCTATTGTCGAAGTAGCCACACCTACCAATAGAGCTAAAAATGCATCCTCAAATCCTGATAAATTAGAATCAGGAAAATTCAAATTATATAGTGGTACCGATCCATTAGTTACTGTTAATTTACCAAACATTTCTATTAATGAACAATCTGTTACCGACGGTGTAACGCTTTCTGTAAACAACAATACTGTATATGTAAACTTGACGAATGTTCAATTATATTCAAATAGTTCAAACACCTTTAATGTAACTATTCCTGAAGGCAGCTTACAAGTAAATAACGCTGTAGATATGCGTTATAAATATTTACCTTTAAGTACTGTTTTGGTTGGTGTTCCTGTAAATATTGGTAGTTTACAAGAATTTGATTCTTCTATTTACACAACAATAGACACAGATATAAAATTAGATATCGAAGCCACGACCAATGGTTCTGTTAATTTAATTGAACCTATTGATAAAGAACTAGGAAGCTATACTAAAATCATCCCTATCCCACCATATTTTGCTGCATCAATAAAGGTGACTTTAAAGGCTAGATTAACCGCTACAACTGAAGCTCAATTAAACATTACACCAGAAATTTCAACAAAAAATAATTTTGAAGCAAGAGCAAGTTATGATGGGCTATTTTCTATACCTACTTTTCAACCAGAGTATCAAAATGTAGAAACTAACCTAGCTAATTCAATAAATGGAGACTTTAATCTTAACCAACGTTTAGAAATTGTTCCAGAAGTAGAGGTTTATGCTTTTGGATTATTAGGTCCAAAAGGGGAACTGATTGCTTATGAAGAATTGAATGTAAATGCATCCATTCAAAACGCACCTATAACTTGGGATACCGAAATAGATTTAGGAGTAGATTATAATACAAGTCTAGATGTATCTATTTTTCATATAGATGAATTATCAACTTCAATAGCAAGTGCGTCAGGAAATATTTTCAATTATGATTTATTCACTTCACCTGAAACCGCTCAAGTTACTGTAGGCAATAACCAAACAGGGCAGGTTAATTCAGTTTTGTCATCGCCTATTGAAATTGAGGTAAAAAATAGTGCAGGAGAAACCGTTGCTGGCGTGCCAGTGTTTTTTGAAACTACAGATGGTAGTTTTAGTTCAGATTACATAATCACTGATGCAGGTGGTGTTGCAGTAAATACTTGGACACTTAGCAATACTACTGGTGTACAAAATGCTACAGCCTATGTAAAAGATGGAAATGGAAATATTATTCAAGCAACTGAAATCAACTTATCTGCTACAGCTGAAAGCACAACTACTGTTAATCCTGCCCACACACCAAACCCAACAAACGGAGCAACAGATATTACTTTAAACGGTAATTTATCATTTACAGAAGGTGCTAACACACCAACAGATGCCACGTTTAAAGTGTATTTTGACACCAACACAAACCCTACAACAGTTTATAACCTTGATGCTAATACAAACACCTTAAACTACGCAAACCTACAAGAGGGAACACAGTATTATTGGTATATAGAAACAATAAGCAGCACTAATACTGTTTTAGCAACATCACCTATATGGAGCTTTACCACACTAACAAATACTGCAAATACACAGCCTGTAACAAACCCTACACCAAATGATGGTGCAACTAATTTAACCTTAGATGGAAACCTTTCTTTTACAGCAGGCGCAAATACACCAACTGATGCGACGTATAGACTGTATTTTGACACCAATACAAATCCTACAACACAATTTGATTTAGGTAGCCAAACCACTTACGGCTATTCTAATTTACAAGAAAACACAACCTATTATTGGTATGTAGAAACTATTAGTAACACCAATACTGTTTTAGCAACATCACCTATTTGGAGTTTTACTACAGATGAAGGACAGGTGGATGGTGGTACATTTGTTGGAAATGTTGTTTTACAAACTCAAGTTCAAGTTGATAATTTTGGTTCAAATAATTATTCAAAAATTGAAGGTAATTTATTAATTTATAATGGTTACAACTCTATTACTAATATTGATGCACTTATAAACCTTACAGAGGTCACAGGAAATATTCGTCTATCACATAATTTTCAATTATCTGATTTAAATGGCTTTTCAAACCTAACAATAATTGGAGGGAGTTTAGAAATATCATATTGTCAACTTTTATATGATATTGACGGGCTATCAAACTTAACAACTATTGGAAATGGTCTAAGCTTAAATGATTTCCCTTTGAATAATTTAAATATGTTTTCAAATGTCATTAGTTTCAATGGGAGTTTGTTAATTGAGTATACAGGAATTACAAGTTTAGATGGATTAGAAAATCTTATTAATGTTAATGATCTATCTTTAGCAGGAAACTCATTGGAAAACATTGATGCTTTATCTAATTTACAGATTATAAATGGCGGATTGAGAATAATGTATACAATGAATCTTGAAAACATTAATGCTCTAAGTAATGTTACTTCTTTAAATGGAGACTTAATCTTATACCAGAACTTAAACCTTGAAAATGTAAGTGGTTTATCAAATATCCAGGCCATAAATGGAAATGTTTCTATTCAAAATAGTCGGTTTGTTGATTTAAACTGGATATCCAATGTAGACCTATTAGATGGTAACTTTTCTTCTTCATACAGTGATATTGCAGATTATTGTGGGCTAACAAATCTATTTATAAATGGTAATTTTACAGGAAGTTTTAGTATAAGTAATAACGCCTACAACCCAACACAACAAGACATCATAGACGGTAACTGTAGTCAATAATTAATTTCCAAAAAACTAAAAAACTGGTAAAATAGTATTTATGAAACTAAATGCTATTTTACCTTTTTTAATTCCAGTACTCATTGCTGGTGGACTTATTGGCTACAATGAAATGAATGATAATGTGCTACTTGAAATGCTAAAAAACAATAGTACTCAAATTCAAAATATTGACCAAAATCAAGTTGCAGAAATAGAACAGATTGAACAACCAAATATAATCCAAGAAACAGAAAACACCTCAAACACCAACATTGAAAATAATGCTAAAACAGTAACCCTAGAAAACACAGACGTTGCTTTGGTTACAGAAACCCAAGTTACATTAACTAATAATAACCACGACATTAAAGTAAATGACATTGTGGTTGCTGGCGTTTTAGACAATGCGCCACTTGGATTTTTAAGAAAAGTAACCAACATCTCACAAGATAACGGTAAATACCTTCTTCAAACCGAAAAAGCCTCATTAAGTGACGCCTATGCCAATGAAATAGCAAATCCAGTTCAAGAACCTGACACTACAAACAGTAACAACAGTTATACATTTCAGCCTTCAGATGCAGAAGATTCTCAAAATCAAGATTCAGAATTTATCACAGAACTTATAGAAAGTGAAGCTACTATTGCTCAAAAAAGCTATAACTGTGGTTCTAAAGGATGTTTTGAAACTGCATTTAAAAACTGTACCTCTGCAATTGGTATTGACGAGATATTAAAACCATACTCTCAAAAAACCCAATACGAAATTGTTGGTATGGGAGAAAAAGGTTGCAAGGTCAAAACCACTTTCGAAGTATCATTTTTCCCTGATTGGGAAGGTAAATCAATTACTTGTGAGTTAGACAACTCACTATCTATTACTGAAGCAGCTGGTTTAATTTATCAACCTAATGGTTCAAGTAATTTAAACTGTCAAGGAGAGTTGCTTCCTGAACTTAAAAAATATGGATATTAAAACTCCAGCAGGTTTGCTGGAGTTTTTTATTTTCCTACATTTATATCGAATAAATAATTCTCTCCCAAGAACGTATTTAATAGCAAAATCTAGTCAGTTGGTTAACCCTTATCATCTGACAAAACCTTTATATTTGGTAAACTAAAAGTATCAACCTATTTATGGCAAAAAAAACAACAACCAAAAAACAAAAATCTATCGAGGAAACCCTTTGGGATTCAGCAAATAAGCTTCGTGGAACTGTAGAATCTTCAGAATACAAACACGTTGTATTGAGTTTAATCTTTCTCAAGTTCGCAAGTGATAAATTTGAAGAACGCAGAAAAGAACTCATCCAAGAGGGAAAAGAAAAATATCTTGAAATGAAGGAGTTCTACAATATGAAGAACGTCTTCTTTTTACCTGAAGCATCTCGTTGGAGTTATCTTATAGAACATGCCAAGCAAGATGATATTGCCTTAAAAATAGACACAGCTTTACACACCGTAGAAAAAAATAACCCAGCACTAAAAGGTGCATTGCCAGATAACTATTTCTCTCGCCTTAATATGGATGTGAGCAAATTATCTGCACTACTCGATACCATCAACAATATAGATACGCTTAAAGATAAAGAGCAAGACATTGTTGGGCGAGTCTACGAATACTTTTTAAGCAAGTTTGCACTAGCCGAAGGAAAAGGAAAGGGAGAATTCTACACACCAAAAAGTATTGTAAACCTCATTGCAGAAATGATAGAGCCATACAAGGGAATCATTTATGATCCTGCTTGTGGTTCTGGTGGTATGTTTGTGCAGTCCATCAAGTTTATAGAGAGTCATCATGGTGACAAAAAAGAAGTCTCTATTTACGGACAAGAATACACGGCAACCACATATAAACTAGCAAAAATGAACCTCGCTATTCGTGGTATTGCGGCCAATTTAGGTGATGTTCCTGCCGATACCTTTGCCAAAGACCAGCATAAAGATTTAAAAGCCGACTTTATCATGGCTAATCCACCATTTAACCAAAAAGATTGGAGAGCTGATAATGAGCTGTTAGACGACCCACGTTGGAAAGGTTATGATGTGCCACCTAAAAGCAACGCTAATTATGGGTGGATTTTAAACATGGTGTCTAAACTGTCTCAAAACGGTGTGGCTGGATTTATCTTGGCAAACGGTGCGCTTTCTGGAGGTGGTGAAGAGTATAAAATTCGTAAAAAACTTATTGAAAATAACTTGGTAGAAGCCATTGTTATTTTGCCTAGAAATATGTTTTATACCACAGATATTTCTGTGACACTTTGGATTTTAAATAACAATAAAAAGGAACGTAGTGTAAAGCTTCCTGATACCACTCGTAATTACAGGAATAGGGAAAATGAAATCCTATTTATGGACTTACGTCAAATAGGAGAACCTTTTGAGAAAAAATACACCCAATTTTCTAATACTCATATAGAAGATATTGCAAAAACCTATCACAACTGGCAATGTCATTCTGAGCTTGTCGAAGAATCTTATCAAAACATCCCTGAATACTGTTATTCTGCAAAAATAGAAGAAGTAAAAGCTAAAGATTATTCTTTAGTACCTAGTAAATACATTGAGTTTGTAAACCGAGATGAGAACATCACTTTTGAGGATAAGATGAAGTCATTGCAAACTGAAATGACCGATTTACTGAAACAAGAAGAAGCATCAAAAAATGATTTATTACAAGTTTTTAAAAAGTTAGGCTATGACATCAAATTATAAAAAACTTGGACAATATATACAGCCAATAAATATCCGAAATAGAGATTTGGAAGATTTGCCATTAATGGGTTTAAGTATTAATAAGGTTTTTATTCCTTCAATAGCCAATACTATTGGAACCAATATGGCAAATTATAAAATCATTAAAAGAAATCAGTTTGCTTATGGACCAGTAACCTCTAGAAATGGTGATAAAATAACCATTGCTTTGTTTGAAGACTATGATAAAGCTTTAATCTCTCAAGCGTATATACCTTTTGAAGTTATTGATGAAAACATATTAAACCCTGAATACCTAATGATGTGGTTTAGACGACCAGAGTTTGACCGCTATGCACGTTTCAAGTCTCATGGATCTGCGAGAGAAACATTTGATTGGGAAGAGATGTGTGAAGTAGAATTACCAGTCCCAAGCATAAAAAAACAATTAGAAATCGTAAAAGAATACAATACAGTAGTAAACCGTATAAAACTCATCGAACAACTCAACCAAAAACTAGAAGACACCGCACAAGCACTATACAAACATTGGTTTGTAGATTTTGAGTTCCCTAATGCAGAAGGCAAACCTTATAAATCTAGTGGTGGTGAAATGGTTTACAATGAAGAGTTGGATAAGGAGATTCCTGTTGGGTGGGAAGTAACAGATTTAGGAAGTTTGTTAAAAGATAAAGGCTATATAAGAGGTCCTTTTGGTTCTGCATTGAAAAAAGATGATATGGTTTCATCAGGTGTTCCTGTCTATGAGCAACAGCATGCTATATATAACCATAGGAATTTTAGATATTTTATTTCTAATGAAAAACACAGAACTTTACAAAGATTTAGCGTACAACCTAATGATTTAATAATAAGTTGTTCTGGGACACTTGGAAAAATAACTTTAATAAAAGATACTGACCCAATTGGAGTAATAAATCAGGCTCTGTTAATTTTAAGAACAGATGAACAAAAGTTCTCACCAATCTTGTTATATTATTTCTTAACATCTTCATTAGGGAATCATTTATTGATAGAGACTGCTGGTGGTAGTGCTCAAGTCAACATTGCAAAAAGAGAGGTAATCCAATCAATTCCTTTCATACTGGCACCAACTAAATTATTAAATAAAGCTAAAAATTATCTAACCAGATGCTTTGAAGAACAAGAATTGAATTTGAGAGAATCCATTTCTTTAAATAATTTAAAAGATTTACTTCTCTCAAAAATGACCAAGGTTGAGGTTGAAAAAGAAATAATATGATTACAAAATTTAAAAACATAAAAAATCTAGCGGTTTTTAAGAATTTTGATTGGGATAATACCCTTCGTAATCAAAGAAATGAAGTTATACTCTTTAAAAGAGTCAACATATTTTATGGTCGTAATTATTCTGGAAAAACAACACTTTCTAGAATAGTTAGAGCATTAGAGACGGGTTCAATTTCTGATAAATACGAAAACCCTGAATGTTCTATTTGTATTACCGATAATGCTGATGTAACTCAACTAGATTTTACAAATCACGATAAAGTTATTCGTGTTTTTAACGAAGATTTTATTGATGACAATCTCAAGTTTATAGTAAACCCAGACGAAAATATTGAGCCATTTGCCATTTTAGGTGAAGGTAATAATGAAATCGAAGAAGAAATAGAGCAACTAAAAACAAAGCTAGGCTCTAATGAGGAGGATAGTGAAACAGGTTTATATCAAGATTTAAAATCCTTAACTGCCATTTACAATGTAGCTAAAAAATCCCATTCTGACGCTCAAAATAGTCTCGACAGTCAATTAAGCAGTAAAGCAACAGGACAACCAAATGGTATTAAGTACCAATCAATATATGGAGAAGTTAATTATGATATCAGAAGACTTAAAACAGATATTTTAGCTGTTAAGGAAGTGACATATACACCACTTACGAACGAAGAAAAATTAGAAGCTGAAACTATTTTAAGAGAGCAAGCTAAAGATGAAATTCTCGTTTTAGAAGATTTAACTCTTACATTTTCTGATTTAAGTACTAAAACAAAAGATATAGTAACTCGTGAAATTGGGCAGTCTAATAAAATTCAATCACTATTAAAAGATGCTGTCTTAAATAGATGGGTAAAAGAAGGAAGACAGCTTCATAAAAATAAATTAAATACTTGTGCATTTTGTGACAATCCAATATCCGAAAATAGATGGAGTGAACTAGAGAAGCATTTTGATGAAGAATCAGATCAATTAGAAAAAGATATTAACTCATTATTGACTGAAATCAGAAATGAAAAAACACAATCAACGAACTATCAAGTATTTACTAAAGATAAAGTTTATTCAAAATTTCATAATGAGTTAGAATCACTATCTCGAACTTTTAATAATGAAGTAAAAAATTATTCTAATTCTTTAAAGCTTCTTGAAGAACAACTGGAAAAAAGAAAAAAAGATATACTCAACGCACAACTATATACTGATGTTGTAGATTATACTGAAGAAGTAGTTCAGGCAAAAGACAAACTAGAGGGGTTAAGAACAAATTCTAATGAATATACTGACAAACTAAACAGTGACCAATCAGAAGCAAGAGGAAATTTAAGGTTAAAAGAAGTCTATGATTTTATTAATGATATTAAACATGATGATTTAAAGACCAATATTGAAACCTTAAAGACCAAAGAGGAAGAAGAAAAATCTAAGAGGGATTTAAAGCAAAAGGAAATTGATGAAATCATTTCTCAAATATCTTCTAAACAAAAAGAATTAAAAGATGAGAGTAAGGGAGCAGAAAAAGTAAATGAGTATTTAAGTAATCATTTTGGTCACAACTTTTTAACCTTAAACGCAATTGAAGTTGAAGATGAGGAAACGGGTAATAAAAATCATCGTTTTGAAATTCATAGAGAAGGCAAAAGAGCTTATCATTTAAGCGAGGGTGAAAAAAGTTTAATAGCTTTTTGCTATTACGTAGCAAAGCTCGAAGATATAGATACTAAAGCAAAAAATCCAATTATTTGGATTGATGACCCGATATCTAGTTTAGACAACAATCATATCTTTTTTATTTACTCAATCATTAAATCTCAAATTTACAACAATAGAGATTTTGAGCAAATATTCGTTTCAACGCACAATTTAAATTTCTTAAAGTATTTAAAACGTCTTCCAAGTGTAAGTGATAAACAAAATGATAGAGTTCGTCATTTTCTAATTGAAAGGATAGAAAATAGTTCTTCAATAAAGGAAATGCCAAATTACATTAAGAATAATATTACGGAATTCAACCATCTATTTAAACAAATAATTGAATGCTCTAGTATAGAAAGCGTAACTGATGATAACTATACTGTTTTTTATAATTTCGGTAATAATGCAAGGAAATTTCTAGAAATATTTTTGTTTTACAAATATCCAGATTCATCAAATGATCTCGATAAAATGAAAAAATTCTTTGGAAATGAAGAAATTCCAGCAATCCTAACAGATAGGATAAATAATGAATATTCACATTTAGCGGGTGTATTTGAAAGAGGACAACAACCTGTTGAAGTCCCAGAAATGAAGAATACTGCAAAATTGATAATCGATAAAATTAAAGAACATGACGAAGAACAATTTAATGCTCTTACAAGAAGTATTGGCTATCAAAATCAATAATTTAAAATGAATAAACAAGACTTCCTCATAGAAGAAATTTGGCTACTCACTTTTGGTGGGGCATTTCAGCATAGCGGTATTTATAAAGCAAATACTAAAGAGAAAGAGCGCACTTATTTTAGAAATATGCTTAAAGGCTATATAGAGCAAATAATTCTAAAAAAATATAAACAGCCTGTTTCAGATGAGGAACATCTAAAAAACATTTTGAGTGTTTCCAACTACACAAAATCGTTCAATAATATACTCAAAGCACCCATTAATATTGGTGTTAGCCAAAAACTGCTTAATCTAGCTTTAAAATACTATTGGTGTTTAGGGCTGTTACCAGAGCCACCTCATTGCCCTGTGGATAGAATCATTCAACAAAAACTATACAAGCAACCTAAAGTTAACTGGACACAGCTGGATAGTGTGGATATGTATATGCAAATAATTAATGACGTAAAAGTTTTGGCAAAGCAAAACAACTTGAGTTTGGCACAGTGGGAACTAGAAAACTTTGATAGACGATAAATTATGGATTTGATACAGCTTCAAAGTTTTCTCAATCAAAACGAAATCCCAATAGCAAAACAAAACTTTGGGTTTTTAGAGATTATAAAAAAAGCACATAACGAAACTATTAACAGCGCTATTTATGCACACTTTTTATCCTCTGATGATCCGACCATAAAACAGGCGTTTCTATCTGCATTACTGGCGATTATTGAAATCAAAACTGATAAGAAATTGCATTTTCACAACCCTTATGCATCTACTGAATTACCTACAGATGAAGGACGTATTGATATTGTAATCAAAGATTTAATAGAACCTTCAACAATTATAATAGAAAACAAACTATACCATTGGTTGCACAACAACCTAAAAGAGTATTGGACGTTTTTTAAAATAAACGATTGCAATAAGGCTGGCGTGTTGTTAACTCTGGAACCTCATGGAATTCAAGAAGAGGTTAAAGAGCACTTTATAAATATTACCCATTGGGAATGGGTTAAGAACATTAAAGACCGATTGGATTTTGATGAAGTAAAGGATGAAACCAACATCATTTATTTAAATGATTTTTTTAACACTATAGAAAGACTGTCAACCACTTATAAAATGAACACATCAGCAAAATTCTTTTTCGAACATGCAGCTCAGGTAAATAAGGCAAACCATACCTTAATCGAAGGGCATAAATTCATGTTAGATCAATACCGTTTAATCGCATCTATACTTGGGCTTGAAACCTATGGTAGCGATATTAATTGGGTAAACATTTGGGATGAGAGCAATATTTTGGACACCTACCTCACAATAACTACTCATGATATAATATCAGGAAATGGGTACAGGTATCGAATAATTCTGGAACTGAATAGAAACGATCGGGACAAAGTGGATGCAATAACAGCGCAGTTTAAAGACCATCCTAAATTTAAAGACAAGGATAGAGGGCAATCAAAAGACACCTATATTCATTTTTTAGTTAAAGAATATGAGATAACACCTGAGGAATTGAATGTTTTTGCTGACCATGTGGTCAAAAATATTGTAAAGGACTTTGGAGAGATTTTTATTGAAATCATTAAGTGCATCCATCCAGAGAAAAATATTGAAAATTGGAAACAAAATTTTCTGAAATCATAATCTCGATGTATTGTCCATTTTTACTAAACTAGAGTTATTTTTATATAAGAAAAAAGAGTAGCATGGCAGAAGCCCAAAACATAGAATACAAACAAAGTTGGCATGACGATTACCTTAAATGGGTCTGTGGTTTTGCCAATGCCATAGGTGGTAAGATATACATAGGTAAAGATGATGATGGCACTATTGTAGGTGTAGATAATGTTAAAAATTTAATGGAATCTATCCCTCAAAAAATTCAAAACCATTTGGGTATAGTCTGTGACATTAATACTATAAGTGAAGGCAATAAAACCTGTATAGAAATTATTGTGCATCCGTATGCGGTTCCTGTATCTTTAAGAGGTCGCTATTATTATCGTACAGGAAGCACCAAAATAGAACTCACAGGCAATAACCTAAACGACTTTTTACTTCGTAAAGCAGGGAAAACATGGGATGATGTAATTGAAGAAGCTGCAACTATAGACGATATTGAAGACTTAAGTATTAAGCGTTTTATTAGCGATGCCGAAACCAGTGGCAGAATGCCTGCAAGTCATGACTTGAGCAATCAAGAACTGTTGGAAAAACTACGCTTGTATCAAGATGGAAAAGTAAAGCGTGGTGCCTTGATATTGTTTGGTAAAGACCCCAATAAGTTTTACCCCAATGTTGCTGTTCAAATAGGAAAGTTTGGAAACGATGATGCCGATCTTCAATTTCAGGAACAAATAGAAGGGAATATTACTTGGTTGCTGGTTGAAGTGCCAAGAATGTTAAATAATAAATTCCTAACTAAAAAAATAAGTTTTGAAGGGTTGCAACGCATTGAAAAAGGCGAATATCCTGTTGCTGCAATAAGAGAAATGTTGCTCAATGCGATGGTGCATAGAACCTATATGGGAGCTAAAATACAGATTCGGGTTTATGACAATAAAATATCCATTTGGAATGAAGGAACACTTCCTGAAGGTCTGGATGAAGAAAGTTTAAAAAAACACCATGTATCAAAACCTAGAAATCCACTTATTGCAGATGTTTGTTTTAAAGCAGGCTATATAGATTCTTGGGGGCGTGGTACACTTAAAATAATCAATTCATGTAAGGAGGCCGAACTTCCTGAACCTGAAATTAAGGAATTTAATGGTGGTGTACTAGTGACTTTGTATAAAGATACGTTATCCGAAGAGCAATTAAAGAAACTTGGTTTATCTGAAAGACAAATTAAAGCAGTATTGTATGTGAAAGAGAATGGGAAGATAACCAATAAGGAATATCTAGAGTTAAATGATGTGTCTAGAATTACAGCAACTAGAGATTTACAGGATTTAGTAGAAAAAAGCGTTTTGAAATCCTCTAGCATAAAAGGAGCAGGTTCATACTATGAAATTTGAATTGCACCATAATTGCTTCAATTGCATCATAATTGGTTCATAATAGAATCATAATGGGTTCAACAAAATGAATCATTTTAGTATTTAGGCAGGAAATGGCGAATATATAGCAGGAAAATAATGATTGAAATTATGAGTTGGGACAATTGCGCCATGATTGGGACATAATTGCGCCAAAAAATATTAAAAGCAAAAAGAGTAAAATGAAATTCACAGAATACCAATTAGAAAAAGCTTTTATAGAGCTACTAAAAACAGAAGAAATTCCTCATGTTAACGGTGGCACTATCTCTCGTGATTTTCAAGAAGTCATTTTTGAAGAGGACTTAAAAACATACTTACTTTCTCAATATAAAAATGAAAAACTTACACCAAGCGAAGCAGACCAAATCATAAAACGGTTAAAAGCCTATTCTGCTTCAGATCTATACGAAAGCAACAAGTCTATCATGAAATTGGTGGCTGACGGGTTTTCTTTCAAACGTGAAGATAGAAGTCAAAAAGATATTTGGGTTTATCTTATAGATTATTCAGTAACCAATAATAATACTTACAAGTTTGTCAACCAGTTAGAAATAATTGGTTACGAAAAGCGAATCCCTGATGGCATTTTATACATCAATGGCTTACCATTGGTAGTTTTTGAGTTTAAAAGTGCCATTAGAGAAGAAACAACAATTCATGATGCTTATGTACAATTAACCACTCGTTACAAACGAGATATTCCAGAACTATTTAAATACAATGCCTTTTGTATCATAAGCGATGGAGTTAATACCAAAGCAGGGTCATTTTTTGCGCCTTATGAGTTCTTTTATGCATGGCGAAGAGTATCTGGACTCAATAAAGATGTAGATGGTATTGATGCCATGTACACACTTGTTCACGGTATGTTTAACCATGAGGATTTGCGTAATATTATTCGCAATTTCATATATGTGCCTGACAGCTCTAAAAAGGATGAAAAAATAGTATGTCGCTACCCTCAATATTATGCGGCTACCAAGCTATATCAAAATATAAAAGAACACCAAAAACCACTTGGTGATGGTAAAGGTGGTACTTACTTTGGTGCAACAGGTTGTGGTAAAAGTTTTACTATGTTGTTTTTAACACGCTTGTTAATGAAGAGCGTACATTTTAGTAGTCCTACAATCGTTCTAATTACAGATAGAACCGATTTAGATGACCAACTATCAGGGCAATTTACCAATGCTAAAGGTTATATAGGTGATAATAATATCATAAGTGTTGAAAGTAGAGACCATTTGCGTAAATTATTACAAGGCAGACAAAGTGGAGGTGTGTTTTTAACGACTATTCATAAGTTTACAGAAGACACTGAACTGCTTACTGACAGAACCAATGTGATTTGTATTTCAGATGAAGCCCACCGAAGCCAAACCAACCTAGACCAGAAAATAACTGTGACCAAAGAAGGTGTTACCAAGTCTTATGGTTTTGCTAAATACTTACACGACTCTTTACCTAACGCTACCTATGTAGGATTTACAGGAACACCAATTGATGCAACTTTAGATGTATTTGGTGAAATTGTAGATGCTTACACCATGACAGAATCGGTTAAAGATGAGATTACGGTTCGCATTGTTTATGAAGGTAGAGCCGCAAAAGTCTTACTGCAAAACGAGAAACTAAAAGAAATAGAATCTTATTATGACCAATGTGCAGAAGATGGCGCTAACGAATATCAAATAGAAGAAAGTAAAAAGACGACTGCAAAAATGAATGTCATCATTGGCGATCCTGACCGTATAAAAGCAGTAGCCCAAGATTTTGTAAATCATTATGAAAACAGGGTTAATGAAGGCGCAACGGTAAAAGGAAAAGCGATGTTCGTAGCAAGTAGCCGACAAATTGCTTACAACCTATACCAAGAAGTAATTGCATTACGACCAGAATGGGCTGAAATAAAAACCCACGAAGAGGGAAGTGAACTTACAGATAAAGAGAAAAAGGAAATCAAACCGATGGAACGTATTAAAATGATAATGACCAGAGGTAAAGACGACCCTAAAGAACTTTACTATATGTTAGGCACAAAAGAGTATCGAAAAGAATTAGATAGACAGTTTAAAAATGCAAAATCTAACTTTAAAATCGCCATTGTTGTTGATATGTGGCTTACAGGTTTTGATGTACCATTTTTAGATACGATATATATAGATAAACCGATACAACGTCATAATCTCATTCAAACCATTTCTCGTGTTAACAGGAAATATGCTGGAAAGAATAAAGGACTTGTTGTCGATTACATCGGTATTAAAAAACAGATGAATTTAGCACTAGCCGAATTTGGAAAGATAGATGGCCAGAATATCGAAGAGATTGAAAAATCAATTACCGTAGTAAAAGACCATTTAGATTTATTGCATAAAATTTTCTATAAGTTTAATTCAGAACCTTATTTCAAAGGTACTACCCTAGAACAGCTTCAAACATTAAACAAAGCAGCAGAGTTCGTTCAAATAACCCAAGAATTAGAACGACGATTTATGGATTTGGTAAAACGCTTGAAAGCGGCTTATGATATTTGTGCAGGAAGCACTGAAGCTTTTACAGAAGAAGAACGAGATTATATCCATTTCTATTTAGCGGTTCGTTCTATAGTCTTTAAACTCACTAAAGGAAATGCACCTGATACCGCTCAAATGAATGCAAGAGTACGTGAAATGATTAAAGATGCGTTGCAAAGCGATGGTGTTGAGGAAATTTTTAAACTAGGTGAAGACAGTCAAAAAGAAGTAGACATTTTTGATGACGATTATTTGGCTAAAATTGAAAAAATAAAACTGCCAAATACTAAAATTAAATTGCTACAGCAACTGCTAGCAAAAGCTATTGGAGAGCTTAAAAAAGTTAATAAGGTAAAAGGAATTGACTTCTCTAAGAAAATGCAAGTTTTAGTTGAGAAATATAATGAAAGAAAGGAGAGCGATGTTCTTAGAAGTGAGGTTTTAGAAGAATTTACAGATGAAATTATAGACCTCTTCTATGAGCTAAAAAAAGAAAAAGATTCATTTAAAGACCTAGGAATTGATTTTGAGGAAAAAGCTTTTTATGACATTTTAAAAACATTAGCTCATAAATACGATTTTGAATATCCTGAAGATAAATTGGTTCACCTTGCAAAAGCAGTAAAAACTGTGGTTGATGATAAGGCAAAATATGCCGACTGGAGTAAACGTGCAGACCTAAAAGCTGAACTTAAAGTAGATTTAATCATTTTATTAGCCGAAAATGATTACCCACCAGTTGATCGTGATGAGGTCTATAAAGAAATCTTTGAACAGGCTGAAAATTTTAAGAAGTATAATAAATGATTTAAACGCTGATGTTAGAAATAAGAAAAAAATCTAAATACCTTCAACTCATATATGCTTATAGTGATTCAGGATTCAGCAATGATGATTGGGTTATTAATGAACTCAAAAAGTATAATTATGTTGGTATTGCACATAGGATTTTTAATCTTATTCCTGAATACTTGGCTAAAAAATCAAGATATAACTTAAGCACTCAAGAGTTTATTCTAGAGATTCCTGATGTTGTTTTTAATATTGCGGAACTAAAAACAATTCAAGAAGGGAAAATAAAAGATGAGTATTTTGAAATATATCCTAATGTACTGGTAAGAGACCGTAGAATCCTTCTTCACAAAGACATTGAACCAGATATAAGTCTATTCATTGCTGAAACAAATATTTCTATATTCAAACAAATCGCAGAGCTTGTTGATGGTGATATTATAATTGGTGGTAAAATCAATAACAGCATTCCTCTTGAAGAGTTCTATGGATTAATTGAAAACTTTCCTACCTCCTACGAGAAAAAACTATATGCACAAGCTCGAATATCATCTGTATTAAAAAACTATTTTGAAAAGGTAAAAGATTCAGAAAAAATATATGTAAAATATCGTAACAAAAAACCATCAAATAAAGGCATCAATCTTAAAAAAATATTTGAAGATTACGAGGTTAATAAGTATCAAACTATCTATGACAAGTTATTATCAATGCTCGAAGATGAAGAGAATTATAATGAGACCACTTGGCAATTAGAAATCGTTGATATTCTTCTTTTACTCTATCCTAAATATATTGCAGTTTTCAGGGAAGTACCTGTGAATGCTGATGATTTGACAACTAAATCACTGGACTATCTTTTTGTGGATGCTAACGGACATGTAGACGTAGTTGAAATTAAGCAACCTTTTGACCATGCTATTATGACTAAAGGAAAGTATCGCGACAACTACATTCCACTACGTGAACTTTCAGGAACCGTTATGCAGATTGAAAAATATATTTACTATCTCAATAGATGGGGAAAACGAGGTGAGAATTTCCTTATTAATAAGTATAAAGATGAGCTTCCAAAAGGGTTTAAAATTCACATAACTAATCCTAAAGGGTTTATAATCATGGGAAGAGAAAATAATTTAACCAACGAACAAAAACATGACTTTGAAGTGGTAAAGCGTAAATACAAAAACGTAATCGACATTCTATCCTATGATGACCTGTTAAATAGATTGAAGTTAACCATTAAACAAATAAAACTTCGATAAAAGTATATGATCCAACTAACCAAAACAGACTTTATTCAATATCTCAATTGCCCAGAATCCCTTTGGCTTTTGAAAAACAAACCTGAAGACTTTCCGAAAGGTGAGTTTTCTTTGTTTTTATAAGAATCGTAAAGCCATAGAATAGCATTAGGATTATTCTGATAGTCAATAGAAGGCGCAAAAACAGTTCCATAAGCTTCAAGTATGTTGCGTTTTTTTGGTTTTAAACTACCATTTAATCCGTGTAAGTATAATATGTTCATTGTTTTGTAATGTCTTTAAAATATTCATAAATCATAACCATGGCCAAGGTGTCTAATTCACAATAGCGTAAAAGGCCTTGATTGATTGCTTTACTAAAACCAACAACGTATCCTCTAAGGTTTTCATCTCTTTGGTTAACTGTCTTAAACTACGTTTTAAAGACCTAACAACTATTTTGCTTGGATTGCCCAAAACAGCCGCACCATGATAATTCTTTTTTCTCTCTAATAAAGATCATTCGGATTGACAATGGAACGATCTTTTTTATATGCGATTGACTTCGTTTTACAGCCAATTCCGCCAATTATAACCAGATTACAAATAGATATTCTGAAATTTAAAAACACTTTCTCAGGGAAAACCCTTAGATTGAATTTCCGTGATTGCCCCGATAAAAGCTTTTGGGCAGCAGCCTAACTTTGCTCCCATAAACTTTAAATAACATAAGAAATATGAATTTAAAATTAACATTTTGTGGAACTCTATTAAGCCTTGGGGTTGCATTTTCTACCCAAGCACAGGAAGAAACCCTATAGGTTTATTTCTCGCCTACGGAACTGAAATAGAAAATATCGGTATTGGTACGAAGGCAGAATTTCCAATTATGGAAAACCTGACCATCTCACCTTCATTGATCTACTATTTACCCAAAGAAGAATATTGTGTTAAAGTAAATTAGTTTGAGGTGAACGCCAATATCAATTACTATTTAGTCAATTAAAACAATATGAGCGTGTATGCTTTGAACGGATTGAATTACAGTAGCGTGAAAGTTTCTTTTGATGAGGCGTTTCTCGGCAGCTATTCCAGTTCAGACGGACGCTTTGGACTCAACCTCGGTAGTAGGATAAACTTTAACCACGGCGGAAATACCACCACTTTTGTCGAGCTTAAATATGTTATTATAGACGGAGGGCAACTGGTAGCAGGAGCAAGAGTAAAGTTTAATTTATAATAATAGTTAGAAAACCAGAAGTGGGTTAACAAGTAAACGTAACCCTAAAAACAAAAAATGTAATATAAAATAATCAAATATGAAAATTTTTAAACAAACACACAGATTAGCGACCTTTGCAGTTGCTTCATTAATGCTGTTTTCTTGTAGCAGTGATGACGACGGACTTGAACCAGATGATCCAACAGTAATTAATCCACCAATTGTTTTGGACTGTAGCTATTTTGGCGAAAATCCTAACGTTCATTTGACTGATGATCCCAATGCCCCGGTAGATTATATTGTCAACTGCGACCCCATGACCAGCGGAGATTTTATAATAGATGCCGGAGTGGTAATAGCGTTTGAAAGCGATGCCGGACTACGCTTAGGAAAATATGCAGACGGTAAAATACAGATGAACGGTACTGCCGACAAACCGATTATCCTGACCGGAACGCAAAAGGACAAAGGCTCGTGGAGAGGTATTCAGATTTCCAGCGACAACCCTGCGAACCGAATGGACTATGTAACCGTGGAATATGCCGGACAAACCGGTCGCAACGGCTGGGCGCTGCAAGGTTCTCTTATAGGTACCTATGGTGCGGTATTGGAGATGAACCATTGTACGGTTCAGCACGGACACCTCATTGGATTTCACTGGTATAATAATTCAAAATCGTTAACACTTTCCAACAGTACCTTTACTGGTAATGACACACCGATTGAAACCTCTGTAAACCACATCAACTCTATCGACGGAACCAGTACCTACACAGGCAACGTAAACAATTATATAAAATTAACGAGCCACGATGTTTATCAAGATGTAACCTTTCATAAAACCGATGTTCCTTTTCTTTCCACAGGCTTCAAGCCCGATAATGGAGCCAAACGTAGGTTTACATTTGAACCGGGTGTTACGATTCTGATGGAAGCGGGCAGCCAAATCAGATTCCAAAACGCCTTTCATTATAATCACGAAATAATTATGGTGGGAACAGCGGAAGATCCCATTACGATTAAAGGGAAAGAAGACGTTCCTGGATATTGGACAGGCATTCAAATAGACTATACCACCAATCCGCTGAACGAAATCGGGTTTTTGGATATTGCAAACGCAGGGGCAACAAACGGATATCCCAATGGTGCTATTCTATTAGGAAGTTGGGATATCTTTTTGAATATGCACGATGTAAATTTTATTGATTGCTTCGAGTATGCGGTAAGTATTGAACGCCCGAACGATATCAATTTTAGTTATAACAACTTGAATCTCGTCAATACGCCAAAAATGTTTTCAGACTGGAGTGGAGGTGAAATATAACAAACTTAATACCGCAAAAGCACAGCCTCTTATAAATAACAATCAACAGGCGGGAGCGGTGCTTGTATAGTAACCTCCCGTTTTTTACTGATTTTAGAAAATGGTAATTTATAATTCCAACAAAAAAATGTAACACTTAAAAAAAAATAAGATGATAAATTATTTAAAACAAAACAGATTCTACGCTATACTGCTATGCAGTATATTGGTGATTTTTTCCTGCTCTAAGAGTGATGATACGCCTACACCGGATGATGACATCCCCCCATCAGAGCCCACCTCCGATGTTTATGTAGCAGGGAATGAGTACAATAGCAGTTCCGGAATAGGTACTGCCGTACTCTGGAAAAATGGCACTGCCCAAAGCCTGACCGATGGATCAACTGATTCCAGAGCCTTTTCTGTAGCAGCCTCCGGCACCGATGTGTATGTAGCTGGATACGAAGAAAATAGTGCTGGAACAGCTGTTGCCAAACTTTGGAAAAACGGTGCTGTCCAAAACCTGACCGATGGATCAACTCCTAGCTATGCCCGTTCGGTAGTGGTCTCCGGCACCGATGTGTATGTAGCAGGATTTCAAATGAATAATTCCCGAACACGCTATATTGCCAAACTTTGGAAAAACGGTGTCGCCCAAGACCTATCCGATGGTACTAACTCTGCTGATGCCTATTCGGTAGTGGTTTCCGGTGCAGATGTGTATGTAGTGGGAGTTGAATCGAATAGCTCCGGAACGGTTGCCAAGCTTTGGAAAAACGGTGTCGGCCAAGACCTATCCGATGGTACTAACAATGTCTATGTCTATTCGGTAGCGGTATCCGGAACCGATGTGTATGTAGCAGGATATGAAACGAATAGCTCCGGAAACCCTGTCCTCACACTTTGGAAAAACGGAATGGCCCAAACCCTCTCCAGTGGTGAAGACTCTGGCTATCCCCCTACTGTTTCGGTAGTGGTCTCCGGTACCGATGTGTATGTAGCGGGGTATGAAATGAATAGTGCCGGAACACGAGTTGCCACACTTTGGAAAAACAGTTTTGCCCAAACGCTCTCCGGATCCCGTGCCAGTTCGGTAGCGGTCTCTGGTACTGACGAGTATGTAGCCGGAGTTAAAATAAATAACTCAGGAACAGAGATGGTCGCCAGACTTTGGAAAAACGGTGAAGCTCAAGATTTGCCCAGTGGCTCTAACTTTGCCGAAGCCACTTCGGTAGCAGTGGTACAGGCAGAATAATAAAACTTAAAAAATCTAATGATGAAAACACAGTTTATACGATACAGAAGATACGCGGGGCAACTGATTCTAAGCATTTTAACCTTTAGTTACTCAAAAGATAATGATGGTGGTGCGCCCCTAATCGAACCCGTTTATGATGTATATATAGCCGGTTATGAATATAATAATGATTCATGCTTCATTGCCAAATATAGGAAAACGGAACTGCTATGCCCCTGAACAATGCAAGCCAAGATGCCTATGCAAGATCTAAAGTCATAAATAATGGCGATGTGTATGTAGCGGGAGAGGAATATAACGGCACTAATTACGTTGCCCCCTATTTGAAAACGGCATACCCGTTGTTCTTGAAGAAGCGTATGAATCAATTGCGCTATCCATCTTGGTGACCCGCTCACTGGGGGGGGATAAATAATAATAAAAAACATGCACTATAAAAAAACAACCCTATCATGAAAAAGATACTATATCTTTTAATCGGTGCTGGAATCCTGTTGGCGTGTTCCGGTATAAACAAGACCGCTTCGGAGTCTGAGGTTGTCAGCCAATGCCTGCAAAATTTTGATTACCAATACCAAAAGTTGCTCACCAAGGCTGGTGACTTTGTGCTAAATGAGGTAGGTTTTAAGGTTAGGGAACAATAAATAAGCAGTAACCATGGAAACACAAATTTCTACATACATCAAATACGCAGGAATGTTATTGTGCAGCGCACTCCTGTTTTTTGCGTGCTGCAAAGAGAAAGAACCGAGAAATGAACCCGACCCAACAGAAAAACCAGAATTCCTGCTTACCGCATCGGCTAGGGAAATCGATAAAGACGACACCGTGACTTTTGACGTCAAAGCCGAAGGCAAAGTGATGGATGCCGATATCTATATCGGCAAAACCAAGATAAGCGGAACAAGCCACACCTTTGAAGAAGCAGGCACCTATAAGGTGATAGCCAAAAAAGAGGGCTATAGCGATAGCGAGATAATGAAGATGGTAAAGCGATTGCTTTGTACTGGAAAAACGGCGTAGCGGTAGATCTAACGGATGGAACCACAGATGGGGCATAATTTCTATATACGTATTAAACGGAGAAGTGTACGCTGTTGGATATCAATCTACTGGAAGCGGTTCGATTGCCAAATACTGGAAAAACGGCGCATTAGTCCCTCTCGAGGAAGCATTCAGGGCAAATTCTATATATTTAGATCATTAGTTTGAAGGGGATTAAAAAAAGTAAGCGTAGAGGTCTCCTAAAACAGGTCTGAGGCGTGGTCAAAGTCTGTGGATGGGGATTTGAATCCCTGTTCAGACAATTGAAAATTAAAGATTCTCCCCTAACTCCTCTGCCAGCTGGCGAAGGGGGATAAAAACTAGCAAAAAAACGTGGGTTCTGCTATAAAATAGTATCTTTAGCATTCTACGGTTTTAACACTAGCTAATCATGATGAAAATTTTACTTGCAGACGACCATTTTCTTGTATTGGAAGGTTTAGAGGTGCTTCTATCTACTTTTGAATTTGTGGAAAAAACGCAAAGCGTATTAAATTATATGGAACTCAAAGATGTTTTGGAAAAAGAAAGTTTTGACGTTTTACTGTTAGACATTCACTTTGGCAAACATGACGGCAGGGAAATCATTCAGGAAATCAGGCAACTAATGCCCAAGATGAAAATTATAGCCCTGACCAGCCATTCTGATTCCGAAACCATTAAGTCTTCTGTAAATGCGGGATTTGAAGGTTATCTGTTAAAAATTGACGGCAGGGACGATATAGAAAAAGCCTTGAAAGCTGTAACAAACAACGAAAAATATTTTAGCCCTAAAACCAAGCAAGCGTTTTTTGAAATGAATACCTCAAAAAATAAGGTAGCCTTAACAGAAAGGGAAAAAGAGGTTTTACAGTTGATTGTACAGGAGAATACCACCAAAGAAATAGCGGAGCAGCTCTGCCTGTCCGAAAAAACAATAGAAACGCATCGTGGAAACATTATGCTGAAACTCGAAGTGAAAAACATTGCCGGAATGGTAAAAAAAGCCATTATGCAAGGTTTGGTAAGCGCTTAAAACAAATTATATGAGAACAATATTCATTTTTACTTTGCTATTAATGCTATTAATCAATGCCAATGCACAAAACCGTGATAAAATTGTTGACGTGGGGTCGGAGTTTAAGGGACTATTCAACGATTTTGACAGTTGCATAGAGCATAAAGAACAAAACTGCATTCAAATATTAGATAAAATCATTGCCAAAGGAAAACAGGAAAAGGTTCCGTTTTTAGACTATTTATACAATCGGAAAGCTTTTTATTTTTGGAGCCGTCAGGAACTGGATTCTACAATGGTATATAGCCAATTGGCTATTAAAAACCCAAACCCTAACGAAAAACAACGAAGAGATGTAGATTCTTATAATCTTTTGGCCAATTGCCATTATTTCAGAGGAGAATTAAATACAGCATTGGATTATTACCTTAAAATTGCGACCATATTGGAAAATGGAGGAAATCCGTTGCATTTGGGTTATTTGTATTCTAATATAGCGACACTGCTTGGCGAGACCGGAAATGACGATAAACAAATTGAGTACTTATTAAAGTCCTATAAATTACTGGAGGAAAATCAAGACAAAAAATTCATTGCTACTATAGCTAGCAATTTGGCACTCGGATATTACCATAAAAAAGACACAATAAATGCCATTGAATGGTCAGAAAAAGCCTTGAAACTGTCTGAACTTTCCAATGATTTGGTGGCAAAAACACAGGCATCAATAACTTTATCCTTACTTGAGAAAGACCTCAACAAAGCATCGAAATATGCCGAAGAATCCGTAAAATATTCCGACGAACTGGGCGATAAGTTACATATGGCTTCAGCCTATTACAGATATTCTGATGCTTTGGACAAGCTTGGAGAAGGCAAAAAAGCATTAAACTATGCCGAGCAGGCTGTAAATTTCGCGGAAGAAGTTGGAGACAACCTTACGTTAACCAAAGCTTCTTACACAGCGGCAACTATTTATTTCAACCTGGGGAAAAAAGAGAAGTCTGCGGATTTTTACCATACTTATTCAATCTTTAAAGACTCTATTTCTTCTGCCGAAAATGCAAGGGAAATTAATGAAATAAACACCAAATACGAAACCGAAAAGAAAGAGAAACAAATAGCAGAGCAAAAACTAAAAATCCAGAAGCAACAGTCAAATTTATTATATGCTATTTTAGGCGGAGCTTTATTTGTTGTCATCTTTGGCGGTATTTTTATCTACACCCGAAAAGCACAAAAACTAAAACTAAAACAATTACAGCAAGAAAAGGAAAATGCCATTTTAAACTCCTTTATTTTGGGTGAAGAACGGGAACGAAAACGTATTTCACAAGAATTGCACGATGGCGTAGCCGCAATGATTGGTGCGGCCAAAATGAGCCTTGAGTCTATACCGCACCTTCCACAGGAAAAACAGGTGGAACAGCTTTCTAAAGTAAAATCGATTTTAGAAAATACACACGCTGATGTACGGTATATTGCACACAATCTTCTTCCCACCGTATTGGAAAAAGAAGGATTGATAAAAGCCACCTCACATTTTGCTTCAGAAATCAATGAAACCAAATTGGTAACTATTTCAGTAACTGATAATAATAGTAATGTTCAAGAGATTGCCCCACAATTACAGCTGATGCTTTTTAGAATCATACAGGAATTAGTCAATAATATCATCAAACACTCGCAGGCACAAAGTGCAGAAATTATATTTAGCAACAGTCCAAACGGTTTACAGATTGAAATATCCGATGACGGCATAGGCTATGAAGATACTAACGATACCGGAAATCAAGGCTTGTACAGTATTACCAAGCGATTAAAATCAATAGGCGGTAATTTTAAAATAACAAAAGGAAAGTCTGGTGGTACACAAGCCAAAGTAGTGGTTACTGTATAGAGGTTTATTATGAAGAGAAAGCTACGCTTAATTTATGGGTAGTATCTCACTAAGTGTGTAAAGTTTTAAGAGACATTTATTTAATGAATACTAATTTGAATACTGCTGAAACTATTCAATTGGTTAATAAGTTAAGTAAAGATAATTGGATTGAATTTATTGAGCCTAATTTTATTTGTATGATTAAGCCCAATACATTAGATCAGTTTTATTCTTTTCAATGGGCAATTAATAATGAATTTGGTATGGTTGGAATTGCTGATGTAGATATGAATGTAGATGGAGCATTTAGTTGTACACTCCAAAAACCAAAAAAGCCCTAAATCATTTGTTATCAAATGTTTAAGGCTTCTTTATGGTGGTGCCTCCAGAAGTATACTGTTTTACTGCTGTGTGTGCTTATATAGTATTGTATGCATGATTATTGGTGTTTAGTTTATTAAATATAATTGTCTATGGAGCTATTTAAACGTAGGTGTTCGTGACCATATACAGGAGTATTAATTTTTTTTTTGATCTTCAACTATTTTTGTATTTCTTAATTTGATTCAATTTTACAGATTTAAAAAATACACTTTACTTGGGGTGTCAATATGATTACTGATTTCTTGCAGTTTTAAACTATCAGGTATTTTGTGTGTTAATTTATTAGAAATATATTCACTACTAACATTTTCTGAATCAAAAACAATAATTGGGTTCCATTTATACTTATACCAGCCTTTAGCTTTTTGATTTTCAAAGACTAACGAATCAATATTGTTGTTAGAAATGTTAATATTTAAATCTGTATAATGAGCTACTAATTTCAGTATTAATATTGTTTCTTCATCATTTTTATTAAAGAAAGCATGATAAGAAGGGTGAGCAAACATTCTTTTACTTGTGGTGTCTCCGTTGTTTTCGAAAGGCTCTCCCAATATAATTATAGGATTTTCATGAATATACTCATTAAGAATTGTCTCATATTGCTGTTTTTTCCACACTTAACCAAATACTGGTTTTAGGGTCGTAGTAGCGTGCGCCATTATAGTAACTCATGGTCACATGTAAGAAACTCAAAATCTAAATAAAGAAGTGCCAAAGAGAAAACACCTTTCTTTAAAAGAGTTTGAGCAGGTTTTATTACAACCTGGACACCGTTGGAAAAACCGAGGGCATATGCTTTCGGTTTTTCTACTTGGTGTTGTATATGGAGATAGTTTCAATTCTACTAGAAATGCTTTAATTTACGCTATGTATATGTCTAATTGGTTGGTTATTTCGCCGAATCGACCTCATAAATCGATTTCAATTGAAGAAATAGCCCAGACTATAGACAAGTTTGTTCCTGAAATAGTTGATAATGAGTATGTCTATAAGTTTTTTGGTACAACTAGAAATACTTTTAAAAGTAAATATCAAAAATATTTAGATTTGCCAAAAGAGCCTACTATGGGTGATTTAATAATCGCTATGAGTAAATGGACAGATAAAAAATGGAAAATTTTGCATCCTATTAAGAAAAAAGATTTAGCAAGACTACCAGGTATGCATCATAAAAAATTGAGTTTTCAAATTAAAGAAACACCAGAATTTAAAGAATTTTTAAGCGTATCAAACTTGTCGTATTCAAAAATAAGAGGATTCCCTCCTTATATTGTGGAGCAATATTTTGAAGAAATTGGTGAGCCAGAACAATATCAAAGTTTAGTAGATTTGTTAATATAGACTCGATTATTAATATAGGGTTGTTATATAAATCTTTTCATAAACAAATCAACAGCCTCCTCAAAAACAGCAACAGGGATTCTATGTTCTAAATATGGATGGATTTTAATATCAATAGGCTGTCCTGCATTAAGATGCTCGCCAATGTAATGGAGTGTGCCTTTGGGGTCTATAACAGTATCTTTTGCACCTAGTACCATAGAAATAGTACTTCCATTATTAGAAGGTGTATTAGGTGTTTGTTGTTCAACTGATCTGGCAGCTAGAGCAGGATTAAAAAGTAGTGCTGGTATTTGCATCAGTTTACTAAGGTGAAACCCAGCAAATCCACCCATGCTGCTCCCTATTACTATATCAATATCTTTGTTTTTATAAGAATCGTAAAGCCATAGAATAGCATTAGGATTATTCTGATAGTCAATAGAAGGCGCAAAAACAGTTCCATAAGCTTCAAGTATGTTGCGTTTTTTTGGTTTTAAACTACCATTTAATCCGTGTAAGTATAATATGTTCATTGTTTTGTAATGTCTTTAAAATATTCATAAATCATAACCATGGCCAAGGTGTCTAATTCACAATAGCGTAAAAGGCCTTGATTGATTGCTTCTCGTTCTTCTTTAGTTACATCTGGGAATTGTAATTTGCCATAAGCAAATAAAGCAGCTCCACCATCTGCAATTTCTGGAACCGATTTAGACGCATGTTCTGCAGCTTCTTCTAAAGTGTCATAATCGAAACCATCGAAAATAGGAGGTAAGTTTTTATATGGACTGACCACCGAACCGTTTTCCATTTTTAAGAACACATGATCGTTATTAAAGTTTTTGCTGGTTACATTTATTGCTTGGACAGTCTTAGAGTATTTTTTTTGAAGGAAGGTGCTGGAATACAATACAGCTGGCAGAATGGCTTTAATGGAATTTGAGCCTCCCGTAATAGGATGAAAGTAATAATTAACAATTGTGCGTTGCAAATCTATCATATCCCTATCTCCGCACCAATTTTCTGAACTACTATTGGTACTATGGCTTATGGATTTAATAAACTCCATTAATTCGTTTTTATCAGGTTCATTAGATTGAGATAGTTGTTTGTAAATAACATTTACAATGATATTTTCATGATTGTGATACCTAAAGATACTCCCTGTATTTGCAGAAAGAGCCGTTTTTAAAGCTCTGATAAAATTGAAGTTTGGAAATTCCCCAATTTCCGTATTAAGATATTCATTAACATGTTCCACACGTCCATCTTCATAAACTATGTGATGGGAAAACTGAAATGCCAATTGTTCATAAGGATGTAAATTCTTTAAAAAAGGGATAGCAACAGCTGTTGTTTCAAAGTCAATAAAGTTTAAAGGGAATTTCCAAGCGTTTAACTCCTGTCTTAAATTTTCAACATCAATGAAAGGTGTAGGGTCTTGATTGATTTCTTTTTCGATCTGTAACCATTGTCTTTCGCTACGGCTTAATTTTCCAGCTTCAGGTTTGATGTTTAAATCATCTTCAGTGAGTTGGTTCATAAAAAAGCGTCCCTCATCCATGGCTTTACTGGCTGGATTGTACCAAACATCATAAGTTTTAGGCTTATTAATGGTTTTATGTGATACTTGTAATTGCTCTTGCCAGCATTCATGAAAACCACTTTTGATGGTTTTGGAGATATCTTCAGAATAAAATTCGCAAGTTTTACATTGGGAGCCAATGGTATTTTTTATTTTCATGTCAGTCTTATAGGCTTCTAAAAAATATGCGATTAATTCGGCGAACGACTTGGAATCGTCATGTGGATTATGTGTTAAAATATAATCGACTTCTTCTTGAACTGAAATGGTTGTAAGAATTGAATCGCCTAAATCGGCTTTAGTGATCCCTTCTTTTTTTATAATTCCTGTTCGATTTTCAGAAGACGTGTCTACCTTAAATAACTGATTTAACCCATCGACTGTTGCGGTAGCATCTTTATCCACTAAATTCAAAAAGGGATTAATTTCCCATTTTGGGAAACATAATTGCATCACATGTTTTTGAAAAGCAATATCATACAGGTATGGAGTCCAGCCTCCCGATAGCGTACCATTTTTATTAAAGAAGGATTGATGATTGTCACTACTTATTGATTTTGCTTTGACCTCGATGAGGTTTATTTGATTTCCTTTCTTTTCTAAAATATCTACACGAATGAACAAACCTTCAAATAAAAAAGCCGCTTCAAAAATAACTACGTTTTCTTGTTGTAATAAATCGGTTGTTTTTTGAGCCAATAAGTTATAATTCCAATCGTTGCCTAAAATGGCCATGCCTTCTGGATAATACATCCTGGCTAATTCTTCAACCTGGAATCCACCTTGGGCTAAACCTTCTAAAAAAGAATCGGTTTCACTTTGGTTTTTATAAATATCTTTACTTGTGTAAAACAGTTTTGTAGGACAGTCTAGAGCTAATTTAAATCTGGATTTGGTTAAATATCTTGGTTTCATGTGGTATATTTTTCATAAATCTGTGCTACTTCTTTCTTAATACGTTCCCGAAACCATTGAGGCTCTAACACTTCTGTTTCAATACTCATTTTTAATATTTCAATGATAAACTCGTAATTCGGGATTAAATCATAAGTCACTATCGCAAAACCATCCTCTGGATGCGACTCTGTTTTTTGTGAATGGTGTAAGGGCAGGCTTTCCAAGTATTTTAGATGCAAGTCGGTTACTTTAAGTACAATGTGTTCTGGTTTATCATTTGTATAACGTAAGCCTATAATATTTTTAAAGCGTTTGGTTTGTTTTACATATGGCATACGGTCTATGGCTGATAATTTACCGAGTTTTATATTTGAAATGCGCTCAATACCATAAGTTCTAATCTCATTTTCGCCATTGGGAACACCAATAACAAACCAACGGTTAATATATTCTTTAACAATCAATGGTGTAATACGTTTCTCTTTATAGGTTTTAAAATAAAAGTTATGGTGTGTAAATTTTATATCGCGTTCCTGTTTTATAGCCATTAAAATAGGTTCTAAATTATTCAGTCCTTTTAGGTTGGATGAATCGTCAAACTGAACATAGTCCAAAGTGTTAGAGTTGCTTTTTAATCCATCACTAAACACATCAGCCAAAGATACAAGCTCCAAAAACTTAAAAAACGACGCTACTTTTACGCTCTTTTCTTCGTCTATATAATACCCATTATGTTGTTTGCTATAGGTTAATTCAATGCCAAAATCGGCTTTTATTTTTTCAAAATCACGCTCAAGGGTTCGAGGTGAGATATTAAAGTCCTTATCTTCTAAAAATGCTAAAATGTCTTCTTTAGAAGCGTATGTTTCATCGTAAATAAACTGAATAACAAACTGTAAGCGTCGTGAAATATGGTATTTAGACATTTTTATAAAATTATAGAGTTTGAGTGTCAATACATGACGATGTACTAAATATAGGTATATTTTCTTGGTTCGCCATGAATTGACGATCTTCTTTTGTTGATTTGTGACATAATCTTTAAAACCCATAATTATGAGTGCAAAATTAGAAGCCATAAGGTTAGAATTTATAAGTAAGCAAAAACAACTGGAAGAGGCAGGCAATATCTTAAAAAAAGAATTTTTTGGAATTGACAAGGCTATAGATGATTTGATAAACAACACACGTTCATGGTACGTTTTAAATGAATATCAAAATAGACCTTTGGTAATTAATCTTTGGGGATTAACTGGAGTTGGAAAAACGTCCTTGGTATTAAGGTTGGCAGAGCTGTTAGATTATGATGATCGTTTGTTTCGATTTGATCTTGGGTCAAAAAGCGGTAATTATTCTTTTAGAAGTGGCATAGAAGATTTATGTGAAAAGAATGAGCATGAGGCTTTGATTGTTGTTTTAGATGAATTTCAGCACAATCGCACATTAAAAGGTTTAGCGAGGGAAGAAGTGGAAAGTGGAGAAAACAGAAGAGTATGGGACCTAATTGATTCCGGTAAGATAGAATATTATCAATATTATACTGATTTATATGATTTGATGGGATATGTTAAGAAATTAACATATTTGCTCAATACTTCAATAGTAGTGGAATATGGTAGAATAACTAAAGGGCTTGAAGCGTTTAAAGCTGAATTTGAAAAAGAGCGTAACTGGAATGACACTACAAATGACAATTTGTTAATTAAAAAATTAATGTATCCTTCTATTCTTGAATTAGCTGGAGACTCTTTTGGATTTTTTTTACTAAAAGATATTGAAAATCATCTTTTAAAATTAAATGGACCTGAAACATTAATGTTTTTAAAAAAGGTTATTAAAATAGCAAAAAAACCAAAAATCAAAAACTTCACAAAGTCGCTTATTTTTGTTATAGGAAACTTGGACGAGGCATATTCAATGAGCCAAAGTTTAACTGCAGATGTAAATGCAGACGTTTTTTATGAGTCTTCATTAAAAATCACAATTCCTCAAATCAAGAATGCTTTGGCCAATAGGTTTAGAAAGGAACAAATTTCACGATTGGGTAATATTCATATTATTTACCCATCCCTTAATAAGGAAGCGTATAGAACTATAATCTCAAGAGAATTACAAAAGATAGCTGAAAAAACAAGTGCGCATCTAGGTCTAAAGATTGAATTTGAAAGCTCTGTAATAGATTTAATTTATAAAGAGGGTGTTTTTCCAACTCAAGGAGTTAGGCCTTTGCTTACTACTATAAACTATGTAATAAAAACAAATCTATCCTTGTTTTTTACTGAAATTTTAATTCAAGATATTAGGGTTTCAAAACTTACTTTTTTCGTAAAAGATAAAGAACTTGTTTGTAACTATATTTTTAAAAGGAAGGTATTGCACCAACAGGCTACTGCAATTTTAACACCACTTGAGGACATTAGAAAACCTAAAAAAGATGACCTACAGGCTATAACGGCTGTGCATGAAAGTGGGCATGCCATTATTTCAGCAATTTTATTAAGAACAGTTCCAGAACATATATGTTCAGTAACAACCAATAATGATAGCAATGGTTTTACTTACACAAAATTTCCATGGAACTATTTATCAAAAAAGGAAATTGTTTGTCGTGTGGCGTTTTATTTGGGAGGTCAAGTTGCCGAAGAATTGATTTTTGGTAAAGACAATATTACTGCAGGATCATCAAGTGATGTGCAATTAGCAACAAAATTCTTAAGTAATATGTATAAAACACATGGTTTAGGAAAATTGCCACTTTATTATGATTTAGATCCAAATAACAATAGTAGTTTTCATGATTATGAAGAGGTTGAAACAATGATTGAAGCCACTTTAAAAGAAGGTCATGAATTGGCAAGAGAAACTTTAAAGAAAGAAATGAATCTTTTGCTCATCATGTCTGATTATTTAAGTGATTATAGTTCCCTTGATAAACAAAGCCTTAAACAAATGATTCTTGAACATAAAGTTTCTGATGTGGAGCTGCTTGAACATGGAGATTTGCTTTATTACAGAAATCACTTAAAAAAGACTATAGCTAAACAAGAGGAATCTTCAGGTTTATTTGAGGGGGTTTCTTTAAATTATCAAAAAAAGATGAATTAAGTGATATATTTTTTAAAACATATTTCTATTCAACAAGTACATGACTTAACTTTGCACTATGCAAGTCAGGAAATTATACAGTACACCAACAATCACCTTTTTTCAAGCTGATGTGTCTTCAGAACTTGAGCTGCCTTATGTTGTAAATGGCATCAGTGCAGGGTTTCCATCCCCAGCAGATGATTTCTTGGATATAAACATAGATTTAAACAAGCACCTTATTAAGAACCCGAGCACCACATTTTATGGTCGAGTCCGAGGTGATTCTATGAAAGATGCCGGTATTCACGATGGCGATTTGCTCATTATAGATAAAAGTTTGGAGCCTACAAACAATAAAATAGCAGTATGCTTTATTGATGGTGAGTTTACAGTAAAACGCATCAGTATTGAAAAGGATGTTGTTTGGCTAATTGCTGAGAATAAAAACTACGAACCTATTAAAGTGACTAAGGATAATGACTTGGTTATTTGGGGGATTGTGACTACTGTTATTAAGCAGTTGTGATTTGTCTATTATACATGGAGAAATTTCGTTTTTTTAACTCAGTTCATTGTTAACAAACGTTTTTTGTTTTTTATATGCTTTTTCTATTTCAGTTCTCAGTTCAGAGTATTTTTTTGGTTCTGTTAATTTTCGCATGGAATTTATAGTTATTGAACTTTGACTTCTTTCATAATTGTCAAGGCGAAAAGTCTGTAATATATAAAAATCCCATTGTTCCATTTTTAGTGGGTCGATTGTCGTTTGGTCAGTATGTTTTAAATGTCAAAAAACATATAAATCCGCATGTCGTTTTGGTTCACCACTTTGCATATTGTTCACAGCATCCCAATATCTCGCTTTTTTAATTGAAAACGATATTTTCGTAAGTAGGCAAGAACTAGCAATAAATTATATACGTTGTGCCTGTTGCACAACTATTCAAATATAGTTTAAAATTTCAAGAATTGCCTGAAAGTTCTTATTTTATAGGAATGCAAGGAAAAAAGAATTAGCAAGAGAAATTATTCTACAATTTTCAGTTAAGTGTTCGGGTACCGGTATACAATTTCACAAGGCCTTATATGAAAGCCAAGCGCCAAAGTACGGTAGAACCTGTATTTGGGACCCTTACCCAGTTTATGGGCTTAAGAAAAGTGAATACCCTAGGTATTAAACAGGCCAATAAATGTATGCATCTCTCGGCCATTGCTTATAACTTAAAAACCTGCCTGCCGGCAGGCAGGAGTACTTGAAATTCACCCAAAAACGCACAAAAAGTGGGGCGGCAAGTCTACGCTTCGTTTTTTACCGTTTTAAGGCTGTTATAAACGTCATTTTAAGCCCATATCATCAACTTCAATTTACATTGTAACAGCTAGTAAAAAATAACAAACGCCCTTAAAATGGGCGTTTTTGTGTCATGTTTTTATAAAATCATGGGGTTGTGCAACGGTTACCATTGTTGCCACACGTTTTTATTTTAATTCTTTTTTCACTTCACAAGGATTTCCATAGGCTAAGACATTGTCAGGTATACTTTTTGTGACTATACTACCTGCTCCAATTGTTACATTGTTTCCAATAGTTACGCCAGGAAAAATCACAGAATTCCCGCCAATCCAAACATTGTCGCCAATAGTAACAGGTTTTGTTGAAGTCAGGTAGCGAGTTTCGTTTCTGTTTCCAATTATTCGCTCAGATGCCTTTAGTGGATGAGTCGCAGTATATATTTGAACATAAGGTGCAATCAATCCATTTTTTCCGATGCTAATTTTATTATTGTCCAAAAACATACAATTGGTGTTGACAAAGGTGTTCTCTCCGATGGAGATGTTTTCTCCATAATCGCAAAAAAAAGGTGTTTCTATCCAAACCCCTTTTCCCTTAAATTCAAAAAGGTGGTTTAAAATCCGCTCACGTTCTTGGGTTAGTTCAGAATCAAGATTGTTGTATTCTTTTAATAACTTTCTGGCTTTGTGGTACATTCTCAACAACTCCGAATCTCTGGAATTGTAATTTTCTCCATTCAGCATTTTATCCTTTTCCGTCATTTCTTCAAGTAATTTAATAAATCTTCTAATTTACTTACAGAGTCGCTCAAACCACCTTCCCGATTCCTTACTACCCAAATATCAGTATGATGTTCTATAAGACCTTCCAATTCAAGAACCAGCTTTTGCTTTGTCTTTTTCGGAATGTTTTCAGTCTTCATATCTTTGGCTTTTAATCGTTCCAATCCAAGATGGATACCAAAAAGTGCTAAATGGGAAGCCTGTTTTACTTCTTTTAAAATAATTTTGGCGTCTTTAGAAGTTGGTTCTGCTTTTTGAAGCTCTTCTAATCCTTTTTCAATTTCTAGTTTAGCAGCCAAAAGACCATTTTCGTTCAAATGTTTGGTTTGATAATGGCCATCCATGGTCCAGGCATATCTGCGAATCATTAAATGAAAAACATTGGCATTACCTTCTGGGATACCTGCTTTTAGATAGGCATTTCCTAAAGTTAATAGTGCTTTGGCAGTGTAACCTGTTTTATCCTTAAATACATAGTGGTTCAACAGAAATTCTAAATTATCCAAAGTTTTTTCTGAATAGTTCCAAGCGTAGCTTGCTCCCAAAACTAAAGTAGCATAACTCACAGATTTAGGCTGAAAATGTCCGTAATCGCCCCAATCTGTTATTAAGTAGCCCTTGGGTCTATATTTTTTTCCTTCAATGGCGGCATTCTTTAAATTGATAAAAGCATTGTGGTTTCTGCCAATTTCAGAACGCCAACTTGAAGTCCCGGGACATACATAGAAATCCAAATTGGCCTCCTGAAAGGGAGCGAGATTTTTATCAAACGGATAGGTGGCATCGTAGCCCCAAACCAATGCCGTCATATTTTTGGGGATATCTTTTATAAGTTCGGGATGATTTAAAACAATATCGCCCCAAAACTGGGTATGTTTACCGTTTTTGATAATTTCTTCATTTAATTTTTTTAGGAAATCGAGGTAAACCTGGCCTTTGCCTATTTGTTCGCTTAAACTTTTTGATTTACCGAGTCCCAGCTCCACAGTTTCATCACCACCAATGTTAGCATATTTACTGCTGAAGTTGGGCAGTAATTCGGTGTATAATTCCTGCATCAATTCAAGGGATTTTGGATTTGTTGGTGCCAATGCCGTACGTTTACGTGAACCCCATATGGTTTTACAATCTGTTTCGCACTCGCTTAAATCCAAATATTCATCGTGCTTCAACCAATTTTCCATATGTCCGAAGGAGTTTTGATTTGGGACTAAATCAATACCCTTTTTTAAACAATAAGCATCAAGTGCTTGAATTTCAAGAGCTGTTAACGGACTAGCATTTTCCCATACTTTTTGATGGTTTCTATAGGCAAAGGTGTGTTCGGTATAAAACTGTAATTCATTGATTCTCCAATCTGCCAATTGGTCGATAAGAAAGTACAAGCTATTCATAGTCGGAACTTTATCCCTGCTTATGTCCAGCATATAACCCCTTTTTTGAAAATTGGCCCAATCTTCAATAATCATATTTGGAAGTGGCTTGTCTTCTATTCTTACGAATTCCAATAACTGCAACAGGCTTTGTTTACCATAACGTAATGCATTTAAATTTTTAGCATTTAGATGTATTTTCGATTTACTGATTTCTAAGGTATAAGCATCATAATGGAGCATTTCTGCATTTATTTCAAAAAAGATGTCTATAGTTTCGGCAGATGTTTTTAACTTCCAATTTCCAGCTGAAGATTCTTGGATACTTGAATTTATGAAATCCTGTAAATCACCTATTTGTCGTTGACTTATTGCTGTAGAACCTTTTTGGATAGTGATTGTTTGAGGTTTAAAAAGTAAGTATTTTGAAATACTGTCATTGGCATACAAATGATTACTGGTTGAGAGTAGGGCTATTATAAATATTATAAGCTTAAATTTCATTAGTTGAAGTTGTGTTTCTTAAATGTGTGGCAACGTGTTTGTATATGGTTTGTTGCGTGGTTTAGCACGTAATTTAGCAAATAAAAACCGAATAGAAAATCCGCGTCCCGAAAGCTTTCGGGATTCGTAAGTAGGCTAGAACTAGCAATAAATTATAGCATCCATGAAAAAGCAGAAAGTCCAGTATCTTTAAAGTTCATCAAAACGATTAAGATATGAAATCTGAACAAACTGCTCAACCAAAGTTATACATTGGCATCGACATCCACAAACGTAGCTGGAAAATTCATTGCGCTACCGATCTTTTTTCTGGTAAATCATTTACCATGCCACCCAAGCCAGCATTGTTGGAAACCTATGTTAAGAAACATTTTCCAGACCATGAAGTTACTACCGCTTACGAAGCGGGCTGCTGTGGTTACTATGCACATCGTAGTTTTGAGAGCTATGGATGGCGCTCATTGGTTGTGAATCCGGCAGACATTCACCGAAAGGGAAAGGAACGTTATACCAAGACAGATAAGATAGATGCGCAATTGATAGCCAGAGAGCTTAAGGATGGTCGTCTTGATGGTGTTCATGTTCCAGAAGTAGAACGCGAACAACTGCGAAGCCTCTTTAGAAGGCGTAACGATTTGGTAAAGGACTTTAGGCGCATAAAGAGTTATATAAAAATGCAATTACTGTATTTTGGCGTGAGCGTACCAGAGGAGTTTGATAATGACCACTGGAGTCATAACTTTAGATATTGGTTGGATTCTCTCGAGTTTGACCATAGCACAGCACGAGAGTCTCTTGATAGTCGCATGCGCAGTTTCAGGTTTATAGATAAAGAGCTCAGAGATGTTTCCACAAAGCTTCGAGCCTATTGCCGTAAACATTATAAGAAAGACTATTATCTGCTACGCAGCATTCCGGGTATAGGTGGTATAGTAGCCTGTGGTATCATTTGCGAATTGGGTGATTTACGACGATTTAACAACGTAAAACATCTGGCAGGCTATGTCGGTCTGGCACCAGGTGTACATCAAAGTGGGGATAACCAAAGACATACAGGAATTACCATGCGAGCACATCGGTTAATGCGCAGTTATTTTATAGAAGCGTCATGGCAGGCCATACGAACAGATCCTGTCATGCAGGCCTATTACCGCAAGCATGTAGGTAAGAACGTAAAGAGTATTATAGTCAAGGTAGCTCGCAAGTTATTAAGCAGGGCCTTAGCAGTCATTAAAACAGAAATACCATACGCCATAGGTGTAGTGGAATGATAAAAAATAATAAATTAAACCAATAACCAAGCTCACAAAAAGTAGAAAAAACCTGTATCACAAAACACCGTAGGTGAACCCAATTCAAGCGGTATCACACATTTATAGCAAGTGCCAGGTTTATTATAATTTATAATCATACAGATGCTGGTGACGACCAATGGAGTTGATCACATATAGGATGCGGAGCAAGTTATTTAAAGACATTGAAATATTAATAATCCTATCGGAATTATTAACATTTCAACACCACACAATCAACATTATGAAATAATTAAAAAATAAATATTAACTTTGAAGAACTAGGCTAGTGCTTTTCATAGGATACGGTGTTGTGTGTTCGTATTTTATTTTTCAAAACCTTTTATCAAATGACTTTCCGTTAAACTTATAAACTCCTCCATCTGCCATTCCAAAAAGTAAGGTTTTGTTTTTATCCAAGTATATATCCCAAATCATTTGGGATTTTAGTTTTTCATCAATTGTGAAGTTTGTCAAAGACTCTCCATTATATTTCCAAACTCCTGAATCTCTATCTGCAAACCAAATATTCCCTTCATTATCTTCCTCAATTGCAAAAACAGATTGAAGTCCCGTATTTTTGGTTGTTTGACCGTTTTGGATGTTAGATTTAAACTCTTTCATTGGAATTAATTTTCCTTGTTCTTTCGAAAAGTGTATTGTCAAATCTCCACTTTTTAGGATTACACCAATTCCATTATTTCCTATCCAAATTCTACCTTTTGAATCTGCTAATACACTTCTTATGTGTAAAACTTCATTGTCTTTAAGTTTTAGGTTTTTATGGTCATAAATATTTGTCGTTTTGCCATCGTAATTGAACAATGTTGAATAAGTTGCAATCCAAACTATACCGTCTTTATCTTTTGAGATATCTGTAACACCATAAGATTTATTCGGATTATCATTTTTAGGTTTTGGGAAAATTAGATAGTTCATATTAATTCCATCAAAACGGTTTATTCCATCTTCTTCTCCTGCATAAAACCATAAATTTCCATCTGTAGCATTCCAATCAAATTTCGGGGAATTAGACTCACTTAAATAATTCGTGAAGTTTTCTCTATTGTAACTACACACACCTTTGGCAGTTCCAATCCAAATTATTCCGTTTTTATCTTCTTGAATTGAACGAATTTGATTGCTTGCTAAACCGTCATTTGTTGTGAAGTATTCAAAAGTTTTTCCATCATAATGGCTAATACCTTCGTTATGACTTCCAAGCCAATAATTACCCTTGCTATCTTGAAAAATAGCACGTATACCAGAAGTGAATTTTAAGGTATCGTTTTCTAAAGTCCTTACAAATTCAGATTTACTAAATTCTTTATTTGATTTCTTATTTTCAGAACAAGAAAAGGTCAGAGTCAATATGAATATTAAGTAAATCAATTCTATTTTTATGTTCATTCGGACTTTTCTTATATGACGCACAACGGTCACCGTTGTTGGCAATAGTTATTTGCCTATTCCACAACAGCAGAAGCGACCTCTCTATGAATTTTCCACTTACCATCGCTCTTGTCCTTTTTTAAAATGACAAGAAAAGTGTCTTTTAGCTCTACTGGATCACCTTCCACATTAGTGTAATATACAGAACTTGTTCCAAAATCATACGCTATTGAGTCACTTGCAATAATTGTTTCTTGAGGTCTCATTCTAATACTGTCATAACTGAATTTTCCCATTGGTTTTTCACGAATCCTTTTATACTCAAGCCAATCCTCACTTCCTGGTGAAACAGCTTTAAGATCAGATGTTGAATATTTAGCTAAGTCTCCATATCTTTTCTCCTTTATTGCGAGCTGAAAAGCACTTCTTGTTTCTTCTATTGAATTTAATTCAGCTTGAATATCAATAGTTTTTGATTCCGTCGGTTTCAATTCAGGTTCTTTGTTGGTTTTGTTGCAGGAAGTAACTAAGAATAGGGCAGAAACAAATAGAATTAAATTTCTCATTTTATGATGGTTTTATAATTATTGCCAACGTGTTTGTATATGGTTTGTTGCGTGGTTAAGCAACTAAGTTAACAAATAAAAACCGAATAGAAAATCCGCGTCCCGAAAGCTTTCGGGATTCGTAAGTAGGCTAGAACCTAGCAATAAAATATATACGTTGTGCCTGTTGCACAACTATTCAAATATAGTTTAAAATTTCAAGAATTGCCTGAAAGTTCTTATTTTTAGGAATGCAAGGAAAAAAGAATCATCAAGAGAAATTATTCAACAATTTTCAGTTAAGTGTTCGGGTACCAGTATACAATTTCACAAGGGCGTTATATGAAAGCCAAGCGCCAAAGTACGGTAGAACCTGTATTTGGGACCCTTACCCAGTTTATGGGCTTAAGAAAAGTGAATACCCTAGG
>NZ_ANLA01000008.1 GCF_000348685.1 Xanthomarina gelatinilytica | reverse complement strand
ATTCCTCTTCAAACAACCGTAAAAAAGCTATCAAACACGTCAGCGTTCATGCTTTTGAGAGCACTCCCCCAAAGGAATCAGCGAAGCTAATTCCCCTTCCAAGAATCGAAAAAAAGTTACCAAACACCTCAGCGATTAGGCTTTTGAAAACATTCTCTCAAAGGAATCAGCGAAGCTAATTCCTCTTCAAACAACCGTAAAAAAGCTATTAAACGTGATAAGGTTTAGACTTTTACTATGCTCAAAGCAACCCTTAATAATGTTATTGATAATGAATAGGTGTTAAATTAAAAAAACGTTCTGACTTTTACAGATTGAGACTTAACCTTGGCTTTATTTCATGAGAGTAGAAATAACAACTTGCATTGGCTCCTCAACAGGAATATAAATTGGATTATTGCAAGATTAAATTGAAGGTTATGTCTCTAAAACAGCATCTGTCACTCCTAGTTGTTTATTAAAATGAACAAAATAGAAATCATCTCCTAAAAACAATTCAAAACTTCTAATTCAATTCCATTTATTGGAATTATAGTTAGTTCAGATAAGCTTGCCATTTATTTATTATTTTTAATAATCATTCGCTTTTATCTAGAATTAGTTCCTCTATTTCCTTAAAATCTTTTAAACAAGGAACATGCTTAGAGCCTTCCAATAAAACAAATTCTTCTAATGAAGGAAAAATATCTTTAGCTCGTTTAATCATTTTTTTACCAGGAAACATGATGTCTTTTTCTGCTGCCATAATATTAATTGGAGTTTTTATTTTGTTAGCAGATTGTTTAGATATTATAGGCAAAGGTGAAAAATCCATATTACAGTTTTGAAAAGTAGTTGACATAAATGTTAATGCAAAGTCATCGTATTCCGAAAAAAGTACATGCATTACTTTTTTCATATACTTTTGGTTATTTGTTTTGATAAATTTTTTTAATGGTAGGAACATTTTGAATACACCTACAAGAGGATTACCATTTACAATATAGACTGGGGCGATTAGGAATACTTGTTTAATAGGTGTTTCATTAAATTCTAGTGCTTTTAAGCTTATGAATCCACCAAAGGAAAAACCAACTAATGTTATATTTTTTAGTCTTAGTTTTATGATAACTTCGATAAGCCATTTACCATAATCTAAAGATTTCATGTCTAATCTATTCTCTGCACTTTTATTCGGCTGTGCTAACACATCTACTGCATAGACACAATATTTTGAGGCTAAATTGGGGAAGGAATCTAAAATTTGGGGAGCGCAACCTCCTGTTCCGTGAATTAGTACTAAAGGAGGGTTTTTAATATCGCCAGTAGCAATAACATTAGTGACTCCAAACTTTGTTTCTACCAATTTTTCTGAATGTTTAATATTCAGCTCACTTAACTTTTGATTGTAAAGGGTTATAATTTTTTCTTTACCTTCTTTTGATTTAAAAAACATGGCATTTTCGTTTTTTGATTGATGATGATTTATGGATTAACAACAACTATATTACCCACTTTACGACCCGTTTCAAGATAATGATGCGCATGTTTTATATCTGGAAGGCTATATTTTTTATCAATATGGGTTTGTAGTTTTCCTTGTTTATAAAGACCCACCAAGTCTAAAAATAATTGTTTTAATTCCTCGGTCTTTTTTATACCTGTAGCAGCAAATTTTACTTTCTTTGGATTAAATAACATTTGATAAAGTATTTGACCACTTAATACCGGTGTCATAAAAACACCATTAGAACTTAATAGTTTTTTACTTTCTTTATAAGATAGGGTTCCAACCGAATCATAAATTACATTGTACTTCTCATTAATTTTAGCTATAGGTGTTTTTTTGTAATCAATTACTTTATCGGCTCCTATAGATTTTACAAAATCAATATTTTTTGTACTACAAACTGCTGTAACTTTTGCGCCAATTACTTTTGACAATTGAACTGCTGCCGAACCTAAGCTTCCTGAAGCACCATTAATTAAAATATGTTGCCCTGGCTTTAAATCTGCAATATCTTTTAAAAAGTTATAAGAGGTTAAAAACCCATCGCAAACAGGTGCTGCTTCTTCATGGGAAATTATATTGGGTTTTATATCTAAAACCACATTTTCCGCAATACATATATAATCTGCATTGCAACCATTGCAAAATAGTTTTTCTCCAAAAACTTCATCTCCTACTTTAAATTTTGTGATTTGCGATCCTACAGCCTCTACAACCCCTGAAAAGCCAGTTCCTAAAGTTGTGTTCTTAGGTTTAAATAAGCCTAAGAACAATCTACCAAATTTAGGTATACCTTGGCGCATCATGGTATCTGCTCTTGTTACTGATGACGCCTTAATTTTTACTAATATCTCATTTGGTTTTGGTGATGGAATTTCAACATCAATTATCTGAATAACTTCTGGTGAACCATATTTTGTATAAACTGCTGCTTTCATAATCACTATTATTTGCTGCAAAGTTGCGGCAGGTTTGTGTGATAGAGGTTCGTGTTTGAAAATTGGAACAAATTCAATTATTTCATTAATTTTTCAATGTTGTTATCCGTCAAGTTCTGGATGTTCATTGTGATTTTTTCGATATCCCAATGCCACCATTGAAGTTCTAAAAGTTTTGCTATTACATCTTCAGAAAATCGTTTTCTAATGTTTTTTGCAGGGTTCCCTCCCACAATTGTATAAGGTTCAACATCTTTGGTAACTGTCGAATTTGTAGCTATAATGGCTCCGTCTCCAATGTTAACTCCAGCCATAATTGTTGAGTTAAAACCTATCCAAACGTCGTTTCCAATGTTTATATCTCCCTTTTGTGGATAAGATTTTCCTTCCATAGCAGATTCCCAACCATTTCCAAAAATTGCAAAAGGATAGGTTGACATGGCGGCCGTTAAATGATTGGCGCCATTCATTATGAATTTTACATCAGAAGCAATCATACAGAATTTTCCAATGATTAATTTATCATCCACAAAGTCAAAATGGTATTTTACATTTTTCTCAAAGTTCTCTACATTTTCAAAATCGTCATAGTAGGTATAATCTCCAACAATGATATTGGGATTCTTTACTATGTTTTTTAAAAAACACAGTTTGTTGTAATGCGTAAGTGGGAATTTTGTGTTTTTGTCTGGTCCATTCATAGGGTTCTATTATATTAAATTTTAAGTCTGTACTATTTATTTTTTCTGCTTTGCCAATTCAAATTCTTTTGTTCTCTTTATTTGTTCTTCGAGATTCCATTCAAAATCAAATCTATTCTTAAGAAATACAGCGATTGAATCTAATCCAATTTCTGTTCTTCTTTTATCTATATTTACAGGGTCGTAAACGGGCCATAAATTAAAACTTTTAGTTTTTGGGTAGTATTTCATTTGTCCACCATAAATCTGTAAATCCCCTCTTTCTGTTGCAATTCTATCTTCAGCTCGTACTAAGAACCGAGGCTCTAGTTTCTTATCCTTTACGGCTTGCCTCATCATTGGAAGATACTTTATTCTAACTTCATTATCTGAATGTTGAATGACATTACATATGGTCCAATTTCCTTGCTGTCCGGCTTTTTCTTTTGTTGGCCATCCATACTTATCTAGAATATCTTTCACTTTTTTCTCATTAATTGCGTGGTTTTTTTCGATAATAGCTTGTTGCCCTTTAACTAACTCTGAGTCCACTCCGTATATAGCCATTAATGAATCTCTTAATCTAATTGGGGTTTGTTCAGTTGACCAAATTGTATCAAGTACTTGAATAAGATTTTCTTCTTTCTCTATAGCGGTCGATGTAACTTTTAAATTGGTCTTATTTGAACAATTAATCAGAAATACTAAACAGGATAATAAAATATATTTCATTTTTAATTTTTTTTTAATATTCTATTATGGTCTCCTAAAACACATTGATTTCATTAGGTAGTACAATAACAGATTCTGAATTACATGGTGACCTATGATGTTTAAATTACAACTTATAAACAGCTAAATCCTAATCCAATATTAAATAGTAATGTATCTCTATGCATATCTACATCCAAAGACGCACGACCAAGAACTACTTTAGATTGAATATTAAACGTGGAAATTTTTCTTTTTGTAAATTTCATAACCTGTACATGCTATTATTCTTGATGCCAATGCCAAGGCTACACAAGCCATTTTAATACCATTTGTTTTTTGATTGTTTTCATTTTAATTGATTTCATAATTGTTTGATCTTTATAATTTAGGTGCAAATTTCTTATAAAAGCAGGGTGATTATGAAATTAAATAACCGAACTGTTGCTTTAGAAAGATGAATTGTTGCTTGTTTATTAAATTCTGAATTTATGTGGTGATATATAACTAAACTGAAAAGTCGTTCATTATAAGACCATTTCGTTCTAAAGATGTATGACGCGTAGCTTATGTGACCTTTAGTTTATATATTCATTTGCATTTCATATTGATTAACAGTATTCGCTAACCCTATTGAATTGATGCAATCTATTTTTTGGTTTAATCTGGTATCAACATTTATGATTTTTATTGAGTTTGAAACTTCTTGTATTCCTTTAAACAATCTTTTCCAACAGGCAGCACTTTCTATTAGAATCTCAAATTGTGCTAAATACGCATTACTAGGGTTTATGATAAAATACGATTCAACCAAGTTGTCTTTCATTATTTGATAGTATTTGTAATTTCCGTTTTTAATTACTTCTAAATTAAAATCCCAAGAGTATAATTGTTGATTTGGCATCTTTTCCCAATCAAAAGCATTATAATCCACTTCGTTCAACTCTATTTTTTCATTTAGGTGTGATTTAATTTCGCCACTGAAACACTTAAATGTTTTACAAATATTAAATCCAATACCCTGATACGTTTTTATGGCTTTACTATTTTCAATGATAACTTCTAAAGCACATTTTGTAACCCCATTTACTTTTAAATATGGTATGGCAAAATTGTAGATTGACCTAACAATTTGTTTTCCTCTGTATTCTGGATGCACACCTGTACCCGTATTAAATGCTATTTTCTCTCCATTTCGTGTATCAATTGCATGTATTATAAACCCAACTAATTTTGCTCTATCAAACATGCCATAAGAAAGCGCATAATCAACTTTTGCTATTTTCCACCTCTCTTTATAGTAATTTTTGTCAGTAGGAATTTTCATATGATAATCCTCAAAAGATTTTAAAAAGCAATCAGCGATTATATCAAATGATACATTCTCTAATTTTTTTACTATCAAAACTTTATATGTTATTTGCTCTTATATTCTAACAAACTGTATTATTCGTCTTCTTTAAGCAATTTTTGTAATGTTTCCTTTGAGCCTTCACTACCTAACTCAACGGCTTTTGAATAACTTTTTATCGCATCTTCTTTTTGGTTGTATGTTAAGTAAGCTTCACCCAATGAATCCCATAAATTACCATCTTCAGGAAATAATTTTACATTCAATTTAAACAATGCTAATGCCCAGTCAGGTTGGTCTTCTTTTTTCAATCTACTATACCCTAGTCTATTGAGAATGGCAGGATCGTTAAATTCATCTTTAAGTTCTTTATTTAAATAATTTGGTAGTTTGTCTGCATTTGCAGATGGATTGGTTTTCATAAATTCATGAATCAATTCATAAATATTTCTGGGAATTGGTGCTGGTGTATAATTGGTATTATAAACCATCTTACCAATTTCTCTCGCTACGTTTTCTGATTCAGGACCTAAAAAAGCATTTGTGATGTATATTACTACTACATCGTCGTCTATAAATCTCACAAAATCTGCAAAATACAATCCGTTACTACCATTATGAGCAACTATTTTGGCGTCGTTATGACTTTTGGATATGGCCCAACCATAACCATAATGCGATGTCATGTTATCATTCTCAGCCACATATGCCGTTTCTTGGATTGCTCTTGTTTTGGACGTTAATACTGCATTGTTATTTAAAGCAACATGCCACTTGTATAAATCTTCAGTAGTAGAATGAATGTCGCCTTTACCTATACTATACCAATGATTATTGTTGTATGGTAGGTGCTGTTGGGTTGTTCCCCAATCTACCCATTTTGCATCATCCCTATTGTAATAGTATCCATGTGCGAGCCGATCTGTATTAAAGGTGATGCTTTTATAGCCTGTACTTGTCATCTGTGCAGGTTCAAATAAATTTTCCTTTAAAAAAGTATTATAGGTTTGTCCTGAAACCGACTCCAATATAATGGTCAACATAATGTAATTGGCATTTGCATATTGGTAGGTTGTGCCAGGTTTAGACTGCAATGTGGACTCAAAAAATTCTTTTAAAAATTGTTCCTTGCTGGCTTCATCATATCTAAAACCACCTGTTCTATTAGAAATTCCTGACGTATGCGTTAATAATTGATGAATCGTTATATCTTTTTTATCAGTAGGTGTCTCAGTAAAATATGAACTTATTTTATCCGATGTCTTCATTTTTCCTTGCTCTACCAATTTTAAGATTGCAGATGCCGTAAATTGTTTTGTTACGGAGCCAATATTAAAAACGGTTGTTGGTGAGTTGGGTATTTTATTTTCCCTGTCTGCCCATCCGTATCCTTTAGATAAAACCACTTCTCCCTTTTTAGCAACCAAAACAACTCCGGAAAAGCCGTTTTTTGAACTTGCTTCCAAATAAGAGTCAATTTTATTAACTAGCACTTTATTAGTATTCTGAGAAAAAACGCATAAGGTTGAAAATGTGACAAAAGCGAAAAATACTATTTTAATAGATTGTTTCATTTTTATGATTGCTTTTTATTTGAACCATATTCTAACGCAGCACCAATAGCAATACCCAATACAAACCACAATTGCATATTCGAGGTTAAATACCCTATAATTGTGCCTAGTATAATTCCTATGCCTAATTTGACTCCTTTTTTACTTTTTTTAATTTTCATTTTTTCCATTTTTACTGATTTTATTAATTTATTGCAAAAGTAGGATGAATGATAAAGCTTAAAGTTCTACTTTAAGAATCAGAACTAAATTTAAGAATTAAATATTATCGGATGGTTTTTAACAATAAATTGATTTTTCATTTTAATTAATTTCATAACTGTTCGTTTTTTGATTGATGATTTCTATTTTTAATTAAATGTTAAGAAGCATTTCAAGGAATTTTGCTTTCCCAACTTTTCCAACAGCATAATCAATGACATTTCCCTCGTTATCAATGAAAATTGTTGTTGGTGTAGCACCAATACTATATTGTTTTATTAGTGCTTCAGAATTTGAGTCATCAATATTAATTTCTATGGATACGACTTTAGCATCCATAGCTTTATTAACCTCTTGATCTGCAAATACTTGACGTTTCATCATTTTACATGGTGAGCACCATGTTCCTGTAAAGAATATCATAATCTTTTTATCAGAATTGTTGGCTAATTTTTGAGCAGATTCCATGTTATCTATCCAAGTAATATCATTTGAAGGCGCATAAAAAGAGTACCAAGCATAACCAAGAGAAACGGCAAGAAATGTTAGCCAAAAGAACTTCCAAAAGGAATGCGATTTCTTTTTTGATTGCTTTACATCTATACTTATATTTTTAGTCTTCACTTTTTGATTTTTTAATAATTCTATAAATTCTTTTATTTAAAATCTGTGATAAATTCCAGTTAAGTAACTTAGGATCAGTTGTACTATAGAATGCAACAATTACAGTATCTGTGTTTTTATAATATTTAGCAAAACTTTGATATCCAGGAACCCATCCATCATGTTCAAATTTATAAATAGAAGCATATATGTCTTGTTCATTATTATTAAATACTGATCCATCATTTAATGCTCTGATAAACTTACCCACATCTTCGGCAGTGGCATGCATTCCATAATCGTTCGTTTTCAAATCGTGAGGATATCCAACATGATATCCACTCATGACATCATCTATATTTACATCACTAACTGAACTAAATGTGTTATTGAGGTTTAAAGGTTTTAAAATTTCTTCTTGGATAAATTGAAAATTTGGGTAGCCCAAAACATCATCCATTATTTTATTGATCAACAGATAGTTGGTATTGCAATATTCATACTTTTTGCCTGGTTTAAAATTGGCAGATTTGCCATCTATAAGTGCCAAACTTTCTTCGTATGTTTCTGTTGGTTCAGCCCAAAAGTTGGGTGCGTCTGTAAAATTTGGAATGCCACTTCTATGCTGAATCATTAACCTTAAGGTTATTTCCTCTGCATTTTCTATTCTACCAATAAGATCTGGCAAATAATCAGCAAGTGTTTTATCTAAAGAAAGTCTTCCTTTACTTACCAATTTAGTTACAGCAACTGCATCGTACAGTTTGCTTATACTAGCAATCTTGTAAAGCGCATCTGGTTTTGCTGGTATTTCGGCTTCTTTATTGTGCCAACCTGAAGCGTATTTTTTTGAGCTTTTCCCAGTTTGATTTACATAGACAACAACGCCTTCAAATCCATGATCCACGGCTTGATCTAATTGCTCCTGAACTGAATTAGGCAAAGGTAAAATCCACGCTTTTACCAAAATCCAGGGCACAAAGAACAATGAAGCTATTGACCCTACTATTAAAATAATTCTAAACATATATTTTGATTTGTTTTGTTTCATGATATGATAGTTATTTAGGATGCTTAATTCATTTAAAATGTAAATCCAAATAATAAAACCACCTAAAATCAAAGGTTCTTTAATCTTTATATCGCATTTCAGTAAACGTATTTTTCAATGTTTTTAATGATTCAATAGCATTACTATAAGCCTCTCGATTTTGTGCAATAGTAGTCATTCTAGTTAACACCATATTTTCAAAATAAATGTCTTTTCCATAAGTGTCTGAAGAAATGCCCATATTCCTAAATTTTACGTTTTGCATCAAAAAATTCTCATAATAGGCCTCAATAGCCTGTTGTTCAGAAGCTTCTAGTTTTTCTATAGGGTTAAAGGTTTCGTAGGTTTCAGAGATAGCATTGCGCAAGTTTAAATCGTCAAATAATTTTAAATCACCCGAAAATTTTAAATTTTCATAGGTTATCATCACTGGATAAAACTTTTTAGACATAATTAAATAGAATGATTTTGTCGATAATCTGGGATTATCATAGTCTTTGTATAATAGAATTTTGAATACTGTATCTAACTCTTTGAGCATATGCAGTGCCTCATCATTAAGAAGTGTTAACTTTTTAAGGTTGCGATCGGCTTCATCATTCAACTGAATAATGTATGAGTTACGCAACTCTAGTTTTTTCTTGCTATTTGAATGATCATTGATCGCCAATGCGATAAGGATTCCGACAATAACAAGTATAATTTCTCCAGTAGCATAGGCAAAATAGTTGGCAAACTTACCTGCCCTTCCTGCAGGCGTTTTTTTAGCCAGTAGCTTTTGTCTGTTTTTTCTAAATAATTTAATCATGACTTTATGTATTATCAAATGAATAAGCTAAGAATTTGGGCTTAACCCTAAATACGTTTTAATTTTTTCGGCACTACCCTTTTAAATTTCCATTTCAATCCAAACAATGGTCTTAAAATACTAATGCGTCTCAGGATAAATTCATAAATAAGAAAACAGACGATAAACGTAAATAAGGTGATTCCTATAAATTTTAACATAGGATGAAGATCGAATGGCAGAATGAATAATGCTCCTGCATACAAGACAAACATGTGAATAATATAAACAGGATAAACAGCTGCACTCAAATAGCTAAGTAATGCACTTGGTTTATTAAAGTAATTATATCCTATTCCAAATAAACCCAATATCCAAGCATTAGATTCTATGGTCGTGATGTACATATTTGATATGGATCCATATCCTGTAAAACGAATTATGAAGAATGTAGTTGCAATACCGATATATAACCATTTCCACTTTGAAACGGTTTGCCAGAAGGCTTGACCGCTATACACAAATAGAAAACCAAAAAAGAAAGCCAAAAACCCTATAAAAAAGCCATGCCAAGTTTGAGCGTACAGTTCAAATAGCTGTGGTTTAACAAAACCTATTTCTATCATAAAAAATACTGATATAGATAATGGTCCTAAAGCATAGGACATCACTTTTGAAATGGCTTTCCTAAATTTTCCATTTTCGTTATTCTTCAAGTAGAAAAAAATAGGTGACAACACTACGACATAGACAACAATATTTCCTAAAAACCATAGATGTCCCATGTGCGGAAAATAACTCAATGGCATATTGTAGTAGTTCTGAAAAATTAAAAAATGTAGTGGTGTGATAGCCAAAAATCCGAACACAAAGGGCAACAGAATTCGTTTACCGCGTTCTAAGAACAATTGCTTCCAGTTTCTTTTTCTCATTGCAAAATATAAGCCCATTCCAGAGACAAAGAACAACAGAGGAATACGCCAAACGTTCAGCATTGTCATAGGTATCCATATACTTTCCAATGATTTTTCACTTTTAATAAAACCAATGAACAGGGCCCACGGTTGGAAAACTATAGCTATATGATATATTAGTAATAAACCAATAGCAATTACCCTCAACCAATCAATATCGTATCTTCTTTCTGTTGTCATTTTAAGTTTCGTTTATTTTTAAATTACTGTAGCATCATTGCAACAACAGGACGTGATTTTTGCAATTCATTAAGGTCTAATGTAAAACCCATTGGTTGTAACTGCTGAATTAGCATTTCATAGATTGGTTTCATTTGGTCAAAATCTACCATAACGGTTTCCCTTGCTGTGGCGCCATAATTATTACGAATGGTTTTATCAGCTTTTGCATCAATAAGCAATTGTACAATTTCGATACGCCCAAAGAAGGCTGCCGTATGTAAAGCCGTTCCGCCATCATTGTTTTTTACAGATAAATCTGCATTTGCATTTATTAGTACCTTAGCTATTTCAGGTTTATTGAAAGTGGCTGCAGACATTAAAGGTGTAGATCCAGACATGGCCTCTTTTTGATTGATATCAGTCCCAGCTTCAATATGCTGCTTAACCGCTTCCAAATTCCCAGTTAATACAGCACTATGAATGTCCATACTTGGTTTAGCTATTTCGTTTTTTGAAATGGCTGTTGTTTCCTTGCTTTCACTTTTTTCTAAACAAGAGGTTAGTGAAATTGCCATTACACCTATAATAGCCAAACATCTTACTTGAATTTTCATTACGTTTTTCATAATTTTAGATTTTAAGAATTGTTGTTTTAATTTGATGACACAAAGATGCGATGAACGTTGATGCAACAGTAAACAGCTATGAATCAAGAGTTATGAAGTTTAACGCAGGACTATAAATTATGCGGCAAGGCTATAAATTATGACGTATTTTATCGTATTGTCACAAAATACCTACAGATAAAGGCCGTTGTTAAATTTTACTTATATTCGTTTCAGTTAATAAAAAAATGACTTCAAATTATTCTTCAAATTCATTTTTGTCAGAAGCTAAATCCATAGTTTTAGATCATATTTCTAATGAGCAATTTGGTGTTTCTGAATTGGCCGATGCCATGCATATGAGCCGTTCTAGTTTGCTTAGAAAAATAAAAAAGCAAACCCATTTATCGGCCAGTCAGTTTATACGGGAAATACGTTTACAGAAAGCAGCAGAGTTACTGCTAGAAACGGAACATACCGCTTCGGAAATTGCATTTGAAGTTGGCTTTAGCAATCCGTCTTATTTTACAAAATGCTATCGCGAATATTATGGCTATCCTCCTGGTGAAACAAAATCCAAAAAAGAAGAAGAACGCATTGCAGAACAAAATAATGAACAAGAAACGACCAAAGCAGTCATAAAAAACAAGAAGGTTAATAAATATATTGTAGCGATCACGGCCATCTCAATCGTAGCTATTATTTACTTTTTTAAGGACCAATTCGCGTCTGTTGAATCTAAAACAGATAAAGAAAAGTCCGTTGCATTTTTACCTTTCAAAAACCTAAGTGAAGACAATTCTAATTTATACTTCATTAATGGCGTTATGGAATCGTCACTTAATAATCTTCAAAAAATTAAAGATTTACGGGTAATCAGTAGGACTTCCACAGAAAAATACAGGGACAACCCTAAAACCGTAACAAAAATTGCCGAGGAATTACAAGTCAATTATTTGATTGAAGGAAGTGGACAAAAAATAGGAAATGAAGTCCTTTTAAATATTCAATTGATAGACGTCCATAAGGACAGCCCTATTTGGTCTGAACAGTACAAATACCAACTCGATAATGTGTTTGAGCTTCAAAATACCATTGCAAAGAAGATCGCCTACGCCATAGAAGCGAATGTAACACCAAGGGAATTGGCGCTTATTGAAAAAAAACCTACAGAAAATATCTTGGCATACGATTTTTATCTAAAAGGTTTAGAACATCAAAACGAACAAAATGAAGCCGGATTACATAAGGCCATCTTGAATTTTGAAAAAGCTATAGAACAAGATTCAAAATATGCGTATGCTTATGCCCAAATTGCCATTTGTTACTACTATTTAGATTCAAATAAAATCGAAAAGAAATATCTAGACAGGTTAAATGAGTATGCCGACAATGCCTTGTTGTATGATTCCACTTCTGAATTACCCCTTATTGCCAAAGCCCTATATTATATAAATATTAACGATTTTAAGTTAGCCATACCATACTTGGAAAAAGCGCTGGATTACAATCCAAATGCTTCCTCAGCTGTATTGATTTTATCTGATTTATATGCTCGGGTGGTTCCGAATACAAGTAAATATCTCACATATGCATTAAAAGGCATTAAATTGAATATTGAAGCTAATGATTCTGTGTCCAAAAGCTATATCTATTTGCACTTGAGCAATGCTTTAGTCCAAAACGGTTTTGCTAAAGAAGCTTCAAAATACATTGAAGCATCTTTAAATTACAATCCTACTAATCCTTACGCGCCTTATTTAAAAAACTTTATAGATTATGCCAATAATAAGGATTTAAAAGCCTTAACACATAAAATGTTGGTAGAGTGGAAAAAAGATACCACTCGTGTCGATATAACCCAAGAGTTGGCTAAGATGTATTATTTTCAAGAAGATTATGATACGGCGTTATTATATTACGAAAAATATATGGACATATTGGCTACCAACAAAATAGACCTGTATCCAGCAGAGCATATAAAAATTGCTTATACGTATAAAAAATTGGGTTTTTCTAAGAAAGCTGAACATTACTTAGAAAAATATAAAGACTACTTAAAAAAAGATGAGTCAATATACAAAGAGGCTAGTTTAGCTATGCTTTATCTTTATGAAAATACGCCAGAAAAAGCTATAGAAGCTTATAAAAAATTTGGTTTACAGGATGGTTTCCAATATTGGGTAATTTTATTTATAAAGAAAGATCCGCTAATGAAGCAATTGCTAAACCATCCAGAATACGAGGAAACTATTAAGAAAATAGAAACACAATTTTGGGAAAACCATAAAAAACTTAAAGGAACTTTAGAAAAGGAAAAATTACTCTAGGTTATTAATTTTTTCATCAAATACAATGGTTTAAACTCATTCAATAAAGTTCTAGCTCTTTTTCTTAATACCACACTTCTAAACCACATCATTAACTAATACAAAACATACTAAAATTGGAAATTAGAAGTAATTTTAATCGTCAATCTGCACTTGAATTAATGGACTATTGTCATAGCAAATAAATGTTTTTACATTAACATGAAAACTTCCAGCAGATGATTCTGTGAACTGCTTAATTATGCCGGTTTTTCACTATCATAAAATACATCTTTAAAATTACTTGACTAATACTGTTTGAGTTTTTAATATAAACTTTAAGCTTATATTACAGTTTAATTGCGGTGTCACCGTAAAGTCGGAAAGATTGATAATCGTTTGTGGCTGTAAAAGAAACCTCAACTCCATTATTAGAATTGATAAAACTCAATTCTTCACCTTTAATTGGAATGAGTTCATAAGCATCACCATTTGGAAAGTGCAAGGAAATTTGGTTTGTTTCATCATTAAAACTTATAGAAAGCTCTACCTGATTACTCCATTTGTATGTGCCTGTAAGTTGTTTTAATAATTCTGAATCTAATTGATTGCGTTTAACCGATACACGTTTAAAATGATTCCAATGGTATAATTGTGAAGCTGATAACAGCAATTCATTGCCAAGAGCTCCTCCATTATCTGAATTAATTAAATAGACCAATCCTTTTCCGGTGTTAAGGTCTATGGTCATACCTGTACGATATCCAGCATTACCACCATAGTGTGTAATTGCAAAACCTGTGTCTGATTTATCCACGATTAATCCATAAATATGTCCACCACGTTCATGATTGAGTATCGATTGAATTTCAGACTTTGAAAAAATGGAACTTTGACCTTGATAACCTCTATAGATTTCAATTAAAAAGTAGGCCATATCAACAGCGTTGCTCCAAAGTCCAGCTGCAGCCTGTTCAGGATGATTTCTCCAACCTCCATCGATAATAACTCCTTTTGACGTATATCCTTTTGCAACTTTGCTTGAGTCTAATGGTTGCAATGGTTGTGTGAATTCAGAATTCTTCATACCAATAGGTTGAAGTATCCATTTGCTCATAATATTTGAAAAATCGTCATTAAAAATATCTTGAAGTGCTACCTCAGCTAAGGTGTATCCACCACCAGAATACGCTAACATTTCATTTGGTGCTGTGATGACTTCTATCGCTGGTGAATTTACGCCTTCACTGCCTTTTAAAATAGCAACATCAGTTGGTATTACAAGATCTTTAGCATAGCCTTGATATCCTCCGGAAGTAATACCGGAAGTATGTGCAAAAATATTACGAAAGGTTACTGGATTATCGGCAGTTTGTTTGCCCTGTGGCAATTGGTAACTTTCTAAGTATATATCTATATGCTCATCCAAGTCTATTTCTCCAGCAGTATGCATACGTAAGGCAGCAAAAAAAGTTACGGGTTTAGATAAAGATGCTGCTTGAAAAATACTAGAATAGTTTAAGTTTTGCGCTGAAAAACTTGGATTTTGATAGATATCCGCCCATTCTATTTTACCATCATTGATGACTGCAAGCGATAAGGCAGGTATTTTATAGTCGACCATTTTATTTGCTATAGTGCTAAAGTCCTCAGGCTCTTCCAAAAATTTCACGTTTCCAATAATTTGATTCTCTAATTGGACTTTATTTTTTGATGGCTTATCAGAATACTCTATTAGCTCTTCGTTATAAATATAATTATCTTGATTTTGCGTTAGCTTAATGAAATTTTTAACTTCAGGTGCATACAACCAAACCTCATCTACAACCGCATTATAGCCTCTAGAATTTGTGATGTTACCATTATAGTGAATGGTGTATGCCATAAAAGTTCCAGCTTCAACCGTTTCTTCTTTATAAGATAGCACTTCAGCGTTCATTTGCTGTTTCCCTGTGGTACCATCCTGACTTGTCCAGTTTTCTTCATAAATCCATTTTTTACCTACTTTAAGTGGCCAAGCGTACTTTGGCGTGTTACTTGTTTCGGGTTTTACAATGTTTGAGACAGGAATCGTATCCTTTCCAATAGTTATTCGTAGTTCACCATTAACATCTATTATTTCTCGAGCATCTGTCCCTTCAGATCTTACTTCCCCTTGGGTAGTTACGCCTTTATACTTCCAAACCCATGTTTCTCCTACTTTATAGTCCGATAAGGTTGGTTGTATGGCTACATCAGAATTTATCTGACCTTTACATGCGCTAAACATAAGTAACGCAAAACATAATTGGATACATTTTTTCATGGTTTTAAATTTTTGTAATTACAGTGTTAATTTGATGATACAAAGATGGGTTTAACTTTAAAGTAACAGTAAACAGCTATGAAGCAAGAGATATAAAGTTTAACGCAGTATTATAAATTATGACGCAAATCATTTAATTATGACTCCATTTTAATATGAACAAAGAATATATCAACCAATCTAAAACTATAAAGATTTGATGAAGTAAAATTAAATGTAAATTGCAAAGAAAAAGTTCTAATTATAAAATCAAAACTAACTATTACTTTTCAGGTAAGCATTGGGTGTTATCCCTTCTATTTTTTTGAAGAAGGTGTTAAACACTGTTTTAGAGTTAAAACCGCTATCGTAAGCTACAGCCATTATTGTTAAACCTTTATTTTCTTTTTGAAGAACGCGTTCTTTAAATTCATTCACTCTAAATGTATTCACATATTCAGAGAAGTTTTTTTGAAATCCTAGGTTTAATAATTGAGAGACGTAATTGGCAGGAAGTTCCAAGTAAGACGCCAAATCTTTTAAGGATAGATCTGGATTTAAGTACAGTTTATAGTCTATCATAATTTGTTCTAGTTCTTTACTGTACTTTTTAATTTCATTAGTATCCAATAATGCTTGTTTATACTTTTTCTTCTGCTTGTAATTGACATTATCTGGAATGGCTTTTAGCATAATGCTTTTAAAGCGTTTGTTGTTTTTTATAGGCTTTATTATTGGTTCTGTATTTAACAATAAAATTAAAGGCAGATGGTTTTCAAAAGCTTGTTCCACTAAATCTATAGCTTTATCATAATTACCTAATAATACATTTACTAAAATCAAGAAGTTAAAAGCCTTATCAATGTTTTTAGATTCCAAATAGGTTTCAAGCTCAATGACCTTTTCTTCACATTTTTTATAATCATTCATTTTAGCATAACATAATGCCAAACCACCCAATTGGGTTAGATCAGTAACTGGAATACCTTTTAAATTATTATAATAAGTAACGGCTTCCTCCTGTTTGCCTGTAAACAATAAACATTCTCCAATATATAAAGGTGGAAAAACCAAATCAGTATTTAACTCTAAAGCTTTTTGTAAGTACGGCAATGCGTCGTTGTACTTTTCTTGAAGGTATAGTAAGAACCCTTTATAATGATGATTCATTGCAGAAAAAGGATCCAATTGCAAAGCTTTGTCTAAAAAGTTGTGTGCTGAGTCTAATTTACCTTCAACTGTTAAGTAGTTAGAAATGGTTAGATAAATATCATCTGAGGGTTGAATTTCCAAAGCTTTGTTGGCATGTTCGTAAGCCTTTTCCAAATTCCAGTTATGCCAACACTCAATCCAAGATAAATTTAATTGTACTCTAGATGAATTTGGATTCAATTCAATAGCTTTTTGAAAAAAGGGCTGTGCATTTTGAAAAGCTTCATCAGCTGGCAACAAACCTAAAGTGCCCATATAGGTATAACTCAAGTTTATGTCTAAATATGGTTGAATAAAATTTGGCTCCTTTTTTATAACATCTTTTAGAATATTGATCCCTTTAATAGAGTTTTTAACATCTAACTTCATGATATAATATCTCCCTTTAAGGTACTCTCTATAAATAGCTACAGGCACATTAATAGGTTCAACCAACTTATCCTCTATTTCGAGGTGGCCTATATGTTCACGTAACTTTTCAGCAATAAAAAGACTAACTTCGTCTTGTATCTGAAAAACATTATCAGGATTTCTGTCAAAAGTTTCTGACCAGAAATGAAGGTCATTACCCGTATCTATCATTTGCACTGTAATGCGAATTTTGTTTTTTGATGCTCTCACGCTACCTTCAATAAAAGTAGCAACATTTAATCTCTCTCTTATCTCTTTAGCTGTTACTGTTTTGTTTTTAAAATAAAATGAAGAGGTACGGGAAGTAACTGAAAGGTCTTTTATTTTAGCTAAAGCGTTAATGATTTCTTCTGTTAATCCATCGCAGAAATATTCGTTTTCAATATTATTACTCATATTGACAAAAGGAAGTACTGCTATGGATTTTTTATCGATCAAACTCTTATTTTGTTAATCACAAATGTAAAAAATAAAGTTTGTTATAATCTTTAAGCGGTAAAAACTAATCTTGCATCGGGAGTTTTCATCTGTATCTGATTTAATGTTTTATATCTTTAATGACCCATTGAAGCATGTTATCGTTTCCTTGTGAGAAATTTTTCCAATTATAGTTTAAAAACTCATCTGGTTGAATACCTTGTGTTACTGTTTCAGATAATTCAAACCTTCTTTTGGAATAGGTAATGACCAATTTTGAATTGGGTAACTCAAACTGGTCCATATCTTGATAGCCTGTTGGATTGGAACCAGTTGGCTGTCCCACAATTTTAGCATTCAATAATTGTTTAAAAAGTGCCGAATTACTTGTGGCTGCCGAAAATGTAACTGCATCAGTCATAACATACACACCTTGCTTCCAGTCTATAGTATCAGCCAAATTAAGCGCATAGGCTAAAACTACGCCTACATACAAATCGCCTCCTCCATTATTACGCATATCTATTACCACCTGTTTAATTTCATTTTCAGTAATATAACCTACCAATTCTTCTCCAAAAACCTGCATGTCTTCAAAAGTTGGATAACTATTAAATTGTATATAAACAGCTTTTGTGCTTTTTATTGGCGCATACCATAAATAATCGAACATAGGGCTGTTTGGTTTTGTTATTTCGGGAACACTAATGGATAAAGCAACAAAATTTGCTGTCTTTTCTGCTGCAACTTTATCTAATGCTTCAAGCGTTACTGTAATTTTTTTATTATCTAAGTCTATAAATGTAAATTCAGCTGAGTTTGTATTTTTAGTTATTTGTAAGGCCTGCAATAATTCGCTTATGGTTAAATAACTTCCTGTTCTAACAACTTGCGAATGTTTATTTTCAACAAATTGTGCCACTTCTGAAACTTTTGCTGCTACCTCATCAATAGGAACACCATCAATAGCTACCAACGACGCCTTTAATAAATTTTTATGCTCATGACTTATTTTTACGACTCGCCATTCATTTTCTATAAACTTGACTTCAAATGGAAAAGTATGTGTATCTAAATGACGTAATGATACTGCCGTATGACCATCTCCAATGCGTCTGGTGAGTTTCATCAACTCTAAAACAACCTCGAAATCACTTGCCGAATCTGACAGCACTTTTATGCGTGATAATTCTTTATCAAATGTTTGCTTATTTATGGAATGGTATAAGTCGATGTGTCTGCTTTCTAACTGTGATTTATAAATTTCCAAATCCGTAGTCCAATCTATTTTGTTTCCGTTTTGAGTATAACCAAATGAGGCAACTAATAAAGTAAAAAGTAATGCCACCTTGAATTTTAAAATTGTTTTCATACCTGTTGTTTTTATTGTTTTTCAGAAATAAGTGACATAATGTTGCTTAACAAAAGGATGGTCTGTCTTACTTCATCAGTTTGATTTAATGTTCCCGAGACATATGTATCTAAACTAGGACAGTAAAATAAATAAGAACCTGTACTACCTGAATGTCCAATAACTTCAAGTTCAGGCAAACTTGGATGAAGTTCGTTAAATACTATTTTCCTAAGCCCAAAACCATAGTACATACCTTGAGTTTCTGGAGTCCATTGTTGCATGGTTTGTAACGTGTCATTTTTAACCAACTCGCCATGAAATAAAGCATCTTGAAACCTTATTAAATCTTGTGTGGTAGAAACCAAACCTCCTCCAGCCCAATCAGCTGTTAAGCTATTAAAACTAGAGATGTTGTATACACTTGCATAAATCTCAGCCATTTTTGCCGTTTCCTGAATGGGATTTGATCTTAAGTTCATGTACGTATGATTCATGTTTAGTGGTTGAAAAATATACTGTTTAAAAAACTCATGAAGTTTTAAACCACTCACACGCTCAATAATCAACCCTAATAACACATATTCCGTATCAGTATAATGATAACTAGTGCCTGGAGCAAATAAGGGCTTCATATTCTTTTTATAAAATTGAATCAGTTCCAAGGGTGTCCAAATCTTTGTTGGATCATTAAAGAGTTGTTCCATCATATTTGGAGTGCCATTAACAGTTTTATCTTCAAAATAGTCTGACAATCCTGAGGTATGCTGTAACAACTGAGCTATGGTAATCTCATTGGAATAATCTACGCCTTCTAAAACATGTAGTTCCTTTAAAATGTCTTCAGACAAGTAGTTACTTATGGCATCTTCAAACGCCAATTGTTTGTTATCTTTCAACAAGCCTATGGCTGTTGCTGTAAATGTTTTTCCAATGCTTGCCACATAAAAAGGAGTATCAATAGCTACTGAATCTCCTGTGCTAAATACGCCTTCAGCTAGTTTAACATCAATGGCTTTCGCCTTTGAATATACGTGTAAAAATGCATTATTAACCGTCTCTTTCTCCATTTCAGCTTTTAATAGTTGTTTAAATTCATCATTCATAGTTTGTTGACCAAAGCATGAAAATGAAACAAAAAGTGCCAAACTAAAAGGTATTATCTTTTTCATATGGTTATTTTTTGGATGTTATTAGTGTTTCTAAAATCAATTCTTTTATTCTGTCGTAATCGTCTTTACTGGGAAAATGTTTAGAGTTTTCCAGCAAAATAGTTTTTTTTAATGATGGAAAAAGTTTTTGGGCACGATTCAAAAGCTTTTCACCTGGAAATAAATAATCATCTTTTGCTGCAATAATGTTTAATGGTATGGTTATTATTTGAGCTTCTTGTGTTGTCATTAAGGGTATTGATAACCTTTTTGTTCGATAAGTTAAAAAAAGTTTTGATAAAAACTTTAAAGTAAAAGCATCTTCATTGGTGTATGTGTTTTTCATGAATTGCTTAAGACAGATTGTTTTTTTTTGAATTTTAAACGATGTAAATGGCAAATATGCTTTAACAAAAACTTCAAACCGATTACCGTTTACAATGCCAGCAGGATGAATTAAAAAAGCTTGAAATATTCTATTTTGATTATAGATTAATGATTTTAGACCAATAAAACCACCTAGTGATATTCCCACAAAATAAGCCTTATATATTTGAAGTCGCGATAAAATCTCATACATCCATTTTCCATAATCATCCGTTTTTGGGTTAAGTATGACTTCTTCACTCAAATTGGGCTGTCCTAAGATATCAATAGCGTAAATTCTAAACTTTTCCTCAAGTTCTTTTAACTTTTCAATTGCAATTGGTGCACAGCTATTCTCGCCATGCACCAAGACTAATGGTGGATTGTTAGCATTTCCAGTTATTATAATATTTGCGTCACCAAAACTTGTTTCAACAGTTAAGAATTCGAAGTCTAGATTTAAACTCTGAAGCTTTTTATAGTATAAATCTATAATTGCTTTTTTAGATTCTTGATTGATAAAAAAAGATTGCATGAGTACCTGTTTATTACAACCAACTAAATCCTAATCCTACGTTAAATAAAGCGGCATCTCTATGCGCATCACCTTCCAGAAACGCTCTCCCTAGAACTATTTTTGATTGTATATTTAATGCAAAGTTCTTCTTCTTGTAAAATTCATAACCTGAGCTTGCCATAACTGCACACCCAAAATTCCAATCATCATTTTCATCATTAATATCGTATAAAGCAGGACCATCTATGGCTAAACCAATACCTCCATGAATCCACCAACGGTCTTTAACCCAATACTGTACAGATGGAATAAAACTACCAAAGTGCCTGTCGTTGTCTTGAAATTCATAGATGTTTCCTGGCATGGAAGCTGTTATAGCCAACTTATCATTCAGCATAAAACCAAATTTCAATTCAGGAAAGCTAAAAGCTCCTTGTGATGTATCAAAGGTTTGAATGCCTTCACTATCTTCTATACTTATAACGCCTCCTCCAAGACCAATCTCAAAGATAAAACCGTTGCGTTGAAATGTGGTTTCGTTAGTGGAATCGTTCTGTGCAAATGACATTGCAGACATTAATAAAAAAGCAACACCAGCTGCCATTTTTAACTTCATTTGTTTTTTGATTGTTTTCATAATTGTTCGTTTTTTGATTATGTTTTATTTGATGTGACAAAATTGAGATATATCTTGAAGCGAATCGTTCTGAATTATAAATTAGAACGTTCGGAATTTATTGGAAATAAAAATGAGGTTTGTTTAAAGAGCTTTAAATAGAATGTAGCTGAACCCATTTACTTGGAGTAACACCTTCACTTTTTTTAAAAAAGGTATTAAAAACACTTTTGGAATTAAAACCACTATCATATGCCAAACCTAAAATGGTGATGTGCTTAAGCTCAGGTTTTAACGCAATGGATTTAAAGTGCTTAAGTCGGTATTGGTTTATAAACTCATTAAAGTTCACTCCCATAACTTCGTTTATTAAATAGGATAATTTATTGGGATGAATTTCTAAAGCATCTGCTACAAACTTTAAATTTAATTGGGAATCTAAATAAGGGGTTTCGTCTTCAATATAATCTACCAACTTCTTTTTAAGTGCAATCTGTTCTGTGGGATCAATAATTAATTTATTGTTAGCCTTCTCTACATTAAGCTCAGATACATCATCAATTGAGAAGTTGGATGTATGCAAGTTTACAAAATCTTCAAATTGCTTTAATGGTTCTAGTAGAGGATCTTGTCTATAATTAATAATTTGTCCACGACGTTGTTCTATGTACTTTTTTAACAAGTTAAAGGCTTCTGCTTTATGAGCTGTATTCGCAAGAATAAATAATTCATAAGGGGCTAATTGAGACCTTTCCTTATCTACGTCTTTCCAAGATTCTATTAAAGTTTCTGATAAGGATTGATTATTTTCATTAATAACTTGAAACAAAATAGTCTGTAATTGATATAACGGATTGTTTTTGGTTGCATTTTCAAATTCTTCTTTTTTATTCAACCATAAAAGACACAAAGCCTGTAAATGTTTTGCAAGTTCCAAATCTGGCCGTATTCTCAAAGCTCTATTAACATGTGTTAAAGCCGTTTTAAAATCTTTTTGATAATAGTGAATATGAGCTAAAGTATAATGGTTATTAGCTGATAAAGGATCCACATCCAGCAGTTTTCGCGCATAGTTTTCTGCCTGATCAAATAATCCATGAGCTATAAATAATTCTGCCATGGCTTCCAAACCATCAATATGATTAGGGTTTATAGCTAATACCTGTTCTATATAACCGTAAGCAGATTTAAAATCCCATTCACCCCAAAAGGTTTTGCCTACAAAAGAAAGTGGGTATTCTGGCAATTGAGTATCTAACTCTTTAGCTATTAGAAAGTTTCTCTCTGCATTTTCTATTCCTTCTTGATATGGCATATAGCCCCAAGCTGCCAACAAACCAAAGCATTGTAAATTGGCATAGTAGGCTTTGGCATAGTTTTTATCTTTTTCAATGGCTTTATTATAATAATTTATGGCTTCTCGGAGCGCATCAGGAGTCCATTGCAATTGATAATAACGTCCTTTTAAAAACAATTCGTAGGCTTCAATACTGCTTGTTACTTCTGTTACTAAATGGTCCTGAATATCAAAATGCCCAAAGTTATTCCGGACTTCATTAGCAATTAGAAGGCTTATTTCGTCTTGAAGTTTGAAAATATCGTCTAATTCTCTATCAAAATTTTTAGACCAATAGTGGGTACCATCACTGGCATCTATTAATTGAGCTGTAATACGCACTCTATTCATTGCTTTTCTAACACTGCCTTCTAGAATTGTTGCAACGTTTAACTGCTTCCCTACTTTCCTAATATCAACCTGTTTTCCTTTAAATGCAAATGAAGATGTTCTTGCAATGACCTTTAATTCTTTAATATTGGTTAATGCATTAATAATTTCTTCAGTAATACCATCACTAAAATATTCATTATTAACATCGTTACTCATATTAACAAATGGAAGTACTGCTATGGATTTTGATGATTTTTGCACTTAGACAACTAAAAGGCTTTAAAAATGGATGTTGAAACAAGGACAGTAAAATTATAAAAAATGAAATTAATAATTTTCAGAAAGTTCTAGAACTTGATTTTTTATTAACGCTTAAACCATAGGCAACCTGATAATATGTTATAAATTCTGAATTTTATGTTTAAACACCATACTTCCCTTCTTGAATTAAAATGAGCATGACCAGCTAGCTGTTTTTATATAAATCCATTATATTAGTCGGGTATATGTAATAAGAAAACCAAAACAAACACCAACTTGGTAAAACATTCAAAAAATATACCTAAATAATAAGTTATAAATAACCTAAAATAGCCTTAGTTCAGGGCAAGACATATTGAGCAAAAACAACAGAATGAACAAAAATATCATTGCAGTACTACTTATTTTATTAGGGATCAACCTAATAAAATCACAAGATGTTGAACAAATACTAATCGGCACCAAACATTCGCTTTGGTCTAATATCTTAAATGAAAATAGGGAGTATTGGGTAAGCCTTCCTGATTCTTACAAGGATCAAAAATCATCCTACAAAACATACCCAATACTGATAGTGCTTGACGGAGATTCACATTTTAAGTCCATAGCTGGAATGGTAAACTACATGAGTTCCGATGCATATAGAAGCTGGAAAATTCCAGAGCTGATTGTAGTTGCCATTCAAAATGTAGATAGAAGAAGGGACTACACTCCAGACAAAATCATCACAGTTAGAGAAAACAATTCAGGTGGTGGAGATCGTTTTCTTGGCTTTTTGGAAAATGAACTTTTACCCGAATTGGACCAAACCTATAGAACTGCTCCCTATCGAATCCTGTTTGGGCATTCTTTGGGAGGCTTACTGGCCACTCATGCTTATATGAAAGAAAAAACAGGTTTCAATTCCTATATCGCGGTCGATCCAAGTTTTGGAACATGGGATTCAGAAACCATGGACAAAAAGTTAGATTCCCTTACAGATCAGTCATTCAAAAGATTCCTGTACCTAGCCACTGCCAATTGGGGTAAAAGGAACATCAGAAATCGGGACCGCCATGTAAGATTGTACGAATCATTGAACAGCAAATGCAAAGGCGAATTACCGGCAAAACTGGAATACTTTCCTAATGAAAGCCATAGCTCAGTGCCAATCATTGCTTTTCATAACGGAATCTCCACAATTTTTGAAGGCTATGGAATTTCCTATCGTGATGTGGAAGATAAAGAGCAACTAACCCAACATTTCCAAACACTTTCCAAAAGACTCTCCTGGCATGTCCCTCCTCCAGAACATCTTGTAAACCAATTAGGCTATAGAACGCTACAAAGTGAAAATGATAAAGACAAATCCAAGGCATTGGAATTCTTCATCATGAATGTGGAAAATTATCCCAAGTCACCAAACTCCTATGATAGTTTGGGGGAAGCTTATGAAACAGTGGGAAATACCGATAAAGCAATTGACAACTATATAAAATCCTTGGAACTGGATCCAAACAATGAGCGCGCCAAAATAAAAATAAAAGAATTAAGTAAGAGCTAATAAAACACATTGGTAACAGACTGATATATTGCAAATCCAAGTGTTTCTATAACAGCTAACATACCATGCAAACCACTTATATTTGGAAAAAGAAAAGCCCTTAAATCATTCAAAACTTACTTAAAACCTGGTCACAATCAGTAAAAACTTGTTTTGCTGTAGCCAATCTTAAATTGTATAAAACACCCACCTCCACCATAAATAAAATTCTTGTTTGCCCAAGGTTTTCACGTTTTATGGTACTGGTCCAAAGCAATGTTTTTTTATAAAATCCTTAAATCCATTCCACAAACAGCATGCTTTCCTATAGCCCTGTTTTCTTCACCTAAATTTCCTAACTTGGTAACTCTTTTAATGTGTAAAAAGTTACTATGAAAAATCACTATCACTTAATTATTGCCGGTGCAGGTGGCATAGCTGAAGCTGCTGGTCTTATTTTGGCCGAGTGGAGCGCCGTAACACCTACCATTTACATTGGCGACAGGGACTTGGAAAAAGCCCAAAACGTTGCGCAATGGATCATGAACGGGACTACCAAGGCTTGTAAGGTACACGCCTTTTATTTGGATGCCAATTCCATCAGTGATGACATGGGCCGCATTTTTGAAAAAGGCGATGCCCTACTCGATTGCCTGCCTGGCAGTTTGGCCCCAAATATGGCTCGCATGGCCAAAACCTACAAGCTCTGTTATGCCAACCTAACCGAATATGTGGCTGAAACCAACCAAATTATCCTACTGGCCAAAGACGCCCAAACCGGATTCGTACTACAAACGGGATTGGCTCCTGGCTATATAGATGTACTGGCCCATCACATGTTTCAAAACTTCTGCAAAAAACATAAAGTCGAACAAGTGGATACCTTGGAATTAAAAGTGGGCGCCCTTACCAATCATGCCATAGCCCCTCATTATTATGGCTTTACCTGGAGCCCTGTTGGTGTGGCTACGGAATACCTTAAAGACTGTATCGTCATACGGAATTATAACAAAACCTCCTTACCGGCACTCTCCGAGAGAGCCTATATCATCATTAATGGCATTGGTTACGAAGAAGACCTGACTTCGGGTGGCGCAGCAGATTTACCCGATGCCCTCAGTGGAAAGGTAAAACACCTGGATTATAAAACCCTAAGACACCCTGGACATTATACTTGGGTCGGGAAACAATTAAAAACTTTGAAAAACAGCAAAGACCCCATTTCGGGATTGCAAGAAATCATGCAAACAGAAATCCCACATATCGAAGACGATCAAATTGTTCTCTATGCGGCAGTTGCAGGTAAAGACGCAACAGGAAAATTTTATCGACAGGAAATAGCCAAACACATCAAACCCCAAAAAATAGGAAAACATACCCTAAGGGCCATTCAAACCAGTACAGCAACACCCTTGATACAAGCCATTGCATGGCTATTGGATACCAAAACCAAAGGTGTGGTCCTTCAAAGCCAATTGGATGCGACTGCTTTTTTAAAGGGTGACTTTGTAAAACGTGTTTATGGGGAGATCAAATAATTCCTTTAACTTCACATATCTTAATTCATACGGTGGTTTTCGCTCTTGCTCATATCACGAAGTAGCGGTTTTAAAAGTATCCTTCATACTGCCATGCCTAACGTCAGACAGATAATGAAGGAGCGCCATTCCAGAAGGTTAATCCTAAAAAATGGTCATTAAGGTACATGTCTCTATAAATTATTGTATCATCAGCTTTTTTATGGTTTTTGATTGGTTGCCTTGCAATTCCAAAATGTACATCCCAGGAGTTAAATCCATATGTAGTTCATTGGTCCCTGGATGCAATGTCTGTACCATGATTAATTTACCATCAATTCCATAGACATTCATGTATTGATATTGTGTGTTGTTTGCTAAGAAAAATATATCCTTTGTGGGATTTGGATAGATACTTACATCTTGTAATTGAGATGTTTCTACACCTAAAAAACCACAATTCACAGGATCAAAAAACACCAACCCTAAAGTATTGATATCGTTTTGGTGCACAATCACATTTTCAGCATCTGCTAGCGTGTTGGGCAAGTTGGTTTCATCCCAACAATTGTTTAATGCCATGATATCGTTTGGGGTATTGTTATAAAGCGCATAGCTTGTACCTCCGTTTCCGTTGTTGGCAAACACATTCTGTCCCACGTTTCCAGTTCCATCCCCTAAATTTATAGAAGCTTGGCCAATAACGGTGATTCCCCAAAGATTTCCCCGTATTTGATTGCCACTGGCAATAACATCCATTCCTGCGGAAGAGGTATTTAATGAAATACCACTACCTCCCAAATTTGGATTGTTTTGCGTGTCGTTGTTTTCAATTTGATTGTTCCTAATATAAGCAAAAGAGTTATTGCCCAAAATAGTCAATCCATAACGGTTATCGATGATGATATTGTTATCAATTACTGCATTGATCTGTCCTCCAACAAAATTGGAGACAGCAATGCCACCTACCATATCCAAATCACGATCCCCAATTATGGTGTTTTGCACTATTTGCAAAGGGTCAGTCGCTAAAGTGGTCCCTATGTTTATTTGAGGCCGGTTGGAATTGGCCTGGTTATTTCCTTCTATATAATTGTTAAAGATATAAGGTGAGACGGCACTATTGGCACCTGAGCTAATGGCTGGCGTGTCATTAAAGCTAATGGTGTTATTTGTTATTTGGGCCATACCTCTAGAAAGTGCTATAACCCCTCCAGTGGCAGCTCCAGAAACATTGTTTGTCAATAAACAGTTGTTTATGCTAAAGTTTTCCGTAAGCACACGCAAACCTCCTCCATATTGTATGGTGGCATTTTCAATCTGAATGTTTGAAAACTCTTCAAAACGAAACCCTTCATAAGGCAGAGCCGGATCTATAGCTGTAAAGGTTGCCTGGTTGGCACTAACTTGAAATGTACCAAAAACGGTAATGAGAATGTCTGCTCCAATCTCCAAAGTCGCATCGGTGTCTATTAAAAAGGTATCCGTAGCAGAAATGGTCAAATCGTCTGTTAAAGTATAGGTAGAACCACTAACAGAAATAGTTGTCGGACTTGCAGCCACCAGATCGTTCAAGGTAAAGGTACTTCCTGTGTCTGGGGTGGTATAACCTTGTGCTGAAACCATCGCAAAAACACAGATGGTCGCTATAAAATTGAGTAATAATTGTTTCATAAATAATAAAATTTTTAATGTATTGGTAAAATTACATAAAAAAATAGGATAGTTAATCCAGAACACAAATGAATCACAAAACTGGGCTTAAACCGAATGTTTCTCTATGGCTTACTTTCCCATGGCATCAGAGGTGCCTAATATCAATAGCCTCATCATGATACAAAAACAAAAGCTCCAGAGGTCCGTAATGTTATTATTTATCTAAATTGTTCTTTCCCATGGCACCAGAGGTGCCTAATATCAATAGCCTCATCATGGTGCAAAAGCAAAAGCTCCAGAGGTGCGACATCATTCATCTGTAAATAAATATTCATTTTTGAATTCAATTTTATATGCGTTCAAAAATTCTATATATTCTTCTTTAAATGTTTTTTTCTTGTGATGTTCTTCTTGGTTTTTAATATACTTAATTACATTATTTATTCCTGATTGGCTGACCGTAAATGCTCCAAAACCTGTTTGCCATTCAAATGTTCCTTTTATAAATTTTTGCTCATTTATCCATTTAGAAGAATTGGCTTTTATGTCTCTAACCAAATCCGACAAATTACAATTTGGTTTTGTGCCGATTAATATATGAAGATGATTGGGCATTCCATTGATAATCATTAATTTTTGGTTTTTATTTAATACTATACCTGTTATGTATTTATACAATTCGTCTTTCCATTGTTTTGAAATATGGTTTCGTCTGCCTTTTACGGCAAACACAATGTGAAAATATAATTGGGTGTATGTATTTGCCATTTCTAATAATATAGCGCTCCGCTGGAGCTATAATTCGATATTTTATAATTGTCTATTAATATTTTGCACACTGTGACTTTTTATTTTCCATTTTTGTAGCTCCAGAGGAGCATTATGTTAATAACACCGATAGATGCGTTTGTTAAGAGCTCTGTAAGAGCGACATATTTATTTTCCTCCACCTTTATCCGCTCCAACAACACACTAGCAGGTACATAATCCTTATATGTCTTTCATACTACTATTGGCAATTATTAAATTATTTCAAATTTAAATATTATAAACGCCTAAAAAAGTTTGTTGCAAATAAGTTACAGCCTCTATTCCTCAAAAAAGAAATTGTGAATATCAATAATATCGCCACGACCTATTTGCACCAAATCCCTGGTTTCTTTTAAAAAAATACCCAAAGAACGTTCGTTATAAAGCAGTTTCAATCTCTCGGAATAATCAGTTACCACATACATATCCCCTGTAAGTTTAAAAAATGGAATAGCCAATTTACTTCCTGTCTTTACACCCCGATTTACAATTTTACCATCTTTTAAGATTTCTTTTAAATGAGTTTCATTTTTTTCCTCAGATGCAACTTTAACATAGGCAATCATCATACGCATCCATTCAACATCGTCTATCAAAAACCAGCTTACTTTATTAAAGTCAATCCCATAATCGCTTATCCATCCAGGACTGGTAAAACCAAATAACACCTGCTTTTTTCCATTTATTTTAGGTTCCATTTCTGGAACAAATTCTTGGATTTTATAAATTATAACTGTGGTGGCCGACATGTCTTTGGCTTTTTTTCCATCAAAGGACATGGTTTTCAATGCAAAATTTGTCAACTCAGGATGGTTATGTAAAATCCATTCGGTGGCAGTTAATTCTGCTTGTTCTTCCATTTGATCTATGGAAGCAATTATAGCTCCAATTGCCATAGCACCACCTATAGCAGCAATTGCTGCGCCATCGTTTTGACTGGTTACTTGCTTTGGGAAAAGCATGCTTAATAATAGTAGAAGTAGGAAATAATTTTTCATGATGTAATTGGTTTTTGCATCAAACTTAATACATTTTAACAATATCTTCCTTACGGAAATCCATAAACAAAAAACACCCTATTTAAGCGTGCCTGTATTTCCTTTTTAACAAAACCTAATCTTAAAACCACTTGTCATTTATTTTTTTTACAGGCTCGAAAAAAACACTCAAAACCAATCCAATCCCCACCACTACATCCACAAGATTCCATAAAGTCCTGCCTAAGGCAATTTTAATAAAAGGTTGAAATAACAATGCCAAAGCCAAATATATAAAAGCTTCGGTTTTATTGTCCTTTTGATGGGCCTGATAGGCAAAAAAAACGAAAGCAACAAATGAAACAAAACGTACAAATTGATAATACCCATAGGGCATGTCTAATAGGCAGAGAAATAAAAGTATGGCCAGAATGATTTTTAATGCTTACATTTACTTGCTTTAGGTTAATCTCATTCAAACAAAACTACTGGATTTATATTAAATTAACTTACGGTTTCCCTCAACCTATAACTACTTGATATAGTATAGCTATTAGTGTTGATAACACCTTCCGTTGGTATTTGTTGTTTTCCGTTTACACCTATTGCCTGCTTTAGTTCTACCAGTACACTGCGTAGCTGAAGAACTTGAGCTTTTAGAAACACTTGAGGAACTTTGATTGCTAGAAAAATGTAAAGCTTGTCTGTTGCCAGAGGCTGTTCTTGTTGGGGGTTTACATACAGAACAGGGATCGTATCCATATTGAATAGCATCTTTTAAGTCCACCCGATATTTCGATTTGCTTAGATACCTACAAGACTCTTGATGATATTTTTCACCTGTTTTGGTGGTAAACACGTCTTGTGAGAAACTTAAAGAAGTAAGCCCAAAAGCTAAGAGGAATAGTACTATTTTAAAAGGCTTCATAGCATAATCTAATTCATGTTAAACTCCAAAAAAACAGGTAAATGATCGGATATTTTTCTTGCTGCTGCTAAATTTTCACAGGTAGCAATATAATCCAAAACTCCTGAATTGACAAAAGCTATATTTTTAGAATAATAGATATTATCAATGGCATGGTTTAGGTAGTTGTTCTTTAAACATTTCCATTTTAAAGTTGTTTTAGAATCTTTCAAAGCTGGATTAAAACCTTGCTGATAAAGATCACTCCAAACTGAATGACGTTCGTTCAGATTGAAATCCCCTGCTATAATGATATTATTAGAATGGAATCGTTTTGAATAATCTTTAAAGAATTTTATTTCTAACTCTGGATTATCATCATGTTTTCGGGAATGAAAGTTAACGATATAAAAAAACTGATTTGTTTTTTTTAATTTAAACTGGGCTATATAAGGTTCTCTATGAATATGGGTTTCTAATTCTTTATCTAAATAAGCTCTGCCAATAAGGTCTATTTTATGTGTTTTCCACAAAAAGGCATAGCGCTCACTCATGTATACGGAAGGACTCTTGGTAGGATCACTGATTCTGTAGTCCCATTTTGCTCCTTTCCTATTTAACTCATCGACCAATTGAGCTACTTTTTGAGCCCCAGCAGGATGTTTGGCTACTACCTCTTGAATAGCTACGATGTCAAAATCTCTTAAAACATCAGCCATAAAGGCTATTTCTTCATTGTTTTTAGTTTGACCTAAGTCTTGGATGTTCCAGGAGACTAATTTTATTGATTTAGAATCAGAAATTAATGATTTATCACTTTCCTGATTACTTAAAATATAATTTTCTTTAACAATTGAAATATTAGCATCTATTTTTTTAATTGATGCTCGTTTACTATTTGAAGTACATGATATTAATCCAACAAAAATGAAAAGGAAAAAAATATTTGGAAAACTATCTCTCATTATAGATTATATTTCATCAAATATGCGAATATCATGCGTAAACCTATTATGCTCTGAACCTTTAAACCAATCTAAACTTATCCATATACCACTATAATCTTTTCTATAGTCTAAACGGTTAAGTTGTGAAGGTGCCAATGTTCCATCTGGAAGCAAGAATTCAGCAAATGCATGTCCTTCCCCCTTATCAAAACCACCTACCATACGTGACTTTAAACCAATTTGCCTAGCCATAGATGCTAATAAAATTGCAAAATCGTCACAATCACCAGAATATTGACCTTGATATTTTAGAGAAAGAGTTGCCTCTGCTGATCGCCATGTATCACTTCCTGTATCTGGATCAAAAATATAATGCCAATTTGAGTATATATAATTTTGCATTGCCAAAATTTGCTCAACTTGAGATTGGGAAGTGTTTAGTTTAATGTTTAATTCCATAACCTCTTTAAGAACCAAACCTTCTACTTGAATTAAATTTCCTTTTGCAGGTGGTATTTTATTTTTTATTAGCTCCTTCTTTATTGATTTTTCTTCTTTAGGCGTAACAATATCCTCAATTTCAACAATTTCAGGAAGAACATCTTTAACCATTGTATTAGGTTCTGGAACCGTTTGATTTTTTGAGGCTTCGGCTTTTGCTTTAGCAATAATTTTAGCGCGCCCAGAATTAGAACAACCTACACAAGATTGAAGCATCAGTAAAAATATTAAACTTACATAAGTACAGATTACTTTTAATATCTTATTCATTTTCTTCAAGGTTATAATCAATCTTGGCAATTTTTGGAATAATTTGAATAGAAAAGCGCTTATTATTTTCTTCAACATCATCTCTACATAGACCATTGAATCCGCTACCACAAATTAAAACCTCAACATTTTTATCTCTAAAATTAATACCTATATCATTCCATAATGCGTAAACAGTTAAAGCTCTTTCATAACTTTTTTTATAGCCATAATTAGAATCCTCACTAAAACGTTTATCCCATGAATTAGCCATATTTCCCTCAATAACCAGTAAATAACTAAATTTAGAATTATCTTTACTTATGTTCTCTAAAAAGGAATTTACCTTATGCCCAACATTAACTATTGAAGCCTTGTATTCTGGTTTTATTTCAGTTTCATTTGATTCAAATATTTCTATGCCTATTAAATCTTTTGCAACATATTTTTCGCAATTTTCCAAATAATAAAAATCATTGTCATTTTGAAGTGGTTTAAATTGTTCTTCTATTTGAAGTATTTTTTTTAACTGTTCATTTTGAGCTTTTATTTTACCCTGTTCCACTTGTAATATTACAAACGTAATAACATAAAGAACCAACATAACAAAAAAGAGACTTGTCATTAAATCGGCATAACTTACCCAAAAGAATCCTGTTTTTTTCATTTTATCGATACTTATAGATAAAATAAATACCACCTGAAATAACAACAATGTATGCCATAATTTTTAAGCCTAAAATTAATTTTGACAATATAGATGTCTTGAGATTTTCAGGAAGATTCTCTTCAATTTCACCTTTGGAAGAAGTAGTAAATTTAATTGAATGTAATGCCGTGACAATACTTTTGTTACCACTACTTATTACATCGCTTAATTTACTCTCAAGATTAACCAACCTCTTTTCAATATCATCGAGTTTATCCAGTTTATTTAGTTTTTCAAATTTAGGCCTAGCCGTGTTAAATGCTTCTTCTGTTCTTTTTACTTGATGATCCATTGATTGTGTGAAATTCTCAATAGATTTATTAAAGGCTAAAGTCAATTTAGAATCATAGCCTGCAACTGCTTCATTAAACGATTCAAATTGTTTATTAGCTAACTCTACAAGTTCATGAATGGCTTTAGACATTTTAGAGTCTGTATTGGCCACAGCTTCGTTTACAGCATCACCATAACGAGAAAATGATTCAATATGTGAATTGAAAAAATCAGTTGCTTTATCACTTCTAGATATATTACTTTTAATATCCTCAAGGACTATATTAATATTATGGGTGTTGGTGACAAAAGACTCAAGGTTTCGAAGTAATTCTGTAGTATTTAATAGTGATTTATCTAGTTTATTATAATATTTAGCAAAATCCTGAAAAGAGCCCATCATGCCTTCCAGTTGATTAAATACATCAATATTAACAGAAGCTACCTTTTTTACATCTAAACTTTTGATTTCTGAAATTAATTTTTGTTCTCTAAAAACCGCATCTGAAGAATTTTTAACAATACCATCTAATTTAGAGATCACGCTAGATGTGTTTCGAGAGAATGCATCTAATTTAGTTGAAAGCGTATGTACTTCAGGTAATTTAGATTTATTCATTTTAGGCAAAAGCTCCGATTGCAAAAGAGATAGAAACTCATTCTTTCCTTCTTCAACTTTTGATTTAGCACTTTTAAATATCCATACAGAAAAAACAGTAGTAATTGCCAAACCTACCACAGAAGCAGTCATTGCTATTTTAACCCCATCAATAAGAGGTTTTATTGCTTTAAGTGCTAAAGTAGTATCCTCACTTTTTAAATCAAAATTAATAGCAAAAAGACCTAATATAATTCCTAGCATAGTAGCTGCAAGCCCAATATACAATGGAGCAGGAATCCGGTTATTAATCTCATCTTCAACAATCTCAATATACCTGTCTGTAATATCTTTAAGAATATGAAAGTCTATTGAGGCTCCTTTATTTTTAATGAGGTACGTATTTATTGTAGTCGAAATACTTGATACTGTTTTGTTGGAAGACGTACTTTTCAGATATGCAATTTCCGTTTTTAATTCATCATCATCGATATCTTCTTCTGATAATATTTCCGATACATTACCCTCATTATAAACGTCTACAGTAACGCTTTTTTGAGCTATAAAAGGCATTTTTGAAAAAATAGATTTATATGACATAATTTTGACATATAACCTAAATGCCAGATACAACTGAACTGCGATTAAACCAGATATTACTACAGTTTCTATAAACTTAACATCGTCGTACATACTTAAATAAACTTAATTTTGATTTTTTGTATAATCAACCAATCTTGATTCTCTAATTTCACCCTTCCAGGTTCGACAATATTTATCCCATTTGCATTGGGACTAAAAGCATTTTCATAAATACAAGCTTTTTCTAAATAATGATCAGGAGAATTTAAAGCCCTAGTGAAGTCAGCATTTTCAATTATTAATAGTTTTCCAGTGGTATTTGAAGCATCTAATATTATTTGATATAAAGAGGTTGGCATTTGTTCGTTACTAACATCTTCTATAGAAAATCTATTATTTTCAAAAGGAGAAGGTAGATAGATTGTTTGTGGTTTAGTAATTTCTAGATCAAAAGTTTTTGGTTTTTCATCTTCATATTGTTGTTCAATAGTAGGACTTGATAGGGAAGATTGCATTTTACCTTCAACTTGAGAATCCTTTTTTTCTTCATAGTTAGAAACTCTCTTATTTTCTAATGAGAATATTTTGTTTTTTAGATTTCTAATCTCATTGTTTAATTGACTGTTCTTGTTTTTTTCTTTGTTATACCAATCCTCATAATTAACTTCTGGTTTATCATACTTGTTTCCTTTTCTTCTATTCTTTTTTGACAGTAAAACAACTATATTAAAAAGCAAAGAAAGTCCTACAATTATGTAAATAATAAGATTCGTATAATTAAAAGGTTCAGAAACCTCATGAACACCCATATCTTGAACTAACAAATAAAAACTATTTGCATTTAGAATCTTAAAACTTGAAATGATTAAATAAAATACGTTCATATTAAAGCCAAGTATTAAGATTCATTAATTGCTGAAGCTAAATCATACATTAATCCTATTAATGGAAAAAAGAATAAGCTTTGTGCGACAGGCTCATCAGGTGTTGAGTCTTCCTTTAAAGATTTCACTCCTTGCATCAAATAATCTAATTGATCATAAGATTTAATTTTATTAAATATTTCAATGGACTTATTAGATACACCAAATTCACCTTTAAAGTCTAATTCTAATACTAACTCATTAAACATCTCATAAAACCTGTTGACATTTTTAGCCACATCATTTAAATAAGCGTTGTCTACATCCTTATAACAAATTGTATTTTCTATTCCTGCCGCTTTAGACTGTACTTTTGGATTTTCATAATTACCTAAATTGATTTCAATTAAATCTGTATGTTTAATCCCATTTAATTCATCATCAATATTAAATCCTCCTTTGCAAGTTACTTCTTTAGGATTCTCTTTAGTTTTGAGCGTTAATTTAGAATCGCTAGCAACATGTACTTTATTAAAAATCCTCTCAAAAAGCGTTGTAAGAGAATCTAATTTTTTACTGGAATCTACAATCTTCAATGTTTTAGATCCAGTTCCACTGAATACAATATTTCTAGGATGCGCAATACCTTTTAGTTCCATTAACTCTGCTATATGATATACGATTGAGGTATAAAACAAGAGGAATATAATTTTGAAATCATCATCATCGGATAGTTTTTTACCAAAGTCGATGTCTAAATGCTTCTCTTTAATGTTTTTGTTATCTTCTAAAGAGAATAGGAAATTTATCAAATCAGTAGATGATTGATAATCGGAATAAATTTTATCTAAAATCTTAATTTCCTCAACTAATTTATTTTGAGACAAAGTATGTTCAATCTGCGTTTTGTATTTTTGAACAAATCCGTTGGCATTAATATTACCATTAAATCCATCACCAAAAATTGAGTTGCCTGCAAATTTAAAAGAGGTTATTAATTGTGGTTTTTCATCAAAATATATCATAACATCCGTTGTACCTCCACCTATATCAATAGAAACTGAAGGTTTTGCTGCTGTACGTATATTTCCATCACTTTTGTAGTGATAAAAAGGTGCAATACTCTCTGGGAAATCAGATAAATTGTCTTCAGAAATATTAAAAATCTCATCAAAGGATTCCTGCCAAATTCTTCTAAATCTTTTTAAATGATTTGTCGTCATACTAACTGGATAAAACCAAATGACTTTAGTTTGACTTAAATCGCCATTGTTCTTTAAAACTTTATTTTTACAAAGCATTAATAACTCTTCGATATAATGCTTGACTTGCTTTTCATTATTGGCCTCATTTGACCATTTTAAATTTGTAAACGTTTTTAGGTATGGTCTAATACCTTTTTTCTCGTATTCAAATCCAATATTTGCATCTGCAAATGTAAAAGTTGCCAACTCGTAATTAACATTACTATTCTGAATTAAACAAGATCTAAATGGAGATTTAACCATTTCATTTTCACCAATGTTTTTCGGTATTATTTCTTGCATTAAATACGATTCCCCATCTTCTATATCTCTTATAGCTTCTGTTCTACGAGGTGCATTCGCTGGCATTAAAAACGCAATCTGTTCATCTATTTCTGAAATATTAAAAGCTTTAGCACTTCCTTGTCCTTCAATAGCATATTCTATGTGCGTATTGGTTGTGCCAAAATCAATTGCAAACTTATAGGCATCGCCCCCTGAAACTGTATATTCCTCCCAAAGAGGTATTAGATAATTAACACTATTACCTAAAGTAACAGCCATAGTATCAAAACCTTCATTAATTATTGTTTGGGAAGTTACATAAGGCTTATTAGACCTTTCTTTAACTTTTCTAGGTGTAATAACATTAACATCGGAATCCTTGAATAACTGAACAGAAAGTTTGCTAGAACTATCGGGATAGATATCAGCTAAACCAACTGTATAATTAATTTTAGTTTGCTCACTTTTATTAAAGGGATAAAGTGCCATAGCAAATGATTTCTCAATAATTCGTCCTTTATCTTGCCTATTTTCACCGGAGATATTCGATTTTAAGTTATAGATTTTTGTGTATGAAATAAAACCTTTTTTAATAGGAATGTTTAACTCTACTTGTACACTACTTCCTGCAAGCTCCTTTATTTTAATTAGATTTCCATTTAATAAGTCTTTTGTAGAAAAATAATTAAAAAAGAGTGGTTGTAGTGGAATTAAATATTGCTCATCACCAATGGTTAAGAATTTATCACTATCTATTTTGTAAGGTAACTTAATGATTGATTCTGTCAAAAAATCATTCATTGTTAAATAAGGATATTTATCACCTTGGTCTGGTAATTGCCGTTGATTTAGTGGAATATTAACTTCGCAAGGTACTTTTGTTTTACTATCCCATTTATCTTCAGTATAAATGTATGGCAGATTTAAAATTTCTACTGGCAAAACTAATGGTTTATTACCTTCAATAACTTTAGAAGCCTTAATAACAAAATCACTCTTACTTTCGATTATTGATGAATCCTTTTCAAATTGCTTTAAGAAAAGACCATTTATCACTTCAATTGGTTGGCCTGCATTGTTATTATACAAAACACCATTAAGCGATTTTAAATAAACCTCTGGATCAAAAGTCATAAGTTCCTGATGCAGATTCAAGTCTGTCTCATAAATCTTATCAATAGTTTTTATAATGTAGCTATTAAATTCAGGGAATAACTGATTGAAATTATTTGATTTAGATAATGCAACAAGATATTTAATGTAATGAGCATCTCTTTTGTATAATGGCAATAGCATGTCGTCTAACATCGTATCCTGTCCAAATTTTATGTCTGTTTCTTGAGCATTAGGCGCAGCAAAAAATAAAGTTCTTGGAGAGGTGCCACCTATAATCTTATGCTTGTATAATAAAATATAAATGTTCTCGAATTCACTAAAATTATATTGTTTCCTGTCTTGTTGTAAAAAGAGTTTCAACGTATTTCCCAAATGTTTTTGACTTGGGTTGCCATTCAATAAATTATTAAGGCTACGTTCCTTATTCCATTCGATCAGCTGTAAATCATTCTGATGCTTGTCAAAATTAAAAAGCAGTTGACCAATATCTAATGCATCCGAAACTAATTTATGATTATCTGTTGCTACTGCTCTACCGTTTCTTGTAATTCCATCTAAATTACCAGAAGATCCAATTGCAGCAAAAGCAGTTCTTACTAAATCAATTCTAGCGAAAGGACTGGGTATGGAAGTGGGTAATTTTTTGCCATCACCACCATCAGTAACTATATTGTCTATTAATGTTGCATTTATTTGATCGGAAGCAAACCAATCTGGATTTTGTGCTCCATCGTTATGTATACGAAAAACCTTTTTAGCCATTCTAAATTAATTTAAAATATTAGTTACATGTTCAGTTAAAACATCATCAAAAACTTTTAAAAACCTTGAAGCTTCTGTTTCATCATCATAAGTTTGTTCTCTGATGATTTTATCAGCACTGGTTATTATTTTATTAGCTGTAGATTTATTTTTAATTCCAAAAGGCCCCCCTCTCGACACTTCTTTTCCTTTAATAAAATCTAAAAGCGTATCATGCTCTTGATTATCATGATAAGGTGCAAATGACACATCGTTATTGTCCATTTCGTTCATCCACTCATTGAAATATTCCATGAATTTTTTGAAGTAAACCGTATAAAAATCTTGATTGTAGAATTGTTTACTAACACCATTTTCCCCTTTGTTGAACCCTCCTCTGCTCTTAAATAATACATCTTGAGATTTTTCGAAGAACTTATACAACAATACCATTTTAGATAATGGTAAGCTTATTTGATTTTTAGACCATTGCCCTAGATGTTCTAGTTTCAACTTATTACCTTCATGTGCCTCAATCCCGAACTCTTTGATAGTGGTATTTTGCCCATTACCGAAACTTTGAAAATCTTTTGTGAAATCTATTATAGATAATGCCCCTGCTAATTCTAAAAAGTGTGCGTTATTTTTTTGCTCACTTTTCCCTTCAGCATATGGCATATTATTATTTGAATAATCACCTAAATAATAAAACGCATCTAAAGATTCTTCCTTGTCAAAAATAGCATGCTGATAATAACTTAAAGCTGCTTTAGATTTACTGTAAAAGGTAGAAGAATCTATTGCCTGACCTTCCTTATCTGTAGTTGAAACTTTGAAATAAGGCAAATAGGTTATTGCTCCAATTGTAGAAGTACTAATTTCGCTAGAATTGACTATAGCAGGATTATTTACCCTTAAATTTTTCAACAACAATGGAAAACCAGAAGCTCCTGTTCCTCCAAAAATTGAGCTTATAATAAAGATAGCGTCTCCTGGGTTAAAAGAATTGGTAAACTCTTTATACTCGGCAGATTCTGCAAAACGATTTAAAACTACACTCCCTATATTCGGGTTTCCTTTAAAGCCAACAGTCATGTCGGCTTCCAAATTTTCAGGGCTAAATAAAAGATCTACGAGGGCTTTATTTTCTTTATCTAACCCATTATAATCAATATAGTCACCAAATTTTTGCCCCGTATTTGTCATACCAAATTTAAAATGATCTGATACATTAGGTAAGTTTTCATCTACCAACTGTTTTAAAGTTAAAATCTTGGTTCCAAACATCTGATTATTTTCTCCAACCGCATTATAAATGTTTTGATATTTTGTTAAAATATCTGCGGTTCTATTTAAATCGCCATTAGCGGCATCGGGATCTATTATTAATGGCACTACGGTATCAAAGCCATTTTGGAGTTTAACCCCAGAAGCTAACAACATGGTTAGCGATTTTAAAACTCTGGAACCAGTTCCTCCAATTCCAAATACATATAATTTTGCCATAATTTAAAAAGGATTATGTTTGTTACCTACACTTATATATTTAATTGGAATTGATAACAACCCTGCTAAAGCAACTCCATATACAAAGGAAATTATAGCCATTTGTAATATAAAATATTGAGGATTCGGTTCTCCTCCATATCCTGTATAATTGCCCAGATATTGTAATAGTTCAATATTATTAAATAATAAAGCATAACAAATAGCGAACATGAATATACCCACAAATAGAAGTGTTATTATCCATTTAAAACGTGGTTTTTTTACTGGGTCCCAAAGTTTATAAAATACAAGAAGGAGGATTATCGAAACAATAATTAGGCTCCAGCCCAATTTTTGAAAATCGAAAGCATTAAACACACCATCTTGTAAATCTTTATATAACTCGTAATTAAACCAGGGGTCATACAAACTAGCAATAAAATCATTCATAGTTAAGGCTTTATTTTTAAATTGATATCGAGGTATTGACTATTATTATTAACTTTTTGATAGGCTTTAGAAATGCCAATCATTAATTGGTCGAAGGCGAAGGTGTGTGAAACATCATCAATAATATCACAATCATCATTTACACCAGTATTTTCAATCCATGCAGGTAGATTATTTTGTAATTGTATATTTAAATTACCATATAAGTTTTTATCTGCCTTAACGGTTATGACATGGGTGAAATTGGTTTTATTTTTATCATTAATATGCTGAACTTCTTTGAAAGTTTTTGAGGACTTGTCCATGTCAGCAACATTTGATACTGAAGTAACGGTATACCCCAATTGGTCATCAACCCAATAGTTTTCTATATCTTCTTTATATGTATTTGGTAAGTTTATTGAAGAATAATCGATTGCAACACCGAATTGTAAATAATTTTCATTTTTAGGTGTTCCACCGAAGCCGGATTTTTCAAACTTTTCAACATCTTCGATTTCCTCAATTATATCAGACCCTCTTTTTGATGCTTTGAATGTTCCATGCTTTTCGTCGCCTGTTGTTAAAATGGTGTAATTAGCTTTCAAGTTTTTTGTTAAGAAGAATCTAGCTTGTTCTTCAAATCCAGGCAATTCATCGATGACTGTAATCTCATTGAGTGCTTTATCAATACTTTGAGAGTTCCCAAAAAGCATCACATAATATGGTCTATCCTGTTGATTAATTGTTATACCTCCTTTTTTCTTATTTGGGCAACTAGCTTCCTGATAATATTGTCCATTAAACTCTGATGATAACTTTAAAACTACTGTTTCAATTCCATTTTTGGTTAATGCATTTTTAAAAGCAGTTTCGATATCTATTGAAACAATATCAACATCACCATCTTTAACCGAATAAATACCATCGGTAACAACAATACTCAAGTTATTTTCTTTTGCATTTTCAATAGCATTTGAAAAAATAAACAGATGATCGGAATTACCGACATCACCTTCTTTTATATTACTATTGTCAATTTTATTAAGAACATCGTCTTGAGGGTATTCTTTGGTATTAACAAAAAAAGGATTTACTGTGTAAGCACCTAAATTACCATAAATACGATGCATTACTTTTTTGAAGTTTTTACCGCTTAAATACCCATTCATACTTAACGAATTCTCAAAATAGAAATTTACATTCATTTCTGGATTAGCGTTTGGCTCTTTTAAACTATGGAATTTCTCAAGTAAAAGTGCAATCGCATTTTCATCATTGGAAGACAATCTAAAATTATTTTTTCTTTTAATAAACATATTAAGAGAGTCTTCTTTGTTCTCCCAATTAATTTTAGATTCAGATGCTTTTTGAAATTCTAACTCTTCAATGAATACTGCAAAATCTTCTATATAATTAATTTTAGAATTATCATTTGAGCAACTGTAAAGTGTTAAAACAAATAGCACAAAGAGGTATGGTTTTCTCATGTTCTTAAAGATAATTATAGATTTTACTTATTTAATTAAGTAAATAATAAACCAAACTTAACCTCATTAATTTTCAATTCTTTACGGGATTCCGTAAAACACAAAAAAAAGAGGAATATGTAATACCATATGTCCTCTTTTCCAATCAAAGATCAGTGCACCTTCCCCTATCTAGCCTCCTGGTGGTGGAGGCGGTGGTGGTGGCAAATCCCCTTCATTGCCACAGCAGGTGGCAGATTGTGTGCTATCTGCTACTTCTTCCGGTGTACAGGACACCATGCTTATATAAAAACAGCTTACCAAAAGGATCAGTATTATTTTTTTCATCACATTGCTTTTTAAAAATTAGACATTCGTGTGGCTGTCCAATACAAATTGGATCCAGTTATAGCTAGTGCTACTCACACATGTTAATTGGAGACGTCTCTCTATTTCGGGAAGTGAGAACTAAAAGAAGGGTTATAGTGGCTCTTCCCTAGCAACCACTAGAAACCCATCTTTTCAATTCTTTAAAGCAAATGAATCAGATCTTTTCATCTAATACAGGAAATCATCCGGAAATGCCTTGGAAAATGGTTGGAAAACTTTTTCCAACTGCATACACAAATATTTATGTAACTTTAATGGCTAACAAATCCCTTCCAAATGCATAAAACTTTAATTGTAAAAGCATTCGAAAAAGCTAAAAACGAGTTAATCTTAAAAGGAGAATTAAATCCGTCAACGGTCAAAATAGCTGAGGAAATATCCGATGCCATTGATAAGCTCATAGGCTTCTCACTAGGCGAAAGAAGATACAGGGATTACCATAAGCTAGCTCTGGAACTTGAAAAAGACCAAGAAAGGGATATCAACATTACCCAAGTGAAAATCGTTTCCGGGCTATGCAACTATTTAGGATATAGCACCTATTCCGACTTTAAAAAAAAGATCGATAACAAAGACAAAAACAGCAATAGTTCACTTATAAAAAGAACCATAAGTACTTATAAATATTACTTGCTTATACTGGCAATAATAAGTTTAGCATTTTATGGTTATCACGCCGTAAACCAACAAAAATGGATGGTATGGCAAAAGGATAGGTATGTGGAAACCGACTTTAATTCAAATTCTTTAAATCAAGGGTTATTGAAATTATATAATGCAGACCGTATAGAGCATTTCAAAAAAATAGACCCCAACTGTGATACTGTTTTTTTTAAGAATGATGGCACAGAAATGCTTTGGTATGGAAAAAACAAATCAGGAGAATTAGAGTTTTTTACCTCAGTGGGCCTACACCCAGAAACGGGCAAAACATTAAAAAAAATTACAAAATATATCATTAAAAAATACATTTGCGAAAGTTACTAATGCCTTCTCAGTACTTTTTCATTTGATTATTGGCTCTTAAACCCAAACATACCAGATTGCCCCCCTAAAAAAAAACCTCCCCCTTGAGCGGGTTAAGGGGGTATTTCATTTGAAATATCCAAAAAAAAATTCCCCCTTTGAGGGGGGTTAGGGGGGTGTTAAGGGGTGTTCACTAAACCAAAACATCCAAAACCCTAATCCCTAAAGGCTGCTTAAAGGCATACACCTCTGTTTCAATAATCTCGTAATAACGCAAACCTAAAACCACAAATCCCACATGTTCTGGAACAGCTACCTGGTCTGGAGTTAAACTAAAGGAAGTAACCCCTCCACCTAGTTCCAAAAAGTGAACAGGCGAAACACTTAAAGAGCTTTCTAAACTTTCAAAATCAAAATCCAACACGCCCAAAGTCACACCTATATGCGTGGCTGTTTTTGGTACCTTATATAGATCTGGATTAAAATCACTAACATCCAACTGCTGCGTCGACCAATAAAAAGTAGCCTGGTCACAAAAACCAACCACCAGATCTTGTTCCGGAACAAAGGGATACCGTTTTATGAGCTGCCTTCCTTTAGCTGTTTGTATCCCATAACGCATATGTCTCTTACCTCGCTCAGATACCTGGTCTAAAGCTTTAATATGCATAAACAAACTCATTAGATCCGAATTGAAGGCCCTACTCTTAATCCCATGGAAAAAGGGCATCAAAGCCAAACGAAACTGTTTCTTCACCCGACTGCAATTACCAAATTCACTCGCGTTTTCCCGTACGCGTACCATTTTTGGACTCGTACGGATTGTGTAGCCATCAAAACCACCACCAGCAGTTCTAACCAAAGCACCCACCTCTTTGTCTTCGTAAAAATTAGCGTCTCCAAGGGTGCCAATAATCTTAATAATACCTTTTTGTCGTGCCATAATAAACAATAATTAATATGAATAAATAATACCTAAAAAAGTCTCCCTAAAGTAATGAATATTAGCCAAATAAACAATAGCTATAGCGTATATATAGCGTATGTATAGCGTATATACCTTATCCCTAATCCGTATCAACCCAATAACAACCCAATGGAAACCACAGCCTAAGCACCATTCCAATAAAGGGGACCTCAAAACGCTTGAAAGCATAAACAAAAAAAGCGCACCCAAACTGGATACGCTTTTTCATTTTCCCACACTAATTAATATGAATTAATAGCTTACAACAAAACTAAAGAGCATAAATCTAATATCCTTACGGCTTTCCGTAAAAATGAAAAAAAAGTTTATATCAAGCCCAAATCTTTAACAATGGCCACCAAATGTATGGCATTATTGGCCTTAAACTGAATGCGCAGTTTGTTGAGACGCTTTTCTATGGTACTTAAACTGTTTGGACTAACACCATCGTTTTTCAATTGCTGACTGATCTGGTCTTGCGACAAACCCAACGACAAATGCTTCAACACAAGGATGTCGAAATCATCTATTTCCAAATCGGTTTTCTTGCTTAAAGCAGGAGCTACCTGTGGCGATACATAAAGTTCCTGTTCGTACACAGCCTGTATGGCTTCCTTAAGCTCTATAAGCCCTCTCCGACCTTTACACACATAGGCATTCACCCCATTTTGGGTAAGCAGCTTGCGCACGCGTTGAATACGGTCTTCTATGGAATAAACAATAATGGGCAATTCTGGATACTCGGCATGTAAAGCCTCAATAAGTGACTCACCCGAAGGGTAATTTTGATCGCGATGATCCTTCTTAAAAGACAAATCGGTAATCAACAAATCAAAAGGGTCCTGGTCCTGGAAGGCACGTTTTATTCGTAAAAACGCATCATCACAATATTGTACAGTTTCTACCTGCCCTATCTTTAATGTATCTAAAACAGTAAGCATGCCCAGATTGATGCTCACCAAATCGTCTGCTAGTATAACCTTTTTAAACATATTAGATAATGATAACAGCTTGAAAGCCTTGGTTTATTTCTGAGCTAAAAGTAATGGAACCTTTTATGCTTTTTATACGGTTTTCCGTATTTTGAAGTCCATTCTGCTTTTTTAGGCTACAACCTTGACCATTATCCTTGTAGCTAACCGTTAATGTTTTGGATTGTTGAGCAAAACTGATGACCACTACCGAGGCCTGACTGTGCTTTTTCATATTGATCAACAACTCCTGTATCACCCGGTACAAAGCTATCTTTTTTTGACTGCTAAGCAAAGACCAATCTATCTTGGAAAGATCCTTGGTAAGGATGTTTACCCTATCGCTTTTATAATTGCTTATCAAATCCAACAAGGTCTCTTTAAAATGTTCATGGACTTGAATGTCCTGATGCTCCCTAGAAATATCTCGGGTTTTATGGTACACCCGCTCCAAATCGTCTAAAATACCTTCATGCACCTCAGGGGTTTGTTGGATTTTGGTCATCACATGGTACACCCCATTGGCCACCTCATCATGGACTTTTTTCGAAATACGCAATTCGGTATGATAAACTTCCAATTGCTTTTGCTTTTTAAAACGTTGCCGTTGAAACACTGCAACCGTCACTCCCAAACTAAGCACAAACAAAGACAAAAACCCATAAAGGTACTTATAGCTCTTTTCCTGCTCCAGCTCCAGCAAGCGTTTGTTGGCCAAAGCTTCTTGCGCTGCCAAAGCATATTTCTTGGAAGCGTACTTGCCCTCTACCAACATAGTCGCAGTTCGCATACTGTCCATAAGCTGTTTGTAAAACCGAACTTCTGGGTCTTCTTTTAATTGTATCAACACCCCCAAGGCAGTCACTAAATGACTGGGATTATTGGAAGCCCTGGCCAATTGATAGGCTTTTTGGGCTTGTAACTTGGCCCGTTCAATCTTGCCTTGAGAGATATAATACTCCGAAAGATCCAAATAACTGCCCAAAATATCTGTTGGGTTCCCCAAAGCCTCACGTAACTTGAATGCCTGTTCCAAATCCAACAGGGCTGTACTGTCTTGCAACTTTCCTTTTACCAACCCCAAATTGTTTAGGGTTCTGGCAATGATAACGCTATCCTGATAGACCAAACTTTCCTGATATAAGGAGCTAAACGCCTCTAAGGCCACATCAAGACTGTCTGCCTGTAATTGGGCAAAGGCTATGTTGTTGCGCAAAACCATATCCTGTAACTTACTGTCTGCCAAAGCCAAAGCCTTTTTATAATAGGCTATGGCATTGGCATGATCTTGCATCTCACTATAAACCCGTCCCAAATGATTGTAGATACCTGCTTTGGACTCCCTACGCTCACTACTGGCTGGTAGCTGTTCCAAAAGACCTAAGGCTTCAATGGCTGAGCTCTCACTGTCATAAAGGATACCCAACTTTTTTTGAATAATGGCCAATTGCCTCAAACTATAAACGGCCTCTAAAGTATCTGCCCGTTTCAAGCTCCTGTCTTTTTGGTTTCGGTAAAACACAAAGGCTTGCAGCAAATCCGATTTTGAATTGGGCTTTATTACCTTGTTGTAATAATAATGGGTACTGTCAATGGGTTCTTGCTGAAGCTTGCCTGCCTGGACCAACAAACTGACCATAAAAAAAAGAATGAAACTTAAAACCGGTTTTAAAATATCCATACCTAAACTGAATACAATAACTGAGAATACAACTAAAGCTTAAAATGGCATCAAACCAAAAGAACTACTGGACTGTTCCGAACATCGGAAGACATCCACAATGGCATCATTTAAAAACTCGACATACACCCCATAGGTCAACCCGGAATGGTTGCCCGTAAAAACAAATACAGGTTTGCCACATAAGCAGCCTGTGCAGATATTGGTGGAAAGCTTTAAATGGGTGTCCCCTTTGCTTTGCATAAATTTAAAAATGCGTTGCTGCCTGTAAATAAAGGCGGTTTTTGGCATTTCCTCGTAATATCTGTCGTCCAAGACCGTGTTGAGTTTATGGTAATCCATCTGTTGAAAGGCATCCAGAATGTGACTGAGTTGGGATTGTAGCGTTTCCGTTTTTGCAACGGTTTGTATAAGGTCTGCAGGTTCCATGATATTTTAATTTTTATAAAAATAAAAAATATAAACATGTACCTCTTTTGAAACACTTAAAATTATCCACAAATTTTAATTTTAAAATGCGCATGGGTTTTATGACCCATAAAAAAAGGCCTTGACACACATGGCAAGACCTTTTAAAGTGAACCAAAAATAAAAAATGCTATTAATTAAGTTTGGTTGCATCAAAAAATGATTTGACTTCGGATAATGAAAAAGTTGGCACTAAAGCAAATCCTAAATTTGAAATTGAAATTACATTATGGTACAATACCCAAAAAGGAACGCACCTCGCTATAGTCCTTGATATTGATATCGCTCCACTGTTCCTTGTTTAATGCCTGACGGGCTTCTATTACACTGGCTGGAATCAACACATATCTAAATGTTAAATTTGGTATATTTTCAAACTGTGACACATCAGGGCCGTTAATCTGGATGGTTAATCCTAACACTGATTGTAAATTGGAAAACCCACTTAAAAAAGTTAAATTTCCAAATGTAGTTGGAGTTGGCAAAATAATATACTCTGTTTCATCAGCACCTTCATACAACTTAACATATACTAAGGCAACACCTCCGGTTTCAACAAAATCTTCTAAATCTACTTCAGGGATGTCTTCATTGGTTAATATCATCGCTCCCCAAGTTGGTGGATTGGCACCACTCATATCGTCATATTGTATTTGGAACCAATCTGAAGTTATCACATTGGCATTCCCATCTTGACCATCTTCTCCATCCGTACCGTCTACCCCATCTTCAACAGAGCAAGCAGATATTAAGAAAAGCAATGTGAACGCCATAAATCTGTTTAAAAAGAAATTCAGTTTTGTTTCCAATGTCATAATAAATGTTTTTAATGTTTATGTATCTATTTTTGTACTAAGCCTTGTGTATCAAAATCTTGTTAGCTACGGGTTAAAGACCATTTAGTCTATGGCTGCTGAAAATTTACCATTGGTCACCTGGATGCTTTCTCCAGTTTGATTGTTGGTAGCAGTAAATTCAAACGTTCCTTTCAGTTCATTATTGGTATTGCTTATGATGGTTAAACTACCAGACACAGCATCGGTTCCTGAACCAAATTCAGTATCGTTCTGGGTATCGGTATATACTACCCAAAACCCATCAATACCCGAAACATCTACCACTGTACCTATAGGATAGGTTCCCGGTGCAGGATTCCCCACTGGATCTTCCTCAAAATCTTTATAAAGTGTAATCCCAAAGGTTTGGTCGGCAGCTGAGGTGCCATCGTTACTGGAAACCATATATGAACTTTCGCCCACTATAAGTACATAACAGTACCCTGATTTGGACCCTTCAACTGCCCCTGATATATCAAAAGACATTTCATTTAAAGGGATGGGAATATCCTCCATACCTGTATTGTCATTGGAATCATCATCATTGGAGCACGCCATAAATGATAAGAAAAGTGTTAATAAAGTAATACGCATTACATGTTTCATAAGTTTTTTGATTTTTAATGATTAATAGTTATTATTAAATGTTTCTTGTTTAAAAGTGTTCAAAAATTTAACCTTGCTGTTTAATGGATAACTGCTTGTTGGAAGTACTAAAATTGGCAATTGTATTTCCTGAAGGACTTAAAAAAACATGCTCGGTTTTAGGCAATATGTTGGTTTCCAAAACATCACCATTTTTGGAATGCATTCGAGTAAATGTTTTGTTTTCCAGAACCCAAACCTCTTCTTTAGTCGCGATAACATCCAATAGGCTCTTTGTAGCCACACTGGCTAAATGGTTGCCCTCAAAATCTATAATGGCAAGCCCTTTCGTTCCAAAAAGCAAAATCCCATTGGCATAAAATTCACTGTACTTTACCCTTCCAATACCCAAGTCCTTGGTTCGTGTATAAGACAGTTCTTTCCCGGTTTTGGCGTCATGGATAAAAATTCCCTGAGACACGATATCCACAATACGACCATTGCTTACCATAAAGGGATTAAACAATTTAGTGATATCGGCACTGTTTGAGGCTTTTTTGGTTTCAAAAACCACGTCCCCCGTTTTAGCATCCAGAGCAGTAATCATGGTGCGGTTTAAATTACCAGAAGCTTTAACATAAAAAAGCCCATCTACCATTTCATCCTGCACCACGGTCCATTGATTCCCAAGAATTCCATACTCCTCCTTTTCTACCTTGTCTTTGTGGATGTCAATGATTAAATATCCCTTTTTCATACCTGTCCCCAATTGACCCTCTTCATTAAATGTCGTAAAGTAACATAACTTACCATCACTATTGAAGTGAAGTTTGCGAGGTATGAGCCTGTTGTATTTGTTTGAACCTTGCGCTTCTTCGCTCCCGTGAACAGCCCGATCTATTGCCATAATATTGCCTAAAACCTTGGTAGTTGTTTTAGCAGCCTGCGTACGTGTTTTTATATCTCCCTGAATTTCCTCTCCTGTTTCAACATCAATAAAGGTCAGTTCTAAATAAGGAAGCACCAAGGTATTCCCAATCACTGACGCAAATCCTGGTTGAAAGGTTCCTGAATATTCTACACGCCACAACAATTTACCAGTGCCTGCATCCAGTGCCAACACTTCTTGTTTTGATGCAAGTTGATCAATGGCGCCTTCTGAATTGGGAACCTGTATCGCCAGCATACGTTTGGTTTTGGTATCATACAAAAGCTCTCCAATGCCTCCTGAAACAGCTTTTTGTATCCAATGTAACTTCCCCGTTTTAACATCTACCAATTGAAGTCCATTCTTCCCGTTAATGGTTATGGCTTGACGTTCCGGGAGATAGTTAATTAGCCTATCAATAAATTTATCCTTTGTATAAAATTTATTGGAGTTGGATTTTACGTTTAATCCAGGTTCAAAAAGGTTCCCTTCTTGAACTCCATGAGCCGTTAATATAGTTTCGGTAACGGAAATGGCCATATGCAATTGATCCGTTTCCCAAAGCGACTTACCATCTATTAGACTATAGGCCTTGACCAAAGTGCTATTGTGCTGGTAATCAAAAGTCATAAATACCTGCTCATTCTCAAACATAATATAACCACTTCCAGTAGACACAGCCAAGTCTTTTATATAGCGTCCCAATGTAAAGGCATGCTCCCCTTCCAATATCTTGGTTGCAGATTTAACATCCCAAACTTGATATTGCCTATCATGCTCTAAAACCATATAATGGTCGTTTGGTGAAAAGTCAATATAATCTGGTGTAAAATCGAGAGGGATCTGCCCCAACTCTTTTAACCCTTGTGCTTTTAACTGAAAGCCAAGCGCTAGAATTAATAACAATGTAGTGATTCGTTTCATGTGGTTGTTTATACTTTATATTTTTAAAATTATTCTATCTTTTTTGAGCAATCTAATAAAATTCAATTCTCCATAACAGGACTGTATTACAGTATTACTGTGTTCTTAGCATCTTGATACTCATGGACGTTTATGGTCTCTACCAAATAAAAAAGCACAGCAAGCAATATCGAAACCTAACCACCCCTGGACTTGTCACAAACTGTAGCTTACTTCAATAAACTGTTAACAAGTAAAAAGTTTCATTTGATTTGTGGAACAGTCATGCTAACTTCCTAATGCTGGAACATGTTAGATAGGTCTTCATGTGGACTATAAGCCTTTAAAAATAATGGGCTTTTATAATCCAGATATTTCCATAGAAAAAATTGGTCTAAGACCTGTCATGACAAAATTTCCCGGTATAGACAATTTGGTAAGTGCTCAGGCCCAAAATTAGTCCTTTGTAAATCCATAGGGAAATAACCTATTCCTTGGGGAGCGAAATTGAACATGGGTGGCCAAAAAAAAAAAAAAATGAAAGGTAAGTTTCATAAGCAGTCTGTATGTATTCATTGGTATTGTTTATTTATTTTAAACGTTTGTCTATTTATACCTTTCAAATTTAAAAGTAAACATCACTTTTTAAATTTGTTTTAAAATGCTTGTTTCTTAAAGATTTAAAACAAGGAATAGAATAGGAAAAGACTATTAAAAAAAAGATTAACTTTGTTGGAGTTTACTTTACCCCAAAAAATGTATTAATGGTTAAAGACCAGGATTTAATTGAGAGCCTTAAAGATAATGACCTAAAGGTGTTGGATGAGGTTTATCTAAAGTATAAAGATGATTTTATTTTATTTGCGCGAACTTTTTCAATACCAAAAAACGATATTGAAGACATCTATCAGGAAACCATCATCAGTTTGTATGAAAATATTCAAAACAACAAATTGAGCAAATTAACAAGTTCTTTAAAAACCTATTTATTTGCCATAGGAAAATTTAAAATATTGAAACAGTTAAACAAACCTAGGTTCCCTTATTCTCAAGACAACGTCATCCTTGTCTCAGAAGAGATGCAAGTGTTTGAAGCAGAGGTTAATGAAGAACGACAAAAGACCTTAAAAAAATCATGGGCTCAATTAGGTGACAAATGCCAGCAGATATTGGAACTGTATTATTATAAAGGCAAGACTTTGGATGAGATACAAAAGGATTTGAACTACAGTTCCAAAGATGTGTTGAAAAGCCAAAAGTCCAGATGTTTAAAACAATTAAAAGAACTTGCGAAGAAAACTCATGAATAAGGAAGCATTAATAGAGAAATATTTTAGCCATCAACTTTCAGATGCTGAGTTTAATCAATTGAAAAAGTGGATTGAAGAAGATGAACTGTTTAAAAACGAATTTTACCAGCAATTGGAAATTCAAAAAACCATCTCAGAAGCTAATCATTCCCAAATTAAAGAAAGATTAAAAAAGCTGAGCAATAAACCAAAAAATAAAAATAAATGGTATTTGTACGCTGCTTCCGTCACCATTTTAATGATCCTGGGACTCCTTTTCTACAAGCCTCAGCAGGAGTTACAGGAAATCTATGCCGAAAATTTTGAAGCTTACCCCAATGTTATAAACATAACGACCCGTAGTGGATCAGACAATGAAAACAAAGCTGCCCAAGCCTTTCAGTATTATGAAAAGGAACTTTATCATGAAGCTGTATTGGCATTCGATCAAGCCTATAAAAACCAACCCGAAGATTATTTGCTTTTTTACAAAGGGGTAAGCCTGTTGGCTCAGCATAAAACCAATGAAGGTATTAAAGTGTTACATAGTTACGATTGGGAAAAAAACCAAAGTGAATTTACAGCAGTTGCTAATTGGTATTTAGGTCTGGCATATATAAAACAAGAACAACTGTCCTTAGCCAAGTTATACCTACAAAAAGTCATGGCTTCGGAAAACCATTTACAGATCCAAGCCCAAAACCTGTTAAAGGAATTAGATTGATACTTTCCTTCCTTTAAAATATTTAAAAAAGTAGACGGCCCCTACAACAATTAACAATAGCAATAAAACATAGGCCATTGATTTGCTTGCTTGTAAAACAGGCTCCGAATCACCGTTTATTACAAAACCTGCCCAATAATAGGGATGCGCTTTTAAGGGATTGTTTTTAATAAAATCCCTCTTGGCATTTGCTAATGCCTCGGTTTTATTGGCTCCTGTTTCTAGATATCTATAAAAGGAAACCATAATTTCAGAAGTCTCTTTATCTGGAACTTCCCATAAACTATATACACTGGCCCGAACCCCTGAATATGTTAATGCATTCGAGAGGTTCAATAGGCCCTCTCCTTCTGTTAATTGCCCAACACCCGTATTACATGCACTCAAAACTACCAAGTCTGCAGGAAAATACAAACCATAAAAAGACGAAACATCAAACAAAACATTCCCATTAAATACAAGACCTGATTTGGTATGATCGTTAGTGTTCAAAACACCATGCATGGCCAAATGGTAAATGTTATAGGCCGCTGTTTGATTCATAAAGTTCTTTATGGTCGCTGCTTCGTTTAAATACATGTCTCCCTTAATGATACTTGCTATTTTCATAGCCTCCTTGCGGGCCCCTTCCAAATCTTCAAACCGATTGCCTCTTAATGTATCGTTGTTTTCTCCCTTTAAGCCATATTGTGGGGCAAATGCAGCAAGCAACTTTTTAGCTTCTTTAGATGAATGCGGAGTGCTCTTTAGAAAATACCATAAAGACAAAGAATTGGCGTACTGAATATTGTGCCTGTCTATTAATAAGCCACTTCTGGTTTGAAGGGCCTCAAATGGCAAAAAATGCAATATATCATGAGGCAAGATGGTTAAGGTCCTGTAAGGTTTCAATTTGTGCTGAAACGGCTCTATCAATTGTGTATAAAGCTCTCGGGATTGGGGTAAAGAGTTTGTTTTAGGGTCAGACAGCGTAGCATAAAATGAATGTAGATTTTCTTTAAGCACCTCTGTGTCAACCAAATCAAATAACTCTATGCCTTGTTGCGATAAAGTTATGACATAAACCCGTTTGTTACCTACAAAATACTTCACAAGCAATTCTTCTCTCCCAAGATAATGTTGAATTTTCTGAAGGCTAATATCCTCTTTATAGAAAGATTCATACATAGGAGCTTTTTCTGCAATCACGGCATCTAATTTTGTGATGGCCTCTTGGAGTTCCTTTTGTACATTAGTAAGGCTGTCGTTGCCTTCTTTACTGTTTTTAAGTTCAAATTTCAACATATTTCTTTGGGCCAATAAAGACTTATCCATGGCAAGAAATTGAACATGTTTTCTTTCAAATTCATTTCGTAAAACTTGAGAGTTGTTTTGTTCTATTCGGGTCAATACCTGTTCCGATAATGGCCTTTGTAATATGGTGTACATTTGGTAAATTCCCTCATTAATGGATGTATTTAAGCTATTTAAGTTGGCGTTGTACTCCCCATTTTGATAGTACAGACCAAAAATTTCTGCTGCCATTTCATATAAATACTTGGCATAGTGCGCATGGTTTTCTTCCTGGGTTAAGTGATACATGTCCAAATAGAAATTTGCAGCATCCTTCATGGCTATTATAAAAAAGGAACTGTGTTGTTGTTCAAAGGTCTCGACCGTAATGTCTCTAGGTGTATTTACTTTTTTTTCTGCAAGCACAGAAAGTGCCTCCTTCATGGTTCTATTTGCCTCGGTAACCTCATTTTGCTTCAATTGCAAGCTTGCTTTTTGTATCAAAATATTAACAACATTTATCAAACCAATGGGACTTTGTTCGTTTAATTCCAAAGAGGCATCCAAATAGCCTATTGCTGTTGGGTAATCTTTAGCGTAAGTAGCCAATTTAGTATATTGGGTAAAGGTCAACATACAATAATATGGTTGCTTAAAATCTTGACACATGCTTAAAGCTTTAGAGAATGTTAAGGACGCTTTTTGTTCTTGACCTTCCAAAATATAACAATCAGCCAAATCTATTAATGCGGCAAGGTAATGATGGCTGTATGATTCCTTTTGGGGCAATTTTAAAAAGTACTCAGTAAATGTTTCTAAATCTTCCTCTGCTTTTGAAAGGTTTTTGGAAAAGGTATGGTATAATACTTGCAACCTCAGTATATTTACTTTATCTCTTGGTTCAACTGCGGAATTGGCTATAGCATGTATGGCTTGAAACAAATCTTTGGCTTTACCTGCATCACCATATTCCATATATAGCTTCAACATATTTCCATAAAGCGTAATCAAATAACTTGGTTTGATGCTAGGGGCTTTTTCCCAATATATTCTTGCCAGCTCAAAGCTTTTTAATCGTTCCGTAAAAAAACCTATTTGTTTGTAAACGGTTGCTAAATTGTTGTAGGCCAATCCAAGGTCAAAATACTTGTTTTCCTTTAGGGCTTCATACAGAGAAATGGCTTGTTGATACAATTTAATTGCTTCGCTGTAGTTCTTTAATCTATCATTGATGTAACCTAAATCATAAATATAATCGGCTTGGGTTTGTGTATCCACTGAAGCATCTATGAATCTCAAGCCTTCTGTTCCCGTTTCCAGAGCCTTATCCCAATGACCCGAGTAAGCCAAGGAATGGTACATGCCACTGTAAACTTCAATTCTAAAAACCCTAGTCTCAGAAACATCATGCTTATTAAGCATGTCTAGGATACTTGAATACTTTTGAATAGCCTCTGTATAGTTGCCCTCTTCCTGTAATAATTTGGCCTCACAGTATTGCAACTTACTGCTATAAATAAAATAATTGGAATTATGTTTTGGGGTTTGACTTACAATCTCTACCCAATGACTTTTTGAAAGTTCATAGGATTTTTGTTTCAACAAACTGTCGGCCTGTTGTATCATTTGTGACATGTCCTCCTGAAATGCCAACGCATTACCCATGAACAACCATAATAGAATTAGTAGTTTTATTTTCATTAATAACAAAAAGTAGGTTTTAATTGCTAAGATAGTGTTTTTAATTGTTTGAAATATCTTTTAACCTTTAACAAAATCACAGAAACAGGATGGATACTAGATTATAAACTCATGCCTCTATACATAAACAGCTAAAGCCTAATCAGTGTCTTTAAAAACTCTAGATTAACTCAAAATATTTTGAAATAATATACCAACACATCTTAAAAATAGCAGCGATACTTTTTTATCTTTGCAAAACACATCTAAAGCTTAAGCATGATATTTATAGATAACGAAGGACAGACCAACCCAAAACTAAACTTGGCGCTGGAAGAATATGCGCTACGAAATTTTGATACATCCACAGACTATTTATTGTTTTATATCAACGAACCTTCCATCATTATAGGTAGAAACCAAAACACCTTGGAAGAGATCCATCTGGAATATGTGGAAGACAAACACATTCATGTGGTGCGTCGTGTTTCCGGAGGTGGTGCCGTCTATCACGATTTGGGGAACCTAAACTTCAGTTTTATTACCAACCACGACGGTAAAAGCATTAGCAATTTTAAGAAATTTACAGCTCCTGTGATTCGTGTTCTAAACCAAATGGGGGTTCAAGCCGAATTAAAAGGACGCAATGATATCTTGGTAAACGAACGGAAAATTTCGGGTACAGCCCAATTTTCCACAGGCAAACGCATGATTAGCCATGGCACTTTACTATTCAATACCGATATGGCTGAAGTGGTCAAGGCCCTTCAGGTAAAAATGAGCAAAATAGAATCCAAAGGCCATAAATCGGTTCGCAGTCGGGTGGCCAACATTACTGAGTTTTTAAAAAACCCCATGACCATGGAAGAGTTTAAAAGTCAATTGTTACAAGGACTCTATGAAGCCAGTGAGCCTTTTGAGACCTACAGGCTAACAGAAAAAGAATGGGAAGCGGTTCATAAACTGAAGGCTGAAAAATACGACCTCTGGGATTGGAATTTTGGTCGCTCCCCGAAAAGCAACATCCAACGCACCAAACGCTTCGATATTGGGGAAATTGATATGCGCATCCATATAGACAAAGGTCACATCTCTGACCTTACCATTTATGGCGACTTTTTTGGTGAAAAACCCGTCTCGGAATTGGAACAGGTCTTGGTGGGCCTAGCTTATAACAGGGAGGACCTTTCCAAAGCCTTGGCAAAGGTCAACATACAAAACTATTTTGGGAAGCTGGACAAAGCAGAGTTCTTAAGCCTTTTGTATGGCAGTGACCTGGATTGAAAACCTAATTACCTCGTTATATAAATGCCTTGTGGTTTAAAAAAACACCATCAAATCATCGCTATGTGTTAGCTATCAATGGTGGTTTGCGCCTCCAAGGATTAGCAAAAATGATACAACTTGACACAGTTTAAATAGCTCTCGCCATGTCAGGCAGTAAAACTATTTAAAAAAAACATCAAGTCTTACACCTCATTCCATTACTTTTAACAATATTCTCGTAGCTTTTGCATATTTTTGAAGTATTAAAAAAACACGAACAAAATAAAAATATATGATTAAAAAAGTCCTATTAACTCCTTTTCAGAAATTTATAAAACTGGAAAGCCTCTCTGGTATTTTGCTGTTTGGTGCAACCATTTTAGCCCTTATATGGGCCAACTCACCTTATGGAGCAGAATACGAACAGCTTTGGCAATACGAATTTGGTGTCAGTTTTAATGATTTTAGCCTTATAAAACCCTTGATCCTTTGGATAAACGATGGTTTAATGGCCATCTTTTTCTTCCTGATTGGATTGGAGCTTAAACGGGAACTTTTAGTTGGGGAAATAGACAGCATAAAAAAAGCCTCATTTCCTCTAATCGCTGCCCTTGGTGGGGTCCTGGCTCCAGTAGGCTTGTTTTTGTTTTTAAATCAAGACCCTGAAACCGCCAAAGGTTGGGGCATACCTATGGCCACGGATATCGCTTTTGCCTTGGCCATCTTGGGCACTTTAAAAAGTAGGGTCCCCCTAAGCTTGAAAATATTCTTAACGGCCTTTGCCATTATAGACGATATTGCTGCCGTACTCATTATAGCCATCTTCTACAGTGCCAACATCAACTGGTTTTTTATTCTTGTGGGATTACTCCTCATTGCGCTTTTGGCCCTTGTTTACCATAAAAGAAAGTTTTCCCTAGAAATAGGTTTGGTAATTGGCACCATTGTTTGGTTCCTGTTCTTAAAATCGGGCATCCATCCTACCATTGCAGGGGTGTTATTGGCTTTTACCGTTCCTATTAAAAGAACCTTGAACATTTATGAGTTCTCCAGCAACCTCAATAACATTTCCAGTAAAATTGTAAGCATTACAGACGATACCTATAAACATATTTTAACCAAGGATGAAATGGAATGTATAGACAACCTGGATCATTTAACCTCCGAAGTTCGTTCGCCATTGCAACATCTGGAATACCAACTCCACAACTTAACAGCCTATTTCATACTGCCTGTTTTTGCCTTCGCAAATGCTGGTGTGGTATTGAATACCAATTCCGAAATAAACACCTCTCTCATGCTCTACATTGCCATTAGTTTGTTTGCAGGAAAACTAATTGGGGTCAGCCTGTTCTCCTATCTTGGAGTAAAACTGAAGCTCACCGAGTTGCCTTCAGGAATCAATTTCAAACACATTATAGGCATTGCCAGTATTGCTGGGGTTGGATTTACCATGTCCATTTTTATTGCCAACCTGGCTTTTGGTAACGATGCCATAAATATCAATTCCTCGAAAGTAGGTATCATTATCGGTTCATTGATCTCTGGACTTGTAGGTGTTATCATCTTGAGGTTAACCAGTAAAAAAGAAGGTGAAACCAACGGCTCTTAAAATGTTTAACGCATACAAAAAGGCCTTTTTGCTTATGGCGTTTATAAGCATCATGGCTTGTAAAGATAACAACAACACACAAAGTCAGGAGCTTCCCAAGACCGCTATAAAGGAATCCCAAAAAATCAAGGTCCTAAATGTGGGAACCTTTCATTTCGGGTACACCTCTGATGCCAATAAAGTGGATTTTAACGAAGAGGACAAAAAAACCCATAAAGCCGTTAGGGAGCTAGCTGCCTTATTGGCCCAATTCAAACCTACCATAGTATGTATTGAAAATTTGCCGGAATACAACAAGGAAATCAACCAAGCCTATCAGGACTATTTAGCCAACCCGAGTGTGTTGAACACCAATTATGGGGAAAGAAGCATGTTGGCTTTTGAAGTGGCCAGACTAAGTAACCTGAAGTATCTACATGGCATAGACCACGCCATGGAATACAATTACCGTATTGCAGAAGAACTTGTCAATTCCATAGATTCTGTGACCTATAATAAGTATATGAATGACCCTTTTAAGGAGCTCCCAGAACTAAAACACCAAATTGACAATTTTTACGGCCTGCCCTTATTGGAACAATTGCAGCTGTATAACCAACCGGAATATCTCGATTTTAACATCAATGTCAATGCAGACATGTTGCTGTATGCTGGTACCGAAAATGGGTTTGAAGGTGCAGACGAAGCTGCTAAATTTTACCATAGGAATTTAAGGATCTTTTCAAACCTCAACAGGATACCCATGAAAGAAACCGATAGGGTTTTTATTCTAATGGGAGCAGCACATACAGCGTTTTTAAGGGAAAACCTAAAAAGAAGCCCCAAATTTGAATTGGTGAATACCTTGGACTATCTCAAAAAAGATTGAAAAACCAAGTCGCTTTAGTGACTTCAAGTACTCCACAAACCCTTAGTATCAGCTCATGGATGTTATAGGACATATTAATCTTGCTGGTTTTCATAACTGTCCATAAAAGTCTTTGCCCTCCTATTCCCAGAATTGAGTTCTAAGGCCTTTTCGTAATTTTGATAGGCTTGCAAACTATCTCCACTCCTAGCATAAGCATCGGCCAGGCTGTCATAAACATTATCACTTTCTGGATAAAGGGCCACATTTATTTTAAACACCTGTATGGCATCGGCATAGGCTTTTTCCCTAAGGTACTGGTATCCCAAACTATTAAAATCCTGTTCTATTATAAACATGCTTTCTGGATCTTCGGCCTGTATGTTTAAATAACCTTCCAGTGCCAAACCATACGCTTTGTCCCTTAAATACATGCTGGGTGTTTTAAAAGTGTCCGAAACTTTTATATAGTTGTAAGTAGGACTGCTTGCGGAAGCCTCTGTGATAACCGACAAATAACGCTGTTTGGTTTCGGGATGCTGCACAAATTGTAGTTTTTGATAGAGGTCTGGCACAAAAAAGGTGTGTTGGTCCAAAACTACAGGTTTTATTTCAGCTCCTTTCCATTTAATGTACAGTTGATCGTTTTTATAAAAGACCTCCATAAGTTCGTCTGGACTATACAAATAACGTCCAGAACTTGCTTCTTTAAATGCTGAAGGGTAATCTATGGATTTTGAACAGCTAACAGAAACCAGTAACATGAAAAATAAAGAGAAATAAATTGAAGTTTTCATTTTAAATAGTTGATTGATAAAAAAAGATAAAAAAAATACGTCTCATTATAAAATGAGACGTATTTAAATATGTTTTGTTACGGTTTTAAGGTAAAATCTAGGATACACCCATCAATTCCACATCAAAAATCAAAGTAGCATCTGGAGGAATCACCCCACCAGCTCCACGACTTCCATAACCCAAATCACTTGGGATAACCAATCGGGCTTTATCACCCACTTGCAACAATTGAATGCCTTCGTCCCACCCTGGAATCACCTGTCCTACACCTACAGGAAACTCTAAGGGCTGCTTGCGTTTGTAAGAGGAATCAAAAACAGTTCCATCGGTCAATTGCCCTTTATAATGTACGGAAACGGTCTTACCCTTTTCAGCTTGTTTCCCAGTTCCTTTTTGTAAAATTTGATAACGCAACCCACTTTCGGTTTCTTCAAAACCTTGAGCCAGTTTATCCAACTCGGCTCTTTTGGCTTCACGTTCGGCAGCCACACGTTTTTCGCGAGCGCCTTCAAAAGTCCTAAAAGCCTCTATGGCATTAAAAGCTTCAGCCTCAGCTCCTACCCTAATAATTTCCAGGGTCTCTATGGTATCACCTTGAGCTATGGCATCTACAACCTCTTGCCCAGTAACAACCTGTCCAAAAACCGTATGGTTATTATCCAACCAAGGGGTTTCTACATGTGTGATAAAAAATTGGGAGCCATTGGTTCCTGGTCCTGCATTGGCCATAGATAAAACGCCTGGTCCGGAATGCTTTAACTCTGGATGAAATTCATCGTCAAATTTATATCCTGGGTTCCCGGTTCCAGTCCCTTGCGGACAACCTCCTTGTATCATAAAATCTGGTATCACCCTATGAAACTTTAAACCATCGTAATAAGGCCTGCCTTGAGGTTTTGCTGAATTTTCCATCTGACCTTCTGCCAAAGCCACAAAATTACCTACGGTTCCAGGTGTTTTTTTGTATTCTAAAGCCACTAATATCTCACCTTTGTTGGTGTTGAATTTTGCGTATAATCCGTCTTGCATGTCTATTTTTTTTAATGAAATGCAAAGATAATCAATGAAAATAAAAATGACACATTAAATTACAGGTTTCAAGATTCAAGATTCAAAGTTCTAGATTCAAGATTTAAGATTCAAGGTTCTTTATTCTTTGTTCTTTGTTCTTTGTTCTTTGTTCTTTGTTCTTTGTACTTTGTACTTTATACTTTGTACTTTATACTTTATTCTTGGAATTTACAATCATCAACCAAACCTAATTCGCCACTTCACTGATAAATTTGATACGGTACAAGCGCAATTCTTCATCGTCGTAATCGCCTTCAAATTCGTTAATGGCTTCATCAATTTTATCGGTTTGGGCCTCCATAAAATAATCATGGATTTCCTCTTGTTGGTCTTCATCCAATATATCATTTATCCAATAATCAATATTCAATCTGGTTCCAGAGAATACAATGGCCTCCATCTCTTTGATAAAATCTTTCATCTCCATGCCTTTAGCCGAAGCAATGTCATCCAAAGGTAGCTTTCGGTCTATATTTTGAATGATGTAAAGTTTAAGGGAGGAATTGGTTCCGGTAGATTTCACAATCATATCATCGGGACGTACTATATCATTCTCATTCACATAATTGGCAATTAAGGCTAAGAAATCCTTGCCATATTTTTTGGCTTTGCCCTCTCCAACACCATGGACGTTAATCAACTCTTCCATGGTCAAAGGATATTTCAAGGCCATATCCTCTAACGAAGGGTCTTGGAATATAACAAAGGGTGGCACACCCAATTTTTTGGCATTTTTTTTACGTAAATCCTTAAGCATGTTCATCAACACTTCATCTGCCACAGCCCCTCCTCCTTTAGTGGAGGTGATGATGTTTTCGTCTCCTGTGCTGTCAAACACATGGTCCTCGGTCATCATAAAGGATTCTGGGTGCTTTATAAAGTTTTTCCCTGCCTTTGTTATTTTTATCACACCGTAGGTTTCAATATCCTTTCTTAAATAGCCTGCCACTAGCACCTGTCGCACCAATGCCATCCAGTAACTTTTTTCTTTATCCTTGCCTTTCCCAAAAACCGATAACTCATCCGTTTTATGCGATTTTATCAAGGCATTGGCTTTCCCTACTATTACATTCACCAAATCCTTGGCCTTGTATTTTTCGTGGGTAGCCTCTACGGTTTCCAATACCAATTTAACATCGTCCTGGGCCTCGTGTTTCTTTTTTGGGAAACGCACATTGTCATCCATATCACCACCTTCTCCAGTCTCATTGTCAAACTCTTCCCCAAAATAATGCAAAATAAACTTTCTTCTGGAAATGGACGTTTCGGCATAGGCAACAACTTCCTGTAACAAAGCTTGCCCTATTTCCTGTTCGGCCACAGGTTTTCCAGACATAAACTTTTCAAGTTTCTCAATGTCTTTATAGGCATAAAAGGCCAAACAGTGCCCTTCACCTCCATCCCGTCCTGCCCTACCGGTTTCTTGATAGTAACTCTCAATGCTTTTAGGGATATCGTGATGAATCACAAAACGCACATCGGGTTTGTCTATGCCCATCCCAAAAGCTATGGTAGCCACCACTACGTCTATGTCTTCCATTAAAAACATGTCTTGGTGCTTCGATCGGGTCTTGGCATCTAAGCCTGCATGGTAAGGCACTGCTTTTATGCCATTTACCTGTAAGGTTTGCGCCAATTCTTCCACACGTTTCCTACTTAAACAATACACAATACCCGATTTCCCACTGTTTTGCTTGATGAAACGGATGATATCGGCATCTACCTGTTTGGTTTTCGGACGTACTTCGTAATAAAGGTTCGGCCTGTTAAAAGAAGCCTTAAAGGTCTTGGCATTAGGAATGGCCAAGTTTTTCAATATGTCCTCCTGGACCTTTGGTGTGGCTGTGGCTGTTAAACCTATAATGGGAATATCATCCCCTATGCGCTGGATGATGTGTTTTAAATTACGGTATTCCGGTCGGAAATCATGACCCCATTCACTAATACAATGGGCTTCATCCACGGCCATAAAGGATATTTTTACCGACCGTAAAAATTCCACATTCTCTTCTTTGGTAAGTGATTCCGGTGCCACATAAAGTAGTTTGGTAACACCATCAACTATGTCTTGCTTGACACGTTTAATTTCGGTTTTGTTTAAAGAGGAATTTAATACGTGTGCAATCCCATCTTCTTTGGAGACACCCCGTATGGCATCTACCTGATTTTTCATTAAAGCTATTAAAGGGGAAACAATAATGGCTGTGCCTTCTTGCATAAGTGCAGGTAGTTGGTAACATAAGGATTTACCTCCCCCTGTGGGCATGATTACAAAGGTGTGATTTCCAGATAAAATGCTTTTAATGACTTCTTCTTGCAATCCCTTAAACTTACTAAAGCCAAAATATGTTTTTAAGGCTTTATGCAAGTCTTTTTCAATTATCGACATGAATCTTTTTAATTTTAATTTACACTATTATAAAAATACATTAAAATTAAATGCTATTAATTATCCTAATGTATTAAGAGAACTCACAATTTTTTTTTCGTTAGCTTTGTACCCTATTTAAACGAATAAAAAGGTATATGAGTTTGAATAACTTTAAAGATAATAAATTCTTTAAAAGCATCAACCCAAAAAAATAATAAATTTTGAACAAGCAGCATTCTATTATACATACTGCAAAACAAACGATTGAGATGGAAAGCAAAGCCATTTTCAATCTTTCAAGTTATATTAACGAAGAATTTGCAGCTGCCGTAGAGTTAATTTACAACTCCAAGGGACGCGTCATTATTACTGGAATTGGTAAAAGTGCCATTATTGCCACTAAAATTGTGGCTACTTTAAATTCCACGGGAACACCTGCTGTTTTTATGCATGCTGCCGATGCCATTCATGGCGATCTAGGCCTGATCCTTGAAAACGATGTGGTTATTTGCATCTCTAAAAGTGGCAATACCCCAGAAATTAAAGTCTTGGTGCCCCTTATTAAAAACGCCAAAAATAAAATGGTCGCCATTACGGGCAACAAAGACTCATTTTTGGGCAAACAAGCAGATTATGTTTTAAATGCGTATGTGGAAAAAGAAGCCTGTCCAAACAACCTAGCCCCTACCACCAGCACCACGGCTCAATTGGTGATTGGGGATGCCTTGGCCATTTGTTTGTTGGAATTAAAAGGCTTTTCAAGTAAAGATTTTGCTAAATACCATCCGGGGGGTGCCCTGGGCAAAAAACTCTACCTGCGTGTCAGCGACATGTCTGAAGTCAATCAAAAACCCAGTGTAAGCCTGCAAACAGGCATTAAAGACATCATTATTGAAATTACCGAAAAGATGTTGGGGGTTACAGCTGTGGTTGAAGCTGGTAAAATATTAGGGATTATAACCGATGGGGATTTAAGACGTATGTTGAGCAAAACAGACGATTTTACCAACCTGACTGCCAAGGATATCATGAGCGAAAACCCTAAGCGTATAGATGCCAACGCCATGGCTGTGGATGCCATGGAACTGATGGAAAAACATGGAATTTCCCAATTATTGGTTGAGAAAAAAGGACAGTATGCTGGCGTGGTTCACGTACACGATTTAATTAAAGAAGGCATTTTATAATGGCAAAGAAGAATGTGAACGACATGTCCTTCCTCGATCATTTAGAGGATTTACGCTGGCATTTAATTCGTGCTACCATGGCAGTTTTAATCTGTGGTGCTGGTGCTTTTATTTTTTCAGACTTTATTTTCGACACCATTATTTTTGGTCCTAAAAAAATGAGCTTCCCTACCTATAGGTGGCTCTGCAGCATGTCGCAATACATAGGGATAGATACCACCTTTTGTTTGGACGAATTTCCGTTTAGAATCCAGAACCGTACCATGGCCGGACAGTTTTCTGCCCATATTTGGACCTCCATTTATGCAGGTCTGGTTATAGCATTTCCATATATCATATATCAATTCTGGAAATTTTTAAGTCCAGGACTGCACGAAAACGAACGCAAACATTCCAGGGGCTTTATTATTATTTCCTCCTTTCTGTTCTTTTTAGGGGTGTTGTTTGGCTATTATATCGTGACCCCCTTATCCATTAACTTTTTGGGCACTTATAGTGTGAGCAGTGAAATCTCAAACGAAATAGATATCAGTTCCTATATTTCCTTGGTAAGGTCTTCTGCCTTGGCTTCAGGACTTATTTTTGAACTGCCCATCATTATCTATTTTTTAACCAAAATAGGTTTGGTAACACCACATATATTGAAAAAGTACCGAAAATTCGCCCTGGTCATTGTTTTGGTGGTGTCTGCCATCATCACGCCTCCAGACGTGGCCAGTCAAATCATTGTGGCCATCCCAATTTTGGTATTGTACCAGGTGAGTATTTACATCTCTAAAATAGTGGTAAAAAATCAACTTAAAAAAGAAAAAAAACATGTCTGATATTGTTAACGAATTCAATGAGTACCGTTCAAAAATGAACGAAAAAATACTGGCAGATAACAACAAGGTAATCAAGCGTATTTTCAATTTAGATACCAACGCCTATCAAGAAGGTGCTTTGGATGTTAAAACCAAAGAATTGCTGGGCTTGGTCGCTTCAACCGTGTTGCGCTGCGACGACTGTATCAAATACCACCTGGAAACAAGCCATAAAGTAGGTTTGAAAAAAGAAGAAGTGGTTGAGGCCCTAAGCATCGCTACCTTGGTTGGAGGCACCATCGTAATTCCTCATTTACGCCGTGCCTACGAGTTTTGGGATGCCCTGGAAGAAACAGATAGCTTATAAATAAAAGCAGCCTAACATTTTTTCTTGCAATTACCTGTTTTCTCAAAGTGTGGATAAAGGCTCATAACCACAAACTGTTTTGTTTTTGGCGCTCCCAATTTGAAAAAGGACCGGATAACATATGGCGTACATAGATTAACATGGTAGGCGTTAAACTTTTAATAAATAAAAAGTAGAACCCTTAGAGTATCTTTCAATTTTACTATTTTAGCACCAATTACCCAGTTTTATGAAGTTAAAAGCCGATAATTTAATGAAGTCCTACAACGGACGGAAAGTAGTGAAAGATGTTTCCTTAGAAGTCAACCAAGGGGAAATTGTAGGTCTGTTGGGACCCAATGGCGCAGGTAAAACCACTTCGTTTTACATGATAGTTGGCTTGATCAAACCCAATGGTGGCAGCATTCATTTAGACCAAACCAACATCACCAAATATCCCATGTATAAACGTGCCCAAAACGGCATAGGGTACTTGGCACAAGAAGCATCGGTATTTAGAAAACTGAGTATCGAAGACAATATTTTAAGTGTGTTGCAGCTTACCAAGTTGAGCAAAAAGGAACAACACGATAAAATGGAAGAACTGATAGAGGAATTTGGTTTGGGACATATTCGGAAAAGTCGTGGCGATTTATTATCTGGTGGTGAACGAAGACGTACCGAAATAGCTAGGGCCTTGGCCACCGACCCAAGCTTTATTCTATTGGACGAGCCTTTTGCTGGTGTCGATCCCGTAGCTGTGGAAGACATCCAACGTATTGTGGCGCAACTGACCAAAAAAAACATTGGCATCCTTATTACGGACCATAACGTTCAAGAAACCTTGGCCATTACCGATAGAACCTATTTAATGTTTGAAGGAAGCATCTTAAAAGCCGGGGAACCTGAAGAATTGGCTAGCGATGAAATGGTAAGAAAAGTGTACCTAGGTCAGAACTTTGAACTCCGTAAGAAAAAGATCAGGGAGTAAATCTACAAATTCCAAAAAAAAGCTTCTGTCATTCCTGCGAAATCGAAGATTCACGAATTCAATATAAGATAATAAGAATTTATGAGTAAAGCAGAAACTTGTCATTCCTGCGAAGGCAGGAATCCACTTAACCTTAACTTATT
>NZ_ANLA01000007.1 GCF_000348685.1 Xanthomarina gelatinilytica | reverse complement strand
GTCAGTCTAGCCACGCCTTGCGCCAGCTCGCTCCTGCGCTAAAATAGCCCACAGGGCTATTTCTTAACGCTTGGCCGTAACTAAAGGGAGGAGCCCTGGTTTAGCTATTTTTTATTAAATGTTTTTAAATACCTTGATTAGGTTTGCTTTATAAGTTTACTATAAAAGATAAATAGTTAATATCCCATTCCAAATTCCAATAAACAATAACTACGTGGCTCCCCTCTTCAGTTGAAGAGGGGTGGACTGACGCAGTCTGGACGGGGAGTTTGTTTAAATTAATTATCTGTGTTTAAATAGCAAACCCTCCGTCTAGACTTCCTACTGTCAGTCTAGCCACGCCTTGCGCCAGCTCGCTCCTGCGCTAAAATAGCCCACAGGGCTATTTCTTAACGCTTGGCCGTAACTAAAGGGAGGAGCCCTGGTTTGGTTATTTTTTTTAATAAGTATTTAAATAATATGTATTTTTAATATATGTCCAAACAAAAAATACATAGTAAAAAGGAATATCAAAAACGTAGAAAACAACTACGGAATAACTTAACTCCTGCTGAAGCATTTTTATGGTCTCAGTTAAAGAATAGAAAATTGGACAACAAACGTTTTACAAAACAACATGGTATTGGTCATTATATAGTTGATTTTTATTGTGCTTCTGAAAAGTTAATTGTTGAGTTAGATGGCGAAGTTCATAATAACTTAGAAGCACAGGAATATGATTGTAAACGAACAACATATTTAGAACAAAAAGGTTATAAAGTGATCTGGTTTGAAAATAAAATGGTTTTTGATTTACTACCGTCTGTGTTAAAAGAAATAAGGAATCATTTTGATTCTGAAAATTAATAAATGTTTCTTTCACAAACCCAAAAAACAATAACTACGTGGCTCCCCTCTTCAGTTGAAGAGGGGTGGACTGACGCAGTCTGGACGGGGAGTTTGCTTAAACTAAATATCTAATTTTAAATTACAAACCCTCCGTCTAGACTTCCTACCGTCAGTCTAGCCACGCCTTGCGCCAGCTCGCTCCTGCGCTAATCCCGATAGCTATCGGGACCACAGGGCTATTTCTTAACGCTTGGCCGTAACTAAAGGGAGGAGCCCTGGTTTGGTTATTTTTTATTATATGTTTTTAAATACCTTGATTTGGTTTGCTTTAAAAGTTTACTATAAAAGATTAATAGTTAATATCCCATTCCAAATTCCAATAAACAATAACTACGTGGCTCCCCTCTTCAGTTGAAGAGGGGTGGACAGACGCAGTCTGGACGGGGAGTTTGTTTAAATTAATTATCTGTGTTTAAATAGCAAACCCTCCGTCTAGACTTCCTACCGTCAGTCTAGCCACCTCCCTTTAACTAAAGGGAGGAGCCCTGGTTTAGTTATTTTTTATTATATGTTTTTAAATACCTTGATTTGGTTTGCTTTAAAAGTTTACTATAAAAGATAAATAGTTAATATCCCATTCCAAATTCCAATAAACAATAACCATCTAGCTCCCCTCTTCAGTTGAAGAGGGGTGGACAGACGCAGTCTGGACGGGGAGCTTGTTTAAATTAATTATCTGTGTTTTAATTACAAACCCCTGCCTGCCTCCTATTTTGTTTAGCATTTAGACAGGCTCGTAATCACAAGTTTTTAGGAGTCTTCGTAATAACAGATATAATGATGACACAAGAAAGCAAAACACCTCAACCACAATTTAGATTTCAATTTCCACAGAAAAAGTCCCTTTTGGGAATTTAGGGGCTTTAACTAAGCAATTTTATCCACTGATGTTTTACTAAGTTCCAATCAAATTGTTCCACTTTTTTTCTGGCATGAAAAGTCATGGTTCTGGTAGCCACCGGATTGTATATAAGCTGCTTAATCGCCACTACAAAAGCGTCTACATCCTTAGGAGGTACTAAAAGGGCCTCTTTTTCATGATGCAATAAGTAAGGCAAGCCCCCCACATTGGTGGATACCACCGGTAAGCCCAAGGCCATGGCTTCTATCACGCTTACCGGCATGTTATCATAATTGGTGGTATTGATAAAGATGTTATAGTCTTTTGCCAAGGCAATCCAATCCTTTTTAGGCAGCTTTCCTGTAATGGTTACAGAGACCCCTAAGTTAGTCGCTAAAGATTTTACCCGTTCCATGGAGCCATCGGTATCGGGTCCTACCATACAGAGACTGGCTTTGATACCGTCATCTTGTAATTTTTTTAAAACTGTAACGGCCAACTCCGGATTATAAATCTTGGAAAAAGACCGTACCCATAAGATCTTAACCTGATCCAGTTGTTTTTCGTGAAAGGCATACTGCTCCATCTCTAAGCTATTAGGGATATATACCACATTTTTATAACCGGAAGCTTCAAAAGCTTCCTTTAAATAAACAGATGGGGAGACCAAAGCAAAGGCCGGTTTAAATAGCATTTGAGACCATAGAGGATTGGTTTTTAAACGGCTTGGCAAATTCCCTCCGTGAAGTATGGGAATGTAAGGCAATCCCATAATCCGGCACAGCTGACTGACCAGCAAGGCATAGTAAAAGTTTTGGGTACTATAGGTGTCCACCAATACCCATTGGGATGCTTTGCCATAACGCACACAGGCCCATAGCATGTCCAGGAGCCTTTGAGTTTTATGGGACTTGGAAGAGGCATAGCGCACCCTAAAGCCTTCCTCGGTCAACTTGGGACCCAGACGGCCTATGGCCGAAACATTAGCGCGTTGTTGCTTTAAGTTGTTTCCTATGTACAGGACGTTTTTCATGAGTTACATTTAATAAGGCCAGCCCATAGATAAAGGCTGGAGCCGCAATACGCATGGACGAGTGGTTGATGGTAGCAAACCAAAAAGCCAAAAGCGCATAAAAATAATAATTTTGTTTGTTCTTCGCTCGGATGTCCAAGGGTTTAAAGAGCAAGATAAGTAACATCATGATACCAAAAATACCATGCTCTGCCAAGGTCCTACTTAACTCGTTATGGGAGGTTACCCCTTGCCCCTCTTCTTCAATACGTTGGTCTTTGGCCCGACTGGAACCTATGCCAAAAAAAGGGTTGGTTAAAAAACCTTCTATCTCTTCCATAAACAACTGCTTTCTACCTGTAGTGATATCCTCTTTTTCAACCCCAGCTGCATTTTGATTCGCATAGCGCTTATCAACCATCCCACTGGATTGATTGGAGCTGATCACCCAGGCCATAGCCACACCTCCCAAAAACAGCACAAAAGCTCCCATGACCTGGTTTCTTACCTTGGGATTGGCTTGAAAAAAATACATGATCAAAAATATCGCTATGCATAAAATGGCTGTAATCACGCCCCCTCGGCTTAAGGTAACCACGGCCCGATAGGATACAAAAACAAAAAGTATGATGTTTAATAATTTTAAGGCCAAGGTAGGCGAATTTATAAAGATACGCACCCCCAAGATAAACATGCCCAAACCCAAAATTGATGCTACCTGATTGGAACCAAAGCCTCCTGCTGCTGCTCTGTTGGATGCTGTATTGGTTAAAATCTCACGTAAATCTGGGGCATAAAAATACACATACACCGTATGAGCTATAATGGGCAACAACATAAACAGTAAAATGTGTGACATTTGCTTAAAACTGATATGCTTGTCATAACAAAACAAAGCGGCCAGTCCCAAACACACTGGGCCACTAAGCACAAAAGCAATGTTGGTCCTAAAATTGGCATCAAAACTCAAGGTGGTGGAGGCCACAAAAATAGAAGGGATTAAAAACATGAGATAAATAAAATAGGGATAGCCTTTGCCCGAGAGCCCCCGGTAGAACATCCCCATCAGGATAAACAAGATGACCAAATATTTTCCTGACTCATAGGATATGGCCCCCCTGGTAGTTCTGAAAAATACCTCAGCCCCAACAAAATAAGCACAGGCTTTTAAGACTTCATAAGTTTTTTTATTATCTGCTACGGTAATGATCCGATATATAAAATAAAAAACCGCTAGATAAAAATAGGGCTTGGCCAGGCTCTCATTCAAAAATATCAAAAACCCCAAACCGGCATGGAAGCCTATGGCAGTAATGTATGTGATATTGGTTTTCAATTAAAAAAGAGGCGTTTTTGCAAAGTTACAGCTATTTGGCAAGTTCATATATAAAATGTTTCAATCAAGCCAAAAGTACCAACAAGTATAAGAATTAATTAAATATGTTTCTATAATCGTCCATTGGAAATTTGTAATGGTAGCTTTTTCCTAGAACATAGACCATAAAATGCACGATAAAAACAGGAATGAAGGGCCTGGTCATTCTTAAATAGGCATCATACACCTTATTCCGATACCCACAAATCAAAAAAGGGGTAATGTCGGCATTCAGGTAGTTTTTAAAAACCTGGGATGCTTCAAGGTGTTTATCCTTTATAAAAGAATTGTAACTAACCGTTTGTGCTGTTCGAACCTTTTGAAACAATTCAATTACCGACAAGGGAACTTTGTTTTCATCATAAAACAACAAGCCCCAAGAGGGATCTATCAACACCCATTTTTGCCATTCTTTTATAAATATCTCATTAAAGGAATGTCCCCCGTTGGTATGGGTAAAAGGTACAGAGGTCGTGCCCCATTCCCGTACCTGTATGTTGTTGATGACACAAAAATTATTGAATACCTGTACCATATCACTACAAACCCCTCCTTTTTCGTAGAGCATGGTTTTTAAAACCTTGTCTGAAGGTTCGCTCAAGCCAGGTCCCATTCTTGTATGGGCATTTAACCAAGACACCAATTGCTTGATAAGCTCGAAATCTGACCTAGGTCTGCCCTGTTTAAAAACCTGTGCATTGACCTCATAAAAACAGCGGGGAATGTCTTCTTTTTTATTCCAGACATTATAACTATTCCCTTGAATGGCATCCTCTTCAGCATTGTGAGACAGCAACCAAAACCTTGTTTTATATAAAAAAGGATGACGCTTTACCGTCCAGCGTAGTTTTTTTATCAGCATCAAAGAATTAAAAATGAATTAGTTTCAGATAAAAATATTATTTTTTTTTTAATAGCAACCTCTTATCCCAAAAAATTCCAAATTATAGGACGTCCTGTTCAATTCTCTGGTTGTAATACGGATAGGAAAAGCGTTGCATAAAAGATATGGAAGGTTGTGTCATCGTTTTAAAAGCAGCCTCCTCCAAATCCAAGAACCGGTTCAAACAGGTATTTAGGGCCTGTACCGAAACCGTCTCCATTAACAAACCATTTTCCCCATGTGCGATATATTGCCCAATGGCAGAGACCTGGGAGACAATGGGCACACAACCATAGTTCATGGCTTCAGCAATCACCTTGGGAAAGCCTTCGGAAGCAGAGGGCAAGAGGATGGCATGCGATCTCTTATAGATGTCATGCACTTCCGAACGGGATAAATATCCATGAAAGGTCACAGTCAACCCCAGGGTGTCCACATGCTGTTGATAGGCTGTACTCCTGTTGCCAGCCCCCACCAAATGCAAGGTCGCTATCTTACTGCTTTGGTGATCATCCAAGCTCGCCAAGGCCTCAAGGATGAGATCCACCCCTTTGGCAGCTTCCAAACGTCCCACAAAACAAAGCTCGATTGGTTTTGAAAAGGTCTTATTGGCAACAACTTTTTGCCCCTCATCAAGTTCCTGCTTGGTTAGGCAGGGATTTTCAAAACTCAAACAGTGTTTTGGTTGATTTGGCCAACTCCCATTGATGGTCACCGGTCGGCTCTGGCTTTCTAAAAGCCATTTTTGAAAGCGGTATGCCAGGGGAGCCTGTTCCTGCTTCCAATTCCCTGCATATTTAAACCAGCCCCGTTTGGATGTAAAAACCATTAAATAAGGAATTACAAACACCCCCATCCCTGTGGGGGCGCGAAACTGAAAATAGTCAGCCTGTTTTAAAGCCCGATGGATCTGTACTAAAATATTTGGGGCTTGAAGCAACAGTTGAAGTTTGGCTGCCCATGTGGTACCTCCCACTGCTGGCAAGCCCACAAATGTAATGCTGTTAGAGCTATAGGGCAGTGCACTGGGTGGGGCTGGGGTGTCATGCAGCATGGCCACATGGGTAATGGTATCAAAAATACCTAAAAGCTGATTGATTTCCGTAACGGTCGATCCCAAACCCACAATGCTGCCATCGTCCAATTGGTAATGCTCCGTATGTGATATGATGGTTAATTTCATACTAAGATTTTTGATAATTGGTGGCAGGTACTCCAACCAATACTTGATGTGATTCATAAAAATTATCAACCACACAAGCATGAGCTCCTATTTGAATATAATCACCTAAAATTAAAGGACCAATTAAAGTAGCATTACCACCGAAATGACAATGGTCGCCTATAACAAAATCTCCTTTTTTTGATGTTTTTTTACTACCTATAAGATTTCCTCCAACTAGTGTCAGATTAGCACCTATAATGGCTTGACCTGATATTACAACACCTAAAGAAGGGTGTAAAATTAAAATTCCTCCTTGTATATTTGATTTATAATGAATGTCTATATTGGAATAAGCTTGTATGACATATAAAATGGGTGTTATTGGAATTCTAACATATTTATAATTGTTCCCAAGTAATAAATATAGTGCTCTCTCCATTCTATACATGAAAATCCCACAAAATGACCTACTCATCCAAATAATTAATATTCTCCATTTTGTTTTACCCAACATACGCTGAATATCTTCAAAGAAATATCTCATCTGAAGTTTTTTTTCTTGATTCATTATTTAAACAACTTTAAATAGTCCAAAATAATTTTGTTCCAAGAAAATGATGATGCCCATTCTAAAGTTTTTGTTTTGTAGCTGTCCATATTATTTAAAATTGTATCAATGGCTTCAACAATTTCCAGATTTTCTTTTGGGTTAATTACAATTCCCGATTTATAATTACTAATCGCATCTTCTATCCCACAGCCTTTGGCCCCTATGGCCGGGATGCCCAGAGCATTGGCTTCCAAGATGGCTATCCCAAAGCCTTCCACATCCCCAGTCTCGCTTTCCGTACTCAACATAACAAACACATCTGTAGCCAAAAGCAGGGATTTCAAACTGCTTTCAGGTACTGCCCCATGAAAGGTTACCTGGTCGGCCACCCCCAAGGCTTTGGCCTGAGCCCTACATGCGTCTGCTTCGGTAGGAATCCCAACACAATGGTAATGAAGGTCGGGAAATCGCTGTTTTAAGGCAGGTAAGAGCTTGATGACTTGCAACTGCCCTTTTCGTGTACTCACTCTCCCCACCGTAGTCAACACCGGATATCCCTGTAAGGTGGCTTTCAATATCCCCTCTGTCTGCCATTGGCTGAGATCTATCCCATTGGGAATAACCACCACCTCTTTCTGGATATGGCCCATCAAGCTTTTGGTATAGTTGGAAACTGCCACCAGGGTATCAAAACGTTTTAAAGACATGGCAATCGATTGACGGAGCCAGGGTGTTTTGAAATTGACCTCGGTACCGTGAATGACCGCAAGGGTCTCCCGTTTGTAAAACAAGGAACAAAACGCCACAGACCAAAGCGAGAACTTTCCAGTGGCAATGATGATCTCTGCCTGTTTAAAGCCTTGTATGGTTTTAACGATACGATCTACATACATCCATAGCCTGTGCCGTTTTAAAGCAATCCGTGTGACGCGAACCGGCAAGTCTTGATCAAAAGCCAACTCTTCCCTATGGTCCCCCTCCCTCTGATCGGCAATCACGCTTACTTGATAGCCCTGGTTAGACAGATTCAAGGCCAAATGTAGGGCATGGTTCCCTATGCCACCCGGTTGTGGCGGGAATTCGGAGGTCACTATGAGGATGTGCTTTTTGTTCAATGTGGTTCAGTATTTAGTGTGTTTTAGTTGTTTTTAATCTTACGTTGTTATTTTCATTTTAGAATTTAACTTCAACTTCAATATCTTGGCTCCCCTCTTTAGTTAAAGAGGGGAATGAATTTACCGAAGTACAACGGAGGTAAAGAAAGGGGAGTTTGCATACTCAAATTTTATTACTGGTTAGCAATCCCTCCGTCTTATCTCCACTGCGTTTCGATATCACAGTCACCCCATAACCATTCTTAACCAGATGCAAAGCCAAATAATAAGCATGAGTTCCAATCCCACCCGGTTGTGGCGGGAATTCGGAGGTAACTATAAGGATGTTTTTTTTCACTATTAACTATTAACTATTAACTATTCACTTCTCACGTCTCACTTCTAATTTTTCAATCAAAGCCCCTTCCTTTATTTTCTTACTTGCCAAGTTCCAACTTTCTAATACTTGATACAACACCAAAGGCAAAAGTAAAATACTTAAGAATAAGCCCAACACCAACATGCCTTTGTTTTTTTTAAACTGGTATGGGATCAAGGATGTAGGGATGGTTCGTAATAAGGCCCATCTAGCAGCGCGATCCCCATAATAGGTTCTATAGTAATACAGCACACTGGGGATGGGCCTGGGCGCAAAAAAATTGGAGGGCCTAAAGGCGTCCCAACTCCCCAGCTCCCTTAAGCCACCCGTACCTGCTTTCACATCGATGCAAGAGGCATACGGATTTGAAACCGAGAGCATCCCTTCCAAATACACGCGCAAGCCAAATTCCCCATCGCCCATCCGCTGTTTCTCAAATTGCCTGTCGAACAGTCCCACACGATAAAACACCTCCTTATAAAGCATGGCGTTTCCCGTAGCAAATTGGGAGGCCACAGCAAAAAACGAACGCGCTTTCGGTATTTCCTGTCCTTCTGGATAAAAGACCCCTGCCGATACCTGTGCCTTAAAAAAGTCCAAGCACCTCAAATGATTGGAAATCCAATTGTTGGGAATACGCACATCGTCTTCAGAGAGGGCTATCAAGTCCCCTTGGGCTTCTTTGATGGCGGTATTCCTGGCCAACCATAGGGCTTTTTCTTCCTGACGAATCACACGGATGCGCAAAGGGAACTGTTTGTAAAAATGTGGTTGAAAGGGTTCGGACTGATCTACAACCAAGACTTCAAAATGGGGATAATCCTGTTTTTCAAAATCCTGTAACACGTCCTTTAAGTAGTCATACCGGTTTAAGGTTGGGATGACCACGCTAACCAAAGGTGCCTGTTCCAGTAGTTGCGACTTATAATGGTACCATGCGTCATATGGCAAGGCTGTAACAGATGTAACACGCTTGGTCTTTGCTGTTGCTACCCAAGCCTGAATCTCTTTAAACGGATTGTGAAACGTGCATACCCGACAGATCAGCACATAAAACACCCAAACCGGATGAAACTGTTTCCTGATAAAACGGTACTCGTCTGCAAGGGGTAGTATTTCAAATTGCGTATAGGTCTCCACGTGACCTATATACCCATTTTGAATGGCCTGCCAAGACAAATCGTAATCCCGTGCATGTTCAGACTCATAACCTTCGTCATACATAAGTTGCTTTAAAACCAATTCTGGCAACGCTTCAACCTGTGGAAATACAGAAGCACCCGATGTTTGAAACAATCGAAAATACTGGGTAGGCTGCAAATATGTTAAGAATTTAAAGGGCATTATATAGATTTTGGTAAATGAGACTTTTGAGCAACACCCTTTAAATAGTCTGGGTAAGGTCTATTAAAAGGCATTAAAAGCAAATGACATTTACCTCTTCCTTTTATGGTATTAGCATCAATCAATTCACTTTCCATCTTAAGATACCAGGCCTTATATTGAACTTCCTGACACCAATCCAATATCATTTCCCCTGCTGCTTCCATACCTAAATCTTTCACATCATGCATTTCTATAAAAAAAGTACATTGAGTTTCCAATGCCATCTTTTTTGCTGCTTTCATTACAAGGGTTTCTGCTCCTTCCACATCAATTTTCACTAAATCCGGTTTTAATTCATAATATGCATATAAGAAATCCAGGGTCACCGTATTAACCTCCATGTAGGAGTTTATGGCAGCAGCAGATTCAGCATGTGAGCTATACATACTTCCTGCTTCACCAGAGCCTATTGTATAAAACTTCATCTTTTCATTAAGGGTATCTCCTACAAAAGCAGTAAAATATTGAGCTTTACTACCTAAATTGTTTTGGATGAGATTTATGGCTGCTTTTTGAAGTGCTTTGGGATTAGGATCCACTAAAAGCAACTGTTTATTTGAATCCTGGATGAGAGCCAACAATGCCATATAGCCTATATTACAACCTATATCAAAAATCACATGGTGATGTTTGCTTAAATAAAACCACCAAGCATCATCTTGATCTACAGTTTCACGTATTGTACCTTTCAACACTTTTAATGGAATGCCACATAGGTACTTAGTCTCAAACTTTAGTTTCTCTTGACGTTGCTTTAACATCAATGCCTTTAAAATCTTTTTAACATGCATCCAAATGACCTTTAATTTATATTTAACGAAAATACACAAATAAATGAATTATGTTAAACCATCTCTTAATATAAGGTCTTTTGCTTATTTCACAAGCTTTGTTTAAACATTCTTAGAGCTAAATAAGTATTGAGATTAGCTCAACATTCATTTGTCTGAATAAAATTGAGTGAACTTTTGTATTTGTGTTTCTATGGAAAAGATCTCCTGGACCCGAAAAGAAGCTTCGTGTGTAATCCTTTGTTTTTCCATTTCAGCCATTTGTATGACTTCTATCATTTTTTCTGTCAATAACTGGGGGTTACGTTTTGGTACCACCCAACCTGTTTTTCCATCCAATACATTCTCTGCCAAGCCTTCAGCATCACTCACCACACAGAGCAAGCCCATGGCCTGGGCTTCCAATACGGCATTGCAAAAGCCTTCCTGAACACTGTACTGAATATAATACTGTGCTTGTGTTAAATGCTGCCTCACCTCCTCGTGACCCAGCTTGCCCAAAAAAAACACCTGCGCTTGCAGGCCCAACTGGTAACAGGCAAATTTTAAAGCCTCTTCCTCTGGCCCCGAGCCTATAATCCGGTATTCAAAAGCTATTCCTTGCTGCTTTAAGAGTGCTAAAGCCTCCAAAGTATATTCCAAACCTTTTTTCCAGTGCAATCGGGCTACCGTAATGAGTTGTATGGGATGTTCCACACACACATGTCCCTGCTCAGTAGAAAAATAATGGGTATCTATGGCAGGGGTGATCTTAACAACAGGGGCTTGATCCCTAAACCCATGGGAATAGAGCAATTGCTTGATATCATCGGAAATGACATGGATTTTGGATACTTTATCCCACAGACCGCTATAACACTGGGGATGTTTGATGGGGTACACCCCTATATCAAAGCCCCTAAAGCTCACCGCCATGTCTGCTTGAATAGCAGCTGCCATATTTTCACAGCCCAATGCCAATGTCCCAAACCCAAAATGCAAGCAATCCAAATCCTGCTTAAACACAGGTGCATGCGTGTACAGGCGTTTTAAAATAGGTAACCAAGCTTTTCCATCGGTTCGTTCCAATTGCACAAACCTTCTTAGGGTCTTTACATAGGGCAACAAGCCCAAATATACCCACACAAGTTTAATACCTAGAATCAGTTTGTTTTTAGCTTGCTGAGGCAATAAAACTACTGGACAGTCTTTAAAGCCATGTTGGTTCTCACTACAAAACAACACAAGGTCAAATCCGGACTCCTTTAAACCCTTGATTTTGGATCTAAAAAACGTTTCCGAATACCCAGGTGCTGCAGAAAGCAGCAAGCCAATACGTCCTTTATGTGTGTTTGTTTTAGTCATTTGGTAATGGTTGGTCAAGATATCAAAATTTTGAATCTTAATTTCTATGTATTGATTAATTTCTTTATAGATTCTTCACTTCGTAGATTCTTCACTTCGTTCAGAATGACAGGGGTCATGCTGAGTGCAAGCGAAGCATCTATGTGTCATGCTGAGCGCAAGCGAAGCATCTTTACTCCTGTTCCTATAGATTCTTCTTTTAGATTCTTCACTTCGTAGATTCTTCACTTCGTTCAGAATGACAGGGGTCATGCTGAGTGCTTTGTCATGCTGAGCGCAGTGAAGCATCTCTTTGTCATGCTGAGCGCAAGCGAAGCATCTCTTTGTCATGCTGAGCGCAAGCGAAGCATCTCTATACATCATCATTCAAAAACCTCCATTCAGGATTTTTGGTGGCTATCAGTTCCTCTTTCTTAATTCTAAGCCATCCTTTTATTTGTTTTTCCCGTTCAATGGCCTCATCCACTTCAAAAAAATGTTCATAATAAATCAAAAAGAAACATTTATACTTAGCCGTAAAGGCTTTAGAAAAAGGAAGTGGGTTGGTATGAGCATATAACCGTTCTTTTAGGTTATTGGTAACACCAGTATATAAAACCGTTTTGCTTTTATTGGTTAGTATATAAACATAATAATTATGTGAGCCTTTTGTTTTCATTTTTTAAAATTAAAAAAAATAACAGCAGAATCCACTGTGTGTGAGACTTTCTGCCAATAGGGCAACATGCTCAGTTTGTGGTTTTTCTTTGCAGGTTTTTTTGTAGATTATTTTAATAGATTCTTCACTTTGTGGATTCTTCACTTAGTAGATTCTTCACTTCGTTCAGAATGACAGGGGTCATGCTGAGCAGCCTGTACTGAGCAAGCCTGCACTGAGTTTATCGAAGTGTCGAAGTAAAGCATCTTTACTCCTTTTCCTATAGATTCTTCACTTAGTAGATTCTTCACTTTGTTCAGAATGACATTGTCATGCTGAGCGCTTTGTCATGCTGAGCGCAAGCGAAGCATCTCTTTGTCATGCTGAGCGCAAGCGAAGCATCTTTACTCCTGTTCCTAAAGATTCTTCTTTTAGATTCTTCACTTAGTAGATTCTTCACTTAGTAGATTCTTCACTTCGTAGATTCTTCACTTTGTTCAGAATGACAGGGGTCATGCTGAGTGCTTTGTCATGCTGAGCGCAAGCGAAGCATCTTTACTCCTGTTCCTAAAGATTCTTCTTTTAGATTCTTCACTTCGTAGATTCTTCACTTCGTTCAGAATGACAGGGTCGTTCAGAAATCGAAGATTCGACGTAGTCAATGACAGGGTCGTTCAGAAATCGAAGATTCAACGAAGTCAATGACAATCAAAACATCCTGACAGGTATTGGTTAGTTGACCTTATCAGACCCTTCAAGCATGAGCCTTTTATATAACCCGAGCATCCCAGACACCATTTGAGCTTCGCTGTGGTTTGCTTCCACAAAGGCTCTAGCCTGTTGTGTTATTCTTTGATATGTCTCCAGGGGTAATTCACTCACCTCCTTCAAGGCCAGTGCCATCGCTTGAGCATCCCGAACGGGTACCAAATACCCGGTTTGTTTTGGCAATACCACTTCTTTCATTCCTCCACAGTCTGTGCTTACCACCAAGGTCCCCAAGGCCATGGCTTCCAAAACCACATTGGCGATCCCTTCCTCCACGCTGGGCAACAACATCACATCAGCTTCTTTGATGGCTTTCTGCACCTCTTTAAAGGGCAATGGACCAATAAACCCCACTTCCTGTTCCAAGCCCAATTGGGCGCGCTGAAACAACAAAGCTTCTTCCCCTGAGACTCCAATGATATCATAACGAAATGCAAGCCCCAGTTGTTTTAACGCATGCATGGCATCCAAGGCCAAGCGGTAATTTTTTTTCCAATGTCCCCTTCCAACTGACAGAATGTTTATAGGGGCTTGGGGGTTGGTTGTTTTTAATTGAAAGAGAAAGTCCTGAAGTTTTAGGCCACTTTTAACCACTTGAATATGCTGTTTGTCAGCTCCATATTTACAGGCCTCCTTCGCAATGGCTTGGGAGACGGCATGAAACCCAGCGACTTTTGGGAAGTTTTCTCTATACATGGCTGCTAATTTGGTGTCTGCAATGGGGGAATAATTGATATGGGCTCCACGCAAGCTTAGCATCAAACGCATCCCAAACTCCTGTACCCAGAGCCACTCATCCAGCCCTTTCGCCCATTGGACATGAAAAATGTCCGGTTGGTGCCATAGCACAGGATAGTATTTTACCTTAGAATATAAGGTGTTATTATTTGTTTTGTTGAGTATCGCATCCAAACGTTTTTTTTGAGTCGGCTTAAATAAAAACAAAAGGCAAGTGTATTTGATTAAAACCCAAAGTTTGGAACCTTTTGTGTTTTTATAGCCAAAAACCTGCACCTGGTTCCCATAAGTTGTTTTTTGTTTGATCAGACCAAACAAAAATACCTGACTCCCTGAATCAGAAACCCCCTTAATAAGACGTTCAATAAAGGTCGTGCTTGGAATATTTCCAGAATATATGGCTATTTTTAATGATTTCTCCATGAATTTTTTTAGAAAACTACTACTTCCTTAAAGCTTTAATATCATTAGTAAATTGCTCACTGGCAACCTGTCTCCCTTTTGAATCTACATGTATGGCATCAAAAAAATACTTGGAGTCCTTCAGCAAATCACTATGATTGATCACTAAGAAGTCTTTTGAAGACACCATAACTTTCTTTCCTTCCATAGGAGAAATATAACAAATCAATTCTATATCATTGGCTTTACAAAGTGCTTTTATTTTATTTACATAGGGATTTTTAAAGTCCAAGGTAACAGACTTTAAGTCATTTATCATTTTACTTGCTTTTTTAGATTCGGGATATACATAATTACCAGTAGCATCAAACCTATTCCTTTTTTCCGGTTGCATAAGGGCTACCAACGAAGGGTAAAACAACTCTACATTATAATAGGACACGCCTAACATGGGAAACCACTTGCTATAAGCCAATACCTTAGCATCCACTCCTTTAAATTGCTTATAATAGTCATAAACATAAGTTGTGTTTACATAGGGTAAAAAACGATAATCGTTGCCACTTAATTCATTCGTGCGAACATCATAATCTTTAACACTAGGTGCCAACACACAAACTTTTGTGGTTTTCCCCTGTGCCAAAAAATGTTGCAGCATAAGGTACTGACTGGACAGTGCTGTATCATCCATGGACAGATTAACACCATTGGTATGCAACATAGAATCAATGACTTTGGTATTTAAAGTGGTTAAACCCGTACTGGCACCCAACACTATATAATCGAAGCTTTTTTCGGATAGGGAATTGACCAAAAAAGAGGGTTTATAAAAAGAAGACTGACGTAAGGCCCACAAACTTCCCCAAGACACAAGCATGCTCATACCAATGAAAACCAATACAACAAACCCGATTCTTTTTAAAAACAACATCATCCTTAAAACTGAAAATAAATAAACTCTGAGGGATTCTTAAACACGCCCATAAAACAGATAAGCATGGCAATACATACAGCAGTATATGTTGTTAAAACCACTTCTTTTTTATTTTTTTGAACCGCCAAAAACTCAAATAACAACAAGATAGAAATACTTATTACAATTATGGCACTAAATAAAAGCATTTTTGGAGTCTTATAAAAAGTAGCTACAGAGCCACTGTTAAAACTAAAAATATCCTGAATATATTGCATTGCCATACTTGCGTTATCTGCCCTAAAGAAAATCCATGCAAAAGTCACCAATACAAATGTAAACAGAATAAAAGGTAATTGGCCTAAGCTGATGCGAGTTGTTTCCAGATATTTTCTATGGACTTTAATCAGTAACAAGGGTAAAAACAACAGTGCGTGAATACCACCCCAAATCACAAAAGTCCAGTTGGCACCATGCCAAAACCCACTCACCAGAAACACAATAAACACATTTCGAATCCCTTGCCAAGTATTTCCACGAGACCCACCTAATGGAATATATAAATAATCGCGAAACCAAGTGGATAAGGAAATGTGCCAACGTCTCCAAAACTCAGCGATATCCCTGGAGAAATACGGAAAGGAAAAATTGGTCATTAAGGAGAAACCAAACAATCTTGCCACTCCAATGGCTATATCCGAGTAACCAGAAAAATCCCCATAAATCTGAAATCCAAACAAAACTGCTCCCAAAAACAATTCCAGGGAAGTGTAAGCTCCTCCACCATCAAAGATCTGATTGACAAAAAAAGCACAGTTATCTGCCACTACCACTTTTTTAAACAGGCCCCAAATAATTAAATAGAACCCACTAATTGCAAATTCACTGTTAAAAACACGCTTTTGACTAAATTGTGGCAACAATTGCGAGGCCCTCTCTATGGGGCCAGCCACCAACTGAGGAAAAAAGGACACAAAGGCTGCAAACTGGATAAAATTTGAAGTAGGCTCAATGTTTTTTCTATAAACATCTATGGTATAGCTTAATGTTTGAAAGGTATAAAAAGATATCCCAACCGGCAGAATAATCTGTAAGGTTGTGGTTTGCATGGAAACCCCTATAAGTTGCCATGCATCTACCCAACTGGATATAAAAAAATTATAATACTTAAAAAAGACCAACAACCCAAGGTTGAAACACAAACTGACCAACAATAATATCTTTCTTCGTGTTTGTGTGGTTTCCCTATGCATCAGTTTGGCAACCACAAAATCCACCAAAGTACTTAAAACTATTAAGGCTAAAAACCGATAATCCCACCAGGCATAAAATACATAACTAGCCAGGACAACAAATAGGTTTTGCCGGTTTAAGGAAGGTTTTAACACAAACCAATACAGTGCAAAAACCAAGGGAAGAAATATAGCGAAGTCTAGGGAGTTGAATAGCATATAATGATATTAATAATGTTTGGTATAAAGCTGCGTCTTAAAAACATCCAATAGCTTATTTATTTGGATTAGTTCAGCAGTACTCAATTTATTTTTATCGCTACCTTTCTGTAAAAACACGCTCTCTGGATGTGTTTTGGATGATGGCTGTTTATAATGCCTTTCTAAATTAGCAACTGGTTCCAAATGAAAGGCAGCACATAAATCATAAAACAATTGAATGTTATTGGACAACGCTTCATAACGAACAACAACAGCTTCTTCAGAATAGGGCTCCAATACTTCCAACGGTATCACATTTTCAATACACCAACGCAAGGTTAACTTTTCCACATCCGTCAATGTTTCAAATTGGGTAATATCATACAAAAACTTGTCTTTAATAAGTGTTACCAACTTTTCTTGATTTGCAAAATAAGACAAGTCATACAACCAAGAAAATTTTACTTGTTGCTGAGACCTAATAACATCATAAGGATTTCTAATAAGATGTATAACCGGAATCCCAAATTCATTGTGTATAAAAGGTGCAGACAGATTACAACGTACAAACTTGATGATATACTTTTTGGGTACAAAAGGCCATAAATGACGCTTCCATTTTCGGTTACTGTTTTGTGCGATCCAATCGCAATCCACACGGTTATTAAAAACAGCCTTTAAATATGTATAAGCTTCCTTGGAATCTGTAGGAGACCTTAACCATCTGTCACAAAGCAAATGCCCTCTTTCAGTACGAGTTTCTTGATCGGGTTCAAATAGCATGCGATACCTAAAGGGTTGGGCCATCAGCTCACTCAACCAACTGGTACCACTTCGGGCACTGCCTACTACAACAACATGTTTATTGAAGTTATTGCCCATATCCTATAAAGTTTTATAAAGTGCTTCATGTGCAGCAATAAAAGCCTCCATGGTAAAATGGGTCTCGCAATAAGTGCGCAACCGTTTCCCTAAAGCCAATCTTTGTAAGGGATCCGTAGCTTTTAATTGCTTCATCTTTTCCGCCAAAACTTCTGCGTTTCCTGCTGGAAACAATAGTTCGGGAAATGCTTTTAATACATAATTAATACCTGTAATATGGGAACCCAATACTGGAATCCCCATACTCATGGCTTCCACCAAAGCCATGGGCATCCCCTCTTTTCTCCCTGCATCCAAAGTAGGTATCACATAAACATCGGCTGCGCTTATATAGGGTCTTACATCTAATTGTTTTCCTAAAAACTTAACTTGTTCCTGTAGACCCAAATGCTCCGTTAATAACATCATGTTACGCCCATAGGCATTCTCACAGTCACCCAAAACACTTAGTTGAATTCCAGAATCTTGAAGAATAGCCAAGGCTTCAAGTAAAATTTCAATCCCTTTAACAGGCACCAAATTGGCAACTGTGATAATATGAAATTTATCTGGATTCATGGCCTTGGTTTTAGCAACCTTATTTGTATCATAATATGCTGTATCAATCCCCAATGGGATTAAAGCCTGCTTTGTTTTGTTTGGAAAATAAGCAGACATTTCATCATTGATGGTAATAATATAATCAGCCAAAAAACTTTTTATTTTCCAATGCCTACTATTAAAACCCATCGCTTTTTTGGTGTATAACCATTTCACTCCTGCTAATTTGGCTGCTAAGACCTCCGTCCAATCACTGCTCCATTGCCATGAATGAACAACATCATATTGTTGTTCTTTAAAGAATTTTGAAATCTTCCAGATTCTAAACAATAAGCTGTGGTATGGCCTATAATTTGTTTTGGTTTCAAAAACATGTATGGGCAAGCCCAAAGTTGACACTACCTTATAAAAATCACCATCACTACTACCACAGGCTATTTCAACCTCAAATTGGTTATTATCCATATGTTTAACCAAATCATAAACCACCTTACCACTGCCTGCTGTGTGGAAATTTGAAATTGTATATAGTATTTTAATTTTCTTCATTATTAATTTTACTTCCCTTATCTGCACTAACAAAATTCCTCCCCTTAGGGACGGGGTAAGAAATTCATTCCAATGTTTTAATAACTCGTGCCGGGTTTCCAGCTATCACACTATTGGAAGGCACATCTTTTACCACAACAGACCCAGCGCCAATAACCACATGATCTCCAATGGTAATGTTCCCTATAATAACCACATTGGCACCAACGGTTACATCATTTCCTATTACTGGAAGCAACTTATTATCATTTGCTTTATTGCCTATGGTCAATCCATTTCTAAATTGAAAGTTCTTACCTATGGATTTGGCATTAATGACAGTAGCATACGGATGGTAACATGTCAAGCCTCCAGCTATTTTTGTACTTCTAAAAATTTTGCAGGGCATCTCAGGCACAAACAATGATTTCCAACGATAGTTTAGTTTATTGATTCGCCAAAAAAAGATAAACGCAAAATCTGGATAATACAACATCACATGGTCAAACTGCTTTTCCAAAGCATAATCCTGTGCCTTGGAACCCCTAACTTGAAGGGCTTGTTTGATATCTGTCTGGATAACCACATTGTTTACCACGTAGCGTTTATACCATCCACCCAATAGGATGCGCTTAAAAGCATGGATTAAAAAATGTTTTGGTGTCAAGTGTTTTTATTTTAAAAGCTGTTTTACCGTAAAGGGCACTATATAATACCCATAAACTTTCCGTAAACTTTCCAATGGCAAGATAACAAATATGCTTAAAAAAAAGCGAATGACGAACGGAATTCTAATGGCATGTACTTCTTGATATAGTTTGCTTTTCAACCGCTTCCTAGCCCAATAACCTTTGGTAAACACCAACTGCCTGCCCATGGACTGAAACAGTTGACTAAACAGTAACTCCTGAAAGCGTTTAGGGGTCTCCTGACTTAAATAAAAAGGCAAGTGCTCTTTGACCAAGCGTGGCCACACCATAAAAGCACGGGGTATTTTACGCTTTGTTTGTTCAATGGTAGATTCAGAATGTTTGAAATACAAATACACATAACTATCTAAACATGCAAGATTACAAGTCATTCCAAGTTTGATATCTAAGGCAGTATCTTCATTATTTTTTATTTCTTCATTATAAACACCAATTTTATCAAACACCGTTCTTCTATATAAAAATGCCGGAGGCCCAACTACATGTCTCAAGCTCGAAAACCAATATAAGCCCCAATAGGGTTTTTCTTTAAAAAGGATTTCATGGGTCTCATCCATAGGTTTTTTAGTTTCCGAAATGCCTTTATAAGATTTTACCATTTTACCAAACACAGCATCCATGTCTGGATAGCTATCCAAAACACCAATCATCCTATTTAAAGCACCTGGATAAATCTCGTCATCTACATCAAACACATACATATAATCCCCTTGAGCCTTTTCAATGCCCTTATTTCTGGCAGGAGCAGCACCTTGCTTGGTTTGAATTAATAATTTTACCCGTGCATCAGTTTGAATCAGACTTTCAATTTTTTCAACGGAGTCATCTTTCGAGTTATTATCTACATAAAGAATTTCAAAATCCGCTAATTGTTGATTAATAATCGAGTTATAGGACTTTTCAATAAAGTCTGCCCCATTGTAAACAGGTATGATTACCGATAGTTTCATAATGCTGTTATGTTATTTTGATACCATACGGACAAACACAACAACATACTTGCGGCATGGGAACTGGCAACAGCATCTCCATGTTTAAAATCTTGATAAACCTCTTTAATAATTGTTTGTGGAATCCAGTGATTAAATTCATCATCAAACAAATGACTTTCTAAGTGTTTAGCGTTCTCAGTTCCTAAAAATTGCAGTTCCCAATTCCGTTGGATATACGGTTTTCCCAAAAAACCAGTCACTTCCCGTTGCAGCTTATTAAAAATACGGTAGGGTAAATTATAGGGAGCCTTATTGTACTGGTAGTTTAAAAGGTTAAAGGGTCTCTGGGCATGCCAGGTAATTTGAGCAAGTTTTTTGTCCTGCTGCAAATGGGCCAACTGTAGGCGTCTGTCTGCCAAATATGCCTCTGGTGTCGAACAGACAAACTCACACATGCGATTGTCGTAATACGGTAAAGTTATGGGATGTGCTGCTTCAAACACCTTTAAATTGGTCGTGGTCCAACGGTGTGCCCACTGACTGGTTTTATAAGCGCGTACTTTGGCACTTACATTATCAATTTTAATATCAGCCAAATCCTTTTCAATCCGGGATATCAAATAGCTTTTAAAGTCGCCTTCTAAACTCCAGTGCTGCCATAATTTTTCGGCAAGCTCTATACCTTTAGGCTTTACCATCTTTTTAAAAAGCAAGGGAACCATATCTGCTTCGGTGCTGCCTTCCGGTGCCCCCCTGTCAAAAAAAACATCGCCCCAATGCCCTAAAGAGAAAACCCCTTTCATCTTTTTTAACTGGGGTAAAACAGCCATTTGTCTAGGATGGGTAAACTCCGAATAACAACCATTTATTGATGCTAGTTCCTCGATACAATGCCATAAATATCCTTTAGGAATTTTAAAACCATCAAACGTAAAATGGCACTCCTTAGCTATTTGCTCGCTAATTTTATGTTCTGGATACCCCCCTTCAAACGAATAACTAAAGGCATGAACCGGGTTGGGCAAATCCTTTAAAACTAGGGCCTGACTTCTACTGTCCAAACCCCCAGACAAAGGTAAAATAACTGGTTCATCCCCTACCTGTTCCTTAGTGATGGTGGTCAATAAGTCTATATACGCTTCCAAACTCTGTTCAAACGATAGCTCTTGGGGCGTATGGTGCCACCTAAAATTAGGGGTGCTCTTCATTAAATACCCTTTGGCATCTATCTCATGAGCATGCCCTGGCAAGAGGCAAACCCTATTTTTCCAATAGGTATCTACCCCCATAAAAAACCCCGTGGCCACAAACACACAAATGGCTTCTAAGTCAAGCGTATGCGGTGTATTTGGCTTTTTTGCAAAGACCTGCTTGGTTGGTAATATGGGGGTGTTTATGGTCGTTATAGTCATAGCAAGCTAATATAACAAAAAGACGGTGGCAACTAGTAGTATCAGTGGGGATTTTTTTTGTAATAACAACCAAATTAACTTCATGAATTATGGATTTTGACTAATTTTTAATTTTTCACTGTTCACGTTTCACTTTTAACTTTTCACCTGTCACCCCATGCTCCAACCACCATTTTTGCCAAGCATAAATATGCCATACACCCCAAGCATTATCATGTTTATTATCATAAAAATCCTTAACATAAGTCTGTAAAACAGACACATCCATAACCGCTTCACCGTAAAATGGGCGCTCAAAAACCACATGCCTCACATCTGATTGCAACTCGGTGTGTAACCACGTCTTTAAGGGAACGGTAAACCCCATTTTCTTTTGGTTTATGATGGTTTCTGGTACTTCTTTGGCCAATAAGTCTTTCAACTCTTTTTTCAACTCCTGTTTGGAGTTAAGCCTTCCTTTTTGTGACCACGCCCAACCAATATTTTCTTTATCCAAAAAAGGTACACGAACTTCCAAACTATGGGCCATACTGGCCCGATCTACTTTTATTAGCACTCGTTGCAGGTGGGCATAAAATTCATTCCATCGTAGCTGATGCAACAACGCGTCTTTGTTCAAACTTGAAAATGTGTATAGGTTTTTCATAGCACTGGAAAACGACGTGTTTGGAAAGACTTTATCCAAAACAACAGGTGGCATATGCAAATGCTTGTTTTCAATAAAAGCATCCAAACTTTTAAAATAAGGAGCCCAGGTTTTTGTCAATCCTATTTTATTGGTTAGCTGTGCCAACGGCTTTCTTAAGTAAAAAGGTAGTTTAAACCACCAACGTTTTTGCAATACATCCAACATCCTAGGATAACCAAAAAACAGCTCGTCACCACCATCACCAGATAGCATCACGGTGTGTTTCTGTTTGGCTTCTTTTGAAATCACATAGGTAGGAATACTAGAATAATCCCCAAAAGGCTCTGAAAAAGCTTTAAAATGACTATCTATTTCTAATAATAAATCAGATTCTTTAACTGATACAATATGTTGTTTAATCTCCAAATAATCTGCATAGGCTTTTGCCATGGCACTTTCATTTAATTGAGGATTAGCAACCTCTAATGTAAAAGCCTCTATCTCAGAAATGTTTTTTTTGGCATAAGCACTAATTAATGGGCTATCAATCCCACCACTTAAAAATGTGGCAATGGGTACATCGCTTACCAATTGTCTGGCTACAACCTCCTGTAATAACTCTGATAATTCTGGTTTTGATACTGTTTCTTTTTGAGTTTTAGGAAAAGTAATAAGTTGATTTTTTTTAACAACTCCTGTTCTATCAACTTGAATCAATTCCCCAGGAGAAGCTTGGTAAATAGATTGATAAATAGTATTGGGTGCCTGCATATACCCAAAACCAAAATACTCTTTTACAATCTCTGGTCTCAAATCCAAGCTTTTACAAAACCAATCATGCTTGTAAATTTGATCAAATTGCGATGCCATAACAATTCCTTGAGGAGATAAACCATAAAACAAAGGTTTAATTCCTGCAAAATCCCGTGCAAGATACAAGCAATCTATTTCGCTATCCACAATGGCTATAGCGAACATGCCATTTAGCATTTGAATGGTGCTGTCAACCCCATGTTTATCTAACAAATGAATCAATACTTCTGTATCTGAACCAGAAGATAAATTAGTAAATCCATACTTCTTTGCTAAATCTTTATAGTTATAAAGCTCACCATTAAACACCACCTGATAACGCCCACTCGGACTTTCCTTCGGCTGATTCCCCTGTGCCGAAACATCTAAAATAGCCAACCGATTAAATCCCAACTGGAAACCAGAACCTCGTGTGGTACAGGAAGCATCAGGCCCACGGTGTTGGGACAAGTCTAAAAGCGCTTCAAAAGATGCCGACTCCGTTAAGGAGTTATGTTGAAAGGTAAATTCGCCTAGAAATCCGCACATAGCAATTTAAGGTATTAAGGATTTGTAAAGTCTTCGCAAGGCTTCTACTTCGGTTTCCACAGAAAAATGTTGGTGACTAAATGCAATGGCTTCTTGACTAAATTGCTTATATAAATCAGGGTTCTGCCATAACTGCAAAAGATGAGTAGCCGCGGCTTCAGAGTCATGCGGCGCTACACAAAATCCAGTTTGGTTATGCACAACCACTTCAGGCAAGCCATCACTATTGGAAACAATAGCTGGTATTCCTTGGGATTGAGCTTCTATAACTGACATGCCTAAAGATTCTGAATAACTCAACTGTAAATAGAAATCATATCGTTTTAACTGTGCTTTTAATTCGCTGTTGTCTAACCTGCCATGGTAGGCAACACAATCCTGTAAATTATACTTATCTATGAGGTAATAAGCCTGTCCGGAATCAGCACCATCGCCATACAAATGATACTGAACATGAATGCCGCGATCTTTTAAAATTTTAACAGCTAACAAGTTACCAGCTATGTTTTTTTCCCAACACATTCTAAAAGCAGAAACAATACGCATAACGCTTGGATCTGCCTGTTTAATAGAAGCATTAAAAGCTTGACCAAACGAAATGGGTATTACGTGAACTCGTTCTAATGAAACTCCCCATTTGTCGTGTAAATAGTTTTTTTGATGGTTGCTCATTACCACAAAAGCATCTACTACATGGCCGTAATTTTTATAAAAATCTTGCCATTTTTTAGCATACCAAGGTTTAACATAGGTATCGCCACCGCGAAGGGTTATAACGACTAGAGGTCTTTGATCACGTGGCAGGTCTAGTAAATTTGTAACTTTAGAAAATAAATAGGATTGTTGCACATGTATAATGGCAGCCTGCTGTTCCAAACATAAAATTTCTAAATAATTCAATCTAGAATTATGTGTTAAGGCGTACCATTTTTCTTTTAACCAACGTTTTTTATAGCGAGGAACAAAAAAATCTACCGTGTCATGCGCATTAAAAGCAACGACATCTACGTGTAATTTAGTATCTGCCTTTAATGCTTGAATAACCGGAGAAATATAGGGTTGATATACCTCACCGTAGGTTTCAAAAAGTTGGATTACTCTAATTTCATATTTTTTTTCTTTCATTTTACATAACATACTTCCACATTAAATATATTAAATGAAAACCATCGGTTATACTATTAAAAAAAACTTGACATAAAAATTTAATTTTATTTATAACTCCTGGATAATGATTACTCATAAGTCTCCTGTAACGTTTCCATTCAACTTTGTAAATTAACTCATAATCAGCAGGTTTAAATCGATTTGTTCCCCATTTTAATAAATTTTTTGTGAGTTTTCGATATAACTTAAAGCTTTCAAATGGTTTCCCTGTTCGAGATTTAGACATGTTTTCAGGATGTAGTCTAACATAAGCCAACACTTCATTTATATTATAAAACTTATAGTAATAACTAACTCGTCTCCAAAACTCCCAGTCTTCAGCTATCCTGAAATTAGAGTTAAAAAAACCTATTTTATCAATAACTTCTCTTTTAAATAATGGCGTAATTGAAGCAGTTCTATTTTTTTCTAGAAAATCTTTAAAAACATTACCATGAATGTGCCCTTCATGACATTTTAATTGCTCCGTTTTAGCACCTGATACATCAACATATTCAATACACCCAGTTACTATAGAGTATTCTGGATTTGCATTTAAAACCTTTAATTGTTTTTCCAACTTTTTATTATGCCAAAAATCATCATCATCACAGAAACCGATATATGATCCTTTAGATCTCAATATTCCAAAATTCCGAGAATCAGGTTGCCCAGAATTTTCTTTATAATAGTAATAACATTTTTTAAATTCGTCTGCAATTTTTTTGTTTTGTTTTGCTATATCTGGTTTGGAACCATCATCAATTAATAGTATTTCAATATGTGGATAACTTTGACTCTTTATACTCTCCAATGTTTCTCTCAAATACAAACTTCTATTAAAAGTGGTAATTACAATACTAACAAGTGAATTGTTATTAAGATCTGACTTCATTTTTACTTATTAATAATTCACTTGTTTTTTCTAAATAAAGCTACCTGATATACATCAAAATATTTTCCACTTTGTTTTTGTTTAAGAGGTATTCTCGAAGAATCCAATTGCTTAAAACCATTACTTTCAAATAAATCCCTAAGTTCTTCTTCAGATATCCAATCTTCTACTGGCTGGTTTGCAGACACATACCTATTCCACTCTTCTTGAACTTCTTGACGGGGAGTTGTAATTATACAATATCCTTTTGAACTTAACAACTTATAAATATCAGCTATAAATTTAGGCTTTTCATTGTTTGATATATGCTCTATTACTTCACTTGAAACAATCAATTGAAATTGTCCTCCATACCCTAATCCTAACATTTTTGTAGTAGAGCCGGCAATAAACTTTAGATGTGGGTATAATGAACGTGCGTAATCAACTACTTTTGATACTGGCTCTACTCCAATACTTGAACCGTAATTTGAAATTAAATTAGTTAACCATCCACGACCTGACCCTAAGTCTAATATTTTAATATTATTTTTTGTTTCAGAAATAATCTGTTTGATATGACGTTCTATAATCTCCCATCGTTTTAGTTCATCATTATTGGGTGTTTTAGAATTCCAACTTGTGTTTTTAATAAACAATTCTTCATAAAATTCATCGTCACTTAATGGTAAAGTTGATTCTATTTTTTTTTTATTTAGTAGTATATTGAAAAATCGTTTTATGTTCATATTTATATATTTTAAATTCACACAGATTAAGTCTTATATATTTATAAAAAAACAGCTTTTAATAAAACAAAGGCTCCCTTATAATCATATTTTAAAATTTTAAAAAAAAGATTTACTTTACTTTTAACCCCCAGACAATGATTCCGTAATAATTGCCTATATCGTTTAGCCTCAACTTTTGCTATTAGCTGTTTATCGGCTTTGGTAAATCGGTGCTTGCCCCACTTCAAAAGCGCTTTGGTAAGGGCACGATATCTCGCATACTGTTCAAAAGGTGCTTCTGTTACAATTAAAGATGTATTACTATCGTGTTTTCGTACACAGGCCAAAACATCTGGCAAGGCATAAAACGGGTAATAATAAGCTACCCGACGCCAATACTCCCAATCTTCAAAAATAACAAAATCCGTATTAAACAACCCAACCTTATCGAACACCTCCCGCTTTAATACAGGAGTTATCATAGATAACCCATTTTTAAACAACAAACTCTCAAAGGCATCCCCATGGTTACCCGTTTGTTTTATAACGCGCCCCGTACGTTTACCATCACTATTTACATACTCTATATTGCCTGTTACAAGTCCAACATCTGGGTGTTCTTTAAATATGGCTAACTGCTTTTCTAATTTGTCATCCAACCAAAAATCATCGTCATCACAAAAGGCAATAAAGCTACCTTGGGCCAAATACAGGCCATAATTCCGACTGCCATTACTACCTTTAGGATAAGTATCTGGGCGCTTAACATAGCGTATTCTAGAATCCTTCTCCGTATAAACCTTTACTTGAACCTCTGTAGCATCGGTACTCCCATCATCAACCACCAAACATTCCCAATGGGTATAGGTTTGTGCCATGATGCTACTTAAAGCCTCGCCAATGTATTGAGCTCGGTTGTAGGTAGGGATGATGATGGATACTATTGCCTCATTCATAACCAAGAATTTTACTTCTATGCCTAGACACCCATTGCTCTATGATTGTAACATGCTTTAAATAGTGCTCATAACAAAAACATAAATAATATAATCGTTTAAAATATGTACGCCCCACTTCTTTTTGTTCATAAGTTCCAAAAACAAACCTAATAATGTTTTTAAAAAACCCCGCTTGTAACAAACCCAAAACACGACGTCTTTGACCTGCTCTTGACATAACCTGTTTATACAGCACATCACGATAAGCTAAAATAACAAAGTTTGAATAGGTCATGGCTTTCCGCAATCTGGTTAAATACGCAAAATTTAAACGACCCAAGGTCATAAAATGCTTAAAATGGAGTCGCTCATCATACCATATCTTATAACCTAACAATCGCAACGCAAAACAATACTCAGTATCGCCACCAGAACTTAATGTGTCCCCTTTTCTACAACTTAATATATGCTGAAATCCTAAATGTAACAATTCCCTCCAATGTGCCTTTCTTATTACCATACCTGCCCCGTACAAATACCCTGTTTGTTCAGTAACATCACCTGAGTTTTCGGCTTGTTTTCCTACCGCATAATATTTGGCATATTGCTGAAACCATACAGGATGTTCACTCTCAAAAACAGCCTCACACCAACCGCCTAAAGCACCTATTTCTATATTGGATTCCATTGTGTCAAAGGCAGTTTGCACATAGGTATTGCACAACCAATTATCATCATCACAAATCAACAAATAGTCATATTGCGCTTTTTCATAGCCTAGCTCTTGGGCATACGATTTACCGGGTTTTGGTTGACTATATGATTGATAGGTAATTGTTGTGTGCAAACCATAAGTATCCCACCATCGATCAACCTCTTGTTTTGTGCCATCTGTTGAAGCATTATCTATAAGAATGACTTCACACGGGATATCTATATTTTGTAACACAATATGACGAAGTGTTTCTGGCAAACGCTGTTTACCATTATAGGTACAAATAATAATTGAAACCCCTTTATGTATGTTTTCTTTTATATTATTTGTCATGCTTATTTTAAATGGGTAGTTTTCAAAGTTAAATACCTTTGATGCTTTTTATAATATGCCCCTAAAAGAAACTTTCGAATTTTAGTGCTTCTTGAAAGCAATTCAATTATATATATTTTAATAAATCTGTACCTTGATAGCCTGCCTTTAGAGAATGGAAACTTAAACAGATATACTAATGGAAACTTATGATAACCTAGGGAAACAGGTCGTTTTATTATCATATAAAACACCAAAACTTCAAATTGTAGTTTAATGGTTTTATATAAGGCTTTATGTGTTAGAAATTGTTTATAAATCGATAAAATTGCTATTGACACGGCATTAAGATATGCTTTATCTTTAAAAGTAGTAGCAATACCATCATTGGTTAAATACCGATAATAATTATCAGCTTTATCTACAAGGACAACCATTTTTGGTTGCTGTATTAATGCTCTACAATGCATTTCCCAATCTTGCCAAGCTGTCAATGTAGGATGCCACATACCACACTTATTAAAAAATCTTCGAGACCAAGTCACTCCGGCTGTTTGCCAAGGCATATCAACATTTAAAAAACGGATTAAGAAATCAACTACTGTTGTCCCATATGAAACAACATTCCATACTTTATCTATATCACCTATTTTCAACTTAAAAACACCAGATTGAGTTACCATTATTTCAGCTTGATTGCTAAGAGCTGCCTGTATTCTATTTTGTAAAGCAAAAGACATAAGTAAATCGTCTGAGTCTAAAAAAACTAAAAACTCCCCTTGACTCACCTCAAACCCATAATTCCTCGCCCCATTGCCCCCTGGCAAATGGCTGTCTGGCCGTTTGTGGTATTGAAAGCGTGAGTCTTTGACCACATAACCTAACACCAAAGTTTCAGTATCGTCTGTACTCCCATCATCCACCACAAGACATTCCCAGTTCGTGTACGTTTGTGCCAAGACCGAATCCAACGTCTCCCCCAATAAATGGGCGCGGTTATAGGTAGGAATAATGATGGAAACCAATGGGTGTTCTTGCATAAAAATCGTTTACCGGACTAAGATACAGCGAAGATTTTAAAAAAACAGACCAAAAAAGTAAGAAGTATTAAAAAAAGCCGTTGCGCATTCATACTTCTTAAAGCAAATAACAAAAAAGGCAGCAGGTATTACATAAGAAGTTGCTATGTGTATAAAACTGACCATACGGTGCCAATGTTGCATGGATGCGAAGGAAATGTTTAATGGATGCGGTGCCATGAGACCACGGATGCTGTGGATGTTTTTATCAGATGCTTTTGCAAGCTCTAAAAAGGGATGCCCCAGATTACAATTAAATGTACAAGATGTTGTACATGAATATAATTTTACATACATTTACTTAAATAAAAAAAACCTTGCGCTAGCGCCAACTAACACAAGGTCTTAAGCAAGTAAATGAATGCCTGCAAACTACTATCCTTGTACTTTAGAATACTTTAAGGATTTTAGCATCGCATTCAAATCTGCACCGGGCGAAAATAATATTTTCGCCTTTTTTACAGCGGCTGTCGTAAGGTCTTCTTCCAAATCTTGACCTACACTACTAACAGACACTCTAAAATTGCCCAAATCTCCCATTCGAACAATTTTACCTTCACTCAAGTTATAGGTTATCAATTCCAATAATGAAATAATAACCGCATAACAATCAGCTTTACTAACTGTACTTTGCTTGGATGCAAAATACGCTAGTTCATTAAGATCTACACTCCCCGAATACACGGCTTGTGCATAATACCGCTCTGGAGCTAATAAGTCCTGCGGATTTCTTTTCGTAATGGATTTTATTTTAACCATACAAAAAAAGTTTAAATGACACCCTTACTATCAGGCGACTAGGGCACTATTGCCTTCGTATGGTAAATTTAAAAAAAATTAAAATAGCAATAAAAAACACTTATTAACATCTACATATATAATAAATTATAATTATTAAGTTAGGTCGTAATATTAAAAAAATCTAAACTACCCGTAAACAGTGGCATATAAGCAAGTTAAGAAAAAAAGACATGAACCAAAACTTATTCTAAAAATACCTAAATTGTTAATAATTAGTTTTTTAAAATATTCTGAAAAGGGAGATTTATTAGCCCATGCTTTCAGTTTTACCTCATACGCTTTGTCATGCTGAACGCTTTGTCATGCTGAACGCAGTGAAGCATCTCTTTTACATAATAACAATAATAGATTCTTAACATCAAAGATTCTTAACATGGTAGATTCTTCACTTCGTTCCTTGTTCAGAAATCGAAGATTCGACGTAGTCAATGACAAGGGGCATGCTGAGTAAGCCTGTACTGAGTAAGCCTGCACTGAGTTTAACGAAGTGTCGAAGTAAAGCATCTCTTTAAAACCTGAAAACGGGCGCTTAGGCGTCCGTTTTTTTGTTTTTAGTTTACGAATGTCATGCTGTGTTTTGTCATACTGAACGCAGTAAAGCATCCTCTAAAACAAAACCCTTAACACACCTTAGCAACAGCCTCTAAGGTCTCCTGTAAAACCCCAATATGCCTTTCCAAACTAAAATGTTCCAAAATATATTGCTTCCCAGCTGCTCCCAGTTGTTTGGCCAATGCAACATCTTCCAAAAGTTGTAGCATGTTTTGCGCCATGGCTGCCACATCATGCTCAGCACACAACAAACCCGTCTTACCATGTAAAATCACATCTGGAATCCCAGCATGATAGGTAGAAATCACTGGCAAACCTGCCACACTGGCTTCTAAAACAGCCAATGGCGTGCCTTCCATATCGCCATTAGTTGCTGTGATGGAATGCTGTACAAAGGCTAAAGACTCCGATAATAAATCCCTATAAACCTCAGGGGTAATGACCCCTAAAAATTGTACTTGAGTTTCTAGCCCATACTGCTTCACTAGATTTTGACACACATTCAGCAACACCCCATCCCCTGCCAACAACAATTTAGCATCTGGTTGCTGTGAAGCCACCTTATTAAAAGCCATGATGGTATAATAAGGCGCTTTTTTATCGGTAAACCTCCCAATCCCTATAAATTGCTTATTTACAAACCTTGGGTTAACGGTTTCAAACTCGGGTTGTGGTCCATATACATTGTAGATAAGTTTTTCTCGTGGGCAACCAAGATTTAACAACATCTGCTCCATCATTTGGGACACGGCAACAACACGGGAGGCTAAATCAAAAACCGCTTTGTAAGCATTACATTTTTTAATTGTTTCTGTAACACTTGCATCATAACCATGATAGTGTACCACCACAGGCAAACCACTTTTCCGTAGCAGATTTTGTAAATGATATGCATGGGTCCCATACTCAACCAAAATAATATCTATGGCATGACTTTTTAAAGAAGCCAATACAGCCTGCTCATTAATATAGGAATAAGGATAGCGATGCAACTTCCGATTGATACGATACTGCCACTGCTTTGCTTTTGAAACCAAACTGTTTGAGCCTTCCAACCGTATGCGCCCTTTAGCACCATAATAATAAAACACTTGGTCTTTTAAATAGCGTTTGTGTGCCTGTATAAAAGTCTCGGAATAGGGGTTTTGTCCGGGTGTGAAAATGGCGATGTTCATAAATTATTATTACTTTCTTACAATTCCATATAAACCTGTTATCATTTGACCTTCTTTAAACTGAACGGTTTCTGGTTTGTCTAAGTTAATCAAGCGCTTAATTACTGGCATAAGAACTCTAGACAATATAGCTCTTTTTCTTGATGACATAGAACTTCTTTTTACCCAAAGCCCTAACATTTGCGCCATGGAGGCATGCCAGCCACCTGTAGCTTTGATTGTGATATCTGTAAAACCTGAGTTTTTTAAATGACGCTCCAATGAAAACGGTGTATAGCGATATTCGTCGTGTGGTACTTCATGCAAATTCCACAAAAAAGGAACCGTAAAAAAGAAAATGCCATTAGGTTTTAAAACCCGATAGACTTCTTTTAAAACCACTTCGGGCTCTGGACAGTGTTCCAGAACTTCAGTACCAAAAGCACAGTCAAAACTAGCAGTTTCAAACGGCATAGTTACTCCATTCCATGTAAAATCCGGTTTAACTTCTGTATCATACTCCAAAGCGTCTTCAATATCTAAACCTACATAATTTAACACCTTAGAGTTTTCTAAAATATAATTCCTGTAAGGCATCTTGCCACAGCCTATATCTAAAAGCTTTCCATTAAAATTTGGTAACAATTCTTTAAAGGCTTTAAAAATAGAAGATCGGATATAATATCTATCTAGATTTTTTTCACTTAGTTTTATGTCAATAAAATCTTTCATTAAACTAATTTTATGCCAATTCTTCCCGTATAATCTATTCTATTTAATAATAATCTTATGTTATTTTCAGAAATATATTCATCTATTGCCTTTTTACAACCTTTCCAATGTCCATAATCATCTATAATTATAACCCCTCCTTGTTCTAATCTAGGAAATAAATGCTCCATTTCATGTTTTGTTGATTCGTACCAATCAGTGTCTAATCTTAATATTGCTATTTTTTCTGGGATAGTTGCAGGGACTGTCTCCTCTACTTTTCCTTGAACAAAATGTATCTTATTTTCAGGGTATTCCAAATTATAAACATTGTTTTTCACTTCTTCTAATGTCGAGTAACATTTAATACGTTTCCAATAGTCATCCTTATTTAAATATGCATCTTTGGCAGATTCGTTCTTATAAGATTTATCCTTCTCTGTTGGTTCACTCATCCCTTCAAAAGTGTCATATAAAAAGACATCTCTTCTTTTTTCATTTAAGGCTAATAAAGCAGCCATCATGCTTCCTCCTTTCCACACGCCACATTCTACTATACTTCCTTCTATTTTGTTTGTTTCAATATAATTGACGGCTCTTATCAAACTCACTATGCGCTCAGGCGAAGTCATAGTATAAGGCTTAACCTTTTCTACAATTTGTTGTTCTTCTGGAGTAAAGTCAGAATAATTATTTTTCTGAACGGTTCTATATTCTGAAAAATATTTTTTAAATATCTTTTTCTTGAGCTTCTTTTTAAAGTTTTTCAACGTAATTATTTTTTAAAGGTTTGCCAGTTGATATCTTCTAGATATTTACACGTGTTTTTTTGCCAATGATATTCTGATCTTACGGTTTTCATCATCTGCACTTTAAAATGACAGATTGAATCTAAAAAATCAAACTTCTCTTTAGTTTTTGAATTAGATAAATGCACTAACAATGAATAATTTCCCATATATAGTTTAGGGTGGGGAAAACATCCTTCAAAACGATATCGACCTTTATCCCTTTTAATAACATTATCAGCATCAAATATCCACGAATGTGTTATGGGTACACTAAACTCATCTACAATTTGAAATGATAACGCTAAATTATCAGTTTCATATGGTAAATCAATTTCAAATATAAATTTAATTTCTTTTCCAAATTCATGTATATTATTTGGTAAACTTGTTTCTACTTCAACTTCTACAATTTTTGGCTTATAGAATTCTCCTTCGTATTTGTATTTTATTTGATTATTTTCTCCTTTCAGATATTCCTTTATACCTTCATCTGTATCCCCGTCAAAATCAACTATGCCATTTTTTAAAACAATAACTCTACTTGTCAGAACTGAAACTGCATTCATATCATGACTAACAAAAATCACCGTTCTCCCATCTCCCTTAGAAATATCCTGCATCTTGCCTATGGCTTTTTTCTGGAATTCGGCATCTCCTACCGCCAACACCTCATCAATCACCAAAATATCCGGCTCCAAAAAAGCGGCCACAGCAAAGGCCAAACGCACGCGCATCCCGGAACTGTAGCGCTTTACAGGCGTATCCACATAGCGCTCGCAGCCCGAAAAGTCGATAATCTCGGCTTCCTTACTTTTAATTTCGGCTTTGCTCATGCCTAAAATCGCCCCATTCAAATAAATATTCTCACGGCCGGTCAACTCGGGATGAAACCCCGTGCCCACTTCCAACAAAGAGGCAATACGCCCTTTGGTTTTTATCTCGCCTGTGGTAGGAATGGTCACACGGGACAGGATTTTTAACAAGGTACTCTTGCCAGCGCCGTTTTTACCGATGATGCCCAAGACCTCGCCTTGCTGCACCTCAAAATTGATGTCTTTTAAGGCCCAAACATATTCGCTATCGGCTTTGGTGCTTCGGTCGTTTACAGAACCCACTTTTAAATACGGATCCTCTTTCCCTCTAATGCCAGCCCACCATCTATTCAAATCGTGACTAAGCGTCCCGGTCCCTACCAAGCCCAGTCGGTATTGTTTGCTAATGTTTTCGGCTTTGAGAATAGTCATTAGTTTTTAGTTGTTAGTTGTTAGTTGTTGGTTGTTGGTTGTTGGTTGTTGGTTTTAAGGTAAAATCGTAAACTACATCCACAAAATCTAAAGCTTTTTGATAAACCTTTAAATCTTCAAAACTAAAATGTACGTTCTTATTCTTCATACAATATAAAAATTTAAAATTACTACCAACTAAAGACTAAAAACTAAAGACTACCAACTCCTTAAACTGTATCAATAAACGTCTTCTCTGTTCTATTAAATTAGTTTTTAGTTGTTAGTTGTTGGTTTTAAGGTATTTGGTTAAGCCTGTTAACATTTTTGCTAATTCTGATAGTAAAACTCTATGATATTCATTGTTTTCCTTAGTTATTTAACCACGTCTAAAAGCAATGGTATTACATACAACACATTCGTTAACGGAATTTTTAGCTATTTGTAAAAACCGATTGAATTGAGCGTTGGAATCCCCATGTCCTTCAGCTACATTCAATGCAATAGAAACAGCAGCTCTATGAAATTGAGAACTTAAATTATACTGTTCATGCTTAGGAAATGTATGAGTCAAATCGTAAACTACATCCACAAAATCTAAAGCTTTTTGATAAACCTTTAAATCTTCAAAACTAAAATGTACGTTCTTATTCTTCATACAATATAAAAATTTAAAATTACTACCAACTAAAGACTAAAAACTAAAGACTACCAACTCCTTAAACTGTATCAATAAATGTTTTTTCGGTGCGATTAAATATAATAATTCCCAACAGGAGCACCAACATCGTCACGCCAAGGGTATATAAAATGCCAAACCAACTAAAGGTTCCTGTGCCCAACAGCATAAACCTGGCAGTTTCTATCATATAGGCCAAGGGGTTATACTCCACCAACCAAGCTATTTTAGGTAATTTTTCGCGCATCAATGCCAAGGGATACATCACAGCAGACACATACATGAGCAGCTGCACCCCAAAGCCTACCAAAAACTTGAGGTCGCGATATTTGGTGACCATACTGGAAATAATCATGCCAAAACCCAAACCTATCAAGCCCATAAGCAAAACAAGTACCGGAAAAAACACCATACTGCCATCTACGTGTATGGCAGCGCCATTTATATAATAATAGATATAAAACGCAATAAAAATGAGCAACTGGATGCCAAACTTCATCAGGTTGGAGATGATTATGGACAAAGGCACAATGATCCTTGGAAAATACACCTTCCCAAAAATAGCGGCATTGGTTTTAAAAGTATCACTAGTGGTGGTAAGACAGGTATTGAAATAATTCCATACGGATACCCCAGCCAGGTTAAACAAAAAAGGAGGTACCGTCCCGGTTTCTATATTGGCTACCTTGTTAAAGATAAGTGTAAAGGTCAGGGCCGTAAACAAAGGCTGTATCAAATACCATAAAGGCCCAAGGATGGTTTGCTTGTACACGGTTACCACATCGCGTTTGACAAACAACATGAGCAAATCGCGATAGCGCCAAATCTCCTTAAAATTAAAGTCTATAAGCTTCCGTTTGGAAGAAATGGTGTACAACCAGGCATCGTCATCTATCTTACTCAATGTGTGTGATTCTTTTTGGTTGTGGCTAATATAAACAAAGCCCCGTAAATAATGAAACATATTTTTTTTAATAGGATTTGGAGACCCTCCTGTACGCACCCTTCGGTACAGGCAGGTTGGGGATTGGAGTTTTGAGCATACAGCATATAGCCTAAAGCCTAAAGCATAAAGCCTAAAACCTTCAATCCAAATACCCTTCCTCCAAGAACTCTCGCAATTGGTGCAAAGAATACCAGTCCATATCATTGGGGTACAAATGATCGTAATACACCATCTCAATATGCTGACTCACAAAAAGCTCCCCAAACATATCCACCAAAATAATGTACAGGTAATCTATATACTTTTCATAGGAAATCTCGGGATTGGCGTAAGGCAACCCGATAAAATGAAAAACAAATTCATACTTATAGGTCTCCCTGTTCATATCCACCGGTAACCACCGCACCCGAGACAGGTGCAAATCAAACTCCATGAATTTGTAATGTTCAAGATCCTTGTTCTTGATATCATCAACAGTGAGTTTTGGCTGAATAAGGGCCGTAAAGACCCAATTGGGAACAGTAGGTGCCACGTTTCGTAAATTGGTAGCAAGTAGCATCCCATCCGGATCGCCATTGGCCGTTAAGATCAATTCAGCCTCAAGTCTATCTTTTGGGGAATGGAGCACATAGGTAAGGCTCGGGTGATAGACTTTCAACTGCCTGTCTAGCTCGTTAAAATAATAGGCTTGCTCATCCTCTGGAAAACCCCTTAAATGATAATAAGCCTCCTGGTATTCTGAAAACCACTCCCAAAATGCTTTTAGTTGTGCCATAATCTTAATTGTTATATACACATGCTTAATCCTAAATTAATCAAAATATTTGTAACAAGGTGCATACCCCTTTAAATGAAAGACTTGCCTGCCGGCAGGCAGGTTTGGTTCTTTTGTATCAAGACAAAAGAACAAACACCTTCTTATAAATTGACTAAGTTTTCATTTAAAAAAAAATTAAGACCAAGCCAGGGCTCCTCTCTTCAGATGAAGAGGGGTGGACAGACGCAGTCTGGACGGGGAGTTTGAATAAAAATTAAAGGGAATGAATTTACCGGAGTGACAACGTAGGTAAAGAAAGGGGAGTTTGTATTAACTAAATATCTGATTTTAAATCACAAACCCTCCGTCTGGATTGTTATTGTTTTTATAATTAGTTTATTAAATTGATAATATCTCAATTTAAACTTTAATTAAAATACACCTGTTTTAATAAAATTCCAAAACCACATAAACCTGCCTAACTGTTTTCAGAAATAGTGAGCTACAACACGCTATAAACAATCCCAAAACAAGGGAGTAAAGAACCACATGTTATAAACCTTCCTAATTAATCTTAAGAAAAAAGCGAACGTTACGTAGTGAAACGGAGTAATTTCCTTAATAAACAGTTTTGATTTTTTGGTTCTTTTGTATCAAGACAAAAGAACAAACACCTTCCCACTGTCATTTTAAAGCAAGCCTGTCATTCTGAGCGAAGCGAAGAATCTGTAAGCATCAGCGTAGCTAATCTCACAACCAACACCACAAACCAAAAAATTTGAATTATTGTAAAGAAAGGGGAGTTTGTATTAACTAAATATCTGATTTTAAATCACAAACCCTCCGTCTGGATTGTTATTGTTTTTATAATTAGTTTATTAACTTGATAAAATCTCAATTTAAACTTTAATTAAAATACACCTGTTTTAATCATATTCCAAAACCACATAAACCTGCCCAACTGTTTTCAGAAATAGTGAGCTACAACATACTATAAACCATCCCTAAACAAGGGAGTTATGAACTACATGCTAAAGATCATTCCCAAATAATCTTAAGAAAAAAGCGAACGTTACGAAGTGAAACGGAGTAATTTCCTAAAAACCAGTTTTGATTTTTTGGTTCTTTTGTATCAAGACAAAAGAACAAACACCTACTTATAACTTGACTATGTTCTATTTAAAAAAATTAAGACCAAGCCAGGGCTCCCCTCTTCAGATGAAGAGGGGTGGACAGACGCAGTCTGGACGGGGAGTTTGTTTTAATCATATTCCTAAACAATATAAATCATTCCAACTGTTTTCAGAAATAGTGAGCTACAACACGCCATAAACCATCCCAAAACAAGGGAGTTATGAACTACATCTTATAAACATTCCTAAATTATCTTAAGAAAAAAGCGAACGATACGTAGTGTAACGGAGTAATTTCCTTAATAAACAGTTTTGATTTTTTGGTTCTTTTGTATCAAGACAAAAGAACAAATACCTTCCCACTGTCATTTTAAAGCAAGCCTGTTATTCTGAGCGAAGCGAAGAATCTGTAAGCATCAGCGTAGCTAATCTCTCCAAAAAGCTCCTCCCTTCAGATGAAGGGCGACCGAGCGTATAAAAATAGTCCTGTGATCCCAATAGCTATCGGGATTGGCAAAGGCGCCTGCCTGCCAGAGGAAGGCAAACTGGCACATTGACCAATATTAAAACGCAGTGGGGATAAGACGAAGCCCGATCAAATGCCTTAAAGGATGTGAGATACACAGGGGGTTAATCTAACTACCCATCTGTCCACCCCCAGGCAAACAAAAACTACCAACCCATATACTTTTTGCGAAAACCAGATGGAGTTATCCCGGTTTTAGATTTAAAGTACTTGGAAAAATAAGCATCATCTGAAAACCCCAATGTATTACCAATTTCTGTAAGTTGATCTTTTGAATGCACAAGCAAACGCTTGGCTTCCAAGATAACCCTTTCTGAAATTAATTGACTTGTTGTTTTATTTATAGTTTCTTTAACAATCCTATTCAAATGTTTGGTACTAACACAAAGCTTCTCGGCATAAAATTTCGGGAGTTTCTGCTTATAAAAATGATGATCGATTAATGCTTCCAACTTTTCAAAAATTGCATAATAGTTGGAAGAACATCCAAAATCCGAACTAACAGGTTTGGAATATACCCGGGTAAGTTCAATATAAATGTAACTCATTAAGTTAACAATTTTAACTTCCCTAAACACATTCATTTCTAAATACTCAATGTACAACTCTTGAAACTTAAGACTTAAGTCCAATAGTTTCTCTTGAGATAATTGCAAAACTGGTGGATTTTGCAAGGAATAAAAAAATGGAAACGATTGTAACCGATGCTCCAAAAAATGTAACTCATAAAACGCTTGCGAATGGAAAAAAATAAATCCTTCTGGTTTGGTTTCAAATTTCCAATAATGTGTCTGACCTGGTTTTAAAAAAAATACTTTTCCTGATTGTATTTTATAGGCATTAAAGTCAATTTCATGTACTCCTGCTCCTTTGGTGAAAAGAACACACAAATAAAAATCATGACGATGAGGTATGTGGATTAAATGTTCATTGAGTTCTAAGTGAGTTGAAAAAGTATTGACATAAACCTCCTTAACGGACGACATTTCTTTAAAATGAGCAAAGTTTAATACGGGTATTTTCATAAAATGTCTCAAAAGTACAAAAAAAAGGGAACTTTATGTAAATACATTAAGAACTTCAGCTCCTACTTTTGCATCATAAAAATGCCCGTAAATGAAAACATTTGTAAATATTCTAAAATGTAATTGTCCTAATTGTAAAAAAGAAAAAATGTTTAAAAAAGGTGGTAATCTTTTAATGCTCAACATTCCTAAAATGCATAAAAACTGTCCTCTCTGTAGCTATACTTTTGAAAGGGAAACTGGATTCTTTTTTGGGGCTATGTTTGTAAGTTATGCCTTGGCTGCTGCTTTAATGATAATCTGCTTAATCATATTTTAGTGTTTTTTGGATTTAACACCTCTAATTGTCTTCGCCATCATTGTATTACTCGCCATTCTATCCAGTACTTGGAACTTTAAAGTGTCAAGGTCAATTTGGTTATATTTATTTCACAAGCACTAAGCTTATATCCTTATGTTTAACTGCATTTTTCGGTTTTATGCGCTTCTCATGTCCCACCCATCTTAAGATGATTTCGACCCGTATTGAAAACAATTTGTTTATTTCAAAAAACTAATCATGTATAACTAAATATAAAATTTAAAAGATTGGGAAGCCTTTGTAATGTTCCGTTTATTCAGTTTGTAACCTACATGGTAAAATTGCATCAAATTAATAAATCAACTAAACAGAAAACTCATGGGCCTTATTTTTCCTTATAAAGCAAAAGTAATTCAGGTTACTTATGTCAATCATGATGTCGTCTTATTAAAAATAACAAAGCCCTGGAAATTTGAATTTAATGTGGGACAAGCAGTAGATTTAAGTATTGATAAACCAGGTTACGAATTGGCTGTGGCTCCTTTTACAATAGCCAATGTACCTACAGATAATTATTTGGAATTTGTTATAAAAATTTATCCAACTGAAAATGGCCTAACAAAGGGGATTTCAGAGTTGTTGACGAATGATACAATTCAACTTTCCAAAGCTTGGGATTCCTATAAGTATGATGGAAGTGGTACTTTTATTGCTGCTGGAACTGGTATAACCCCTTTTTTGCCAATTTTTAAGGATTTGCAAGGGAAAGGTATTGATGTCAAACATGATCATAATCTAATTTATGCCAATAAAACTAAAGATGACGTTATATTTTATAAAAAACTGAAACAATTATTCAGTTCTAACTTGTCACTTATTTTAAGTAGATCTAAATATGGTAGTCATTATTTTGGAAAAATAGATAAAGTCTTCTTGTTGAAACTAGTTAAAAGCACTGATCAAAAATTTTATATCTGTGGTCCAAGAAAATTTGAAGAAGATGTAAGAACACATTTAATAACAATTGGTGTCAATCAAGATTACATTGAAACAGGGTATAAGTTCTAAATGTTATAAATAACTTATGAAAGAAGATAAATCAAAAATGCCTACTAATATTTTTGAGTTGGAAGAATCAGCTATTGAAAGAAAATCATTGTATGAAAAGATAATTAATTTTTCAGAGGAATTTATTCATACTATAGAAGAACAGAAAGCTTTCCATTTTGATACAAATGAAATAACAGAATATGATTCATTTTTTGATATTGATAAGAAGAAAAATTCTATAGAAGATATACTTGTGTTTTTTAAGGAACGTGTGCTAAATACAGGACTCAATGCAGCTTCTGGTGGCCATTTAGGATATATTCCTGGTGGTGGAATTTATAGTTCAGCTCTTGGGGATTACCTCGCTGCTATTACCAATAGGTATGCAGGAGTGTTTTATGCATCTCCAGGGGCAGTAAGAATGGAAGATGCATTGATAAATTGGACTGGAAAATTAATAGGCTATGACAAAGGCTTTGGTGGAAACCTAACATCAGGCGGGAGTATGGCAAACCTAATTGCACTTCATACGGCCAAACATAGTAAAGGTATTACAATATCAAATGTTTCAAAAAATGTTATTTATTTCACATCCCAAACGCACCATAGTGTATATAAAGCTTTAAAGATTACAGGGCTAGAAAAATGTGTTTTGCGGGAAATTCCTGTTGATTCACACTTTAAAATGTCTGTAATAGATTTAGAAACTCAAATCAAGCATGATAAACATATAGGTTTAGTTCCTTTCTTAATTATAGCGAATGCAGGATCAACCGATGTTGGATCTGTGGACCCCTTAATAAATTTAAGCGACATAGCTAAAGCACATCATATTTGGTTGCATATAGATGCGGCATACGGTGGCTTCTTTAAGTTGACAGCTTTGGGGAAGGATAAACTTAAAGGAATGGAGCTTGCTGATTCCATTATACTGGACCCTCACAAAGGTTTATTTATGCCATATGGTTTGGGAATTGTTTTAGTGAAAAATATAAAGTATCTCGCAGAAGCTCATAGTTATAATGCTAATTACATGAGAGATGCGAAAAATGATAATCAATATTCTCCAGCTGACTTATCTCCAGAATTAAGTAAACACTTTAGAGGGCTTCGAATGTGGTTGCCTTTAAAATTATATGGGGATACTGTTTTTTCAGAATATCTAAATGAAAAATTACAATTGGCCTATTACTTATACCAAGAACTTTCAATAATTGGTTATAAAGTTCTATGTGAACCAGATTTAAGCGTTGTAGCTTTTAGATTGGAATTAAAGGCATATGAAAGTGATGTGCTTAATAAAATAATATTGGATTATATTCACCAAGATGGTAGAATATTTATTTCCTCAACCATTTTGGATAACAAATTAACTTTACGTGCAGCAATATTGTCTTTTCGAACTCATAAACAAGAAATAGACTTGTTATTGTATTTGCTTAAAAAAATAAAAACGCATCTAGATGTTTAATGTTAATATTTAGACAACTTCTTTTCTTTAGTTTATTTAAAAAAATAATTTAAAAACCAGAATTATTAATACGGTTCTATGGTTTATAATCTTATCCCAATTTTCTTACTTCTAAAATAAGCTACTACAGATACTATAAACATCGCTACAACTGTAACATATATCCAAATAGGAATTGGTATAGGTTCGCCTGCAGCATATGAATGAAGCCCTATGAGGTAATAATTAACCCCAAAATAAGTAAATATAATAGACCATATAGCCCATAAACTAGCGATATTGAATACCAATTTGCTTTTAAGTTTAGGGACTAATCTTAAGTGCAAAACAACGGCATATAGTATAACTGATATGAAAGCCCAAGTCTCTTTAGGATCCCAACTCCAGTATCGTCCCCAGCTCTCATTTGCCCACATACCACCAAGAAAAGTACCTATTGTTAAGGCAAACACGCCTATGGTCAAGGACATTTCATTGACTATGGTCAATTCCTTAATCGCACATGAAGTTTTTTTTGAGGGTTTTATACTGTATAAAATTAACGAAATGATACTTAAAATAGCCGACAACCCAAAGAATCCATAACTGGAGGTTATGATGCCTACATGCACCATGAGCCAATAGGACTTTAAAACTGGTTCCAAAGGTGTAATTTGTGGGTCTAACATGGATCCACCATGAGCAAATCCCATCATTATCATCGCTACCAAAGCTCCAGCGGCAGGTATAAAAGCATTTCGATTTTTGTAAAGAAGTAATCCCGACAATACGCCAATTCCTGAAATAAAGATGATGGCTTCATAACCATTGCTCCAAGGCGCATGACCTGAAAGATACCATCGAACGGCTAATGCTAATGCTTGAATAGTCAATGCTAATACCATTAAACCTAGTAGTATTTTAGTTGAGAAACGAATAAAATGATGATATTTTGGACTTGAAGAAAGTACTCCTAAAAAGCCAATTATAATCAAAGCCATGCCTAAAAAACTATAAACTATCATGAGCCAAAAGAAGGCGTTTAGATGGTTGTACAATATTTCCAGCTTGATTTTTAAATCTGATGGTATTATGTCTTTACCCCAAGTCTTTTGAAGCTCGCTAATCTCATTAATACTTTTATCGGCATTGGTCCAATTATTGGTTTTTAATCCTTCTTTTACGCCATTAAAATAAGGGGTTAAAAATCTATAAGCTGTTTCATCTATCTCTACAGGACTTTCTTCGGTACTATAAATCCAGCTAACCCATGTTTGTGATGGATCATTCTTTACAGGTATCATGTTAGTGTAATACCCAAAAGCAATATTGCTAAAAATATTAAACCGTTCAGTTAACTCTATAACAGCCTTGTCATAATTTGATTGTTCAGCTTTACGTTTACTAAAGGAATTTTTATTTTGATTTTCAAGTTTAAAAATTCCGGTATTCAAGTCTACTAAATTTGTATATGATGTGTAACCATCTGCATTAGCGCCAGTTTCTTTCATAAGTTGGTCGCCTCCCTTTTTACTAACTTTAATTAAAGGTTCGTTAGCCCAATAACCAGGGTCAATTTGCATAGAGATAAACCATTGTAAAGGTGTTATATTATTATCTCCTTTTTTATAGATGTCCTTTTTATGAATTTTTCGAAGAAGTTCCAAAGTGTATGTATCCATGGGTTTAACCCGCCCTTGAAAATCCTGAACCAAGAGTTGTCCAAACTTTTTGGCATGATCTAGATTAATGATTCTTTTGGAACCAAGCTCATTTGGTTTTGCAAACTGTGTATTAGGGCCAATTTTTTGATGTTGTAATGTCAGCGAGTCTTCAGGCTGAAATATATCGTTTTGAGCATAACTAGTAGCTCCAAGTCCAAAAAACAACATGAACAATAAAATGTAATTTTTGGTGCGCATTTTCTTTAATGAATGATTCAATTTCCAAAAATGTGTGTTCTTCCAAAACAGTGTAAAAAACATTCCTGTAAATAATAGAAAATACCCAAAATATGTCACATTTGTGCCCCATCTATCTGCATTTACCGAGAGAATAGTTCCACTTTCATCAGGGAAATAACTCGCCTGAAAAAAACGATACCCTTTATAATCTACAACATTGTTCATATAAATATGGTGTTGGTTTTCTTTATCAGAATCAATTATGGTTATTTTACTTTCATAAGACGATGGATTATTGGATCCTGGATACCTATCAAGTATAAAATCATCACAGCGTATGCTAAAATCCGTGTATAGTATTTTAGATCCAAAGCCAATGGAAACATGTAAGCCATTGATTTGTGTAGTTTCACTATAACCCGTTACCCCTTTTCCTCCTTTAATAAATAGTGTATCTTTTATATTTCCAGACTCCAGTTCTATCTGGACAACATCTAATAAATTCTTGTCCAAAGGTTCAGTTTTGTCACCTTTGTAATACACCCTTTTTCCTTTGAAAATACTATTTGGTATGATGAAATTAACACCATTAACGCTATAAAGTGCTCTGTGGTTTAGCATAGTGGATTCGTCGGCTTTTATAGTTCCGGATTGTCTAGCTAATAATAAAGAGTCAGTAACAACACCTTTTTGTTGTCCAAGCATCGACATAAATTGTCCTTCAACAGGTAATTCAATGTAGAGATTATTATTTCTTTCAGTGAGTTGAACCGATCCTTCTATAGGATTGTTAAAACTAAAAATCATCCCATTAATGGATTTAGTGCCACCTTCTGAAATGTAATTATTTACTCTACCTGTCTGCCCAATAGTAACTATGTTGAGCATTTTTTTTCCTAACTCTGTTACTTCAACAGAGTCTTTGGCTAATGGTATATAATCCAAACTTTTTAAAGTAATCACCTTATTCTCAAATAGAAAGTTTTGTTTGTAGGTTCTCTTTAAAGGCCATTTGGTGTCCTTTGAATTAAAGTAAGACATCGTATATGGGTGCTTGTTATAATTCAAAGTTTTGTCACCATCAGTAACAGATAGGTTAAAATAAGTTAAATCACTTATTATTTCATTAGTGGTTTGCCCTTCTTTTATTGGCATTTGCCCTTCAAAGCTGCTATACCTTGTGATGGCACCACCAATAAACATAAAAATGAAAGCGAGATGAAAAATAAGAATGGGCCATTTTTCTCTACTTGTTAATCGGTAAGTTTTAATATTTGTTGTAAAAATTAGTATCAACCAAAGCATCAAGATTTCAAACCAAATGGAGTTGTAAATTAATACCTTCGCTGTTGAGGTGTCAAAACTACTTTCTATAAAAGTAGCAACCATCATCGAAATACCATAGACAAGTAAAAGAATGGTCATGGTTCGTGTTGAGAATAAAATCCTTTGAACTTGTTTCATACTACTTTAAATCGTTAACTATTCTTATTTCTGTTTGTTAACTTTTGCTTGTTATTGAAAAAGCATCTCTAAGAGGTTTAATTGCCTTTTGGAATTAAACCTCTGTTGAGATGCCACTAACTATAACAATTAATTAAATACCCTTTATATCTAACCGACCCCTTAGATAGATTTTAGATATTCTGTAAGGTCAGTTTTTTCAGAATTGCTCAAGTTAAGACTGTTTTCTTCATTGTATCTTTCAACCACATCTGCTAATGTTGCAGCAGAACCATCATGGAAATATGGAGCGTGCTGCCATATCCCTTTTAAAGGTGTAACGCGCCATTGTTTGGTTGCCGATCTATTCACATAATCTTTATCCACAGCAACTGATGCACTTTGAGGATGCAATCTACCATCAATCGTATTGTCACTAAAGAGAGGGCCAGAGTGGCAACTTGCGCATTGTGCTTTTCCAGAAAACAACGCTTTACCTCTTGCAGCAGCAGCAACATCAAATGTACCAGATGGTGAAGCAGGTGGGGTTAGTGAAAACTGATACTCTTGTAAAGCTGGAAGTTTATCTGTAACTAAATCATCACCTTCTCTATAGTCTCTTACTAAATTTAGACGCGTATCTTCAAAATACCCATGTCCACGCATTTGAGTTACAGCCACATATCTGTTCCAATATGCAACTGGTCCAGCAGGTTCGTGCTCAACATCACCATCTCCAGTAAAAATTGCTTTTGGTAACCCATATAACCCATAAGCAGGTGGGATAACTACAGGATTGTCTATACCATCTATATTAAATCTTGGGTCATAAAGCCCAGGACCCCATGAAGCGTAAACGTCTTTTGTGGCTTGGTCTAAAGCTGGAGACAATGAGATTATTAAACCTGGATTTAAATCCCTATTTGCCCAACCATCCAAACGATTTCCAATACCTGGCGCAAAAGAATCATCAACTGTAGAATGACATAGAGCACAAGTAATACCCATTCTATCCAAACTTAAACTACCATCTTGATTTTGACTAACTTCTCCTTTTACACCTAAAACGGCATCTAATTGTAATAAAACTAAAGTAGTTTGTGGGTCATTTAAATCTACATCGCCATTTTGAATAGCAGTAACAACTTCTTGCGGTAAAGCTGCAGCATCTACTTTTAGTCCCACACTCAAGGCTGTTGCAGGACTTACAGCAGATTCTATTACTTGGTTCATTTGTAACACATCTGTCCAAAAGGTTTCATTTCCAAATGTGTCATACCGAAAAATGTCTTGTCCTTCTGCAACTAATTGAGGATTTAAAGGCGGCAGATTTAGAGAACCTTCACCTGGTGGCAATCCCGGTGTTGGTGTTGGTACATATCCTATGTCATCCTTATCACAACTCATTACAAATCCCATAAAAAAGAATACCATAACAAGTCTTGCTATTTGTTTTGTTTTCATACTTATTTAATTTTAGTTAATGTTTATTTAATTATTGTTATTACTCCTTTCATGACTTTGTGCAAATCACAATAGTAATTTATATCCTCTGTTATAACCCTGTACCATTTTTCGCCCTGTTTTAAGGGTTTGGAAGTCCATTTTTTATTAGTGGCTTCGGTAACATCATGAGGAACAAAATCCTTATTTATCCAAACTACCGTGTCACCTTTTTTGACATTAAGCTGTGCTGGATGATATTTCATTCGGAATATAGTTACTGTGTGTGTTGTGGCATTAGAATTACTATCAAGTAATCTATCTGGGTTTTTAAAACCAGCCATTAGAATGAAGGTGCAAACCAATACTGCTAATAGTAATAAATACTTTGAAACTGATGATTTATGAGGTTGCATTTCAATTTTAAATTTTAGCTTGAGTCATTTTAGCATGTTCTAGATGGGCCTCAAGTGCTGGCACTACAGCTTCTAATAAACCTTTTAATTCAGTATTATTGGCTTCAGGAATTAGTAAGCCGTTTACTGCATCAATTACAGCTTTGTGATAAGCCACTTCATTGTCTATATAGGTTTTGTCAAAATCATGTTCATCAACTTCCTTCAAGGTTTCTAAAGTCTCTTCAGACTGTTTTAATAAAGATTGGCTCACGGCATTATCTTTAGGATTCACACCTAATTTTTCAACCAAGGCGACAGCTTGTTGAATTACTGCGTTATGGTCTTCTATCATCCTGTTGGCAAAGTCAAGAATATCTTTGTTTTTAGAACGTTTAAGAGCCACTTGTGCATAATCAATATCAATTTGGTTGGCAACCACCGCTACTGAAGCTATTTCCGTATCGATTAATTTTGGTGCTTCCTGTCCAAATGTCATGATTGACGTTGTTAAAAGCAACAGACAAACTAACGTTAAAGTATTTCTTCTTTTTGGTTTCATAATTTCTATATTTTAATATTGTTCAACCTTTTGATGCAAAAAGAGGGGTAGGGTTACAATTTTTTTTAAAAATTAACTGCTTATTGAATTTAGAAATCTGGATTTTTCTTTTTCTTTTAAAAATTTTCCACTGAAAAAATTTGTTTTGGTATAACTTTTTTCGTCTTCAACGCCACGAGAGGCTACACAGAGATGATTGGCTTCAATGTGGATAGCTATATCGTCTGTTTCTAATAATTCCTTTAGCTTTAAGCCAATTTCAACAGTAAGTTTTTCTTGTATTTGAGGTTTACTAGCATAAAATTGAACAATGCGATTTATTTTTGACAAACCAATAACGCGGTCTTTTGGTATATAGGCTACTGCAGCTTTTCCAAAGAAAGGCACAAAGTGATGTTCGCAATATGAATAAACCTTTATGTTATCTACTAAAACCATTTCACGATAACCACTGACGTTCTCAAAAAAGGAAATACTTGGAAAATTCTCCTCATTCAACCCTTTAAAAACTTCATTGATATACATTTTTGCAACACGTTTAGGGGTTTCTTTTAGGCTCGGATCATCAAGTTTTAAACCTAAAGCTTCCATAATCTTTGCAAAATGATACTCAATAGTTTTTAATTTTTCTTGATGCTTTGATATGGTTTCCAAGTTCTTGATTTCATTGTTAGAGAAAATATTGATTTCTTGTTGTTCTTTTCCGTTCATTTTTTAGGGTTTAATAAATTGATTGAATTAATTTTTTGTTTACTCCAAGTTTTAACAAGGCCTTGTTAATACTCTCAAGAAAAGGTTTTGGTCCACATACATAAAAATATTGATGAGTAGAGTCAATGGTGTCAGAAAGAAAATCGTAATCTACCCGTCCAAAAGTATATTTGCTTAAATGATCTCTACTTAATAGATTATAGAAACTATTCCCTAAAATGGTTTCGAGTTCTTGTTTTAAGATAATATCGCGCTCCGTTCTATTGGCATAGATTAATTTATGACCTTCTATTTTATTTTTTTCATTTAAGAGTCGAAGTATTGGTATAAATGGAGTAATACCAGATCCTGCAGCTATAAAAACACCTTCACCTTTATAAGCAAAGGAATCCCAAGCATCTGTAATTAATATGGTGTCGTTTACCTTTAATTTTGATAGTGCAACAGTAATTCCATTGTGTTCTGGGTAAACTTTAATGGTAAATTGTAAGTCTTTATCGTTCTCATAAATACTCGTTATGGTAAAAGGAGCTTTTAAAAATTCCGTATCTTTATGTAATGATATTTCTAATGCTTGCCCAATTTGATAAGTAAAAGACTCTGGTCTTTCAATAGATAACTGAAAAACATTTGGGGTTAACCATGTCTTATTCAGTACAGTAGCTAAATAATTCAAAACTATAGATTATTAATTAAATATGTAATAAGTTATCGACCTTTCATGGTCTTGTTCACTTTAGATGAAAACATTAAAAAAAGGTTACAAAAAATGTAACCTTAAAAAATAATTTGCATCTAATTAGAAATAATACCGTTATGAATACCAGCACTACAACCAAAAAAGAACTTGAAGAAGCGTTAATAATTGAAAAAGTACTCAATGGTGAGACAGAGTTATTCGAAATTCTTATGCGCCGAAATAATGAACTATTGTTTAGAACAATCAGAAGCTATATAGTTTTAGAGTCTGACGTTGAAGATGTTATGCAAGATACTTATATTAAGGCTTTTGAAAAATTATACCAATTTAAAAATGATGCTATGTTTTCTACTTGGTTAATACGAATTGGAATAAACGAAGCTTTGCAAAGGAAAAGAAGGGCTTCTAAAATAAAAACCATTGCCTTGCAACAAGATGAAAATATATTACAAATTGAAGACAAAAACATTATGACCCCTGAACACAAAACTATGTACAAAGAATCTTCTTGTTTTATGGAAAAGGCAATAGACACACTTCCTGAAAAGTATAAAATAGTTTATATGCTTAAAGAGGTTGAAGGGTTGGCAATCTCTGAAATATCGAAATGTTTAGATTTAAGCAATAGCAACGTAAAAGTACGTTTGCATAGAGCTAGAACAATGCTTAAGGATTCAATTTTGAGTTTAACCGATTATACAAATATTTTTGAATTTGGTAATTCTAAATGCGATAGAATTGTCGCAAACGTTATGGAGTATATATATAAATCACAGCCTAAATTTTAAATTGTAATTAACTCTAATCCATGATAATATCTAAATTAAATACTGATTGTTTAATATAAGTATATGATTAATATTTAGTTATACTATTTTGCAGATAAAAAAGATTAATTTTAAAATTCAGGAAAGAAAATCATTGTTATAAATAAAATAAAAGAATTACTATTTGTTATCTAAACGGGAGATATCAAATAATCTTTATTATATCAAAGAATGCATATGTATATTACGTCTCATTCAAACTAATTAATCTCACATTAAAGAACATTAAATTCACAAATATTCTTCGCAAAAATTAAATTGAATTAAAAACATGAAAATATACTTATTTATTGTTTTTTATATTTCAATTTTTAATTTCACCTCTGCCCTCCATGCTCAAAATGAAATTGAATTAGATAGTGTTTTGTTTCAATCTTTAAAATTCCAAAAAGATAGAAGTTACCGCAAATCAATCAAGCTATTAACAAATTTACTTGTAGAATCAAAGGAGCAAAAATTATATAGATATCAATTTTTAGCATTAAATAACCTTGGAGTAAATTATTATTCAATGTTAGATTATGGGGAAGCGCTTAACAATTATTTAGAGGCATATAAAATATCGACAGAACATCTTAATAAAGCCGAAGAAATGACAGTTTTGAATAATTTAGCAATTCTTTACTTTGACCAAGGAGAACTTGCTAAATCCAAAGGCTACTTTTTAAAGGCGTATAAATTGGCTCAACTTAAAGGTGATGATAAAAAAATAGGGATGTACTCAATTAATTTAGCAATTGTAGCTAACATGAATAATGAATTAGATAAAGCAATTAAATATTTAAACACTGCAGATTCTAAACTTAAAAATTATCCATCAATAGCTATTTCTAGTACTATTGCTAGAATTGAAAATCTTTATAAAAGAAATCTCATAAAAGAGGCTAATTCTATGGCTTTAAACACTTTAAGTGATTTGAAAGCTGAAGGAGAAGAAAAATTCAACCTATTACTCTTAATTTCTGATATTTTAGAGTCTGAAGGTAATTTGTTAAGATCAAAGCAGTATTTAGAAAATGCACTTAAGGTTTCTATGACCCCTAAAAATAAATTGCAGGTTTTTCAAAAACTTGTAAAGTTAAATAAGCAACTCAAAGAATACGATAAGGCGTTTGCAGCTTTAGATTCAGTAATAGCAACCAGAGATACTATAAACAATTTAAAAAATAGTGCTCTATTTGAGTCGGCTAGAGTTAGATTTGAAATTGAAAATTACAAAAATGAATTAAGTCAGAATAAAAAATCGCTCCAGCTTACACAATCAAGACTACGTTATTTTATAGGCTGGTCCGTTGTAATTTTATTGCTTATAGCATGGGCGTTGAGAAACAGTATTATAAAAAGTAAACAAAGAAAAATAATTCATAACCAATTTAAAAAGGTGATAACTCTTGAATTAGAAAAAAAAGAAAATGATAAGATTATTCTTGAGAGGCAATTGCAAAACAGAAAGACCATGGCTTTGTTGGAGGAAGAAAGATTAAAGAATGAAATCGAATCTAGAAATAGAAAATTAGCTACAAAAGCCTTGCAAATAGCAAATAGAAATGAACTCATAGATAATATTATAAATGAATTGACAGAACAAAAAGAAGTCTTAAAAAGTAAGCAGGTAACAAGAAAAATTAAAGAGTTAAAAATTTTATTAAAGAGTGATAATGAGTGGAAGGATTTTATGATACATTTCGAGCAGGTAAATAATGGATTTTTAAAAAAATTAAAATTGCAGCATCCTAATCTTAATGTTAATGATGTGCGTTACCTGTGTTACTTATATATGAACTTGTCAAATAAAGAAATAGCAAGTCTCTTTAATGTTACTCAAGAGGCCATTCGAAAAAGAAAAGAACGAGTAAGTGATAAATTAAATTTGCCAAATAGTAAGGGATTATATAATTATTTATCATCTATATAATGGTTGTCACGTTTTTTAGGTTTGATGTCACGATTGTTATTTAAATTCCTTGCCTCTTCCCAATATTTTTTTTGACTATTGTATAGAATTTTAAAAACAATAGTTATGAGAAAAATTTTTACATTAGTATTATTCTGTTTCTTTTCGTTAATGTCATTTGCTCAAATCGAGTATGAAGGTTCTGACAGTTTTGGTAGAATTTTTGATCTTATTTATGATCCTGCTACTCCAAACAAAATTTATGCTATTTCAGAAATAAATCACATTGTGGTTTCAGAAGATAATGGTGAGTCATGGGATATTTTGTATACATTACCAATAGGTATAAATAGCCCTCTACCACCTGATGCATCAATCAGGTATTTAAAACTAATGCCAGATGGTTCAGGGTTAAGCTTTGCAGTATACCAAACTGCTGGTCACGATGGAGCAATAATGGTTTATGACCTATCAAGTCAAAGTATTGCAAAAAATATTCCATTGCCAAACCAGAACTTACAAGGGTTTGTATGGGATTATGATTTTTATAAACAAGATGAAGATGTTTTAATTGTTGATACAAATTATAGAGACCAGTATGGCTTAATCTATGGAATGACATTTTTCACAAATGACGGTGGCGCCAATTGGGATCCAATTTATGACACGACAAATAACAGCAATGTATTTATAAATAAAGTAGCAATTAGTCCAAATAACCCTGATAAATTATTTTTATCAAGAGGTTTTGGAGATCAAGGAATAGATGGAGGGTTATTAGTTTCTGAAGATGGAGGTCAGACATGGGAGGAAAAATTGGAAGGAGTAATCTTGGGGCCTATTGCTTTCGACCCTATAAATAATGACAATATACTATTGGGTACAGGCATGAGTTTTGGTGCCTCTCAAGAAAACCTTTATAAGTCTACAAATGGAGGTAATACTTTTTCGGTGGTAAATATGAATTGGACTGAAGGTATTTTAGATGAAATCACTTATATCAAATACAATCCTTTAAACCCGCTTGAAATTGTATTGCTAGAAGAAAATGAAATAGTAACATCAGTAGATGGGGGTAACACTTGGCAATATAATTTATATTTAAATGATAATCCCGAGAGCTATTATTATGGACAAAAAGTAAGTTTTAACCCATTTGAAGAGGATGAGATGGTTATTACGGGAAATTATGTGCCTCTAATATCTTCTGACAATGGGCAAACCGTTTCTTGGATTAAAACACCATATTTTTCTAGTACAGGAAATATGGATGTTTATAACGATGGTTCTAACATCAATCTTTACTATTCAGCCCAATTTGGATATGTTCATAGAGACGTGACTACGGGAATAGAAACGGCATATGAAATATTGCCACTTAACATGGCTACTAACAGCCTTGGCATAACTCAAATAGCTGATAAAACACAAGTTGACAGAGTGTTTACGTTTAATTCAAGTTTTATAGGTTCAAACTTATATGTTAGTAATGATAATGGAGGTACTAGATCAATGCTAATTTCTTTGTTTGCAAATAAGCTTACAGGATTGGCAGCTTATCCTAATGAAGATGATACTATTTTGGCAGCTTTTGGTGGCTTTAGTGGTGCTGAAACTCTCTTGAAAAAAATTGACTTTTCGGACATGAATAATGTTGAAGAGGTTAACATTAACTTACCGGCTTATGACTTTATCAATGATATTTTAATTTCAGACTCTGGAAAAATAGTTTTAAGTATTGGCGCAGAAATGTACTCTTCAGAAGACAATGGATCAACCTGGGAAAATAACAGCAGTGGTTTGGAAAACTTAATTCTTAACTATGATTTAATCTATGACATAGATAACAACCCACTTAATGTAGATGAATGGGCCATTGCTACAACAAAAGGAATATTTATGTCAACCGATGGAGGTGAACATTGGGAACAAAAAACAACAAGTGTTACTCATAAAATCAACTTTTCTACGGAAGTAAATGGTCATATGGCGGCTTCAACGCATACTTCAACCTCTTCTTTATCATCAGATTTTCAATTATATTATTCAATAAATAGTGGCGGGACATGGGAAACCATTACTAATCAACAGTTATTGCATACACTTGGTAAGTCATCTGCATTTATATTTGATGGAAATTCTTTAAAAGCATATATAGGAAGTTTTGATCTAGGCCTAATGACTTACACTATAGATCTTGAATCCTTAAGTATACCCGATGTTTCAAATAGCCAAAACTTAAAAGTTTTTCCTAATCCAACTAATGATATTCTAAACATCAAACTGAAAGATGGTACAATATCGAATATATCTTTATTTGATATTGGTGGAAGAGAGGTTTTAAGCGCTGATAGGTTAAATAAATTAAGTATGAAACATCTTTCGCCTGGAATGTATGTTTTACGAATAAGAACAAAAAATAAAAATGAAGTCTACATCAAGAAAATTATTCTTGAATAGCTCTAAAATAGTTAGATAGGCTTATGTCATCATTTTTCAATAACCTATTTTTTGAACCTTTTGCTCTTTTTTGTAACCTAACATTAATTTTTGCATCCAAAGGATGTAATAAATTAAAATAGATTAAAATGAAATCGAACAATTTAATAGTTGAGAAATTATTGTACTACACATTTGGTATTGTACCTATTGTAGCCGGTTTAGATAAGTTTGCAAATATTCTAACAGATTGGACACAATACCTATCATCAGGTATAGTTGATATGCTTCCTTTTGAAGCATCAACCTTTATGATTGTAGTAGGGATTATTGAAATAATTGCAGGGGTATTAGTGCTTTTGCGCCCAATTATTGGTTCTTATGTAGTAATGGCGTGGTTAATATTAATTGCTTTAACATTGATCTTTAGTGGTTCATTTTTAGACGTGGCAGTAAGAGATCTAGTAATGGCAATTGCTGCTTTTAGTTTAGCACAATTGTCGAGTTCCAGTTTAATAAAAGCAAAGAATTAAGCTTTTATTATTTCTTCCCTTATTGGTTTATAGCTGTAAAAGGCGTCTTGAAAGACGCCTTTTTAAAAAGCTATTCAACTATCAAGATATTATGAAAGCAAAAACCGTTAGAACAGTCATTTTAATTCTTTTGTTACAATTAACAGGTTTCTGTATTATTTATTACAAACAAATGCTTAAACCTCCAACCCCAATAACATATATAGAGAAAGAATATAGTATAGATGCAAAAGCAATTTACATGGAGTTTCAGAGTGATAACAAAGCTTTTGATGAGAAATATTTAAATAAAATTGTTGGTATAACAGGTATTGTTACGGCCGTAAAAGATTCTTTAATAATACTAAATAACAAGATTGTATGTATCCCCAATTTAAAATTCAGAACCTTAAAAATAAACCAACCTATAAAAATAAAAGGTAGGTACATTGGTTATGACGAACTGTTTGATAATATAAAAATAAATGAATGTATAATAGAATCCTTTTAATAATTGTATTATTTGTGTTTGGGTCCCAAATCAAGGCTCAAGTAAATCTTTTGGACAGTCTTGATATGGCACAAAATGATCGTACCACAAATACTGCTTTTAAAGGTTTGCAAATAGTGAACTTGCAATCTACAAAAATGATAAATAAGGGTGATTTTTACTTCCTTGTATCTCATAGGTTTGGTTCATTAGATGATGGTGTTAATACATTTTTTGGACTAGATAATGCCAACACTAAAATTGGAGCTATTTATGGTGTTAAAAATTGGCTTGCTTTAGGTCTTTCTAGACACACACTCAATAAGGTTTATGAAGGAACTGTAAAATACAGGATAAGTACTCAAAACCAAAAAATGCCTGTAACATTAGTTGGATATCATAGTCTTCAAATTAACAGCCAGATAGATAAAGACACCTACCCCGATCTATCATTTCAAAATCGTCTTACATACGTGTCTGAAATTTTAATATCCCGTGCTTTTTCAAAGAAATTATCTCTAGAATTGGTTGGCGCTTTTATCTATAAAAATCTATACAATCCACAAATTGAAAACCAAAAACAACTTTCTGTCGGAGCTGGTGGTCGTTTTAAGTTATCCAAGCGCCTATCCTTAAATGCAGAGTATTTATATGCAAATAGACCCTCTTTTTACAATAACCCCCTCTCATTAGGATTAGATATTGAAACTGGAGGCCATGTGTTCCAATTATTATTTACCAATTCACAAGCCATGACTGAAAGCGAATACCTTACCAACGCCACAGGTGATTGGACCAAAGGTGAAATATACTTTGGATTTAATTTATATAGAGTTTTTTAAAAAATTATGAAAAAGAAAATGTTTGTCATGATTCTAAGTAGCGTTCTCTTTGGCTGTAGCAACAATACCTATCAGGAATTGGAAGAACAGCTACAGATCGAAGAGTCCGTTACTTATAATAAACAAGTGAAAGTTATAATCCAAACTAATTGTGTAAGCTGTCACTCAATAGGAAATGTAGCAGGTTTTAGACCTTTAACAGATTATTACTTACTAAAAGATGCAATTTTAAATACCAACTTATTGGATCGTATTCAAAAACAGAATGGTGAACCAGGACTGATGCCACAAACCGGAAGAATGGCTCAAAATCAAATTGACATAATCCTTCAATGGATGGCAGATGGCTTATTGGAACAATAAAAACATGAAAACACTCATACTTACATTATTAGGGATAATTTTTATAACGCCTAATACTTTTGCCCAATATTATAAAACCAGAAATGGAAACATACAATTTGAAGCTTCTGTTATGGGTTTCGAAGAAGTGAAGGCCAAAACAAATGCTGCCTCTGCTATATTAAATAGTTCAACCGGTGAATTTGCAACCATTGTGTTTATTAATGCCTTTCAATTTAAAATCGGGTTAATGCAGGAGCATTTCAATGAAAACTATATGGAAAGCGAAAGATTTCCTAAAGCTTCATTTAAAGGAAAATTTAAAAATTTTGATGCAAACAAGGCCTTAAAAACAGATGGTCAATTGGTATTGGATGGAGAGTTAACAATCCATGGGGTAACCAAATCCATACAAATAGAATGTAAACTTGATAACAATGAATCATCCTTGATCCTTAATGGGGAGTTTATGGTGCATCCAGAAGATTTTAATATCCAAATCCCAAAACTGGTACAAAATAAAGTTGCTAAGACTGTTAAAGTATCTTTTAAATATAATTTAAAACCATGAAATTATTGATTTTAATAATGTTTCCATTTGTCGCCATGGGGCAAAGTAATCTTAACTTCGATATTTTTGAAAGTGTGAGAAAGGGTAACTTGATTCAAGTTAAACATATTTTGAATCAAAATCCTAAAATAGCAGACTCATTAAATAAGCACAATCACTCACTACTTATTATAGCTGCATATTATGAGCAACAAGAAATCTTGGAATATATGTTACCTCTTGTCTCTAACATAAATCACAAAAGTGAGAATGGTACAGCATTAGCTGCTGCTGTGGTAAAAAACAATTTCTATATAATAAATACCCTTTTAGAATACAATGCAAACGTAAATTTAACTGATGCTAAAGGAGTTAGCCCTCTTATGTATGCTATCTTATTTAAAAATACCAAAGTCATTAATTTATTATTAAAACATGGTGCAGATAAATCTGCTCTTGACAATACCGGAAAATCCACTTTTGAATATGCCGTTTCAACGGGAGACCAAAACATAATTAATCTTTTAAAAAACTAAATCATGAAAAAACAATTACTTTTATTATTGGTATTGATCCTAATTCAAAATGAATTAAGTGCTCAAGTAAAATCAACGGGAGTTGTTAACCTTCTATCAGGAATGACAGTCAGAATAGATCTGGATGATAATACTAACACAGCCACTCTTACTTTTACGGGTCCAGCAGACAGATGGTTTGCTTTACAGTTTGGCGAATTTAATAATGGGGATGGTATGCAAAATGGAGAAGATGTTGTATACTATAATGGCACATCCTTGGTTGATGCCGTACATAATGGTATTGGCGTCGCTCCTTCTTCCGATTCTAACGATTGGAATCTAATTTCAAATACAGTTTCTTCTGGTACACGTACCCTAGTCGCTACCCGACTGTTTGATACTGGAGACACTAACGATTATATATTTAATTATAGCAATAATTCCATAGATTTTGCTTTTTCAAGAAGTAGCTCAGCTAGTTTTAGCTTAGCGTATCACGGATTCTCCAATAGAGGCTATGCAATTGATAACCAATTTACAACCTTAAGTATTGAAGACTTTGAAATAAAATCCAATGTCGTTTCATTAATTCCAAATCCAGCAATATCAAGTTTTAAAATCCATACTAACTCAGAGCAAAAAATAGTGCAAGCGACAATTTATAATGCTCTTGGTCAAAAAATAAAGTCCATTAAAAAAGATCTATATAACAGCATCAATATCTCTAATTTACCTGCTGGCAATTACTATGTAGAAGTTCTAAACGATTCTAATGAAATTATATTAAAAAAAATCATCATCAATTAAAACATCTTAGTCATAAATAGGTCATCGATCCTCACCTCTGCCTTAGCTATACATCAAATTTAATCCAAAGTAAATGATGTCTTTATTTAGCTTATACGCAAACGAGGTGCTGATCCAATGTATTTTATGGCTCTAAAAACTGCTAACCTACAAATCTAAAAACAATCAAACTAAAAATTATGGATTCAGTCTTTAACATTTTTGGAAACTAATAGGCTGTTATTTCTAAAACTAGTTAACGAATTGTCTTTTAAACAATTAAACACTATTCCTGATGGATATAATAACAACATTATTTGGAATATAGGTCATATAATAACAGTTCAGCAAGCACTAATTTACAAATCATCTGGTTTAGACATATGTCTTTCCGAAGAGGTCTTTAATAATTATAAACCTGGCTCCTTTCCAAATAAAAATATTTCCAAAGAAAACATAATGGATCTTAAACTTAAATTAACATCCATAATACAACTCACTAAAGCAGATTATAACACAAAAATGTTTAGTAATTTTAAGCCTTTTAAAACCAATGTTGGGTTTAACCTGTCAACTATAGATGCAGCTTTTAAATTCAATAATTATCACGAAGCCATGCACTATGGTATAGTAAAATCTCTTGCAAAACTAGTGTGAATAATAAAATTTATAAAATGAAAACAATACAAGACAACTATACAAATTCAAAGGATTTAAAATGGAAACCAAGCAAGCTAGTAGGGTTCTCCAGCAAACAATTAAGCCTTTTAAACAACTGCAGCTTTAAACTGATAAAAATAGAACCTCATGCCATGTATCCCACACATTCACATCCCAATAAAACTGAAACTCTTTTAATAATAAGCGGTACACTGGCAATAACTATTGGAGATATTAGGTACCAAGGTATTACCCATGACTTTTTTGTGTTTCCCTCTGGGTCACGTCATAGTATAATGAATCTAACCAATAAAGAGTGTTTAGTTTACGTAACATCTATTAAAAATGAAAACTAAACTCCTAGGTAAAATTTAAAATAGATTAAAATCTAAATACAATAGTTTAAAACTAAATAGGTTTAACTCTGGATTTTGAGCTTATACAACTATCATAATGCAAACATGGTTCTCAAGTTCTGTCTAAACCAAAGTTGGATCATGACAAAATTCATGAAAAAATCAAACAGTAATCGTACTAAAAAATTGTCATGTATTTAGACTCCTCGCAAAACATAAAATCAACCAAAGGGAAGTTAATAAAAACAAACCCGACACTACCTGCAGCCTAACTTAAATTAAAGAATTTGACTAAACCTCTATTTAAAATTTTATAAAAAAGTACCTAATTATAATCATATTCCTAAACAATATAAATCATCCCAACTGTTTTGAGAAATAGTGAGCTACAACACGCTATAAACAATCCTTAAACAAGGGAGTTATGAACTACATGCTAAAGATCATTCCCAAAAAATCTTAAGAAGAAAGTTGTGTTGTTTTTGTTTGTTAATATGTAGATGAAGCCTAGTTTCATGTGATTTATAAAAAAAAGTAACAACTTGGTTTATTTAGCGCTCCATGAAACAGATTGCCACGCTTCGCTCGCAATGACGCTTTCAGAGAAGGACTAACAATGACAGCTTATTTATTAAAATAATCCCAAGTCAGTTTTAAGCCCTCCCTAACCGAATACTCAGGTTGGTAGCCCAACAACTTCTCAGCCTTAGAAATATCAGCCAAGGAATCCCGAACATCCCCTAGACGCTCCGGACCATGGATGGCATTTAGCCTTGAATCTGCTGCCTCGCTTAAGGCCTGCCACAAATAATTAACAGAAATCCGCTCACCACAAGCCACATTAAACACCTCATTACGGGCCTCTTTGGAGGCAAAAAACCCTTTGATGTTGGCTTGCACGGCATTGGCCACAAAGGTAAAGTCGCGGGTTTGCTCCCCATCCCCATTAATGGTTGGCGACACCCCATCCTTTAAGGCCTGCATAAACAAGGGAATGACGGCTGCATAAGCCCCATGGGGACTTTGCTTGGGTCCAAACACATTAAAATAGCGCAAACCTACCACATCTGTGCCATAGGTTTTACCAAACACATCGGCATAGAGTTCGTTCACGTATTTGGTAACAGCATATGGGGACAAAGGCTTGCCTATCTGAGCTTCTACTTTAGGAAGGCTTTTGCTGTCGCCATAGGTGGAACTGGAAGCAGCATAGACCATTCGTATCACGGTATCGCTTTCCTTTAGGGCGATCATCATGTTTAAAAATCCAGAGATGTTCACGGCATTGGTGGTTGCAGGATCGTTTATGGAACGTGGTACAGACCCCAAAGCGGCCTGATGCGATACATAGTCCATGCCTTTCATCGCTTGTTTACAGGTTTCCAAATCCCGAATGTCTCCTTCCATCAATTCAAAGGCAGGATGGTCCCTGAATTCCGTAAGGTTTTCACGATAGCCGTTGGAAAAATCGTCTAACACCCTTACTTTTTTGGCCTTGTGTTTTAGGAGGTATTCAACTAGGTTGCTTCCAATGAACCCAGCTCCTCCAGTTACTAAAAAGCTAAGAGTTGATAAATCTTGTTTTTGATATGGGTTATGATACATGATACTTAGTTTGTTGAAAGACTAAAAGTAAGTGTTTTAATGAAACACTAAAACTAAAATAGTTTATAGTTCATTTTATTAGTTGAAATTCAAGAACATGACTCTTCTTTTTTTGTGAGCCCCAAAAATACGGTGTCATTGCGAGGAACGACTTTAGGAGTGACGTGGTAACGCCTTGGATTGAAACACCACTTACACCTCCCGATTCACGCACCTCCCGTACGGACAGATCGCGATCTGTCCACCACCACCATCATCACCCGTACGGATAGGTCGTGACCTGTCCACCACCACCATCATCACCCGTACGTACAATTCGTGACCTGTCCACCACCACCATCATCACACATAAGGATAGGTCACGACCTGTCCCTACAACCTCCCATCAACAGTCTCCTTAGGCAGTAAGGACTTGACGTCGAAAATAACACCGATTGGGGATTTTAACTTTTGCAAATCCAACTTCAGGAATTCTTTATGGCACACTGCCAAGACCACTGCATCATAATTCTCACCTAAGTCATTTTTGTGGCACAACAAATCGAAGCCATATTCTTCCTTAACTTCCTCGGAAGAGGCCCATGGGTCAAACACATCTACATTCACGTCATAACTTTCAAATTCCCTAATGATATCAATCACCCTGGAATTACGTATGTCGGGACAGTTCTCTTTAAAGGTAATCCCCAATACCAGCACCTTGGCCCCTTTAATGGTCGCTCCTTTTTTAATCATCATTTTCACCGTTTCGGTAGCCACATAAGACCCCATACTATCGTTCATTTTTCGCCCTGCCAAGATGATTTCTGGATTATACCCAGATTCGATGGCCTTTTGAGCCAGATAATACGGATCTACCCCAATACAATGTCCGCCAACCAGACCTGGGGTAAAATTGATAAAATTCCATTTGGTTCCTGCAGCCTCCAAAACAGCTTTGGTATCGATATCCAAAAGCCTGAAGATTTTGGATAGCTCATTCACAAAAGCGATGTTGATATCCCTTTGTGAGTTTTCTATCACTTTGGCTGCTTCTGCTACCTTGATGGAAGGAGCCATATGGGTACCTGCCGTGATAATGGATTTATAGAGGTCATCCACCACCTTGGCTATTTCTGGGGTGGAACCCGAGGTTACCTTCAATATTTTGGTTACCGTATGTTTTTTATCTCCCGGATTGATACGTTCTGGGGAATAGCCTGCATAAAAATCGGTATTGAATTTCAAACCGGATTGGGCTTCTAAAATAGGCACACAGATGTCTTCTGTAACACCTGGGTAGACCGTGGACTCATAAATAACGATATCGCCTTTTTTTAAAACCTTCCCAATGCTTTCACTGGCTTTTACCAACGGCGTAAAAATAGGCTTGTTTAGGTCGTCTGTAGGCGTTGGCACGGTAATGATGTACACATTGGAATCGGCCAAGGCTTCCAATTGGTTGGTGACATACAGTCCGTTTTGACCCTTGTTTTCTGAAAGCAATACCTGTTTTAAATGCTTGTCCTCCACTTCCAAAGTACGGTCTTTGCCTGCTTGAAGTTCGGCAATACGTTTGGTATTGATGTCGAATCCAACCACTGGATACTTTTTGGCAAATTCCACGGCTAAAGGCAAGCCTACATAACCTAATCCTACAATGGTTATTTTATCGTTATTCATAGTCTTATATTTTGATTAATAGCTTTATTTTTTAATGAATTAATGAGTTAATGAAATAATGATTTAATGAGCTAATAAACACAAATTCTTAATTCATAATTCTTAATTCATAATTCTTAACAAGCGTCTTCGACCCTTCGATATGCTCAGGACAGGCTCAGCTCAGACTAACAATCACTTATCCCTTATCCCTTTTCACTTTTCCCTTTTCACTTTTCACTTATGCCTCTTCTCGATGTGTTAATGAAATAATGATTTAATGAGCTAATAAACACAAATTCTTAATTCATAATTCATAATTCATAATTCTTAATTCATAATTCTTAATTCATAATCCCCAAAATCAAATCCGCTTTAAAAAGGCCTTCACCTTCTTAAAGATGCCCTTATCTCCCGATTCGTGATAGGCATTGCCATACACTCCATAGCCATAACCATAACCATAACCATAGCCATAGCCATAATTATGATTGGTTTTGTGCTTGTAGAAATTCAAAATGAAATGGATGTTCTTGATTTCCCCAGCACGGTATTTGGCATTGATCAATTGCAACATCCCTTTTTTTGTATAATCCAAACGGATCATAAACAGGGAGGTATCGGCATATTTTACCAATTCCAAGGCATCGGTCACCAAACCTAAAGGAGGGGTGTCCAGAATAATGATATCATAGGTCTCCCTTAAAGTTGCAATCAGTTCTTTTAATTTAGGGCTCATCAACAATTCGGAAGGGTTTGGAGGGATAGGCCCTGCAGGGACCACGTCTAAATTATCAATATGGGTTGGGTATTTGACCTCATCAAAAGGTTTTTCACCTATCAAATAGTTTACCATCCCATTATCGTTACTCAAATTAAAATCATCAAATATTTTTGGCTTACGCAAATCCAGTCCCAGTAAGATGGTTTTCTTACCACTTAGGGCATAGACCGTTGCAACATTGATGGAACAAAAGGTTTTCCCTTCCCCGGATACCGAAGAGGTAATCATGATGGTTCTTCCACCCTCCCTTGGAGCCTTATTTAAAAGGAACTGCAAACTGGAACGGATGGAACGAAAGGACTCTGCTACAGCCGACTTGGGCTTTTCGAACACCACTAAGTTGTTGTGGTATCGGTATTTTCCAATCAATCCAATAATAGGGATTTTCGACAAGCGTTCTACCTCATCGGACCCATGAATGGTATGATCCAATAAAAAGATGACAAAGATGAGAAACATAGGGATAAAAAACCCAAGCATCAACCCCATCATATAATTCAAGGATTTGTTGGGGCCTATCAAGCCTCCACCAATGTCTTTGGCTTCATCTATAATACTGATATCAGATACGTTTGCTGCCTTTACTATGGCTGCCTCACTGCGTTTGTCCATATACACATTATAGGCCTCCTGACTGATATCCAATTTACGTTGGATCTTTAAAAACTCCTGCTGGTCTTCTGGCAAGCCACTTAATTTGGCTTCCAGGCTAGCAATGTTACGTTGCAAGGAATTCATTAAGGTTTTAATGGTGCTCTTGGTCGCATCAATGGTCTCCAACAACACATTCTTTTCGGCATTGATGCGTCGGTCTATATCTTTAAAAATTTCAGAATCTTCCCTCATGGAGTACTCCATGCTTTGACGTTCTATGGCCAAAGCCGTGATTTTGGAAACCGAACTCATGATGTTTGCTTCCTCAATCCCAACCGAACTGGGTGCTGCAATACGTGTATAATCGGTTTTGGTACGCAGGTAGGTTTCTAAGGCGTCCAAATAATTCAGCTTGGTGATTTCAACTTCCTTTTGGGATTCCAAGTCTTTTAATTTGTTGGAAATCTCAGTCATTTCCATAGACACATCAAACACCTTATTCTCTTTACGGAAGGTGTTCATTTCCTCGCCATAATCTTTTAAATTGGCATTCACAGCTGCCAAACTACTGTCAATAAACTTAATGGTATTGGTAGCATAAAGGTTTTTGCGTTCCAGCTCAGACTCGCTTAAAATAACTGCCGTGGTATTTAAATAATCCACAATTTTGGCTTTGTTGGTACCTGCCAAAGACAGTACCAAAACAGAGGCTGAAGAATTGCTGTAAGGCTTTACCCCGATGCCTTGTTTGTAGCCATGGACCACATTATCAAAATTACTGAATTGAAGAAAAAATTCCAGCCCCGATTTAATGGTCCGTTCATTTCTTGGTTTTATCACCCCATGTAAAAAAGGCAGATCGATAAGCTCCCCTATTTGATATTGTTTGCTAAAGGGTCCTACAGGCAAGGAAACAGGAACACGTGCTTTGGTGTCATAGATTTGTCCAGACCCTTTTTCGGATTCAAACTCAGTAAAAATTTCAAAGCTATCCCCAGACAAAAATCGCACCCCTATAAAATGTCCCAACACCTGTGGTTTGGTCTTATCCAATTCAAAAACAAAAGGGGCATCCTTGTAAACATCCACCTTACGGTACTTCCCTTCCACAAAATAATTCATATAGGATTTTAAGGAATCCACCACTTTTTCGTTGTGCGTTCGGGTTTGAAGCGTGGTAATGGTTTTGCCCATTTTTCCAGACACCCCTCCCCAGTTGAAGGAAATACTGGTATTGGCCGTAAAAAAGGGATTCTGGTCGTTCTCAACGGAGATTAAGGAATCCAGTTTATAAACGTTTTGTTTTCTAACATTGATAAAATAAGCGATAATTAGGGCTACCCCGATACAGGCCAGCACAAATTTCCACAGGTTTAATACCTTAAATAAATACCCTCTAAAATCGAAGTTGATACTTCCACTCTCTCCTTGGTCTATATCTTCAAATTCGTATTCTGCCATGGCCTAAATTCTATCTATTAACAATAGGGTTGTGGTTACTAAAGACAAGGCTGTAACAATGGTGCCAACGGTTTGCATGGTAGTGGTTCCCGTACCCCAGGATTTTTGCTTTAAGGGCTTGACATAAATAATGTCATTGGGCTGGATGTAATAATAAGGCGATTGCATGACCTTGGCATCCAAAAGGTTGACATGATGGATTTGCTGCCCTTGTGGGTATTGCCTAATTACCAACACATCTTTACGGTTGCCCGTCATTTGAATATCACCTGCATTGGCCAAGGCTTCAAATATATTCACCCTGGCTTGGTACAGGGTTTTGGTACCAGTGCTTCCCACTTCCCCATTTACCGTATAGCGAATGCCCGTAAGCTTCACCGATACAAAAATATTGGCTGTTTCCTTAAACTCCTCTTCCAGTAGCTTTTTCTCCAACATTTGCTCGATTTCTTCTGTGGTATATCCCAACACATTGATTTCCCCCAAAACCGGGATGCGTATGTTTCCATGTAAATCCACCGTAAAACCATCAAAATAGGCTCGTTCATCGCCATCGGCATTTAGGTTTTCTTCGCCAACCGGGTTAAAGATTTGCACATTATCCTGTTCCAAGGCCTTGACACGGATGTTTAATATATCGTTGATCTGAATTCGATAGGGTTTTTGTTTTTCAGTAATCACCTGGGTGCTATCTGTGGCCTGTTCCATATGTTGCAAATACACCAAATCCTTATTTGGAATACAAGACATGATACAAATACACATAAGGATACATCCAAGAACGAAGGGCTGCTTCATGAGGTACTTTATAGTTTATTCACAAATATAACTTTTCAGTAGGAATATCAAAACTAATGTGGTTAATTTTGGTTTTTATACGTTTATTTGCAAAAAATAGCTGTTTTGAACTACTTAACCGTTGAACATATTTCGAAATCTTACGGAGAGTTAACCCTCTTCCAAGACCTTTCTTTTAGCATCCACAAAGACCAAAAAATTGCCTTTGTCGCTAAAAATGGGACTGGAAAAACATCCATCCTAAACATGCTCTCTGGAAAAGACAGTCCGGATTCGGGCAGCATTGTTTACAGGAAAGACATCCAGGTCGCCTTTCTGGCGCAGGACCCGGATTTGAACCCCAACTTAACGGTTGAAGCCGCTATTTTTGACACCAAGAACCCAGTTTTGGATGTGATAAAAGCTTATGAAAAAGCTTTGGAACATCCTGAGGACACCGAAGCATTTCAAAAGGCCTTTGAACAGATGGAAAGTCATCAGGCCTGGGATTTTGAAACCCAATACAAGCAAATCCTGTTTCAATTAAAACTGGAAAACCTAAACCAAAAAGTAAGCACCCTTTCTGGAGGTCAGAAAAAACGTTTGGCTTTGGCCATAGCCCTATTGAAAAAACCGGATTTGTTGATTTTGGATGAGCCTACCAATCACCTGGACCTGGAAATGATTGAGTGGCTGGAGGATTTTTTTGCCAAGGAACAGATGACCTTGTTTATGGTGACGCACGACAGGTATTTTCTGGAACGTGTGTGCAATGAAATTATTGAATTGGACCAAGGGGAACTGTTTACTTATAAAGGAAACTACTCCTACTACCTGGAAAAAAGGGAAGCCCGAATAGAACATGAGGCCGTGGAACTTGGCAAAACCAAACAACTATTTAAAAAAGAACTGGAATGGATGCGCAAGCAACCCAAAGCCAGAACCACCAAGTCCAAATCGCGCATAGACGATTTTCACGACATCAAACACAAAGCCCAGCAACGTCGCAACGACCATGAGGTACAATTGGAATTGAATATGGAACGTTTGGGCAGTAAGATTTTGGAACTGCACAAGGTGTCCAAAGCTTACAAAGACAAAATAATCCTGGATGGCTTTGATTACACTTTTCAACGAGGGGAACGCTTAGGGATTATAGGGAAAAATGGAACGGGTAAATCGACTTTTTTAAATCTGATTACCCAAACACAAGCACCGGATTCGGGTAAAATTGTAGTGGGTGAAACGGTACAGATGGGTTATTATACCCAAGCAGGCATTCAGGTAAAACCAGAACAAAAAGTTATTGATGTCATTAAAGAGTTTGGTGAGTACATCCCTTTAAAAAAAGGCAGACAGATTAGTGCGCAACAACTCTTGGAACGCTTTTTATTTGACAGAAAAAAACAATATGATTTTGTTGAAAAGCTAAGTGGCGGAGAACGTAAACGCTTGTACCTATGTACTGTTTTGATTCAAAACCCCAACTTTTTAATTCTGGATGAGCCCACCAACGACCTGGATATTGTTACCTTAAATGTTTTGGAAAGTTTTTTATTGGATTTTCCCGGCTGTTTGATAGTGGTTTCGCACGACCGGTATTTTATGGATAAGGTTGTGGATCATCTATTTGTGTTTAGAGGTGAAGGGCTCATAGAAGATTTTCCAGGGAATTATAGCGATTTTAGAAGCTATGAAGACAGTCTGCCACAAGAGTCTTCCATCAACGAAACCAAAAAGGACAAAAAAGAATGGAAAAAAGACAGCAACAACAAACTGTCTTACAACGAGCAAAAAGAATATAAAAATATTGAAAGTAAATTAAGCTCACTGGAGTACGACAAGAAAGCCTTGGAAGCCAAATTCCATGACGATAGCCTAAGTCCAGAACAGATACAGGACTTATCCCAAAAACTACAAGAGATCATGGATGAAATTGAAGCCAAGGAGTTACGCTGGTTTGAATTAAGTTCGAAACTGGAGGGGTGAGGGTTGTCGGTTGTCAGTTATAGGTTGTGAGGTGTTAGGTGTTGTGAGTTGTGAGATGTGAGTTGTGAGATGTGAGTTGTGAGATGTGAGATGTGAGTTGTGAGTTGTGAGATGTGAGTTGTGAGTTGTGAGTTGTGAGTTGTGAGTTGTGAGTTGTGAGTTGAGTTTAAAAAATTATGGGATAACTAAAAATCTATAACAAACCTGTCTACCGACAGGCAGGAACATACAACAGAAACCGTGTACCAACAAAAACAATACATAAAATTTCTATTAAAGTCCACCAACCAACATGGGGTCCATTCCCCTTTTGTGTACAATCTGGTTACCAAATGTTTTTATGACAGCAAAACCTATCCCGAATACCAAGAGCTAAAAGCCTACCGAAATCAATTGTTAACCAACAAGCAGGTCTTGAACATCACGGATTTAGGTGCTGGTTCCAAGGTATCCAATCATACTACAAGACCTATCTCCTCTATTGCCAAGCACTCCGGAACCTCGTTTAAAAGAGCCAAATTGCTTTTTAGATTGGTGCGGTATTTACAATGTGAACAACTTTTGGAATTAGGCACGTCCCTAGGTATTGCAACCCAAGCTTTGCATGTAGGACAGCCCAAGGCCAGCCTGACCAGCATTGAAGGCTGCCAAGCTATATCGGACACTGCCAAGACCTATTTAAAAAACACTGAAAACATCAAACTTCTTGTTGGGGATTTTGACACCCAGTTGACGGCTTTAAAACAAACCCATTTTGATTTGGTATTTTTTGATGGCAACCACAGCAAGGAAGCCACTTTAAGGTACTTTAAAACCTTACTGCCCAAAGCCCACAACGATTCGGTGTTTATTTTTGATGATATTTACTGGTCCAAAGACATGACAGAAGCTTGGGAGCATATTAAAAAACACCCTCAGGTGACAGCGACCATCGATACATTTTTTTGGGGCTTGGTGTTTTTTAGAAAAGAACAGGCTAAAGAGGATTTTGTTATAAGGCATTAGGTGTTAGGTGTTAGGTAAATATATTTTTTAAATTTCAAGTTTGAACCTTTTCCTTTAGTTTTACCCCTTATGTACAAAACGTATCACGTTTCACCTTTCACACGTCACTCTTAACCTATAAGCTTTTCTCTTACGCCTTTTCCCTTATATCTTTTTCCCTTATGCTTTTTCTAAATGAGTAAATGAAATAATGAACTAATAAACACAAATTCATAATTCTTAATTCTTAATTCATAATTCTTAATTCTTAATAAGCGTCTTCGACCCTTCGATATGCTCAGGACAGGTTCAGCTCAGACTAACAAACTCTTTGCACTTTTCACGTTTCACTTATGCTTATGCCTTATCACTTTTTAACCTATAACCTTTTGCCTTTTCACTTTTTCATTTTAACTTTATCACATGAAAATTTACACAAAAACAGGAGATAAAGGCACCACGGCCTTATTTGGTGGCACCAGGGTGCCAAAACACCACATACGCATAGAAAGTTATGGTACCGTTGATGAATTGAATGCCCATATAGGCTTGTTAAAAGATCAAGACATGGATGTGCACTACAAAGACTTGTTATCGCATATTCAAGACAGGCTCTTTACGGTTGGTGCCATTTTGGCTACAGACCCAGATAAAGCCCTATTAAAAAGTGGTAAGGAACGTTTAAACATCCCTAAAATATCGGATGCAAACATAGAGCGTCTGGAAACGGAAATGGACCAGATGAATGAGAGTTTACCACCCATGACCAACTTTATCCTTCCGGGAGGGCACCAAACCGTGTCATTCTGTCACATAGCACGCTGTGTGTGCCGTAGGGCCGAACGTTTGGCAACTGCCTTAAACGATTTGGAACCCATAGAACCAAACACACTTAGGTATTTAAACCGTCTATCTGACTTCCTTTTTGTCTTGGCACGAAAGTTGTCTTCTGATTTAAAAGCAGACGAAATTAAATGGATTCCCGAAAAGTATTAATCCGTCTCTTTCACTGTAAACACCTGAAAACACATTGGCTATTTTTCAGTAAAAACAGTGAGAAAACACGTTCTTTTTTTTCATGAGCAATTAATTGCTTTTTTTCTTGTTTATATGAACTAAAAATTTATTTTTGCAAAAAATAAAAACAATTAAAGAATGTATTGGACATTAGAATTAGCATCATATTTAAGCGATGCGCCTTGGCCTGCAACTAAAGATGAATTAATTGATTATTCCATTAGAACAGGAGCACCATTGGAAGTAGTTGAAAATCTTCAGTCTATTGAAGACGAGGGAGACCAATATGAATCAATCCAAGAAATTTGGCCTGATTATCCAACAGACGAAGATTACCTCTGGAATGAGGATGAATACTAATAAGTAACAAATTATTAAAAAGTCTCGTTCAGAGACTTTTTTTGTGCTTAATTTTTCGGGAAACTTAATAACAAACCGTACCTTTGAGGGTTATAAAACCTCTAAAAGTACATAACATATTTTTATCGGTCCATAAACTGATACAACTAAAAATTACATACAAATGACCCTTTTAGATTCCGTACTAAAAATATTTGTCGGCGACAAGTCGAAACAAGATGTCAAGGCCATCATGCCTTTAGTAAATAAAATAAAAACCTTTGAGGCCGCTTTAGAAAGCTTATCCCACGACGCGTTACGTGCCAAGACCACAGCTTTTAAAGAGCAGATTGCTGAAGCCAGGAAACCTTACCACGAGACCATAGAAAAACTTATGGCCGAAGCCGAAGCCACGGAAGACATTGATAAAAGAGAGGACATCTATCAAGAAATAGATGGCATAAAAGATACCATTTATAAGGTAACCGAAGAGGTATTGAACGAGATCTTGCCAGAAGCTTTTGCCGTTGTTAAAGAAACAGCCAAGCGTTTTGTTAACAACTCCGAGATTACGGTAACAGCCAGCACTTACGACAGGGAACTGTCTGGAGAAAAAGATTATGTTAGCTTGGATAACGAGAAGGCCATTTGGTCCAATTCTTGGGATGCTGCCGGAAAACCCATTACTTGGGACATGGTACATTACGATGTGCAACTTATAGGAGGTATAGCCATGCACCAAGGTAAAATTGCCGAGATGCAAACTGGGGAAGGTAAAACCTTAGTGGCCACCTTGCCTATGTATTTAAATGCCCTTGCCGGCAAAGGGGTACACTTGGTAACGGTAAACGATTACCTGGCGAAACGTGATAGCGCATGGATGGCCCCAATTTTTCAGTTCCATGGGTTAACCGTGGATTGTATTGATTACCACCAACCAAACTCAGCTGCGCGTAAAAAAGCCTACCTAGCAGACATTACCTACGGAACTAACAACGAATTTGGTTTTGACTACCTACGTGATAATATGGCCCACTCGCCAAACGACCTGGTACAACGTCCACACCATTTTGCCATCGTGGATGAGGTGGATTCTGTATTGGTAGATGATGCTAGAACCCCATTAATTATTTCCGGACCTGTTCCCAAAGGCGACATCCATGAGTTTGACGCATTAAAACCAAAAGTAGAAGACATTGTTTCGGTACAACGCAAATACTTAACAGGTGTGTTGGCCGAAGCCAAAAAACTAATCGCTGAAGGCGACACCAAAGAAGGAGGTTTTCAGTTGTTGCGTGTGTACAGGGGAATGCCAAAAAACAAAGCACTTATTAAGTTTTTAAGTGAAGAAGGGATCAAGCAATTGCTTCAAAAAACCGAAAACCAATACATGGCCGACAACAACAGGGAGATGCCAAAGGTAGATGCCGAGTTGTATTATGTGATTGAAGAAAAAAACAATCAAATTGAACTTTCCGATAAAGGGATTGAATATCTTTCCGGTAGCGACGATCCACAATTTTTTGTGATGCCGGAAATTGGAACCGAAATAGCTAAAATAGAAGCACAAAACCTATCCAAAGAAGCCGAAGCTGAAGCCAAAGAAGAATTGTTTAGGGATTTTGGGATTAAATCGGAACGTATCCATACCCTTAACCAACTCCTGAAAGCCTATGCCTTATTTGAAAAGGACATTCAATATGTGGTTATGGACAATAAGGTCATGATTGTTGATGAACAAACAGGACGTATCATGGATGGACGTCGTTATAGCGATGGATTGCACCAAGCCATAGAAGCCAAAGAAAACGTAAAAATTGAAGCAGCCACGCAAACCTTTGCTACGGTTACGCTTCAAAATTACTTTAGAATGTATCGTAAACTCTCTGGGATGACAGGTACTGCTGTTACAGAAGCTGGTGAGTTTTGGGAAATATACAAATTGGATGTGGTTGAAATTCCAACCAACAGACCTATTGCCAGAGACGACAGAGAGGATTTGGTTTACAAAACCAAACGTGAAAAATACAATGCAGTTATAGATGAGGTCACCCGACTATCAGAAGCTGGCCGACCAGTATTGATTGGTACCACCTCGGTAGAGATAAGTGAATTGTTAGGCAAGATGCTTAGCATTAGAAAAATACCTCACAACGTCTTAAACGCGAAGCAGCACAAAAAAGAGGCAGAAATTGTTGCCGAAGCCGGGAATTCCGGTCAGGTAACCATTGCTACCAACATGGCTGGTCGTGGTACGGACATTAAATTATCGGAAGCCGTAAAAAAAGCTGGAGGTTTGGCCATTATTGGTACAGAGCGTCACGATTCGCGTCGTGTGGACAGACAGTTACGTGGTCGTGCTGGGCGTCAAGGAGACCCAGGAAGTTCGCAGTTTTATGTGTCTTTGGAAGATAATTTAATGCGCCTTTTTGGTAGTGAACGTATTGCAAAAATGATGGACCGAATGGGCTTGAAAGAAGGTGAAGTGATTCAACATTCCATGATTTCAAAATCCATTGAACGTGCCCAAAAGAAGGTAGAGGAAAACAACTTTGGCGTTCGTAAACGCTTGCTGGAGTATGATGACGTGATGAACTCGCAACGTGAAGTGGTTTACAAACGTCGCCACCACGCCCTCTTTGGGGAACGTTTGCGTGTGGACTTGGCAAATATGATCTACGATACTTCGGAAGGTATTGCCGAAACCAACAAAGCAGCAAACGATTATAAAAACTTTGAGTTTGAACTGATTCGTTATTTCTCCATGAGCTCCCCAATAACAGCAGAAGCTTTTGGAAAACTATCGGTTCAAGACATTGCCTCACAGGTTTATAAAGCAGCCTTTACGCATTACAGGGAAAAAATGACCAGAAATGCCGAATTGGCGTTTCCTGTTATTAAAAATGTGTACGAAAACCAACGTGATAAATTTAAGCGTATTGTGGTACCATTTACCGATGGCGTTAAAACCCTACAAGTGGTAACAGACCTGGAAAAGGCTTATGAAACCGAAGGGAAACAGTTAATCACAGATTTTGAGAAAAACATTACCCTTGCCATTATAGATGATGCTTGGAAAACCCATTTACGTAAAATGGACGAGTTGAAGCAATCGGTTCAATTGGCTGTTCACGAACAGAAAGATCCATTGCTTATTTACAAGTTTGAGGCTTTTGAATTGTTCAAGGGCATGATAGACCAAGTAAACAAAGATGTGATTTCCTTCTTGTTTAAAGGGGAACTTCCTAGTGAGGAAACCAATGCCATTCAAGAAGCCAAACAAACCAGAAAAAAAGAGAATTTACAAACACAGAAAGATGAAATCCCTAATCTGGATGAGCGTTCGGCACAAAACAGAGCTGCTGGAAACACACAACGTCAACCAGAGGTTGTGGAAACCATTGTTCGTGACAAACCTAAAATTGGAAGAAATGATAAGGTAACCATAAAGCATGTGATGAGTGGGGAAAACAAAACCCTTAAATACAAGCAAGCTGAACCTTTAATTTCAAGTGGTGATTGGGTGATGCTAGAAGATTAGTTAGCAAACAACCCTGAAGCCAAAACCACAAACGCCACTTACAGTGTTGCCGGTTAAAAGCTTCTCATTTAAATAGTGTTAAAATATAAAGTCCCAAGGTTCACACTTTGGGATTTTGTTTTTAGAAGCTGTAATTATTGTAGGGTCACCTGACTGTACTTGGCATTTACCACAATGGTTTTATCGCTGGCCAAATTGCCTGTGGAAAAAGATGTATTGATCTCGTCTGAAGTTTTTTTGGGATGTTTTAATCTGGAGTATGTTCCTTTAAATTGAAAATTATAATCAGTTTTTGGCAAGCTTAGCCTTGCTTTGCTATTTTTCAAAACAATATTTAGGTTATTGAAAGCAGCTGAGATATGACCTATAATCAAGTCGCCAAAACTCCCATCAATAATGGCATTGCCTTGTAGTTCGCCTATAGAGATATTGGATGAATTGGAACTCAAAGCCAATCTGTTAACCATACCTAAGTCTGCTTTTTCAACATAATTCAGTTTTAATTCCCCCAAGTTCCAATAGGAAATTGTCACTGGGGAATAAGAAGCATTGATGGAAGTCTCACTTCCATCAATGCCATTTGCCAAGAAACTGGTATGTGACAAATCGGCTTTTAAGTTGTGAATTGCTGAGGCCATAATCAATTCGCCATAACGCACATTCAAATTAAGTTTGGCTTTTTTAGGCATCTTAATTCTTATGGTCTTTTTCACTTTTTGGTCATTCATACCAACATCTGAACCCTGTATGGGTTTTTGACTGTTTGAGCGGATTTTGGCTCGGTTTCTATAAGCCTCTTCCCTAGCCTCCATGGCTTCTTTGCGCTGTTCTTGGGCTTCCATGCGTTGTTCCAGTGCAGCTGCCCTGGCTTCCATGCGTTTTTCAAATTGTTGGCCCCAGGCTTCCATGTCTTTGCCAAATTGCTCTCCAAATTCTTTACCAAATTGTTCTCCCCAAGCTTCCATACGTTTTTGAAAGTTTTTCATTTCCTCGCTGGATTCCACTTGTTTGGCCCAAGCTTCCATACGTTTGGCATATTCCTTACCGTAGGTTTCACCATATTCCTTACTCCATTTTTCCATATAAGCATCGCCTTCCTTTTGATATTTTTCGAAATTGAAATCAGACTTGGTCATGCCTTCGGGCAATTCTGGTAGTTTCGGCATTTTGGGCATTTTGGGCATATTGGCCAAGTCTAAAGATTCCATCAACCCATCCATAATGGGCATATTGGCCAATTCAAATTCCAGATCCTGTAAGGCTCCAAAAGATTGCTCGCTTAAAATTTGATGATTATAGGCCCAAGCTTGGTTATCGGCATCTGAAGTAATCGTTACCGAATGGTTAGACCCTTCAACTTCTATTTTCCAATTGTCCAGATAGGTTTTTAACTCCTCCTTGCTTAGAGAGCTGCTCTCCACAAATGCTTCTATCTCTATAAGATCCTTGTTCCAGGTATCTATTTCTATAGTGGTGTAATTGGTATTTAAGTCTATGGTGACCTGATCGGTCACTTTAATGGATTGGGATATTTTTTCCAGTTTTTGTTGGGCTTTTGTTCCAAGGACCGTTAGAAAAAATAAGCTTGTTATGAGTATGTGTTTCATTTTTAAGATTGTTTTATACGTTTGTTCGTTTTCTGATTGAATCGGTTGTTTTTAAAGTTTCCAGTTGTTCTTTTAAACGGTACATGAGGTTTAAACGAAACTTTAAATTGGTAATCAAGGCATTGACGGTTAGCTCGTTGGGTCCGGAATGGGTTAGCTCTAAAGAGATGCGTTTATACTCTTGGTTTAAAGTCTCCAACTGGGTGAGGTAACCATCTATAAGGTCTTTGTTTTCTGGGGTTAGGGTTACTTTGGACAATTCAAAATTGATATTCGCCAAGTAATAATCTTCCACCTTTTTTAGATCTGGTGAAATATCCCCCAAAGTCCTAGTTGGTATTTCCCCTTTGTTGAATTCTGTATCCGTAGGCGTATCCACCACTTGGATGTTTCCTGGTACTTGAAAGTACTTAAAGGTACCAAAACCCACCCCTAAAACCACAACAATACTAGCGGCTATATACCACCAAGACCATGTTGTTTTAGGAGTCTTGGAAAACTCAGCATCCAATTTCTTGAGAAAACGCGCTTCATGACCTGCTGGCAGGTTTGCCTGTGTTTCATTTTTTTGCTCCTTTTGGAATAACTCCCTAATATCTTGTGCCATTTTTTACCTGTTTTAACCGTTCTTGCAATTGTAATTTCCCTCTATATAGCTGTGTTCTTGAGGCGACTTCCGAGATTTTTAAGATTTCCGAAATTTCTTGATGGTCGTAGCCTTCCATAATGTAAAGCATGACCACATATCTGTATTTTTCAGGTAGCTTAAGGATGGCCTCTTTAATGTCGTCCAAAGTAACAGCATCGTCCACCAACCATTTGTCGTTCTCATCTGTATCCACAACTTTTAGGTGCACCTCTTCCAAAGCGACCATTTGTTGGTTTTTGGATTTTAAAGCATCGATACAGGTGTTGATGACAATACGTTTTAACCAAGCTCCAAAAGTGACCTCAGCTTGATACTGATGAAGTTTGGAAAACGCTTTAATAAAAGCTTCCTGAACCATATCTTCGGCTTCAGCATCCTGTTTCAAAAATCGCTTTGCCACAATATACATGCCCTGGCAGTACTGGTTGTATAATTGCATTTGTGCCTTGCGATCGTTTTGTTTGCATTTTTCAATAATGCTGCTTTGAAACATGCCTTACTTTTGGTTTTTAATTGGTTTGTTCCCTTTAAAGACGACAGAAAAAATGGGTTGTTGCAAAAAAGTGATATTTTTTTGAAGTTATTAAAATATTTGGAAAGAAATTTGCGTTTCATTTTTACTTAATATATCTTTTAAAGTATCTTTATCTCTCAAAAAAATAGCTAGTTATGAATAGATTTTTAAAATGGATCATTGGACTTTTAGTGCTTGTTGCTATTGGTGTTTTTGTGTACTCTGTTTTAAATGATGGCCTGTTGAAAAAACCATTGAGTCCGAAAAAAATTGTCAGTTTTAAGGTAGATGATATTGAATTGAAGGTTTTTTACAATAGACCTTCCAAAAGGAATCGTGAGATTTTTGGAGCGCTGGTACCTTACAATCAGGTTTGGCGAACAGGAGCCAACGAAGCTACAACCTTTGAAACCAACAAACCTTTAAAAGTGGGTAGCGACTCCCTTCCTGCTGGAAAATATACTTTATGGACCATCCCCAACGACTCCACATGGCATGTGATGTTCAATAGAAAAGAATACCCATGGGGCGTAGACATGGAAATGAAACCCATGAGAGAGCCTGAGTTTGATGTGGTGGATGTGGAAGTTCCTGTCCAAAAAATTGATACTACCGTGGAACAATTTACCATTGGCTTTGATAATTCCACTGATAATTTGTCTTTAACCATGGCTTGGGATAACACAAAAGTTGTTGTGCCATTGAAATAAATAGCCTTTGTGTTGTTTAAGATTTAAGGTTCTTAATTCTTTATACTTTGTACTTTGTTCTTGGATCTAGGTTTAAGATTTAAAGTTCAATATCCTATGCTATAAACTCCAATCCCCAACCTGCCTGTACCGGAGGGTACGTTCGGGTGGGTTTCCAATCAATAAACCCTAAGATTCAAGGCGTTGGATTAAGGGTTTAAGTTTGTTTTTACAAGCCTTTAAAAATTTAGTTTTACTTCCGAAAATATAATGATATCTTTATCTTTTAAAAGCATTTCAAATATTGAATCTCAACTTTTGAACAAATAATAGCTCAGGTGGCAAAAGAAAAAAAATCGGCATTGGAAGAAAAAAAAGGCATTCAAGAACCTGAAAGCATTAACAGGTCTTCCATTGCTAGGATAAAATCCAAACGTCACAAACAACCCAGTACCGAAGATCTAATTTCCGGAATATTACAGGGCGATATCACAGCCTTAAGTCGGGCCATTACCCTTATTGAAAGCAAGAACCCATCACATTTTGAAAAAGCGAATGCCCTTATAAAAGGGTGTTTGCCACATGCCAATAAATCTGTGCGCATAGGTATTACAGGAGTTCCTGGGGTAGGCAAAAGCACCTTTATAGAAAGTTTTGGCTTACTGGCTACAAGTCTGGGAAAACAAGTAGCTGTTTTAGCCGTAGACCCAAGCAGCTCGGTAAGCAGAGGCAGTATTTTAGGTGATAAAACCCGAATGGAAGCTTTGGTAAAAGAGCCTAAGGCTTTTATTAGGCCTTCAGCTTCTGGGGAATCGCTTGGGGGTGTTGCCAGAAAAACCCGGGAAACCATTATTTTATGTGAAGCTGCTGGTTTTGACACCATTATAATTGAAACTGTTGGGGTGGGACAAAGTGAGACTGCCGTGCACAGCATGGTAGATTTTTTCCTGTTATTGAAATTAGCAGGAGCCGGAGACGAACTTCAAGGTATAAAACGGGGTATTATGGAAATGGCAGACCTTATAGCCATCAATAAAGCTGATGGGGACAACCTAAAACAAGCCAAAGTGGCCAAGGTGGAATTTAACAGGGCCTTGCACCTGTATCCTAAAAAATCTTCCGGATGGCAACCCAAGGTCATGTTGTGCAGTGCCTTAAAAAATGAAGGCATTCAAGATATCTGGGAACAGATTCAGGATTATGTTTCGCTGACCTACAAAACAGCCTATTTTAATAAAAAGCGAAGTGAACAAAATAAATTTTGGCTCATTCAAACCATTGAGGAGCATTTGAAATCGAATTTTTTCAATGACAAAGAAATTAAGGTAGCCCTAGAAAAACAACTGCAATTGATTGAAGAAAACAAAACAACTCCTTTTGCTGCTGCAGATTACCTTTTAAGGTTCAAGGTTTAAAATTAAAGACTCGAAAAATACCCTTTGTAAGGGAGCGAAACCCTAGAAATCCATGTAATAACCGTTAGAAATTAAAACTGAGGTTATAAGGTTGTAATCGATACCAAAAACCTTAATGACAAAACTATTGAAATTTTATTTTAAAAAATGGGCCTTGTACCATTCCACCTGCTTTTTAACCCCATCCAACAAGGTGGTTTGTGGATTGTAAGCAAGCAGTTTTTTGGCTTTATCTATATTGGCCTTGGTACGTAACTGATCGCCAGCCCTCGCTTCCACATGAGCTATTTTAATAGATTTCCCAATTACGGATTCCACAGCTTCAATCCCTTCTTGTGTGGTATGTTCCACCTCTGTGCCCAAGTTGATAATTTCCCCATCAACTGCATGTTCCTTATCGATAATACTTACTATACCATCTACAATATCCCCAACATAGGTAAAACTTCTCAAATGTGTGGCGGAACCTTTATATAAGGGGAATGCTTGGTCATTGAAAGCACAGGCTATAAGTTTGGTGTACATTTTCTCCGGTCGTTCCCGAGGGCCAATTACCGAATAGAGTCTTAAAGAACAGGCTTTCATTTTCTTTTCCCTTGATTTTTGAAGTACCAACTGCTCTGCTGCCAATTTGGTAACTCCATAATGCGAGGCTGGTTTAGGTGCCATACTTTCAGGAAAGGTGGCTTCCAAACCATATATGGAAGAGGTTCCTATGTTTGCAAACATTTTTAAATTTGGTAGCTGCAAGGCATAATCTATGAGATTTTTGGTAGCCAAGATGTTGTTTGTAAAATAGTCTTCAAAAGTGGATGTTTTGGAAATTCCCGGTTGGGCAGCAAAATGAAAAATATAGGCAACATCCTGAGGCAGCCTTTGCAACAGATCGGCATCCCTTAAATCTTTTTTTATAACAGTTATGCCTTTTTCCAGGAGTGCTTTTTCATTCAATTTCTTTAAGCTTTCACTATAATAAGGCGAAAAATTATCGATTCCCACAACTTGATGTCCCAAACTTTGCAAGCGCTCTGCTGTGTGTGAACCAATAAACCCTACGGCTCCTGTTACTAAAATCTTCATAGATGGTTTGTTAGTTTTATGCTGCTTTAAAAACATAAACCTAGTTATTTAAAATGGTTATTTCAAATGTTTTAAAGCTATTACAAAGAAACATTTTTTTTTTGTAAGATTGGAATTCTTTAAAAAAGAATACATTTGCAGTACCAAGAAACCATTTATGAGTTACGATTTTACCATTATAGTTCCCGTTTATAATGAAGAAGATAATTTAATTCGTGTTGAACAAGCGCTGTTGGATTACACCAAAATTGCAACCAGGAAAACCAAAATCCTTTTTGTTAACGATGGCTCCAAGGATACAAGCCAAGACCTTATTGAAAGCATTTGCAACAGACAAACAGATTTCAATTATATCTGTTTTAAGGAGAACAGGGGTTTAAGTGCTGCCATCAAAGCTGGTTTTGATTATGTCGACACGCCTTTGGTAGGCTATATAGATTCCGATTTACAAACAGCCCCAGAAGATTTTAATTTACTTTTAGAGCACATAGACACTTACGACTTGGTAACTGGAGTGAGGGCCAACAGAAAAGACAGTTTTGTTAAAAACATGTCGTCTACCATTGCCAATGGAATCCGACGTGCCTTCACCCACGATGGCATGGACGATACGGGATGCCCTTTAAAAGTTATTAAAACAGACTATGCCAAACGCATCCCCATGTTTAAGGGGTTGCACCGATTTTTACCAGCCATGATTTTGTTACAGGAAGGAAAAATCATTCAGGTTCCCGTACAGCACTTTCCAAGAATAGCAGGTACTGCCAAGTTTGGCTTATGGAACCGATTGCTTGGCCCTTTAATGGATTGTTTTGCTTATTTGTGGATGAAGAAAAAGTATATTAACTATACTGTAGCTAAAAAAGGATAATGAGCAACTGGATTACATATAGTATTGGGTTTTTGGCTCAAATTTTATTCTCTTCCAGACTTATAGTACAATGGCTCACTTCAGAAAAACAAAAACAGGTAACCACACCTACCCTGTTTTGGTCCTTAAGTCTAATGGCTTCCTTTTTACTGTTTGTTTATGGATATTTAAGAAACGACTTTGCCATCATGTTTGGACAGGCCTTAACCTATTTTATATACATTAGGAATTTACAATTACAGAATCAATGGCAACGTTTGCCTAAAATCCTACAGATATTTTTGTTTTTTGTCCCAATTTTCATTGTTATTTTTTATTATAACAACAATGCCATAGATGTGGAACTATTATTTAAAAACGAAGCCATTCCGTTTTGGTTATTGGCCTTGGGCATTGTGTCTCAAGTTGTTTTTACCCTACGTTTTGTGTATCAGTGGATTTATTCCGAAAGACACAAAGAATCTGCTTTGCCTTTGGGTTTCTGGATTTTAAGTCTGTTTGGTTCTACATTGATTTTAACCTACGCCATTTTTAGGAAAGATCCAGTCCTGTTTGTAGGTCATGTTTTAGGAACCGTTATTTATATTAGAAATCTTGTTTTATTACATAAATCGGCATGATAAAACTTATAAAAAGACATCCTGTTATTAGTATCTGTTTGTTTACAGCCTTTATGTTGTTACCCAATTTAAAGGTATTGGATGTTTCCATCATGGAAGCCAGGAACTTTATCACAGCCAGAGAAATGGTACAAGATGGCAACTGGTTGTTAACCACCATGAACGGCGAACCACGTTACGAAAAACCTCCCTTACCAACCTGGCTTACTGCTGTCTCTGGATTGCTATTTGGTATAAAAAGCACCTTTGCCCTTAGGCTTCCAGCCATTTTGTTTATCATGATTCTTGGAGTGTCCATATTTAAAATTTCAATGTTATTGGTTAAAGATACCACACAGAGCCTGCAACATGCTTTTATTGCCATAACTTCCTTTTATATTATAGCTATTACCATTGAAGCGCCTTGGGATATTTTTACACATGGCTTTATGTGTGTGGCCATCTATCAGTTATTTCTTTTGTTTGAAAAAAATAAATCCTATTGGAAACACAGCTTTCTGGCAGGTTGTTTTATAGGCTTTTCGTTTTTAAGCAAAGGTCCCGTTTCCATGTATGCCTTGATGTTGCCTTTTTTGTTGGCTTATGGTTTTGTATTTAAATACAAGAACGTAAAAGCCAAGGCCTTTTCCTTTTTAAGTGTGATTGTTTTGGCGTTAGTGGTTGGAGGTTGGTGGTATTTGTATGTAAGATATCAAGATCCCGACACCTTTCATGCCATTACAGACAAGGAAACTTCCAATTGGTCCAGTTATAACATCAGACCGTTTTATTATTATTGGAGTTTTTTCACTCAAAGTGGCCTTTGGACCATTCCTGCTTTTATAAGTTTGTTGTATCCTTATTTAAAGACAAGGGTAAACCATTTAAAGGGCTATCAATTTAGTTTGCTTTGGACCCTTTTGGCCGTTCTGCTCCTTTCCCTAATTCCAGAAAAGAAATCGAGATACCTGATGCCTGTTTTAATTCCGTTGGCAATCAATATTGGGTTTTATATAGACTATTTAATCAGACGTTTTAACACGCTCACCGATAAACGTGAAACCTTTCCGGTATATGTTCATTTTGGACTTATAGCTTGTATTGGACTGGCTTTTCCCATTCTTGGCTATGTGTTTTTAAAGGATGCGATAACCAGTCATTTGGTATCCTACATTTTGGCATCAATTGTTTTATTCGGATTGGGGCTAAGCATGTTAGCTTATTTGAGACAAAAAAATATACGTATGGTATTTAGACTTACAATTCTCTTTTTTGCAGGTGTTATACTAACGGTCTTGCCACTTTCCAAAGGGGTGACAAATGAGCAATACCAGTCTATTTCAAATCTTAAAACCGAACTGGAAGCTGAAGGATTGAAATTGTATGCCGAAAATTATGTGTCTCCAGAAATGCTTTGGTATTATGGAGACAAAATTCCTTTTATCTCCTTGTACGATGAGGAAACCAAGATGCCAAAAGAGAGCAGGTTTGGATTGCTTAGCAAAGACCCTTTAAAGGAAAAAACATTAAACCGATTGGAAACCGATTTTGAAATTAAAAAGCTAAGAACCTATAATTTAAACCGTTTCCCTTCAGATTCCAAACCCTATAACGACAGGCTTTTGAACGTGTTTTATATTTTTGAGAGAAAGTAAGTTAGTGAAGCTTGTATTTATGCTTTAAAAACTGACTTAGTTTATAGAACATAAATCCAGAACCTGCTCCAAACACAAAACCACTTAGCACATCCAGAGGGTAATGAACACCTATATAAATCCTGCTATATCCCATTAAAGCAGACCAAAAAAGCATGATAAAAATAAGGTATCGGTATTTATGCCTTAGCAGCAAGCCTACAAAAACAGCAACTGCCATGGAATTGGAGGCATGACCAGAAAAATAGCCATATTTACCACCACAATGTGGTTTTACCAATCGCATGACACTTTGTAAAGCTTCTTCATGACAAGGTCTAGGACGCATGAGCCCATGCTTAAACAAATTGGTGATTTGGTCTGTAAAAGTGACCATAAGAGCTACAACCACCAAGGTTACCAAAAACATTTTTGGTGTATGCTGCCTAAATATTAAAAACAACAACACAGCATAAAAGGGTATCCAATAAAACTTGGTGGTATAAAACATCCAAAAAGCATCCCAAGTGGTACTTCCTAAGTTGTTAAGGTATAAAAAAAGGTCTGTGTCCAGTTGTAAAAGTTGTTCTAACATGTGTTATGGGTACCTATAGTTAAAAATGCTTAAAATATCCCTGATTAGTTTTATTCAAGCCCTTATTTGATTATTGTGTGTTTATTAATCTTCGTAACGGGAAATTTCCCTGTCGTAAAAATCGGTTGCTTGTTGGATTAAACTTTCAGCCTCCATTTCAAGTTCTTTTTGATCGTGCTGATCGAAATCTTCCAACCATTCCACATCATCATTTTCTAAATTGATAATAAATCTAGGAAATTCTGTGTGTATCACAAAAATTGCTGTTGGATAATCGGTGTTGTCGCCTAATAAGAATTTTGGGAAATCCATAGTTGTTGTTAGTTGTTAGTTGTTAGTTGTTATCAAGAATCAATTTTTTAGTAAGATAATTAAATCGAACATATAATAAAATAGCGGCTGTTGTTAATCCTGCCAATAAGCCCAACCAAATCCCAAAACTTCCATAAGCTTCCTCTTTTCCCAAGAAAAAACTAATAGGAAACCCTATGATCCAATAGGAAACAAAGGTCATAATGGTTGGGATTTTTACATCCTGTAAACCTCTTAGAGCACCAAGCATCACGACTTGAATGCTATCACTTATTTGAAAAAAGGCTGCTGCTATCAATAGTTTGGATGCAATGCTTACCACTTCGGTATTGTCTGCCAGGTTTTCCAAATCGTTAAAATCCACATACATTTTAGGTAAATGCTTATGAAACGCAAAAAAGACTATGGCAAAAAAGACAGCAAATATGGTTCCCAATAAAAAAATGGAAAAGGCAATGCGTCTCAGTTCCAGATAATTTTTTAAGCCTTTCTGGTTACCAACCCGAATCATGGAAGTGACACTTAATCCCATAGCCACCATAAAGGTCATGGACGATAGGTTTAAAGCTATTTGATTTGCTGCCTGTGGGTTTTTGCCCAACAAGCCACTTAACCAAATGGCTGCTGTAAAAATGGCCACTTCAAAAAACATTTGCATGGCACTTGGAGCACCCAAGTTCATCAGTTTTTTTAGCATCAATTTGTTTAATGAAAAAAACTTGATGTTGGTAACATAGGCTTTGGATTTTTCTTTTCCTTTTAGCAACCACCAAATATATGCCACCATGACCACTCGTGATGCCAATGTACCATAAGCAGCTCCAACTATGCCCAGTTCTGGAAAACCAAACTTTCCAAAAATCAACACGTAGTTTAAAAACACGTTTACCACATTTGCCAAAATGGTTGCATACATGGGATATCTGGTCATGGACAAACCGTCGCTGAACTGTTTAAAGGCCTGAAACACTATTAATGGAATTAATGAAACGGCCACCAAATTTAAATACGGAATAGCCAGTTCAACCACTTCCAAGGGCTGTTTCATTAAATACATGAGGGGTTTTGCAAAAAACACCAATAGGAACAAGGAAACCCCTAAAACGGTACATAAAAACAGACCGTGTTTGAATGCCGATTTCCCTTTTGAAAAATGTTTGGCTGCATCTGCTTCGGCAACCAAAGGCGTAATGGCCGTAGAGAAACCTATCCCTAAAGACATGGCAATAAACATAAAACTATTACCAAGGGACACAGCAGCCAGTTCGGCAGTTCCCAATTGCCCAACCATCACATTGTCTATAAACTGCACAAAGGTATGTCCCAACATGCCCAACATGACAGGAGCCGACAGTTTCCAGTTGTATTTAAACTCTTTGGTGTAGTTGCTTAAAACCATTTGGCAAAAGTAGCACTTAGCTTTTTGTTAAACTAACCAACTGTTGGTTTTTATAACAGATTAACATCCTGTTAAGAATTTGGTTTTATGGCTTTCAGTATCTTGCTTCAAATTTTATATATGAAATTTATTTACACCATAGGAATTTCGCTTATTTCACTGTTTAGCTTTTCGCAGGAAACCCCAGAATTATTTTTAGCAGAGCTCACCAAACAATTCCCTAACGTTAGGGATTTTACCCTATCGCCTAATGGCAAAGAAATATTGTTTACAGCACAAAGTGTCATGGGCAATTTATCTGCCATTGTTTCTGTTAAAAAAGAAAACAACATTTGGTCGCAACCTGAAATTGCTTCGTTTTCCGGGATGCATTTTGATTTGGAACCATATTTTGCTTCAAATGGATTGACACTCTATTTTGTGTCCAGCAGACCCTTAGACCAAAGTCAAATCCAGCAAAAAGATTTTGATATTTGGTTTGTGGAACGAGCCACTTTAGACGCTGCTTGGTCTGAACCAAAAAATATAGGAAGCCCCATAAATACGGAAGATGGAGAGTTTTACCCTTCCATTGCAAACAATGGGGACTTTTATTTTACACGAGACAATCCAGATTTAAAAACGAAGGATGATATTTATATTAGCGTTTATGAAAACAATAGGTACCAAAAACCCAAGAAACTACCTATGTCCATAAATACCGAAGGGTATGAATACAATGCCTTTATTGCTCCAGATGCCTCCTACATTATTTTTGGAAGTTATAACCGAAAAGACGGTTTTGGAAGTGGGGATCTATACATCAGTTTTCAAACAGAGGACGGATGGACACCTGCTGAAAATTTAGGAGCAAACATCAATTCCAACAAGATGGATTACTGTCCTTTTGTAGATACCAAAACGAATACCTTATACTTTACAAGCAAACGGGACCATACAAAGGTACAACAGGAAAAGGCCTTAACCACTGAAGAATTTATAAGCGAATTGCATAAAGCCGATAATGGCTCCAGTAGGCTGTATCAGGTTTCTATTGATGCCTTATTGAAGCAATAGTTGTACTGCAACGTTTAATCACTTGTTTGAAAACTCGATATAACAGACTTTAAGACCACATAGGCATCCTCTTTTTCCCCATCCAATTCAGCTGGCAACCACTCGCCTTTTGTATTGTTTATCATATCTTCCAATATAATCCTGAAATCTTGGTTTAACAAGGGTTCATTTGCTCTTAGGTCTCCAACAGTCCCATCTTTTTTAACTAATATGGAAATATCTGCATAAATAGCTCCAACAGCATTGGTGTTTTCTTTTTTGGAATTAATATAGGTATTTGTAATATCGATATTCAAATTTGAGATCCCTCCAAGGTATGCTGGTGGACAATCAAGGGTTTTCCAAACTGATATTCCATCAACAAGCACTTCATATTTTGTATCGGTTCCACATGCACTGGAAAATATAAGGGTATCTGTGTCATGGTTATAGCTATGCAGCAATACCCCAAAATAATCGTAATACTTCCAAATCCCTACTTTTTTATTTGCTTTATAAGTCCCTTCGTTTTTTAAGTGATTTGTTCCTGCATACCATGCCTTCCATACACCATTTTTTTCACCATACAGATAAGTGCCGACAACTAGTGGTTGTTTATAAATATAATCCATGACCTTATAAGTACCATGTTTGGTTATTTTATCTGATTTTAAAACTTGGTATGTTGCCGTTCCAAAAGACACTTTTTCCGTAACCTTTTTAACTTTTTCAGGTTTTTGGGCTGTTGCCAATGATATACAGAACGTCAGGCACAACAATATTGGAAGGTGTTTTAATTTCATAAGTAGGATTTTAAAGTGTAGCAACAAACTGTTTCGCTTCCTCAAATTCCTGCATCATGTCTGCCACAATTTGAGCAGCTGGTTTAATGTCATGTATCAAACCAGCAATTTGGCCTATTTCCAATTCGCCATCATCCAAATCGCCTTCAAACATGCCCCGTTTTGCTCTTGCACGACCTAATAAGTCTTTTAATTGTTCAGGTGTTGGAGCTGTTTTATACAATTCCTGAATCTCGTTGTAAAATTTATTTTTCACCAAACGAACAGGTGCCAATTCTTTTAGGGTTAATTGGGTATCGCCTTCTTTAACATCCACAACCACTTGTTTAAAGGCTTGGTGTGCCGAGCTTTCTTCGCTGGCCACAAAACGGCTGCCCACTTGCACGCCATCGGCTCCTAAAACCATGGCTGCCAACATGGCTTTTCCTGTAGCAATTCCTCCAGCTGCAATTAATGGAATTTGCAAGTGCTCCTTTACCATAGGAATTAATGTTAAGGTAGTGGTTTCGTCCCTTCCATTGTGTCCTCCAGCTTCAAAACCTTCGGCAACCACAGCATCCACACCTGCTTCTTGAGCTTTTAATGCAAATTTCACACTACTTACCACATGTACCACAGTGATGCCTTTGTCCTGTAACCAACTGGTCCAGGTTTTAGGGTTTCCTGCCGAGGTAAATACAATCTTAACATTTTCTTCCACAATAATATCCATGATCTCCTGGATGTTTGGATACAGCATAGGCACATTGACCCCAAATGGTTTGTTAGTGGCTTTTTGGCATTTTTGAATGTGTTCCCTTAAAACGTCAGGGTACATGGATCCTGCCCCTATTAAACCTAATGCTCCTGCATTGCTTGCAGCCGAAGCCAAGCGCCAACCGGAATTCCAGATCATGCCGGCTTGAACGATTGGATATGTGGTATTGAAAAGTTGTGTGATTCTGTTTGTCATAAATATATTGTTAAAAGAGCTTTCGACTTTGATCAAGATAATTCTTGAAACTGATTCTATATTGAGATTGTATTATTTTTTGATGATTTTTTTGGTTATTGTCTCTTTTTGAGTATTGATTTTTAATAAATAAACCCCATTAGCTAGGGAGGACATGTTGATTGTTGTAGACTGGAACACCTTTGCTTCCATGACTGCTTTTCCTAAGATGGTATATACAATAACCTGAACATTTGTTTCTGTAGAAGGCATCTTGAGATGCAGTTCATGCCATACAGGGTTTGGATATATTTGAATGTTATGTTGGAGGTTTTCAGCCTCCGGAAGGCTTAAGCCTTGATTTAAGGCTGTGGCCAAATTGGGGATTCCATATCCCAAAGTATAGTCTGGTGTTAGGTATTGTGAGGCCGATTCCCGAACCAACTGCATGATTTCGGCATTGGTTAAATCTGGTAAGGCTTCCCATAAACAGGCTAAAGCTCCAGCCATAATAGGTGCACTGAAAGAGGTGCCATTGGCGGTTCCTATGTTGTTGTTTGACCAAATTACAGCACTGGCTTGGCCTTGAGTCACCACATCTGGTTTTTGGGTAGGTTGAAAGATGCTGCCTTGAGAGCTAAAACCGGCATAATCTCCATTAGCATCCACAGCCCCTATGGTAAAAACTCCAGCTGCATCGGCAGGAGCATTCAATCCATTTGTACCAGCATTTCCTGCAGAATTTACAACCAAGATGCCTTTTTCAAAAGCGATATTGGCCCCTTTGCTAATGTAGGTGGTCAGTCCGTCCAAATCTGCATCGGTATGATTGTAATTGGCATTGTCATAAATTTTATATCCCAAAGAAGAATTGATGATGTCCACTCCCAAACTATCTGCACGTTCGGCTGCTTCTACCCAAAGACTTTCCTCTACGGGATTTTCGTCTGGGGCATTTTCTGTTCTAAACAAATAATACGAAGCATCTGGTGCCGTACCAACATAAGACCCTTCCACATAGCCAGCCATGGTGCTTAAAACCAAGGTTCCGTGGGAACTGGAGGTATTGGCGTAAACATCTGGATTTCTATCAAAAAAATCATAAGCTCCCAAAATACCATTGTTATCCCTTAAGCGCTGGAAAGCTCCCATGGTATTCACATTGGGAAAACCAGCATCAATTACAGCAATGACCATTCCGTTTCCTGTGTGGTTGCTTTGATGCAAAACATCCCCTTGAATCATTGTTATTTGATTGGCAGCTTGACCATAATCAAAACTGGTTCGTGCTGTTTCAAACTCAAATTTATTTTTTGGAATTTCCACTCTTGCATTTAAGCTTTTATTAGCGAAAATAATGTGATCCACATAAGGTAACGCTACCAAATTATTGATATCTGTTTCCGTACCACGAACATGAACAGCGTTGAACCATTTGGATTTAGCCAAAACCGTAATACCCGATTGCTGTTTTAATTGCGAAATATAGTTTTCGTTTACTGGAACATCCCGAGAGTCTATAGAAACTCCATGAGCCATTTTTCTATCTATGGCTTCTTGAGTTAAAATAGAAATAGGATTTGCCAAAGCTTGAGCCACATTCTCTTTATCTGTTAAATACACCCAAGCATCTTCTTGGGAAAAAACACGAAATGGCATGCAGAGCAGTATTAAAAAAAGTAGTCTTGAGGTCATGAGTATCTTATTTACTCATGCAATTTAAGAAATTACTCCAGAACCAACTAATTCATCGTTAAGATACCATGCCACAAATTGTCCTTCGGTTATGGCAGATTGTGGTTCTTGAAACTCTACATACATACCTGAATCTACTTGATGTAAAGTCGCTTTTTGCAAAGGTTGCCTGTATCGAATCCTCGCCATAACATCCATGGTCCCATCTATTTGAAGCTTCAAGTCTTCACGAACCCAGTGCAGCTCGTCGTTTGATACAAAAAGTACCTTTTTAAACAATCCTGGATGTTGCTTGCCCTGACCTGTATAAATTATGTTGTCTTCCACATTGGTGTCAATAACAAAAAGCGGTTCCACAGTCCCTCCAACAGCTAAGCCCTTGCGTTGCCCTTTGGTAAAATAATGTGCACCTTGGTGTTTGCCAACCACTTTACCATCTTGTTTTTTGTAGGATATCTTCTTGGACAGATATTGCAATTCTTCGGTCTTGGATTGAAACTTGGGCAATTCCTGATTGTAAGCTTGAAAATCGTCTGAAACCTCAACAATAAAACCTTCTTTAGGTTTTAATTGTTGCTGAAGAAATTCTGGCAACCGGACTTTCCCAATAAAACAAAGTCCTTGAGAATCTTTCTTTTCGGCAGTAATCAAACCTTGTTGTGCTGCAATCTCCCTAACCTCTGGTTTTTGCAATTCGCCAATAGGAAACAAGGCTTTGGCCAATTGCTCTTGGGATAGCTGGCATAAAAAATACGATTGGTCCTTATTGGCATCTGCTCCAGCCAAGAGTTGGTGTATTTGTTTACCATCTTTTTCAATGGTGTGTTTTCTACAATAGTGTCCCGTTGCCACATAATCTGCTCCAAGATCCAGGGCTATTTTCATAAACACATCGAATTTAATCTCACGATTGCACAGCACATCTGGATTTGGGGTTCGGCCTTTTTCATATTCATGGAACATATAGTCCACAATACGCTCTTTGTACTGCTCGCTTAAATCGACCGTTTGAAAAGGGATTCCCAATTTATCTGCCACCAACATGGCATCGTTACTATCGTCCAACCAAGGACATTCGTTGGAAATAGTTACAGAATCGTCATGCCAGTTTTTCATAAACAGGCCTATAACCTCATATCCTTGCTCTTTAAGCAGGTATGCTGCCACACTGGAATCGACACCTCCAGAAAGTCCAACTATTACACGTTTTTTCTTCATAATTTCAGTTTGCAAAGATAGGTATTTTAGATAAATCTATCTCTTTTTAACGGTTTATTAATTAAAGTACAGCTGCTTAATACTATCGCTTTCAATAGGTTACCCAAAAGCCCTGATTTTTAGTCCCTAAAAGTTTTCAAAATGACAATAATTTTTCCTATTTTTACGGTACTTATGTTTAGGTGAACTCCCTACTTCGATTGATTAATAGCTTACTCAACTTGTGATTTACCTAAAAAGTAAAGCTCCTTATGAAAATAAGGAGCTTTTATATTTTGCCACACCCGAGACTGCCAGTAAAACAGTTACAAACACTCCTTAAAAAAGGTAAAAACAAAGCTTCAAGGCAAAGTTTTTAGGGTTTGCCAGATTAAATAGGTGTTAGTCTTTCTTTAAATAAGGATTTTTGGAATAGCGCGTAAAATCTTTTTCTTCGTTTAATTCACCTTCTTTATAGTATTTCCATATTCCATCTTTTCTATCGTTTTTATATTGACCTTCAATTTCCAATGTTCCATTGGCATTATAAAATTTGGCTTCGCCATGTAACTCCCCTTGGACATAGTGATAGCTTTTCATAAGGTTTCCATTTTCATAAAACCAAGTGGCTTTTCCATGGAGTTTGCCTTCCTTATAAAATCGGTTTTCAGCTATTTGTCCACTTTGGTAATAAACCAAACTCTCTCCATGCAACTGTCCTTGGTTGTTATAATGTTCCAAAGTCATGACTTGGTTGGAGTTGTTGTGATAGTAGGTCCAAGCTCCAATGTATTTTTTTTCTTTCATCAAACCTTTGCTAATAATCATTCCGTTTGATGCATAGAAGGTCACTTCTGCTAGATTGTCGTTCTCATTAAATTGTTTGGTAGCTGTTAATACTGCTTCGTTATTGATGTTTTTGTAAAATTTAAACAACCCTATTTCTTTGCCGTTTTTAAATGCGCCTTCATACCGAAGCACATTGGTATTGTCGAACGTTTTTTTCCAGACACCATGTCTTTTCCCATTTTCATCAAACTGGTTGATGTTTTGAGCCATGATTAAGGTAGGGATAACCACTAGTAAAAGAACCAGAACCTGTTTCATATTAAATATATATATTTTGTTTAATTGCTATTATAACGTTTACTAACTTAAAATGTTATTTAACAAAAAAGCTGCCAAATATGGCAGCTTAAAATTATTTTTTACGTTTTTGTTGCGCTTGTTTTTGCTGCTCTGCCTGTTCCATCATTTGTTCCATTTTTTTCTGGAAACGGTTTTGCTTTTTAGGTTTCTTTTTATTGACCTGAATTTGCGCATGGATTTTATCTTCGTCCAGGATGTAATTCTTGATTACCAACATGATTCCTATACTAATGACGTTGGAAATGAAATAGTACAAACTTAATCCTGATGCGTAATTATTAAAGAAAAACAACATCATTAATGGCGACAGGTAAATCATGAACTTCATCATCTTTGCCATGTCTGGCATGCCTTCCTGTGTTGGCTGTGAGGCCATTTGCTGTCCTGTTGTCATTTTCATGTAAAAGAAAATAGCAATGGCAGCCAAAATAGGAAATAAACTCACATGGTCTCCATAGAAAGGAATTTTAAACGGTAAATATGCCACAGCATCGTAAGAAGATAAGTCGTCTGCCCAAAGGAAACTTTTCTGTCTTAAATCGAACGCTGTTGGGAAGAACATAAACAGGGCATAGAAAACCGGCAACTGAATAAGCCCTGGCAAACAACCACTTAACGGACTTGCCCCAGCTTTGTTTTGAAGCGCCATGGTTTCCTGTTGTGCTTTCATTTTGTTGTCTTTGTATTTTTCCCTTATGGCATCCAATTCTGGTTTTAAGACCTTTAATTTGGCCTGTGACAAAAATTGCTTGTACTGTACAAAAGACATTAACAGCTTTATAAGAATGGTCATGACAATAATGGCAATTCCATAAGGCAAGAAACTACTTAAAAAGCCAAATAATGGAATAAACAAGGCTTTGTTGATCCATCCAAAAATACCCCAACCAAACGGAATGCTTTCATCTAGGTTATCGTCATATTTCTTTAATATCTTACTGTCTGTAGGTCCAAAATAAAATTTTAAAGGTTGGTTTATTTCACCTGCCTGAAAAGTCAGTGGGAACTTGGTGATAAATTGTTTGGTAAAAACAGTATCAACATCTTCGTTGGTCACCAAATCTTCAGAAGCAATATTTACACGTTTTATAGGTTCTTTAGAAACCATAATGGAACTAAAGAAATGCTGTCTGTAAGACAACCATTTAACATCTTCTATAAGCTCCTCATCACTACCTGCTTGAGCCAGTTTGTCTATTTTACCTTCGTCGTATTGATAGGTTAAGCGTGTGTAACGGTTTTCGTAGCTAATGCTTTGATCGTGGCGATAGGCTTTTAAACTCCAGTTTAAATTCACTTCCTGAGAACTGTTGATGACGTTATTCAAGCCTTTGGATTGAATGGTAAAATCTACCATATAATCGTTTGGTTTTAACTCATAACGATACTCCAAGTATTTTTCCGGAGATACTTTCAGTTTCATGGAAACCACAGTGTTCTCTCCATTTTTGGTTACAGTAGGCTGAAAATAGAGGTCTTTGGTATTTAGAATGCGGCTATCGGTTGTACCGAAATTAATATTGAAATCGGTATTTCCATTTCTAACCAGGTAGATAGGAACCGAATCAAAATCGACAAACTTTTTTAGTTTAATTTCAGATAAATAACCTCCTTTATTGCTGAATTTTAGGGCTAGCACATCGTTTTCAACAACAGTTTCGTTGTTGGTAGCCGATGGAAGTGTGGATGAATAAGCAAAAGCTCCCAATTTATTGTTTAGGGCTACCAATTGCAAAGAGTCTGTTAGGGTTGCGGCAGAAAAATCCTCAGCAGTGGTAACAGCTACATTATTTTGTTCAGCAGCTTTTTTCTCAGCTTCCAATTGTTCTTGCTTGGCCTGTTCCTGAGCTGCTTGCTCTTCTTCAGTTGGTTTATTCATGTACATCATGTACACAAGTATCCCAAAAATAAGTACAAATCCGATAATCGAATTTAAGTCAATTTTCTTTTCTTCCATATTTATCTCTTCTTGTTAATTGAAGAAAACCTTGGTGGTTTATTAATATCCCTGTTTTAGGGACGTTTGGATAAGTCAAAAACCAATCCGTTTTTATTTTTGTGCCATACTGGCACTTTTTCCTGTTTTTTTATGTTTTAAAGCTGCTTTGATAAAAGCCACGAACAACGGATGTGGGTTGGCAACCGTACTTTTGTATTCTGGATGGTATTGCACACCTACAAACCATGGATGTTCTGGGATTTCAATAATTTCAACAAGTCCTGTATCTGGATTTAAACCAGTTGCCAACATACCAGCAGCTTCAATTTGCTCTTTGTAACTGTTGTTAAATTCAAAACGGTGTCTGTGACGCTCTAAAATGGTGTTGGCTTTATATACTTTTTGTGCCAATGAATTCATTTTTAAATCGCAAGCCCAAGCACCAAGTCTCATGGTTCCTCCTTTATCGGTTACATTTTTTTGTTCGTCCATTAAGGCAATCACGGGATGTGGTGTTTTGCTGTCCATTTCTGTAGAATTGGCATCTTTTAAATTCAGGACATTTCTAGCAAATTCTATAACAGCCATTTGCATGCCCAAACAAATCCCCAAGAAAGGAATGTTGTTTTCCCTAACAAATTTTACAGCTTCTATTTTTCCTTCAATTCCTCTTTCACCAAAACCTGGAGCAACCAAAACCCCATCTAAATGAGAAAGTTTTACTTTAATATTGTCCTGGTTTAAATATTCGGAATGAATGGGTTCTACATTTACCTTTACTTCGTTTTCTGCTCCAGCATGGATAAAAGCTTCTAAAATAGACTTATAGGAATCCTGAAGTTCTACATATTTCCCTATTAAACCAATGGTAATTTCGGTTGTTGGGTTTTTATGACGTTGCAAAAATTTATTCCAATTGGTTAAATCTGGCGTATAGCTTTCCAAGGCCAGTTTCTTTAAAACCACTTTATCCAAACCTTGTTCCAGCATTAAATTTGGCACATCGTAAATGGTTGAAGCATCTATGGATTGAATAACAGCTTCTTCGCGTACATTACAGAATTTGGCCAATTTACTTCTTAGCTCGTCTGGCAATTCGTGTTCTGTTCTACACACTAGGATATCTGCCATAACACCAGATTCCATCAAGGTTTTTACACTGTGCTGGGTTGGCTTGGTTTTTAATTCTCCAGCTGCCGATAAAAAGGGTACCAAGGTTAAATGGATCACAATGGCATTGTTGTCTCCCAAATCCCATTTTAACTGACGTACAGCTTCCACATAAGGTAAGGATTCAATATCACCAACGGTTCCACCAATTTCAGTGATCACAATATCGTAATCTCCAGATTTGCCAAGTATTTGAACACGTTCCTTAATTTCGTCTGTAATGTGGGGAATGACTTGAACGGTCTTCCCTAAAAACTCTCCACGTCTTTCCTTTTGGATAACGCTTTGGTAAATTCTCCCAGTAGTCACATTGTTTGCCTGACTGGTTGGTACGTTTAAAAAACGTTCGTAATGACCTAAATCCAAGTCGGTTTCTGCTCCATCATCCGTTACATAGCATTCTCCATGCTCGTAAGGATTTAAAGTCCCTGGATCGACATTGATATAAGGGTCCAGTTTTTGGATGGTTGTTCTATAACCTTGTGCTTGAAGTAATTTTGCAAGAGAAGCTGCAATTATGCCTTTTCCTAAGGAAGAAGTCACACCTCCTGTTACAAATATGTATTTTGTAGTCGTTGTCATGTTGCGCTGTTAAACGCAGGCAAATTTACAATTTTAAGTTGAGAAGTTTCAAGTTTATACGGTTATTTGTTTGGAAAATTAATGGTTTACTGTAAGCACCTTGTTTCATGGTACCAACAGCTTAATATTGGGTAATGTTTTTTAAAATAAGCTTTTAAAAACATATAAGCACTCAATACCTAAAACCATTTTTAGATTAAATTTACATTTGGTACAGGTTAGAATTTATTTGGGAAACTGGCGTTTTATATTTCTTATTAACTCTTCCAAGCCATTTAATTTTAATTCATACACTGTTTCCAACATCTGTCCCAATGGTCCTTTAGGAAACCCTTTGTTATGATACCAAACCACATAATATTCTGGTAAATCTATAAGATAACGGTCTTTATATTTTCCAAATGGCATTTTGGTGTGTGCCAATTTAATTAAAAACTCTTTGTCTGGTTGTATCAAAATAAATAGTTAAGATTTAAATCCTGAAAGCTTCAACAATTCTTCCTGCACATGCTGTTCCCAATGGGCCTGAGCTTTTATATCCCTTGAAAAATCCGTTTCCATATCGTATACATTCTGCATCAATTTCAAATCTGTTTGAATTTGATAATGTATCGAATCTAAGGTTTCAACTAGATTTTTTGAAACTTTTAGTTTAGATAATTGCTGTCTAAACCTCCTTGCATGTAATTCCGTAATATCAAAATGCAATTGTTCATGCGACAAAATGTGTGCATTGGCTCTTTCTGATTTTACCCATGATTTTTCAGGGTAAAAACTGGTTTTTACTTCTGTGCTAAACCCAATGATCTCATCGTTTTCTTTTTGAATGGCATAGTGAAAGGTAAGTCCTGAAGCCGTTATGGCAACCACATCTGTGTCTGGATCTGGTTGGTCTTTAAAATCGTTCCATGACAACTTGAATGTTTCCGACCAAGTGATGCCAGGCACATTTTGTGAAAAGACCAAACAATCAACAAGTACAAAAACCACCAAAAATCCTCCTTTATGCCACATTGTTTTCATAATACATTTATATTATTAAGTGGCACCAGGCCTTGAAGTATTTAGTTTACTTCAACAATTTTTAAATCTTGATATTTAACCAAGTAAACCGTATCGTTATAATAACCACCTAAAAATTTCTTTTTATAGGCAAATTTGTTCTCAACATATTCTGTTAATGGAGCTTCCGTGACAGAAAGGTATAAGTCTTCTGAACTTACCAAACGCAATACCACATCCATGGTTATATCAAAACCGCGGACTGCTACTTTGTTAGGCGTAATGCCATAACGCTTTTCGTATGCTTTTACAAAGGAATTATTATCGTCTTCATTGTAAGATTTGGAAATGGTTGGAAAATGAAAGTCCAAATGTGACAAATGGTAATTTGAAACTTCATCGTCTTCAAAAGCTGCATTCATATTGGTGGTAACCAATACAATGTTGCGCTCCTTATTTTTCATGGAGTTCAATTTACTGGTGACATTGGACACAAATCCTGGATTATCAGACTCTAAAAAGACAACATTTTTCCCAGGCTTTAGACTCCCTAAAATATCTTGATCCAAGATATAAAAGGCATCTTCCCCTTTTCTGTTTTTTCTTGAAAATACTTGTGACGCCGACAAAAAGGTGCGTTTCAGGTTATCACTGACTTTGGTATGCTTTGCATCAGACACAATGATCACATGTTGCTTGATACTATCGTTTTTTACAAAATCAACTATTTTATCATAAAGTAACGATTCAGAAGGCCTGGATTGAAACACATTTTCTGTAAGTGTCACGTTTTTGGTGATTGGAGATATTACAGGAACTTGGTACGTTTTTAATTCTGAAGCTACTTTCTCTATGTTGTTTTGCATAAAGGGCCCAATAACGGCATCCACATCACTAAATTCATTGGTGTTTAAAATATGTGACACTTCACTTAATAAATTCTTAGTGTCGTAAACATCCACTTTTAAATTAACTCCCAACTTTTTAAGTGAGTCCAAAGCCATTAATGCTCCCGAATGGAAATCCATTGACATGCTAAGAAATGGATTTGAGGTAAGTTCTTTTTTTGCGTCTTGTATAGAGTCTGCATCCACTTTATTAAGTTGAAATGGCAGCATGATTACAAGATGTTTTGTATTGGAGCTCTTGATACGATCTGTTAGATCTATTTCCTGTTGCTCTGTATTTGTGGTTTCCCCTACTGTTGCATTGTAAGGGATTTTTAAAATCATCCCTTCTTTTAAACCAGATTCTTTAAGGCCTGGATTTAAAATTTCCAATTGCTCTTGCTCCACACCCAATTTCAGTTTCAGTCTGTAAAAGCCTTCTTTTGGCAAGACTTTGTAATATGAATAGGCTTCGTCTATAGGTTTTTCTTCTTTTTGGTTAATGTTTGGCACATGTATTTGGTCTCCAACATTTAAAACCTCTCCCATATCTGGGTTCAATGCTTCCAACTGATCGATGGTAATCCCAAATTTGTAGGCAATACGCCATTTACCCTCTTTTGGTAAAACTGTGTATATTTTTGTTGTGCTTTCCGGTTTTGAAACTGTAAACACTTTTTTGTAAACCGGAATTTTTAAATCATCCCCTTTACGGAGGTTATTGGCATATAAAAATGTGTTGTGTTTTTTTATTTCAGCTTCTTCAACATCATATTCTTTAGCTAGGCTGTATAGGGTTTCTTTTCGCTTTACCTTATGCTGTTTAAACCCAACCAATTCCTTTTCAATAGTGGCTTGAGGCGCTGAATTTGAACTTTTGGAATTGGGAATGATCAAAACTGCGTTTGTTTTGATTCCTTTTTTGGCATCTGGATTCAAACCATAGATATCTTGTGTGTTTACTTGATAGCGTTTGGCAATGCTTTCAATGGTTTCCCCTTGCTTAACTTTATGTGTTTTAAAATTTTGAGCTTGACTGGAAGCACAACCCACAATTAAAACCAAGAATAAGATGTATATTATTTTTTTCATATTATTAATTATACGGTCTAAATGGCGCTAGGCTTTTTAATTATTCAAAAAATAAATTGCAACATAATACCTTAATTTTACAAGCCCACAAGGTTTATAAATCCTTTGGGGCTAAATAATAAAATAGCATTATTCAATAAAATTCCAGATATCCTAGGAATTTATTATTCCCACTCTATGGTTGCAGGTGGTTTTGAACTAATGTCGTATACTACCCTATTAACGCCTTTTACTTTATTTATTATATCGTTTGATGTTTTTTGCAAGAATTCATAAGGCAAATTCACCCAATCTGCTGTCATCCCATCCGTACTTTCAACAGCTCTTAAAGCCACACATTTTTCGTAGGTACGTTCATCTCCCATCACTCCAACACTATTTACCGGTAAAAGTATGGCTCCTGCTTGCCAAACTTGGTCGTACAGGCCCCAAGTTTTCAGTCCATTAATAAAGATGGCATCAACCTCTTGCAATATACGCACTTTTTCGGCAGTGATATCCCCTAAAATCCTAATGGCCAGTCCTGGTCCTGGGAATGGATGACGCCCTAATAAGTTTGCGTCCATACCCATGGAAGCTCCTACACGACGTACTTCGTCCTTAAACAATGCTTTTAGAGGCTCCACAATTTTTAGTTTCATGAAATCTGGCAATCCACCTACATTATGATGGCTTTTAATGGTAGCACTTGGTCCTCCTGTTGCTGAAACACTTTCAATAACATCTGGATAAATAGTTCCTTGAGCCAACCAAGTAACATCTGAAATTTCATGGGCTTCATCATCAAACACTTCAATGAACACGCGACCAATAGCTTTACGCTTTTCTTCTGGGTCGCTTAATCCAGCAAGTGCTTCCAAAAAGCGTGCCGAAGCGTCCACACCTTTTACATTAAGTCCCATGTCCTTATACTGATCCAGAACTTCCAAAAACTCATTTTTACGCAACAAACCGTTATTTACAAAAATGCAATACAGGTTTTTACCTATGGCTTTATGCAACAACATGGCTGCTACGGAAGAATCCACACCTCCTGAAAGTCCAAGAACCACCTTATCGTTACCTATTTTTTGCTGTAGCTCTTCCACTGTCTCTTCAACAAAGGATTGTGGTGTCCAGTCTTGATTTACCTTGGCTATATGCACTAAAAAATTTTCCAATAACTGTTTCCCATCGGTTGAATGGTACACTTCAGGATGAAACTGAATGGCATAAGTTTCTTCTCCTTCAATTTTAAAAGCTGCATTTTGCACATCGTGCGTACTTGCCAATAAAACACCCTTAGTTGGAAGATGTTTGATGGTATCGCTATGGCTCATCCATACCTGACTTCCTTCGTTGATATTTTTAAAGAAGGTTTCATTGGGTTTTATGTAGGATAATTTAGCCCGACCATATTCCCTAGTATCCGAAGGCGCTACTTCACCTCCAGAAAAATGGGCTAAATATTGTGCGCCATAACACACAGCCAAAACCGGTTTTTTACCTCTGATTTTTGATAAATCTGGATGAAGTGCGTTTTCACCTCTCACGGAAAAAGGGCTTCCTGAGAGTATGACAGCCTTGTATTCTTCAAGCTTGTCAGGAATTTTGTTAAATGGGTGAATCTCACAGTAAATATTGAGTTCCCGAACTCTTCGCGCAATTAGTTGTGTGTATTGCGAACCGAAATCTAAAATAAGTATGTTGTTGTGTTGCATGCGCAAAAATAGTAATTGATTTTTGAATAGCTATTTATGATTTATACTTTTTTGCCACGAATTTACGTATGCTTTATGACTTGTATCTTTTCTACGTATTGCCGAACTTGTTTTCAGCATGCCATACATTCAATAATTTAAAACAATGCTTAATTCATGGTTTCCAAAATCAACCGAATATCTTCTTCAGTGGTATCTGGATTGATAAAACAAAAACGTGAAACCGTTTCATAGGTATCTCCATTTTTCCATTTGGTTGGTGTTACCAGGGCAAAGCCTTTTTTATGATTTTCGTAGGTCCAATGGGTATAATCCTCGGGTTTCCATCCTTTTCTCCTATAAAGCACACAGGATAAGCTTGGTTCCCTTACCAATTCCACATGAGGGTTTTCCTCTATCATTTTGCCAGCTATTTGTGCCAACTCAATCCCTCTTTCCACAGATTGTTTGTATCTGTCCGTTCCATGGGTAGCCAAAGAAAACCACAAAGGCAATCCACGTACACGACGAGTTAATTGAATTTGATAATCGGTAGGATTGAAACCATGTGCGCCTTCGTCCTTAAAAATATCCAGATAAGAACCTTGTTGCGAATGTGCATTTTTGGCCAGTTCTGGTTTTTTGTATATAACTGCGCCACAATCGTAAGGTGAAAACATCCATTTATGAGGATCTATGGTGATACTATCTGCACGTTCAATACCGTTAAATAAATGTCTTACGGAATCGGCTGCCAAAGCGCCTCCACCATAAGCTGCATCCACATGGAACCAAATGTTTTCCTTTTCACAAATATCGGCAATACCTTCTAAATCGTCAATGATTCCAGCATTGGTTGTGCCTCCAGTTGCCACAACTGCAAAAAGTCTTTTGCGTTGGTGAAAGTTTAGGTTATCTATGGTTTTTCGCAGATCGGCTCCAGTTAACCGTTCTTCAGAATCTACCAAAAGAATGTCCACATCGGCCACTTTTGCCATGGCTTTAATTGAAGAATGCGCTCCAATGGATGTAATGATCAAGCCTTTCTCCCTTTTATAAGTTTCGTCTTCCCGCCAATGTTCCCTGGCTGTAACAATTGCTGATAAGTTGGCAGCTGTTCCTCCACTGGTAAAAACCCCAAAAGCACCTTCTGGCAAACCTGTTAAGGACACAATCCATTTCATGGCTTCGTTTTCACAAAAAATACCACCAGCACCTTCCATCCAATATGCACCATGAATGCTTGAGGCAGAGGTTACCAAATCGAACATAATGGCTGCACGCGTTGGGGAAGCTGGCACAAAGGCCAAGTTTCTTGGGTGGTCTACAGGCACATTGGCTTTAGACAGGTATTCTTTCCATAAATTGAAAGCATATTCGCCACCAACACCTTTTTCGGTAACGGTTTCGCCAACAAGTTCTTTAAGTTCTTCGTATTTTTTAGGTTTTCCTATAGGATGCTCTGTAGCGGAAATTCTGCCAATGGCATATTTCATAACATCCAAAGTCATTTCTATCAGGTCTATATCGATTTTGTGCATGGATTCACTCTAAGTTTAATATTAAAAATTGCTGTTTTAGAGGTTGCAAATTTAACATTAACTGCTGAATAAATTGGTCTCCATATTCCAAATAAAACTCAGAAAAATTGGCTTGACGTTCTTGAAGGCTGTGATTTGGGAACAATTCGTTTTGAAGTGCCACAACGCGATCTAAAATTTCCTTTAATTGTCGCTTTTGGGCTTTAAGCAATCTTTTTTCCAGATTTTCCAGACCTTTAATTTGTTTTCTCTCCTGAGCTGAAACGGCTCCCAAAAAAGATTTATCGGTTTTTTGGGCTATGGCATACAGTGCTTCAAATTGCTTTTTTAAAAAGGTTTTTTGTTCTGAAAAATCGATGTTGATTTCAGAGTGTTTTCTGGTTACCTTTTCAATTAAGTCGTCCTGCTTTAAAAACAAATCGGCTATCTCAAGATCTAGTTTTTTAAGTTTCTTCTGCTGTTTTGCTGAAATCAATAAGGCCGAATTGCGAAGCAATAACATAGGAAAAGCGACTTGCTGTGCTTCAAAATTGGATTTTAATTGAAGCCAGTAAGCCAATTCCCCTCCTCCTCCAATATAACAGAGGTTTGGAAGGACGACTTCTTGGTACAAAGGCCTTAAAATAACATTTGGGCTAAACCTTTCCGGTGCTTTATTAAGATGTTGTAGAATCTCACTCTCGCTCCAAGTGATGTCTGTGTTCAATACTTTATAAACCTCATCTTCAAAAACAATACGTTCCCTTAGGTTATCTTTTAAATAGAAGAGATTGATTTCACGTGGATTGACCTGTATTTTATAGTTTGGTGTTAAGTTGTTAAGTTGTTTGGAAGTCTCAGATACCTTTTTGAAAGCAGTTTGATTGATTAATTCGTCTTTTAGATAAGGAATAAACAAGCGTTTTAATCCAGCGTCGTTTCCATCAAGTATCACCAAGCCTGTTTCGGTAAAAAATTCGTTTACCAAATATCTGGTAGCTTCGGTTAAATTGGCGTGTTTGGTATAAGCTTCACGAAACCACTTATTTAAACGTTCTGCATTTTTACCACTGTTTAAATAGGAAGAAAACAATTCAGATACTTGCTCCAAGCCTTTTAAATCCAGTTCCCCAACAGCACCAGATGCTTCTCTATTCCAACTTATTTTTTTTTCATTAAGATTGAAAAAATTAATTTCCTCAAAATCATGATCTTCTGTAGCCATCCAATAAATTGGCACAAAATGAAGCTCTGGATAAGTTTCTTTTAGCTCTTTACACAGGTTGATGGTAGCTATAATCTTATAAAAAAAGTACAAAGGTCCCGTAAATAAATTTAGCTGATGACCTGTAGTAATGGTGAAGGTATTTTCATCTTTCAAGGCTTCTATGTTTTGAAGCGTCTGGGATGAGATATTTATATGTTGATACTGATTTTTCAAACTAGATACCAATGCCGTTCTTGATTGCCCTTGTACAGACATCCTTTTTTCCTCGATTTGAGATTTAAAATTCCCCACATTAGGGAACCTGTTATAAAAGGGTTTTAGAGAATCTTTATTATCTAAATAATCACAAATTAAACTTGAAAAATAATTGGTGTCTTTAAAAGGAATACAGTCTGTTGGCATAGTGACGCTTTGCAGTTTTAAAAAAGTAAAGATACGGTTTCTTGTCTTAAAAATAACTTAAAAGTTGCTAGGCCGAACCTTATGGTATCTATGTTTATAATTTAAACGTATGGAGATGACTTCAGGTTAAAATTAAATATTTCAATAAATATTTATTGTTTTTCAATAAATTTTTATTGATATTTGTTGTGTAATTCTAAAACATGTAAAGATGTCCAAAACAAATAACTTTGTATTTATTGGTCTTAAGATTATATCCTGGATCATTTTTGTTGGTCTATGCATAGAAGCAGGAGGCTTGCTTGTTAATTTTTTCTTTAGTCTTTTCAAGCCTGAATTTATTCCCAACCTATATCAAAAATTAGATTTAAGTGAGATCTATGTCCTTAGCAAATGGACTTTTTTTGGGATCTATGGTTTTGTGTTGCTTATTGCAATTCTAAAAGCTTATCTATTTTATTTGGTAATTGTACTGGTTACCAAAATTGATTTATTGAAACCCTTTAACCATTTTGTTTCCAAACAGATTTTACAAATTAGCTATAATACCTTTGCTATTGGTATTTTAAGTTATATAGCCAGACAAACCGCCAAATACCTTCAGCATCATGGCTACCAAATAGATATGCTTAACAAATTTTGGGCAGACAGCCAAGCATTTATTATAATGGCAGCTATAATTTATATCATTGCCATTATTTTCTCCAAAGGGGTTGAACTACAAACCGAAAACGATTTAACTGTATAAACCATGGCCATAACTGTAAATTTAGATGTGATGATGGCCAAGCGAAAAATGTCGCTGAATGAGCTTTCTGAAAAAGTGGGATTGACCTTAGCCAATTTATCCATATTAAAAACCGGAAAAGCCAAAGCCATCAGGTTTAGCACATTGGAAGCTATTTGTGAAGCTTTGGATTGCCAGCCTGGAGATTTGCTGGTGTATGAATAAGCACAAAGTTGGATATTTCGGGGTTAAATAATCCCATTCCAGCAACAAACAGAATCCATTCTATTATACAGATTCTTTGCTTCGCCTTGAAATAGAAGATGAGACTTAGTTAATAACAGCAACCTCTCCATATAGGTCGAAATCGGCTGCATCAGTAATTGTTACAGTTGTAAATTCCCCAGTTTTCAAATAGGTTTTTGAGGCATCTATAAGCACTTCGTTATCTACATCTGGAGAATCGAACTCGGTCCTTCCAACAAAATATTCGCCTTCTTTTCTGTCGATAACCACTTTTAAGGTTTGTCCGATTTTAGCTTGGTTCAATTCCCAGGAAATTTGTGATTGAATTTCCATGATTTGGTTGGCACGATCCTGTTTGATGTCTTCCGGCACATTGTCCTCCAAGTTGTATGCATGGGTATTTTCTTCATGACTGTAGGTAAAGCAGCCCAAACGCTCAAAACGCATATTGGCAACCCATTGTTTTAACTCCTTAAAATGCGCTTCGGTTTCTCCAGGATATCCTACAATTAGTGTGGTACGAATGGTCATTTCTGGAACTGCCTCCCTAAATGCTTTTAAGAGTTTGGTTGTTTTTTCTTTGGTGGTACCACGACGCATGCTTTTAAGAATATCATCAGATATATGCTGCAACGGAATATCCAGATAGTTACAAATTTTTGGTTCACGTTTCATCACCTCCAACACATCCATAGGGAATCCTGTAGGAAAGGCATAATGCAAACGGATCCACTCGATGCCTTCCACTTTCACAAGGTTTTCAAGAAGTTCTGCTAGATTTCGTTTCTTATATAAATCCAGTCCATAATAGGTTAAATCCTGGGCAATAAGAATTAATTCCTTAACGCCTTTGGCTGCCAATTTTTCAGCTTCAATAACCAGTGTTTCTATTGGAGTGGATTTATGTTTGCCACGCATGATAGGAATGGCACAAAAGCTACAAGGTCTGTCGCAACCTTCAGCAATTTTTAAATAAGCATAGTTTTTTGGTGTGGTGGTTAATCGTTCTCCAATAAGTTCATGTTTATAGTCTGCACCCAAGGCTTTTAATAAGCCTGGCAGTTCCGTAGTTCCAAAATACTGATCCACATTAGGGATTTCTTTCTGTAAGTCTGGTTTGTAACGTTCACTTAAACAACCTGTAACAAAAACCTTATCAACCTCGCCATCTTCCTTTTTCTGCATAAAATCCAGAATGGTATTGATACTTTCTTCCTTGGCATTATTGATAAAACCACAGGTATTAATTACCACAATGTTTCCTTCCTCTTCATGTGCAACCTCTTTGCCACTGGCTTTTAGTTGTCCCATTAACACTTCGCTATCGTACACATTTTTACTACAGCCAAGGGTTACCACATTGATTTTATTCTTTTTAAGCGATTTTGTTCTCATAAGCTTTTCCCGAAAATAACGGGTGTTTGAATACTATTTCGTTTTTTTACAGGCTGCAAAGATAAGCTTCTTTTTAGAGTTAATAACACTAAATATTTTTTGAATGACGAAACCTTTAATAAGACATTAAAATTTTATATTAGCTGTCAAAATACCTCACAAAATTTATTATGAAAAAATTTTTCATCCTACTTTCCATAACATTATTTGTATTTAGTTGTTCAAATGATAACTCAGATGATACTAATGATCAAATTACCTGTGCTTCTCCAGCTAATATATCAATCAATTCAATTACAGTCAATTCCGCAACACTAAATTGGACTGCAAATAATGCTGTTTCTTATGAAATTGAATATGGAGTTTCTGGATTTACCCAAGGACAAGGAAATACTATTTCGACTTCTGGATTAGGTTACGAATTAACTGATCTTGCACAAGACACTTCCTATGATGTTTATCTGACAACAAAATGTAGTGACACAAATTTTAGCGATGTCATAGGTCCTGTCATATTTATTACAGAAACAGCATGCCAGAAACCAACTTCCCTAAATGTAGATTCTGTTGATATATGTAGTATTTCTTTAAATTGGGATTCAAATGGAGAATCGGATTTCAAAATTGAATACGGCATAACAGGTTTTAGTTTGGGCACTGGAAGAGTTTTAAATGCAACAGATAATTTTACAACAATTGATACATATCTTGAAGCAGGAACCACCTATGATATATATGTTAAAGCCTATTGTGGTATAGATGGTTTTAGTGCGTCTTCTGATCCCTTGGTTGTAACTACAGCTTCTCAAGATTTAGCTGGATCCTATCATGTTACTGTTACTAGAGATGACGGATTTTCTTATGATCATGGAATTGAAACTATTGTTTTAGTTTCTCCTAATTATTATAAAACAGAAACAACTGGCCTATGGCCTAGAGGTTCATTTTCTCCAGATACAGATCAAGGTTTTAATTTTAGAAACTCTTGTGGTGAGATTGAAGTTCCAGAGCAACAATTATTTCAAGGTGCTTATGCTAATATGATGTATGGTAATTATGCCGAAATCAAACCAAATGGCGATTTAATAATATTATACAACATTGATTTAAACATCGAATATCCCGGTTTCTATGCTGAATACGTAAAACAGTAAATTCAATATATATAACATTTTTATTTAAAAAACGAATCCACAAACTCGTATTTGTTGAATACTTGAAGATCTTCGATGCCTTCCCCTACTCCAATATATTTCACAGGAATTTGAAACTGATCGCTAATACCAATCACGACACCACCTTTGGCTGTGCCATCCAATTTGGTCACGGCAAGTGAGGTAACTTCAGTAGCTGCAGTAAACTGTTTAGCCTGTTCAAAGGCGTTTTGCCCTGTAGAACCATCTAATACCAATAGGACATCATGAGGTGCATCGGGTACTACTTTTTGCATGACACGTTTTACTTTGGTTAGCTCATTCATGAGGTTTACCTTGTTGTGCAAACGTCCAGCCGTATCAATAATTATCACATCTGCCTGTTGTTTAACGCCAGATTGCACAGCATCAAATGCTACAGAAGCTGGATCGCTACCCATGGCTTGTTTTACCATAGGCACATCTACGCGATCTGCCCAAACCTGCAATTGATCTATGGCTGCAGCCCTAAAGGTATCTGCTGCACCTAAAACCACATGCAAACCTTGTTTTTTAAATTGATAAGCCAACTTACCAATGGTGGTTGTTTTTCCTACCCCATTTACTCCAACAACCATTAACACATAAGGTGTTTTACCTCCACCTGCAGAGTCAGGCAATTTGGGAATGGTATACTCGGTATCTTCCCCAGAATTGGTTTCACTTAATAAGCCAGCTATTTCCTCACGTAGGATTTTATTTAGCTCATCGGTTCCCAGATATTTGTCCTGTTGCACACGAGCTTCTATTCTTTCAATAATTTTTAGGGTTGTGTTTACACCAACATCACTGGTTACAAGGATTTCCTCCAGATTATCCAGAACCTCGTCGTCTACTTTGGATTTTCCGGCAACAGCCTTGCTTAACTTATTGAAGAAATTGGTTTTGGATTTCTCCAATCCTTTATCCAGTGTTTCTTTTTTTTCAGAAGAAAATATTTTTTTAAAAAAACTCATGTTATGTCAATTCAATTACGTTTCTTAAAACAAAAGCCTTGCCTTAATTGCTTGGCTGAACAATTGTCATTCTTTAGTGGTGTAAATATAAAATAAAAGCTGCTCTCTAAAATAGAAAGCAGCTTAAAAAATTGTATAACAAGCAGGATTATTGTTTAGATAACCACTCGTTTACTTGTTCAGGTGACATAATTGATTCAACAAACATGTAAGCTCCTGTTTTAGGAGATTTCACCATTTTTATAGCTTTTGTTAATCTTTTAGATCCTGTTTGTAACGATGCAACTGATTTCTTTGCCATGTTTTATGCTTTTTAAAACTTAAAATAAGTTTTCTAATTTATATTATTTGACGTTTTTATTTCTAAAAACCTCTAATTATTTAATTTCTTTGTGAACAGTCATTCTCTTTAAGATAGGATTGAATTTTTTAATTTCCATTCTATCTGGCGTGTTCTTTTTATTCTTGGTAGTAATATATCTAGAAGTTCCTGGTTGTCCAGACTCTTTATGCTCTGTGCATTCTAAAATTACTTGTATTCTGTTACCTTTCTTTGCCATTTTCTTAACTTTTAATTGAGGCTATTATTTATAAAACCCTTTAGATTTAGCTTCTTTAATTGCAGCTGCAATACCAATTTTATTGATTGTTTTTAATGCTGCAGTTGAAACTTTTAAAGTTACCCACTTATCTTCTTCTGGAAGATAAAAACGCTTTTTAATAAGATTTGCATCAAATTTACGCTTTGTTTTGTTCATTGCGTGAGACACGTTGTTTCCAACCATCGCTTTCTTTCCAGTAAGTTCACAAACTCTTGACATTTCTTCTAACTTTAAATATTGTTATTTGTTCCTGTTTTTCAAAAAATCTTTTGAGATGTTTTTAAACAGGCTGCAAATTTAGTAAAACTTTACAATATCAACAAACTAAAATTGTTACTTTTTTAAAATTTCTTTTTGAAGCATTTCAAAAGCTTTGTTTACAGCTTTCCTAATAACTTTGGTTCGATGATTCCCCAAATGGAATTCTTCTGAAAAAACCCTGTCTTTTGTAGCAATAGCTATAAAAACGGTTCCCACTTCAGCTACCGAATCCCCTTTGTCTGGGCCAGCATTTCCTGTTGTTGCTATGGCGTAATCCGATTTAAACAAATCCAAAACCTGTTTGGCCATGGCCTCAGCCACTGGCGCACTCACAACCGAATGTTCCTTAATTAGTGATTCCGGCACTTTTAAAACATCTATTTTGGCTTGTGTGGCATAACTTACCACTGAACCTTTAAAATATTTTGATGCTCCTGGAATTTTAGTAAAGGATTCTGCTATTTTCCCTCCTGTACAACTTTCTGCAGTGGCAACGGTTTTCCCCAAATGTGTAAGCTGGTTACCAAGAATGGCTTCTATGGAATCGTCTGATTCAAAGCCCACAAACACATCCTTTATCTGTGGCAAGAGCAGGTCTATTTGTTCTTGCATGCTGGACTCCACCAAGGCTTTGTCCATGTGCTTTGCAGACAAACGCAGCCTAACCCTTCCCAAGCCTGGCAAATACGCCAGTTTCATAAAAGCAGGTAACTGGTCTTCCCACGTTTCAATTCTTGCAGCCAAGGAACTCTCGCCCAAACCATAGGTTAACAAAGTGGTATGCTTGATATATGGAAACTGATAGGTTTCCCTTAATTTGGGAATGACCTGGTTTTCCATTAGGGCTTTCATTTCAAAAGGAACACCAGGTAGCGAAATAAACACTTTTCCGTTATGTTCTATCCACATGCCTGGGGCACTTCCATTCACGTTCATCAACACTTGTGCTTTTGAGGGCACAAGGGCCTGATCGATATTTACTTGTGCCAATGGTTGTTTGATGTAATGTTCCCAAAGGTATTCTATGTTTTTTAAAACAGCTTTGTTTTGCACCAAGGTATCATTAAAATACGCTGCAATGGTTTTTTTGGTAATATCATCTTTTGTTGGCCCTAAACCTCCAGTGATGATGATGATATCGGCATTCTCTTCAGCTTCTTTTAAAGATTTTAAAATATGGGCTTTATCATCCTGCACAGAAGTGATTTGGTATACCGAAATACCTTTATTGTTCAAAACCTTACTTATATAGGCCGAATTGGTATCTACAATTTGACCAATAAGGATTTCGTCTCCTATGGTAATGATTTCTGCCTGCATTACAGATTAAAGTCTGCTTTTAATTCTTTGGAAGCGTTTTCTATAGCCGTTAATACAATTTCCAGTTTCCCAGAGATATCCATACCTGTTTTTTCAAATTTTCCCCAGTCTTGAACTTCAATTAAATCTTGAAGCACACCCAGTTCAAATAAATCCACAGTGGGTTTCATTTTATGCGCAGCTTGATACGCAGTGTAGTAATCCTTGTTTGAAACGGCTTCTTTTAAACGATCTGCATCTTCGGGAACTTCTTCTAAAAATGCGGCTGCCAATGTAGCAATAAATTCTTCGTCGTTATCTGCCAATTCGCGTACCCTAAATAATTTGTAGTGTTTTTCCATGTTATTTTACTGTTATTGAAAACATTTGTTTGCTTTCTATAAATCCCTCTAATTTATCGTTAGCAGATACACTTCCAACTCCTGCTGGAGTTCCTGTAAAGATAATATCTCCAATCTTTAAAGTAAAATATTTTGAGATATATTCTATCAATTCATCTATTTTCCAGAGCATGTGGCTGGTATTTCCAGCTTGTACCACTTGTCCGTTTTTTTCTAGGGAAAAAGACAGGTTATTTATGTCCATGATTTCTTCTTTAGCCATCCAATTGCCTACAACTGCTGCCCCATCAAAGGCTTTGGCTTTTTCCCATGGCAATCCTTTTTCTTTAAGTTTTGCCTGTAAATCCCTAGCTGTAAAGTCTATTCCCAGCCCTATTTCGTTATAGTATTTGTGGGCAAATTTTTTATCGATATACTTTCCCACTTTACTGATTTTTACCAAAACTTCCACTTCATGATGTACATCGTTGGAAAAATCTGGTATAAAAAAAGGCTGTTTCTTTAATAAAACAGCTGTATCTGGTTTTAAAAACACCACAGGATCTGTTGGTTTTTCGTTATCCAACTCCTTGATATGGTCTGTATAATTTCTTCCAATGCAAATGAGCTTCATATTTCTGTCATTCCTGCGAAGGCAGGAATCTCTTTTTTATTATTAATTTCTTGCTTTATGGTTTCCTGCCTTCGCAGGAATGACAAACTAATCTATTTGTTGTTAAGGTCCCTTAATTTAATTGAAGTGAGCACTTTTTTAGTGTAAAGTGGGAAATCGGCATTCAGTAACCAACCAAAATAACCAGGTTCGGTCTCTAAAATATCCACAACACGTTTGCCTTTGTGTTTTCCAAAAGAGAAACATTCTTCCCCTTCTTTGTTATAGATTAAAAATCCGGCAAAATCTGCAAACTTTTTTCTAGAGCTAAACTCTGCCAAAAACTTGGTATTGTTTTCCAACTCGTCATACTTGGCAACTTGGGCTTTTAAAACTTCATAAGTGGCCAAAGTATCTGCCTCTGCGCTATGGGCATCTTCCAGGTTTTTATCGCAATAAAATTTATAGGCAGCCACTAAGGTTCTTTGTTCCATTTTATGAAAAATAGTTTGCACATCGATAGATTGTCTGTTTTTCATGTCAAAATCGATGTCTGCGCGAAGCATTTCTTCAGCTAAAAGTGGGATATCGAACCTGTTGGAGTTAAAACCACCCAAATCTGAATCTTTTATCAGGTTGTGTATTTCCTTTGCCAGCTCCTTGAAAGTGGGTTTGTCTGCCACATCCTTATCTGAAATTCCATGGACTTTTGTCACTTCTGGAGGAATGGGAATGGTAGGGTTTACCAATCGTGTATAGCGTTCTTCTTTGCCATCTGGATAGACTTTTAAGATGGAAATTTCCACAATTCGGTCGTTGGTAATATTAACTCCCGTGGTTTCCAAATCGAAAAAACAGATGGGTTTTGTAAGATTGAGTTGCATGTGTTTTAAAATTTGTGCAAAGATACTTAGAATAAATAAAAATGGCTACCTATCAACTAAAACTAATTGCCGAAATTTGGCTTTATTGGATAATTAAGCGACCTTCGTTCTTATTAAAACCAGTCAAAGCCAAACATTATTGCAAATAGCGAAACCAAGGCGTAAAAGTTGACCAAGAATAATTACAGAACAAACACTCTTTTAAATAGAAAATGAAAAAAACATTCTCTTTAGCATTACTCTCAATCTTACTCATAAGCTGTAAAAACAAGCCACAGAATAACGATCCCATTCCAGAACACGACAATTTCACAATAGCATCCAGTCAGGTTGATGAAACTAGAGTAATTAATGTTTGGTTACCTCCTACTTATAAAAATGGTAGCGATTCGTTTCCAGTTTTATATATGCCAGATGGTGGCATCAAAGAAGATTTTCCACATATTGCAAATACCCTTGCAAAGCTTATAGAAGAAAAAAACATTCCACCTTATATTCTTGTTGGTATTGAAAACACGGAAAGAGGGAGGGACTTAACCGGTTTTTCAGAAGTTGAAGCAGATGCGCAATACTGTCCACTAACTGATGGTGCCAAGAATTTCCGTGGATTTATAACCGATGAGTTGATGCCCAAAATCAACAACACTTATAGAACTACAAACAAAAAAGGGATTATTGGAGAATCTCTAGCAGGATTATTTGTTATGGAAACCTTTTTGATAGCGCCTGAAGCTTTTAATTTTTATATAGCCATGGATCCATCCCTTTGGTGGAACAATTTCAATTTGGTTAAAGAAGCCAACAACCATTTAGCCGTTTTTCCTTCTGATGAGAAAAAATTATGGTTTGCAGGTTCTGGTGCAGAAGATATTTCCAAACACACACAAAAGCTCGCCAAGATTTTAGAAGCTAAAGCTCCCGAAAATCTGACCTGGAACTACCAAGATGAGCCTAACGAAAAGCACAGTACCATTTTTAGGGCTACCAAAAAAAAAGCAATGGTTTGGGCTTTGAATTAACCTTAAGACAATACTATTATTAAAACAAAAAAGCACCATCCTAAAATGGTGCTTTTCTATATTATATAAGATTCTTAGACAACACTTCGACAAGCTCAGTGTGACAACTTGGAATAACCGTTTTATATCTCTCTATTGGAATCCCAGCCTTCTAAATAGTCTTTAACAGCTTTTACAAATTGGCCTCCAAGAGCACCATTTACAACTCTGTGGTCGTAAGAATGGGATAAGAACATTTTATAACGGATACCAATAAAATCGCCTTCAGGAGTTTCAACAACTGCAGGTACTTTTCTAATGGCTCCAAGGGCCAAAATACCAACTTGTGGTTGGTTGATAATTGGCGTTCCCATAATACTACCAAAGGTTCCAACATTGGTAACTGTATAAGTTCCTCCTTGAATATCGTCTGGTTTTAACTGGTTTAATCTGGCTCTATTGGCTAGATCGTTAACTTTTTTGGTCATTCCTACCAAATTAAGCTGATCGGCATCTTTTATAACCGGAACAATCAGGTTGCCATCTCCCAAAGCGGCAGCCATACCAAGATTAATGTGTTTCTTCTTGATAATGGTGTCTCCCTGAACGGAAATATTCATCATTGGAAAATCGCGTAAGGCTTTTGCTACGGCTTCCATGAAAATTGGGGTAAAGGTTAGGTTTTCGCCTTCACGTTTTGCAAAAGCATCTTTCACTTTCTTTCTCCAGTTCCAAATCTTGGTCACGTCGGCTTCTATAAAGCTTTGCACGTGAGCAGAGGTTTGAACCGATTCTACCATGTGATGCGCAATGATTTTGCCCATTCTGGTCATTTCTATAATTTCGTCGTCACCACTAGCCACAACAGGAGCCGTTTTTTCTGTTTTGGCAGGAGCAGCTTTTGGCGCTTCCGGTGCTTTTGTTGGCTGTGGAGCAGAGCTTCTAGACTCTAAATGTGCTAAAATGTCGTTTTTGGTAACACGACCATCTTTGCCAGTACCTGAAATGGCATCTAATTCCGCTTGGGAGATGCCTTCTTTTTTGGCAATATTTTTAACTAAAGGAGAATAAAACCTTTCTTCCGAAGAACTAATGGCTGTTACGGTTTCTTTGGCTGTTTCAACCGTTTGCGCTACTTGAGCCACAGCTGCTTGATCTGCGACTGCGTCTGGTTTGCTTTCTGCTTTTGGAGCAGCTGTTTCTGCAGAGCCTTGCCCTTCAGTTTCAATAATTGCAATTACTTGACCTACTTGAACCACATCGTCCACATTGAAAAGTTTTTCAACCAAAACACCTTCAACTTCACTAGGCACTTCGCTATCTACTTTATCTGTTGCAATTTCTAAAACTGCTTCGTCTGCTTCAATGGTATCACCAACTTCCTTTAACCAAGAAGTAATGGTTGCTTCTGCAACACTTTCCCCCATTTTTGGGAGTTTTAATTCAAATTTTGCCATATCTGTAATGGAACTGTATTTTTTTAAATTATGACTGCAAAATTAATGAAAAATCATTGAATCTATTACAGTTTCTTTAATTAATTATTTTTTAGCTGAATGACTTCACCACGACTTTTAGAACTATTGCTACCCAATACAACCTGAGAGTTTTTAAGTATAAATTTAAAAGTACTTGGATGTTTTATGTTGTTTTTAGAAACCAATTCTATCGCTTTTTTATATCCTAAATACTCCATATCCAGAATATATTCAACATTGGGAACGTAGTTAGCAAGATGAGCTTGTGTTTCCATGTTTTTAGGCAAAACCTTTTGTAGTTGAGGGTTTTCCTTGTTGGAAATTAAAACATATTCTTTTACACGACTGGTAGACTCTTCGCCTTTTGGATAAAAAATGGACACTACTTTAATACAAATCCAAATTAACAGGTTAAACAACCAATTGGGCTTGTAATGTTTTTCAAAAAACAATTGCATGGCTCCATTAAAACGTTTGGCATAGGCTTTATCCTTTAAGGTGCTTTCGCCTTTAAAATGTATAACTGTGGTGGCAGGATGGTAATAGTTTTGATATCCAGCCTTTAACACTTTATAAGACAGATCTATGTCTTCGCCATACATAAAATAATCTTCATCCAAGCCTCCAACTTCCAGGTATATGTTCTTTTTTACTATCATAAAAGCACCAACCAACATGGCTATTTTCCCTGTTTGGTCTGGACTCAAATGATGGGCATAATACGGTTTTGAATAACCCAATAGCTTTTTAATGGAAACCATTGGGGTTGGGATGTTACGTTTGCTTTCAGGAAGAAATTCACCTTTACCATCTATTAACTTACAGCCTAAAAGACCTAGATTTGGCTTGGTATCGGCAAATTTCAACAATATCTCAAAAGTGTCTTCGGCAACAATGGTGTCTGGGTTTAAGATGCATAGATATTCCCCTTGTGCCTGTTTAATCCCTAAGTTATTCCCTTTAGAAAACCCATCATTGGATTTATTTTCAATAAGCTTCACCTTGGGAAAAAGCTGTTTGACCATCTGGCAGCTATCATCTTGGGAATTATTGTCCACCACAATAATTTCTGCATCCAAATTGGCAATGGCAGCTTCTACGCTTCTTAGACAAAGCTCTAAAAAATAGCGCACATTATAGTTTAATATGATAACGGATAATTTCAACAGTATATAATCAGGATTTTAAGGATGCTTCAAAAGGAATGCGATTGATAATGCTTCGTCCAAGGGTAATTTCGTCTGTATACTCCAATTCGTTTCCAACCGAAATCCCTCGAGCTATGGTTGAAGTTGTTACATGATAATCCTGAATTTGTTTATAAATATAGAAATTGGTGGTATCTCCTTCCATGGTGGAACCCAAGGCAAAAATAAGTTCCTTAACGGTTCCCTGTTTTACTTTTTCCACTAAAGGCTGAATGTTTAAATCGTTCGGCCCTATACCATCCATAGGGGAAATTTTCCCACCCAACACATGGTACAATCCCTTAAAGGAGCTGGTGTTTTCTATGGCCATAACATCGCGAATGTCTTCTACCACACAAATGATTTCGTGGGTTCTGTGAGGATTGGCACAGATTTCGCAAATATCCTGATCGCTAATATTGTTACAACTTTTACAGAATTTTATGTCGGTTCTCATGGCTTTTAATGCTTTGGCCAACTCAAGGGTTTGATCTTCAGGTTGCCTTAACAAATGTAGCATGAGCCGTAACGCTGTTCGCTTACCTATTCCTGGCAACTGCGACATTTCCTGTACTGCTTTTTCCAAAAGTTTAGACGAAAATTCCATAGCTGCGAATTTACTACTTCGTATGAAATTACACTAATTTTATAACATTCTTTTTAATTGCCACTTCTTGCGTTATAAAAATTTGGATTTTGCCAGATAATACGTGTAATTTGAACACCAGAAACCTCTTTCTTATGAATGCTACTCAAATTATATTACTTATTTTATCCTACTTTGGAGTGCTTATTTTAATTTCCTATTTCACTGGAAAGACATCTGGAAATGATGCCTTTTTTAAAGGAAACAAACAATCTCCTTGGTTTGTAGTGGCTTTTGGGATGATTGGCGCCTCGCTTTCTGGAGTGACATTTATCTCTGTACCTGGCTGGATAGAGGCTTCTCAATTTAGTTACATGCAAGTGGTTTTGGGCTATATTGTGGGTTATCTGGTTATAGGAACAGTGTTACTCCCGTTGTATTACAAACTTAACCTTACCTCCATTTACACGTATTTGGAAGAACGATTTGGAAATTATTCCTATAAAACTGGAGCTTCATTTTTCTTGATTTCAAGAGTGGTTGGAGCCAGTTTTAGACTCTTTTTGGTTGCCAATGTATTACAGGTAATCTTGTTTGATGACATAGGTATCGCTTTCTGGCAAACCGTTATAATTACCGTTTTATTGATATGGTTGTACACCTTTAAGTCTGGAATAAAAACCATTGTCTGGACAGATACCTTACAAACTCTTTTTATGCTTATTGCAGTAGGTGTTACCATTTATTTTGTAAGTGGTGAATTGGGCTTGGATAGTGGCAACATTTTAGGTTTTATCTTGGATAGCGACTTGTCTAAAACCTTCTTTTTCGACGATTTTAAATCCAGTAATTACTTTTGGAAGCAATTTATCTCTGGAGCATTTATTGCCATAGTAATGACTGGCCTGGACCAAGATATGATGCAAAAAAACCTGACCTGTAAAACGCTGAAAGATGCCCAGAAAAACATGTTTTGGTTTACCATTGTTTTAACCGTTGTGAATTTCATCTTTTTATGTTTGGGCTTGCTATTAACGGTTTATGCAGCACAAAACGGTATTGATGCCCACAAAGACGATTTGTTCCCTATTTTGGCTAAAAACCATCTGGGCATTGGAGTGTTTGTATTTTTCCTTATAGGATTGATTGCAGCTGCTTACAGTAGTGCCGATAGTGCTTTAACAGCTTTAACAACTTCTTTTAGCATTGATATTTTAGATATTGAAAAGAAACTGGGACCTGAAGCACAAATAGCCAAACGAAAGCAGATCCATGTGCTTTTTTCCATTGTTTTAATTCTTGTGATTGTTTCCTTTAAATACCTTATAAAAGATGAAAGTGTTATTGCAAAACTCTTTGTTTTTGCAGGTTATACCTATGGACCTTTACTTGGACTTTATGCTTTTGGTTTGTTTACAAAATGGCAAGTAAAAGACAAGCTAGTTCCAGTAATCGCTATTCTTTCGCCTGTTCTATCTTATATAATAAGTGTGAACAGTTCAAAATGGTTTGGTTTTGAATTTGGCTTCTTTATTTTAATTTTAAATGGGTTATTAACCTTTTTAGGGTTAATACTGATTCGTAGAAAGCAGCACTAAAGTGCAGGCCACTTCAAAATCAATGTTGTTCATTTTTAAAATATTATAAAACTCTGGGTTTTCGGTACCTGGATTAAAAATCACACGTTTTGGTTTTAGGGATAAAATATAATCGTAATAAGGTACCTGGTTTTTAGGATTTAAATAAAGTGTAACCGTATCTATGTCCTTAAAAGTCATCAAATCTGTGTTTATGTTTACTCCTTGAACAAGCCCTTGTTTTAAACCTATGGCCACGACCTCATGTCCAGCTTGTTTTAAACGATTCATTGCTATGTGAGAATATCTGCTAGGATTTAAGGAAGCTCCAAGAACCAATGTTTTTCTATTCATCTGTTAAAGTCTGTTAAGTGTTGTTAAAAAAAGTAACATATCTCAAATTTAAGCGTCTATTAATTAAACACAAAATATGTTGTCTTAAAATAATACAACAATATATTTGATAGCCTACATAATAGTTGATGGTTAGTGTTAAGTCTGGCTATTAAATGGAGAAAACCCAAAGCTTTTTGCTTTGGGTTTTTGATGTAAAATTGTTAAATGATAGTTAAAAACAGATTCCCATGAAATAAAATGGCCTTTTATACGTCTATAATAATAAGTGATAAGTTTTTAAGTAATCTTACTATAAAAAACTTTTTATGGTTAGTGTTAGTTAAAATTGGTTAGTAGTGAAAAACCCGAAACAAGTTTGTTTCGGGTTTTTTGTTGGATTAAAGCTTAGGCATTAGTCTGTAATAACTTCTTCCGTTTTCCAGATACTGCATAGGCCATTATAATTTGGTTGCTTTCATTAAGTATTAAAAACAAACTTTTAAATATTCCCTTTCTTTGGTTTGGGAATATCTGTCTGTGCTGGAACCTATTACCATTTAATAATAACACTTCCCCAAGTAAAACCACTACCAAAAGCAGCAAGAACCACAGTGTTGCCTTCCTTTATTTTTCCAGCTTCCCAAGCTTCTGTTAAAGCAATAGGAATGGAAGCTGCAGTGGTATTTCCATATTTTTGAATGTTATTAAACACTTGGTCATCTGAGAGTTTAAACTTATTTTGAATAAATTGAGAAATTCTTAAATTGGCTTGATGTGGAATTAACATATCAATATCGCTGACTTCCAAGCTATTTTTTTCCAACCCTTCATGAATCACTTCACTAAAACGCACTACGGCATTTTTAAATACAAACTGTCCGTTCATATAAGGAAAATAACTCTCGTCTTCCGGGTTGTTTTCAGCTAAAATATCTGTTACCCAACGTGTTCCCATGCCAGGAGCTTTTACCACCAATTCTTCGGCATATTCTCCTTGCGAATGTAAATGCGTGGACAAAATACCTTTGGTATGGCTTTCTTCCCTTGTTAAAACAGCTGCTCCTGCACCATCTCCAAAAATAACCGAAACGCCTCTGCCTCTATCGGTTTTATCCAAGCCATGGGAATGCAATTCACTACCAATCACCAACACATTTTTATACATGCCTGTTTTAATGAAATTATCTGCTACAGACAAGGCGTACACAAAGCCAGAGCATTGGTTTCGCACATCCAGTGCGCCAACCGTTTTGATGTCCAGTTCTTTTTGGACAAAAACACCAGGTCCAGGAAAATAATAATCCGGACTTAAGGTTGCGAAAATAATAAAGTCAATATCATCTTTATCTATACCTGAACGTTCTATAGCTATTTTGGCAGCTTTTACTCCCATTACAGAGGTGGTATCTCCAGAGCCTGGCTTTACCCAACGTCTTTCCTGGATACCAGTACGTTCTTGAATCCATGCATCACTAGTGTCCATCATTTTGGACAAGTCATCATTAGTCACCACATTATCAGGAACATACTTTCCTAAACCAATAATTTTTGAATTATACATAAATAAGCAATTTAGTCGTTTAATCAGGTTTGCAATTTAATCATTAAAAGTAGTATTCGCATAATAATTGATTTTAAATATGACATTCTTAAAAAACCGTCATTTTTAACACGTTTTTAATAATTACATACCGAAGTTTTAGTAGCTTTAAAAACCAAAAACATACATCAATATGAAAACATCTTTATTTTATTTGTTTTTGTTTGTGACTACCTTAAGTTTCGGACAAGAAAACCTTAGCTATCAAAAACCACCACAAAGCATTTTAGAATTGGCCGAAGCGCCTCTAGCTCCAAGCATTCAAATAGACAGTAAAGGAAAAAACATTGTTTTTCTGTACAGGAGCAATTTTAAAAGCATTGAGGAACTTTCTGAAACCGAGATGCGTTTAGGAGGTTTGCGTATCAATCCTGTGACCAATATAGGCAGCAGAACCAGATACTTTATAAATTTAAAAGTAAGGGTTGGCCAAGATGGCAACATACAAGACGTTAATGGTTTGCCTGAAAACGGTCGTTTTGCAAACTTTTCTTGGTCGCCAAATCAAGAGTATATGGCCTTTACCAATACGGTAACTTCAGGGGTTGAGCTTTGGGTATTGGACATTGAAAATGCCAAAGCCAAAAAACTAAGCCAGGCCAATTTAAATGCCAATATGGGAAGGCCTTTTACTTGGTATAAAGACAGCAATTCGCTTTTAGTGACCACGCTTCCAGAAAATAGAAAGGATTTAATAGATACAACAGAAGCCATTCCTACAGGCCCAACAGTTTCTGTAAGTGAAGCTGGTGTAGAAGCACAGAACAGAACCTATCAGGATTTGCTTAAAAACAAAAATGATGAATACAATTTTGAACTTTTAACCCAAGCAGAACTCCACAAAATAAACATGGATGGCTCTTCTAGTCTTTGGAAAAAAAGCGACATGTATCGCGATGTATCTTTTTCACCAGACGGCAATTATGTAATGGTCACTACCATTAACAGACCTTTTTCTTATTTGGTCCCTTATTACAGGTTTCCTTCAACTACCACTATTTACAAAGCCAATGGCGACTTTGTAAACACCTTCTTAGAAGTTCCTTTAATTGAAGATTTGCCAAAAGGGTTTATGGCAGAGCGTACAGGAAAAAGAGATGTAAACTGGCGAAACGACAAACCAGCAACCTTAGTTTGGACGGAAGCCCTGGATGGTGGAGACCCAGAGAACGAAGTCCCTTTTAGAGATGAAGTATTTATGCAGGACGCGCCCTTTACAGGTAAAATAACATCACTTTTAAAAACCAAAGACCGTTTTAGATATATTCAATGGGGAAATGACAATACGGCTTTAGCACATGATTATTGGTGGAACACCAGAAACACCAGAACCTATCTCTTTAATCCATCCAACAACAAACAAGAACCAAAAATAGTTTTCGATAGGAATTATCAAGATGTTTACAACAATCCTGGGAATTTTGTAAGTACCAAAAATGAGTTTGATGAGTATGTTTTGGAACTGGATAACAATAACGCATATCTTATAGGTGATGGTTATAGCGACGCTGGAAAATTTCCTTTTATAGATGAGATTAATCTGGAAACCCTACAAACCAACAGACTGTATCATTCAAAATTAACAGATCAAGTTGAAGACATTACCATGGCCTTAAATGCCAAACAAGGTGAGTATGTGGTTAGGATTGAATCAAAAAACCAATTTCCAAACTATTATATAAGAAACATAAAAAAACGCATAGGCTTACAACCATTAACCCAGTTCGAAAATCCGTTCAAAAGCATTCAAGATGTTCAAAAAGAAGTGATAAAATACAATCGTGCAGATGGTCTGGAATTAACCGGAACACTTTATTTGCCTACAGATTATGAAGCAGGCAAAAAGTATCCCATGATTATGTGGGCTTATCCTCAAGAATTTAAGGACAAAAGCAGTGCTGGACAAAACACCAAAAGTTCCAATGAGTTTACCTATCCTTGGTATGGTTCTCCCATATATTGGGTAACCAGAGGTTATGTGGTTTTGGACGATGCTTCTTTTCCCATAGTTGGTGAAGGAGACGAAGAACCTAACGACACCTTCATAGAGCAATTGGTTGCCAATGCAAAAGCTGCCATTGACGCTGTAGATGCTTTGGGATATATAGACAGGCATAAAGTAGCCGTTGGTGGTCATAGTTATGGTGCATTTATGACAGCCAATTTATTATCCCACTCCAACCTGTTTGCTGCAGGAATTGCCAGAAGTGGCGCTTATAACAGAACCTTAACCCCTTTTGGTTTTCAAAGTGAGGAGCGCAATTATTGGGAAGCGCCAGAAATTTATTACAACATGTCGCCTTTTATGCATGCAGACACCATGAAAACCCCTTTACTTTTAATTCATGGCGAAGCCGATAACAACTCTGGAACCTATCCGTTGCAAAGTGAACGTTATTTTAATGCTTTAAAAGGATTGGGAGCCCCTGTAAGATTGGTAATGCTGCCTAAAGAAAGTCATGGTTATGCTGCCAAAGAATCCATCCTGCACATGCTATGGGAACAAGATAAATGGCTGGAAGACCATGTAAAGAACAATACTGAAACTAAAAGTGGAACCAATTAAAAGAAACTGATTAAGCAACCTAAAAAAACCACCAAATTGGTGGTTTTTTTCTTATTGTCAACCCGACTTATTTATTTGAATAAATACCATGTTTTTTTAAGATTCTTCCCTATGCCCTTATTAACAATAAAATCTTAATTGCATGCTTTTCACCTATGCTTTTTTGGGTTCTATTTTGCTCATGGCATGCTCTGTAATGGCCGTAATGGACAATGACGGATTCACTCCTGGATTGGCAGAAATCATGGAGCCATCACAAACCAACATATTTTGGTAACCAAATACTTTATTATGTTTATCAATTACTCCCTTTGAAGTATCTTTTGCCATCACTGCACCTCCTAAAATATGCGCTGTAGTTGGTGTTCCCAACATAGCATCCGTAAAATTGGCATATGGAATACCCTTCACTTTTTCTGCTACTTGTTTTCCCAAAGCCATAGCTTCTGGAATAAAAGCGCTTGGTTTGGTTCCAGATTCCTTAACCGTTTTCATTTTGGTTAATTTGCCCAATTTAATTTGTAACGTGCTATCCAAGGTTTGCATAAACAATAGAATGGTAGTACGTTGTGCATATTTTTTGGAGAAGATGGTTTTAAAAAATCGGGTAGGTTGTTTAAAAAACAAACCGATAATGCCTAGCAACCTAAATAGAGCAAATTTTTTATAGATGGTTGGCATGGTTAAAGCCTTAGAAAAACTGGAACCTTCTCCATATCTTACAGGTTCCAAATGGCTATTTTTATCTGTATGCAGAATGGAACCAATGGCAATCCCTTTAGAATAATCTTTCGGATTTTTATCTGTAGAAGTTACCAATAACAAAGACTCATTATTGGTTCGGATGTTTTTCCCTACAACGTCAGATAACTTTGGCAAAGAGGTTTTTTTCAATTTTAAAAGCAATGGAACCGTTCCCATAACGCCTCCTGAAAAAATTACTCCTTTGCTTGTAACGCTTGCTCTACTTTTTTTTCCCATGCTTGACTTAAAATCAATTCTATAACCATTGGAACCATCATCCTTTCCTAACACAGAAACATTAAACACTTCCTTTTCTGCAAGAATTTTGGCTCCAAGCTGTTGTGCCAAATACAAATAGTTTTTATCCAAGGTGTTTTTGGCATTATATCTACAGCCTGTCATACAGGCTCCACAAAACACACAACCAGTCCTGTCTGGTCCTTTACCTTTAAAATAAGGGTCAGGTACAGTTTTACCAGCTTCCCCAAAATACACAGCTACTTTGGTGGCTTCAAAATGAGTTTCTTTTCCAATGTCTTTTGCCAAATCTTTTATCAGTTCATCCGAAGCATACAATTTTGGGTTGGTATTGGCCCCCAACATCTCGTAGGCCTTCGTGTAAAAAGGCTTTAGTTGGCATTCCCAATCATTTAAATGTGCCCAACTTCCAGTATTAAAGAATTCCTTTTTGGGAATTGGCAAGGTATTCGCATAGGTTAAAGAGCCTCCACCAACACCCACTCCAGACAGTACAGTGACATGATTTAAAAAGGTCATTTTAAAAAAACCATATAGGCTAACTCTTGGTTCCCAAAGCCATTTTTTTAGGTTCCAGTTGGTTTTAGGGAAATCCTTGCCCTTAAACCATTTTCCTTTTTCAATAATCAGGACTTTATAGCCTTTTTCAGAAAGCCTTAAAGCACTCACCGAGCCTCCAAAGCCACTACCAATAATTACATAATCGTAATCCAATTGCACAGTATTTCAGTTATTAGTATAAAATTTAAAGATAGCACTTAGAATAATATTTATTTTCAAAATATTTAAAAATTCAAAAAACTTGTTTTTTTATATCAAAAATCGTCAACCTCCAATTATAAATCATTGTGTCAGTTTGTCACTTATTCAGGCTTGGCATTTTTGTTGTTTTATAGATTGCATCAAAAACAAATATATTATTAACAGGATTCCCTTCTTTCCTGAAACGGGTTCAGCACATGCAAGGGAATGATAAATACCATAAATTATGACAAAAGGAAATATTAATGTTTCGGTAGAAAATATCTTTCCATTAATTAAAAAATTCCTGTATAGCGATCACGAAATCTTTTTACGTGAGTTAATTAGTAACGCTACAGATGCTACTTTAAAACTGAAACATTTAACAAGTATTGGAGAAGCTAAAGTAGAGTATGGTCAACCAAAAATTGAAGTAAAGATTGATAAAAAAGGCAAAAAATTGCACATTATCGATCAGGGAATTGGTATGACTGCTGAAGAAGTTGAAAAATACATTAACCAAATTGCATTTTCTGGTGCTGAAGAGTTTTTGGACAAATACAAGGATTCCGGAAAAGATGCTGGCATTATAGGACATTTTGGACTTGGATTCTATTCTGCTTTTATGGTTGCAGACAAAGTAGAGATCATTACCAAATCTTACAAAGACGAACCTGCTGCCCACTGGACTTGTGATGGGTCTCCTGAATTTTCTTTGGAGCCTTCCAAAAAAACAGAGCGAGGCACGGAAATCATTCTTCATATAGCTGAAGATTCAACCGAATTTTTAGAAGAAGCACGCATTCGTGAATTGCTTACCAAGTATAACAAGTTTATGCCTATTCCCATTAAATTTGGAACCAAGGAAATAAACGATCCGGATTTTACCCCTAAAACCACGAAAGACAAAGATGGCAAGGAAACTACAGAGCCACACAAAAAAATAACCGTTGATAACATCATCAACAACCCAAATCCTGCTTGGACCAAACAACCAACAGACCTAAAAGACGAAGATTATAAAAGTTTCTACAGGGAATTGTACCCTATGCAGTTCGAGGAGCCTTTATTCCACATTCATTTAAATGTAGATTACCCGTTCAATCTTACAGGGATTTTATATTTCCCAAAGATGACCAACGATTTAAACCTTCAAAAAGATAAAATACAACTTTATCAAAACCAGGTTTTTGTAACAGATAATGTAGAAGGCATCGTGCCAGAATTTTTAACCATGTTACGTGGTGTCATCGATTCGCCGGATATTCCATTAAACGTATCGCGTTCTTATTTGCAGGCTGATGGTGCTGTAAAAAAGATTTCATCTTACATTACCAGAAAGGTTGCAGATAAATTAAAATCGTTGTTTAACGAAAACCGTAAAGATTTTGAAGCCAAGTGGAACGATATTAAAATCGTGATTGAATATGGGATGCTTTCAGAAGATAAATTCTTTGAAAAAGCTGATGCCTTTGCGCTGTATCCAACAGTAGATGGTACGTATTATACCTATGAAGAGCTCTTCAACAAAATAAAAGCAAATCAAACAGACAAAGACGATAAATTAGTGATTTTGTATGCTTCCAATGAAGATGCCCAACACAGTTATATTGAAGCTGCCAAAGCCAAAGGTTACGAAGTCTTGTTATTGGATTCCCCAATTGTGAGTCATTTAATGCAAAAACTGGAATCCACAAAAGAAAACATTACTTTTTCCCGAGTAGATGCAGACCATATTGACAACTTGATCAAGAAAGAAGATACCAAGATTTCCAAATTAACCGATGAACAGAAAACTGAACTGGAAACCCTTTTAAAAGAAGTGATTCCTGCAGAAAAATTCTCGGTTCAACTAGAGACCATGGACAGCGAGGCCACTCCTTTTATGATTACCCAACCAGAATTTATGCGCAGAATGAAAGAAATGCAACAAACTGGTGGTGGTATGTTTGGAATGGGCAACATGCCAGACATGTACAACTTGGTTGTAAACACAAACTCTGAATTGGTTGGTGAAATATTGGCCACCAAAACCAAAAAGAAACAAGAACGTTTAATAAACCAAAGTTTGGATTTGGCCAGATTGTCTCAAGGACTTTTAAAAGGTCAAGAACTTACTAATTTCATTAAGCGTAGCTACGAGATGATCAAGTAAACTTGATTGTTATATAAAACTAAAAACCCACCTTTTAAACTTTAAAGGTGGGTTTTTTTATCAGTGATGTGTGATTGGTTGTTTAATCGCCACTTAGGTTTTTATTGTATATCCAAATTTCATCAAACGTATCTTCAATAAGATGGTCTCTTGCTTCCAGAAAATCCTGGAAACTGTTTTTTTCATAAATTTTTTCGAATGCTTCTTTAAAATTTGGTCCCTCTTTATCAAACTCAGTCCAACTTTTATTAAAGCTAACAGATGCCACATGTCTACCCAGGTTTCCTTGTATAAACTCGTTGTAATACAATCCCCAAGGGTTATCGCCTGGCATGGATTTTATTGTGCTGCTCACTTTCTTAAAAAAATCTTTCATTAAATATTGACCATCATTTTTAAGCTCCATGATTCTTACAAATAAAATTGGATACTTAACACTTTCTCCAGCAAGCATAGCTGTATTGGATAGGTCATCGTCTTGCGTCCAATATTCAACAGTGTGAATTTTTTTAATATAAGGCATCACATTGTCCCTCCAATCTATATCATGTGCTCCTTCAGGTCTGGAATCGTTGTGTTTAAACATCATGGGACCCATTTGCCAGATTAAACTTCCTGCATTTGGCCCAGAGGAAATATTATAAACAACAGCCTTATGTGGCCCGTTTTTATGATACATTTCGTTGTGCTTTCTCATGTTTTCTTCAAAGACTTTTAGATTTGTATAATCTGGAGTCAGCAAAACTGTTTCCCACATGGAATAATTTTTCGATTCTTGAGCTTCAGCTTGATATGAAACCCCTAAAACCATGACTAGCATCCCTATAGATGCAATACATTTTTTTAACATAATTTAATAATTTAATTGATTAATAGCATTACTTGCAACCCTTGCAAATAGATAAGTAAATAACTTTAACTGATAATGATATAATAAAAAGGTTGTTACAAACCCATTTAAGATAAAGATCGGTGTTTGGAGATGTTTAAAGATAGACGATTACAAGTCGGATTATCAAGCGCTTAGGGACGAAACAAGGGTTTCATTGTCCGAAGACTACTTTTAACTTATCTAAGCTAAAAAATGGTGCAAACATATTATTACAGCAATTAAAAGATATCTTTCACAAAATGAATCCTTTAAATTTCAACTATCTTTGTTGAAAATATTCATCTATGTCGTTTAAAGACTTACAACTTATAAATCCACTTTTAAAAGCCATTGAAGAGCAAGGTTATACCATTCCCACGCTCGTGCAGCAGAAAACCATTCCGTTGGTTCTGGCAAAAAAAGATGTGATTACCTCTGCACAAACCGGAACCGGAAAAACGGCTGCGTTTGCATTACCCATATTACAATTGTTATTTGAAAAACAAGATGCTCCCAAAGGAGGCAAAAAAATTAAAGCGCTCATAGTAAGTCCTACAAGAGAATTGGCTTTACAAATTGGGAATAATTTTAAGGCATATGGTAGGCATACCAATTTAAGGGCAACTGTTATTTTTGGTGGTACGTCCATAGAACCCCAAATCGATGTCCTAACCAAAGGGGTTGATATTTTAGTGGCAACGCCTGGAAGACTGATTGATTTACACAAACAAGAGATGGTCGATTTAAGCCACGTTGAAATTTTGGTACTGGATGAAGCAGACCTCATGCTGGATATGGGATTTATTGATGATGTAAAACATATTGAAAGCTTATGCCCTAAACAAAAGCAAATTTTATTGTTTTCGGCAACCATGCCTTTTAAAGTAGAGCAATTGGCAAACACCATCTTAACACAACCAGAACGCATAGAAGTGGCACAAACCTCTTCTGCAGCAAAAACAGTGGGACAAATATTGTATTATGTACCAAAACGCAATAAAATAGAACTGTGTTTGCATTTGTTAAGAAACGAAATTAAAGGAAGTATCCTTATTTTTAGACGTACTAAATTTGGAGTAGACAAATTAGAACAAACCCTTATTAAAAATGGATATCAGGTGGAAACACTACATGGAGACAAATCGCAAACCGATAGACAAACGGCTTTGAAAAAATTTAAAAGTGGCATGGTAAACATCTTAATTGTTACAGATGTGGCTGCCAGAGGGATAGACATCAATGAATTGGATGCCGTTATTAATTTCGATTTGCCAAACATACCTGAAACTTATGTCCATAGAATTGGAAGAACAGGACGTGCTGGAAACTCTGGTATGTCTTACTCGTTTTGCAGTGCAGACGAAAAAAACTATGTTCAAACCATTCAGCAATTGATACAGGTCCAAATTCCGGTTGAAGAACAGCATCCTTATCCATTGGACCCAAAAGCCAAAGCCATTGTTCATAAACCCAAACAATCTGGAAGTAAACATAAAAAGGGCAGAAAAAGCCAAGCTTCAAAAAAGAAAAAGAAACGCTGGTACTAATTTTGATCTAAAAAGCAGACCAGAGAGTCATGTCTTTGACATTTTTTCACTTAAAATCCTGTTAATATCAATGAACAGGATTTTTTTTAACTATCTTTAAATTTCATTTTCAAATTTGTCCATAAAGCTTATGTTTAAGCAAAGTATCTTATTATTCTTTTGTTCAATTACCAGTTTTGCGCAAACCATTATTATCGATTCACAAACCAAGCATCCTGTGTCTTATGCAACCATTTCTTTCGGGAACGGACAAGGGGTTTTTGCAGACGATGAAGGCATGTTTGTTTTTACAAAGAAAATATATCCAGACATTGATTCCCTTTTTATTTCCGCATTAGGATTTAAAGATTTACATATATCTTCGGAAACAGTATCAGACACACTACAACTCCAACCATTTATAGATGAATTGGACGAGGTTGTGGTTCGTGCCAAAATAGACAGAAAATATAAGGAAGAAACCATTAAACCTTATCTGGATGACGATTATTATGCCTGTTGGCTTCCAACCATTGAATCTGAAATTGCCGTATATTTTAAAAATCCAGATACCAAGCTCAAAAAATTAACAGAAATACAATTTCCCATTGCCTTGGAATCTGTGGACTGGGAAAAGAGACATAAAGCAAATGCTGAAAAAAAACCTTTTTCCACATTGTTCAAAGTGAAAGTGTACCTCAATAACAATGGATTTCCAGGCAAACCCTTAAGCTACGAGAACATGGTATTTAGAGTCACTGAAAAAGATGGAGATGCTTATGCCATGGATGTCTCTGCTTACGATATTTATATTCCGGATTCCGGTTTTTTTGTTTCCTTACAGGTATTGGGTTATACAGATGATTCTGGAAAACTTTTGCCAAATAAAAAATATAAGGAAATAAAATCTAGAGGTCAGACCGTAAAAATTCCAACCAATTTTAGACCACTTTTACCTTTTACCAACGAAATACCTGAAAACAACACCTATATTAAACGGGTGTTCGTTAACCATAATCAATGGATTCAATTTAAAAAAGAAAACATTAACGATTCCAGTTTGTTAAAAGCAGGATTGAACAATTATGGCATCGGAATCTCCTACAAAGCGTTTAAAGATGAGTAATCCTTGGCACCTATACCTTATGGCTTTTTTATATATCTCAGCTGGTATCATGCATTTTATAAGGCCTAAAATGTATATGAGAATCATGCCAAAGTACCTACCCAACCATAAGTTTTTGGTTTTATTAAGTGGTATTTCAGAAATAGTTTTGGGAATTGCTTTATGTTTCAATAGCAGCAGAGCCTTTGCTATTTATGGCATAATAGCCATGTTAGCAGTGTTTTTATTGGTTCATGTCTACATGCTTTCAAGTGAAAAAGCAGGAGCAGGCATCCCACAATGGATTTTAATTTTAAGAATCCCTCTCCAGTTTGCGCTTATGGCTTGGGCTTGGTTATATCTCTAACTTGCTTTTACAATTAAAAAAAACGACCTTAGTAAACATCAAATAAATACATTTTTTAGAACATGAAAACATCATTAAAATTAGCACTCAATGTCCTGTTTTTAGTAACCTTCTCTTTTTCTTTTTCACAAGAAAAAGCGACTCCGGTTTTTGAAAATGGTGAAGCTCAAATTGTTCCAGCATTCAGTAAACCTGAAAGCTGGATTAGACACGATTTATGGGTTGAAACAGAATTCGATACAGATGGCGACGGCAAATTGGACCGAATGCATGTATCTGTTACCAGACCACCACAAACAGATACAGAAAATTTAAAACTTCCTGTTATTTATGTGTCAAGTCCTTATTTTGCTGGTGTAGCACAAAATGAAGAAGGTTTATTTTGGGATGTAAAGCACGAATTGGGAGAAGCTGCCAAAGAACGAGTGCATCCTGAGGTAAAGCGTATGGGACAAAGACCTGTAATTTCTAACTCGCATATTTTAAAATGGGTACCAAGAGGTTACATCGTGGTACATTCATCGTCACCCGGAACAGGTCTTTCAGATGGTTCGCCAACTGTTGGTGGCGACAACGAATCCCTTGCTCCCAAAGCTGTAATAGAATGGTTAACCGGCAAAGCGAAAGGTTATACCGAACGTGAAGGTAACGAAGAGGTTACAGCCTATTGGTCTACTGGAAAAGTTGGCATGACAGGTACATCTTATAATGGTACTATTCCGTTAGCTGCTGCAACCACTGGAGTTGAAGGTTTGGAAGCCATTATACCTATTGCGCCAAATACATCCTATTATCATTATTATAGATCCAATGGTTTGGTAAGATCTCCAGGAGGTTATTTAGGGGAAGATATCGACGTGCTTTACGATTTTATCCATAGTGGCGATGAATCTAAACGCGCTTATGGCAATCGCGTTATTAGAGATACCGAAATGAAAAATGGCATGGACAGACTAACGGGTGATTACAACGATTTCTGGGCCGGACGAGATTATTTAAACGATATGGAACCTATGAAAGCTGCATTATTGATGTCTCATGGTTTTAACGATTGGAATGTGATGCCAGAACACAGTTATAGAATTTATGAACAGGCAAAAAAACAGGACATTCCTGCTCAAATATATTATCATCAAAATGGTCATGGTGGACCTCCTCCAATCAGCATGATGAACAGATGGTTTACCCATTATTTACACGGTATTGACAATGGTGTGGAAAACGATGCCAAGGCTTGGATTGTTAGGGAAAATGATGCTCCAGATAGCCCAACTTCCTATAAGGACTATCCAAATCCAGATGCTTCGGAAGTGACTTTATTTCTTGAAAATGGAGGCTTAAAAACAGGCTCCTTAACCATTGAGAAGCCTAAAAATCAAGGAAAAGAAACCTTGGTGGACGATTATCAATTTTCGGGAGACGATTTGGCACAAGCTGAAAGTTCAAACAATCGTTTGTTGTACGTAACCCAAACGCTTTCTAAAGATGTGCACCTTTCTGGTTTAGCAAACGCAACCATTACTTTGGCCAGTAGCAAACCTGCAGCCAACTTATCGGTTTGGTTGGTGTCTTTACCTTGGAATACGGATAAAAACGCTAAAATTACTGATAATATTATTACTCGAGGTTGGGCAGATCCACAGAACCACAAATCTTTTACCGAAAGTGAGCCTTTGGTGCCAGGGAAATTTTATACCATATCATTCGATTTACAACCAGACGATCAAATTATCCCTAAAGGGCAGCAGATTGCTTTAATGATTTTTTCCAGTGACAATCAATATACCTTATTGCCAAATCCTGGAACGGAGTTGACTATAGACTTAGAAAAAACGTCACTTCGTTTACCTGTAGTTGGTGGAGAAAAAGCCTTAAAAAGTGCTATGGAAACCCCTTAAAAAAACTCACGATATTGCATGATTCTAAAATCCAGGGTATTGAACTCTGGGTTTTTTTGTTTAAGCTGTTTGTACAAAGGCATGCTTCCAACAGCTCTGTTGGCTGCTCCCGAAGGTGCTGTTAAGGAAACGGTTTTAATGATTCTTTTGTCATTTTTAAAAGAGCTTTGCGATTGAGGAATCTCATCATTCCAATTACTTGTCATGGATGCTTCACTGCGTTCAGAATGACATAACTCAAATTGATGGATTCTAGGGACTTCATTGGAAACCAGTTCCTATTTCAGATTGTATTCCTTTAAATGTTTTCTGAAAAAATATTCTGGGCCATTTTTACTGTTTCCACCTGTAAACAACAAGGTGTCCACATTTGGAAACTCCTTTAAGTAGCCAACCAAATCCCTTAACACAATATTTTGCATGCCTAAATCCGAAGCATCTATTTTTTCGCGTTCGGCACTTTCAACCATATCGCAAATACCTATTCCTCTATCCAATAAAAATTGCTTGCGTTGGTATATGGCTTCTTTGGTGTTTTCATATTTTAAACCCAACTCAAATATGGTGTCTAAAATTTTCCATAACTGACCATCAGTGCTTCCGTAGCAAAAATCGACATCTGCTGGTTTTAAATCTCCAATGGTGAATCTAGGAGGTGGTAACGTGCCAACAATTAATTTGGTAGCATGTTTGGGGATAAAGGGTTTGTATGGATGCTGATGCTTGAACATGAAATGCTTGATTTATATGCTTATTTTTTGTATGTTATATTAAATAAAAAAGTTTAATTAAAAAAGAATCTCATTTTGATGAGAACATATTATGGGAAAAGGAGACAAAAAAACCAAGAGAGGTAAAATTCATCGAGGCACTTTTGGTGTAAGACGACCACGAATAAAAAAACGTCCTCGATTGGAAGATCAGTTAAACGTTAATAAGAAGGTTAGCCCTAAACCTTGATATAAGTAGCCAGTTTCTTGCCAATGGCATAGGCACCTACTATGGACAGAACAACTATTAGAATGTTGGAGAAAATATAGACTGTATAAAGCAAAACATTTTCTTTAGAGTTGATGCAAAATGTGTCTGTGATACAGGTTTCAAGTGTTTCTTCGTAAATTTGAAGCAACAAAAAACTCAACACAAACAAAACCAACAGGGCAACCAAAATATATTGAAACGTTTTGTTTTTAGGTTTTTTACCAGTAGGTTTAAAAGCGTTTCGCTGGTCTTCGGTACGTTTGTTATCTTGTAAAGACCAAACGGTTTTCTTTGGAGAGTTGTTCATGAAATCTGTAATTTTCAAGGTTAAAACCTTTAATATCTTCTAAAGTTTTGGCATTGGTATCTATAATATAACGTGCCATTAAACCTCTTGCCAATTTTGCAAAAATACCAATGGTTTTATAGTCGCCATTTTTAAGTTCCTTAAAATCGATTTCTATTACTGGGACTTTCAGGGTTTTGGAATCAATGGCTTTAAAATATTCGTTACTGGCTAGGTTTAGAAACAGTTCGTTGTCTTCCAATTCCTCATTTAGGGCTTTGGTGACTTTCTTTTTCCAGAATTCATAGAGGTTTTTATTTTTTCCAATGGAAAGCTTGGTTCCCATTTCCAATCGGTAAGGCTGTATCAAATCCAAAGGTTTTAAAACGCCGTATAAGCCAGAAAGGATCCTTACGGTATCCTGTAATTTATCAATGTTTTTTGTATCTAAAGTATACACATCCAAGCCTCTGTACACATCGCCATTAAAAGCATAAACGGCTGGTCTGGCATTGTCTTTTGTAAAAGGTAATTGCCACTCTTGATTGCGCTGGTAATTTAATTGCGCTAAATCGTCTGAAATGCTCATGAGTTTAGACAAACTCTTAGCTGATTTTTTTTTAAGTAATTTATTGATGCGTTCAGAATCTGACAGAAACTGTCCTTCAGATGTTTTTGTAGTTGGCAATTTAGATTCAAAATCGAGTGATTTTGCTGGTGATAATACAAGCTTCATATGTCTTCAAATTTGCTATTCAAAGTTACGGATAAAACCATAAAATAACGAATTCAAAATGTTATAATGAAGCTAAAAATATATGGTTTTGTTGTTTCCTTAATTTATTCAAGCACCAAATCTACATCACCAGAGACTAATCCTATACAACAACAACCCATTCTAACTTTATAACTACTACTAATAACTTCCATATCATTAATGAACCCTTTAAATAAAAGATCTTTTTCTTGGTGTAATTCTAGATTACCTATTTTCAATGGATCCTTACCTGATTGCTGATATTGTTCAAATATGGCTGGTGGAATTGACGGTGTTAGAACATCTCCTGTTGCAATGTCAATGACCTCATAAGAATCTAAAGGAACTGGATCCTGGTTTCCATCAATTATTAAAATGATAGGGATATAAATATCAGGTGAACAAGTAACACCTTCACATTCATCGACAATACTGTCATCATCACTTTTACATGAAATTTGTAGCAGCGTGAAGCATGATATGGTTTGGGTTTTATTACATATAGAAATTAAAATAGATCATAAATCCATTCGCCATTTTCATCATAGGTTAAATTCCAAGTTTGATTAACAATTTCTTGGGTTGGACCTAAAGTTGGTGTGGCATAATAATTATCATTTGGATAATCGTACCTATTGGAAGTTTTTCTATATTCAGTAAAATTATTTTTAGATAAAGACCTATTGAAAGTTTCCTCAAACATTTGAAGTTTTCTAAATGGGTTTTCAGCAGTATCGTAACCACTGAAATATTGAGTTTCTTTCTTTGAAAATATCGTATAAGACACTGAACTTTGTTTGCTCGAATAAATGCTTACAATACTATCTAAATTATCATTGGTATAATACAGATTTGATTCTTCAAAATAACGAACAGACCAATTTCCAATAGTTGATACTCTATTTGAGGTTTTAATATATGATACTAATTTCCCATTGCTATACGTGTAGTTTGTGGTGTCTCTTCCAGGATAGTCAGACTCATTGTATTTCATCTTTCGTATCATTCTATTATAAGCGTCTAATTCAATAATTGTTTCATTTTCTGGAATATAATTCTCTACAGATGGAGTTCCTTTTTTTTCAAGATGTACTTTATTATTAATATAAACTAAATCTGTATAAAGTGAATCGTGTAAATAACCTCCACCTCCACTATTAGGACTCAAATGAAACATATCTCCATTCCTTTTTATAATTCTGTTAGAATTATCATACTCGAAAGAAATAATATTACTATAATTAAAAAATGTAGATAAAGAGCCGTTATATTGCGCATAAAATCCGTGATAACTTTCAATATAAAAGTTATCTACAGGTTGTTCAATAACTTGTTCGCCTGAGTCATCATCATGACTACAACTGAAATTTGCTATCAAAGAAATTAATATACCGAAGAAAAAGAATTTGTTTTTTATCATCTTGTAGGTTTAATCATTGCAATATATATATAACCAACTTTTCTAAAAAATTTTAAACTTTTTATATGTTTAATTATTGTTGAATTATATAAAAACTTACTACATCTCCTGATGCTTCACATAATGCCTCCATTTTTCGATACATTGCTGCATATCTTGAGGGATTTCAGAATCAAACCTCATAAATTTTCCGGTTTTAGGATGTGTAAAACCTAGGGTTTTTGCGTGAAGTGCTTGTCTTGGTAAAACTTTAAAACAATTTTCAACAAACTGCTTGTATTTGGTAAAGGTGGTTCCTTTTAATATTTTTTCGCCTCCATAACGTTCATCGTTAAACAAAGTATGTCCAAGATGTTTCATGTGTACACGTATTTGGTGTGTACGCCCAGTTTCCAGTTTACAAGACACTAAGGTTACATATCCTAAACGCTCCAACACTTTATAATGTGTGACTGCTGGTTTGCCTTTGTCTTCATCGTCGCCATAAAATACCGTGTTTTGCAACCTGTTTTTTGGGTGGCGTCCAATATTGCCTTCTATGGTGCCTTCATCTTCTTCCATGTTTCCCCAAACAATAGCCACATATTCCCGTTCGCTGGTTTTATCAAAAAACTGTTTGGCCAAATGTGTCATGGTCTCTTCGTTTTTGGCAATAACCAAAAGGCCACTGGTATCTTTATCGATTCTGTGCACCAATCCTGGACGATTACTGGAATTGTTGGGCAGATTATCAAAATGGTAAATCAAAGCATTTATTAAAGTTCCAGAATAATTGCCATGCCCTGGATGCACCACCATGCCTGCTTCTTTGTTTACTACCAGCAAGTCGTTATCTTCATAAACAATGTTTAAAGAAATGTTCTCAGGAGTCAATAAATTCTCGTAAGGAGGATGCTCGAAAAGCACACGAATTACATCAAAAGGTTTTACCTTATAATTGGATTTTACTGGAACATCATTTACGTAAATGCTTCCATTTTTAGCTGCTGCTTGAATTTTATTACGTGTGGCATTTTCAATAAAATTCATTAAATATTTATCTATTCTTAGAGGTTGCTGTCCTTTTTCTGCAGTAAAGGTGTAATGTTCGTATAAATCGTCATCACTGTCTTGCTCTGGTGTAAAATCTGTCATGTTATTCTGAAGTTGGTCTGGTACCATTACCTAAGACCAAGTCTATTTTAGAGGTTTTTGGAAGCATATCTCCTGGCTTGATTTTTTCACCTTCAAAGCTCATATCCAAAACCATATCCTTGGCAATATTATCCACATAAGTAAGTTTCCCTATTTCAAAGCCTAAAGCTTCTAAGGTAGGTTTAGCCTGCCTAAACGTACGTTCCTTTAAGTCTGGTACCAATACTTTTCTGTAGCCAGAAGGGTTTAGGGTTAGATAAATTTTTCTGTTCTCTTTTACTTTTTCGCCAGCAATAGGATCTTGATCTATTACCGAAAACTTAGGGTAATCTGGGTTGTAATTGGAAGAATCCAAAATTTCCATAACCAGGTTGTTTTCATTCAATTCCAATTCTGCCACTTCTATGGATTTTCCCTTTAATTCTGGAACGGTCTCAAATTCACCATGATTGGTAGTTACTTTTAACCATTGTAACATAATAAAAGTCAAAACAAAAACAGCTACAACAGCTAAGATAAGTTGTTTTAAAAAGGTTTTACTTTTTAGAAAGTTTAAGAGGCTCATTTAAATTTATTTGTGCAACAAAGATATAAAAACAGAACTGTTTTTTCTTTTGCTTTTAATGTGATATTTTAGCTTAACGGTTTTTTCCATCGTTTCTTGTTTATATGAAAAAAAATATTGCCATCATTATGGGAGGTTTCTCTAGCGAATATGAAATCTCATTAAAAAGTGGAAACGTAGTTTACCAAACACTTAACAACGAAAAGTATGCAGCTTTTAGAATTCATGTTTTTGAAGACAAATGGGTTTATGTTGATGATGCAGACCAAGAATTTCCTGTAGACAAAAACGATTTCTCAATTACCATTAACCAAAAAAAAATAACATTCGATTGTGTGTTTAATGCCATTCATGGATCTCCTGGCGAAGATGGCTTTATGCAAGCCTACTTCAAGCTATTGAACATCCCTCAAACCAGTTGCAACATGTATCAAGCTGCACTTACTTTCAACAAACGGGACTGTTTAAGTGTATTAAAGCCTTATGGAATAAAAACAGCCGAAAGTTTTTACGTGAATCTAGGCGATGAGATAGATGCCAATGCCATAGTTAAAAAAGTTGGTTTACCGTGTTTTGTTAAAGCCAATAAGGCAGGAAGCAGTTTTGGAATCACCAAAGTTTATAAACTTGAAGATATGCATCAGGCCATTGACGTGGCTTTTAAAGAAGATGATGAAATTATAATAGAATCTTTTTTAGATGGCACAGAAGTCTCTGTTGGCGTTATTAAATACAAAGGTGAAACCACTGTATTGCCTATAACGGAAATTGTAAGCGACAACGATTTCTTTGATTATAAAGCCAAGTATTTAGGCGAATCGCAAGAAATAACTCCAGCAAGAATCAGTGATGACATGGCTGAAAAAGTAAGCAAAACAGCCAAGCAGGTTTATGATATTTTAAAAATGACCGGTTTTAGCAGAAGCGAATATATTTTTAAAGATGGGGAACCACATTTACTGGAAGTAAACACAGTTCCTGGTTTGACCAAAGCCAGTATTTTACCTCAACAAGCTGCTGCTGCAGGAATTAGCTTAACAGATTTGTTTGAGAATGCCATTGAAGAAGCCCTTAAATAGGAAACAAATAGGCCATCGCTGTTTTCAGTAAATAAATAGTATATTTGGTAAAGAGATTCCCTTCCTGAATCATAAAGTGGAATTTTGAATCTATTGAACATAGAATTAATTAAAAAAGATTTCTGCAATCGCAAGAAGTATTATGAAACGAGCATTATTTCCTGGATCTTTTGATCCATTAACCTTAGGCCATTTTGACATTATTAGCAGAGGTGTTCATTTGTTTGATGAAGTTGTAGTGGCCATAGGCATCAATGCCGACAAAAACTACATGTTCACCTTAGAAGAACGAAAACAATTTATAGAAGCAGCTTTTAAAGATGAGCCCAAAGTAAAAGTGGTAACCTATAAAGGCATGACCATAGATTTTTGTAAGGAAATTGGTGCCGAATTCATTCTACGTGGCCTCAGGAATCCAGCCGATTTTGAATTTGAAAAAGCCATTGCACATACCAACAGAAAGCTTTCAAAAATAGAAACCGTTTTCTTGCTTACAGCAGCAAAAACATCTTATATCAGCTCCAGCATAGTTCGCGATGTTATAAGGAATAAAGGTGACTACACGGTTTTAGTGCCAGACAGCGTTAAGGTGAAGCAATAAGATGACATTCAACGTCTCAAAGACACGCTTTAAATCCAAACCAATGTAAAAAAACCTCAGTTCAAATTTGGAAAAATTGCCAACTGAAGATTAAAACCAACAGCTGAAAACTAAAGTTTATAATCTGAGAGCGGCTTCGGAAAATCTTCAGGGTTTGCTGCCAAATGGTATCTTGGGTCGTCTATGGCTTCTACAATTACCTCTCTGAATTTTGGTGAAGCTTTATACATCAAGGCCTTGCAATCCTCACTTAAATGCTTGAGCTTAATGGTTTTTCCTTCGGCTTCATATTTTGCTACAATATTAAAAATGGCTTCCAATGCAGAATGATCGCTAACTCGAGATTCCACAAAATCTATTTCAACTTTATCTGGATCGTTTTTGGCATCAAACTTATCATTAAAAGCTTTAATGGAGCCAAAGAACAAAGGCCCCCAAATTTCATAGACTTTGGTTCCATCGTCCTTAAAGCGTTTTCTGGCACGAATGCGCTTGGCATTTTCCCAAGAAAACACCAAAGCACTTACAATAACACCTGCAATTACAGCTATGGCCAAATCGAACACCACTGTTAAACCAGACACTAAAATAAGTACAAACAAATCTGTTTTTGGAATCTTGTTCATGATCCTAAAACTAGACCAAGCGAAGGTGCCAATAACAACCATAAACATTACCCCAACCAATGCAGCTATGGGTACTTGTTCTATAAGTCCGGATGCAAATAAAATAAAGCCCAACAAAGCCAAAGCAGCCACAATTCCAGAAAGTCTGGTTCTTCCACCTCCTTTTATATTGATTATGGATTGCCCAATCATGGCACAACCTCCCATACCACCAAACAATCCAGTAACAATGTTTGCGCCACCTTGGGCCAAACATTCCCTATTGGTATTCCCTCTGGTTTCGGTCAATTCATCAATTAAATTTAATGTCATTAAAGATTCTATCAATCCTATGGCAGCAAGAATTAAAGCATAAGGCCCAATAAACTTAAGGGTTTCCCATGTAAAAGGCACTTTATTGAAAATATCAGTTTGGAAACTAGGCAAACCACCTTTTAATCCTTCTCCTCCTCCATCACGAATAAAACTTCCGACGGTTGCCACATCCAGATTTCCAAAAATCACTATGGCAGAAACCACCAAAATAGCAATTAAGGCTTCTGGTAATTTTTTGGTTACTTTAGGTAGTCCAAACATGATTCCCATTGTTAAAGCCACAAGTCCTATCATGGTCCATAGCTTTGGCCCATGCATCCATACTTCTTTTCCATCTTCATAGGTCATAAACATGCCCAATTGCGAGAGAAAAATTACAATTGCCAAACCGTTTACAAAACCCATCATCACTGGATGAGGAATAAGCCTTACAAACTTACCAAGCTTAAATACACCTGCCAACATCTGTATGATTCCCATTAAAACAACTGTTGCAAACAGATAGTACAGTCCCAGCTGTTCCCCTTCTGCTCCCAAGGCATTTCCTTCGGCAACCAGGCTTACCATAACAACTGCCAAAGCTCCCGTGGCTCCACTGATCATTCCTGGTCTTCCCCCAAAAATAGAGGTAATTAAGCCTATCATAAAAGCAGCATACAAACCAACCAATGGGTCTACTCCAGCAACGAAGGCAAAGGCTACTGCCTCTGGAACCAAGGCCAATGCAACAGTTAATCCAGATAAGATATCGTTTTTGGCATTTGCAGTTCGTTTTCTTATAAACTCAGTCATGTTCTAGTGTTTTTTTTGGAGGTGCAAAAATAGACTTAATATGGTTAAACACAAGGTTATATTATTATAAATTGTTTAGTTTTATACTTTAAATCTTTCCATATGAAAAAAAACCTTGTTTTAGTATTTACTTGTTTGTCTATCAATTTTTTATCATCCCAAAGTCCTAAAGAGTTTTTAACGGTTTTTGAAAAAAGTGAAGGAAAAGAAACAGGAACTTATTCAGAGGTTATTCGTTTTTATAAAAATTTGAGTGCTACTTATCCTGAAATATCCATGCAGGAAATGGGCTTAACCGATTCAGGTTTGCCATTACATATGGTTGTATTCAATACGGATACCTACTTCGATTTTTCAGAAATAAAGAAAAGCAAACGAATTTTACTCATCAATAATGGCATCCATCCAGGTGAAAGTGATGGTATTGATGCTACCATGATGCTGTTTCGGGATTTGGCGCAGGGAACCATCAAGATGCCAAAACATACGGTTTTGGTAACCATTCCCATTTACAATATTGGTGGTAGCTTGAACAGGAATTCTGGAACACGAGCCAACCAAAATGGACCTAAAGCATATGGTTTTAGAGGCAATGCACGAAACTACGATTTGAATCGGGATTTTATAAAATGCGACACAGACAACGCTAAAAGTTTCGCCCAAATATTCCATTTGGTACAACCCGATGTTTTTATAGACAATCATGTTAGCAATGGCGCAGATTACCAATATACCTTAACGCATTTGTTCACGCAGCACAATAAATTGGGTGGTACCTTAGGTGAATACCTAAATCAGGAAATGATGCCTTTATTGGAAAAAAAACTTGCTGATAAAGAATGGGACATCACACCTTATGTCAATGTGTTCAATCAAGTTCCTGAGGTAGGTTTTTCTCAGTTTATGGATTACCCAAGATATTCTACAGGTTATACGGCTTTATGGAACGTGCTGGGAATGATGGTTGAAACGCATATGCTAAAACCTTATAAACAACGTGTAGAAGGTACATATGAATTGATGATTAGCATGCTTGAAATTATTGAAGAAAACCATGAAAAAATAACCTTATTGAGAGAAAGTTCCTTTTATAATTTTAAAGAAGGAACTGCGTATCCTTTAGATTGGCAAATTGACACTACAAGGATTTCAACCCTAAAATTTAAAGGCTTTGAAGGGAAAATGATTACAAGCGAAATTACAGGATCTCAACGCTTAAAATACGATAGAGACAAGCCATTTACCAAAGATGTCAAATATCAGAATTATTTTAAACCAAGCATTCAAGTTACAGTTCCCAAAGCTTATCTTGTGCCTCAAGGCTGGCATGACGTTGTTGAATTATTAAAATTGAATCAGGTACAAATGAAACGTTTTGAAAAAGACACAACCCTTACTGTAACATCCTATAAAATTGCTGGATTTGAAACCAGAAAAAACGCTTATGAAGGTCATTACCCTCATTACAATACAACCATAAATGCTTCAGTGGAAAACATCACTTTTAGAAAAGGAGATTATTACATTGCTACCAACCAACCTGCTAAACGCTATTTGCTGGAAACTTTAGAGCCACAAGCTCCTGACTCTTTTTTTAACTGGAATTTTTTCGATGCCATTTTACAACAAAAAGAAGGATTTTCACCTTATGTTTTTGAAGATACGGCCAAGGTTATGCTGGACAACAATGATCAATTGAGAACTGAATTTCAAAAGAAAAAAGAAAATGATAAAGATTTTTCTGCAAATTGGTACATGCAACTAAACTGGCTCTATCAACAATCAATTCATGCTGAAAAAACATATATGCAATATCCTATTTATAGGATTAATGAATAAGATAGACTTTAATTTTTCAGTTATATTTTCATTTAAATTTACATAAAATTAAACTATAAAAATGAAACCTCAAGACATAGAAAACATAGAATTACAGTATTTAACCTTGGACGATTATCAAGAACTGAAAGGAGCCATGCAAGAAGCTTACAAGTCCATGCCAAACTTATACTGGAGAGAACACCAAATTAAAACTCTGATAGACAAATTCCCAGAAGGGCAAGTAGTTATAAAAATCAATAATCAAATTGCTGGGTGTGCCCTTTCCATTATAGTGGATTACGACAGTATTGATGACATACACACCTATGAAGACATAACGGGCAATTACACCTTTAATACGCATGATACCGATAAAGGAGATGCACTATATGGAATAGATGTTTTTATAAAACCAGAATTTCGTGGCTTGCGCTTAGGAAGAAGGCTATACGATTACAGAAAAGAGCTTTGTGAAAAATTAAATTTAAGAGGTATTGCATTTGGTGGTAGGATTCCAAATTTTCATAAGTATTCTAAAGAGATGAGTCCTAAAGAATATATAGATAAAGTGAGGCGAAAAGAAATTCACGATCCTGTTTTAAACTTTCAAATTTCCAATGATTTTCATCCTGTCCGAATTTTAAAAGGGTATCTAGAAGGCGATAATGCTTCTGGAGAATACGCAGTTTTATTGGAATGGGATAACATTTATTACGAAAAACCTTCAAAAAAAGCGGCTACCAAGAAAAAAATTGTTCGCTTAGGTTTAATTCAATGGCAAATGCGTTTATACAAAGATTTGGAAGAATTAATGCAGCAAGCTGAATATTTTATTGATGCTGTGTCTGGATATCGTTCAGATTTTGCTTTATTCCCTGAGTTTTTTAATGCTCCTTTAATGGCAGAAAACAATCATTTATCAGAGTCTGAAGCCATTCGTGAACTGGCAAAGCACACAGAATCCATCGTTCAAAAATTTTCAGAGTTTGCCATTACCTATAACATCAATATCATTACAGGAAGTATGCCAGAGGTTAAAGACGATTTGCTGTATAATGCTGGGTACTTATGCAAAAGGGATGGTTCCATAGAACGTTATGAAAAATTACACGTCACACCTGATGAGGCTAAGGTTTGGGGACTGCAAGGAGGCACACAACTAAAAGCTTTTGATACCGATTGTGGGAAAATTGGTATTTTGATTTGTTATGATTCTGAATTTCCGGAACTAAGCAGGATCTTGGCAGATGAGGGTATGGACATCTTATTTGTGCCTTTTTTAACAGATACACAAAATGGTTATTCAAGGGTTCGCCACTGTGCACAAGCTAGAGCCATAGAAAATGAATGTTATGTGGCCATTGCCGGAAGTGTAGGTAATTTACCTAAGGTCCACAACATGGATATTCAATTTGCACAATCCATGGTGTTTACACCTTGTGATTTTTCGTTTCCTGCAAACGGAATCAAGGCTGAAGCCACAACCAATACCGAAATGATTTTAATTGCAGATGTGGACATTGATTTGCTTCGAGAACTCAACCAATTTGGTAGCGTTAGAAACTTGAAGGACAGACGAAAAGACCTTTTTGAACTACGCAAAAAATAATTTCAGTTCTTGTAAATGGTATCGATAAATAATCTAATTTTGTTAAAAATATATATCGCGATTTCGCTTTAAATGAATAAATACATTGTTGTCAATCAACCTGAAAAATGGCATTTTTCGATTGAGAATATTACCGTAATTTCTTCGCAAGAATATCTTACAGACCCCAAGTTTTCATTATTAAAAAATGCTCGTATTTTTAATCTTTGCAAAGACTATTCGTATCAATCCAAAGGTTATTATGTGTCTCTATTGGCTGAAGCTAGAGGACATTTACCCATTCCTACCGTAAAAAACATAGTGGATTTAAAAGCTTTGAAACTGGTACGTATCGTATCTGATGAGTTTGATGATGTGATTCAACAAAGTTTAAAAAACATCAAATCCCAAGAATTTACCCTTAGTATTTATTTTGGTCAAAATGTGGCCCAAAAATACAAGGAGCTCAGCACTTTGTTTTACAGGCATTTTCAAGTGCCTTTTTTAAGGGTGAAATTCAATCACACCACCAAATGGAACATCCAAAACATTAGAGCCATTTCAGAATCTGAAATCCCTTTGGAGCATATGGAAAGTGTTCATGTTTTTGCCAATCAGTATTTTTCAAAAAAACGTTACGACACCCCAAAATTAACCACCTCTGATTTTGACTTGGCCATTTTGGTTAACCCTAACGATCCTGCACCACCAAGCAATGCAAAAGCCCTTAAAAAATTTGTGGACATAGCTGAAAAAATGAATATTTACGCAGAGATAATAGAACCTAAAGATCTTTCAAGGCTATCGTCTTTCGATGCTCTATTTATTAGGCAAAGCACAGAGGTCAATAACGAAGCATATGCGTTTGCCAGAAAAGCGCAGCAAGATGGTATAGCCATTATAGATTATCCAGATGCCATTTTAAAATGCTGCAACAAGGTATATATGGCCGAAGCCTTAAACAATGCCAATATTGCCACCCCAAAAACGGTTATCGTACATAAAGAAAACAGAAACGAGGTCTTGGAACAAGTTGGCCTGCCCTGTGTTTTAAAAGCACCAGACTCTACTTTTTCCTTTGGTGTAAAAAAGGCTAAAACAGAAGAAGAATACAAGCATTTGGTGTCTAACATGCTTAAAGAATCAGATCTTATTATAGCTCAGGAATTTTGTCCCTCGGATTACGATTGGAGAATTGGTATTATAGACAACGCACCTTTTTTTGCATGCAAATATTATATGGCCAAAGGACATTGGCAGATTTATAATTGGGATGCCAAGAAAAAAGACGATCAAGATGGCAATGCCGACTGTTTACCCATTGAAAAAGTGCCAAGAAATGTGCTGGACATGGCTCTAAAATCGGCTAAACTTATGGGAAAAGGACTTTATGGTATAGATATAAAAGTAGTGAACAACAAACCAATGGTTATAGAAATAAACGATAATCCAAACATCGATTTTGGTGTGGAGGATGCTTATTATGGAGATGATGTGTATATTAAAATACTTACAGCTTTAAAAAACAGATTGGATTAACATGAGTAAAAAATATCATTTGTTCGAAGTATATGGCATAGAGTTGGAATACATGCTGGTTTATAACAACACGTTTATAGCTGCTCCAATTGTTGATGAACTTTTAAGTGCAAAAGCTGGAGAACAGGCATCTGATGTTGAAAATGGAGCAATTGCATGGAGCAATGAATTGGTAGCTCATGTGGTGGAATTAAAAACCAATGGACCAAGTGACAATTTAGATGCTTTGTCGGATTTATTTCACAAAAATGTCCTGGAAATCAATGCCATTTTAAAACCCTTACAAGCCCATTTGCTGCCAACTGCCGCACATCCTCTATTAAACCCATTAAGAGACACAGAGCTCTGGAAACACAGCTACAGTGAAGTTTACGAATTGTACAATAGAATTTTCAATTGTAAAGGGCATGGCTGGAGCAATGTACAGAGTACACATATAAATTTACCCTTTTACGACGATAAGGAGTTTGAAAAACTCCATGCTGCCATTCGGGTTATATTACCGCTTATTCCAGGTTTATGTGCCAGTTCACCCATACTTGAAGGCAAAAACACTGGGTTTAAAGATGCACGCTTGGAATATTACAAAACCAACCAAAAGGAAATCCCAGAACTAACCGGATTGGTTATCCCAGAACGTGTGTTTACAAAAGTGGATTATTACGCTACCATTTTTGAGCCTATTAAAAAAGCCATTAAACCACATGACACCAATAACATTCTAGATCATCATTTTTTAAATTCCCGTGGTGCCATAGCGCGTTTTGACAGAAATGCCATAGAAATAAGATTGGTAGACATACAGGAAAGCCCAAAAGCAGACATGGCCATCTGTGTCTTGATTATTGAAGTGCTTAAATTGCTTGTAAACAAAAAGCTGGCTCCAATACAACAACAAAAAAAATGGCTAAAACAGGAGCTTTTTAATGTGTTGAACCCCATAATTAAAGATGCTGAAAACTATCACATTTCCAACTTGGATTATTTGAACTTATTTTTAATCCATGAAACTGTATCGGTAAAAAACCTTTGGAAACATTTATACGGTTTGGCAAAATATCAGATTCATGAAACGCATCATGAAAGCATTGAAACCATATTAAATGAAGGTACTTTGGCCACCAGGATTTTAAAAGCTGTAGGAACAGATTTTACTGAAGCAAAAATTAAAAACGTTTATTCAAGATTAGCGGATTGCCTACAAAAAAACACAGTTTTTTTGCCATGAAAAAATCAAGCAACCCAAATACATGAAACTGGTAATTACCTGTGAACATGGTGGGAATTTTGTCCCAAAAAAGTACCAGCCTCTATTTAAAAAGCAAGAAACTGTTTTGCAAACACATAGAGGTTTTGATCCTGGAACCTTGGATTTGTTTCAATACTTAAAACCTCTTTCCCATTTTTCAATATTCAGTGATACCAGTCGCTTGTTAATTGAACTTAACAGATCCTTACATCATAAAGATTTATTTTCGGAATTTTCAAAAACTCTTCCAGAAGCAGAAAAAAAACAATTAATAGATGATTACTATTTGGTTTATAGAAATAACGTTGAAAATAGGATAAGAACGTATCTAAAAACCAATGAAACGATCTTGCACTTATCGATACATTCTTTTACGCCAATATTGAATTCCGTAGAAAGACATGGAGATATAGGTTTACTGTATGATTCCAAAAGATCTTTGGAAAAACAATTCTGTAAAATCTTTAAATCGCATATTGTGGCAGAAAACCCTAAATATTTAGTCAGGTTTAATTACCCTTATCTAGGTAAAGCAGATGGTTTCACAACCTACTTAAGAAAGCAATTTCCTATAAATTATTTGGGAATTGAGCTTGAAATCAATCAAAGATTTTCCAAAAACAACCAGATGGATTCGCAATTGAAAGCAGATATATTTAGTGCTTTGCTAATTACTTTACAGGAAAATTAAAATAGGTTTTAGGATAGGGCTCGTTACGTAAAGTAAAATGCCACCATTCTTTGGAATAATTCCTGAAACCATGTTTTAACATAACCTTTTGCAATAACTGTCTATTGGATTTTTGGGAATCCGAAATACCTTGATAATCGACCCAAGATGCTTCACCAAAAAAGTCGTATGGGCTTCCCATATCCAATTCTTCATAAGTCTCAGCATTCACTATGGTTACATCCAAAGTACTGCCTCTACTGTGTCCAGATTTCGAGGCTATATACCCTTCTCGAAACAAGTGCTTCTTTTTTACATCTGGATAAAACTGTTGCTTGTTTAAAGTATCGTTCCATTGTTTGGCCCAAACCATAAAATGGTTTACTGCCTGTTGTGGTCTATAACCATCAAAAACCTTTAAACACAAATTTTGTTTTAAAAGCTCTTCCTGAACTTGCTTTAAGGCTAAGGCAGTAGGTTTGGTAACAATTAATTTATTGGCATGATAACCTTGAATGGTGTCTCCAACAAAATTATTTGTTGAAAAATAACGCAATTCCACTTTTAAATCAGGTATCACATCTGTTGCATAAACAAATCCTTCAGGTATTGTTTGTTTTTTTTGGTTTGTTAAAAACAAACAAAGTACAAAAGAAGCTAGTATGACTATTTTTATTTTCATAGGGTTATGGCTAATTTAGAAAAAAATTAAATGATGGATTTGTTTTCTCAAGAAAAAACCATGTTAAATTTACCACAAGCTAAGTTGGTTTATGTACCGGAGTTTTACCATAATCCGGAGGCAGACAGTATTTTTAAAGTCTTATTGCAACATGTTCCATGGCAGCAAGACCATATAAGCCTTTTTGGAAAAACCTATAAGCAACCAAGGTTAACAGCCTTGTATGCAGAGAATGACAAGACCTACACTTATTCCGGCATCACCATGAAACCTCATCCTTTCAATAAACTGTTATTACAGATAAAAAACGAGGTAGAGATAATTTCCAAACACAAATTTAACTCTGTACTGATCAATTTATATAGAGATGGTAACGATAGCAACGGTTGGCATGCAGATAATGAAAAGGAACTGGGCAACAATCCCGTAATTGCCTCCCTAAGTTTTGGAGCCAAACGTATGTTTAAATTTAAGCACCGAACATTGAACACAGAAAATTACAAACTGGAATTGGAACACGGCAGTTTATTGATTATGAAAGGTGAGATGCAACATTATTGGCTGCACCAAGTTCCAAAAACCAAAAAACCCATTGGAAAAAGAATCAACCTCACCTTTAGGTATATCGAATAAAAAAACCGAGGTCCCTCAACCTCGGTTTAGTTTAATTTGCATCTTTATTATGTAGTTAGATTTAGGGTCTCTAGTATCAACAACATAATGCAAATATTAATTAATTAATCCATTGAACTAAAAAGTAATATTTTAGTACACTTCAAATGTAAAATTTAATTTGAATATTGACGTTTAAAAGCTATTATTTTCGATGAAATGCATCTTTTTTTAACATTTAAGGGTGAAATAACATAAATTTCCGACAAAATACACTATTTTAAAGTTCAAAATTGGATACATTTTAAAACATTAAAACATAATTTTAAGCTAATTTTACGTTTATATATGGAATCGATTTTTTTAAGATTTTAATTTTAAAACCATCATAGTTATGAAACTCAAGTGTCTTTTAATGTTTTTTGTTGGTCTAAGCAATTTGATAATATCCCAAGAAAACAATTTTAATACAGAAGATGTTTCCGTAAATAGCTTCATAGATGGCACCTTACTTACACCCAATGACATCAACAATCCACCATTGGCCATTATAATTGGGGATTCTGGTCCAACCGACCGAAATGGAAACCAAAATTTTCAAAAAAACAATATTCTAAAAAAATTGGCAGAAGGTTTAACAAACCAAGGCATAGCCACATTTAGATATGACAAACGCATCGTAAAACAGATTAGAAAAGGAAGGGTTGATAAAAACATTGGTTTCAATGATTTTGTTTCTGATGCAATTTCAATCGTCAATCATTTCAAAGAAAAAAACACCTTTAAAGAGCTATATATAATAGGTCATGGCCAAGGAAGCTTGGTTGGGATGCTTGCATCCAAAGAAAATGTATCCGGATTTGTTTCCATTGCAGGTTCAGCAAAACCTATAGACCAAGTGATCCTGGAACAAATAAAACTAACCGTTCCTGGACTGGAAGACGCATCCAAAGTGGCTTTTGAAAAATTAAAAGCTGGAGAAACCACTGCCAACTATCCTCCTGCATTGGAATCCATATTCAGCAAAGAAAACCAAGCCTTTATGAGCAGTTGGATGCAGTATAACCCTCAAGAGCACATTGCAGTGTTACAAATCCCTGTTTTGATAATAAATGGCACCAAAGATTTACAGGTTCCTGTAGCTGAAGCCCAACTATTAAAAAACAACGCACAAAATGGCAAATTGTTATTAATTGAAAACATGAACCATGTCATGTTTCCCATACTAGGGGACGATCTTGAAAACTCCAAATCCTATAACGAGTCTTTTAGAAAGTTAAGTCCAGAGCTCATTCCAGCCATTACAGATTTTATTAACTAAATTCTCTTTTCTACAAGTATAAAAAAGAAAAGCATCCTAAAAAGGACACTTTTCTTAACTAACCAACCAAAAATATGAAATACTACCTTTTTATAAAGTAACCACACTCTTTAAAAAGTTTTTAGTGTAGTATCAATTTACATGACATATTTCAATCATCGTGCCAAACTTAATTTTGAAGGCAAATAATTTTTACATATCTTTATGATATCATTTTAATATCATAATAAATTAACCAACTAAATATCATCTCATGAAAGAAGAAAAAATTATTGTTCCTGCCAATGGCTATTTAATGCTATTTGTGTTTTTAGTATTATTTATTGGTGGTATAGCAGCTGTAGTTGCCTATAAAAATCCATGGTTTGTCTTATCCATTGCAACTGCCTTGTTTATTGCCTTAGGGTTTATCATGGTACAACCCAACAACTCCAGGGTTTTATTACTTTTTGGAAAATATGTGGGCAGCATTAAAAAAAATGGGTTTTATTGGACAAACCCGTTTTATACCAAAAAGAAAATTTCTTTACGTGCCAGTAATTTTGATAGTGAACGTTTAAAAGTGAATGACAAGTTAGGCAATCCAGTAATGATAAGCACCATTTTAGTGTGGAGAGTACAAAACACCTATAAAGCAGCCTTTGATGTGGACAATTACGAAAATTTTGTGCGTGTGCAAACAGATGCTGCAGTTAGAAAACTAGCAAGCATGTATCCTTATGACAATTTTGCCGATGAAGGCCTTGCCGAAGACATTACCTTAAGATCCAGTGTTAATGAAGTGAGCGAAGCTTTGGAAAAAGAAATAGACGAACGTCTATCCATTGCAGGAATAGAAGTCCTGGAAGCCAGAATTGGCTATTTGGCTTATGCGCAGGAAATTGCCAATGCCATGCTAAAACGCCAACAAGCTACTGCCATAGTTGCAGCAAGACATAAAATTGTTGAAGGTGCAGTCAGTATGGTGGAAATGGCTCTTGAAGAATTAAGCAAAAAACAAATTGTTGATTTAGACGAAGAACGCAAAGCAGCCATGGTTAGCAATCTAATGGTTATATTATGTGGTGATAAAGATGCATCACCTATTGTAAATGCAGGTACTTTAAATCATTAAACTTAAAATTATGAAAGAATATAAAGTCATTTCCTGGAAAATGGGCTTAAGCAAAAACAACGAGCGCTTGGAAGAAACATTAAATCAACACGCCATGTCTGGTTGGAAAGTGGTACATATATCCGAAAATTCTGCGAGAATAGTCTTGGAACGTGATAAAAACAGGTAAACACATGAAACAGTTTTTATTCTTTACCATCTTATTGTATGCTGTTTTCTCATTTTCTCAAGAACCTATGGTTTCAGAAGACATTTTGTTGAGGAACGATAGCATCCAGCTTCCTGGCACCTTAACATATAACAACACGTTAAAAAGTCAGCCCTTGGCTATTTTTATTCATGGTTCTGGGAATGTGGATAGAAACGGCAATCAAGCTGGAGCAAATATCAAAGCCAACTATATCAAACAATTAGCCGATAGCCTTAATGCCAAGGGGATTGCCTTTTACAGATACGATAAAAGAAGTGCCACCAAAGAAAACATCAAATTTATAATGGACGATATGGATTTTTATGGGTTTGTGGAAGATGCCAACCTGGCCATTTCCAAATTTAAAGACGACAACCGATTTAGCAGTATCACACTCATTGGGCACAGTCAAGGATCCTTGGTTGCTATGTTGGCTGCACAAAAACATGTTGATAAATATATTTCGTTGGCTGGCGTTAGTGAAGATATGGGAACCTTCATTATTAACAGCTACAAACTTTACAGTGAAGAAATGGGACAAATGGCGCAAGAACATATTAATGAGCTTAAAGAAACTGGAACCATAGAAAACGTAAATCCTACACTGGCACATTTGTTCAGCAAACCCAATCAACCATTTTTCATCTCGTGGATGGCCTATAACCCTTCCGAAGAAATAAAAAAACTTGATATCCCAATATTGATTATAAACGGCACAAAAGACCTTCAGGTAAAAGTGCAGGAAGCCAATAAATTGCATGAAGTCAAACCAGAATCTGAAATTGTGATCATAGAAAACATGAACCACATTTTAAAAAACATAGAAAACGACCAGGATAATATGAAAACTTATTTTTCACCAGATTATCCCTTGTCTGAAGCACTTATAAACACGATTGAAGCTTTTATAAAAAAATAACATGTCGAAAAAGAAAGCCTTTGCATTAAGAATCAATGAAGAGATGCTGAAAGCTATTGAAAAATGGGCTTCAGACGAGTTCAGGAGCACTAATGGACAAATTGAGTGGATACTCATGCAGCAGCTCAAAGAACACAATAGAGAACCAAAAAAAACAGAAAAAAAGTGACTTTAAAAAAGTTGCTTTTTTTATACCCATTTATTTTGGTATTTTGCAGCATCTTAAAAAATACAGAACATGCAACAAGCTCCAATTTTTACAGACGATACGATTGTTTTTGGACTCCTAATGCTTACGTTAGGTTTTATTTTTTATACAGAATCCATTAAAACAGGGTTTTGGCCAAAATTCTATAAAATTGTTCCTGGCCTCTTTATGGCATATATGTTACCAGCCGTTTTAACCACTCTTGGACTTATTGCCCCAGAATGGGAAACAACTTCAGATTCTGGCGAAGTGGCAAAGCACAGCACCAGCTTATATTATGTTTCCAGTAGGTATTTATTACCTGCAGCATTGGTGTTAATGACCTTGAGCATCGATTTAAAAGCTGTATTTAATTTGGGCTGGAAAGCCTTGGTTATGTTCCTTACAGGAACTGTAGGGATTGTAATTGGAGGACCCATTGCCATTTTATTGATTTCTATGGTTTCTCCAGAAACTGTTGGTGGTGTTGGGCCTGATGCCGTTTGGAGAGGTCTCTCTACCCTAGCAGGAAGCTGGATTGGTGGTGGAGCCAACCAAACAGCAATGCTTGAAATTTTTGAATACAACCAATCCGAATATGGTAAAATGGTATTTGTGGATATCGTGGTTGCCAATATATGGATGGCCATAATTTTAATAGGAATTGGAAGATCTAAAGCTATTGATAGATGGTTAAGAGCAGATAATTCTGCCATAGAAGCTTTAAAGGAAAAAGTAACCACCTTTGCCAAAAGCGTCAAACGAAATCCCTCTTTAACAGACATCATGATTATTGTTGCCATTGCTTTTGGAACTGTTAGCATCTCTCATATGTGTGCCAATTTCTTAGCACCTTATTTTGAAAGGGTGGTCAACAATATAGAGTCTAAAACCCTTAGAAACACCTTTACCTTTTTAGATTCCCAGTTCTTTTGGATGATTAGTATCGCAACACTTGTTGCCATATTACTGTCCTTTACAAAAGCCAAAAATTACGAAGGTGCAGGAGCCAGTAAATTTGGAAGTGTTTTTATCTACATCCTTGTGGCTTCCATAGGTATGAAAATAGATTTAATGTCCATTTTTGATAATCCTGGATTGATTGCTGTAGGCTTGGTATGGATGAGCATACATGCCATGTTATTGATACTGATTGCCAAGCTTATTAGAGCTCCTTATTTTTTCTTAGCTGTTGGAAGCCAGGCAAACGTTGGTGGCGCAGCCTCTGCTCCTATTGTCGCTTCGGCATTTCATCCATCTTTAGCCACTGTTGGTGTGCTTCTGGCTGTGTTTGGTTATGCCATAGGAACCATTGCTGCCATAGGCTGTACTATTTTAATGAAATTCGCTGCAGGAGGTTAGTATATCTTTAATTTTTATATGATATTTGCGCTCCAAAATTCTTAATAGTAATATGAAAAAGTTAGCCCTTGTTTTTGTTCTTGTGTCTTTAATTTCTTGTGGAAAAGATCCTGACTTAATTGTTAAAGGTCATGTAAAAGGTTTAAAAAAAGGAACAGTATACCTTGAAAAGGAAAAAGACTCTTCCATCATTATTGTAGATTCTGTTTCATTAAATGGGGTTTCGGAGTTTGAATTACAAAGCGATCTGGAATCTCCAGAAGCTTTTTATTTACGTTTGGACAAAAACAACAGCAAAGAAAACAATACGCGAATTGTATTTTTTGCTGATAAAGGTGTTACAGAAATCAACACCACTCTAAAAAACTTTGTGACAGATGCTAAAATAACAGGTTCTACCCAACAAAAGCTTTACGAAGATTTTTTAAAGGTGATTACCAGATACAATGAGAAAAACCTAGATCTCATCAAGGAAAATTTTGATGCCAAAAAAGCAAACGACTCTGCTAAAATTGAAGCCAGCACAAAAGCTATGAACAATTTAACCAAAAGCAGATATTTGTATGTGGTAAATTTTGCCGTAAACAATAAGGATAGCGAGGTAGCTCCTTATCTGGCTTTAACAGAAGTTTACGATGCGCAAATAAAATGGCTGGACACCATAAACAATGCCCTAACGCCAAAAGTTAAAGCTTCTAAATACGGTAAAGCTTTAGATGGGTATTTAGCCATAAGAAAAGCTGAATAAAAGAGTACCAATAGCAAATTTTCATATTTAATACATTCATTTTATACGCTTCTTTTTAATATGTCGTTTCTTTGTAAATAGAAATTGACACCATGTTTTCTAAAAACCAGAAATTAAAAACTTGGGCAAAACGGATTGCCTATGGCTTTTTTATAACTTTTGCAGTACTACTATGCTTTTATGGCAGTATTTATTTTGGCTTTTGGGGAGAAATTCCTTCAGCCAAAAAATTGGCAAACCTTAAGCAAAGCCAAGCCACACAGGTTCTGGACACCAACAACGACCTGATAGGAAAGTTTTACATTTACGACAGACAGTCCATAAGCTATAACGATTTCCCACAACATTTAATCGATGCGCTAATAGCAACCGAGGACACACGTTTTTATGAACATAATGGTATAGACAATACCAGTTTATTAAGGGTGTTTTTTAAAACCATATTGCTTTCCGATAAATCTTCGGGAGGTGGAAGCACCATTACCTTACAATTGGCCAAAAACCTATATGGACGAAAAGATTACGGTTTTTTAAGTATTGTGGTCAATAAACTTAGGGAAAGTATTGTTGCCAGACGTATCGAGGACATTTACTCCAAAAAGGAAATTCTTACTTTGTATTTTAATACAGTTCCGTTTCCAGACAATACCTATGGCATTGAAAGTGCTTCACAAAAATTTTTCAACACAAAAACGCGCCTTTTAAACCTCTCTCAAGCAGCAACCCTTGTTGGAACCTTAAAAGCCAATAATGGCTATAATCCTAGATTGTACCCAGAAAGTTCGCAACAACGTAGGGATTTGGTGATTCAATTAATGAAAAATCAAAACTTAATAACAGAGCAGGAAGCAAAAGCCGTAATCAATAAAGATATTGAACTGGATTATCAATATTATGCACCAAACCAAGGTTTGGCTCCTTATTTTAGAGCAGAAATCAAAAAGCAGTTGGATGCCATTCTTCAAGAAAAAAAATATAAAAATCCAGATGGGGAAGCTTACAACATCTATCATGATGGTTTAAAAGTCTATACCACTTTGGATAATAATTTGCAACGCTATGCAGAAGAGGCCATGCAAGAACACATGGCAAGCTTACAACGTCAATTTGAAAAAGCTTATGGACAAAATGCGCCTTGGTTAAAAAACAAACCTGCTTTTTTGGCAGCCAAAAAACGTTTGAAAACATATAGAAAGCTAAAACAGCAAAACTTATCAGACAAAGCCATTGAGGATTCCTTGAACAAAAAGCATAAAACCGAATTGTTCTCTTGGGATGAGCCCACTGTTGAAAACCTTTCAACACTGGATAGTTTGGAATATTATTCAAAATTCCTAAATGCAGGAATGCTTTCTTTAGAACCTACAACAGGTGCCATAAAAGCTTATGTAGGGGGAATTGATTACAGATATTTTCAATACGACCATGTCTCACAAAGTAAAAGACAGGTTGGCTCTACGTTTAAACCTATAGTTTACACAGCTGCTCTAGAAAATGGCATGGAACCTTGCTCCTATTTTTCAATTAAAGAGGTAACTTATACAGATGTTAATAATTGGACTCCAAAAAATGCTTCGGAAGTAGAAAACAAAGACTTAAATTACTCTTTAGCATATGCATTAAGTCGCTCTGTAAATACTATTTCGGTGAAAGTATTACAAGAAACGGGAATAGACAAGGTGATGGAACAAGCGCATGCCATGGGCATTAAAAGTGATATAGAAAAAGTACCAGCCATAGCTTTGGGAACATCAAACTTAAGTCTCATGGAACTGGCAACTGCTTATACCACTTATGTAAACCAAAGCAAGCCGTCAAAACCTGTTTTTATTACTAAAATTGAAGATAAGAATGGACATGTGATAGCAACATATGAAGATTTAAATCCTGAAACACCAAAAACAGAAGCGTTTAGCGAAGATACCAGACAGGTAATGTTGGAGTTTTTAAAAGAAACGGTAAACAATGGTACTGCAAGCAGGTTGCGTTCAACTTACAATTTCTCCAATGATATTGCTGGAAAAACAGGAACGACCCAAGACAATAAAGATGGCTGGTTTGTAGGTATTATGCCTAAACTGGTTACTGTTGTTTGGGTTGGCAACGACAATCAGCAGATAGGTTTTAGCAATACAAGTATTGGTCAAGGAGCCAATTCTGCTTTACCTATGTTTGCCAAGTTTTTACAAAAACTGAATTCGGACCCCAACTATCAAAACATAAGTCAGGCCAGATTTGTAAAGCCTTCGGAAAAAGTATTAAAAGCTATTGATTGTGAACTTACAAAAGAAGAAAGCTTCTTTAAACAATTGTTTGGCAATAAAAAAAGTGAAAAACCCTTTAAAAAGAAAAAGAAAAAGGGGTTTTTCTCATGGTTAAAAAAAGATAAAGACTCGATTTAAAACAAAAAAGTCCAGCATACTTACTGAACTTCTTTAGAGCCGATGGAGGGACTTCCTTCGACTGTGCTCAGGATAAACTT
>NZ_ANLA01000006.1 GCF_000348685.1 Xanthomarina gelatinilytica | reverse complement strand
GGTTTTTATTAAAAACTATGAGAAGTTATTAGACAGTCTGACGGCCTAGTGTATGAGTAGTAGCGGATTACTACTCACTATCCTTTCGGTTTTGCACTGACATTTGTTTTATAATTCATCTTTCGTATTCTCGGTTAAACCGCTATTACTTATACACATTGTGCCTGTTGCACAACTATTCAAATATAGTTTAAAATTTCAAGAATTGCCTGAAAGTTCTTATTTTTAGGAATGCAAGGAAAAAAGAATCATCAAGAGAAATTATTCAACAATTTTCAGTTAAGTGTTCGGGTACCGGAACACAATTTCTACCGTCGTTTAAAAGATGTTTTACATTTGGATTTTCTATATCAAGAGACTAAAGGGTATTATGGGAGCAGTGGTCAAAAGAGTATTGATCCCGTGGTGTTCTTTAAACTGTGCCTGGTAGGGTATCTGGAAAATGTCACCAGTGACCGTAAGCTCATAGAGCATTGCAACATGCGTTTGGACATTCTGTATTTTCTGGGTTACGATATTGATGAAGAGTTGCCCTGGCACTCCACCATCAGCCGTACCCGGGGACTGTTCCCGGAATCTGTTTTCGAAGGCGTATTTACCAGGGTTTTTGAATTATGTGTATCGGCAGGTATGGTCAGTGGCCATACCCAGGCTATCGACAGTGCCCCGGTAAAGGCCAATGCCTCCATGGATAGTTTGGAACTGAAAGTTCCCGAAGCCGATTTAGAGTCGCACCTTCGTGAAGTTCGCCATATCAGTAAACGGGATAAAGACAGACCCCTACGTCAGGCCAAAGGCAATAAGGCCGATAAAGACCAACAAACCTTATCGGCTACCGCCAAGGAATTACAGGCCATAAAAAGCAGGAACACCAAATGGGCGAAGGACCAGGACCAGCGTCCTGGAGCGGGCAATAAAGGCAGTCGCTACACCAGTAACAAAACCCATTACAGCCCCACCGATCCCGATGCGCGCATCAGTGTAAAACCCGGTAAGGCCCGAAAGCTCAATTACCAGAGCCAGCTTACGGTAGATACCGCAAACCATGTGATAAGCGACATCAAGGCCTACCACGCCGATGGGAAGGACAATCAGCAATTGGGAGATATCGTGGTTCGTGTGCAGCGGCGTTTACGTCGCGTGGGTTTAATTTGGGAAAACTGTGTGGCCGATACCGGCTATAGCAGTGGTGGGAATTACGCCTTTTTGGAAAGTAGGAACTTAAAAAGCTTTATTCCACCCCATGGCACGTATAAAGGTTGTCCCGATGGCTTTACCTATCATGAAACAGAAGATCATTATGTGTGTCCCCAAGGCAGGATCATTCCGTTTAAAAAGGTGTTTTACGAAACCAAGAACCAAACCAAAAAGAAGGAATACCGGGCCTCGAAGAAGGTTTGTACCGACTGCCCGATACGCAGCGCATGTTTAGGTAAAAGCGCTCAGGAAAAGAAGTTTACCGTAACCTATTACCGTGCCGAGTACGAGCGTAACATTGCCAGGGTCAACAGCCCACAGGGGCGTTATATGAAAGCCAAGCGCCAAAGTACGGTAGAACCTGTATTTGGAACCCTTACCCAGTTTATGGGCTTAAGAAAAGTGAATACCCTAGG
>NZ_ANLA01000005.1 GCF_000348685.1 Xanthomarina gelatinilytica | reverse complement strand
GCGAGAGACCGGGTTTACTTCGGCTGCGCTCAGTATAAACTTCTCACCCTAAATCTTGTTCCAATTCTAAACATGAGAAAATAAAAAAAGCCTCATCAAACAGACAAGGCTTTAGTGCGAGAGACCGGGTTTACTTCGGCTGCGCTCAGTATAAACTTCTCACCCTAAATCTTGTTCCAATTCTAAACATGAGAAAATAAAAAAAGCCTCATCAAACAGACAAGGCTTTAGAGCGAGAGACCGGGTTCGAACCGGCGACATTCAGCTTGGAAGGCTGACGCTCTACCAACTGAGCTACTCTCGCCTTTCCGATGCAAATATAAATAAGTATTTCATCTAATAAAAGAAAAAAATTATAAGTTTACCTTATGAACATCATCTTTAAAACCAATCGTCTCTATTTGAGGGAATTCAACATTCAGGACGCCATTCATTTTTATAAAATGAATAAGGATCCTGATGTTATTAGATACACTGGCGACACTGCTTTCAAGTCTTTAGTTAACGCTAAAAACTTTCTTGCAGAATATAAAGATTACAAGCTTCATAACATGGGTAGATGGGCAGTTTGTTTAAATGAAAATGATACGTTTTTAGGTTGGTGTGGCTTAAAATACCATACAAATGAAAAACTAGTTGAAGTTGGTTACCGTTTTTATAAAAAATATTGGAATAAAGGCTATGCAACCGAAAGTGCCAAAGCTTCCATAACTTATGGGTTTGAAACCTTAAAACTGAAAGATATTTATGCACATGCTCACATTAAAAACACAGCTTCACATAAAGTCATTGAAAAGTGTGGTTTGCATGTTGTCAATGAATTCATTTACGATGGCATGCCTGCAAAACTTTATAAAATTGAAAATCCCCATTATGAAATCAAACAAATTTCTGCCGAAGAAACGTATTTAGTAAGACAACCTGTTTTACGTGAAGGAAAACCTATTGAGGCTTGCGTTTTTGATGGGGACACAGAGGAAGACACCTTTCATTTAGGTTTATTCTTTAAATCCCATTTAATTGGTGTGGCTTCTTTTATGAAAAACAATTCGCCTATATTTTCTGAACCTCGTCAATACCAACTTCGTGGCATGGCCATTTTAAAAGAATTTCAACTAAAAGGTTTGGGAAAACAATTGATAGATGAAGGAGAAAACATATTAATTCAAAAAAAAGTGGATTTATTTTGGTTTAATGCTCGTGAAATTGCTGTAGAATTCTATAAAAGCAAAGGGTTTTTAATATCTGGCGATGCTTTTATAATCCCAAATGTCGGCATTCATTATGTCATGCTTAAAAGATTCCAGTCCTAGTTATTTCAAGGACAAAGTCATTTTTTTTCTTCATTTCAAACCTAAAGCAGTTTAAACTTTTATCTTTGACTTATAAAGTAAATTACCATGAATAAAAAAGTTATTTTAATGATTTTAGATGGTTGGGGGAAATCTCCAGACCCTAAAGTTTCAGCCATAGATCATGCTCATACACCTTTTATAGACTCACTTTACGCAAAGTATCCAAATGCAAACCTGCGAACGGATGGTTTGCATGTTGGGCTTCCAGAAGGCCAAATGGGAAACAGCGAAGTTGGCCACATGAATTTAGGTGCTGGACGTATAGTATATCAAGACTTGGTTAAAATAAACTTGGCTGTAAAAAACAACACATTGGCTCAAGAACCTGCTTTAATTGCAGCTTTTAATCATGCCAAAACACATAACAAACCCATACATTTTTTAGGTTTGGTAAGCGATGGCGGTGTGCATTCACACATTAATCATTTAAAAGGTTTGATTACTGCAGCTGAAACCTCTGGAGTAAAAGAATCATATATTCATGCGTTCACAGATGGTCGTGATGTAGATCCAAAATCTGGTTATGGTTTCATTACTGAATTGGAGGAGTTTATCGTGAACAAGCCTACCAAAATTGCCACCATTACTGGCCGTTATTATGCTATGGATCGGGACAAACGTTGGGATCGTGTTAAATTGGCTTATGACGCTTTGGTAAAAGGAATTGGTGAAGCTTCAAAAAATGCTTTAAAATCCATACAAAGAAGTTACGATAACAATGTCACAGACGAATTTATCAAACCTATTGTAATGGTTGATAAAAACAATCAGCCCTTAGCTAAGATTTCAGAGGGAGATGTGGTCATTTTTTTCAATTTTAGAACAGATCGTGGAAGACAACTTACCGAAGCGTTGACCCAACAGGACTTCCATGAGCAAAACATGCATAAATTGAATTTGTATTATGTTACCATGACCAATTATGATGAAACATTTAAAAACATTCAAGTTGTGTATAACAAAGATAATTTAACAGATACCTTAGGGGAAGTACTGGAAAAAAACCATAAAACACAAATTAGAATAGCTGAAACAGAAAAATATCCACATGTCACTTTCTTCTTTTCTGGAGGGAGGGAAACTGTTTTTAATGGCGAAACACGAATCTTAAGACATTCCCCAAAAGTGGCCACTTACGATTTAAAACCAGAAATGAGTGCTTATGAATTGACAGATGCCTTAATTCCCGAAATAAAAAAAGCAGAAGTGGATTTTGTATGCCTAAATTTTGCAAATGGCGATATGGTTGGGCATACAGGTGTCATGGAAGCCGCCATAAAAGCATGTGAAGCTGTGGATATTTGTGTCAATAAAATTGTGACTACAGCTTTGGAACATAATTATACCACCATTTTAATTGCAGATCACGGTAATTGTGAAACCATGATAAACCCAGATGGCTCACCAAATACAGCGCATACCACAAATCCGGTTCCTATAATATTAATAGACAAAGATTTAAAAACCATTAAAGATGGGGTTTTAGGAGATATTGCTCCAACTATTTTAAAACTTATGGGTATTGAACAGCCAGAAAAAATGACGCAACATGCGTTAATCTAAACTTAAAGGAAATAAAGATTACATTTTAATTTGCTTATTTTTGCCTGTAACTAAAACCTATGAATTTTAACGATAAACTTATTATAGCTGTAGATTTTGATGGAACTATCGTAGAGGATAATTATCCAAAAATTGGTAGACCCAAACTTTTTGCTTTCGAAACCTTAAAACGACTGCAGAAAGATGGTCACAGATTGATATTATGGACCTATAGAAGTGACATTAGACTGGAAGAAGCCGTTAATTTTTGCAAAGAAAACGGTTTAACTTTTTATGCTGTGAACAAAAGCTTTCCGGAAGAGCAATTTGATTATACCAAAAGCCGTAAAATTCATGCCGATTTATTTATAGACGATCGAAATATTGGTGGTTTTATTGGTTGGGGAGAAGTCTACCAAAGACTGTCCAATCCAAATTACAGTCCACTTAAAAAAGAAAAAAAGAAAGGGTTCTTTTCGTTTTTTAAAAGGTAACAACCATAAATTCTAACCAATCTAAGCAAAAACTTATGGTTGTTGTTATATAAATAAACTTCAATAAATTTCTTTGTTTAATATCCTATCAATTCAAAATATTGTTTGTCTATGGCTTCCCTATGATCTGGATGTGCTATGTTCACAAGTGCTTTTACACGTTCTTTAATGGTTTTTCCATATAAGTTGGCAATACCATACTCGGTAACAACATAATGCACATGCGCACGTGTTGTTACAACTCCAGCACCTGGTTTTAAAGTAGGTACAATTCTACTGATACCTGATTTTGTGGTAGATGGCAATGCAATGATAGCTTTACCACCTTCGCTTAAGGAAGCGCCACGAATAAAATCCATTTGACCTCCAACTCCAGAATACATATGAGCTGCAATTGAATCTGCACAAACCTGTCCAGTAACATCTACTTCAATGGCAGAATTTATAGCAACCATTTTTGGGTTTTGTCTAATTATGGACACATCGTTTGTGTAGTTAGATGCACGCATTTCTATAAAAGGGTTGTCGTCCACATAATCATACAAGTGTTTAGAGCCCATTAAAAAAGTGGTTAAAGCCCTTCCTCTATTTATGCCCTTATAATTACCATTAATGACGTCTTTTAATATCAAGTCAATAACACCATCAGAAAACATTTCGGTATGCAACCCCAAATCTTTATGATTGGTTAGCCTGGTCAACACAGCATTTGGAATATTACCTATACCCATTTGCAAAGTGCTTCTGTCTTCAATTAAGCCAGCCACATGGTTCCCTATTTTGTTTTCAATTTCAGAAGGTTCAACCATATCATGTGTAGGCAAAGGCACATCGCACTCCACAAACGCATTGATTTCTGAAATATGAATAATCCCTGCACCATGTGTTCTTGGCATTTGCTTATTTACTTGGGCAATCACATAATCGGCATTATCAATAGCCGCCAAGGTTGCCTCTACGGAAACTCCCAAAGAACAATACCCATGTTTATCAGGAACGGACACATGTATTAAAGCCACTTGCAAATCGACAATATTTCTTTTGAACAACAAAGGCAATTCACTTAAAAAAACAGGTGTATATGACCCATTTCCTGCTTTTAAAGTGTGTCTTACATTTTTTCCAATAAAAAAGGAATTCACATGAAAACTGTCTCTTAATTCCGGATTGGCATAAGGCGCTTCACCTTCGGTGTGTAGTTGACAAATTTCGACATTTCTTAACTCTTCATGTCTTGCTGTCATGGCATTTATCAACACTTGAGGTGCGGCTGCTGCTGCTTGAATATATACTTTACTGTTGGATTTAATGACTTTTACGGCTTCTTCGGCACTAATGGATTTGTACATGGTGTTTATTTTAGAGTACAAAAATATTCAATATTTACTAACTAAAAACTGTCTAAAGTCATGTTTCATAAAAAAGAAATCCATTTAATTTTAAGTATCTTTGCCCATATTTTTTTAAGATGATTAAAGTAAAAACAAAAGAAGAAATAGAATTGATGCGTGAAAGCGCTTTGGTTGTTTCACGAACTTTGGGCATGTTGGCCAAAGAAGTGAAACCTGGAGTCACTACCTTACAATTGGATAAATTAGCCGAAGAATACATAAGGGAGCAAGGAGCTATTCCTGGCTTTTTGGGCTTATACGATTTTCCGAACACCTTGTGCATGAGTCCCAACTCACAAGTAGTTCACGGATTTCCTACCAACGACCCTTTACAGGAAGGCGATATCATTTCCATAGATTGTGGTGCCATTAAAAACGAGTTTTATGGAGATCACGCATATACCTTTGCCGTGGGTGAAATTGATCCTGAAATCCAAAAATTATTGGATGTCACCAAAGAATCTTTGTATGTTGGTATTAGGGAGTTTAAATTAGGCAATCGTGTTGGCGATGTAGGCTTTGCCATTCAAAAATATTGTGAAGCTCACGGTTATGGTGTTGTAAGGGAACTTGTGGGTCATGGATTGGGACGAAAAATGCATGAAGATCCAGAAATGCCAAATTACGGAAAACGTGGTCGTGGGAAAAAGTTTATTGAAGGGATGGTTGTTGCCATAGAGCCTATGATAAACATGGGAACCCATAGAATTAAACAACATAGGGATGGATGGACCATAACCACCTTAGATAACAAACCAAGTGCTCATTTTGAACACAATGTGGCCCTTGTAGATGGCAAACCAGAACTGCTTTCTACTTTTGCTTATATCTATGAAGCTTTAGGGATTGTTTCCAATGAAGAAGATGAGTTTAGACAAAAAGCTTTAGTGCTTTAGCTTTTACAACAAGATTCGTAGGGTCTTACCGAGATACCCAAGGAATTATGAATAATAAACCAACTGAAAAGATTATTGGAGTTGCCTTAAATGTCCATCGTGTTTAAGATCCTGTTTTATTGGAATCTGCCTATCAAGAATGTCTCTTTTTTTGATCTTCAGTCCATTGGATAATATGTTTTTAAAGAAATTGCTTTGCCTATTGTTTATAAAGATATTAAGTTAGACCATGGTTTTAGAATTGATTTACTTGTTGAAAACAAAGCTGTCTTCGAGTTAAAAACTGTTGAAACTTTTACTTATGTACATACTGCTTAAATTTTAACATATATGAAATTAGGAAACTACCCTTTAGGTTTATTAATTAATTTTCATACAAAATTATTAAAAAACGGCACCAAACGTTTTATAAACACGCCTCAGTGATTCTCTGTGAAATCCCTGAGTACCTCTGCGAAACAACTATGAAAAAACTATTCAAATTCATCCTAAACACCATTCCAAGACCCATACTTATCAGGTTAAGTTATGTGGCAAGACCTGTTTTAGCTTGGTTTTTAAAAGGCAACACATATTTAGATCCCATAGATGGTAAAAGCTTTAAAATGTTTTTGCCTTATGGTTACGGCAACCAACGCAACAATGTACTTTCGCCTTCAACCTTGAGTTTGGAACGTCATAGACTTTTATGGTTGTATTTGAAAAACGACACAGAATTCTTTTCCAAAAATCTAAAAGTCCTTCATTTTGCACCAGAACAAGCTTTTTACAAACGCTTTAGAAAAATGAAAAACCTGGAATATGTGACAACCGATTTAAACTCGCCATTGGCTGATGTAAAAGCAGATATTTGCAAACTTCCGTTCAAGGATAATGAATTTGATGTTATTCTCTGTAACCATGTATTGGAACATATTCCAGACGACACCAAAGCCATGCAGGAACTATACAGAATTTTAAAACCAGGTGGTTTTGGTGTGTTTCAAATCCCTCAAGATCTATCCAGGGCAAAAACTTTTGAAGACAATACCATAACCAATAAAAAAGAGCGAGCTAAAATCTTTGGACAGTATGACCATGTTAGGATTTATGGTCGGGATTATTTTGATAAACTTAGAAGCATTGGTTTTAAAGTTGAAGAAGTGGATTACACAGCAACCCTTTCCAAAAGCGACATCCTTAAATATTGTTTAGCCAAAGGCGAAATTATTCCAGTGGTATTTAAACCCTAACAAAAAAAGGGTTGCATAAACCTTTGTTAATTGGATTGTTGTGCCAAAAAATCGTTCAGCATTGGCAATTGTTCATCTCCATAAACCAATTTGTTTTTACCATCAACTTTTTGAACGATTTTATATTTTCCAGTATTGTCTTTTACAAAAGTTGATGCTCCAGAATAAGCACCACTTTCATTCTCATTATCTTCGTATTTCAATCCTTCAACATCCATCCATAGATGTTTGTTATTTTCTACAATTTGAAATTTCCCATTACAGAAAGCGCCAAAATGGCTATAATAATTAGAGGTATAAACCGTTCCATTAAACGTATTTAAAAACCCGTAGAGTTTTGTTTTGTGTTCGTATAATGGATGAATCCCTCCTCCTAAGGCATCTCCTAATTCGTACCAGTTTTTTTCAATTTTAATTTGAAGATCATTGTTGTATTTTTCTATGATATCGTTTTTTTTGAGTGTTTTTAAATATTCTTTTTTATCTAAACCTTTTTGAAATTCCTGCGCATTCAAATTAAAAATTAGCACATTGGAGGCGTTGTTGGGATAAGCAACCAGTAAACCATTCGCTCTTGGCAACATCACCTTTCCATAATCGTAAGCTTGAGGGTCGAATTGGGTTATGCTTGGAAGCTGATATCCTTTTTTGGTAGAAGCATTATAGCAAAATAATCGGGTGGGTTTTATTTTATCGTCCATAAACAGCACGTAACCATCATAATCCAAAGCATGTTTATAGGTATTCGCTTCAATGACAACCTGCCCCAAGTGATCCATAAGACCTATATGGTCTTCAAGTTTATAAATGGCAACATTGTATTGGTTAAAAGTACCTATACTATCTATGTTTAAGTAAAACATATTGGATCTTTGAGTCCAAACATTGGTAAGGGAATCCAAACGTTTTTGTTTATTTTCTTCACGAATTTGTTCTTCGGCTATTTTTATCTGTTCTATTTTTTTAGCTTCCAAAGCTTCTTCAATATGAACATATAATTCCAGCATCTCCAAATATTCATCTGTAGATTTCTCCGGGTTTAAATCAAAATAGCGCTTGGTAAGAATTTGTGCTTTTTGATAATCTCCTATATCATCACTTAAAAGCGCTCCTATCCTGGCCACTTTGCTGTCCTCTATTTCTTTGATATATTGTCTGGCTTTTTTAAAATAATCCCTAGCTTCATCCATATTCCCCTCCTTAAAGCTTTCTTCAGCTCTTTTTATGTAAACAGATCCAATTTCTTGTTCTGTCTGTGAATGAATGGAAAAAATACCGATAAGAAGAAAAAAGGTGATAAAGAGGGATTTCATTAATGTAATATTTAGTTTAGCAAAAAAATATGTGTTAGCGTCAACATATCAACAAGTTACCAACTAAAATAAGAGAAGTTTTGTAGGAAAAACCAAGAATTTAAAATTTTTCGGCAAAATGTTAAATTCTTCTTTTAAATGACATCTCACATAAATAATAAAGAATATTTTTTGGTAAAATCCTTATAACCAAGACAAAGTCCAAACTGTTTTACGGTATTCAACTCTCAGGAAACCCATTTAAGGACAAGGTTTCCAATTCCTTGCTGTCGTTTTCAAAAATTAAAAACACCTTTAATTCTGGATGTGTTTTTAAAAAATCCTTAACGGCATCAATTCCCATGGCCTTAAAAGCTGTGGCATAAGCATCGGCCGTCATGCAATCCTTGGCAATAACCGAAACACTCAATAAATTGGTTTTGCTGGGATAACCTGTTTGCGTATCTATAATATGAGAGTATTTATGGCCATTGGCATCGGTTTTAAACTTTCTGTAAGTCCCAGAAGTCGCCATGGCTTCATTGTGAATGGAAATAGCTTTTAAAACAGATTGCGATCCATCAAAATGCGGTTCTTCCACACCTACTTTCCAAGCAGACTGTTTATCCAAATTTTTTCCTCGAGCCCTAATTTCACCACCTATTTCCACCAAATAATTAGAGATGTTTTTGCTTTCCAAAAACAGGCCTATAACATCCACGCCATACCCTTTGGCAATGGCGTTAAAATCAATAAATGTTTTGGGGTTTTGTTTTTTTATGCTTAGACCTTGCCTGTTTACCTTGTCCAGGCCAACACTAAGCATCAAACTATCTATCTTTAAACTATCCAAACGTTCTATATGTCCTTCAGGACCAAAATCCCAAGCATTGACCACTGCACCAATGGTTGGATCAAAAACACCATGGGTTTGCTTGTAAATGTCTTTTGAAGCATCAAATACCTTTGCAAAATGCTCATCTATCGCAAAAGCTTCATTCCTATTTATTTTTGAAATGTCTGAATTGGCCTGATATGTTGACATGGATTTGTTGATGACATAAAACAAACTATCAAATTGTTTTTGGTAATTTATTCCTGAATCGTAAATCACAGAATAGGATGTCCCAAAAACAGCTCCGGACAACTTGGTGTTTTTTGGTTCTTTATTACAGGAAACCAATAAAAAGAATGCCAGTAATACTAATGTGAAATAAGAAGATTTCTCGCTATGAGCGAAACAACAACGAGTCCCTAATCTTTCATTGTTCATCTTAAAGCTAATTTAAATTTGTTTCTACTACTTGAATGCCATTGTATTCAATCAAGTATTCTTCGTTTAAATAAATTGGCAAGTCTTCGCCTTGAGGGTTACCCAGTCCTACACCTGCATACAAGACCTTGGCGTCTTTTTCCATGGCGTGTTTTTTAAAGGATTCCATCCAAACCACGTCATAATTATTAGGGTTTTCAGGTAAAATCACTGCACGAACAATTACAAAATAATATTGTTTGGTCTTGTCCATACATACAAATTGCGGATGTTTTTTTAATTTACTGTTTACAGCTATAAATTCAAAACCACGAGCTTCCAATTCCTTCCCAACGTGGTTCATGGCCAGATAATGTAATTCCTGTGCTGAAAGTGCTTTTTTCATACCACAAAATTACTATTAAAAAATTTGTCTTCAGCAGATTTAAAAATAGTTTAACTCAAAATATTCATAAATTTCAAACGCTTTTTTCAAATACTTCTAGTTAAAGTTGTATTTAAACCGTTTCCTTTTCCATCAAAATTTGTATCTTATTGTTCCAAACTTTAAAGCTAAAACTATGAAAACAACAAAAAGATTAGACTTAGCCATACAAAAACTATACACAGCTTTCCACAACAACACCTTAAATCCAGAGTGTTGCAAACAATGTGCCGTTGGGAATATTTTGGACCATACAGATGCTTGGAAACACCTTTCAGACAATCATGGTTCCACCACATTAAATTACATAGGAATGGTAAATCAAAAATTCGGCAAAACCTTCAATGGCTATTCCCCATTGGAATTGTTGCATATAGAAGCCCAATTTTTAAAAGCTTGTGGCTATCAATTGCCTCTTCATCATAATAACAAAAAACCTAAAAACCCTACAGATAAAGAGGTTTTGTTTTTAGGGCTTTCGGCTGTAGTACAATTCCTGTGTAAACTAGACAACATGCCAGATGTTATGGATTGTAACCAATTATTTCAATTTCAACCTCAAATCAAAACTTCTAAAGCCTTGATGTTGTCATAAATTCTTAATTTGAAAAATATTTGTAAAATTTAAACATCTTTTGTGATGACATTTGTAACGTGTTTCGATATGTTTATATAACACGAACATTATGAAACGCTTTAACATCCTTTGGTTACTTTTTATCCTTATTTTACTAAATTCCTGTGGCGAAGATAAAGAGAACACCACACTGCAAGAATACAGTTTTGATACCGAAAACAAACTGAACGACCAAGCAGCCATTTCCGAACAAAACAACACTGGAAACCAAGGTTTGAAACCTTATTACGTGATGAACAAACAATTTGGGATGCCCATTGGAGTTATGCCAATTCCAAGCACTTGGAAAAAAAAAGAAGCAAATGCCGAAAACATTTTATTTGAAGCGCCCAATGGTGTGAAAGTTTACAACGAGATTTTCAATTCGTTCTTTTATTCAAACAGTCCACAAAGGAATCAATTTACCTTGCAAAGTGGAGGCAATGTAAAACCAATAAAAAGTTTACAGCTACTTATAAATGAAGAATTAAAACCCTTTATAGAATCTCAAGGAGGTAGATACATCAATCAATTTCCATTACCTCAACTGGCTCAATTTGATAAACAATTTAACAGTTATTTGTTTAAATCCACACCAGAACAAAGACAAACAGATTGTGTGGTTACAGAGTGGGAAGGTCCAGATGGCAAGTTATCCATGGTAATTGTTCGTTATTTCATAGCGCAATATACCAGCATTGGTGGATTGGATTGGGGCTACACCCTAAACAGTTTGGAAGCGCCAAAAGCTGAATACGAGAGTGCCAAAAACACCTATATAAATGCCTTGATAAACTTCCAGATAAATCCGCAATGGGTCCAGACAAACAATCAATATTATGCGCAAGCAGCTCAACAAAGCAATGCTGCACACCAACAACGCATGGCAAGCATCCAGGCACAAGGACAGCAAATCCTGGCGGCAGGAAGAGCCAGAAGTCAGGCTATGGACAACCAATACAATGCTTGGAGAAGCAATCAGGCAGCATCTGATGCTGGTCATGCAAAATATATAGATGGTATTTACGAAAGAAGAAACATGACAGATGCCTCTGGAAACATTTATAAAGTAGATGGCTATGAAAACAATGTATGGATGAACCATAATAACGATTATATAGCAACAGACAATTCGTTATGGAATCCAAATACAGACAACACTACCAACAACTATAATTGGCAACACTTGGAAGAAACTGATAATGGTTATTAAAAAATTTCATTTTAACTTAATAAAATACAGTTCGTCAAAAATGATGTGACATATTGCAACTTTCTACTATCTTTAATATAAGATACAGAAAATTGAAAATCACTTGAATACACTTACAGATATAAACAGCTCGCAAATTATAGAGCTCATAAAAAACAATGATGAGCGTGTTTTAAAATCACTGTATCAAAGCAATTTTCATAAAGTGGAAGCTTTTGTTTTAAAAAACAGTGGCACTAAGGAACATGCAAAGGATGTTTATCAAGAAGCTTTTATAACAGTTTGGAACAATGTAAAAACCAACAAGTTCACACCACAAAACAATCATTCCTTAAACGGTTATTTATACACCATTTCCAAAAACAAGTGGATGGACCATTTACGCTCTAAACATTATAAAAAAACAGTGGTTGCCTCTAAATTAAATCATTTTGAAATTTCAAACAAAGAAACCCAAGAATCCCATGATGACATTTTAAAAGAAAACCGATTACAAGGTGTCATGCAAGCCTTTAAAGACTTAGGCTTGCCTTGCAAAGATTTATTGACAAAATTTTATTTTGAAAAAAAATCCATGAACACCATTGCAGAAGAGCTGCAATTGGACGCAGCATCTACCAGAAACAAAAAATATAGATGCATGCAAAAATTAAGAGAATTGGCCTTGAAAAAGAGATAATAGCATGAACCCAAATTACAACATAACCCAAGAGGAATTAGAATACATTGAGCGTTATATCAATAATAATATGACACCTGATGAACTAGCCGGTTTTGAAGAAAAACTTAACAATAATCCCGATTTTAAAAATCAGGTGGAAGATATCAAAACTTTGCTTTTAGGGATAGAAACACAAGCTCTAACAGAGAAAATTGAGACATTCCATAACGAACTCCCAGATACCAAAAGCCCTATGGAACAACCTTCAAAAGTAAGACATTTGGACTTTAGGAAGTGGGTAGCAGCTGCAGCAGTAATAATTGCTGTTGGAAGTTTCTGGTTTTTCAACGGAAATTCCAACTCTAAATTATACAGCAAATATTACGCTCCAGATCCAGGTTTACCAACTACCATGAGCACTCAAGACAATTTTGTGTTTTATGATGCCATGGTAAATTACAAAAGACAGGACTACCAATTGGCCATTAACAAATGGCAACCCTTGTTAACAAACAAACCTGAAAACGATACGCTTAATTATTTTATGGGTTCGGCTTATTTGGCCAAGGGAGAAACAACCACAGCCATTAGCTACTTGGAAAAAGTAACGGAACTTAAAGAAAGTGCTTTTAAAAATGATGCTTTTTATTACTTGGGATTAGCCTATTTGAAAAATAACAAAATAGAACTTGCAAAAGAAACCCTTAAACAAAGCAATATGGCTGATAGCAAAACCATACTTTCTGAGTTAGAGGATTAACCTTACCTATTATGAAAACAATTTTTAAAGACGTAGTAACCATCTTTGTTGTTTTGCTATTTATAGGTAGTTTTCATACCACTTGGTCCCAAGGGTCAGACATTCAAAACATTGCTTATATTCAAAAACTTTTGGACAAAGAGGCAATGACAGAAGCTAGAATTGAGTTAGAGAAACAACTTGATAGGTATCGCACGGAAAAAAATACAGACAGTTTAATAAAATACATCGCTCTGGTAGGCAGTTTAAAATTGGCCAATGGAAATCACGATGTGGCCATAAAACGAGCCGAAACCTTTGGAAAAGAATTAAACCAGTATCAAATTCCTTTTGTGGATAAAGAGGTACTCTTGGAATTGGCCTGGATTTATGATGATGCAGGTTATACCAAAAGAGCCTACACAACTGTTGAAAAAGCCCTTGAAATTGCCAAACAGATTGAAGACCCAAGGAAAGCTGACATTAGTGGCATATATCATAATCTTGGTTATTTGGCATCCAATCTTGGAGATATGGCAATGGCTAAAGCACTGTATACCATGTCCATTAAAACCATGGAAAAAGAGCAAACAAAAGACTATGAATCACTACATAAAACCTATAATGCCCTTGGAGGCATGATGTGGTATTCGGCTAAACTGGATAGTAGTCTGTACTATTTTAACCAAGCTTACAAAATGCTGGAACAGGTTGAAAAAAACCCTATGAATTCCTATTATCGTCCTGCATTGGTAAAAATGAACATGGCTGTTTTAAACCATGCCTTAGGCCATGTAGATGATGCCATTCAAGCATCAAAAGAAGTCATTGCCAGCTTTCAAACATTTATAGAAATTTCTACAGACGAATCCAAAAAATTAAGGGCTTTAAAGCATCAATTGGCTGCAATTGACAATTTAGGTTCCTTTTATCATTCCATTGGGGAATTTGAAAGAGCCGACGAGCTTATTTCCTACTCCTATCGAAAAAAACTGAAAACCTTAGCTCCTGAAGACAATAACATTACCATTTCACAAATTATTTCGGCACAGGCAAAAATGGGTTTAAGGGATTTTAATGCTGCAAACAATTTAATAGACCAGGCTCTTTATAGAATTAACACGAGCAAAAACACTCAGTTTTATTGGCATGCCAGCGCCTTATCCACCAAAGCCACCATAAGTGATGAGCTAGGTGATTTTAAAAATGCCAAAAAGTATTTTCTAGAAGCCGATTCCTTATACAGACAATCTTTGGGAAAAAACGAATATACAAGGGATTATTTGGACGAATTGATAGACATGTCCTTATTTTACGCCAAAATACAGGATACCGAAAAAGCCATATCTTTAGCTGAAGAATGCTACCATTTTATAAAAACAAGCGATTTCAACAACACATTGCAAGGTTTTCATCACATTCTAAATTTGGCCGAAGTTCATTTTAAACTAAAGCATTACAAAGATGCACAAGCGTACAGCAATGAAGCTTTAAACATGCTAAACAACAAAAATCTTACTACCACCAATTTTACGGATTCCATACAAATACAATACAGAAAACCCAAAGCGTTACTAATAAATGCCAAATCCAGTTATTATTTAAATACAAACAAAACCGACACTTTTTTAAAAGAACTGTTAAACCAATTAAATGATGGTATTGCGATATTAAATCAACGAAAAGAAATTATTAAATCTTACGACGATTTAAGTTTGCTGATAACTGAAAACAATGAGCTTTTTGATTTTTCCAAACAAATTTTATTGGACTTGTTCAACCTAACAGACAACCAAGCCTACCTTTCAAAGTTTTTAACCCTTCATGAGTCCAGTGTTTACAATCGTATAAGGTCCAGGTTGAACCTTAAAAACAATTTGGCTTTTGCTAACATCCCAAAAGAAATAATAGCTAGGGAAACTTATTTAAAAAGCAAAATGAATGCTTCCATTGAAAGTGCAACCGATGGTAGTTTTGAAACTTTCTTTAATACTAATTCCAATTGGAACTCTTTTTTGGATAGCCTGAAGAACAACTACCCTAAATACTATAAAATGCGATATGCCTCTATTGAGGAACCTTTGAATAAACTGCATAAACACATTCCAGAAAACACAACGGTTGTCCGCTATGTATTTAACGACAACAATCTATATGCCATTGTTTTAACTGAAAACGGAAAACAAATTTTTAAACTAAACTACAAGACTGCAAAAAACAATATTTTAAAATTGACTGAAAATCCATTTCAGATAAAATCCAATGGCATACATCTATACAATCTATATAAAACACTATGGAAGCCTTTAGAACCTGCTATCGCAACCAAAAAAGTGATTATCATTCCAGATGGCGAATTATTTAACCTAAGTTTTGAAATGTTAACAGACAAAGCCATACAGTCCTATTCAGAATTTACCACTAACAGCTTGTTGGCTAAACACATAGTATCATATAATTACAGTTTGTTCCTGTTGGGCAACGAAACCAAAACCATAGGTTATAAAGAAAATTTTATTGCATTTGTGCCTGAATTCAACGATAAAATGAAAGAAGAGTATCAAATTAAAATCAAGGATTCTATAGATTTGGACAAAGCGTATTTAACCCTTTTGCCACAACCTTTTACCAAAGATTTGGCAGAAAAATCTTCACACCTGTTTAATGGCGACTCTTTTTTAAATGAAAACTCTACCGAACATATTTTTAAAAACAGTGCAAAAGAGCACAAAATCATCCATATTGGCACACATGCAGAATCCAATAACTTATCTCCTGAACTTTCAAGACTGGTTTTTGCCAAATCAACAGACGCGTCATCCAAAGAAGATGGTTATTTATATACCTACGAAATTTACAATATTAATTTATCATCTAATTTGGCGATACTTACGGCTTGTGAAACTGGAAAACCATCATATCAGGCTGGTGAAGGAATGATATCTTTAGCTCACGCTTTTAATTATGCTGGAAGCGAAAGCATTTTAACCAGCTTATGGAAAGTGGATGAGCAATCCAGTGCCGAAATTATTGAACTGTTTTACAAGAACATCAAAAATGGTATGGATAAAGACCTAGCTTTGCAACAGGCCAAATTAAGTTATTTAACTACAGCAAAAGGACGAACCATGAATCCACAATATTGGGCTGGATTGGTTCTAATTGGCGATACGTCACCCATCAATCTAACTACTTCCAACAATTATCTATATTGGATCCTTGGTTTCGCAATACTATCAATATTGCTAATAATCCTTAAAAGACAAGGTAACAAATAAAACAAATGACAATTTTACTTTTACTCAGTGTCTGAAAATATCCACGAATGTCTTAATTATGACTTGTGAGTATAGAAAAGGGCTGTCTTTTATAACAGCCCTTTTCACCAAAAACTAAAAATAATTAAGAAATCCCTCATTAATAATTAATAGCTATAACATATCATCGGAAAATTCAAAAAATGTGAGCATGGATATATTTTATATCCTCTTCATCAAATAATTTAATATAAAAGAGGCTATCACATACATGAACAGCCTCTTTCTGTAAACAAAGAACATGAAACGAACTTGTTTATTGTTTGATCAATCGTTTAACTATGGAAGAGGTTTCGGAGTAAATCTTTACAAAATAAACGCCACTTGCATAATCCTGCAACGAAATGGTTTTTTTTGGTCCCATAGCTTCCAAATTGATTTTTTGAATGACACTTCCTTTGACATCAATAATTGTAGCTGATTTTAAATTCACATGGCTATTGTTTTTTAGGGTTACCATATTTGTTGCCGGATTTGGATACAATACAATGTGGGATTCTGTTAATTCAAAGGCATTGACATTTAGGGTAAGGTCTTCAACTTTTATTTGAAACATACAACTTTTTGAGTTCCCAAAAATATCTGTAACAATAAAATCTATATCATAATATCCATCAGGTAAAATAGATCCTGCAGATGGTGTTTGAACCACACTACTAATACCACAGTTGTCGTCAACTGTAACGAGACCATCTAAATAATAATCAGGTAAAGTGAAATCTCCATTAGATTCTACTGTAAATCCAGAAGGACAATTTATGGTTGGAGCTATGTTATCCTCAACCGTCACTGTTGCTGAAGCTGAAGCACTATTGCCACTTTGGTCCGTAATTGTTAAAGTAACTGTATTTGTTCCTAAATTGGCACAGGTAAAATCGGTAACATCCAAGTCCAAACTTGCTATGGAGCAATTATCACTTGAGCCATTATCCACTTGTGCTGCCGTAATGCTTGCATTCCCCAAAGCATCCAATTGCACTGTTAGATCTTGAGTGACAACCAATGGCAATATATTATCCACTACTGTAACTATTGCGGTGTTATTAGCTACATTCCCATTAACATCTGTAACTGTTAAGGTTACTGTATTAGCTCCTAAATTGTTACAGGTAAAGGTTGCCATGTCCAAACTCATCGTGTCTATACCACAATTATCTGTCGATCCATTATCTATATCGTTTGTAGTAATACTGGCATTTCCAGTAGCATCAAGAGTTAAAGTTATATCTTGAGTTATAACAACAGGATTGTGTACATCTGCTTCATCTGAAACAGTTAACAAAACACTATCGTTATTTGGATAACTCACATCAAATGTATATTGCAAACAATCGTATTCTGCATAAATTGGAGATACAAGATTTCCTGTAGCGATTGTACCACTTACTGTTGCAATTGTAAATGTATCTCCTATACTTGGTTGAAATCCTAAGGTAACATCAACCATACCTTCAAAAATCACGTTTGTCCCTGAAATAGCAAGTACGTCATGCTGTGTATCAGGTGTAAGTCCGTTAAGTTCCATTTCTAAAACCGAATTGCTTGAAGACAAATAATTCCCTGAAAGCGTTAAGGTTCCTGGTGACAAACCTGGAGATACATTTCCATCGTTGGTTAAGTTAGCAATTGATGGTAGGTTAATAGTTCCAACTCCTGATAGTCTTCCTCCAATTTGATTGTCCAATGACGTAGAGATGCTCAATACACCTGATGTAGCTTCAATAGTACCCGAGTTTTCAGTTTCGGCACTAATAGTCACATTTCCTCCTGATGTGTTTTTTACCAATCCTTGGTTATTTAGTAGGTTAATTCCATTACCTGATGGTGTAATACCAGAACCATTTGTCTGAAAATCGATAAGACCTGAGGCATTATTTCTTAATTCAGCATCTGTATCAATATAAATATCTCCAGTTCCTATAAACTGTAATAAAGAATTATTTAATAGCAAGGACATATCGTATATAAATACGTTGCCAGTCAACAGATTAATTGTGGAGTTATTGGCCAATGTACCTCCACCAACTAATGCCCCAGACACCCAACTAACGGTTGCATTTCCAGAAAAGTCAAAGGATGCCGTATCACTAGAGGCTACATGGGTATTGCCTCGCCAATTTAATGTACCGTCTAAAGTTCCTGATAGGCTTCCGCTTAAGGTGATGTTATTATCAAAATCTATCGTTCCTGTTGCTGCCACATTATAAATTCCATCGGTCAATACTTGAGCGCCTAAAACACTATTATTAAGATTCAAGATACCATTATTGACTTGAATGGTGCCATCATTATTTTGAAACTCGGTATTGATATAAACTTGGTCATTAACAACTGGAAGGTCAACAACAATGAGTCCATGGTTGGTCAATAAGTTTGTGCCATTTCCCGATTCTGAAAAATTACCACCATCCGCCAAAAATGAAATAATCCCCAAAGCTGTGTTGTTAACCAAGGCATCAACACTTATGTAGATATCACCTGTTCCCGTAAATCGTAAATCTGAATTATTTTCTAGGGATGATGCATCAAAAATAAACACGTTACTTGCCAAAACATCAATTGTGGAGTTATTGGTCAACGTACCTCCACCTACTAATGCTCCAGAAACCCAACTTACGGTTGCATTTCCTGTAAAGTCAAAAAATGCCGTATCAGCTACTGCTACATTGGTATTGCCTCGCCAATTTAAGGTACCGTCTATTGTTCCCGTTAAACTTCCGCTTAAAGTGATGGCACTATCAAAATCTATAGTACCTGTTGATGTTATATTATAAATACCATCTGTTAATACTTGGGCTTCTAAAACACTATGACTAAAATTCAAGATACCATTATCAACTTGCATGGTGCCATCATTGTTTTGAAACTCAGTATAAATATAGACTTGGTCGTTAGCATCAGGAAGATCAACAACAATTAGTCCGTCGTTTGTTAAAATGTTCGTACCATTTCCTGATTCTACAAAATTACCTGCATGTGCCAAAAATGAAATGGTACCTAACGAAGTGTTGTTAACTACGCCATCAGTACCAATGTAAATATCGCCTGTTCCAGTAAACCGAATCTCTGAATTATTCTCCAATATTGAAGCATCATTTATAAAAACATTTCCTGTCAACAGATTGATTACGGAATTATTGGTTAAAGTGCCTCCACCAACCAATGCTCCAGATGTCCAATTTATGGTTGCATTTCCAGTAAAATTAAAATATGCATTATTTCCCAAAGCTACCTTGGTATTATTTCGCCAATTTATAGTACCGTTCAAAGCCCCATATAAACTTCCACTTAAGGTAATGGCACTATCAAAATCTATGATGCCTGTTGATGCCACATTATAAATCCCATCAGTCAATACTTGAGCATCCAGACTTCCATTGTTAAAATTCAAGATACCATTGTTGACTTGAATGGTTCCATCATTATTTTGAAACTCGGCATTAATAAAGACTTCGTCGTTAACATCAGGAAGGGTAACCACAATAAGACCATCGTTAGTTAATAGGTTAGAACCATTACCAGATTCTGAAAATCTACCTCCATCTGCTAAAAATGAAATGGTACCAGTAATTGCATTGTTCAAAACGGCATCTGTTACAATGTAAATATCGCCTGTTCCGTTAAAGTTTATTTGTCCATTATTAATAAGTGTTGTCAAGCTTCCTAGAAAAACATTGCTATTGAATACAGCTATTGTTCCATTGTTGGTAAGCGAAGTAGAAGTTCCTGTTATATAACCTGAATTCCAATTAATTGTTGTGCCACCAGCAAAATTTGAAGCCTGAGTAAAAGTTAAATTATTTCCAATATTTAACGTTGAATTTCCTTGTAACTGAATGGATTTAATGGAGGCTGATACATTAACATCAACTGTAAATCCTGTTGGAATAATCACATCATCAGTAACTGTAGGGACAATATTGGTGTTCCAATTGTCTGTATTGTTCCAGTTAGAATTAGCTCCAAGACCAGTCCATGTGGTTTGAGCCATTGCTATTGTGCTTGCCAGCAATAATAGCGTGAGTAGTAAAAATCGTTTCATGATTAATAGCTTTTTAAGTTAATATACTATGTCATCGAAACAATTATAAAATGTGAGCATAAAAAAACCCAACACTTTCGTATTGGGTTTATGGTTATTTTAGATTGGAAGCTTTATCCTCCAAAATCATCAAATCTGATATTCTCATCTGGGATTCCAAAATCTTCACCCATTTTTTGAACAGCTTTGTTCATTAATGGTGGACCACAGAAATATAATTCAATATCTTCTGGTGTTTCATGATGATTTAAATAATTATCAATAACACAATTATGAATAAACCCAACAAAACCATCTCCAGGAGCATCAATACTTTCTTTCACTTTCCAGTTATCTTCTGGTAATGGTTCTGAGAGTGCCAAATAGAATTTAAAGTTTGGAAAATCTCTTTCCAACTCACGGAAATGTTCTAAGTAGAACAACTCACGTTTTGAACGTCCACCATACCAATAGGTTACTTTTCTACCTGTTTTTAAGGTTTTGAATAAATGATATAAGTGAGAACGCATAGGTGCCATTCCAGCTCCTCCTCCAACATAAAGCATTTCAGCTTCAGATTCGTTTATAAAGAACTCACCATAAGGACCAGATATGGTTACTTTATCTCCTGGTTTTTGAGCAAAGATATATGATGAAGCTACACCTGGATTTACATCCATCCATCCGTTTTTATTTCTATCCCAAGGTGGTGTAGCGATACGAACGTTAAGCATAATTTCTCTTCCTTCTGCTGGATAAGAAGCCATAGAGTATGCTCTTTCTACTGTTTCATCGTTTTTCATAACAAGTGGCCAAAGACCAAATTTATCCCATTCTGCTTGAAACTTGTCTGGTGTATCGTGCTCTTCTGGATGAGCTGTAATATCAATATCTTCATATTTAATAGTACATGGTGGGATTTCAATTTGAATATATCCACCTGCCTTATAACCCATGTCTTCCGGAATCTCCACTACAAACTCTTTAATGAAAGACGCCACGTTATAATTACGTACAACGGTTGCTTCCCATTTCTTGATTCCAAAAACTTCTTCTGGAATGGTGATTTCCATGTCCTGTTTCACCTTTACCTGACAAGATAAACGTGCCCCTTGCTGTAATTCTTTACGTGTAAAATGAGGTGTCTCTGTTGGTAACGCTTCGCCTCCTCCAGATAATACATGACACTCACATTGAATACATGTTCCACCACCACCACAAGCAGATGGTAAGAATATTTTTTCTGAACCTAGAGTTGATAGTAAACTACCTCCAGATGCTACTTCAATTGTTTTTTCTCCATTGATAGTGATTTTTACTGGACCTGATGGAGATAATTTTTGTTTTACCACTAATAACAACGCAACTAATAACAATGTAATTATTAAGAAAGCGACTACTGTTATAATGATTGTTCCTAATGTACCTGCTGCTAATACTATCATGTTACTCATTTATTGTGTTGTTGGCTAAAGTTTTTTGTTCCATATCAGACATGCCATTTTCCTCTGTATTGTTCTCTTCTTTAACAAGGGAAACATCTTTTGTTTCAGGTTGATCCTGTACTTGAACCGTTTCTGTTTCCGGTTGGGCAGCATCGTCTCCTCCTGTTAACATACCACCAAAGCTCATAAAACCTATTGCCATTAATCCAGTGATTATAAAGGTAATCCCTAGGCCTCTTAATGGCGCTGGAACATTTGAATACCTGATTTTTTCACGAATGGCAGCAATGGCAAGAATGGCTAAGAACCATCCTATTCCAGATCCTATTCCGTAGGTTGTTGCTAATCCTAAAGTAGCTATCTCTCTAGATTGCATAAATAAGGAGCCTCCTAAAATTGCACAGTTTACTGCAATTAGTGGTAAAAAGATACCTAGTGAATTATATAATGAAGGTGAAAATTTCTCTACTATTATTTCTACTAACTGTACCATGGTTGCTATGGTAGCAATAAACATAATAAACGATAAGAAACTTAAATCATAATCGGCATATTCTGCGCCCAACCAAGTTAAGGCTCCAGGCTGTAAAAGGAATTGATCCAATAACCAGTTTAAAGGCACTGTAATTGCCAATACAAAAATTACTGCAGCTCCTAAACCTACAGCCGTTTTTACTTTTTTAGATACAGCCAGATACGAACACATTCCTAAGAACGTAGCAAATACCATGTTATCTATAAATATCGATTTGAAAAATAATTCTATATGTTCCATATTCTTTTAGTTTTCAGTCTCAGTCTTAGTGAACAGTTTGTGCTGTAAACTGTGACTGTACACTGTTTCCTTATTAATCTTCTATTAATGCTTTATTTTTGCTACGTTGTACCCAAATGATGATTCCAACAACAATCAAGGCCATTGGAGATAATAACATAAATCCATTGTTTTCATAGCCTAATGCATATAGCCCAGAAAGTTCTCCTGGAATTGGATTCCCCAATACTGGATATCCCAATAAGGTTCCAGATCCCAGTAACTCCCTAAAAAATCCTACAATAATCAATATAACACCATAACCTAGTGCGTTACCAATTCCATCCAAGAAAGATCGCCATGGACCGTTTCCTAAAGCAAAAGCTTCAAAACGTCCCATAATGATACAGTTTGTAATAATAAGTCCTACGAATACAGACAAGGTTTTACTTAATTCGTAAGCAAAGGCCTTAAGGACTTGATCAACAATAATTACCAAAGCTGCAACTACAACAAGTTGCACAATAATTCTAATTTTTGAAGGGATAATGTTTCTTATTAAAGAAATAACAACATTCCCAACTCCTAATACAAATATTACAGAAATAGACATCACAATTGAAGCTTTTAACTCTGCTGTAATTGCCAAAGCTGAGCAGATACCAAGTACCTGTATGGTAATTGGGTTGTTATCTGCTAATGGATCTGTAATTAATTTCGTATCTTTTTTTGATAAAAGTCCCATAGGTTAATTGTTTTTTAAATTATCAAAATAAGGCTTGTAAAGCTTTAAATCGCTTTTTATCATTGCTGTTACACCATCACCTGTAATGGTTGCACCTGCAATGGCATCTACCTCATTATCGGTTTTGTCTACGTTTTTAGGATCGGCATTACCTTTGGCAACGGTTATCCCTTTAAAAACACCTGCTTCATTTAACAAATGCTCTCCATAAAAATCATCCATAAAGTAGCGCTGTTTAATATTTGCACCTAAACCTGGTGTTTCTCCCTTGTGATCAAAATAAGCACCTTGAACTACCATGTTTTCATCCATGGCCACGTAACCCCAAATGGCATCCCAAAGACCTTTGCCGTAAATTGGCGCTACATAAACGGTTTTACCTTCCGTATTTTGACCAACAAATAAAGGTAATTTTCTTGGCTCACCTTTCTTTGCATTTGCTTTTTGTTTTTTAACATCAATTAAGTAAGGCTCTTGTTTGGTTTCGTTAAAATATTCATCACGTGTTTGTGTTTTCAATATTTTCCCACTACCATCTACAGTAATGACCAATTGATCTGTAACATTATTTTTAAAAGCTTCAGGGGCTTTATCTGTAGAGATAAACACAGCACTGGACTCGTCGTTATCGTTAATACCCATAGCATATAAAATATTTTGCTGCTTTTCCAAACGTTGGTTTTCTATAATGTTTGGTTTTAAAGATGACGCTGTAAATGCCAATAATGCACCAACAACCAACACCATTCCAATGGCAAAAATAATGGTATATGAATTTTTATCTGTTCTCTTTTCCATTTCTTATGCGTTTTTAACTTTAAGACGTTTCATTCTTTGTTTCACGTTACCTTGAACCACATAATGATCGATGGTTGGTGCAAACACGTTCATTAATAAGATCGCTAACATAACACCTTCTGGATACGCAGGATTGAATACACGAATCATGATAGAAATAAAACCTATTAAGAATCCATAAATCCATTTTCCTTTATTTGTTTGAGATGCTGTTACAGGATCTGTTGCCATAAATACAGTACCAAAAGCAAAACCTCCAATTAACAGGTGTTCCCAATATGGAGTACTCATCAACCCGTAAAATTTACTTCCTTGCGATATAACCTCTGCATTTACAAGACCATTAAAAATTAGTCCCATGACAATGGCTCCTAACACTGAAGACAACATGATTCTCCAGCTACCTATTTTTGTGAATATTAGGAATAAACCTCCCAATAGTATCAATAAAGTAGAGGTTTCCCCTACTGAACCTGGAATAAATCCATAAAACATATCTGCAACGGAATAGACTGTTTCTTTACCTTGAGCCAAAGCTCCCAAAATGGTTTCACCAGAAATAGCATCTAAATTTTCTCCTGCCGCAATGGCTTTATCTCTTGCAACTGCACCATGAACCCATACTTTATCTCCAGACATCCAGGTTGGATATGCAAAGAACAAAAAGGCGCGAATGGTTAAGGCAGGATTTAGGATATTCATCCCTGTTCCTCCAAAAATTTCTTTCCCAATAACAACCCCAAAAACTACTGCCACTGCAAGCATCCATAGAGGCGTGTCTATAGGCACAATTAAAGGCACTAGCATTCCAGTTACCAAATAGCCTTCTTCAACTTCATGACCCTTGATAATTGCAAATAAAAATTCTATTCCCAATCCAACCCCATAAGATACAATTACCAGTGGCAACACTTTAATCAATCCTATATAAAAAGCGTCCCAGGACAAGAAATCCACAGGAGTTCCTAGAGCTGCGAAATGTTGATATCCAGCATTAAACATTCCAAAAATCAAACAAGGAATCATTGCCATGATTACCGTATTCATGGTACGTTTTAAATCGTCTGCCACTTTTATATGAGTTCCGTTATGCGTGGTCTCATTTGGCAAGTATAAAAAAGTATGTAGCGCATTGAACGCTGGAGCCATTTTGGTTCCCTTATACTTTTCTTTTAAGTTATGTAATGTGCTTTTTAAACCCATGGTTCTTTTTTTAAAAATTTTTCATTTCGTAACACAAAATGAATAAAGTTGTATTTTTCATTTCGCTACATGAAATGAATAAAGTTGTATTTTTCATTTCGCTACACGAAATGAATAAAGTTGTATTTTTCATTTCGCTACACGAAATGAATAATTATCCAATTTCTTTAATCATTACGTCTAAACCTTTTCTTATAATCTCTTGATGAGGTTGTTTAGATACACAAACAAATTCTGTTAAGGCAAAATCTTCAGGAGCTACTTCGTACATACCCAAAGCTTCCATTTCATCTAAATCTGTATACATGCATGCTTTTAAGATTTGTAACGGATAAATATCCAACGGAAATACTTCTTCGTAATTTCCTGTTAGCACAAAAGCTCTATGCTCCCCATTTGTATTGGTGTCCAACTCATATTCTTTGTTTGGTGTCATCCAAGAGAACGTAAGGGCTCTAGAGGTGGAAACCTTATTGAATACGGGTTTGTTCCATCCAAAAAACTCATAATCATCTCCTTCAGGGATTACAGTGATTATATTGCTGTAATAATCCAAACACCCATCTGGACTAACTTGTTTTCCAGTTAAAACATTGCCGGAAATAATCCTATCATTGCTGTCTTTATCAATACCATTATCATAAACCATGGTTGCTATTTCGCTACCTATTTTGGTTTTAAAGTATCTTGGCTTTTTTATGGAAGATCCTGCCAAAGCAACAATACGTTCAGCATTGAATGTTCCGGTTAAAAGCAATTCCCCTATAATAACCAGGTCTTGAGCATTTACAGTCCAAACCACTTCGCCTTTGTTAACTGGATCAATTTTATTGATTTGGGTTCCAACATTTCCAGAAGGATGTGGCCCAGAAACTTTATGTAAAGTAATTCCAGACAAACCAGCTAAAGGTGAAGTGCTATTTTTGCCTACAGATACATGCACCTTACCTTCGGTTAATTTCCCTAAGGCAGTGACTGCTGCTTGCAACTCTGCTTCTTTTCCTTTTAAGGTGTAATCCAAATCTGCTGCCAATGGTGCAGAAGCATAACCCGAAATAAAAATGGCTTTAGGCGTTCTGTTTGGCTTAGCAATAATATCGTAAGGACGTTGTTTTATAAATGGCCAACAACCAGAAGCCAACAAATGTGCTTTAACAGCTTCACCATTTGCCGATTGGACATCAAATTTTCCAAAATCTTGGTAAACCTGCTCCTTGTCTGCTTGAAGTTTTATAGCTAATATCCTTCTTTTTTCTCCACGTAAAATCTCTATAACTTCTCCAGAAACAGGCGAAGCAAATTTAACAGCTTCGTTGGATTTATCGTAAAAAACAGCTTCTCCTGCTTTCACTTTGGCACCAACTTTTACTAACAATTTAGGGATAACTCCATGGAAATCTTCTGGCCTTAAGGTACAGTAGTTGCTAACAATAGCGTTTTCAGTCGCTTTTTCAGCTTCACCTTTAAGTTTAATGTCCAGACCTTTTTTAATCTTAATGTCGTTTGACATGTTTATAAATCTATTTGTTAATAGTAAATGTGATTAAGATATTTGATCTACTCAAAAATCCGTGCAAATTTACGAATTTCTATATGAAAAAATACTACAGTTACACGAAGTTTGTTATTTATATCAATTCTAAATAGTTAAAAATGCTTAGGCATAAAAATTGTTTATATTTACAGAAGAAATAAAACATTATGACAAGAATCCACAAATATTTCCTGCTTATTGCTTTCATACCTTGTTTGTTTTTTGGACAAGCTGTAGAAGTAGCTCCTCCTGATTACATTAAAACCATCATTTTTACAGGGGAAGCACCAGAAAGCCAACTTCCCATAATTAAATTGGGAGACAGGATTGCTTTAGGTTTTGATGCCTTAAATGGCAACGAAGAAGATTTCTATTATAAAATTGAACACTACGATTATGATTGGACCCCTTCAAACCTTACCAAAGCCGAATACATGAATGGCTATGACAACCAACGTATAAGAAACTACGAAAACTCTTTTAACACCTATCAAATTTATTCTCATTACAATTTAATTATTCCAAATGATAGGACTCGTGGACTCAAAAAATCAGGGAATTATATGATTCATATTTATAACGAATATGATGAAATAGTTTTTTCAAGAAAGTTTATGCTCTACGAAAATAGTGCAAATGTAGGTGTGTTTATAAGGAAAGCAAGAGACGTTAAATATCTGGATGAAAAACAAACTGTGGATATAAACATCAGTTCTTCAAGTATCATGTTCAACAACCCAACTGAAACGGTTAAGGCATTAATTATCCAAAACAACAATTTAAACACCGCCATTTCCAATGTAAAACCACAGTACACCTTGGGCAATGAGCTTATTTACAAATACACTTCTGAAACCACTTTTTGGGGAGGCAACGAATATTTGTCTTTTGAAAATAAAGATGTAAAAGGTGCAAACGTTGCCATAGAGCATATTCAATTGGACGACCTGTACAATAATTACCTGTTTACTGATGTGGTAAGGGCAAACAAACCTTACACTTACAACCCAGATATTAATGGAAATTTTGTAATAAATGCGTTATATACCGAAAAACCTTGGATTGAAGCAGATTATGTTTGGATACACTTTTCGTTATTACCCACACCAGAACTATTAAACAAATCCATTTATGTCTATGGGAATTTTAATAATTATGAATTGACACAAACCAATAAAATGTATTTTAATGAGGCTAGAGGTGTTTACGAAGTTCCAATATTATTAAAACAAGGGTTCTACAGTTATAAATACGTGTTGGTAGATGAAAACAACCAACTACAGGAAGGAGCCATTAGTGGCAATCACGATGAAACGGAAAACAACTATAAAGTACTGGTTTACTATAGGGATCTAGGAGCCAGATACGACAGACTTATAGGTGTTGGCGAGTCGAGTTCTATAGATATTACCAATTAAACCCTGTTAAACATGCACATGGTCTAATATTTTGTGATACTAAGCGTTTAATTTTTTATTTTAGCACTTTCCAATTAATAGAAACCCAATAAAAATGGTTCAACAGGTTACACAAGGGATTAAAATTTCGGCAGAGACCAATTTTGAAGGCACTTTTTATAAAAATTATAAGATCCAATTTGCCTTTGGTTACAAAATCACTATCGAAAACCAGAGCAAAGACTCTGTACAGTTGTATGCAAGACATTGGACCATATTGGATGCCTTGAACAATTTAGAAACAGTTTCTGGAGAAGGTGTTATTGGAAAAAAACCTGTTATAAAACCTGGAGAATCGCATACCTATACATCAGGATGCTTGCTGTCTTCACCTTTTGGAGCCATGTATGGATTTTATAGCATGATCAATCTTAACACATCCAAAAAATTTGAAGTCACAATTCCAAGGTTTAAATTAAGCGCTCCTTATGCTTTAAATTAGCCTTCGCTATAACTTTCTTAAGTTTTTATTTATTCTAAACTCCTGATTATTTAGACGTATCAACATTAAAAGTTGCTTGAGACAGTTGGTCATTCAAAAGATTTAAAAACAGCATGTTTACCATGCCGTTGCTCTTTACCACTTGTGTAATACTGGTTGTTTTAACAAAGCCACGATCCATAACAACACCATAATCCTTTTGTTGGGCACCAGCTGTTTGATGAAATTCCAAAATACTCTCAGGATTTGGGCTGTTTTGCTTCTGAAACTCCTGAAACCAATTGTATCTGGATTGTTTCATCGCTTTTGTATACAGTGCAGACGATGACCAAATATGAGGTTCCATAGGGAGTTTTTTAACATGCTTGGCTGTTCCATCCCAAACCAGCTCAAACAATTGCAGCTCCTTTTGCCATTCAATCATAACAACTGTAAAAGGTTCAATATCCATTAAATTATATGTTTCAATGGTCTTTAAAACAGAATCTGAGGTCAATAAATCTTTAACAACCACACCTCTACTCAATCTATAACTGTCCTGTCGTTCATGTTTGGTAAAACCACCATTTAACAAACAAACAAGACGCTTTTTGCTGCTAACCCCAATCCAGGTTCCCCCAGCAAGTTTATCTTTTGGATACAAAAGCTTGGAATCCCCTTCCATATAAAAATCTGGAGACAAAGTCTCTCTGCTTGGGGCTTCGTCTCTATTGGATGTCAACACAAAATTGGAATGCCCTAAAGGAACTACTGTTACTGTACACATAAAATCTAGAGTCTGGTTACCAAAGCACAACTTACAAAAAAACCAATACTTTAACTTGTCTTTAGCATAACAAAGAAAAGATAATCGGTAAAAATATTGTACCTTTGCAGCTGAAATTTTTACAAATTACAAAACCAAAACAATCATGGGAAAAGGATTTTTTAATGTACCAATAGCTGTTAACGAACCTGTTAAAAGTTATGCTCCAGGATCTCCAGAAAGAGAGGCTGTTTTAAAAGCCTATAAAGAAATGTATAACAGTCAAGTGGATGTACCAATGTACATTAACGGAAAAGACGTAAAAACTGGCAATACCAGAACCATGTCTCCTCCTCATGACCACAAGCATATAGTTGGAACCTTTCATTTAGCTGAAAAATCTCATGTAGAGGAAGCTATTGCCACAGCTCTTGAAGCTAGAAAATCTTGGTCCCAAATGCCTTGGGAACAACGTGCTGGTATCTTTTTAAAAGCTGCCGAATTAATTGCAGGTCCTTACAGAGCTAAAATTAATGCAGCAACTATGATTGCACAATCTAAAACCATTCATCAAGCTGAAATTGATGCTGCGTGTGAGTTGATAGATTTCCTTCGTTTTAATGTCCAGTTCATGACAGATATTTACATGGAACAACCAGAAAGCACAAGCGACGCTTGGAACCGTGTTGAATACAGACCTTTGGAAGGGTTTACCTATGCCGTAACTCCTTTTAACTTTACGGCTATTGCCGGAAACCTACCTTCTTGTATGGCTTTAATGGGTAATGTGGTGGTTTGGAAACCAAGTAACAACCAAATCTATTCAGCCAAAATTATCATGGATGTATTTAAAGAAGCTGGAGTTCCTGATGGCGTGATTAACGTTGTTTTTGGAAACCCAGGAATGATAACAGATACAGTTATGGCAAATCCACATTTCTCAGGATTACACTATACTGGTTCCACTCCAGTTTTCCAAAGTTTATGGAAACAAATCGGGAACAACATTGAAAACTATAAAACTTACCCAAGAATTGTTGGTGAAACAGGTGGAAAAGACTTTATAATAGCTCATAAATCGGCCAATGCAAAACAAGTGGCAACTGCCATTTCCAGAGGAGCTTTTGAGTTCCAAGGACAAAAATGTAGTGCTGCATCTAGAGCTTACATCCCTAACAATATTTGGGAAGATGTTAAAAAATACGTGGTAGAAGATGTGAAGTCTTTTAAAATGGGATCTCCGGAAGACATGACCAACTTTATAACAGCTGTTATCAATGAAGGTTCTTTTGACAAATTGGCGAAATATATAGATGAAGCAAAAGCTGCTTCTGATGCTGAAATTATTGTTGGTGGTGGATATGACAAGTCCAAAGGTTACTTTATTGAGCCAACTGTTATTGTTACCACAAATCCTAAGTACGAAACCATGTGCACTGAACTATTTGGGCCAGTAATTACCATTTACGTATACGATGAAAACAAATATTCCGAAACTTTAAAACTGGTTGACGAAACAAGCGAATACGCCCTAACTGGAGCTGTTCTGGCAACAGACAGATATGCCATAGTTGAAGCAACCAATGCCTTACAAAACAGTGCTGGAAACTTCTATATTAACGACAAGCCAACTGGAGCTGTTGTTGGGCAACAACCTTTTGGTGGCGCAAGAGCTTCCGGAACTAACGACAAAGCTGGATCTGCACAAAACTTAATGCGTTGGGTGTCTCCTAGATTGATTAAAGAAACATTTGTGACTCCTGTAGATTACAGATACCCTTTCTTGGGATAAACAACAGACAACCTTATACAAAAAACCCTTAAGTTTACTTCTTAAGGGTTTTTTTATGCCTTTTATCTTACAATTATCCGGTTAAAAATAGAACTTATTATATTTATCTACTAACCAACTATATTGAAGATGAAAAAAATCTACTTCCCTTTACTTTTACTTTTATCTGCTAGTGTGTTCGCACAAGACAAAAAGCAAGCACTTCAAAAATTTGATGTTTCAGACATGGAAACTTCGGTTTTAATTACAAGTTCACCAATTTTCGAACTTGAAACCTACAATGAAAAAACCATAAACAATTACAATTTTTATCAAGCTTACAAAGCCATAGCACATGGCGACCTACAAAATCGTTTTCTTCCTTTGGAACATTTAAAAGAACAAAGCAAACAAAGTTATTTTACCAAGGTGATTCCCCTTGCCATCATTCATAGTGATTATGAATCGATTACAAACGAAGCATTCCAAAACAATACCATAAGAAAAGATTCCGATGGTTTTTTAACAAGAACCAATAACAATCCTGTTTTCGAGCAGAAACACATCACTTTAACAGCTCCTCTAAGAAGCAGTAGCAAAGGTTTGCAAACCAGCTTTGTGTTATCGGCTTCAAACATTTTTAACACAACAGATCGGGTTATTGAAAGCATACAAGTGGATTTTAATGATGGAGCAGGGTTTAGAAACATCGTACTGGACCAAAACATCGTTGTTGATTATTTGGAAGCTGGAAAAAAAGAAATCACGTTTAAATTAACCCTTGATTCCGATGAAACAATCATACGCCATTCAAACATTGAAATCACTTATTCCAATGCTGATTTATACTCTCTTTTCAATCGTGTCATAACCACCTTTAATGCCAGTATCACGCCAGACCTATCCCCTTATGGTGAAACTGTTTCGTATCCTGGAACTGGAGAATATGAAGTGTATTTAAGTGCAGATAATGTTTTGGACAAGCCTATTTTTCTGGTTGATGGTTTTGATCCTGGAGACGGAAGGGACATTACAGGACTTTACGATCTATTGGGTTTTGACGACAATGGCACTACCTCAAATCTTGGCGACCTAGTGAGAACTGAAGGATTTGACGTGGTTATTTTAAACTTCCCCATATACACAAGAACGGCAGATGCAGCTGTTATTGATGGAGGAGTCGATTTTATTGAACGTAATGCCATGCTCTTGGTGGAATTGATAAACACCATAAATGCCCAAAAAGTTGGCACAGCCGAAAATGTTATTATTGGCCCTAGTATGGGTGGATTGATTTCCAGATATGCCCTTAACTATATGGAAAACCAAAATATGAACCATGAAACAAGACTATGGATTTCTTTTGATGCGCCTCACCATGGTGCTAACGTGCCAATAGGATTTCAACATCAATTTAATTTTTTAGCGTTTGGACTGGATGATTTTTGGGTACTTGGAGACCAAAACGTGGAAGAACTGCAACCTATTATTGATGGCATGTTGAAATCTTCGGCTGCCAGACAAATGCTCACAGACCAATTTGAACCACATATAACCAATAGCGACGGAGTAACCTTTAACAGTTCACTTGCCTTGCCAAGAGCACATCCTTTTAAAGCTGTTTTAGACGCCAGGATGAATGGCTTAACGGCTTCTGGATTTCCCGAGTTAACAAGAAACATAGCCATAATTAATGGAAGTGGAGTCAATAATCGCTATCCAGACAACACAGCCAACGCGAATAACCTAAATCCAGGCACCAGAATTCTTAATGCAAATATTAATGTGATGACAGGAGCCGATTTGAAAGTTGAAACTTTTTTCACCCCAAACGCTGGCACACAAATTCAAACCAGTAAAGTCCATTTGGATTTTGCGTGGTGGTTCCCTCTGGCCAACGATAGAATCAACAATGCAGATTCCAGGGCTTTCACTTATTCAAATGGTGTAGATGCTGCTTCTGGTGGTTTGTTCGATATACTGAAATTAACTGAAGATTTATCTACAGATGGTTTGGTAGGCGAATTTTTAGCTTCGTTAAGTACCGATTATTTTAATTTTATTCCAAGTGTAAGCGCCATGGCTTTTGAAATTACCAATAATGAAATTGATTGGTTCCACACGCCAAATGGAATAACAACTGCTAGAGCAACTACCAGTGTCACTCCTTTTGACGCATGGTTTATGCCAACAGACAACGAACCTCACGTAACCCTAACCGAAGGGAATGTTGCATTTGCCCTAGACGAAATTTTACTTGAAACCTTAGTAACGGAAACGTATTTGGAAAACAGCATCAAACTAAAGCAAAATCCAATTACAAGCACTTTAACCTTGTTGAGTACGAAAGTATATCCAAACGCAACTATTTCCATAATGGATTTAACAGGAAAAATGGTTTACCATCAAAATTCAAACCTAAGCAACAAAACAGCCATTCCTGTAAATGCTGCTTCTGGAATGTATATTTTAAATGTGGACACTCATACAGGTTTAACATGGAGAACAAAACTCATTATAAAATAAAAGAGTTGTGAATAACCAATAAAGCCTTTTAATATTGAAAGCTTTATTGGTTATATATATTCTGCAAATCAACCTTTATATTTCATGGGCAAATGCACCACTTTTTTGGTTTCAAAAAAGTCTTCTTGAAAAAAATCTGTAATGTTATATATGCGAACGGTTTTATAGTTCTGGAGTTCTTCGGTTAAATCGCCTCCTTTAAGATAAATAATCCCATTTTTTAATTCATGGTTTTGTTTTTTAGCAATTTTTCCTTTTACCCAATGCACAAAAGTTGGCATGGCAGCTACTGCCCTACTTACAATAAAATCGTAAGTACCATGAATGTCTTCCACGCGCTTATTGGTAGTTTTTACGTTTTCCAAGCCCAAACCTTCAACAACCTCATCCACAACCTTCAGTTTTTTTGCAATGCTATCAACCAAATGAAAGGAACATTCTGGAAACAAAATGGCTAAAGGAATACCAGGAAAACCTCCTCCAGTACCAACATCCAGTATGTTTGTTCCAGGCTTAAAATCTATCACTTTTGCTATGGCCAGGGAATGGAGCACATGCCTTAAATACAATTCGTCTATATCCTTTCGCGATACCACATTTATCTTTAGATTCCAATCTTGATACAAGCCTTCCAACCTAGTAAATTTATCTATTTGATCGTCTGTAAGCTTAGGAAAGTACTTAAGGATTAGTTCCATGAATTTGTAATTTTGGACAAAAATAGATAAATTATTGTGCTTTTTTATGAAAACTTTATTAAGATACACATCATTATTATTTATATTTGGCACCATATATGATACTCGTATATAAAACGTACTATTATTGTTAAGTACCTCAGGACAAACCCATGAGGCATTTCAAAAAAAGCATTTATATTACGAGGCAAACCCCAAAGAAATTTTAAATCTCCATTATTGAGTAAAAACAATAGCATGACAAAACAAACATTATCGTTCTCAAGAACAGACTCTGCAAAATTTTTCAGGACACTGAACAAACGTGTCAATGATTATTTTAAAGAAAATAACATAAAAAAAACAGGCAACTGGAAACTGTATTTAAAAGCAGTTTTCATGTTTACCTTACTCTTAGGTCCTTTGATCCTTTTATTAACAGTAGACTTACCTACTTGGCTGCAAATATTGTCTATGATGGTCATAGGTGTTGGTATGGCTGGTGTAGGTATGAACGTGATGCACGATGCCAACCATGGCTCTTTTTCCAGTAAAAAATGGGTTAACAAACTCATGGGAAGCAGTATACATATCTTAGCTGGCAACGATTACAACTGGAAAGTACAACACAATGTGTTGCACCATACTTATACAAATATTCAAGGTCATGATGAAGATATTGATGCTGGTAGAATCATTCGTTTTTCCAAGCATTCCAAATGGTTGAAAATACATCAATACCAAAAGTATTATGCTTTTTTACTATATGGTCTTTTAACTGTAAATTGGGCAATTACCACAGATTTTAAACAAACATATGTGTATTTGAAAAGAAAGTTGTCTTATGGCGATTTTCCTAATCCAGCCACACAATGGACCAAGTTAATTATAGGAAAAATTATATATTATTCCATTTGGGTTGTTTTACCGTTAGCCTTGGGTTACGCTTGGTGGCAAGTGTTGATAGGGTTTTTAATCATGCATTATACAGCAGGAATCATTTTAAGTGTCATTTTTCAATTGGCACACGTGATGCCTAATACTGAAATGCCTTTACCAGACGAAAACGGTAACATGAAAAACACTTGGGCCATCCATCAATTGTTTACCACCTCAAATTTCTCACCTAAAAGTTGGATTGTTGAATTTTATACTGGAGGCTTAAACAGACAGGTGGAACATCACTTATTTGCGCACATCAGTCATATTCATTATAAAAACATAGCAAAAATCGTTAGGGAAACAGCCCACGAATTTAGCTTGCCATATAACGAATATCAATCCATATGGCAAGCCATAGCAGAACACTACAACCAATTGAAAATGTTGGGAAGAAAGCCTAGCATGGCATAATCCCTTTTTTGCACCACATAACAACCAAACAGCATGAGCTTACTTTCAGAAAGAGTTTTAAACATGTCTACCTCTGCCACATTAGCAATGGCAGCAAAGACCAGGGAACTTAAAGCACAAGGAAAAGATATTATTGGACTGAGTCTTGGCGAACCAGATTTCAACACTCCAGATTACATAAAAGAAGCTGCTATTCAAGCCATCAACGAGAATTATAACTCATATTCTCCAGTAGATGGTTATGTGGAATTAAAGGAAGCCATTATCACCAAATTTAAACGCGATAACAATTTAAGTTACACCTTACCTCAAATTGTTGTTTCTACTGGTGCCAAGCAAGCCTTGGCCAATGTAGCTTCCGTTATGATAAATAAAGGAGACGAGGTGATATTGCCTTGTCCATATTGGGTTAGCTATGCTGATATTGTGGAGCTTTTTGAAGGTGTTCCTGTAGAAGTAAAAACGACTATCGATACCGATTTTAAAATGACTCCAGAACAGCTGGAAGCTGCCATCACACCTAAAACCAAAATGATTTGGTACAGCTCTCCTTGCAATCCCAGTGGTTCTTTATATAGTACCGAAGAATTGAGAGCACTAGCCGATGTGCTTCAAAAACACCCTGACATTTACGTGGTTTCCGATGAGATTTATGAACACATCAATTTCACAACCGATGGTCATGCCAGCATGGCTCAATTTGAAGATATGTTTGATAGGACCATAACTGTCAATGGTGTTTCCAAAGCGTTTGCCATGACAGGTTGGAGAATTGGTTATATAGGAGCCCCAGAAGTGATTGCACGTGCTTGTAACAAGATGCAAGGACAAATTACAAGTGGCGCGAACTGCATTGCGCAACGTGCCACCATTACCGCTTTAAACGAGCCTCCTTCCAAGGTTAAATACATGATAGACGAGTTTAAAATCCGTAGGGATTTGGTTCTCGATTTATTATCAGAAATTGAAGGCTTTAAAACAAACACACCTGAAGGTGCCTTTTATGTGTTCCCAAATATTTCTTATTACTTTGGGAAAACCTTAAGAGGAAAAACCATTCACAATGCCACGGATTTTTCTTTATACCTTTTAGAAGAAGCTCTTGTGGCAACCGTTACTGGTGACGCTTTTGGAAACCCAGATTGCATTAGAATAAGCTATGCTGCGAGTCAGGCTCAAATTATTGAAGCCATTAAACGCATCAAGGAAGCCGTTAGTTAAGAAAACAATTCATAATAAGAATATAAATCCACTATTTCCAGTGGATTTTTTTATCAATGAAAATAAATAAACACGCTTATCAATACGAACATAAAAACACAAAATACTAGGATTGTTTTTACTTGCTTTTGTTTTCTTTCCTTTTGAAGTTTTAATCTTATTTCCAACAAATCTTTTTCTGTTGACGTATTGTGAAATTCAAGTTTTTTTCCAGAAATGCTTGTATTGACAACACGTCTGTCTTTTCTTTTATTCAACATACTTTTATTGTTTCTCAAAGTATGAATCATTTGCATCATTGATCCTTCTCCACCCATAATATGTGTTTTGTAATGAAACGTAGTAACTGTAAAAACCCATCAAATCATTTGTATGATTTCGATTTTGGCAACATATAAAAGATAGTTTTATTGAGATCGCACTCAAAGAACATCAGTTAACAATCTGAAAAAAGCGCTTTACTTATTAGTAGAAAAAACTTACAAAATGTTACATTAGAAAAACTGTCTATCGATTACGCCAAAAGAAAGGGGTTAATAAAATAAGAACCGTAAACAATTCCAAACGTCCTATAAGCATTAAAAACGAAGCCCACCACTTGCCAAGAGATGGCAAAGCTGCATAATTGTTTACTGGACCAAAATTACCCAAAGCTGGACCCACGTTCCCCAAACTAGAGGCCGAAAGCCCAATGGACGACATAAAATCGATGTTAAACATAGAAAACACTAAGGCTCCTACTATAAAAGACAACATATATAGAATAAAAAAGGCCAGAATATTAAATACAATATCTCCAGTTACCGCTTTATTGTTATACCTAACAGGCAATACAGCATTGGGATGCAAAGCTCTTTTAAATTCCAAAAACCCATTTTTAATAAGGATTAAATGTCTTACCACCTTGACACCTCCTGAAGTACTTCCTGCCGAACCTCCAAGAAACATGAGCCCAAAAAAGAAAACCAACAACAAAGGAGTCCATAAGGTATAATCTGCAGTGATAAAACCGGTTGTAGTAACCACAGAAATAACTTGAAACAAAGCATGCCTAAAAGAACTTTCAGCTTTTCCCCAAACCATGGGATGTTCAATTGTTGAAGTTGTTAAATCTGCTTTAAAATAAATGATCAAAGCTGCTATTATGGTAAAAATGGCAATGAATTTGAAATATAGCTTAAGTTCTTCGTCCCTTAAAACCCTCTGGATTTTACCTTTAAAAGCAAAGTAACTCAATACAAAATTGGTTCCTGCCAGGAACATAAAAACAATTATAATGTATTGTATTATAGGTTGTCCATTCCAATAAGCAATACTGGCATTTTTTGTTGAAAAACCACCTGTTGACAGTGTACACAAGGAATGGTTGATGGCATCAAAAAAAGACATACCTGCAACTTTCAACAAAATGGTTTCAGCAGCTGTATAACCAAAATAAATCAACCACAAACGTTTAGCTGTATCTGTAATTCTTGGATGCAATTTATCTGCACTTGGCCCAGGAGCCTCAGCTGCAAACATTTGCATGCCGCCAATACCCAACAAAGGCAATATAGCAACTGCCAGCACAATAATTCCCATACCACCAATCCAATGGGTTAAACTTCTCCAAAATAAAACCCCTTTGGGTACTATCTCTATATCGTTTAAAATGGTTGCACCTGTAGTGGTATACCCAGACATGGTCTCAAAAAAAGCGTTCGTAAAACTGGTAATGCTTCCTGTTAACAGATAAGGAATGGTTCCAGACAAGGTCATTACAATCCAGCCAAAGGCAACAACTATATAACCTTCTCGTTTGTTCATTTCCTTGTTGTGGTCTTTGGTGTTGAACATAACCAAAAGACCAACCAAAATAGTGATTCCTCCTGAAAGAAACAGGTTGAATGTAACACCATCTTTATAGATCAAGCTGATTAAAGACGATAATAGCATAAACCCTCCATTAAACAATAACAGAAGTCCTAAAAAATGAAAAATTATTTTGTAGTTAAGTTTCACAGACAGTAATTATAGGAATAATTTTTCTACTTGTTTTATGGACCTTGGCAAGCAGCAAACCACTACTTTATCTTCTACACCTACCCTAAAATCACCAAGTGCAATATGCCCTTTTCCGTTTCTTATAATCCCACCAATTATGGCAGATCTAGGAAAATCGATATCCTTTATTAATTTGTTGCAAATTTTGGAGGTTGGTTTTACCTTAAACTCCAATAATTCGGCATTCATATTATTGAGTTTTGTCATGGCTATAACCTCACCTTTTCTAATATATCTAAAAATATTGTTGGCTGCCAATAGCTTTTTATTGATTAAAGTGTCAATTCCAATGGAATGTGACAGTTCAAAATAATCCATATTTTCAACCAAGGCAATGGTTTTCCTAACACCTTTGGATTTTGCCACAAGACAGGACATGATATTGGTTTCGGAGTTTCCGGTTACGGCAATAAACGCATCCATGTCTTTCAAGTTTTCCTCATCCAGAAGGTCCACATTTCTCCCATCACCATTAATTACAAGAACATCAATCAATTCATCTGCCAAATCAAAGGCTCGATCTTTATCTTTCTCTATAAGCTTGATGTTTGGATATTGTTTGCTCAAGTCCCTTGCTGTTTTATAACCAATTTTACTTCCACCAAGAATCATTACGTTCCTTATCTCGGTATTGATTTTTCCGGTTAAGGTACAAAGCTCCTGTCCACCACCTTCAGAAGTAATAAAAACCACATTATCGCCTTCCTTGAATTGGGTATCACCTCTTGGAATAATGGTATATTGTGTTCCAAAACGTTGTATCGCTATTGGAACGAAATGTATTTCGGGATAAATTTTAGCGGCTTCCTGCACTGTTTTTCCAACAAAAAGTGCTGTTCTTGATAGGTTTAATCCTACCATGGTTAAGGCACCTCCATCAAATTCGTAACTATCATTGAATGCCGATTGACTTAATAGCAATTCTATTTCAGAGGCTGCCAAGGATTCTGGTGATATAAGTTCGTCTATACCAAGCTTGGTAAACCCTATTTCGTCTTTATAGTGTACAAATTCGGTATTGGATATTCTGGCTATCGTTCTATTGGCACCAAGTTGTTTGGCCAACACACAAACTGTTATGTTTGTTGTTTCAGAAGAGGTAACCGCAATCAACAAATCACTTGATTCTATTTTGGCATCTTTTAAAATGGCTATGGAAGTGGCATCTCCTCTTATAACTTTGATATCCAAATGATTGTCCGCATAAGTTAGACTCTCTTTATTGGTATCTATTAAGGTAATTTCTTGAGATTCGTAAGACAATAATTTTGCTAAATGAAATCCTACTTCACCAGCTCCAGCAATAATTATTTTCATGTGTTAAATAGTAATAAAGTAGTGCAAATATACTGTAAATTAGATTTATTAAAGGAAATATCCAGATATAATTATTTGATTTTAAGTTACCATAATCCTAAAAAAACTTTCTGTTTTCTCTCATGTTCCTTAATTTTAGATGATACTAAATAAAAACCCACAAATACGCATTTTGAGTTTCACGGACTCAATTAAATTGAAAATAAATATGTAGGTTTGTGCAAAAATTTCACATTGACAAAAGTTAAGCCATATAAAAATAGTGAGCTAGGTAAAAAAGAACAAGTAACCAAAATGTTTGATACCATTTCCAAGGAATACGATGGATTGAATCGTGTTATTTCTTTTGGTATAGATATTAAATGGCGAAAAAAAGCTGTTCAATTGGTTGCAGACACAAATCCAAATATCATTCTGGACATTGCTACAGGAACAGGTGATCTGGCCATTAATCTAGCTGAAACCAATGCCGAAAAAATCATTGGATTGGATATTAGCGAAGGCATGCTGAATGTTGGGAAAGAAAAAATATTGAACAAGTCTTTGCAGGATAGAATTGAAATGGTGGTTGGTGACTCTGAAAATTTACCTTTTGAAGACAACACATTTGACGCCATTACAGTAGGATTTGGAATAAGAAATTTTGAAACCCTGGAAAAAGGTCTGGTAGAAATACTTCGCGTACTCAAACCTGGTGGCATCTTTGTTATCTTGGAAACCTCTGTTCCCACAAAAACACCTTTTAAACAGGGCTACAATCTCTATACTAAAAATATCATGCCGCTTATTGGTAAATTGTTCTCCAAAGACCGAAGCGCCTATAAATATTTAAGCGATTCTGCTTCCATTTTTCCTTATGGCGAAACTTTAAACAATATTTTGCGCGAAATTGGGTTTATAAATGTTGTAAACAGACCACAAACTTTTGGAGTGGCTACAATTTATACATCATCAAAAAAATAATATGAAAAACATCATTTTTCTGTTCGCTTTTTTATTCATGTTCCAGTTGGCTTCGGCACAACTGTTTTCAAAAGAAAAAATATTAAACGATGAAAATGTTGATAAGGCTTTTTTAAGCTATGGTTATTTTATTGGTTTTAACAGTTACGATTTCAATTTTGACTACAAACAGGACAAACCAGACATTCAAGTCGCAAAATCTACAGGTTTTAACGTAGGACTTGTAGGAAACATGCGAATAAACGATTATCTGGATTTAAGGTTGGAACCTGGCTTATACATAACCACCAGAACCTTGGAGTATCCTGAATCTTATTTTAACGGAATAGACTTTTCTCCTTCCGATTTAGAAAGGGAAGTGAAATCCACATACATACACGTACCTTTGTTGCTAAAGGTTTCCACCAAACGTTTAAACAATTTTAAACCCTTTATTGTAGGTGGTATCTCTACGGCTTTAAACCTGTCCAGTAACGAAGATAACCCAGACGACAATAGTGCTGGGAAATTTAGGACCAAGAAAAACATGTACTTTTACGAAGTAGGTTTTGGTATCGATTTTTATCTTTATTACTTTAAGTTTACGCCATCCATTCGTGGCGTTTTTGCCATTAACGATGAACTGGTTAGAGATGCAGACCCTAATTCCCCTTGGACTGGAAACATAGAATCCATGAAAACACGTGGTGTGTTTATTAACTTTACGTTTCAATAAGATCAAGCTGTTAAGTTGGTTTGCCACAACCGGATAACAAACAGCCCATTACCTTTCACTTCTGCGAAACTCACTCAACAAAATGGCTGCTGCAGTAGCTACGTTTAAACTTTCGGTGGATTGTAATTGGCCAAACCTGGGAATACTTATTTTGGTGGTAATTACCTGCTCTATCTCTCTGGAAATACCATTCGCTTCGTTACCAAGCACAAGAATACCCTTGTTTGGCAACTGGCTCTTATAGATGTTATCCCCTTCCATAAAAGCTCCAAAAATTGGCATATGGGTAGTTTTTAAAAAATCAGTCAAATTTAAATAACTCACATTTACCCTGGTTATTGAGCCCATTGTGGCTTGAACCACCTTGGGATTATAACAATCTACCGTTTCTATATTGCAAACCAAGTCCGTTATGCCAAACCAATCGCATAGCCTAATAATGGTCCCTAAGTTTCCCGGATCACGTACATTGTCCAATGCTACCAATAGTTGATTGGTATTGATGGCTTTGGGTTCTGGAATTTTAAAAATGGCCAAAGCAGTATTTGGAGTCTTTAAAAAGCTTATTTTTTTCAATTCCTTTTCAGAAACAACCGTTTCCAGATTGGCATCAATTTTGAAGGAATTGGTTGTGTATAACTGTTGTAAACTAAATTGGGACGCGAGCAATTCGTTAATGGTCTTAACACCTTCGGCAACAAATAATCCCTGTTGTAGTCGGTATTTTTTTTGTTTTAAACTCGTTATTGTTTTTATTTGACTTTTAGATAACATTCAAACTTATTTAAATATATTTTTCAATTGAAATAATGTATTTTTGAGTTTGATTGGAGCAACTGAAAATTACTCTAAAAAAACACCAACTCTTTTATTACTAGTTAATTTATTTGTATTTGAAACTACAATTCTCAAAAATAGTATTATTTATTGTAATTACTGGTTTTTTGTATTCTTGTAATTCTGTAAAAAGAGTTCCTGAAGACAAGCACTTACTTGTAGAAAACTCCATTTATGTTAACGGTAAAAAGAACAATACAGAACGTATTAACAACTTGTTGTTTCAGCAACGCAACAAAAAAATCATCAACATACCTTTAAGGCTCTATATTTACAATGCAGCCAGACCCAATATCGATTCTATAGTTAATGCCAATATAGACTCCAAACCAAAAAAAAGAAAAAGGCTTGAACGTTTTCTTTCCAAAAAACAATTGGACAAATATATCGAGGCCAGAATTGGTTTTAACAATTGGCTTAAAACCACAGGTGAGGCTCCAGTAATTGTCAATAAGGAAAAGATTGAAAAATCTGAAAAACAACTGGAAGCTTACTATTTTAACAATGGCTGGTTTAATGTAGATGCCACCTCAAAAACCGATACCTTGGTAAACAAAAAAGCCACAGTAAGCTATTTTGTAAAAACCGGCAAACCCTATATTATAGATTCCCTTACCACAAAAATAGCCTCTCCAGTAGTAGACTCCATCTATAAAGTAAGCGAAAAGCAATCGTTTATTAAAAAAAACGAGCAATATAGAACAGCTACATTTGCCAACGAAAAAGACAGGATTACAAAAGACTTAAGGAATTCTGGTGTGTACCATTTTAGTCAGGATTATGTGTATTTTGATATGGACACCATCAATACCAACAATAAAGTTCAGGTAGAATTGCAAATTTTAAACAGGTCTGTTAGAACCGAAGATTCCACCTACAAAGAACCTTTTAAAATTTACAAAATTAAAGAAGTCAATGTTTTCACGGATTTTTCTTATGAGAACAAAGACTTGGAAATTGTGGATTCCACCAACTTTAAAAATTTCAACCTGTATAGTTTTGGCAAAATGCGCTTCAAGCCCAAAGCCATTACTGATGCCATTTTTATAACTCCTGGAGATGTGTTTAGGGACAAAGACAGATCCAATACCTATAGACATATTAACAATTTACAGACGTTTAAGCATCCAAGCATAGACTATGTTGAAAATCCAGACACCACACTCACTGCCAACATCTTACTGACTCCCTATAAAAAGTTTGGTTTAAACTTTAGTGCAGAAGTGTCTCAAAGCAACATTCAATCTATTGGCTTGGCTTTTAACCCAAGTTTGCTTATGCGTAATGTGTTTAGAGGTGCCGAAACACTGGAACTATCAGCATTTGGTTCTATTGGAGCTTCCAAGGATGGTGGAGACGAAAGCGATCCGTTTTTTGATATCAACGAACTTGGTGTCGACTTAAAGCTTACCATTCCAAGATTATTTTTTCCATTCAATACCGAAAAAATCATTCCCAAAACCATGTTTCCAAGTACCAGGATTTCAATCTCTACCTCCAGTCAAACCAACGTTGGTCTAGATAAACAAACGGTTTCCGGAATTTTTAACTACAAATGGTTTGCCTCTAATTTAGTAACCAACAGATTGGATTTATTCAACATTCAGTTTGTTAAAAACTTAAATCTAGACAACTATTTTGGCATCTATGGCAATTCATACGATGCCTTAAACGACATCTCAAAAGACATTGGTTACAACAATGGAGAGGACTTAGCATATCCCAACCAAACCGATGCGTTTATTAACGATGTGCTTTCTGGCAACACCTCTCTACAACCTGGAGACGAAGAATACGATGATGTGTATTCCATAAACGAAAGAAAAATAAGGCTTACTGAAGACAACCTGATCTTTGCCACCAATTTTAATTTCACCAGAGACAACAGGGAAAACTTGTATGACGAAACGTTTTCCATCTTTAGGTTTAAGATAGAATTGGCTGGAAACTTGTTTTCTGCCATTTCCAAAATTGGAAATTTACCAAAAAACAATGCTGGTCAATACGAAATGTTCAATGTAGCATACTCACAATATGTTAAAACAGAATTCGATTACATTAAACATTGGGACTTGGGCAAGAAAAACGTTTTGGCCCTACGCAGTTTTGCCGGAATAGCCATTCCTTATGGCAATTCCACAAACATTCCCTTTTCCAAGAGTTTCTTTGCTGGCGGTACAAACGACAATCGTGCTTGGACCGCTTACAGTCTTGGACCAGGAAGTTTAGACAGTAACGACGAATTTAATGAAGCCAACCTTAAACTCGCTTTTAATATTGAACATCGATTTAACATCTTCGAAAAATTCAATGGAGCCCTCTTTATCGATACAGGAAATATTTGGAACGTTTTTGATGATGTTACAGACCCCAAGGCCACCTTCACCAATTTTGCATCCTTGAAAGATATTGCCATTGGTTCAGGTTTTGGCTTAAGATACGATTTTGGCTTTGCTGTGTTCCGTTTCGATATAGGCTTTAAAACCTACGATCCGTCTTATCCTGAAAACAATAGATGGTTTAACGATTACAATTTTTCAAACGCTGTTTATAACATAGGTATCAATTACCCGTTCTAAGCTATTTAATTTTCTTATTTTTGTAGTTTCAAACTTTATAACTATATAATTATGGCTCACAACATTAAACCTGGAGTTGCAACAGGACAAGAAGTTCAAGATATATTTAAACTGGCAAAAGAAAAAGGCTTTGCTTTACCAGCTGTAAACGTAGTAGGCTCCAACAGCATCAATGGTGTTTTGGAAACTGCAAGGGATTTAAATGCGCCTGTTATTATCCAATTTTCTAATGGTGGTGGTGTTTTTAATGCAGGTAAAGGATTGAGCAATGAAAACCAAAAAGCTGCCATTGCAGGTTGCATTGCAGGAGCCAAGCACATCCATTTAATGGCAGAAGCTTACGGAGTTCCTGTTATTTTACATACAGACCATTGTGCTAAAAAACTGTTGCCTTGGATTGATGGATTGCTGGATGCCAGCGAACAACATTTTAAAGAAACCGGAAAACCGTTATACAGTTCCCACATGATTGATTTAAGTGAAGAACCTATTGAAGAAAACATAGAAATCTGCAAATCTTACCTGTCCAGAATGAGCAAGATGGGGATGACCTTGGAGATAGAACTAGGAATTACTGGTGGCGAGGAAGATGGTGTGGACAACACAGACGTGGACGATTCCAAACTTTACACACAACCAGAAGAAGTAGCTTATGCCTATGAAGAATTAAGCAAAATAAGCAAGCAATTTACCATTGCTGCTGCCTTTGGCAATGTACATGGTGTGTATAAGCCTGGGAATGTAAAATTAACACCTAAAATCCTTAAAAACTCTCAAGAATACGTTTCAAAAAAGTTTGGTGTAGGCCATAACCATATTGATTTTGTTTTTCATGGTGGGTCTGGATCTTCAGTTGAGGAAATTCGTGAAGCCATAAGCTATGGTGTGATTAAAATGAATATAGACACAGACATGCAATACGCTTTCATGTCTGGGGTTAGGGATTATATGAAAGAAAAAGAAGCGTATCTGCAATCACAAATTGGAAATCCTGAAGGAGACGATGTTCCAAATAAAAAATATTACGACCCAAGAGTTTGGTTACGTAAAGGAGAAAACACCTTTGTAGAACGTTTAAAAAAGGCTTTCGAAGATTTAAACAATGTAAATACTTTATAAAAAAATATAAGTGTTTCCACATTATTAAAAACAAAACTATAATTTTGTGGTCTAGCTTAACACGAATCGGTTTTATCCAAACTATTAAAATCGGTACTTAAAAATCTAAAATCGTTAATCGATATGTCTTGGTTTAAAAGAAAAGAAAAAGGAATTCAAACCACAACCGAACAAAAAAAGGACACGCCTAAAGGTTTGTGGTATAAATCCCCTACTGGAAAAATAGTAGATACCAAAGAATTGGAACAAAATTTTTATGTGAGCCCAGAAGATGGTTACCACGTAAGAATTGGGAGTAAGGAATATTTTGAAATTTTATTCGATGATAATAAATTTAAGGAACTAGATCCTAAATTGGAATCCAAAGACCCTTTAAAATTCGAGGACACAAAAAAATATCCAGACCGTTTAAAAGCGGCGATGGAGAAAACCAAATTAAAAGATGCCGTAAGGACAGCCGTTGGAAAATCCAAAGGAAAAGATTTAGTTGTTGCTTGTATGGATTTTTCGTTCATTGGTGGTTCCATGGGTTCTGTGGTTGGCGAAAAGATTGCTCGTGCAGCAGACTATTCCCTAAAAAAGAAAATCCCTTTCATGATTATCTCCAAATCTGGAGGTGCCAGAATGATGGAAGCAGCTTTATCCTTAATGCAACTGGCCAAAACTTCAGTTAAATTAGCACAACTGGCAGATGCTGGAATCCCTTACATCTCTTTGTGTACAGATCCAACAACTGGTGGAACCACAGCTTCCTTTGCCATGTTGGGCGATATCAATATTAGCGAACCTGGAGCCTTGATTGGTTTTGCAGGACCACGTGTTGTAAAAGATACCACTGGACAAGAACTACCGGAAGGGTTTCAAACCTCTGAATTTTTACTGGAACACGGTTTCTTGGATTTTATTACCCATAGAAAACACTTAAAAAACAAAGTGAATCTATATATTGACTTGATTACCAATCAACCTATAAGGGAATAAACAAGCTTGATATGAAATAAAAAATGCGACCCATAATGGTCGCATTTTTTTGCTTTATGAAAAAAAACTTTATCAGTTTAAAACTATATCAATTTCAGTACCATCTGTAAAGGTGAAAGTTGCTAAGTTATCACAGGCTCCTTCCCCATAGTCTAACACGCCTCCAAAAAATGTGCGTTCCACATCTATGGAACCACTTACAAAATGATAGCAAGTTACCTCACGACGCAATGGCAGAATAATCTCATAAGAATGAGAACCTCCATTTACAAAACTTGCATTCCAATAACCTGTAAACTCAAATACATTGTCGGTAAAATCACCTGTATCAAAACCTTCAATCCACTCCCTAACAATCTGCCCTTCCCTGGAAGCTTGCATGCCATTTGGCCAAACAACCGTTAAATCAACCGTATGGGTAAACTGAGGATTACCTTGATCGTTGGAAAGTTCCTTTAAAATGGAATTGTTCCCCATAACATGTTTGTTATCAAAATAAAAGTTGTTTAAAACATATCCTAAGAAAATGTTTTGCGCTTGTGGATCGCGCTCATAGGTAATAACTATTTGCCCTTCATATAGATGGCCTCTAATGATGCAGCCGCCTTCAGCAAAGTCAACGGTCAACTGCCTAAAGTTTTGTTCCATATCCAGGCTCACAGTCACACAAGTATCAAAAGCTGTTCTGGAGTTCATAATCCCTTTTGCTTCTGCGCTTTCCTGATCTTCATATATTTCAATAATGACATCTTCCAAGGATGCAGAAATTTGGTCCATTTCAGTAGATTGTACCATTTCGGTAAGGTCCTCTTCTTGAGAAACCGGCTCAGTAGATTCATTATCAGTACAAGCCGTAAATAAAAGCCCTAAAAACAAAAGACTTAAAAGGGTTTTGGTTTTTAATTTCATGGTTTTCATAATTGTTTTTTTTTAAGGTTAAGATGTTGTTAAAACGTGATTTTTGTTAAAAAATTATGAATCCCCTCAAAATAAAATATTTACAAAAGATTGCAATTAGTGAAAAAGTAGTATATTTGCAGCTTGAAAGAAAAACTTTCATCACTGTCCAACTGTAATTGGGCCATACATAAAAATCATTTAAAATAATATTGGAATGTATTTAACTAAAGAAGTAAAAGAAGAGATTTTCGCAAAACACGGTAAAGGGAAGAACGATACTGGTACTGCAGAAGGTCAAATTGCGTTATTTACGCACAGAATTAACCACTTAACCGAACACCTAAAAAACAATCGTAAAGATTACAACACAGAGCGTTCGTTAGTAAAACTGGTAGGTAAGCGTCGTGCATTACTTGACTATTTAACTAAAAAGGATATCTTGAGATATCGTGCCATTGTTAAAGAATTAGGATTAAGAAAATAATCACATTATTAAGAGGCTTCGCGCCTCTTTTTTGTTTTAAAATAACTCATACGTAAGAGTCTAACATACGTAAATAAGAAGCTATTCATAGTTTTTCATTGGTCAGGCATTACATGCCATTTTCTACTACTACAACAACACAACCCTGTCCGTCCAGTATGGCGGAGACCATTGTTTAATTAGAATTAAAAAATTTATGATTCCAAAAGTTTTTAAAGAGGTCATAGACCTTGGCGATGGCAGAGAAATCTCCATCGAAACCGGAAAATTAGCCAAACAGGCTCATGGTTCGGTAGTTGTTCAATCAGGAAAATGTATGTTGTTATGTACAGTTGTTTCCAATTACCAACAAAGCGACGTGGACTTCTTACCTTTAACGGTAGATTATCGCGAAAAATTTGCAGCTGCAGGACGTTATCCTGGAGGATTCTTCAAAAGAGAAGCAAGACCAAGTGATGGCGAAGTATTGACCATGCGTTTAGTGGACAGGGTATTACGTCCATTATTCCCTAAAGATTATCATGCAGAAACCCAAGTCATGATTCAATTAATGTCTCATGACGATGATGTTATGCCAGACGCCATGGCTGGATTGGCAGCTTCTGCAGCCATTCAGTTATCCGATATTCCTTTTGAAACACCAATTTCTGAAGCAAGGGTTGGACGTATCAATGGTGAGTTTATCATCAACCCTACTCAGTCCCAATTATTGGAATCTGATATAGACATGATGATAGGTGCATCGGCCGATTCAGTAATGATGGTTGAAGGTGAAATGGATGAGATTTCTGAAGAAGAAATGGCAGAAGCCATTAAATTTGCTCATGAAGCCATTAAAGTACAATGTGCTGCTCAGGTAAAATTAGCTGAAGCTGTTGGCAAAAAAGAAACACGTGAATACGAGCCAGAAAGAGAAGATGAAGACTTGGCAAAGAAAATTCACGAGATGGCTTACGATAAAGTATATGCTGTAGCCAAAGCAGGTTCTTCCAAACACGAAAGAAGCTCAGCCTTTGCTGAAATTAAAGAGGAAATAAAAGCCACGTTTTCTGAAGAAGAACTGGAAGATTTGGGTGGTTTAATTTCCAAATATTACAGTAAAGCCGAAAAAGCTGCCATTAGAGACCTAACCCTAAACGAAGGATTGCGTTTGGATGGACGTAAAACCACAGACATTAGACCTATTTGGTGCGAAGTGGATTATTTACCATCAACACATGGTTCTGCTATTTTTACTCGTGGGGAAACACAAGCCTTAGCAACTGTTACCTTAGGAACCAGTAGGGAAGCCAACCAAATAGACATGCCGTCTTTTGAAGGCGAAGAACGTTTTTATTTACACTACAACTTCCCGCCATTCTCAACAGGGGAAGCAAGACCTATACGTGGTACCTCTAGACGTGAAGTTGGACATGGTAACTTAGCACAACGTGCCTTAAAAGGCATGGTTCCAGAAGATTGCCCATACACAGTGCGTGTGGTTAGTGAAGTATTGGAAAGTAACGGGTCGTCTTCTATGGCAACGGTTTGTTCTGGTACTATGGCACTTATGGATGCTGGAGTGCAATTAAAAAAACCCGTTTCTGGTATTGCCATGGGATTAATTTCTGAAGGCGACAAATATGCTGTTTTATCTGATATTTTAGGTGATGAAGATCATTTAGGCGATATGGATTTTAAAGTAACAGGAACTGCAGATGGAATCACAGCTTGCCAAATGGATATCAAAGTAAAAGGCTTATCGTACGAAATTCTTGTTAAAGCTTTAAAACAAGCAAGGGAAGGACGTTTACATATTCTTGATAAATTGGTGGAAACCATAGCACAACCTAATGCCGATGTAAAAGCACATGCTCCTAAAATGATAACCAGAAGAATTCCAAACGAATTTATTGGAGCCCTTATTGGTCCTGGTGGAAAAGTTATTCAGGAATTACAAAAAGAAACCAAAACAACCATTGTTATCAATGAAGATCCAGAAACCGAAGAAGGTATTGTGGAGATTTTAGGTACCAATCAAGATGGTATTGATGCTGTTTTGGCAAAAATAGATGCTTTATTGTTCAAACCGGAAGTTGGAAGCATTTACGAAGTAAAAGTCATTAAAATGCTTGATTTTGGTGCCGTAGTGGAATATACAGAAGCTCCAGGAAACGAAGTCTTGCTGCACGTAAGTGAATTGGCCTGGGAACGTACAGAAAACGTATCGGACGTGGTGAACATGGGAGACGTTTTTGATGTAAAATACTTTGGATTGGATCCAAGAACCAAAAAAGAAAAAGTATCCAGAAAAGCCATCTTGCCTAAACCTGAAGGGTTTAAGGAAAGACCTCCTAGAGACAACAATAGAGACAACAGAGGTAACAATCGTGGACGAGATAACAGACGCGACGATAGAAAACCAAGAGGAGATAAAAGAGATTAATTTCTTTTATGTTTTATAAAAAAAGCCCATCAAATTAAAATTTGATGGGCTTTTTACTTTAGTATAAATAATTGATTTATTTAAAATACTCCACTTTTCAGGCATAGTTTTTGTTGCTAAGTAAAAAACTTAAAACTACTAACTATGAAAATTCTCAAACTCTCATTCCTATTATTATTAATTTTTACAACTTCATGTTCTGATGATGCAGATGACAAAATAATAACCAATTCTGATCCTAAATATAATACGGTAGAAATTATTGAAGCAGATTCAGATTTGTTTCAATACCTCGTAGAAATTGCAACAGACGAAGAACAACCAGAATTAAGCATTGCTTGTATAAATTTTATATACCCTTTAACCATTTATACTTTTAATGAAACAAATGAATATGTCTCAACTACAGTTATTGAAGATGACACACAGTTTAGTACTTTTTTAGAAGCTATAGACCTAACATATAGTATAAGTATTAGTTTTCCAATTACAAGTACTTTACTCTCTGGAGATGAAGTTATTATTAATACTAAGGAGGAATTAAAAGACGCAATTGATTATTGTTTAGATGAGGAGTTAATTTTAGAGTGTAGCACACTAATACAAAACTGTGTTTTGAAAGTTGGATATAGCTATAATTATGATAATACATATTTAGGTGGAATATTTATAGAAGAAGATGGTGCTACAAACTTTACTATGGATGGTATATTATTTAATGGATCCTGGACTGTATTTATAATTGAACATGAATTACATATAAATATTAATCTAATTAATGCTGATGAAACTGGTGATTTTTTCAATTATGATTGGAAAGTTGAGTATATAGATGGAAACTCTTTACTACTAACAAATGAAAATCGTGAACTTGTTTTAAACCAAAGATGTGATGCAAATTTTGAAGAATGTAGTAACTTTATTTTCGAAGAATGCGAAACACAAGTAGATAGTGGTATTTCAGAGTTTATATTAGATGACTATACCTATTGTATTTTTGATACTTTAGAATTAGAAGATACATTTGAGATAAGCTATTACCTAACAGAAGACGATGCTGTTAATATGATTAATGCTTTAGCCTCTGACATTGCATTTATAAACACAGAAGATAATCAATCTATTTATGTTAGAATAGATGACCTAGAAAATAACATACAGTATTATGCTATAATTACATTAGCATCTATTAGTTGTTAAATTATAATTAATAAAAAAAGCCCATCAAAATTTGATGGGCTTTTTTTTTATTATAAATGAATCGTTATTTAGGAATATAAGTCTTCATGGCTTCCATTTGTTTTTCATCTAAAATGGAGCCCATTTCTTTTTGAAAGCTTTCATCGCTCAGTAAAGCCGATTGAATCCTGTCTGTATTATCACTGGAACCCATCAATTTATCAGCTCCCAGACTGCCCATCAACTTTTTAAATTTCTCGCTTTTTAATTGACTTACCACCAATCCAGAAACTTGCTCTTGTTGTTTTTCGTTTAAATTCAACTTTTTAGTGAAACTCTTTACTTGATCTGCTGCCAAGTTCTCAATCATGGAATTCCCCGAAGAGGAATCACTCTTTGCCATAGTGGACAAGTCCTGTGCGGAAATGTGCATCATACTACAAGCAAAAAATAGAAATAATAGTTTTTTCATATGGATATGTTTTGTTTTGATTAAGTCTATCAAGATAATAAATTATATGCACATCCTGATTATTTTGAATTTTAAAAAAAATAACCCGCTTCTTTTGTAACAAAAATTGTTCTTTTAACGTATAAGCATAACATTAAAGAAACAACTTAACTTATTTATAGGCATTCATTAGATGAGACAACTTAAAATTACCAAGCAGGTTACCAATAGAGAGACTGCTTCGTTGGACAAATATCTTCAAGAAATTGGAAAAGTTGACTTAATTACAGCAGACGAAGAAGTAGAATTAGCACAACGTATTAAAGCAGGCGATCAAATTGCCTTGGAAAAGTTGACAAAAGCTAACTTACGTTTCGTTGTTTCTGTAGCGAAGCAATACCAAAATCAAGGATTAACCTTACCAGATTTAATTAACGAAGGGAATTTAGGACTTATTAAAGCAGCACAACGTTTCGATGAAACACGTGGTTTTAAATTTATTTCGTATGCCGTTTGGTGGATTAGACAATCCATTTTACAAGCCTTGGCAGAGCAATCCCGTATTGTACGTTTGCCCCTTAACAAAATTGGTTCTATCAATAAAATAAATAAAACCTTTGCGTTTTTAGAGCAAGCCCATGAGCGTCCACCAAGTGCTGAAGAAATAGCCAAAGAACTGGACATGACCATTAACGATGTTAAAGAGTCCATGAAAAATTCCGGCCGTCACGTAAGTATGGATGCGCCTTTGGTTGAAGGTGAAGATTCCAATCTTTACGACGTGTTGAATAGTGGTGAGTCTCCAAATCCTGATAAAGATCTGTTACACGAATCTTTACGCACGGAAATTGAAAGAGCCTTGGAAACCCTTACTCCTCGTGAAGCAGATGTAATTAGACTGTACTTTGGATTAGGAAATCAACATCCTATGACCTTGGAAGAAATTGGAGAAACATTCGACCTGACCAGGGAACGTGTTAGACAAATTAAAGAAAAAGCCATTCGTAGACTGAAACATACGTCTAGAAGCAAAATATTAAAAACCTATTTAGGATAGTAATCTTTAATGAGTACTACTAAATAACAGCAACAAACAGTATAATATATCCACTTTTGTGGATATGAAAACTGTTCGTTTTTTGATTGATGAAAGAAGCCAGAGCTGATTACTCTGGCTTCATTTTTTTACCTATTTTTGCAGAAACAACACATAAACTCAACAATGAATTCAAAATTAATAGCACCTTCCATGTTGGCAGCCGATTTTGGCAACCTGCAACGCGATGTGGAAATGGTAAACAACAGTGATGCCGATTGGTTTCATATAGATGTTATGGATGGCCATTTTGTCCCTAACATTTCTTATGGCATGCCAGTAATACAAGCCATGAAAAAACATGCCACCAAACCTTTTGATGTGCATTTAATGATTGAAAAACCTGAACGTTACATTGAAGACTTTGCTAAGGTTGGTGCAGATATTATTACTGTTCATTACGAGTCTACAGTGCATTTGCACAGAACACTTACCCAAATAGAAGATGCAGGCTGTAAAGCTGGAGTGGTCTTAAACTTAACAACGCCAGTTTCGGTGTTGGAAGATATTTTACCCAAATGTTTCATGGTTCTGCTCATGTCCATAAATCCGGGTTTTGGTGGCCAAAAATTTGAAGACATAACCTACAACCGAATCAAGAAACTAAGACGCATGATTGATGAACAAGGTTTAAGCACCAAAATTGAAATTGATGGTGGAGTAACCGATAAAAACATCAAACAACTGGTGGAAGCTGGCGCAGATGTTTTTGTTGCAGGAAGCCATGTGTTTAAAAGCGAGAATCCTACAGAAACCATCAAACAATTAAAACAAATTGCCAATTCATAAAAAAAAGCTCCTTTCGGAGCTTTTTCAAGTTAGAACTAATAATTAATTGGTTAGAATTGTTCTAAAAGGTAATTTATTAAATCTGTGGTGGTAACAATACCTACAAGTTTGTTGTTGTCTACAACTGGCAATGCATGGAACTCTTTTTTAGCCAATATTTCTGCAACTTCTTTAATTGTGGTTGTAGAACTCACGCTGGTTAAGTTCTTGGCCATAACCTGCTCTATGGTAAACATGTTGTAAACAACAGTGTCCACATTTTCCTCATCTTCATCAACAGCATCGGCAAAACTGATTCTCAATAAATCGGTATAGCTTAACATGCCAATAATTTTTTCGCCACTAACCACGGGAATGTGCCTAATTTTTTTGCTTTTAAATATCCGTTCAGCCGTTTCCAAATCGTCTGTGTGATTTAAGGTGATGACTTTTTTAGTCATTATGTCTGAAATTGGTGCTCTTTTCTTCATGTGTTATTGGTTTTAAATTCAGTTCTAAAATTATGAATTAAAAATGCGAAAAATCATGATAAATGTCATCATACATAATAATATCTCATATTTTTTCGTTTAAAATTATAAATTTTGCAATTAATTGTTTTTTTACTACTTTTAAAATATAAGTTTTAATCATGAACAGAAGGCACTTTTTAAGAAAATCAGGAAAGGCGTTATTGGCAATCTCAGCTATTTCAATAACAGCTTCTGTTGCAACTTCTTGCAGCAGTGATGATGACAACGGCTCTTTTGATGATGGCTATTATGGAGACGGTTATTATGACGATGGCTACTATGATGACGGTTATTACGATGACGGTTATTATGACGATGGCTATTATGATGACGGTTACTATGACGATGGTTATTATGATGATGGCTATTATGGCGGGTAATTGATTGCTAATATCAATTATATTTTTAATTTCCCTACTTAAGGGTCTCAAAATCCCTATGTCTTGACGAACATACTTTTTTTGCACGATACCTCTTTATCAACTCCCAGAGGTGCCGAACTTACCATCAATCAACTTATTTCACATCCTTCTAGCAATAAGTTTCAGGTTACATTAGATAATCTTAAAAACATTTCAGTTACAAAAAAAAGCATTCACTGGGCCCAGTTGGTTGTGGTTTGCAGCACATCTCGTTGTCGTTATGAAATAGAGCTAATCGAGTTTCTATTATCCATCAAACAACCCTATGTAAAAATAGAATTTGATTACAATTTTTGTGTGAGACGTAACATAATTTGCACAGTGGACAGAAAGATTAGCAGCTGTTGCGACACTAAAAAATTCCATCTGTACCGAAAACTGTTTGCCAAAGCCAAACTGAATATATTTCAATCCCCCAAGCATTATCAATCCCATTATGAGTTTTATGGCGAAGCCATTTCAAACTATAGCATAAAGCCTCCTACAGTGTCTGTTGAAGATCTTCAGCCTTCAAAATTTAAAGATGAAGACAGTATTCCTTTTTTTGGGGATTTAAATTTTTTAAAAGGAGGAAAAGCTTATGTTGCTTATGCCAAAGCTCATCCAGACAAAACATTTCCTGTTTATGGAAAAAACCAATTAAGAGAATCACTTCCTGAAAATATAAGTTTCCATGAGCCCGTTTCAAACAAAGAAGTGTTAGGGATTTTAGGTCAGACCAAAACCTTTATTTGTCAGCCTGTTTGGCCTGAGCCATCAGGGAGATTGGCTGCAGAGGCATTTCTTTCTGGTTGTAACATTCTTGGCAACGACAGAATTGGCACTTTTTCCTTTGATTTCTATCCAGACAATAAACCAAAGGCTATAGAAGAAATGAAAGCTGCCTTACACGATTTCTGGCTTGAAGTGGAAGCCATTTTAAACACAAACAAACAACCTCAAGAAATTTCCTTGGGCCAAGTCCTGGTTTATAAAAGTTATGGTGGCCTAGGCGATATCTTTTTTGCCATTCCTGCCATCAATAAATTGGCTGCTGTATCGAGTAGCTTAAGTTTTGCCGTAGCTCCTAGATTGGTTTCCTTTTTTTCCAAGCACTTAAAAAATATCAATATTATTAACGAAGAAGTGGCCAGATTAAAAGAAGATAATTTTGACCACATATTCGAACTTGGCAATTATCCCGCTTTTAGAGGCTACGATTTGCCTCATGCCCTAAAATACCCAACCCATAAAAAAGTTAAACAACATGCCATCCAGCATTATATAGATACAGTGTCAAAACTTCATATTTCAATAGACAATAGCTATAAGGAGTATCCCTTTTTTAAACAACAAAAAACCAAGGGCCGGAAATATTTTACAGTTCATCATGGTGCAGGTTTTTTGCTTAAAATTTGGCCTACGGAAAAATACGCACAACTTATTGAAACCTTAGCCAAACTTTTTCCTTATTTAGACTGTAAAATTATTATGGGCCCAAACGATCCTGCCATTGAACCATATTTCTCAAAGCCCATGTCGCATATAAGCTATATTACAGGAGACATGAACGAGGTTGGGGAAGCACTTTCAGGAGCTTTGTTCCACATTGGCAACGATGCTGGAATTACACATGTTGCTGGAGCCTATAATATTCCTACAGTAGGGATTTATGGTCCAACTGGCCCTGGAAGTTGGGGAAATTTTGCCCAATACAACGAATTGATTTGGGGTAAAAAAGGGGTGTGCAACGTTAGATGTAATTACGATGTTATTTTGAATTGCGAACATAAAATCTGTTTAAATTCCGTAACTGTCAACAGGGTTCTTGAAGCGCTTTACAAAGTGCTACAAAAAGCCTATTCCAATGAAAAATCCATTTTAAAAACCAACCCACAAGCAATACTGGATTTTGGCAAAAACGATTGTTTGATAAAACTTTACGACAACGAATTTTTATTGGAATATCATAACAAAAACATGAAACTTCAAGTTGAAACCTTATTGAAAAAAGAATGCTTAATGGATTCAAAGGATGATAACATGAAATTGGTATTAGACGTTTTAATACAACAACAGGTTGTTTTTTATATTCCCAATTTCCAGAAACACAATAACGCAACTTGCCAAGAAATAGAGACTAAAACTCTAAAAAATTCAATTAATACCCAGAGAAATTGAAATTTAGCATTTGCTTTACCAGAGCATAGATTTTAGGGAAATGTTGATGAAACTCATTGGGAGATTCAATAAAGGTCTCTAAAATCACGGCCAGCAACTCAAAGTCGTTTGTAAAGGCGTAATTTCTTAGATATTCGGAGTGAACCAACCGGGACCTCAAGGCATCGTTGTTTGAAAGTAATTCCCTCAGTTCGTTAAAAGTGTCCAGAAATATAACCGAATTTATATCGTTTTGGTAGATGCTATTAAAATGAATGGCATGTGCAAACTCATGAATGGCCAGGTTTAATTTATCATCTTCTATTCTAAATCCTTCCATGAAATGATCCCAAGACAGCACCAATGTTTTTAGATTCACATGAAATTCCCCTTTGTGGTAATCGTCATTTACGGTTGAATAATATTGGGTTGGATAAACTATGATGGTTTTTATGGATCTAATAATATAATCCCTAAAACCAAAGGTAAGCATAACAGCAGTTGCAGAAACCAACACTTTTACCTCATCCGTAATTAAAAACCCTTCGTTCCCCACAAATTGTTTTTGTTTGATAAAAGTTGCTACCCTATGTTTAAAATAAGCTTTTTTTCTTTTATTCAGTCTGTTATAAAAGGTGAATTGTTGTTTTAATATGCTTTCTTGCTTTGCCGACAACTTGTTTAAAAAAGGATGGAAATATATAAAAACGGGACGTTTTGTTATAATCATAAAGCCCATTTCAATGCCATCAAAAACACTCACTGCTATTTGTCTCAACCATATGGAAACTATTACAAGTAAAAACCCAAGCAGAACAACTAAAATAAATAGTCCTATATAATAATCTTGTTCTGGGGCAATTATGGGCATGGAAATTAAAATCTAATCTTACAATATTAGAAAAAAATAAATTGAAAAAAACAAAACACCCAAACTTTCAAATGCAAGCAAACCTGATTTGATGTTTGGATGTTTTATTTATTGTGACCTCGAGAGGATTCGAACCTCCAACCCTCAGAGCCGAAATCTGATATTCTATCCAATTGAACTACGAGGCCATTAATTAACTAACTATTTTTCCTTTCAAAAACTCTCTTCCACTTCCAGTTTTAAAATACTTTTCACGAAAAATTGCTTCCGGTTTTGTTTTAAAAGTTTCAAAGTAAACTAATCTCCAGGGCAAATATCCTTTTGTAGATTTAGTTTTTCCTGTATTATGTTCTTTTAAACGCTTTGCAACATCATTGGCGTGACCTTTATAAAGCCTTCCGTCAATATCACTTCGCAAAACATATACATAATAAGATTTCATATTCTATAAACCTGATATTCCCTGCCTGCCGACAGACAGATACCAGGCCTTAAAAGATCTACTGGATTTTAAACCTGGTAGACCGTAGGTTTTCTGTTAAGACAGTTTAGCTCTTACAATATTGGAAATGGTCTTTCCATCGGCTTTTCCAGCCAATTCCTGACTTACAATCCCCATAACTTTCCCCATATCTTTCATACCTTCTGCTCCAATGTTTTCTATGGTCATAACGACTACCTTTTCTATTTCTTCTTCGGTAAGCGCCTCTGGCAAAAATTGGGAAATCACTTCTGCTTCTGCCAATTCTGGAGCTGCCAAATCTTCACGACCTTGTTCTAAATAAACAGCTGCACTGTCTTTTCGCTGTTTTACTTGTTTTTGAAGTATTTTAAGCTCTTGTTCTTCCGTCAGTTCTTCTTTGGCTCCACTTTCTGTTTGAGCCAATAAGATGGCCGATTTAACAGCCCTTAACGCTGTTAACGCTGTTTGATCTTTGCTTTTCATGGCTTCTTTTAACGCAGCCATGATTTCTTGCTGTAGACTCATTGTTTCTATTTTAAGAGGCTACGAAGATAACAAAAAGTATGCAGTTAAACCTACTGCTAAGCTTATGCATTATCAAGAAATTTTTTGAGTGACAAAAAAGAAAAACCCGAAGAATCCAATGGACACTTCGGGTTTTGAAAGAAGCCCTAAAACTAAACTTAATTGCTATTAATTAATCTACATTATCGTGCAAGAACGAATTGTTGCTCCTAAATTGTATGTCGTCGTTATCGTCTATACTCACACTGGTTTTAGACATGTTGGTTTCTGATGAATGTTGTGTCTCATCCAGATCTATCCCACGACGTTTGTAGGCTGGTGTCTTTTCTATATCATCAATTTTGGAATTATTGAATTTATAATTGAAATCCTTCATTTTACGTCTTCTTTCCTCTGCACGTTCTTTTAACAGTTCGGAAATTGGCGTATTCATAGGGTCTATTTCCCCAGAAGTTTCCTCAGTTTCCTGTGGTTTTACAACCTTTTTTTCGAAAACTATTTCTTTGTCCAACTCTTCAGCAATCTCAATAACTTTTTCTTGCTTCTGATTTTTGTTGATGCCAGATTCTATTTCCACATAATCATCCAAAGCATATCTGGTTTCACCATGTTCATTGGTTTCGGTTACCGGAATAATTTCAACATAATCGTTTACAGGAATCTTTTTTATGTTTTCGTCCAAATCATGGACCACAAAGTCATCATCCTTGTTTTCTATGTTCGAATTGCTTATGGGCATATCAAAAGTAAGCGTGATCTGTTGTTCTTCTTCAAATTCAATTTTTGGTTCCTCAACTGTATTTTGAACTTCAGTAATCACAAAATCTTCTTCCTCGGCATTTACCAACACCTCATCGTAAACCACATCCATATTTTTTATGGCTTCCGTAGTTGGAACGAGTTCATTTTCGCTTAAAATGTGATTCGGACCATCCAACTCTTCCAGTTCATCCAAATCCAAAGTATGCTTCACAACTGGTGGTTCTTTTTTCTCTTCCAACTCAATGTTGGGAGTAATAATTGGAGGTGCCTGTTCTTTTTTGGTTAAATCTTGCTCAAAAGGTTTGTCCTCTTCCAAGGCATGAATCACTTTTTTAGCTTCGGTATTTGAGATTTCATCCTGTTGATCGATATTAAATCCTGTAGCAATAATGGTAACAGCAATAGATTCTTCTAAAGATTCGTCTTCCCCAACTCCCATAATGATGTTGGCTCCATGACCAGCTTCATTTTGAATATGATCGTTGATTTCACCTATTTCATCTATGGTAATTTCTTGGGAACCAGAAACAATAAGCAGCAATACGTTTTTGGCTCCAGTAATTTTATTATCGTTTAATAGAGGGGAATCTAAGGCTTTGCTAATGGCATCGTGTGCCCTGTTTTGTCCTGAGGATGTGGCAGAACCCATAATGGCCGTTCCACTGTTGCTTAATACGGTTTTAGCATCACGTAAATCGATGTTTTGCGTATAATGATGCGTTATTACCTCTGCAATACCACGTGCAGCAGTTGACAATACCTCGTCTGCTTTAGAAAAACCTGCTTTAAACCCTAGGTTTCCATATACTTCTCGAAGTTTGTTGTTGTTGATTACTACCAAAGAATCTACCACACTACGTAGGTTTTCAATTCCTATTTGGGCTTGCTCGTTACGCATTTTTCCTTCAAACTGAAAAGGCATGGTAACAATTCCAACCGTTAAAATATCCAGATCTTTGGCCATTTTAGCAATTATTGGTGCTGCTCCTGTTCCAGTGCCTCCACCCATTCCAGCTGTAATAAAAACCATTTTGGTATTGGTATCCAACATGCGCTGGATATCTTCAAAACTCTCGATAGCAGATTTTTCCCCTACATCCGGATTTGCACCAGCTCCCAAACCTTCGGTTAAGTTAACACCTAATTGAATTTTGTTTGGAACACCACTATTTTGAAGTGCTTGTGCATCTGTATTACAAATTACAAAATCGACTCCTTTAATACCTTGCTGGAACATGTGGTTGATAGCATTGCTGCCTCCACCGCCAACACCTATGACTTTTATAACATTCGATTGGTTTTTTGGTAAATCGAATGAAATATTGCTTTCGAATTCTTTGTTGCTGCTCATGAATTTCGTTTTTTAATTATTCTATTACTTTTTGCGATATTTTTAAATATCCGTTATTGGATTAATTCTTCTTTATGTTGGTTTTTAGCTTTACTCTGCGTTATCTAAAAAATCTTTTACCCGTTCCGTCAATTTATCTAAAAACGAACGTCTTTCCGGTTTTTGTTTAGGTGGCTCTTCCACATCTTCTGGCTCTACTTGAGGCGCTACCTCAGCCTGTTTTTCAATTTTTTCGGCCTTTTTGCGTTCCTGTCTTTTTAAGCCATCCATAACCAATCCCACTGCTGTGGCATATAAAGGACTGGTAATCTCGTCGTCACTGTCTCCTGCCAAATGCTCGTTTGGATAGCCTATTCTGGTATCCATTCCTGTTATGTATTCCACCAATTGCTTTAAATGCTTTAACTGAGCGCCTCCTCCTGTTAAAACAATCCCAGCAATCAGCTTCTTTTTTTGTTCTTCGTGACCGTAATTTTTTATTTCCACGTAAACCTGTTCCACAATTTCCACAACCCTTGCATGAATTATTTTAGATAGGTTTTTAAGTGTAATTTCTTTAGGATCCCTTCCTCTTAACCCTGGAATGGATACAATCTCGTTTTCCTTATTTTCTCCTGGCCAGGCAGATCCAAACTTTATTTTCAATAATTCGGCTTGTTTTTCTATGATGGAACATCCTTCTTTTATGTCTTCTGTTATGACATTTCCTCCAAATGGGATCACAGCTGTATGACGAATGATGCCATCTTTAAACACAGCCAAATCTGTGGTTCCTCCACCTATATCAATTAAGGCTACACCTGCTTCTTTTTCTTCCTGACTTAAAACTGCATTTGCCGATGCCAAGGGCTCCAAGGTGATGCCCTCTAGATTTAAACCAGCACTTTTTATACAGCGCCCCACATTTCTTATAGAAGACACCTGACCAACAACCACATGGAAATTGGCCTCCAAACGGCCTCCGTACATTCCAATAGGCTCTTTAATCTCTGCTTGCCCATCTACTTTATACTCCTGTGGCAAGACATGGATGATCTCTTCTCCAGGAAGCATGACCAATTTATGTACTTGATTGATCAATCGTTCTATATCTTCTTCATCAATAACCAAATCGGAATTTGGCCTGGTTATATAATCGCTATGCTGTAGGCTCCTAATATGCTGACCAGCTATACCTACAGTGACATTTTCAATTTTAAATTCGGAAGCAGCTTCGGCTTCTTGTGCTGCCAATTGAATAGATTGAATGGTTTGTGTAATATTATTTACAACACCACGATGCACGCCTAGACTTTTGGATTTTCCTATTCCCAAAATCTCAACCTTACCATACTCATTTTTACGACCAATCATGGCCACAATTTTTGTGGTTCCTATGTCTAATCCTACTGCTATATTGTTTTCCATAGTTTATATTTTAGTACACACAACCTGACTATCAAACTGTAAATTAACATTCGAATAACGATTTAGCGATTTTTCTTTTAAAGCTTTGTTATAGAAAGCTTTTAAATTCATAATTTTTTTTTCCAAATTTTTTAAACTTCCTAGCTGGACTGTAAAATTGCATTGTCTGAATTTTAAAAAAAATGTGCTTTTTTCTGTTTGTTCAATCTCTATAACATGTTTCTTTAAAAAGGCATCTGCTTCAATTTTTTGAGCTAACTTAAAAACATGTATTAGGTTATTTTTTTCAACAGTTCCAGTTACAAGAGGTACTCTAGCAGTGTAATTAGGTGACAAAGGCATATAACTTCCCTGGTCATCTATGTAATAAGATGCATGTGTACTTACTCTTGCTATAGGTTTTTTTTGTTCAATATCTACCGTAAGTTGTCCATTTACAGACAGATACACTTGAGCAGACTTGACCATTTGATTAGAATTCAGGGCAGCTTCTAAATCATTCAAATCTAAAGTTTCTTTAGACTTATTTTTAACACTCTCCTTATTTTGTATTAACAATTTACTAACATTCTCATGGGTTAGGAAAAGGTTGTTGTCCCCTTTAAAATGAATGATAGGTTGAGACACTTTTCTATCCTTATTTTTTGCTGAAGAAAAAGCATATAAAAACACTACCAATATCAGTAGGGCAACCATTTTTATGTAATTCCAATTAACTCGCAACGCTCAATGCTTTTTTAATGTGTTTTACTTCTTCTCCTATATCGCCAGCACCAATGGTTAAGACTATTTGGGCCTGACTCTCTTTTATTTTTGAAACAAGCTCGGTTTTATTGATTACCTGTTTGTTTTTAGTTTCCATTTTATCCAATAACCAAGCAGATGTCACACCTTCAATTGGCAATTCCCTAGCTGGATAAATATCCAATAGCATCACCTCATCGAACTGCGACAGGCTTTTGGCAAATTCGTCTGCAAAATCCCTTGTCCTACTGAAGAGATGTGGCTGAAATACAGCCAACACTTTTTTTCCGGGATACATCTCTCGAACAGCTTGGTAAACAGCATTGATCTCTTCTGGATGATGTGCATAATCATCAATAAAAACCAACTCATCTGTTTGGATGTGATAGGAAAATCTACGTTTTACCCCTTTGTAGGATGCTAAAGCTTTGGCGAGCTGTTGGTGAGGGCAACCATACGCTACAGCCATCGCCAAGGCTATTAATGCATTCGACAGATTATGTCTACCAGGTAGGTTAAATTGTAAATTTTCCAAGGTGGTTTCTGGTGTTTTAACATCAAAAACATACACCCCATTTTGTATCGTTATATTGTGAATGGAATAGTCTGAATCATCTTCAATTCCATAGGTAATTCCATGAATTGGCAGTCCGTTTTTAACAAACAACTTGCCTTGTGCTTTCACGCGTTTTGAAAACCCCTCAAAGGATTTTACCAACTCTTTAGCGTCTCCATAAATATCCAAATGATCTGCATCCATTGATGTGATACATGCAATATCTGGAGAAAGCGTTAAAAACGACCTATCAAACTCGTCTGCCTCAACCACAGTTACTTCGGTTCCATTAAGAATTAAATTGGAATTGTAATTTTCACTAATTCCTCCAAGAAAAGCTGTTACTGGCACTTGGCATTCGTATAGCAAATGCCCTAAAATACTGGTCGTTGTTGTTTTGCCATGAGTGCCTGCAACCGCCAAACAAAAAGTGTTCTCTGTAATAATGCCTAAAATCTGTGACCGTTTTAAAACCATGAAACCAGGCTGATTTTTAAAATAAACCAATTCCATGTTGTCTTTTGGGATCGCAGGCGTGTAAACCACCAAAGTGGTATCGTAATTAAAAAAAGGCTCTGGTATGTTTGACACCGAATCATTAAAATGAACCTGAATACCCAAGGTTTCCAAAGCGTCAGTGATCTCTGTTTTGGTTTTATCGTATCCGGCAACACGTTTGTTTTTGGCATGGAAATATCTGGCCAAAGCACTCATGCCTATGCCTCCAATTCCTATAAAATAAACGTTATGTATGTTGTCTAAATTCATTTAAAACCTACTTTTGCAACAATGCCTCTACCTCGTCTGCTATTTGTTTGGTAGCATGCACCAATGCTAATTTTTTTATATTCTCGCTTAATTCATTTTGCTTCTCTATGGAAGCCATTAATTGTGAAAACTTATTTTCAAAATCCACATCCAATTCATCTTCTTTTATCAACAAAGCTGCCTTTTCGTTTACAATGGCCATGGCGTTTTTGGTTTGATGATCTTCAGCCACATTTGGCGATGGTATGAAAATAACAGGTTTCCCAACAATACACAGTTCTGAAACCGAACTCGCTCCTGCTCTTGAAATGATAACATCGGAAGCTGCATAAGCTAAATCCATTTGGTTTATGAAAGCATGTACTTGAACGTGTTTGGTGTTATTATAGATTTTATACTGGTCGAAATACAATTTTCCACATTGCCAAATAACCTGCATGTTATGAGCAAGGATAAAATCCAATTCTTTTTCTATTAGTTCATTAATCCGTTTGGCCCCTAAACTGCCTCCCAATACAAAAAGTGTTTTTTTGTCTTTACTAAGCTCAAAATTTGCTTGGGCTTGCTCTTTTTTGGTATCAATATCCAACAAGCCCTGCCTTACAGGATTTCCAGTTTTAATGATTTTCTCCTTAGGGAAAAAGCGATCCAAACCATCATAAGCCACACAAATCTTATTGGCTTTTTTGGACAATAATTTATTGGTGATTCCTGGATAGGAATTTTGCTCTTGAATTAAACTTGGAATCCCTTTGGAAGTGGCCACTTGCAATAAAGGCCCACTGGCAAAACCACCTGTTCCTATAACCACATCTGGTTTAAATTTGTTAATGATTTTTCGCGCTTTAATCAAACTACTTATTAATTTAAAAGGGAAACTTAAGTTCTTTAAGGTAAATTCCCTTTGAATTCCAGAAATCCAAAGCCCCTCAATATCATAACCTGCTTGAGGCACTTTGTCCATTTCCATTCTGTCTTTTGCTCCTACAAACAAAAATTGAGCCTCAGGAAAACGTTGCTTCAATTCATTGGCAATGGCAATGGCAGGATAAATGTGGCCTCCTGTACCTCCTCCCGACAATATGATTCTATATGTTTTTTTAGTTGACACTAATTTTCTTGACTTTAAACTTTATTACTTATATGGCTTCCGAAAGAATTTCCAACGGATTGTCTTCCTTATCTTCTTGTTCTTTTATTTCCTCCCGTTTGGCACTCACACTCAATATAATCCCCAATGCCAAACAAGTCATCCAAATCGAGGTTCCACCACTGCTTATTAATGGCAAGGTCTGTCCTGTAACCGGAAACAACTCCACTGCAACTGCCATATTTATCAAGGCTTGAAATACAATGGGCAAACCCACACCAAGCACCAATAATTTTCCAAAAATGGTATCTGCCTTTTGCGACACTATCACTATTCTAAACAACAACCATAAATAGAATACCATTAAGGTAAGCCCTCCTAACAGGCCGTATTCTTCAACAATAATGGCATAAATAAAATCGGAGGAGGATTGTGGCAGAAAATTCTTCTGAATACTTTTTCCAGGACCAACCCCTTGGATCCCTCCAGTAGCTATGGCTATTTTCGCTTTTTCTATTTGGTAATCCGCTTCGGTATCACCATCGTCAGAAAAACTTTCAATTCTACTCATCCATGTATCAACCCTATTTGGCATAGCATCTGGAAATGCCTTTGCAATAAGCACAAAAAACGTTAATGCCAAAATACCTGTACCAACTATAACAGCTAAATACTTTACAGGATAACCCCCTAAAAACACCAACATCAACACCATAACAAACATAATGGCTGCTGTGGAAAAATTTGCAGGTAAAATAAGTATCAATACCAAGAAAACGGGAACCCAAAGTGGTAAAATGGATTCTTTAAAAGTGATCTCTGTATCTTTTATTTTAGACATGTACCTAGCCACAAACACCATTAAAACCACAAAAGCAAAAGTGGATGTTTGGAAAGACATATTAACCAACGGGATTTGAATCCACCTACTGGCATTGGCTCCTTCTATGGTTGTACCTTGCAACATGGTAATAACCAATAGAACCAAAACAACAGGAATCAATACAATGGATAAGCCCCTAAAATATCTGTAAGGTATTTTATGGACGCCATACATAATGGTAAACCCTAAAAACAGGTGCATTAAATGTTTTAAAAAGAAAGCAAATGTATTTCCACTGTCTCCTACATAAGCTAAATTACTTGCAGCACTATACACAGGAAGAAATGAGAAAATTGCCAACAAAGCAGCAATCGCCCATATCAATCGGTCTCCTTTTATGTTTTTAAATACTGTTTTCATGTTATCGATTCCAGACCTTAAGCCACCTCTTTGTCAACAATTGGTATTTGGGTTTATAAATTCCTTACAGCTTCTTTAAACTGTCTTCCTCTATCTTCATAGTTTTCAAACAAATCAAAACTGGCACAAGCTGGAGACAGCAGAACATTATCACCTGATTCGGCCAACTTATAGGCTATTTTTACAGCCTCGCTCATAGACTGGGTTTCAATAATGACATCTACCATAGAGCTAAAGTTTTCCATCAGCTTTTGGTTGTCTACACCAAGACAAATAATAGCCTTTACTTTTTCGTTTACAAACGGAAAGAGTTCTTGATAGTTGTTGCCTTTGTCCTGTCCTCCAACTATCCATACAGTTGGGGCATCCATACTTTCCAAAGCATAATACGTGGCATTGACATTGGTTGCTTTTGAGTCGTTTATATACTGAACCTTGTTAATTTTCAACACATTTTCCAATCTGTGCTCCACGCCATGAAAATTCTCCAAACTCTCTCTAATGGTTTGTTTTCTAATTCGTAATAAATGAGCTACTGTTGAAGCAGCCATGGCATTTTTAATGTTGTGCTTCCCTTCTAATGCTAGGTCCTTTGTTGACATGTCTATTGAGTTGTTATCTATTGTTATTATAATTTTATCGTTTTCTAAATACGCGCCATTTTTATTTTTTTTTACTAATGAAAATGGCAATAATGTGGATTGAACGGGATGCTTCTCCAACCAATCCACAATTACTGGGTCATCTGCATCAAAAATGAGATAATCTGCTTTTGTTTGGTTTTCGGCAATTCTAAACTTTGAAGTGATATAATTTTCAAACTCATAATTATATCTGTCCAAATGGTCTGGGGTAATATTTGTAATTATTGCTATATGAGGCTTAAACCCTACAATATCGTCCAACTGAAAACTACTGATCTCCAACACATAGTTTGGGTAATTTTTTTCCAGTATTTGCTTGGCAAAACTATCTCCTATATTTCCGGCCAAGCCTACCTCCAATTCTTGTTTAAGAATATGGTGCGTTAACGATGCTGTGGTTGTTTTTCCATTGCTTCCTGTTATACCTACTAGGGTCGCCTGGGTGAATTTGGCAGCAAATTCTATTTCTGAAACAATTGGAACCCCTTGTTCCCGAAGCTGTTTTACCAAAGGCACTCTTTCTGGAATCCCAGGGCTTTTCATAACCAAATTGGCATTTAGAATTTTGGATTCCGTATGGGTTTCTTCTTCCCATTCAATCTCATGATGTATAAGAACGTCTTTATACTTTTCTTTAATTTTATTCTTATCTGAAACAAAAACTTCAAAGCCTTTCGCCTTTCCTAAAAGGGCTGTTCCCACGCCACTTTCCCCTCCTCCCAATATGACTAATCTTTGTTTTGCCATTCTATGTTTTTTTTGAAATGCTTCAACTGTTTAAGCAAGACAAAATTTATCTGATTTTTAAAGTCACAATTGAAATAATTGCCAACAAGATTCCAACAATCCAAAACCTGGTAACTATTTTACTTTCGTGATATCCTGATTTTTGATAATGATGGTGTAAAGGTGACATCTTGAAAATACGCCTGCCTTCACCATATTTTTTCTTTGTGTATTTAAACCAGCTTACCTGCAAAACCACAGATAAATTCTCTGCCAAGAAAATGCCACATAACACTGGAATAAGCCATTCTTTCCTAACAGCTATGGCAATAACAGCAATGATCCCTCCTATGGTTAAGCTTCCTGTATCTCCCATAAATACTTGGGCTGGATAAGCATTGTACCATAAAAATCCAACCAATGCACCTACAAAAGCTGCTATGTAAATGGTGATTTCCTCTACTCTTGGGATGTACATGATATTTAGGTAATCTGAAAAAATAATATTTCCCGAAACCCAAGCAAAAATACCCAAGGTTAAAACTATAATAGCCGAAGTGCCTGCTGCCAAACCATCGATACCATCAGTTAAATTGGCACCATTGGAAACGGCTGTGATAATGAAAATAACAATGGGAATAAAAATAATCCAAGCATATTTGGCCCACGCTGGATTTATCCAATAAATTATTTCGGCGTAATCAAACTCATTGGACTTTACAAAGGGAATGGTTGTTTTGGTTGATCGCTCTTCATTTTGAAACAACTTGGACGACTCCACCTTTGCGTTTTCAGCCAGAATTTCCTGTTGCTGCGCTATAGGCAGTTTTTCTTTTATGGTAACTTCTGGGTGAAAATAGAGTGTTGCCCCTACAATAATACCAAGTCCTACCTGTCCCAAAACCTTAAACCTTCCTTTTAACCCTTCTTTATCTTTTTTAAATTTCTTGATATAATCATCTATAAACCCAATGGTTCCCATCCAGAGCGTTGTAACTATTAAAAGAATCACATAAATATTCTCCAATTTAGCCAACAACAAAACCGGAATAAGCGTTGCAAGGATAATAATGACACCTCCCATGGTTGGTGTTCCAGCTTTCTCTACCTGTCCTTCCAACCCAAGATCCCTTATGGTTTCCCCTACCTGTTGCTTTTGTAAATACTTAATAATACGCTTTCCGAATATGGTAGAAATAAGCAATGATAGAATAACAGCAAAAGCAGCTCTAAAAGTTATAAAACCAAAGAGAGATGCTCCAGGAATCTGAAACTGTGTTTCTAAATATTCGAATAGGTAATACAGCATATATTTATTTCATTTTTTAAGCCCTTTTGCCAACCTGCTCGACTACAGGTGCTCTAGGTGACCCTTGGTTATTTTTCCAGTTGTTTTAAAAATTCCTTTACTATTTTAAAATCGTCAAAATCAAATCTTTCCCCTTTAATTTCCTGATAGGTTTCATGACCCTTTCCTGCAATTAAGATAATGTCGTTGGGATTTGCCATCTGACAAGCTGTTTTAATGGCCTGTTTCCTATCGGCTATGGACAGGACTTTCTTGAAGTTTTGTGGTTCTATCCCTTTTTCAATATCTTCCATGATGCTTTCCGGGGCTTCGTTTCTTGGATTATCGCTGGTTACAATCACTTTGCTGCTCAATGCCGAAGCAATATGTCCCATTTTAGGACGTTTGGTTTTGTCCCTGTTGCCTCCACACCCAAAAACGGTAATCAATTCTTCGTTTTTGGTTCGGATACTGTTTATGGTTTCCAAAACATTTTTTAAGGCATCAGGTGTGTGGGCATAATCTACTATGGCCGTTATTTTGTTATCTGAAATTAGATATTGAAACCTCCCAGCCACACTCTCCAATTCACTGATCATTCTTAGAGTTTCCACTTTCTCCAAACCTAATAATTCGGCAGTAGCATAAATGGCCAACACATTATAGGCATTGAAATTTCCAATAAGTCTGGTCCAAACTTCACTCTCATTTATTTTTAGCAACAAACCATTTAATTGGTTCTCTAAAATTTGAGCCCTGTAATCGGCATAGCCTTTTAAGGCGTAAGTATATTTCTTTGCTTTGGTATTTTGAAGCATGATCAAGCCATTCTTGTCATCCACATTTACCAAAGCAAAAGCTGTTGCCGGCAATTGGTCAAAAAAAGTTTTTTTAACATCTCTATACTCAGCAAACGTATCGTGATAATCCAAGTGATCATGAGACAAATTGGTGAAAATACCTCCTTGAAAATGTAAGCCTTCGGTTCTGTGTTGGTGAATACCATGAGAACTCACTTCCATAAAACAATAAGCCACACCCTTATCATTCATCTCTTTTAAATATTTATTTATGGTCAAGGAATCTGGTGTGGTATGGGTTGCTTTGTATGCTTTGTTATCAACCATAATTCTTACAGTTGAGAGTAAACCCACTTTAAAACCGGCCTTTTTAAACAGCTGATATAACAATGAAGCTATAGTTGTTTTACCATTGGTTCCTGTTACACCAACAAGCTTTAAGTTTTCAGAAGGATTTTGATAAAAATTTGAGGCCATAATGGCTAAAGCTTTTGATGAGCTTTCCACCTGAACATACGTAATCCCTTGCTTGATATTCTCTGGCAAGGTTTCACAAACAATGGCAATGGCTCCTTGCTCTATAGCAATATCTATAAACTCATGACCATTGGAAACAGTGCCTTTAATTGCAACAAACACATCGTGTTCTGAAATGTTTCTGGAATCAAAATCCATGTGTTTAACAGACAGGTTTGTACTCCCTACAACAGCGTTGAGGGTAACTTTATACAATATGTCTTTTAAAATCATCATGAGGCTTCTATTACTACTGTTTGGTTTTTCTTGATTTTCAATCCTTTATCCAAAGATTGGGATTTTACGATGCCAACACCTTGAAATTTAACTTTAAGTCCCATATTCTCTAAGAGAGCCAAAGCATCCATTAATGGTAAACCAACCACATTCGGCATAATGGTTTTATAGGTTTGTGCCGTTTTGTAATAACTATCAAACTCCTTTTCTACAGCAACATGCTTAACTTCCAATGTTTCAACTTCATCAATAATAGGAGTATCTGTAAATATTTTTTGAGCAATACGTTTAAAAACCGGCCCAGATACATCTGCTCCATAATAGCCTTTTTCTATACTAGGTTTATGTATAATAACTATACAGGAATATTTTGGGTTTTCAGCTGGAAAATATCCAGCAAAAGAAGACACATATCTTTTATTGTCATCCCAATCGTCCATCCAATACTCTGTTTGAGCCGTTCCAGTTTTACCCGCCATAGAAAAGTATGGCGTGTATAAAGATTTTCCTGTACCACGAACCACAACGTTCTTGAGCATCTCCTGCATTTCCTTTATGGTTTTATCAGAACAAATTTTATTGTTGATAACTGTTTTATCAAAGGTCTCTATTTGTTTGTTCAGCTCCCTAACCTCTTTAATAAAGGTAGGTTTTACCATCACACCATTATTGGCAATGGCATTATAAAATGTGAGTGTTTGCAAAGGTGTTAACTTTAAATTGTATCCATAAGACATGGAAGGCAGAGCATTTTTGCTCCATTTTGAATGTCCAGGTTCGTAAATCACAGGCTTTCCTTCTCCTAAAATTGGCAAGCCTAGAGGCTTATCTAAATTCCAACTTTTTAAACGGTTGAGAAATTTTTCAGGGTTTTTGGAATAGGCTTCATCTATAATGGTTGCCAATCCTATATTTGATGACACTTCCAAAGCTCTTGCTGCAGAAATTTTTCCATAACCTCCATGTTTGGAATCTCTAATTTTCCTTCCGTAAAAAGTTTTCACACCTTGTTTGGTATCTACAACTGTAGATGTGTCCACAAGCTTATCTTCCATAGCTGCCATTAAAGCCATGACCTTAAATGTGGAGCCTGGCTCATGCGATTCACCCACTGCATAATTTAATTTCTCGTAATACGAACCGTTTTTGGTTCTTCCCAAATTTGAAATAGCACGTATTTCACCTGTTGCCACTTCCATAACAACCACACAACCATGTTCTGCTTCGTAGTGCTCCAATTGCTGCAATAGCGCATTATGCGCAATATCCTGAATGTTAACACTAATGGTTGTATACAAGTCATACCCATCTTTTGGTTCTACTTGATTATAATCCGCAATAGGTTTCCATTGTCCATTGCCAATTTTTTGTTTCAACCTTAAACCATCGGTTCCACGTAAATACTTTACACCATAAGCACCATCAATACCTGGCCTGGTTACATTGCCATTTTCATCAAAACGCTCGTAACCTATGGTCCTTTCGGCAACGCCACCCATAGGATGCTCTCTTTTGGTTGTTTGCTCAACAATCAAACCTCCTTTATAAGCTCCCAAATTCAATAATGGGAAATTTCTTATTCGTATGTAATCGGAATATCCAATATCCCTCGCCAATAAGTAGTATCTGTTTCTGTTTGCTCTAGCTTTCCTAATTTCTTTTTGGTAATAGGATGATGGCTTTCCTGAAAATTTGGACAAGGAGTCCGCCAATGGTTTTAAATTTTCTTCAAATACTTTTGCTTTTGAAGTCACAGCATCTATCCTAATATCGTATTTAGGGACAGAAGTAGCCAGTAAATTCCCATTAACCGAATACACATTGCCTCTATTGGCAGGAATCACCACGTTTTTAATGGTGCGTTCTTCTGCCAACTCCCGGTATTTGTCCCCTTGAATAAATTGAATGCTCAAAAGTTTAAACACAACTGCCAGAGCGAAGATGAACATACATCCTGCTATAAAATACAATCGGTTTAATATGTTCTTCTCTTTTACTGCCAAGTCGAACTAATTTTGGGATTTAACTTTAATTTTGGTTGGTGGAATCTCTGAAATGGACAAGCCTTTTTCTTTCATCTTTAATTCTACAACCGACTCTTTTTTGAGTTCCATGAGTTTTTTTCTGCCATCCACAAATGCCGATCGCAATTCTTTTGCTTCATTATTCAATCTGGCTATTTTATGGACTTTTTTATCTGCACTATGTGAGCTGGCTATCATAACGAATGCTAGTGACGAAATAAAAAGGATCATTCTCCAGTTTTTAAACGCATCGTCATTAACCAAAAAGGTTCCTTTTAAAATATTTGACACACTTTTTCTCATCTATAACTTTTCAGCCACTCTTAGTTTTGCACTTCTAGCTCTATTGTTTATTTTAATTTCTTCTTTACTTGGAACTATTAATCCTCCAACTTTTTTTAAAGGCACTTCAAAATGCCCAAACACATCTCTTTCTGGCTCTCCTTCAAACAAGCCATTTCTTATAAAGCGTTTTACCAATCTATCTTCCAAAGAGTGATAGGAAATGACACTCAACCTACCTCCTGGTTTCAGCAAATCCGGTGTTTGCAACAAAAGCTCTTTCAAAGCTTCAATTTCTTGGTTGACCTCTATCCGAATGGCTTGATATATTTGAGCCAACACTTTATTTTCGTGTTTAGGTGGCAAAAATTTCTTTAACACCCTTTTTAATTGTTCACTTGTTTTAATAGGTTCAACAGCTCTACTGGCCACAATTAAACTTGCCATGGCTGGCGCTGCTCTCAATTCACCATATTGCAACAACACGTTTTTAAGCTGTTCTTCATCATATTCATTGACTACATGATAAGCCGAAAGACTGCTGCTTTGATTCATACGCATATCCAAATCGGCTTCAAACCTGGTAGAAAACCCTCTTTCTGCCACATCAAATTGATGAGATGAAACACCAAAATCTGCCAAAATACCATCCACTTCTTTCACACCATAAAACCTTAAAAACCGTTTGATGTACCGGAAATTTTCATGGATCAAGGTAAACCTGTCATCGTGAATTGTATTTTCAAGCGCATCAGCATCCTGATCAAAAGCAAATAATTTCCCTTTAGTTCCTAATCGTTTCAAGATCTCCTTACTGTGTCCTCCTCCTCCAAAAGTCACATCCACATAAACACCATCTTCCTGGATATTTAAACCATCTACGGTTTCTTTCAATAATACTGGATTATGATAGTCCATGCGCTTCATCATCTTGTCCCATAACTTCCTCAGCCAGATCTGCAAAATCTACAGTAGCATCGTCTATGGCCTGTTCATACTTATCTTTATCCCAAATTTCCACAATGTTCACAGCAGCCGAAAGCACAATCTCTTTGGAGATATCAGCAAAAACAACCAAATCCTTTGGTATCAACAAACGCCCCGTAGCATCAATTTCCACGACTTTAACACCAGCCGTAAAACGCCTAATAAAATCGTTGTTCTTTTTCTTGAACCGGTTAAGCTTATTAATTCGCTGCATTAAAGCCTCCCACTCTTCCATGGGGTACAATTCCAAACAAGGTTGAAAAACTGCTCGCTTTAAAACAAACCCATTTTGCAATACAGGAGACAACTGCTTTTTAAGCGCAGCAGGAAGCATCAGTCTGCCTTTTGCATCTACTTTACATTCGTATGTTCCTATTAATGAGTTCAAAGGGGTTCGTTCTCGATTTTGTGTTTAAGTTTCAAATATATCGAAAAATATACCACATTTTACCACATTTTACCACTTTGTTGATAAATTTTCGATTAACAGCATGTTTATTTCGTTATTTCAGAAGCTTCACAAATGTTAAAAGCTCTTTTTCAGAAGGTTACAAAATGGATGTATTTTTAAAGACATCTTGTTAATATCTCTTTAACAAGGCGCACTAAGGAGATGTAATTATTATGAAAATAATATGAATGATTTAACTATATTTGTTTCAATGTTAAGATTAACGAATTAATGGCGCATCGACTAAAAAAAGAAAAAGATTACAGATATATTGAAGTTGGCGAAGGAACACCCATAATTGTGCTCCACGGATTAATGGGTGGATTGAGTAATTTCGAGTCGGTTACAAAATACTTTAGCACCAAGGGTTATAAAGTTGTAATTCCTGAATTACCAATCTATACGATGTCCTTATTAAAAACCAACGTTAAGAGTTTTGCTAAATATTTACACGATTTTATTGAGTTTAAAGGATTTGACGAAGTCATTTTGTTAGGAAACTCTTTAGGTGGACACATAGGTTTATATCATACAAAATTATATCCTAAAAAAGTAAAAGCCTTGGTTATTACTGGCAGTTCTGGACTATATGAAAGTGCCATGGGTGGAGGTTATACCAAACGTAGTGATTACGAGGTGATAAAGAAAAAGGCACAAGACGTATTTTACGATCCTGAAATTGCCACCAAAGAAATAGTTGATGAAGTTTATGAAACTGTAAACGACAGAAACAAACTTATTAAAACATTGGCCATTGCCAAGAGTGCCATTAGACACAACATGGCAAAAGATTTGCCCAACATGACCACTCCAACTTGTATTATTTGGGGGAAAAACGACACAGTGACACCTCCTGAAGTTGCTGAAGAATTTAATGAACTCTTACCAGACTCCGAACTGTTTTGGATAGACAAATGTGGCCATGCTGCCATGATGGAACATCCAGATGAGTTTAATGAGATTTTAAATAACTGGTTAACCAAAAAAGGGTTTTAAACCCTTTAAAAACACATTCCTTTTTAGGGAAATGATCTATGGAAATAAAATCGGCTGAATTTGTAATGAGCAATTCCGATGTTTCTAAATGCCCAAAAAACACCATTCCGGAATATGCATTTATTGGCAGAAGCAACGTGGGAAAATCGTCTCTTATAAACATGCTAACCAATAGGAAAAGTTTGGCAAAAACTTCTGGAAGACCAGGAAAAACACAGCTTATCAATCATTTTATTATCAATAAAAATTGGTATTTGGTAGACCTGCCTGGTTATGGTTATGCCAAGGTTTCCAAAAGTGCAAAAAAAACTTTCCAAAAATTCATAACCCAATATTTTAGCTTGAGAGAGCAGTTGGTTTCTGCCTTTGTATTGGTGGATATTAGGCACAAACCCCAACCCATAGATTTGGAATTTATGCAGTGGCTGGGAGAAAATGGTATTCCTTTTTCCATTATTTTTACCAAAGCCGATAAGCTTAAACCCAAAGCCATTGAAAAGCACGTAGCCGATTATAAAGCCATCATGCTGGAAGCTTGGGAAGAAATGCCTAACTATTTTATTACTTCATCCTCAAAGGACATTGGCAAAGAAGCCGTTTTGGAATACATACACTCACTTAATAAAAACATGCGATTAGACTAAACCGATTGGCTGCTGCAAAACGGGAAACTTTATCATAGCTTTAGCAAAAAACTTAGGCGCTTTTTACATCTAAAGCATCTCTTAAAGCATTGCCTATAAGCATGAAAGCCATAACCAAACTCATGATGCAAAAACCTGGAATTAACGCCAAATAAGGCTTTCCTAAAATAATATAATTGTAATGGTCTTTAATCATGGCTCCCCAACTAGCCATGGGTGGTTGTGCGCCAATGCCCAAAAAACTCAAGCCACTTTCAATTAAAATGGCAGCCGCAAAATTTGCGGCTGAAATAACAATCACAGGAGCCATGATATTTGGCAAAATATGTTTGGTTATTATCCTAAAATCGTTAAATCCCAAAGCTCTGGCGGCAGTTACGTACTGCATTTCTTTTACACTTATAATTTGCCCACGTACCACTCGGGCTACTTCAACCCACATGGTTAAACCTACGGCAATAAACACTTGCCAAAAGCCTTTGCCTAAAGCTAAGGTAATGGCAATAACCAAAAGTAAGGTTGGTATGGACCAGGTTACATTAATAATCCACATGATGAAAGCATCTATTTTCCCACCAAAATAGCCTGCCACACTTCCCATAAAAATACCTATAACCAATGAAATAAAGACTGCTACAAAACCTATAAAGAAAGAAATTCTTGCCCCAACAAGAATACGACTTAACAAATCGCGTCCATATTTGTCTGTACCAAAAATAAAAGTTTGCTCTTTAATAAATGTGGCTTTGTTAAAGTTTTGGTAATTGTTTAAATCCAATTCTTTTTCGGCTCCTTCAAGACCATCGGAAGCATATTCTGTATATAACAATTTGTTGCCTGTTATTCGATATGCCGATATTGGTATTTCGGAGGCTGGATTTTTTTTACCAAAAAACAGCCTATCAATAACAGATTGGTCTTGAGCGATACTGGAAGGGATGCTGAGCATCTGCACCTTAAAGCCAGGTTTTTTGGAATGTATGGACAAATGCATCTGGTTGGCATGCTGCGAATTGTCTGGAGCTAAAACATAGGCAAACACAGAAACAAAACCTACCAAAACAATAAACCAAAAGCTAAAAACGCCCCAAAAATCCTGTTTGAATTTTTGGAGCGCTAAAGTACTTAATGAGCCTGTAATTTCACTCATTGATTATTAATCTTTAACATTGGCTACCTTTTTGATGGCATAAGACATTTTTAAGTCTTCCAATACGTTAATAGCTTCTTCCACATACACATCCTGACTTAAACTTTTATGCCAACGGTCTCTTTTTTCTTTAAGGATGGTATCGGTTTTAAACAGTTCTTTTTCATAAGGCAGGGATTCAAAGGTTAGATTACTTTGATATTCGGAAATTTTATCAAAACGCTTGGCTTCTTCTTCATTTAACTCTAATTGTGCCTTATATTTTTTATAGTTTAAGGAATGAATGTTTTCGTCCATTCTGGTTTTGATCCACTTGGCATTTTCACCTATTAGCTTTAGTTGCTCATTCGCATTCATACGCTGGGTACTGTTCTCTATGGTTTCATTGTAGTCAAAATATCCATCCCAAAAGGTATAATCCACAGAATCGATTTTATCCCAAGGTAATGGGTTTTTTTGGTCTTTTTCACCTACATCTATAAAACTATATCTATCTAAAACAACCACATCACTTTTAACCCCTTCAAGTTGGGTTGAACCTCCATTGATTCTGTAGAATTTTTGGGTGGTTAATTTTAAAGCACCTAAATCGCCATTTTTATTATTTCTAACCATGTTGTTTAAATCCAAAAAGTTTTGAACGGTTCCTTTACCATAGGTTTGCTTGCTACCTATCACAATGGCACGTTTGTAATCCTGCATGGCTGCTGCTAAAATCTCAGATGCTGAAGCAGACAACTCATTCACCATAATTACCAAAGGGCCATCCCAAACAATGGATTTATCCTTGTCTTTTAACACTTCTTTTGGCTCTCCAGTTGCCCTAACTTGTACTATGGGGCCTTCTTTAATAAACATACCTGCTATATCCACTACCACAGGAAGCGACCCTCCTCCATTATTTCTTAAATCCAAAACAAGACCTTCCATGCCTTCAGCTTTTAAGCGCTCTATTTCCTGTTTAATATCTGAAGCAGCATTTCTGCTTTTGTAATCTTCAAAATCCACATAAAATTTTGGGAGATTGATAACCCCAAAACGTCTGTTGTTTTTTTCTACTATGGAAGACTTGGCATAGGTTTCCTCAATTTCAACCACATCTCTGGTGATACTGATTTCTTCAATGGTACCATCAACCTTTTTTACGGTTAGGATAACAGTGGTGCCTTTAGGCCCTTTTATAAGTTTAATGGCATCGTCTAGACGCATACCCACAATATTTACCGGTTCTTCTTCATCTTCTTGACGCACCTTCATGATAATATCGCCTACCTCCAGCTCGTTCCCTCGCCATGCTGGACCTCCGGAAATAAGCTCAACAATTTTGGTGTTATCCATACGCTTGGACAATCGCGCTCCAATCCCTTCCAGTTTTCCGGACATTTGCTGATTGAAATTCTCCTTATCTTCGGGGGCAAAATAGTTTGTATGAGGATCAAATTCCTCTACAATGGCATTGATATACATAGAAAACCAGTCCTGTCTGTCCAGGTCGTCTATATAATCGTTATAATATAAATCGATGGATTTTAGGGTTTCTGCCCGAGCTTCAGCTTCAATTTCTGTAAGTGTTTTCTTTTCTTCGCTGGTTTCTTGTGCAGACATTAAATCGTCGTAATTTACCAGATTAGAAAATTTAAGCTGTTGTCTCCAACGCTCTTTCATTTGCTTTTTGTTCTTTACATAACCAATATTTTCGTAATCGGAATTAAATTCTTCGTCTATAGAATAATCAAATGGCGTGTCCAAAACTTCCTTGTAAATGGCTTTAGACTCCTCGATACGTTGCACCAAACGGTCGTGGGTTAAATTGAAAAACGAAATGTCGTATTCTTTTAACTGATCGTCCAATTGGAATTTAAAGGCTTCAAATTCTTCAATATCCGATTTATAGAAATACCTTTTTAAAGGATCCAGTTGGTCCAAATAATCTGCAAATACCTCTGCAGAAAAATCATCGTTTATCTCTTTTGGATCAAAGTGTCCTCGTTGTAAGACATAAGTAATGACCTGTATCAGTAATTTATCTTTATCTGGATCTTCAAACGTTTTTGTAGTAAAACTACAAGAAGCAAATGCCAATAAAAGCACTAACACCAAAATCTTATAATTCCTTTTCATAAATCTTATCATATTAATTTAATAATCACTTTTTAGGATTGAAATTTGTGGGCAATTTAAAACCTAATCGATTAAATTTTCCCAAAAGTGTCTTTTTATTTTACTAATTTAAAGAAAAAACTATGCCAATAAAGACAATTGGTACTAATTTTTTGTTAAACCAGAAAAATTCATGTCTTCCGTAGGAAATTATGTATTTTAGCACTGTTAATTTATAGTTGGAATGACAGAAAAACCTCTAATTTTAGTGACCAATGATGACGGAATAACAGCTCCAGGAATTCGAGCTCTTATAGAAGTCATGAAAGAACTTGGAGATGTGGTAGTGGTAGCTCCAGACAGCCCACAAAGTGGTATGGGACATGCCATTACCATTAATTCCATGTTGCACTTGGAACGTGTTTACATAGATGAAGGAAACCAGGAAGAATACAGTTGTTCCGGCACACCAGCCGATTGTGTGAAACTGGCTGTAAGGGAAATACTAAAAAGAAAACCCGATTTATGCGTTTCTGGCATAAACCATGGCTCCAATTCGTCTATAAACGTAATCTATTCAGGCACCATGAGCGCAGCCTTGGAAGCCGGAATTGAAGGCATTCCTGCCATTGGGTTTTCGCTTTTGGATTATAACTACAATGCCAATTTTGAAGTTGCCAAAAAATACGCAAAAACCATAGCCAAAAATGCTTTGGAAAACGGCATTCCAGAACAGGTGGTTTTAAATGTCAATGTTCCCAATTTACCTGAAAAAGATATGAAAGGCATCAAGGTTTGCAGACAAGCCAGAGCCAATTGGGAAGAGGAATTCGATAAGAGACAGTCGCCACAAGGCAAAGATTATTATTGGCTAACTGGAAAATTTGTAAATTTAGACCATGGTGACGATACAGATGAATGGGCCTTGGAAAACGGCTATATTTCTGTAGTTCCTGTACAATTTGATTTAACGGCACATCATGCCATTACAACTTTAAACACTTGGGATTTTAATAAAACTTAACACTTGCTTGTATGAAAAAGGAATTGCTTATTGGTGTTGTCGTTGGGCTTATTGCCAATGTGATAGGACTTTATTTTGCCACTAGTTTCTTTGGGAATGGCGAAGATGTTGTTTCGGTCCTAAAAGCGGCTTCTTTTGAAGGCTTTTTGGGCAAACTCATCAGTTTGGGAGCCATATTAAACCTTCTGGCGTTTTTTGTGTTTATTAAAAAAAGACAGGATTATAGAGCAAGAGGCGTACTTTTAATTACAATTATTATTGCTGTTTCAACGTTTGTCTTTAAATTTATCTAGATGAAATACTATATTATTGCTGGAGAAGCTTCTGGAGACCTACATGGCTCAAACCTAATGAAAGCATTGCTTAAAGAAGATGTCAATGCCCAGTTTAGGTTTTGGGGAGGCGACTTAATGGAAGCCACTAGCGATACCTTAGTAAAACATTATAGGGATTTGGCTTTTATGGGCTTTGCCGAAGTGCTCATGAACCTGAGAACCATATTTAAAAACCTGTCTTTTTGCAAAAAAGATATTGAAGCTTTTAACCCAGATGTAATTGTTTTTATTGACTACCCAGGGTTTAACTTAAGAATAGCCAAATGGGCAAAACAAAAAGGCTTTAAAACACATTACTATATCTCCCCTCAAATTTGGGCCTGGAAAGAAAACCGAATCAAAGCCATAAAAAGAGATGTGGATGAAATGTATGTGATACTTCCTTTTGAAAAAGATTTTTACGAAAAAAAACATAACTACCCAGTTCATTTTGTGGGACACCCAACCATAGACGCCATAGCAAACAGGCATCAAGTGGACGAGTATACCTTTCGGGCTGACTACGAGTTAAACGAAAAACCCATCATTGCCGTTTTACCTGGAAGCAGAAAACAGGAAATTAAAAAAATGCTATCGGTGATGGTTTCTTTGGTAAACCAATACCCCAATTACCAATTTGTTATTGCTGGCGCTCCAAGTCAGGATTACAGTTTTTACCAGCCTTTTATTAAAAATGCCAACGTGGGTTTTATTTCCAACAAGACCTACGATTTACTCTCTGTCTCTACAGCTGCTTTGGTTACTTCTGGAACTGCCACTCTAGAGACAGCTTTATTTAAAGTGCCTCAAGTTGTGTGTTATAAAGGCAATTGGATATCCTATCAAATTGGGAAACGCGTAATCAATCTTGAGTATATTTCTTTGGTGAATTTAATCATGGATAAAAAAGTGGTTACGGAATTGATCCAGGACAACTTTAACACCAAATCCTTAAAAAGGGAACTGGACCTCATTCTAGACCCTTACGAGCGTACAAAGTTTTTTATTGATTATTACGAACTTGAGAAGAAACTTGGAGGAAAGGGAGCTAGCCAAAAAACAGCGAAACTAATTTACAATGCCATTAAAAATTAACATGCGAAAAACAGTCTTTTTATTGTGTCTTCTATTAAGCTTATCGGCTTGCAAGTCGTCCAAAAAAACAGCAGCTTCAAGCAAAAAAACAACTAGAACAACAGCGGTTGCCAAAAACGCAAGTCCTGCCTCAAACGCCAGCATAGAAAACATTATTAAAACAGCCGAAAAATACAATGGAGTGCGCTACAAATATGGTGGATCCTCTAAAAAAGGCATGGATTGTTCTGGCCTGATAACCACAGCCTATAACAGCGAAAACATCTTGCTGCCCAGAACCACTGGAGCTTTGGCAACTACCGGAAACTGGGTAGATGTCAAAGAAGTTCAAAAAGGCGATTTACTGTTTTTCGCAACCCAAAAAAACAGCCGAAACATCAACCATGTTGGCCTGGTTACCGAAGCCAGGTCTGGTTATGTGGAATTTATTCATTCCACCACAAGCAGTGGTGTGATTACTTCTAGATTATCTGAAAAATATTGGTATTTTGCTTTCGTACAAGCACGTAGAATATTATAAGTTTTTTAGTATCTTACTTATGTGAAACTACTTGACTTTGTTATTGTTAAGCTAACCATTTGTTTGGTTTTAGGAATTCTATTGGCTCAGGTTACAGATATTTCCTTAACCGGTTCTGTAATAATTACGGTCATACTTATAGTATTCCTTAGCATAGCCTATGTCCTTTCCAAGCCGTTGTTCACCAGAAATATCTGGTTTGGAACCATAGCCTTTTTAACCATGGTCTCCCTAGGTGTTAATATTGAAAAGCTACACGACCAGAAACTTCATAAAAACCACTATACAGCTTACAGTAACCATTTAAACGAAACCCCTTCCTTAATAAAGCTTAAAGTTTCAAACCTTTTAAAATCCAACACTTACAACGACAGATATGTTGTGAAACTCTTAAAAATCGATAGTATTTCAGTTAACGGATTGGCATTGCTAAATTTGAAAAAAGACTCCTTGTCCAGTGCGTTTGAAGTTGATGATATCCTGTTTGTAAAAACATCTTTACTTCCCATTAAAAGCCCTATAAATCCGGGGCAATTCAATTACAAATCGTTTTTGGAAAACAAATACATCTATTCGCAAATGTATGGCACTTACCAAGAAACATATATTGTAAGCAAGGAAAAGCACACACTGTTTGGCTATGCCAATGCCTTAAGGGCACATATTAACCAAGAGCTTAAAAAATATCCGTTTAAACCAAATGAACGCGCCATAATCAACGCCCTTTTATTGGGTCAGCGAAATGATATTTCCAAAGAAATCTACGAAGACTACAAAAACTCTGGAGCCGTTCACATCCTTGCTGTTTCCGGTTTACATGTAGGCATCATTTTATTGTTTTTAAATATGCTGTTCAAGCCAGTGGGGTTGCTCAAGCATGGACGCGTATATAAAATCATCCTGATTATCTTATGCCTATGGGGATTTGCAGTCATTACAGGTCTTTCTGCCTCTGTTACCAGGGCAGCACTAATGTTTAGCCTGGTCGCAATTTCCTTAAATTACAAAAGACCTACCAACACATTGAATATTTTAGCTTGTTCGGCATTTATCATTTTACTTTTTAAGCCCAACATACTGTTTGATGTAGGGTTTCAGTTAAGTTATTTGGCTGTGATTGCCATTGTAACCATCTATCCCTTACTGTATAGCTTTTGGCAGCCCAAATATTGGGTAGTGGATAAGTTATGGCAAGCTTTTATCGTATCCATCGCTGCACAGTTTGGTGTCTTGCCTATAAGTTTATATTATTTTCATCAAATCCCAGGGCTGTTTTTTCTCTCAAACGTTATTGTCATTCCTTTTCTAGGGGTTATTTTGGCTTATGGCATTGCTGTAATTGTCCTGGCCTTATGCAACATATTACCCAATTTTGTGGCTCTGTTCTATGGAAAGATAATTGGATGGATGAACCAGTTTTTTAGATGGATTTCCCAACAAGAAGCGTTCCTGTTTAAGGACATAGCATTCAACCTGCTTCAAGTATTGACCAGTTACGCCATCATTGTAAGCATATACCATGTTTACAAACATAAAGACTATAAAAATTTACGCATGCTTTTGGTGGCTATAATATTGTTTCAATCTGCAAGCCTGTACACTAAATATCAAACAAAAACCGATTCCATATGGATGGTGTTCCATAAAAGCCAATCTTCCATTCTTGGCTTTCAAGAAAACGGCATCCTGCAAGTACATCATTCGCTGGATAGCACAAAACTGTTAAACGAAACCATGCTTGTAAATTATGCAACTAAACATCATATTTCAGAGATCAAGCAAGAGGACATTCTGCCCCTTTACCGACTAAACAACAAGCTCCTTTTAATTATTGACAGCCTTGGTGTGTACCAAGTTTCCAGCTTTAAACCAGAACTCGTCTTACTACGCGATTCCCCTAAAATCAATCTGGTTCGGCTTATTGATAGTTTGAGTCCGAAACTGATAATTGCAGATGGCAGCAACTACAAATCCTATGTCATGCGATGGGAAGCGACCTGTAAAAACAAAAAAGTCCCTTTTCATCATACATATAAAAAGGGAGCTTTTGTAGTAAATTTAAAAGGGGATTAATTTGAGAATTCTGGTTTAAAAGCACTGTAATAAGCAGAAAAATCCTCTTGTGTTTTCATGTTTACATGCGCATCATTTTTAAACAATTTCAAATACAGTTCCAGCTGTTGTGGCGTTTTATACCCAATAACTGGGCTTAAAAACTCGGCCTGCTCATCCAAAAACAAAATGGTTGGATAAGACCTGACACTAAAATAGGTTGATAATTGGTGTTGCGAATTACGTCTGTTGGCATTGGCAGGATTATAACCCGGATTTGTAAAGGTGTTACCCTTAAAATTAATGGTCTCGTTGCCTTCGGCATTAAATTTCACGGCATAATAATGCTTGTTTACGTAGTCTGCCACATCTTTGTTTTTAAAAGTGTTTTTATCCAACATTTTGCATGGTCCACACCAGTTGGTATAGGCATCAATCATTATTTTTTTTGGGTTTTTCTTTTGTAGCGCTACAGCTTCTTCTAAAGTGACCCAGTTAATTTCTTGAGCAGATATATTAACAACAAATAATAAAATGGCAAATACAGATAGTAATTTTTTCATAATAATGTATAATTTCAAACTTAGTAAATAAGTTCTGTAGGTTTCAAAAACTGTTCCTAAAATATAAAAAACACTCCAATTCAGGAGTGTTTTCTATAAATTTTAACGCTTTATTCGATTAACGTACGTTATGCATCAATCGTTTTAATAACGGGTTTAATATAATGGAGATAATTCCAACACCTATAGGGATTAAGGTAAAAATTAAAAAGAAGGTCCCTAAGGAATATTGTTCTGAAATTTTATCTATCATGCCTCCCATGGTACCCGCTGCTTTTTGTCCAACGGCAATGGCCAAATACCAAACCCCAAACATAAATCCAATCATTCTGGCAGGTACCAACTTACTTAAATATGATAAGCCTACTGGGGAAATACATAACTCGCCCATGGTGTGCAACAAATAAGCCAATATTAAAAAGATGATACTAACCGAAGCTGTTTTGGCTCCTGAAGGTATCTCTGAAGCTCCATATGATAAGATGGCAAAACCTAAACCTAACAAAATTAAACCTAAACCGTATTTCATGGCAGCGCTAGGATTGTATTTGCTTTCCCACCAACGGGAAAACAATGGTGCCAAGGTAATAATAAAGAACGAGTTTAAAATACCAAACCAAGTGGCTTCAATCTCGTTCCCTTCTTGAGAGAACTTATCCATCAACCTAAATATAACCAAGAACCACAAACCAGCAAATGCCAAAGCCAAAATGACATTGGACAAACCTATTCTGGAAAACGTTTTTTTGGCCAACAACCAAAGTACCCAAGTAATGATCATTAAGGGAACGGTTGTCAACAAAGCATCAACCACTTTAAATATCATGGCCGAACTTCCTACCAAGGTCCTATCTGTGTAATCTCTGGCAAAAAGCGTCATGGAGCCTAAAGATTGCTCGAAAAACGCAAAGAAAAATACAGTAAACACCCCAAAGATAGACACGGCTATAATACGGTCCCTAACAATTGGTAAATACCTGGCAATTCTTGTTACAAGCAAGATTAGGAATAATGCCAAGGCACAAAGCACCACAAAATTGGAACCGCTTAAATTACCTACTGTAAATGGCACCAAACTGGAGCCATCAATTTTTTCCAAGGGATCGTTAAACAGATAAATCAAACCTCCAAGGGAAGATAACACCACTAAAATTTTATCGAACATGGTAAAAGGGTTCAACTTTTCATCTGCATCTGGCTCTTCTTGTTCTTTAGGTGCTTCCTCATTGATATTCTGAGGGATTTCAACCACATGTTTTATGGATGGTTTGCCACCTACGTTTCCAAACAAATCTTTAGCCAACCAAAACTGAAGCATCCCCAATAACATGAAGATTCCTGCCAAACCAAAGCCCCAAGACCAACCGTAGTTTTCAGCCAGATAACCACATAACATCATTCCAAAAAAAGCACCTGCATTTACTCCCATATAGAAAATGGTATAAGCACCATCTTTTTTGGATTCCTTGCCTTTATACATTTCAGAAATAATAGAGGTAATATTGGGCTTAAAGAAACCGGTTCCCACTACCAACAAAGCTAAACCTATGTAAAAGCTTGTGGTGGTCTCAAAAGCCATGGAAGCGTGCCCTAAGGTCATGATCAAACAACCTATAACCACAGCCACACGATATCCTGTAATTTTATCGGCAACCCAACCTCCTATTATTGGGGTTAAGTAAAGTAAGGAGGCATAAGTACCTATTAAAGCCAAAGCATGTTCCCTTGGCCATTCCCATCCTGGATTATCACTTAAAATTGGAGCTGTTAAAAACAATACCAATAATATACGCATCCCATAAAACGAGAAACGTTCCCACATTTCGGTAAAAAACAGTACAAACAGTCCGGCTGGATGGCCTATTACCTTGTCTTTAAATAGATTTTCAACATCTGTATTCATATATAATAAATTTAGTTAGTTCTTTTTTTAGTGGACATTGCCCATTAATTTTTTCATTAATGGCGAAAAGATCAATACCACAAGTCCTGCCCCAAGAGCATACTTGGCAATTAAGCCAAACCCGTCTGTATATATTGCCAATGTTTGTAAACCTCCAACATTTACGTCTGTACTTTCAACTGCCAATTGTTTTGAAATAAAACCTACAATTTGAAAAGCGTAAGCCGAAGACAAAAACCAAATCCCCATCATAAAGGCAACAATTCTTTGTGGCGACAAATCGGTTATTTTAGACAGTCCTACAGGAGACATAAACAATTCTCCAATGGAAATAACTACATACATGATAAACAAGTAAGCAAACGGAACCATCCCGTTTTCGTCTGCACTTCCTCCACTTAAGGATAGAATATAAAAACTCAACCCAGCCAGTAACAAACCTAAGCCAAATTTGTAAGGGGTTCTAGGGTTTAAATTCTTTTTGGATAAATACGCCCAAAGCAATGAAATTGGGATGGAAAGTACAATGATAACCAAAGAATTTAACGAGTTGGTTTGACTGGCGTTCATAACACCCTCTAAATCCACATTTCTGTCGGCAAACAAGGTTATAACACTTCCGGACAATTCATGGAAACCCCAAAACAAGGTCATGAAAAAGGTTATTAAAACGGCCATGATTAATTTTTTTCGCTCATCTGGTTTGGATTTAATAATCACATATGTCATAAAAATCAAAACGCCAACACCTATGAGCTTAAAAAGCAAATTCACCACGTTCTGATCCCCTAAAAAGGTATCTCCTCCACCAATATCCTTATAACTTGCCAACATAAGTGCTACCACAGGAGCTGCTAAAAAGGCAACAATGGGAACGAATGTTTTTTGTGGAATACCCAATATTTTCTTTTCATATATTTCCTTATTGGGAGGCATTCCCCTGTCTCCAAACACATTCTTTTTTATACCACTCCAAAAGAATAGGAGACCTGTTAACATCCCAATTCCCGCAAGTCCAAATCCATAGTGCCAACCATAGGTTTCACCAAGCCAACCACAAAGCAATGGAGCAGCAAAACCTCCAATATTGATTCCCATGTAAAAGATGGTAAACCCAGAATCTTTTCGTCTATCCCCATCTTTATACAAAGACCCTACAAAGGTGGAAATATTAGGCTTAAAGAAACCGTTTCCTACCACTATAAATGCCAAGGCCAAAAAGAAAGCCACATCATTCTCAATGGCAAGAACAAAATGTCCCAAAGCCATTAAAACACCTCCAAGGAAAATGGAGCTTCGCATCCCTAATATCTTATCGGAAATACGACCTCCAATAACTGTGGACGCATAAACCAAGGAACCATAAGAAGCATATACTGCTGCAGCTGCTGTGTCTCGTTCTGCCAATGCCTGGAAAATTTCATTAACCATGTATAGCATTAACAAAGCTCGCATCCCATAGAAACTAAAACGTTCCCATAGTTCAGCAAAAAACAAATAAAATAATCCCTTAGGATGTCCGAATAATTCTGGTTCTCCCTGTTCTGTTAAAATTGATTTTGACATATAGTGTTTAGTTAGTTCGTTATCTTATCCTTTAATCTTTACTTTTTCTTCATGGTTTTTTGATGCCTCAGGTATCTTATCTCCTAAAGTTCTATCTATAAAATCAGACATTTTGGTATATAAATGCAAACGCGTGTTGCCGCCATAAATACCATGGTTTTTGTCTGGATAGATCATCCACTCAAACTGTTTGTTGGCTTGCACCAAAGCCTCCACCATACGCATGGTGTTCTGCACATGTACATTGTCATCTGCTGTACCATGTATCAACAAAAAGTCTCCTTTTAATTTATCAACATGGTTTATTGGGGAATTGTCATCGTAACCGCTAGGATTTTCCTGAGGTGTGGTCATGTAACGCTCTGTGTATACAGAATCGTAAAAACGCCAACTTGTTACAGGTGCCACAGCAATGGCCATTTTAAATACATCGTTTCCTTTAAAAAGCGCATTACTGCTCATAAAGCCTCCATAGCTCCAGCCCCAAATTCCTATTCTAGAAGCGTCAATATAAGGTAGTTTACCTAATTGTCTGGCTGCTTCTATCTGGTCTTCAACTTCGTATTTCCCTAATTCTTTTTGTGTGACTTTTTTAAAATCGGCTCCTTTATAACCGGTTCCCCTACCATCTACACATGCTACAATATAGCCTTTTTGAGCCAAGTACTGATACCAATAATCGTTAGCACTGTTCCAAGTATTGGAAACACTTTGAGACCCTGGACCAGAATATTGATACATAAATAATGGATATTCTTTGGAGGCATCAAAATCTGCTGGCTTAATCATCCACATATTTAAATCGTTTCCGTTTACATGAATGGTACTAAATTCCTTTTTGGAGGTTTTATAGTCCAACAAAGTCTCAGAGAGTTTGTCGTTGTCCTTAATGCTCTTGATTAAATCTCCTGTTTTGGCATCGTTCAATGTGTATTCTGGTGGTGTGGAAGCATTGGAGAACGTATTGATGAAATAAGAAAAATCGGCACTAAAAGAGGCTCTGTTGGTGCCTTCGCTTTTGGTTAAACGCTCCTTATCCCTACCATTCAGTTTTATGGAATAAATATCTCTGTTAATGGAACCGTTTTCGGTGGACTGGTAGAAAATTCTATGGCTTTTTTCATCATATCCATAATAACTGGTCACTTCCCAGTTTCCTTTGGTCACCTGGTTTATTAAATCTCCTTCTTTTGAATAGTGATAAATGTGATTGTAGCCATCTTTTTCGCTGGTCCAGATAAAACTATTGTCTTTTAGAAAAGTTAAATTGTCTGTCACATCCACATAAGCAACATCCCTTTCTTCAAGAACCAAGGTTGCTGTCTGGTTTTTAGCGTCTATAAACCATAAATCCAATTCGTTTTGGTGTCTGTTTAAATAATGGGCACTCAACACATCTGGATCATTGGTCCATTTTATTCTGGGAATATAAAAATCGGTGTAGTCTTTGTTCACTTTCACTTCAGTAACGGTATCGGTTTTCAACTCATACAAATGAAGCGACACCAAAGCGTTGGCTTCTCCTGCCTTAGGGTATTTAAACACATCTTGCGTAGGGTACAAAGCTGAACCATAGACATCCATTGAAAATTCTGGTACTTGGGTTTCATCAAAACGGATAAATGCAATCTTATCACTGGCTGCATTCCACTCGAAAGCGCGAACAAATCCAAACTCTTCCTCGTAAACCCAATCTGTGATACCATTGATGATTTTGTTCTTCTCCCCATCAAAAGTGATTTGTGTGGTGGTTCCAGAGCTCAAATCTTTTACAAAAAGATTGTTTTTATAGCCATAGGCAATTTTAGTACCATCTGGGGAAAAGGTTGGTTCTTGAATCTGTTCTTCGGCTACCAAACTAAGGTCCTTTGTTTTGGTATTGTACACATAATAAGTCCCTAAAGACGAACGTCTAAAAATACGCGTCACATCTGTAGCCAAAAGTATGTTACTTTCATCTTCACTAAAAGTATAATCCAAAAAATTTGGAATGGCCTCTAATTGGTTAGAATTCACCAAAGTTTTCACTTTTTTCAGGGTCTTATAATCGTAAACATCTATAGAGGTGGTTCCAGAGGTTCTATCAAAATTCAAAACAGAATATTGCTGCCCGTTTTTCATGGAATGCAAGGCGTCCATACCTTCGGTTCTAAAGGCGCCAGTCCATATATCTTCTAGGGTTATCTCTTTATTTTGTGCTGAGGTTAAGAAAGTTGCAAATATGCAAAACAGTAGAAGGAGTTTGGTAAATTTCATTTAAATGTTTCTTTTGAATAAAATAATGCCAAGTTTACTAAAAAATAAGCAAAAAACAGTAAATATTAACAGTTAAATAGCCTTTTAAAACCCAACTAATATAAAATTAGTTACAAGAACAGTATCTTTGTGTTTTCAATTTATATTTCATGAGCAAATCTATATCTGGCTTTTCTAAACTTTCCAAATCGCATAAAATCGATTGGATTGTAGCTACTTATTTCAACAACAATGAAGACGCAAAAAACATCATCAAACAGTATTGGAATTCCAACATCAAGCTACAACAGTTGCACGACGAGTTTATAGAAAACACCATTACCAATTATTATTTGCCTTTTGGTGTGGCTCCCAATTTTTTAATCAATGGCAAAATGCACGCCATCCCAATGGCCATAGAAGAAAGTTCCGTTGTGGCTGCTGCTAGCAAAGCTGCTAAATTTTGGCTGGAAAGGGGTGGTTTTAAAGCAGAAGTGCTATCCACTACCAAAATTGGTCAGGTACATGTTATGTTCTATGGCGACCCAAAGACCTTACAGAGCTTTTTTAAACATGTTAAACCCAAACTTATACAAGCCACAAAAACCTTGACCAAAAATATGGAAGCACGTGGTGGAGGCATCCTGGATATTGAACTTCGGGATAAAACCCAAAGCCTGGACAACTATTACCAGCTTCACGCCACCTTTGAAACCCTGGATGCCATGGGCGCCAATTTCATAAATTCTTGTTTGGAACAATTTGCCAAAACCTTTAGGGAGGAAGCGCGCTTGTTTAATGGCTTTACTGAAAAAGAAAAACAGGTCGAGGTCATTATGAGCATCCTCTCTAACTATGTCCCTAATTGTTTGGTAAGGGCTGAAGTAAGTTGTCCTGTGGAACAATTAACCGAAAACACATCCATAAACCCCGAAGAGTTTGCCAAAAAATTTATACAAGCTGTTAAAATTGCCGAAGTGGAACCGTATCGCGCGGTAACACACAACAAAGGCATCATGAATGGAATAGATGCCGTGGTTCTGGCTACCGGAAACGATTTCAGGGCTGTGGAAGCTGGAGTTCATGCCTATGCATCCAGAAACGGACAATACAGCAGTTTAACACATGCTAAAATAGAAGCTGGCATCTTTTATTTTTGGATGGAAATCCCGTTGGCTTTAGGTACTGTTGGTGGTTTAACCAGTTTACACCCTTTGGTAAAATTGGCCTTGGAATTATTGCACAACCCATCTGCCAAAGAACTCATGCAAATTGTGGCTGTTGCCGGATTGGCACAAAATTTTGCAGCCTTGCGCTCTTTAACCACCACAGGAATCCAGGAAGGCCATATGAAAATGCATTTGTTGAATATCCTAAACCAGTTTCAAGCAACAGATGAAGAAAAAAACACCTTAATAAACCATTTTAAAAACCATACGGCTACACATAGCGCTGTAGTAGAAGCCATAAAGGATTTGAGATTGAAGAATAACAAATAACGAATGCAGAAGTTTCAGAGTAACGGAAAATTATTGATTACAGGGGAATACCTAGTTCTTGATGGCGCAATGGCTTTGGCTGTGCCTACTAAATTCGGACAATCCCTAGAGGTCACCACTTTAAACAAACCCATCCTGGTGTGGAAAAGTTTTGATTTTAAAGATGACATTTGGTTTGAGACAGTCTTTAAAATCAACCATAACGAGATATCCACTCAAGCTTTAAATAACAATGGTAAAACAGAGCGTCTCTTACAAATATTACAGGTTGCAAAAAAACTAAATCCAGGGTTTTTAAAATCTGGATGTCAAGTAGAGAACAAATTAACATTCCCTCAAGATTGGGGTTTGGGTTCCTCATCCACTTTAATAAACAACATGGCAAATTGGGCTCAAATAGATGCTTACAGGTTATTGGATCAAACCTTTGGTGGTTCTGGCTATGATATTGCCTGCGCACAACACGACACTGCCATTACCTATCAAATTGAAAATAACAACAGACATATTAAGAAAGCAAACTTTAATCCTTCTTTTAAAGACTCACTATATTTTGTGTATTTAAACAAAAAACAGAACAGTCGTGATGGTATTGCGCAATACAAAGCCAACACTTCAAATAAAACATATGTTATTAAGGAAATTAGCGGGATTACTTCCCAACTGATTTCTTGCTCCAATCTAACCGATTGCAATCTCTTAATAAACAGGCACGAACAAATTATATCCAGCATCATCCACCAAGTTCCCGTAAAAGAGGCCTTATTTTCAGATTTTAAAGGGTCTGTAAAAAGCCTTGGTGCTTGGGGAGGCGATTTTGTATTGGTTACATCTGAAGAAAACCCGACAGCCTATTTTAGATCTAAAGGTTATGATACCATTGTTCCCTATTCTGAAATGATAAAATAAAAAAAGCTTCACATGTTCTGTGAAGCTTTTCTATATGTATAATTCCTAATTATTATTGAACCGTATTGGCTCTATTGTCCTCAATATCTGAAGCCTCTTTTAAGGCATTGTATAATTTGGTGTTTACGTTATTCATTTTAGACGTACCTACTTGGTTTGCAAACCCTTGATAGTTGTCTAGTTCTGGAGCAGGTGTCTTTTTGGTTACCTGTACCATGTAAACGCCTTTTTCACCTTCAATTAATTTAGAGGTTTCACCTTCTTTTAATCCAAAGGCTGTTCCCACAACAAGACCCTCTTTTCCAGCTCCAGAAATGGTTGGGTTTTTCATGTTGATGGCTAAAGCTGTTTTAACTGTTTGGTTTTCGGCAGCAGCCACATCTTCCACAGTGGTTGCAGAAATCCTATCTTTAATCAATGCTGCTTTTTTCTCTTTTCTTATAGCTGGCAAAGCAGTTACCGACGCTTGCTCTGTATTCATCAATCCAGCAGCATTGGTAGCCGTTACTTGCACAATGGCATAACCACCATTTAAGTTAAAACGCTTGTAATCGCCAACCTCTGTTCCTTCTTCAAAAGCCCAACGTACCATGGCTCTTTGGTTTCCTAAACCAGGGATGTTTTCATCTAAAACCTTAATACCATTTACAGGACGTACAGCCAAATCTTTTTCTTTGGCTACAGCTTCAAAATCACCTTTCTCTATGGCTATTTCAAAATTTGAAGCATCCCTGAACACTTGGTTTATAGTGGTTTCGGAAGGCTCTATTTCCCTGGCAACGGTTGCTACCTTAATGGCACGTTGCTTGTTTTTCTGTCCTTCCACTTCAATAATATGGTATCCATATACGGTTTCTACCACATCCATATCACCTACATTGTTTTGGAAAACATAATCCCTAAACTCTGGTACCATGGTATTGTATGTAAAGTAATCGTAACTTCCTCCATTGGCAACACTGCCTTGGTCTGACGAATAGGTACTTACAAATTCCCCGAATTTAGAATTGTCTTTCTTTAAAACAGACAGCAAGCTATCTGCTGTTTTCTTAGCTTGTTCCTTGGATTGTGTTACATCTGGCTGTGCACTTGCAGCACCAACATAAGGAATTAAAATATGTCTTGCTTTTACCGAATCTGGCATTTGTATGGCAGCAATTACTTTGGTTAATTTAAAATAATTCCCGTCTTTGTATGGTCCATACACATCTCCAACATTCATGTTGAAGATGGTATCTGCAACTGATGCAGGCAAATCTGATTTGAATTTAAAACGGTCTTCAAATTTAATGTCGGAGTTTGAATTTACAAACACCTTATGGTTGGTTACTGTAGCAAATCCTTTTATTGTATCGTTATTCTTGGTAACTTCATTGTAAACCACCTGATCTTTCAATAAGTTTGCTAAATCCTGTTTGATGTTGTTTTCGTCTTCAACTGTAGCAGCTTCCTTAAATTCCACATAACGAATGTCTCTGGTAGCCTCTACTTCATATTGTTTTTTGTGCTTGTTGATATAAGAAGATATCTCAGATTTAGACACAGAAACAGTGCTGTCTGGAATGGACGTGTAAGGTATCTGAACATATTTAATGTCAATCGTTTCGCTCTCCAACATATGTTCCAATTTCCCTTCGGCCAAAGTGCCTGTCATACCAGCTTTCACCATATTAAAATAGTCTTGCTGTAAGGCATTCACTCCAATGCTGTTTTCGTAATCAACCCATTGCGCATAAGCAACGGCAGAGGTTTCTTTGAGATTGGCAATGTACTCGTTTAATTTATTTTCATCAAAAAGTCCTGCTTCATTTTGAAACTCCGGACTATTGGCCAAATTGGTTCTTAACAAATCCCTCATTTGGTCTTTTTCAACAGTCATACCCAATTCTTCAAATTGTGTTTCAAGTACTGCCTGTCTAACTTCTTGCTCCCAAACCCTGTTCATAGCTTGTGTATTGGTGCCGTTAGGACCAAGCTGTCTTTGGGCAACCTCCACTTTTTGCATAAAGTCTTCACGGGAAATGTCTTTGCCGTTAATGGTTGCAACAATGTTTTGAGATTTTCCTACCAGTGCATCTGTGTTTCTAAACAAATCTCCAATTACAAAAGAGAATAACGCTAACGCAATTACAATGATTAAAAAGAGTCCACGTTGTCTAATTTTATTTAAAACTGCCATTTTATATGTCTATATTGATTATAAATTATCGTGCGCGAAAATACCATTTTCTATTTAATAATAAAATAGAATGTTATATTAATTCTTTTAAGCTTAGCAAATTAGTCGGCTTCCAGTATTTTAAGCTCTACCAAATCTATTTTTGTATTGGAAACTTCAAGGATGGTAAACTGGAACCTGTCTATTAAAACCACTTCATTTTGCTGAGGGATTTCCTCTTTATGGTCTACAATCAAACCTCCCAATGTCTCGTAGTTTTCACTCTCCGGAAGGTTGATCTTAAAGGTTTCGTTTATATAATCCACTTCCAGTCTGGCTGAAAACTTATAGATGTCTTCTCCCAATTTCTCTTCAATTAAATCTATGGTATCGTGTTCGTCTTCTATTTCGCCAAAAAGTTCTTCCACTATATCTTCAACGGTTATGATACCAGAAGTGCCTCCATACTCGTCCAGAACCACTGCGATACTTTTTCGCTTTTTTATAAGCACACTTAAAATATCTTTTATTAACATGGTTTCTGGTACAAACTCTACGGGAACCAGAATGGATTTGAGGTTTTTGGGCTTTTTGAAAAGTTCAAAGGAGTGCACATAACCCAAGATATCGTCTATGGTATCCTTGTAAATCAGAATTTTTGAAAATCCCGTTTCCGTAAATAATGTGTTTAGGTTTTTGGATGACTCGGTAACATCCACAGCCGTAATTTCGGTTCTGGGAATCATCACTTCCCTTGCTTTTACTTCAGAAAATTCCAAGGCATTCTGGAAAATCTGTATTTCGGTATCTATATCATCACTTTCTTCCACAGATTCCATCTGCTCACTAATGTAATTGCCCAGTTCCACTTTGGAAAAGGCCAGTTGGACTTGGTCGCCTTCGGTTTTAAAAAATTTTTTCAATACCACATCCGAAATCCAAATCACAAAATTGGAAATGTAATTAAAGAGCAGATAAAAAAAGTAGGCCGGAAAAGCCAATAACTTGAGTAGGGAATTGGCATAGATTTGAAAAAATACCTTTGGTAAAAATTCGGCAGTGATTAAAATAATCAAGGTAGAGATGACGGTTTGGCTTAACAAACTAAAATCCACCAATAGAAAATTGATAAGCTTGGAGCTGGAGGGCAAAAAGGACTGAAACCAATCTACCAACAAATCTCCCATAAAAAACCCATAAATAACCAAAGCAATATTGTTGCCAATAAGCATGGTTGCAATAAACTTGGAAGGCCTTGCGGTTATTTTTGTTAAAATCTTTGCTAAAATCCCCTGTTGCTTTTTTTCTATTTCTATATGAATCTTGTTTGAAGACACATAAGCAATCTCCATCCCGGAGAAAAAAGCAGAAAGAATTAAAGAGACAACAATAATTATAACATCTGGGTTCATGTTTTAATTACGGTCTTTGTTCTCAAATTTTTTGTTGAATCGTTTTCTAAAGAAAAACATAAAAATAGCTGCTGCTGCCAATAATAAGGAAGTGTATTCTACCTGTCCTGTTTCCATGTATTTTGAAACAGCATCGTAAATAAAGATAACAGCAAAAAACAAATAGGCGTATTGGAAAAACTTAAATAGTTTCATTTAGTATATATTAAAAATGATGGGGTAAAGATACAGAATTATTCGTCAAGTGTGATGATTCCATCAATTTCCAAAACTTGGGCTTTGGTAAACTTGGTATCGGAATCGAAGCCTTTGCCGTTTATAACATCCCTTCCGGTTCTAAAGGTGACTGGCTTGTTTGTAAAAAGCCATTCCCTATTTTGGTCGTAATACAACTGTTCTGCAAACAAGGTGTCTTTATTGGTGGAAGAAAGTACCACATGGCCTTGCAAATCTATAATTCCGGTTTTGTCGTAAACTATGGCATAGTCTGCTATAACGTTGCTTTTTTGGTTTTGCTCATCAAACAAGTCCAAATCTATGCCATCTGGAAACTCGTTAAAGGCAAACTCCCTATTGGAATAATCCAACATTTTAGGACTCTTTAAATTGGCGGTTACCCGACCAGAATCTGTATATTTTAAATTGATATGCTCTGCAATGCCTATAGGTTCGTTTTCTGATATCCCAATTTTTTTAACCTCTTCAAAATTGTTTTTACACGAAAGGAACAGGCTTAAAACCACAGGGCAAACAAAAAACACTTTAAACGAATGATTGAGGTCCATGCTATAAATGTATCATATAAAAAAACATAGTCACAGCATGCGCTATGACTATGTAATTTATGTTATGTAAACCTGTCTTGTCCATTATAAGCTTGGCACAGTAACACTGGCTCCAATCCAGCATCCAATGTTGATTTTTTGTCCAGCATTCCCCTCACTGAAAATCTCAGATTTCTGAGGTGCTTTAGCTCTGTAATTGGCTGCTGTTTGAGCTGCTGCACTTTTTAAGGTTGGGTCCACACGTCCTGCTTTTTCAGCTTCATCGGCAGCCAACCAGAATACAGCACGCTTGTTAAAGTTGGTGTCTCCACAGTTATTGGCGCTTCTATTATACATATCGGCAATTTTTAAATGTGGTCTTCCGTTTGATGGGTTGAACTTTAAAGCATTTCTAAAGTAAGCCCTAGCAGAACCAAAATCTCCCCTAGCTTTTAATTTATCACCAATTTTTTCATATAGCTTGGCTTTTTTGAAACTATCAGACTCCAGGCTTAAAGCTTGTTCGTAGAACTTAATGGCTTCCGATGTTTTACCTTCCTTATCTTTTAAGATTCCTAAGTAATAAGCCGAGTTGGCTGAAGGGCTTAAATTGTGATACGCATTCACCAATTTAAAGAACAAAGGATCGTCTGTACATTCTTTAGCCGACATGTTTCCGGCTGCTCTTTGTAACCATACAGCATTATCTTTGTTGGCCTCAAAGTCTTTAGTGTAAAGTGGCACCAAGTTTTCACAATTCGCTCTAGAACCTAACTTACTGTTGATACTACTTGAAATTTGATCGTAAGCATTTAAATAACTCTCATAAGATTTTTTATATCTCTCTTCTTTACTGGTTAAAGCAGTTCCTGCATCTTCTTTTTCAATAAGGGCATTTAAGTTTTCAGAGTAATTGGCAACTTCGCTGTCTACCTTCTCAACAACCTCATCGTATTTGGTGAATAATTCCCCAGCCGATTTTTTTCCGGCATCAAATAAATCTACCATCAAAGAGAAATAGGTATAAAGGGATTTAGGGTTTGTAAAGGTTTCAGCATCTGCTTTATAAGCAGCATCAAAACACGCATATAATTCTTCGTCCGTTTTATTTAAAACCTCCCTGTAATCGTACATTAACTGACAAGCTTTGGCACCAAATTCGCCTTTAGGGGTTTTGCTGGCAAAATGCGTTTCCCTTTCTTCCCAAAGCTTTACCAAATCGTTGATATAGGCAGCTTGCTCTGCTCCAGAGGATTTTTCAATTTTATCCTCAAGTATGTCTTCTCCGTATACATATATTGCTCTGCTGTAATTAGGATTCCTCTTTCTCAGTTCCATAAAAGGCTTATATGCTGCATCATAATTTTTTGCTTTGGCATACTCACTCATAATGGATAATGTGCTTGAATCTTCATCTTGGGCAGATACATAGTTCACTCCTAGGAATAGGAACGACAACAATAATGTAATTTTGGTTTTCATAATAATTTATTTTATACTTAATTAAATCTTCTTTTTTGGAACCATCTATCGTTAAATGAAAAACTTAGTTGAAAATTAATGAAATTTTCTTGTATTAAATTCTCGCTGGTTGTTCCTCTTTTTCCAAACTCAACACCTATGTTGGCATTGGAGAACGTGTTTCCCATTGGTAACCCTACTCCAAAAGATATGCCAAACTCGTTTATGGCCTGATCGTTGATGTTTAAACCAGTGCCTTCAAAACGAACTCCAGCCCTGTAAACCACTCTTTTAAAGTAACTTGAAAACGAATTGTAATCTGGTATCACAAAACCTCCTATGGATACTGTGGAGGCATTGGAATAGGTAACGTTTCCTGCAGAATCACTTGAAGCATACAATTCGTTTTTAAACGCTTTGGTATTTAAGTACGTGTATTCTGCCCCAACAAACCAGATTCTTGGCTGCCCAATTCCTGCTCCAAGGGATAATTTGGTAGGCAATACCAAATCTGTGCTTTTTAACCCTTGAGAGGCCAAATCTGCTTCTATGGAATTGATCACGTATTCTTGATCGTTTATCGCATTAATGGTAATGGTATTATAGGTACGTGAGTTCTCGGAATTCAAATTCATTTCCGGTCTAAACGTAAGACTGGTTGTCAATTCAAATTTATCCTGGATCATTTTGGAAAAAATAACCCCAAAATTGGCACTCAAACCACCAATATCCGATCGGTTGTCTTCACGGGTTTGGTATTGTGCCAAAGTGCCTTCGTTTGTGTAAACATACTCAATGGTGTTATTTTTAACATTACCAAAATTATAACCCAAATCAACACCTACACTCAACCCATCCATCACCAGATATCCAAGGGAAGCATATACTTTATTCACGCCTCCTTCTCCTCTAAACTTGGTGGAAAGGTCGTTGTTATTGTTCAAGGTTTCCAATTTATATCCCACAGATGTATAAGGTATCAAACCCATTCCCAAACCAAACCTCCCAATAGGAAAGGACATGGCCAGGTAATCCAAGGTGGAGGAATTGACTTCATCTGAGGCTGTATCGCTTTTTAATTTGGCATTGGTATGGCTTCCTCCTATGGCAAATTTTACAGGCCTGCTTTCGTTATTGTATATGGCTAAGTTTTTTGAAGCATACGATGCTGGATTCCTTAGATTTATATGAATACTATCAGAATATACACTCAACCCTCCCATACTTCTACTCTCTACGGTCCCTTTAAATTTTAAGCTACCCATGCCATAAAATGAATATGGCGAGGCTGTGCCCTCTTGTGCGTAACTTTTAATTGCAAATAATGCAATAAAAACGAATACCAGTTTTTTTATCATTCGGTTGAATTAAATTGTAAAATATGGTTCAATCCTTCTAAAAGGAAATTTGAGTTGGCAAATATGCTACTTTTTAATTGTTTAGACAAAAAATTAGCATCACCACCTGTTAAAATAACTGTTAAATCTGAATATTTTTCTTTATAAGCCTCTATAACACCTTCCATTTCATTTAAAACACCAAAAACAACCCCGGAATGAATGGCTTGTTCTGTGGACTGTCCTATAAAATGATCGGGACGCTTTGTATCCAATAACGGTAAATGGGCCGTTAAATTATTTAATGCTTGATATCGCATCCGCAAGCCTGGTGAAATGGCTCCTCCCAAGTAGCTGTTTTCTTTGGTTATAAAATCGTAGGTAATGCATGTTCCTGCATCTATAACCAACACATCTTTTCCTGAAAATTGAGCAGAAGCAGCACTCACCAAAGCCAACCTATCCACTCCCAATGTTTTGGGGGTCCCATAAAGATTTTTAAAAGGCATTTTGGTTTCAGAATTCAATACAACCACTGGCAAGCGCTTTTTTAGCTGCTTTAGCGCCAAATCATGCAAGTTCCCAACAGAGGAAAGGATACAAGCATCTATTTTGGGATAAGTTTCTAAAATAGTTTCAAACGCATGTTGGAAAGCCTGTAGCTCAACCACAGTTTTAAAAACCATGTCATGATCCTGAAAGACAGCTAATTTAACAAAAGTGTTCCCAACGTCTACAACTAAATTCATATCTTAAATTAAGTTTGTAAATTTACAAAACCATTTTTTATTTATTTTCTTTTGGCGAATAATAAAAATGAATATATATTTGCACCCGCTTGAATGATTGAAAACATTTGATTTTAATTGTCCAAGTCCGCAAATAAGCGACTGGTGCCTTAGCTCAGTTGGTAGAGCAAAGGACTGAAAATCCTTGTGTCCCTGGTTCGATTCCTGGAGGCACCACCATAAAATCCCCGTAACATCAATGTTTACGGGGTTTTTTGTTTTTAGGGTGCAAAATAAGGTGCAAATAAAAACCGCTACAAATTAATGTAACGGTTTAATCGCTATTAATCTAGGATCACTTTTAAGATGCCGTACCACTACCTAAATAAACGCTATTTGATACTCTGGAGCCATCAGCTTCAATGAATGCCATAAACAACTCTACAGTGTCCCCTGCATAAGTTGATGGTATAATTAGTGTTTCTGTTCCAACTGTTCTATCAGCGCCTTCTAATTGCGAAATAGACTCGTTCTTACTTGGATTATAAACCAATAACATCGCTTTATCTGTTGGATTAGCATTTCCTTCTAAAGAGTTATCATCCCATGTAAACGTTACTTCTCCTGGTGTTGCTAAATCTGTACCCGGATTCAATACACCTGATAGATTTCCTCTACTCAACAAGGCTAAAGTGTAATCAACTGTAAAGTTGGGTGCAATTCCGGTAATAGCATTGTTTAAAACATAAGACATAGCTGCATTAAACTGTGTCATTTTAACCGCATAGTTTTTATATCCTTTTTGCACAAATGCAAGATTAGGCTGTAAATACTCTAACGTAACAGTAAATTTATTTCTTTGATTTACTTGTCCTTCTGTTCTTGGGTTAGCAACACTGGAAGGCTTAATTCTTAAATAATCAATTCCTTTCCAATTACCACCAATAACATTTCCTACCTTTCCAGATAGTCCTCCTAAAATTCCTTGGGCTATTTTTCCCATAACATATAACAATTTTTAATTAATACTCATTCGGACTTGGTACGGACTTAATAGGGAATTAACCCCTATTTCTTTATACTATAAAATACGTTAATAATCTTCAGATAAGACTTTTAAATTCTTGTAATGCTTCCTTTTACATTCAATTCTATTATTATTCAATTAGAGTATCAATATTTACTCCAACTCCCCCTTCAAATAATTTTTTAGACAAAAAAAAAAGAAAAAAGAAAGCCGAAAACTTGGAGCCGTGGCTATACTGTCAAGTTTTTTGGAAAAAATATTGCCCAGGGAAAGGTTTTTAAAATAAGCACCTAAACGTAGGTGCAATATTATTTTCAAAACCCGGAGGGCTTGAACTTTATAGTATAATGGCGGTGGATGAAGAAAGGCTACTAAATTTGCAAACTTTTTTATTTTATAATACTATAATCTACTTCCCAAATCCATGTGACCCATTTGGGTAAATTTATTGTAGATGCTTCTTCCTTACAGAAAACTCGTTTTGCATTAACAATTAGATTTAGATCGGTTAGCTTATCCTTAAACATAGGCTGTATCTGTTTATTAGAAGTAATAGTCAATGTATTTAAAAAAGCAGAATCAATAGAAGGGTAATCTACTTGAATTGGAACAGTATTATTCCGACCACCAATACCATAATCAATCATTTCATCATCCGTTACGCAAACTAATAAACATTTATACTTGGAAAAGTCTGAATAAAGAGTATCATTTTCTTCATTAGTATAATGTTTTAATAATGCCAACCTAAACATATCATTTAATATTTTACCATGGTTTTTAGGGCGCGCTTGATTTTTAGAGATGGCAGTGCGTCTAAAGTATGCGAATTCGGCTATAATGCCTTGCTTTAATTTGTTTTTTGGATCTATACGCAAATCAAATTCTGGTTTTTTGTTTTTTCTACCTTGTCCTTGATTATTGATTTGTATTTGGTTTATAAATTGTGTTTTAGGCATGGGTTGTTCCAAAATAACATCTATTGATGTTAGATTATAGGTGTTAACAGCTGTAAAAGCAAAGTCATACCTAATGCTATCTTCCCCAAAGACATTAAAAGCATTATATTTTTCAACCCTTTTTTTTACCAATTCGTGGAACGTTTCATAAAATTTTTGCATCTATAGGTGTGTTTTTTATTGATTAATGTTTAAATAAATTATTAATTTCTTCTTTGTTATCAAATATTAGTTTAAAGCTAAAAGTTTCATTTCTGCCATCTGATTCACTAATTTTATTGTATATAGTTAATTTTCCAGTAACCATAAATATATTTCTGTTTGTAAATGTTTCGTATTCCACTAAAAAAGACCAGTCATCTTCAAAGTATTTGTTAGTTACTGTATCAAATTTATAGATTGTCATATCTTTAAATCCTACTATATATTTAAGGCCTAACAAAACAATTTTAAAACTACAATTAGCCCTTATTCCATCCTTTAAAGATATATATTCAAAGAGATGAACATTTTCAAAAATTCTGTCATCATCAGAGTTTAAAAAGATCATATTATTACCGATATATTCTATATAAATATGCCCTAAAAACACCTTTGAAGGCTTAATGACTTTCATAAATAACGAATTGATTTAAAGTGGTTTATTGTAAATATATGACAAACTTTTTTTAGAAAAAAAACGGTTTTTATTTTTTCGTTTTTTTTAAATAATGTTTTTTTTATTTGTGAAATTTTATGTATGACTACGGGTTTTAGCAGGTAATCTAAAAGGCGCGAGCCGGCTGCGAGTTGAGCAAGGGTGGTGTGGTAATAGCACGTTGCATTTTCGCAAAAGTGCGTACCACAGCTACGGTTTACCGCAAGGGTGGCGGATTTTTTGATTTTTTATGTAGTCAGACGATACTTTATGGATATTACGACATAATCAAGTTTAGGCAAGTGCAGGGATTGAAAGAGGCAATGGAAGGTTTTGAGAATAGTTTTCTTTTAAGGTTTTGCGTTTACGTAATTAAAAGAGTATTGAGGATTTAAGGGTTTGAGGGTTTTTATGGATTTATCCAATAGCAAAACCGTAATGTAAAAACTATTTAGCGTGGATGGAATTGCCGACTGAATGAGTTGCTCTTGCTTATTGACAGCAAATGGGATAAACCGCAATGTGAATGGAAATTCAGGTTGATGTTAATTGTAAGTTTTGTTAATGCAGTTATTAAATATTCTTTAGCAGTATTGCGGTTATCTTATTTGCCATTGAATTGGTTCAAAAAATGTGACACCCGCAGACCCACATGCTTCCTTAAATCAGATGTAATTGAATTTAGGTTTTTTCAATTATGTTATTAATAAACTTTAAAAGATAAAATCATGTGGGTTTTGCCCGAAGCGACCCGCAGGCTCGCATAACATTAAGTAGCGGTTGTACCCAATAAAAAAACTCGCGTAGCGAAACCTTATTGGGTTTGGGTACAAAAGTAGCTACGGGTGAGGAAGGAGAGAATGTGTGTAATAAAACAAATAAATAGTGCCAACGAGGACGTGTCGCCGCAGTGGTACTATTTATGGTATATGCAAGCCCTTGAATTTGAAACTATTATTGATATAGAAAAAGCTTTCCTTTGTGCGTAATAACGTAAATTAGATAATTGGCTTGCAGATATGTTTTATGGAACAAAATGGAACGACTGACGAACACCTTATTACCTGCACTACATATTGTAATAGTTGGGACTACTGTAAGGAGTAAGAGGCTGTACTAACCATTTTCTGATGTGTCAACAATCAGTGTAGGATTTTGAATTAAAATATGACTATTCAAATGATTCATAAAACCGTATTCAGGATTAGTAGAATCTTGAAGGTTTGTGATTTCTATCGCAGTATTATTCAAATTCAAGTAATATGGATTTGAACCTGTTTCGTAATATTTGTTTTGTGAATCCATTGGTTTACAAATTTAAACTAAATTTTCATGTTTCCAAGCTTCAAAGGTTCTATTATCACTTACAGCAATTTGCCCATTCTGTAGATTTTGTTTGGTTAATGTCCCTTGACTTAAAAACACATCGCATCCACCTTCTGTACTTTCAATTAATGCTCGTCGCATAGAATAATTATAAGGATTAGAAGTTGCTAATAATACATTAGGGTTAAACGGAACTTTTAACTCCATTTCTCCTTCTATATCTTTATAAATTGCTTTTATGACTGAATATAATTCATCATTAGGTTTTTCAACATTCAAACCTAATTCTTCTTTTGCCTCCTTTCTATAAATAGTATAGTCATGACTACCTGATTCAGAACATAAAAAATTAACTACTTTGGCTATGTTTTCAGGTTTAATATCATGGTAATTAAGTAGTTTTTCTGCTAACATTTGTATTTGTGCTTTTGATTTATATACGTCACCTAAAGAAAGTGGATGAATTTTATCAGTTAACTTCAAATATACGTTACTCAAATCTTCTGGTCTTGTGATATTAAAATCTTGTTTAGCCATTTCAAGGTATCCATTTATATGTTCAACACTAACAGGAACTCTAATATTCTGTCCATTAATATTTATTTGAGGATTCATTAATCCATTAGTGCTTGGATCAATTGGCCCTAATGTACCTTGTTTTGTCATAACAATTCTATTCGCTCCAAGACTTATTAGAGTAGCTGCACTTTGACATCTGAAAGGTACGATTACCTCAAAATCTTTACAGAAACTTCTAATTAAATTTGCCAAACTCCAACCGGCTAAAGTACTACCGCCGTTTGAATAAATAAAAAGAGTGATTTTTTCAACATCGCCTATTTTGTCCAAATGGTCAGCAAAAGGCCCAAGAATGTCACTCCCAATATTTGTTTCAGCTTTTGGCCTATCGCTTGTGCAATAAACAAGTAATTTGGAATTTCTTAACTTCTCTAACTTTTTGTAATTTTCAATTCTGTCTTTAAGCATAGTTTTATTTTTAAAGTAACATGTGTGTTAAAGCAGTAACAATATACACATTTATCAGTATTTATATTATAATATAGGAATATTGAACTGAAGATGAAAATAGATATTTTCCTTAAATCCTTAATTCCTTGATATTCAATTTATAAGCCAAGTTTGTCGATTATGTCTTGTACTTTTTGTTCGGTGTTGCGTAGTTTGTCTTGACAAAGTTTTGATAGTGCTGCTGCTCTGGTAACAACCTTTTCTAATTTATCAATACTTACTTCATCATTTCTTAATTTTTCAAGAATTGATTCGAGTTCTTTTGAAGCTTCTTCATAAGTTAACTCTGAAAGGGGTTTATTTTCCATTGTTTTTCCTTTTTAACGTATTTAGTTACTATAACCGAATCTTTAAATTCTAATTTGATTATTGTGTCTTTAGATAATTCTTGACCTGTGTATAGGCTTCCATCAACTCTTGGTATTGTAAAACCTCTATTTAAGATTGTTTTAGGGCTACTTGATGATATTAACACCAATGCATTAGTTAGATAAGCTCTTTCATTATTGATAACTTTCTCAATTAGAATACCGAGCATTTCAGAATGTTTAAATATTGATTCCTTTTGATTATTTACTAATCTTTTACTCTGTTGTAAATTTTCCTGATTGATAAGTGATAACTTATTATTTTCTTGATTAATCAATAAATTGGTGCTTGACACAATACGATTCATAAGCGTGTGTAATGCTCCTCTGCGTAAACGTGTAAAACTATTTGATGCATTAGCAATCCCCTCTGTAAACAGTTTTAAATCACTAAATTTCCTATCGATTAACTTATTATAACGCTCAAAAATCAATTCATAATTATTTATAATTCTTTTTTCAAAATCATAGGTTTTATTTACTATATAATTTGATACTTCTGTGGGTGTTTTAAATGCTTTGTTGGAAGCAAAATCTAATACTGTAATATCTGTTTCGTGACCTATACCAGAAAAAACAGCACTTTGCATTTGACTGACTTGTTTAGATATTTCATAAGAATTAAAAATATCTAAATCCATTTTAGAACCACCACCTCTTATAATTACAACACAATCGTATTTTTTTTGATTGATTGTTTTAAGTCTATTTAAGATTTCGATTTCTGCACCACTTCCTTGAACAGCTGATGAAAAAATCTCTACGTTATATTTATAGCCATATTGGTTATCTTGAATATTTTTAATGAAGTCTTGATAACCAGAAGTGTTTTTAGAAGCTATTACCGCTATACTTGTTATTACTAAAGGAACTTGGATTCTTTTGTTTAAATCTATTAAACCTTCCTTTTTCAATCTATCGATTGTTTCTTGACGTTTCTTTTCTATTTGACCAACTGCAAATTCTAAATTAACATTGGTTATTAATAGACTTAAACCATAGGTTGTATCAAACTTAATATTAGTATAGCATAAAATTTCATTACCTTTTTTTAATATGTTGTTGTAATCTTTTCCTAATACTTGACGTATTTGAGGAACATTATAACTCCATATCATAGCCCTACACTTTGCTATGGTATTTCCATTTTGATTTTCGGCTAATTCAAGGTAAATATGACCTGATCTATGGAAATTAATATTTGCGATTTCAACTTTTAACCAAAATTCTTTACCTGCTACATTTTCATCAATTATCGTTTTAACCCTATTTAGGATTTTAGATAATGAAAAATATGTTGGTAGGGTTGACATTTTTATTTAATAGAATTTTTAAAATCTTCAAAAGCAATAAACAGCCATTCTACAAAATCAGTAAACTTTTGATGAGCTAATTGTAAATCAACATATTCTTTTAATTTTAGACCAGAATCTAAAACCTCAATGTGTTGAACTTTCTTTATTGAGCCAAGAACATCTTCAAATGCATAATATAAATGATTTCTTTCAAAATATACTTCCTTCATAGGCTCACCCGTCTGTATATCAATTTCAATTGCATCTAATTTAGAGATATCATATTTGAAAGTTTTCTCTCTTGGAAAACCTATAATGTCTAAAACAATTTCAAAGTTATCAATTAATAAATTTTCAATATCAATCCCTTTTTCCTTTAAATCTTCATAAATACAATTTTGCTTATATTCTTCAAGCAAGAGGTTTACCAGACATACTTCAATTTTAACAGGTTTATACATTATTCAAATTCTAATTTTGGTAAATCGTTTACTATATCTACGGTTTGGACACTTACGTTAATAATACTCAATATGAGGTCTAAAATGTAGCGTGGGTTTTCTACTTCTTTACTCCAATCGTTAGGGTCGTTTTTAATACCTGATTTTTTATCTATTGATACTTGGTATCTATCCATTATCCACTCGATAGCAGATTTACCATTTACAACGTATTCATATGCTTTTTCTGGTATGCTTGTGATTTTTATACGAGAATTATAAATGATGGTTTCTTTTTGGTCTTTTTTAGGGAAACGTAATTTTGTGACATTATAAAACTCATAAGCATCCATTTGAAGTTGGTCTTCTGGTAATTGTACCGCAACACCTTTATATTCTTCTACAGATTCATAATTGATGTGTAATTCTGCTAATTTTCTACCTGCATCACTAAAGGCTTTAAAGTCTTTTGGTTTATCTACTAAAGGAATGCGAGGTAACATTTTTTTAAGGTCGTTTGCAAAAGTTTCTCTGTAATCTGGACTATGTAGAATACCGTACACATAATAGAAAATATCTTCTTTAGTTACTGACTTACCATATTGTTTTTTGGCACGTTCCCAAATAAAATCACTTACACCATCTCTACGAATATATTTAGATTCACTTGCTGCATCAAATAAACTGCCTTGTACTTGTTCTTTTTCTTCGTAATAATATAGAGGGAAGGTTTGAGACTTTCCAACTAATTCTAAATCAGGAATAATATTAGTTATTAAAACACTAAAGTCTTTTGCAACTCCAATGCCAGAAACGCAAATTAATATGTTATTAAGCTCCTTGTTTGGAAATATTTTTGGCATTAAATACCTTCTTTCATTGAGCATTTTGTCATAATAAAAAAACTGTTTAAAAAAAGGTCTATACAATGATTTTGTTAATGAATAATTCTTATATCTTATTTTTTTATTTCTTAAAACACCATTTTGCAAATTACCAGACCAGCTGATTCTTTTTTCGTCTAATGGAATAAAATTTTTAACCTCTTGAATTGTATGTTTTAAAGCTTTCTCCGAATATTCAGAAGTTACAGAATTATAAACATCGATAGTTCCTGAAATATTAGATGCTAACTTATGCTGACTTGAATTAAAGCACCAAACATCTCTATTTGTTTTAATACCATTTGAATAATTTTTCAACCAAAAAGTATTTATTTTGTTTTTAGTTTTCTTATCTCCAAGCCCTATAAAATCTTTAAAAAGACTATTTCTTTGGTTAATCCAGTCATTATCTGAATTAGGCCTGATTTTTTTCCATTCATTTTTTAAATTAATAAAAGAATTTGATTTATTTAAAAAGGAAAGCTTTTCTAATTTACTTAAATAATCATCAAGTTGAAAATAGTAAATATTTGCCTTTTCATTATGGTTTGGTTTCTTTACTAATAAAACAACAGCGACACCTGTTAATATGTCAAATATATTATTACCTTCTTTTCTTGCAGACTCTCCTGATTTTCCTCTAATTGCTCCTCTTAAATTGATTACATAAATATTAGAGAATTCGTTTTCTAAACTTTTTCTAAAGCCATCATGAGAATTACCATCTAACCAACCTGAATTTGTTATAAATCCTATAACACCCCCGTTTTTGGGGTCTAATCTATCTGTGCTCCAACGAAAAGCTTTTATATAAGAATCATAAAGAGAGTTTTTGTTGGTTGCACTTGTATATTTTGCATATGTAACCGCAATTCTTTTATCTAATTTCTCATATTTTTGATTTTCAGCATTATCATTAGCCGATTTTTGACCAACTGAATAAGGTGGATTGCCCATAATTACTCTTATAGGACCTCTACGTTGTTCTTCTAAACGTTTTGAGTTTTCAGGAAACATATCAGAAAACAATACATCACTATCACTTTCGCCTAATTGGAAGGTATCTGTTAATACTATACCATCAAAAGGTGTGTATTCTGATTCTTCTTGCTCTATTTGGTCGTGAAAAGCATTTTCAATATTTACAGCAGCTATGTAATAAGCCAGTAAAACGATTTCGTTGGCATGCAACTCTTTGGTGTATTTACGGTATAAATCTTCTTGTCTAATTAAGCCACTTTGTAATAAACGAGTTATGAATGTTCCTGTACCTGTAAATGGGTCTAAAATATGTACGTTTTCATCTGAAATAGAACGGTTGAATTCTTTTTGTAAGACATCGTTAACAGAATGGATAATAAAATCTACCACTTCAACAGGTGTATAAACAATACCTAATTGTTCCACCATTTTAGGGAAAGCAGTTTTAAAGAACTTATCGTATAACTCGATTATTATACGCTGTTTACCCTCTGCATTATCAATACCCTCTGCACGTTTTTTAACCGATTGGTAGAATTTATCTAATGTTTCTGCATCTTTATCTAATGCTTGGTCTTCCAAAACATCTAACATTGTTTGCATAGATGTTGAAATAGCATTGTTTTTCACAAAAGAATAGCCTTTAAATAATGCTTCGAAAACAGGTTTTGTAATGATATGTTGTGATAACATTTCTACTGCCTGACTTTCTGAAATTGAAGGGTTGATATTCTTTTGAAGTCCTTTTAAAAATTTATTAAATGCCTTTTGATATTTAGGCTCTCTATTAATAAGATTGTTTATTCGGTCTATTTGGTTTTCAGCAATTTTTGCTACATCTCTTGCCCATTTTTCCCAATACACTCTATCACCAACCTTTTGAACCATTTTAGCGTACACTACAGATTGCAGTTGTTCAAACTGCATTTGTAATTGGTTGTTGATTTCTTTGGTAGCTTTGGTAGATTCTGCATCATCTACACCATCTATTCCGTGAGTAACGCCACCAACTAAAATATTATCAGGTTTCTTTTTATTTAGGTCTATTTTATTAATGGTAGCATTAAATCTATCATCGTGAGCACGTAAGGCGTTTAATACTGACCAAACAACTCGGAATCTATCATTATCATCTAATGCTTTTGAAGGTTCAACATCGGAAGGAACCACCACAGGAATAATGATATACCCATAATTTTTCCCTGGTGATTTACGCATTACACGACCTACGGACTGAACTACATCTACTTGTGAATTACGAGCAGAAAGGAATAATACTGCATCTAATGATGGTACATCTACTCCTTCACTTAAACAACGTACATTGGTTAATATTCTACATTCGTTTGAATCGGCAGATTGAGATTTAAGCCAGCCTAATAATTCATCACGTTGTGGCGCATTCATACTACCATCAATATGGTTTGATGATACATTTACTAATTTTTCTCTTTGGCTTGGTTCTACAGAATCTAAATAAACATCTGAAGTATCATTAAATGTATTGGTTATTTTTTTAGAAATTTTGATGTTTTGACAGAAAGCAACAGCACGTTTCATTGGTTCTGGGTCAACTTCCTTTATCAATCCGTTATCGCCTAATACTTGTTTTGAAAGTGCATTTAAACAACCAATTAATTTAGAAGCATCATCAGAATTGATTTCATTTTCAGAATTAGCAACCATTTTTTGAACTGCACTTGGTATATCATTTTCACTTAATGTTAGTACCAAAACTTTATAATCGGTTAATAAGCCTCTTTCTACAGCTTCACCAAAACCAATACGATACATTTCTATTCCGTATTTAGTTTCATCATCCATAGAACAAATTACAGCATCATTCATATCAGCTTTTGATTTGGAATCATCGCTAAATAAACGAGGTGTAGCAGTCATATAAAGCCTTTTATTGGCTTGTAAAAACTCGTTATCGTGAACTTTTACAAATGCAGATTCATCATTACCAGCTAAAGTTACACCTGTTGTACGGTGTGCTTCATCACAAATAATTAAATCGAAAATTGCATTGTTGTTATTCTCGTTTAATAAGTGTCTTTGTGCATTGGCAATAACATCTATGGATTGATACGTAGAGAAAACTACAGTCATACCTTTTTTAGTAGTTCTATCTATTGCTTTAAACTGTTTGATAACACTATTAGGGTCTGTTGATGCAGGATAGGCTAAATCAACAACGCTAAAATCTGAATCATCATCATTATTTCCTCTTTGTCTTGTTATTCTTGAATCTGAACAAATACAAATAGGTTTAATTGGTTCATTAGCATCAGATGTCCATTCACGCAATGTTTGACCTAATAAGGCTATTGATGGCACTAAAAACAATACTAAACCACTATTGTTGGTTTCGTTTTCGGCTATTCGCAAAGAAGTAAACGTTTTACCTGTACCACAAGCCATTATTAATTTACCACGATCATTTTCTTTAAAATGTTCGTGTGTTTTGTTTAACGCTTCCTCTTGATGTTTGAAAAGTGTTTTTTTATCTGTTCTGGCTAAATCCCCTGTAATACCTTTTTGAAGTCTTTCCCATTCAACTGGTGCTTGTTGTAAATCTGTTAGGTTTATTCTTGTTACAGGTGGGTTTTGATTTTTTATTGTTTCCTCTGCATTACTACTCCAATTATTAGTAGTTGAAACCCAAATACGTTTTGAGAAACTAATGGTTTGTAATTGGTCGTTTTTAAAATCTCGACTTGAAGTAGATAAAAATGAATCTACTTCCGCTTTGTTTATTCTTCCGTTTTCAGCAAAACATTTACATTGTATTGCCCAATAGTCACCTTCAAAAGTTAGAGCCACTAAATCAATACCTGTATCTTTTCCACCAAAATCCTTTTTGCCAGGAAACTCATTCCACATCCAAACATATTTTAAAGTGTTTGAATATGTTGGGTCTGTTTGTAAGTATGCCTGCATTAATCTTTCAAATCTATCTCCCTTATCTCTTTCAGAAAATGATAAGTTTCTATAGTCTTGTAATATTTCGTTGAATTGGTTGGGTGTGGCCATTTAAATAGATATGGATTAATATATTTTGATTTAGGTAAAAATATAAATCTTTTAAAGATATATGGTTGGTCTATGAAAGAAACATAGAATAGTTTAACTCTGCTTTCACTTATAGGGTTTTTCTACATTAATTCACAATGAACTTAAAAGTAATATAATTGAATTTTACATTGTATGTACTGCTCTTATTATTGCTATTAATTCTTTTAGGGAGAGTTTAAATATACTTAATTATTTATATATTCTTTCACCAAGGTTAAAAATTGTTATTAATCCCTTTCTTTATGTTTACAGAGATTTCCGTTTTGAGAAATAAAAAAGAGGGTATAAAGTATCAATAAGCTGTAAACGGTAACTACCATCATTAAAAACTATATTTTGTTTCATATCATTGTAATCAAGATAATATTGCATGAATTTTTTATTAAATAATGTTTTAGAATAGTTCTTTTTCAACTTAATTAAACCTTCATTAAAAGCTTCATTTTTAAGTCTTGATGCAGTAGCAGTAGAGATATTAAAAAGTTGCGTCACACCATTAACAGAAACAGGAGCATATTCCTCTTTATAGTTAAATTTAGGAGACAAAAAATAATAGGTACTTCCCTTTAATTGTACGCTTTTTTGTTTCTTAACTTTTCTCCAAAAATCTTTATGAAGATAACCATAAATTACCGCTCCTGTAACTGCCTTTATTTTATAGTAATTATTAAAGTCTATTTGAAATGCTAATCTTACTTCCCAATTGTTTTCTTTTCTAATTCTATCAAATGATTTGAATATATGAAACTGTGTTTTTTGATTGTAATCAATCCAGCCTATTTCCATTAAAAAGTTGATGTACTTATTAGTGGTTTTACGACTGCTTATATTTTCTACTAACTCAATAAATTGTAATGCTTCATTATTTAATTGTGCTTTACCACATGGATAAATTAATTTTAGCAATAAAAAGAATTTTAATTCTTTTGAATAGTTATTGCTTTGTGCATCAATAAACATTTCTATTGGTACACTAATATGCTTTACAACTGCTATTTTTTTTTAACAGAGTAGTGATTGTCTATTATGCTATGAATATCTGAAAGTTTATAATACAGTTTACCTTTGATCTGTGAATATGGCAATATCCCTTCTTCTCTCCAATTTGAAGCAGTTTTAGAACTAATTTTAAATAGTTGCAAAATATCAGCATTATCCAAAATTACATATTTAGGGTCCTGATTATTTTTAAGCTTACTTTGCTTTATTAAATATTCTAAACGGTCTAAAATCTTATTTAAACTATCGTTTATTGGGTGTTTAAAAGCTGTCATAATTAGTGTTTTTTGTTATTAATACTAATTAATGCTTCTTCTAATTCCGCTTGCTTATATCTAATTAAATTGCCTAATCTATAAGGTTTTAAGATTCCTTTTTTGTTCCAATCTGTTAAGGTCACTAAAGATACTTTTAGAATGGTTGCAACTTCTTGCCTGGTAAGATATTCAGCAGGTTTAATAGGTTGGAAATTTTGAGCAATTACATTTAATTCTGCTCTAACATCTTTAATGATGTCGTCTTTTAATTCGGAAGGTGTGATACCGAAAACTTGTGTAATTTTACTTTCTTGCATCGTGATACGTTTTATTGTTCTACGATGTAAAAGTATCCTGTATTTAACGTTTTTTTGCTACTGGAGTAACTCCAAAAGGTACTCCAAGGCTACTCCAAGTTGTTTAAAATATCATCTATTTTATCAATATCTTTTTGGTAGTTATCGCCTAATTCTGAAGGCTTCTTATCTAGTTTTTGAATGTGAGTTTTTATGTTTTTTGAATTAAGTCCACATATTTTACTGATAAGTTCTGATTGTTTTTCTTTAGTAGCCTTTTCTATTTTAGGATGTGTAAAAAAACCAACTTCTTGAAGAAGTAACACTATTTGATTTGTGGTGAGTTGCTTTGAAGTTTTTAAGTCTGTATCGGAATTATTATTATTATTATGAATTTCAGTTTTTGACTCTTTAACATTTACAATTTCGGCATCTGTTCCGTAACAGACATCATTTCCATTTTCATTTTGTAATAGTTGATTTTCTTTTATTATTATAGCTTTATGATAAGGCACTAATCTAACATCTAAATACTTTAATTTCTTTATCAATGGTATTCTATACTTATCTTCATAATTAATGTATGAATTATAATACATACTATCAATTTCACTAAATTTTATAACCCTATTAAGATATGGCGTTGTTAAATATTTTACTTCAGAAGCAATAAAATCTTCTTCCGTTGAGTCTATAATTTTTTGAAGGTACGATTCTTTGCGTTGCTCATAATGTTGTTCATATACTTTAGTTGAACAATCAAAATAAAAAAATCCATCTTTATTTGAGGAATAATATAAATCATCTAAATGAGTTTTAATTTCTTGTTGATAACCCTTCACGGCATCTTCATATTTTAATTCTATTGTGGTATGGTCAGCCCAAGGATCATTTCCGTATTGGAGCAGAATTTCAGCATCCATTTTTTTATTTAATTTGATAAAATCAATATATGTTTTGCCTAATTCCTTAACAATTGTTACAGATTTGGATATTTCATTATTTGGTTTCATATTTTGAACGTTCTGTGTACTTTTAGTTTTTTTAGATTCCAAAAATGATATTAATTCGTTGGCGTAATAATTTAAAAAGTACAATAACAGACCATCTTGCGTTTTTCTTAAATATTCAAAGTTTTCATCATAGTCATCAAAATCCAAGATTTTATCTATCTTTTCATTAAGTTCATAAGGGTAGTTAATTGCTATCAATTCCCCTAAAGACACATCAAGGTCTTTTAAAATATGATAAATTTTATCCTCCCCGTAATTTTTTAAATAATCCTGATTTCTGATTTCATGTATTTTCAAATCTAAATAATAATCTTTTTTCTTTTCATCTATTTCAATTAAAACTTTAAGGGTTTCTTTTTTTATTTCATCAATACAGATTTGCAACATTCTTACCACACCCATAACCGAATGCTTCTTTAAAACATTGTTGTCACTTAATAAACTACAAAACTTCTTAAAACCGTAATAATTTTCACTCATAAGCACAAAATATAAGTCCTAAATTTATTAAACCTTTTTCATTTTAACTTGCTTTAATTTATTCTTTTTATTTTGTTTTAACTAATCATACGTTAAAGTATCCACCTTTAATAATATGTGCTGCTCTTTCCTGGTTTTTAATACGGATATATTTATAAAACTCTTTTTCTGTAGTATGACCACTAAACAGCATAATATCAAAGACACTCATTCCTGCTTTATACTTGTTAGTGCAAAAACTACGCCTTGCCGTGTGTGATTTAATGAGGTCGTATTTAGAAATCATTTTTGTCTGATATTTACCACCTTTAGTGTATTCGCATTTAATAAGTTCATCCCATTCTAACATTTGCCCAACTTGCTTGATATTCTCGTTTAAGTCTTGCTCCAAGATTTTGGTTGGCGGATGGCCGTTATAACGACTATCCATAATATCCTGCATTTCTTTTGTAATAGGGCAATGTACTATTCTACTATGCTTACGGTTTTTCTTTTGACGTATTTTGAAACACTTGAAACCATCTATAACAACGACATCTTCATTCTTCAGCCCATTGTAATCACTTATACGCTGCCCTGTATAACACCCCATTAAGAACACATCTCTGGCGTGTTCAAGTTCTGGATATTTTGACAAATCATGCTCGTACATTTTCTTGATTTCATCATCGGTTAAATAAATCTCGGTTGTAATTTCCTTTTTAACCTTAAAATCATCGCTCTTAAATCGTTGATTGGTTGTATAACCCTCAATGAGCGCATAATTCAAAAAGGTTTTTATTGTTTTGAGGTGCTTACCTATAGTATTCAATGAATAGTTATTGGCTTCCATGAACCTATTAAACTTATTGTAAAATGACATATCAATAAATTCAAACATGAGTGTTTCATTGTAGTGCCTTTGATATTCTTCTAAACGCTTTTTAGTTTGCTTATAGGACCTAATTGTTATTTTGGATATTTCACCCTCTTTTGTTTCTATAAACTCGTTAATTACCTCAAAAAAGGACATCCCTTTTTTATCCTTAACCTTATGTGGAGTTACCTTATTTGTTTTTACGTCCAATGCGTACTTTAAAAGATGTTTAGGCACTACGTCGTACTCACCTGATAGTTCATTGTACTTTTTATTGATAAACTTCTCTAAATCGCTCAAATGGCCGTTAACTTCATCCTTGTTGGTGATTCCTACCTTGTTTTTTATACGTTGCTTATTAAAATCCCAATCATCAAAGCAGCTTTTGTAACCGCTTGAATATTTGAATTTGTTTTTACCATAGGTAAAGTGAAGATAGATTAAGCTTTGTTTCTTCTTATTTTTCTGTAAGTTTGTATTCGAGTCCTTGAATGCAAATCTGACAGTTCCTTTAGACCTCTCAATTGTAGTACTCATAAGTATTTGTTTATACTACAAGATACAAAAAAGGGTTCAAAATAGGGTGCAATTACACCCTTATTTATAAACAATTTACTTGATTAAATTTTAAATAAAAGATACAAACAATTCTTATTTTATAGGCTTTTCAAGAGGTTTTAGGTAAAAATGAAAAGAAACGACAAAGTTAATAATAGTACTGGAGGCACCACCACTAAAAACCCGAACATTCGTTCGGGTTTTTTGGTTTTTGGCGTATAACCAATTAAAAATCTGTTCTTTATGGGTCCTTGGAAGCGTCGAAGCTAAAGACACCACCACAAATCCCAAAAGATCCGGACAATCAAGCCTTCGGGTTTTTAAGCACAAGTAATGTTAGGTATGTGAAATGGATCCAAAGCATTCAAAAAGATTATTTTCACCATAACTAACAGTGAAGTAAAAAGGAGCGTTTGCCCCAATGATGTATGTTTATTGCAACAATTTTTGCTGTCACTTCTTAACCAAGTCAAAATTGAAAGCAACATGTACTTCATTTGAAAGCTTATTCTTTACAATTTTTGGTATTTCAATATTAAAATCGGACGCTTGAACTATAAATGAGCCTTCAATACTTATTATATGCTCATTTTTTGAAATATTAGCTGTAATATGGGTCACCTGTTTGGTTTTTCCATGAAAATCCAATTTACCTTCTATAGTAACTTTCTGAATTTTAGAGCCTTCAAGTCCATCCATTGAAAAATTCACAATTTTACCACGAAATGTTGCTTTTGGATACAATTCAGATTCTGCGTAATTTTCATTAAAATGCTCTTCCATAAGTGCATTTTTAAAACGAAACCCTTTTACTAACAGCAAAGCAGCAATCTCTCCATTTTCCGTGTTTAGTATCACCGTTACAGATTCATTTTTCGCCTTTACCTCTTCAAAAGATGGAACGGACGCTTCAAAACCCAAACTTCCAGATTTGGTTAAGTATTTATCTTGTGCTTGTAATATTAATGTTGCTAATATCAATAAAGTTGTTACAAACTGTTTCATAATAAATAGTATTATATTGTTAGTCTTCCAATAAGCCATCTATTTCCCATTGAATTATAATATCAATCAAATTTTGTGGCAGGCGTGGTCCTCCAAAAGGCATTAAAAAACCTAAATCTTCTGAGGATATGCGTTCTATTAAGTCATCATTTAATACGGCATCCTTAACATCGCCATAACCTATTAACGGCATTGGCGCGCCATTTACTGGTGGCATGGAATGACATTGAATGCAATTGTTGTCTATAATAGGTTTTACTTGATTATTGTATGTTATAACATTTTCAATTGGAGTAGTATCAATTAAATCATCTTCGCTAACAGATGTACAGTTAACAATTAACATCACAAATAGGATAAAACTTAATAGCTTCTTCATTATTGAGCTTTTTAAAAGGTTCGACTTAAATTAAATCCAAAATAGATATCTCCAGTACTCCAATCTCCTGTAGCTTGACCCAAAAAGTAATTGGTATTCATAGGTTGCGCATTTGTAAAATGCATCTGAAATACGTGTCCACCTGTTTCTAAATCAACGCCAATAGATAAAGGGTTTCTAAAGGGAGAATCTTTGGCTCGGTTAAGATTTAGACCATAGTCCATATTAATAGACCAGCGCTTTCCTAATTTATATCTCCCACCAAAACCTATGGCAACTCGCGAGTTGTCTTGATCATTAACCATAACATAGTTATCATGATAGAAGGTAGGTGCCAATTCTAGGGATAGGTTTGAATTTACTTTTCTTGATAATAGAAATTGAAATGTGTAACCAAGCCTGTTCACAAATTCCAATTTGGGCAAATTATCTTCGCTTAAGGCGGTATTGATTAAAATGGCATTAAAACCAACAAGCGTAAAAGGAGAACCATTTTCTTTTTGCCTTATTAAACGATATTTTATGGAACCTTGATATGTTTTCTGGTAAGAACTTCTTGATATCCCTATGTTTAAACCATCGGTTATCCCATAAATAAAATTTAATCTTGTAACGGCATCGTCTAATCCAAAAAACGTGTCGAAGCCACCCTCAATACTGCCAAATCTATGGGCAACAACTAAAGTGAAATCTTTTTTTGCCACCAATTTAGTAGATTCAAAATTAACAATTTTTAGAGCTTTAAAAGTGGCTTCTGTAAAATTGTTGGTTACAGAATCGGTATCAATTTCATCAAGTAAATTTTCTTGCGAAAACAAACACAACGGAAAAAAAATTATAATTTTTAGGCACTTTTTCATAAAATCAGTTTTAATTCATAAAATGGATACCAACTATTTTTTATTTAACAACCAACCGTTTGGTTTCTATATGTTCCCCAAATTGATATTTAATAAAATACATGCCAGATTTAAACTGTGAAAGATCTAAAGTCACATCTTTTATATCATTTTTTACAAATTGGCCAAACAGCTGCTTTCCTGAAACACTAAAAATTGTAATGGTTCCTTCATTGAAGTTATTGGGCAACTGTATTTGCAATTCGGTACTTACGGGATTGGGAAACATCAATAATTTTGATGCCGCAAATTCATCAACTGACAATTGGTCTACTACGGTAATTGTTCCAGACATATTTCCAGCTCCATGAATCCCACAAAAATATGGGTTAACACCTTCTACAGTAAATGTGTAAGAATAGGTTTGTCCTAAACCTGTTATAGTGCCGCTATTAAATGTTTCTGTACTTCCTGTATCGTTTTCAACAGTATGAGGCAAATCATCCGTCCAAGTCCATCTTACGGTATCTCCTGTTTCAATTGTCAAATCGGATTGTGGACTGGTAAAATCTCTCTCCCAATCTAAATCATGGGTGGTCTGTGCTTGCAAAGTGCATATTCCAAAGAATAGCATCATTAGTAAATTTGTTTTCATAATAAGTGCATTTAATTAATTAATAATATCACATTGGTCCATTTTAATTTGCTCAAGCAAATCATCATAGCCTATAAAGCGTCCTTTAATTATTACTTTTTCGTTTAATTTAAATAGGCTTACCTGGGGCTCAGAAAACAGACAAAAAACACTGTTGTCTAAGGTGATGGAGTGTTCATTAAATTCAGAAATACTTCCTGAAATTTGAATGGTTTTATCTAAATATTTTGATTCGGAATCAATAGAATTTATTTCAAATTCTTTGGCCAATTCTACTGCAGATGTGGTATAGCTTGATTTTTCAGTTTGTATATCTCGATGTTCCTGAAAAACATATTTATAAGCTATAAATAGGACTATTAGAAATAATATCAATATTAAAATCCATTTGCGCATAACTTTCTTTTTAATAACTGCTTCAGTGTCATCGTTAAACTGAAGCAGTTTTACTATTAATAAATTATTTGGGTAAAAGATTTGGGGAGTACTTAAGCGTCTTCTTTTTCAATTTTAGTTCCTTTCAAATGTTAAGGTGTCTGTGCCTCCATTTCCACCACTAACATCGCGTAACTTTATCATAGTATCGGTGTGGGTTAAAATATCCCAATCATCGTTTAAATCTTCAAATATGTTTGATTCCGGCACATTGAAGAAAATATTAAAATCTATATCGTTACTACTATCATCATTGCTATTACTGTTTGTAATAGACCAAGAACCTGTTTGGCTTAAATCGTTTTTAGTAGCTGTTAGTGTGCCATTTGAACCAAACAAGAAATTATAGCCTGTAAAATCGTTGGTTTCATCTTGTCCTGAATCTATATAACTTGTTATTCTCCAGGTTCCTGATTCCACTTGATTTTCAATTTGTTGAATTTGACCACTATTGTCGTTTGGCATCCCGTCGTCATCGTCATGTGAGCATGTTGATGATAATAAAAAGACACTAAGCAGTAGCATCATTCCATGTGAAAAAGTTGTTTTCATAATTTTTGTATTTAATTGATTGTTTATTTTAGTTACAAGTACTTTCATACCGAAGTCTGTCATCGCCTCCTACACGGAAATCGACTTTTGTTTCTCCAGAATATTGTTCTATTTCGTGTAAATTCCAGTTGTTATTACAGTAAGGTAAATCAGGGATATCTATAACAACTTGAATGTTATTCCCTGTACCGGAAGCAGCCCATGTTCCATAATCTGTTCCTCCAGAATAATCAACAGCTACAGAACCATCTGTGAAAAAGTTAAAAGCATAACCATTATAATAGTCATCATAATCATTTCCATTTCGTTCTAACTTATCTACAGTCCAATTGGAACAAGTGGTTAAAATGGACTCCAATTCCGTAGGTGTGCAATTAGTACAATCATCATCATTAAAATCATAATCATCATCTTCATCGCAAGAATCCGAAAAATTGTTAATGGCTAGTTCCAACTCAGCTAAACTAGGTATTACAATTTGTGAATTATCAAAAAGGACTACGGTAATCGGGAAGTTTAAGCTAACTATATCATCAAGGTCTATATGGTCTATAAAATGGTATAAATCGTAATCATTGTTAAGATAAACGGTTTCAATCAACTCATTGTTGGTGTTAAAAACCGAGGCACTTATAGGATAGATAAAGTCTAAACATTCTATATCATCATCAAGCACATTTTCTCCAAGACAATGACTGGCATAACCTGTTAATTCTGAATCAGTGTTTACTATAACTTCTGTATAATCTTCGAAAATAATTGTAATGGGATAGCTAATAACAATAGTATCATTATCATCGTCGAATTCATCAAAAATAAATTCAATGGCATTATAATCGTCTGTTGTATTGATATCTAATTGAACACCATTTACTTGAACTGATATGGGTAACTTAACTGTAAAACAATTCGCATAATCAATAATATTATCAACCGAACCATCATTAGACGCTGTTCGCTTCATAAGGTTTGCAACAGTAGAGTTTGGCTGAATGGTCTCTTCAGCAGGCGCTTCTATAAACTCTGTTTCTTCGGTTCTACAACTTAATATGCTAAATGCAACAATAAGGATGAGACTTAAAATTTTAAATACGTTCATTTTTGTATTATTTGGCTTTCTATTAATAAAACAACTCACTTGTAAAAACTCCTGAAATTTTATCGATTTTTTTTTGTTTTAGTATATTCATACCTATTTTTAAATAATATGCCGTTTATTTATAACTTTAGAAAAACAAACTTTTTTGAATAAAGAACCTAAAGAAAATATTTGCCAAGAAATGGTCTTTCAACATATATACAATACACATGTTAAAGACCTAAACAATTATTTGTATTATAAATATGGAAACCAGTATAATCCTAGTGATAAAGCCCAAGAGGCATTCATTAAATTATGGAATAACTGCAAAAAAATTACACTTGACAAAGCCAAAGCCTTTCTATTTAAAGTTGCAAACAACTTAATGCTAAACGAAATCAAGCATCAAAAAGTAGTTTTAAAATACCAACAAGAAGACCACAGACAACACAATTATGAAACGCCAGAGTTTGTCATTGAAAAAGACCAATATTTAGAAGGCTATAAAAAGGCATTGGAAAAGTTAAGCGAAGAACAACGGGTCGCTTTTTTACTAAATAAGGTGGAAGAAAAAAAACATAGTGAAATTGCCGAAATGTTGGGAGTAACAAAAAAAGTTGTAGAATATAGGATATATAGTGCTTTTAAGATTTTAAAATCGGAACTGGAAAATTTTTCCATTAAATAATCAGGATTTTTTACAAGTGAGTTGTTATATATAAAAGGACGTAAATTAATGGATCAAGATACCTTATTAAAAAAGTGGTTAAATAATGAATTATCCGAATCTGAAAAAGAACATTTTTCTAAACAGGATGATTTTATATTTAATCAAAAAATCATTGATAGTGCGAAACTGTTTAAAGCATCCAACCACATTAAGATAAAAGATTTTGAAGCATTTAAAAAAGAATATCAAAATCAAAAAACAACCAAACGCAACATAGATTGGTATAAACCATTTTTGAGAATTGCAGCCATACTTGTAATTGCATTAGGCGTATATTTTTCTATTTTCTATAATTCAACTACCTCTATAAATACACAAATAGGCGAAAAAACTACTATTGAATTACCCGACCATTCAGAAGTAATATTAAATGCGTTAACCACCATAAGCTTTAAAGAAAAAAAATGGTCAGAAAACAGAGCCTTAAATTTAAAAGGGGAAGCCTATTTTAAAGTGGCCAAAGGAAAAACATTCAATGTAATAACAACTACTGGAACCATAACCGTTGTTGGCACAGAATTTAATGTGAAAAATAGAGAAAACTATTTTGAAGTGCAATGTTATGAAGGGATTGTAAAAGTAGTTTCAGATACCATTATTAGACAACTTGTTGCCGGAAATACATTTAAAATTTACAAAGGTCATTTTAGTCAAACCCAAACCACTTTGAAATCTCCAAATTGGTCCAACAACAAAAGCAGTTTCGAAAATATTGAATTGAGCGACGTTCTTGATGAGTTGGAAAGACAATACAACATTCAAATTACTACAGAAAAATTAAATTTAAAGCGTTTGTTTTCTGGTGCTTTTACTCATAACAATATAGAAAATGCGCTTATATCTATTACAAAGCCTATGAATTTATCATACAAATGGAGTTCAAAAAACAGCATTGTAATTTATGGGGCACAACATTAGAATACTGGTTCTTTTATGCTTTGTTTTGAGTTTTACCTGTAATATGATGGCTCAAGACAAAAGCCCTTTATCCATAATTCTTAAGGGTATTGAGAACAGTTACAACATCCAATTTAATTATGCTCCAGATAATATAGACCAAGTATTTATTAGAGCTCCAGATTCAAATTTAAGCTTACAAGAGGTCTTGTTGTACTTGGAAAATAATACGGATTTAAAATTCAATTCTTCCGAAAACGGCATCATAATTATTACTACAAAACCTTTGGGCAAGTTTTGTGGCTACATTAAAAGTAAAGAAGACGGCTTGCCAATTGAACAAGCTACCATTCAAACAAAAACTTCTGGAACTATAAGTGATAAACATGGTTATTTTGAAATTGATATAAAAAGCATCAATGACAGAATAGTCATCCGTTCATTAGGGTTTAAAACTTTAAACCTGTCTGCAAATAGAGCTCAAAAAGCAACCTGTATGGACATAGTTCTTGAACCTAACATCCAATCGTTGTCTGAAGTTTACCTAACAAATTATATTACTTCAGGAATCACAAAAACCAATTTAGGCACCTATGAAATAGATTTCTCTAAATTCGACATCCTACCTGGACTTATAGATACGGATGTGTTTTTGTCACTTCAAGCTTTTCCAGGTGTTTTAAGTGTAGATGAAACCGCTACAAACCTTAATATTAGAGGTGGTTCCCACGATCAAAACTTAATTCTTTGGGATGGTATAAAAATGTATCAATCTGGTCATTTTTTTGGTCTCATATCCTTGTATAACCCACAAATAACCAAAGATGTTCTTTTAATAAAAAATGGAACAAATGCATCCTATACAGATGGTATTTCCGGAACCATTTCAATGAATACAGAAACTAAGTTAAATCCCAAAACTACAGCTAGCATTGGTTTCAATTTAGTAGATTTAAATGGGTTTTTAGATTTAAAAATTAGCGACAAGTCCTCGGTTGAAATTGCTGCAAGAAAATCCTTATACGATTATTTAAAAACACCAACCTTCAATAGGTATTTTGAAAGAATCACACAAAATCCGGATTATGAAAACAATACCTCGAATGTATTAAACACAAATGAAGATTTCGATTTTTACGATTTTTCCTTGCGCTGGCTCTATGAAATAAGCCCAAAAGACAAATTGCGCCTTAATTTTATTAATGCTTCAAATAAATTAGTATTCGATGAAAATACGGTAATTGACAATTTAGAAAGATCTAAAGAAAGCAAACTAACACAAAATAGTATTGCTGGTTCTTTATTTTATGAGCGTATCTGGAATGAAAAAATAAATACATCGGTTGAATTTTATGAAACCGATTATAAACTAGAAGCCACAAATGCAAACCTGCTTGAAGATCAACGGTTCTTACAGGAAAACCAGATTTCTGAATCAAGTTTAAAACTTATTAATAAATATAAGATAAATAACAGGTTTAATATAAGCTTGGGCTACCAATTTGTTGAAACAGAAATCACCAATTTAGACGATGTGGATAATCCCATTTATAGACTATTGGTTTCCGAAGTTTTACGAACAAATGGTCTATTTTCGGAAATGGCCTATATCAGCTCTAATAAAAAAACCTATCTTAATTTTGGCCTGCGCTATAACTACATCCATAAATTTAAAAAAAGCCTGATGGAACCTCGTTTAAATTTTTCACATCGCTTTTGGAACTATTTTTCTGTAGAAATATTAGGCGAATTTAAAAGTCAGAATACCTCGCAAATAATAAATTTCCAAAACGACTTTTTAGGGGTGGAAAAAAGACGTTGGCAATTATCCAATAACAGTTCCATTCCAGTAATACAGAGCAAACAAGGATCCTTTGGTATAAATTACTCAAAAAACAGTTTTCTTATCAGTTCAGAATTTTATTATAAATACATAAGTGGCATTACTACGCAAAGCCAAGGATTTACAGACCAATTTCAATTTGAAAAATCAAGTGGTACCAACAGCGTTTATGGTATGGATTTACTACTTAAAAAGTCCTTCCCCAATTATAATATATGGTTAAGCTATTCCTACATGGATAATAAGTACACCTTTAAATCTATTAGTCAGAATCCATTTCCAAGTAATTTCGATATAACCCATGCTGCCTCCTTTGGTTCTTCATACACTAAAAATAGTTTTAAATTTTCGTTGGGACTAAATTGGCATACAGGCAAGCCTATTACAGAACCCGTTAAAGGCAATGAAATAGTAAATAACGAAATCAATTTTCAGTCAACAAACTCATCTAGGTTAGATTCTTATTTTAGGGCAGATGTCTCTGCCTTATACACTGTTGATCTTAACAGTAAAATTAAAGGGGAGTTTGGCGGCTCTATTTGGAATGTTTTTGGCACCGAAAACATAATAAATAAATTCTACACGCTAAAGGACGATACGGTTATTGAAACAAACGAATTATCTCTAAATTTTACCCCAAACCTGTCTGCGCGATTTATTTTTTAGATGTGTATTGCAATGCATCACATCAAAATCAAAAACAATAGTCATGCTTGTTTATAGTTAAGACTCCTCAATAATTTTAATTTCCTCCTGTGTCAAGCCAGGCAACTCACACACCATCTGGTCTATCTCTTTTTCCGTTTGGGTTATTTAGGCTTGTAAATCTTGAGCTTTTTGCTTGTTGTCCTCAAAGAGTTCCAACCACTCAAACTCGTTTTTTTTGGTGAGTGCTGGAAAAACCACTACTAAAAGAGACTGTCTGAAAAAGTGTCATGCTGAATACAATGAGGTATCTAAACCACTTTTCAGACAATCGCTTTTTGGTTTTAAAAAAACATCAATAAAGACAAATCAAGTTTATACTTTAAGCAATAAATCGTCATAGTACGCTCGCTCAATGATACTTGGGATATTACTATCAACGTTTGTATTGAACAAATCTTTGCTTACTGGATAAACTTCTAAATCATTTTCTGGGTAATGATACTTTAAAACATCTTTTATATCCGATGCCCTTAAATCCACAGATAACCAATTATGGGTTCTATCTTCATCAAGTATAATTGGCTGACGTTTTTTAGAGTTATGCACTTTCTCGAATAATGGAGATGCTTCTTTTGTTAAAACAGTAAAGGTGATGTATGTATCAATTACTGTATATAAGCCTGCCAATGCCAATACATCATTGCTTTTAGATTTAAAATGGAACGGATACTTTTTCCCGTTTTGGTCATGGGGTTCAAAAAAGCCTGAAACTGGAATGATACAACGTTTCTCCATGATGGAATCCTTATAAATAAAATGCTGAAATACCTTCTCTGAACGTGCATTTAAACCTCCTCCATATTTGACTGCTTCTTTATAGTATGGCTTTATTTCATCTGTATTCTTATTATTTGGAACTATGCCCCAAACAGCTGGTGCCAAAACGTCTGGCCTCTCTTGTGGAATAACGAGCATGTTTGGATGGGCGAAACCATTTAAGTGATACTTTGGCGTATTGAAATAGTCTATTAAGGCATTATCGGAAATCTTTACCTTAAACTTATTTTCAAGCGCGACCACTTTTTTGGTTTGAGAGGTGTGAAAGCACATAAATTAAATATATTTGAATAAATATATAATTACTTAATGAAAAAACTTCTAATTATATTCTATTTAATAGCGTATACAAGCTGTACAAGTTTAAATTTTGATGGCTTATATGGTCATCCTAAAAAAGTTGAATCAATTGATTACGAAGTTATCTACAAGGATACTATAGAAATTATAACCAAAGATATTAAAAGTGTAACCTTGTATGATTACAATTTAAGGAGTAAAAAATCTTTTTCATTCTCACCACCAAATTATTCACCTTTACCATTAAACTATAGTTATTTTTATGATAAAAAAGGAAATATAATAAAGACTATTATATCTAAAGGAGACTCTATTATTCGTGAAACTACATATAAATACAATAAATATGGTTTAAGAACTGAAAACACGACTATTGAAGACGGAAAAAAAACAACTGGCAAAGCAATCATAGATATAAAAAACAGAATAGAAATATTAAACAAAAAAAGTATTGATAGTACTTCTAAAGCTTGTTCAATTAATAAATATGATAAAAAATGGAATATAATTGAGTCAACAATGTATGATTATAAAGGAAACCAAAAAAATAGATCTGAAATTGAATATGATAATTACGGAAACAAAATCAGCTATAAATATTATAATGATAAAGACGTACTTTTAAGGCATTCAAAAACAGTATTTAACAAAAATAACGACCCAATTTGGGCAAGTAGTATTAGGATAAAAAACAGCGATACTATTAAGGGAAAAGTAACTTCATTCAAGTATAAGTATGACAAAAAAAATAATATAATTGAAAGACGAGTGTTTCATGATGATGTATTAGTTTTAATTATTGAAACAAAATATGAGTACTAAGCCGTTCAAACTTAGGACTATGTTATGCGTTTATTGTAATTATCTCTTGTATATTAGTTGAATATCTTGGAGATAATTTTTCTTGCTTCATCTTCCATTGTCTTCCCAATGACTGACTACCAAACTTAATTTTATTGTTACCATAAGCTTTATTAAGTCTATCTACCACGTTCATTATTGGTTCATGCTTTGGATTTTCTGAAGTAAACAAACTATATTGTTTTTGATTGTTTGGGGTTAAACCCATTACAATAACACCTGCTTTTTTATAATGAAAACCCTCTCTATAAATGGCTTGCAACCCTACTTCTGCATATGTAACTAAATCGATACTTGAATTGGTTGGATAATGGGTTTTTACAACAATGTTTCTACCGTATTGAGGTAAATCTTTTCTAAAACCATTGGTATGCAAAAAGACCATGAGCATATGGCATTGTGATTGTTGATGACGAAGTTTTTCTGCACAGGACACAGCAAACGTAGACACACGCTCTCTAATATCTTGATATGATGTCAACATCCCTTCAAATGAACGTGTGGTTGCTATCATTTTCTTGTTTGCCGTAGTTTCTAAATCTAAAGTAGGTTTTCCCTCTAAATCGTGTTTGAGACGTAAACCAACAACCGACATATTTTTACGTACCCAGTCATCTGAGAGTTGCGTAAATTGATAGGCGTTATAAATTTGCAATGCTTTTAGTCTTTTAGCATGCTTTCTCCCTATTCCCCATACATCCTCTATTGACAACCATTTTAAGGCTTTTATCCTTTTTTCTTCACTATCTATGACATAGATACCGTTAGTGCGTTCAGAAAACTTTTTGGCTATTCTATTAGCAACCTTAGACAAGGCTTTTGTAGGTGCAAAACCGATACTTATAGGGATTCCCGTTCCTTTGGTAACTCTTCTTTTCATTTGAAGACCTATCTCTTGGAAATTAAAAAAATCAAAACCTATAAATTTTAAAAAGGCTTCATCAATACTGTATATTTCAACTTCCGGTGTAAACTCTGAAAGTAGATTCATCACTCTACTACTCATATCACCATACAACGCATAATTGGAAGAAAAAATGTTGATATTATACTTCTCAAATGTCTTTTTATACTCAAATGCAGGTGCGCCCATTGGAATACCCAATGCTTTGGCCTCATTAGAACGCGCAATAACACAACCATCATTATTGGATAAAACCACAACTGGCTTACCATTTAATGATGGGTTAAATACTCTCTCACAAGAAGCATAAAAATTATTACAATCTATAAGGGCATACATGCAACAAATTTATTTTATAAATTTGAGGAAACATTTAGATTTAATGGATTTTTATAAACAGGTACAAATGTGTTGATATCCCAAGTTGTGGTTAATGTAAAAAACCGAGAAACTAAATGAATAAAAC
>NZ_ANLA01000004.1 GCF_000348685.1 Xanthomarina gelatinilytica | reverse complement strand
ATTTATCGAACTTTGAGGTGTCCTAAAAAGGGGAAGCCTACAACTGCTTTAGAATTTTTATATGTGAAAACTTCGCTAAAATGGCCTTCGGTAACAACTAGTTTTCCAACGTTTTTAATGTGTTCTTGTATTAAGGCAGAACTTTCCCGAAGAACTATTTTTTCATCTTTTTTATCTTCGCAATATTTAAAAGCGAAGAGTATTGTTAGTGTTATGATGACTCCTAATAGAATTTTGCGCATTCCTAAAAATAGACAAAAAAACGGAAATTAGCTTAAAACACTTTTTTTTAAATTAAGTTGTTTTTTTTAGCCTTTTGTAAGGCTTCTATTTTATTGTGTACCTGAAGTTTGTTGTATATGTTTTCTATGTGTTTTCTAACAGTTCCTGTAGAGAGTATCAAATTCTGTGCTATGGCATTATAACTTAAGCCCTTACTTAATTGTTCCAAGACCTCGATTTCTCTTGCGGTTAGTTTGATGTCTTCCTGTTCCTGTTGGTTTTCTATGTTTAAAGGGTTTCGGAGAAGCTTTAACGTTTTTAATGCAATGGACGGATTCATGGCTGCACCTCCATTTAAGGTTTCCAAAATGCCATCGTGCAAATCCTGGGCATTGATCTCTTTTAGCAAATAACCGTCCGCTCCTGCCTTAATGGACTTGAAAATATTTTCGTCGTTATCAAAAACCGTGAGCATGATTGTTTTAATGTGAGGATATTTTTGTTTAACGATTTCTGTGGTTTCTATACCATTTAAAATTGGCATTTCTATATCCATTAAAATCAAATCTATGTTGTGGTTGTCTTCCAGTTTAACCAATAAATCGGAACCATTTAAGGCAGAAAATTTAAAATTTAAATCTTCAAAAAAGGAGAGTTTTTCCTTAACGGCATTTATAAGAAACGAATTGTCGTCTACTATGGCAATTTTAATATTCATGCGTTCTAATTTTTACTAAAATAACCATATAAATGATATAAAATAATACGAAGAATTACGTATTCCTTGTTTTATAGACCCTTATGGTTGTTCCATTGTTCAATTGAGATGTTATTTCAAACTCTGCTTCCAGTTCATGAGCGCGTTTTTTCATGTTGTTTATACCATTGCCAAATTCAATGTTATTGAGGTCGAAACCTATTCCGTTATCTGTAATTATTAGTTCGTAAACAGTATTCTTTGATGAAAAGTTGACATCAATTTGAGTGGCATTGGCATATTTTAATGCGTTGTTTATGGCTTCCTGAATAATCCTATAGATGTTCATACCTTGTACAGATGTGAACATTTTATGGTTTTTCAATTCTTTGTCCACGATAAAATTAAAGGTTACGGCATGGGATGATTTATTTGCTTTTTCTATAAAATTGGAAATCCTGGATTGTAAGTCCTCAAAACTAATTTCGCTTTTGTTCATGGCCCAAATGGTATCCCTAAGCTCATAAATGGTCGAAGAGGTAAACTCACTAATGTATTTAAGTTTGTCGTTTAGATTGTCTGGGAGTTTGAATCCATATTTTAAATTATCTAAAGACGAAATGATAAAAGTTAATTGCGCTCCAATATTATCATGTAAATCTCTACTTATTCTTAAACGTTGGTCTTGCAGTTTGTTTTGGGTTTCGATTTTAATTAGAGCTTCTTTTAACTCGGTTTCTTTTTTAAGTTGGTTGTGTTTTAATTTTTGTTGGTTGTACAATAAATAACCAAATAATGATAAAATAATAGCTAAAACAATTAGACTAATAATTTGATAGTTTTTGGTTTTTAAGTCTTGTTCTTTAATAGAAATTTGTGCTTGTTGCAACAAAATTTCTTTTTCTTTTTTTTCGGTTTCGTATTTAGTTTCTAACTCACTACTTAATTTAAGCGCGTTTTCTTGCTGGACAAGATCTTGATTTTTAATATATAAATTTGTGTAATATGCCACACTATCTGGTTTAGATTCGCTAGCATATACTGGTATAAGTTGCAAGTAAACTAATAAACTTTTATCTACTACTTTTTCATTAATAAACACGTTTAAACTTTCTAATAAAATAGGTTTCGCTTTATTAAACTCGCCTAAATTATTGTAAATACCAGCAAGGGTTAATTTAGAACTTGCCAATTCTGTTCCTAAATTACTTTTCTCTCTTATTTCAATAGATTTAAGAACATATTGTTTAGCTAGTTTATAATCTTTTTTGTCGCTATAAATAGTTCCTAAATTATTATATGCAGAACCTAAAGTTGGATATGCATTAACTTTTTCAGCTTCTTTTATTCCTTTCTTTAAGTAGTTTATGGCATTTGTAGTGTCTTTTTTAAATAAAAAAAGACTAGCCATGCTCACAAAGGAATTACTTAAATATTCTAACTGATTATTTTCCTGGAAAAATGTAATATTTTCATTTAAGTATTGTTCTGCTTTAGAATAATTCTTTAACGTCATATAAATGTTAGCAATATTACTTTTCAGGGAATTTGAAACAACCTTATTTCCAATATCATCGTAATACTTCAACGATTTTAAAAAATAAATCATGGAACTATCAAGGAGAGATTTCTTATAATAAATATTTCCTAATTTAGAATTTACAGCAGCAATTCCTGAAGAATCTTGAAGCTTATTTCTAATTTTTAAAGACTTTTTTAATAGATCTTCAGAGACATCGTAATCTCCTTTTAAATAATATACTGTAGCATAATCATTAAACGTTTGAGCTAAAAAAACAGAATCATTCATTTTTTCAGCTAAATTCATGGCCTTTTTTCCATAAACTAGAGCAGAATCTGTTGAAACAGAACAGTAATACCAAGTTAAATCTCCATAAATTTTAGCTTTTGTTGCTTCGTCTGGTTTTTTTGAAAGTTCAATTTTTAAACTATCAATAATTTTTACTGGGTTTTGTGAAAAGCCATGGAGATTAAAAAACAGGCTTATAAAAATGAGTAATAATTTCTTCATATAATTAATTGTAATACTCTTCTAATATACTCTTTTTTGTTAATAGCAGCTCTTTTGTAATTTCGAATAAGGCATCCATCAAAGATTTATTATAACGTTCCAAATAAGCATTTTTTTCCACATTCTGTTCTTGCATCAACCTGCTATCAACCAGCTTTTTATGCAACTTTAAGTAGTTTTCTTGAGCGTTTTTGGCCTGCCATTTGGTTGCCCTAATGGTTTTTAAGCTTAAAAGCAACAAGATACTTATAAGCAAGAACAGAACTAAAGAAAATAGAAAATTGAAATCCATAACCCAATGCTTTATTAAGATATTTAAAGCATGCTATTATTTACATTATAGACATAAAAAACATCAAACGCGATCCCTCAAAAGTAGATGTTGCCTGATGTTTGTTTATAAAATTGATTAATAGCACAATAAAAATACAATTTAATGATAGATACTATATAATTTTTCGATAAAACGATGTTTTAAAAAGATTAAGCGCAACAACCTACCTGTATTGCGCCTAATCGGGTTTAATCTCAACAACAAGATTTAATTGTCAAGACTTTAAGAAGTTGTACAAGCGTTTTTACTGTTGCTTATTCAAGTTAAAAGAACCTTCCGTAACGTTTTTGGTCGTTCCATCATTACTGTTTTTACAAGTAAAATTGAAAGTCCCTTTAATATTGGTATCAGTTTCTTCCGAAATTTTAATTTCACCAACCACTCCAGAATCTTGGAAAGGCGCATTCCATGTTTGCGTAGCCATTGGATCACTAATATTAGGCTCTATATAAGAAGCAGAGCGAAATACATTATCATCACTTAACTGATAAGTACCTACACCATCATAACCATTAATAATCATATTAATAGCTTGAGATTGTGTGTTCCCTTGCATGACCAATGTGGTTTGCCCTCCACCAGTTGTGGTATTTGCAAAAGAAGTCATTTCTAAAGAAGTAAAAGAGCTTCCGTTAATCTTGGCTGTAATAGTACCTGCAGCAGCTCCTCCACCACCCCCATCTCCTCCATCATCATCGTTGGAGCAAGAAGAAAAAGTCATTAGCGAAAAACACATTAATAGTAATACGGCATGTTTTAAAGTTCTCATTGTTGAAATATTTTTGAGGTTAATAATATTCCAAAATTGCAAATTAACGGCTTGGCAATCAATACGAAGAATTACGTATTTTTAAAACAAGGTATGGATACTTGACAAAATAGGTTGGAGAGTTTAAAACAAAATATGTGGGAATCGCAATTGCAGCCTGTCTATTCTCTCTGATAATTTTTGAAGAAACAATTGATGTGCTTCGGAATTTGGATTGAATGGTTTGTGCTGAAGCCCTTTTTGGATAGTCTCAACTTCGTCCATGGTTTTAAACGCGTTGTTTGAAATCCAAACGTCTTTAAATATTTCCCAAATATAATTAATGGCTGTTTGATTGGGATGAACCATGTCTTCTGCATAAAAACGATAATCCCGAAGTTCATCCATCATAAGTTCGTAAGCTGGGAAATAAAAAGTTTGCTGATTGCAGATTGTTGGGTTGCCCGAAAGTCTCATTTCGGTAAGGACAGGTTGTCGACTTAAAAATTCATGTATGGCTGAAATTAAATGTGCCTTACTTTGTGTGTTTTCCACAAACCCATCTTTTAAATGTCTTACTGGAGACACTGTAAAAACTATGGTTGCTTTTTTATTCACACTTTTAATTAAACTTACAATAGCTTGAAGGGATTGCAAAATGTCGTCTACTGAAAGTAATTCCTTTAAAAACCTCTTTTGTGGAACTTTATGGCAATTGGCCACAATGGCATCTGTATCTATAAACCTATAGACCCAAGCAGTTCCTAGAGTAAGAATTATATGTGTTGTATCTTTTATTTGATGATTTGCAGCTTGAATTTGCTGGTTTAAACCATTCAACAAATCGTTTTTGGATGTGGAACTTAATTTGGAATGCGCCTCAAAACAATGCCATTGTTCGTTTTGAAAAAAGAGATCCTCTTCAATATACACTTTTTCATTAATGGCATTGGTTATTAAGTTTTCTATGGCTAAAGGGTGAAACAAAATACCAAACGGATTTTGAAGGGTTTTAAATTTAAAATACTCTAATTTCGACCCTATATTCTCAACAAAACACGATCCAATTAAAAATAGCTTAGATTGATAATCTATTTGATTATGTGGTTGCTTTTTTACTTGGATTTTTGTTTGAAGATTCATTAATGTATTTTATAAGACCACTTGTTACACAAAGATTCACAGAGACTTTTTTTTTAAAAAGTCTCTGTGAATCTCTTAGGTTTTGCCCTGCGTTTTTCTGGACAAAAACTACGAATATTATTTTATATAGTTCTCACTGGCTTTTAAAGCTTCATCAATACCTTCTGGATGTTTCCCTCCTGCTGTTGCAAAGAAAGGCTGTCCTCCTCCACCTCCTTGGATATATTTTCCCAATTCCCTAACTATTTGTCCTGCATTCAATCCTTTTTCTGAAACCAATTCTTTGGAAATGTAACAGGATAATAAGGCTTTACCATCGTTTTCGGCACCAAATATCAAGAACAAATTAGAATACTGGCTTCCCATTTCAAAACAAACATCTTTTATTCCAGCAGCATCCAAGTCCAATTTCTTTGCTAAAAATAGAATGCCATTCTTTTCAGTCAATTCTGCTTTAAGATCACTTTTTATGTTTTTTGCCTTGTCTTTAAGCAAACTTTCAATTTGCTTCTTTAAATCGGCATTTTCTGCTTGAAGGCTCTCTAAAGCTTTTATAGGTTCTTTAGGATTGTTCAGCAGGCTTTTTATATCTGTAAATGCTTTATTGGCATCTTCAAAATAGTCTTTAACAGCATCGTTTGTTATGGCTTCTATCCTTCGGATTCCTGCAGCCACAGCTCCTTCAGAAACAATTTTAAAATACCAAATATCGCCTGTGTTCTTTACGTGTGTTCCGCCACAAAGCTCCATGGATTGCCCAAAACGAATGGCACGAACCGTATCGCCATATTTTTCACCAAAAAGAGCTATGGCACCTTCTTCCAAAGCTTGTTCCATAGGAATATTACGTTTTTCCTGTAGAGGTAGTTTTCCTGCAATCCTGGCATTTACAAAACTTTCCACATCCCGTAATTCTTCAGAAGTTAGCTTAGAGAAATGTGAAAAATCAAAACGCAAGTATTTTGAATGCACTGCTGAGCCTTTTTGCTCTACATGGTCTCCTAAAATTTCCCTTAAAGCTTGATGCAACAAGTGTGTTGCCGTATGGTTGCACTCTGTCCTGTAACGTTGTTTGGCATCTACCGTTGCCGTAAATGTTTCTTCTAGATGTTTAGGCAGGTTTTTAGCAAAATGAATAATAACATTATTCTCTTTTTTGGTGTCTAAGATATAAACTATGTCTCCATGAGCATCTTCCAAATAACCTTTGTCACCTACTTGCCCTCCTCCTTCCGGATAAAAAGGTGTTAAATTGAAAACCAACTGATACATGGCGCCATCTTTTTTGGATATCACCTTTCTGTATCGTGTAATTTTTACTTTAGTTTCCAACATATCATAACCAACAAATTCCTGAACGGCATCTTCTTTTAAAATGGTCCAGTCTTCGGTACTCATTTCACTGGCTGCACGAGAACGGTCTTTTTGTTTTTTCATTTCTGCATGAAAACCAGCTTCATCCAATTTCAAGCCTTTTTCACGAAGAATTAAAGCCGTTAAATCTATAGGAAAACCAAAGGTGTCGTATAATTCGAATGCTTTTTCTCCAGATATCACATCCGATGTTTCATCTTCTACAATTCTGTTTAGCAGTACCAACCCTTGATCCAAGGTTCTTAAAAACGATTGTTCTTCTTCCCTAATAACATTCTCTATCAATTGTTTTTGAGCTTTAAGTTCAGGAAAGGCTTCTCCCATTTTCTGGCTTAACACCTCTACCAATCTATAAATAAATGGCTCTTTCTGTTCCAAAAATGTAAAACTGTAACGAATGGCACGACGTAAAATCCGTCTGATCACATAACCTGCTCCTGTGTTGCTTGGCAATTGGCCATCTGCAACTGAAAATGCTACTGCACGAACGTGATCTGAAATAACACGAATGGCAATGTTAATTTTTTCTTGTTCGGACAAATCTTTATTTGTTGCGGACAAATTATTATTTGTAACGGACAAGTCGCGACTTGTCCCTACGGGAAGGTATTGTTTATTGGAAATGGTTTCAATTTCCCTGATAATTGGTGTAAAAACATCTGTATCGTAATTACTTTGAACGCCTTGCAACACCATGCACAAGCGCTCAAAGCCCATTCCAGTGTCTATATGTTTGTTTGGCAGCACTTCCAGGGAACCGTTTGCTTTTCGGTTGTATTGCATAAACACCAAATTCCATATTTCCACCACTTGAGGATGGTCTTTATTTATTAAAGTTTTTCCATCCACTTTGGCTTTTTCTTCAGTAGAACGAATATCCACGTGGATTTCGCTACAAGGTCCACAAGGCCCTTGGTCTCCCATTTCCCAGAAATTGTCTTTTTTATTGCCCATCAAAATTCGGTCTTCTGGGACAAACTGTTTCCACAAATCGAAGGCTTCTTGATCCATAGACAGGATATCGCCGTCATTGCTTCCCTCAAAAACAGTTACATAGAGAATGTCTTTATCTATTTTATAAACTTCTGTTAGAAGTTCCCAAGCCCAAGCAATGGCCTCTTTTTTAAAATAATCGCCAAAGCTCCAGTTTCCTAGCATTTCAAAAAGTGTGTGGTGGTACGTATCGTAACCCACTTCTTCCAAGTCGTTGTGTTTTCCAGACACACGTAAGCATTTTTGAGTATCTGCAATACGGTTGTTTTTTGGCTTGGCATTTCCTAAAAAATATTCCTTAAAAGGTGCCATTCCAGAATTCACAAACATAAGTGTAGGATCATCTTTTAAAACCATTGGTGCAGATGGTACAATACTGTGTTTTTTCTCTTTAAAAAAACTTAAAAATTTTGAACGTACTTCTTGAGACTTCATCTAGTTAATTTGAATGCTTGTTTTGTTAAATTTTATATAAAAACGACGCGTTTTTTACAATTTCTCTACAAATCTATTTTAAATTTCGGATTGAGAGACCCTACTTTCTTATTTTATCGTTTAGTTTTTACTAAATTTACAATGAAAATATTTTGTAGGTTTGTTCGTTTTGGAATTCAATAGATACATAAACACCTATAAATTCCATGCAAAAATAGCATAAATTAGATAATGAGTAAGGTAAAATATTATTATGATCCAGATACGCTTTCCTATAGAAAAATAGAGCGTAAAAAAAGAAGAACGGTTAAATACATTTCGTTGTTTTTGTTGGCATCTGCTTTATTTGCTTTTTTATTTGTTTTTATTGCCAGTCAGTACATAGAATCGCCTCGTGAGAAAGGGCTAAGGCACGAACTTCAAAATGCCCAATTGCAACTGGAGTTGCTGAATAAAAAAATGGACGAAACAGAAGTTGTTTTAGCCAATATTGCAGAAAGGGACAACAATATCTACAGATTGTATTTTGAAGCCAACCCAATTCCCGAGGAGCAAAGAAAAGCCGGTTTTGGCGGTATTAATAGATATAAAGATTTAGAAGGCTTTGACAATTCCAAATTAATAATAGAAACCCATAAACGTTTGGACCAAATCCAAAAACAGATAGTAGTGCAATCCAAATCCTTGGATGAGATCACCAAGTTAGCTGAAGAAAAAGAAAAATTACTAACAGCCATTCCTGCCATACAACCCGTAAACAATGAGGATTTAACCAGAATGGCTTCTGGCTACGGAATTAGAACAGATCCATTTACCAAAGTAAGAAAAATGCATTGGGGAATGGATTTTACGGCACCTCGTGGCACACCTGTTTATGCTTCTGGTGATGGCGTGGTAGAGCGTGCAGATAATGGTGCTGCTGGTTATGGCAACCATGTAAGAATTAATCATGGCTATGGCTATGTTAGCCTGTATGCACATTTATACAAATACAACGTTAGAAAAAACCAAAAAGTAAAACGAGGAGATATTATTGGGTTTGTTGGCAGTACAGGTCGATCTGAAGCACCACACTTACATTACGAAATTTTTAAAGACGATCAGCGCATCAATCCTATCAACTTCTACTATGGCAGTTTATCTGCTGAAGAGTTCAATAAATTGTTGGAGCACGCATCGTTAGAAAACCAATCTTTAGATTAATGCACATAGATTTACCCGAAAAACGATATTACAGTATTGGCGAAGTAGCCAAAGCTTTTGATGTAAATACATCTTTAATCCGTTTTTGGGAGAAAGAATTCGATGTGTTGAAACCCAAAAAAAACGCCAAAGGGAATAGAAAATTCACTCCAGAAGACATAAAAAACCTAAAATTCATTTTTCATTTGGTAAAAGAAAGAGGATTTACCTTGGAAGGTGCCAAAACACATCTAAAAGAAGAAAAGAAAAAACCTCTGGAAACCTTCGAAATTATCAGTAAATTAGAAGCTATTAAAGCACAACTTATTAAAATTAAAAATCAGTTGTAACAATTAGATCACTTTTACAACTAATAAAGCAAACACTAACACTTAAATACTTTATCATGAAAAAATGGATAATTCCTGTAATTATTATTGCCGTAATTGGTTTTGGCATTTATAATTGGGCTGTTGGATTTAATAATACAGCTATTGAACTTAATGAAAACGTAAGCGAAGCTTGGGGAAATGTACAAACCTCTTACCAACGTAGAAACGATTTAATTGGTAATTTGGTAAACACAGTTAAAGGAGCAGCAGATTTTGAAAAAAGCACACTTGAGGCGGTTATAAAAGCCAGAAGTGAAGCCACCAAAACTACTATTGACCCTTCTAACATTACTACTGAACAATTACAAGAATTCAATCAGGCCCAAGGTGGATTAAGCAGTGCTTTATCCAGATTATTGGTTACAGTTGAAAGATATCCAGAATTAAAGGCCAACCAGAATTTCTTGAAACTTCAAGACGAATTAACCAGTACCGAAAACACCATTCAAACTGCCAGAACCCGTTATAACGAAGCTATCAAACCTTATAACAACCATGTGAAAAAATTCCCTAATTCCATATTGGCTGGTATGTTTGATTTTGAAGGAAAACCTTATTTTGATGCTGAAGCTGGCGCTGAAAAACCAGTTGATGTAGAATTTGATTTTAATTAAACTTTGTAAATTTGAAATACTACCAAAACAAAATGTAATGGCAGTATTTTAACACACCAAAATAGTTATGGTGCTGTTGAGATATTTAATATAGCCCAATAACTTGATAACCCTTGAGGCCAAAACAATTATAAAACAAAAGTAATTGCAATTAAATTATAGGGCTTCAACCCTAAATTTAACTATAGAAAAAATGTCTAAAATAGAAGATTTTTTAACTGCCGAAGAAGAACAAGAAATTGTTCATGCCATTCGAATGGCCGAAAAAAACACCTCTGGAGAAATTAGGGTGCATATTGAAAAATCTTCTAAAATAGACGTTTTTAATCGCGCCATGGAAATATTTCATTTTTTAAAAATGGATAACACCAAAGAACAAAATGGCGTATTGATTTATGTTGCCGTGGAAGACAAAACCTTTGTTATATATGGCGACAAAGGCATTAACGATGTGGTTGGAAAAAACTTCTGGAACGATACCAAAGACGCCATACAGGCACAATTTAAATCGGGCCATTTTAAACAAGGTTTGGTTGATGGTATTTTAAAAGCCGGTAAAGCCTTGGAGACGTATTTTCCTTGGCATCATGCAGACACAAACGAATTACCCAACGACATATCTAAAGGAAAATAATGAAACAGAAACCAATACGCTTAGTTATCATGTTGTTTTTGGGTTTGTGTCTTACTCAAAACGTGTGGTCACAATTCGATATACCCAAGACTCCCAAAGAACAAACCAGTGTTTACGATTACGCGTCTTTATTGTCTGCTTCAGAAAAAAGCAGTCTGGAACAAAAACTCATAAAATATTCCGACACCACTTCCACACAGATTGTAGTAGCCATTATCCCAACAACCAAAGGAGAGAACATTGGTCTTTTGTCGGCCAAATGGGCTCACGAATGGGGAATAGGCCAAGCCAAAGAAGATAATGGTGTTTTTATATTATTGGCTAGAGACGACAGAAAAATATGGATTTCTCCGGGTTATGGCGTGGAACACAAATTAACTGCTGGTATTGTTGGGGAACTTACAAGAAACGTGATTATTCCCGAATTTAAAAGAGGTGATTATTACAGTGGCTTGGATAAAGGAACCGAAGCCATTTTTGAAGTTTTAATGGGCGAATACCAAGGCTCCAGAAAATCTTCCAATAATTCAGGCTTCCCCTTTGGAGTCATCTTTTTCATGTTCATTGTGTTTATCATCATTTTAATTTCTATTTCCAAAAACAGACGTGGTGGCTCTGGAGGCTCTGGAGGCAGGAAATCTGGAGGTTTCAGTATCCTGGACGCCATAATTTTGAGCAATATGGGAAGAGGTAGCTATGGTGGCTCTTCTGGTGGCTTTGGCGGCTCTTCTGGTGGTGGGTTTTCTGGAGGTGGCTTTGGTGGAGGTTTTGGAGGTGGAGGCTTCTCTGGTGGTGGCGCAGGAGGTAGTTGGTAAACTGCAAGCTGCAATGTTCTGTACCAGTTTTTAATGCGGGAAATTAAAACTCAAATTGAACCCCTTTAATCAAAAATGAACATTCCATCGTCTTGTGTTTCTCCTTTTTTACCCAAACTATTAAATTTCCAGCTAAAACTAAGCATAAAATAACGTTGCAAAACAGTACTTTGAGAATCTTGAATGTAATTTTGTGTAGCTGTTCTTCTAGCGTTGGTGTTTTGGTTCAATAAATCGTAGGCCTTTAAAGTAAGAATTGCTTTGTCTTTCATAAAGGAATAGGCTAAGGTACTGTTCCAAAACCAGGCACTTTGTTGAAAACTGCTTGATATGCTGGGATCGTAATTATATTCTATATCATTTCGCCATTCAAAATTTTTAGGTAGGTACCATACAGTCCTTACTCTTAATTGATGAAACAAAAACTGGGTATCCTCAAAAGTGTCCAAATTGTACTTATTATTAGTGAACCTAACACTGTATCTTGGCCTGATTTCAAAAATATCTTTCCATTCAAAAGTAAAATCCAATTCTGGAGTAAAGGAATTTACATGGCTGGCATATTGCACACCATTGTTAAAATTAATATTTTTATAGATGTTGGTATAAACCCCAAAACCAACCTTAACAGACCTTAAACTATCCAGTTTTATGCTTTTACTATAATCTACACCTCCATAAGCATTGTAGTTCCCGTTTACATTCTCGTATGTGGTTATTCTCTCTAGATCTTCTGTTACAATGGATTTTGAAACAACTTTATTATCTGTAAAAGCACCACCAAAATAACCATAAAAACCCGTTTTCTTCTGAAAATCGAAAGCATTGAATCCTGCATAAAAACTATGACTTGTTTCAGGTTCCAGGTTAGGGTTTCCCACAATGGTATTCAATGGATCTGATACGTCTGCAAAGGCTTGCAACTGTTGTAATTCTGGTGGATTGTTCTGTAGATAATAATTGAGGTAAACAGATGCTTTATCACTTAACTTGTAATTCATATAAGAGTTAAGTTGCATGTTTTTAAACGTTCTTTCTATATTAAATTCAGGTCTTAACAAATCTTTGTTGCCCAATGTCCTAAACAAGTAGGAGCTTGCTATTCTTGCTGAAAACACTTCGGTTTTATAGCTTAAAGCAATTCCTGGAGCACTAGTCTCATCAGTATAATCAAAATCGGTACTCAAGGTTTGGTTAAAAATGGTATAATATCCTTCTGCATCTTTATCAAATGTGCTTTTGGTATCATCTGTTTTGGTATTTGAATAATCATAATCAAAATTCACAAATAACTTTTTATCAATAATGGGCAATCTGTAACTTACATTGGACCTAAGGGTTTTGGTATCTCCATTTCCATCTGTAAATTGATCGCGACTGGTTTGGTCTATTAAAACATAATCCGGGTTGTTTGGGTTGTTAACATCTTCACCATATACATTTGTTAGCGATGTCAAGTAATCGTTAGATTCCCTTGAGTTTACCCTTACATCAACTCCAGCTTTTATATAAGCTCCTTTACTTCCAAATTTTTTAGTGACGTTCAGCTTATTGGTGAAATTGGTTGCAACATTTTCAATCTGTGAATTTGTATGCGACTCGTTGGTTAAGACTTTAGAGTTGTTTAAAGACGCTTCATAACCTGTATAGGTATTTTGGCTTTTGGAATAACGAAAGGATGGATCCACATTAATCAATAAAGTAGAATCTATTTCTATATCGAAACCTATATTGGCGCTATGGCTGCCACTATCGTTATAACTATTGGATGTAGAATTGGTATAATAACGGGAATCTGGTAAAATATTTTCCCGTTGGGTGGCTGTTTGATTTTCTGAATTGCTGCCAGAGTAAAAATAATCGGCTGAGATATCTGTTTTTTCACCAATGACATCGGCATAATTGGCTCCTGCATTTTGAGATTTTGTTATACCTGCTCCACCACCAAACGTTCTACCATCTATGGTAAAGGTGCCATTACTGGAAACAGACATACTGTTGATATTCCCGAACATTTTTCGAATTTCCCCAAAACTGAATCCTGGCGAATTAATATTGTTACCACCTGCTAAAACACTCACACGTTGGTCGTTGTTAAAGTAATTGAGCATGCCTGCAAATTCATAACGCTGGTCTGTACCCCCTCCAGCAGCTACTCGTCCAAAAACCCCTTTATTCTTTTCTTCACTAATGGTTAGGTTTATGGTTTTTTCTTCACCATCTGTAACTTCTCCAGTAAAGGCTTCAGATTTTGTTTTGCTGTCCACAATTTGGACCTTATCTATAATTTCCTTGGTTAAATTTTTCGTGGTAATGGTTGGGTCGTCTCCAAAAAAAGGTTTGCCATTTACCAGTATTTTAGTCACTTCTTTTCCGTTGACTTTTATTTTTCCGGCTTCATCCACCTCAACACCTGGAAGCTCTTTCAGTAAATCCTCAACAGTTGCATCCTTTTTTGTTTTAAAGGATTTTACATTAAATTCCAAGGTGTCTTTTTTAATGGTAATTGGTGCTTGAGATGTAATAAGCACTTCGTTTAAAGCACTTGAATTCACTTCCAATTCCAAGGTATTTAAATGAATGAAGCTTTGGTTTAATGTAACTTTTTTTAAATAGGTCCTGTAACCAACATAAGACACGTACAAGTTAACCGTTGTATCGCTTAAATTATCTTTTAAAAAGAATTTACCATTTTTATCTGTAATGGTATATGTAACAACTGTACTGTCTTTTATGCGTTCTAAATGTACGGTTGCAGACTCAAGTGGCGTTTTATCATCGGCCGAAACCACAGTTCCTGAAATTTCAAAGGTATTGGATTGGGAAAAAGAAACAGTGAAGCATAACAAAGCAATGAAAAATAAAAAGTACTTCATGGTTTTTTTGATTGATAGCTTAAAAAAGAACTCAACTGGAGTTCAACAATAAAAAACGAATGTACTTAGTTTTTCGTATGAATTTTCTTAAGAAAAATATAAATTTTACTTCTTACGCATATACACACTCACCGGAACCCCTTTAAAATCAAAATGTTCGCGAAGTTTGTTTTCAAGAAAGCGTTTGTAAGGCTCCCTTACATATTGAGGTAAATTACAGAAAAATGCGAATTGTGGCTGCGGTGTTGGCAATTGCATGATGTATTTAATTTTCACAAACTTTCCTTTATATGCTGGTGGTGGATTGTGTTCAATAATTGGCAACAACACCTCATTCAAAACACTGGTTTTAATTTTTTTGGTTCGGTTGTTATATACTTCAACAGCTGTTTCAATAGCTTTAAAAATACGTTGTTTGTTCAATACAGAAATAAAAACTATAGGTACATCGGTAAATGGCTCGATCTCCTTTCTTATTATCTTTTCATATTGATTGGTGGATTTGTTGTCTTTTTCAACCAAATCCCATTTGTTCACCAATATTACTATACCTTTCCTGTTGCGTTCTGCCAACCAAAAAATATTCTGTACTTGACCATCAAAACCCCGAGTTGCGTCCATGACCAACAAACATACATCACAATGCTCAATGGCACGAACACTGCGCATAACCGAATAAAATTCCAGATCGTCTTTGACCTTGGATTTTCGTCTTATTCCAGCAGTATCCACCAAATTGAATTCAAAACCAAAACGGTTGTATTTGGTATCTATGGAATCTCTTGTTGTGCCAGCAATGTCTGTAACTATATACCTATCTTCACCAATAAGTGCGTTTATAAACGATGATTTTCCTGCATTGGGTCTTCCAACTACAGCAAATCTTGGCAATTCGTCTTCTTCAACATGTTCTTTTTCCGGTAAAGCCTCTACAAGGGCATCCAGTAAGTCTCCTGTGCCACTACCATTGATACTGGCAATGGTAAAGTAGTCTCCCAAGCCTAAAGAATAAAACTCTACGGCATCTTCTGCTCTTTTGGCATTGTCTACTTTGTTCACCACCAAAAACACGGGTTTTTTAACTTTTCTAAGTAAAGTGGCCACATCTTCGTCCATTCCAGTAACACCAGACTCTACATCTACCATAAAAATAATGGCATCGGCTTCATCTATTGCCAGCTCCACTTGTTTGTCTATTTCTGCTTCAAAAACATCATCGCTACCTTTTACGTAACCACCTGTATCAATCAAAGAAAACTCTACGCCATTCCAATCGCTTTTTCCGTAATGTCTATCTCTGGTAACACCACTTACGGCATCAACAATAGCCTCTCTTCTTTTAATTAAACGGTTAAAAAAAGTCGATTTCCCTACATTGGGTCTTCCCACTATGGCAACTATGTTACTCATTTTAAATAAATTTTGGTGCAAATATAATGATATGCTTATGATTTCGTTGTATTTTGTGTCACTCAAAAAAATATATTTAATTATGAAAAACAACATTGCTGCCATAATTTTTTCCTTAGCGATAGTCATTTCTGCTTTTTTGTTAGGCAATGCCTTTATGAACAGAAATCAAACCGAAGGCACCATTTCTGTAACTGGCTTGGGGAAAGCCGATTTTACTTCGGATTTGATTGTGTGGGAAGGTTCTTTTTCCAAAGAGAGCTTTAACCTTCAACAAGCGTATAGCGACCTTGAAAAAGACAAAAAAATAATTTCGGACTATTTACTTTCCAAAGGGATAACCGAAAAAGAATTGGTTTTCAATGCTGTTAACAGTAGAAAAAACACACGTGGCAAGTACAATAACGACGGACAATATGTAGGTGAAGAATTTTTAGGGTATATTTTAACTCAATCGTTACAAATAGATTCCAAAGATGTAGAAAAAGTAGAATCTGTTTCGAGGGAAATTACCGAACTATTAAATAAAGGCATTCAATTTTATTCACAATCGCCTAGATATTATTACACCAAATTGGCCGATTTAAAGATTGAAATGATTTCCAAAGCTACTGCAGATGCCAAACACAGGGCAGACATGATTGCTGAAAATTCTGGTGGTAAATTGGGGGAATTAATTTCTGCCAAAATGGGCATTTTTCAAATAACCGGACAGAATTCTGACGAAGATTATTCTTGGGGAGGCACCTTTAACACGGAATCGAAAGAAAAAACAGCCTCCATTACCATGAAACTGGATTATAAAGTGAAATAATTTTTGAAATTATATGTCTAACTCCTCTACTCTAAACGAAGTGGTTTTAAGGCCACGTTTTAAATTTGAAAAAAACCAAAACAATGAATATTTATTAGGTTTATTTGATAAAGCCAAAAAAGAACAAGACAATTTTATAGTTTCCAGAATAGACAATCATTTGTTTTTGAAATTACCCAAAAACAAACAACATTTTTGGTCGCCACAACTACATTTAGAAATTGATGAAATTGATGAAAACTCTAGCACCATTCGTGGGTTGTTTGGTCCCAACCCAACAGTCTGGACCATGTTTATGTTTTTTCATTTTATAGTGGCTGGACTATTTATTGGGTTTGGAGTTTGGGCTTATACCAATTGGGCCTTAAAAACAAGTTATGCACTGCAAATAAGCTTGATGTTTTTTATGGTACTTATATGGATAGCGTTGTATGTAATTGGGCAAATGGGCAAAAAAGCTGGCATGGAGGAGATGCATTTACTGCATGGATTTATGCGAGATACCCTAAGAAGCGCTTAATTTGAGTCTTAAAACCCTGTACGTACAACTCGCTTACTGACAAGCCGAGACTTGACTCTACAGATTATGAAAGCGCCTAATTATACCCAAATCGTTTTAATTGTTTTTGATCGTTACGCCAGTTTTTATTCACTTTAACGTACAGTTCCAAATGCACTTGTTTACCAAAGAATTTTTCCAGGTCTTTTCTGGCTTCCATACCTACCCGTTTTAAAGCTGCTCCTTTATGTCCTATAATGATGCCTTTTTGGGTTTCACGCTCCACCATAATTACAGAACGCATCCTAATGATGTTTTCTTCTTCAAAAAACTCTTCAGTATCAATTTCCACAGCGTATGGAATTTCTTTTTTGTAATGCAACAATATTTTTTCTCGAATGGTTTCATTTACAAAAAACCGTTCTGGTTTGTCTGTAAGCTGATCTTTAGGATAAAAAGGTGGCGATTCTGGAAGCAATTCTACAATACGGTTAAACACCTCTTGCACTTGAAAACCTTCCAGTGCTGAAATGGCATAAATTTCCGCATTTGGCACTTTGGCTGCCCAACTTTGCACTTGTTCTTCTAGCTGTTCTTGGTTTGATTTATCAATTTTATTCAGCAGTAATAATACGGGGATTTTGGAATTGGTAATCTTATTAAAAAAAGCTTCGTCTTTCAGCTCTTTTTCACCAATTTCCACCATGTAAATTAGCACATCGGCATCATCAAAAGCAGATTTTACAAAATCCATCATGGACTCCTGTAATTGATAAGCTGGTTTGATGATTCCAGGAGTGTCACTCAATATCATTTGAAAATCCTCCCCATTCACTATTCCTAAAATCCTATGACGTGTGGTTTGTGCTTTAGAAGTAATAATGGACAACTTTTCACCAACAAACGCATTCATTAATGTGGATTTCCCAACATTTGGATTTCCTATAATATTTACAAAACCTGCTTTGTGCATCTTAAACATTTAATATGCAAAGATAGTTTTAAAATTTTTAAACGTAACAATCCCATTTCTAGTTAAAAAAACCTTGACGATTTTATTCCTTTTTACTTTTTTCATGTTTGGTAACTTTTTAATGTATTAAACATTATGTAGGTTTTTTTTAATACTTTCGTAGTATAAGTTCAACCCTATTATAAAGAACCGTTTTTAAGTGATAAACAAATTGTTTTTTGCCTTTTTCATTACAGCATGCATCTGTTTCATGCCTACTATTTGTTATTCACAAGACACCCAAACAGACACAACTGACACTGCTGATGTTACCCCTTTTAGAAAAGGCAGATGGCTTACGGGATTAACAGGTTCCATAGGCTCAGGATCTTTTGAAAACACAAAAACAGATAATAAATCCATAAGTAATTGGTACAGAGTTGAAATTGGTACAGGAAAATTTATAATAGACCGTTTAAATCTTGGTATTTCGGCCAATATGGAACGAAGGAATGAAGAAAATGAAAGCGAGGAAAATACTTCCGAGATTTTCTTTATAGGTCCAAAAGGCACTTACTTTCTTTCCCCAAGCAGCATTGGCTCTGTGTTTTTCAGTTTATCCCCTGGCTATGTTTTATACAGGGAAACCATTGGTGGATTGGATGAAGAAGTGTATGTTGAAAACGTAAATAAAGGTGGTGGTTTTGGGTTTCTTTCAACCTTTGGTTTTTCGTATGTTATACAAGATCGCGTATCTTTTGAACTTGGCCTTAACTATAATGTTTATTGGTTGAATTTAACGCAGGAAAACAATATCAATGAGAGTACAAACCAAAACTCTTTTGAGCTTAGCAACCTTTCCTTCTCTTTTGGATTTAAAATATTGTTGGACACGAAACCTCTTTAATGAAAAAACTATTTTTCTTTATATTGATATGTATCTTTTTTATTCCTGATGGATTTGGTCAGCAAAAAGACGATGTGATCAAGTCCGACACCATTAATAAAAATAAAAAATTTCAATTTGTAGCCATACCCATAATTTTTTACACTCCAGAAACAAGCTTTGGTTTTGGAGCTGGAGCACAAGTATTTCTATTAAAACAAAAGAACATATACAACGATAGGGTATCCAATATTTTTGTAGATTTTATAATGACATCCAATAAACAATTTATTATTGATGTGATCCCACAAATTTATTTTGGCAAAGGCGATTATTTTCTTGACATGAATTTTAAATGGAAAATATTTCCAAACAATTTTTGGGGAATTGGCAATGACACACCCAATAGCAATGAGGAATCTTACGATATGACCTCACAAATATTAAAGGTCAGTTTTTTAAAACGATTGCCTCCAGCCCTTAATTTTGGTTTTGAGTACATTTATGAAAACCATGATGTAACCAAAGTTGTTGATGGAGGTCTTTTAAGCCAAGGAGACATTACGGGTAGTGATGGAGCTGTTATTAGCGGGTTTGGAGTGATTTTTAATTTAGATTCCAGGGACAATGTGGGTTCACCTCTTTCTGGGCATTTGCTTAAAATGAATGCCCAATTTTCCAGTGAACTTTTTGGAGCTACGGAAAATTACAACAAATTTATTGCAGACTTACGCACTTACCAAAAAATAGGAGAACATAGCATAGTTGCTTTACAATTGTATTACGAAGGGAATTACGGAAATCCTCCATTCCAGGGATTGGCCTGGTATGGTGGTGGCAATAGAGCTCGTGGCTACTATCAAGGAAGGTATATAGACAAAAGTCTGTACCTGTTCCAAGCAGAATACCGATATCGTTTTAAACCTCGTTGGGCTTTGGCTGGATTTGGGCTTATGGGTAAAGTAGCAAACAATCAAAAACAACTTTTAAGCCTAAACGATTTAAAACCAAGTGCTGGAGGAGGCATTAGATTTAAACTTTTAAAAACCCAGGACACTTGGGTTCGACTGGATGCAGGAATAGGTATTGATGGTAGCAATGGGGTTTACTTTGGGATTAATGAAGCATTTTAAAGCTTCAACCTACTTTCTTGGCAAAACATATTTCTAATTTTGTTCAGAAAATCACACAATATTTTCCCTAAGCAGCAAATAAATTCTCCATGTAATCTTAGCATTTTTAAGAATATATCACCCAATCCTGTTTTCGAATTCCCAATTCTATTTATATCAGCCTATTGGCAGACAGGTTTGAAAATTAGTTGCTTATATACACAACGAAATGATAAAATTAAGATAGAATTAATTAGCTTAAAATCAAAAAGGTTGTGTTAAAGCGTTCAACAAAGTTATTTATCAGGCAAACAACATTAAAAATCTTATACATCATTCAGACAGAGGAATACTATAGCGTATACATCCAAACACTTAAAAAAATAACATCTAAATTAGTATTACAGAAGATAATCATTATGCAAACCTAAAAAACGGCAGGCAGGAACGCTATGGCTGAACTCATAAACGTAATATTAAAGTAGGTTATCTCAATTTACCGATAGTTATCGGGATTGTCAACTTTACTCACGTCAAAAAGGCTTCAAAAAGTCACTATTAATTTATTCTATGAAATAAGATTACATTTATCTTTAGACTTTATACTTTCTAATATGGTATACCTGCCCGTCAGGCAGACGGGTTTAAAAAACAGTGTAAATCAATGATTAACCCATTGCCACATTTTAAGGGTAGGACTGCTTTTTATGCTCTTTTTACTGATGAGAGATCTACTTTATATGGAATTAAGATTTCGGTAAGAAAAATAGACATACCAACGCTTACTTAAATCACCGTTGGCAGAGTAGATTTTGGGGGTTGAATAATTTTTTTTCAAGGTTAAATCGTATTCACTTTCGTATTCATTTTGTAATTCTTGCGCAAGATAATCAAAAATCGTATGCATAAAAAAACGGTTTAGCGAAAGCCAAACCGTTGTTTTTGAAGTGATTCTAATTTAGTAGCGGGAACTGGACTCGAACCAGTGACCTTCGGGTTATGAGCCCGACGAGCTACCTACTGCTCTATCCCGCGATTTGATTCCAAAATAATTTTAAGCTCTTAACTTATCGGTTCATAATGCCGATTCAATCATTTTTGGAATGCAAATATACAATGCTTTTTAGATATAACAAGAACATTTTAAAGAAATTTACTGTTCTAAACTTTTGGCATGAAACTCCATCAGTTCCGTATCCTGAAATTTAAGGCTAATTTGTATGGGGTTGCAACAAACTTCACAATCTTCCACATAGTCTTGCTGTGATTGGGAGGTATCCAAAAGCATCGATATGGTTTCCCAACAATATGGGCATTGAAAAAAACATTCTTGCATACTTAAAGATATAAAAAAAGACCATCTGTGCAGATGGTCTTTTTTTATTTTTTTAATCAATTAATTAATATTTAATCGTTATCGGTTATGACGGTTTTAGAATCAAATTCAAAAGCGCCTATAGGCATGCTACCTTCACCATCTACAACACTTACATATTCTCTTTCAAAGTTATTGTCGCTTACCATAAACGTGCTTAGATTGGATAAATTGGTAACTTGATAAGGTACTGTCCCTGTTAATTCGTTACTGGCAAGAACCAATTCCTTTAAGTTAGTTAATTGGCCTATTTCTGAAGGGATTTCACCAACTAATTTATTATCAATTAAACTTAAAATTTCCAATCTGTTCAATTCTTTAATTTCTACCGGAATGGTTCCTGTTAGAAAATTACTGCCCAACATTAGCTCTTTTAAGTTTTTTAAATTTCCAATGCTCGCTGGGATTTCACCTGTAAAACTGTTACTGTATAACTTTACAACCCTTAATCCTTTTAAATCACCAATTTCTGAAGGTATCTGTCCTTCAAATTTGTTCATGAACAACTCCAGTGAAAGTAAACTCTTTAAATTTCCAATGGTTGCTGGCAACTCACCTTCCAATTGATTGAACCCAAGGTTCATTTTTCTTAAGTTCACTAAATTTCCAATTTCTTGTGGTAAGTTTCCTTGAAGATTATTGAAGTGTAAATTAATTTCAACTACTTTATTGTCTTGAACAGTTACACCATACCAATTTTCAATAGGTTCGTTTAAATTCCAAGTGTGATTCCACTTTTCGCCATTGGTAGAATTGTAAAGGGCCAATAAGGCTTCTTTCTCACTTTGAGCGACTTCCGAAAAGGAAAATGTGGTTATAAAAAAACAAAGTATGATAAGTGTATAAGTCTTCATATGTCTTCGATTTGGGATTAATCTCTAACAATATTAGACGTTTTATGGATAAGAAACAAATTTATTCGACGAAATGCACAATTGAATAAAATAGTTAGGGACTTAAAATCAAACCATTATAAATTTTCAATGGCTTCTTGTACTCTTTCCCAATCTTCCATCAAGGTCTCCAATTCTTGTTTTTTAGACTGATAACCGTCAAAGAATTTAGGGTTGGAAACAGCTTCATCGTAGTTGGTAGCCAATTCCACATCCATTTCCTTTATTTGTTTTTCCAGTTGCTGGATCTTAGCTTCCAGATTACTCAACTTGTTGTTTAAAGACTTTATTTTTTTCTGGTCTTCATAGGTTTGTTTATTACTTTCCTTGGGGATTTCTTTTACAACATCCCTTTTTTCAACTTCACGCAAATTTTCAACGTTACGTTGTTCTAAATAAAAATCTATATCTCCTAAATATTCCTTTATTTTATGGTCCTTAAACTCATATACTTTATTCGTTAAACCTTGAAGAAAGTCCCTATCGTGAGAAACCAGAATCAAAGTGCCTTCAAACTTTTTAAGGGCTTCTTTTAACACGTTTTTGGACTTTATATCCAAATGGTTTGTAGGCTCATCCATAACCAACACGTTTAGGGGTTGCAACAATAATTTTGCCAATGCCAAACGGTTTCTTTCGCCTCCAGAAAGCACACGGACATATTTATCAACTTCTTCTCCCCTGAACAAAAAAGAACCTAAAATATCCCTTACTTTACTTCTGTTGGTTTCGTTGGCAGCATCAATCATGGTATCCAGAACCGTTTTATTGCCATCTAAATATTCTGCCTGGTTTTGGGCAAAATACGCTATTTGCACATTATGGCCCAGCTTAAGCGTTCCTTGATGTTTTATTTCGCCTACAATGATTTTGGCCAAAGTTGATTTTCCTTGACCGTTTTGTCCTACAAAAGCAATTTTGGAATCACGTTCAACCGTAAGATTGATGTTCTTTAAAACTTGAACCTCATCGTATTTTTTTGAAATATCATGCGCTTCTATCACTATTTTACCAGGTACAATTGAAACAGGAAAGTTTAATTTCATTACTGCATGATCATCTTCATCCACTTCAATTCTATCAATTCTATCCAGTTTTTTTATTAAGGATTGAGCCATAGTGGCCTTTGAAGCTTTGGCACGAAACTTTTCTATAAGTTTTTCTGTATGCTCTATTTGTTTTTGTTGGTTTTTTTGGGTTGCAAGCTGTTGTTCTTTAATTTCTTGACGCAATACCAAGAATTTTGAATAAGGTTTGTTGTAATCGTATATTCTACCTAAGGATATTTCAATGGTACGATTTGTTACGTTATCTAAAAACATTTTATCGTGAGATACAATAACCACAGCTCCTGGATAGTTTTTTAAAAAACCTTCCAACCAAATAATGGATTCTATATCCAGGTGGTTTGTTGGTTCGTCCAGCAATAAAATGTCGTTATTTTGAAGCAGGAGCTTAGCCAGCTCAATTCGCATACGCCATCCACCAGAGAAGGTATCTGTAAGTTTTTCAAAATCACTTCGTTTAAACCCCAAACCTTGTAAAATCTTTTCGGTTTCTCCTTGATAGTTGTAACCTCCCAAAATTTCATATTGATGTTGGATTTCGTTTAAATCCACCATTAATTGATGATATCCATCACTTTCATAGTCTGTACGTTTTACCAATTGTTCATTGATGTCCTCTATTTTGGCTTCAAGCGTTTTTATATCCTTAAAGGCTTCGTAAGATTCTTCTAAAACGGTTCTTCCCAGTTCAAAATCGATATCCTGCTTTAAAAAACCAATGCTTAAATTTTTATCTGCTGCTATTTGTCCAGAGTCCGGTTCTAGTTCTTTAGCAAGAATTTTAAGCATGGTAGATTTACCTGCGCCATTTTTTCCTATTAAACCTATTCTATCTCCAGGACTTAATTTAAAGGTTATGTCTTCGAATAAATATTCCCCTTGAAAAGAAATAGAAAGATTATGGATGTTCAGCATTTTTGTGACTATTGTTACAGAGATTTCTTAAATAAAGTTATAGCTTTGTGATAAGCTACAAAGCGCAAAAGTAATAGTTTTAACAATGATAAAAAAAGGTAATAAACTTTATAGCATATTTACAGGTGCTTGTCCTAAATGCCACCAAGAATCCATGTATTCCAACAAAAATCCTTATATGTTGAAAGATGTTCTAAAAATCAATGATTCCTGTTCCCATTGTGGTACCAAATACCGAATTGAACCTTCCTTTTTTTATGGTTCCATGTACGTTAGTTATGCTGTTGGGATTGCCTTTGCAGTTGCAGCATTTGTAATTAGCTATTTGTTCCTGGGCAGTGGTTTAATGACTGCTTTTATTGCCATTGTTGGTACTTTGATTGTTTTTTATCCTGTTATTATGCGCCTTTCCAGAAACATCTGGATAAACTTATTTATGCATTATGACAAATCTTTGGTAAAACCTAAAACCGATTGATATTGATCTCATCTTCCAGAACTTCATGTTGTTCTATAAAGTTAAAAAGCTGTTTGGCAACATAAGGGCCAATCATTACGCCTCTGGTGCCCAAGCCATTTAATATATAAAGGTTGTTGTGTTCTGGATGCCTTCCCACCAAGGGTCTTCGGTCTTTAACTGTAGGTCTTATTCCTGCCACTTGGTCAACCACTTCAAAATTGCAATTTAAAAAGGTTTTAAGCTTGTTTAGAAGCTCTTCCCTGCCTTCTTTGGTAACAGCATTGGTTTTGTCTTTCCAATTATATGTTGCCCCAACATGATACAAATCTTCTCCCAATGGCAATATAAACACACTGGATTTTAAAATATAATCTATTTTTAATGCTGGCGCATAAATGGTTAAAAGTTCTCCTTTAGACTCCTTTAAAGGCAAATAATTAAAAAACGGATTGTGTTCCAAACCAAAACCTTCGGCAAATACTATTTGAGACGCCCATACATCTTGATAGGAAACATCAGTTTCTTGAATGTTTAATTGATGGTACTGAAAGGTTTCTTCAAAAAGCAGGTTGTTCTCCAACAAGAACTTTTTATAGGCTGTTATCAAGGAAGATGTATCAATTCTACCTGTGTCCAACACTTCGCCAAAACCATATTCGGCCTTGATGTTTGGGTTGCTATTCTTAATTATTTTAGGTGAAAGATATTTTGTTAACAATGGGTTATCAGAAGCTGCAAACCAATTGTTTTGTTCTTCCATTGAAGCAAAACGTCTGTAAACAGGCACTTTGTAATCTATTGATATTTGAAGTTTATTTTCTATATGCTGATACATGGGCAAAGCCAATTGTAATTGCTCATTGCTTTTCCAAACAGATGTAAAACGTTTTAAAACCACTGGATTATATAAACCTCCAGCCACTACAGACGATTGTTGCGATGTATCATCAAAAACCACAAAGCTTTTGTTGGCAGCCATTAATTGTTCCATAAAGGCTATTCCAGCCAAACCACATCCAACAATGATATAATCTACTTGTTTCATTTGGGCAAATGTAAGTTAAATTTGATATTCCTCCTTAGGGCAAGCAAAAAACGCTCACTAAAAAAGTGAGCGTTTTTATTCTAAATTTTATAATAAGGCTTTAACTAATAAGCCCACATATCCAGTTCAAAATCTCTTATCTTTTCTTTAATTCTATCAGACTCCAAAAGTTGCATTAAAGCATTTTCAGAAATATATTCGGTGACTTTACGGTCTCCATATACATTTTCTTCTTTATAGATATAACCGTTGAAACGTCTGGAATTCAACAAATGATCGTAAGAGAAAGGCACTGCACTATTTTCGTTGTTAAACGATTTCGCTTCGTGTAAAATCTCTCTTGCATCTGGGAAAAACACCCAAAATAAAGGAATAGGCTCTTTGTTTGCTTCATCATCAGAATCGATAAAGTTAACATCTGGAGCAGCAGGTGCTATTCCAAGAAGTCTGTATTTTAATTCTGCCTGACGCTTATCAAAATACCACAATCCTTTAATTAAATAAGCACTAATATCGTAAGATGTAATATCACGTTTTACAATATACTCAGGATCTACATAACCATCGGCATTAAATTGTTCGTAACCTATATCTAAAGTATCCACTTTGGACATGGCAGATTTAATATCCTTTAAGGTACGTTTGGTTGTAAAATAAGAATCGTCATAAATGTTTTCAATATTACCGTCTTTCACGTTTTTCCATAACACATCAAATAAAGAACGTCTGTCATTACCAATATTGTTAGTGTCTACAGGATAGTATAAAGGGAAATTAACACGTTCGTCCAGAACCACTCTTTCCCAAGTCATTTTAGAAAACATAATGTCTCTATCATCCACATAACCATATTCTAACGGTTTATCGTTGTCTACGGCCTTTTGAGCTTCGGTTCTTACACCAATCTCTTCAGGGCTTTTAGCATTTAAAATGTTGGCCTGCGAAAAGGAAGCAGATACAAACGATATGCTTAAAACGGTTAATAAAAAACTTTTATAATTCATCTTTTTAATTTTATTAATTAGGGCTTATCATGTAAGATGATAATGTCTATTAGTTTGCTATTTCAACAATAACAGGTGAAACTCCTTTTAACTTATAAGAAGAATTTCCTCTAATTTGTGCTTTAATGTCAAATATTTGAACAGCATCTCCTCGTCTTGCTTTACGCAATGAGTTCTTAGCTTGAGAATTTAATTTGGTTCCATTAACCTCAACAGAAGGTTGACCTGGTACTTTAATTTTGAATGAGGTTACTTGAATTGGTAATTCAAAATCAAAATCGTCAAGCATGGCACCAATAGTGGCAATCTCTACTGAGTTACGTGGCAATTTCACAACTCCATCTTGTCCACTAATGGTTCCTGTTGGTTTAGGAATATCTTTAATTCTAAAAGTAGCTTTGTCACTTACTTTACTACCATCTGGCAACGTACCAGAGACATTAATAGTTACTTCCCTACCAGAGCCTGGGTTCATAACGTATTTACCAACTCCAGAACCTTTGCTTAAACCTGGAGCACTAGCAGATACATTATTATCTGAGATTCCAGCGAAAGAAATAGTCATTGGGTTTGCAACACCACGATATACCACATTCATTTTATCTGCAGAGATTGTTGCTGAGTTTGGCTTAGGTACAACAGCGTATGTTGATTTTACAGGAATGGAAATGATGGAGTCTCCTTCTTTAAATTGAAATTCACCTTCAATCTCTCTTTCACCTACTGCTCCTGCTGGGAAATCCAATAATGTTTGTCCAGCTTGCATGGATTCTGCAGGTAGTTCTTGACCATTGATAACTACTTTATCAGCTTTTAATGTTTTATCATTTTTACCTAAGATAATTCTACCTGTAAAGTTTTCTCCAGAAAAGAACGCTGTTTTATCTGGAACAACAATTGCATCAAAGTTTGTTAAAGACGCTTCAACTTTTAATTTGCCAGCTAACATAGAAGATAACACTTCAGATTCTGTATTTTTAACATCTGCTTGCAATTGGGTCATTTTTGTTAAAGATGCCACTAATGGGAATCCTTTGTAGTGGTAATCCAACCAATCTACTTTATTTCCATCTCTGTTGGTAACTGGATCTGTTTCAAATTTATCTTTAACATCTTCAGCTATACTTGCCATATCAGGGTTTTGAGACAATACGTCAATAACACCTTCTCTAAAAGTTTTTATTTGATTTAAAAACTCTTGACCTTCTGGCTTTAATTTATCTCCTTTAAAGAAGTTATTGTCTAAATAATCACCTTTGTCCATCACCTCATAATCTTGAGGGTCATCAACAGTAGCAGTCATTTTGCCTTTTAATTCTTCCAAATAACTATTAAAATTGTTAGCTAACGTACTAATTTGGTCAGCTTGTGCTTTTAATGGTTGGTATTTTGCTGGTTGTTCAGAAACTTTTTCTGCCAAACCTTGCATAAACGCTTCGTTTCTTTCAGTAGCTGCTTGATTGGATTCGGTTAATTTTTCATTCATTAATCCAAATGCCGATAGCACCTCTTTTGACATATTAAGTGCTAGCATTGCTATAAACACCAAATACATCAAGTTAATCATTTTCTGCCTTGCAGATAATTTTCCTCCTGCCATTTCTAATTAGTTTTGTTGTTAATTGTTAAAATTTAGTTTGGGTACTAATTAGTTTCTATTCATTGCAGATAACATACCACCATAAACACCATTTAATGATGATAGGTTAGATGCCAAAGATTGCATTTGCTCTTTTAATTTGGTAGCGTTTTCAACAGCTTCTTCGTTAATTGCAGCTTGACGGTTTACACTATCCAACTGTACTTTGTAAAGACTGTTTAAAGATTCCATTTGAGCAGCAGCTAAAGATAATTCTTCACCATATTTTTTAGTAGCAGCAATAGAATCTACAGTTGGGCTTATTCCTTTTGCAGCTCCTTCAAAGTTTTTGATGCTATCTCCTAAGCTTGCCATTAATTCTGCATCAATTTTAGCTTCTTTCAATAAGTTATCCAGTTTTTTGGAAAGTAATCCTTCTGCATCTTTTGGTTGCTCTTTTTTACTTGAAGAAGCACCTCCAGCTAATTCAGGATATACTAAAGACCAGTCTAAATCGTCATCTACAGGCTCGAATGCAGAAATAGCAAATACAATTGCTTCTGTTACAAGACCTAAAGTTAACATAACGTTACCTGTTAATGGACCTATTTCGAAGTGGATAATTTTGAAAAGCGCTCCAATAATTACAATGGATGCTCCAAATCCGTAAGACATAGTCATAAATTTCTTAAATGCTCTTGATTGTGCCATAATTTTAGTTTTTTAGTTAAGTTTAAGTTGTTGTACTTAAAGTAGATTAATATTAATTTATTTTGGTTATTTACTTTTTATTAGTTGGTTGCGTTTTTGGTCACTTCGGTTCCCATATAATCTTGTACTGTTCTAAAACCAATGTAACTTCTTGCAGAATCTGCATATTCGTAATCTCTTGAACTTACTTGTAAATAGTATTTTACGTCTTTCCAAGAACCACCACGAACTACTTTACGATAGTTATTCACATCATTAACACTTGGGTTGATGGTTGAAACATATTCGTAAGAAGAAGGATCATAAGATGCATTTACCCATTCCGAAACGTTTCCTGCCATGTTGTAAAGGTTGAAGTCGTTAGGCTCGTAAGATTTTGCTTCTACAGTATATAAGGCTTGATCTGCAGCATAATCTCCTCTTAATGGCTTAAAGTTGGCCATAAAGCATCCTCTATCGTTTTTAGTGTATGGTCCACCCCAAGGGTAGGTTGCTGCTTGAAGACCTCCTCTTGCAGCATATTCCCATTCTGCTTCCGATGGCAATCTATAAGAGTTTACAAAATGTTGTTTTCTTTCTTTTCTGTAAGCATTGTGGTATAGGGTTCTCCATTGACAAAATGCTTTGGCTTGAGTCCATGACACACCAACAACAGGATAATCTCCATAAGCATCGTGCCAGAAATAATCGTTGTGCATTGGCTCGTTATAAGAGTACGCAAAATCCCTAATCCAAGTAGTTGTATCTGGATAAATTTCAACCTCTTCCTTAACAATCACATCTTTTCTTTTTAAAGATCTGTTTTTGGCTGCTTTTTCTATGTCCATGTAAGAATATTGAAACTTGAATTTGGTCACATCCCAAGTTCTTTGCCCATTGTAAGATTCCTCAATAGGAATATACATGGTATCCATAACCTCTGCATAGTATTCATCTGGATAATCTGCTGTGTCAAAAATCAAATCAATGTCATGATTTAATTTTCTTCCTTCATAACCCGTTGGGCCTAAACCACTGTAGTTATCGTACATGTACTTTTCGTAAACAGTCATGTTATCTGGATCTGAATCTTTAAAAGCATATTCCCCAATCCCTCCATTTCCAGGAGTTTCACCAATTTCATCAGCAAGAATTGCCAATTTGGTTCTAATTGTAGAATCTCTTACCCAGTTTACAAATTGACGATATTCGCTATTTGTAATTTCTGTTGCGTCCATGTAGAAAGACCTAACAGTAACTGTTTTTGAAGGTGCATCGTTAATGCCAGCAAGATCATCGTCTGCCTTACCCATAATGAAAGCTCCTCCAGGTACTAACTCCATACCATAGGGCTTTTCTGGATGCCACTTCTTTCCTTTAACACCTACTAATTGACCTCTGTCTCCAGAGCCACAACTGACAAGTAATGCTAAAACTGCGGTTAATAAAATAAACTTCTTCATATCCATAGAAAACTCGAGGTTAATAATTTAATTTTGTGTCTTAAAATTTTTAAGAGCGTAAACATATCTATATATTTTTAAAAAAACAACTTTTTTTTAAAAAAAATTACGCTTCATCGTGAAAAATGTGCGTTTTACCGATAAAATACGCGTTAATTAACATATTCATTATATACAGTTCTTTTGAAAGGCTTTGTACCATCTTTCAGGAAGCTTGTTATTACAAGCATCTAAATAATCTTGGTGCATGCAAGGTAATAACGTGTGTCTTTTTAATTTATTATTTATTTCCGATAAAAAAGGAATTTCAATCCACCAACGTTGTGTTTTAATACTTTTATAAAACACCAATTCTTGATCTTCTACCAAGGTAATGAATTTCTGGTAGCTTTCGTCATTTAAAAAGTCGTCGTCCTTGACACGGAAATTGACACCTTCTATAAAGTACCAGATCATTTGTGCCACCAACATGGAAGTAACTGTATCGTCTCTTGAAGGTTTGTATTCATAAATACCAATAGAAGATACTTTGTTGCTTATTCCTGCGTATCTGGAAATAGCACAAATTTCCTTGCCATCCAATCCGTTTGGAGATGTTTTCTGCCTATCACTCACTTCCGATGCTTTTACCGAATTTAAATCGATACTTACAATGTTGGCATCTCGCAACACTGGCTCTACCAATGTAATGTCTTTTGATACCTGACCCAATCTGTAAGATTCAAAATACAGTTTATCCATTAAGTCTATTTCTTCCTGTGAGTTGAAATAGGTTTGATAGCCTATAGTAGCGTAATTAAACAGATTGTAAGGCTTGTCTAAAATTATTTTTCCAACAAAACTATCGTTTTTGATAGGTTTGGCAGAATCACCTAAATCGAACTTGGAGTCCACGTTCACAATATTGACCATTGGAGCCAAGGCATCGTAAGCACGATAATTGGCATAGGTTAAATCTTGACTTCCTCCAATAACAATTGGGATAATGTTTTTTTGTACCAGGATGTTTATGGTGGTCTTTAACGCAAAGTAGGTATCCTCTACCGTTTCCCCTTTATTGATGTCCCCTAAATCGGCAATTGTTTTGTGCCAGTTTCCAGGGAATAACGAATACAGTGATTTTCTAATCTCATCCAAGCTAAACTCTTCACCTATATAATTAACATCGTTTCTGTTTTCCAAAACACCCACGATTGCCAAATGCACCTGATCCAATTCTGGAATACCATGTTGTTTGGAATGAATTTTAATTTTTTTCCCTAAAGTTTGTTGAGACAATAACTCGTTATGAGCAAGTACCAAATCGGAAACAGGAGAGAGAAAATTAAAATTCATGTGGTGACTCTAATAGCTTTTATGTTAAATTATTTCTTTTTGGAAGCAGCTTTCTTTTTGGTTGCTTTCTTTTTTGTGGTTTTTTTCTTAGGCGCTTTTTCTGCTATTAAGGCTTTAGCTTCTTCTAAAGTCATGTCCGACACATCCACGGTTTTTGGGAGTTCAATTTTGGTTTTACCTTGAATAACGTTATGCCTTCCCCATCGTGCTTTTTCAACACGAATGCCTTCTTCTTCCCAATGGTGAATTAATTTGTCTTTTTCCTTTTGGATTTTATCTTCTATCAATTCAACAATATCGCTATCAGAAAGGTTGTCCCAATCGTATTTTTTATTCACGTTTATGAACATGTTGTTCCATTTTATAAATGGTCCAAAACGGCCTTTTCCTTTTTGAACAGGCAAGCCTTGGTAGGTGTAAATTGGCGCATCTGCCTTTTGTTTTTCTTTAATTAAAACAATGGCATCATCCAGTTCCACACTTAAAGGGTCTACTCCTGCCGGTAAAGATACAAAGCTATCACCATGTTTTACATAGGGTCCAAAACGACCATTGTTAACCTCTACGCCTTTTCCTTGATAAGTACCCAATTGTTTAGGAAGCTTGAACAAATCCATGGCTTCTTCAAAGGTAATGGTATTAAGCTGTTGGTCTGGAGAGAGGCTGGCAAATTGAGGTTTTTCTTCTTCTTCGGCCGTACCAATTTGTACCATAGGTCCAAATTTGCCCAAACGTACACTTACTTGACGTCCTGTTTTAGGGTCTGTTCCAAGAACTCTTTCGCCAGATTCCCTTTCGGCATTCTCTTGCACATCTTCTACTGTGGGATGAAAATCTTTATAAAAATCTTTCATCATCTTGGTCCAGTCTACCTTTCCTTCAGCAATATCATCAAAATCCTCTTCCACTTTTGCTGTAAAATTATAATCCAGGATATGTTCGAAGTGATTGACCAAAAAGTCTGTTACTATCATCCCAATATCAGTTGGCACCAGTTTTCCTTTATCGGAACCAACTTTTTCTGTTAACACCTTTTCTTTTACTTGTCCGTTTTTTAAGGTTAGCTGCGAATAGTTGCGTTCTACACCTTCCACAGTTCCTTTTTCAACATAATTCCTGTTTTGAATGGTAGAAATGGTTGGCGCATAGGTTGATGGACGTCCAATACCCAATTCTTCCAATTGTTTTACCAAAGAAGCTTCTGTATATCTATATGGAGCACGCGTATAACGTTCTGTAGCTGTAATGTAGTTGTTAAGAAGAGCTTCGTTTGTCTTCATGGCTGGCAACATTCCTTCTTGTTCAGAATCTTCGTCGTCTGTACCTTCCAGGTAAACTTTCAAGAACCCTTCAAAGGTGATAACCTCGCCATTGGCAGTAAATATATCGTTATGTGTTGAAGCGCTAATCTTTACAGTGGTGCGTTCCAATTTGGCATCGCTCATTTGTGAAGCAATGGCACGTTTCCAAATCAAATCGTACAATCTGGCTTGGTCTCTATCAATATCAACAGAATGTACTGAAAAATCTGTAGGTCTAATAGCCTCGTGTGCTTCTTGTGCGCCTTTGGTTTTTCCTTTATAATTGCGAGGTTTGCTAAATTTGGAACCATACGCAGATTCTATTTCGGCTTGGGCTCCTTTTCTTGCATCATCAGACAGGTTGACACTATCTGTTCTCATGTAGGTTATTAAACCAGCTTCGTACAAACGTTGTGCTAAGGTCATGGTTTTACTTACTGAAAAATACAACTTTCTGGAGGCTTCCTGTTGTAAGGTGGAGGTTGTAAAAGGTGCTGCAGGCGATTTTTTTGCCGGCTTTTTCTCTAACTCTGCAACCTTAAATTGAGCTGTGGCATTTTTTTCCAAAAAGGCTTGAGCCTCTTCTTTGGTTGAAAAATTCTTAGGCAGTTTGGCTTTAAAAGCTTGTCCTGCTTCGTTGGAAAATTCGGCGTCTATTCGGTAAGATGCTTCTGGTTTGAAGTTTTGAATTTCGCGTTCGCGTTCAACAATCAATCTTACTGAAACGGATTGTACACGTCCAGCAGACAAGCCTCCTTTTACTTTTCTCCATAGCACTGGAGACAATTCGTATCCTACAATTCTATCCAATACACGACGCGCTTGCTGTGCATCTACCAAATCGTAATCAATCCCTCTTGGGTTTTCTATGGCTTTTTGTATGGCCGATTTTGTAATTTCATGAAAAACAATACGCTTGGTTTTGTTTTTATCCAAATTTAAAGATTCTGCCAAATGCCAAGCAATGGCTTCCCCTTCGCGATCCTCATCACTTGCCAACCAAACCATTTCGGCTTTTTGGGCTAAGTCCTTAAGTTTCTTAACAACTGCTTTTTTATCTTTGGAAACCTCGTATTTTGGTTTAAAATCTCCATCTACATCTACTCCTAATTCTTTTGAAGGCAAATCTGCAATATGACCAAAACTAGATTCCACCTTGAAATCTTTTCCAAGGAATTTCTCTATGGTTTTGGCCTTTGCAGGTGACTCAACAATTACTAAATTCTTCGCCATTTTTGATTTTTTAAGGCTACAAATGTATGTGAAAAAAAATATATCTACCTAATTAATCAAATATTCGGAAGCATTTTATCGATATTTTTTTGCTTTTATCCTAAGCAAACTGGCTTATTTGGCCATTAAAAAATAAGTTGCTACTATATTATATGTCATTGGGATTTTGAAAACCTACAGACTCTTTGTATACAAAGTAAGCTGGAATATAGGAAAAAGATGCTGTTACAAAAATACCCACAAAACACATGAGCAACCCAACCAATTCAGCTAAAATGGCAGAAATAACAATCAACCCAAAAGTAATAAGCCACTTTTTGTTCCCTAACCTAAAGCCTGCCTTAATGATATCTGAAGCAGATAAGTCTGGATTAAATGCAAAAATGACATTTATTAAAGTAATGGGCACCATAACATATATAATAGGTAAAAAACACAATAAAGTTGCCAGAAGCGAAATACCAAAAGTCATTAAAGACAAAACAATCACTTTCCCTAAGTAGGGTTTCTTTAAATAATAAAAATAATCGTCGGAACCAGCTTCGTTTAAATCCTTCATTTTACAAATTCTGTAAAAGGAGGCTTTCATCCCGAAAGAAAGCACCATGGCCACTATTGAAAAAACAAAAATCATGATAAAAAAAGGGATCATTAAAATGGGGCTTATGTCATTATTATAAGAATAAGCATCCATATCCAAAAAACCCATGCCTATAAATGGCAAATACATCACTAAATAAAAAGGGATTAAAATTACCATCATTAAAAGCATCATTATGAGTCCTTGAACCCAGACTTTTTTAAACAACTCAATACTGTTGCTAAATATATCTCCAAAATCCAATGTTTTGGATCTGTCAATTTTTTCCAATAAAATGTTTAGTGCATTCATATGTCAATTGGTTAGGTTTTAAAAATTTGTTTTGGTTTGGTTTTCAATAGTTACCATGTTTTTGCCATTCTGAAAACCTACAGCTTCCTTATAGATTAAAAAAGCAGGCAAATAAACTATGGACATGGTAAAAAGCACACCAATCCCACAAGCTATGATGCCCAACATGCCAATAATTCCAGCAACGAACATAGCAATAAAAGCAATAAACCACTTTTTATTTCCTAGTTTAAAGCTAAGTTTAACAATATCCAGTTCGCCCATTTCTGGATGATTTGCCAATACAACCGAAAAAAAGGAAAGTGGAATATACACATAAATATAAGGTACAATAAACATAAGTTGTGCTAAAACAGCTATAGCTGTGTAAATAATTCCCAACATTAGCACTTTAGAAAAATAAGCTTTTTTAAAGAAATAAAAATAGTCGGCTTCCTTGTTTTCTCCTTCTATATCCTGTCTACATATTCTGTAAAAAGCCCCTAAAAAAGCCAATATACAAGTACTTAACAAAATGGTTTGTGGAATCCCATAAATTACACTAGTAACATATGATTGGTAAAAAACCTCAAAATTTAACATTTGCTGAGCAGTAACATTTTCAGGCGCCAATCCTATCATGGTAAAAACAAAAATAATTCCTAAAGACACAGCCATAATCAATAAAATGGTTATGAATCCTTTTAACCATATTTTTTTGAACAATTCAAAAACGTCGTTTATGAGGTTGCCAAAATCAATTGGTTTGGCATTTTTAATTTTATCTTCAACATCCAAGTAGGTCATTTCCGTGATTTTTAGTTAGCACCTAAAAGTAATTAAATTTTACAATTAGAAACAGAAATTTTAACACACTGTCACTTTGTCACTTTGATTAAAATAATTGTATCTTTGCAGTTGCTTCATTTTTACAGGCATGAATATTGACTTAAAATAGTGTTTATTTTAAATATGGAAAAGATTATAGACGAAAGCAAACAAGGCGAAAGCTTGGTTTTAGAAAATAAAGAACAAAACACACGCAAACTTTACATAGAAAGTTATGGCTGTGCCATGAATTTTAGCGATAGTGAAATTGTGGCTTCCATTCTTTCCAATCAAGGTTATAATACCACACAAAAACTGGAAGATGCCGATTTGGTCTTGGTAAACACTTGTTCCATTCGCGATAAAGCAGAACAAACCGTTAGAAAAAGACTTGAAAAATACAATGCCGTAAAACGTATTAACCCTGGAATGAAAGTGGGTGTTTTGGGCTGTATGGCAGAACGCTTAAAAAGCAAATTTCTGGAAGAAGAAAAAATAGTGGATTTGGTGGTAGGCCCAGATGCCTATAAAGATTTACCCAACCTGCTCGCTGAAGTAGAAGATGGAAGGGATGCCATAAATGTTATTCTTTCCAAAGAAGAAACCTATGGAGACATTTCTCCTGTACGTTTAAACAGCAATGGTGTTACAGCCTTTGTATCCATAACCCGTGGCTGCGATAACATGTGCACCTTTTGCGTGGTGCCTTTTACACGTGGCAGGGAAAGAAGCCGTGACCCACAAAGCATATTAGAAGAAATAAACGATTTATGGGCCAGAGGGTTTAAGGAAATTACGCTTTTAGGACAAAACGTAGACAGCTATCTTTGGTATGGTGGAGGCTTGAAAAAAGATTTTGATAAAGCAAGCGACATCCAAAAAGCAACAGCAGTCAATTTTGCCAATTTGTTGGATATGTGTGCCAAAGCACAACCACATATGCGCATTCGTTTCTCAACTTCTAATCCACAGGATTTAACCCTGGACGTTATTGAAACCATGGCAAAACACCACAACATCTGCAAACACATTCACTTACCAGTACAAAGTGGCAGCAACCGAATTTTAAAGGCCATGAACCGTTTACATACTCGTGAGGAATATTTTCAATTAATAGACAACATAAAGCGCCTTATTCCAGACTGTGCCATCAGTCATGATTTAATAGCTGGCTTTCCTACAGAAACTGAACAAGACCATCAAGACACCTTAAGTTTAATGGACTATGTAAAATACAATTTCGGGTACATGTTTACCTATTCAGAAAGACCTGGGACTCTGGCTGAGCGCAAAATGGAAGACGATGTGCCTGAAGATGTAAAAAAACGTCGTTTGGCAGAAATAGTTCAGTTACAACGTGAGCATAGTGAAATTAGAACAAAACAATATTTAAATACAGTTGTAGAAGTACTTATTGAAAAAGAATCTAAAAAATCCAATAAAGAATGGTCTGGAAGAACCTCCCAAAATAGTGTAGCTGTTTTTCCAAAAGCCCAATATATCATTGGCGATTTAGTAAAAGTAAAAATAACCGATTGCACAAGCGCAACCCTTATTGGGGAAGCCATCGGACTTTCGGACAATCAATAAACATAGGGTTGCATTTAGCCGTAACCTTGTTCAAACCTCATAATTGCATGTCTATCTATAGATAGCTGCTCGAGAAAAGAAGACTAAACATTAACATTAAAACTAAGATTCCTGCTTTCGCAGGAAATTAATATGGAATCCATTCAAGCAACAAAACAACGATTTGGAATAATTGGCAACGATGCCAAACTTAATCGTGCCATAGAAAAAGCCATACAAGTAGCACCTACAGATATCTCTGTTTTGGTTACAGGGGAATCTGGTGTTGGTAAAGAAAGTATTCCAAAAATCATTCATCAATTATCACATAGAAAACACGGCAAATATATTGCAGTTAATTGTGGAGCCATTCCAGAAGGCACTATAGACAGTGAACTTTTTGGTCATGAAAAAGGCGCATTTACAGGAGCCACCCAAACACGATCTGGATATTTTGAAGTCGCTGATGGAGGCACCATTTTTCTTGATGAAGTTGGCGAACTCCCTCTTACAACCCAAGTGCGTTTATTACGTGTCCTGGAAAATGGCGAATTTATTAAAGTAGGTTCCAGCCAAGTTCAAAAAACCAATGTGCGTATAGTGGCAGCTACAAATGTGAACATGTTTGATGCCATTAAAAAAGAAAAGTTCCGTGAGGATTTGTATTATAGATTAAGCACTGTAGAAATCCATCTGCCTCCACTTAGGGACAGAAAAGACGACATCCATTTGTTGTTCAGGAAATTTGCAAGCGACTTTGCCTTGAAGTATAAAATGCCAACCATTAAATTAACAGACGAAGCCGTAGTGGCCTTGTTAAAATACCGATGGAGTGGAAACATTAGACAATTGCGAAATGTAGCCGAACAAATTTCTGTTTTAGAACAAAACAGAACCATTAGTGCTGCAACGCTTCAAGGCTATTTGCCTAACGAAGGGAGTAATTTACCAGCCATTATAAACACCTCAAAATCCGAAAGTGATTTTAGTAATGAACGAGAAATATTGTACAAAGTCCTGTTCGATATGAAAAGTGATTTGAACGACTTAAAGAAATTAACCATGGAACTTATGAAAAGTGGTAATGTAAAAGATGTTCAAAAACAGAATGAAGGCCTGATTCAAAAAATATATGGCGAGGAAGAAGATGCCACCATTGAAGATCTGGAAGTGCTGTCCATTGCTGAAAAATCCCCAGAGAATTTTGAACCTGCTCCAGAATCTCAGGATAAATATCATTTTGCTGAAGAGATTGAAGAAGAGGAAACCCTATCTTTACATGATAAAGAACTGGAACTCATTAAAAAATCCTTGGAACGCCATGATGGCAAACGCAAATTGGCAGCTGCAGAACTAGGAATAAGCGAACGTACCTTATACAGAAAAATCAAGCAATATGACCTGTAAAAAGGTTGTTTGTTTATAAAAACTGTCACACCAAGCACAACTATCCACCCACACAAAAACAAAAGTGGAATCAAAGTGCAATTGAAATTAAATGTTACAATGAAATTATTTAAAATAACCCTTTTAGTCTTAATCTCCCTTACCATCTTGGGTTGTGGCGCATATTCGTTTACAGGAGCCTCCATTCCTGCCAGTACCAAAACCTTTCAGGTCAATTATTTTCAAAATAATGCCATTTTGGTGGAACCAGGACTGGACAGACAGTTTACCCTTGCCTTGCAAGACTTATTGTTAAACCAGACCAATCTGGAACTGGTAACTTCCAATGGCGATTTGGTATACGAAGGTGAAATAACCGAATACAGAATCTCACCAACTACTGCTCAAGCAGATAATACAGCCGCACAAAACAAGTTAACCATTTCTGTAAATGTGCGCTTTTACAACAAGAAAAATGAAGAGGACAACATGGAACAACGCTTTTCCTTTTTCTATGATTATGCAGGCGATGCCAACCTTGTTGGTGCGCAAAAAGTAACAGCCATTGAAGAAATTTTTGAAAGGCTTACACAAGATATTTTTAATGCAACCCTAGCAAAGTGGTAACCAGATGAATCAAAAAGATTTTATAGAAATCCTTCAAAGCCCAAAAAGCATAACAGCCGAAAACACTTTGGCTTTACAAGCCATTACAGAAGAGTTTCCATATTTTCAATCTGCTAGAGCCTTATACCTTAAAGGATTAAAAAACAAAGAAAGCTTTAAATACAACCAAGAATTAAAAACAACAGCAGCCTACACCTCAGATAGAAGCATTTTATTCGATTTTATAACTTCGGAAGAATTTCTTCAAAATGAAATTTCGCAGTTCATAAAACAAAACACAGCACATTTAAAAGACATTCCTGTAGAAGTTGAAGATATTTCGGTAAACAAAAGTGTTTCCATAGACGATACCTTAAAACAACAAATAAAAGACACAACAGGGGTTTTGGATCCTGATTTGTTTCAACCAAAAAAAGAACATGCTAATTTTAAATTGCAAGAAAGCAAAGAAACGGCAAACGTTACACAACAGGAAACTCCAGCCAAAACAGCATCGCCAGACACCATATTGCAATTGGGGAAACCTTTACAGTTTGACCAGTCTGAAACCCATTCCTTTAACGAATGGTTGAAACTGACTCGCTTTAAACCCATTGAAAGATCAAATACTGAAGACATAGAAGCAGAAAAAACAACAACAAATCCCAATAAAAGTCAAAACACTAGAGATAAAAAATTCGATTTAATAGATAAGTTCATCTCTAAAAACCCTAGGCTAAAACCACAGCAATACACTAGCAATAACGCCAATCTTGCCGAAGAACAGATGATTCAACCCGAATCCCTGATGACCGAAACTTTAGCTAGAATTTATCTGGAGCAAAAAAACTACAAAAAAGCAATTCAATCTTACAACATTTTAAGTTTGAAATATCCAGAAAAAAGTGGTTTCTTTGCAGACCAAATTAAAGCAATTAAAAAATTACAAGAACAAAACAATAAATAACAATGAGTACGTTTACAATATTTTTAGCACTAATTGTAGTTGTAGCCTTTTTACTAGTAGTGGTTATCATGGTGCAAAACCCTAAAGGTGGTGGATTATCTTCTTCTTTTGGAGGTGGTGGCACACAACAACTTGGTGGTGTAAAAAAGACAACCGACTTTTTAGACAAAAGTACTTGGACCTTGGCTACCTTAATGTTGGCATTAATCTTACTTTCCAATGTAGCCATAAACAGAGGTTCGGGAACAGTAGATTCTAAAGCTTTGGACACGGAAGCAACCACACAACCTGTTGTTCCAGCAACACCAGCTGCTCCTGCTCCTACAAACAATGCTGAAACTGAACCAGCTTCAGAATAACATCATTGTTTCAAACAAAAAAACATGAAAATGCCAGCTGTTTAAGTTGGCATTTTTTTTTAAATGAAAATTTGTCAGTCTGCTTCTATTGGCACATTTTTAGCATAACGCTAAAGCGTTAACATTAACTTTAAAAAATATAAATATGAGTTTAAACATTAAACCTTTAGCAGATCGCGTTCTTATTGAACCTGTAGCAGCTGAAACAAAAACTGCTTCCGGAATTATCATTCCTGATAATGCCAAAGAAAAACCTCAACAAGGCAAAGTTATGGCTATTGGTAAAGGCACGAAAGATGAACCAATGACCGTTAAAGTTGGAGATACCGTTCTTTACGGAAAATACTCTGGAACCGAACTTAAACTTGAAGGTAAAGATTACCTAATGATGCGCGAAAGCGACATTTTAGCAATTATTTAATTGCAAATTCCAAAAACAAAAAAACAAATTCCAATGACCTCGCATTGAATTACAGAAAATCCTTTTTGGGAGTTTGTATTTAAATTTTGAGGTTAAAAATTTTAATTAAAATTTTTTATTATGGCAAAAGACATAAAATTTGATATAGAAGCACGCGACGGTTTAAAACGTGGTGTGGACGCATTGGCAAATGCAGTAAAAGTAACCTTAGGACCAAAAGGTAGAAACGTTATTATTAGCAAAAGTTTTGGCGCTCCTCAAGTTACCAAAGATGGAGTAACTGTTGCTAAAGAAGTGGAGTTGGATAACGAGCTTGAAAACATGGGAGCTCAAATGGTTAAAGAAGTAGCTTCCAAAACCAACGATTTGGCTGGAGATGGAACCACTACTGCAACCGTTTTAGCACAAGCCATTGTAAAAGAAGGTTTGAAAAACGTGGCCGCTGGAGCCAATCCCATGGATCTAAAACGTGGTATTGACAAAGCTGTTGAAGCTATTACAAAAGATCTGGAAAAACAAGCAAAACAAGTTGGCAATTCATCTGAAAAGATAAAACAGGTTGCATCTATTTCTGCAAACAACGACGATACAATTGGAGATTTAATAGCCAAAGCTTTCGATAAAGTTGGCAAGGAAGGTGTGATTACCGTTGAAGAAGCCAAAGGAACAGACACATATGTAGATGTGGTTGAGGGAATGCAATTTGATAGAGGATATCTTTCCCCTTACTTTGTGACTGATGCTGATAAAATGATTGCCGATTTGGAAAATCCGTACATTTTATTGTTCGACAAAAAGATTTCCAATTTACAGGAGATTCTTCCAATCTTGGAACCAGTTGCACAATCTGGCCGTCCACTATTGATTATTGCTGAAGATGTGGAAGGCCAAGCCTTAGCTACTTTAGTGGTCAACAAATTACGTGGTGGATTAAAAATTGCAGCTGTAAAAGCTCCTGGATTTGGAGACAGACGTAAAGCCATGTTAGAAGACATCGCTATCTTAACAGGTGGTGTGGTTATTTCAGAAGAAAGAGGATTTTCTCTTGAAAATGCCGATTTAAGCATGCTTGGTACTGCTGAAACCATTACCATTGACAAAGACAATACAACCATTGTTAACGGCTCTGGAAAAGCTGCAGATATCAAAGCAAGAGTCAACCAAATTAAAACACAAATTGAAACCACTACAAGCGATTACGATAAAGAAAAGCTTCAAGAACGTTTAGCTAAATTAGCTGGAGGAGTTGCCGTACTTTATGTTGGTGCTGCCAGCGAGGTGGAAATGAAAGAGAAAAAAGACAGAGTGGACGACGCTTTACATGCAACCAGAGCAGCCGTAGAAGAAGGTATTGTTGCTGGTGGAGGTGTCGCTTTGGTAAGGGCAAAAACTGTTTTGGAAAAAATTACCACTGAGAATTTAGACGAGGTAACAGGTATCCAAATTGTAGCAAGAGCCATAGAAGCTCCTTTAAGAACCATTGTTTCCAATGCTGGTGGTGAAGGAAGTGTGGTTGTCGCCAAAGTTATGGAAGGCAAAGGCGCTTTTGGTTACGATGCCAAATCTGAAGCCTATGTAGACATGTTGAAAGCTGGAATCATCGATCCTAAAAAGGTAACACGTATTGCACTGGAAAATGCAGCTTCTGTTGCTGGAATGATTTTAACTACAGAATGTGCCTTAATTGATATTAAAGAAGATGCTCCTGCTATGCCTCCAATGGGTGGAGGTGGCATGCCTGGCATGATGTAATTGAAAATTACGATTTTAAAATTACAATCAAAAAACGCCTCAAAAATTGAGGCGTTTTTTTTCATTTATAGAGAACTATTTAACACTTAACGTGTTCCATAAAAGATTTATCATCTCTTCCCCTTCATTATCTTCATCCCCTCCTAAGTTCATAGTCATGATAAGAATCCCTTCATCTTTCTTGCCTAAAGCCGATACTTCGTAAATCTCGAATTCTCCTTTATACTTTAATTTGGCTTTAAGTACTCCAAGTTCATCTCCAGATTTTAAAGTTCTATCGTAATCTTTTCTCTCTAAAGTATAACCGTAATTAACACTCTCTTTAGTAACTTCATTTAGCATCATTTCTTGCAACATTGTAGGGTCAAAAGAATCGTATTTTTGAATAATGATGCCCGAACCGACTGCTGTCATAAGCACAATTTGCTCAATGCCTTCATCAAGTTTTACTTTAGAAATCTTGTGCTTTTTTGAATATTTAAAATTATAAAAAGAATCGTTATATAATAATGTGTCTTTTTCTTTTACTGAAATTTGTATGGCTTTACCATCTACTTTAAACTCATAATCTGTATCTAAGGAAATCTCTTGAGATTGATTGTTAACAGTTAATATAAAGTTAGTTTGAGCAAAAGTGTTTGAAAACAACAAACAAAATAGAATAAAAAATAGTTTTTTCATGGGATTTGGCTGGTTTTTAAAGTTACAATTTAAACAATTACAAATTTATAATATGCTTAATAAGCAATTTGGCTTTTACTTCATCCGTTTTATCAACTAAAACCTCAATCTGACCAATAATTCCGGGATAAGAAGAATCAGATTTATTAATTTCAAAATATGCAATACCTGCTTCATCTATAATATTTTTTAATTCCTGACACTAAAACTTGTGAGTTTCCCGAATAAATTAATTTCTTGTCCATATGGTATTATTTTTAAAAGTTTTTCCCTAAAAAAAAAGCCCAAATCTAAGTTAGGCTTCTTTTTAGAGGTTTGTTCTGTTTTTTATTCGTCTTTATGGTCATCTACCACAGTTTCATCCCGATACTTACAACAATCGTGTACACTGTTGTACGCTTCATCTGTTGCAGTTACATTTTTGGTATCATGACCAACTGCTGCAATATTGTTTTCAATGGTTTTTAAATCGGTTTTATTTTCATCATAAATCAGTTTTAATTCGTGTGTGTTTACGTTCCACACAGCCGATTTAACCCCTTTGGTTTTAATACACGCTTTTTCAATACGCTCTTTACACATGTTACAAACGCCATCTACCTCCATAGTTGCTCTGGCATTTTTGTTTTGTGAAAAGGCTGTCATGCTCACAAGCATCACTACTAATATTCCTAATTTTTTCATGTTATTTGGTTTTAAATTTATATTGTTTTTGTTATTCTATTTTAAATCGCAACCCTGTATAATACATGCTCCCAAAAATGGGACCATACACAAATGTGGTATCAAAATACGAACCAAAAGGGTCGTTTGGTGCTAAAATAGCATTTTCCTGCTTAACATTTGTAATATTTTCACCTCCAACGTAAATCTCAAATTTTGGAGAAAACACTTTTGTAATTTGTGCGTTCAAAGTGCCTACAGTAGGTGAATAAGCAGGTACTTGATATGCTACTGGATTAGAAACCGTTGATGGAAAACGTTGTTTACTCAACCAATTATAGGTTGCATCAAACTTCCATTTACCTCCTTTTTCCTGCGCTTTAGTTTCATAAGATGCGTTTGCAAACAAACGGTGTTGTGGTGTTAAGGGTTTTTCCAATTTTCCGGAAGTGTATTGGGTTTTTACATCGTAATATTTATAAGCCAATCGCAAATCAAAATGGGTAAAGACATTGTAGTTAAACTCCAATTGTAAACTATTGGCATAACTTTCCCCATCTAGATTATAAAAGCCTACACCTTGTGGGTTTTCATAATCTACCACAATTTGATTTTGAAAATCGGTTCTATAAAAATCCAAGGTTACATCACCTTTTCTACCGAACAAATTAAATCCTTGCAAAAAAGAGACGCCATAATTCCAGGCAATTTCCGGATCCAAACCATAAATATTCCCTCCAGAACTTAAGATGTTGATTTGTCTGGATGTTGCAAACATGCTTTGGTTTTCTGTGAAAATATTGGCACTGCGTTTCCCTCTTCCTATGGAAGCCCTTATTGCCGATTTTTCCCAAGGTGTATATCTGGCATGTAATCTTGGTGTTATAAAAACCCCAAGTAAATTATGGTTGTCTATACGCACACCAGCTGTGACATTCAATTTATCCAAATTATCGTAATTATACTCAAAAAAACCACCAATGGATGCTTCTGTTCTTTCATAATTGGTAGTATTCACCAATTCGTTGTAATGATCGTAAGTATAGCTTAAACCCGTTTTAATTTTATGTCTGGAGTCGCTAATAATGGAGTTATACATGGCATTTGCATACAAACTATTATGGATAATGTTGTAAATATTAAGTCCGAAATACGAATCCTGCTCATGCCAACTAAAGGCACTTTGAAACCCGATGCTTTGATAAGGAATCTCTGGATTAACATAACCCAATTTTACAGCAGCTTCAAAACGTTGGGTATCTATTTCGCTTCCCCAAGCATTTGTGGTTAACTTATCGGTATCTGGATTGAAATCAAGTTCTCCAGTTTGTTTACTATCATTTAAATATTTCACATTAAAAAAACTTACCAAACCTTTTTCTGGATTGGTATACTGCCAACGATTCATGATATTGATTTGGTTATAGATAGGCATATCCAGAAAACCATCGTCATTCACATCGTGTTTTTTATTATGAGTGTTTCCATGAATGTACAAACCAGTGTCCCATTTTTCGGAGATATTAGTGTTTAAATGGGTGTTTAGCTCCAACCTTTCGTTACTTCCTGCATACAAGTTTACAAACAAGGAATTATCGGTTTTAGGTTTTACCAATTCGGTGTTTATTTGTCCAGCAATGCTTTCATACCCATTTACCACACTTCCTCCTCCTTTGGTAATTTGTATGCTTTCTACCCAGGTTCCTGGAATAAAACTTAAGCCATAGGCTTGAGAAGCTCCTCGAATGGAAGGAATATTTTCGGTAGTGATCAAGATGTAGGGACTGGTTAATCCCAACATTTTAATTTGTCTGGTTCCAGAAACAGCATCAGCAAAATTTACATCTATGGAAGGATTGGTCTCAAAGCTCTCAGAGAGGTTACAGCATGCTGCTTTTAAAAGCTCGTCGCTACTTACCGTCATAATATTTTGTGAAGCCAAATAAGATTTTGCAGTTGCTTGCTTCCTAGAGGTCACAACCACTTCATCCAAACTGCTTGTGGATTGTAATATATGGTGGATGTGATCTGTATTTTTAACCGTTAGTGTATCTGTTTTATATCCTACAAAACTCACCACTAGTTTTTTGTACTCTGGTTTATATGGAATGGTAAATGTTCCTTCAAAATCTGTAATGGCACCAACCGTTGTGTTTAGCCAATATACATTGGCGCCTGCAACAGGTACGTGTTTACTTTCTTCGTTCACTTCCATGATCATCCCCTTTAATTTCTCTTGTGAAAAAGAAAAAACAGGAATTAAAATCAATAATAGGGCAATTTTTATATTGATAGAACCAACAAAAGCTGCTGGATATTTTCTAATAAATAGGTTTTTCATTATTAAAATTTTGTTTGAAAAAGATTTTTATTTCATCATTTCGCAAAAGCGATAGACAGCATAAGTTCCCTTACTGTTTAACACATAAGTAAAGGGAATGTTAAAAATCTATATATCAAATCAAAAAAACCTGATCCAGTACATGTATATCTGCAACCAGATTGGGAGGAGAGTAATTTTTATGAGGAATTACCTGTTCTGGTAAACCTTCGTATAAATTAATAAAAGAACAAATAAAAGCACTTAAGAAGAGTTGTTGTTTCAACTGCAAGTCTTCAAAGGAAGATTTCTTTAATTTATCTTGCCCTTTAACAACCTGGATTTCATCCTTACAGCAATGTTTTTTTTCAAAATTGGCAGTTGCAAAGGCTTCCAGATCCATGCCACAATTTTCTGCTTTGGTAAAAATAGCTACATCTACCAAATGATTACCACAGTAGTGTTTTTCAACTGTAAAGGACAAGGTTGAAAACAATACCAAGCAAGACATAGTCACTGAAAAGGTTTTATGTAGAATTGCTTTTATCATCATTCTATTTCGATGCAAATTTATAAAAAAAGCATCTGAAACAAATCATTTTTTCAAAGGATTAACATTTACAATCGTTGTTTGTGGTAATAAAATGCTGGAATGAGCAACAAGGCTATCAAAGGTTGAATTAAAAAACGTCTCACATTAAAAAACAAATAATAATCTTCCTGTTTTGGGTGAATTACAAAATATAAAAACAGAGACATAAACACCACATATGCCAAAGCATAGACTAAAACCGAAAACTTAATAATGCTTAAATCCTTAAAAAGCACAAACAAAATACCAAGTGAGATAACCGTGTTCAAAACATACCTAAGTGTTGTAAATGCTGCCAGCTTAAACACTTCTTGTCTTGGAGAGTCTATATATAAATAATCGTTTTTAAAAAAAGCCAAATAGGGATCGTAAAACAATTGTTCTTCAAAAACCCTTATTAAGACCAACAAGCCAACCAATACAAAAAATGCTATGTATTTAAAACCCTTATTCATGCTTTTTGGGATTAGAAAACCTATTTACCCAAAATAACCAAAGCAAACACACCATTCCATAAATAATAGCCGGAAAAATAACCGTGTGCAAAACATCCTTTCGCCAAGGGTAGTGATACAGACCTACAGATAAAATTACCACACGTACCAAATTGGCCACATAAATCAACACGCTTCCAGCCAACAGATAAAAAAAGGTGGTTTTAAATTTTCCTGTAAATGCAATGATGAAAGACGCGAAAAGGATGATAACACTAACCGAATTACAACCTTCTATCACTCGAGCCACATATTTGTTATTGATAATTAATTTCATGGAAGACTCGTCTGGATGAGGAATTACCTGCGCGTGATACCCAAGGGTCTCCAGTAACTCCTTACTTTGTTTGGCTACCAAATTTGTCATGTAGTCAGGATAATAAACGTCACTGGAACCATATTGCAGATACAGCTTATAAGCAAACGTCAACACGGTATACACCAATAAAAAGGTGAAAATAAATGTGATAACAGATTTATATTTTTTTAATAAGTCTTTCAATTGAAATTTGTTGTTTCTCTCGTTAAAATTATACAAATTAAGTCTTACAAGACTAGCTTTTTAAATACTTTTGCTGAAAATTTTCTTAAAAATGACTTTTACATCACTAAAACCTCAAATAGAAACTATCATTTCTTCCGAAAAGCCAGTTAACGAGCGTTTAAAAAACATTTGTGAACTTTTGGAAGCTCATATTCCACATTACAACTGGGTTGGTTTTTACTTTAAAAATGGCGACAAAAACGAACTTAAACTGGGACCTTATGTAGGTGAACCCACAGACCACATCATCATTCCTTTTGGGAAAGGTATTTGTGGTCAAGTAGCTGTAAGCAACAAAAACTTTGTGGTTCCTGATGTTTCTGCTCAAGACAACTACATTGCTTGTAGCATCACTGTTAAAGCTGAAATTGTAATCCCTATTTTTGTAAACGGAGAAAACATAGGACAAATAGACATCGACTCCAACACACCTGATCCGTTTAGCGAGGAGGACGAACGTTTTTTGGAATTTGTTTGTGAGAAAGTGGCATCCATACTATAGTTGTTAACAACTTTTCATTTAAGTTGAAAAATCTCATGTTTTTAGCGACCCTAACCTAGGTTTTTTTTGATTGAAATACCTACTTTTGCAGTCATAAAAAACAACTAACATTCTCCGTGAGCTAATTGCTTCATCAAGAATGTTCCAGACACACAACACAACTAAAATGAGCAACAACAAAACCATTAAATCGGCTTTAATTTCTGTTTTCAGTAAAGACGGATTAGAACCAATTGTAAAGCAACTACATCAACAAAATGTCACTATTTATTCCACTGGTGGCACAGAAAAATTCATTCAGGATTTAGGGATTCCAGTGGTTCCTGTAGAAGAGGTAACCTCTTATCCTTCTATTCTTGGTGGCCGTGTTAAAACCTTACACCCAAAAGTGTTTGGAGGTATCTTAAACCGTCAAAACAATGACAGTGATGCCAAAGAGTTGGTCGATTTTGAAATTCCACAAATCGATTTGGTTATTGTGGATCTATATCCTTTTGAAAAAACAGTGGCCTCTGGAGCCAGCAACCAAGACATTATAGAAAAAATTGACATTGGTGGGATTTCATTAATTCGTGCTGCTGCCAAAAACTATGCAGATGTGGTTTGCGTATCTTCCGTTGAAGATTACAAAGAATTTTTGGAATTACTTCAAACCAAAAACGGAGACACTTCTGAAGCAGACAGAAAGCGTTTTGCTGCCAAGGCTTTCAATGTTTCATCTCATTACGATTCGGCCATTTTCAATTATTTCAACAGCAATCAAGACATTGCCAGTCTAAAAATTAGCGAAACTCAAGGTCAAGTATTACGTTATGGCGAAAATCCACATCAAAAAGGGTTTTTCTATGGAAATTTCGATGACATTTTCACCAAGCTTCATGGCAAGGAATTAAGCTATAACAACTTGTTGGATGTAGATGCAGCCGTAAATTTAATGAACGAGTTTAAAGGCGAAGCACCAACTTTTGCCATCTTAAAACACAACAATGCTTGTGGATTTGCACAAAGGGAAACTGTTTTGGAAGCATATCAAGCCGCTTTGGCAGGCGATCCTGTTTCTGCTTTTGGTGGCATATTGATCAGCAATTCTGAAATTGATTTAGCGACAGCCGAGGAGATCCATAAGTTATTTTGCGAAGTGGTTATAGCACCTTCGTTTACTTCGGAAGCAGCTACTGTTTTAAAAGGTAAAAAGAATCGCATTTTACTGATTTTAAAAGACATCCAGTTGCCTCAAACCACGGTAAGGACCTGTTTAAATGGTGTATTGGTTCAAGATAGGGACCACAAAACCGATACAGTTACAGATTTATCTTATGCTACAAACAATAAACCAACCAAAAGGGAGTTAGAAGATTTGATTTTTGCATCAAAAATTTGCAAACACACCAAATCGAACACCATCGTTTTGGCAAAAAACAAACAATTATGTGCTAGTGGAACAGGGCAAACCAGTCGTGTAGACGCTTTAAATCAAGCCATACACAAAGCACAATCCTTTAATTTCGATTTAAAAGGGGCTGTGATGGCCAGTGATGCGTTTTTTCCGTTTCCAGATTGTGTGGAAATTGCAGATAATGCAGGAATTTCAGCAGTAATTCAACCTGGAGGTTCCATTAAAGACCAACTAAGCATTGATTATTGTAATGAACACAACTTAACGATGGTGATGACTGGAACACGCCATTTTAAACACTAAATTGAGAATACCTAATTTAAGATAGCGTATCTCATCGAATAATGACAATCAAAAAGACAACCGAAGATAATAATTGCATAACTTTTATTACATTTACAAGATTAGATTAACAAACCTCAAATAAACGACTGTAACGCATGGGATTTTTTGACTTCCTAACCGAGGAAATAGCAATAGATTTAGGAACTGCAAATACACTTATTATCCATAACGATAAAGTGGTTGTAGATAGTCCTTCTATAGTTGCGCGAGATAGAATTTCTGGAAAAATAATTGCTGTTGGTAAGGAAGCCAGCATGATGCAAGGAAAAACACACGAAAACATTAAAACCATTAGACCTCTTAAAGATGGGGTTATTGCCGATTTTGATGCCAGTGAGCAGATGATTAGCATGTTTATAAAAAACATTCCTGCCCTAAAAAAGAAATTCTTTACCCCAGCCTTACGTATGGTTATTTGCATTCCTTCTGGAATTACAGAAGTGGAAATGCGAGCCGTAAAAGAAAGTGCCGAACGCGTTAATGGTAAAGAGGTTTACTTAATTCACGAACCTATGGCAGCAGCTATTGGTATTGGTGTGGACATTATGCAGCCAAAAGGAAACATGATTGTGGATATAGGTGGTGGAACCACAGAAATTGCTGTCTTGGCCTTAGGAGGTATTGTTTGTGATAAATCGGTTAAAATTGCTGGAGATGTGTTTACCAATGATATTATTTATTACATGCGCACACAGCACAACCTATATGTTGGAGAGCGTACTGCCGAAAAAATAAAAATCCAGATTGGTGCAGCAACTGAAGATTTGGAACTTCCACCAGAAGATATGAGCGTTCAAGGACGTGATTTATTAACAGGGAAACCAAAACAAGTAAACATTTCTTATAGGGAAATTGCTAAAGCCTTGGATAAATCCATTTTGCGTATTGAAGATGCTGTTATGGAAACCTTGTCCCAAACACCTCCAGAATTGGCAGCAGACATTTACAATACTGGTATTTATTTAGCTGGTGGTGGATCGATGTTAAGAGGGTTGGACAAGCGTTTGTCCCAAAAAACCGATTTGCCTGTTTACATTGCAGAAGACCCGTTACGAGCTGTTGTTCGTGGTACAGGAATAACCCTTAAAAACTTACCTAAATACAAAAGCATATTGATAAAATAGCCCTAACACATGCAGCAAATTATAAACTTCATAATAAGAAACAAATCGTTTTTGTTATACTTATTGTTGTTTTCAATTGCCATGGTGTTTACCATTCAATCGCATTCATATCATAAAAGTAAATTTATTAATTCGGCCAATTTTTTGTCTGGAGGTATTTACAATTCAGTAAACAATGTTAGTGAATACATGCACCTGAGAAAGCAAAACGAGCTTCTTCAGCAAGAAAACAATCAATTAAAGTCGCTTTTGTACAACAAAACGGATTCCATTAACAAAACTTTTGTGGATACGGTTTATTCTGGGGTTTCCTACAAGTTTTCTCCTGCAGTAGTTATAAAAAACAGCTACTCTTCCAACAACAATGTGTTATTGATCAATAGAGGAAATAGAGATAGCATCAAACAAGATTTTGGTGTAATTTCACCAAAAGGCCTGGTAGGCATTGTGGATAATACCAGTAAAAAATATGCTACGGTTATTTCGGTTTTGAACACCAATAGCCGAATTAGTGCCAAGTTAAAAAAATCGAATCATTTTGGTTCTTTGGTATGGAATGGCAAATCGCCCTATTTGGTTCAACTTACAGAAATCCCGAAAATCGCTCCAATTACGGCTGGAGATACCATTATAACCTCTGGTAGATCTTCCATTTTCCCTAAAGACATACCTATTGGTACCATAGACAGTTACACCTTGGATGCTTCCCAAAATTACTACATCATTCATGTACGTTTGTTTAACGATATGACAAGTTTGGAACACGTGTATGTTATAGAAAATAAAGATGCCGAAGAAATAAATGCCTTAATAAACAACACCAATGAATAGTATTGTATTTACCCATACCTTTCGGTTTATTATTTTGGCATTATTGCAGGTTTTGGTACTGAGCCATATCAACTTCTTAGGTTATATAAATCCGTATTTATACATTTTGTTCATTTTATTGTATCCTTTAAAAAACAATCGGGTTATTTTTATTCTTGTCAGTTTTTTATTGGGTTTGACCATTGATACCTTTTTAGATTCTGGAGGTGTTCATGCTGCAGCATCTGTGACCATAGCTTTTATTAGGCCTTTTATATTAAAGTTTTCATTTGGAGCCGTTTACGATCATCAAACCATGAAATTTGGCAATGTGGAGTTTGGATCCAAACTTACCTATATTGCCATTTTGACCTTAATTCATCATTTTATTTTATTCTCATTGGAATTTTTTAACTTTTATAAGATAATTTTAATCCTTCAAAACACGTTATTCTCCAGTATATTTACTATTATATTATGTTTATTGACAACCATTATCTTTAGCAGGAGAAATTAATGAGACAACTATTACTTTTTATTACCATTATTCTTGTAGGCGTGAGCTTTATAGCGAGATTGTTTTACCTTCAGGTTTATAATGCCGAAGAACACAGTCTCTACGATGATAATGCCATAAGAAAAGTGTACGATTACCCTAAGCGTGGCTTTGTTTACGATAGAAATGGCAAACTTTTGGTGGCCAACCAACCTTCATATGATGTGATGGTGATTCCTCGCGAGGTAAAACCCCTGGACACCTTGGAATTTTGTTCGTTACTTAAAATCGATATTGAACAATTCAAAAAAATTTATAATAGAGCTTACCATTATTCCCCTAGATTACCCTCTGTTTTTGTGCCTCAGTTGTCAAAAGAAGATTATGCAGCACTCCAAGAGAAAATGAGGAAATATGAAGGATTTTATATTCAAAAGCGTTCATTAAGAGACTACCAAACAACCATTGGAGCCAATGTATTGGGTTATATTGCCGAAGCGACACAGTACCAAATAGACAACGATCCATACTACAACATGGGAGACTTGATTGGAAAACAAGGCGTGGAACTGTCTTACGAGGAGGAGCTTAGAGGTGTTAAAGGGATAAAGTTTATTCAAAAAGATAGATTTAACAGAGACATTGGCCCCTATAAAGATGGCATATACGATACAGTACCTCAACAAGGGAAGGACATTACCATTTCCATTGATGCCGATTTGCAAGAATATGGCGAGCGTTTAATGCAAAAAAAACATGGTGGCATTGTAGCTATTGAACCAAGTTCTGGAGAAATATTGGCACTGGTATCTGCGCCAACCTACGATCCTAATTTATTGGTTGGAAGACAACGTTCCAGAAATTTCACTAAGCTTTACAACGACACAATTAACAGACCCTTAATTGACAGAGGACTCTTGCGTATGCACGAACCTGGTTCGCCATTTAAAGTGTTTGTTTCTTTGGTGGCTTTGCAGGAACATGCCATCACACCTGAAACCACTCTTTTTTGTTCTGGTGTTTATCACTATGGAAGAAGAGGTACCATGGGTTGCCATTGTGGTGGTGGAAAAAGGGATTTGGTTTTAGGGATTGCTAAATCTTGTAATTCCTATTTTGCCAACGCCTTTAGAAAAAATATTGATTTATATCCAGATGCTGGAAAAGCTATGGATATATGGAGTGACCATATGAAAAGTTTTGGATTTGGAAATTTTTTGGGTTACGATTTAGCCATAGGAAAAAAGGGGAATATTCCTGATGGTGCCTATTACGATAAATGGTATCCAGATTTTAATTGGGGAGCCACCACCATTATCTCCAACTCCATTGGTCAAGGAGAGGTTTTAGTAACACCAATACAACTGGCCAATGCCACAGCTGCCATTGCCAATAAAGGGTATTACTACACACCACATATTATTAAACATATAGAAGGAAAACCTATAGACAAAAAATACACCACAAAAAACCAAACCACAATAGATCCAAAACATTTTGATCCCGTAATTCAAGGACTTTTTGATGTGTACAACAACGGAACAGCTTGGTTTTTAAAAGTTCCAGGGATAGATGTTTGTGGAAAAACCGGAACAGCAGAAAATTTCACTATTATAGACGGCAAAAGAACCCAATTAACAGACCATTCCATTTTTATAGCCTTTGCTCCAAAAGACGACCCTAAAATAGCTTTAGCCGTTTTTGTTGAAAATGGTTATTATGGCGCACGTTGGGCTGGTAGAATAGCTAGTTTGATGATAGAAAAATATTTAAAGGGCGAAGTGACATTGAAACAAATGGAACAAATGGTTTTAGATAAAAGCTTGGAGGAAGAATATGCCAAGCCGTATTCTGGAAAACCGTTTACAATTAACAACTAATGTATAGAGAGACAAATAGACATTTTAGGTTCGATTGGATCACCATCATCATATTTTTACTGCTTGTTGGTTTTGGTTGGCTAAACATCTTATCTGCTTCTCATGTTGGGGAAACCATTGATTATTTTGATTTTTCCCAACCTTATGGCAAGCAGTTGATGTTTATAGCCTTAACGGTTTTATTGATTATTCTTATTCTTTCCATAGAATCAAAATTTTATGAACGTTTCTCAAGTATTATTTACATTGTCTCCATGTTGTCATTGGTTGGTTTGTTTATTGCCGGAAAAAATGTAAATGGTGCTACCTCTTGGTATGCCATTGGTGGTATGACCATTCAACCCAGTGAATTTGCCAAAGCTGCAACAGCTCTTGCTGTTGCAAAGTTTTTAAGCGATTTACAAACAGATATAAAAAATTTTAAAGACCAAATTAAAGCCTTTATAATTATAGCTATTCCAGCTATCTTAATTTTACTTCAAAACGATGCAGGAAGTACCGTTGTGTACGCGTCTTTCTTTTTTGTTTTTTACAGGGAAGGACTGCCTAAAATTTACTTGACACTAAGTCTGTTGCTTATATTTATTTCTGTAAGTTCATTAAAGTTTGGAGCCACGATCACTGGAATTGTCTTTACCATTTTAATTTTGGCTTATCACTTTACAAGAAGAAAAAAACCTCGAATACTACAAACCCTATTTGCTATTGCAACCTGTTTGGTTTTAAGTTTTGGGATTAAATTTTTCTATCAAAACATTCTGCAACCTCATCAACAAGACCGAATAAGCTTGTGGTTAAGACTGGAAAAAGATCCTGATAAAATTGCCCAAATGAGAAGGGATATTTTATACAATCTCTACGAATCTGAAAAAGCCATAAGCTCTGGAGGTTTAACTGGCAAAGGGTTTTTGGAAGGCACTAGAACTACAGGAAAATTTGTTCCAGAACAGCATACTGATTACATTTTCAGTACAGTTGGCGAAGAATGGGGTTTTGCTGGTACCACTTTTGTAGTAGTGCTTTTTGTCCTGTTATTACTCCGTATTTTGCACCTTTCCGAACTACAAAAGTCACAATTTAGTCGTGTCTATGGCTACAGTGTGGCATCCATACTTTTTTTCCATTTCATGATTAATATAGGCATGGTTATGGGATTGATACCAACCATTGGAATTCCGTTACCTTTCTTTAGCTATGGTGGCTCAGGACTTTGGGGCTTTACTATTTTATTGTTTATTTTTATTAAACTGGATTCCAATAGAATTAATGAGTGGTAAAAATTTAATTACTCCATTTATTATAAAACGATATTTTAAGATTTTTTTTTACCTTTATTTTTCAATACTAATCATCTATATATCATTACACAGTAACATTTTATGAAAAATCTATTCAATACATTCGGTATCCTAGTCACAATATTCATTTTTACAAGTAACAGTATTGCACAAGTAAACAGTGACTATGATAAAAGTACAGATTTCAAAAAATATAAAACAGTTAGCTTTGGAGGCTGGGAAAAAGAAAGTGACAAAATTTTAAACGATTTCGACAAAAAAAGAATCACAGATGCTTTAACAAACGAATTTAACTCTAGAGGCATTAAACTGGTAGATGCAAATGGCGATGCCACAGTAACACTATATTTAGTTATAAAGAATAAATCTAACATTACAGCATATACCAACTTTAATGGTGGATTGGGTTATGCTGGACGATGGGGGTTTGGAAGAGGTATTTATGGAGGTGTTGGTAGTGCCTCTACATCTCTTAGTGAAAATGAATACAGAGAAGGCACTATTGTTATTGACCTGTATGATACCGCACAAAAAAAATTAATATGGCAAGGAGACATGACCACTGAAGTTCAAGAAAAATCAGAAAAAAGAGAGAAATCCATTCCCAAGAACATTAAAAAACTTATGAAAAGATTCCCTGTTGACCCCATTAAAAAATAAACGCATCATATACCCACTTTTCCATATCAAATGTATATGAATCCTTATTTTACTGTTTAGACATTTTTAAATCCATTGGTAGTATTAAAATGCTCTTTTAACATTTAATTTCCAACTTTTTTAGGGTCATATTTCCTAAATCTAAAGAAGCTAGTTTCCTTTTACCATTTTTGTTAATTCTTTATGGTATACAATTAACAGTGTTCATTTTATACAATTTAATCAATAAGTTTGATACCTAAATAAAATGACATACACTTTTATATAAACGTAACATTTTCTAAACCTAATATAGGTCCATAAAATTGAAATCAAAAACAATTAACCTGAAAGCAAAGACAGTGCATGTTGACTGTTAAATAAAAACAACATTGCAACACCGTTTGCTTCTCCAAGAACTAATTTTTTGCTAGTGTATTATACTAAAAAATCACCACTATGTAAACAGTCTTTAGGCAACTTTAAGAAGCCTAATTCAATATGCAACTGTATGAAGTGAGGTAGTAAAAATTGGCAATGTTAATTTGTAAGACTTTGTAATATAAATCTTATCGATTAAATGCAAAAAAAGATGGAAATAAGCATCATAAAATTAACCTGTATATTAGGAAAACCATAAAAATATTTTTGCAAAATAATTTGTTATGGTTAAATACACAACCCAAATACTACCTATGGAGTTAAATTTACTTTATACTTAATAGCCAATACTAGAATAATTTTAAAAAATAATACATCTTTTTAAGCCAGGTGGCATTGAATAATTAATATTTCTTATTTAATTTATTTAAAAAACTTTTTTAAGTATCTTTATTCTTGACAACCGTTCTCCCTAAAACACACTTTTAGTCTGATTGATAGCAAATTATTTGTTTCATTTTAAACCTATCAACTCATGAAAAGACAATTTCTATGTGCGTTTGCCATGCTGGTTGCAATTCCTTTAATGGCACAAGAGAACAGAACAAGTGCAGATCCTGAAGACGGCAAAAGTTTACAGGATAAAATTCAAAACCCCATTGCCAACATGGCAAGCATTCCTTTGGATTATAATCTACCCATTAACAACAAGAATTCCAACATCCTTAACTTACAAGCTGTAATTCCTGTAAGACTTACAGAGAACTGGTTGTTGATTACACGTGCCTTTGTTCCATTTATGAATGTTCCCACAACATCAAGCTATAGCAATGGGGTTGGAAATGTCATGTTCACTGGAACCATTACACCTGCAAAAGAAGGCAGTTTTTCTTGGGGAGCTGGTCCTGCCCTTATGTTGCCTACAGGCATAGAAGGATTGGGCTTTGAAAAATTTTCCATCGGACCTTCTCTGGCAGCTTTAAAACAAAGCAATGGCCTAACCTATGGCCTAATATTACAAAATTACTTTTCCGTTGCTGGCCCTAGCAATGCTCAGAATGTCAATTACCTATACACACAGATTCTACTATCCAAAAATTTAAAGAATGGTTGGTACCTGTATTCCAATCCAAACATTACGGCTGATTGGAATGCCACAAACAACAATCAATGGACCATTCCTTTGGGAGTTGGTGCCGGAAAACTGATCACTCACAATAGATACCTACCCATAAATGTAAAAGCAGGTGTGTATAAATTTATAGCTCATCCCACAGATGCCGATTGGTTGATTCAGGCTCAAGCAACTTTTATTCTGAAATACAAATAAAATCATCAAACTACAGCAATATTAACCATGAGGATGATCGTTGATAGATATATTAAAAAAAAAATCATGATTGATGTTAAAGAGACATGGCGTTTTTAGATTCAATAAAAAAAAAGAAAAGCACGTCACGAACTAACACTAAAGATATTTCTAAAATGTCTTTAGTGTTTTAGTATATCAATTTTGATAAAGCTTAAAATTTTCTTTTGACAGCTTCATTAAAAAGTTTAATTTTAATCCTAACCCATTAAAAGACAAAACCAACCAATGAAAAAAACTGTTTTCAATTTTCTTTTATTTGTCTTTATATATATTCCCAATATTTCTAAAGCACAAGAAAATACAAATTCAGAAGAAAAACACCATTCCATTCAGTTCTTATTGGCACACACGCAAATTCAAGAAGCGCTAAATGAGAATGGAGAAAAAACATGGATATCTGCTCCGTCTTTTGAACTCAATTACAATTATGAAATAAATGACAAATGGGCTATCGGACTCCATACAGACATTGTTATTGAGGATTTTACAGTGGAAACATTTTCTGAAGAGAACAACATGGTAGAACGCAGTTCCCCTATAGCTCCAGCCATTGTTGGCTCTTATAAATTTTGCAAAAACTTTTCTGCTTTATTGGGACTTGGTGGGGAATTTTCAAAAGAAGAAAATTTTGCCTTATTGCGTCTAGGAATAGAATACGGTTATCCATTTCACGAAAACTGGGAACTTGTGAGCAACATTACAAACGACATAAAATTCAGTGCCTACAATTCATTCTCTTTGGGTATAGGTATTGCTCGAAAATTTTAACTTAATTTAAATAAAAAAACCATGAAAAATATTGCCATTCTAAGCATTAGTTTTTTGCTTTTAACAGGTTGTTTGAAAAAATCTGAAAACAAGCAAGTGGAAATTGTGGTCAAGGATACTACCAGCTTTAAAATAGATCCTCTTCCTTCATGGAACGAAGGCAAAACCAAAGCAGCCATTATAGATTATATCAAAGATGTGACCAATAAAGAAAGTGCCAATTTTATTCCAGAAATAGACAGAATAGCAACCTTTGACAATGATGGCAATTTATGGTCCGAACAACCAGCTTATTTCCAGTTGTTCTTTGCTATGGATCGGGTAAAAGAACTTGCAAAAGACCATCCAGAATGGCAGAACAAACAGCCTTTTAAAGCGGTATTGGAAAATGACATGAAAACATTGATCGCTTCAGGTGAAAAGGGGATTATGGAGTTGATCATGGCAACACATGCTGGTATAACCACAGATGAATTTGAACTGTTGGTGAAAAATTGGTTGGAAACTGCCCAGCATCCAAGATTCAACAAACCCTATAACCAATTAATCTATCAACCTATGTTAGAACTTTTAGACTATTTAAGAACCAACGATTTTAAAACCTTTATAGTTTCTGGTGGAGGCATAGAATTTATGAGGCCTTGGGTTGAAGAAGCTTACGGCATTCCCAAAGATCAAGTAGTTGGAAGCAGTATCGCTACCGAATATGATTATAACAATGGAGCCCCAGTTATAAGACGTTTATCAAAAATTGATTTTATAGACGATAAAGCAGGAAAACCCGTTGGTATAAATAAATTTATAGGAAGAAAGCCTGTTTTTGCTTCTGGAAATTCCGATGGCGACTTACAAATGATGCAATGGACAGATTCAAACCCATACAAATCCTTTCAGCTATATTTACATCATACAGATGCAGACAGGGAATGGGCCTACGACAGGGAATCACATATAGGGCAATTCAACAAAGGTTTGGATGAGGCCTTAGAAAAAGGTTGGACCATTATAGACATGAAAAACGATTGGAAAACCATTTACCCTTTTCAAAAGGAATGAGAAGCGATGTAACCCATTTGGTTAAATAACAGTAAATTTAAAGGTTATTTCTTGAGATTTGAAAGTGTAATGAAACATCAATTTCTTTATTTGTTTTGGATTGTTTTGTTAAGCTTTCATGTTAAGGCCCAAGATTTTAGTAAAGATCAAGACGTAAAAGTAAACCAACAGCTATGGTTGGATTACAATTTTAATAACAACATAGACAGTTTGAAGGTTTTAATCACACAAATAGGTTTTAGAAAAATATCTCCCAATGTGTTCAATAGATTTTTGGTACTTTCTCACATCAATCTCCTTCACAAAAAAAGTTTGGGTATTGTAAATCTGGAAAAACCCTTTATAGAGTCGTTTATGTTGGGTGCTGGAATTATCTACACCCAAAATTATGATGCAGACGATAACTTAGAATTCAGACTCTCTCAAGGGTTTAAATTTAGCATTCCCACCCTTAAAGGCATTGATCTTATTAACTATGTACGTTTGGAAGAACGGTTTCAAAATACATTTAACAACTCTGGTTGGACAGCTGGTTACCGATTAAGATACCGGATTTCTACCGAACTGAATTGGAAAAAACATGTGGTTAAATTCACTAATGGCTTATACATTCCCATGAGTTTTTAGATATTTTTAAATTTAAAAAAATCCGATCGTTTTAACGATTTGGTAAGAATTTCGCCTAGATTGGGTTATAAATTGAAGAACGATTGGAAGTTTGAACTCTACTTAATCTTTAATGAAACCAAAAACAACACTGAAACCAACAACAGTTCAAGCGATTTTATTTTAAGAATCCGTGTTTATAATGGAACCCTAAAAACCCATTAAAACAATTTGCTTTAGAATAGTTTTTAATCTTAAAAAAAATTCCATTCCATACTACCATTATTTTTATTAAAAACTTTAAATTTTTTTTTACCTTCAATCTAATTAACTACATATCATTTAATTACTAACTAATCATTGAAAATATGAAAAAACTTTTAGCTGAATTTATTGGAACCTTCTGGTTGGTACTGGGAGGTTGCGGAAGTGCTGTGCTTGCTGCAGGAATTCCAGAACTAGGTATTGGGTTTGCAGGTGTGGCAGCTGCATTTGGTTTAACTGTATTAACAGGAGCTTATGCTGTAGGCCATATCTCAGGCGCCCATTTTAATCCTGCTGTTTCTATTGGGTTATGGATGGGAGGCCGTTTTAATGGTAAAGAACTACCTGGTTACATTATTGCCCAAGTACTTGGTGGTATTGCAGGTGCTGGCATCCTATATGTTATTGCCAGTGGAAACGATGGCTTTAGCCTGGCTGATGGATTTGCAGCCAATGGTTATGGAGAACATTCACCAATGGGTTACGACATGACTTCTGCTTTGGTAACGGAAATTGTTATGACCTTTATGTTTCTAATTGTGATTCTTGGTGCCACCCACAGAAATGCTTCTCCTGGAATTGGAGGTATCGCCATAGGTTTGGCACTCACTTTAATCCACTTAATTAGCATTCCGGTTACCAACACATCTGTAAATCCAGCTAGAAGCACCAGTCAGGCTTTATTTATTGGAGATTGGGCCATGGGACAATTATGGTTGTTTTGGATAGCCCCAATAGTTGGAGCTATTTTAGCAGGATTGCTTTATAAATATCTAGCTCCAAATACCGATTAAATGAAAGTTTAAAAACCATTGGAGGATTGTTTTTTTACAATCCTCTTATTTTTTAAGCTCTAGTTTTTCGGCAAAATAATCGCAAAAGTCTTTCATGGTAGCTGTCATTTTTTCATCTTGGGTAGCTCTATGAAAAGTATCGCTCATGGCCACAAGGGTTTGATGAAAAAACAATTTCATTTCATCCACAGGCATATCTTTGGTCCAAAGATCAATCCGTAAGGTTTCTTGTGCTTTACTGTCCCAAACAGAAAGCAACATGGCTTTGGCCTCTTCGTTGTTTATGCCTCCATCTTCGGCTGTCCAAAGCAATTTCTCTGGAATCCTATTGTCGTCTAATTCTACTTTAAGCTCTATGGTAGAAGTTGTATTTGCCATTTATTTTTTAGGTTTAAAATTTGAATTATTAAAAATCTCTGTGGGTTCTTTTTGCAGCATATCCTTCAAGGACACCTCGTTATGGGCCATATAAGCCCTAACTATCTGCCAACCCATATATCTTCCTATCTGTCCAGGGGATTCAGTATCTATTTCCTCCAAATAAAACTTAGAAAACGGAGCTGGATTTATAAACCTGTTGGGAAGTTTGGAATCTGTACTGAACAAAAGCTCTTTCTCAACAAAATAGCGCCAAATCTCTGTTTCGTTTGCTGCTGCCCAATCCAATTGGTCTTGCGTATAACCTATTTTTTCGGCATCTGTTTTAAAAGGAATGACCACATCTTTAAAATAAAGTTGTTTCCCGTAATAAATCATTTCGTCCAATAATGATTTTGGTGGTTTTTGATAGATGTACCTCTCTGCATAAGCAGCTGCCAAATCCACCACCATTTGGTCTTTGGAGAAGTTTTCCCTCAAGTACTTTTGAATGCCTTGATAAAATTCATGGTCCTTCCCTAAATAGGTGTCCAAGGAAATTAAAACAATGGTATCTGTCACGATCACTTTATTTCTATAATCCACATTGGAGGTAGTAGTGACCACTCGAGGTGTCTTAAATTCTGGAAAATAGTATTCAAGATGCTGAAAAAGCTGTATGATTTCTTCTTTTTCTTGCTTCAACTCTGGAAAAACACGAGCTGTTTCTTGTGTTAATTGCTGTTGCAAGGTGTCGTTTACTTTCGCGATCCAAAAAGAGTCCGGATATTTTTCCGAAAACATAAATGGATAGGCTATTTTGGTCTCTGCCAGATTTTCTGGTGTTGTTTCTCCAAAAGCCTTATCAAACCTCTCCACAATAAAATCAACGTCTATCTTGGCAATCTCCTTTTCAATCTTGTTGTCGTTCTTACAAGAAAATACAATTACAAACAGAAATATCAGTAAACTAAAATTCTTCATAAAAAACTAATAGGTTGTTAATTTTTATTAATTAGGTGTTTCTTTTACTTTTGTTGGGCAAAGGTAAGGTACTTTGTTTAAAATACGTTTAAAATGCAAACAGAAAAAGTGGTTCATCACATAGTAAAATGGCTTAAAGATTATGCCTTAAACGCCAAAGTAAACGGTTTTGTTGTAGGTATTTCCGGAGGTATTGATTCTGCAGTCACTTCAACCCTTTGTGCAAAAACAGGTTTGGAAGTCCTTTGCCTAGAAATGCCCATTCATCAAGCTACAAGCCATGTAACAAGAGCTCAGGAACACCTTGCACAACTTAAAGCCAATTATAATAATGTTAGCGATTTAAGAACCGATTTAACACCCGTTTTTGAAGAGTTTAAAACCGAAGTATCTTTGGATGGTGAGCAAGCCATTGTGGATATGGCTTTGGCAAATACCAGAGCTCGTTTAAGAATGACCACCTTGTATTATTACGCCGGATTGAAAAAATTGTTGGTTGCAGGAACTGGCAATAAAATTGAAGATTTTGGAGTGGGTTTTTATACCAAATATGGAGATGGAGGTGTTGATTTGAGTCCCATTGCCGATTTATTGAAATCTGAAGTATATGAATTAGCTGAAATTTTAAACGTGCCAGAATCCATTATGAAAGCTGCACCAAGCGATGGCTTATTTGGTGATGCCAGAAGCGACGAAGACCAAATAGGTGCTTCGTACCCAGAACTGGAATGGGCCATGAAAATGGTTGAAGAACATAAAACAGAAAGCGATTTTGAGGATAGGCAAAAAGAGGTTTTTAAAATTTATAAACGCTTGAACACAGCCAACAAGCACAAAATGAACCCCATTCCTATTTGCATGATTCCTAATAATTTAAAGCAATAATTATTAATATTTGAAAGAATTTTACTATCTTTACTAAACATGATTCACTTTTTTGCCTCAACAGTCTTAATATTTAAAACTTTTTAAGATGATAAAACTGTTGGTTGTTGATAGTCATCCAATTATTAGAAAAGGTATCGAACTTTTGTTTGTTGCTTCCAAAGACATTAAAGTTGTTGGAGGAATTAGCAATGGCGAAGCTATATTCGATTTTCTAAAACAGGAGAAAGCAGATGTAATTTTATCTGAAATAGATTTACCAAAGCTTAATGGCATCACTGCTTTAAGGCGTTTATCAAAAGAACACCCAAATATCAAAGTGCTAATGTTTTCTTCGCAACCTGAAGAAATCTACGCTGTAAACACCATAAAAGCTGGCGCTTTTGGTTATTTATCCAAAACAGCCAATATAATCACCATTAAGGAAGCCATAGAAAAAGTAGCTGCTGGGGAAACGTATTTAAGTAACAACCTTGCCAGTCAATTAGCATTTGCAAAAGGCATTCACAAATCAACCAAATCAACTTATAAAAAACTGTCAACCAGAGAAATAGAAGTGTTGAAATTGATTTCTGTAGGCAAGAAAAATAAAGAAATTGCCCAAGAATTGGAAATAAACGAAAAAACTGTAAGCACCTATAAGTCCAGGTTGATGAAAAAACTACACGTTGATAATATTGTAGATTTGATCAATAGAGCCAAGTTGATGGAATTTTAAAGTGCCTTATTTAATTTTCTGGACAGTAAATTGTCCAATTTTTTATAACCAACAACCTCTTCCAAAATCTCTTTATACTGTATTTCTATATTCCCTTTGGTCTCCTGGCTTAATTCGTCTATTTTTTTACTGATTAAAAAACATCTTAAATTCAAGATGGTTTCATTTACCAATTGCGCTATGGTATCTGTTTTTTCTTTTGGAAAAATATTTTTTGTATGCCAATTGGACAAGGTATAACGTTCGTCCTCCATTAAAATGGTAGTCATTTCTGTGGCCACATCGGCATCCACATCGTTAACAAAATTTTCCAAAGCAAAATCGGGATTTTGATTTAAGGTGTCTATAATTTTATAATATAGTCCTTTAAATTTTAAATTGGTAAATTCCATCTCGTCTTCCTGAAGGTCCAAAAATATTTTTTCAAATACTTTTGCTCGATGCACCACAGGCTCTAAAACCAATTCATTTTTATCGTTTTCCTTTAAAATCAAATCCTCAAAATCTTCGGTTCTGTTTCCATAAAGCAATAAGATTTGGATAATTTTACGTTCCAATTCATATTGCACATCTACCTTAGGCTTTGGTTGCTGATTTTTTATAACATCAAAGGCTTTTTGCTCCTCTTTAAATTGTTTGTTGGCTTCTTGTAAATCTTTTTTTGAAGATTGTGCCAAGGTACTATAAAGTACATCTTCGCTAATTTGCATGATCTTGGAGCATTCCTGGATATAAATCTCACGCTTAATCCTATCTGGAATTTTGGAAATACTATTTACGATATCCCGAACGGTTTCTGCTTTCTTTATAGGATCGTTTTTAGAAGCTTCAAATAACATGGATGCTTTATACTGAATAAAATCCTGCGCGTGTTCTTCCAGATATAAAGTGAGCTCTTCAAGGGTGTTTTGTTTGGCGAAACTATCTGGATCTTCACCTTCTGGAAAAGTGCATATTTTTACGTTCATCCCTTGTTCCAAAATCAAATCAATTCCTCTCAAGGATGCCCTTATTCCTGCTGCATCGCCATCAAAAAGTACCGTAATGTTTTTTGTTAGTCGATTAATAAGCCTAATCTGGTCTGGCGTTAAGGCTGTCCCAGAAGACGATACAACGTTTTTAATCCCTCTTTGATGAAATTGAATGACATCGGTATAACCTTCCACCAAATAACAATTATCTTCTTTGGCAATGCTTTGTTTGGCGTGAAAAATTCCATAAAGCACTTTGCTTTTATGGTAAATGTCGCTTTCTGGGGAATTTAAATATTTGGCCGCTTTTTTATCATTGGTTAAAATACGGCCTCCAAACCCAAGCACACGTCCGCTCATACTCCTAATTGGAAACATGACACGACCTTTAAACCTATCAAAACGCTTGTCTTCCCTTACTATGGTAAGACCTGTTTTTTCAAGATATTCCAATTTGTAACCTTTTTTCAGGGCTTCGTCTGTAAAGGCTTGCCAGTCGTCTAAAGAATAACCCAAATGGAATTTTTTTATGGTTTCTTCGGTAAATCCTCGTTCCTTAAAGTAACTCAGTCCAATGGCTTTACCTTGATTGGTTTTGTGGAGTATGTTTTGAAAATAGCTACTTGCAAACTCACTGACCAAATACAAACTTTCACGCTCGTTTGCCTGTTCTTTTTGCTCATTGGTTTGTTCGGTTTCCTCTACTTCAATATTGTATTTATTAGCTAAATACTTAATGGCTTCTGGATAGGTAAAATGCTCGTGTTCCATTAAAAAAGCCACCACGTTACCACCTTTGCCACTTGAAAAATCCTTCCATATTTGCTTCACTGGAGAGACCATGAAGCTTGGGGATCGCTCATCGCTAAACGGACTAAGGCCTTTGAAACTGCTTCCAGATTTTTTAAGCTGTACAAAATCGCCTATAACCTCCTCTACACGAGCAGTTTCAAACACTTGATCTATGGTGGATTTTGATATCAATTTAAAAACATTTGAGGTTGTAAAATTACAATATACATTGAATAGTAAAAGTAATAAAACGAAATGTTTTTAAATTAAATTAAAAAGGCCTTACTGTTTTTTTAAAACCAGAAAGGCCTAACTTAAATTAACCACGTAAACTAATCCATGTCGAAACGTAAGCCCAATGAAATATTGTTTTGGTCTATGGCCTGATCTTTAAAAATAGTTGATAGATCATACTTGGCATAAATACCAACATGTCCCCAAGAAATATAAGAGCTTAAACCATATACAAAGTTATTGGTGTTAAAATCTTTAATTTTATCTTTTTGAAAATTGCCTTGTTCATCATCGTATTTTAGTTTTTGAAGCGATTGGATAACAAATCCTCCATAACCACCAAGCCCAATTTTAAATTTCTTGTGCGTGGAATACCTAAAATAGTTTTCCCGTTCTATTTTCTTGGAAGGTCCAAATTCTAAATGCACAGGAAACACCAAATTGGTTGACCTAAATTTAGATTTGTCCAGGTTTAAAGGGAATTCTTCCAAGGATACCACATCATCTACTTCCTGAAAATAGAGATTGTCTTTTATATCTAATTTATTCCATTGAAACGACACTCCATATTTTAAACGTATGGCATTACTGTTTTTAAGCAATCTGGTCTTCCAAGCCCAACCCAATTCCACAAACCCGGAACCTCCTAATTTGTATGGCGAATCGTTTAGGGATTGTCCTTCTATAATGGCATTATTAAATCCTATGGCAAAAACCAAATCACTGGTGGTACGTCTGTCGTACTTTTTAGGTTCTTTTTTTTGTTCAGGGCCAATATATATACTCTTTAAATCGTAAGTATCGGAATCTTCATCCTTACCTACAGTTATAATAAACCCTTCCAAATTGGCTCCTGTATCATAAGGTACGTGTTCATTTCTTTCCAAGAGAGCAATTCTATTATCTATTATAGCCAATCTGTTTTCTATATTTAAGGCATGTTTGGACGCAAAATCTGCTTTTAAACCATCTGCTTCTTCCTGCGTGATCTCATTATTGTCCAGTTGCACATTAACTGCTTCAACCTCGGCTTTAAGCCATTCTTTTTCTTGGGTTACTACCTGTTCTTTCTGTGCTTCCAAGGCAGCAATTTTATCTTGATTGGACGTTTCCTGTGCCTGAATAAACTGTATGGAAAAACCAAGCACAAGTAGTGCTATTAATTTAGTAAGAGTTTGCATGATTGTTTGTTTTTTTTTAATGGATGATATATTTATTGGTTACGTTGGGCAACTGCAGTTTTTACCTTTTTGTAACCTGTTATCAATGTTTCGAAAACTTTGGCTCTGAACGATTCGTCCAGATCTGCTTCAACGTCTTGAAGTAAAGCTTTCGCATCTATGGCATAGTCTTTTTCTGTAGTAGTATGTTTAAGCTTCTGTTGAGCCTCCTTTAGCAAGGCATCAACATCTGTTTCTGTTTTTATTGGATGTTCCTGTGTCTCTGTTTGAACTATTTCTGTTTCTCTTGAAAGTGGTTCATGAAGTGTATCCTTTAAAATCTTTTGTGACGCTTTCGGACTTTCTGTTTGGGCAACTTGGGTGGTTTTCACTGAATATGTTATGGACTCGTTTTTGGTTTCATTGGTTTTTGTCACATTTTCTGAAGTGCCTACAACTTCCATATGAGGTTGTTCCATGAAAACTTGTTTTTCTTGATTCTCTTTACCACTTTTCTGAAGGGTTTCAATTTCCTGGGTTTCTGTATCTACCAAAACAGGATTTTGATTGGATACTTCAGAAGTTTTAAAAAACGTGTAGGTCATTAAAAAAATCCCAACCAGACTGGCAGCAATTCCTATCCATACATACGTTTTTTTGGAAGATCTTTCAGTATTTGTCTCCAGCTTTTCAGAAAGTCTATTCCAAGCCTCAGTGGATGGCTCTAGCCTTCTTTTTTCAAGCTTTTCCTTAATGCTGTCTTCAAATTTAATTGGAGCCATAATGGGTGTTGTTTTGTTTGTTTATTTGTTCCTGAAGCAGTTTTCGGGCTTTAAAGAGTTGCGATTTGGAGGTGCCTTCCGAAATCTTTAAAAGTTTTGCTATTTCGGCATGTTTGTAACCTTCTACGGCATACATGACAAAAACCATTCTATAGCCTTCGGGCAACCCATCTATCAATCGTTGGATATCTGCAACATCCATTGATACATCTATTTGAAGGGAAGAACCATGAGCCTCCTCCATCACTTCTTCAGTGAACACAATTTGTTTTTTTTGCCTTAAAAACGATATGGATTCCCGAACCATAATGCGTCTGATCCAGCCTTCAAAACTGCCCTCTGCCTTATAATCCATAAGATGTTTAAAAACCTTGTAAAACCCATTCAGCATGGCTTCTTCGGCATGCTGTAGATCCTTTATATAATATCTACAAATACTTAACATTTTAGGTGCATGCATCTCAAACAACACGTGTTGTGCTTCACGATTGTTTTTAATGGCTTTTTTAATAAGCACTGTTTCGTTTTTGTAGAGTTGTATAACTTTCACTAAAAGGGTTTTGAACTGCTTCTATTTATAAAGACGAAAAAATCATGCAAAAGGTTGCCTAAGTTTTGAAATAATATTTTAAAATACTAAAAATGAAACGGTTAATGTCTTATTTTTTTCTGTCAATCACATAATTAACCATCAACTCCAATGAATTTTTAAATGCAGAATCTGGATAGACTTGAAGTATTTGAAGGGCTTCTTCCTGAAATGCCTTCATTTTGGAGATAGCATAATCCAGACCACCTTTGGCTATAACATAGCCAATAACTTCGGAGACCCTTTTTTTATCCCTATTGTGGTTTTTAATGGAATTTATAAGCCAACGCTTGTCCTTTTTATTTGCTTGGTTGAGCACATAAATCAATGGCAAGGTCATTTTTTGTTCTTTGATATCGATTCCAGTAGGTTTGCCTATTTTCTCTTCGCCATAATCAAACAAATCGTCTTTAATTTGGAAAGCCATCCCAATAAGTTCGCCAAATTTTCGCATGCGTTCCACATGCTCCGAACCTGGTTTCACCGAAGCAGCTCCCAGACTGCAACAGGCAGCGATTAACGTAGCTGTTTTTTGACGTATAATTTCGTAATAAACGGCTTCTGTAATATCCAATTTTCTGGCTTTTTCTATTTGAAGCAATTCACCTTCGCTCATTTCCCTAACAGCAATGGAAATAATTTTGAGCAAATCGAAATCGTTGTTGTCTATGGATAGCAATAGGCCTTTTGAGAGTAAATAATCACCTACCAAAACCGCAATTTTGTTTTTCCAAAGGGCATTGATAGAGAAAAAACCACGACGTCTGTTGCTCTCATCCACCACATCGTCATGAACCAAAGTGGCTGTATGAATAAGCTCTATAACCGAAGCACCTCGATACGTGCGTTCACTAATCTCGCCATTGGAAACCATTTTAGCCACCAAAAACACAAACATAGGACGCATTTGCTTACCTTTTCTGTTAACAATATAATGGGTAATTCGGTTTAACAAGGCTACCTTTGAAGACATGGACAGTTGAAACTTTTGTTCAAAAAGTTCCATCTCATAATCAATAGGCTGTTTTATTTGTTCTACAATTTTCAAAAGAAAATATGACTAAAAATTGATAACAAACGTACTAAAAATGCCTGTGAAATACTACTAACTTTCAAATTAAGGTGCTTCATGCAATATAACCACAGTGTTAATATTATTTTTTGTATCTTAACTTGTTGCAACCAATTAAAAATTAATACCATGAAGCAATCTATTTTATTACTTTTTCTGGTTTTTGGCTGTCATGTTTCTTTTTCACAAATAATTTTTGAGGATAATTTTGATGGTTCTGGTCCTGGCTTAGCAGGTTGGACTGTTATTGACAACGATGGACATACCATAAACGCTGGGATTTCGTTTATTACAAATGCTTGGGTAGAAATAGATAGGAATGACGCAAACGGGAATTTTGGTGGTCCTGCTGGAGATGTAGCAGCCATGAGTGGTTCTTGGTACACCAGTTTACAAACCTCTGACGATTGGATGATAACTCCAGCTATTAACATAAGTGCCAATAATGAGCTGGTTTGGGATGCAAAAGCCCAGGACGCTTCTTATCCTGATGGTTATGAAGTAAGGATTTCCACAACGGGAACCAATATCAATAGCGATTTTGATACTGTTTTATTTTCCACAAGTGCTGAAAATCCTGATTGGGTTAACAGAACAGTCGACCTTGCTTCTTACAATGGACAAACCGTATATATAGCATGGAGAAATAACAGTACAGATAAATTTGTTTTACTGGTTGACAATGTTTCCGTAGCTGTAAACAATTTAAATGTAGGCGAATATGAGGAACCTATTACCTACCAAATAGGTTGTGTAAACCATTATATATCCATTTACAATATTAACAGCGAAATTAATTACAAACTGTTATCTCTTACTGGACAAACATTACTGCAAGGCAAAACAACTCTGGAAACACACCAAATAGATGCTACAGGATTAGCTTCTGGTGTTTACATAATTGAAATTTATAACCCAGAAACCCAAGGCGTTTTTAGAAAGAAAATTGCTTTTTAATCCAGTTGTAAGATCATCATTTTGAGCTCCGTTAAAAAACCAACCGTTTTGGTTTATTGACATTTAGACTGCGTATAATGCAACACATGGCTTTTCAATAGTTTCTGTATGCTATCCCTTGTTTGCCAATTGCCCACAGGCTGCATCAATATCTTTTCCTCTGGACCTTCTTACTGTAACTGTAATGTTATGGGCTTCCAACATGGACACATACATGTCTATAGCTTGTGTATTGGCCTGTTGAAACTCGCCATCATCAATAGGATTGTATTCTATTAAATTAACTTTACTTGGTGCAAATTTGCAAAATGCAATTAAGGCATCTACATCTTTCTTTTTGTCGTTTATATCCTTCCATACCACATATTCGTAGGTAATTCTATTTTTGGTTTTGGCATACCAATATTCCAAAGCTTCCCGTAAATCGGCCAATGGAAAATTTTCATTAAAAGGCATGATGGAGGACCTCACTTCGTCAATAGCCGAATGAAGTGAAACGGCTAATTTAAACTTCACTTCATCGTCTGCCATTTTTTTTATCATTTTTGGCACACCAGAAGTGGACACGACAATTCGTTTGGGAGACATGCCCAAACCTTCATCTGAAGTTATTTTATCAATAGCTTTAAGCACATTGTTATAATTCATAAGAGGTTCTCCCATTCCCATGAATACAATATTGCTCAATGGCCTGTTGTGGTACAACCTACTTTCTTTATCTATGGCAACCACTTGGTCGAAAATTTCATCAGGATTTAAATTTCGCATGCGTTTTAGTCTGGCAGTGGCGCAAAACCTACAATCCAAACTACAACCTACCTGACTGGAAACACAGGCTGTTGTTCTGGTACTGGTTGGAATTAAAACCGATTCCACGATTAAACCATCATGCAAACGAACAGCATTTTTTATGGTTCCATCAGCACTTTTTTGCATGGTATCCACATGTATGTGGTTGATGACAAAATGATCTTCCAGCATTTGTCTGGTTTCTTTTGAAATATTTGTCATATCTTCAAAGGTGTGAGCTCCTTTATTCCACAACCATTCATAAACCTGATTGCCACGAAATGCTTGATCTCCTTCTTTTACAAAGAAATCACGTAATTGTTCTTTGCTTAAGGCTCGTATGTCTTTCTTTTTAGTTTCCATGTGTTTGCAAAAGTAATGAAAGGAATTTGGATTGATGACTTCCTCTTTTTAATTTGTTCAAGGATCTTAGGTAAAGCAAAAAAAAGCCTTGTAAAAACAAGGCCTTTTAATAGAATATTTGTAAAGTTAGATAATGAGCATGGCATCACCATAACTATAGAATTTATATTTTTCTTTTATGGCTTCTTCGTATGCCTTTTTAATAAAATCGTGACCAGCAAAGGCAGATACCATCATTAACAGTGTGGATTTTGGAGTATGGAAATTGGTAATCATGCTATTGGCTATACTGAAATCGTATGGTGGAAAAATAAATTTATTGGACCAACCATCAAATTCGTTTAAGGTACCACTGGAAGACACAGAGCTTTCTATGGCGCGCATGGCAGTGGTTCCTACAGCACATACACGTCTTTTGTTTTTAATACCTGTGTTTATGGTTTCTACTGCTTCTTTGTTGATAATTATTTCTTCACTATCCATTTTGTGTTTGGACAAATCTTCCACCTCAACTGGATTAAAAGTTCCTAAACCTACATGTAAAGTAACTTCTGCAAGGTTTACACCTTTAATTTCCAAACGCTTTAACAAATGTTTGGAAAAATGCAATCCAGCTGTTGGAGCTGCAACAGCTCCTTCGTTTTTAGCGAAAATGGTTTGGTAACGCTCTTCATCTTCTGGTTCCACCTCTCTTTTTATATATTTAGGTAGTGGTGTTTCTCCCAACTCCCTTAGCTTCACCCTAAAATCCCTATAAGATCCATCATATAAGAAACGTAAGGTTCTACCTCTGGAAGTGGTGTTGTCTATAACTTCTGCTACTAAAGATTCGCCTTCTCCAAAATATAATTTGTTTCCAATTCTAATTTTTCTTGCTGGATCTACCAATACATCCCAAAGACGTTGTTCTTCATTTAATTCCCTTAACAAAAACACTTCAATTCTTGCTCCAGTTTTTTCCTTGTTACCAAACAGTCTGGCAGGAAAAACCTTGGTGTTGTTAAGAATCATCACATCATCCTTATCAAAATAATCAATAAGATCTTTAAACATCTTATGCTCGATGGTTTGCTTTTCCCTGTTTAATACCATTAAACGGGATTCATCTCTATTTTCGGCTGGATATTCTGCTAATAATTCGTCTGGAAGGTTAAAATTAAAATGTGATAATTTCATTGTGTTCTATCAATTTTTAAATTAAAATGAAAGTGTTTTGTTTTTTACAAAGGTTGCAAATATACAATCTGAAAGTAGGCGTTGTCAAGTATTTAGCCAATTATTATTGAGATATTTGAAAACCGATGGTTTTTAAATCGTTCCAAAAACCTGGATAAGACTTAGAGACTACTTCGGCATCATTGATTATAAGTGAGGTTTTAAGCGCCAACGGAGCAAATGCCATAGCCATTCTATGGTCGTTATAAGTTGCTATGGCAACCTGACTTTTTAAATTATTTGAAGCTTTTAAATGTAAACTATTGGTTGTAATGGTTACCATACCTCCTAATTTTTCAATTTCGGTTTTAAGGGCAAGAAGTCTATCTGTTTCTTTAATTTTTAAGGTATGAAGTCCGGTTAGTAGGCATTCCAAGCCTAAAGCGAAACATGTTACTGTTATGGTTTGCGCAATATCTGGTGAATTTGACAAGTCTAATTCAATGATGGAAAGGTTATTTAGCTTTTCTACTTTTTGAAGGACAAGCCTATTGGTTTTAAAAGTGGTTTTTACTCCAAATTGCAGATAGATGTCTGCCAAAACAGCATCTCCTTGCAGAGAATGTGCTTTGTAGGATGACAAAGTGATTTTGGTTCCCACTTTGCTTAAAGCAATAATGCTATAAAAATAAGATGCTGATGACCAATCTGATTCAACTGTTGCTATTTGATTGTTGATTGCTGATTGTTGCTTGACCTTGATAGTTTGATCCTTAAAAGATGTTTCTATTCCTAAATCTTCAAGTAGCCTAAGCGTCATCTTAATATAAGGAACAGACGTGATGTTTCCCTCTAAAGTAAGCTCCAAGCCGTTTTCTAATTTAGGTGCAATCAACAATAAAGCAGAGATATATTGACTGCTTACATTGGCTTGAAGTGTCACTTTATTTTTTGTTGGGTTTGTTCCGTTTATTTTTAAAGGTGGAAATCCTTCCGTTTCCAAATAACTTATATCTGCACCAAGTTCCCTAAGAGCATCGACCAGTATTTTTATGGGTCTTTCCTTCATTCTATCTGATCCGGTTAATACCACTTCCCGACCTTTTTGAAAGGCAAAATAGGCTGTTAAAAAACGCATAGCTGTACCAGCATGATGAACATCCACAATATTGGAAGTAGACGATAATGCTTGAGACATGACACGAGTATCATCGGAATTTGATAAGTTCTCTATTTGGATATTGGAGTACAAAGCCTGTAACAACAACAACCTATTGGATTCGCTTTTGGAACCTGTGATTTTGATTTCAGATTGCAGATTGTTGATTGTTGATTGTTGAAGTAGGATATTCATTTAAAAAGACTCCTGCTGTCACAGGAATTTGCGTTATTTTAATTTGCTGTTGTTGTGGTGTCTGTCGTGATCGCGTTTGGTTTTTTTATCCATTTTTTTATCAAAAGCTGCTTGGAGGTCAATTCCTGTTTGGTTGGCGAGACATAGAACCACAAAAACAACATCTGCCAATTCTTCGCCTAAATCTTTGTCTTTATCGCTTTCCTTTTCACTTTGTTCGCCATAACGCCTGGCTATAATTCTGGCCACCTCTCCCACTTCTTCAGTTAATTGTGCCATGTTGGTTAATTCGTTAAAGTAACGAACACCATGCTCTTTAATCCAGGAATCAACTATCAACTGTGCATTTTTAATATCCATTGTTATGCTTTTTTAAGAACTATTTTCTCAGCTTGTTTATTTACTAATAATTCGAAAAACTGTTTAAATTGCTCATAATTTTCTGGTAAAATTAAGGTATTATTTAAATCTAACGTAATTATCATTTGTAGCATCGAACCGTTCTCTCTAATTAAATAAGTAAATTCTCCTTCTGTGCTATTATACTGTAACTTTTGGTTTTCTGGTAAAGATTCTACTTGAAATTCTTCAGGTAACATGATGTTTACCATATATTTTCTTGACGTTGGGTAATCTAAATCTATTGGGTAATTTCTTGTTTGAAGCTTAAAAGGTGTTTCTTTTATTTTTAAAAATAATAAAGGAGAAAAATAGTAGCTACCTCCTATTTCTTCTAAAGCTTCTTTTAGTTCATATTCATAAGATAAAAGTACAGGTTTTATAGGAATATTCAAATCTTCTACTTCAATATTAGATACTTGTAACAACCCATTTTCAGATTCAATTTCTTTAATCAAATCGTCTTTAGAATAACTTTCAAAGGTATTTCTGTATTTTAATGCACTATAGTCTGTGTATTGATTTCTAACTTTTCCTGTTGCTGATAAATCTGTATTAAGTTTAATATTTAAAGAAACTATTTCCTTAGAAGGCTCTTGAACAGATAAATTAATCCAGTCTGAACTACCATCTTTTCGTATTAATCTTCCTTGCCAATTTAAAGCTTTTACTGGTAATACGTTGAGGCTTGTGAAATTTCTAGAAGCGTCTAAAAGTACCAGACCTTCTTTTAATTTAACAGCGCAAATAACATAATTAAAACCACTTCTTGTTGGAAATACTGGAATACCATTATCTTTTGTGCTCACTAAAACAGGATTTGCATCTAGTCCAGCTTCACGCAACATAGCATTTAAAATCAAATTGATATCTGCCACATTTCCAACACCTTGCTTATAAGCTTGCCTTACGCCTAAATCTGAGTAATACCCATGAAGTCCGTTCCATTTTACTTTGGTTTTTACAAAATTGAAAATATTATAGGTTTGTTCTATTGGGTTTGTTGCGCCTGCAATGGCAGAACTTAAATCATCACTAAAATAACCTGATTTTTTTAATTGCTCTCCAAAATCATTACTTTCATAAATTGTTTTTGTTACTTTTTCCCAATTGGTTGTAAAATTACGTCTCACTTGATCTGGATAATGAATGGAACTTAAATCCATTTTCATGATGGCTCTATAATTATCAATATTAGACACATGAGTTTCGTTTTTTATAGCTGGAATGTTAACTAAATTAGCAGTTGTTATATTTTCTCTATACTTCCATTCATTTTTACTAAAATCTGAACGAGTTCCTCTTGTTGGATTATGAGATATTTTTGTTTGCATTTCACCAGACAGAAAAACCGTAGTTTCTTTATAAGTTTCATTTAATTTAGGGTAGTAAGCTGCCTTAACATTTGGATATTTGGCATAGTTATAAAACTCTGGTGTTGACATTTTAAAATCTAATTTTCTAATTGGAATTTCTTGTTGAAACTCAATATCATCTATTCTAATTAGTTCTGATTCAATTGTATATTTATATTCAATAACACAACCTTCTTTAATATTTGGCATGGTGAATTTAGTATATAACCAATATCTATTAGTTTCTTCTTCAAAAATACCATCGCTTTTTAATTTATCATCTATTATTTTATTCCCTTCTAAGTTATATGTATATGCTTTAAATCCTGTTAAACTTTCTTTTAATTCATTAGATTCATTATAAAGTTTAATGGATTTGGTTGCCTGGTCAAAACCTTCTTTATTATAGATTTTTATTCGTTCATGAATCTCATTTTTCTGAACAAAGCCTTTGCTTTCTATATATTCGAATTTAATTTCTTGACTTCTATATAAAACGGTTGCATTGGCTTCTGAATCTGTAGGATCTGATGTTTCCTGAAGTTCCCCTTTGCTTACTTTTCCAAATTTATAATCTTGGGCAGTTGCGATTTTCAACGCAAATACAAATATGAATAATAATAAATATTTCATAGGTTAAGTTTTGGTGTTTAGTACGATTTTAGAGTTATCGTGTTTTTTAATACTTAAGAGGAACTCTCTAAACTCATGGTAATCTTCTTTAGAATAAGAACCTTTATTAAGTATTAATTCACGCCTATAGTTTATAACATTATTGGAGGTTGTGATGTTTAAATTATATGAGCCAAACTTGTTTTGAATTGATACAGGCTCGTTCTTAGCTTCCACATGTAAGTTGTTAGAAAGCTTAATCCTATAGGTGTCAAGATCTGTAAATCCCCTTTCTATTACAAAAGGTAATTTTCTGTTTTTATACCTTGGAGGCACCATGGTTATTTTATTAAACACATTAGGCTGAAATAAGAATCTGCTACCTGCCTTAGAGGTATAATTAGGAATTTTAACTTTGATGTCTTCTGTAAAAACAATACTGTCTTTATCGTTACTGAAAGCCATTTTTAGAATTTCAAGATTATTTAAATCTTTCCAAAAATTATTTTTGTAATATAATTCCTGTTCTTTTATTGTTTTGTTTTGTATGCCTTCATGATCACCATATTGCGCTCCTTTAGATTGAATGTTAACATCTGCTAGAATAGCTCCGTTTTCATCTAAAAAAACTTCAGCATCTATCTTTTGAATATTTTCTTCAGTGGCATATACCTTTGTACGTACAATTTTACCTCCTTCTGGTGTAATTATTAAAGCATCTCTATCATCGGTAAAATTTGCAGTATACCCAAACGGATTGGTTTGACTAGTACATTCCAGCCAGATATAATCGTTATTATTAGGCAAGCATAAAATAGCGTGATTCCCTTGAGTTGCCGAAAAATCTTTATCTATATCAATAAGTTTATCATCTCCATAAATAATGGTGTAATAAGAAGCCACACCAACTTCTTTTAATAAGGCTTGTGTATAATTGGTTAAGGCCTTACAATCGCCATAAGCTAACTTATCTACGTCTTCAGCATCCATTGGTTTCCACCCACCTATTCCAACTTGCACACTTACATAGCGTGTTTTATTCTGCATATACTCATAAACAATTTTAGCTTTTTCCATATCTGTATTAACAGTTGCAGTAAGTTGTTTAATGGTGTTTTTTACATTTTGAGGTAGTTCTTGAGTTCCGTTTATCAAGTTGTTGTTCATCCATAATCCAAAATCCACCCAATTGTTATTAACGCCTTTAACGCCTTCCATTTCAAATTTAGTTAAAGCTGCTTTTAAAAAAGGTGCATAAGTACTAAAATCTGGACTGAATGACTCTGGCTCTATTGATTTTAAGTTTTTGGCTATAAAATGATAATCACTAAGCCTTTTGATGTTATAATCTTTAAAATTTGAAGTTTTAACTTTTACGGATATATCAGAAGAATTTGAGATTTTATATTCAGCATTTTCGGTACTTATATAAAATCCTTCTATTGGTCTCCAACTTGGTATAAAAGCTGTGGAATTGTAAACAACTTCTGTCTCAAAGAGGACGGTATAAGGATAATTAATTGGGGTATATTCTAAATACTTTACACGACTGTCTGAATACAACGTACCACCAGGTACTGCACTTACGTCTTTAAACTCGTTCTTTTTAATCTTTTTGATTTCTTTTCCAAGTGAATTATAAATTCGCACTTCAAGATCTTGGATTTTTATGTTATCATCGTAATGTTGAAATGCACCAATTTTATAATCTCCTTCTTTATTAAGAACTGTGATGATACGTTTATTAGTAAACACGAATTTATCATAGTCAATAACGTTTATATGTGTATAATCAGACCTAACAACTGCATTCGATTTTATTCTAAGCTCTAAAGGGATGGTATTTACATTAAATAAATTATCATCCTGTGCTGTTATTTGTGTATAAATTAGTGAGGAGAGAACTAAAAGTATAATTCTTATCATGTAGGCACTTTATTTCTCTGTTTCAAAAATAGACTTATTTTTCAAAAAACAAAGCTTTCAATAAAATTAATTGATTTATTCTTTATTTTTAGTATCAATGATTATGGTTACTGGTCCATCGTTTAAAAGTTCCACTTTCATATCTGCACCAAACTCACCTGTCTGTACACTCTTCCCTAAGTCTGACTCCAATTGTTTTACAAAGTTTTCGTAGATTGGTATTGCTGTATCTGGCTTGGCTGCTTTTATATAACTGGGTCTATTGCCTTTTTTTGTACTTGCATGAAGTGTAAACTGACTTACAACTATGACTTCCCCATCAACCTCTTGCAATGATTGATTCATCACACCATTCTTGTCGTTAAAAATCCTGAGGTTAGCAATTTTATTGGACAACCATGAAATGTCTTCCTGAGTATCATCTTCAATAATACCCAATAATACCAACAAGCCCTTGTTTATATTGGCAACCTGTTTAGCATTAATAGTAACACAGGCTTTTGAAACTCTTTGAATTACAGCTTTCATACCTTATTCTTTATCCCAACTATCCGTTCTATAATGTTCATCTTCACCTTCCAGAATTTGAATGTAACTTCTATATCTGGAATAGGCTATCTCATCTTTATCCAAGGCTTCTTTTACAGCACATTTTGGTTCGTCCACATGAATACAATTATGAAATTTGCATTCCTGTTTGAGTTTAAAAAACTCAGGAAAATAATCGCCTACCTCAGCCTTATCCATATCTACAACCCCAAAACCTTTAATTCCAGGTGTATCAATAATTTTAGCTCCAAAACTTAAATCAAACATTTCAGCGAAAGTCGTGGTGTGCTGTCCTTGCATATGCTGATTGGAAATGGCTTTTGTTTTCAAGTCCAATTCTGGCTCAATAGTGTTTATTAAGGTAGATTTTCCAACTCCAGAATGACCAGCAAACATGCTTACCTTATCTTGCATTAAGGCCTTAACCTTATCGATATTTTTACCAGTAGCAGCCGAAATTCCAATACATTCATAACCTATTTGCCTATATATATGAGCTAAATACCTAACTTCATTAAGGGTCTCTTCTTGATAGGTGTCTATTTTATTGAACAGTAAAATGGTTTTAATGGAATAGGCTTCTGCTGTAACCAAAAACCGATCGATAAAACTTGTAAATGTTGGTGGATTATCAATGGTAATCAATAAAAACACTTGATCGATGTTTGATGCAATAATGTGTGTTTGCTTTGATAAATTAACCGATTTTCTAACAATATAATTCTTTCTATCGTGAATATGGGTCACAATACCAACGGTTTCTTCGTTATTGGTTGTATCCAAATCAAAATCCACACGATCTCCAACAGCTATGGGATTGGTGCTTTTAATGCCTTGTATCCTGAACTTTCCTTTGATTCGGCATTGATAAGTGGCACCAAAATCTGTTTTAACAGTGTACCAACTTCCTGTAGATTTATATACAATTCCTGTCATTATTACAAAGATGCAATATTAATTAATAATGTAAAACTTATCGTTGATAAAAGACCTTTCAGGATGACTCAAGACCATTGAGGTTTTAGAAACCTTAATGGTGGGAAAACACTTTTATTTGTTAATAATCTTTTCCTGATGATTGATGGACTCCTGGTGTATGGCTTTGAAAAGCCTTAAAATAAATTCTTCGCTTAAGTTTTTCTCTTCTCCTTGAAGAATCATTTTACCAAGTATCTCGTTCCAACGTTTGGTTTGTAAAACGGCCACATTATGTGCTTTTTTTAAAGCTCCTATATCATCGGCAATCTTCATGCGTTTTCCTAACATTTCAATAAATTGATGGTCTATAACATCTATTTGCGTTCTTAAGGTGTTTATTTTGTTTTTAAATTCTGCAGCTTCACCTATCTCTTTTCTTATACGTAAATCTTTTGTGTACTGAATAAGCGTGTTTGGTGTGATTTGCTGGGACGCATCACTCCAAGCCTTATCAGGTTGGTGATGTGTTTCTATCATTAAGCCATCATAATTCAAATCGAGAGCCGTTTGGCATAAATCGAAAATAATATCCCTACGTCCAGCTATATGCGAAGGATCTAAAATAAGTGGCAAGTCTGGAAACCTGTTTTGTAAATCGATTGGTAATTGCCATTCTGGATTGTTTCTATACCTGGTTTTTTCATAGGTTGAAAAACCTCTGTGGATCACTCCCAGATTATTGATTCCTGAGGCGTAAAAACGCTCTACAGCTCCCAACCACAAAGCCAAATCTGGATTTACAGGGTTTTTCACCAACACTATTTTGTCGGTTCCTTTTAAAGCTTCTGCAATTTCCTGAACTATAAACGGACTGACCGTTGTTCTGGCACCAATCCACAACACATCTACATCATGTTGCAGCGCCAAATCCACATGAGTGGCATTGGCAACTTCTGTGGCTGTTAACAAGCCTGTTTCTTCTTTGGCTTTTTGCAACCACTTTAAGCCCAAGGCTCCTACTCCTTCAAAATTTCCAGGTCGTGTTCTTGGTTTCCAGATTCCTGCTCTTAAAACTGTTGTATCACTATCCTTCAATTGATGGGCTATATTTAAAACCTGTTCTTCAGTCTCTGCGCTACAAGGTCCTGCAATAACCAATGGATGCTCTAACCCGAAGGCATTTAACCAGTGTCTTAATTCTTTTTTGTTTTCCATAATACTTTTTAAAATTCCATAAAACAAATTCCAAACTTATCTATACAATTCCGGCTTTTTTGATGTTTGGGAATTTGCTTAGTGCTTACTTATTTTATTCCGTTTAATATGTCTTTTATATGGTTTGTGTTTTCCATATCCTTAAAAATGGCATCAAAATTATCGGTTTGCATAAACTCCTTAAATTTAACAAGATTGTTTATATACTCATCTAAAGTTTCAATAACATTAACTTTATTTTGTTTGAAAATGGGTGTCCACATATGTGGTGAACTTTTCGCCAATCTTACTGTTGAAGCAAAGCCACTTCCTGCCAAATCGAAAATATCACGTTCGTTTTTTTCTTTCTCAATAACTGTTTTCCCTAACATAAAAGCACTTATATGGGATAAATGCGATACATAAGCTATGTGTTTGTCATGGGCTTCCGGATTCATATAACGCATGTTCATTCCCATAATCTTGAAAATGGTTAAAGCGCGCTCTTGCAATTTAAAAGCTGTTTTTTCTATTTCGCAAATGATGTTTGTTTTGTTCATGAACAAACCTTCCACAGCAGCTTTTGGTCCCGAAAATTCAGTTCCTGCAATAGGGTGTGTGGCTAAAAAATTTCTCCTTTTTGGATGTTTCGCTACTGCTTTGCAAATGCTTGCTTTGGTGGAACCGGAATCTATTACCAAGGTATCCTCTGAAACAACATCCAAAATATGTGGCAACAAGGTTTCTGTTGCATCTACAGGAATGGAAACAATCACCAAATCAGCATGTTTTAAATCTTCGAAATTTGCTTTTTTATCAATTAGTTTTAAAGTTAATGCTTCTTGTAAATGGGTTTCGTTTGCATCAATTCCATGAATTGAAATCCCTGGATTCAATTTTTTAACATCTTTGGCAATGCTACCTCCAATTAAACCAACTCCTATTATGTATATGTTTCTCATATTTTTTGTCTTTTAAAGACATCTTCACTTATGGAAGATTTGTAATTTAAACCTGCAAGTCCCGACGCTTGGGGATTACAACCATGCAGGATATTTATAGCCTCGCAATGGCTTCTTCAATAACATCTGTGGTTGCACAAAGTGAAAACCTAACATAGCCTTCTCCTTGGCTTCCAAAAACAGTCCCTGGAGCTATAAAAATGTTTTTTTCTTTTAACAATAAATCAATAAACTCCTCTGATGTAAACAAGTCTGGAACTTTTGCCCAAACAAACAATCCAGTTGCTTTTTTATCATACCTGCAGTTTAAGCTATCTGCCAGCTGCCAGATGAGTTTTCGTCTTTCCCGATAAACTTGATTTAAACTGGCATACCATAATTTGGAGCACCTTAAGGCTTCTATGGCTCCTTTTTGAATACCGTAAAACATGCCAGAATCCATATTGCTTTTTACTTTTAAAACATGATTGATGTAGTCTGATTTCCCTAAAACCATCCCAACTCTCCAACCAGACATATTAAAGGTTTTACTTAAAGAGTTCAGCTCCAAACAAACGTCTTTTGCTCCTGGAATACTCAAGATACTTTTAGGGGAATCGTTTAAAATAAAACCATACGGATTATCATTCACAATTAAAATACGATGCCGTTTCGCAAAGGCAATCAATCTTGTAAAAAAAGCTTCGGTCGCAATGGCTCCTGTTGGCATATGAGGATAATTCACCCACATCATTTTTACCTTGGATAAGTCTTGACTTTCTAATACTTCCAAATCTGGCATCCAATTATTTGTTTCGTTTAAATTGTAAAATACTGGCTTTGCACCAAGTAATTTTGTTACAGAAGCATAGGTTGGATATCCTGGATTTGGAATAAGCACTTGATCTCCATGATTTAAAAAAGCCATGGAAATGTGCATAATGCCCTCTTTGCTTCCCATTAATGGCAAGACTTCAGTAGTTGGGCTTAAATACACCTGAAACTGGTCTCTATAAAAAGAGACAATGGCTTCGCGAAGTTCCGGCAAACCTTGATAGCTTTGATATTGGTTTGCCTGTATGGCTTCAAAACTTTTGCCCAAGGCTGTAATGACACTCTGTGGTGGTTGAAGGTCTGGGCTTCCAATGCCCAAATTAATGATTGGTTTGCCATTGGCTTCCAACAGCCTAACTTCCCGAAGTTTTTTCGAAAAGTAGTATTCTTCAATGCTTTGCAATCTTTTTGCAGCTTCAATCATGGTTTTGCTTTTTTATATTCTCCTAATATTTTAAAATCTTCAGTCATGATTTCCATAATGGAAATTGCTTTTTTATAATCTTCATACACATCAAATGTCACATCAATAAAAAAAGCGTATTTCCATGGTGTTTCCATTTTTGGTAAAGATTGTATTTTGGTTAAGTTCAATTTACAATCGCTCATTACATTCAACATGGCTGCCAAACTGCCTCTTTTATGTTCTAATTCGAATTTTATAGATGCTTTGTTGATTTCTTCTTCTGAGATTTCATGATTTTCTTTTTTAACAATTACAAAGCGTGTTTCGTTATGTTTTATGGTTTGAATGCTTTCGGCAAGAATGTTCAAGTTAAATAGTTCTGAAGCCAATTTACTTGCTATGGCCGCAACCCCTTTGATGTTTTTACTTTGAATACGCTGTGCCACTTCAGCTGTATCTTTATCTTCAACCAGTTTAATGTGCGGGTGTTTTTTAAAGAATTCCTTGCATTGCAACAAAGCCATAGGATGTGAATAAACTTCAACAATATCGTTGATATCCTGATTTGGCAAAGCCATTAAATGATGTTGTACATCTAAATAATGTTCGCCAACTATGTGTAAATTATGGTTATCAATTAAAGCATAATTTGGAATAATAGATCCTGCAATCGAGTTTTCCAAAGCCATAACTACAGCATCTGTTTGGTCTAAAATGAGACTTTGCACAGCCTCATCGAAAGTTAAACACTCTTTTACAGTTACTTGATTTTCAAAATATTGCTGAGATACAATATGATGAAAAGACCCTTTGACTCCCTGTATGGCAACTGTTTTTATCAAACCTATGTTTTTTATTTTAATTTTTTCGCAAAAAAAAAGTCCCGATTTATATCGAGACTTTTTAACATATATTATTAATCTTTACATATACATATATAGGGTCTCGTTTCTTCTGCTAAAAAAGAAATAATACCAGTTATAATATGTAAAATGCGTAGTTGTTTTCATGTGCTTATTTTACGGCTAAAATTTGCCACTTGAAACAGCTTTATAATCATTCCTTTGGATGTTAAGCTCTTTAGCTTGACTGTTTCATAATGCGGCAGCTAATGTAAGCAATAATTTGAAAAAACAAAATGGAAAGACTTTTTTTTAATTGAAATCGTTTACGAATTAGTTATTTTTACAAAAAATCTAAGCGTTTTATGTCTATAGAAGTTGCAAACATCTCAAAAATTTACGGTTCTCAAAGGGCGTTGAACAACATATCCTTTAAGGTGAACAAGCCAGAAATTGTTGGTTTTTTAGGTCCCAATGGCGCAGGAAAATCGACCATGATGAAAATTCTAACCACTTATATTGAGGCTTCTGAAGGACAAGCTAAAGTGAACAACTTTGATGTAAATACCAACCAACAGAAGGTACAGCAAAGTGTAGGGTATTTGCCGGAACACAATCCGTTGTATTTGGAACAGTATGTAAGGGAATATTTAGCCTTTAACGCTCAAGTTTATGGCGTAACCAAAGAACGTATAGAAGAAGTGATACAGCTTACTGGTTTAACACCTGAAAGTCACAAAAAAATAGGCCAGCTCTCTAAAGGCTACAGACAACGGGTAGGTTTTGCCAATGCGCTTTTGCACAATCCAGATGTGCTGATTTTAGATGAACCTACCACTGGATTGGACCCAAACCAATTGGTAGACATTAGGAACCTGATTAAAAGTATTGGAAAAGAAAAAACTGTTTTTCTTTCCACACACATCATGCAAGAAGTTGAAGCCATGTGCGATCGAGTGATTATTATTAACAAAGGTGAAATTGTAGCCGATAAGAAATTAAAAGAACTTCGTGAAGGTCAGGAACAAATAGTGGTTGTGGAATTTGATTACAGGGTTGAAGATGCCTTTTTATTGAACTTGCCAAAAGTAAAACAGGTTGTAAATACGCACGACTTTATTTATGAAATCACCTTTTCCACTACAGAAGACATGCGTTCCCATGTGTTTGATTTTGCACATGACAATCAGTTGAAAATTTTGCAGTTGAATCAGAAAAACATGAGTTTGGAAAACTTGTTTCGGGAGTTGACGAAGTAAGTTTTTTTCTAGCAAAGACGCAAAGTTGTAAAGGTCTAAAACTTTAATGTTTGACCAACAGTACTGATTGGAGCCTAAGCTATTGCAATTTTGTTTTTGGGGTTTGATTACCTCTAAGCAGTCAATGATTTTTTTTTCAACTTAATCAAAAATAAGTTCTCCTGTGTATAATTGTTCCACATCAACAATTGGTGGCTGGTTTTTGGAAATTACATCTCCTGTACCACGTAATTCCCCTTCTAAAGAAAGTTGTGGGTTTACAATTATGTCGTTACTCCCTCTATGGGACACATTTACTTCTTGAGCGATTAACTGAGCTCCTTCAAAACGTCCAGCTCCAGAATAAAAACCTATATGCAGTTTGTTGGTATCTCCAGAAATGTAAAAAGAAGACAGATTATTTGAAGTGATTCTCAACATGTTTGTATTGACACGCAATCTAAAATCTCCCATAGTGAAAGCACCTTCAGAATTAAAATCTTCTGAAAACAATCTTAAATCTGTATAATTCAAAACGCCATCGGAAGATATGTCGAACTGTGTGGAACTTCTTATATCGGTAATATTTGGAGCCGAAACATAAATTTTAGTTGGCTCGTAATCCCGTACAAAATTACATGTATTGTTATCTGTTAATCGCAATTGATTATCTACAACTACCACCTCTACATCATTCATTAAGTTTTCTCCTGTTTCAATTAAAACATGGGTTTCTGGTGCTTCTTTAAGTATGAGTTCTATGTTTCGGTTAATTAGAATTTTTTCAAAATCGTCCACAACCACTTCCTTTTGAATGATGTTTCCGGTTTTTTGAAAACAATCGTTCGCATCCTCGCTATCGCAAGCAAGAAAACAAGTAAAAACAAATAGGTACAGTATTTTTTTCATTTATTTACAATCTAATTCCTACTCCAAACTCAACAGCTTCGGCTTTGGCTCCATGAGACTTTAAAGTAATGGCACCAAATATTTTTTCACCAAAATAACGTTTTACCCCTATTCTTAAGTAGGTTCTCCCTTCAAAATCAAATGGATAATACACATAATAACCAAATTGTGTGACCAAAGACATTTTATTGATGAACAATTCGTGACCAGCAAACACACCCACACGCTTGTAATCTTCATCTCCCGAAACATGTTCTTCAGGAAAGGCAACGGATTTATAGTAAATCAGTTCTTTTAAAAACATAGAGAAGAACACATCTGTCCCTAACTGCACAGCACTTTTATGCGACAAACGCTTATCGGCATAAGCCGAGAGGATATAAAATGGAAATTGCCCACTTCCTATCACATCACTTTCATTGATACCACTTCTAAAAACCACATTGTATTTTATGGGTTGCGTGAATTTTTCTTTGGTAAGCGTTTCAATAAAATCTGGGTCTGTTTCATCTAAATTATATGTAACGCCTACATTGAAGGCAATGGTGTTTACACTGGTATTTGGCGCTTTTACATTGGCATTGGAATAATGTAAAAGTGAAAAACCGGCTTGCACGCCAAACCTATCAAACAAACGTTCTTTTTTGTAATTTAGAATTAAATAAGTGGCACTTAAAATGGTAGAACCAAAAGCCACGTTTTTATGGTTATCCTCTTTATCGTAAGGATTTGTATTATAAGCCAAGCCTTGACCTATACGCAACATTAAATTCCGTTTTAAAAAATAAAAATTATAATGGGCATAAAGGGAATAATTGTTGCCCAAAACATTGTTTTTTAAATCTTGATATGCAAAAGACAGGCCCCAATCTGGATAGCCATAGCGTTGTTCCCAATCCTTTTCCCCAAAGGTTTTTTTGTTCCAACTCAGGATAACACCCTCTGGATGTCCTTGTATTAAATGAAGAATATCATTATTGTGCAAGGCAATGTTGCCAGTAAAATAATTAATATCAAAATAGGATTTGCTTTGCTTCTCTTGCGAAAAACCAAATGCAAAACACAGACACATCAAGCAGGTTAGTAATAGCCTCATTTATATTATTTGTGAAGCAAAAATAGCAGAATATTTAAAATACCTGCGATGCTATGGCTTTTATATTGTCACTTTTTCCCATGGAATAGTAATGAAGCACAGGAATTCCTGCTTTTTGTAGTTCTTTGGATTGCTGGACACACCACTCAATGCCCAATTGTCTTACCTGTTCATTGTTTTGACATTTCACAACCTCTAAAATTAAGTCTTCAGGTAAATCCACATGAAAACGATGAGGAATTAAATTAAGTTGTTTTTTGGTTGCTATGGGTTTCAACCCTGGAACTATTGGAACTGTGATGCTTTCTCTTCTACATTTTTCAACAAATTCAAAGTACCTATTATTATCAAAAAACATTTGGGTTACAATGTATTGGGCACCATTTTTTATTTTCTTTTTTAAGAAATGGATGTCGCTATCCAAACTTGGAGCTTCCATGTGCTTTTCTGGATAAGCTGCAACGCCAACGCAGAAATTTGTACAAGATGAATTAAGCAGGTCTTCATCCAAATAGGTGCCTTTGTTCAAATCTGAAATTTGGGTCACCAATTCACTTGCATAATGATGCCCTTCTTTTTCAGCTTTAAAATAGGTTTCGGTTTTTACGGCATCACCACGTAAGGCCATGACATTGTCAATCCCCAAAAAGTCTAAATCTATCAAAAAGTTTTCGGTATCTTCTTTTGTAAATCCACCACACAAAATATGCGGAATGGCATCTACACGATATTTATTTTGAATGGCTGCACAAATTCCAACCGTTCCAGGTCTTTTTTTAACCACCTTTTTTTGCAGCAAACCATTCTCGAGCTCTTTATACACATATTCTTCACGATGATAGGTCACATCAATAAATGGTGGTTTAAATTCCATTAACGGATCGATATTATCGAATATGGATTGCACGTTTTGTCCTTTTAAAGGAGGTAAAATCTCGAATGAAAACAAGGTGTTTCCATTGGCGTTTTTTATGTGCTCTGTTACTTTCATATTTAATCTGCTAAATTAGGACGCAACCATTTTTCTGCTTCGGCTTCTGTAACACCTCTTCGTATGGCATAATCTTTTACTTGATCTTGATTAATTTTACCTAATCCAAAATATTTTGCTTCCGGATTTGCAAAATAGTATCCACTAACACTGGCTGCTGGCCACATGGCCAAACTTTCTGTAAGTTCAACTCCAATGTTTTCTTTTACCTTCAACAATTCCCAGATCGTCTTTTTTTCCAAATGATCTGGACACGCTGGATAGCCTGGAGCCGGACGAATGCCTTTGTAATTTTCTTTAATTAAATCTTCGTTTGTTAAACTTTCGTCTTGCACATAATTCCAGTAATTTGTTCTTACTTCTTTATGTAAATATTCTGCAAATGCTTCTGCCAACCTATCTGCCAAGGCTTTAATCATAATGGCATTATAATCGTCATGCTGCTTTTCGAATTCCTTGGCTAGTTCTTCCGTTCCAAAACCTGTACTTACACAAAAGCAACCCAAATAGTCTTGGATTCCTGTTTCTTTTGGTGCGATAAAATCGGCTAAGGCCAAGTTTGGTTTTCCTGCTGCTTTTTTGGATTGCTGACGAAGGGTTAGGAATTTATAATTCTGAATTCTGAATTCTGAATTCTGAATTTCAATATCATCATCATTGACTGAGTTTGCTGGAAATAATCCGAAAACAGCATTAGCTTTCAGAAGTTTTTCATCGAAAATACGATTGAGCAAAACTTTGGCATCATTAAATAACTCCTTGGCTTGTTCTCCAACAACGTCATCTTCCAAAATATCTGGGTAACGACCATGTAAATTCCAACTCCTAAAAAATGGAGACCAATCGATAAAGTCTTCTAATTTTTTTAAATCGAAATCTTCAAGAATCTGAACTCCTAATTGCTTTGGTTTTACAATTTCTGAGGTATTCCAATCTATTTGAAATTTGTTTTTTCTGGCTTCTGCTATGGATAGATACTCTTTTTGTTTGGTTCGTTTTAAAAACTGTTCTCTAAAACCATCGTACTCTTTTTTTATTTGCTCTTTAAAAACACCATTGTCTTTTTGCAACAAATTCCCAACCACTGTAACTGCTCGGGAGGCATCGTTAATATGCACCACAGTTTCGCTATAGTTTGGAGCAATTTTTACAGACGTATGCGCTCTGGACGTGGTGGCACCTCCAATGATTAAAGGAATATCTAAATTTTTCTTTTCCATTTCTTGTGACACATAAGCCATTTCGTCCAGAGAAGGTGTAATCAACCCACTTAAACCAATAATATCTACCTTTTCGGCAATGGCAGCTTCAATAATTTTTTCTGGTGGCACCATGACGCCTAAATCGATGATTTCGTAATTGTTACAACCTAAAACCACACTTACAATGTTTTTTCCAATATCATGCACATCACCTTTTACCGTTGCCATTAAAATTTTGCCTGCCGATGAAGCTTTTCCATCCTTTTCGGCTTCAATAAAGGGTTGTAAATAAGCAACTGCTTTTTTCATAACCCTTGCCGATTTCACTACTTGAGGTAAGAACATTTTTCCACTTCCAAAGAGGTCTCCAACCACATTCATACCTATCATTAAATGGCCTTCAATCACTTCAATTGGCTTTGAGACTGATAAACGTGCTTCCTCTACATCTTCTATTATAAAGTTGTCGATGCCCTTTACTAAAGCATGTGTGATTCTGTCTTGAAGGCTATGGTTTCTCCATTCTTGTAGTACGGACAAGTCGCGACTTGTCCCTTCGCGACTTGTCCGTACGCGACTTGCGTGCACTGATTCAGCAAAATCCAGCAATCGTTCTGTGGCATCATCACGTCTATCAAAAAACACATCTTCAACCAACTCTAACAATTGGTTATCAATCTCATCATAAACCTCTAACATGGCAGGATTGACGATGCCTAAATTCATTCCGTGTTGAATGGCATGATATAAAAAAGAAGCGTGCATGGCTTCGCGAACTGTATCATTTCCCCTAAAGGAAAAAGACACATTACTTACGCCTCCTGACACATTTGCATAAGGTAGATTCTCCCGAATCCATTTGGTAGCCATGAAAAAATCCAAAGCATTTTTCCTATGCGCTTCCATACCTGTTGCCACAGGAAAAATATTGGGATCGAAAATAATGTCTTGTGGTGGAAAGTTAACTCGGTTAACCAAAATATCATAAGATCGTTTACAAATATCTATGCGACGCTGGTAAGTATCGGCTTGACCAACCTCATCAAAAGCCATGACAATGACAGCTGCTCCATAACGCTTTACCAATTTTGCATGATGAATAAATTCAGCCTCTCCTTCTTTTAAACTAATCGAATTCACAACCGATTTCCCCTGAACCACTTTCAATCCGGCTTCAATAATCTCCCATTTGGAACTATCAATCATAATAGGAATTCGAGCAATATCAGGTTCTGATGCAATAAGGTTTAAAAATTTGGTCATGGCATATTTACCATCTAGCATGCCTTCATCCATATTCACATCAAGGATTTGTGCACCTCCTTCCACTTGATGTCTTGCAACCTCCAAAGCTTCGTTATAATCCCCTTCTTTAATTAATCGAAGAAATTTTCTAGAACCTGTTACATTGGTTCGCTCACCAACATTAATAAAGTTGCTTTCAGGAGTTACAACCAAAGGTTCTAAACCAGACAGAGTTAAATACTTTTGGTATTTGGTGTTTGATGTTTGGTGTTTAGTATCACTCATAACTATAATTTATTTTTGAAATAGTTAATGAATCCGTTTAGTAATTTCTTGCAAGATGATAATTGTTCTAAAATTACTTTTAGTTGGTCTTCAGAAATATATTCTAAATCGAAAGTAAGATACATTTGCGTTTCAAGCTCAAACAAAGAACCTTTTGAGATATACAAAAATTGAATAGTTTCTTTGTCTGATTGTCTTCCAATACCTTCAGCAATATTTGATGGTACAGATATCACACTTCTATTAATCTGATTTGTTAAACTATATAATTCTGTATTTGGAAAGTGCTTAGTAAGCTGATAAACCGATTTCACCAAAGCTCTTGCAAATTTCCAAACTTCTAATTCCGTATAATTTTTCATATTTTATATTTTTCTAAACACCAAACACTAACAACTAAACCAATCTTGGTTTATAATTTTTAGCCACTTCAGCAATCGCTTTTATATGTTCTGGATTTGTGCCACAACAACCTCCAATAATATTGATAAGGCCATCTTTTAAATAATTTTCAATCAACACTTGCATTTCTTTGGGTGACTGGTCGTATTCCCCAAAAGCATTTGGCAAACCTGCATTTGGATGCGCAGAGGTGTAAAACTCCGTTTCGTTAGACAATCGTTGTAGATATGGTTGTAATTGTTCGGCTCCAAGTGCACAATTAAATCCAACGCTAAGCAACGGAACATGCGAAATAGAGGTTAAAAAAGCTTCTACGGTTTGACCAGAAAGCGTTCTTCCAGAAGCATCTGTTATGGTTCCAGAAACCATAATGGGAATATCGATGTTACGTTCCTCTTTCACTTCTTCAATAGCGAACAAAGCTGCTTTGGCATTGAGTGTATCGAAAATAGTTTCAACTAAAAGCACATCTACGCCTCCATCAATTAAAGCTTCTACTTGTTGTTTGTAGGCAATTCTTAATTCATCAAACGTAATAGCTCGAAATTCTGGTCTATTTACATCTGGCGATAAACTTGCGGTTTTGTTTGTTGGACCAATGCTTCCTGCTACAAATCTTGGCTTTTCTGGATTTTCTTTGGTAAATTGGTCTGCTACTTTTCTTGCAATTTTAGCCGATTCAAAATTGAGTTCATACACCAAATCTTCCATGCTGTAATCTGCCATGGCAATGGAAGTCCCAGAAAAGGTATTGGTTTCCACAATATCTGCACCTGCTTCAAAGTACAATCTATGAACTTCCGCAATGGCTTCAGGTTGCGTAAGGGAGAGTAAGTCGTTATTGCCTTTAAGCGATGTTGGGTAATCTTTAAAACGCTCGCCTCTAAAATCTTCTTCTGTAAATTTATAACGTTGCAGCATGGTTCCCATGGCTCCATCCAAAACCAAAATACGTTTTTGAATTTCTTGTTTTATATCACTCATAATGCTCATGTTGTTATTGAAACAATTTTATGTTTAATCATAAAATCGATCGAATTCACCTATTTGTTAATTTAAACTTGAGGATAATTTTACAATGTCTGAAAACAGGCCTCTAGCTGTCACATGTTTTCCTGCTCCTGCTCCTTGTATCACTAAGGGAAAATCTTGATAAGATTCTGAATATATTTCAAATACCGAATCGGCTCCTTTTAATTGTCCGATAGCTGAATGCTTTTCTTCTGAAACCAACTTGACTTCCAGTGATTTTTTAGTAACATCCAATTCCCCAACATAACGCAACACCTGATTTTCCATGAGGTTTTGCTTTCGCTCCTGAAAAGGGACATCCAATTCTTTTTGTCTGCTATAAAACTGATGTAGCGTAGTTTTCCCATTCAGATTTTTGGGCACCAAAGATTCTATTTGAACATCGTGCAACTCGGTTTTAATATGGAGTTCCCTAGCTAAAATCAATAGTTTTCTGGCCACATCGGTTCCTGACAAATCTTCCCTTGCATCCGGTTCTGTTAAGCCTAATTGTTTAGCCTGTATTAGGATATCAGAAAAAAGGACGTTTTCAGAAGAAAACCGATTGAATATAAAACTTAAAGATCCAGAAAAAACACCTCTAATTTTTTTAATCTGTTCACCAGAATCGTACAAGCGTTTTATGGTTTCAATCACAGGCAATCCTGCACCTACATTGGTTTCGTACAAAAAAGACTTGTTGTGCTTTTTTAAAGTAAGTCTTAATTGTTCATAAAATTCAAAACTTAAGGTATTGGCTACCTTATTTGCTGAAATGATATGAAATCCGTTTTCAATTAAAGACACATAATTCTGAACAAAATCTTTACTGGCTGTGGCATCTATAGCTATTAAATTTTGAAAATGGTGTGATTTGACAAAGTCAACGATATCTTTAATCTTATAAGGAATTGAAGCCTTTTCAAAATTGGAATGCCAAGCATTTTCAATACCAAATTCATTATAGAATGCCAAAGTAGAGTTTGTTACAATAGGAATCTGGATATTTAATTGCTGTTGTGATAACAATTGGGCTTTGGCTGCTTGTATTTGGTTGATTAAGGTGCTGCCAACATTACCTATACCGAAAATAACCACATTTAGGGTTTTAGTGTTTGACATAACCTGTTTTTTTTGTTTTGTTAACAGTCGTAAAAGCTTGACTCAAATCATTTATTAAATCTTCTGAATCCTCAATTCCACAAGACAAACGGATCAATGAGTCTTTAATTCCAGACTGTAACCGCTTTTCACGTGGTATGGATGCGTGGGTCATTTGTGGAGGATGACAAAGCAAACTTTTAACACCTCCAAGGCTTTCTGCCAATTTAAAATATGTAGTATTTGTTACAAATTTGTTGGCTGCCTCTTGGGTGTCTTCTTTTAAAGTAAAGGATACAATACCTCCAAACAAACCATTTTGTTGACGCTTAGCCACATCATGGTTTTTATGTGATACCAAACCAGGGAAATAAACGTTTTCTACAGCTTCATGATTTGCCAAAAATACTGCCACAGCAAAGGCATTGTCGCATTGTTTTCTATAACGAAGCTCCAAGGTTTCTATTCCACGAATGGTTAAAAAACAATCCCAAGGCCCTAAAATACCCCCAGAAGCATTTTGAATAAATTTTAATTTTTCTGATAATTCCTTTGTCTTTGTTACAACTAAACCTGCAACCAAATCGGAATGACCACCAATATATTTCGTGGCACTATGGATAATAATATCTGCCCCTAAGACAATAGGTTTTTGGGCAATAGGACTGGCAAAAGTGTTATCAACAACCAAAAGCGCATTGACACTTTTTGCGATTTTGGTTATTTCCTGAATATCCGACACTTTAAGGGTTGGATTGGTTGGAGATTCAATCCAAACCAATTTGGTCTTACTGCTGATAACATTGGCAACATTTTCGGCATCTGTAGTATCTACATAATGCACTTTAATACCTAATTTTTCGTACACATGGGTAAATAAACGGTATGCGCCACCGTAAATATTATCTACTGCAATAATCTCATCGCCAGCAGACAACAATTTTAAAACAGCATCTATGGCTGCCAAACCCGTTGCAAAAGCAAAGGCAGAATGACCTCCTTCCAATTGCGCCACAACGTCTTCCAAAACTTTACGGGTTGGGTTGTTGCTTCGGGCGTAATCGAAACCTTTGTTTAGTCCGGGAGCTTCCTGAACAAATGTGGATGTTTGGTACACTGGTACTGAAATAGCGCCTGTTAACGGATCGCTAGGAATGGAATGGATAATGTTTGTTGCACTCATTTTTCTAATTTTTTTGAGTTAATAATAAATGATTAAACCAATCCCGATAACCATCGGGACAAATAAGCTTCTTAAGAAGCGTACCTAATAGAAAAATGTTAAAAAGAAATTGACGAGATTTCAGATGTGAAATTTCGTTTTAGTTATCTATCCAATGTGTCGATACATGAATCGTACATTAAGTAGAATGTAGCACCTTCTTTGCAAAACAAAGGGTTGCTAAGGCTTCATAGGGTCTAATCCCTCCACCTTTCTTGATAACATTTCAGTAAGTATTTGAACTTTGTGAGTACAAATATTGCATTAGAAAAATTGAAATTCCAAATTATTTGTTATAAAAATTTGAAAATAATTTGCTATCCATTTAATTTTTCTACATTTGCATTTCATATATCAAGAGGAAAAATTTGTCTGATTGCAACCTCATTAAAAAAATGCTAAAGCAGTAACATTCTACTCCTCTAGCAACTATTGCAATCACATTTTTTCGTAATTATAAATTATAAAAAACCTATTTATATGTCTTATTTATTTACTTCTGAAAGTGTTTCTGAAGGACATCCAGATAAAGTAGCAGACCAAATTAGCGATGCTTTAATCGATAACTTTTTAGCTTTCGACAAAGACTCGAAGGTTGCTTGCGAAACCCTTGTTACTACAGGTCAGGTAGTGCTAGCTGGAGAAGTAAAATCCAACACCTATTTGGATGTGCAAAAAATTGCCAGGGATACCATAAACAAAATTGGTTATACCAAAAGTGCTTACATGTTTGATGGCAATTCCTGTGGTGTGTTTTCTGCCATACACGAGCAATCCGAAGACATTAATCGTGGTGTAGATAGAGCCAGCAAAGAAGAGCAAGGTGCAGGAGACCAAGGTATGATGTTTGGCTATGCCACAAGTGAAACCGAAAATTACATGCCTCTAGCATTGGATTTAGCACACAGAATCCTTATTGAACTGGCTGATTTACGAAGGGAAAACAAAGACATTACCTACTTACGTCCAGATTCTAAAAGTCAGGTAACTATTGAGTACAGCGACGATAATGTGCCTCAACGAATTGATGCCATAGTAATTTCAACACAGCACGACGATTTTGTTAAACCAAAATCCAATTCTAAAAAAGACAATCTTGCTGCCGATGAAGCCATGCTGGCAAAAATTAGAAAAGACATAGTAGACATTCTTATACCTCGGGTGGTTGCCAAGTTACCTGAAAACATACAGGCTCTATTTACAGATAATATAAAATACCATATTAATCCAACAGGGAAATTCGTTATTGGTGGACCTCATGGTGATACAGGCTTAACAGGACGCAAGATTATTGTAGACACCTATGGAGGCAAAGGGGCTCATGGTGGAGGAGCTTTCTCAGGAAAAGATCCAAGTAAAGTAGATAGAAGTGCTGCTTACGCTACCAGACATATTGCTAAAAACTTAGTAGCAGCAGGTGTTTGCGAAGAAGTATTGGTACAGGTAAGTTACGCCATTGGTGTTGCTGAACCTACTTCTATTTATATAAACACTTTTGGAACTTGTGAGTTTAATTTAACAGATAGCGAGATTGCAGAAAAAGTAACTGAAATTTTTGACATGCGCCCAGCGGCCATTGAAGAGCGTTTAAAATTACGTCAGCCAATGTATAGCGAAACGGCAGCATATGGCCATATGGGAAGAAAAAATGAAACTATTACTAAAACTTTTGAGCAGATAAACGGAAGAAAGAAAAAAGTAGAAGTAGAATTATTTACTTGGGAAAAACTGGATTATGTAGATCAGGTAAAAGCTGCTTTTGGGTTATAAAACCTTTTCCAGATTCTAAAACATTAAAAGCTCCATAACATGATTATGGAGCTTTTTTTGATTTGATATTTTATAAAAAAAATGAACCTCTTTAATCTTACTTAACACCCTTTATATCCTTTATAAAATGTATGCAATAACCTGTATAGTTGTTTTAGTACAGGTCAAGGACAATTAATTATGCTTTTCCAATAGCTTCCCAATAGCTTTCCCATACCTTTCCTATACCTTTCCTATGGAAGTCAGCGTTTTTTCCTACAAAAACTCAGTGTCTTTATTAAACTTTTATAATTGAGTGTAACATTCATGGTAAATCAGTTGGGCATTTTAGGTTCTGTCATTATATATGCTTCAAGTATGGATACTCCATAGATACTCCATGGATAGTGTATGGAAGGCAGCGTTTTTTCTACAAATTAGAAAACTTAAAAAAACATACATATTGAGAAATCCTGTTTTACTTAATGCCATTTTATAAATATGCTTGTGAGTAAAAGAAGGATTAACTCCGTTGATCCTGCAAAGCGACGCTTTGAAAATACAAAAAAACACAAAACAAAAAAGCAAGCTTTATGTTTTGCTTGCTTTTAGTATTTATTCGTGGGGAGAGCAGGATTCGAACCTGCGAAGACATAGTCAGCAGATTTACAGTCTGCCCTCGTTGGCCGCTTGAGTATCTCCCCAAAACCGTCGGCAAATATATTATAATTTTTATAATTATAATAAAAAAATAAAATACAATAACACAAGTAGTGACAAGTCGCGACTTGTCACAAAAAACAATCCGTTAATTATTAATCCAAACCTCCTCTACGTTCTGGCGAACGTGGTTCTGGCCAAGTACGTTGCTCTCCTGTTCTAGAATCTACTGGTAAAACAATTTTTTCTGTTGAAGTTCTGTTTGGATCTTCGCAAGCCATATACACCAAAATGGCAGTTAAAATGGCATTGCTCCTTACATCGTCGAAAACAATTTTATCATACGTATCCCTATTGGTATGCCAGGTATAATTCCAATAAGACCAACTTAAAGAACTTAAATTAAAAGCTGGTGCTCCTGCTGCTAAAAACGAAGCATTATCAGAGCCTCCTCCACTTGGAGAACCCGGGAAATGAGTTTCAATATGTTTTGTAATATCTTTTGGCACTGCTTCTAACCATCTGGACAAATATTCATAGGAATGTAAAAACCCAGCCCCAGAAAGGTTCACAACACGACCAGTTCCATTATCCTGATTAAACATGGCTTGTGTGTTCTTTACTATCTCTGGATGGTCTTCCACAAAAGCCCTGGAACCATTTAAACCTTGTTCTTCGCTTCCCCAATGTCCAACCAAAATAGTTCGTTTTGGATTTGGATATACTTTTTTAAGGATACGCATGGCCTCCATCATGACTAAAGTGCCTGTTCCATTATCTGTGGCTCCAGTGCCTCCATCCCAAGAATCAAAATGTGCAGAAAGTACCACATACTCATCTGGTTTCTCAGTCCCTTTAATTTCTGCAAGCGTATTATAAGTTGGAGCAACACCCAAGTCTTTAGATTCTGCCACTATTTTAACAATAGGTTTATTACCATATTCTGCAAGTCTATAAAGCATGGTATAATCTTCCAACTCTATGTCAATCGTTGGAATTGTTTTGGTTCTGGCACTAAATATCTTATTGGATCCAAATCCTTTGGACCAATAAGAAGTAATGATGCCTGCTGCTCCTGCTTCTTCCAGTGCCTGATGAATTTCCCTTCTGCCATAGCCAGTACGTTCCATATTGGCTCTCCAAGCATTTTCTAAAGAATCCCTTTCTTGCTTCATCTTTTCAAAAGACGCTTGGGTAGCAAACTCTTCCCAATTGTAATCTGGCCTACCTGTAATTTGATACATGGATGCCAATACAAATTTTCCTTTAATGGTTTTCATCCATCGCTGAAAATCCAATGAATCTTTTACAGTGGGAATGGTAACCACCTCAGCTGTAACACCTTTTGGTCCCGTACTTGGGTTCCAAGCCAATTGCATACCATCTAGGGTCTGTACCCTTGGCTGCAACATATCTATATGTGTGATGCCTCTTTCCCATGCTTTCCATTCTCCCCATTGTTCATTTCTAGCAGAAATACCCCATCTGGAATAGGTATCCACAGCCCAATCATGAGCTTGCTGCATTTGTGGTGTCCCTACCAATCTTGGACCAATGACATCCAGTAACTCGTGCGCTAAAATTTCTAATTGCGAATTGTTTGTAGCTTCATCAAGAATGTTTTTTACAACAGGATCTTGTTCTTGTGCTTGAAGATTAATACCAATTGCAAAAAATGCAATTGCAAAAAATAGTTTTATAGTCTTTATCATATCTATTAAGGTTGATTGTTTTGACAATACAAATTACAATTTTTTCCACACTTTGTCTTTTCATTCCAAAAAGAATTTATAAAATGAGGATCATGTTGTTCAAATAACACCCTGAATAAATTTTTAGCATTAAACTAAATGGAATTTTGTACATTTCAGTTCGCAATGAAAACAGTCTTTTATATTTTACTTTTTATTTCTTTTCCCATTTTCGGACAAGAGTCAATTGAAACCACGTTCGTTTCCAAGATCCCTTTTGAAGCAGATACATTAATTGGTATTGATAACTTTGGAACGATTTATTTTACAAAAAAGAACACACTTTACAAAATAGAAGACAAGAACCATTACTCCTACAGCAATGTACAGTTTGGCAAAATTACTTCAGCAAATAGTTTCAATCCATTAAAAATTCCTGTTTTTTACGAAGATTTTAATGCTGCTTATATATTGGACAATAGGTTTGCCGAAATTTTAAAAATAGATTTCAACACAATGGAGTATTACAAGAACGTTTCACTACTTTCTACTGCAAACGATAATGCGCTTTGGGTTTTTAATGAAGACATCCAACAATTGGAATTATTTGATTACAAAACAAACAAAACCAGGGCCACGACCTTACCCATAGAGTCTAAAGCTTTAGACCTAAAAAGCAATTACAATTATGCTTGGCTTTTAACCGAGAAATATCTTTACAAATACAATTATTTTGGGAGCTTGGTTTATAAGGTAAAAAATGATGGTTTTACGGCTTTGGTTGAAAGTAATGATGCCATTTTTTTAGTGAAAGAACTGCAGCTTTATTATTTCAATGAAAAAGAAACAAGTTTCCAATTAATCAAAACACCGGAATTGTTAACAAAACAGTTTTTAGTAACCAACGAAACGGTGTATATTTACGACTCTAAAAATTTACACAAATTCCAACTAAACAATAAATAATTATGCATGTTGCAATAGCCGGAAACATTGGTGCTGGTAAAACCACACTTACTAAATTACTTGCTAAACATTACAAATGGGAATCTCAACTAGAAGATGTGGTAGACAATCCCTATCTGGATGATTTTTACAACCAGATGGAACGTTGGAGTTTTAACCTACAAGTCTATTTCTTGAACAGCAGGTTTCGTCAAGTGGCACAGATTCGTGAAAGTGGCAAGGATATTATACAGGATAGGACCATTTATGAAGATGCCCATATTTTTGCCCCAAACTTACACGCTATGGGTTTGATGACCAATCGTGATTTTGAAAATTACCGTTCCTTGTTTGATTTAATGGAGTCTTTTGTCCAAGGTCCAGATTTATTGATTTACTTACGTAGTTCAATTTCGAATTTAGTCTCACAAATACATAAAAGAGGTCGTGATTACGAAAATTCCATAAGCATTGATTATTTAAGCAGGCTTAACGAACGCTACGAAGCTTGGATACATGGCTATGACAAAGGGAATTTACTGATTATAGATGTGGACAACCTGGATTTTGTTGCCAATCCTGAAGATTTAGGAAGCATTATCAATAAAATTGATGCAGAAATAAATGGCTTGTTTTAATCTGAAGCTTTATTTACTACTATAAAAAAACCACGCAAGATGCGTGGTTTTTTTATTATCTAATAAGTAAATTTTTATTTTCTAACCTCTACAGAAAACTCTTCCTCAAGTTCTGCCCTATTAGATTTTACTTTTATGGAGGATGCTCCCTTTTTCAATCTTTCAACTTTAGCGTTAACTTCATTAAAAGTACCAGATATAACATATTCTTCAACTTTGTTCTCTCCATTTTGGAATTCTGTTACACTTACCACAGCTGTTGCAAGATCGTCACTTTCAACTTCAAATTCCACATATACTTTTTTAGTATCTTCTTTCATAATACTACTTTCTATCTCAGTCATAGACACCTCTTCAGTAATGGCGTGACCTCCTAAAATAGGCGCAATTACCAATCCTATTAAACACGTTAATTTAATTAGAATGTTCATAGATGGTCCAGAAGTATCTTTAAAAGGATCTCCAACCGTATCTCCAGTTACTGCAGCTTTATGAGCTTCAGAGCCCTTATAGGTCATTTCACCATTGATCATGACACCGGCTTCAAACGATTTTTTAGCGTTGTCCCAGGCACCACCAGCATTGTTTTGGAAAATAGCCCAAAGCACTCCAGAAACAGTTACACCAGCCATATAACCACCTAGCATTTCGGCAATAGCCATATTGTTCATTCCAAAAATCATTGGTACAAAAGCTATAATTATAGGAAATCCAATGGTCAATAATCCAGGTAACATCATTTCTTTTAATGATGCTTGAGTAGATATTTCCACACATTTATCGTATTGTGGCTTTCCTGTACCTTCCATAATACCTGGTATATCTCTAAACTGACGTCTTACCTCATGTACCATTTGCATGGCTGCTTTTCCAACGGCATTCATAGCCAAAGCTGAAAAAACCACAGGAACCATACCTCCAACAAACAACATGGCTAAAACAGGTGCTTTAAAGATGTTAATACCATCAATACCTGTAAAGGTTACATAAGCAGCAAATAAAGCTAAGGAGGTTAAAGCTGCTGAAGCAATAGCAAACCCTTTTCCTGTAGCTGCAGTTGTATTACCAACAGAGTCTAAAATATCTGTACGTTCTCTTACAATTGGGTCTTGCTCACTCATTTCGGCAATTCCACCTGCATTATCGGAAATAGGTCCGAAAGCATCAATGGCCAATTGCATGGCAGTTGTTGCCATCATGGCAGAAGCAGCCAAAGCCACACCATAAAATCCAGCAAAAGCATAAGAGGCCCAAATTGCAAGAGCAAACAATAATACAGAAGAAAATGTAGAAATCATACCTGTTGCCAAACCTGCAATAATATTGGTTCCTGCTCCAGTACTGGATTGTTGTACAATTTTTAAGATAGGTTTTTTACCCAAACCTGTATAATATTCAGTAATGGAAGAAATTAAAGCCCCTACAACCAATCCAACTAAAGTGGCGTAAAACACTCTCATGGATGAAATTTCTTGAAGTCCTTCTCCAAAGAAATTCATTTTCATAGTTTCTGGCAACATCCAAGTAACTAAAGCAAAACATGAAATAGCGACCAATCCTATAGATGTCCAGTTACCAACATTCAAGGCTCCCATAACTTGAGCTTCTTTGGCGTCGTTAGATTTAATTTTTACCAACATAGTACCAATTACAGAAATAATAATTCCTGCTCCTGCTATTGCCATAGGCAATAAAATAGGACCAATACCACCAAAGGCATCGTCTATCATTCCTCCCATATCCTTTATCACATAGTTTCCAAGAACCATGGCAGCTAGCACTGTTGCAACGTAAGATCCAAATAAATCGGCTCCCATTCCGGCAACATCCCCAACATTATCTCCAACGTTATCTGCAATGGTTGCAGGATTTCTAGGGTCGTCTTCAGGAATTCCAGCTTCAACTTTCCCTACCAAATCGGCACCAACATCGGCAGCTTTGGTATATATACCACCACCAACTCGAGCAAATAAAGCAATGGATTCAGCTCCTAAAGAGAAACCTGCCAATGTTTCAAGAACAATGGTCATATCCATGGTATTTGTCCAAGCACTATCCATAAACACCCAGAAAAAGATGATAAAGAATAAGGTTAATCCTAGAACTGCCAAGCCAGCAACCCCTAGTCCCATAACCGTTCCACCACCAAACGATATTTTTAGTGCGTTTGGCAAACTGGTTCTGGCAGCTTGGGTCGTTCTTACGTTGGTTTTAGTTGCTATTTTCATACCAATGTTCCCTGCAAAAGCCGAGAAGAAAGCTCCGAAAATAAAAGCGATTACTATAAGCCAGTGCGTTGTTGGCACAATAAAAGAAACAGCTGCCAAAGCCACACTTACTATAACTACAAAAATCGCCAGAAGTCTATATTCGGCATTTAAGAATGCCAAAGCACCTTCATATATATGATCTGAAATTTCTTTCATTTTGCCGTCTCCAGCATCTTGTTTCATCACCCAAGATTTCTTTACAATCATATAGATTAATCCTAAAAGTGCCATTGCAATTGGCATATAAATCATCATTGATCCCATATTATTTTATTATTTGATTAGTTTTTAGCAGCAGCAAATGTAACAAAATACCCTAACATTAAAAAACCCTTATACAGCTAAAGTGATAAGGGTTTGCATTTTTAAAAATTGTTGTTATTAAATGGTAAAATCGCCATTGGTTTTATGCTCGCTCGTTTCGTAGCGTTTCACGCATTTGTTCAGGATATCGTAAGCTTCTTCGGCATTTCCCCATCCACCAACGTCCACTTTCTTTTTTTCAAGGTCTTTATATACTTGGAAGAAATGTTCAATTTCTTTTATTTGATGTGGGTTCATATCAGACAAATCGTTTAAGTTGTTCCAAATTGGATCGGAAACTGGCACACAAATCACCTTTTCATCCGGTCCTTTTTCATCTGCCATGTGAAATACACCTATGGGTTTTACCTCAACCACACACATTGGAAAAGTTGGCTCACCTCCTAACACCAAAACATCCAAAGGGTCTCCGTCTAAAGCCAATGTTTCCGGAACAAACCCGTAATCGGCTGGATACATCATGGATGAAAACAACATTCTGTCGAAACGGATTTTCTTTAAATCGAAATCATATTCATATTTGTTTCTACTTCCTTTTGGTATTTCAATTAAAACATCAAACGTTAATTTTCCTTTGCTTGTCATAAAAACTTGTTTTAGTTCCCTGGTACTGGGATTTTTTATATTCTTTTATTCTTTAATTAAAGATTGTTTTTTATAAATCGTCACCTCAAATTTAGAGGGCTGCAAAGATAGGTAAGTCTTTGGTTTTGGGCAACTAAAATAGATTTGACTTTTTTGTGTGTTCAATTTATCGTTTTTGTTTGGAAATGACACTCATGTAGAGGCCTGTTTTATGAGTGTAACTGGTAGAAACAAAATAGTCGTTTTTCATAAATTGAATCTAATGGTTGTTTTAACAAGCACTTTTTACCATGGTGGCATGGAATCGCATAAACAAACCACCAAATTGTTAAACGAACATATAGTTCCTGTAATTATAAAATTGAAAAAACAAACCTTGTATTAAAACTGAAACCCGAAGCTTCCGGTAATTCCAAAATCTCTAGCTCCAGGGTTGTTGAAATAATTGCCCCTAAAGTTAAAATCTATTCTAAAAATCCTAAAGATATTACCAATACCAACACTGTATTCGTAATAAATTTCGTCTGTAGGAGCAATTAAAGGAATATTTGATGGCGCACTTATATCTATATTTTTCTGGTCTAAATCTCCCCAAACGGCACGAAACCCAATAATCTCTCGCCAATTTAGCTTTCTCAACAACGGAATCCTGGAAAACAATCGTCCATTGAAGTTGTGTTCTAAATGCATGGCTGCATAAGTATCTGTAACAAACTCGTAGTAGTTTAATTGAGAAAACGATTTGTAAATGGAAAAGTACGATTGGTTTCCGGGCACCACACTTAATAAGCCCAAAGGAACGGTTCCAAAGGTTTTACCTGCTTCCAAAGTAGACCTTAACCTTCCAATGCCTCCCAATTGCCAAGGTTGAATATAAGACAACTGTATTTTGGTATAGTTAAAATCGCTTTTGAAAATATGCTTATCCCCTAAGCTAAATTGCGCAAAAATAGAAGCATAGGTGTCGTTTGCGTTTAAACGTTCAACACCATGACCTGTCATTTTTCTCCCAGGAAAATAAGACACAGCAAACGTGCTTTCAAATTGTTTCAAATCGGATGAAATACCTGTTGGTGACTCTGGGTCCACATAATCCAGACTAAAGGCATCTGAGGCCGAAGACAGGATTCTATAGTCTCCACCCAATCTAAATAGCACATTTTTTATGGGCTCCATTTCAATGGCCAAAGCCGTTAATTTAATGTTGGAAAGTTTATCGTTTGGAGCTGTTGTAAACAAGGCATTTGATGCCAAACTCCTACCCAATACATCTGTTGAGGTGGTTAAGCTAGCTCCTATTTGTTCAATGTCACGTCTATGTCCTGCAGAAATTATGAGTCGGTTTTTTTGATTGAGCAACCATTTTGCCGAGAAACCATATTTAAATTTATCATCTTTAAGTCCATAAGCCACAAAACCCTGTAAACGCCATAAATCGTTTGGCCCAAAATAGGTTCTTCCTCCAGCCCTTAAACGCAAGCCTTCCACATCATTATAACCAAAACTGGAAAAAATAGGGCCATAATCCATATTCCACCTATCTATTTCTATATAACCCGAAGCCAAAATACTACCCAAATTATAGAGTCGTTTAAATTTTCCAACGGTTTTCAAGGTATCCAACATCTTGTAGACCCCTTTTTCATCCTTGCTTAAAGGTTCCATTCGGTTTTGGTCCCAAAAAGCATCTTCTCGATTATAGGCGTCTTTATTATAGTCAAAAACCTCATCTTTATAGAATTTTTCGTCTTTTACTTCATTAAACACATAATTATCGTAAAGTGTTGTGCGTTTTCCGTAAATACCCCTTGACTTTTCTTTTTTATTAAATGTAAAATCGGACATAAAGTAATCGCGTTTCACCAAAAACACCGAATCGTTTAAAACTTCAAACTCCTGCTCGATATAAATTTCCTTTACCCAGTTTATGTTAGCACTTTTTGAGGCTTGCATGTTAATGTTTTTAATGGCAAAAGTTGTATCTGCCACCCAAAAATCGCCTTTAAAAGTCAACTCGTTTTTACGTCTTGGATAATAAATTATATTATAACACCACTTGTTATCTATATAAGCACTATCTGCCAACACATAATTGTAAGTGTTGATTCCTGTAGTAGAAATTGGACTTACAAAGCTTTTATCGAAAAACTTTAGGTAATTATCATACACATCATATTCTGAATACAGGTCTTTAATAAAGTCTATAATGGATTGGTTGTTGCTAAAACCGGAATTTTTATTCCCTTTTAGTTCTACCTTTTCTTTTTTAAGAATATTATCTCCATAGACTTTAGCCACTTCTTCATTAACAAAAATGGGCAAATAGGTTTTTCCTGTAACGTTTGAAGTGTCCACATGTTTAAATATAAATTCCATTCCTTTAAACAGGTTGCTTTGTATTAAGGCACTGTCAATGGTATTGAGGTCAAACTCTACTTTTTCGTATCTATCGTAAGCGTATTGGTTAAATTGTCTGAGACCATTCTTTCGTTTATGTTCCCAAATTTTTTGCATAATGGCAATAGCTGGATTTTCTTCTGCTTTTTTAGACTGTTTTCCTGCTACAATAACCACTTCGTTTAAAGCTGAAGCTGCTTCCAAAATGACAAATTTTAAATTGTAATTTACTTTTTTATCAAGAGGATACTCTATGGTTTCGTAACCTACAAAAGACACAATTAAAGTGTTCCAGGTTTCTGAAGATTCCAAATAAAAAGTACCGTTTTCGTCTGTAATGGTGCCTTCGGAAGAGTTTTTAAAAATAATATTGGCATAAGCTACTGGCTCATTGTTTTCGTCAAAAACATGACCACTCACTTTTGTTTGGGCAAACAAAAAGTTGATGCTAGAGAATAAAAATATAGCGAGTAACTTAAATTTCATATTAACAAAAAAACTTCATCAACAATATTGCCAATGAAGTCAATCTAAACTAAAATAGTAAAATTTTATTTATATAGTACTTTTTTAACAGCTTTTACCACATCGTTGCTATTAGGCAACCATTCTTCCAATAACACTGGAGAATAAGGTGCAGGTGTGTCTGCCGTATTTATTTTAATGATTGGTGCATCCAGATAATCGAAGGCTTCCGATTGAATGATATAGGTAATCTCGGTAGACACGTTTCCAAATGGCCAAGCTTCTTCCAAAACCACCAAACGGTTTGTTTTTTTAACTGATGCAATTATTACTTCTTTGTCCAATGGACGAACCGTTCTTAAATCGATTATCTCACAGGAAATGCCTTCTTTTTCCAATTCATCTGCTGCTTTATAGGCTTCCTTGATAATTTTTCCAAAGGAGACAATGGTAACATCTGTACCTTCGCGTTTTACATCGGCAACTCCCAATGGAATGGTATACTCACCTTCAGGTACTTCGCCTTTATCTCCATACATTTGTTCACTTTCCATAAAAATAACAGGATCGTCATCGCGTATGGCCGATTTTAAAAGCCCTTTGGCATCATATGGATTGGATGGCACGACCACTTTTAAACCTGGCGTATTAGCAAACCAACTTTCAAAAGCTTGAGAATGCGTTGCAGCTAATTGTCCAGCAGAAGCTGTTGGTCCACGAAACACGATAGGACATTTAAATTGCCCACCAGACATTTGTCTAATTTTTGCTGCATTGTTTATAATTTGATCAATCCCAACCAACGAGAAGTTAAAAGTCATATATTCTACAATGGGTCTGCAACCTGTCATGGTAGAACCAATGGCTATACCAGCAAAACCAAGCTCAGCAATTGGCGTATCTATAACACGTTTTGGACCAAATTCATCAAGCATGCCTTTACTAGCTTTGTAGGCTCCATTATATTCCGCTACTTCCTCACCCATTAAGTAAATGCTTTCATCTCTACGCATTTCTTCGCTCATGGCTTCGGCAATGGCTTCCCTAAATTGAATTGTTTTCATTTCTATTACTTTATTACGAAAGGCAAAAGTAAGAATTATTGATAAGAAAATAATATATTTTTAAAAGGTATAATTTATGAAATTATAAATCTTTAAGAAATTACACGAAAGTTTAACTTAATAAAAAGAACACTAAACTTTTGGCTCAAGAATAAATTGCTCTATTAATCTGAAATTTTCAATAAATTTACTATGCATGCATAGTAAATATTCTGAATAAAATAATTAACTTCGTAACCTCAAAAGAATTACACATATTTAAATAAAAACAATATGAAAATATTAGTATGTATTAGTCATGTACCTGATACGACTTCAAAAATTAATTTTACAGAAGGAGACACAAAATTTGATACCACAGGCGTACAGTTTGTAATCAATCCCAATGATGAATTTGGTTTAACTCGTGCCATGTGGTTCAAGGAAAAACAAGGAGCCAGTGTAGATGTTGTGAATGTTGGTGGTCCAGAAACAGAACCAACCTTACGTAAAGCTTTGGCCATAGGAGCAGATGCAGCCATTAGAGTGAATACTGCTGCAACTGATGGTTTTGCCGTGGCACAACAACTAGCTAAGGTGGTTCAAGATGGTGGTTACGATTTAGTGATTGCAGGACGTGAATCCATTGATTATAATGGAGGTATGGTTCCAGGCATGCTGGCTGGTTTAATAAAAGCAAATTTTGTAACAAACTGCATTAGTCTGGAGGTAGAAGGAACAAATGTCAAAGCTGTTAGGGAAATTGATGGTGGAAAAGAAACTGTCTCTACCTCTTTACCTTTAGTTATAGGTGGCCAAAAAGGCTTGGTAGAAGAAAGCGACTTGCGTATTCCAAATATGAGAGGGATCATGATGGCCAGACAAAAACCTTTAAAAGTGGTTGAACCTGTTGATGCCAATACAGAAACGGCATCTGTAAAATTTGAAAAGCCTGCTCCAAAAGGCGCTATCAAATTAATAGACCCAGATAATGTGGAAGAATTAGTGAACTTACTTCATAACGAAGCTAAGGTAATATAAATCTCAATTTTCAAAATCCCAATTCCAACAAGTCTTTTTGGAGTATAGTTTTTGGAATTCAAAATTTAAAAAAATTATGTCAGTTTTAGTATATACAGAATCCGATAAAGGAACCTTTAAAAAAACAGCTTTAGAAGTTGCTTCTTATGCAAAAACCGTTGCAGACCAAATGGGAACAACCGTTACCGCCATTACTTTTAATGCCGAAGACACTTCTGTTTTAGGAAACTATGGAGTAGACAAGGTTTTAAAAGTTAACAATTCGCAATTAGAGACTTTCAATGCCAAGGCTTATGCCAGTGCCATTGCTCAAGCAGCAAAAAAAGAAGGCACCAAGGTCATTATAGTAAGTTCCAGTGCAGATAGTAAGTATTTAGCACCTCTTTTAGCCATTGATTTAGATGCTGGTTACGCTTCCAACGTGGTTGAGGCGCCTTCAAGTACGTCGCCATTCACAGTAAAACGCACAGCATTTACCAACAAAGCATTTAATATGACAGCTATAAACACAGATGTAAAAATAGTTGGCGTATCCAAGAATGCCTTTGGGGTAAAAGAAAATTCAGGAAGTGCCTCTGCAGAAGATTTTTCACCATCCGTTCCAGATTTAGGAATTAAAGTAGAATCTGTTGATAAAGTTACAGGACAAGTAACCATAGCAGATGCAGAAATTGTTGTGTCTGGTGGTCGTGGTCTTAAAGGACCTGAAAACTGGGGAATGGTTGAAGAACTAGCAGACGTATTAGGAGCCGCAACTGCTTGCTCAAAACCCGTAAGTGATTTAGGCTGGAGACCTCATAGCGAACACGTTGGGCAAACCGGGAAACCTGTAGCTGCCAACTTGTATATTGCCATTGGTATTTCTGGAGCCATTCAACATCTTGCCGGTATTAATGCCAGTAAAGTAAAAGTGGTTATCAATACAGATCCTGAAGCACCTTTCTTTAAAGCTGCAGATTACGGAATTGTTGGTGATGCTTTTGAAGTGGTGCCAAAATTAATCGAAAAATTAAAAGCTTTTAAAGCACAGCAATAAATATTTTTTTTAACTTGTATTGTTAAAAAGAACTGTTTAAATAATGTATTTACTATCCATAACAGCTCAGATTTTGGGAATGTAGTTTAACAAAATCATCAAATATGCTTTTAAGCAGTTGGTAAAGTCCTAATTTAAACAGTTCTTTGTGTTTTAAAAATATATGAGTTTAGTACGTCTTAATATCAAAGGAATATCTTACAGTCAAACCCAAAATGGCGCTTATGCGCTCATTCTAAACGAAGTAGATGGCGACCGTAAATTACCTATAGTTATTGGAGCCTTCGAAGCGCAATCCATTGCTATTGCTCTAGAAAAAGAAATAAGACCTCCTAGACCCTTAACGCACGACCTATTTAAAAATTTTGCAGACCGTTTTGATATTGTCGTCAAGCAGGTTATTATCCATAAATTGGTAGATGGTGTATTTTATTCCAGTCTTATTTGCGAAAGGGATAAAATAGAAGAAATTATAGATGCCAGAACCAGTGATGCCATTGCCTTGGCTCTTCGTTTTAATGCACCTATTTTTACCTACAAAAACATTTTGGACAAAGCTGGGATTTATTTAAAGGTGAACCCAAAAAACGACGATGAATCTCAAGACGACAGTGTTTTGGTTGACGATTTTATTGCTGAAGAGCTGGAGTCCAGTTCTGCTAAAGATGTTTACAAAAACAAAACCCTGGACGAACTGCACACCCTTTTAGATGAAGCTGTAGCAAACGAAGACTACGAAAAAGCTGCTAAAATTCGTGATGAAATTTCAAAGCGATAACTAATTCTTCCCAACAAATGAAACAAATATTACTAGCAATTACAGCTATTTTTTTCGGAATTACATCAACCTTATTCGCTCAGGAAATTGAAAAAAAATGGCAACTTGAAAACATTCAAGATCAAGCTGGTAATCAATTGGAAGTTAAAAAAAACACTGATGGCTTAGAACTGCAACAAGGTTTCTTTAGATTCTCGGTAAGTGCAGACTCCCTTAAAGCTTCTGGAGATTATATCTACCAAAACAACCTATTGGTTTTTTATTACAACAAACCCTTCGATTCCGTAAAAAGGTACAGGATTAACGAACTTACAGACTCCACTTTGGTGTTTAAGGAAAACCATAAGACCTTTTATTTCTCCAGTGCCAAAACATCCTTTAACGAAGCTGTTGCAGTAAACACAGAAGACAGCATTAAACCAAGTGAAGGTTTTTCCTTTAACAGTCTCTGGAGAGGCCTTTTAGGAATGATTTCTTTGATATTCATTGCCTTTTTGTTCAGTTCCAACCGAAAAGCCATTAACTGGAAAACAGTAGGTATTGGTTTGGCTTTTCAACTTTTAATTGCCATTGGTGTACTAAAAGTTCCGTTTATACAAAGTGCGTTTGAGTCCATTGATGGGGTTTTTATCAGCATTTTGGATTTTACAAGGGCTGGCAGTAAATTCCTGTTTGAAGGTTTGGTAGTGGATATGGACACCTTTGGATTTATATTTGCATTCCAAGTGTTGCCAACCATTATTTTCTTTTCGGCACTGACCTCGGTTTTATTCTATCTAGGCATTATTCAAAAAGTAGTGAAGTTAATGGCCATGTTGTTAACCAAGCTCTTAAAAATTTCTGGAGCTGAAAGTTTAAGTGTGGCTGGAAACATCTTTTTAGGCCAAACAGAAGCACCACTTTTAATAAAAGCCTATTTGGAAAAAATGACCAAAAGTGAAATGCTCTTGGTGATGATTGGAGGCATGGCAACCGTTGCGGGAGCTGTACTTGCTGCATACATTGGGTTTCTAGGTGGAGACGATCCTGCTTTAAGATTGGTATATGCAAAACATTTGTTAGCGGCATCTGTGATGGCTGCTCCTGGAGCTATCGTGATTTCTAAAATTCTATATCCTCAAACCGAAGAAATTAATACCGAAGTTGAAGTATCTTCAGAAAAAATAGGCTCAAACATCTTAGATGCCATAGCAAATGGAACTACAGAAGGCTTAAGGTTGGCTGTAAATGTTGGAGCCATGTTATTGGTGTTTGTAGCATTTATTGCCATGATAAATGGTATTTTAGGGTGGATAGGGGATTTTTCTACCATCAACACCTGGATGGCAGCAAACACACCTTATCCAGCTCTTTCGTTAGAGGCTATTTTAGGAACCATATTTGCTCCTTTAATGTGGTTGATTGGAGTGGCAAGCGAAGATATTATGATGATGGGACAATTATTGGGCATTAAATTGGCTGCCAGTGAATTTGTTGGTTATATCCAATTGGCCGATTTAAAAAATGTTGCCAATGCAGTGCATTTAAACTATAACAAATCCATTATTATGGCAACTTACATGTTGTGTGGTTTTGCCAATTTTGCCTCTATAGGCATCCAAATTGGTGGCATAGGCTCCTTGGCACCTGGACAACGAAAAGTCTTGTCAGAGTTTGGTATGAAAGCACTTATAGGTGGAACCATAGCCTCATTAATTTCTGCAACAATAGCTGGAATGATCATTGGTTAGTATCAAATGGCCGCAGATAAATCAATCCTATTGCACGTAAAACATTAGTTAATAACTTTTAATATATAATCGAGCTTCAATTCTTTTGATTAGAGGCTTTTTTCTATTTTTATTTTTTGAAAATTTCAGTATAATTAAAAAAGATTCCTGCTTTCAAAGGAAGTGAACATGAAACAATATTTAGACCTAGTAAAACACGTTTTGGAAAACGGAAATGAAAAGGGAGACCGAACAGGAACTGGAACAAAAAGTGTGTTTGGTTACCAAATGCGCTTCGATTTAAGCGAAGGCTTCCCAATGGTTACCACCAAAAAACTTCATTTAAAATCCATTGTTCATGAATTGCTTTGGTTTTTAAAAGGAGACACAAACATTCAATATCTTACAGAAAATGGCGTGCGTATTTGGAACGAATGGGCAGACGAGCATGGCGATTTAGGCCCTGTTTATGGCCATCAATGGAGAAACTGGAACAACGATGAGATCGATCAAATTAAGGACATAGTAAATACTTTAAAAACAAATCCAAATAGCAGACGCATGCTGGTTTCTGCTTGGAACCCATCGGTTTTACCAGACACCTCCAAAACCTTTAGTGAAAATGTTGCCAATGGAAAAGCAGCGCTTCCTCCTTGCCATGCGTTTTTTCAGTATTATGTAGCAGATGGCAAATTATCTTGCCAACTATATCAACGCAGTGCAGACATTTTTTTGGGAGTGCCATTCAACATTGCATCTTACGCCTTATTAACCATGATGATGGCTCAGGTTTGTGGTTACCAAGCTGGCGAGTTTATTCACACCTTTGGAGATGCCCATATTTACAACAATCATTTGGAGCAATTGGAATTGCAATTATCGAGGGACCCTAAACCTCTGCCTAAAATGAAAATCAACCCAGAGGTAAAAGATATTTTCGATTTTAAATTTGAAGATTTCACTTTGGAAAATTATCAACATCATCCACATATTAAAGGAGTTGTTGCTATTTAATTTAAAACCCATTTAATGAAATTCAACCTGTCTTTATTGCTCTTTGCAATCAGCCTAATTACGTTTTCCCAAGAAACAAAACCATCGGAAGACATCATTAATTCAGAAGAAGTATCCTTTGCTTTGGTAGAACGGGTTCCCATTTACAAAGGCTGTAATGAAGATATGGACAACAAAGGGTTAAAAGAATGTTTTAATGATAAGATTAACTCTCATATTGCAGAAAACTTCAATATAAAAGTGGCAGAGAAGTTAAATTTACCAGATGAAACCATGGTGAAAATTTCTGTTTTTTTTAAAATATCAACCACAGGAAAAATAGTAGACATTAAAGCTAGAGCTCCATACCCTGAACTTGAGGCTGAAGCGATTCGCACCATAAATTTAGTACCTGAATTAAAACCTGGATTTATAGACGGAAAACCTGTTAAGGTACCATATTATCTGCCAATTACATTTAAAGTAGACAACCCCAAACCATCTAAAAACGATAAATTTCCTGTGTTTAGAAGCTGTGATGAAACACTAAGCTACGAGGCTTTAAAAGAATGTACCACAAATAAAATTAAAGATTACATAAAGGTAAGTATCAATTATGAGTTGGCAGACAAGCTTTTTCCTTTAGATAAATCAACACAATTTTTAGTGAGTTTTACCATAAACAAAAAAGGAAAAGCTGAACAAATTACTGCAAAAGCACATAAAAAAGAAATGGCAGCCGAAGCCATAAATGTTTTAAAACGCATGCCAAAATTTAAATCCCCAGGTTATAAAAACGGAAAACCAGTTGACACCAAAATGCAAATTTTAATGACCATCTTCTTCTAAAAATCATTAGAAAAGCACTAACTTTACTTTAAACTTAAGCAAGATGTTCGGAAAGAAAAAAGAAACGCCACAAATAGACAAAGAGCAATTGGAATTAATTGAAACAGCTCAAAAACGCATCAAGCAAAAAAAACGTTTGTATGCACACTTTGTTGTGTTTTTAATTGGTGCTGTGTTTTTAATTGTTGCCAATCTGGTTCTCAACATTGGCAAAGATGTTACTTTCTTAGGAATAGATTGGTTTGTTTTTGCCATTTTAGCGTGGTTGTTTTTATTTGTTTATCATCTTTTCAATGTGTTTGTAACCTCTAAAATGCTAAGTAAAAAATGGGAAGAAAAGCAACTTAACAAGCTGGTTGAAAAACAAAAAGAGCGTATCGCACAATTACAACAACAGGTCGAGAAAGACTATCCACTTTCCACTGAAAAAAAAAAGACGATAACCAGCTCCAAGAACTCTGAAATTACACTTATTGTTGCTGCTGGTGAAAATGATGCCATTGGGAAAGACAATCAGCTTATTTGGCATTTAAGCGACGACTTAAAACGCTTTAAGGAACTTACAAACGGACATCATATTATCATGGGAAGAAAGACTTTTGAAAGTTTCCCAAAGCCCTTACCCAACAGAACCCACATTGTTATTTCAAGACAGGACAATTATCAAGTCCCTTCTGGTGTGATACTTGTTAACAATCTGGAGGATGCCTTTGATGCTGCCAAAGCAGACAAACAACCTTTTGTTATTGGTGGAGGCGAAATCTATAAGCAAGCCATGCCCTATGCAGATAAAATTGAGCTTACCAGAGTTCATGAAGATTTTGAAGCAGATACATTTTTTCCTAAAATTGATACCACTATTTGGAAAGAATCCCAAAACAGGTATCATGCCAAGGATGAAAAACACCAACATGCTTTTTCGTTTATAACCTATATTAGACAATAATTTTTATTTTTTTAATACTTAAAAAGTGAAACTAAAACGTAAAAGGAAATTAGTCACTTTTCTAAATATCTTAGACCAACCCATACAATTTAATCCTTTTGTTTTTAGCAGAAAGTTTATACTATGGGCTTTACTTGGTTTATTTGGTGGAGTGATAGCCAGCATCTATTGGATTGTTTTAGAGTTTTTAACCCATAAATTAGCTTTTTTCCAGGGTTGGCAAGTTATTCCAACCATGGCAGTATGTGGTTTGTTGGCCGGTTTAATTATCCATTTTATTGGAGATCCTGGAGAAATTCAATTAATTGTTAATAACATTCGTTTTAACAAAGGCAAATTAGACCCCAAAAACAACCCTTCCATGGTGCTGTCTTCTTTACTTTGTATCGCTTCTGGTGGAAGTTTGGGTCCAGAAGCCCCTTTGGTTCAGGTAACAGGTTCTACTGGGACTTGGCTTGGAAAACTCTTTAGGTTTAAAGGCGAAGATTTACGCTCCATGAGTATTGCTGGAATGGCCTCTGGTTTTACAGCCTTATTTGGCGCTCCATTAGGTGGAAGCTTGTTTTCTTTGGAAATACTTCATCATGAGCATGCCGTAGAATACTATAAGGCCATTATTCCTGCCTTTGTTGCCAGTTGTTTTAGCTATGTGGTTTTTGCTTTTATCATTCATATAGGCATTGGACCCATTTGGGATTTACCATCTTATGAAATGCTAACCAAATTCGATTTTTTATATGCTGTACTCTTTGCTATTGCAGCTACCATTGTAGGTTGGGGTTTTATATATTGCACAAAAACCTTTAAAGTTCTATTTAAAAAACTACAAACACCTATTTACATTAAAACTTGCCTTGGAGGCATTGCTTTGGGCTTTATAGTTTTTTATTTTCCAATAACACGCTATTTTGGCCATCATGAAATTAGTCAGCTTCTTATAAGCGACTTTTCGCTTTCATTTTTAATAACCATTTTAATCTTTAAAATTCTGGCCATAGCCATTACTGTAACCTCAGGCTGGAGAGGTGGATTTATTATTCCTTTGTTTTTCTGTGGAGCTACCTTAGGGCTCATCATTCACCATTTTATTCCATCCATAAGCCTATCTTTAACTGTTGTAAGTTGTATGGCAGCTATAAATGCTTGTGTGACCCGAACACCTATGAGCACCACTATTTTATTGGCAACCTTAACTGGATTTTCGTATTTTATACCTATTTTATTTGCCAGTTTAACAGGGTATTTTTTTGCTCCTAAAATTCCCTTTATTACATCACAAATGAAAATTGAAAAAAAAGAATTGAAGTAAATTTTAGACTTCTGTTTCATTTATTAATAATCTATTGATGGTTTCAGCTTAACAACTTTGAAACTTAACAAAAACAACTTACACACATCTTTTATTTTTACCTAATTTTACCACATGATAAAAGAGCTTCAGCTACGCGTTAATTTAAAAGAAGAAGAAACACCAAACATTCTTTTAATAAAATCTGCCGAAAACTTAGGGATGTCCAGAGACAAAATCTCAGGTATTAAAGTGCTTCGTAAATCTATTGATGCCAGAAAACCTAAAATTATTTTAAACTATAAAGTAGCTGTTTATATTGACGAACCCGTTCCAAAAACTTCAGAATACACTTTCGATTATAAAGATGTTTCCAAAGCCAAACCCATCCACATTGTTGGTTTTGGTCCTGCTGGAATGTATGCTGCTTTACGTTGTATAGAACTAGGATTTAAACCTATTGTCTTGGAACGTGGTAAAAACGTACAAGATAGACGAAGGGATTTAAGAGCCATAAACCAAGACCATTTTGTAAACGAAGACTCCAATTATTGCTTTGGCGAAGGTGGTGCTGGCACTTATAGCGATGGCAAGTTATACACACGCAGTCTAAAACGTGGCGATGTGAGACGCATTTTTGAAAACTTGGTATTTCATGGAGCCACAGACCAAATTTTGGTAGATGCGCATCCACATATTGGCACCAATAAACTTCCAAAAGTGGTACAAAATATTAGGGAAACCATCATAAAATATGGAGGTGAAGTGCATTTTGAAACCCGTGTTATCGATTTCAAAATCAAAAACAACAAAATACATGCCATTCAATTATGGAATAATGCTGAATTACCAGCAACAAGAGTTATTCTAGCAACAGGACATTCGGCAAGAGATATTTTTTATCTGTTGCATAATAAAAAAATAGCCATAGAAGCAAAATCCTTTGCCATGGGAGTTCGTGTGGAACATCCACAACACATTATCGATTCCATTCAATATCATTGCTCAGGAAAAAGAAATGAATTACTTCCAGCAGCATCATACAGCCTGGTGCAACAAGTAAATAACAGAGGTGTATATTCGTTTTGTATGTGCCCTGGAGGGTTTATTGTACCTGCTGCAACTGCCAATGGTGAAGTGGTTGTAAACGGGATGTCTCCTTCAAGACGCAACAACCAATTCGCAAATTCTGGTATCGTGGTGGAATTAAATGCAGCAAAGGATTTTCCTAAATATGAACATTTTGGAGTCTTGAAAGCTTTGCAATACCAAAAAGACCTTGAGCGATTGGCTTTTACAGCTGGAGGCAGAACACAAACTGCTCCAGCTCAAAGATTAACAGATTTTGTAGAGGGTAGGTTATCTGTAGATTTAAATCCTACATCTTATCAACCTGGTTTAAAATCGGCTCCTTTACATGCTCTTTTACCAAAACTTATTGGTGGCAACTTGCGTCAAGGTTTTAAAGCCTTTGGCGAAAAAATGAAAGGATATTACACAGCTGAAGCAAATGTAGTTGGTGTTGAAAGTAGGACTTCATCCCCTGTGAGTATTCCAAGAAACGAGAACCTAGAACACCCACAGATAAAAGGCTTGTTTCCTTGTGGTGAAGGTGGAGGCTATGCTGGAGGCATTGTGTCTGCTGCCATGGATGGGGAACGTTGTGCAGAAGCAGCTGCTGTAGGATTGTAAAAATTAGAACATAGGTCGCTTCGCTTTTGGAATTAAAAATGAAGACTTTTTTAGCTGGTTTAACTTTGAGACTTTTCAACTAATAAATTTCACTTCAAATATCTGATCTAGATTGATACTTCCTATAATTAGGAGAAATAAAACACGAATCTTATAGTTGATTTTTTTATTACATAAAGTTTCGGTGAGGATACATCTGATTTCAAATAAAAACAGTTCCTATTTTCCGAAGTTGTGAAACAATTAAATAAGGATATCATAAGTTGTCAACACTAGCCAGAGATTGACTTTTGCTAAAACGGAAAGATCCCAACAAACATCCATATCCATTTAAAGTATGCATTAAATGCTATCAACCGAAAACTAATTTAAAATTTCCTATTTTTGCAACATTAAAAATAAAAATACATGAACGCATACATATTTCCTGGTCAAGGAGCACAATTTTCTGGAATGGGCTTGGACCTATACGAAGGCTCTTCTTTAGCACAAGACTTATTTGAACAAGCCAACCATATTTTGGGCTTTTCAATCACAGATATTATGTTTCAAGGATCTGCCGAAGATTTAAAAGAAACCAAGGTTACGCAACCTGCCATTTTTTTACATTCTGTTATTTTGGCTAAAATTCTAGGTGAGGATTTTAAACCGGATATGGTAGCAGGACACTCACTTGGGGAATTTTCGGCGTTGGTTGCCAATGGAACCCTAACCTTTGAAGACGGTTTGAAATTAGTTTCCAAACGTGCCATGGCCATGCAAAAAGCTTGCGAATTAAAACCTAGTACCATGGCAGCTGTATTAGGTCTAGATGATGATATTGTTGAAAAAGTTTGTGCCACAACCGAAGGTATTGTAGTGGCTGCAAATTATAATTGTCCAGGGCAATTGGTAATTTCAGGGGAAGTTATGGCCATTAACAAAGCTTGTGAAAGTTTAAAGGCAGAAGGAGCCAGACGTGCTTTGGTGCTTCCTGTTGGAGGTGCATTCCATTCACCTTTAATGGAACCTGCTCGGGAAGAGTTGGCAGATGCCATAGAAAACACGTTTTTCAACAAACCGCTTTGTCCAATTTACCAAAATGTAACTGCTTCGGCTGTATTGGACGCTGCAGCCATAAAAAGCAATTTAATTTCCCAATTGACAGCTCCTGTAAAATGGACACAGTCTGTACAGCAAATGATTGCAGATGGTGCCACCTTGTTTACTGAAGTTGGCCCTGGAAATGTATTGCAAGGTTTGGTAAAGAAAATAAATAGAGATGCACAAACAGCTTCGGCTACCTTTACAAAAGAAGCTTAATGAAACTATCCCGAAACACCTTTATCATACTTCTTATTGTTATCAACATTGCTTTAGACCAAATAACTAAAATTTTGGTAAGACTGTATGTAACACCTGGAAGTGAAACACCAATTATTGGCAATCTCTTTACCTTACACAATGTAGAAAACACAGGTGCTTTTTTAGGTATGGGAAGTGATTTAAACCCAACATTAAGACTTATTTTTCTCTTAATATTGCCTATTCTTGTTTTAGGTTATGTAACCATTCATATTATTAAAAACAAAACTTTGGACCGATTGTCCCTAATAGGGTTTTGCTGTATTGTTGGTGGAGGTATTGCCAATGTTTACGACAGAATTGTCTATGGGTCTGTTACCGATTTTTTCCACATCGATTTAGGAGGTGTTTTTAGAACCGGTATTTTTAATTTGGCAGACATGTCTGTTATGTTGGGGCTTGGGCTCTTGCTATATGCTGGTTTCAAAAATAAGAAAGAAACAGAAAATGCATAAAAAAAAGCCTCTTAATAGAGGCTTTTTTGTTTGTTATCTTGCCAGATTACATGCTTCGCAATCTTTAACTTCACCATAATAGGTTTCGCGATATTTGTGAATGGTTTTAATTGGGATGCTTAAAAAAGCTTTTTTAACATACGTTACTTTTGTTAGCAGTTCTCCCATTTTAGGTGTGTACCTTTTTTCTTCTTTTGTTTGTCTTTTAATTGTAATCAGTTTCATGTTTTCCTTTATCATTTAAGTTACAAAGGAACGAATTTGATTACAGAATTCCAAAAAACAAATACTAAATCATTGTTAATCAATATATTATTTTGAATCCTTTAACAGATAGCGCATATCGTTGACATATTGACAAGATATCATGTCTATAGGTGAAGATTCTTGAATTAGGATGGTTTAGAGATTTTTTGTTCCCATTTCCATGCCGAACGCATGGCATCGTCCAAGGTTAACTTGGCTTTCCAGCCTAATTCCAGATTGGCTTTTTTAGTATCTGCAAAAACCGAAACCACGTCTCCTGCCCTTCTTTCAGCAATTCTATAATTTAATTTTTTACCAGAAACACGTTCAAAGGAATGGATGACTTCCAATACGGAACTTCCTGTTCCAGTACCTAAATTAAACACCTCAAAATTGTTTTTATGGTTTTTATCCAATAATCTGGATAATGCAATTACATGAGCTTGGGCCAAATCAACCACATGAATGTAATCGCGAATACAGGTGCCATCTGGAGTTGGATAATCGTCTCCAAAGACTGCCAATTGGTTTCTTTTTCCTATAGCCGTTTGGGTAATAAATGGCACTAAATTTTGTGGCACACCTAAAGGGAGTTCGCCAATTAGTGCAGATTCATGAGCTCCAATAGGATTGAAATATCTTAAAGAAATGGCATTGAAATTAGTTGATACTTTACAAACATCTTGAATAATCTCCTCACCAATTTGTTTGGTGTTTCCGTAAGGGGAAATTGCGGGCTTTATTAATGCGTCTTCGTTAATGGGCAATTGATCCGGTTCTCCATAAACCGTGCAGGAAGAACTAAAAATAAAATTTTGCGACTCTAAAGGTGCATATCCTTGAAGTAAATAAATAAGCGAATTAATGTTATTTTCATAATACATTAAAGGTTCTTGCACACTTTCTCCTACAGCTTTACTAGCTGCAAAGTGTATTATACCCTGAATGTTTTTATGTTTGTTAAAGAAGCTTTGTACCAGGCTTTTGTCTTTTAAATCAATATTCTCAAAATCAGGCTTGATACCTGTAATGGCTTTAATACCGTCCAATACAGCTAATGATGAGTTTGATAAATTATCAATAATCACCACCTCGAACCCTTTTTTTTGAAGTTCAACAACTGTATGGGAGCCTATAAAACCTAGACCTCCTGTAACTAAAATTTTAGCCATTTATAAATTCAATAATTTTTTCTGAAATGTATGTTATTTGCTCATCATCCAATTCTGTGTGCATAGGTAATGAAATAACGTCTTTTACCAATTGGTTGGTAACCTCAAAATCGGCTTCATTATAACGGTCATCTTTGTATGCTTTTTGTTTGTGAAGTGGAATGGGATAATAAACTCCACAAGGAATATTGTTTTCATTTAAAAAAGCAACAAGTCCATCCCTATCAACATCTTTCAATTTAAGTGTATATTGATGAAACACATGATTGTCTGATGAACCATATTCATATGGTGTTGTTATTTTATCTATATGTTTAAAGGCTTCATTGTATTTTTTAGCTGCTTCCCTTCTAGCGTTATTGTAGCTATCCAACTTTCTCAATTTAATATCCAAAACAGCAGCTTGTATAGAATCCAATCTGGAGTTTACGCCAACCACATCATGATGGTAACGTTCGTACATACCATGGTTAACAATGCCACGAATGGTGTGTGCCAAGTCATCATTATTAGTAAAAATGGCTCCTCCATCTCCATAACATCCTAAGTTTTTAGAAGGGAAAAAAGAAGTGGAAGCAACATGGCCTATAGTTCCTGCTTTAGCTTTTTTACCGTTGCTAAATGTATAAGTGGCTCCAATGGCTTGTGCATTGTCTTCAATAACGTATAAATTGTGCTCTTTAGCAATATCCATAATGGCCTCCATATTGGCACATTGCCCAAATAAATGTACAGGAACAATAGCCTTTGTTTTTGGGGTTATGGCTTTTTTAATGGCATCCACATCAATATTGAAATCGTCTGGGTTGACATCTACCAAAACTGGTGTTAATTGGAGCAAAGCTATAACTTCTACGGTTGCTGCAAAGGTGAAATCGGCTGTTATAACCTCATCACCAGGTTTCAATCCCAAGCCCATCATGGCAATCTGCAAGGCATCTGTGCCATTGGCACAAGGAATAACATGCTTGACCCCTAAATAATTTTCAAGATTTTTTTGAAACTCATGAACCTTAGGTCCATTAATAAAAGATGTGTTTTCCAGAATTTCCTGAATGGCAGGATTAACAGCATCTTTGATACCTATATACTGACCTTTAAGGTCAACCATTTGAATTTTTTTCATACTGTACGAAATTACAAAATTAGTAAACGTTAACCAATGAAATTTTGTCAAAGAAGTGTATTTTAGCATTAAAGATTTAAAATTGCAGCTTATTTATAATTTTGGTATTTATGTTACGCAACTGGTGTTGAAAGGTATTTCAATTTTTAACCACAAAATAAAACTTGGAATAACAGGTAGAACACACACATTCAAGATCTTAGAAAACAAGATTTCCCAAACAGACAAGACCCTTTGGTTTCATTGTGCCTCTTTAGGCGAATACGAACAAGGACTTCCTGTCTTTAGGGAATTACGCAAAGACTATCCCAAACATAAAATAGTTTTAAGTTTCTTTTCCCCTTCTGGTTACGAAATAAGAAAAAACACCAACATTGCCGATGTGGTGATCTATCTTCCTTTTGACACCAAATCCAATGCAAAAAGATTTCTGGATTTGGTACATCCAGAGTTGACCATTTTTGTGAAATATGATATATGGCCAAACCTGTTAAACGAATTAAATTACAGAGGCTTAAAAGCCATTTTGATTTCTGCTTTGTTTCGGGACAATCAAATATATTTTAAGTTTTATGGTGGCTTTATGAAAAAGGCTTTATTTGCTTTTCAGCATATCTTTACACAAGATGAGACTTCAAAAAAACTCTTGCAACGCATAGGCTACAACGATGTTTCTGTTTCTGGAGACACCAGGTTTGATAGGGTTTACAACCAGCTTGAACAGCATAATTCCTTGGATTTTATTGCGCATTTTAAAGGGGATAACCTTTGTGTTGTTGCTGGAAGCACGTGGCCTGAGGACGAGGTTTTTTTAATAGATTACATCAATTCATTGGAAAATAGCGCTAAAGTGAAATTTATTATCGCTCCACACAATATTAAAAAAACTCAGATCCTTAAATTAAAGCAAGCTTTTAACAAAAAAACGGTTCTCTACTCTGAAAAAAACAACCACACAATTGCTACCTATCAAGTTCTTATTTTAGACACCATTGGATTACTTTCCAAGGTTTACAGCTATGCCAATATAGCTTATGTTGGTGGTGCAGCAGGAAAAACCGGCTTGCACAACACCCTGGAACCAGCTGTTTTTGGTATTCCTATTATTATTGGAGAGCACTACAACCATTTTCCAGAGGCCATAGAGATGCTAAAAAATCAAGGGATGTTCTCCGTAAAAAACGCCAAAGAGCTACATCAAATATTGGACAACCTTATAAACAACAGCACATTACGAAAAACTTCTGGAGAAAAAAACCTAAGCTACATAAAAAATAATCGAGGAGCTGTCATCCAAATCATGTCTTTTTTACGTACATAAAGAGATTAATTTACGGACTTGTAACTATTATGTTAAAAAATGTTAACAAAACTTGCAAAAGTTACACAATTAGTTATTAAATTCGTGGTATTAATTTTTAACACTAAAACTTTAACTAATGAAAAAATTATTATTAAGTACTGTATTGTTATTATGCCTAAGTTTAACTTTCACTTCTTGTAGAGATACAAAAAATGAAAATGCTCAAGACGCTGTAGAAAATGCTGCTGAAGACGCAATGGATGCTGCTGAAGAAGTTGCTGACGATGCTGAAGAAGCTGCAGAAGATGCAATGGATGCAACTGAAGAAGCAATGGACGAAGCTGGTGAAGCTATCGACAATGCTGCTGATGCTGCTGGCGAAGCAATTGACGACGCTGCTGCTGCTACAGAAAAAGCTGCCAATGATGCTGCCGATGCAACTAAAAAAGCTGCAAACGACGCTGCTAATGCAGTTAAAGGAAACTAATAACAGTTTACTTCAAGAAAATTATAAGACCCTCAAATACTTGAGGGTCTTTTTTTTTGCCTAAATTGACCAAAATCATAGCTGTTGCACTATTTTTTTGATAATTTTAGGTTTCCTTTTTATTGAAGTTGTAGTTGGAACTTAAAATCAATTAAGTTTTTAATGATACCTTTTCTAATAAAGATTGGAATTTCAGAAAGCTAAAAACAAGTTATACCAAAAACACATGAAACACATTTTATTACTAACAGATTTTTCTGAAAGTGCAAAAAATGCCACTAACTATGCCTTGCAATTGTTTCAAGACCAAGCAAGTTGTTTTTACATGTTACATATTCCTCAAAAATCGGTTTATACCACAAGCGATTTAATGGCAGCTGGCACCAGTAGCATTTACAATTCTTTGGTAAAAAAAGCCAAAACCAAACTAGACAAATATGTTAAAACCCTTGAATCCAACTCAAGCAATAAAAAGATAAGCTTTGAAACCATTGTGGATTATGATGTGTTAACAGATTCTGTAAACCAAATAATAAGCTCTAAAAAAATAGATTTAATTGTTATGGGAACCAATGGTGTCACTGGAGCCAAAGAAGTGGTTTTTGGCAGCAATACCATTAATGTAATTAGAAAAGTAGATTGTGCAACTTTAGTGATCCCAAAAGGATTTCAATATAAAAAACCCCATACATTGTTTCTTCCATTAGATCAAACAGATTCTTTAAACAGCAAGGCTTTTTTAAAGCTTTTGTCCTATGTTAAAACATTTAAAACCTCATTGGATGTGGTACGAGTGATTCCGCAAGATGAAGGAACTCCTGAAGCACAAGACCAGGAACATCTTAAAACCAACCTGAAGGATACAACATTTGAATACCAATTGGTTAAAAACAAAAACATTCATGAAGTTGTGGCTCAATATTTAAACAAAAACAAAGCAGACCTTATGGCATTGCTTGTACAAAAGGAAACTGCATTTGAACGTTTTTTAACAGCTTCGGATACCAAAAAAATAAGCGATGACTTAAAAGTGCCTTTATTTATTTTTCACAGTCATTGAAAACTAATCCAATAAACGCTGTTGCTTTTCTTCTTTCATGATGGTCTTGATATGCTCAAAAAAACTTGTTTTAAACGTATGGTAAGTCTGTTTAAATTCTGATAGTTTAAGGGCTAGTTCTTTGTGTTCTTTTTTGTATGCTGTTTCTTCTTCTAACTGGTTAATGCCATCTATTAATATTTGCAATGAATTTCTGTGTGCTTTAACAACCTCTATCAACTGGTTTGTGTCTTCTTGAAACTTATTTAACCTTTCAACCAATTGCTTGCTGTCCTCAAAATAATTGGGATTTATCAATTGTAATGTGTAAGATTTGATAAGGTCGTCAAAAAAAAAGTTGTTCATCTTTTACAAAATTCAACTCGGAATACCAATTCAAAGTAGCTTGGTGCATTTCTGAAGCACTTAGCCATTCTAGATATTTTGTTTCAAATGTAAACATGCTGTTTGTATTTAAAAAAGCTGCCTGATTGGTTAATATAACTTTTAAGGCTTGATCAATATATTCAATTACTAACTAACCAACCATATGGAATTTGACCAAAGCCTGTCTAAACCAGACAAATTATACTTATTGTTTCAGGCAGCCTACTATTAACTTAGGGGAATGCTATTTAACTTCTATTCGTTTTCTATTGGATGGCTTTTCTGCTTCTTTTTTAGATAACTGAAGTTTTAATATGCCATCTTTATAAGTTGCTTGAGCCTCTTTTTCTGTATTGATACTGGCAGGCAATTTCAAAGAACGTTTAAAGGTGTTGTAACTAAATTCTTTTCGGGAATAGTTGTCATCTTCCTGTTCTTTTTCCTTGCTTTTCTCTCCACTTACATGAAGGATGTCGTTGTCAATTGAAACTTCAAAATCTTCTTTGGAAAAACCAGGTGCAGCAAATTCTATTTGAAAATCCGTTGGGTTCTCTTTTACGTTCATAGCTGGCATTAGGCTATCTTCAGAAAAAAAGTCGTCGTTAAAAAAATCATCAGATCCTAAAAAGGATTTTAAGTCTGTATTACTCCAAGGGAATAACCTGTTTCGATTGTTAAATTTAATAAGTGACATGATATTAAGTTTTAAGTTAAACTTTTTATTTGTTACTAATTTAACCAGCAAAAACCTTTTTTAAAATGATAATTATCAGTTGGTTATGTTAAAAATTCTTAAAATTGCAAACCTGTTATGCTGTTTTAATCACGCTTTTAAAATACTGAAACAGATCCTGCTTAAATTTTGAAGTTTGATTGCTAAACTGATGGATATACTGCTCCAATTCATTATGGGCATTTATAAAATAATTGTCGCATGCAAGCTCATCGCATTCTATTTTATTTGCAATTTGATTGGCGTGAAAATTGGCATCAATTATTAACTTCCCAGATTTGTGAATGCGTTTGTCCAATTCTTTTTTAAAGTGTTCCAACCTTTCAAAAAGATCCATGGTATTTGGGTTAAAAATTTGAGCCTGAGTTAAAAATTGCAAAAACTGAAGTTCTTCTTTTACAATTTGAAGACTTTCTATGTGATTGAGCATGGTATATTGTAGCTCTTCAATAGATTTTTCCCTATTAAAACCCTTATAATCTTGCAGTGTATTCATGGTTTAAAATATTACAAAGTATTGTTTAAATATAAACATTTAAAGCACCAAAGTGTCTACACTTTTTAATTTTGGTATGGTAGCATTCCAGTTGTAAGTGTCTTTAATCTTAACCCTAAACGCATCCAATGCTGTTGGTTCCCCATGAATTAAATATACTTTTTCTGGAATGTTTTTTATTTCGCTCATCCAATTTAATAAATCTTTTTGATCTGCATGAGCCGACAAACTCTCAATGTGCTTTACCGAAGCTTTAACTGGATAATATTTCCCAAAGAACTTAATTTCTTGCGCGCCTTCCAAAAGTTGTCTTCCCCTTGTTCCTTCTGCTTGGTATCCTACCAGTAAAACAGTAGTGGAGCTTACATCTATTAATTGTTGCAGGTAGGTTAAAACCCTTCCTCCGGTTACCATACCACTTCCTGCAATAACTATTTTGGAGCGTTTATCGTCTACGGTTTCCCAAGTTTCTTTATAAGATTCCACAATGTTTACATGATGACACATGGCTCTATATTCTTCGTCTGAAAGTTTGTGCCAGTTTGGAAATTGTTTAAAAACCTCCAACACGTTATTTCCCATGGGACTATCTATAAATATTGGAATGTTGGGAATTCGGTTTTTTTGATACAGTTTCCATAAAATATACATTAGGGTTTGCAACCTTTCCACTGCAAAACTAGGGATAATTAAATTTCCTTTTGCGTGTATGGTGTTTATTATCAGCCCTGTAAGCAAACCTTCCACATCTTCTTCTGGATGACATTTATTCCCGTAGGTGCTTTCAATAAATAAATAATCTGCCCACTCTGGTCTTTTAGGATTGTCCAATAAGTAGTCGTTGGTTCTGCCAATATCTCCAGAAAACACAAACCGCTTCTCAAACATGTCCAACTCTATAAAGGTAGCACCAATAATATGGCCATTGTATTGAAATCTGTAAGATATGTTTTCAGTAAGTTTTATCCATTTATTTTCTTTCTCAGCTTGAAACTTTCGTATGGTTTTTTCTGCTTCGTCAGTAGTGTAAAAAGGCAATGCTGGCTCATGTTTGGTATACTGTTCCTTGTTGGCTTTTTCAGCTTCTTCCTCATGAATTTTGGCACTATCCCTTAAAATTATTTCAGCAATGGCAAGGGTTGGCGCTGTTCCCACAATCTTGCCCTGAAAACCTTGTTTTACAAGTCTTGGCAAATAGCCAACATGGTCCAAATGGCCATGGGTTAACAAAACCACATCTATTTCCTCTACATCCACAGAGAGGTCGTCCCAATTTAATTCCCTTAATTCTTTAAGACCTTGAAACATGCCACAATCCACTAACATATTTTTTTGGGTGGTTTCTATTAAAAACTTAGATCCAGTTACCACGCCAGAAGCTCCCAAAAAATGTATTTTTACTTTTTGTTCCATAATTTAACTGTTACAAAGTTGTTTAATCTCATTTAGTATTCTTTCTTTTCTGGTTTCTGAAACTCCCAAATGATCCAAATAAAAAGCGTCTCCTATTAAATCCCTACACAAGACCACGTCTCTGCTTAACAAAAATTGTTTTTCCCTATTGGTCAATAAAGTTGAAACCGTTATTGGATATAGGCCCAATCTATCAATTTTATCTTTTAGGCCATCTTCTTTTGGGTGGTCCCAACTCAATAATTTTAAACCCACACAATTTCCATAATGTAAGGCATCTTGGGTAAAACGTGTATTGGTAACCACATAACCTGCAACTAATTGGGTTTTATGTGGTTTGGAATCCCAATGCTGTTTTACATCTTTAAATCTGGCAGCAATGTATAGTGGTACTTTTACGTTACAGTTTCGTCCTTCTTCACTATGGAATTTACATTCCACTATGGTTGTTTCCCCATTTTTATTTGCCACTACATCTATTTCATGTGAAACACATGTTCCTTGCAAGATTTTACCAACATCGGTTTTATAACCGGAATAAGTAAATATGGCAGCTATGAAATTCTCGAAAGGGAAGCCTGTTGGACCAAGTTCGTATATGGCTTTTTTCAATTTGTATTTGGATGCAAAGTAGCTTTTTTTCTTCTTAAGCAAGGCAAAAGCCCTATTGTAAATTTCTTTGGTTGAAATACCTTGGTACAGCTCGTCCCTAACCTTATCCAATATTTGGTTAATAAGGTCTGCATCTGCTCCAGATCGTTTTAAGGAAGCCCTGAGTTTTTCTAGGGAAAATTTCACTTTTTCACCTGAGGATTTCGTGATTTCTATGTTAGGGTTCATGGCTGCATCTTTAATTTATGGTATTATTAAAACGAATGGGTTAATCCATTCAATTATTGGCCATCTTGGATGGGATTACAAGAAATGGAATGTTTAAATGAAAGCCTATTTGGTTGATGGTGGATTTAAAAAACAAGTTTTCAAAAAACGAATGTTTGTTGTTAATCATAACCAAAAGATCAATTCTGGTTTTGTTTTGAAAATCGGAAATTGCTTTGGTTATTTCTTGGTTTTTAACACTGTGAAATCTAGACGTAATATTTTTAAACAAGCTTCCCAATTTGGCCATGTTTCTCTTTTGCTCTTCGGTTAAATCTTTACCATAGGACACATTCAGCACATGTACTGTGGATTGATAGCTTTTGGACAACTCGACTATAGGCTGAATTTGTTTGTTTTGATAATCAATTTCGTAATCAGTAGGAAATAAAATGTCTAGGGATGGCTCAAATTTAAAACCATCAGGCACTGCCAATACAGGACATTTTACCTGCTTGAACACATGAACCGTATTGGAGCCAAATAAAATTTCCTTTGCGCCTGTGGCACCTTTGGTTCCCATAACTACATAGTCTATTTTGTTTTCTTTAACCTGTTCTGAAATTTCAAGCGTTAAGGTGTTAAAAACTGCTTTAGACTCGAAGTGATGCTTTGGGTTGTTAAAGGTTTCCTGGATCCTGGTTTCAAAATCCCTTAAGCTTTTTAAGGCCTGCTCCCTTATAACATCTGCCAAATCAAACTGAGACGTACTTACCATAACATACTCTACATGATACACAATTGGTGTGTAAGTATGTAATAGATGAAATGTACATATTTCGTCTTTAAATAAGTGCAGTGCATAGGAAATGGCATTCCATGAATTTTCTGAAAAATCTGTTGGTAACAATATGTTTTTCATGATACGGAGTTTTAATAAATGAATTAAATACGTTTGATGTTTTGCATTGCCAAAAACGGAATTTCCAGTTCTAAGGTAAGCCTGGAAACCCTATTTTGAAATAAGATATCCTCTAAAAAAGATTGCCTGGTGTTTACCATGACAAGCATATCTATGTTATTGGTTTCAATGTATTTTAATATGGATTTTGTGATGTCTTTTTGCTTAATGGTAATAAAGTTGATTGGGTTTTTACACAGTTCGTTTTTAACAAACTCCCTATTGTCTTCTTGTCTCATGGACAGTTTATCAGACATTGAAATATAAACCATATCTATGGTAGCCCTAAAAGGTGATGCCATATCACAAAACAATTTAAGTTCCCTTCTTTTATAAGGAATCATGTAATTGGTTGGGAACATGATGTGTTTTGGCTGTGTATATTTATAATTTTCTGGAATGGCCAGAACAGGACAGGCCACATATTTTAAAACCTGCAAGGTGTTAGAACCAAAAGTCATGCGTCTATCGTTTGTTTCGCCTCTGGTTCCCATAACAATAATGTCTATGTTTTCTTTATCCACAATTCTATCTGCCTCATCCACCAAAACACTATTTGCTGGCAAAGCAAAATACTCATGCCTAGGGTTTGGCGAAATTTCTTTAATCTGTTTCAAGACATTATCCAACTTTTTGGTTGACGCGTTATGCACTTGTTTGGTAACTGTTGCCAGTTTATTCCTATTAAGCACAGTTTCGTCTGCATAAATTTCATCTTGATAGGCATGCATGATATAAAATTTGCTTTTGTGGTACTTAAAAAGTTCCAAAGCATATTTTATGGCATTCATTGCATTGTCTGAAAAATCTGTAGGTATCAATATTTTTCTCATGAAAGTGGTATTAATATTAACTTTAAATTTAGTCAATACTAGAAAGAAAAACTATGATAAATATCAGAAGGTGGCAAACCATGTAAAAAACAAAAGCGAGAAAGTTTTTACCTTTCTCGCTTTGTTAAGAGTTCTATAGTATTCATTAACTTTTTTAAAATATTAACCCATCTTAAAAATCTAATAAAGACTTATTAAACAAAGTTAAACAACTACTCAAGAATCTTAATTTTGGTTATGTACTTTAACACAATAACCTTTAACCATATAAACACTATATTTATAGGATAAAAGTAAACTATGTTTAAGATAAAAAATATGACATTTATCAGTTTTCAAAAATAAAATCAAAAAAGCCAGAAATTAAATTTCTGGCTTTCTCAGATTAATAGCTTAAATCTAATAATGATTCCTCTGTCATTGTTAGAATTTTTTTTTAAAAACCCATCTAAAGAAATGGTTTTCAAATAAACTAGTACATCACGAAGTAATCTATGTTTTATTTATGTAATAAATATAGCGACTATTTAAAAAAAATAAAATGACATCTGTCATGTTTTGACATTTTTTTTAAAAAATCAATAAGGCACAATATTATAGGCAATATTTAAAAGTAACACTCCCAACAGAAAAAGCAACATATAAATTACCTGTACAAATTTTACGTTTATATAGTTTAGTCTTTTTACAGTTTGCCGGGGAAATGTAAATAAGGCCAAGCCCTTAAACAAGGCTATCCAACCTATTAAGGTTATAATAAGCTTCCAATTGGCTTCCCAGACATTGTGCAATAGAATGTTTATCAACCCAATAATAATGGCCACAAACGAAGCAATAATTAAAAATTTCTCGTCTCTTAAGTCATTGAAAATTTGTTTTATGCGTTTGGGATTGAAACTTAAAATCACAAAAAACACGATGAGGTACCAACCCCAGAATTTGGCTAGTAAAATAGACATGTCCATAATTTTTGTTTTTAATTATGTAACACCAAAAACGGAATATTTATATGGTAACTTATTTCTTCCACTTTTGAATGAAACAAAATTTGTTGAAAATAATTAAGGTTTTTAGCAACCATAGTTATCATATCTATATCTCTGCTTTCAACAAAACATTGAACTGCTGCTTCAACTTTTTTGTTGGTTAGAAAATGAAAACTATGTGTGTTTGCATGAAAATAATCTTCAAGCAACTCTTTGTTTTTTATTTGGTCCCTGTTTAATTCGGTTTGCTTTTTGCTAATATGAACAACCCTTAATGCTGCTTGGTTTTTCTGAACTATTTTTAAAATAGGCTCCAAGGTATTTATGTTGTAATGTAAAGAGAAATCTGTAGGGAAAGCCACTTCCTTGATGCTTTTGTAGGTTGCATTTTCAGGTACCACTAAAGTAGTGCAAGGCACCTTGGTAATAATGTCTCCTGTATTGCTGCCAATAATAACTTTTTTAAGTCCAGAAGCCCCTTTGGTACCCATAACTATTAAGTCTATGTTATTTTCTTCAACATGCTCACGTATGGATTCCACAAAAAAATTATAATCTGAAATGGTATAGAACTTATGCTTTTTATTTTGGGACTTATATGCAGTGACACGTTTTAACATAGCTCGTAACTGAGCCTTGGCAGGTTTGGTGTAAACATCTTCAATAACATCCTGTGTAGGCAAATATGGCGCATCGTTTAAAACCACATGGCTCAATCTGTTAACATGTAACAGAAAAAAATTACAGTCTATTCCCTCATGAAAATCTATAGCGTATTTTATGGCATTCCATGAGTTTTCTGAAAAATCTGTGGGCAATAGGACATTTTTCATTACTTAATAACTTAAAGCTCAAAAATAAGCCCACCAAGTAACTTATAAAATGATATTCATCATATTGCACTTACCTTAGGGCAATTAATAGATTTCTTTAAGTTTTTCCAGGTCCAAAATTTTTATATTTCTACCTTCCACTTCAATAAGACCTTGTTTTTTAAAATAGGTCATGGTCCTTATTAAGGTTTCTGTTGCAATTCCTGCCACACTTGCTAAGTCGTTTCTGGAAATCCTAATAGGTTCGTTTGGTTTTCGGTTTAACTTTTCAGAGAATTGAATGATTGTTTGCGCTGTTTTTTGATTTACAGATCCGTAAGCCATTTGCAACAACTGCTCTTTAACATGAAATAAATTGTCTGTAAGTAACTGTATTAATTCCAAGGTTACCAAATGGTTTTTTTCCAACACTTCCTTTAAGACATTTTTAGAGACACTAACCAAGGTTGTGTCTTTAATGGCTGTTGCAGATTCATGATAAGGTATGTTTTGCATAAAGGATGTGTAGCCAAACAAATCATCTTCTTTATAGAGTGCCGTTATAAGCTCTTTGCCTTTCTCATCAAGAATATGACATTTCACAATTCCCTTACTGATAAGGTATATGGTATTGGAATGGTCTCCTTGTTTGTAAATAATGTCTCCTTCGGAATAGTGTATGGTTTCACCATTATCGTCTAAAAAGTTTTTAAGGTCGTTTAAGGTTTTTAGCTCATCGTCCTGGTTTTGCAGCGCATGCTCAGCTGTCTGAACATTGGATTCTTTAAGAATGGCTGCTTTTGCCAATCGGCTTTCTATGGCACTTATTAAATCTACTTCGTTAAAAGGCTTGGTGATATAATCGTCTGCACCTAAATTCATGCCTTTTCTCACATCTTGTTGTTCGGTTTTGGCCGATAGAAAGATAAAAGGGATGTGCTTGGTCTCTTGGTTTTTAGACAATTCACTTAATACGCCATAACCATCAAGTTCTGGCATCATGATATCGCAAACAATAATATCTGGAAGACTGCTTTTAGCCATAACAACTCCCATTTTTCCATTGGAAGCTGTTAAAACCTTATAATTTGAAAGCTCCAACAGTTCGGCAGTGTTCTCCCTTAAAACAACATCGTCTTCAATTAATAAAATGGTTTTCATTTGTTTTTTTAGTGTTTAATATGGTCTTTTTCAATATACTTACTCTACAATATTTTTCAATTTTTTAAAAAAAATAACATTACAGCAGGTCTTTAGCTGGCTTATTGGGTATGGTAATGGTAAAGGTTGTACCTACTTGCTCCTGACTAGCAAATGTAATGGAGCCTCCCAAGTTTTCAATATGGTTTTTTACAATGTTTAGCCCAATACCTGTACCTTGGGTTGTTAATACGTTTTCGGCCCTAAAATAACGGTTGAATATATTTTTTTGATCTTTTTCTGGAATACCTACACCTTGATCTTTTATTTTAAAAACGGTTTGGTGTTTATTTTGGGCAATTGCTACATCTATATTGCTATTCTCTGGGGAATATTTAATGGCATTATGTATTACATTGGACAAAGTAAGCTCTAATATTTTCTCATCTTGTTGCAACGATATCTCATCAATGTTTTCTGGATATTTAATTTTCTGTCCATCTTTTAAAAGCATGTTGGAGTTGTAAATAACTTCATTAAGGACCTTACTTAATTTAAACTCCTTAAAATGGTAATTAACCTTACCAGATTCCATTTTTTCTACAGATAAAAAATCGTTTAAAATATTGTTTAAATTGTTTACAATATTCGTTATGGTATTTATATGTTTATCGCGTTTTTCCTGTTGGTCTACCATGGTGTATTTTTTTAGCAACATGGTGGATGTTAAAATACCACTTAAAGGGGTTTTAAATTCGTGAGACACTAAAGACAGGAACTTTGTTTTTAACTCATTAAGCTCTATTTCTTTTTTAAGGGCTGCTTTTAATTCTTTGGTTTGCTCGTCTACTTGTTCCTGTAAGTTTTTGGCATACCTTTCCAATTGGTTTTGGGTTTTTACAATATACTTATTGGTTAAATGTTTTTCTATAGCTATGCCTGCCAATTTATTACCCACCTGAACCACCTGTTTATTTAGGTTTGCAAAGGCCATGTTTTCTTTTCTATAAATGGCAAAAACACCCAGAGGAACGTTTTTGGAAGAAACAATAGGAGTTGTCCAGCAAGCTTGCAGACCATGAGGTGAAACCAAATGCTTGAAGTTTTGCCATAATGGATGTGTCTCAATGTTCGACACAACCAGTTCTTGCTCTAAAAACGCTGTAGTGCCAGTACTATCTACATGTTCACCTATTAACATGCTATTTATGTTCTTTGAGTAGGCTTCTGGCAAGCTAGGAGCCACGAGACCATGTAAGTTTTGAGACTCTTGATCCAGCAATAGTATGGATACATAAACATCTTCAAATTGCTCTTCAATTAAATACGCAACATCTTTTAAGGTTGTTTCTATGGGTGTATCCAAAACTATTAATTCCAGGATACGGTTTTGCTTGATTTTAAAAAACTCCTGTTTTTTTCTATCGGAAATATCCAGAATAATGGCCACAAAAACTTCTTTATCTTCAAAATTGGATAATTGCAAGTGGACCTCCACAGGGTATTTGCTGCCATTTTTTCTTTCGTGAATGGTTTCAAATCCTAAGGTTTTTACTTGTTTTTTCAATAACGGATCTACCTGATTTTTAAATTTCTCTAAGGTGTATTCTGGTTTAATATCAGCAGGAGTCATGTTTTTTAACTCTTCAAGGCTATAACCCAAATTTTTTATGGCTCCATAATTAACATTTAAAAACTTGAAACTCTTGGAATCGAACACATAAATCTCATTTAAAGATTCATCTAAAATAGCTGCAAGGTGTGCTTGGTTTTCTTCGGCCATTTTACGCTGTGACACATCGTTTTGGATCCCTATAAAATGAGTGACCACACCAGCATTGTCTTTAATGGGTGTAATGTGCAACTCGTTCCAAAACATGGAACCATCTTTTCTGTAATTTCGCAACACCACATGACAACTTTTTCCTTTGGCTACGGCATTTCTAATTTTTTTAATGCTTTTTTGCTCTGTGTCATTGGCTTGTAAAAACCTGCAATTTTTATTTAGTATGTCTTCTTGTGTATATCCAGTAATTTTTTCAAAAGCAGTATTGGCATAGATAATTGGATGGTCTTTCTGTAAAGCATCGGTTATTATAATTCCATTACTTGCGTGTTGCAAGGCTTTACTTTTAATGTGCAGCGTTTTTTCAATTTCAACACGTTTGGTAATGTCTACAACCAAAGCCATTACAAAGGACTTGTTTTCCACTACTATGGGGTTTAAACCCACCTCTATGGGAAAAACAGTGCCGTCCTTTTTAGCTCCATGAAGCACTTTATCCATTCCCATGGCCCTAGCTTCTTTATTTTTAATGAAACCTTTAAAATGATGTGTGTGTGCTTTGTGGTATTGAACGGGAATTAAAGTATCCAAAGTCTTGTTAATAAGCTCTCCTTTTGCATAACCAAACATGAGTTCTGTTGCCGAATTTATTGCTACTATATGCTGTTTTTCGTCTACAATAACAATACCTTCTGATATCGCTTCAGTTAGAATTTGAAAAACATCCTGATTGCTTGTAATCATGCTAAATTTTAAAAAATTAAGATTCCTTAAAGTTAAGTGTTTTTTATAAAATTGATAAAAATTATCCCCTTAAATAAATGTTAGATTTTAGTTAAACCAACTACTGATGAATATCATTTCATTTCTATTTATCTATCTTTAAATTGTTTAAATTATCAATACATATTTATTATGGATAACAAAAAACATTTAAACGTTCGTTTTTACGAAATCCTTGGCAAACTTTTCTATGCCATTGCAGCAACAGATGGTGTGGTGGAACCTGTAGAATTTAACAAATTAAAAGAATTGGTTAAAAGCAAATGGCTGGAGGTGGATGACTCTGAAGATAATTTTCATACAGATGCAGCTTTCCAAATAGAAATTGTTTTCGATTGGTTACATGAACAGAACAATTTGGACAGCAACAAGTTGTTTAACGACTTTGTGGCTTATAAAAAAGAACAAAGCCATTTTTTCACCCCTAAGATCAACAAGCTAATTATAAAGACTGGTCATGAAATTGCAAACAGTTTTTCTGGCAAAAACAAATCGGAACTCATTCTTTTGGCCAAACTGGATATGGAATTAAAGAAACATAATTCATAATGAACCACATAAACAACTGGATTTTAGAAAACCCTACCCTTTATAGCATTATTAAATATGCTATGATTGTGGTTTTTGTGTTGCTTATAATTCAGTTATTAAGACGTTTTTTAAAAAAGAACATCTCAAATTCTTCAGCTCGTTATAAGTCACAAAAGGGAATTGAATTTATTGGGTACGTTTTATTGGTTATTCTTTCCTTTTCCTATTTCACCGGAAACATTAAAGACTTTACTTTAGCTATAGGGTTGTTCTCGGCAGGTATTGCATTTACACTTCAAGAATTAATTTTAAGTATAGCTGGCTCTATCTATATTTTTGTTGTTAAAGTTTACAAGCCTGGAGACAGAATAGAAATAAACGGCATTAAAGGAGATGTTATAGATGTAGATAGCATTTATACCACCATGATGGAAATTGGACAATGGGTATCGAGCGACAATTATAGTGGCAGGATAGTAAAACTAAGCAATGCCTTTGTTTTTAAAGGACCTATTTACAATTACTCACAAGACTTCCCTTTTATTTGGGATGAATTTAATTTGCCCATAAAATATGGTTCGGATATTGAATTGGCGAAATCTATAGTAATAGAGATTGCTTCAAAATCTTTATCGGATTTTACTGCCAATTCCAAAGCACAGTGGAAAGAAATTGTAAATAAATACTATGTTGAAGATGCACAAGTTGAACCAACGTTGGCCATTACCCTAACAGACAATTGGGTTCAATTTAACTTAAGGTATATTGTAAATTACAAAAAACGTAGAATTACAAAACACGAATTAAACGATAGTATAAGAAAAGCTATAGAAAGTACAAACGGTAAAGTAACCTTAGCCTCTACCACTATTGAACTTGTTAAAATCCCTGAAATTAAAGTTGATGTTACTAAATAAAAAAAGAAAGTATTTAATGACATGAAAAGTTATTCCCTATTTACTATTATACTATTGTGCTTAGCCATTTTTGTTGTGGATTTTTTGGCGTTTTATTGGCTACAATCCATTACTGCCCTTATAGCATCCACATTTTTAAAAAACACCATCAACATCCTGTTTTGGTTTTTTACCCTAGGACTTATAGCAGCCATAATCACTTTAAAACTAAGGCTGGACGACATACAACCTAGAAGAAAACAACTGCTTATTTCCTCTTTATATGGTTTGACCATTTCTTCTTTTATTCCCAAAATAATATTTGTGATCGTAATGGCTGTTTTCTACTTCACCAATTATGTGTTTTCAGAAAATGAGTCGCATATTGTTATTCCTCTTATTGGTTTGTTTGTTGGTTTCTTGCCATTTTTTGTAATAGTGTATGGCATTTTTAAAGCCAGGTATCATTTTAAGGTTCATCATGTTAGTTTAAAGTTTAAACATTTACCACCTGCTTTTCATGGCTTAAAAGTGGTACAGATTTCCGATTTACATTTAGGCAGTTACAACCACAAGTTTCATATTTTGGAAAGAGCCATAAGAAAAATCAATCAACTGGAACCAGACTTATTGTTTTTTACTGGAGATTTGGTAAACAATTATGCTTGGGAGTTGCGTGGCTGGCGAAAAGCTTTTAGGCATTTCTCTCCAAAAATTGACAAATATGCTGTTTTAGGAAACCACGATTATGGCGATTATAGCAAATGGGATTCCGAAGAAGCCAAAAAAGAAAATTTCAATGCCATTAAAACGTTTTACAAAGAAAATGATTTTAAATTATTATTAAATGAAACCGAAATCATTGAAAAAGAAAACCAAAATATAGCCATAGTTGGTGTGGAAAATTGGGGAAATCCACCTTTTAAACAATATGGCAATTTGCAAAAAGCCTTAGAAGGCACAGAGCAGATTCCTTTTAAAATCCTCCTCTCCCACGATCCGTCCCATTGGCCAGAAGAAGTGATAGAGCACACCAACATAGCTTTAACCCTTTCTGGACATACACATGGCATGCAAGCAGCTTTTAAGTTAAAAAATAAAGAATGGAGCCCTATAAAATACAAGTACAAACATTGGGCAGGTTTGTATGAACAAAACAACCAATTTTTATATGTAAATAGAGGCTTGGGCTGGCTTGGTTTTCCTGGCAGATTGGGTATGAGACCAGAAATAACACTCATGGAACTAAAAAAAGCATAACATGGCTAAACTGATTTATGTCATAGTCTAAAAAACTTAAATATACTAAGTTAGCACTTGATATAACACAGAAAATCATGTCTAGAAAAAAAACAATTGTCATTTTAATTTTAAGCATTCTTGGAGTATGTGCCATCTTCTTTGCTTGGTATAAGTACAATTTCTCTATGGACAAAGCCAAATCCTTTAGTATAAATGATTCTAATTATCCAACAAAACTCTTAATTGCCACACAAGGCAGTGAATTTAAAAATACACTTACAAATCAAGTGATAGACTATTTCAAAGAAGATTCTATATTCATTCAAGTGATAGATATTTCCCAATTATCTAAAATAAAATCTTCCACATACAATGCGACCTTATTAATACATACGTGGGAAGGTTGGGGCCCTCCAGTTGAAATAACAGATTTTATACAACATCAGACAACCAACTTAAATAAAACCGTGGTATTTACAACTTCAGGTAACGGAACCAATAAAATGGACAATGTAGATGCTATTACTGGAGAATCTAAAATTGATGATATACGCTTATTTTCAAATAAAATTATAGTTAGACTCAAACCACTGTTACAGTCTCATGTTAATTAAATTGGTTCTATTTTGTGTATCTGAAACTTAAAAGACATCTTTAAATTTTACACTAAAAAATTCATGGAAGATTTACTTCTCATTCAAACCGATCATTTTGAATTATCACAATTGGATTTCATAAAAAGGGTTTTAGTTGCTTTAGGTATTGGGTTGGTTTTAGGTTTGGAAAGAGAATTTTCCAACGCTGATAAAGATGAAATTTTTGCAGGCTTAAGAACGCTTTCCATTGTTTCACTTTTAGGTTTTTCCAGTGCTTTGTTAAACTACTTAATTAATCCATGGTTCTTTAGCATTGGTTTTTTAAGTGTTATTGTAATTGTGGCAATCTCATATTGGGTAAGCTCCAACAAAGGAGATATAGGCAGTACCACAGAGTTTACAACTGTTTTTACCTATTTGCTTGGTGGCTTAACTTTTCTTGGGCACATTGAATTAAGCTTGGCTTTAACGGTAGTTATAGTGGTTTTACTTTCATTAAAAATAAAATTCAAGTCCATTGTTGGCCAAATTACACAAACAGAATTATATGCGTTTATTCGTTTTGTAATAATTGCCTTGCTCATTTTACCCTTTCTGCCAAACACTAATTTTGGCCCCTATAATGTAATTAACCCAAGTGAAATAGGCTGGATTATTGTTTTAACTTCAGGCATTGGTTTTATAGGCTATATTTTAATGAAATTCCTGGACTCCAAAAGAGGCTTGCTCTTAACAGGAATTTTTGGTGGTATGGTTTCCAGTACTGTGGTATCATGGATTTTTTCAAAAAGAAGCAAGGAACAGCCTAAATTGTCCAGCAGTTTTGCCATTGCCATTTTTGCTGCTGCAACAATAATGATTGGAAGGGTTTTAATCTGGGTGTTTATTTTCAATCCCACAATGATCAATGGCTTATTAACACCAATCTTTATCATGATTTTAACAGCTATTGGTGTCACTTTTTACTTTTATAAAAAACACAATGTTAATCAACTTGAGTCTGAAGAAATCCCTTTGGGAGAGCCTTTAAATATAAGAGATGCTGTGTTTTTTGGATTGATTTATACAGCTATTTTAATATTGGTAAGTTATGCCAGCAATAACTATGGCGACAAAGGAATATATATTTCCAGTGCCATTAGCGCACTAACGGATATTGATGCCATAACCATCTCCATGTCTAAATTGGGAGGAAATACCGTAGAGTTTCTTACAGCGCAAAACGCTATTCTATTGGCAACCCTTACAAACACCATTGTAAAAATTGGCCTTACTTTATGGTTTGGAAGCAAACAACTAAAAAAATATATTTTGATAGGTTATGGCTTGATCTTCATTGCAGGAATAGTTGGTTTTATCATTTTAAACAGTTTTTAACTGCTTGTTACTCTTATAAACACAGCATTAAACCAAACAAACCTTTCAGTTAAAAATTTCAAACTGATTTATGTCATAGCCATTTACAACAAAAATCTGTAAGTTAGTTGTATGTTTTAGCTAAAAACCACAATAACTACGTAAATATGATAACAACCCTAGAAACCAAAGAATGTCATTTCATTCTTGAAAACAATTACATAGGCCACTTAGGTTATATATTCCAGAACAAACCTTTTGTGGTTCCTATAACCTATTATTTTGATGCCAAGGAAAACCAGATTATTTGCTATTCTGGAGAAGGCCATAAAATCCAATCCATGAGAAAGAACAATCAGGTTTCGCTACAAGTTGCAGAAATAGCTTCAGTGAACAACTGGAAATCTGTTTTGGCACATGGCACCTTCCAGTTGTTTTTTGGCAACGAAGCCAAAGCCTACCTACACGAATTTTCTTTAGGTGTCAAGCATGTGATTACGGAAAAAGAGCATCAAACAGTCAATTTTATCAGCGATTTTTCCAGTAAAATCTATAAAGATGAAACACCATTTGTATTTATAATAAAAATTGAAGACATTACAGGAAAGAAACGAATTCATTAAACATTAATTTCAATGGGAGAAATAGCCACTTCAAACAGACAAATAACCTTGTATTACAGCTCCAAGTCCTCCAGGGCCAAACAAACCTTGGCCTATGCCAAAGCTGAAGGCTTGCCTATATTAGAAATAGACATCTTAAAAAACAAGCTTACAGGAACACAATTATTGGAATTGGCAGCCAAACTCAACATGGAAATAAAGGACCTTGTAAACCAAGAGCATCCTTCATATTCACAAAAGTTTGAGCCTCATGAGTTATCTGAAACCGATTGGATAAAAATGATCCAGCAAAACCCAGACATCATGAAACAACCCATTGCTTTGCGTGGCAACCTGTCCATTTTAGTGGAAACACCAACAGATATTATTAAAATTTAAAAATTCAATTAGAATGTCGTATATAGATTATTACAAAATATTAGGCGTTCCAAAAAATGCTTCAGAAAAAGACATCAAAAAAGCCTATAGAAAATTAGCCAGACTATATCATCCGGATTTAAACCCAAATGATAAGGAAGCTGAAAGAAAGTTTAAGGAAGTTAATGAAGCTCATGAAGTTTTAAGCCATCCAGAAAACCGAAAAAAATACGACGAATACGGAAAAGACTGGAAACATGCCGAAGAATTTGAAAAAGCCAAACAACAACAGCAACAATACCAAGGCAGTAGGCAACAACAATACCATGGCAATTTTGAAGAAAGTGATTTTTCAGATTTTTTCGAATCCATGTTTGGTGGTGGTTCCAGACAACATAGTAGAACCATGTTCCGAGGTCAAGATTTCAATGCCGAATTGCAACTGGATTTAAAAGATGTTTTTACTACGCATAAACGCACTCTCACAGTAAACAATAAAAACATCAGGATTACTATTCCTGCTGGAGTTGAAAATGGGCAAGTAATAAAAATAAAAGGTCATGGTGGCAAAGGTGTCAACAATGGTCCCAATGGCGATTTGTACATTAAATTCAATATTGTAAACAACACCAACTTTAAACGCGATAAGGAAAACCTGTACACAACCGTTTCTTTGGATCTCTACAAAGCCCTTTTAGGAGGAGACGTGATGGTTGATACTTTTGATGGGAAAGTAAAACTAAAGGTAAAACCAGAAACCCAAAACGGTACACAGGTAAAGCTTAAAGGTAAAGGTTTTCCTGTTTACAAAAAAGAAGGACAGTTTGGCGACTTATACATTACCTACAACATAAAAACCCCTACCAACCTCACCGAAAAAGAGAAAGAATTATTTATCGAATTATCAAAATTAAGATGATTATGGACAGAGACAATTTAATACCAATACAAGAGTTTTGTGCGCATTATCAAGTTCCTGAAACCTTTATCAGTTCGTTATATGATTATGAGTTGATTGAAATTATCACTACAGAAAACACTCAGTGCATTAGTGTTACACAAATAAGAAATATTGAAAAACTAATTAGGTTTCATTTTGAAATGGATATTAATCTGGAAGGCATTCACGCTATTTCAAATTTATTGGGTAAAGTAGAATCCTTACAAAACGAAATTAAAAGGCTTCACAACAAGATTGATTTTTATGAGGACCAATAACATGTTTTTAAGATGAAGTATCTATTTAGCTTCATCCTACTTGTTCATGCAGCCTTACATCTTTTAGGCTTTGCAAAAGCCTTTCATTTAGCAGAAATAAACACACTATCACAAAACATTTCAAAACCTATTGGAACATTGTGGTTCCTTACATTCCTATTGTTTTCTATAACTACAGCCACTTATATAAAGAACTATAGGTTTTGGTTTGTGTTTGCTTTTATAGCGTTAATATTATCTCAGATACTTATTTTAATGTTTTGGAAAGATGCCAAATTTGGCACTCTAGCCAATATTCTTATTCTAATCGTTAGCTTGTCTGCTTATGGCCAATTTCAATTTGACAAGATGGTTGAAAGAGAAACCAAAGAAATCTTGAAAGATGCTCAAACTAAAAATCCTTCATTTATTTCTGAAAAAGACATCTTACATTTACCAGAAGCAGTTAAAAAATGGCTGATAAACTCAAGGGTTATTGGGCAAGAAAAAAGACAAACCATTCAACTTAAACAAATAGGGGAAATGCGAACAAAACCCAATAGCAAATGGATGCCATTTACAGCTACACAAACATTTAATGTACAAATACCTGGTTTTGTTTGGGAGACCAAAGTGGAAGCCATGCCTTTTATTTGGATGCGTGGTAGAGATAAACTGTACCAAGGACAAGGTAACATGCTTATTAAATTGGCCAACTTAATTCCAGTTGTAAATGAAAGCAACAACAAGCAAATAAATTCTGGAGCCATGATACGTTTTTTGGCTGAAATATGCTGGTTTCCTTCAGCAGCTATAAACAACTATATTGTTTGGGAAAGCATAAGTGAAAATTCAGCAAAAGCAACATTAACAATTAAGGATATAAGTGTATCAGGTATTTTTAAATTCTCCACAGAAGGCGATATTACCTCTTTTGAAGCAAAACGTTACTATGGAGGCAAAACCAACTCCAAATTGGAAACTTGGCGTATAAACATGACTTCCCATAAAACCTTTGATGGTGTTAAAATCCCAAACAAAAGCAATGTAAGCTGGAAATTAGAAGAAGGTGATTTTAATTGGTTAAATCTGGAGATAATAGATGTAAATGGTGTTGTCAACAAAAAAACTGAATAATTCTTTTGCATTTGAGAACTGGTTTTTTAATAGACCATAACCCTGATTCTATTTTTTTTCAGCCCTTTTCTCTTCCTTCTCTAACTTTTTAAAATACCCACGAAACAAGAAATTATGCTTTAAAGCCTCCATGTTTTCATCAAACTTTTTGGTGCCTTCATTAATGTTTTTTAGCGACTCTTCTATTTGTTTTGCAAATTCAGGATCGTTGGACAAATAATTTATGGCACCTTCCCCTTCTTTAATATTGGTGATGGTTTCATTTAAATTGGTAATAACCTTTTTAATTTCCAAACTTGATGTCTCCAAATTGGAAATAATATGCCTTACCTTATTGGCTTCGGTTGTGTCGTTCAGTAAAACACCAGCTACACTATTATCCATATCAATTTTATGTATTAACGCATTTAAACCCAACATGGTGTTGTTGGCTTCCAAACTGGCGTGTTTTAAATTTTCCAAGGTTAATTTAACATCTCCAGCTACAAGGGTATCTTTAATCAACATGCCCAAAGTTCCCTTACCTTTGTTGATGCTGTTAACAATATCCAATAATTTAGAGGTTAATAAAGCAGCATTTTCATTGGTGGTATTTAAGGTGTTCAGCATTTCTCCAGTACCTATTTTAGTATAGGATTCAATAATATCGCCTTGTGAAATGGGTTGAGCCGAACCTTCTCCTGGAATTATGTTCACAATCATGTTTCCCACCAAACCATCAGAACCAATAGTGGCTATGGCATCTTTTTTTATGTGCTTGACCATCTTTTCATTAATAACCAGCTCCACATTAATGGTAGAATCGTTTATCATATTAATATTTTTAACCGTTCCTACATTAATTCCAGAATAACGCACGTTGTTTCCTTGCATTAAACCATTCACATTGTTAAAATTGGCGCTAATGGTAAACGTTTTATCGAACATGTTTTTTTGTTCCCCAATAAAATAAATGGCAGCAATAAAAATAGCCATGCCTATAATGACAAAAAGGCCTAGGTTAAATGTTTCTTTACTTGTTTTTTTCATGTCTATATTTTTATTCACTCCCTAAAACCTACCTATTTGCAGACAGGGAAAGAGCTCTTTTTAAATCATTTAAAAAACGCTTTTACTTGTTCGTCTTTAGACGAAGCCAATTCGGCAAAAGTGCCTTCGGCATAATTTGTGCCATCTACCAGTAAAATCATGCGTTCGCTAACAACCCTGGCACAATCCACATCGTGCGTGATTATTAAAGAAGAGGTTTTATATTGCTTTTGCACACGCCTCATAAGCTCAATAATTTCTTTAGACGTTATTGGATCCAAACCACTGGTTGGTTCGTCGTACAAAATGATTCTGGGTTTTAAAATGAGAGCTCTTGCCAAGGCGATCCGTTTTTGCATCCCTCCAGAAAGCTCAGAAGGCATTAAATCCATGGTATGTGCCAATCCCACACTCTCCAAGGCTTCTGTAACCAATGGTGTGGTGTCTTTTATGTCCCCAAATTTTTGCTTGTGCCTTCTTAATGGGAATTCCAGGTTCTCTCTAACAGTCATAGAATCGTAAAGGGCATTTCCTTGGAACAGAAAACCGATTTCTGTACGAATATCGTCCAATTCCACTCTGTTTAGTTTGGTTATATCCTTACCCATAACCCTAATACTTCCCGAATCGGGTTGCATTAAGCCTACAAGACATTTTATCATAACCGATTTCCCTGAACCAGATTTCCCCATAATCACAAGATTCTCACCTTCAAAAAGTTCCAGATTAAATCCGTTCAATACATGATTGTTTCCAAAAGACTTTCTCAAATCCTTAATTTCAAGCATTCGAGTTTTAGTGCTTAATCCTTCAACTTCATGTATATGTTGCTTTTGGTTCATCTTTTAAATCTCAAAAAATATATCGGTTACAAAAACTGCAATAAAATCCAGCACAAACAGCAACATGGAAGAAAACACCACAGCCGAATTTGCTGCCAAACCTACTCCAACAGTACCTTTTTCACAATTATAGCCCTTAAAACAACCTACAAGTCCTATGGCAAAACCAAAGAAAAACGTTTTAATGGTAGCAGGAATGATATCGCTAAATTCCAAGGCATTGAACACCTTGTTAAAGTACAAAACAAAAGAAACGTCCCCTTTTAAGTTCTCTATAATATAAGATCCGTAAAGTGCAATGGCATCGCCAAAAACAACCAAAATTGGCAACATTAAAGTGGTTGCAAGGATTCTGGTTACCACTAAAAATTTAAACGGATTGGTTCCAGAAACCTCCATGGCATCTATTTGTTCAGTCACTTTCATGGAGCCCAATTCTGCCCCAATTCCAGAGGCAATCCTTCCTGCAAAAGTCAAAGCAATAATTACAGGCCCAATCTCTCTAATAATAGAGATGCTAACCATGGAAGGCATCCAAGAAACAGCGCCAAATTCCTCTAAAGTTGGCCTGGTTTGAAGCGTTAAAACCAACCCAATGATAAAGCCGGTAACTCCAACCAATAAAATAGACCTATTGCCAACACTGTAACATTGCCTTAAAAGTTCTTTAAACTCAAATGGCCTGGAAAATACTTCCCTAAAAAACCGACCAGCAAAATACGAGAGCTCGCCAACTTCAATAAAAAAAGATTTAAAAAGGTGCGTTGTTTTTTGCATAGATTGTTTTATAAGCCTTTCAAAGATAGCTTAAGTTCCTTTAAATTAAAATGATTGCTGTCATTTTAAGAGTTTCGGAATAAATGTATTTTTGAATCAAATTAAATTATGAAACATGAAAATAGGATTGGTTTTATCTGGTGGAGGCATGAGAGGTGCTGCACATATTGGAGCTATTAAAGCCCTTGAAGAACATGGCATTTACCCAACCCATATCGCTGGAACCAGTGCAGGAGCCATAGTAGGCGCTTTGTATGCTTCTGGATATAATTGGGACGATATTTTAAGGTTTTTTAAGTCTATTTCCATTTTGGACATTACAAAATATGCCATTCGTAAACCTGGGATTTTAGATGCTGATAAATTTTACAACAATTTCAAAACCTATTTTTCTGAAGATGATTTTAGCATTTTAAAAAAAGACCTTCAAATAACTGCTACTAATATTTTAAATGGCGATTTGATGGTTTTTAAAGAAGGGGAACTTATTAAACCCATATTAGCTTCTGCTGCATTTCCAGGTGTGTTTTCACCCGTTAAAATCAATGATTCCTATTATGTGGATGGAGGCACCTTAAATAATTTTCCCGTAGAGCTCTTAAAAAAACAGTGTGACATCATCATTGGTATTTACGTGAATGGTTTTGAAACCATAGATATCAAAGAACTGAAACATTCCCATCATGTTGCAGAGAGAGCATTCAAATTAAAATCTGTTAGGGAAGATTACATGAAATTCAAGACATGCGATTTAGTTGTTTGCCCTAAAGGTTTAGACAAGTTTGGGACCTTCGACAAAAAGAATTTAAAACACATTTTCGATATTGGTTATAACGCTACCATAGAAGCCTTAAAAACATTTGAAATAACCAAAAACACAAATACTTAATTGGTTTAACAGGTGTTAACAAGACATGTCTTCCATCATTTTTATATTCAAAAAAAAACCTTTTCTTCTGGATAATTCAATATCTTGTAAAACTTTGAAAACAACAAAACATACATCATGAATTTAAATTTAGCTGTCCTTATAGATGGAGACAATATTCCTTCGGATCATGTAAAAGAAATGATGGAAGAGATTGCAAAATACGGCAATCCAACCATTAAACGAATTTATGGTGATTGGACCAAACCTCATCTTTCTAAATGGAAAGATCTTTTATTACAAAATGCCATTACACCCATACAGCAATACGCGTATACTTCAGGCAAAAATGCCACAGATTCTGCCATGATCATTGACGCTATGGACATACTTTACTCCAATAAAGTAAATGGTTTTTGTTTGGTTTCCAGCGATAGCGATTTTACAAGATTGGCCACCAGATTAAGGGAAGCAGGCATGCAGGTGATTGGCATTGGTGAAAAAAAGACCCCAACCCCTTTTATTGTGGCTTGCGACAAATTTATTTATGTTGAAATATTAAGAAAACAATCTGAAAAGAAAGACGATACCACTACCAAAGAAAAAGACAAGGACAGCATCGACAAAATTACACCACAAGTCATAAAATTGATCTCTACAACCATAGATGATTTGTCTGATGAGGAAGGCTGGGCATTTCTTGGAGATGTTGGTAGTTTACTACAGAAAAAACAGCCAAATTTCGATTCCAGAAACTATGGCTTTGAAAAATTAACTCCCTTGATCAACTCCACTGATAATTTTGAAATTGAAAGAAGGGAAACCCCAAAAAGCAAACACAAATTGATTTTTGTGAAAAATATTGAAAAACCTAAAAAAAGATCCAAAAGAAAATAACCCTACATGAAACAACCTGTATTAACAATATTCACATGCTTAATTTTTATAACTTTAATGTCTGCCCAAAGCAAACCGGCTTATTTATTGTTTAAAAACAATGGCAAACCAGCAGATTATGATAAAATGATTAAAGACCTGGCAGAGAGTGACATGGTTTTTTTTGGAGAATACCATAACAACCCTATTTCACATTGGATGCAATTGGAGATGAGCAAAAGTTTCTTTGAAATAAAAGGAGACAAACTCTATTTTGGTGCCGAAATGTTTGAGAATGGAAACCAATTGGTATTAAACGAATATTTAAATGGATTTTATGCCGAAGACAAAATGCTTCCTGAAATCACGCAATTATGGAGCAATTACAAAACAGATTACAAACCTTTACTTGAATTTGCCAAAGACAAAAAACTTAGGTTTATTGCAACAAACATCCCAAGACGCTATGCTTCCATGTTAAGTAAAAAAGGCATGGACGCTTTACAAGAATTAAGCCCTGAAGCACTTGCCATGATAAGTCCAGATTTAGAAACCTATTTTGACCCAAACGTAAAAGCCTATGCAGAAATGGCTGATAATATGGGTGGACACGTGCCTCCCAATATGCTGAATATCCAAATAGCCCAAGCCTCTAAAGATGCTACCATGGCGCATTTTTCCCTTAAAAATTTTAAACCTGGAGATTTTTTGTTTCATTTTGAAGGCTCTTATCACTCCAATTACAATCAAGGCATTATATGGTGGATCAACAAAATACAACCTGGCTTAAATATAAAATCTGTTACAACTGTTATGCAATCTGAATGGGAAGAACTAACAAAGCAAGAAAAAGCAGAGATAGCAAATTATATTATTGTAGTGGCAGATAATATGACACAAACAAAAGGATAAACTTAAAAACAGAAAAGCCGAAACTTGCGTTTCGGCTTTCATCTGTACTGAAGGCGGGACTTGAACCCGCACGAACTAATGTTCATTGGATTTTAAGTCCAACGTGTCTACCAATTCCACCACTTCAGCATTATATTTTCTAACAGTGTCTAGAGCGAAAGACGGGATTTGAACCCGCGACCCTCACCTTGGCAAGGTGATGCTCTACCCCTGAGCTACTTTCGCAGTTTTTTATGAACTTGCCTGTTTTTTGGCAGGCCTACAATCTCTCGATTGCGGATGCAAATTTAAAATATTTCTAGGAACTGCAAAGCCTTTTTTAAAAAATAATGCAATTTATTTTTAAGCCATCTTTTTCTTAACCAACATGCGTTTTATTTCGTTCAATTTCATAAGTGCTCCCACTGGCGTTAGGGTATCAATATCAATATGCAAAATCTCTTCTTTTATGTTCTCCAGCAAAGGATCGTCCAGGTTGAAAAAGCTTAACTGCATTTCGTTATCCAATGTTTTAACTTTTTCTGTTAGCTCTTCGCTGGAATGGGATTGTTCCAATTTCTTTAATATTTTATTGGCTCGATGCAACACCTGTTGTGGCATGCCAGCCATCTTGGCTACATGTATCCCAAAACTATGTGCAGAGCCACCAGCCACCAACTTTCTTAAAAAAAGAACGTTATCTTTCAACTCTTTTACTGAAACATTATAGTTTTTTATGCGTTCAAACGTTTCGGTCATTTCATTAAGTTCGTGATAATGGGTTGCAAACAAGGTTTTGGCTTTTGCAGGATGCTCATGTAAATACTCGCTAATGGCCCAAGCGATAGAAATTCCATCGTAGGTACTGGTTCCCCTACCTATTTCGTCAAGCAAAACAAGACTTCGTTCCGATAGGTTATTTAAAATAGAGGCTGTTTCATTCATTTCAACCATAAAAGTCGATTCTCCCATGGAAATATTATCACTGGCTCCTACTCTGGTAAAAATTTTATCAACCACACCAATTCTGGCTTCTTTGGCTGGAACAAAACTTCCCGTTTGAGCCAATAGCACTATTAATGCTGTTTGACGTAAAATAGCCGATTTACCAGACATATTTGGACCTGTAATCATGATAATTTGCTGCGTGTCCCTATTTAAAAACACATCGTTTGCTATATACGCTTCACTAGGTGGTAGTTGTTTTTCAATTACTGGATGTCTACCGTCTTTAATATCTAAATCTGTTGAGTTATCCATGGTAGGATATACATACTTGTTGTCTATTGCCAATTGGGCAAAACCACACAAACAATCCATTTGCCCAATAAGGTTTGCATTTTGCTGAACGGCCTTTATATATTGCATCATCCAAACAGTAAGTTCTGAAAACAACTGCTGCTCTATAGCAAGAATACGTTCTTCGGCTCCAAGAATCTTAGCTTCGTATTCTTTGAGTTCTTCTGTAATGTAACGTTCGGCATTTACTAGGGTTTGCTTTCTAATCCACTCGGCTGGAACTTTATCTTTATGGGTGTTTCTTACTTCAATATAATAACCAAAGACATTGTTTGATGCGATTTTTAAAGAGGTAATTCCAGTGCGTTCCGTTTCACGTTGCAACATGGTATCCAAATAGGTTTTTCCAGAATGCGACAACCCTCGTAATTCATCCAGTTCTTTAGAAAATCCTTCAGCAATGGTAAAGCCTTTCAATACATTTACAGGCGCATCTTCGTTTAATGTTTCTTTTATTTTTTCACGTAAAACATCACAACTTTGCAAGGTGTCTCCTATCGCTTTTAAGGAAGTATTGTCACAATTGGAAGCTATGGCCTTTATTGGTACAATAGCCTCTAAGGAGTTTTTAAGTTGAATGACCTCTCTGGGATTTACTTTACCAGTCGCTACTTTAGAAATTAAGCGTTCCAAATCGCCAATATGCTTGATGTGGTTTTGGATTTTTTGAAGTATTTGTTTGTTTTTACTTAAATAATCAACCACTTCATGTCGCTGTTTTATTTTCTTCACATCCTTTAAAGGCAAGGCCAGCCAACGTTTTAGCAAACGTCCTCCCATGGGAGAAATGGTTCTATCTATAACATGCAATAAGGTTACAGCATTGTTGTTGGTGGAATAATAAAGTTCCAGGTTTCTTATGGTAAACTTGTCCATCCACACATAATCGTCTTCGGCAATTCTGCCAATTGATGTGATATGCTGTAGTTTGTTATGCTGTGTTTCTGCCAAATAATGCAAGATAGACCCAGAAGCAATGATGCCTTCATACAAATCTTCAATTCCAAAGCCTTTTAAGGTTTTTGTATTGAAATGCTTGACAAGGGTTTCGTTTGCATAATCTATTTGATATACCCAATCTTCTAAATAAAACGTATGAAAATCATCACCAAAGACCGATTTAAACTCACTTCGTTTTTGTTTGGGCACAAGCACTTCACTGGGTTTAAAGTTTTGAAGGAGCTTATCGATGTATTCTTCGTTCCCTTGAGAGGTTAAAAACTCTCCAGTGGTGATATCCAAAAATGAAATTCCAATATGGGTTTTTCCGAAGTAAACAGAACATAAAAAATTATTGGATTTCGATGTTAAAACCTCATCATTAAAAGCCACTCCTGGAGTCACCAATTCGGTTACACCTCGTTTTACAATGGTTTTGGTTTGTTTTGGGTCTTCCAACTGATCACAAATAGCAACACGCTCTCCGGCTTTTACAAGTTTGGGTAAATAGGTGTTTAAAGAATGATGGGGAAAGCCAGCCAATTCGGTTTCGCTCTCGCTTCCGGCACCTCTTTTGGTTAAAATAATATCTAAAATTTTAGCCGTTTTTATGGCATCCTCACCAAAAGTTTCGTAAAAATCTCCAACACGAAACAACAACAAGGCATCTGGATACTTTACCTTAATGGCATTGTATTGTTTCATTAAAGGGGTTATTTTTTTAGTCTTTTTTGTCATCTTGTTTTTTCATTTCCATAAAGCCGGAAATCCACCAATGGATAAATGATTTATATGTGTTACTTTTGCTTTTTATGTAAGGTTGCTAATGTAACCATAATTTCATGTTTTGTAAAGGCCAAACCATAGAAGTTATTTACAATTATTCACAATTTTTAAAATGCGAAAACTAAAAAACAGCGAGTTAGACAGATTGAGTGTGGAAGATTTTAAGGAGGTAAAAAAAACACCATTAATCATTATACTGGATAATATAAGAAGCTTGAATAATATTGGTTCTGTTTTTAGAACTAGTGATGCTTTTTTAATAGAAAAAATTTACCTCTGTGGCATTACTGCAACACCTCCACATAAAGACATCCACAAAACAGCTTTGGGAAGCACCGAAACCGTTGCATGGGAATATGTAGAAGACACATTAACACTTATCCATAAACTAAAAGCTGAAAACATAAATGTAATAGCTGTGGAACAAGCCGAAAACGCCATGATGCTTGATCAATTTACCCCTAAAAAAAACACACGTTACGCCTTGGTTTTTGGGAATGAAGTAAAAGGCGTGGCCCAAGATGTGGTCTCTGCCAGCGATGTGGTTTTAGAAATCCCGCAATTTGGAACCAAACATTCATTAAATATTTCTGTGAGCTGTGGCGTGGTAGTATGGGATTTATTTTCTAAACTTCAGGCAATCTAAAACAAGTGACAAAAAAATTAAAAAAACCTTGGCCTACAAAAGCTGTCATGACTCAAATCTACGACATGAAACTTTGGGGAGGAAGCACATTTGATTTTTACTCTGGAACAGGGTCGCACGACCCAAAAATTACAAACCCTTATTTACAAGCTGTCAGGTCTTTTTTAACATCACACAACCACAATTTAGTTGTTTGTGATTTAGGCTGTGGCGATTTTAACATAGGAAACCAGTTGGTTTCACTAACCAAAAAATACATTGCCATAGATATTGTGGATGCGCTTATTGAACGAAACAAAAAAAGGTACAAACATAACAATCTGGAGTTTCAATGTTTGGACATCTCTAAAGACGCTTTGCCACAAGCCGATTGCCTTATTTTAAGACAAGTGCTTCAACATGTTTCCAATGCTGAAATTAAAGAAATAGTTAAACAACTAAACCGTTATAAATACATTATCTTAACCGAACACCTCCCTTTGGGCACATTTACACCAAACAAAGATATTATTTCCGGTCAAGGTATCAGGCTTAAAAAAAACAGTGGTGTTGTTTTAACAGCACCTCCTTTTCATTTAAAAATTAAAGATGAAAAAATAATGGATGAACATGTATTGGAAGCTAATAAAGGACGAATTGTAACAACCTTGTTCTGTTTACATTAACTTTATTATTTTATTGGAATCCAAAAATCTTCTTCAGTTGCATGCAAATCCTTACTATAATTTTCGGGTAATATTTCAAAATGGGCTCTTGCATCCAATTGGTAATTTGAATTTGGCAACCAGTCCTTAAAAATAGACTGTTTAAACTTTGAAACATCCTGCATAGCTCCTTTATAAGTAAACACAGCGTAGGTTCCTGCCTTTAAAACAAGAGTTTCCATTCCTTCAGGAACATGATCGAAATTTGAAACTTCCACACCAACCCATTTTTCAAATTCAGTTAGTGCTGTGATGTTTTTCAATAAAAAATCGCCAAAATCCTGTATGGAAAACACATGTGTACCAATTCGGGACGAAATTTCATTGCGTCTGGGCATAAACTGTCTGGCCAAGTTCCCTGTTTCCTGTTGCATGGTTTTAAAACTCATGTTGGCCTTCATTCCAACAACCAATCTGTCGTTGACAGTCTTTATGCTATCTGGCATCATCGGTTTTGCATATTTCATTCAAAATCCAAAGATAATCTTTTCGGTTATCAACAAAATCCCTTTCGGAAATATCAATGATTTTCACGTGTAATTCCGATTGGTTCTTTAAAAATTCCAAATAGCCAGAGTTAATCTTATCTAAATATTCGTTTTCAATATTCAGTTCGTATTCCCTACCACGCTTTTTAATGTTTTCTTGCAAACGAGCCGTATTTTGATATAGATACACATACAGTTCTGGTTTGGCAATATCCTTGTACATTAAGTAGAAGAGTTTTCTGTAAAGTTTAAATTCATCTTCCGGCAAGGTGATTTTAGAGAAAATCAAGGATTTAAAAATATCGTAATCGCTAATGATAAAATCCTTAAACAAATCCAATTGCGATAAATCGTCACTGATTTGTTGATATCTGTCTGCTAAAAAAGACATTTCCAGAGTAAAGGCATAGCGTTTGGCATCTTCGTAGAATTTTGGCAAAAACGGATTTTCAGCAAAACGTTCCAATATTAATTTGGCATTAAAATCCTTGGAGATCATGGTTGCCAAACTGGTTTTTCCTGCGCCAATATTTCCTTCAATAGCTATGTAATTATAGTTTGAAAACTGAAATTGCTTGCTTGGGTTTTTTAACCAAATATTAATGGGTTCCAAAACACTTGTATCTTCGCATGTCTCCAGTAAATCGGCCACATTTTTGTGCAAGGTTGGATGCGTTAGTTTGGGAGCAATTTCCAATAAGGGTTTTAAAACAAATTTACGCTTGTGCAATTCTGGGTGTGGCACTTTCAGGAGTTTGGTTTCCAGTACGTCTTCGTCCACAAACAAGATGTCCAAATCTATGGTTCTGGACTCGTATCCTGCATTTGCCTCCCTTACCCTTCCCATGGACGTTTCTATCTCTAGCAAGGCCAGCATGATCTCATCTGGAGCTATGTCTGTTTCCAAAATCACACAGCAATTCAAAAAATCGCTTCCTTCAAAACCAAAAGCGGGCGAATTATAAACCTTGGAAATGATGTTTATTTTTCCAATTCTTTCAAAAATAAGATTAATGGCATCTTGCAGGTTTTTTAACCTGTCGCCTTTGTTACTGCCTAAAGAAATGTAAATTTTACGTCGTGTATCCATTGAAAAAACAAATTAACTAAAAGAAATTTTAATAGTTTATATTTACCAAACCTATTTATTCACAATTTAAAAGGAACCTGAAAAAATTACATATTAAAAATTCCAGTCGTTTTCAACTGTCTCAATACCATGCTGGTTACATCTTTTCTTTTTCGAGACAATCTCTATTTTAAAACCGTCAACTTAAAAGCAAACCAATTATTAGATTTGTTACACTATTAAAGTTTTATTAAACTTTTGTTTTTAAGCAACTTTCGTACTACTTTATACGTATATACTTACAATAACCATAAAATCACTATACATGAAAAAAGTATTCAAAATCATTGGAATTACTTTATTGACTATATTGCTCTTATTAATTGCCGTCCCATTTGTTTTTCAATCCAAAATTAAAGAGATAGTAAAACGAACCATCAACGAAAACTTAAATGCGCATGTAGAATTTAGCGATGTGAACCTTAGCTTTATAAGAAGTTTTCCTCAAGCCCAGGTGAGTGTTTCCGATTTGTTGATAACCAATTTCGAACCTTTTAAAGACGAGACTTTGGCATCTGCAAAATCCATTTCCTTAGACATGTCCATTAAAGAACTGTTTAAAAAAGCCAATGAAGGCCCAATTGTTGTTAACGAAATTTATTTGGATGAGGCTCTTATTACGCTAAAAACAAACAAAAGAGGCGAAACCAATTTCGATATTTTCAAGGATACTGAAGACCAACCGGAAACTGCTCAGGATTCCTCTAAAGGATTTACCTTGGACGTAAAAGATTATGCCATAGACAATAGTGCACTAACCTATTTGGATGAAAGTTCCAATATGGCATTTTATATTACAGAATTGAACCATTCCGGAAAAGGAACGTTTTCTGGAGAGGTATCCCAATTAGACACAAAAACCAGTGCTAGAGTGGGTTTAAAAATAGACAGCACTGAATATTTAAGCAATAACGACATAAAGTTGGATGCCTTAATTGGCTTGGATTTACCCAATAATAAATATACCTTTAAAGAAAACAAAGCCTATATCAATCAACTGCCATTGGAATTTCAAGGGTATGTGCAGTTGCTGGAAGAAGGCCAGGAAATAGACATTAGTTTTGAAAATCCTGGTTCGGACTTTAAGGATTTCTTAGCAGTTATCCCAAAAACCTATTCCAAAAACCTGGATCAAGTGGAAACCAGAGGGAACTTTAAAATTAAAGGAATTATAAAAGGGACGATGACAGAAGAAACCATTCCAAGCCTGGACATTAACATGGTTTCAAATAACGCAGGTTTTAAATATCCCGATTTACCAAAACGCGTGGAAGACATTTCAATAAACGCTTCGGTAATAAACACTACAGGAAATGCAGACGATACATATGTGGATTTACAAACCTTGAATTTTAAAATTGATCAAGATGTCTTTAAATCTTCGGCAGTCATTAAAAACCTTACCACCAATATGACTGTTGATGCCAATGTGGATGGTGTTTTAAACTTAGCAAACCTGAGCAAAGCCTATCCTATAGATTTAGATACAGATTTAACCGGAATACTAACTGCCAAGCTAGCTGCAAGTTTTGATATGGATGCCATAGAAAACAATGCATACCAGCGTATAAAAAGTAATGGAAACCTAAATATCAGAGGTTTCAAATATGCTTCGGAAGACTTGGTTAACCCAATTGTAATTTCAGAAGCTGCCATTGTTTTCAACCCTGGAACCATTAAACTGAATAAGTTTGATGCTTCTACTGGAAAAAGCGACATAACTGCCAATGGAACCATTAATAATTTACTGGGTTTTGTATTTAGTGACAAAAAACTGGGAGGTGAGTTTCAAGTAAATTCCAACGCGTTTTACTTAAGCGATTTTATGAAAGAAACAGCTTCAAACACTAAAAACAACGAAGAACAAACATCAAAAACTACCGAAACCTTTAAAATTCCAGCCTTTTTGGATTGCAAAATAAATGCAGACGCCAAAACAGTGTATTATGACAATTTAACTTTGTCCAACGTAAAAGGTAATCTGTACGTAAAAGACGAAAAAGCTGTATTACGAAACATGAGTTCAGATATTTTTAAAGGAAAGCTCCTGCTGGATGGTTATGTGGACACAGCAACTACTACACCAACCTTTATGATGAACCTGGACATGAACCAATTTGATATTTCCCAATCTTTCAACGATTTGGAACTGCTTCAAAGTTTGGCGCCAATTGCAAGTGCACTTCAAGGAAAGTTAAACAGTACCATTGCACTTTCCGGAAATTTAGGCAGTGATTTCACTCCGGATTTAAATAGCATAAATGGAAATGCTTTTGCTGAAGTACAGACTACTGAAATCAAACCTAAAAACGAAGCCCTTGTAAGTGCACTAAACAATGCCTTGAGTTTTGTGGATTTCAGTAAACTGGATTTAAAAGACCTAAAAACCAACTTGACTTTTGAAAATGGCATGGTAAACATCAAGCCCTTTAACATTAAATATCAGGATATAAATATTACCATTAATGGATCGCATAGCTTTACAAACACCATGGATTATAAAGCTGTTTTTCAAGTACCAGCCAAATATTTAGGGAGTGACATTAACAGGCTTATTGGAAAAATTGACGATGAAGCAGTTAACAACTTATCCATTCCTGTAACAGCAAATATTACTGGAACCTTCAACAGCCCAAATGTAAAAACCGATTTAACGAGTGGTGTTGCCAATCTTACCAAACAACTTATTGAAATTGAAAAACAAAAGCTAATAAACAAAGGGAAAGATCAAATACTGGAATTGTTAGGTGGTGTTAACAACCCATCAACAAACACTAACACGCCAAAAGACTCCACCAACAATACCAAGCCAACCTCCAACCCCATTAAGAACGTGTTGGACGATATTATTAAAGGAAACAGTAGCAAACCAAAAGACTCCACCAACAACACCAAACCTAAATCTGTAAAAGATTTGTTCAATGAGTCTATAAACAAGTCCAAAAAGACTGATTCCATAAAATAGCAAATCTTAATTATTTGTTAAGTTTTATTGATTTTCAGTTGTTTACAAACCAATTTTTGAAAAGAAAAGGTCATTTATTTGGATTTGTCAACAAAAAGGTTACATTGATAGATTGACACCATAAAATAATCTGAATGAGGCAATTAAAAATCACCAAGCAAGTAACAAATAGAGAGTCCAAATCGTTGGACAAATATTTGCAAGACATTAGTAAACTTCCATTAATCACAGCCGACGAAGAAGTTGAGTTGGCACAACGCATACGGGAAGGAGACCAACTTGCTTTAGATAAGTTAACCACTTCAAATTTGAGATTTGTGGTATCTGTTGCAAAACAATATCAAAATCAAGGACTCACCTTACCCGATTTAATAAATGAAGGAAATGCAGGTTTGGTAAAAGCTGCCAAACGTTTTGATGAAACCAGAGGATTTAAATTTATTTCCTATGCTGTTTGGTGGATTAGACAAGCCATATTACAGGCCTTGGCCGAACAGTCCAGGATTGTACGTTTACCACTTAACAAAATTGGATCTATAAATAAAATAAACAAAGCCTACTCCCATTTAGAGCAAGCACATCAGCGACCACCAAGTCCGGAAGAAATTGCCAAGGAGCTGGAAATGACCGTAAGCGATGTAAAACAGTCCCTTAAAAATTCTGGTCGCCATATATCTATGGATGCACCTTTAAAAGAAGGCGAAGATTCCAGCTTGTACGATGTGGTTAAATCTGGGGAGTCACCAAACCCGGATAAAACGCTTATGAACGATTCGTTGAACTTGGAAGTAAATAGAGCCTTAAATACCTTATCGCAAAGAGAAGCAGATGTGGTTAGACTGTATTATGGCATAAACAACGAACAGCCTATGAGCCTGGAAGAAATTGGCGAAACCTTTGGACTTACCAGAGAACGTGTAAGGCAAATAAAAGAAAAAGGGATTAGAAGGTTAAGGCACACATCAAAAAATAAGATATTGAGAACCTATTTGGGCTAGTGTATGATATCAATAATCCCTATGGATTTAAAATTGATGGTTTCCAAGGGAACTATGCGTGTATAAATTGAAGGGTGTTATGACGTTTTTAACAGTAACTCCAAAACAACTCAATAATCAACGGCTAAAAAACTGCAAAACCATATTTAAGAGAGTCGAAAAAATAAAAATTACATAACTTTACTATTTAACTAGAAAATAAATATAACACATGATAAAAATTGAAATAAAAGAAGGAGAAAAAATTGACAGAGCTCTAAAGCGCTATAAAAAGAAACACAGAAATGTGAAGATTATGCAGAATATTAGAGAGAACCAGTTTTTTACCAAACCTTCTGTAAAAAGAAGAAGACAAGTGCAAAAAGCTGCCTATATTCAAAGCTTAAGAGATCAAGAAGAGATCTAAAAACAGATATATGCTTTCTTTTAAAGTATATGATTGCAATACAAAACCTTCAGAAGAAGAAAAACAAAACATTGTCAATTTTTTACACACGCATTTACAGGAATTTAGTGATACCAAAGAAGATATTTCCAAATGCCTTGATTATGCTGTGAAAAACATTGAAACTTCTTTTGGAGGTTTTGTTTTGCTTATTAAAGAACATAAGGTGGTTATGGGCATAACCATTGTTAACAAAACTGGCATGAACGGTTATATCCCTGAGAACATCTTGGTATACATTGCCGTACACAAAAAGTCCAGAGGCAAAGGCATAGGCAAAAAGCTCCTACAAGAAGCCATAGCTTTGTTAGAAGGTGATGTTGCCTTGCATGTAGAGCCCAACAATCCAGCTATAAAACTGTATGAAAGTCTTGGCTTTACCAACAAATACTTGGAAATGCGATTAAAAAAAGACTGATTTTACACTAAGGATATTGCCACTACATACCCTTCACTGCCACGAATATTAAAAACAGTATTGTCTTCAAAAATAAGATATTGCCCTTTAACACCTACCAATTTCCCTTCAAAATTAGGGGTTTTATCCAAATTTAAACTTTTAGGTTTTGTTGGATACTGTAACACGGGAAACTGAATATTTGTTTCAGAATTTGAAGCAATAAAATAATCTTTGGCTTCGTCAGGGATATACTGTTTTAGTTTTTCTCTCCAACTTACCAAGTCTTCATCTGCAATATCATTTTTTAACATGGTTCGCCAATTGGTTTTATCTGCCACATGATCTTTTAGAGCCACTTCAGTAATGCCAGCCAGATATCTGTTTGGCACTTCAACAATTTCTATGGCTTCATGAGCACCTTGATCAATCCACCTGGTAGGGATCTGGCTTTTTCTGGTAACTCCCACTTTTACATTACTGGAATTTGCCAAATACACCACATGTGGCTGTAACTGTACTTGTTTTTCATATGCAAGGTCCCTATCCTCTTTGCCTAAATGAGCCGTACTTAATTCTGGCCTCATAATCCAATCGGCTGCTTGGGGAATATCAAAAAAACAACTTTTGCAAAATCCTTGTCGGAAGATGGGCTTATCCAAACCACAATTTAAACATTGATGTTTCACAAATTGAATACGTATAGTTTTTTCCAACAACTGATTTATGTGAATAAAGTCTGTCTCAAACACTAAATAATACTGAATAGGCTGAGAAAATTCCGTTTTCATTTTTGTTAAAACACCTTGGTAAGTCATTCGTTTAAATTTTTTTATTTCTAAAAATAGGATAAAAATTTCACGACATTAAGAAATTTGTATCAAATTTTTAAACATTCACTATGAAAGCTCTAAATGTGACTTTTTGATACCCATTTCATAAAAAAAGTATTATTTTTATTTTTTAAAACATCATGCAAATATGCCAATACCCATAGTAAATTCTATTGCTTCCTGGTTTTTAAAAAAGCGGTTCCATCAAATAGAGCTGTTTTTAAAATACCCCAATGAGGTACAACAAGAATTGCTTTTACAACTTATTAACAAGGCTAAAGACACTGAAATTGGCAAACAATATGGTTTTGAATCCATTACCGATTACAAAACCTTTGCTGAACGAGTTCCAATCTCCACGTACGAGGAGTATCAACAAAACATTGAACGTTCACGTTTGGGCGAAAACAATATTTTTTGGCCACAACCCATTAAGTGGTTTGCAAAATCCAGTGGCACCACCAACGCCAAAAGCAAATTTATTCCTGTTAGCGAAGACTCATTGGAAGACTGCCATTACGCAGCTAGCAAGGATTTATTATGCATGTATTTAAACAACAACGAAAACTCCCAATTATTTACAGGTAAGAGCTTGCGACTGGGAGGCAGCAAAGAACTTTACAAAGAAAACGGAACCACGTTTGGCGATCTATCGGCTATCTTGATAGATAACATGCCTTTTTGGGCAGAATTTAGTAGCACACCAAGCAACAAGGTTTCACTCATGAGCAATTGGGAAGAAAAAATGCAAGCCATTGTGGACGAAACCATACAGGAAAATGTTACCAGCTTGGCTGGTGTACCATCCTGGATGCTCGTGCTGCTTAACAATGTTTTAGAGACTACCGGAAAAAACAATTTATTTGATATTTGGCCCAATCTGGAAGTTTACTTTCATGGAGGTGTTAGTTTCCTTCCCTATAAAGAGCAATACAAAAATATTTTACCAAAAAAAGATTTTAGGTATTATGAAATTTATAATGCTTCGGAAGGTTTTTTTGCCATACAGGACCAAAACAATTCCAGTGAGTTACTGCTTATGCTGGATTATGGTATTTTTTACGAATTTATCCCTATGGATACCTATAGTACCACAAACGAAAAAATTATTCCACTAAGTGAGGTTGAAACCGATAAAAATTATGCCGTTGTTATTACTACCAATGCTGGACTTTGGCGTTATAAAATTGGCGATACGGTTAGGTTTACCTCAACAAACCCTTATAGGATTAAAGTATCTGGCAGAACCAAACACCACATTAATGCTTTTGGGGAAGAACTAATTATAGAAAATGCCGAAGACGCTTTAAAGAAGGTATGCAAAAAAACCAAAGCCGAAATTGTGGATTATACTGCTGCTCCTATTTTTATGAAAGGCAAGGAAAAAGGAGCTCACGAATGGTTGATTGAATTTAAAAAACCACCTACTGACATCAACTATTTTAACGAATTGTTTGACAATGCGTTAAAAGCCTTAAACTCCGATTACGAAGCCAAACGATACAACAACATGACCTTGAACAAACCTACCATCCATATTGCCAGGGAACAGCTGTTTTACGATTGGCTAAAACAAAACAACAAACTAGGCGGACAACATAAAGTCCCAAGACTTTCAAACAATAGGGATTACATGGATGCTTTATTGGATTTAAATAAATAGGAGGTTTTTAATCGGAAAAAAAAGTAAAAAAAATATTTATATCGAGTATTTTTTGTGCTTTATCTAAAAATGGACTTAGTCATTTTTTTCTTACATATAAAATACTAGTTTTACCATGCTATTAATTACTAACAATATCATATCTCTGGTATTTATATTAAAAAAATAAATACCAGTTGGATGTTGTTTTCAAGCGCAAAATTCCATTTAGCATTTAGGCATATTTCAAAAAAATATAGTGTCAAATTATTAATTAACATCCATACACCCTAAATAAAAAACCACTCAATTTGAGTGGTTTTTTATTATGCGTAAATATAACGAACTTTAATCAATTTGTTTCAATTTTAATATTAAATCATCTGGTTTGGATATAAATCCGATACGATCATCTTCCATAACATCTTCTATTACAGCTGGATTACCAGAAACCCAATACGGCACATTGGTCTGTTCCAAAATAGCATCCAGTTTTGTTTTAACCGATTCCTGGGTTGGAGTTATAAACATAGACAACATGGCATTGGGTTTAACTATGTCAATGACTTGTTGAATATTCTCCGTAGGCACATTTTGACCTAAATAATATACTTTCCATCCTAAATCCCTAGCCATATAATAAGCCAGTAAAAGACCTATTTCATGATGTTCATTTTCAGTTAAAAACATCAAGATAACTGGAGCATCCTCTTTAGGGTATGGCAAGGCATCAATGGCAGCAAACATTTTTTTCTTGATTAAATTAGAAACAAAATGCTCTTGAGCAGGCATGACTTTGTTAATTCCCCATAGAACTCCAATTTGATTTAAGAAAGGATAGATTATTTGGGTTGTGGTTTGCAAAAGGCCTCTTTTAACAATTTGTTCCTTAAGGATACTATCAAAAGTCACTTCATCCATCTCAAGCGCACTAATGATTAAAGCACTAATATCATCTTCCTCGGAACTTTCAATTAAGGTTGTAGCTATATGTTTGTGAATTTCTTCATCAGACATCTTATCTATTTTGGAAATTCGATAACCATTTCGGGTAAGAATTCCAATATTCATTAATTTTTTCAGTTGTTTGTCTGAATAATACCTGATGTTGGTATCTGTTCTCTCTGGTTCCAAAAAATTATATCTGGTTTCCCACTTTCGCAACGTATGTGCCTTAACACCTGTTAAAGCCACTATTTGCGCCATAGTATATACACTCATGTCTAATGTTTTACAAAGCAAAGTTAAACAAAAAATTCATCTAAAGAATATAAATAAAATTTATTTTGTCTAACTTTTTTTTTATTTTATTTGACAAAGTTAATAATTTTTATATATTTGTCCAAGTTTTAATTATTAAAAATAGACAAAAATGAAAACAAGACTCTCTTTACTCGTATTATTATGTGTCTCATTATTTATTACTTCATGTAGTAATGATGACGACAACAATCCAACACCAACACCTCCAATGGAAAAAAACATTGTTGAGTTGGCATTAGACACTCCAGAACTTTCCACTTTGGTTGCTGCTCTTTCCAGAGCTGATGGCGATTTGGTAAATGTTTTAAGTGGCAATGGCCCTTTTACGGTTCTTGCTCCTACAAACGCAGCGTTTACAGCTTTTCTAGCTGACAATGGATTTAGTTCCTTAGATCAAGTACCAACAGATGTACTTTCGCAAATTATATTAAACCACGTTATCATGTCTGATGTGACATCAAGCGATTTAATAGCAGCTGGTTCAGGCTATGCTAAAGGAAGCGCTACTGGAGCAGGAGATCAAAACATCAGTATCTTTTTTGACACCACAAATGGTGTAAGATTTAACAATGCTGCATCTGTATCTACAGCAGATATTAATGCGTCCAACGGAACCATACACATTATTAATGCTGTATTGGGTTTACCAGACATAGTGGATCATGCTATAGCAAACCCATCATTTACAAGTTTGGTGACAGCCTTGGGAGCTGCCGATGGCGATTTGGTTAGCGTATTAAAAGGAGCTGGTCCTTTTACAGTATTGGCACCAGATAACGATGCTTTTGCAACCTTTTTGGATGGAACAGCTCTAGGTGATGTAAACACTGCCGTTTTATCTCAAATTTTATTAAACCATGTTATTATAGGTTCAACCGTAACATCCAGTTTCTTGGTTGATGCAGGTTCAGGGTATACCAACACCGCTGCAACTGGAGCTGGTGGAAACCCAATGAGTTTATACTTTAATACTTCAAGTGGTGTGACTTTTAATGGCATTTCTACTGTTTTTGAAGCTGATATTGTTGGAACCAATGGTATTATCCATGCCGTAGAAACTGTAATTGGCATTCCTACTGTAGTTACGTTTGCTGCTGCAGACCCAAATTTCTCTACCTTAGTGACAGCATTGACAGATTTAACACCAGGAACAGATTTTGCAGCCATCTTATCTAGAACAGAAGGAAGCAATGCCGACGGAATCAATCCTAACTTTACCGTTTTTGCACCAACAAACGATGCCTTTGATGCTTTGGAATCTGTGCCAGGCGAAGCCGTATTGACACAAGTATTATTACACCATGTAATAGGCGAAGCCAATGTAACATCCAGTATGCTAAACAATCCTGGAGATACCACAGCTGCAACGCTTCAAGGAGACAACATGACCATTACACTTCCAGGAGCTGGTGATAACATTGCCAATATTACAGATGGCTCTGGAGCTTCAGATATTGGAATTATTGCAGTAGATGTTCAAGCAGGAAATGGTGTTATACACGTAATTAACAAAGTAATGATTCCTAATCTATAAGGAATCTCAATTCAAAAAATATATTTCAAATTCATATTGAAATAGGTTTTAGTTAGCTAGATGTGAGCCGGCAGCCTTTCTGGCTGTCGGTTTACTCAATTAAAAATTATAAATGAAAACAAAAAAAATTGTCATAATCGGTTCTGGTTTTTCCTCCCTTTCAGCTTCTTGTTATTTAGCAAAACAAGGCTTTGATGTTACTGTATTGGAAAAAAACAAAACTACTGGTGGAAGAGCAAGACAACTAAAAAAAGACGGTTTTGTTTTCGATATTGGGCCTACTTTTTATTGGATGCCAGATGTTTTTGAACGCTTTTTTAAAGATTTCAACACTCATTCATCCAATTTTTACAGCTTAAACAAATTACATCCTGCCTATCAAATATACTTTGGAAAAAAAGATTCCATATGCATTGCAGATAATTTTGAGGATATAAAACAAACTTTTGAGAATATTGAAAAAGGCAGTGGAGCCAAACTTCAAAAATTCATCAATAAAGCCCATAGAAATTATAACATTGCCATAAAGGACTTGGTTTATAAGCCTGGAGAACATGTTTTTGAAATTATAAACCACAAAACCTTTTTAAAGCTGTATGAGTTTGTGCTAACTATTAAACATCAGGTTTCTGGTTATGTTAAAAACAAACAGCTTCAAAAAATACTAGAATTTCCAGTATTGTTCTTAGGTGCTAAACCCAGCAACACGCCTTCATTTTACAATTTTATGAATTACGCCGATTTCAAATTGGGAACTTGGCATCCCAAAGGTGGCATGTACGAAGTGGTGAAAGCCATGACAACACTTGCACAAAGTTTGGGTGTGAAAATAATAACAGACAGTGAAGTAGAAAACATAGAAATAAAAAACAAATCGGTTACAGGTGTAACCACCAACTCAAGTTATTTCCCTTGTGATATTTTATTGAGTGGAGCCGATTACCACCACACAGAAACCCTATTGCCCAAGGCTTTAAGACAGTACTCCGAATCTTATTGGGACAAAAAAACATTTGCCCCTTCTGCGTTATTGTTTTACGTAGGGTTTAATAAAAAACTCCAGAACGTTTCGCATCATACCTTGTTTTTTGACACAGATTTTGAAGCTCATGCCAAAACCATTTACGATACCAAGGAATGGGCAGAAAAACCTTTGTTTTATGCTAGTTTTCCAAGCATTACAGATGCTGCCACTGCTCCAGAAGAAAAAGAAGCTGGTATTTTTTTAATCCCAATTGCTCCAGACGTTGAAGACACACCAGAAATACGGGAACATTATTTCAATCAACTTATGGATAGAATAGAAACCATTACAGGAGAGTCTGTAAAAAAACATATCCTTTTTAAAGAATCGTACTGTGTCAATAACTTTAAAGAAGATTACCATTCTTACAAAGGGAACGCATACGGATTGGCAAACACACTTACACAAACACATGTGTTAAGGCCCAAACTTAAAAGCAAGAAAGTGAACAACCTATACTTCTGTGGACAACTTACCGTTCCAGGACCTGGAGTGCCTCCTTCTTTAATTTCCGGGAAGATTGTAAGTGACTTAATTTTAAAATATCATTAACATGAAACATCCATTACTAAAATTTAATCACACAAAGGAATGATCGCATGGATGTTACATATGATCGATAAAAAACAATAAATATAAACAGATGAAACAGTTATTCGACTCCTCAAGCTTAAAATGCAGCAAAATTGTTACCAATGCCTATAGCACGTCGTTTTCTTTGGGCATCAAGTTATTTGCTCCATCCATACGTCCACATATTTATGCTATATATGGGTTTGTTCGATATGCAGATGAAATTGTAGATTCCTTTGAAGGTTATAACCAAAAAGAATTATTCCATGATTTTGTTGAGGACTATAAAAAATCCTTAGACAGAAAAATAAGTTTGAATCCAATTATTAATGCTTTTCAAGAAGTTGTGCATAATTATAATTTACATACCTATGCTGACGATTTTTTAAAGCGTATGGAAGCCGATCTATATGTAACGGATTACACAACCAAGGAGGCTTATGAAAATTATATATATGGCTCTGCAGATGTGGTTGGCCTAATGTGTTTACGTGTTTTTGTAAATAATGATGAAGCCAAATTCAACGCCTTAAAAGATTCGGCCAGGCATTTGGGATCTGCTTTTCAGAAAATTAATTTTTTAAGGGACATTAAAGACGACATGGAACAATTGGGACGCTCGTATTTTCCTAATCTGTCCAACAATATTTTGAACAACGCTACAAAGGAAGAAATTATTGATGACATAAACATAGACTTAAAAGAAGCCTATAAAGGGATTGTACAACTGCCTTTAGAAAGCCGATTTGGAGTTTATATAGCTTATAGATATTATTTAAAATTGCTTAAAAAACTTAAAAAAGCCGATTCTGAAAAAATCTTGAGTGGACGCATTCGAATCTCAAACGGTTTAAAGGTGTTTATTCTTACAAAATCATACATCAGATATAAATTGAACTTTTTTTAAACTAAAAATCAGTAACTTTCAATATGATTATTCTATTATACACAGTTATTACACTTGGCACTTTTTCCCTTATGGAATTGGTTACTTGGCTTACACATAAATATGTGATGCATGGGTTTTTATGGTATTTACACGCCGATCATCACCAACCAAAGTATCCACATGTGTTTGAAAAAAACGATGCTTTTTTTGTGATTTTCGCTATTCCAAGCATTTTGCTTTTTTATTTTGGGGCTGTTCCAGAGCTCAATTTTATGTTTTTTATAGGTTTGGGTATTTTTTTATACGGCCTAACATATTTTTTAATACACGATGTGTTGATACATCAACGTTTTAAATGGTTTAAAAACACCAAAAACAAATTTCTTTTAGGCTTGCGCAAAGCACATAAGGTACATCACAAACATCTTGGCAAAGAAAAAGGCGAGTGTTTTGGAATGCTGTTTGTTCCCAAAAAATACCACAACCAATACAAATAACCTATGGAAGCTTACACCTATTTATTGGTTAATTTAGCTTGTATATCAATCCCTTTCATTGCCAGTTTTTATCCAAAACATGCATTTTACAAAGATTGGAAACCTTTTTTTATGGCAAATATTATTGTGACTTTATTGTTTGTGGTTTGGGATGCCATTTTTACAAATCTTGGTATTTGGGGATTTAACAAAACATATTTGGTTGGCATCCATATAGGGAATTTACCTTTGGAAGAAGTCTTGTTTTTTATCTGTATTCCCTATGCGTGCGTGTTTAGTTATTTTGCGTTTCAATACTTTTTTAAATCCAATTTTTTACAAAAATCCCAAACCATCATTTCTTACTTCTTAATTACCATGTTATTGGTTGTGGGCATTTTCAATTACGGCAAATTGTACACAGCTGTCACCTTTTTTGTTACCAGTTTTTATTTAATATATTTAGTCTACAAAAAAACAGACTTGTCTTTACATTACTTAAGTTATCTGTTTGTAATGCCCTTTTTCTTTTTAAGCAATGGCGTATTAACAGGCAGTTTTTTGGTTGAACCTATTGTTTGGTATAACGATGCTGAAAATCTTGGTATTAGAATAAGCAATATTCCAATTGAAGACTCTGTTTATGGCTTGTTGTTGATATTTATGAATATTGAGTTTTATAATTATTTTAAACAAAAAAAAATAAAAACCACTTAGTTGGAGTGGTTTTTATTTTTTTTGTTTTTTCTTCAATGAACATTTTTAATAACCATTGGCTTTTCTCCTTCAATTATAATTAATTCAGTATGTCTAAACCTCACATATTGCTCTCTAAAATCTTTAATAAAATCTCTTTCTTTTTTGTTTTTAGGTAAATCTTTTGGTGTAATTTTAGGACCTAAAAAAGGTTCTGTTAATTTTCTTAATTTCTTCTTACTCTTACAAGAAAAAGTATACTGAAACAATTCTCTATTTAATTCATTATAAATTAAGACTAATTTTTCATCTATATAAGTGTAATAATCTGGATAACTTTTATCTTGATCATTTTTCTCTAAAGGATATGAGGAATCAGTAATATAATAAATTCTAAATATTTCTTTTTCTTTATTATAATTATTCAATCCTCTTATATCCACTTTTACATATCCTACATGATTAAAAAGAGAATCGAAAGTTTTTGTTTCTTTAATATATTCCGAAATAGTGCTTATTAAAACTGTATCTGTTAGTTCAATTTCATGAATTTCAAAATCTTGAGAAGGAACACTTAATATGTTAAAAACAAAAAAGATTAAAATTAAAAATGCATTTTTCATATTAGTCAATATTATTGAACTCCTGAAAATTCGAAAGTTTCCACTTCTCTTTTGTTAAAAACACCATGCTCTAATTTAATAGTAAATTTAAATTGTTCTTCTTCTTTAATCTCTAAAATAGAAGGATTATATAATCCTTCTATTTTATACAACTTACTATTTGTATAATAGTCTCCATCAGGAGCAGTTGATATGATTAAGCTTATTAAAACTTCATCTGTTCCTTCAAAATAATTTTCAGGAGTTGCTTTAGAATCTGAAATTTTAAATACTTTAACATATTGTCCACCATTCCAGAGCTCTCTGAATATAATATCTTTTGTGTCAATTCTTGCGAAAAAATAATTTGTGTCTAAATTATTTGAAATATCATTTACAATTACATTTTGAGATTTACAACCCAAACAAAATAGTAATAGCATTAAGATTATTATTGCTTTTTTCATATATTGAAATTTATCTTCTAACTGAAAAATGAATATGATCATTATGTCCACTTACATTATAATTATAGTTCCAAGTATTTGTTTCAATTGAATACTTATGTTTGAAATAGGGTCCAAAATTTTCTCGAACATAAGAAAAATTATCCATTGAAGTTTGTAATTGTATTATTTGATCATTTACACCAGTAATTATCATTTTTTGATCATTTATTCTACTAATATCTACAGCAGTTGCTTTCAAATGATTGCTGCTACCTGTTGAGCCATGTCCATTTGTTGTCGCCATAATATGTATACTAGTTATTTGATCTGTACTTGACAAATTACTATTAGCTTCTTCAATAGCAAATTTGATACCATCAATTAAATCTATTGACACAGGTTGATTTGCGTTTATTAAGTCTTTAGTCGTACCAAAGGTAACAGTTATTTCGTCGCCATTTGATAACACAAGTGGATTTGGTATTAATTCTTTACTCCCTAAATAAACATAATCATCATCTGGGACATTAACACTTATGTAAAGCTCATCAAATTCAACAACTCCACCATTCATCATCGCTTCTAAAGCTAATAAATCAAATTCCTTTGCCTCACCACAAGTAAGCTCTGTAACAACGTCAGATTGACAATGCTCTAAAATAAAACCTAGTAACTGAGCAACTTCTTCTTCATTGCTTTCTTTATTAACCCAAACAGCCTGTTGTAATGTTAATGTTATGCCATCAAAACTATTAAATACTTCTGATGGTTTTGGTGGTATTGCAACCACTGTTCCATTTCCTCCTGGCACAAATTCTCCCGTATTAGTACCTCCTGGTGTACTGCCTCCAGGCACGTGCGAGCCTGTCCCACCTTCTTCGTTTGGAAGATTCCCATCTCCCGTATTACCTCCATCACCACCACCTCCAGAGCTACATGTAATCTCAATAACTTCATAGCAATCATCAGGTGTGCAAGAACAATCGTCTGTATCTACACAAACTGTATATTGAAGTACATCACAACCATTGTCCATGGTTCGGTTATTGTCATCTTGTTCATCAACATCTATACCGTCTATAAATTCTTTTGAATCCAATAGATTATAATCTAAATCGAATCGATTCATAACACCACTAAAGGTTTCTATATTAAATATATAACTATTATCAATATACCAATCTGGATCTGGTTGCCATTGAATAATATACGCTAAGTAGCCATCGTCTTCTGGAAGTTTTATTAAGTGAAGGTTTTCAAAATCTGTTTGAGATTGAGAATTATTTGAATTTAAAATCCTAAAGGAATAAGACTCTTTACCATCTACATTTACAAACTGAAGGATGTCTGACAAATCTAAATCTCCAAATGTAGTGGTCATAAGCCTTCCTGTAGTATTAGAACCAATTTTGTTTAAGGCATGTTCAATATCTGGCAGGTCTTCAATAGTAAAATGATTAATGGTTTCTTTTTGATTTTGTATTGAATTAAAATCAACGTCTTGGATGTCGTCTTGTTTGCAGTTAAAGATTGTAAGAACAAATAAAATCAAGCAAATTGATATTAAGCTTAATCTAGACGATGTTTCGATGTTTCGATGTTTCGATGTTTCGATGTTTCGATGTTTCGATGTTTCGATGTTTAAAGATATTTTTTTCCATAAATTGATATTGTTTATTGTTATTAATTCAATAAACCTACATAAAAAAACAAAGAATTTTATACGTGTTACTACGTATTTTTCCTGCTTTTCGATGAAATACATGGTTGCTGTTACGGTTTTTCCGTACTTTTTGAAGAAAACTGCTTAAAAACAAAAAAGACCGTCTTTTTCAGACAGTCTTTTGTAAATAGAAAATTTTTATATATTTAAGAAACAGCCTTCAGCTTCTTAATAGTGGTTTTAGATAATTTCTCTTCGGCATAGGCCTTTGTTACCTTTATTTCTTTTTCGTCTGTACTAGGCAACTCGAACATGGCATCGGTTAAAATCTCTTCGCATAAAGAGCGTAAACCTCTAGCACCTAACTTGTATTCTATGGCTTTTTCAACTATAAAGTCTAATGCGCCATCTGTAATGCTAAAATCTATTTCGTCCATGGCAAACAATTTTTTGTATTGTTTGATAATGGCATTTTTAGGTTCTGTTAAAATGGCTCTTAGAGTTTTAGCGTCTAAAGGATCCATATAAGTTAACACTGGCAAACGACCAATAATTTCTGGAATTAAGCCAAAATCCTTTAAATCTTTTGGAATAATGTATTGCAGTAAATTACTTTGATCCACACGTTCATCAGACATGGAAGCGCTATAACCAACAGCTTGCATGTTCAAGCGTTTGGATATCACTTTTTCAATACCATCGAAAGCACCACCTGCAATAAATAATATATTCTCCGTGTTAACTTCTATAAACTTTTGGTCTGGATGTTTGCGTCCTCCTTTTGGTGGTACGTTAACAACGGTTCCTTCCAATAATTTCAATAAGGCTTGTTGAACACCTTCTCCAGACACATCCCTTGTTATTGATGGATTATCGCTTTTACGGGCAATTTTATCTATCTCGTCAATAAACACAATCCCTTTTTCGGCTTTGTCCAAATTGTATTCTGCTGCTTGCAATAAACGGGTTAAAATGCTCTCTACATCTTCACCTACATAACCAGCTTCGGTCAAAACCGTAGCATCTACAATGGCCAGAGGCACATTAAGCATTTTGGCTATGGTTTTTGCCATCAAGGTTTTTCCTGTTCCTGTTTGCCCAACCATGATGATATTTGATTTTTGAATCTCAATATCGTCATCGCTTGGAGGCTGCAAAAGTCTCTTGTAGTGGTTGTAAACAGCCACAGACATCACTTTTTTGGTGGTTTCCTGGCCAATAATATACTCGTCTAAAAACTCCTTGATTTGCTGTGGTTTGCGCAACATGAGTTCGGCAGAGAGTTCACTCTTATCGCTTTGTTTAGATTCTTCCAAAACAATGCCATGAGCTTGCTCGATACATCGGTCGCATATATGTGCGTCCAATCCTGCTATCAATAAATTTGTTTCTGGCTTTTTCCTACCACAAAACGAACATTCTAAATCTTCCTTTGCCATTCTTTAAGTTTAAGGTTCAAAGTTAAAAGTAAAAGAGAGTTAATAGTTTTAAAAAATCAACATCCACTTATAACCTTTACTTTGTTCAATATTTGCATTATTATATTATTCAGAACACAGCGAAGAATCCATTCTAAAAAAAATGTCTTGACTGCACTTTAAACAACATTTAAATTTAATTTAGCTACGTACTAAAATTTCATCAATCATTCCGTATTCTTTGGCTTTATCGGCTTTCATCCAATAATCCCTGTCACTATCTTTATATACTTTGTCGTAATCCTGTCCAGAATGTTTACTTATTATCTTGTAAAGTTCTTCTTTTAGAATAAGTATTTCCCTAGCAGTAATTTCTATATCACTCGCTTGACCTTGAGCACCACCTAAGGGTTGGTGAATCATGACACGAGAATGCGTTAAGCCACTTCGTTTTCCTTTTTCTCCAGCACATAACAAAACGGCTCCCATGGAGGCAGCCATTCCTGTACAAATAGTAGCAACATCTGGTTTAATGAACTGCATGGTATCATAAATGCCAAGTCCTGCATACACAGATCCTCCTGGAGAATTAATATATATTTGAATGTCTTTAGAAGAGTCGGTACTTTCCAAAAACAAGAGTTGTGCTTGAATTATGTTAGCTACTTGATCGTTAATTCCTGTTCCCAGGAAAATAATACGATCCATCATTAAACGGGAAAACACATCGAAGATGGCGATATTCATTTGGCGTTCTTCAATAATGTTAGGGGTTAGGTTTGTTGGGTACATACTACTTATAATCTTATTGTAATACGTACTGCTGATCCCTTGGTCTTTTATAGCGAATTTTTCAAATTCTTTTGCGTAATCCATAAATGTCTTGATATAATTAAATTGAATTAAAAAGGCGTTAAAATTACAAATTTCAACGCCTAAATATAAGGATTTATTCTTTAAAACTTTGTTAACACTTACACAAGGTCTGTGCTATTTTCAAGAATGTGAATGGACTGCTTATTTGTCGCCATAAACTTCTTTCACAAATGCCTCGTAAGTAAGTTCTTTGGTTTTAAGATTTGCTTTTTCTTTATAAAGCTCCAATAATTTCTGACTGATAATTTGTTCTGAAATTCTACGTGCCTCGTCTTGGTTGGATAAGACACGAGCCGCAATATCTTCCAATTCTTTATCTGAAGGATTCATTTGACCAAATTGAGCCATTTGCGCTTTAATCATTTCCTTGGCATGGTTTTTTATATCATCCATGGTTACCTGAATATTGTTCTCGGTAATTAGTTTTCCTTCAATCAATTGATAACGTAAGCTTTTTTCAGACTTTTCGTATTCTTCTTTGGCTTCGTCTTCCGTTAGTTGATTTTCTCCTGCTGTTTGCATCCATTTGGTTAGGAATTCAGCTGGCAAATCAAATTTCGTGTTTTCAACAAGATATTCAGTAACATCGTTCAACAGTTTCTGGTCTGCTTGCTGCTTGAACTGCTTTTCAGCATCTTCTTTTATTTTTTCCTTTAATTCTGTAACAGATTTTACAACATCTTTACCAAATAATTTATCGAACAGCTCTTGATCCAAATCTGCCAATTCACGCTCATTGATTTCAGTTATGGTAAATGTTACCTCAATATCCAAATCGTGAACCTCATCATGTCCTAATTTAAGAGCATGCATTAATTCGTGATCGTCGTTATAAAGTCCTTTTGTTTTTAAGGTAATAACATCTCCTACTTTGGCTCCAACAAATTTCTTTTCGGTAGCTTTACCTTTAAATTTGTCCAAGGTTAAGGTTACTGTGTTTTCAATGCCTTTTTCATCGTTTTTAAAAGTACCAGTAACTTCGCTGTCTTTGGTAACTTCTGTTTGCGATTTTAATTTTCCGTATTGCTTTTGGATGTTTTTAATTTGATCTTCAATCATTTCATCTCCAGCAACAATGGTATAGCTTGTAATGGCTTTTTTGCTTTTTAATTCTACATTAAATTCTGGGGCCAAACCAAGTTCAAATTCAAAAGACAATTTTTCAGAATCCCAATCCAGATTATCTTGTGGTTTTGGAATTGGATGCCCTAAAACATCTAATTTTTCTTCTGTTAAATATTTATTTAATGCTTCCTGTAATAACTTGTTTACTTCGTCAACCAACACAGCTTTTCCGTATTGTTTTTTTACCATTCCCATTGGTACGTGACCTTTTCTAAAACCAGGAATGTTTGCTGTTTTTCTGTAATCCGATAAGATTTTCTCAACTTTATCGCTATAATCGTCTTTAGCGATATCTACTTTTACTACAGCATTTAATGCATCAATGTTCTCTCTTGTAATATTCATTATATTATGACATAAAAATTGGGTTGCAAAAATACATATTTTTTACAACCCAACAAAGTTTTTAACGTATTGTATTTCAGCCTATCTTACATCTTCTTTTAACACTGAAAATAAGATGGATTGGAGAAAGGAAAGCAACAAACTAAATAGCAAGGCCACCCAAAAACCAGTAACGGTAAAACCATCAATAAAATTATCGGCCAAAAGGATGATGCCTGCGTTTATTACAAGTAAAAACAGCCCTAAAGTAACAACTGTTATAGGCAAGGTTAAAATTACTAAAATAGGCTTAACAAATACATTGAGCACCCCTATAACTATGGCCACAACTATAGCAGAAGTAAAGCCCTCAACAGCTACTCCAGGTAACAATTTAGCCAATAAAACCACTGCAATGGCAGTTAACAATACACGTACAATTAAGTTCATAAATTTAATTTTTTGTTGGATTAAAGGTAAAAAACCAAGTGTTACGAAACTAAAAATTTCATGACTTCGTTAAAAAAAACTTTCGGGTTTTCGGCATGTAGCCAGTGTCCCGATTTAGGAATGGTTACAATTTTGGCATTTGGAAAATGATTTTTAATAATGGCCTCGTCCTGCGCACCTATGTATTCCGACCTGTCTCCACGTAGAAAAAGCGCTTCTCCTTGATATTGTGCATGTATGGGCAATGCCTCTCCAATTTCTTCTATGTTTTCTTTAAGTACTTTTAAGTTGATTCTTAATTCAAGTTCTTTGGCATCGTTCCAATACAGGTTTTTCAATAAAAATTGACGGATTCCAAAATTTGAAATATACTGGGCCAATTGCTCATCTGCATCTCCTCTACTCTCAATTTTATTGAAATCGAGACTGCTCAATCCTTTTAATATCAATTCGTGATGCACTGGGTAATATCTTGGTGAAATGTCTGCAATCAATAATTTTGAAACCATTTCCGGATAGGTTGCTGCAAAAAGCATGGCGACTTTTCCACCCATGGAATGCCCCAATAAAACTATGTGTTTTAATTGATGAGCATCACAATAAGTTTTTAAGTCCTGTACCAAGACTTCATAATTAAAAACATCGCTATGAAAGCTTCTTCCATGGTTTCGCTGGTCCAACAAATGAACCTCAAAATTGTTTTCACTAAACTGTGTGCCAAGGGTTTTCCAATTATCGCTCATCCCTAAAAACCCATGAAGAATCACAAAAGGGGTTCCTTCACCCAAAATATTTGAATATAACGTTTCTTTTTTTTTCATGAATACATGCGTTTTTTATTAATATGTTTGCTCCCGGACACTACCCAAGTTTCTGTAAGTACATTTGTATAACATTTTCAACACCCAAATACAAGCTTTCAGATATAAGCGCGTGACCTATGGAAACTTCCAGTAATCCCGGAATATGCTCTTTAAAGAACTTTATATTATCCAACGACAAATCGTGACCAGCATTCACTCCCAGACCCATACTGTTTGCCAACTCTGCACATGCTGCATAAGGTTTTACAGCCAATTTGTTCCCTAAAGCAAATTCGTGAGCAAAAGCTTCTGTATAAAGTTCTATCCTATCGGTTCCCGTAGCTTTTGCACCTTCTATTTGTTTCAATTCTGGATCGACAAAAATGGAGGTTCTAATGCCATGGTTTTTAAATTCTTTTATAACATCTATTAAAAAATCCTTGTTTTTAACAGTATCCCAACCAGCATTACTGGTAATGGCATCAACAGCATCGGGAACCAGAGTCACTTGGGTTGGTTTTAGCTCTAATACCATATTTACAAATTTATCTATTGGGTTTCCTTCAATATTATACTCAGTATAAACTTCACTTTTTAAATCGTAAGCATCTTGATACCTTATATGTCTTTCATCCGGTCTTGGATGGATGGTGACTCCTTGGGCCCCAAAAGCTTGCACATCTTTAGCAAACTGTACCACATTAGGAAAATTGCCTCCTCTAGAGTTTCTTAAGGTAGCTATCTTGTTTATATTTACGCTTAATTTTGTCATAACCTTTTATTTAATCCTACAAAAATACAAAGTCAATCAAGGTTATTGTAGTAAAATTTAATTAATTTGCAGGAACTTTAATGGAAACAATGAATCTTTCAGAATATATTATAAACGATATAAAACCTCTTGACAGGGACGATAAAATTGGGGACATTCAGCTTTTGTTCAACCAATTAACATATTCGCATATTCCCATTAAGAACAAAGAAGGTGTTTATTTGGGTTGTATGTCTGAAACAGATGCACATTGTTTTAACAGTACAAAACCTTTATCAGAATACAGTCATGCCATAGAAGGCTTTTATGTAAGGCACAACACGGTATGGCTGGATGTATTGGAAGCTTTTGCCCAAAATTCCACGAATATCATGCCTGTGTTAAACGAAAAAAACATCTATTTAGGATATTATGAGCTAAATGACATTATAGGCTTGTTTAACGAAACCCCTTTCTTTGCCGAAGCTGGAAGCATTTTAATTGTTGAAAAAGGCACAACCGATTACTCCTTTAGCGAACTGAGCCAAATTGTTGAATCCAACAACGGAAAATTATTAGGTGCTTTTATTTCTAAAATGGAAAACGACCTCGTACAAATAACCCTGAAAATTGGGAACACTGGATTAAACGATATTATGCAGACTTTTAGACGCTATAGTTATAATGTGATTTCTGGCCACGAAGAAGACAGTTACATGGAAAGTTTAAAAGACCGATCGGATTATTTAAATAAATATTTAAACATATAAGGATGAAACAGCCTAGCCCTAAAGCTGCATGCTTAAGAGCATGATTCATTGGCTGTAACATGTGCCCTTAAAACAACCAATCAAACACATGAAAATTGCAATTTTCGGTCAATTCTATCATAAAAACGCTGAAGAAGCTGTAGAAATCCTTTTAGATTATTTGTATGAAAAAAACACAAACGTGTATGTTGAAGAGCAATTTTTCGATATTGTAAACCACCAGTTAACCAATCATAAAAACTACGATAAATTCAAAACCTTCCGTACTTTGGATAAAAGCTTCGATTTATTGATCAGCATTGGTGGCGATGGAACTATTTTAAGGACTACAACATTGGTCAAAGATTTAGACATTCCCATAGTTGGCATAAACACAGGTAGGTTGGGGTTTTTGGCAACCATACAAAACGAAGACATTACCGAAGCCATAGACGATATTTTATCTGGAAATTACAAAATATCAGAACGAAGCTTACTTTCCATTCAAACCTCACCGGAACATAAAGAATTCAACGATTTGAATTTTGCACTCAATGAAATTGCAGTAAGCAGAAAAAACACCACTTCCATGATTACTGTGGAAACCAGATTAAACGGAGAGTATTTAACCTCCTATTGGAGCGATGGCTTAATCGTTTCCACACCAACTGGTTCAACCGGGTACTCCTTAAGTTGTGGAGGCCCAGTAATCACTCCAGACACCAATAGCTTTGTGCTAACACCAATTGCGCCACATAATTTAAGCGCAAGACCTTTAATTATTACAGATTCTACCGAAATCCAACTTAAAGTTAGTGGTAGGGAAGACAACTTTTTAATTTCTTTAGATTCCCGAATTGCAACCTTAAGCAACAATACCATAGTAACCATAAAAAAAGCGCCATTTAAAATAAAAATGATTGAACTTTTAAAAGAAAGTTTTTTGGATACGCTTCGTAAAAAACTACTTTGGGGCGAAGACAAGCGCAATTAAACAATAATTTGCCAGAAAAACTGTTTTATTCCTAATACAATTTGATTCAAATTGTTATAGGCTAATCTTATTTATTATATTTGCAAACTTTTGAACATTTATGAGGTATTTAACCACAATATTTTTATTCATAATATCTATACAATTAAGCCACTCCCAAACCCATGAACTTGGGGTTTTTCTTGGTGGCAGTAATTTTATTGGCGATGTTGGTGCCACAGATTACATTGCGCCAAACCAACTTGCCTTTGGTGGTATATACAAATGGAACAGAAGTCCAAGACATTCGTTTAGGTTTTCATTAATTTATTCTGAACTGAAAATGGACGATTTAAAATCAGACGACCCAAGACGTCAAGAAAGAGGATATCAAATAAACAACCACATAGTTGAAGCCTCCTTAGGATTGGAATTCACATTCTTGGATTTCGACCTTCATCAAGGCACCAACAAGGCAACCCCTTATTTATATACTGGCGTAACAGCTGCTTATCATGATAATTTTTATTTTACTCGTCGTGGGCAACTAACTTCAGAAAACACCAGCAGTATTGCTTATGGCATTCCTATGGTTTTGGGTTTTAAATATCGTTTTGTGGAAAATTTTGTTATTGCAGCAGAAATTGGAGCAAGATATACCTTTAGTGATGAAATTGATGGAAGCGTTCCAGATTACGATAATGATGCTCCTTCGGCTTTTGGAAACAAAAACAACAACGATTGGTACATGTTTACAGGAGTTACCTTGACCTATACTTTTGGGAGAAAACCATGCTATTGCGTTTTTTAAATGGATTTAAAATCAGAAATAAATACAAGCAAATTACCTAAACACCTAGCCATTATAATGGATGGCAACGGACGTTGGGCCAAACAAAAAGGCATGATGAGGGCTTTTGGCCATGAAAATGGCACAAAGGCTGTGCGCCAAGTAGTGGAAGGCTGTGCCGAATTGGGCATAGAAAACTTAACCCTTTACGCTTTCTCAACAGAAAACTGGAACAGACCCAAACTAGAAGTGCAAACACTTATGAAACTTCTGGTGTCTTCCTTGAAAAAAGAAATTAAAACCCTTCAAGACAACAACATCAAACTCATGGCCATAGGTTGCCTAAACGAACTCCCAGCTAAAGCGCACAAGGAGCTTTTGGAGGTCATGGAGAAAACCAAAAACAACAGCAGAATGGTTTTAACGCTTGCTTTAAGTTATGGATCAAGGGAGGAAATAATAAATACCTTAAAAAAAATAAGCATTAAAGTTAAAAATAATATAATTTCGCCCGAAAATATTGATGAATCGGTTATTAATGAGCATCTTTACACGCAAAATTTACACGACGTAGATTTGCTTATTAGAACAAGTGGCGAACAACGTATAAGCAATTTCCTTTTATGGCAAATTGCCTATGCAGAATTGTATTTTACAAATGTACTTTGGCCAGATTTTACAAAGCAGCATTTATATGAAGCAATTATTGAATATCAAAAAAGAGAACGACGATTTGGGAAAACAAGTGAACAAATTAACTAATAAAGTACTATTGAAAACATACTTACCATTTATTTTAACATTGCTGTTTTTTGTTAATGTTCAAAGTTTAAAAGCTCAAGTATCAAATCCTCAAAATGGTGAAACATACACTATAGGTGGCATAGAAGTAGTTGGAGAAACCAGTTTCAGCGAACAAACCATTATCACTTACTCTGGACTAAGGACTGGAGAAGAAGTTTCTATTCCTGGAGACAAAATAAGCAATGCCATTAAAAAACTCTGGAATTCCAACCTATTCAACAACATCGAGATTTATGTTAATAGAATAGAAGGCAATGAAGTGTTTTTGGAAATTAGATTGGAAGATTTACCAGAACTTAACGAAGTTAAGATCAATGGTATCAAAAAAGGAAAGAAAGAAAAACTCATTACCGAGAACTCTTTAAACAAAGGGGTCAAAGTTACCGAGAACCTTCTTACCACTACCAAAAACTACCTTGTTAATAAATACAAAAAAGAAGGATTTTACAACACCAAAGTTAACATTAACACCATTGAAGTTGAAGACACCATTCAAACATCCAAAAGTGTTATGAATATGGTTGTTAATATAGATAAAGGAAAAAAAGTAAAAGTTAAGGAGATCCAATTTTCTGGAAATACGGTTATTAAAGATAGCAAACTCAAAAAAGCTATGAAAAACACCAAACAGAAAAACATAACCCGTATCCTTAAACGTTCCAAATATATTGAAGCCGATTTTAAAGAAGATTTAAACAGTGTCATAGACAAATACAAAGAAAACGGTTACAGGGATGCTAGGATTCTGTCGGACAGTTTGGTGGTGTTAGATGATAAAAATGTTGCCATTTACATAGAATTGGAAGAAGGCGAGCTATACACCTTTGGTAAAATAGACTTTATTGGGAACACTGTATATTCAGATGATATTTTAAGGAGAATACTACGTATCAATCCTGGAGAGACCTATAATGGCGTACTCCTTGAAAAACGAATCGCAGATACCGAAAACCCAGATGCTGTAGATATTACAAACCTTTACCAAAACAATGGTTATTTGTTCTCAACCATTAATCCTGTTGAAATAAGTGCAGAAGGAAATGTTATCGATTTAGAAATCAGGATTTCAGAAGGTAAACCGGTCCATTTTACAGATGTTTCTGTTGTTGGTAACGACGTGACAAACGATCATGTTATCTATAGAGAGCTACATACTCGTCCAGGACAGTTGTACAACAAATCAAATGTCATTAGAACCATTAGAGAGTTAAGTCAGCTAGGATTTTTCGATGCAGCACAAATTGCAACCAACTTCAATAATCCAAACCCTAACGAAGGTACCATAGATTTGGAATATGTGGTTGTGGAAACGGGTTCCAGCCAAATAGAACTACAAGGTGGTTATGGCGGAGGTGGTTTTATTGGTACGCTTGGGCTATCTTTCAACAACTTTTCATTAAGAAATTTATTTAATTTAGACGCTTACAAACCTGTTCCTCGTGGTGATGGCCAAAAACTGTCTCTACGATTACAAGCAAGTCAATTCTATCAAACCTACAGTTTCTCTTTTACAGAACCATGGTTAGGTGGTAAAAAACCAGTTCAATTTTCAACCTCTGTTTCCCATACCAAACAATTTTTATACGATTCCAGAACTGGAAAAGCTGACAAAGACAAACGCTTTAACATAACTGGTATCTCGGTAGGTATTGCAAAACGTTTAAATGCTCCAGATAACTTTTTCACCTTATCTCAAGCTGTTAGCTACCAACATTATAACCTAAAAAATTATAATACCGGACTGTTCACTTTTGGTGATGGTTACTCAAATAACTTGGCTTACACCATAGGTTTAAGCAGAAACAGCACCTATAACGATCCTGTTTTCCCAGTTGGAGGTTCCAATTTTAGTGTAAGTGCGAAATTAACCTTACCATACTCTTTATTTAACAATGTGGATTACAATGCCTTAAAACACGAAAGGGAAGATTTAGAGAATATCGTTAATAATACATCATTGGATAATGACATACGACAGGAAGCTAGTGAAGGTATAGCCGAAATTGACCAAGAGCGATTTAAATGGTTGGAGTTTTATAAAATTAAGTTTAAAGCAGACTGGTATGCCGAGATTGTTAAAAAACTGGTTCTAAAGCCAAGTGCAGAATTTGGCTTCTTGGGAGCGTACAATCAAGATAGAGGAGACATCCCTTTCGAGCGTTTCTTTTTAGGAGGAGATGGTTTGGGGTCTTACAGCTTGGATGGCAGGGAAACAATTGCATTACGTGGATATCCTAACCAATCCATCCAACCTTTGGATGAAAATGGCAATCCTACCAACGATGGTGGAACCATTTACAATAAATTTTCATTGGAATTAAGATATCCTATTACCTTAAAACAACAAGCAAAAATATTTGTTTTAGGGTTTATGGAAGGTGGTATGTCCTATAACGCATTTAAAGATTACAGCCCTTACGACCTTAAACGATCTGCTGGTGTTGGTCTGCGTGTATTTATGCCTGCCTTTGGTTTACTGGGTATTGATTTTGGTTACGGATTCGATCCTGTTCCTGGACAAACACAACCAAATGGATGGGAAACACACTTTATAATTGGACAACAATTTTAATTTGGCACGATATTTTCTAATAACAATTTGATTATTTAAATTGAGAATTAAAATTTTTAAAGTTAAATTTCGTTAATTTTGAAAATAATAATTCAAAAAATAGACAGACAACTTAAATAATTAGCTGTCGTTTTTAGAATTTATAGACCATAAATTATAAATTATGACACAGATGAAATTAAAAGTTCTTTTTTTACTGATTATAGTTTCTACAATTGGTATATCTGCTCATGCACAACGTGGTGTAAGAATAGGTTACATAGATACAGAGTACATTTTACAAAATGTCCCTGAATATCAAGAAGCATCTGCCCAGTTGGAAAGTAAAGTTCAAAAATGGAAAACTGAAATTGAAACCCAGTTAAACGAGATTGAACAAAAACGAAAAGATTTAAGCAACGAGAAAGCACTTTTAACAAAAGAACTTATTGAAGAACGTGAAGAAGATATAGCTTTTGAAGAAAAGGAAATTCTAGACTATCAACAAAAAAGATTTGGTCCAAATGGTGATTTAATGATTCAAAAAAAACAGTTGATCCAGCCTATTCAAGACCAAATATTTGCTGCAGTTCAAGATATGGCCGAAAAAAGAAAGTACGATTTTGTTTTCGATAAATCGGCAGATGTGGTGATGTTATATTCTGCAGAACGATTCGATTTTAGCGATGAAGTCATTCGAAGCATTTCCAGAACCTCAAAACGTACTCAGGCCCAAACAAGGCAGGAACGCAAAGCTGCTGAAGCCGAAGAAAACCTTCCTGAAATAGACGAAGAACAAGAAGCCAGGGAAAAAGCTGCCGAAGAACGTAGAGAGCAAATTTTAAACGAACGCGAACAAAAGCAATTAGAAGCTCAAAAACGTAGAGACAGTATCATAGCCGAAAGAGCTAGAATTAGAGAAGAAAAACTAAATGCCAGAAACACACAAAACCAAGAAACAACCACTAACGAAGATGGAGAAGTTGTAAATGAGGATGGCGAACCAGTAGAACAAAAATCCAGAGAAGAAATTCTTGAAGAACGCAGACAACAAAAATTAAGAGATAGAGAAGAAAGACAAAAAGAACTGGATGCAAGAAGACAAAAAATTCTTGAAGACAGACAAAAAGCAAAAGAAGAAAGAGAAAGACAACAAGCACAAGAAAACAATAATGATGGCACAGAGCCAGACGAAACAGATAACAATTAAATTATAACACTTATTAATACTATTTAGAAATGAAACATTTTAAAACCTTTTTATTTGCAGCAGCCTTATTTATTGGAGCAACAAGTTTTACGCAAGCCCAAAGCAAAGTAGCGCATATTAATACACAAGACTTAATAAAAGCGATGCCAGAAATGAATACAGCACAAGCAGAAATGGACAAGCTTGGTAAAACTTACGAAGCCGATATTCAAGCTATGGTAACAGAGTATCAAAATAAATTGAAACAATACGAAGCTGAAGCTGCAACAAAAACTGACGAAGAAAACCAAAAACGTTCAATGGAGATACAAACCATGCAACAAAACATACAACAATACCAAGGGCAAGCACAACAAGAAATGCAGAAAAAAGAAATTGATTTATTAAAACCAATTACTGAAAAAGCTAAAGCTGCCATTTTAAAAGTTGCCAGAGCTCAAGGTTTTGATTACGTATTGGACTCTACCCAAGGTGGTGGCGTTATTATGGCTGACGGTAAAAACCTTATAGACGATGTTAAAAAAGAATTAGGAATCTAATTTATTTTAAAAAGTTAAATTGAAAGCCACTTAAATCAAGTGGCTTTTTTTATTTTTGGAAGTATGAACAAGCAACCTATTGGCATTTTCGATTCTGGCGTTGGTGGCACCTCCATTTGGAAGGAGCTAAACCTCTTATTGCCATACGAAAACACCATGTATCTAGCCGATAGCAAAAATGCGCCTTATGGTGAAAAATCTAAAGAAGAAATCATATCCCTAAGTAAAAAAAACAGCGATTTACTTTTAAATAAAGGCTGTAAGCTTATTGTTGTTGCCTGTAATACAGCCACAACCAATGCCATAAAAATTTTAAGGGACACCTATCCCATTCCCATTATAGGTATTGAACCAGCCATAAAACCTGCTGCTTTAAACACCAAAACAAAAACCATAGGTATTCTAGCAACCAAAGGCACACTTTCCAGCGAACTGTTTCATAAAACCACCGATCTTTTTGCCAATGGCATTAAAGTGGTAGAGCAAGTTGGGGAAGGTTTGGTAGGCTTAATCGAAAATGGCAACATCTATTCAGAAGAAATGTCTTCGCTATTAAAATTATACATGAAACCCATGTTGGATGCCAATGTAGATTACTTGGTGTTAGGCTGTACACACTACCCTTATTTGCTGCCACAGCTCTTGGAGATACTTCCAAAACACATTAAAATTATTGATTCTGGAGAGGCAGTTGCCAGGCAAACCCAAGCTGTTTTAAAACAACATCAGCTGTTAAACCAATCCATATCAAAACCTCAAATTGAGTTCTATTCCAATGGTAGGTTGGATGTTTTAAAGTCCCTAATTGGCAATCAGTACAAAATAGAATATTTAGATTTTTAAACATCTTTAAACCAACCGGAATAAGTGACATAATTTTCAGCAATTCTATGGATTTCTCCTGATATCAATTCCTGGCTAATGTCTTTTACTTTTCTTGCAGGCACTCCTGCATAAATACTTCCTGCCTCTACTCTGGTGTTTTGAGTGACCACAGCACCAGCAGCAATTATACTGTTGCTTTCAACAACACAATTATCCATCACAATGCTACCCATACCAATAAGCACATTATCATGTATGGTGCAGCCATGCACAATGGCATTATGTCCTATGGATACGTTGTTCCCAATGTTTGTAGGATGTTTTTGATAAGTAGCATGTATTACTGCGCCATCCTGTACATTTACCTTATGGCCCATTTTAATATAATGAACATCACCTCTAACTACTGCATTAAACCAAATACTACATTGGTTACCCATGGTTACTTCGCCTACAATAGTAGCGTTTTCTGCAACAAAACAGGACTCTGGAATGTGTGGATGTTTTCCGTTTACAGGTTTTATAATTGGCATGGCATGTTGTTTATTTACAAAAAATATACAAAAAAATTAAGTGAATCAAAAGTCTAAAACAGGATTGTTTCAACCAAAAAAAAGCCTTGAAATCTTCAAGGCTATAACTTTTTAATTTACTGCAGGACAGTTACAATGGTAACGCTCCTTTTTACAAGCAAAATTATATCCTAAAGTAATTTGATGAAAACCACCATTATTATATACCACGGAATTGGCTTGATAAGAATATGTATAAGCAAACATAAACTGGCCATAATTTATACCCAGTAACGGAGTGATGTATTGTAATTTTTGACTGGAAACCCCTTGTCCATCTTGAAACTCGGCACCATCCAAACTTCTTCTATATGAAATTCCTCCCCATAGTTTACCAAACTCAAACTCTTTATAAGCCTTTGCATTAACATCTATGGAAGATTCTTTGGTACCATCTTTATACAGAAACATCAAGGAAGGTTCAAAACTCCATTCGCTTCCGTATTTTTGAAACACATTTCCAGCACTCAATATAAATTGTCTCGGATTGTCATAAGCAAAAAGTCCGTTGGCATTGGAATTAACACCATCGTTTTTAAGCATGTTTTTTACGGTTGCATGTGCATAAAAATTGTATAGGAAATAAGAAAAACCAAAGTCTATATTAAAATTAGTGGCACTTTGCTCGATCCCAGCGATTATGGGATCAAAAGGCTCGTTTGTAAAAGCTGTTTCATCCAATTTATATTGTAAAACCCCTGCACTTAAACCAAAAGAAAGCATGTTTAGATCCACTTCGCTTCTAGAAAACATAATATGATGTGCATAGGTTAAATAGGCACCATTTTGGGAGTGATATCCGTTTTTATCAGAATAAAAAATAGCTCCAACACCAGAATTCGATTCGCCTATTCTTCCATTGACGCTCATGGTTAAAAGTCTAGGTGCATCTTCGTCCCCAAACCATTGTTGACGACCTGTAACTCTCACTTTGGCACAATTGGCTGCTCCAGCCATGGAAGGGTGAATTAAGTAGTAATTATCGGTTAAATAATCTGAGTAAATAGGCATACCCTCTTGAGATATAGCTGTTTGCGCTAACAAAAACACAAAAGCTAGCATATAAAACCTTTTCAATATCATAATTTTAGTTTTCAGGGACTCTGTTTAAAAGTTGCTAATTGGCTATTAATTAAACTAATTTTTTACTAAAAAATTATAAACAGAAACCAAATATATAAAAATTACTTTTTATCAGTCTCACAATAAAGTTAAAGGTTTACTATATTTAGAGAAAATACGATAAAAAAATTGTGCTCTTAAAAGCGAAAAAGCCAAATATATGGATATCTAAAGTTATCTTTTAGTATTTTTGTAAAAAATTTTAAACTTATGAATACTTTTCAAGTTTCCATTAAAGAAACTTCCAACAATAGCATTATAAAATTCGAAATAAATCAATTTATAACACAGCATCAAAGTTTCGAATTCAACAATATAGACGAAGCAAAATCTTCCCCATTGGCACAGCAATTATTTTATTTACCTTTTGTGAAAAAAGTTTACATCTCTGGTAATTTTATTGCTGTAGAACGGTTTAATATTATAGCATGGAAAGACGTCCAGGATGAAGTTGCCGATCAGATACAAAGCTACCTGAACAATGGTGGTGTAGTAGTAGAGGAGACAGCTGCCCCTAAAAAAGTACCTGTAACGGTTTATGCTGAAAGCACTCCAAACCCTTCTGCCATGAAATTTGTGGCCAACAAGAAACTGGTAACAACGTCTTATGAATTCACTTCAATAGATGAAGCCAAATTATCGCCTTTAGCAACCCAATTATTTCATTTCCCTTTTGTAAAAGGAGTCTTTTTTGATGAAAATTTTGTTTCTGTTACCAAATATGAAGTTGCCGATTGGAATGAAATCACCATGGAACTTCGTGAATTCATTAGAAGTTATATAGAACAAGGAAAAGAAATTATTGCTCCAGAAGCACCAAAAGCCTTGAAAAAAACTTCGGAACAACTGGATGCCTCCTTTGAAGAGTTGGACGATATCTCCAAACAAATCATCAATATTTTGGAAGAATATGTTAAACCTGCCGTTGCCAGTGATGGTGGCAATATTCAATTTAACTCTTACAATCCGGAAAGCAAAGAAGTAAAAGTGATTTTACAAGGTGCTTGCAGTGGCTGCCCTTCTTCCACGTATACCCTAAAAAGTGGTATAGAAAACATCCTTAAGGAAATGTTACAAGGTAAAGTTAACACTGTTGTTGCCATAAATGGTTAATTTTTTCTTAACTTTAAGATTCACTAAAGTTTCATTTAAAAAATTATAATTATGGCAGTATTAAAAGTTATCGAAGTCTTATCAAATTCTAAAGAAAGTTGGGAAGATGCCACCAGAAAAGCAGTCAAAGAAGCTTCTAAAACCGTAAAGAACATTAAATCCGTTTACATTAAAGAGCAAAGTGCCATTGTAAATGGAGATCAAGTAACAGAATTTAGGGTCAATGTAAAACTGACATTCGAAGTTAACTAGACCATTTTCAAATATTTTAAAACCTAAGCGTTCTACATGGACGCTTTTTTTGTGTCTTTAAATCCGTAACTTTGAGTTATGAAATATGCTCTCATATTATTGCTCAGCATTTTATCGAGTTGTCAAGGACCAAATAAAAACCTTATGAATAAGCCATACACAAACAATTTAATTCACGAAACCAGTCCTTATCTTTTACAACATGCCCACAATCCTGTAGATTGGCATCCTTGGAACGATACTGCTTTAAAAAAAGCAAAAACCGAGAACAAACTGCTTTTAATTAGTGTTGGCTATGCTGCTTGTCACTGGTGTCATGTTATGGAACACGAAAGTTTTGAAGACACAGTTGTAGCCAAACTCATGAACTCTAATTTTATAAACATAAAAGTTGATAGAGAGGAACGTCCAGACATCGATCAAGTATATATGAATGCTGTGCAACTAATGACAGGAAGTGGTGGTTGGCCCATGAATGTGGTAGCGCTTCCAGATGGCAGACCTGTTTGGGGAGGCACTTATTTTAGAAAAGAACAATGGCTTAGTGCGTTGGAGCAAATTTCAGACCTCTATAATAGAAATCCAGAAAAGCTCCATGAATATGCCAATAAGCTGGAACAAGGCATTAAAGCCATGGATATGATTACAGTAAATACCAATGAAGCCGATTTTAACATTGAATTTATTGATGAAACCGTTACAAATTGGTCGCAATATTTCGATCGTGAACTTGGTGGCTTAAAACGTGCTCCAAAGTTTATGATGCCAAACAATTATCATTTTTTATTACGATATGCATACACAAAACATCATAAAGAGCTGCAGGAATTTGTAAACCTCACGCTTACAAAAATGGCGTATGGAGGACTTTACGACCAGGTTGGAGGTGGTTTTTCAAGATATGCAACAGATGTGAATTGGCACATTCCTCACTTCGAGAAAATGCTATACGACAATGCCCAATTGGTAAGCTTATATACTGATGCTTACCTAATTACCAAAAACAAACTTTACAAGGACGTTGTGTACGAAACCTTAGCTTTTGTAGAACGGGAATTAACTGCAGAAAATGGAGCGTTTTATTCTTCATTGGATGCAGATAGCCACACCACGCAAGGCCATCTGGAAGAAGGCGCCTTTTATGTTTGGACCACAGAAGAGCTTCAACAAATATTAGGTGCTGATTTTGAATTGTTTGCAGCATATTATAACATTAATAACTATGGTTTTTGGGAAAAGAACCATTATGTTTTAATTAGAAAAGATTCAGATAATGCATTTGTGAAAACCCACAACATAAGTATTGAAAAATTAAACGAGAAGAAAAACCAATGGAAGGAACAGTTGTTAAACAATCGTGAGAAAAGATCCAGACCAAGTTTGGACGACAAGACCTTAACCTCCTGGAATGCTTTAATGTTAAAAGCTTATGTAGATGCTTATAGGGTTTTTGGTGAAGCTGCTTTTTTAAAATCGGCAGAAAAAAATGCCCATTTTATTACCTACAACCAATGGCGTGAAGATGGTGGCTTAAACCATAACTACAAAAACAACAAAAGTACCATAAATGGCTATCTGGAAGATTACGCACTAACCATAGAGGCATTGATTGCGCTTTACGAAAACACCTTAAACGAAACATGGTTATTTACTGCCAGGGATTTAACCAACTATGTGTTCGATCATTTTTACGAAACAAACAATGGCATGTTTTATTTCACTTCCAATGAAGATGCCATGTTGGTTAGCAGAAGCTTGGAATATAGAGACAATGTCATTCCTTCAAGCAATTCCGTTATGGCCAAAAACTTATTTAAATTATCACGTTTTTTTGATAACACATATTATTTAAAAACAGCCACAATGATGTTAAACAACGTTAAGCTAGAGATACAGGAATACGGATCCAATTATTCCAATTGGTTGGATCTTATGCTAAACTACACACAGCCTTTTTATGAAGTTGCAGCTACTGGAGCAAATGCCAACAAAAAAATAAAAGAAATAAACCAAGAATATCTTCCAAATAAAATTGTAGCTGGAAGCACTAAAAAAAGCAAGCTTCCTTTATTGCTTAATAGATATATAGAAAATGAAACCTTAATTTATGTTTGTGTAAACCATACCTGTAAATTACCAGTTAAAAACAGTCAAGAAGCCATAAACCAATTAAAAAACAAATAACATGAGTATTGTATCCATTTTTTTAGTTTGTTTGGTTGCCTTAGAGCATCTCTATTTTTTATTTTTGGAAATGTTTTTATGGACCAAACCTAAAGGCATTAAAACTTTTGGTTTAAAATCCAAAGCCTTTGCCGAAGAGACAAAAGTATTAGCAGCCAACCAAGGTTTGTACAATGGGTTTTTAGCAGCTGGTTTAATTTTTTCACTAGTTAACAATGATACCAAAACCATTCTTTTCTTTTTGGGCTGCATTACAGTTGCTGGTATTTTTGGAGCAATAACCACCAAAAAAATATCGCTTTTTTATATCCAGTCAATCCCTTCGGTTTTAGCCATTAGCTCCATACTAATTTAATATTTGTTTAAATAACCATCCGTTTCTATTTGAAAACCAGATTTCAAACTATTTTTTTTAACTTTACGGTCTAATCAAAAAAAACATATATGGATATTGAAAATTGGACTACTAAAGGTATTGAACTTGCAACTGAATATGGCTTGAAAATTATTGGAGCCATTGTTATATGGGTTATTGGTTCCTGGATCATAAAAAAACTGGTTCGTGGCGCTCGAACTGTGATGACCAAAAGAGGCTTTGATGAAAGTCTTCAAAAGTTCCTTTTAAATTTAATTAGTTGGTTATTAAAAATCCTTTTAATTCTTGCTATCTTATCTCAGCTTGGGGTAGAAACTACTTCTTTTGCCGCAATTTTAGCTGCAGCCGGCTTGGCTATTGGTATGGCACTTCAAGGTTCTTTAGGAAATTTTGCAGGAGGTGTTTTAATTATGATTTTTAAACCTTTTAAAATTGGCGATTTTATTGAAGCGCAGGGAGAAACCGGAACGGTTAAGGAAATTGAAATATTTACAACCAAGTTAACAACTCCAGACAATAAAGAAATTATTATACCAAATGGCAGTCTTTCCAATGGCAACATCACAAACTACAGCACAGAAGACACAAGACGTGTAGATGTTACTTTTGGAGTAGGATACGAGTCTGACATTAAAAAAACCAAAGAGGTTATTTTAAGTGTTGTAGAGGCCAATCCTTCCATCCTAAAAGATCCAGCTCCAGCAATCAATGTGTCTGAGTTGGGAGATAGTTCCATTAACTTTTTTACAAGGGTTTGGGTGAAAAAAGAAGATTATTGGGATGTGAAATTCAGTATGATAGAAAATACCAAAGAAGCTCTTGATGCTGCCGGAATTGATATTCCTTATCCACATCAAGTTGAAATACAGAAAAAAGCCTAAAACTTTAAGCCTCCCAATTTCTTGGGAGGCTTTTTTATTTTTTATTTGATTTTATAACTACAAAATCCTTTAAGTAGTAAGGTTCAAAATAAGCGACGTCCTCAAAGTCGCTTTTTTGGAATTTACGATAAGCTATCTGGCTCATTTGGTTTGCAGAAGGCAACTTATTGTCTATAAAATGAGCATGTGGATGCTGAATGATGGATTTAAACTTTTCAACACCATTTCCTAAAAAAAAGACCTGTCCAGTCTCTAAATATTCAGCAAAGGCATTAGCATCCAGGATTTGTGCTTCAACCTCTCTTATGATTTGGTAATTTGCATCAAAAACAGCAGAATAAACTTCCATACGTCTGGCATCGAGCATGGGAATTATCAATCCCTTTTCAACAATTACTTGATGTGCCAAAGCTTCCAGAGTAGAAACAGATATTAAAGGCTTATTTAAGGCAAAACAAAGACCTTTAGCAGCCGAAACACCTATTCTTAATCCTGTATAGGAACCAGGACCTTTACTTACTGCAATGGCATCCAATTGGTTTGGCTGTAAATTGTTTTCTGCCAAGAGTCTTTCCATATATACATGCAGTCGTTCAGCATGGGAATAATCTTTACTGTTATCTTCCAAAAGTGCAAAAGTCTCTCCTTGTTTAGAAAGAGAGACTGAACAATTGGTTGTTGAAGTTTCTACACTTAATATAATAGCCACTTTATTTAATCTGTTAATGGTTTTCCTAAATAGAAATCTAATACTTTGGTTGTAAATACAAAGTTATATTTTGCATTAATTAAATTGGCTTCAGCATTAACCAATCTGTTTCTAACCTGTTCAAATTCAAAAGAGTTCATAACACCGGAATTGTAGCTTTCTTGAGCATTTTTAAATGCTTCTTTTTGTGCATTTAAAGACACTTGAGAAGCTTCAAACTGTTTAAAAGCAGCCTTGGCATCTGTATAAGCTTGTTCTATGGTTGAGCGCAAGTCTTGCTTGGCTTGGTCTAAAGAATAAGCAATACGCTCCTTATTTATTTTGGCTTTATCTACACTCACTTTGGTTTGCATTCTATTAAAAATTGGAATGTCTAATCTAAATCCTAGATTATACCCTAAATTATCTTCAAGCTGTTGCCAAAATCCATTTTCTACTAAAGAAATGTTTGTTGGATCATTAGGATCTATTACCACTCTCAAATCCTCTTGACCTTGAAAATGTTGGTAAGAAGTTCCAAGGCCAGCACCAAAACTTAAGGTAGGATAATAAGCACTTTTAGCAATGTCTATAGCTAATATGGAATTTTCAATATCCAGTTCTGCTTTTTTAATTTCTGGTCTGTTTTGTAAGGCATAATCGTAAATTTCATTGGAACTTTTGTGCTCTACCAAAACTTCTGGAAGAGATAATTCAATCTCTTCTACATCAAACCCTTCATTCGAAATTTGCAATAGTTGAGTGAGTGCAAGTTTAGCAAGCTCCAAACTGTTCTCAACATTGGTGAGTCTTTCTCTATCGCTGGCTAATTGGGCTTCCACTTCAAACAAATCTGCTCGGGGTCTTACACCAGAATCGACCAATTCTGACACTTGGATTACTTGTTTTTCAGTAATGGCCACTTGTTCCTCTGCCACTTTTAAATTTTCCTTGTTCAATAAAATATTTAAATACTGATTAACTACATTTACTGAAATGTTATCCTTCAAAATACTCAATTGTAATTCACTGGATTCAATTCCCAACTGAGCTTGTTTATAGATGCTGGTATTTCTAAATCCGTTGAATAGAGTAACACCTGTGTTCAAGCCAAAACTATTTCCCCTAGAGTCAATAGACACACGATTTCCATCTTGTCCAATAAAAGACCCAAAATTCCAATCTTGTGATGCAGAGGCATTAACATTTGGCAAGAAATTACCTTTAGCGCTTATTAAATCCTGATCAGCCAAGTCTGTGTCTAAAGCTGTTTGTTTTATGGAAATGTTGTTTTCCAAAGCATAATTTACACATTCTTCCAGGCTCCATTTTTTGTCTTGGGCAAAACCCGAAATACTTATAAAAATGGTTAGTAAAACAGTTGTTACTATGTTTCTATTCATCTTCATCATTATTTTCTTTTGATGCTTTGTTCCACACTTTAATTTTATCCCCTTCTTTAACACCTTCCACAATTTCTACGTTAATACCATCGGAAATACCTAGTTCTACATATTTTTCTTCATAGGTATTATCGTCTTTTAATATTTCAACATATGGTTTTTCGGTAATTCTATTAAATTGAAGTAAGGCTTCTTTTATTACCAGAACACTGTCTTTACTCTCCATATCAATTTCGGCGTTGGCACTGTAACCTGCTCTAATTTTGATTGATGGTGTTACTTCAACATCGGCTTTTATGGTAAATTGAACAGCACCACTTTCTTCTTGTCCCTTTGGTGCCACAAAAGTTAATTTAGCAGGAAATTCTTGCTCATTCAAAGCGCCAAGAACCACTCTAATTTCTTTACCTTCTTCTATTTTGCCAACTTCTGCTTCGTCCACTTTTCCTTCAAAAATCATTTTGCTCATATCGGCAATGGTTGCAACCGTTGTTCCGGCATTAAAACTATTGGATTCAATAACTTGGTCTCCTTCCCTTACAGGGATTTCCAAAACCGTTCCAGATATTTGTGCCACAATGTTTGTGTTGGCCGAACCTCCTCCTGAGAGCGATCCTTGTCTTATGATTTGAAAATCGTTTTGGGCCTGAATTAAAGTTTCTTTAGCTTGGTTATAAGATAGCTCGCTATTTTCAAAATCCTGTTTAGAAATCACTCCTTTTTCAAATAGGCCTTTGTTTCTGTCGTAAAGAATTTGAGCATTGTCCAAAGCCAGTCTGGCAGTACGGATTCTACTATTGGCACTTGCCAAGTTTTGTTCGTTAGGTACCACTCTAATTTTAGCAATCAAATCGCCTTTTTTTACGACATCGCCTTCTTCAACTAAGATTTTATCGATAATTCCACCTATTTGAGGTTTCAATTCAATTTCTTCCTCCGGATTGAGCTTTCCTGTTGCCACAACTTTTGTGTTAATAGATGTGTAGAAAGGCTCTTCTACCTTAAAATCTTCAATAGCTTTCGCATTTGATTCTTTAAAATATTTAATTACCCATACAAAAAGTATCAGCAATACAATTCCAATGATGATTTTTAATGTTTTATTCATGTGATCTAAATTATTATTCGTTTGGTTGATTATGATGTTACTAGTTATTTATTCTTCCCTTAAAGCGTCTATAGGTTTGATGCTGGTGGCTTTAAAGGCTGGTATGAGCCCGATTAGGGTTCCCAATACTATCAATATAATAAGTGCTATAAATACCACTGCAATGGATACAGATGCGTTTACAAGAACGGCTTCGTCTCCTTGTCCAAAAGCAGAATCGATTCCTATTAAAATCCATCCTCCTGTTATGATTCCAAAAAAACCAGCCAATAAGGTAATGAACACGGCTTCTACCACGATCTGTCTTTTAATTTCAAAAGGAGTGGCTCCTAAAGCACGACGCACTCCTATCTCTTTGGTACGCTCTTTTACGGTTATCAATAAAATGTTTCCAATAGCAAATACACCTGCAATCAAGGTAGCAATCCCAACAAACCATGTTAAAAATTGCATACCGACTAAAAATCCTGTTACTTTTTTAAATTCTTTACCAAGGTTAAAACTTCCAAAAGCCCGTGTATCTTCAGGATGGATGTTGTTTAAGTTCCTTAATATCAATTTGGCATCTGCTTCTATTTGTGTAATATCGTATTCTGGTTTTCCAGTAAGCATCATCCAACCTATTTGGTTGCCTTGGTTGTATATTTGTTGAAAGGTGGTAAATGGGATATGGATGTCGCTGGTTGGCCCCATATTGACATTACCATTTTCAAACATCCCAATAACCGTGAAATTCATGCCATTAATTTTTATGTATTGGCCAATCATTTCTTCATCTTTTTCAAACAGTTGCTTATAGATGTCTTCTGAAATGACAGCTACTTTTTTCTTTTCGTCAATATCGTTTTGATTGATAAAACGCCCATACATCATCTTCTTTTTCTGAACCTTATCCAGTAATGGAAAATCGCCATTAATACTATAAGTTCCAGATAAAAAATCTCTTACCACTAAGGATTGATTTTGGTTTCTTGGTACCACAAATTCAATTCCTTCCACATTTTCTTCAACCAATTTAGCATCAGAGAGTGTTAATCTTACTTGTTTTCCTTCTTGAAACCCCTTAAATGGCTTGCTGGTACTTTGTCCCCAAACAAACACACTGTTGGTGGCAAAGCTTCCAAACAGTCTATTAAAAGAATTTTCCAACCCTTTAGCAGAACCCAGGAGTCCGATAAGCAATAAAATTCCCCACCAAACGCCAACCATAGTAAGCATGGATCTTAACTTGTTTTTAGTAAGACTATCCCATACTTCCTGCCATGTATCTCTTTCGAATAAAAATTTTATCATATTAATCGTCTCTTAAGGCTACTATAGGTTTGATCTGTGATGCTTTTTTAGCTGGTAAATATCCTGCAATACCACCTGCGATTATTAGCGTAATGGTTGCTCCAATAACCAAGGTGGTACTCACACTTGGATCTTTTATAAAATAGGTCTCTAAACTTGGCCCTATAAACTCCAACACTCCCATTCCAATCAGTAAACCTACATAACCTGCAATGGCAGTAATTAAAATAGATTCCATTAAAATGATGGATATAATGGATTTTGGTGAGGCTCCTAAGGCTTTACGAATCCCAATCTCTTTGGTACGTTCTTTCACTATAAATATCATGATATTACTAACACCAACCACTCCTGCGATTAAAGTTCCAAAACCAATTACAATAATAATAACACCCAAACCAAAGGTCATTTGGTTAACGGTTTTGGACTCATTGGCCAAATTTCTAACCCTTATGGCTCTTTGGTCGCTACTGGCCACATCAAAACGGTCTTTTAAATCTTTGGTGAGTGAGTTGCTAAAAGCAATGGCTTTATCGTAATTCATTTCAGGATTATAGGTAAGATTGATTTGATCTATATAATCGTTATTACCATATACTCGTTGCGCTGTACTAATAGGCATGTAAATTAAGCGTTCTTCATTGTCGCCGCCATCGTCTGTAAAAATGCCAACAATTTTATATTGCAAACCATTTAAACTTAAGTACTTTCCCAAGGCTGTAGTTTTAAGAAACAGGTCTTCTTCAACCAATCTTCCTATTACCACAACTTTGGATCTATTATCCAAATCCAACTGATTGATATACCTGCCTTCCTTCATTTTGGTATTTTCAAGATATTGGTGATCTGGATGAACAGCTCTTACATTATATGTGTTTTTTTCGTTTCTAAAAGAAGCATTAACGTTTAAATACAATCTAGAGGTAATGTATTGTACTTTATCCCCATACTCCTCTTTTATATAATCGTAATCTTTATTCTTAAATTGGATCTGTCTTCCTGCTTGATAGCCTTTATGGGCTTTTGTAGTGGTACCAGATTGAATGAAAATGGAATTGTTTGCATCGTCTGCAAAAGCTTCTGCAAAGGTGTTGTTGAGTCCGTTTGCAATTCCAAACAGAATGGTAAATAGTAGGATAGCAAAAGCAACAGTAAAACCAGAGAGGACACTTCTAGTCCTGTTCATGTTTATACTTTGAAATATTTCTCTCCAGAGGTCTCTATCAAACATATTGTGAGGCTCTTACTTGTTCTACTTTTTCGTCTTCCATGATAACACCATCTTTTAAACGTACAATGCGCTTACACATATGTGCAATGTCTTCCTCATGTGTAACAATAAGAATGGTTTTTCCTTCATCGTTTAAATGCTGGATAAAATCCATAATCTCGTACGATGTTTTGGTATCCAAAGCTCCAGTAGGCTCATCGGCCAACAGTAATTTGGGATTTGCAGCCAGAGCCCTAGCAATGGCAACACGTTGTTTTTGACCACCAGACAACTCGTTTGGTAAATGGTGTGCCCAAGCCTTTAGTCCTACTTTCTCAAGATGGAACAAAGCTTTTTCTTGCCTTTCTTGGCGTTTTATCCCTTGGTAATATAAGGGCAATGCCACATTATCGAGAGCGTTTTTGTAATTGATTAGGTTAAAAGATTGAAAAATAAAACCCAGAAACTTATTTCTATAAATAGCTGCTTTTTTTTCTGTAAGGTTTTTAATAGGGACACCATCTAGAATATATTCTCCTTCGTCTGCCTCATCAAGCATGCCAATAATATTAAGCAAGGTTGATTTTCCTGAACCAGATGAGCCCATTATGGCAACCATCTCTCCATTTTCAACAGACAAATCTATTCCTTTCAATACATGTAAACTCGAATCTCCTATGGGATAGGATTTGTGAAGTTTCTTTATGTTTAACATAGTTATTTTTGTTGCTAGTTAGTGCTTTATAAAAGTTAGACTATTTAAAACCTAAATTGTTACAACAAAAGTAAATATATTTTAAAGCGACGATTTTTTAGGCTTGTTAAACTTTTTATAAATTAAGAACCCTATTCCTGCCACCAAAATGTAAGGAATGGCCATGAGGTACACAATTCCATCATTTATACCTTTAGCGATTTCCTGTCCTTCCTCGTTCTCTAAAACAGCACGACACATGGCACACTGCGCATTGGTTTGAAAAAAGACGAAAAAAGACAACAGGACAAAAAGAATTTTACGTTTCATAATTTATCAATTTACATAGTATGGTGAGATCATTAAATAAACTATAACCCCAGAAACAGCAACATACAACCATAGCGGAAATGTTATTCTGGCAATTTTTTTATGCAATAAAAAGTTTCCTGTTATGGCTCTAGCAAAAGTGATCAAGACAAACGGGATAATAACAATGGACAATAAAATATGTGTTATTAATATAAAGTAATAAATATATTTTATGGTGCCTTCTCCTCCAAATTTTGTAGAATCACTTGTCATGTGATAAGCCACATATAACACTAAGAATACTGCAGAACAACCTACAGCTGTTGTCATTAAGTTTTCGTGCAGTACGATATTTTTGTTTTTAATGGCAAAAAAGGCAATGATTAGGATCACGGCTGTCAGTCCATTAATGGTCGCATAAATTGGAGGCAACATGGTTAGTGGTTGCACATTAAAACCTAAATCGCGTAAATTAATACCAAATAATGCTGCAACAATCAATGGAATTACAATTGATAAAAAAACAATCCATTTATTGTATTTTTTTAATTCTTGCTCTTTATTATTCATTTAACAATTTCTTTATGTCTTCTTTAAGCATCGTGATTTGTTGTTCTTGACCATCTTCATCCATACCTTCAGCTTCAGAAATAATTCCATTATAATATATTATTGGGTTTCCGTTTATCATTCTGGAACGTATAAACCCATTTTTATCTATTAATGCAAAATTTCCAGAATGTTCAAAACCACCTTCCACCTCGTCTACTTGAGCTGTGTAAAGGTTGAAGCCTTCGTTGGCGAGTTTATAGATTGCCTCCTGTTCTCCTGTTAATAAATGCCAATTTGGGTTTGTAATTCCATATTGTTGGGCATAATCTTTTAGAACCTGAATGGTATCGTGTTCTGGATTTATGGAGAACGAAGCAATTCCAAAATCTTTGTTTCCTTTAAAGGCATTTTGCACATTAACAAGGTTTTTGTTCATTTTAGGACAAATGGTTGGACAAGTTGTAAAGAAAAATTCTATTACATATACTTTTCCCTCATAGTCTTTGTTGGTAATGGTGTCTCCGTTTTGGTCTGTAAAACTAAACGCAGGCACTTTTTTTGCTTCGCCATTAATTTCTAAAAACCCCAAAGGACTGGCATCTTGAAAATTATTGTCTTGCCCTTGGCTCATTCTATCATTCCTGGAAATGTCTCCGTTTTTAACTCTATCTACAATTCTTGGGATAAAAATAATTCCAAACACCAAGATAATAAAGGCCATGCCTATATACGAATAATTGGTTTTATTGCTCATTTGTTTGTTTTAAATCGTTAGCTCTTCTGGTAGAAGAATCAAAATTCCCTTTTCTTTTTTCTCTGTATTCCTGAAACAGCACGCGCAAATCGTCTGCACTCATTTTATTTTTTATTTCAGCTACTTCTATGCAGTTATAAGCATATAATGGATATGCTGGTTTTTTCTTTTCTTTTTCGCCATCTGTTCTATCGTCCAGTCTGCCTCTTTGTTTTAAGTCCTTATCAACAATGTACACATCGTGTGTTGATAGGTCGTCTTGTAATGGGCTTCTGGATTTTAAACTGTTAAAAACAGCTTTAATGTCTGATTCAGTTCCATAAACAAAGTGCCAATATTTTAAATCTTCATAAGATTTAATTTCTTTTTTCAACAAATTCACCTCGTCTTGGGTGCCGTTTGGCAGTAACAAAACAATTTGAAATTTTTTGAACCCTTTAAATTTATCGTAAACAAGTTCCTTCAAATTTGAAGCTGCAATGGCATTATTCATAGGGTTTGTCCCTAAAAAACCTAGAACAGTTATATGATCTTTTAATTTAACATCCTTATTGTCTTCTGATGTGAAATTGTTTAAGTCCAATATGTTTTCATGAACCACATCCAAAGGGTTGTAGTGATGTTTTGCAGGAAAAAGCATCAATAAAAATAAGACAGGAAGGAAAAATAAAATTCCTAGCGTGGTATAGCGTTTTATAAGCTTTTTGTTCATTATCAAGCTAAGTGAGAAAATCGATAATCATTTAATATACCGATTGTTTAAAAATATAAAACTTGCTTTAAGTTTTGCTTTGCAAAAATAAAAAAAGACGGTTTAAAAACCGTCTTTTAGCATCTATTTAACTTTATAAAGTTAGTTAAAAATCGTGTTTTAAATAACTGTTAGTAAAAACGTTTCCTACATATCCTCCTTCTTGCAATAGGATAAATATCAAATAACAAATTAAAAATACAGATGTCCAAACCACCATGCGTCTTAAGCTGGCAGTTTCGTCTCTCATATGCATAAAGTCCCAAGTAATATAATATGCCTTAACTATGGTTAATAAAATAAAGATCCAGTTTAGCATCTTCATTCCAATAAAATGCCCATTCAATACTTCAGGTTTATAAATACCCAAAACAACTTCAATTGCGGTTACAATTGACAAAAAGATCAATACGCCCCAAATTTTTTGGGTGTTAGATTTAAACTTGATCAATCCTCGAAATATTTCTAATTTATGTGTGTCTGCCATGATTTAAATAATATTACCTAAAAATTATACTAAATAGAAGAATGTGAATACAAACACCCATACTAAATCTACAAAGTGCCAGTACAATCCAACTTTTTCAACCATCTCGTAACTGTTTCTTTTCTCGTAAGTCCCTAATATAACATTAAAGAAAATAATGATGTTCAATAAAACACCTATTGATACGTGAAAACCGTGAAAACCTGTTATAAAGAAAAAGTAGTTTGCGAATAATGGTGGACCATATTCATTGTGGACTAGGTTAGCTCCTTCTACAACGTTTTTCCCTTTTGTTTCCAACTCTGTTAACGATTCTGCTCTTGATAAAACCGTTTTATGTCCTGTTGCATTATCAGTATAAGTGGTTTTTACCAATATGTCATCATTGGCTTTAAAACCAGCAAGCACTTCGTTAAATGTAAAGCTTGTTAATTTTTTCTCATCACTATACCAAATGCCATTTTTTCTTTCATGTTGTGCTCTATCTGTAGGCTGTGCAATCGCGAAATCTTTTAAAGCCACACGGTTTCCATCAGTATCCACAAAGTGGATAATGTTTCCTCCATGAGTTTCAACAGCGCCATATTCCCCTTTGATAAATGTTGTCCACTCATAAGCTTGAGAACTCAAGAATATAAGTCCACCTATGATGGTTAAGAACATATAGATGGTGGTTTTAGACTTATCCATTTTATGTCCTGCATCTACAGCCAATACCATAGTTACGGAAGACATAATTAATATAAAGGTCATAAAAGCCACGAAAATCATTGGGTAATCTCCGTGAATAAAAGGCACGTGCGTAAACACATCGTCAGCAATAGGCCAAATTTCAGAAAATTTAAATCTAGAAAATCCGTAGGAAGCTAAAAACCCAGAAAATGTTAAAGCATCCGAAAGAATGAAAAACCACATCATCATTTTTCCATAACTGGCCTTTAAAGGCTTGTTACCTCCTCCCCAAGTTTTTCCTTCTGTTCCAGTGTTTACAACTGTCGTATCCATATGTTTGGTTTAGTATTTATTTAAAATTTGAACAAAAATAATCATTTTATCTTTCTAACGAAATTTACTTCTCTAAAATTTAAGCACTCTAAGCAAGGTTCTGCTAGGTTATTACAGTCAATCCCTTAAAATGTAATTGTATTTATTAAACAAAATATAAAAACAAAAATAGATATAACCATAGTAAATCTACAAAGTGCCAAAAAGTTGCAGACAGTTCAAAACCTAGCATTTTTGTAGGTTGGTACTTTTGTTTAAAATGATTATAAATTACCACCAACAAAGAAATCAAGCCAACCACCACATGTAAAATATGGACTACTGCTATTAAATAAATGTAAGACATGGTCACATTACTGGTTGGCCCAGTAAAATTATATCCTAAATCTATGATTTGTTGAAACCCTTTAAATTGACATACAATAAAAACAATTCCAAGAATCAAGGTCACAAACAACAAAACGGTTGTTTGCTGCCTTTGGTTCTTTTTTAACGCTCTCTTGGCCAATATAAAGGTGATGCTACTTAGCACAATAACTATAGTGCTGGTTATAAAAGCATTTGGCAATTGAAAATCGTGTAGCCAGTCTGGCCTGCTACTGCTAACAACAAATGCGCTTGTCCATCCTGCAAAAGACATGACCAATGATATGATTCCAAACCAAAGCATCATTTTTTTGGCTCTACTATGTTTTTCTTCTAAGGTACCTTGGGTTAAATCCATGATTTATCTAATAAACTTATCGATTACGTAAACTATTTGCAACAAGGTAATGTAAGACACACTGGCCAACATAAGTTGTTTTGCTGCTAAAACAGTCATTTTTTTATATAATTGAATGGCATAATACAGCATCCCTAAACCTAGCAGGAATACAATTACAGCCGAAATTGGCGTTAAATACAAGCGACCCGTAAAACCAAATGCAGGAACTATAGACACCAAAATGGTCCAAATTGTATACATGATGGTTTGTACTGCAGTACCTTTATCCTGTTTTCCGGTAGGCAACATAAAAAAGCCTCCTTTTTTATAATCTTCAAACAAAAACCAACCTATGGCCCAAAAGTGTGGGAATTGCCAAAAAAACTGAATGGCAAATAAGGTACCTGGTTCTATACCAAAGTCGTTTGTGGCTGCAACCCAACCCAACATAAAAGGGATGGCTCCAGGAATAGCCCCAACAAAAACTGCCAATGGTGTTTTGGTTTTTAAAGGTGTATAGGCGCAAGTGTAAAGGAAAATGGAAATAGCTCCAAACATAGCTGTTTGTGGGTTGATGCTATATAAAATAGCGATACCCGAAACCGTAAAAACAGATGCAATAATAAAAGCTGTTGAAACAGACATGCGTCCAGCCGGAATTGGTCTGTTTTTGGTTCGATCCATCAAAGCATCCAAATCCTTTTCTATAATTTGATTGAACGCGTTTGAAGCTCCAACCATAAAATAACCACCAAACGCCAAAAGCAGAAGTGTGGTATAATTTACTGTTTCTACACCTAAAAGATATCCAGCCAGTGAAGAAAACACCACACTAACCGACAAACGGATTTTAGTGATTTCCTTAAAATCTGAAATAATAGAATGTTTAACGGTTGAAGTGACTGTTTGACTCAAAGTAATAAATGCTTTGCCTAAGGCTTTATATTGCGTTTGCAAAGATACTTTGAAAAGTTAATTCTACAAATCAAAATACCAATTAAATAGGTCTGTTCTTATTCCTATATTAAACCAAACCGTATTGCTTTTTAGGGCTGTTGCCGTTTGGGCTTCCGGATTAAAGTCCCTAAAGGTCACATCTGTGAAAATCTTTAAATTTGTTGCTGGATTAATGACATAACCCACTTGCAGGTTTGTATAGAAAGTGGTGGTTTTGTTTCCCTGTCCAACTTCTACGCCTGTATCAAAAGGTCTTTCGTTGTAATTTCTATAAATATCCCCTCCATAACTATAATCATCCACACCATTATTAAAATCCAATCCTCTAGTTCCAATGACCATTATAGCATTTCCAAACCAACGCTTATAATGATATCGGCCAATAAGCACAAACTCACTGAAATTGGAGCCCCAAAGATGTGCCATGGATTGATTGCTGTGACCATAGTTTAAAACCACTGTATTGTGCGAGTAGGTATAAGGCCTTACCCTGTTATACTCTGTTTGAAGCATCAGGTTTTTAACTTTAAATGCATGGTAATATTTAAAACCCAATTGGTATCCAAATTTATTTTTCCAGCTTTTCTCACCTCCAGACATATCGCTCAATGAAAATTCATCTAAAATAAATTGCCCATACAGGTTCATGTTATCATTCAATTTATATTTACCAGACAATCCTAAAAGTGCATTTCCGGCATCTTGGCCTGTTTCAAATTCTATAGCTCTAAAAAAGATAATTGGGTTTAAATAATTAATATCAAAACCTCTGTTGTTTGCATTGTTCCAAATTACAGACTCAAAAAAACCTACATTCAATCTTTTTGACACATTCCAACTTAAAAAGTGTGTTGCCATGTATTTTGGCATATATGCTCCATCCACTTCAACCTCTGGTCTTACGTCCCTTAACCACATCCAGGTGCTTGTATATTTTATTTTCCAGAATGTTGTGTTTAATTTCAAGAATGGATGTGGTGTTGCCACATCACTGATAAACAAGGATCGATAACCATCTCCAATAAAATTTTTGCCATGGCCAAACTGCACATTTAAAAACTTAAACGGAGTATAAGACAAATAGGCTTCTGCTACTGGATAATCGTAACCTCCATCTTTAAAAGCTTTGGCTATGCCTCTGCCTGGTACAATGGCTGCTTCGTCTGCTGCTTTTATGGATTCGGCATACTGGTTATAATATTTTGCAAACCTACCTTGACTTTCAAAAAAGGACGTATAAAAACTAAATTTATTCCCCAAACCTCCTTGTATGGTTATCCCTCTGGTATTGTTATAGGTACTTGAAAAATCTGCATCTGTATCTTTTCCAACTTCAAAATCGAAAATAGGGTCTATTGTAAACCAATAATCTTTTCCTTCAACCCTTACCAGTCTTTCATTCCATAGTTTTCTGCCTGCAAAGGTATTGATGTCTTTTGCCAAGGTGTCCACTGCTGCCTGAAAATTGTAATAGGCAGATACATCTTCATACATGTATGGTTTGGAAGCTGTGTGGCTGTTGGTTCCTACCAAGTTGATGCTTCTATCAAATTTAGCATAGTTACTATGTGTAAAGGGAATGTTTAACTGACTTGTATATTCTTTGTTGGAAAATGGCACCAACTTCATGTTCACGCTATCATATTCTGTTTTGGCTGCTTTTTCCAATTCAGTAAGTTCATCATTAATGCTTGAATCCTCTTCTTTTGATAAATCTTTTGTGGCCACTGCTTGGTTTACCAATGGTATTTTAACAGCTATGGAATATTGCTTATAGGTAGGTTTTCCATTATAAGTTCCAGGTTTTATTTTAGGAAACTCCCCAAACACGCGTTTGGCTTCATCTTTTAATTCTTGATAGGTGGCATCTACATAAATAACCCTAAACTGACCTTCTTTATCAACTTCAAAAAGTACAACCACATCTCCATTGTAATTGGCATCCATAACTTCTTGAGGCACTTTAAAGTTATTAAAGACATGAGCAAAAACCTGATTGTCAAAACATTTTTGCAGAAGTTCGACTTCTACGGAATCACATTCAGAAAATACGGGTGGTTTTTCGTAAAGGAAATTGTTTTGAGCGTAAGATTGTACTTGAAAAAATAAAAAAACAATTACGAAGAATTTCTTCATATCCATGTGTAAGATTAATTTGCGTTGAAAGATACTATTTTTTTAATAATGACAGTATGAAAAAAGCCGTAAACAAAAGTGTTAACGGCTTTTTTAGTAAAAATATTTTGCTGCTTAATTGATAACATTGAATTTTATTGGCAAACTATAGAGCACATCCACATGACTGTCTTTTTGTTTTCCTGGTGTCATTTGGGGCAATTTCCCAATCACTCGTTCTGCTTCTTTATTTAACAGACTGTACTTGGAGCTGGTTTTAATGTCTGTTACATGACCTTGTTTATCAATCTTAAACATCACATAAATCCTTTGCTCTCCCTTTAACCCAAGGTCTCCAGCAATATTGGTATTGAATTTTCTTTGAATATGAGCAGCAATTTTATCAGACATGCATTGTCTTCTTTCCTCGTTGGATGATACATTTTCACAACCAGGAAATATTGGCACCTGCTCTACAGCCATTACGTTAAAAGGTGGTAAATCGTCCGGTTTATCTATTACTTGTATTTTTTTGGGATCCATAGGTTCCTGAGATGTTGATGGTTTTGGAACTAAAGTTTCAATAATTGGGTCGTCATCGTCTTTTACAATAGGATTGTTGAAAACTATGGGTTGAGATTTCTTTTTTTCAACTGTTCTGGTCTCTTCAAGAATCTTGATAGGCTCATTGTAAACATACATGATGTCTTCTTCCGGTTGTGGGACATCTGGAGTGATGGTTTCATAGGTTTTAAAAGAAGCTTCAAAAAGTGCATAGGTAATAAGCAAGCACATTATTAAACCAACTTGAAAAAAAATGGTAGAGTTTTTTCGTAGATTTGCATCATGCTTTTGAGGTTTTATTGCGTTTTTCTCATTTTGCCGAATGAGTTCGCAATTTTTCTTTTGAAAAATCATAATAATTGAATTTAAATGTTAATATTATGATAAAATATCAATAAGCATACCAAAAAGAAATCCCGTTACAGTAATTGTAACGGGATTTTATATAATTTTTAAAAACTAAAACTCTTAGTTCTGCACTTGGAACTTAATTGGTAGGTAATAAGGAACCCTTACTGCTTTTCCACGTTGCTTTCCTGGTTTCATTTTAGGCAACAAGCTTACTACTCTAATAGCTTCTTGTTCTAATCTTGGATGTGGTGCTCTTGCTTTTATATCAACAATTTCACCTGTTTTATCAATTTTAAAGAATACACTGATTTTTTGGATACCACTTAACCCTAAATCTCCAGCCAAATCGGTATTGAATTTTTTCACAATGAATTTTTGCATTTGCTCGTTCATACAAGCTTTTTTATCTTCATTGTTTCCTTTTTCACAACCTGGGAAAACTGGAACGTTTTCAATAACAGCAAAAGGAACCTCAACGTCTTCTTCTACTTCTTCAACTTCCACTTCTTCTACCTCAACAATTTCTTCTTCTTGACTGGTTTCGGTAGATTCAATAACCGTTTCCTCAACTTCCTCTTCATCTTCCACAACTTCAATCACTTCAGGAGCAGCTGGTGGTGGTGGTGGAGGTGGTGGTGTCTGTAATTGCTCTGTAATTGGAATTTCTTCCTCCAATTCTTCGTCAAGGTTTAACTGACCAATGTCTATCGCAGATTTATCGTACGTTTTATAGTTAATTGCCGTATATGTTACAAACAACATTAATGCTAAACCAACAGCAAAGAAAAGAGAGCTGTTTCGACCTACATTTGCTTTAGGATTTTTCTTTTGTTCCATGATTTTTAATTTTCCTGATTGCTAAAATAACCATTTATTTGGCAATAAAGCAAACGATTAATATTTTTTAACGTCTGTATTTATTTTAGTATGTATTAAAATAGCTGCAAATAAAACACCTAAACTATTTGCCAATATATCCAATACATCGAAACTTCTTGAGCTTGTTAATATAAGTTGTAATACTTCAATAATTATACCAAAGGCAACAGATACAAGGATGCTTCTAAAAATACTTTTTATTTTACTAAAATTGAATTTGAAGTAGAATGAGTTAAACCAAAGCCAAGTAAATAATGCATAAGCCAAGAAATGAAATATTTTATCACTAAAGGATGGTACAATTTCTTCAACAGATTCTAAATCGAGTTTCGCCAAACTAACTGTTATAAGTAATACAGTATAGCTTATAGAAACCCATAAAGCATTTTTTTTAAGCACCAATCAATTCTTTGTAAGCATCGGCAGACATAAGGCCATCTACTTGGGACAGGTCTGAACATTTTACTTTAATCATCCAACCTTCTCCATAAGGATCGCTATTTACTTTTTCTGGTTCGTCTTCTAGTGCTTCGTTAAACTCTATAATTTCTCCAGATAGTGGTAAAAACAAATCTGAAACTGTTTTTACAGCTTCTACAGTACCAAAAATCTCATCGGCATCCAACGTTTCGTCTACAGTTTCAACTTCTACGTAAACAATGTCACCCAATTCGCTTTGGGCAAAATCTGTTATACCAACAGTTGCTACGTCACCTTCAATTTTTACCCATTCGTGGTCTTTTGTGTACTTTAAATTTGATGGAATATTCATTGTATATATTATTTATTTTCGCAAATGTATTTATTCAAAAGATAATATCAAACTAGATTTTATTAATTACCAAAATTATATCTCAACGTAATACCTCCACGTATGGTTGTTTGAGGGTATGCTGTGGAAATGGCGTATTCTGAAAACATATAATCGAAGTAGAAAATACCTGTTAGGTTTTTACTAAACGAATAATCTGCAGTAAACTTTCCAGACCATACCGTTTGTCCAGATGTTATTTGGTTGTTGTTCACATCCAGATATCTAATAATGGTTTCGTTTCTTCTATATGAAAGATCGGCTTTCATATTTAAATCGCTTACAATCTTTTTGGTAGGTCCAGCTAATTTGGAATTAATCCTAACATCTTTTATTCTATAACCCAAGCCAATAATGTATTCGTTTCCTTGAACTTCAGTCATTAAATTATTATCAAAACTCAATGAAAGAAGTCTGTCTTTCTTGATTTCAGCAAGAATTTTTACGGAATTTTTCATTTCCATGTCTATTCGTACCAACGGACTAAACATTTCGGTTAAGTTGATGTTACTGTAAAGTGTTTCATTTTTAAAATTGCCACCTTGATCCAAGGCTTCTGGCTCCAAAGGATCGTAGTCCAAATTGGACCTAAATTGATTGATGGTGTAGGATGCACGATATCCATGAATTAATGAGAAACGTTTAAAACGTTTTTTAAACCATTTTAAATTCATTAATCCTGTATATTTTATATCCCAGTTTGGAATTGGAAAATCTTTAATGGCAGATAAAGAGATCCCTCCAGCGTCCTTACCGGAATAGGCAGACAGGAAGGATGGCAACAAGACTGATTGGCTGTTTTTACCAAAACCTACCGGATAGCCTTCTGCATCTACAGGATACGTGGTGCTACCATAGTGTTGCTCTGCCAATCTGTTTGCTATTTTTAACCTATTGGCCCTAAAATCTTCGAAGGCTGCAGATTGGGTCTCATCACTTTTACTGAAAGCTGTTTTAATTAAAATTGTGGAAATACTGTAATTTCCAAAGGTATTTGGAGTAAGGGATTCGTACTCCAAGCCATTTCCATAATCGTTGATCCTATAGTTTTCAGTATAGTTTTCAGAATACAACCTATTGGCAACCAGATCTATTTTTAAATCGTTTAAAGGTTCAATATTTGCAGAATAATCCAATTGTTGGGTTTTGACTGCTGTATATTGCTCATTAAAATCTGGATACAGTGTTAACCAACCGTTTTTGGCCGCTAAGTGTCTTACATCTTTTTGGCTACCAAAGGTAAAACCAACGGTTGGTTTTAAAGTTCCTATAAATCCAGGGGTTCTTAAATAACCTGGTAAATAGGTTCCATTGGTTTCAGAATAGTTAACCTGTACTCTTTTTAAACTGGTAAGAATATCTATTCCAACATTGGCAAGCTTCTGTCCTCCGTTTTTTGCCTTTGCAGGCTTTGATCCGTCTTGAGGCTTTCCATCTGGCGTTGGTCTAGCTGCTGGCGTAGGTGTTTTTCTAATGGTTTTCTTTTTAAGCCCTATATAATTATAGAACTTGTTCATGTTTAAAGTGGTATTGATGTTGTGCCTGTTTGCATTGGAAACCGTATTACCTAAATCGTAGGTTTGACCGTCCACTTCCAGATTTCCAAACAAATCGGATCCTTTTTGCCATTGGAAATCGCCACTGTAGGAGTAAGTGGCATCCACAAAGCTAAAAGTTGGAATTTTATCCAAAGGAATATCATAATTTACTGCCAGTTGTTGGAACTGCCTGTTTGGATCGCCAAAATCGAAAAAGCCATCCCAAACGGTTAAAGAAGGGTCTTGTTCGCCGTTGATGATATTGTCTTTAAAATAATTGCGCACAATATTATGGTTGGATGCCGTTAAATTTAATTGTAAGGATTTGGTTAAATTGTAATTGATGCTATATTCGTAATCGAAAGTATAATTTCTTCTGTAAAATTCATCCAAGCCTATATTGTCTCCGGTTAGATCTACTTCCCTGAATTTTTGCTGATTAAATTGACGGTTTATGTTGGTATTGACCGTAAACATGGAAGGTAACGGATTAAAATTGAAATCTTTTAATAGTTTTAAATAGTCACTGGTAAACAAGGAATCGTTTTTCTTAAAAGGTTCAATGGAATAAGGCTCAAAATTATATGCGTAATTAACGCCAGCCCTAACCGTTTGGTCTATGGAATTTTCAATTTCAAAATCCCGATGCTTTATTTTATTGTAGGAATAATTAAAGGTAAGATTTTCCACATCGTAAAAACGAGGCTTGGAGTCGTTGGTCTTTATTTTTCTAACACCAATAAAGTTTATGCTTTTTCGTTTGGTGTAACTTTCGGACTGTTCCCTGATCTTATCTTTTTCATCATTGGAATCGGCTGCTTCCAATCTGGACTCCAAGGTTAAATCTTTATAATACTGATCATATTTTGGTGTAATCAATTCTTCTCCCTGTCCATAGTTAAATGGAATTTGAATTCCCCATTTTGGTGGAAGCAATTGCCCAATATTTACATTGGTAACCACATCGTATTGTTCTACATCTTCTCTACTTCTTTGGTTAGGCCCTTGTTCAATGGATCCAAATCCTGTGGTGCTTTTTCTTCCAGTGGCACTTACGTTTGCAAAATCGGCAAAATTGGTATCAACAGTCAATACAGCTGCCCAACCACCTTCGTTGTCCATATCGGACAAACGTAATTCGTTAAACCATAATTGACCACATTTGTCTACTCCAGACGCATTTTTAACACCAACCATTAAGGTTCTAATGTCTCCAAAATTTGGATTTCCTATAATCCCTATTCGTTGTTGCCCTAAGGTATAAGGAGCATATTCTGGAACGGGGTTTTCGCTTAATGCATCATCAATCACATCATAAAAAACAGGTGTTGTCCCACTTAATGTTCCATTGCTAATACCTTCCGATTTAATATCTTGAAGCAATTCCAGAGCCAGGTTCATCTCATTTTCTTCAGGCCATAAAAGTTCCCTGGTTGTTCCGTCGCTTACTTTTAAGGGTACTTCTATTTGGTAGTAGTTTTGGGTTAAATCGTTACCCATTCTTATAAAACCAACTAAATCTTCGTCTTGCAGTCCTGGGATATCTCCTTCTTGAGCATGTATAAACATTCTTAATCGTTTATACTGACGCATGTCTATATTAATGTTTTTATAAACAGCCCTTGCATCATGTGATTCCAAATCGCACACATCCAAGACCAAGGATTGTTCGTTTTGTCTAATTACGGTATTGTTGTTATAAAATTCTTCAGGTTCTACTCCTGGAGGTGAAATATAAATTCCATCGTTTTCTATGGTACCTATAATTCCAACGCTAAATTCGGTATTGTCCAATGCTGGATCTCCACCATCTTCATCCAATGTTAAATTATATCTTCTCCAATCGCTTCTTACCAAATCCAAAGTACCAAAACGGAACACGGTTTTTTCTGTAAATTCTTTTAAATACATTCGTGTAAAACGAATGGATCTTAAATCTGAAATACCACCAATGGCATTGGAGTATTCTGTAACCGGAATTCTAAATTGAACCCATCTTGGAATGACTGTTTGACCGTTAGGAAGTGTTCTTACCTGGTCTTCTTTAATATCTACAATGTATGGGTTGTTAATGTTTAAAGTAGCAGGTGTTAAATTCAACTCGTACTCATAATAACTGTCTATGGTATTCATAGTGTTATCACGATTGATGTCTTCCACATCTGGTTGTGTTGTGGAACCACGATTGGTGTCTGAAAACACATCTGGTGAATTTCCTTGAAGTCCGTTATAACGCTTATAACGTTCAAAAATATCACCATCTGTATTTAAAAAATAGGTATAGTTATCGTTTGCTGGATCTGGCAAGGAGGCGTAAGCTGAAAATATTTGAGCTTCCTCGGCATCATCATAACCATCAAGACCTGTATCTTGATTGGTACGCTGTTCGCCAGTAGTATCAAAAGCATAAATTAAAGATTGGTTTTGAGGGTAAACCGTTTCCCAAGAAGGAGAGGTTGGCAACACACCAATTACATTTCCATCTGCTGGCAAACCATTTTCATAAATTTTTCTTCCGTCTTTTATAACATCTTCTGAAATATTACCTAAGTTGAATACGAGTTTCCCTCCAGGGTTGGATGGGTTTTCCTGAAATGGATCCTGTAACCAGAATTCAATATATTCCACATTGGATTGTTCAAAGTCTGTAGAAGTTAAGGCTCTGGTAATACCTGCCCAACTTCTCTGTGGATCTGTTAGGGTGTTGTTATTAATATCAACGTTTGTGGTTTGGAAATTATAAGGTCCTCTTTCTGTTGGATAATATGCCAAATCCAAAGTGTTTACAACCGTTGATTGCCCTTGGGCAATGTCTTGGTTTGGAAACAGTTCTTCAATAAACACACGACTGGTATATAAATCTGATATATCATCATCTGAAATACCACTTGGACTTTGGTTTCCGTAGAAAATTGGATCAATATTATACCAATTCAGCAAAGCTCTATCATACCCTTGCTCAATACCATTCACATTATCGTCGTTACCGTTGATACCATGAGGACGACTGGAAATAAACCATGATTGTGGCGATTTTAGGTCGATAGAGTTTTGCGAGCCTTCAAAATCATCTACATAAGACGTAGCTTCTCCATTAAATTGGGTGCCTTTTGGAGCTCCAGGAGCTAAATAGGCAAACTCTCCCCTTACAGCCAAATTGGAAGGTGCATCTGTATCTATATTTGGTAGTTTGTTGACCAATCTGGTAAAAAACGGAACTTCGGTTGAATAATTTCCGTTAATTCCAAATATGTGGTTGTTTATGGGTTCTTGTGCATAATTTGCCTTTTGGGTTATAGGTCTTTCGTTTAAGTGCAACCAAGTTGCTCCAAGCACAAAATTTTCATTGAACTTATGTTCAACATTAATACCTGTAAATCGTTTTGTTTGTTGTCCAAATACAGCATTGTTTTCTGTGGTAACCTGAATAGGTGTGTTTGAGGCTTTTAAAGCTTCATCAAGTATCTGGACGGTTCCTTGTTGGTAATTAACCGTATAGTCTATACCTTCAACCAAAACCCTACCTCCAGCAGTTACTTGAACAGATCCTCTAGGAACGTTAAAGGCTCCAATAGGAATGCCATCTCCTCCAGAAGATTTGTAACGCCCTTTCATTTTAAACTTATTCTTGTCTGCTGCTTCTAGAGCTGCTGTTTTGGTTTGTTTATAAAGAATGTCATAAACATATTTTTTCTGGTTATCGTTGTAGGTTACATTATTGTTATAATCTTCGCCTCCAGAAACAGATAGTTTTTCGAATAGATATTTTCCAAAAGGCTCGGCCTTGGTAAAGATTATTTTTCCGTTTTGAGGGATCACTGTAATACCTGGAACAAAATCAAAAAAGCCATCTCCATTTGTTTGAGGGTCGCCATTGAAATTCAATCTGTCTAGGTTAAACAATCGTAATAAGGTTGTATTTTGAATTAAATCTTCTGGAGGTGTATTGGTTGTTATAGGGTTTCCATTTATATCTACCCCAAAAGAATTGCCATCTACTGGAGAGATAAAATTCAATGGTGAGGCTTCGTTATAAAAAATATTTAATTTGAAATCGTCTTGACTTAATTGGTATGCTCCTGTATCATAGATATTCTTCATCATTAAATCCCAAATAGGTTGATTAACGTTTGTAATGGGGCTTTTTAATAATTTTAAAATTAAATTGTTATTTGTAACCGTTGTGATACCTCCAGGAATGGTAGTTGTTCCCGTTGCGTCCAAACCATCGTTTGCAAATTCCCCTACTTGATATACTTGGCCACCAACCGTATACTGAAAAGCCACAGCCAGGACTTCATCGTTGTTTAATCTTTGGTTTAAAGAGATATAGCCTAGTTGGGAGTTTAAGGTATATTCTTGACCTTGTTGCAGTTTTCTGGCATTTTCCAGTTTGGCGTAGTCCGAACCTTCACTTACAGAACCGCTAAGGGTTCCAAACCCTTGTTGCACAGTTGCAATATCCCTTATTTGTGAGGTTAAAACTGAACCAGAACCAATTCTTGTTGGGTCGTAATCGTTGTTTCCGTTATTTGGGAACGCATTGGGACCTACATTTATAAATCCAGGAGGAACAGGTTGCAATAGGATGTTATTGGCATTTGGATCTGCATTGGATTCCCCTAAATCCTGAAGTGCCACAATATTTCTAACGTTTTCGGTATTGTTATTTCTATTGGTTACCCAAACCTCTATTCTGGTAATTTGTACATTGGAATTTATAAATGGATAATTTTCCAAGGTTTTATCAAAATTATCCCTAAAGTAATGTGCTAAGAAGTAATGTCTGTTTTCATCATAATCCCTAGCAAAAAAATCAAACTCCTCGATGGTACCTCCTCCTTGGGCCACAACGGTTCTGGTATCCGATTTTTGTTCAGAAAAAACACCTGTAACGGTTGTTTTTCCAAACTGCAATTGTGCTTTAACACCAAATAAACTTTGTGCTCCTGTTATTAAAGAACTATTAAGAGGCATGCTTACGTTACCTACTTCAATTTTTTGGATGATATCATCTTCTGTAGGTGTGTATTCCAGTTTTATTAAGTTTTGGAAATCGAAGGTCGATTCGGTATCATAGTTTGCTGTAACTTGTAATCTGGTTCCAACTTTTCCCAACAAGCTCAAACTAATTCTTTGGTCAAAATCGAATGTAAAATTACTTCTGTTTTGGGGTGAAAATGTTGGATTGTCTTGCTTTGTAAACAAAACACCCAAATCCATTTCCACAGAACCTTGTGGCACCACATTAATGGTATTGCCTCCAAAGATGGTTTCAAACAATCCAGATCTTACATAAAATTCTGGAAGCAGGTTTTTTTGTTCTTCTTCGGAACCTTCTTTCTTTCCGTCATAAGCATCAATTTTCTGCTTGTAATATTGTTTTAAATTTTCCTGTAATACAAGTTCCCTAAACTCTTCAGGTGTTAAAATTATGGGGTAATTTATATTGAAGCTTCCAACCGTTTCGGTGTAAATATATCTGTCTGTTAATGGATCGTAGGTATATTTGGATTCAATACTGGAAGGATTGGGCATGTTTATGTTTCCTAATGAAAAACCTGTACTTGTTGAATCTTGTGGTGTTGGTGTTATTTGTGAGAAAGAATATATACTAAAAAGCAAGAACATGCTTAATAGGACATTTTGTTTGTTTGCTTTTAAATAATTATGGTTGGTAGTACTCAAATCTTTTATAAATTTTTTAAAGCCTGTTTTATAATTACTTCGACAGTTGCATCTGGTTGATTGGATATAATTTTATCTACCACACGCTCGGATTGTTTTTTGTTAAATCCAAGAACATCTAAAGCAGATAACGCTTCATCTTTATTAGTATTGTTTTTTGGAGTTGAAAGTTCGTCAATATCGTAGACTTTCAAAATTTTATCTTTTAAATCCAAAATTACTCGTTGAGCTGTTTTGGCACCAATACCTTTTATGGATTGAATTAAGGCTACATCTCCAACAGCAATTCCTTCCCTTACCTGTTTTGGTGTTAAGGAAGACAGCATGGTTCTTGCTGTACTGGCTCCAACACCACTCACGGAAATTAACAACCTGAAAATCTCTCTTTCGGCCAATGATGAAAATCCAAACAAGGTATGCGAATCTTCTTTTACTTGAAGGTGTGTATATAATTTTAAATGTTCTTGATCTGGAATTTGTGAAAACGTATGTAAAGAAATGTTTAACATATAGCCTACACCATTACAATCTATAACAACATCGGTTGGATTTTTCTCAATAAGTTTCCCTTGAATATGTGTAATCATTAACAAAACTTTAATAAACTCTCAAATGTAATAAAATTATTCACATTATTAAGCCGTTTATTTTTCTATTGCTGCTTTATTTTCAAGTTCCTTTTTTTCTTTTTGTTGTGCATCTATAACTGCAATAGCTGTCATGTTAACAATCTCATCCACACTTGCATCCAATTGTAGGATGTGCACAGGTTTTCTTAAGCCCATCATGATAGGTCCTATTGAATCTGAATTGTTGAGTTCTTTCATTAACTTATAGGTAATATTGGCCGATTCCAGATTAGGGAAAATCAAAGTATTTACTTTCTTTCCGGCCAATTTAGAGAACGGAAAGGTGTCTTGTAGCATTTCCCTGTTCAAGGCAAAGTCTGCTTGAAGTTCTCCATCTACCAATAAATTAGGGTGTCTTTTATGTAAATAATTTACGGCTTCACGAACTTTTATGGCTGTTTGATTTTTAGAAGATCCAAAGTTAGAGTACGAAATCATGGCCATAACAGGCTCCATTCCAAACATTTTTACCACTCCAGCTGTCATCTGCGCAATTTTGGTTAAATCTTCGGCAGAAGGGTTGATGTTTATAGCTGTATCACTTAAAAACATAGGGCCTCTTTTGGTCATCATAACATTTGTGGTAGCAACCCTTGTAGAGTCTGGTGCTAAACCAATAAGTTCTAAAACCGGCTTAACAACTGATGGGTAAGATCTGGAAAATCCTGAAATCATGGCGTCTGCATCTCCTTCATTGACCATCATGGCAGCAAAATAATTGCGTTCCCTCATAATTTTTTGAGCAGAATACAACGTTACACCTCTTCTGTTACGTTGATTCCAATACACCTTGGCATAGGTATTCTTGCGTACCTCCTCTTCATCGGATTTTGGATCTATAATTTCAACATCGGCATCAAATTCTATTTCTTCTTTAAGCTTTTCAATTGCATCCCTTCGTCCAAGTAATATAGGAATGGCTATTCCTTCGTCATGCACAATTTGAGCGGCTTTTAACACGTCCAAATGGTCTGCCTCTGCAAAAACCACACGTTTTGGGTTAATTTTGGCTCTATTGAGCAAAAGCCTTACAATTTTATTGTCGGAGCCCAAACGCTCTAAAAGTTCATCTTTATATTTGGTCCAATTTTCTATGGGTTCTTTGGCAACACCACTTTCCATGGCGGCCTTTGCTACTGCTGGAGGTACTTCGGCAATCAGTCTAGGATCAAAAGGTTTTGGGATAATGTAGTCCCTTCCAAAGGTTAACCTGGTTTCTCCATAAGCTATATTCACTTGTTCCGGAACAGGTTCTTTGGCCAATTTAGCAAGCGCTTTTACTGCTGCCATTTTCATGGCTTCATTGATTTTTGTAGCTCTAACGTCTAAAGCGCCTCTAAAAATAAATGGGAATCCAAGAACATTATTTACTTGGTTAGGGTTGTCTGATCGACCTGTAGCCATAATAATATCTTCTCTTGTGTCTATAGCCAATTGGTAATCGATTTCCGGATCTGGGTTTGCCATGGCAAACACAATTGGGTTTTTAGCCATAGACAGCAGCATTTCTGGAGTTACGATATTTGCTTGAGAAAGACCGATAAACACATCGGCATGTTTCATGGCTTCCTCTAAGGTGTCTATGTTTCTATTTGTAGCGAATTCGGCTTTTTCAGAAGTTAAATTGTCTCTATTTTGTTTAATAACCCCTTTACTGTCCAGCATGACAATGTGTTCGCGTTTGGCACCAAAAGCTTGATACAATCTGGTACAGGAAATAGCAGCAGCTCCTGCGCCACTTATTACAATTTGCACCTGATCTATTTTCTTATTTGCCAGTTCCAAGGCATTCAACAAAGCGGCTGCTGAAATGATGGCTGTTCCATGCTGATCGTCGTGCATAACAGGAATGTCCAGTTCTTCTTTTAAACGTCTTTCAATTTCAAATGCTTCAGGAGCTTTTATGTCTTCCAAATTGATGCCTCCAAAAGTGGGAGAAATCTTTTTTACAGTTTGAATGAATTCTTCAATGTTTTCGGTATTAACTTCTATATCGAACACGTCAATATCTGCAAAAATTTTAAAAAGCAAACCTTTTCCTTCCATAACGGGTTTTGAAGCTTCAGGGCCTATGTTCCCCAAACCTAAAACGGCTGTTCCGTTAGAGATTACTGCAACCAAATTTCCTTTGGCAGTATATTTATAAACATTGTTTACGTCTTTTGCTATTTCCAGACATGGCTCGGCAACTCCTGGAGAGTAAGCCAAAGACAAATCCCTTTGCGAAGCATATTTTTTTGTTGGTACCACCTGAATCTTTCCAGGGGTTGGTTTGGCGTGATATACTAAGGCTTCCCTGCGTTTACTTTGTTTGCTCATAAGTGCTATTAATTAAAGCTATATTCAAAAAAATTCTGAACTAACAAATGTAACAATACTCAACCTTAAAGCCTAATCTTTTAAGAAATTGATATTACGTTTTAGGCCTGAAAATTTGGTACGTTTTACTGCAGACTTTTTAAACACTTTTTTAAATGTTTCTTCAGTAATTTCTTCCCAATCCTTTTTGGTCATATCCAATAAGTCTGGATGTGGATTAAAAAGGGGTTCGTTATGGGATTTTGAAAAACGGTTCCAAGGACATACGTCTTGACAGATATCGCAACCAAACATCCAATCTTCAAACTGGCCTTTAAATTCCGTTGGAATGTTTTCTTTTAATTCTATGGTAAAATAGGAAATGCATTTACTGCCATCTACCACATAGGGCTCTGCTATGGCTTTGGTTGGGCAGGCATCGATACATTTGGTACATGTTCCACAATGGTCTGTGGTTATACCATCATACTCCAGCTCTAAGTCTATTATCAATTCGGCTATAAAATAAAAAGAGCCTACTTGTTGAGTGAGCAAATTGCTGTGTTTTCCAATCCATCCCAACCCAGATTTGGCTGCCCAAGCTTTATCCAACACTGGAGCTGAATCCACAAATGCGCGACCTTCCACCTCTCCTATTTCGCCCTGAATGGCATGCAATAAAGATTTAAGTTTATCTTTTATCACAAAATGATAGTCGGTTCCATAAGCATATTTTGACAGCTTGTAGGTCTCATGATCTTGAGTTTTTTCTGGAAAATAATTTAGGAGTAATGAAATAACAGATTTAGAACCTTCTACCAATTTAGTGGGATCCAAACGTTTATCAAAATGGTTTTCCATATAATGCATCTGACCATGCATCTGTTTATTGAGCCAGTTTTCCAGTCGTGGTGCTTCTTCTTCCAAAAACTGGGCTTTACTAACACCACATGACAAAAAACCGAGGCGTTTGGCTTCGGTTTTTATAAAATCTGTATGTTGTTGCTTTAAATTCATTTTATAGATGAGCCAATTTGCTAGAATAAGATGTTAATTAAAACAATCCTCCTTGAGTAGGCCCTTTAACCCTTCCTAAGTGTTTATAAGCCAGTTCAGTAACTTCGCGACCTCTTGGGGTTCGCATGATGAATCCTTGTTGAATTAGAAAAGGTTCGTAAACTTCCTCTATGGTTTCGGCACTTTCGCTTACGGCTGTTGCTAAAGTTGTGATGCCTACTGGGCCACCTTTGAATTTATCGATTATGGTAGTTAAAATTTTATTGTCCATCTCGTCCAATCCATGAGCATCTACATGAAGTGCCTCTAAAGCAAACTTGGCAATTTTTATATCGATACTTCCATTGCCTTTAATTTGGGCAAAATCGCGCACACGACGTAACAGAGCATTGGCTATTCTTGGTGTGCCACGACTTCTACCTGCAATTTCAACGGCAGCTTCCATAGAGATGGGAACCTGTAAAATATCTGCACTACGTTGCACGATGGTTGTAAGTAATTCGGTATTATAATACTGTAACCTGCTTTGGATACCAAAACGTGCGCGCATTGGAGCCGTAAGCAATCCTGAACGTGTGGTAGCGCCAACCAAAGTAAACGGATTGAGATTAATTTGAACCGTTCTTGCATTAGGTCCAGATTCTATCATGATGTCTATTTTATAATCCTCCATGGCAGAATATAAATACTCTTCCACAATTGGGCTTAACCTATGGATTTCATCAATAAACAATACATCCCTCTCTTCTAAATTGGTAAGCAATCCAGCTAAATCGCCTGGTTTATCCAAAACGGGACCAGAAGTTACTTTAATTCCAACACTTAACTCACTAGCCAAAATGTGAGCTAAAGTGGTTTTCCCTAATCCTGGAGGTCCATGAAACAAGGTGTGATCCAAAGCCTCATCCCGTAAATTAGCTGCTTGAACAAAAATTTGAAGATTTTCCAATACTTGATCCTGACCTGTAAAATCATTGAATGACAGAGGTCTCAATTTTTTTTCCACATCCAGTTCTTCTGGTGTAAAACTATGTCCTGTTGGATCTAGGTTTTCATTCATATACCACAAATATAAACAAAAAGCCTTTCTAAAATTGAAAGGCTCCTGTTGTATTATATAAAGACTAATTATTTAGTGTTGAAGTTCCTCTTCCCCTTCTTTTAAAGGAATGTTTTGAGGCACAAAATCAACATCATGGCCTGGTTTGCTATAATCGTATGCCCAACGGTATACATGAGGAATCTCTCCTGGCCAGTTTCCATGAATGTGTTTAACTGGTGCAGTCCACTCTAAGGTAGTAGATCTCCATGGGTTTTGAGGGGCTTTCTTTCCAAAGAAGATACTTACAAAGAAATTGTAAAGGAATACCAATTGGAAAGCACCACCAATGATGGCAAATACGGTAATTACCACATTAACATTTGCTAAATCATCAAACAATGGGAACGCTGAATTTGTGTAATATCTTCTTGGTAAGCCTGCCATTCCAATAAAATGCATTGGGAAGAATACACCATAAGCACAAATAGCTGTTACCCAAAAGTGAATATATCCTAGGTTTTTGTTCATCATTCTACCAAACATTCTTGGATACCAATGATAAACACCTGCGAACATTCCGTAAAGTGCAGAGATACCCATTACCAAATGGAAGTGAGCAATTACAAAGTAGGTATCGTGAACGTTAATATCCAAAGCAGAATCACCCAAAATTATACCTGTTAAACCTCCAGTAATAAATGTGGAAACAAAACCTATGGAGAATAACATGGCTGTATTCATTTGTAAGTTACCTTTCCAGATGGTTGTGATCCAGTTAAATGCTTTTACAGCTGAAGGAATGGCAATCAATAAGGTTGTGAAAGTAAATACAGACCCTAAAAACGGATTCATTCCTGAGATAAACATATGGTGACCCCAAACTATGGTTGATAGAAATGCGATAGCTAAAATAGAAGCAATCATGGCACGATACCCAAAAATAGGTTTACGAGAATTTGATGCCATAATTTCTGAAACCATACCCATGGCAGGTAAGATAACTATATACACCTCTGGATGTCCTAAGAACCAGAATAAATGTTCAAATAAAACAGGGGATCCACCTTGATAATGCAAAACTTCACCTTGAATAAAAATATCTGATAAGAAGAAAGAGGTTCCAAAGCTTCTATCCATGATCAACAATAAAGCTGCTGACAATAATACTGGGAAAGACACCACGCCAATAATAGCAGTAACAAAAAATGCCCAAACGGTAAGTGGAAGTCTTGTCATGGACATTCCTTTAGTTCTTAAGTTGATTACTGTTACGATATAATTCAATGATCCTAATAGTGAAGACGCAATAAAGATAGCCATAGACACCAACCACAAGGTCATACCCATTCCGGAACCACCTTGAGCCATAGGCAATGCCGATAGTGGCGGATAGATTGTCCAACCTGCAGCAGCTGGTCCTGCTTCAACAAACAGAGAGATAATCATGATAACGCTGGATAAGAAAAACAACCAATATGAAATCATGTTCAGGAATCCCGAAGCCATATCGCGAGCTCCAATTTGCAACGGAATCAATAGGTTACTAAAGGTACCACTTAATCCAGCAGTTAACACAAAGAAAACCATGATGGTTCCGTGAATGGTTACCAATGCCAAATAAATATCTGCATCCATAACCCCTCCTGGAGCCCATTTTCCTAATAAAGCCTCAAACAATATATTTGGTTCTTCTGGCCATGCAATTTGCATACGAAACATGATGGACATTAAAACACCTATAACACCCATAATAGTACCTGTAATAAGGTATTGTTTAGATATCATTTTATGATCCTGACTAAATATGTATTTAGTCACGAATGTTTCTTTATGATGATGTCCGTGATCGTCTTCGTGTGCGTGAGTATCTGCGTGTGTTGACATAATCTATTATATACTTTTTAAAACCGTTTCTTAATTTACTTAATTAAAGAATCTTTAAATTCTTTTTGTTCTTTTATCCAAGCGTCGTACTCTTCCTGAGTTTCAACAATGATATTCATTTGCATGTTATAATGTGATTTCCCACAGATTTTATTACATAACAATAAATAATCAAATTCATATGGATCTAGAGCTGGTTCGCCTTTAGCCGCCAATTCCTTGCTTTTTTCAACCCTAATTCTGTTGATATTGGCAACCTTTTCCATGATCTCTGGTGTTTGCCTCATTTCTGCTGTGGTTACTGTAGGAGTAAATCCAAATTGGGTTACCATGCCAGGAACACAGTTCATTTGTGCTCTAAAGTGTGGCATATATGCAGAGTGTAATACGTCTTGAGAACGCATTTTAAACAAAACCGGTTTTCCTACTGGTAAATGTACTTCTGTTGTAATAATATCGTCTTGTGCATTTGGATCAGATTCATCCAATCCTAAAATGTTAGCATTGTCTAAATTAATTAATCTCACGTTCGCTTTTCCTAAGGTATTGTCGTTTCCACCATATCTGGCTTTCCAGCTAAATTGTTGGGCATAAAGTTCTATCACCAAAGGGTCGTCGTCCTCATTCACGTTCATTATGCTTGTCCAAGTAAACAATCCGTAAATAATCAATCCAGCTAGAACAATAACAGGAATAATGGTCCAGATAGCTTCCAAGGTGTTGTTATCTGCATAAAACAAAGCTTTTTTACCTTTTTCACCTCTATATTTGTAAGCAAAATAGTGTAATAGGAATTGGGTAACGGTCTGTACTATAAAAATAATGACCATAGAGATAATCATTAAATTATCTATTTGAGAACCGTGTTCTGATGCCGCATTTGACATTAAAGGCAAATCTCCCCATTTAACAAAACAAACAATGGTAATGATGTAAATGAAAGCTAAGAAAGCCAACATTAGGTATGCGTTTATTTTGTTATCGTTATCTGTTGCTATCTGGCTATTTGATACACCTACTTGGGCCAAATCAAATATTTTAACCATTTGCCATATGGCAACAGCTACAAAAAGTACTATTATAATTGTTAAAAAAGCTGTCATTGTCTTTTCTCTTCTTTAATTAATTTTTAATAATGAAAATGTTCACTTTCCTTCAGGAACGGGTTTCTTTTTACTACTAATGGTGCTTTAGTTAAAGCAGTAAACACGATGAACAAGAACAGTCCTGCAAATAACATTACTGAACTTATTTCTGGAATACCAAAGCTCCATCTATCTCCAACCGTAGCAGGCATAATCATAACATAAACATCAATATAATGTCCAATTAATATGATAATTCCAGCCATTACAACAAACCAAGGGATGCGTTTGTAATCGCTATTCATCAATACTAAGAACGGGAATACGAAGTTTAAAACCAACATACCAAAGAACAGTCCATTATAATCTTCTATACGAGTAATGAAATAAGTGACTTCTTCTGGAATATTTGCATACCAAATCAACATGAATTGAGAGAACCATAAATAAGCCCAAAAAATGCTAAATCCGAACATGAATTTTGCCAGGTCATGAATATGACTATCGTTAACAATTTCCAAATGACCTCTTGATTTTAGATATAGGGATATAAATGCAATTACAGTAATACCACTTACTGCCATTCCAGCAAACACATACCAAGCAAATAAGGTACTAAACCAGTGTGGATCGACACTCATGATCCAATCCCACGACATGATAGATTCTGTGTAAATAAAGAACACCAAAAAGGCTGCAGAAATACGGAAAGCTTTCTTAAAGTTACTATTGTCTGTTGCTGTATCGTTAGCAATACTAAATTTACGCGAAAAATGTCTGTACAAACTCCAACCTGCAATAAATATTAATCCTCTAACGGCAAACCATCCCAAACTTAACCAACCAGATTTTCCTTGCAACAGTTTATCATGAGCTACCACGTCAGGGTCCATCCATATAAAAATATTGTAATGCCCTATGGTTCCAGAAGCAACGGCTATGGCCAAAACAATAAGACCTCCAGGTAAAACATAAGCTGTAATACCTTCCATAACCCTAAATAGTACTGGAGACCAACCTGCTTGAGATGCATACTGGATGGCATAAAAAGCCAAAACTCCAAGTGCAATCATAAAGAAGAAAAAGGCAGCTACATACAAGGCAGACCAAGGTCTGTTTGCGATTTGGTGTTGCACATGTTCAACGTGTTTGGCATGATCGTCTACATGATGCTCTACATCTGTAGTAGCATCGTGCGCATTAGCTTGGTGACTATTATCTGAATGATCCGAATCATCGGCTACCACATGAGCTTCAGTTGCCACAGCATGACCTCCACCATGATGAGCTGTTTCTTCTGCAAGCATGGTTTCAACTTCTTCAAAAGATTTATGAGATGTCATAAAACCATATCCTACACCCAATAGTCCTAAAATTATTAAGGCTATAGAAAATGTCTTTAATTTATTTGAGATTGTGTACATATCTATATTTAATCTTTATCTTTCTTACTTTTCTAAATTAGCTTTTAAATCCAATACGTATGCTACTACTTGCCAACGCTCTTCTTCATTTAGCTGGTTTGCATAAGAACCCATGGTGTTTTTACCGTAGTAAATGGTATGGTAAATACTACCTTCTGTGATGGCTCTACCTATATCGTCATATCTTGGAATCCCTAGTATTTTTTCTCTTTTAACCAAGTTTCCTTGACCATCACCTTTAGTTCCGTGACAGATGGCACAATAAATATCGTATAACACCTTTGCTTCAATTAGGTCTACTTGGGTTGAATCCAAAGGACTCTTCAAGTTTGCTTTCGCCAACATAAAGTCTTCTATGGTATTTTTGTAATCAAAAGGTGTATGACCTCTAGGTACGGTTCCTTCAACAGGTAATTGTGCTTCAACACCAGTTCTAAAAGCTTGGGATTCTGAATATGTTTCATATCCTACAGGCTCATACATATTTGGCATAAACTGGTAGTTAGGTCTTGACTTGTTTTGGCAAGACACAAACGATGCGAATATTAATGCTATAACCGTTATTTTTACTAAGCTCTTCATATTATAATATTAATGTGCTTCTTTTTCTATTAATTTAATTTCAACTGCACCTGTTTCCCTAAGCAAGCTTTCCAACTCAGTTTCATTGCCATGAACAGCAATTTCCATTAAAAAATGGTCGTCTGTGGTTCTTGGATCTGGATTTTCAGCTTCTTTAAATGGCCACATTCTACTTCTTAGATAGAAGGTAATTACCATTAAGTGGGCTGCAAAAAACACGGTAAGCTCAAACATAATTGGCACAAAAGCTGGCATGTTTTCCATATAGCTAAAACTTGGTTTTCCACCTATGTTTTGAGGCCAATCTTCAATCATGATATAGTTCATCATTACAATGGCCACGATTAATCCAACACAACCATACAAAAATGAAGTGATTGCAATTCTTGTTGGTGCCAATCCCATAGCTTTATCTAGTCCGTGAACAGGAAAAGGTGTATATATTTCTTCTATGTGATGTCTCTCTGCCTTTACTTTTTTTACGGCAGACATTAATACATCATCATCTGTATAAATAGCGTGAATTACTTTTGAAGTTTCCATATGCTACTCGTCGTTTTTTGTTTTGTTAACTTGACTTCCAGAAGTTCTTACGTCTGCTCCTGTACCTACTAAACTGTCTCCTCTTTCTCTAATGTTTTTATAGCTTTCGCCAGAAGATTTTAAAATGGTTTTTACCTCTGCTTGGGCGATTACAGGGAATGTTCTTGAGTATAATAAGAATAGCACAAAGAAGAATCCAATAGTTCCTATAAAAATACCTATATCTACAAATGTTGGAGAGAACATGGTCCATGAAGATGGTAAGTAATCTCTATGTAAAGAGGTAACAATAATTACAAATCGTTCAAACCACATTCCAATATTTACAACAATAGAGATAAAGAATGAGAACATGATGCTAGTTCTAAGTTTCTTAAACCACATGAACTGTGGTGAGAACACGTTACAGGTCATCATGGCCCAATATGCCCACCAGTAAGGTCCAGTGGCTCTGTTTAAAAAGGCATATTGTTCGTATTCAACACCTGAATACCATGCAATAAACAACTCTGTAATATAAGCCACACCAACTATAGAACCGGTAATCATAATTACTATGTTCATTAATTCGATGTGTTGCACTGTAATATAATCTTCAAGGTTACACACTTTTCTCATAATAATAAGAAGTGTGTTTACCATAGCAAATCCTGAGAATACGGCTCCAGCAACAAAGTAAGGAGGGAAAATGGTGGTATGCCATCCTGGAATAACCGAAGTTGCGAAGTCAAAAGATACAATGGTATGTACCGAAAGTACCAATGGAGTTGCCAAACCAGCAAGTACCAAAGATACTTCTTCAAAACGTTGCCAATCTTTAGCTCTTCCAGACCAACCAAAGCTCAATAAGGAATAGATTTTCTTTTGGAAAGGCTTAATTGCTCTATCTCTTAACATGGCAAAGTCAGGTAGTAAACCAGTCCACCAGAATACTAAAGACACTGATAAATACGTTGAGATAGCAAATACGTCCCAAAGTAATGGAGAGTTAAAGTTTACCCATAGAGATCCAAATTGGTTTGGGATAGGTAATACCCAGTAACCCAACCATGGTCGACCCATGTGAATGATTGGGAACAAACCTGCTTGTACCACTGAGAAAATTGTCATTGCTTCGGCAGAACGGTTAATTGCCATTCTCCATTTTTGACGGAAAAGTAATAGTACTGCAGAAATTAATGTTCCTGCGTGACCAATACCAACCCACCAAACGAAATTGGTAATATCCCAAGCCCAACCTACGGTTTTATTTAAACCCCAAGTTCCGATACCTGTTGATATTGTGTAAATGATACATCCTATTCCCCAGAGAAAAGCTACTAGTGCTATAGAAAAAACTATCCACCAAGATTTGTTTGCTTTACCTTCAACAGGTCTTGCTACATCCACAGATACATCGTGGTATGATTTTTCGCCTGTAACTAAAGGTCTTCTAATAGGTGCTTCGTAATGAGACGCCATAATCCTTTTATAATTATTTTCTTAATTCGTTTTTATTATGCTTCGGTTGTATTTCTCACTTTAGTATGATACTGCACATTTGGTTTTGTGCCTACATGTTCCAATAAGTGATACATACGTTTATCTTCTAAAAGTTTTGCAACTTTACTTTCTTTATCATTGATGTCACCAAACACCATAGCTCCATTGCTACAAGCTGCTGAACAAGCTGTTTGGAATTCGCCATCTTTAATTTCACGTCCATCACGCTTCGCATCCAAAATGGTTTTTTGTGTTTTTTGAATACACATAGAACATTTTTCCATAACACCACGAGAACGTACTACAACGTCTGGATTTAATACCATACGTCCTAAATCGTCATTCATATGATAATCGAACTCATCGTTTTGAGAGTATAAGAACCAGTTAAAACGACGTACTTTATACGGACAGTTGTTTGCACAGTATCTTGTACCAACACAACGGTTGTATGCCATATGGTTTTGACCTTGACGACCATGGGATGTTGCTGCAACAGGGCAAACTGTTTCACATGGTGCATGGTTACAGTGCTGGCACATAACTGGTTGGAAAGCAACTTGTGGGTTTTCTGAAGCATGCTCCATTTCACCAAATTCACTTAATGAACTTCCCAATCCTGAAATATTTTCTTTCTTTTCGTTATCGCCTTCAAAAGATTCTTCTGAAGAATAATATCTATCAATACGCAACCAGTGCATATCTCTACTTTTACGTACTTCTTCTTTACCTACAACCGGAACGTTGTTTTCAGCATGACATGCAATTACACAAGCACCACATCCTGTACAGGCGTTTAAGTCTATAGATAAGTTAAAGTGATGTCCTATAGAACGATCAAATTCATCCCACAGGTCAACTTCTGGTGAAGATACTGGAGTTTCAACGTGATTCAATGAAACTACAGGAACTGCATTCCAAACAGATTTATCTTTAGTGTTGAATATCTCTAAAGTGGTTTCCTTTATAATATCTCCACGACCCATTAACGTATTGTGCAACTGTACAGAGGCAAACTCGTGCATTCCTGAAGCAGCTGTAACGCTTACATTTTGTACATTATTGAAATCTTGGTATAACACATATGCATTAACACCAGTTTTCATTTCGCTTTTTAAACCAATTCTTCTACCATAACCAAAGGCAAGACCTACAGATCCTTTTGCTTGTCCTGGCTGAATCATCACTGGCACATTTTCCAAAGTGGTTCCATTTACAGTTACATTAGCATAACTACCGTTTAAAGCACCATCTGCCACATGCTCATTCTTTAAGCCTAAGGCTTCTGCATCAGCTCTGGAAATTGTTAAATAGTTATCCCAAGATGTTCTTGTAATTGGATCTGGAAACTCCTGTAACCATGGGTTATTGGCTTGTTGGCCATCTCCCATTCCTACTTTTGGGTACAATGTTAACTCGAAACCTTCAGAAGACACAGAAGATGCTAAAGCTCTTGCTGCTTGTCCTCCAGAAACAGCTGGAGCACTTATTGTTTGTTCGGTTTGTGCATCATCGTCATTCTTCAATCCCAAACCTTGAGCCACATCTTCTATAATACCTCCAACAAAAGTCTTGTCGTCATTGGAAGCTGCACTTGTTTCACTTGAGGTTGTAACGTTTCCGTTGGAAACAAAAATACCATCGTGTAAGGCTTGACTAAATGATGAGCCACCTAAAATGTTTTCGTTCCAAGTTTGCTTGATATAATCGTGATAGGACATGGTATTTCCTGTCCAGTTTAATAAAGCATCTTGAAATTGTTTTGTATCGAATAAAGGACGTATGGTTGGTTGCATTAAAGCAAAATGTCCTTTTTTCAACTCTACGTCTCCCCAAGACTCCAAGTAATGTGGAGCTGCAGCAATGTATTGTGTTTGTGTTGAGGTTTCATCAGCTTTCATTGAGAAAGTAACTGAAAGCTCTGTTTGCGCCAAACCTTCAGCAAAATCTGCTGCATTTGGCAATGTATATAATGGATTTACTCCACTCATAATGATAGCGCCTACTTTACCTGCTTTCATATCAGCAATTAAGGTATTTACGGCTTTATCATTTCCTTGCCTTGTTTTAATAGGGGTAGCAGGATCAAAAGCTTTAGAATTTAAGTATTCATTAATTTCTAAAACTACTGTTTGTGCATTCACGTCTTGAATTCCTGTAACAACAACAGCATTACTTCCTGCTTTTTTAAGCTGTGAAGCTGCATTGCTTATTGCGATTGAGATATGTTCAGGTAAATCTACAGAGACAGATCCACCAACAACCTCACTATATAATTTGGCCAAAGCCAATTTTTGTTGGCTTGGCGTTAAAGGTACACGCTTGTCTGCATTGGCTCCAGTTAAAGACATGTTAGACTCAAACTGAATGTGACGAGACATTTTCCCGTTGGTTGGCACACGTCCAGCAGCATAACCGGAGTCGAAACCTCCTCCTTGCCAATCGCTAAGAAAATCTGCACCAATGGATACTATGGTATCAGCTTTGGAGAAATCGTAATTTGCCAATCCTCTTTCATTATATTTAGCTTGATATGCATCTAGAGCAGCAGATTCTGAAATAGCGTCATAAACTACGTGGTTTACGTTTCCGTATTTTTGTTTGAACTCAGCAATCAATTTTGTGGTTGATGGACTTGCAAAAGTTTGAGTTAACAAAACAATTTGTTTACCAGAACCAGTTAAAGCTGTTAATTTGTTTGTAACTTCAGCATTTAAATCTTCCCAAGAAACATAAGTATCTCCTTTTACAGGACCTTGCATCCTCATACTGTCGTATAAATCCAAAACCGATGCATTTACCCTGGCATTTGCTCCACCATTGGTAGTTGCCATAGTATTGTTTTCGATTTTAATAGGACGACCTTCACGGGTTTTCACTAATACGCTAGCAAAATCAAATCCATTTGCTATGGTTGTGGCATAATAATTAGCAACACCAGGAACAATTTCTTCCGGCTGAACCACATAAGGAATGGATTTAATAACTGGTCCTTCACAGGCTGCCAAAGATGCAGCTGCTGTACTAAAACCAACATATTTTAAGAAATCACGACGTGTTGTTTTAGAACTCTCCAAAGAATTTTTATCACCTAAAAACTCATCGGTAGGAATTTCTTTAACAAACTCGTTTTGTTGTAGCGTCTCAACAATAGAGCTATTCTCGTTTAGCTCTTCAACACTTTTCCAGTATTTCTTGTTTGATGACATATTATATAATTGAATTACTTCTTATTTAATTTATTGTTTTTTGACAATCCTTTCAGACCAATCAATATTTTTTTAGTAGTGACACTTACCACATTCCAGCCCACCCATTTGAGCAGCTGTAAGCTTTTCTACACCATACTTTTTCGATAATTCTTCATGAATTTTGGTGTAGTAAGCATTGTCTTCAATTTTTACATTGGTTGTTCTGTGACATTCAACACACCATCCCATGGTTAATGGAGAATATTGATACATAATTTCCATGGTTTCAACAGGACCATGACATGTTTGACACTCTAATCCAGCAACAGTAACGTGTTGTGAGTGGTTGAAATAGGCAAAGTCTGGCAAATTATGGATTCGTATCCATTTAACTGGTTGAGATTCGCCTGTATAGCTTTGGTCTTCATCACTCCATCCTACAGCATCATATAACTTTTTGATCTCTCCATCGTAAAATTCCTTGCTGTACTCTTCAGTTGCTGTAGATTCAGCTACTTCATAAATAGATTTATGACAGTTCATACAAACATTTAATGATGGTATACCTGAAGTTTTACTAACTCTTGCAGAAGAGTGACAGAATTTACAATCGATTCCATTATCACCTGCGTGAATTTTGTGTGAGAAATGAATTGGTTGAACCGGTTGATATCCTTGGTCTACACCAATTTGCATCATGTAACCATATAAATAATAACCACTTGCCAACAAGAGGATAATAGCCGTAACCAATACCAAAAACTGATTTTGAACGAAGGCTTTCCAGATTGGTGTACGCTTGGTTTGTTCCAAATTCACCCCTTTGGCTTCAGCAAAACGATTTAAAGTACGTCTTACCAACACCAAAGCCATAGCCAATAAGGCAAACAATAAAGCCAAGGCTCCTAAAATTATTTTATTGGAAACTCCAGACTCTGAACCTGCTGCAGCACCTGTTGCTTCTGTTCCTGCCACTTGTGCAGGCACCTCTGGTTCTTGTGCCGTGTAAGCAAGAATGTGGCTAATATCTTCATCGGATAACTGAGGGAAAGCTGTCATGGCTGCGCCACCATACTCATCATAAATTTTGTTGGCATAGGTATCTCCTGCCTTGATAAGCGCTGAACTGTTACGAATCCAAGCTGCTAGCCATTCTCTATCCAATCCTTGCTCATCAGCCAACTTTTGCTCAATATTACGCAAAGCAGGACCTGTCATTTTTTTATCTAACTTATGACAAGCAGCACAATTGGAATTAAACAAAGACTTTCCTTTTTCCGGGTCGCCATCTTGAGCGAAAATTGAGGTTGAAAGTGTTAGAATAAAAATTAAACTTAGTGTAAGAATATTTCTGCCTAACTTACGGTTACTCACCTGTTTCATATTAATGGTTGAATTAACTTCTAAACTTTGGTATGATTTTTTCACATATGTGAAGAAAAAATACAATTATAAAATCACTCGCAAAAGTAATATTAAAAGTCGATTTTAGAAATGTTACAGAAGTGTTAATTGGTAATTTAGAGGAATTCTAAATAATAAATCCCTATAAAAATTAGTTTATAAGGCATACATTTGCATTAAATATTGTTGAAAATGAAAATATTGAACCCTAAAAACAGCCTTCTTGCCATAGTTTTTATGGCTAGTTTTACCAGTGAAAGTTTTGCCCAACAAGGCAATGTTATTATCAATCAAGATGAAGAAATAACCCAATTATTGAAGTTAAAAACCGAAATTAACACTTCGGAAAACACCTCGGATAGATATCGTATCCAAATTTATTCCGGAAACAGGTCTGAGGCTGAAAAATCGCAAAGCACCTTTAAAAGCATGGATTTGGAAATGGCATCTAAATTGGTTTACGAAACACCAAACTACAAAATTTGGGTTGGAAACTTTAGAACCCGCCTGGAGGCAGACAGAGCTTTGGTTAAGGTGAAGTCCAAATTCCCTACTGCTTTTATTTTTAAACCTAAAAAAGATAAAGAATAGGATTCTTTACTTTATATTCATAATTAAAGAGCATTTGATGATATATTATAATTTTTAGCACAGCATTTTTACTAATTATACCACTTTACTCCTTGTTAAAAACCATTCAAGATTTAAATACTCTCTGTTTTTGAAAGCCCAAATTGATGCAATATTCCAAACGGAAATTTAAAAATTAAAACTATTTATTACTTTTTAAAATAAACAGCGACCCAAGGGTCGCTGTTTATTTTAAAATTGAGATTTAGAGATTATTTCAATTTCTTTTTAACTTCTACTTCGTGATAGGCTTCTATAATATCACCTTCTTTAATATCGTTATAGTTTTTAATTTGCATTCCACAATCGTATCCTTTGGAAACTTCTTTAACATCGTCTTTAAAACGTTTTAAGGAAGCCAACTCGCCAGTGTATACAACAACTCCATCGCGAATTAAACGCACTCCGGAGTTTCTGTATATTTTACCGGAAGTTACCATACACCCTGCAATGCTACCAATTTTAGAAACTTTAAAGATTTCCCTTATCTCGGCTGTTCCAGTAATCTCTTCTTTAAGTTCTGGAGACAACATACCTTCCATAGCATCTTTAAGGTCGTTGATGGCATCGTAAATAATCGAGTACATTCTGATATCGATTTCTTCCTTATCAGCTATCTGACGCGCATTACCCATTGGTCTTACGTTGAATCCAATAATGATGGCATCTGAAGCTGTAGCCAACAACACATCACTTTCTGTAATGGCACCTACACCTTTATGAATGATGTTGACCTGAATTTCTTCTGTAGATAATTTTTGGAACGAATCGGTTAAAGCTTCCACAGAACCATCCACATCTCCTTTTAAAATGATGTTTAGTTCCTGGAAGTCTCCAAGAGCAATACGCCTTCCTATTTCATCCAAAGTAATATGTCTTTGGGTTCTAACAGATTGCTCACGTTGTAATTGGGTACGTTTGGTTGCAATTTGTTTTGCTTCACGTTCGTCCTCAAAAACACTGAACTTATCTCCTGCTTGAGGTGCTCCATCCAATCCTAAGATCGATACTGGAGTTGAAGGACCAGCTTCTTTAACTTCGTTGCCACGCTCATCGTGCATGGCTTTCACTTTTCCACTGTTTTTACCAGCTAACACATAGTCTCCAACCCTAAGGGTTCCTGCTTGCACCAAGATGGTAGACACATAGCCACGTCCTTTATCCAAGAAAGCTTCTACAACGGTTCCAACTGCAGGTTTGTTTGGATTTGCTTTCAGCTCCAATAATTCGGCTTCCAACAAGACTTTTTCCAACAATTCCTTGACACCTGTTCCCATTTTTGCAGAAATATCATGGGATTGAATTTTTCCTCCCCAATCTTCAACCAATAAATTCATACTGGCAAGGCCTTCTTTAATTTTATCTGGATTTGCCGTAGGTCTATCAATTTTATTAATGGCAAACACTATTGGAACTCCAGCAGCTTGCGCATGGGCAATGGCTTCTTTGGTTTGTGGCATGATATCATCGTCTGCAGCAACTACAATAATGGCAATATCTGTTACTTGGGCACCACGAGCACGCATGGCGGTAAAGGCTTCGTGACCAGGTGTATCCAAAAAGGCGATTTTTTGACCATTTTCCAATTGAACCCCATAGGCTCCAATATGTTGTGTAATACCACCAGATTCTCCAGCAATAACATTTTCTTTACGTATGTAGTCCAATAAAGATGTTTTACCATGATCTACGTGACCCATAACAGTTACAATAGGTGCACGTTCTATTAAATCTTCTGGTTTGTCTTCTACTTTTTCTAAAGACTCTTCAATATCTGCAGTAACAAATTCCACTTGGTAACCAAATTCATCAGCTACAATACTTAAGGTTTCTGCATCCAAACGCTGGTTCATGGTAACCATCATTCCTAAAGACATACAGGCAGAAATAATTTGTGTTACTGGTACATCCATCATGGTGGCAACTTCGCTGGCAGTAACAAATTCGGTTACTTTTAAAATTTTACTATCTGCTGCTTCAGCCTGTAATTCCTTGGCCGTTTGCTCCCTGTGTTGGTCTCTTTTGTCCCTACGGTATTTGGCTCCTTTTCCTTTGCTGGATTTTCCTTGAAGTTTCTCCAGGGTTTCGCGAACTTGTTTTTGTACTTCTTCTTCGCTAGGCTCCTCTTTTACAATATTTCTTCTACCTTTTCCAGAACCAGCTTTTCCTTTAAACCTATCGTTTCCAACTCTAGTTGAAGTGGTATTCCCGTTTCCTGAGCCTGGTGCTCCGGCTTTGCTTATTCTTCGACGTTTTTTCTTATTGGCAGTGGACTTATCGTCTTTTTTCTTATCGTCGGTTTTTTTCTTTGGCTTGTTAAATTGCGATAAATCTATTTTATCTCCAGCAATTTTTGGCCCTGAAAGTTTTTGGTACTGTGTTTTTAATTTTTCATCAGCAACAGGAGCTTCTTCTTTAGCCAACTCTTTTTTTGGAGCTTCTGCTACAGGTTTTTCAGCCGTTTTTTCAACAACCTTTTCCTGAGGTTTCTCTGCTACTTTTTCTTTTGGCTTATCCTCTGCTACTTTTTCTTCTTTTGGCTTTTCAAACTTTTCTTGAGGTTTTTCGGCTTTAACAGCTTCTTCCTCTTTTTTGGCAGGCGTTTCGGCAACTTTTTTATGAGGCTCCAAGTCTATTTTACCAACTTGTTTTGGACCAGACAACGTAGATTTAGCTTTAACAACTTCGGCTTCTTTAGCAGCAGCCTCTCTTTTTGCTCTAGCTTTTTCTTTTTCTTCAATCTCGCGTTCACGCTGTTCTTTCAGGGCTTCTTTTTCTTTCTGTTTTGCTTCGCTCACTTCTTGAGATGCCATTTTTTTATTGGCATCTGTTTGAAATTCGTCTGAAAGGACTTGGTAAACCTCGTCTGAAATTTTTGTAGTTGGACGTTTCTCTATTTCAATGCCTTTGGAGTCCAAATACTCCACAGCACGATCTAAAGATATGTTTAACTCGCGTAATACTTTATTTAATCTAATTGTTTCAGCCATAAATTGCCTTTAATATAACCTAAAAATATGTTATTCTTCAAATTCTTCCCTAAGAATTCTAATAACGTCAATAATTGTTTCTTCTTCTAAATCTGTTCTTTTCACTAAATCTGCAACTTCTTGCTCCAAGACACTTTTTGCTGTGTCCAGACCAGCTTTGCTAAATTCAGCAATGATCCAGCTTTCTATTTCATCTGAGAACTCAGATAATTCCACATCTTCTTCTGCACCTTCTCTAAATACGTCTATTTCATAACCTGTAAGTTGGCCAGCCAAACGTATGTTGTGTCCACCACGACCAATGGCCTTGCTAACTTCTTCTGGTTTTAAAATAGCTTCAGCGCGCTTGTTTTCTTCATCAATTTTGATGGATGTTACGCGTGCAGGACTTAAAGCTCTTGTAATGTAAAGCTGTAAGTTGTTTGTATAGTTGATAACATCTATATTTTCGTTTCCTAATTCACGAACGATACCATGGATTCTAGACCCTTTCATTCCCACACAAGCTCCAACAGGGTCAATTCTATCATCATAAGAGTCTACTGCCACTTTGGCTTTTTCTCCTGGGATTCTCACCACATTTTTAATGGTAATTAACCCATCAAAAACCTCAGGGATTTCCTGTTCGAACAATTTCTCTAAAAATATTGGCGAGGTACGTGACATGATAATGGCTGGCTTATTCCCTTTAAGCTCTACACTTTCAATGATTCCACGAACGTTATCTCCTTTTCTAAAGAAATCTGAAGGGATTTGTTTTTCTTTTGGCAAAATAATCTCGTTTCCTTCATCATCCAATAAAATGACAGCTCTGTGACGAATATGATGCACTTCTGCCGTATAGATTTCACCTACTAAATCCTTGAATTGTTTGTAGATATTAGTGTTATCGTGTTCATGTATTTTAGAAATCAAGTTTTGTCTTAACGCTAAAATAGAACGACGTCCAAGGTCTATAAGCTTTACTTCTTCAGACACATCTTCCCCTACTTCAAAATCTGGTTCAATTTTACGAGCTTCAGTTAAAGATATTTCTTGATTTGGATCTACAACTTCTCCATCAGCAACAACTACTCTATTTCTCCAAATTTCCAAATCTCCCTTATCAGGGTTTATAATAATATCAAAATTATCGTCGTCTCCAAATTTCTTTTTTAAGGCATTTCTAAACACATCCTCAAGAATTGCCATTAACGTGACACGATCTATTAATTTGTCGTCTTTGAATTCTGAAAACGATTCAATTAACGCAAGATTTTCCATATCTCTTTTGAATTAAAATTTTATCATAACTTTTGCTTCTACTATATCTTTGTAGGCTATTTCTGCCTCATTTTGTACAGTCACTTTGCCTTTTCCAACAGGTTTAGGCTCTCTGGATTTCCACTGTACTTTAATGTTATTGTCTGTTGCTTCTATAAGATCCGCTTCTATAACTTTATCGTTTGTTTTAAGCTCTAAAGTCCGTCCAATGTTTTTCTTGTACTGTCTCACATTTACTAAAGGTGCCGTAGCACCAGCCGAAGCAACCTCTAAAGAAAAATCCTGTTCTTCCCTGTCCAGGTTATGTTCAATAGCACGACTTATAAACATGCAATCTTCCACAGTAACACCATGGTCTCCATCGATAACCACCTTAATGGTATTGTCTTCTGTAATGGTTAGGTCTATTAAAAACAAATTTTGTTTTTGTTCCAGGCCTTCTTTCAGTAATTTTTCAACAGTTGTTCTAAACATTTTTTGGTATAAAAAGAGGGGACTTTCCGTCCCCTCATATCTCTTAATTCTTACAACGCTGCAAATATACAATATTTATATTGAAATACATAATGATTGAAATGTCAATTTTTATTCTTAATTTTAAAGACATCAATTTAACGACAATTAACTACCAACTATGAAAAAACTTCTTGTACCAACAGATTTTTCCGAAGAAGCCGAAAACGCCTTAAAAGTAGCTGCACAACTAGCAAAAAAATACGGAAGCGAAATATTCTTAACCCATTTATTGGAACTTCCATTAAGTCAAGTGGATGCACTTAGCCACCATAGCGAACTGCCGGAAGCTGTATTTTTCATGAAATTGGCTCACAAAAAATTTGAAGAAGTTTTGGCCAAGGACTACCTGGATGGCATTACAGTCCATGAAACGGTAGATTTTAACCAATCTTTTTCTGGAATTGCCGATACTGCCAAACAAAACCATGTGGATTTAATTGTTATGGGTTCCCATGGAGCTTCTGGGTTTAAGGAGATGTTTATTGGGTCCAATACCGAAAAAGTGGTTAGAACATCTGAAGTTCCTGTTTTGGTGATTAAAAACGAACATAAAAACTTTGACATAAACAATATTGTTTTTGCTTCCGATTTTAAAAACGACAACAAAGAAACCTATAGGCAAGCCTCTGAATTGGCCAAGGCTTTTAATGCAAAACTGCATTTATTAATGGTTAACACGGCCAGCAACTTTACAACAACCGCAAAGGCAAATGCCAGGATCTTGGATTTTATAAATGGCTACGATTTTAAAAATTACACCATTAACATTTATAATGATGAAAATGTTGAAAAAGGCATTTTAAACTTTTCCCACATTATCGATGCCGATTTAATTGGTATCAGCACGCATGGCAGACAAGGTATTGCTCATTTTTTAAATGGCAGTATAAGCGAAGATTTAGTAAATCATGCCAAAAGACCTGTAATAACCTTTAAAATATAAAGCTTTGGCAAAATAAAAAAAGCCTTTCTATAATATTGAAAGGCTTTTTTTATTGATAAATTGAGACTTGGCGCTACAGGGTTTGCCTTACATGTTAAGTGTAAAACTGTTTGCCGAAAGTTAGGTTTCTCGCCCAAGATACTTTCTTGCTTAAATTAAAAAACCCCTACTAATTAAAGTAAGGGCTTCAAATTTACGTTGGCCTACTAGGGCTCACTTCGACTGCGCTCAGCATAAACTTCTCGCCCAAGATACTTTCTTGCTTAAATTAAAAAACCCCTACTAATTAAAGTAAGGGCTTCAAATTTACGTTGGCCTACTAGGGCTCGAACCTAGACTCTTCTGGACCAAAACCAGACGTGTTGCCAGTTACACCATAGGCCATTGTGTAATTGAGGTTGCAAATTTAAAACAAAGTTTTGTTTGCGCAAGTATTTTTCAAAGAAAATATTTTCAAAATGCTTAACGTTTCCTTAAAAACATTTCTGATAACATAATTATTGTTAAATTCGCCTCTTTAACAAACATAGAATCTATGACACACTTCAGCTTTAAAAAATGGAATACACTTTTGGGATGGTTCTCCTTTTTAATTGCATTAACAACCTATAGCTTAACTGTAGAGCCAACTGTAAGTTTTTGGGATGCTGGGGAATACATACTAACCTCCTCTAAATTACAAGTTGGACATCCTCCTGGTGCTCCATTATTCCAAATGTTTGGCGCGTTCTTTTCTATGTTTGCCTTGGAACCTAGCCAAATAGGATTAGTTATGAATTTAATGAGTGCTGTTGCCAGTGCTTTTACTATTTTGTTTATGTTTTGGAGCATCTCCTTGCTTCTTAAAAAAATAATAACATTAAATGGTGAGTTTACCACATCAAAACAAGTTGCTGTACTTGGAAGCGCCTTAGTTGGAAGTTTGGCTTTTACGTTTACAGATTCATTTTGGTTCAATGCCGTTGAAACCGAAGTATATGCCATGGCAACCCTAATCATGTCTGTATTGTTTTATTTGGGACTGCGTTGGGAACAAGATATGGACAAGCCGCGTGGAAACAAATGGCTGATTCTTATTGCCTTTATCATAGGACTTTCGTTTGGTGTGCATTTTATGGGACTTTTAACCATTCCTGCTATTGGATTGATTTACTATTTTAAAAACTACAAAACAGTTACAGTTAAAAACTTCATTGTTGCAAATGTGGTTTCAGTTGCCATTTTACTTTTTATATTTAAATTGTTATTACCAAATGCCTTAAAGATTTTCAGTGCCTTTGAAATTTTCTTTGTCAACTCAATAGGAATGCCTTTTAACTCTGGAACCATTATAGCTGGTCTTGTTTTGATTGCTGCTTTTTATTTTGGCATAAAATATACCAGGGACAAGAATTACACTCATTTAAACACAGCTATTTTATGTTTGATGTTTATTTTTATCGGGTTTTCTTCCTGGTTAATGCTGCCTATTCGTGCGAATGCTAATGTAGTAATTAACGAAAATGACCCATCTGATGCCAGAGAATTATTAGCATATTATAACCTAGAACAGTATCCGGAAACACATTTGTTTTACGGCCCTTTGTTTACCGATCAATATTCTGGATTGGATGAAAACGAACCTTATGTGGACGATAAGCCCAATTACGAAAAAGACTATGAGACTGGGAAATATGTCATTATAAACGATTGGAAAAATGCCAAACAAAACTATAATCACGAACATGCCTCTATCTTACCTCGTATGTGGAGCCAAGAAAACGCTACGAATTACATGTTGTTTTCTGGATATTTGGATTTCAAAATAAAACCTGAATACCAAATGCAAAACGAACTGAGAGCTGCTGTAGCCGAGTTTAAAAACAATGTGGCTCAAGGATTGGTTGATTATGAGGATTACCATGATTTTTTAAAACAATTTGGACAATATATCAATGTTGAAAAACCATCTTTGGGAAGCAATATTGCTTACATGCTGGAATATCAGTTAGGGTATATGTATTGGAGGTATTTTTTATGGAATTTTGTTGGAAGACAAGACGACATACAAGGGAGATACGATAACCATGGAAATTGGTTAAGTGGCATAAAGTTTATAGACGAGTGGCATTTGGGCTTATCTCAGGACAATTTACCAAGCGATGTTAAAAACAACAAAGCCAGAAACACGTATTATTTTTTACCTCTTATCTTAGGGCTTATTGGCTTATTCTTTTTGTACCAAAAAGACAAAAAACTATTTTGGACCATGTTGGTGTTTTTCCTATTTACAGGTTTGGCCATCCAATTTTATACCAATGTAAGACCTTTTGAGCCAAGGGAAAGGGATTACTCTGTTGTAGGTTCTTTTTATGTGTTTGCCATGTGGATAGGTTTTGGTGTATATGCTTTATATGACATACTAAACAAATATGCCTCTTCCAAATTTCTAGCTCCTGCCATTACCCTAGCCTGTTTGGCTTTGGTACCTGGAATTTTGGCGGCAAACAATTGGGACGACCATGACAGGTCCGGAAAATATACAGCCAGAGCCATGGCAAAAATGTATTTGGACTCATGTGCCGAAAACGGCATCTTATTTACCATTGGAGATAACGACACCTTTGCGCTTTGGTATGCCCAGGAAATAGAAGGCTACAGAACCGATGTTCGTGTGGTTAACACTAGTTTGTTCCAAACAGATTGGTACATAGACCAAATGAAACGCAAAGCTTATGAAAGCGACCCAATCCCTACTAAGTTAAGACATGATCAATATAGATATGGCACCAGGGATTATATCATGAAAAGAGAGATTTCTAAAGACACCATGTTGATTCAGGATTTTATGGATTTTATTACTAGCGATAATCCTAGGACCAAATTCAAGTATATTTTAGAACAACAAGGCGAAGACACAAGCTTTTACCCATCGCAATTGGTAAACTCCAACTATTTTCCTGTAGAGAACATTAGAGTTCCTGTTAACAAGGAAAATGCGTTAGCATCTGGCATTGTAAAAGAGAAGGATGCCGATGAGATGGTGGATTTTTTGGATGTTAAAATTACTGACAATGCTATTTATAAAAACAGGCTTCTAATGTTGGATATTGTGGCCAATAACGATTGGAAACGTCCTATTTACTTTACAGGTGGTGCGTTTAGCAATGAAGATTATATCTGGATGAAAGATTATTTGCAGCTAGATGGCATGTGCTACAAATTGGTGCCTATTAAAACACCAGTAGATAGAGCTAACCCATTTGACATGGGACGTGTGGATGCCGATTTAATGTACGAAAAAGTAGTGAATTGGGATTGGGGGAATAGTGGCAGCCCAGACATCTATCATGATACAGAAACCCGTAAAAACTCCATAACCTATAGAGGGAATTTAGCACGTTTAGCAGAGCAACTAATCAATGATGAAAAATTAACAAAAGCTGAGGAAATTGCAGATATTGCCATGGAAAACATGCCAGTGGAACTCTTTGGATATTACACCCTATTGGAGCCTTATATTGGTATTTATTACGAAGTTGGATCTGAAGAGAAAGCACAACAGCTGTTTAAAGATGTTTCTATAAAATATCAGGAAAACCTTAGCTATTTCAGTAAATTGGACGTAGAAAGCCAATACAAACTAATAGAGGACATCCTAACGGATATAGAGCGTTACAAAGGCATTTTAAATGTATTGCAAGAATACGATACAGATTTTTATAAAGAGGAAGCCAAAGTGTTTACCAACTATTTAAATCTATTCAGTCACTTTTACCAAGGAGACGACTACGAACAGGAACCTCAACCAAACCTAGATTTCCAACAAGAAAAAGAATTGGATAGCATGTTATTGGATTTAAATAACTAAGTCATGGAATTCATTCCGGCAAAACTTCCTCTGTTTGTAAAAAAACTGTTTCCAAAATACACTTGGAATTTACCCACAGAGGAAAAGGTTCTATACCTCACGTTTGATGATGGGCCTACGCCATTAATTACCAATTGGACCTTGGATATGTTGGATGAGTATCAAGCTAAGGCCACGTTTTTCTGTATAGGAAACAATATTGAAAAGCATCCAGATATTTTTCAGGAAATACTTAAAAGAGGTCATGTGGTGGGAAATCATTCTTACAATCATCCTACAGGCTGGAAAACCACAACTGAGGCTTATGTGGAAAATGTAAAACGAACTCAAGATATTATTGATTTTCAGCTTCAAAAACTCGACCGTACCGAGAAGGCATGTTCGGGCGGGTCAAAAAACAACAACCAGCCCGAACCGAGAAGGCAGGTTCGGGCGGGTCATCAATCAACGACCAACAATCTCTTCCGTCCGCCTTATGGAAGAATAACCAAAGCACAAGGCCGAAGATTAATGGCGTTGGATTACAAAATCATTATGTGGAGTATTTTAGCTTTGGATTGGAGCTTGAAAACCACAAAAGAAAAATGTGTGAAAAATGTCATTAAAAATGTTAAAAGAGGAAGTATTGTAGTGTTTCACGACAGTGAAAAAGCTTCAGAAAACATGCAATATGCCTTGCCAAAAGTGCTTGAACATTTCAGCAAACAAGGCTATACATTCAAGTCGTTGAATCCAGATGTTTTTTGATGTTACACGTACTCTTGGATAATCCCAATTAACGTGTTGGCATCTTGTTCACCACTATGACGCCATTTCATTTCGCCATTTTTATAAATAATCAATGTTGGCAAGCCTTTTACCCTTAAGGCTTCGGCAAGTTCTTTGTTTTTATCCACATCAATTTTTATAACTTTTGCTTTGTCTCCCAAGGCAGCAGCGACATCTCTTAAAACAGGATGCATGGCAGTAGATTGTTCATTCCATTCAGTAAAAAAATCAAGTAAAACAGGAATATCTACATCTATTAGTTCCCCAAATTTTGACATACTTTTAAAGTTTTAAGTCAAATGATTATATACAAACCTACGTATTTTTTTCATATTTTGTATACATGCCTTATAAATAGTGAGTTCCAACGGTTGGGTAATTTCAAAACCCGTCTTTTTTTTATTAAGTTAAAGCTTTTCCTTTTTTAAGTTCAATAACGGTAATTTCTGGCCAAATGCCTACTCTTCCTGGATAACCCAGATACCCAAACCCTCTGTTAACGTTTATGTATTGACCCATTTCCTTATAAATGCCAGCCCAATATTTATAACGCCACTTAATAGGGCTCCACTTTACCCAACCTGGAATTTCTATGCCAAATTGCATGCCATGTGTATGACCACTCAATGTTAAATGGTACTTATAATCGTCTGAAATGACCACATCTTCCCAATGAGAAGGGTCGTGGCTCAATAAAATTTTAAAATCTTCTTTTTCAATATGTTGAGCTGCTTTTTTTAAATCGCCAGCTTTTTTAAAAGGCCCTCTTCCCCAATTTTCAACCCCTAATAAAGCAATACGTTCCCCATTCTTTTCAATGAAACGACTTTCGTTTAAAAGCAAATCGAAACCCATATCTTTTTGAATATCTTTTAATTGCTCTAAATTTCTACGCTTGGTTTCTTCATTTCCCCAATCCACATAATCGCCATAATCATGATTCCCCAAAACTGAAAATTTTCCGTCTGCAGCTTTTAGCTTGCTAAATACATCTTTCCAAGGTAACATTTCGGATGCTTTATTGTTTACCATGTCTCCAGTAAAAAATATGGCATTGGATTTTTGCTCATTGACCAAATTTACAGCATATTCGATTTTTTCCCTATCATCAAAACTTCCGGAATGGATATCGCTTATTTGGGTGATTTTATAGCCATCGAAGGCTTGGGGCAGATCATCAAAATACAATTTGTACGTTAAGACCCTAAAATCGTATTTTCCTTTAAACATGCCATAAAGCAAAGAAGAAAAAGGGATGGCAGCAATGCCCAAAGCTATTTGGCTTATAAATTTCCTTCTGGAAGGCACATGAAAATTTTTTTTTGATGGACTGAATTTATGGTATACTCCTGCAAAAAACCTAACGAGATCTTCACTGAACAAAATAGGTGCAATCACTAGACTAAAAGACATGAAAGCCAACAAAAACCCAAATGCTTCGCTTTTAGGTTGTGTTAAAACTTTCTCGTTAGTGGCAATGGCAAATTCAAAAACAAAATTACCCACAACCAAAAGTGCAAGTCCAATAAATGCTATGTGAATCCATTTGTTTTTGGTAAGTGTTTTAATGGCCTGAAAACCATAAACCACCAAAAAAATGTAAACAATAGTAAAAAGTACCCAACGCATAACATGCAAATTTTGTTCAAAGATAATTGAATTCACCCATTAACATCTGCTTAAAAAAAAATTTAACCATCTGTTAAGATTTTCTTTTTCAGGCCTGTGAATAAACATTTGGGTTTTAAAAAAAACCTAAATTCAACTGAAAGGGTTCTAGCAAGAAGACCTTTAAACGTGATAGCTAGAGAATAAGAAACATGTTAAAACCACTTAATGGTTAGATCCACCAATTTTTGTTTCCAATTGGTATAAGGCGGTTTTAGCAAATCGACTGCTCCAAGAGTATGTTGTTTTAACAACGAGCGTTGATTGGTAAACTCCAAAAACCCAAAATAGCCATGCGATTTACCAATACCACTGTTATTGGAACCCCCAAACGGTAAATGGTGGTTCAAATACTGCAATAAATTATGATTCAGGCAGGTACCACCAGCTCTTGTGTTGTTAATAATATAATCTGTATTCTTTTTGCTTTTGCTAAAAATATAAAGGGCCAAGGGTTTTTCTTTTGAATTGATGTAGTTTACAGCTTCCTCCAGCGTTTTAAATGTTTTTAATGGTAAAATTGGCCCAAAAATCTCTTCCTGCATTAAGCTAGTATCTTCAGTTAGTTCACTTACCAAAGTTGGTTCTATATAACAATGGGAGGGATTTAAAGCACCTCCAGCGTCAATGGAAGCACCTTTATCTTTAGCATCATCCAAGCTGTTTTTAAGTCTTTCAAAATGCTTGTTGTTTACAATGCGGCTGTAGGATGTTGATTCTTCCGGGTTTTGCGAATAAAAGGCTTTTACTTCTTTTCGAAAATGCTGAACAAACTCATCCTTTAACGACTCTTGAAGCAACACATAATCTGGAGCAATACATGTTTGTCCTGCATTGGTGCACTTGCCATAAACAATTTTTCTAACAGCTTTTTCAAGATGTGCAGTTTCATCTACAATGGTTGGGGATTTACCTCCCAATTCCAAAGTAACAGAAGTTAAATGCTTGGACGCAGCTTTCATTACAATTTTTCCAACTGCTGGTGAGCCTGTAAAGAAAATATGGTTAAATGGCAACTCCAACAAAGCTTGAGCTGTTTCCACTTCCCCTTCCACCAAGGCTATCTCATTGTCATCGAAAAGTGCCGATACCATTTTAGCCATTAATTTTGACGTGTTTGGCGTCATTTCAGAAGGTTTTAAAATCACTGTGTTTCCTCCAGCAATTGCAGACACCAAAGGCCCAAAAGTTAAGTTAATGGGGTAATTCCATGGTGAGATAATCAAACAAACACCTTTGGGTTCGTTAATTATATAAGAACTGCTACCCAACATGGCCAAAGGCGTACCTACTTGCTTCCTTTTCAACCAAGTCTTTAATTCTTGTTTCACGAAATTTATCTCGTCTACAACTGGGTAAATTTCAGTTAAATCGGTTTCCAATTGAGGTTTTTTGAAATCTGCAAAAAGGGCATCCCTAATCTCTTGTTTGTAGGTGTGCTCCAAAGCGTGTTTTAATCGTTTCAATTTTTTTATACGTTCTTTATAGGACGTATTCCCAACCTGAAACTGATTGGCTTTTTGTTTTTGAAACAATTGAGAATATGGGTTGTTATTGTCGTTCATGTTTTTCTACTCTGCACACATTAATTCCCCACTGGATTCTTGTTCTTTAAATTTTGGGGTTTTGCCAAATAGATTGGTTATGGTAAATATACTGAAATGTTTGAGACATTTAATATCCAACAACTTTTAAAAGCAGGGTTCCATTTGTTCGAGCTCAAGCGGTTAGATACAAATGTTGTTTTACAGCTATTCCCAAAATTTCAAAACGCACTCACTGTTTAAAAAAATTAAGATGTTTCCAGATTTAAAAACCCATATGGTCTAATAACTTTTTTGTAGCTTTGATGTTCTTACAAAAACAATCCGATGTCTGAACAAAAACGCCTTTTTTTAGTAGATGCCTACGCGTTAATTTTTCGTGGCTATTACGCTTTTATAAAAAACCCAAGAATCAATTCGAAAGGACTGGACACGTCTGCCATTATGGGTTTCATGAACTCCCTTTTAGATGTCATTAAGCGTGAAAGACCAGATCATCTTGCTGTTTGTTTTGATAAGGGTGGAAGCACAGATAGAGTGGAAATGTTCTCTGAATATAAAGCCAATAGAGATGAAACACCAGAAGCCATTAAGATTGCTGTACCATACATTTGTGAGATTTTAAAGGCCATGCACATTCCCATCATGGTCAAAGAGGGTTATGAAGCCGACGATGTGATAGGAACCTTGGCAAAAAAAGCCGAGAAAGTAGGCTATCAAACCTTTATGGTAACTCCAGATAAAGATTTTGCCCAATTGGTTTCAGAAAACATCTTTATGTATCGTCCAAAATCTTTTGGTGGTGGTTATGAAGTTTGGGGCATTCCGGAAGTACAGCAAAAATTTGAAGTGGAACGTCCAGAGCAAGTGATTGATTTTCTTGGAATGATGGGAGATTCCAGCGACAACATTCCGGGTTTGCCTGGGGTTGGGGAAAAAACGGCCAAAAAATTCATTCAAGCCTATGGAAGCATGGAGAACTTATTGGCAAATACGCATGAGCTAAAAGGGAAAATGAAGGAGAAAGTTGAAGCTTCCAAAGAATTAGGCATGCTCTCTAAAGAATTGGCGCGTATTATGTTGGATGTTCCTGTGGAATTTGATGAAAAGGATTTTGAAATGTCTGAACCCGATGTGGAAGCTGTGACCCAAATTTTTCAGGAATTGGAATTTAGACGATTGATTGATAATTTTCTGAAAACCTTTGGTACGGAAACCGAAACAACTTCAAAGACAACGGGAGCTTCCAATGCAGACAATCCAAAAAAAACAAGTCCAAAAGAACAGGCGTCTGCAGGAGCTGGACAATTTTCATTGTTTGGTGGCGACCCTTCAGTTTCAAAAACCGAGACCACTTCAGAATATACCAGAAACACAGTCGAAACGACCTCTCATTTTTATCAAAGTGTGGCACCAGGAATGGCTACCCAACTCTTTATTAACAATTTAATGAGTCAAAAAAGCGTTTGTTTTGATACTGAAACAACCAGTTTAAACCCGTTGGAAGCAGAGTTGGTTGGGATTGCTTTTTCTTGGGATATAGGCAAAGGGTTTTACATACCATTTCCTGAAAAAAAGGATGAAGCCCAAGAACTCATAGAGCAATTGCGCCCGTTTTTTGAAGATGAGAATATTGAAAAAATTGGCCAGAATTTGAAATACGATATTAAGGTTCTTAAAAAATATCAAGTAACCATTAAGGGCAAATTGTTCGACACCATGTTGGCACATTATTTAATCAATCCAGACATGAGGCACAGTATGGATGTTTTGGCTGAAACTTACTTAAATTACACACCTATTTCCATTACGGAATTAATAGGGAAGAAAGGTAAAAATCAACTTTCCATGAGAGATGTGCCTTTGGAAAAACAAACGGAATATGCTGTGGAAGATGCCGATATTACCCTACAACTTAAAGAACATTTTGAAAAGGAATTAGGTGAGGCCAATACCCAAAAACTCTTTGACGAGATTGAAATCCCTTTACTACGTGTGCTAGCAGATATGGAACTGGAAGGGATTAACTTGGATATTGCTTATTTAAATACACTTTCAAAACAATTGGATAGCGATATCAAAACCTTGGAAGCCAATATTTACAAGGAAGCTGGCGAAGCCTTTAATATTGCTTCCCCAAAGCAATTGGGAGACATCCTGTTTGACAAATTAAAACTGGTTGACAAACCCAAAAAAACAAAAACCGGTCAATACGCTACGTCCGAGGATATTTTGTCCTACTTAGCAAAAGATCATGACATTATAAAACACATCTTGGAGTATCGTGGTTTGGCCAAACTAAAAAGCACATATGTGGATGCTCTTCCATTACAAGTGGCACCTTCAACAGGTCGTGTCCATACAGATTATATGCAAACGGTAGCTGCAACAGGAAGGTTGAGCAGTAACAATCCCAATTTACAGAACATCCCTATTAGAACAGAACGTGGCCGACAAGTTAGGAAAGCGTTTATTCCAAAGAATGAGGATTACACTTTATTGGCAGCCGATTACTCTCAAATTGAATTGCGAATCATTGCTGCCTTAAGTGATGAAGAAACCATGATTGAAGCCTTTAAAAACGGCGAAGACATTCACGCATCTACGGCATCCAAAGTGTTTAATGTGCCTTTAAATGAGGTGACACGCGAACAACGTAGCAATGCAAAAACGGTTAATTTTGGAATTATTTATGGTGTTTCGGCCTTTGGGTTGAGCAACCAGACCAATTTATCCAGGAGTGAAGCGAAAGAGCTGATTGACACCTATTATGAAACCTATCCAAAACTTAAAAGCTATATTGGGAAACAGGTGGATTTTGCCAGAGACCATGGTTATGTACAAACAGTTTTGGGCAGAAGACGTTATTTAAAGGATATCAATTCCAGGAATGCCGTAGTTCGAGGAGCTGCCGAACGGAATGCCGTTAATGCCCCTATACAAGGAAGTGCTGCAGATATTATTAAAGTAGCCATGATTAATATCCATAAAAAACTGGAAGCTGGACATTACAAAACCAAAATGTTGCTACAAGTACATGATGAATTGGTTTTTGATGTTTACAAACCTGAATTGGAGCACATAAAACCCTTAATTAAAACCGAAATGGAATCTGCTTTTAAGTTAAAAGTGCCTTTGGACGTTGATTTAGATGTTGGTGACAATTGGTTGGAAGCACATTAAGCGACTGTTTTTTTTCTACTATTTTTATCCCATGAAACAATAACACGGTTTTGTAGGAAAAAACGCTGGCGTTCATACACTATCCATGGAGTATCTATATGGTTAAACCCGTCCTAAAACAACTATACAGGTTATTAATTACATCCTGATTTATGATACTATAATGCTATTTAATCCCGAATGGATTGTATAGGTTTCATATACTCTCCATACACTCTGCATACACTATCTATACTTAAGCTATACTTAAGCCATATACTAGCCGTTGATATAACCTATCTTAAAATAGCTATACAGATCAATAAATAAATCCTGATATTATTTTACAATAATACTTTTTAACCCTAAAATGACTGTATTTCTTATGGTGTTATACCTAACAATTGCATCTGCTTATTTCCTTATATGTTATATGTTAACATAGGCAAGCCAAAAAAACAGGGCGTGAATTCACGCCCTGTTTTTTTGGTTTATTAGATGGATGTCTACACCTTATGCTGTTTGCATCTCATGTTTGCCTTCATAAACTTCCTCTACCAATTTGGAATTAAATGCCGGCAAGTCTTTAGGCGAGCGACTGGTAACCAATCCTTCATCAACGACTACTTCTTCATCTACCCAATTGGCACCTGCATTTTTAATATCGGTTTTAATAGAGTTGTAGGAGGTCACTTTTCGTCCTTTTAAAACATCTGCTTCTGCCAAGAGCCAAGGTCCATGACAAATAGCTCCTACAGGTTTTTTATTTTCAAAAAACGATTTTACAAAAGCAACTGCCTGATCGTTTCTTCTCAACAAATCTGGATTAATAACACCTCCAGGCAACATTAAAGCATGGTAATCCTTTTGGGAAACTTCATCAATTGTTTTGTCTACTTTATAGGTATTGCTCCAGTTTCCATCTGCCCAAGCTTTAATTTCTCCAGCTTCCAAAGAAACGATATGCACATCTGCCCCAGCTTCTTCCAAAGCTTTTTTTGGTTCTCTTAATTCGCTTTCTTCAAATCCATTGGTTGCTAATATTGCAACGGTCTTTCTATTTAAGTTTTCCATTTTTGTGTGTGTTTTTAATTAATTATTATTTACTTCAAGATACCTTTAATATGGGCAGAAGTCAAGAAATTAAGAGGGTTTAACCCAAGATTAACGATTCATGTTAATGAGTCTTAAAAAAAATTGAACTGAATTAACTTAAGTTCGTTTTTATTAAACTTAAAATGTACTGAAAGACTGAAAAAAATAATTTAATCATCAATAGGGGTTTAATAATTTTCAATATATATTATGTTAGAAAAAAGACATAAACAAAGTTATCAAAAATATCTCATCACACTATTTGGTAATCAAATATATAATCGTAAATTTGCAAACTCTTTTAAAGAGAGGAATGTTTAATCTGCCTGTCGGCAGACAGGTTAATAAAAATTAATAAGTGTGGACACATTAAGCTACAAAACAATTTCAGCCAACAAAGCTACTGTTACAAAAGAGTGGGTTTTAGTTGATGCTGAAGGTCAAAGCCTAGGCCGTTTAGCTTCTAAAGTTGCAAAACTTTTAAGAGGTAAACACAAGCCTAACTTCACACCACACGTTGATTGTGGAGATAACGTTATTGTTATCAATGCAGAAAAAATCAACTTAACGGGAAACAAGTGGAACGATAAGACTTACATTCGTCACACAGGTTATCCGGGTGGTCAAAGAAGTTTATCTGCTACAGAATTGTATGGAAAAGATCCAGCAAGATTGGTAGAGAAATCAGTAAAAGGAATGTTACCTAAAAACAAATTAGGTGCCAATTTATTCCGTAATCTTAACGTTGTGGTTGGTGCAACTCATACACATGAGGCTCAAAAACCAAAAACAATTAACTTAAACGAATTCAATTAATGGAAGTAATTCACAAAATTGGCCGTAGAAAGACGGCTGTTGCTCGTGTGTATGTTGCCCCAGGAAAAGGGAACATGACCGTGAACAAAAAAGACATGGCTGTTTATTTTCCTACTGCTACCTTGCAGTACAAAGTAAACCAACCTTTAGCTATGACTAACAATGATGGCAACTTTGATATTACAATAAACGTATATGGAGGTGGCATAACAGGTCAAGCTGAAGCAATCCGTTTAGGTTTATCTCGTGCTATGTGCGAGTTAGATCCTGAAAACAGATCTATTCTTAAACCAGAAGGTTTATTAACTAGAGACCCAAGAATGGTAGAGCGTAAAAAATTCGGTCAGAAGAAAGCGCGTAAGAAGTTCCAGTTCTCTAAACGTTAATACATCTTCAACAAGATGGAACCTTTTATTTCCATCTTGTTGAAACAAAACAAAAAAATAACCCAGTTATTGTTGTCCATGACCCAGAGGTCGGGATTTAGTTTAGCATCTAAATGATTTTGGCGACACACCATGGGGTGTGAACCACTTAATCATTGCTAATTCAACAGAACGTAAACTATTACAAAATGGCAGTAGAAGTAAAAGACTTACTAGAAGCAGGTGTACACTTTGGTCACCTTACACGTAAATGGGATCCAAACATGGCTCCTTACGTATATATGGAGCGCAACGGCATCCATATTATCAACTTATACAAAACAGCAGCTAAAATTGAGGAAGCTGGAGCAGCACTTGCTAAAATTGCAGCTTCTGGACGTAAAATTTTATTTGTTGCAACAAAAAAACAAGCTAAAGATATTGTTGCTGAAAAAGCAGGTAACATCAACATGCCCTACATTACAGAAAGATGGCCAGGTGGTATGTTAACTAACTTTGTGACTATTAGAAAAGCTGTTAAAAAAATGGCTACTATTGATAGAATGAAGAAAGATGGTACCTTCGATTCTTTATCTAAAAAAGAACGTTTACAAGTAGACCGTCAACGTGCTAAATTAGAAAAAAACTTAGGTTCTATTAGCGACATGACGCGTTTACCAGCTGCATTATTTGTAGTAGACATTAAACGTGAACATATTGCGATTGCAGAAGCTCAAAAATTAAACATTCCAATCTTTGCTATGGTAGATACCAACTCAGACCCACGTCAAGTGGATTATGTGATTCCAGCAAACGATGATGCTTCTAAGTCAATCAACAAAATTTTAACTTACGTAACAGACGCTATTGCTGGTGGTTTGGCAGAAAGAAAAGCTGAGAAAGACGCAACTAAAGAAGATGCTCCTAAGGCTGATAAAAAATCTGCATCCAAAAAGAAAGCAGTAGCTACAGAAGAGGAAGAATAAAAATTAAGTAAAACACATTAAAAAGTCGTTTATTCTTTTCTTTCTGAAAATAGATTAAACGACTTTTTTAAATATTAAACATATAATGGAAGCTATGGTAAAAATTACAGCTCAAGAGGTTAATAAATTAAGACAAGCTACAGGTGCAGGAATGATGGACTGCAAAAAAGCATTAGTTGAAGCAGAAGGCGATTTCGACAAAGCTATTGACGTATTACGTAAAAAAGGTCAAAAAGTGGCAGAAAAAAGAGCCGACAGAGAATCTTCTGAAGGTGCTGCTATCGCTAAAATAAACGACGACAACACAGTTGGTGTTGCTATTGTTTTAGGATGTGAAACAGACTTTGTTGGTAAAAACGAAAACTTCGTGGCCCTTGCTAACGAATTGGCGGAAAAGGCCATCAACTTCAACTCTAAAGAAGACTTTTTAGCGTCTGATTTTGGAGGCATGACCGTTGCCGATAAATTAGTTGAGCAAACAGGTGTTATTGGAGAAAAACTGGACATTACCGCTTTTGAAAAACTAGAAGCTCCTTACGTTGGACAATATGTGCATATTAACAAAATTGCAGCTTTAGTAGGTTTATCCAAAGAAGTGGACAATGCTGAAACCTTGGTAAAAGACGTTGCTATGCAAGTAGCATCCATGGGAGCAACTACCTTATCTTACAAAGATTTTGATCCTGAGTTTATAGCTGCTGAAACAGAAGCAAGAATTGCTGTTATTGAAAAAGACAATATTGAATTGGGACGTTTAGGTAAAACTTTAAAAAATGTGCCTCAATATATTTCTATGGCACAATTAACACCTGAAGTATTGGCCCAAGCAGAAGAAGCTGCCAAAGCAGAACTAAAAGCTGAAGGAAAACCAGAACAAATTTGGGATAGAATCCTTCCTGGAAAAATGGAACGTTTTATTTCAGACAACACCACGTTAGATCAAGAAAAATGCTTATTGGACCAGAACTTTATTAAAGATGAGAAAATGAGCGTTGCCAAATATGTAGCCTCTTATGGAGATGTTTCCATTACAGGTTTTAAACGTGTATCAGTAGGAGAATAAATTCTCGCAATAGCAAGAATTACTTAGTATATCAAACCACTACCTTTTTTAAGAGGTAGTGGTTTTTTTATTGGTAAAATCTCATTTTATAAAAATTCAATAAATAAAAAATTTATGTAGCTTTGCAAAACGCTTTATTCCTCTTGTAACAGGAATGATATTCATCTAAAAAACACATGAAATACAAAAGAATTCTTTTAAAACTATCTGGAGAGGCTTTAATGGGTAGCAGACAATACGGTATAGACCCAGAACGTTTGGCAGAGTACGCGAAAGACATTAAAGAAATTACAGACAAAGGTGTTGAAGTAGCCATAGTTATAGGTGGTGGCAATATTTTTAGAGGTGTTGCTGGAGCCAGTAACGGTATGGACAGAGTGCAAGGGGATCACATGGGCATGCTTGCTACCGTTATAAATGGTCTGGCGCTGCAAAGTGCTCTGGAGGATGCTGGTGTACCAACCAGGTTGCAAACAGCCATCCATATTGAAGAGGTGGCAGAACCTTTTATTAGAAGACGGGCTTTAAGACATTTGGAAAAAGGACGAGTGGTCATTTTTGGAGGTGGCACAGGAAACCCTTATTTCACCACAGACTCTGCAGCTGTGTTACGTGCCATAGAAATTGAAGCCGATGTGATTTTAAAAGGGACCCGAGTGGATGGTATATACAATGCAGACCCAGAATTGGATTCCAAGGCCATAAAATTTGATCATATCTCTTTTGACGATGTGCTACGAAAAGGATTAAAGGTTATGGATACCACTGCTTTTACCTTAAGTCAAGAAAACGAATTGCCCATTATTGTGTTTGATATGAATAAAAAAGGCAATCTGTTAAAAGTGGTTTCTGGTGAAAATATAGGAACTAAAGTTAATTTATAATACGTACTTTTACTTTTGGCTTGTTTTTTGAAAAAGCCATTAAAAATAAATTTTAAAAGATGAACGAAGACATTCAATTTATATTAGACTCAGCAAAGGAATCTATGGATGCCGCCATTAAGCATCTAGAAAAACAATTTGTTAATATTAGAGCTGGCAAAGCAAGTCCTGCCATGTTGGGAAGTGTGATGGTAGATTATTATGGCTCCCAAACCCCTTTAAGTCAGGTTGCCAACGTAAACACGCCAGATGGTAGAACCATAACGGTTCAACCTTGGGAAAAAAACATGCTTCAGGAAATTGAAAGAGGGATCATGTTTGCCAATTTAGGCTTTAACCCAATGAACAATGGTGACACCATTATTATTAACGTACCACCTTTAACCGAGGAGCGCAGACGTGACTTGGCAAAACAAGCAAAAGCAGAAGCCGAGGATGCAAAAATAAGTGTGCGTACCGCCAGAAAAGATGCCAATAACGACATAAAAAAAGCAGATGTTTCTGAAGATCTTCAAAAAAATGCTGAAGCAGATGTTCAAAAATTAACGGATACCTATGTTCAAAAAATTGACTCCTTACTGGAAGTCAAAGAAAAAGAAATTATGACCGTGTAATTGTAAAAAAGCGACTTGAAGTCGCTTTTTTTAATGATTTCATTTTTAAAAAGAAACCCTGTATTTACATAAGGGAACACCAATTCCAATTCTGTTATATTCCGTTTTTAAATAAATTTTCGCAGCAATCCCTATTTAGAGGATCGCTTTTTACACCAAACATTGAATTTAACATAGATTATGATTAAAATCCGTGAGCAAATACATTGCTTTTCGCTAACTTTGCGCCTGTTTTTATTTTAGTATGTTAAAATTATTTACAAAAGGGTTTTGGGACGTGGTTGCTCGTATTATTCTAAGGAATAAAATTGCAATCCTGCTTTCCATTGTAGCCATAACCGTTCTATTTATTACGCAATGGAACCATATGCGCTTTACCTATACCGAAGCCAATTTACTCCCGGACGATCACGAAGTAAACATAGTCTATACCGATTTTTTAAACATATTTGGTGAGGAAGGCAATCTGGTAGTGTTGGGTGTTAAAGATTCGTCATTGTTTACGGTTGAACATTTAAACGCTTGGAACAAGCTTTCTGAAGCCTTCAAGTCTTTGGATGAAGTTGAAGCCGTGGTTTCCATAAAAGACCTAAAAAAATTAGTAAAAAACACAGAAGAGGAACGTTTTGAGCTAGAACCTTTTATTACAGATTCCATTCATACCAACAGGCAGTTGGATTCCCTTCAAGAAGATCTGTTTCAAAAATATCCATTTTACGATAATTTCCTGTTCAACAAGAACACCAAAACCATACGTACAGCCATTTATTTAAGAAAAGACATTGTAAATACAGCTGCACGTAAAGATTTTGTGTTTGATGCTTTGTTACCAAAAGTGGAGGCCTTTGAAAAAGCTACAAATTTAGACGTAAGAATTTCTGGAATGCCTTATGTAAGAACTTTAAATGCCCAAAATATTGTTGACGAAATTGGGAAGTTCATTGCTTTGGCCTTAGGTGTTACTTCACTTATTTTCTTCCTGTTCTTTAGGTCGTTTAGAGCCACCTTTATTTCGCTATTAGTAGTTTGTATTGGAGTTATGTGGACCTTTGGGATTATTGGGTTTTTACAATACGAACTAACCGTTCTTACAGCTTTAATACCACCACTTATTATTGTAATTGGTATTCCCAACTGTATCTTTTTAATTAACAAATACCAGCACGAAGTCAAACTGCATGGTAATAAAGTAAGATCACTGCAACGGGTTATCACCAAAGTTGGAAATGCCACTTTAATGACCAACGTGACCACAGCCTCTGGGTTTGCTACTTTTATGTTAACCGAAAGTACCCTGTTAAAGGAATTTGGTGTGGTAGCCTCTTTAAGCATTCTTTCCATATTTATTTTATGCTTACTGATTATTCCAATAATTTACACGTTTTTACCGTTTCCTAAAGACAGACATTTAGAACACTTAAACAAACGTTGGATTGGAGGTTTTGTCAATTGGATGGAACGTATGGTAAAAGAAAGACGCATTACCATATACATTACATCCATTGTGCTTTTAATTGCAAGTATGATTGGTATTTACCAAATAAAGATATCGGGGAGTTTAATAGAGGACATGTCTAAAGAAGCCGAATTTTTCCAGGACATTCGGTTTTTTGAAGAAGAATTCAATGGCATCATGCCTGTTGAAATTTTAGTGGACACCAAACGCAAAAAAGGCGTCATGAAATTGGCTACCCTAAAGCGCATGAACGAACTAGAGGAACTTATCTTGGAAATACCGGAACTCTCCAGACCTATTTCGGTAGTGAGTTTGGTAAAATACTCCAAACAAGCGTATTACAATGGCAACCCTAAATACTATCAATTGCCAACCTCACAAGAAAACAGCTTTATTTTAAGTTATGCCAAAAATTCTTCTTCCAATTTAAACCTGTTAAGCAATTTTGTGGATAGTACCGGGCAATATGCACGTATCACCACATTCATGAAAGACATTGGTACAGATAAGATGGAAGACATAGAAGAAGATCTTCAAACCAAGATCAACAAACTGTTTCCTGAAGAGAAATACCATGTTACCATTACAGGAAAGGCTCTTGTGTTTCAAAAAGGCACCAAATATCTGGTTAAGAATTTAGCCATTTCCTTGTCCTTGGCCATTTTGCTTATTTCCTTATTTATGGCATACATGTTCCGTTCTTTTAGAATGATTGTGGTTTCATTGGTCCCTAACCTGTTACCTTTGGTCATTACAGCTGGTTTAATGGGATATTTGGGTGTTCCTATTAAACCATCAACCATTTTGGTATTTAGTATTGCGTTTGGGATTTCGGTGGACGATACCATTCACTTTTTGGCCAAGTACCGACAAGAGCTTCAGGCCAACCACTGGAAAATTAGAAAATCGGTTTATGGAGCCCTTCGCGAAACTGGCGTAAGTATGTTTTACACCTCTATTGTATTGTTCTTTGGCTTCCTGGTGTTTACCTTTTCCAGTTTTGGAGGAACCGTTGCCTTAGGAGCCTTGGTCTCTGCTACCTTGCTTTTTGCCATGTTATCTAATTTGTTGCTATTGCCTTCGTTATTGCTATCGTTGGAAAGAAACATTGCCAATAAGGAAGTTTTAAAAGAACCATCCATAAATATCATTCCGGATGAAGATGAAGATGAAGATGATGATGAAAACCAAACTGAAACAAACAAGAACCCTTAAAAAAACAGCACAAAGACTTATCTTTGCATTCAAAATAATAAAACCATGATATCAAGTACCATTGCAAACTTACTTTCCAAGGAAAACACCTTACAGGATGTTGAAGTAAAAGGTTGGGTTAGAACCTTTAGAGCCAACCGATTTATTGCCTTAAACGATGGTTCTACCATACATAACATTCAATGTGTTGTAGATTTTGAAAACACCGACGAAGCTCTGTTAAAAAGAATCACAACCGGAGCTGCTGTTCATATTAAAGGAGCGTTGACAGAAAGTCAAGGTAAAGGACAGCGTGTTGAAATACAAGTAAGTTCCATTGACATATTAGGGGATTCAGATCCTGAAAGTTTTCCTATTCAACCTAAAAAACACTCTTTTGAGTTTTTAAGGGAAAACGCCCATTTACGCACCAGAACCAGTACCTTTAGTGCTGTGATGCGTTTGCGTTCTGCCCTGTCTTTTGCCATTCATAAATATTTTAACGAGAATGGGTTTTATTATATGCACACACCAATTATAACTGGTAGTGATGCTGAAGGTGCTGGGGAAATGTTCCGTGTGACCAATTTGGATGCCAAAAACCCACCATTGGACGAGGCTGGAAACGTCAATTTTAAAGAAGATTTTTTTGGCAAAGAAACCAATTTAACCGTTTCCGGACAATTAGAGGCTGAAACCTATGCCATGTCCTTAGGGAAAGTGTACACCTTTGGACCTACTTTTAGAGCCGAAAACTCGAATACCTCTAGACATTTAGCAGAATTCTGGATGATAGAACCAGAAGTGGCTTTTATGGACTTGGCTGGAAATATGGATCTAGCCGAAGATTTCATGAAATCGGTTTTAAGCTATATTTTAAAACACAATCGTGAAGATTTGGAATTTCTTGAAAACCGTTTGTTGGAAGAAGAAAAAACCAAACCCCAAGCCGAGCGTAGCGAGATGAGCTTGATTGAAAAAATTAAGTTCGTGGTGGACAACAATTTTAAACGTGTAAGCTATACCGAAGCCATAGACATCCTTAAAAACAGCAAACCAAACAAGAAGAAAAAATTCAAATATCTTATTGAGGAATGGGGAGCCGATTTACAAAGTGAGCACGAACGTTATTTGGTGGAAAAACACTTTAACTGTCCGGTTATTTTGTTTGATTATCCTGCCAACATCAAAGCCTTTTACATGCGTTTAAACGAAGATGGCAAAACGGTTCGCGCCATGGATATTTTATTTCCAGGCATTGGCGAAATGGTTGGAGGCTCGCAACGTGAAGAACGTTTGGACGTGCTTAAAGAAAAAATGAAAGCTCTGGACATAGACGAAGAAGAATTATGGTGGTATCTGGATTTACGTAAATACGGAACGGCTGTACATTCTGGGTTTGGTTTAGGTTTCGAACGCTTGGTGATGTTCGCCACAGGCATGGGTAATATTCGCGACGTGATTCCGTTTCCTAGAACACCTCAAAATGCTGAGTTTTAACTTCGACTAGGCTCAGTTACCATAATATAGAGTGTTACATTGAGTGCAGTCGAGATGTAAGCGAAGAACGCATCCCCATTGGGGTTTTTCTTATTTAAACTATAGTTTTGATATAACAAATAGCGATGTTAAAGATATCATTTACTTTTCCTTTTTAGATCCAGATTTCTTAACAAACAATCTAGGAAATGATCTTGAAATTGTTTCTTCCCAAACAGTTATGTAATAAAGAAATCTGAAACTAGAGAAATATTAATCCTCGTGCTTAAATGCAATAAGATCCAACTTCTTATAACTTCAATGGCTGTTCTACCAACAAACAGGGCTAATTGTGCAAATAGAATCAAGTAAATAAAATGAATGTCTTGGTTTTTGATACCAACATCTACCACACTTTGGGTTAAGAACGGAAAAATAAGCTGTAATAAACTGGCAGCAATAAGACCGATCACTAATTGCCATAAAAACTGTTTATATTTAAATATATATTTTGACAAGAATTTAAAGCCAAATTCTTGTTTTTCTGTATCAAAATCTGAATTATAAAATTTTGGCGTAGGCTCTAATAATAAGGCAATACCTTCTTCGGTTTGGTCTGTAGCATTATTCCCTATCCAGTGTTTTAAAAAATCTTCTTTGCTATATTTTAATAAACCATGCCCAGGGTCTGAAATATAAAACACTTCTTTTTTTATTTTATAAAGAACCACATAATGATTTTTATTCCAATGTAGAATACAGGGTAAAGGAGCATCCTGTAACTTATCTAAATCAACTTTTATCCCCAAACTTCTAAATCCTAGTTTTTCTGAGGCTTCACTTAAACCTAATAAACTACTTCCAACTCTAGTGGTCTCACTTAGCTCACGTAGCTGTTGTGTATTTATATTTTTTTTATAATGCTTAGAAACTATTCTTAAACAGGTAGGTCCACAGTCTTTATGATCTCGTTGTTTGTAAAACGGGAAACTCTTCATTAGTTGTTTTTGGAGGAAAACCTGTTAATTTATAATCCCTTTTTAATAGGTAAATCAACAACTTTACAAAATAACTGACCATCATTATTCATCCCATTGATGAACAATTTGATGTTTTCATGTTCGCCTTTATAAATTTTTAAAGTATTTGATTTATTTGGTAATATATTAAAATTAGGAATCCAATCAAGAGTTTCATAAAATTGACTTGTTGCTGATGAATTAAAAATAAGTTGTGAGGCTACAAAAGTTGGTCTAGACGTTATAAAACCAAAATCTGTAGAGCTGGTATAATAATTTAAATTTGGTGTTGTTTTATAATTTTCACCACCTTTCTTAAGATCTATAAAAATCACTCCATTGCTCCCTCGCGTTCCATAACCTGCGCCACTTGCGTTTATTTTTATTGATTCAACTTCACTTAATGGTAAATATGCTACAGATTCTGCATCAGTAGGAACTCCATTTAAAAGGATTAAAGCTTCAGTACTATCATAAAATGAATCAAATGTTGTCCTTGTTATTATAATACTGGCACCCATTGGTCTTTCGACAGCAACAACTCCAGATTGATTATTCAAATATTGTATGACTGTATTATTCATTTCATCTACCTCATCAAACTGAAGTTTTTGTGTAAAGCCGTTACCTAATTCATTTAGTGTGTTTGGATAAAGTTCATCCATTTGTATTTCTTTTCGCTTTTTACCCATTAGCAATACCTCATCAAGTATTTCAGAATCTTTAGTATCGATATAATCGATAAACATTTCTTCTTTTACTATTTCTTTAGTTGTTAGAAACTGATTTTTATTATAAACGAGCAAACTGTCTGACTTATAATTTTCGATTTGTTTATATACATAAATTCCAGCTTTTACTATAACTCCTTTTTCATCTAATACTGCTAGTTTATAATTTGAACTATCCCTCATTATTAAATTTGGAAATACAAAGGATTTATCGGGATTGATATCAGTAACCTCTATGATTTCATTTTCTGTTGAGGTTAGTAGTACTTTATAATTTTTCTTAAATTCCGTATTAATTCGTCCTTTGATGCTTAAACCTCTTGTTTGTAGGTAAATGGGTGGTTGCTTATTAAAAGTATGTTTTACTGTCTGTTTTGTTTGTGTTTGCAACAGCATGTCTAAATCGACATCGGCTAAATGGTTGGCAGAATGGATATTGGTTTTTAGATAAGGTTTTAGTAAAAAAGCATCTATGATGTTACTTGAATTTTCATTAAGCTTTGTATCTTTTGGCAAGACCGAAATACTCAAATTGGTACTTGTATAACTATTTTTTAATTGAAAATCAATGGTTATAGAATCTTTTGTTGTATCATTTTTAATAGTCTCTATCTCTATATTTTGCTTGGTTTCTACATAAAAAGGACGTTCTGAAATAGGGTGGTTTTTTTCATTAAATAAGGTTATGATATTAAATCCATTAAAAAGGTTTTCGGTCTCTATAGGTATCACATATTTCTTGTGTTTTTTATTCACTTTAAAGGGTAAAATATAAAGTAACTTTTGATTTCTATGTACAGTTGCAAAAATGGTGCTTTCGTTATATTGAGCTAACATCTCTTTACTAAATTCAATAGTAAAATCTTGACTTGTTTTAGTATTCAAATTCTCTTTTTTATGAATAAGGACACCAGAGTTTAATGTTTTCGGTAATTGCTTTGTGTATGTGCTATCTTCATATTTTACCGTTGCCGTATAATTATTACTTGCTTGATAAAGCAAGTTAAATTTTGCGTGACCAAGTTTATTGGTCTTAATATTGGCTATAGCTTTATTAGTGGTGTTGTCTGTTATTGCTACTGCCTGTTCAGCTAAAAAGACATCATTATTTTGTAAGGTTAAATAAATTGTGTTTGTCGTATTATTAAGTAAGCTTCCACTTTCTGGATAGAAAGCGATATCTATTGCATCCACTATATTTACTTTAAGGTCTTCATCTAAAGGATTACTTGTTTTAGAATTAATGATGTAAATGGGAACCGTGTATTTGTTCTTAAAGTTTTTATTCCATTGTGTGGCCAGATTTATATAATATTCTCCAGTGTCTAAAGTACTAGGTAACTCTATTTCGCCATAAGCTTTTCCGTTCTCACAATAAAATAATTGCTGTGATATTAATTTTTTGTTTGCATCGTAAAAATTAACATATAAATTGGTAGTATTGGTTATGGGTTTATCGCTAAAATCGCTTACTACATAGGCTTTCCACCAAATGGTTTCGCCTGTAAAATAGGTGGTTTTGTTGGTGTGTAAAAAGAATTTTTCTTGTTGAAATTCGTGGAAATAGTCTTTGTTTTCAAATACCGTTTCACTATATTGATTTTCGCTTTGTGAAAAAACATAATTTGACAATAACAACAATAAAATAAGTAACTTGTTCATTTTAAATTGTTTATAAAATTTAAAAATACAGAGAGAAATAGATTTTCTCTCTGTATAAATAACGCTATTCACATACTTCGCATAAAGCCGGTTGACCATTGATCCAACAAAATTCAACGAGACAAACTAATTCTGGATTGCCACCCAATATTGACTTTTGCGCCTCTTTGGTTAAGGGCACTCCTAAATTTAATATGTTTTTCATAATTATAAGTTTAATGAAATTAATTGCTGCAAACACTTAAAGACACTTACAGTTTATGTCTACTCCTTGCAAGAGAATTTTATTTAATACATTTACTGTTTAAAACTTATATATTTTGTTTTTCAGGTATTTGCACTTTATTAATCTTATTTTTTAAAACTGTTTCAGAAAGTTTTTATATAAAATACAACAAATCACTTCTATTATACTCTTTAGGATACTCTCTCTTAGTAATTAATAACACTTGTGTAAAATTTATTGCATATAAATTAATATAAATGAAAAGTGAAAATTCATACTAATAAAAATTAATATTGTACTTCAATTCCGAAATTGAAAACAAATTTTGGTAAAGGAAGAATTTTATCAATCCAATCTTTATAAATTGTATCCTTTGTCTTAGTTAATCTATCCCATGAATAAATCCTACTATATGTTACATATTTATTTTTATTCTTGATTGCTTTAAATGAGGGTAATTGACCACTTAATGTTTTCATTTCTTCAAGTTCTAATAAATTTAAACTTTCAACAGCAACGAAAATGCCTTCTTTGGGAAATTCAATATCAAAATCTCTAATATCAACATAAATAAAATTGTTTTTTCTATTTTTATTTTGAGATGTTAATATGCTTTCATCTAATATTTTTTTATCGGGTAGCCCTGTATTATTATTAACAGTGTATAGATTTACTCTAAAAGGGATATTATATAGCTTTGATGAGTTCATATTATCACCAACCTCTATAATAATTTTATTAATGAAACATGTATTTTCTATTTCATTAGGTATAAAGGTTGTATAAACAGAATTCTGGTTTACCATATAACTATCCCTTTTAAAAAATTTATAATCATTGCTTGGAAGAAGTGTTTTTATCTTTTTTTTATTAGTTATTATAACTTCATTTAAGACCTTCTCATCTGCTTCGAGATATGTTATTTTATTTATAACCATTGTTTTATATTTAACAATTTTGGCCTTAAACGCAAGATGACTAATTTGAATATTTTGATAATCTCCTGAAAGCTTGAAAAATCCTTTCTTGTCTGTAATTGTTTTCAGCCAATTATCAGCTGTGATATATGCATTTTCAATTGGCATAGAATCTACAACACTTAAAATTCTATACTCCTTTATTTCTTGAGCATAAATATTTAAAAAAGCAAAGAATAATATGATTTGTAATACTTTTTTCATAAGATTATTTTAGGGACTATTAACTATAACCTTAAAGAGTAGTTTATAAATTTACAAAAAACATCTAATAGTTAGAGAATGTTTGAAGTAAAAACTATCTTCGTTAATTAAAAAATATAGATTGTTTTTTTTATTTTTATAGTAAACCCAAACAATGCTTAAACAATATTTACAATTTAAATTATCACAAAAGTTATCACCTCAGCAAATCCAATTGATGAAGTTGATACAATTGCCCACGCAAGCCTTTGAGCAACGCTTGAAACAAGAGTTGGAGGAGAATCCAGCTTTGGAAAGTGGTAAAGAACCATTGGATGAATACGATGACGATTTTGATAATAGCAACGATTATGACGATGACAATGACTCTATAAATGCAGACGACATTAACGTGGACGACTATTTAAGCGACGACGATGTCCCTGATTATAGAACCCAAGCCAATAACTACAGTAGTGATGATGAAGAAAAAACCATGCCTTATGCTGCTGGAACCTCTTTTACGCAACATTTAATCAACCAATTAAATACCTTTAGGCTTACCGATGATGAGTTTGATATTGCCGAATTCCTTGTAGGCAGTATTGATGAAAGTGGTTATATCCGTCGTTCCTTACCTGATATTATGGACGATTTGGCTTTTACCCAAAACATTTATACCACTGAAGATGAAATAGAAAAAGTCTTGAAAATAGTCCATCAATTGGATCCTGCTGGTGTTGGAGCCAGAAACCTTCAGGAGTGTTTAAGCATTCAATTGCATAGAAAGGAGAAACGTCCAGATGTGGAGTTGGCCATTGATATTATAGACAATGCGTTTGAGATGTTTACCAAAAAGCACTACAAGAAACTGCTTCAAAAGTTTGACGTTACCGAACAGCAACTTAAAGATGCCATAGACGAGATAGAACATTTAAACCCCAAACCTGGCGGCTCCTATTCCGGAAACAACCGCATAGTGGAACATGTTGTGCCAGATTTTGCCATTAAAATTGTAGATGGTGAGCTTGAACTAACCCTTAACGGTAGAAATGCGCCAGAACTTCATGTATCCAGGGAATACAACAACATGCTGAAGGGTTACAAAGAGTCTAAGGACAAATCGAAATCGCAGAAAGATGCTGTCATGTTTATCAAGCAAAAACTGGATGCTGCCAAGTGGTTTATAGATGCCATAAAGCAACGTCAGCAGACGTTATTTGTTACCATGAGTGCCATTATGCACTATCAAAAAGAATATTTTTTAACAGGCGATGAGCGCAAGTTAAGACCTATGATCCTAAAAGACATTGCAGACGAAATAGACATGGATGTGTCCACCGTTTCCAGAGTGGCCAATAGTAAATATGTAGACACACCTTATGGCACCAAACTGATAAAGGAGTTCTTTTCGGAATCAATGACCAACGATCAAGGCGAAGAGGTTTCCACCAGGGAGATTAAAAAAATCCTGGAAACGGTTATCGAGGAGGAAAACAAGAAAAAGCCTTTAACGGACGATGCCTTAGCTAAAATTTTAAAGGAAAAGGGCTATCCTATAGCCAGAAGAACGGTTGCCAAATACAGAGAGCAATTGGATATTCCAGTAGCCAGGTTGCGTAAGAAGATTTAATGGTTTGTGGAATTAAATGATAAGAATTTGAATCAGCTTTTAAAAAGTATCTCGTTTATTTTTCATCCTGTCCTTATGCCGTTATTAGGTGTGGTTTTTTACTTTTCAAAATCGCCCAGGTTTATTCCCATGGAAATAATTAGGGCCAAGATTATTTCGTTGAGCATCTTGACCATCTTTTTACCTATTTTGCTGTATTATTTGTTAAAAAACATAGGACAGGTTCAATCTTTTTATTTAAATAGCACCAAAGAAAGAATCCTCCCCTTGTTCATTAATGGGTGTATTAGCGTTTTAATTATAAATCGCGTGCTTCCTCCTACCGAGATTATTGAATTGTACTATTTTTTTGTTGGTATTTTAATTTCCACCCTAGCCTGTTTTATATTGGCTCTTTTAAACTTTAAAGCCAGTATTCATATGATAGCCGTTTGTGGTGTTACCATGTTCTATATAGCGCTTAGCATTCATTTTAGCATTAATATCAATGGGACCTTGGCACTTATGTTTATTTTAATTGGTGCCATTGCCACTTCCAGACTTCATTTAAAAGCACATACACCTATAGAGTTGTTGATAGGTGCCTTTATTGGTTTGCTACCTCAACTTATATTAGTGAATTACTGGTTATAAATAGAATTAAGACCGCTTCGCTTCAAGAATCAAGAACATAGACTGAAGGGAATTAAGGATTGTATTTTTAAATAAGATAGCTTCTTAAAGATTTGGATTTTTATAAAATATAGAAAATCAACCCAAATTTAATGGCAGACATGTCTATGGTTTCTCCATCCAATTTGGCATCCTTATTTAAAATTGGGTTTAAAGAATAATAAATATGGAAATTCCAGGTGTTGTAACCAGCACTAAAGCTTAGGCCGTATTGAAGATTATTAAAATCACTTATATTACTGTTTTTTACTTTCCCTCCACTTCCTTTAAACTTCGTGGAGCTTGCCACCAAATATCCCATTTTAAAGCCTGTATAAATTCTCCAGAATTTATATTCGGTAGCCGTAGAGGTTCGCCACCTCACTTCCAAAGGCACTTCAAAAAGGTAAGTGGCAAACTTGTTTTTGGAATAGCTGAGATCCAGATCGTTTAAATTGGCATAGCTTATGTTGCCCTTATCATCTTCAAACACATAAATATTATGGTTGTAAGAGTTAATGGAAGCTCCCAAGCCCAAGCCCAAGCCAAAATTTCTTCGTTTGTTTAAAGGAAAGTCCCTAATGTACCCGAAATGAAACCCACTGGAAAAGCCTGTTTGTGAAACGTTTTGAGGTTTATTTGCCAAGAGGTTATAAGTTATGGCTAGATAGAACTGATCTTCCCTGTATTTGGTGTCTACAACCTTGGAAGAGTCTATGGCAACTTCTTGGGAAAAAAGTGTGGTTACGCACAAAAAAAGTAATGTAAAAGCAATTTGAAGCTTCATATTGATAGATACCATTTATATAACTAAAAATAAAACAAAAGGCGTTAAGATTGCTCAAAACGCCTTTAAATAATATAAAATTAAGAATTCAATTATTTTTTCAACCCTTGTAAGGCATCACCTTTTTTGGTTGTATAATTAATTTTAAGTGCATTTACTTTACGTAATTCCTGTTTAATATCTGTAACCAATCCCATGTTGGCATCACTGTCCACTTTTAGGGCAGTAGTTAAAAACGGGATCAATTCTTCTCTTTTGGAAGCGCGTTCTGCAGCAATAAATGCTGGAATTTCAGAAACCTCTGCAAACTTATCGTTTAGCTGAATTCTGGCTTCGGTACCATAGGTAGATTTATAATTACTACTAGGTTTTCCTGCATAGATATACATTACCAAATCTTTTTTATCCAGCTTCTCAACTTGATCTGCAAATGGCAAGTTATTCTCAATCATAAGGGTGTTCTGTCTCATAACAGTTGCCACCATGAAAAAGAATAAGAGCATGAATACAATATCAGGTAAAGATGCTGTAGAGATAGCTGGCAAATCGCCTCCTTTTTTCTTTTTAAATTTAGACATATGTTTTGTTTATCTAATTAGACTTTTTAGGTTCTGCTTCAGAGAATTTTTGAGGAATTAAAATTTTAATTTCTTCCAATTTATCTTTTAATTTCGCTTTTTCTGTTGAAGGAGTTCTAGGATCCGAATAGCGTTTTTCTGCTTCCACAAAGCTCATTCCCAAGTTAGGAAAACTTCTTTCAAACTCTCTGTTTCTTAAGGTATTGTAAGCTGCAATTATTTCGTTTTGAACGGCTATATACGTATCGTATTTGGTAGCTCTATCACTTTGCAACGAAATAATGGCCTTATCGAAGTTATCCGAAGATCTCGGGTTTTTCTTTCCTTGACAACGCTTACAGGCATCAGGACCTGTTCCACCACCATTATCTAGGAAGGCAACAGCAGCTTTACGTAGGTCTTTTATTTGAATTACTTTTTCCTCTCCTCCTGTTTTTAAGAACAATTGGTTGTTTTTATTCACATTCAGTTGAAAAATGTTTTTCTCTTTAATAATAACATCTTCTTGTTCTGTATCATCAATTGGAGGCAGTTTTCTGTTTAGTCCAGAATCTGTCTCTATGGTTGTGGTAACCAAGAAAAATATAAGGAGTAAGAAAGCAATGTCAGCCATCGAGCCTGCATTCACTTCTGGTGCTGATCTTTTTGCCATAATTATTTATTAAATATTTTTTTAATTCCAGATAACGCCATCGCGCCAATTGCTATAATAGCCAAAGCATAGAATGCATACAATCCTGCTCCAACATATTTAGAGGTTGCTTCTGTAATATCAACGCCTTTACTGGTAAAAGGTTCTAAATCCAAATCTGTACCTGAAGACATGGCATAAGAAATTACAAGAATCACCAAGAATGCCCCTACAGAAAGTAGGGTCTTTTTTATGTCACCTGCAAATAATCCTTTAATCACATAAACTAGAACTAAAGCTAGTATAAGCGCAAGGACTACATAAGTAACATACATCATATTGTCTATCATACCTTCGTTTCCGGACATAATCATTAAAGCGAATATGACACCTACTACTGAAAGTATTCCAACAATAATTTTTAATATTTTATGTAAACTCATTGTTTCATGTGTTTTTAGGTTATTATTACTTCTTGTTTCTAATCAATAAATCCATTAAAGTAATTGATGCATCTTCCATATCGTTTACAATGCTATCAATTTTTGCAATAATGTAATTGTAGAATACTTGAAGTATAATAGCAACAATTAGACCAAATACAGTTGTTAAAAGTGCTACTTTAATACCACCTGCAACTAAAGAAGGTTGCATGTCTCCTGCTGCTTCAATTTTATCAAAGGCTTGAATCATCCCGATTACTGTTCCCATGAACCCTAACATTGGGGCCAAAGCGATAAACAAGGATATCCAAGATACGTTTTTCTCCAATTGCCCCATTTGTACACCACCATAAGCAATAACGGCTTTTTCGGCAGCTTCGATACCTTCGTCTGTTCTATCCAAACCTTGATAGAAAATGGAGGCAACAGGACCTTTTGTGTTTCTACATACTTCTTTTGCAGCTTCAACACCACCAGATTGTAATGCTTCTTCTACGTCTTGAGTTAATTTTTTAGTATTTGTAGTGGACAGGTTTAAAAAGATAATTCTTTCAATAGCAATTGCTAAACCAAGAATTAAACACAATAGAACGATCCCCATAAAACCTGGTCCACCTTCTATAAAACGTTTTTTAAGTTCTTGGTGAAATCCAAGATTTTCAGTTGCTGCCTCATCTGTAGCAGCTTCATCTTGTGATACACTAGCAACGGTTGCTGCTATTGATGCTGTTATGTTTGCAGTTGTATTTGCATTAACAGTTCCGAAAGCCATCATCCCGGTAATGGCTAGAATAGAAAATAATCTTTTCATTGTTCTTGTTCTTAATTTTATTAGTTAAAGTGTTAAAGATATAAAAAAAATACGATTAAAAAATAAAAATAACAGCAGAGAGGAAGGGATTCGAACCCTCGATACCCTTTTGGGGTATACACACTTTCCAGGCGTGCGCCTTCGACCACTCGGCCACCTCTCTAGTTATATTATTCAATAATACGATAGGCAAATAACAAAAAAACTTTTGAAAGCTAAAAATTTTGGAAGTTAATTTTAAGACAATTCTCCTCTTAATGATGTTTCAAATATGGTTTTGAAGGTGTTAGCCGAAATTTTTTCTCCCAATAAATACATTAATTTTACTATGGCTGCCTCTGTTGTGATGTCTTTTCCGGAAATTACCCCTATTTTTTTTAACTCTGAACTGGTTTCATACTGTCCCATATTGACACTCCCTCCAGAACATTGTGTGACATTTACTACTTGAAGCCCTCTTTTTATGGCCCGATCTATTAAAGTAATGAACCAAGGTTCTGTAGTGGCATTTCCTGCTCCATAGGTTTCCAAAATTATACCTTTTAAACTGGGATTATTGATTATTGCCTCCAAAATGGTTTTTGATATGCCTGGAAATAGTTTTATAAGTGCAATATTGGTATCCAATGTTTTGTGGACTACCAACTTTTTTTTGGTATTGGGTACAAACAAGGCCTCCTTGTTTATTTTAATATGAACCCCAGACTCTGCTAAATGTGGGTAATTTAATGACTCGAACGCTTCAAAATGCTCGGCATTTATTTTAGTGGTTCGGTTGCCCCTATATAATTTGTATTCAAAATACAAGCCTACTTCCCTAATAACTGGTTTGTTGTTTTTTCTTAAAGATGCCATTTGAATGGTGGTAATCAGGTTTTCCTTGGCATCTGTACGTAAATCCCCAATGGGCAATTGGGATCCTGTTAAAATTACCGGTTTGGCTAAATTTTCCAGCATAAAACTTAAGGCAGAGGCTGTATAGCTCATGGTATCACTTCCGTGAAGCACCACAAAACCATCAAAGGCATTGTAGTTTTCTTCTATAATTTCTGCCATTTGCAACCAGTATTCTGGGTTCATGTTGGAAGAATCTATAGGTTCTTCAAAAGAAACGGTAGAAATTTTGCAACTCAACAACTTTAATTCCGGAATACGTTTTAACAAATTATTAAAATCGAAGGACTTCAATTCCCCTGTGTTTGGGTTTTTTATCATCCCAATGGTACCTCCTGTGTAGATTAAAAGAATGTTAGGGTGGTTCGCTTCCATACTATATTTTAAAGATGTCTTTAGAATTTTGAGTGGTAATTTCGGCAATTTTTTCTTGAGGCAAGGCATAAAGTTCCGATAGTTTTTCCAATACCTTAATTATGTAACTGCTTTCATTGCGTTTGCCTCGATAAGGTTTTGGCGCCAAATAAGGCGAATCGGTTTCCAAAACAATATGTTTTAAATCTATGAGATCGAGAAATTGGTCTATTTTTCCGTTTTTAAAAGTAACCACACCTCCTATGCCCAATTTCATATTAAAGGAAATGGCACGTTTGGCTTGTTCCAAAGTTCCTGTGAAACAATGGAAAATACCAAATAAATCATCGCTTTTCTCTTCTTCCAGAACTTCAAAAATGTCATCGAAGGCATCGCGACAATGTATTACAATGGGTAGTTTGTATTTCTTGGCCAATTGGATTTGATGCTTAAAGGCTTTCTTTTGAATCTCCAATGTGGATGTGTCCCAGTACAAATCGATCCCAATTTCGCCTATGGCATAAAAGTCACGTTTGGCCAACTGAGCTTCTACTAGAGCCAATTCCTCCTGATAATTTTCTTTTACTGATGTAGGATGCAGCCCCATCATTAAAAATACATGTAGTGGAAAGTCTTTTTCCAATTGCAACATGGCTTCTGTATATGTAGAATCTATGGCTGGAATAAAAAAACGCGATACGCCAGCATCTATGGCTCTTTGTATCATCTCATTTCTGTCATCAGCAAACGCTTCGCTATATAAATGGGTATGTGTATCGGTTATTATCATGTTGCAAAAGTATGGGTTCTTTCACAAATAACCTTAAGGACTTTTCGTGTTTTATACTGAAATATTGAAAACTTTAAACCTATTAGGTTTTATCCCGAAATTTCCAGATTGACAGGTCTGTTTGGATATTGCTTATAAAAAACCCATTGCAACTGCGTGCTATGGGTTGCATTCCTCTAAAGCGACCCAACTCTTCGGATTAACTTTTTAAACAACTTTGTGCCTCATTTTAATCCAGTTTATCAATGAGTTCTTGCGCCTGTTGGTAATCTTCTGCTTCTTCGGGAAGGGTTTTCAACACATTCACACAAGCCTCTTCGTCTCCTTGCTTTAATTTACTCAATGCCAAATACCAAATGGCTTTGTTTTTATAAACCGAAGGGGTTTGTATGATGTTGTTGTAGAGTTTATCTGCTTCGTCGTACTTATTCAGTTCAACTAAGGACACGGCTCTGTAAAGCTGTAATTCTATATTGTCTTTGTCTGTTTCCAACATGTCTAAAAAATATCTTTCAGCATCTTTGTAATTATGGTTGTTAAAGGCTGTTTCTGCTTTGGTTGTTAAATTGTTTTGTGTCCCTCTAACCGTTAAACTGATGGTTCCGTAATTGGCAAAATCATCGTAAACAGGACTTGAAAATTGTTGTGCTATAAAAAACCCAATGGCCAAAATAGCTGCAGCTGCCATAGAGTAATACCAAGGGTTCATCCGTTTGGTTTTTGAAGGTACTTGTTTGTTAAAATAAGCAGATGAAACACGTTCTAAATTGGCTTTGAAAGCTTCGGTCCCTGCTGTGTTTTTAATATGATGTTCCAAAAAACCAGAAGTTTCCTTATAGGCTTCAAAAGCTTTGTTAAAAGGGGCATCATTTTCCAATCTTGTTTCAAAAGCCTGTTTCTCTTCTAAAGACAAATATCCCGAAAGGTAGTCTTCAAATAATATAAAATCTTGGTCTTGCATGGTTACGGTTTTAGGTTTTTATAACGTGGTGACTCTTGAACCATTTTGGTGAGTTTCCCTATACATAAGGACTTCTTTTTTCTGGCATAGGCATAGGTTACGCCTAGGCTTTCGGCAACTTTTTCCATGGATTTTATTTTAAAAGTGGCTGTCAGCAAGTCTTTACAGGCTTGACCCAATTTTTGAAACATGTCCTTAAACAAACTGTGTTGCTGTTCAAATAAGCTGGTTTCAAAAGCCAGTTCTTGAGCGTCGTCATCCTTAGATAGCACCTCTTCGTTAATTGTTACCTCTTTTTTGCCTCTTTTTTTTAACTGGTTCAGCCATTTGCGTTTACATAACAAGAAAAAATACGCGTCGAACGGACAAGTTAGTTGCAGACCTTTTTCGGTTGCTTGATGGTAAATGGTAATAATGGTTTCCTGGATAACATCTTTGGCATTGGCAACATCGCCACTGTTCTGTTTGATGTAGTTTATAACCTTTGGGGCAAACTTATCGTAAATGGTTTGAATAACAAACGCATTGTTTTGAACCAATCCATCGATATATTTTTGGTCTTCGTGATTTTTTTTATGGCTCATGAACCCTTGTATTTTCTACTAAAGTAAAAAAAGTTTCAGATTTATGGGTAACAATTTCAAAAAGGTTTTGATATCAGGTTGTAAGGGCAGAAAAAGCCATACAAACAAAAAATTAATTAATCCATTAAATTTTTAAGTCATGAAAAAATCAATATTAAGTATCGCAATGGTAGCCTTTTCCATATTATGTATCAACGCTACTGAAAACAACAAGATCCTCAACACTTTTAATGAAGTGGTAACAATTTCTAAAGAAAACATGGTTCAGGTATTCGACTGGAATGTAACAACCAACAAAAGTACGTATTCAGGAACCTCATTAAATTTAGAGCACGCCAATAAAATGATTGCATTAGTTAGTGCAGGCGAGGTGGTTCTTGAGAAAAAAATTGAAAGCTTTTATATGCTTAATTATGAAGCCGAAGACAACAGTAACAGATTGTATTTTTGGGAAGTAGAAAGCACCTATGGCTATGCTAAAGGATTTTCTTCTTCTGAAGACGATGCCAACAGAATGATCCAACTTATTGCCAAAGGCGAGATTGTTACTTCAAAAGTGATTATTAGTGGTGTTGTTAAAGGAACTCCAAGAAAAAAAGCCCGAGTAAAGAAATAAAGATTGCTATTAATCGGGAACTGAATGGTAAAAACCAATTCAGTGAAAAGGGACTCTTCATGTATTTGAAGGGTCTTTTTTTTAATATAAATCAACCAGTAACTAAAGGTGCTTTAATAAAAAAACAAAAAAATAGGGTAACAAAATAATTATGGTATTGATATAAAGGTGTAAAAACAAATTAACCCTTAAAACAATACATTATGAAACAATTAAAAAATATTGCATGTCTAGCACTTATAAGTTTATTTACTTTTTCATCTTGCGATAGCGACGATGACGCTACAAACAATGTTTGCGAAAACACTTATGTAAGCTCTATCATTACCAATGTTTTTTCTTCTTCAAACGGTTATGATGATTTACCGGAATATATGGACCTAGAAACGCATGAATACCGTATAAGAATTAATGCCATTGGAGAAATTTGCAGTATTGGATACCAAAATCCAAGTACTTGGACAGGAGATTACATCATGGAGGTAATAAATGAAACCTCAAACACTTCGTATTCTGGATTACACACCTTTTCTCAAGCACAACTGGATTATCAAAACATAACTCCAATTCCTGTAAATACTGGAGATATTATAAAAGTTGTACGCACCATAAACAACTATTCTGCATTAAACGAAACCATAGGGCGTGTGTTGCGAAAAGCAGATTATTCCAACGTTCCATATCCTATTGGTCAGGGAAGTGTTGAGTTTTTAAGTTCAAATTTCTATGGCTCTGGTGGCCCAGTCCAAGATTTTGCCCAGCCTTATATTCCTTTAGGCTTTAAAGTTTATTAAAAACTCCGTCTTCAGGTTTGTGGTTTTTTAAAGTGTCTTTTTGAAACCAAAGTCAACTTAAAAATAATTTGACAGCAAATACTCTTCAAATTTATGAAAGGTCTAAAAAAAATCAAAAAATAGGGTAACAAAACAGTTGCCCTATTTATATAAACATGAATAACAATTTAAATCCTATTTAATTATGAAAACAACAAAGCAAAGTCACAATTTTAAACTTATTAAAAATGTGAACAAAAACACCAAAAAGCTTCTTGGAACCCTTCTAATGGCAAGCTTATTATTTTCAAGTTGTGATACCAACGACGATGTTGATTATGTTCCAGCTCCAGATAGACCGTCAGCTCAAGAGTTTGCCAATATTAGAGAGCAAGCCTTGGAAAACGTAACGCAACATTTTCAATTTAATGCAGAGGATGGCCTTATTTCCTTAACCTCGGACAATGGGGTAACGATTTCAATAAACGGAAACTGTTTAACAAAAAACGGCAATGCTGTTTCTGGAACGGTAGATTTAGAATATGTTGAAGTATTTGAAAAAGGTAATATGTTAACCACAAACAAACCAACCATGGGTTTGATGCCTAATGGAGACAAAGCGCTTTTAATTACTGGAGGCGAATTCTTTCTGGAAGCCACACAAGATGGAGTTCCTTTGGAAACCAACTGTCCTTTACAGCTAAATGTCCCTGCTGGACTTACAGGAGCTCCAGACAACAGCATGATTCTTTGGACAGGCGTTATAGATGAAAACGGAGATCTTACTTGGGATGAAATGGAAGACGATCCAGCTGGTCAAGGCGAAAACGGGGTGTTTGTTGAAGGTACGGAATATTATGCCTTTTTTAATGACTTTGGCTGGACAAACATAGACAGGTTCTATAACGATCCTAGACCAAAAACCACTATTAATGTGGAAGTTCCAGAAGGATACAACAACACCAATAGTGCTGTGTACCTGTCCTACGATGGTGAAGATTCCGGACTGGCACATTTAGACACCTACGATCCTGAATCTGGATTGTTTAGTGAACACTATGGCCAAATACCAATTGGACTGGAATGCCATTTAATATTTGTAACCGAAGAAAATGGCAACTGGAGATATGCTGTAAAGTCCGTTACCATTGCAGAAAACGATATTATTGGTTTTTCATTCAACGAAACAGATACAGCTACAGAAGCAGAACTGACAGTTATTATCAATAATCTACCCTAATTTAACCTAAAGAAAAGCGATGGTTGTAAAAACCATCGCTTTTTGTATTTTAGCAAGAACCTAATTGAATTTATCATGAGATCATTTTTTACTTTTATTCTTTTATGCTGTTGTTTTCAATGGCTTTCTGCACAAAAAGTACGCTCTCAAGATAGTATTCCACGTGTGGCAAGGATAATTCATCAAGTAGAAGGGGATGCCATTCAATTTTCACCGGAAACCCCAACCCTAGAACAAATTGCTGGTGCTCCAAAAGCGTTTTATACCTATTATTGGGAATTTGACGATGGCACTTACAGCAAGGAAAAAAACCCGAAACACAGCTATAAAAGTCCTGGCGATTACGAAGTGAAGCTTTGGGCCACCAATCATTACGACACTGGAAAACCACCTAGTTCCAGACCAAAAAAAATAACGGTTACCCAAGCTGATGCTTCAGCAAACGACAGTGCTTCCATGACCGAAGATTTCATGCTTCAACGCAACAGGGAACCGATGCCAGAAGAAGACATTGTTGTGATTATGAGCTATAAAAACTACTTGAATGATACCACAAACGGTAAACTGTTCCTCTTTTACAACGAACATAAATACAAAGCAGACAATTTTATAATGGAAGACATAAGAGCTTACCACAACGAAAAACGCACTCCAAAAGCCAATTTTGTTTACACAAATGCCATAGATGATTTTGAATATTCCTTATTGGCTTCAGCTGAAAAAGATGTTTTAAACCTAAAAGCCAAACCACAGGATTCCACCATAAAAACCAATTTGCCATTAACCTTGGAAGAATCGAAATCTTATTACAGGAACTACGAGCAATTTGAATTCAACAATTTAAAACCCAATGAAGAGCGCCATTTGTTTTTTACCCTAAAAACACCTCCAGAAATGCTCAAGGACACAAGTGCCATTATTTCCATACGTGGTGTGTATGTGCCAGATGTTAATTTTGACAACCACAAGGTAAAGGACATGGAGATGGAAATTGTAACCTCTCACGATCCCAACAGGATGGCCAGCAATGGTACGTTTATGAGTTATAGAACGGTACGTTTTAAAACCTTAAAGTATAAAATCAAATTTCAAAATAATGGTGAAGGACCAGCAAGAACCATTCGTTTGGAAACCGATATTCCAGACATGTTGGACAAATCGACTATTGAGGTTACAGACATGTATCCCAAATGTGACATCTGCCCAAAAGAAGAAGTAAATTACAGTTGTTTGGATACCACCTTTACAGATACCCAAGCCATTTTCACCTTTAAAAACATATACTTACCAGGTAGTGAACAAAAAAATGTGAAGGAATACGATTCCACCAAAGGCTTTGTTACATACCATATTAAGTTTGCCAAAGATTTTCATAAACAAAAAACCAAAAGCAGGACAGCCATTATCTTTGATAAAAACGAACCCATCATCACCAATTATTCCACAACCAGGTTTGCTCCTGGCATTTCCATAGGAGCCAAAGTGGGCTATAATGCTTTCCCAGATCTAAAAAACTCCGAAAGTTACTTTCTTGGGGCCACCATCTCGCCCTATAAATCCTATAGATGGTATTGGCAAGCGGAGCTATTGAACAGTTTTCACAAATACAGTGATGACACTGAAACAACCGATGAATTGGTTGACAGCGCGCAAGGTTTACTGTTTTTACAACGCACCACAACCAATAACAGCTATCACAATGTGGACTGGGAAATCCCTGTTCTTGTGCGTTACAACATAAATAATTACATAGGCGTTGGAGCAGGATTGCAAGGCATGTTTAGCATAAGCGAGAAGCAAACCCAAAACGTTTTGGTAGAACAGTTTGAAGGTGTCACTGACAATTTTTTAATGAACAGCGCTACCTATTCCAACGAGAACAAAAACGGCTTTACCAATTTTAGAACAGGCTTGTTAGTAGATGTTACTGCTGGATTTGCTAGAATTGGCCCAAGTATTGGCGCACGATATGTCCTGAATTTTAAACAGGATTTTAGTTATTGGCAATTCTACGCCATTTGGAAATTTTAAAAAACCTATGTGAAACAGCTTCCTATGAAAAAAACATGGTACGGATTATTGATGTTCATGATTTGCCATCTTTCCTTTTCACAACATTTGGAAGAATCCATTTACACGGCTACCGAAACCTTTATAGCCAATAAAAACATACAGTCCCTTGAAACATTAAGTAAACAGGAAGCAAACTTTAAGTCGCAAGTTTCAACAAAAGACGAACACTTGGCATTTGTATTTTTACTTTGCAACAAGGCCTATTATCTAAAAGATATAAACAGGTTCCATCTGGCAATTTCCACCTACGAAACTGCATGGAAGCGTTATAACGATAACCGGCTTTCAAGTATTTCCGATTACGATATAATCGAGTATTGCCTAAAACCTTTGGGGAATTTATACACCAAAACCAACAATTATACAGATGCCGAAAACACCATAAAACAATACCTTTCTTTAGCCAAAGAAAACAAAAACAATACCCAGTACATTGCGGGAATCATAAATCTTTCTGTGCTTTATCAAACGCGTGGCATGCACCAATCGGTTTTGGATTTGATAGATAAAACCAAGCACATTTCAAATATAGAAACCAAACAAAAAGACAAATTAAACGCGCTTAAAGCCTCTAGTTTAATTGCGTTAAACACCTCTATCAACAATAATTTAGATAATGATGTCATTTTTCCTAATTCTAAAGGTATGTTCAACAAACAGCAACTGGAATACGAATTGGCATTGAAAAAAGGGAATTATGAATTGGCTTTAAAACATTTGAATCTTTCAGAAATATTTCAAAAAAAGGATTCGTTAACCAACAGGGACATTGCTAAGCATTTTGTTAAAAAAGCCCAATTACATTATCTATTGAGTGATTTTGAGGAAGCCAATCAAAATTTACAATCGGCATTACACACCTTACTGCCCAATTTAAAACGAAAAACCATTCCTGAAAAAACACATCTATATGCAGAAAACACCTTTATAGATATTTTTGATTTGCTGGCGAGATTACAAAATAGCTCCGAGAAGGCTTTGGCCTATTACGATTTGAGCTTTTATGTATCCGGATTGTTAGTAGAAAACCTAACATCCCAAGAATCTATAATCACCAATCAAGTTAGTAACAGAAAACGTAGCGAACATTGTATAGACTTACTTTTTGAAAGCTATCAAACCCATTCAAACATAGAACTTTTTACGCGAGCCTTACAATATGCCGAAACCCATAAAGCTTATGTTTTAAAGGATGTATCCCGAAAAAAAACGCTTCTGGAGAAACATCCAACAGATACTTTATTGTTAAAAGAACAGCAACTTCTTGTAACACAAGAACAATTAACCAGTGTGTTGATAAAAACGCAATTAGGTTACCAAGCAACGGCAAACGATAGTTTAAACAAGCAACTTTTGGATATAAGCATGGCTTTAAAAACCCTACAACAGCACATTGACGCCACATATCCTGAGGAGGAACAGGCTGTAGATGTCCCTAAAATCCAAAAACAACTTGCATTGGATCAGGCAAACATCGTTATTTATTTTTATGGTGAACGTGCTATCTATCAGTTCATCATATCAGAAAAAAACACGGCTTTCTTAAAAATGACATTAGAGGAAGGTTCTAAAAAATCCCTTACAGATTTCATTCATTTATTCGATACGGCTTCAGCCATCAACAACAACATCCAGGATTTCACCAACCAAGCTTTTAACATGTATCGATTTTTACATTTAAATAAAACCATTACGGCGAAAAACCTCATTATTATTCCAGATGGCTTGTTAAACTTCATGCCATTTGAAGCCTTACTGACAGAAGAGACAACCAGCTTCAATTTTTCGAAAATGCCTTTTTTGGTGACCAAACAACAGGTAGTTTACAATTCTAGTTTGACATTTTATTTAGAAACACCTGAAGTGCCAAAAAACTCTAAGGTTTTAGGTATTTTCCCTGTATTCAAAAACAGCAATCAGCCACTTAGCTACTCTTTGGATGAAGCCAAAGCCATAGAAAAAGAAATGGATGCTACCATGTTTTTTAATTCTGAAGCCACCAAAAACAATTTTTTAAAATCTGCATCAAACCATAACATCTTGCATATCTCTACACATGCAAGTAGTGGCGATTTCATAAACCCAGCTTCTATGGCGTTTTACGACGAGCCCATGCTTTTAAACGAATTGTACAGTTTGAATATCCATCCCGAATTGGTGGTTTTGAGTGCCTGCGAAACAGGAATTGGCAAGTTGCAAAAAGGCGAAGGAGCCATGAGCATTGCCAGGGGATTTCAATATGCTGGTGCCAAAAACATTTTGTTTTCCCTATGGCAAATCAACGATGCCTCTACGGCAAATATGATGTCTTTGTTTTACAAAAACTATAAAAAAACTGCTTCTGCTTCAGTGGCCAACAGACAATCCAAACTATCCTATTTAAAAGACTCATCTATTAGCAACGTAAAAAAATCACCATATTATTGGAGCGCCTTTGTGTACTATGGCAATCCTGTTGATTTTAAAAAAGAAACCCCTTATGTGCTTTATTATTTTTTTGCTGCACTAACTGTTATTATTGTTGTATTTTTATACGTCAAAAAACAAAAATGATTATGAGTGACCTGTCGCATTTAAACCTTAAAGACTTTCTTTTGGCAAAAGGCTATACAAAAATTAAGCTCAAGCTAACAAAAACCAATCATTTTGAAATAAAAGCCACCATTAATGGCGTAAAGGGATTGTTTATTTTAGATACAGGAGCATCCAGTTCTTGTGTGGGCTTTGAGGCTGTTGAAACCTTTAAGCTTAAAGCCAAGGATTCTGAAATTAAAGCAGCTGGGGCTGGAGCCACAGACATGCTTACCCAAATATCACAAAAAAACAATTTGAAAATTGGGAGTTGGAAAAAAGATAAAGTGGCACTTGTTTTATTTAATCTAACCCATGTCAATACAGCCTTAACAACACATAATTCGCAACCTGTGGATGGCATTATAGGAGCAGATATCTTAAAAAAAGGAAAAGGCATTATTGATTATGAAAAAAAGTATTTATACCTAAAACTATAAATCCGTTCTGTCTTTTTAACAAAAAAACTTATATTTAATAACTATTTCTACTATTTAAAAACCTATGCAGTCTTCCATTATAATAGCAGACGACCATCCATTAATCCTTAAAGGATTGAATGATTTTCTCTTGGAAAAAAAATACAATGTATTGGCCAGTGCAGTAAACGGCAAAGATGCATTGGAACTTATTGAAACCCATAAACCAGAGATTGCGATTTTAGATATCCAGATGCCATATTATACAGGTTTGGAAATTGCCGAAAAATGCAAAGCCTTAAACTATCAAACCAAGATTGTCCTTATTACTTTTGAAAAAGATGAGGCCATTTACAAGCAAGCAAAGTCCCTAGGTGTTTATGGGTATGTTTTAAAAGAATTTGCACTTACAGAAATAGAGCAATGTATTGATACTGTATCCAAAGACATCCCATATTTTAGTCCAGAATTATTGTCTTATTTAGAAGTTGAAAGCACACCCAAAGAATTAGAAACCTTAACTCCAACAGAGAAAGAGGTACTAAAACATATTGCTCAAAATAAAACAGCCAAAGAGATTGGAGACTTGATGTTTATATCTAATCGAACTGTAGAAAAACACAAAAGCCATATTATTAAAAAGCTTAATCTTGCTCCTATTCAAAACAGTCTTTTAATCTGGGCTAAAGAAAATCAAACTCTTTTAGAATAAAATATACGTAACGTTACGTATTGTTTGATGTGCTTTTAATCCCGATATTTGCTTTGCTATTAATTAGTTCTTAGGGAGAATTATGAAAGCTCTAGATAAATGTATTTGTCTGGAGCTTTCTTCGTTTATATACTTTAACTAATAAAAATACGTAACGTTACGTATTGTTTGGCATTCAGATTATTAGGATATTTACACTGCTATTAATCAATTACCTTTAAGGGAAAATTTATAAAACTCTGTGTGTTAAAAAGCACAGGGTTTTATTTCCTCTTAAAGATTAAAAGAAGTCCCTTAATCAAAATTTTTAAGTCATGGATGATGAGTATAATTCTATCAACAAATTTTTTATAATTGGATTGGTTATTGTTGTTGTAACGGTTATTTCCATTAATATTCTTGTTAATTTTTTTTAGTTAGTTATTTTCAAGATAAAAGCGCAATCTAATTTTTAGATTGCGCTTCTTTGTTTTTAACCTTCTGAGACTTATTTTTTAAAGTTTCAGCTATTTCCTATAAACAGACAAATATCTCTGGTTATAATTCCAGTGCTTTTTTAATATCGTTGTTCATTAACAACTCTGTTGGGTTTTCCAGAGCTTCTTTAACGGCAACCAAAAACCCTACAGATTCTTTACCGTCTATAATTCTATGGTCGTAAGATAAAGCTACGAACATGATTGGTCTTATTTCCACTTTACCATCTATGGCCACTGGACGTTCCACAATATTGTGCATACCTAATATACCACTTTGTGGCGGGTTGATGATTGGAGTGGATAACATACTTCCAAAAACACCTCCATTGGAAATGGTAAAGGTTCCACCTGTCATTTCATCTACAGTTATTTGTCCGTCGCGTGCGCGAATAGCCAAACGTTTCACTTCAGACTCTACGCCTCTAAAAGTTAGGTTTTCGGCATTTCTTATTACAGGAACCATTAAGCCCTTAGGTCCGGAAACGGCTATGGAAACATCCACAAAATCGTAAGAAATCATTTCATTTCCATCTATCATTGAGTTTACGGCAGGATACATTTTCAAGGCTCTCACCACAGCCAAGGTGAAGAAAGACATAAAGCCCAATCCAACTCCGTGTTTGTTTTTAAACATGTCTTTATACTCGTTTCTCAAAGCAAAAATTGGAGACATGTCTACCTCATTAAAAGTGGTCAACATGGCTGTTGTATTTTTGGCTTCAACCAAGCGTTCTGCAACTTTACGACGTAACATAGACATTCTACTTCTTGAAGTTCCTCTGGATCCACCCGTTGGTGTTCCCATAGATGGTACTGCTTTTACAGCATCTTCTCTTGTAACACGACCATCTTTTCCTGTACCAGAAATACTTGAGGCGTCCATGCCTTTTTCGGCTAAAATCTTTTTTGCAGCTGGACTTGCAGTTCCAGTAGCATAGGTTTTGGTTTCTGAAGAGGTCTCTGCTGTGCTAGAGGTGACAGCAGCTTCCTTTTTTGGGGCCTCCTCCTTTTTAGGAGCTTCCTCTTTTGTGTCTTCCTTTTTAGGAGCAGAACTTCCGTCTGGTTTCGAAGCACTTGTATCTATTAAACATACAACTGCTCCAACAGCAACAGCATCACCTTCTTCTGCCTTAAGTGTGATGGTACCACTGGCTTCAGCTGGCAATTCCAGTGTTGCTTTATCGCTATCTACCTCGGCAATGGCTTGGTCTTTTTCTACATAATCTCCATCTTGCACCAACCAAGTTGCTATTTCTACTTCTGTAATTGATTCTCCTGGTGAAGGAACTTTCATTTCTAAAATCATAATGATAATTTTATTTGTAACCTATTTGCTTACGTTGTTTTTGTTCTATTTCTTTTTGTCCTTTTGTAATAAATAGTTTAAAGCTTCAGACACATCTTTAAACTGTTTGTTGTATTTGTGTTTATAGTTCTTAAAATACTATCTTCCTATATTTTTAACAACATCTCCCTTAACAGGCAGATAATCTCTCTGTAATTCGCCATTGACCAAAATCTTTTCAAAATACAATTTTCCTCCTGTGGCAATATTCATATCCAAGGTGTTTTGCAAACTTAAATGCAAATGAGGCTCTGATGTATTACCAGAATTACCACATTGCGCCAAAAGTGCTCCTTGTCTTATAAATTGGCCTTCCCTTACAACTATGGATTGATGCTTTAAATGTGCAAACAAAATATATTCTTTGTTGCTGGTCTCTAAAACAATGGTGTTTCCAGTAAGTTGTTCAGGGTTTAATTCTCCAGGTATGTTGTCCTCTACTCCTGTGATCACTTTTACTACTTTAGCATCGCAAGGTGCTATAATCTCTTTTCCAAAAGCAAAGTAACTCTCATTGTTTTTAGGGTCTCCCGTAAAGGATACGCCATCTTTCATTATCAAGATATCGTAAGCATATTTTTGGTTTTCATGGGCTACATGATAGTTTTGATCTTCTGTGGTCCCTCCCCAAAACACAAACCATTCTTCATGAAATGGCAATATCATTTTAGTTGTATTTCGCTCAATAAGCTGAAGGTTTTCTGGTTTGTGATAAGTTATTTGCAAGCCACCTATTTTGTTGTTTTTATCTAAATAAACCAACATATCCCTCACTTCTGAGACAAAAGTTACTTTATAGACATGGGCCAATTCTTTTAAATTTTTAAATTCAATCTTGGAGATTTTGCCCAAGCTACTATTCAAATCTGCAAAAAAGGTTTTTGTTTTAGTTAAAGGCAAAGCCTTTTTCATATCGTAATTATACATATTATATATGGCATCATAATTTTGCTCATTAAAAAATGACACCAATTCTGACACTTCTTTTTTATAGTTTTCCTGTTCTTGCGAAAAAGAACCTAGAGTAATAAATAATAATAATATAAATACGCTTTTTTTCATTTAACGTTGATTGTTTTTTGTTTTATCGAACACGTAATCAATGACTTCTTTATGACGTTTTTTAGAACGCACAGTACTTCCTGCTGCAGGAGCTCCGTAAGCTCTTCTGGTTGCTGCCCTAAACGTTTTGGCTTCGTCCAGGTGCATTAACATATGACTGTAAGCTCCCATGTTTCTAGGTTCTTCTTGAGCCCAAACCACATCTTCGGCATTTTTGTATTTCTTTAAAATGGCTCTAATATCATCTACTGGAAGTGGAAACAATTGTTCAATTCTCACCAAGGCCATATCTTCCCTTCCTAATTTTTCTTGTTCTTCAAGTAAATCGTAATAGAATTTTCCAGTAACAAATACCAAGGTTTTAATGCTCTCGGCTTTTGCTCTTTCATCATCAATTAACATTTTAAACCCACCATTTGCAAATTCATCTACTGTGGAAACAACCAAAGGATGGCGTAACAAGCTTTTAGGTGTGAACACGATCAATGGTTTTCTAAATTTAGCTTTTACCTGTCTTCTTAATAAATGGAACATGTTTGCAGGTGTAGTACAATCTGCCACATACATGTTATCTTTAGCACAAAGCTGAAGATAACGCTCCATTCTACCAGAAGAATGTTCTGCTCCTTGGCCTTCATAACCATGAGGCAACAACATGACCAGACCATTTTGAAGTTTCCATTTATCTTCGGCTGCAGATATGTATTGATCTATCATAATTTGTGCGCCATTGCTGAAGTCCCCAAATTGGGCTTCCCAAATGGTAAGTGTTTTTGGACTTGCCATAGCGTAACCATAATCAAAACCTAAAACACCATATTCTGACAGCAAGGAATTGTAAATAAAGAATTTCCCTTGTTTGTCACTGATATTATTGTGCAATATAATTTCTTCTTCACTGTCCTCCACTTTTACCACAGCGTGTCTGTGGGAAAAGGTTCCTCTTTCCACATCTTGTCCAGAGATTCTAACATCAAATCCTTCTTCTAGAATAGAACCATAAGCTAAATGTTCTGCCATGGCCCAATCCAGTTTATCTTCGTTAAACATATCTTGTCTGGACTCTACCAAACGGGATATTTTACGTATAAATTTTTTGTCTTTTGGTAATGATGAGAGCACCTTGGCGATTTTAGCCAAACCATCTTTAGGGAAGGTGGTATCTACAGGTTTCATCATTTTATCTTCTTCAACCGTAATATAATTTTCCCATTCGTTTTGCATGAATGGCGTAATAACGGTTTTGTCTTCTTTTCTTGAGTCTTCTAATTTTTCCTCTAAGGTCGCTTTGTATTCCTCTTCCAACTTATTTACATAAGCTTCATCAACAATCCCTTGAGAAATTAGCTTTTCGGCATAAATCTCCCTTGGATTTTTATGTTTTGCAATGGCTTTGTACAATTTAGGTTGTGTAAAACGTGGTTCATCCCCTTCGTTATGGCCATATTTTCTATAACCCAATAAATCTATAAACACATCGCGTTTAAACTGCATTCTAAAATCCAAGGCAAACAACATGGCGTGAACCACAGCTTCTGCATCATCTGCATTAACGTGCAAAACAGGCGAAAGTGTTACTTTGCCAACATCTGTACAATAGGTACTGGAACGAGCATCTAGATAGTTGGTTGTAAATCCTACTTGGTTGTTTACCACAATATGAATGGTTCCATTGGTTTTATACCCATCCAATTGGGCCATTTGAATGATCTCGTACACCAAGCCTTGACCTGCTATTGCTGCATCTCCATGAACGATAATTGGTAAAACCTGTGATGGGTTTTCAGCATATTTATCGTCTTGTTTGGCTCTAACAATCCCTTCCACTACGGCACCAACGGTTTCCAAGTGCGATGGGTTTGGAGCGATGTTCAAGTTAATTTTCTTTCCAGAATTTGTTATTCTATCGCTAGTCCAACCCAAATGGTATTTTACGTCACCATCAAACACTTCCTGTTCGTAATCTTTGCCTTCAAACTCGCTAAAAATATCCTTGGCCGATTTTCCAAAAATATTGGTCAAGGTACTTAAACGACCACGATGTGCCATTCCCATCACAAATTCCTTAACATCATATTCTGAAGCTTTTTCAATTAAGGCATCCAATGCTGGAATTAAAGACTCGCCTCCTTCCAATGAAAAGCGTTTTTGTCCAACATACTTGGTGTGCAAGAAACTTTCAAAAGAAACAGCTTCGTTTAGCTTTTTAAGGATGTATTTTTTTTGTTCTGCTGAAAAGTTAGGCTGATTGTCGTTAATGTTTAATTTGTCTTGAATCCATTTTATTTCTTCAGGTTTTCTAATGTACATATATTCAACACCTATGGAGCTGCAGTAAATTTTCTCTAAGTGGTTGATGATTTCCTGAAGGGTTTGAGACCCAATCCCAATAACTTCACCTGCACTAAAAACCGTGTTTAAATCGGATTTAGACAAGCCGAAATTCTCAATTTCCAAAGTAGGAGCATATTTTCTACGCTCTCTAACCGGATTTGTTTTTGTAAACAAATGCCCTCTTGTCCTATAGCCATCTATAAGCTTGATTACCTGAAATTCCTTGGTAAGGCTTTCCGAAACATGTTCGCAGGAGGCAGCTTCTACAGGCTGATCTACCATACCATAACTTTCGCTGCCAAAATCGAAGCCTTGAAAGAAGGCTCTCCAACTTGGTTCTACAGAATCTGGGTTTTGTAAATATTGGTCGTATAATTCAGCAAAGTAAGCTGTATGTGCTGCATTTAAGAAGGAATATTTGTCCATATAAAATGAAAAACTAAAACGTTTAAATAAAATTAATACAAAAGTACAACTTTTAGTAAAATTAGATATGCTTTTATTATTTTTATCCAACCTATTTTAACCAAAAACCCTATTATGAAAAAAAAATCCCTTATTATACACGAATCCAGGATGCTTATGCTGTTAATCTGTTTGTTTTCAGCACCTCTTTTTGCACAAGAAAACAATTACAGTCAAAAAAGTGATTTTTGGAATCATGTTCGGTTTGGAGGTGGTATTGGTTTGAGTTTTGGCAACAATTTCTTTAGTGGCACCTTGGCTCCCAGTGCCATTTATCAATTTAACCGACAGTTTGCTTTAGGGGTTGGGTTGAGTGGCACATACAACTCTCAAAAAAATTATTACAAATCCACCATAATTGGAGGAAGTATCATTGGACTTTTTAATCCAATTAATGAGATTCAAATCTCTGCTGAATTTGAAGAAAACAATGTCAGTATTGATTGGGACAGCAGAACAGGCTTTGCTAACGAAAATTATTGGTACCCTTCCTTATTTCTTGGAGCTGGCTATCATGCCAGGAACGTCACCATAGGCATACGTTTTGATGTGCTTTACGACAATTCCAAAAGTACTTATGCAGATCCTTGGATGCCATTTGTACGTGTGTATTTTTAAGAATATTGTTGTTTAAACCACACCTTTTGCCATTCTCTTTGTAGCAGCAAAAAGGTAACCTGTTCTGAAAGTGCCAACACATCGCTACCATCCAGTTGTTTTACTTTGTATTCTGGAACATCTATAATATAAAGCAGGTTTAGGTAATCCATGAATTTTTCCTGAATTAAATTGTAAATGGTTTCGTGCAAGATGAGTTTTAGGCTAGATGGCAAGACATCTTCGTTAAAACTCAAATCGATGTTGGCATATAAAAAATCCTTGTTTAGTTGTTGGACCAATTTATTGTATAAATCCTGTTGCAAGGACGCATCCAAAATCTCTTGAGTTGTTTTTAACTGTTTCATCATCATAAAACCATAGCTTTAAAGCCATTACACATTTCTACCCATTAATTGCTTTCCAAAAGCTATAAGGCCTAATTTATTTTTTTCACACACATTTAAGTGGTCTAAAACCGTAAAAGCTTTATTGGTATAGGCCTCTATGGCTTTTTTGGTAGCCTCTGCAGAACCACTGGACACAAAAATTTGTTTGGCTGTTTTTATTTTTTCGGAATGGTCTGTGGTGTTCAAGCTGTATAAATGTTGCAGTTCGGTTTTTTTATCTGCTTCAGAAAATTCCACTGCCTTTAAATACAAATAGGTTTTTTTGTTCTCAATAATATCGCCTCCAACTTGTTTTCCAAAGGTTTTTGGATCACCAAACACATCTAGGTAATCGTCTTGTAATTGAAAGGCAATACCTAAGTTTTTACCAAATTCATATATAATATCTTGGTCTTCTTTTGTGGCCTGAGCCACTATGGCTCCCATTTTCATGGCTGCACCAACCAAAACAGCTGTTTTGTATTCTATCATTTTTAGGTACTCGGGAATGGTAACATTGTCCCTGGTTTCAAAATCAACATCAAACTGTTGACCTTCGCAGACTTCCAAAGCTGTTTTACTGAACAATCTGGCCAAAGCCTGAAAAACGTCTGGACTATAATTCTCAAACAATTGGTAAGCCATAATTAACATGGCATCGCCAGAAAGGATACCAGTGTTCAAGTCCCATTTTTCGTGTACGGTTTCCTCACCTCTTCTTAAAGGCGCATCGTCCATAATATCGTCATGCACCAAAGAAAAGTTGTGAAACACTTCAATGCTCAAAGCTGCATCCAGCGCTTTTTTGTAGTCGCAATTAAATATTTCGGCCGTCATTAAAGTTAAAACTGGACGCAAACGCTTGCCTCCTAGTTTTAAAATATAATTTATGGGATTGTATAGAGATTCCGGTTCCCTTGGCTTGATGAAATTGTTTAAATAAGAAACAAAGGCTTCTTGATAAATTGATACTTGTTGCATCAAACAAAAATAGTGCAATTAAAGATACTTTTGCAATAAGTTTTTTGAATATTAACAAATTGTTAAAACTTTGGAAACTTTTTAGGTTTTTATAGTTTCCTGTTGTACATTTGCCTCCTATTATGAGAGACAAGATACTTATTAATGCAGCAGACATGTTTTTAAACTATGGGTTTAAAAGCGTAACAATGGATGATATTGCCAATAAAATTGGGATATCTAAAAAAACCATTTACCAACATTTTGACACCAAAACCAAATTGGTGGAAGCTACTACGCTATACATGTTTGAATTTATTTCGCATGGCATAGATTGCATTTGTGCTTTAAACAAAAGCCCTATTGATGAAATTTACGAGATAAAAAAATTCACCATGGAGCACTTAAAGGATGAAAAATCGTCGCCACAGCACCAACTTCAAAAATACTATCCAAAGATTTTCGAAAAGTTAAAAACCAATCAATTTTGTATCATGCAAGACTGTGTCACAAACAACCTTGCACGTGGTGTGGCAGAAGGGTATTACCGAAAATCCATTGATATTGAGTTTATTTCCAGGCTATATTTTAACACCATGATGTGCTTAAAGGACCCAGACTTATTTCCATTGAACGATTTTTCCATGAGAACCTTAATGGATAATTTTTTAGAGTATCACATTCGTGGAATCAGCACAGAGAAAGGAATAGATAAACTAAACAGTATTATAAACACCAAACAAAACCACTAAAACTTACGTACTAACAAACATGAAACACAAATCACTAGTAATAATTATGTTATGCTTTACTTCTTGGTTGTTTGCCCAAGAAGTTCCAAGTAGTTTCACGCTACAAGAAGCCATAGATTTTGCTTTGGAAAATAACAGACAGGCAAAAAACGCCCTTAGGGACATTGAAGCTGCAGAAAAACAAAAATGGGAAACCACAGCCACAGGATTACCACAAATAAATGGCGCTGTAGATTACCAAAATTGGCTTAAGCAACAAGTGTCTTTACTGCCAGCAGAAATTGCTGGTGGGGAACCTGGCACCTTTGTACCTGTAACCTTTAGCCCAAAACAAAGTGTTAATGCCATGGCAACCCTAAATCAATTATTGTTTGACGGCTCTTATATTGTAGGCTTACAATCGGCAAAAGTGTATTTGGAAATCTCAAAAAATGCCAAGACCAAAACCGATTTGGAAGTCCGTCAAGCTGTAATAAATGCCTATGGCAATGTGTTATTGGCTGAAGAAAACTTACAAATAGTCAATAAAAACATAGAAGTACTTGAAAAAAACCTTGACGAAACCACCAAGATCTATGAAAATGGTCTTGCTGAAGAAGAGAGCGTCGAACAACTGCAAATTACCTTAACCAGTTTGGAAAACTATCAAAACAATGTAGAACGTATAAAGGATTTATCATATAAAATGTTCAACATTACCTTGGGAATAGATTTATATGAAAACACTGTTTTAACAGATTCCCTTGAAAGTTTGACCCTTCAAAATATTTCTTTGGAATTATTGGAAGCCAATGAAAGTATTGAGAACAATATAGATTATCAAATTGCCAAAAACCAGGAAGTATCCAAAGAACTGCTTTTAAAATTAGAGAAAAGCACATTTTTACCTAGTTTAAGTGCCTTTGTTAATGCTGGCTACAGTGGATATGGCGAAAAATTTGAATTCACCACCAATAACCAGGAATGGTATGGGTCTTCGCTTTTGGGTGTTAGCATGTCCATTCCCATTTTTAGTTCTGGCATGCGCAGTGCTGCCACACAACGTGCCAAAATAGATTTGGAAATTGCCAAAGAAGAACTAACGCAAACAGAACAACAGCTTAAATTTGATATAGCAAATGCAAAGAGCAATTATCGGTTTGCCATAGAAGAATTCGAAAACAAACGTCAAAACTTAAATCTGGCCGAACGTATTGAGCAAAAAAACCAAACCAAATTTTTTGAAGGGATCGCGTCCAGTTTCGATTTAAGACAAGCACAAACCCAACTTTATACTGCACAACAGGAATATTTGCAATCCATGTTCGATGTGATTGCCAAAAAAGCCGAGTTAGAAACCATACTAAACACTGTAAATTACTAAGCCATTAATCATATAACACTCATGAAAAACATACATCTCCTCTTTATTCTTGCCGTTCTTATTAGCTCTTGTGGTGATAAGGAAGCAAAATCATTTGAAAAAGTCCTAGCTTCTGATAATTTATCGGAACTAAAAGAAAAACGCAACGAAATAGATGCCAAACAACAACAACTGAACGAACAAATAAGCTTGCTTAATGAAAAAATAGCGCAATTGGACACGGTTAGGAAAGTTCCTTTAATTACCACCATTAAAGCCAAGCAGGAAGTATTTAACCATCAGTTGGAAATACAAGGGAACGTTACAACCAAAAACCTGTTGGTTATCACTCCGGAATTTAATGGCATTTTAACCAATGTGTATGTTAAAGAAGGTGAAAAGGTGCGTCAAGGACAGCTATTAGCTAAAATTGACGATGGAGGTCTAAGTCAGCAATTGGCACAATTGGAAATCCAAGCCAATTTAGCCAAAACCACTTTTGAACGTCAAAAACGTTTGTGGGACCAAAATATTGGGAGTGAAATTCAATACTTACAAGCCAAATCCACCTACGAGTCTCAAGCCGAAGCTGTAAACCAGTTAAAGCAACAAATAGCCAAAACCAATGTAACGGCTCCTTTTTCGGGAACCATAGACGATGTGATTACAGAGCAAGGAAGTGTGGTGGCTGCTGGACAAACACCTCTTATTCGTCTTGTAAATTTGGAAGACATGTACATTGAAACCGATGTGCCGGAAAGCTATATAACCAATGTTACCAAAGGCAAAAATGTTATAGTGGAATTTCCTGTATTGGGAAAAACCATCGAGACCAAAGTACGCCAAGCAGGAGATGTTATCAATCCTGCAAACAGAACCTTTAAAGTGGAAGTTGGTATACCAAACGAAGACAAAACCATTAAACCAAACCTCACAGCACGTTTAAAAATTAACGACTACACCAATCCAGAAGCGATTCTTATACCACAAAGCATTATTTCAGAAAACGCAGAAGGTGAGCAATATGTGTATGTTGTTACCAATAAAAACTCCAATGGTGAAGCAGATGCCAAACGCATTATCATTAAAACCGGAAGAACCCAAGGAGATGTCATAGAAGTGCTTGAGGGCATTGACGATGGCGCAGAAATCATCAAGGAAGGTGCACGAAGCGTTAAGGATGGACAAATTGTGAAAGTAATCAATTTACCAAACCAAGACGAGCCAACCGATAATTCTAACGACTAAAAAGTAACATTCAATGACTAAAAAGAAAAAACAAGTCGATAAGGAATTTGGTTTATCATCCTGGGCAATCAACAATAAAACCACCATGTATGTCCTTATTCTGGTGATTTTTTATTTAGGCGTTGCTGCCTTTTTCGACATGCCACGTGAAAATTTCCCTGAAGTAAACGAAACCAAAATCTATGTAAGCTCTGTATACCCAGGAAACACGGCAGAAGATGTTGAAAAACTCATAACAGACCCACTGGAAGATGAGTTAAAAACAGTGAGCAATGTGGTAGAAATTACCTCAACATCCCAAGAGGATTTTTCCATGATTATCGTGGAATTTGATGAACACCTTACAGTAGAACAGGCCAAACAAAAAGTAAAAGACGAAATAGACACCAAGACAGCAGGAGAAGATTGGCCCATGTCCAATGGTGCCAAAGTAAAACCAGACGTGTTTGAGCTGAGCCTTTCGGAAGAAATGCCCATTTTAAACATTAATATTTCTGGTGATTATCCCGTTGAAAAACTCAAGGAATATGGCGAATATCTTCAAGATGAAATTGAAGACTTAATGGAAATCAAACAGGTGGATATTCGTGGTGCCCAAGAAAAAGAAGTTGAAGTTGCAGTGGATATCTATAAAATGATGGCTGCCGAAGTTACCTTTTCGGACATTATAGGAGCCATAAACAATGGTAACGTGACCATGTCTGCCGGAAACCTAAAAACCAGTGGGCAACGAAGAACCATTAGGATTCTTGGGGAAATTGAAACGCCAGACCAGCTTAAAAATTTCGTTGTAAAATCTGAAAAAGGTCATGCCATTTATTTAAAAGATGTGGCAACTGTATCATTTCAAGAAGAAGATAAAACCACATTTGCCCGAGAATTTGGAGAACCTGTGGTCATGCTGGACGTAAAAAAACGTGCTGGTAAAAACATGGTCGCTGCTGCCGAACAGATACAGGTTATTGTTCAAGATGCCATAGACAATGTATTTCCTCAGGATTTAAAAGTCACCATTGCCAACGACCAATCTTCAGTAACCATAGGACAGGTAGACGATTTGGTGAATAACATTATTTTTGGTGTTATCTTGGTGGTAACCGTTTTAATGTTCTTTTTAGGGTTTAAAAATGCCATATTTGTAGGTTTTGCCATCCCAATGTCCATGTTTATGTCGCTCATGATTTTAAGCATGTTAGGACAAAGTTTAAATACCATGGTCCTTTTTGGGTTGATCATGGGATTAGGAATGCTTGTGGACAATGGTATTGTAGTGGTGGAAAATGTCTATCGTCTCATGGACGAAGAAGGTATGAGCCGAATTGAAGCAGCCAAAAAAGGAATTGGGGAAATAGCTTTTCCTATTATAATTTCTACAGCAACAACCGTAGCAGCTTTTATACCTTTAGGCTTATGGCCTGGTATTATGGGTGAATTTATGATGATACTACCAATCACGCTTTCTGTGGTTTTGGGATCTTCATTATTTGTTGCCATTTTCTTTAACTCCGTTTTGGTGTCTCAGTTTATGAATACCGAAGATAAAGACATGCCACTTAAAAAAATTATCAGAACCACAGTTATTATGGCTGTTTTAGGGATTTTGGTATTTATTGTTGGTGGTGAGTATCGAGCTCTTGGAACCCTAATGGTATTTACTGCCATTATGCTTTGGATCTATCGTTTGTTTTTACGAAAATGGGCCAATAGCTTTCAAACAAAAGCGCTTGTAAAATTAGAACGTTGGTATGAAGGCCAATTGCGTTGGGCACTATCTGCTAAGAAACCATATATTTTGACTATTGGTACTTTTGCACTATTGATCTTGGCTTTTGTGGCTTTTGGGATTTCTTTATCAACCCAACGCACCAAAGTGGAATTCTTTCCAGACAACAAACCAAATCAAATTATTGTATATATAGAATATCCACAAGGAACTGCCATTGAAAAAACCAATGCCATTACCAAAGAAATAGAAAAAATTGTTTATAAGGTTATAAACGATGACCAATATACAGATGGCAACTACAACTTTATGGTTGAAAGTGCAGTCTCGCAGGTAGGTGAAGGTGCCGGAAACCCTCAAACGGATAGTGGTTCTTCTGCCGAAATGCCTCATAAAGCAAAAATAACGGCATCCATGAGAGAGTATAAATATCGTCGTGGAGAAGATAGTGAATTGTTACGACAGAAAGTACAAAAAGCCTTAGTTGGTATTTTCCCAGGCGTACTTATTTCTGTTGAAAAAGATGCCAATGGACCACCTGCTGGATCTCCTATCAATATTGAAATTGAAGGTGACGATTATGACGAGTTGATTAACACGGCCGAAAACATGCGTGAGTTTATCAACAACAAGAACATTCAAGGTATTGATGAACTTAAAATAGATGTCAATAAAGACAAGCCATCCATGAGAGTGGTTATAGATAGGGAAAAAGCTGGAGAATTAGGCATTAGTGCTGCCCAAGTGGGACAACAGTTACGTAACTCCATTTTTGGCTCTAAAGCTGGTATCTACAAAGAAGGTGGTGACGACTTTGATATTTACGTGCGTTTTAATGAAGACAACCGTTACAACACCAGTGCACTGTTTAATCAAAACATCACATTTAGGGACAATACGGGACAAATAAAAAGCATCCCTGTTTCGGCCATAACCAAACATGAAAACAATTCTGGTTTTAGTGCCATTAAACACAAAGACACAAGACGTGTGGTAACCGTTTACTCGGCTTTATCTCCAGGATTTACAGATGCAGGCGCCATTGTTGCCCAAATTCAAAACGAGATGAAAAGCTTTAAAAACCTTCCTAAGAACATCAAAATAGATTATACAGGTCAGATTGAGGAGCAAAACAAACAAATGACCTTTCTAATGGGTGCTTTTTTTACTGGGTTGGGACTTATTTTTTTCATCTTAATCTTTCAGTTTAATTCCATTTCAAAACCAGCTATTATTATGTTAGCCATCTTTTTGAGTTTTATAGGTGTTTTTGGAGGTTTGGTGATTACAGGTAGTGCTTTCGTAATCATGATGACCATGGTTGGTATTATTTCCTTAGCAGGAATTGTGGTGAATAATGGTGTGGTACTGCTGGATTATGCACAATTGTTAATTGATAGGAAAAAACAACAACTTGGATTGGATGACCAGGAATATTTAAGTAAGGAAGATTTATTTGAAAGCATTGTAAAAGCTGGTAAAGCCCGTTTGCGTCCGGTACTTTTAACAGCCATTACTACCATTTTAGGCTTAATACCTTTAGCCATTGGGTTAAACATCAATTTCTTTACCTTATTTAAAGAGTTTGATGCCAATATTTACATGGGTGGAGACAACGTGGTTTTTTGGGGCCCTTTGGCCTGGACCGTGATTTATGGTTTATTGATAGCCACGTTTTTAACACTTATTGTGGTACCTGTATTGTTCTATTTATCCATGCAATTAAAAATGTGGATTCGTAACAAAAGAGCAACAACAGATCTTATTTAATTACCTTCCTTTTATTCTCAATTAGAAGGATTGATTAATAGCGGAAAAAGCCTCGACAAATGTTGGGGCTTTTTTATTTGATAATCGGTTAACTTCCTTAAATTTGCAACCTATTTAAATAGCTTGAAATAAAAATTCAAGTTTAATATTCCGATATATGTATAGAAGTCATACCTGTGGTGAGTTAAGGGCATCACACATCAATAAAGAAGTTACACTAGCTGGTTGGGTACAAAAATCCCGTGACAAAGGGTTTATTGTTTGGGTGGATTTACGCGATCGCTACGGCATCACCCAATTGGTTTTTGATGAAGAACGTACGCCTAAAGCCATGATGGAAAAAGCCCAAAACTTAGGTCGTGAATTTGTGATTCAAGTGACCGGAACGGTTATTGAGCGAGCTTCCAAAAATCCAAACATCCCAACAGGAGACATAGAAATTTTGGTTTCTGAACTGACTGTTTTAAACGAAGCCTTGTTACCACCTTTTACCATTGAAGACAAAACCGATGGTGGCGAGGATATTAGAATGAAATATCGCTATTTGGATATTAGACGCAATCCTGTGAAAAACAGCTTGATTTTTCGTCATAAAGTCACTCAGGAAGTTAGAAATTATTTGTCCAAAGAAGGTTTTATTGAAGTAGAAACACCTTACTTAATAAAATCCACTCCAGAAGGTGCCAGAGATTTTGTGGTACCAAGTCGCATGAACCAAGGACAGTTTTATGCCCTTCCACAAAGTCCGCAAACATTTAAGCAGTTGTTGATGGTTGGTGGCATGGACAAGTATTTTCAGATTGTAAAATGTTTTAGGGACGAAGATTTACGTGCCGATAGACAACCTGAATTCACGCAAATAGACTGTGAAATGGCTTTTGTGGAGCAAGAAGATATTTTAAATGCGTTTGAAGGTTTAACCAGACACCTTTTAAAGGAAGTGAATGGTGTTGAAATAGACCAATTCCCACGCATGTTGTATGACGATGCCATGCGCTTATATGGGAACGACAAACCAGACATCCGCTTTGGGATGGAGTTTGGGGAACTGAACGAGGTAGCACAACATAAAGATTTTGGTGTTTTCAACTCTGCCGAATTGGTTGTTGGTATTGCTGTTCCCGGAGGAAATGCTTACACCAGAAAAGAAATAGACCAATTAATTGATTGGGTAAAACGTCCACAAGTTGGCGCATTGGGTATGGTATATTGCAGATGCAATGACGATGGAACCTATAAATCTTCAGTTGATAAATTTTACGACCAGGACGATTTGTCCAAATGGGCTGAAGCTACTGGAGCAAAAGCTGGCGATTTAATTTGCGTACTTTCAGGAGATAAAAATAAAGTAAGAGCCCAATTAAGTGCCTTGCGTATGGAGCTGGCAGAACGTTTGGGATTGCGAAATCCAAACGAATTTGCACCTCTTTGGGTGATGGATTTCCCACTTTTGGAATGGGATGAAGAAACCGAACGTTATCATGCCATGCACCATCCATTTACTTCGCCAAAACCTGGACAGCTGGAATTATTGGCTACAAATCCGGGAGAAGTAAAAGCCAATGCCTACGATTTGGTGTTGAACGGAAACGAAATTGGTGGAGGTTCCATAAGAATTCACGACAAAAAAACCCAGGCCTTGATGTTCGATTATTTAGGTTTTACTGAGGAAGAAGCCAAAGCCCAATTTGGATTCCTGATGAATGCGTTTGAGTATGGAGCTCCTCCACATGGTGGTTTGGCTTTTGGTTTGGATAGATTGGTTGCCATTCTTGGTGGACAAGAAACCATTCGGGATTTTATAGCCTTTCCTAAAAACAATGCGGGTCGCGATGTGATGATAGATGCACCTGCTCCCATAGACAATAAACAGCTGGAAGAGCTAAGTTTAAAACTCAACTTAAAATCATAAGACAAAAAATCCTGCAATTGCAGGATTTTTTAGTAGTTTTAATTCATGAGAAAGAAGCTTGTAAAAATCGTTTTATATACAGCATTAATCTTTACCATAATTCTGTTTGGGTTATATACCTATGCTTATTTTATGATGAATTCATAACCTATTCAGTAAATAAATAGCACCATAGAATGCACATAAAAACTTTAATAAAACAATTTTTAATTTGGAGATACAAACATATCTCACAGAAAAACTTTGTTTTGTTTTTAAGCACCTTTGTTGGATTATTGGCTGGTTTGGCTGCTGTAACCTTAAAAAACATTACTTATTTCATTCAAAACACACTGGAAAAAGGGATTGTTTTTTCAGAAAACCATCTGTATTTTATATTGCCTATTATAGGATTACTGATAGTATATCTTATAAAAAAATACATGTTCAGCAAAAAATTGACGCCTTCGGTACCTCCTTTTATAAAACGAGCCGTTCCGTCACTTTTATATTCTTTGCTAAGACAAAAAGGGCTTCTATCCTATAAATTAATCTACCATCCCTTGATACTAGCTCCACTAACAGTTGGTTTTGGTGGTTCCGTTGGGTTGTTGGGACCTGCCATTACTTCTGGCTCTGCCATTAGTTCCAATTTAAGTAGGCTCATGCACATTGATAAAAAAACACGTACGCTACTTATTGCTTGTGCAACGGCTGGAGCTGTAGCTTCCATGTTTAAATCTCCCATTGCGGCCATAGTTTTTGCTGTAGAAGTGTTTAGCCTGGATTTAACCTTTGCGTCTTTACTACCCTTATTGATTGCTTCTATCTCTTCTGTGTTAACATCTTATTTTTTCCTTGGAGATGAAGTTTTATTCAATTTTACGCTTACTGATAAATTTACCTTGCATGATACTGCTTTTTATATAATTCTTGGTATTGGAACAGGTGTGGCGTCTATTTATTTCACTAAAATATATTTTGCGGTTTACGCTTTCTTTGACAGATTTAAAACCAGATTTTCCAAATTACTGGTTGGAGGTTTGGCCATAGGGATCATGCTTTATTTTATTCCTCCATTATATGGTGAAGGTTTAAGTTTTACAAAAGATTTGTTTGATGGAAACTACTTACACGCTTTAGGCTCCAACTTATTTGATGAATATTTGGATAATATTTGGGTAGTTATCGTGCTACTTATTGGGTTTACGGTTTTTAAAGCCATAGCCATGACCACAACCTTTGCTGCTGGTGGTGTTGGCGGTGTTATAGTACCTACAATGGTTATGGGAAGCGCCTTAGGGAATGTAGTTGCCAAAATAGTTAATAATATTGGGCTTGGACACCAAGTTTCCGAATCCAACTTTACACTGGTTGGAATGGCTGGTCTTATAGCAGGTGTTATTCATGCGCCTTTAACTGCCATTTTTTTAATTGCTGAAATTACTGGAGGCTATGAGCTGTTTTTACCTTTAATGATAACTGTTGCTATTTCATATATGATTACTAAAAATTATATGGAACACACCATTTATACGAAAGAATTGGCTGAAAGAGGTGATTTACTGACGCATGACAAAGACCAAAATGTTCTAACTTCCATGAGCCTTGACAGTGTTATTGAACAAAATTTTATTACCTTAAACCCAACAATGTCTTTAGGCGACATGTTACATAAAGGTGTCTCAAAATCCAATAGAAACTTGTTTCCTGTTATTAATGAGGACCATGTTTTGGTTGGAATTATTCTTTTAGATGATATTAGAAGTATTATGTTTGACCAATCTTTGTACCATTCTACATCTGTAGAGACTTTTATGCAGTTACCTCCTGGACACATTGACTATGAAAAAGACAACATGAGAATGGTTATGCAAAAATTTCAAGATACCAATGCATGGAATTTACCTGTTATTAAACAAGGCAAATATTACGGTTTTGTTTCAAAATCCAAATTATTAACGGCATACAGACGCGAATTGTTAAACTTTACCCATTAAACACACATGAAATACCTAATTGCATTCTTTTTTATTGCTTCCATAAGTAGCATTGCTTGTGGTTATTTCCTAGATGTAGCTTATTCACAAAAACTCATAGGCTTTGGAGTTGTTGGGCTTTTTCTGGTGGTTTTTCCTTTGTTTTCCTATTACAGATGGAAAGATAGAAATGTAAAAGATTATATGATAACCAAGGAGAGTTTAGAAAAAATGAGAGAATACAATAATAAAAAAGAGTCTTAATTTAAGTTTCGTTTTTCTATAAAAAAGCGTTTTAACAGCTGTGATGCCTCATCAGCTAATATGCCTCCAACCATGATGGTTTTTGGATGTAATTTTGTTTTTAATTGGATGCATCCTCTTTCTTCATCCCTCGCTCCATAAACAATTTTGCTAATTTGGCTCCAATACAATGCTCCTGCACACATTTGGCAAGGCTCCAATGTTACATAAAGTGTACAGTTTTGAAGATATTTACCCCCTAAAAAATTGGAAGCTGCTGTTATGGCTTGCATTTCAGCATGAGCAGTAACATCGTTTAACAGTTCGGTTAAATTATGAGCTCTTGCAATTATTCGGTTATCAATTACTATAACTGCTCCAACGGGAATTTCACCTTTCTCAAAAGCCATTTCGGCTTCTTGAAGGGCTTTCTTCATAAAATAGGTGTCACTAAATACGTTTTCCATAGGTGTAAAAATAAAAAAAGACAGCTAGTAATTACTAGCTGTCTTAATTTTTTCATTGAAAAAACCAATTAGTTTTTAATAACCTTATGATTGGCACTAAATGATTCCCCGTTTATATTCAAGATATAAATACCGGATTGCAATTGATTGAGATCCAACTCTACTTGGTTAAACAATTCTACTTTTTTAGAAAGTACTTGTCTTCCGTTAATATCAGTTAAAGAAAGAGTTACCTGACCGTAGTTTTTGTTTGTTTTAATAAACAAACGATTATTGGTAGGGTTTGGAAACACTTTGTAACTGTTGGAGTTAAATTCATTTACACTTAAACTGGTACAATTAGCCAGAGTAGGATCATCAGATGGAGGCATTGCAAAATCTTCCACTTGGTCTGTTCTGCTAAAACCATATCCTTGAGAGGCATCTAAGCCTACACCTCTATTGGCAAATACTTCCCAGATTAAACATTGGTCTTCGCCTCCAGTAAGTGCCATATCTGCTGTTAATATTGCATTTCTACCAGTAACAAATCCTGGATTGCAACCTTGTATTTTTAAGCCATCAATAACTACTTGCATGACTTTATTGTTTCCTCCAGTACCATTGTATAAATCTGGATCGAAACCATACTTATCTACATAGGCCCATGTTAAGTCCCATAAAATAGTACTCCATATAAATCCAATACCATGTGGTGCAGCTACGTTTGCTGCATCATTAGTATCATTATATGTATAGTCATTAACAGCAAAATCTGTGCTATAAGGTGCTAATCTAATACCAATCCCATTGGTTGGTTGGCCTGTAGCGTAGGTTCCAATTCCTCTTGGGTCTTCTGGCTGATCTCCAGGTTGCATCGTCAACATTAACCCAAACCAGTCAGACCATCCCTCTCCCATTTGTTCAGGGTTGGACAAGCAGTTTGTGGCTGGACCTCCTGTTAACCTGGTTGAGATACCATGACCATATTCGTGAGCTACAATGCCATTATCGAAACTTCCATCTCGCATATAGTTACCTGTTCCTTGAAGGGTAACATTAACGGTTTCTGTTTGCATTTGAGAAATTAACAATTCACCATTTGTGTAGTTCATAAATACAGAAGGAATGGTAAACGGTGGAGTGACTTCTCCAGCCATATTTACGTATTCTGCGTAATTAGGGTCGTTAGTTGGGTTATTATGATTTACAACTATAACAGCAATGGCTCCTGCATCTTGAGCATGTTGAATTTTATCCACAAAGGCACAATTACCTCTTCTAACCACAGCAATTTTACCAGCAACACTAGAAATTGGGTTACAGCCTTCTGAAGGAGCAGCAGAACTATCATTAACAAGCTCCAAGTCTCCTGTAACAGGTGTTTCACCAATTCCGGTAATATTGTTTGGTGGTGTAGCTGCTGGGTTAACAGCTGGATAAGGACCAGCAATAGGAGTGTTATTTACTGTAACTAGATTTTGTATTCCACCTGGAGCAGACCATAAATACATTTGCATTCTTGGTGCATTTCCATCAACTGGTGTTGCAAAATTAGCGTTGTTAGTGCCTCCTCCATCTTGTCCTTGAGCTTGAACAGCATCGTTTCCTACACCTCCATTGCCATAATTGTTTTGTTGAAAGTTTCCAGACACTTCATCAAAACCATAACGGTACCATACATCGTGCATCACATTACTAACATAAAACATGTTTGTAACCGATACATCTTGATAACCCAATGGTTCTTGACTTAGGTTTAGTGAAAAATCAAAATTTAAAGTTGCAGTCCCATCTGGTGAATACCCAGGCGTATCAGAGTCTGCTGTATCTTCATAAGCATAAACATTGTTTCCTCTTGTTATGGTATATTCAGCTCCTGCTACTCCATTGGTATCGTGCCATCCATATGGGGAAGCCGTATCATCTGCTGGGGAACTTAACAGTGTTCTTCCTCCAAAACTAGGCGCTTCAACGGGAAAGGCGAACACATGGTATTGAGAACCGTCAGCAACCATAGCATTGGGCTTAAATAAAGTGAAATCTGTATTGGTATTTGTGTGAAAGTCGTGATTAGAGTGATCTCCATCACCAAAATTACAAGACACAACCCAATCAGATTTATCAATAATTTGGCCACTTATTGCATCTACTCGTACGCTCCACCAATGTTTGGAGTCAAGTGTGTTTAGGTTTAAGTCCCAAGCCAATTTTAAAGCATCTTCAGCTTCGGAGTAAGAATACACCAATTTTACAGGTATGTTTGTTTGAGAAACACCTGCTCCGTTAAAAACGAATTCATTATGCTTGGTAGAAATCAATTCCAATCCTTGAACGTTTCCAAGATTCAATTGTGAGGCTGCGTTTTCCAATGCGTCCTGTGCATTAATTTGAGCAGTTATGGTGTTTAATTTTTGGCTAACTTGACCAATAAAATTATTGGCATAGTAAAAAACTGCATTGTCTTTAATGGCCACACTAGAGGTTGCATTAAAAATCTCAATCCCTTGATAACGTTGATTTACAAATACATGGTTAATTTTAGTACTCTTAGAGAAGTACTCGTTACTAACATATAAATCCTGAATATCCGGTTCTGTAAGTTGATATTTAGCTAAATTTTTGGTTAAATAAGTCTCGATAAGACTGCCATACTCTGAATCTGAAAGGTTGTGCTGGGCAAACCCAATAAATCCAAATAATAACATGCCAATTATCACAAATTTTTGGGCGTAATTATTTTTCATTTTTTAGTTATTGATTTTATTTAATGTAACAAATATAGGTCTCAACATTTTATAATAACAATAAATAAGTAAAATACTTATCAAAATCACCAAAATAACTTCTATTTTAATAATTTTACCAAATCAAATAAAGCAATGATTACAGATATATTAAAATCCATTCATAGTCCTGAGGAGCTAAGGAAGTTACCCATTAAGCAACTTCCGGAACTTGCTAAAGAGCTTAGACAGTTTATTATTCAAATTGTTGCTGCCAAAGAAGGACATTTAGGAGCCAGTTTAGGAGTTGTGGAATTAACCATTGCTTTGCACTATGTTTTTAATACACCCAAAGATTTGCTTGTTTGGGACGTTGGTCATCAGGCTTACGGACATAAAATATTAACTGGAAGAAGGGATGTTTTTCACACAAACAGACAAATTAAAGGTCTTAGTGGCTTTCCAAAAAGAGAAGAAAGTGAGTTTGACACTTTTGGTGTAGGCCATTCTTCAACCTCTATTTCGGCTGCTTTGGGAATGGCAATTGCCAACCTATTAAAAGGTGAAAACAGACATCACATTGCTGTTATTGGTGATGCCTCCATTGCAAGTGGAATGGCTTTTGAAGGCTTAAACCATGCTGGTGTTACCAAAGCCAATTTATTGGTTATCCTAAACGACAATACCATTGGGATAGACCCTTCTGTAGGTGCTTTAAAACAATATCTTACCAATGTTAAAAAAGGAACCCAAAAACAAGACAATATTTTTGAAGCTTTAAATTTCGATTACTCAGGTCCTATTGATGGTCATGATATTTTTAAGATCATTTCAGAACTAGAGCGTTTAAAAACAGTAAAAGGACCTAAATTTTTACATGTAATTACCAAAAAAGGGAAAGGTCTTAAACAAGCAGAGGACAACCAAGTCACCTATCATGCACCAGGAAAATTTGATGCCATTACAGGTGAGTTAAGTAAAAAACTAGATTTTAAACAACCTCCCAAATATCAAGATGTATTTGGTTTAACCTTAGTGGAATTAGCCAAAAAAAACCAAAAAATAATTGGAATAACTCCTGCCATGCCAACTGGAAGTTCTTTAAAATATATGATGGAACAAATTCCTGATCGGGCTTTCGATGTAGGCATTGCAGAACAACATGCTGTAACACTTGCTGCAGGTATGGCCACACAAGGATCCGTTCCGTTTTGCAACATTTATTCCACATTTTTACAAAGAGCCTATGATCAAGTAATCCATGATGTGGCATTGCAGAACTTACCTGTTGTTTTTTGTTTGGATCGTGCTGGATTGGTTGGACAAGATGGAGCAACGCATCATGGAGTTTTTGATTTGGCTTATTTACGTTGTATACCAAACCTCATTATTTTTGCACCAAGAAACGAAATAGAGCTCAGAAACATTATGTACACGGCTCAATTGGGAAAATTATCCCAACCCATTGCCATTAGGTATCCTAGAGGAAGAGGTGTTACCATGGATTGGCAATTAGATTTTAAAGAGATTGAAATTGGGACAGCAATACCCTTGAAAAAAGGCAGTAAAATTGCCATTTTGAGCATTGGCACCATCTCAAAAAATTGTACCGAAGCCATAGGTTTGTTAGAAAATTCAGACACTGTCTCCCACTACGACATGCGTTTTGTGAAACCTCTAGACGAAAAACTTCTACACGATATTTGCGCCATTTATGATACCATCATCACTGTTGAGGACGGTTGTGTAAATGGTGGTTTTGGTAACGCCATATTGGAATTTGCTTCAAAACATCAATATAAAAACACTTTTGAATTGTTAGGTATTCCCGATACCTTTATTGAACATGGGACAATAGAGGAGCTACAGATAGAATGTCACATCGATCCTATCTCTATTTCCAAATGTATCAATAAATACGTCTAAGCTTTCATTGTTAGAAAACAAAAAAGGTGGTTTTAAAAAACCACCTTTTTCATATTATCTAAATAATGTTTATTTTATAATAAACTTTTTAGTCTCACTAAAACTTCCTTTTGAAAATTTAGCCAAGTACAATCCTGAACTTAAATCTAACGATAATTGTTTTCTACTATTTGAGTTCATATCCAAGGCCGTATTGTAGACCAACTGACCACTAAGGTTATAAATGGATAAATCCATTTTCCCTAAGTTGGATTTAGCAGTTATGGTAATCTCTCCATTAGAGACTGTTGGAAATAAAGTTAAATCTGAGGCTAAAGTATTTTCTTCAACACTTAAGAAATCGGCAGTAAACATACCGGAGAAGACACCTCTACCATAAGTAGCAGCAAACACCATGTTATCGTCTCTTAGGTCTAAATCCAAAACTTTAACATTGCTCATTCCATTATAGGCTTGATTCCAAGTTGGACTTGCATCTGAGAAGTTTTCAGTGAACCAAACACCTAATTCGGTTCCAATGATCACTTGCTCAAGATTTAATGGGTTTTGTAAAATAGTTTTTACTGGCAAATCTGGTAAGTTACCATCTTTAGGCTCCCAAGTGACTCCTCCATTGCTGGTGTACCAAACATTGTTTACACCATAATTGTGCATGGTTACAAAAATATCATCTTCAGTCTGACCAAATTCAACATCTGAAACACTACCTACCAACAAGTTACCATCAATAGTTGTCCAAGTTGGGTTTGCTGTATTAGCATTTTCAATTAAAATAATGTTTCCTAAACGGTCGCCTACAAGTAATTTTGAAGAATTGGTTGTATAGGGAGATACCGTTAAAGCAGTTACTATAGTTACTAATTCAGGATGAGTTAAAGTTGTAGCAGATAAAGTTCCTGATGATTTAATTCCAGAATATCTTCTAATACCTGGGGTTGCTCCAGAGTTATAATTAGAATACAAAATATCCAGGTTGGAATCCAATGCTTGTGGATTAATGAAAGATCCATTGCTAGCGTTTTCATTATTTATAACAACTTCAGAACCTAATGATCCATTCGCGTTTAAAAAACGTAAAACAACTCCAGCATTATACACATAGTTTCTAATAAAATAACGGTCGGTTCCATCTTGATCAAAGAAGGTATAAGCACCATCACCTCCATAAGGCTCAATAGCATCATCTACACCATTTGGATTTGCATTTTGCAATAATTGGGTACCATTGTCTTGTAAACCTCCAGCAAAATAATCTCCGGAAAGTGCAGTGGTTGGTGCTACTCCTACAGTATAGAACTGGGATGTATTGAATCCTGTATTTCTAGGTTGGGTTGTTGCCCCTCCATTGCTGGAATAATACACGCCTCCATCGTTACCAATAACAACTTTGCTTGGATCGTTATTTCCAAAAGCTAAAATATGTTGATCGGCATGCACTTCTTGGTATCCGAATCCTCCGTACCAATGAGAAAATTGATTCCAAGTTGTGGCTCCATTGGTAGATTTAAACAAATCAATTCCACCAGCATAAACAATCTCGTCGTTACTTGGGTCCACTTCCAACATCAAATCGTAAAATGCTTGTCCTCTAGTGAAGTCTCCAGCAGAAATATTAGGATCTGCATCATTTGGTAACGCTTTTGTTTGTACTAAAAAAGCAGGCACGAATGCAGTTGTTGTTTTTTTGATAATAACACCAGATGCCGTTTCTGCCAACACATAAACTTTATCAGGTATTGTTGCTGATACTGCTATTTGAGTTCTATCTGCGCCATTTACTACGTATGCTTGTGTAAAATTAACGCCGTCAGTAGAAGAGAAAATAACTCCTCCTCCATCGCCATACAAGTGACTATTGGTTGTTGACAACCAAATTTTCCCGTTTGGTCCAATTTCTATGTCGTTAGGATTATGTTTGTGTCCATTTGCTGTTAACGGAAGGTTGATTTCAGTCCAATTGGCTCCTCCATCCACAGATTTGTATAAACCGTAAGACAGACCTCCCATGGTTGTAGCAGCATTGGAAGACCCATAGATGGCATCTCCTGCAGCTACGTATATTTCTGACACTCCATTATTGTTTCTAACTTTTACATCATTGATATGTTGCACTCCAGGTACAACCAGAGCTGTAAAATCCCCTGAAGTAGGATTTAAAGATCCATTAACGGTTCCTGAGGCCATTGCAGCTTCTATCAAATCGCCATCAGCCATACTAATCATTACCGAGGGAATAGTAATAGCAGCATTTGTACCACCCATTGGAACAGGTTCACCTGGAACATTGTTCATAACTATGGCACCAATAGCTCCTGCATTTTGTGCATTTAAAACTTTGTCAACAAACGCACAATCACCTCTTCTAATAACAGCAATTTTTCCAGCTGCACTTGGTCCAAAAGAGTTACATGCTAATGTTGGAACCCCAGAAGGGTCATTTGCCAAAACAAAATCTGCTGTTATGGTTGATGTGATTTCAGACCCAAAATTAGTGGTTGGGTAAGATTGATAATTTCCTGCAATGCCACTTGGTGAGTTTACTGTAATATTGGAAGCTGAAACAAAGAAGCTAGTCCCTGTAATCCCTCCAAAAACATTGGTCCATGTATTTCCTGCATCTGTAGATTTCCATAAGCCATTTCCATTAACATCTCCACCAACATAAGACTCTCCTGTTCCTACATAAAAAGTGCTAGGGTTGTTTGGATCGTAAGTAATGCTTGAAACAGCTAAATTTTCTGGTATATCCACTCTGGTCCATACACTACTTGCACTGGATATATTGGTATTTTTCCATAAACCACCACTTACACCTCCAGCAAAAACGGTATTGTTTGATGCATCTGTGGGATCAAACATCAATCCTCTGGTTCTACCCCCAACATTGTTTGGACCTCTTTCCAGCCAACCATTGTCCAAAGCATCTCCTGGAACCCTTCCGTTTATTAGGTCATCTCTTCTTTGGTTGAGCAATTCCTGCTGTAATTCAAGAACTTTATTTGGTGTTGGTCTTCCCAATTCAGGATTCATGGTTAAAATCCATTGTTCTTCAAAATACTTGTTTGGAGGCAAACCGTTTGCTTTTCTTTCTTTTTTAGACAATAACAAATCCTCTTTAAAAGGATGATTCTCTAAATATTCTTTGTGCTTTTCTTTCAATTCTGCCACTGAAGTCAAAGCTTCTTCATTTTTTGTAGCACCATCTTCATTTTCAATAAACATAAAAACGGCTAATGCAACCAGCAAAACGCTAAAAATTAATAGGGAATTTTTTTTCATGTGTGTTTTTTTTAATTGTGGCTAAAATAACTGAATTATTATATATTTCAAAAAACACAAGCATTATTTAACAGTTAAAAAGCTATTTTTCATGCTATTATAACAAATTGAATAGATTTTAACTTTAAAGTAGGTTAAATAAGGAGTGAAGTCTACTCCATATCTGCATAATATTGTTGGGTATCAACTTCTGAAGTTGCTGGGCTACTCAGCTCTTTCATAACTAGAAAACAAGCAAAAGCAACGAAAATGATGACTAAAGCTCCCAATAGATTTTTTTTCATTTTTAGTTAGAATTAGTTTTCGGTTTGGTAAACATACATAAATTATCGATTAAAAGCAATATTTATGCGTTAAAATGCATTGTGCTGCTGAATTTTTTTACAATGATATCCCTTGTATCTTTTTAAATTTTAAGATAGCTTGACTATCGGACAGTAACGAAACATAATGACAAACACCTAACAATTTTTGATACGTTGAATTGCTTTCGGAAAAATTCAATTCTGGTATACTCTTTAAAAGCAGCGCATCATAATTTGAAGCTTGGTTTAAGGATTTGTTTATAACTGCTGCTGAATAAACATCTAAAAGCGTACTGATGACTTTGTATCCTACGATCTCTTTATCAATCACTTCTTGGGACTTATAAACGTTTTTTATGCTTATGTTAATTATATCGTTTATTTGGGCTTCATATTTGCTTTTATCCAATAAACCTGTGGAAAAATTATTGTTAAGGATGTCTTCTTCATGGTCTAAAAATATTTCCACTGCTTCCTGAATCAAGGTGTTGATGGCCAAAGCCCTTAAATAGCTTACTCTATCTTGCGTGGTAGACAGTTTATGGTATTTTTTGGAATTGATAGAGTGTTTTACCAGATTAATTAAATATTCCAACGCAAATTCTTCTTGAATAAGCCCTAAGTTAATGCCATCTTCAAAATCTATAATTGTGTAACAAATATCATCTGCAGCTTCAACCAAATAAGTTAAGGGATGCCTTGCAAAACTACAATCTGTTTTAGAACCTGTTTTTAAAAGGCCCAATTCGGTTGCCACATCTAGAAACAGGTTTTTTTCACTTTGAAAAAAACCATATTTTTTGTCTGCTATATGGCTTGTTGGTTTTTTTGGTAACGATTCTTTAGGATATTTTGTAAAAGCTCCAAGTGTGGCATAACTTAAACGCAAGCCTCCTTCTTTACCAGATCGGCTTTCTGTAACTATTTTAAACCCATTGGCATTTCCTTCAAAATCGCATAAATCTTGATATTCTTTGGCTGTTAATTGGCTTTTGTATTGCAGACCTTGTCCTGTTTTAAAAAATTCTCCAATGGCTTTTTCCCCAGAATGTCCAAAAGGTGGGTTTCCTATATCATGTGCCAGAGCTGCTGCTGCAACAATGGCACCAAAATCGTTTGCCTGATATCCGTGAATGGTTTGTAGATGTGGATATTTCTCAATAAGTTTTGCTCCTACTTTTCTACCAAGTGTTCTACCTACGACACTAACTTCCAAACTATGGGTTAGTCTGGTATGTACAAAATCTGTTTGGGATAAGGGAATGACTTGGGTTTTGTCCTGTAAGCTTCTAAATTCAGAAGAAAAAATAATTCTATCGTAATCCACTTCAAAACCCAACCTGGTTTCGTCTTGTTCTTTTCTTAAGCGTTTATTAATATCTCCATATCGTTTTAAGGAGAGTAATTGTTCCCAGTTCATAATTCCTATTTAACTGCTGCAAGATACATTTTTCAACATTTTAAAATTCTCTTTTTAAAAGCAGATATAAACAATTTTATTACGTTTTATGTTAAGAAATTATTTCCTGAAAAAAGTATTTCAACATTTTCATAACATTTAACTAACAGTTATATGATTTAGGTTTAACCTGTAAATAACCTTGACTTTACATGAATAAGGTTTCTTTGCCACATCAAATTTTACTAAAACTAATGAGACACATATTTATATTATTATTTGTATTTACAGCTGCAATTGCACAAGCCCAAAACCCAGGAACTTTGGTTGGTAAACTTACAGATAAAGATTTCAATAATGACCCTTTACCTTTTGCAAATGTTTTAATAAAAGGAACTATTAAAGGAACTACATCAGATTTTGACGGTTTATACAGCATTGAAAATATTGAACCCGGAACCTATACCATTGTATTTAGCTTTGTTGGTTATGAAACCCAGGAGATTGAAGCCACTATTGAGGCTGGAAAGATTACGGAAATCAATGTGCCTTTGTCTGCTAGCGCTGCCTCATTGGATGAAGTAGTCATTACCACTACAACCAAAAGAGAAAGTGAAGTGGCGCTTTTACTTGAACAGAAAAAAGCTGTTGAAATTAAACAAAGTATTGGTGCTGAAGAGTTATCCAGAAAAGGGGTCGGTGATGCTGCAGGTGCTGTTTCAAAAATCTCTGGTGTATCAAAACAAGAGGGCTCAAGCAACGTATATGTTCGTGGTTTGGGAGACCGCTACTTAAATACAACCATGAATGAACTTTCGTTACCGTCAAACGATGTTAACAAAAAAAATATTGATTTAAACTTGTTCTCTTCAGACATTATTGAGAATGTATCTATAAGCAAGGCTTATTCAACTGGTTTTTATGGCGACTTTTCTGCCGGTAATGTTAACATAACTTCAAAGAACTATTCTGGAGATTTTTATGTTGATGCTTTTGTGGGATCTGGATTTAACACCAATGCCGTTGACAAAGATTTTGTAAGGAGTGAAGGCACTGGATATTTCGGTTATTATGGAAGATATGAGCATAATCCTTTTCCTGTTATCTTATCTCATGGTTTTGACCCTGAAACGGCTGGCAATCCAATTAATGTTGGTTATGGAGCATCAATTGGTAAGAGTTATGACTTTAAAAATGATTCTCGCTTAAGTGTCTTTTTAACTGGATCTTACGAAAATGAGTTTCAATATAGAAAAGGTACAAATACGGATTATACTTTAGTTGAGAAAAAGGCGTATATAGACAGTGCTGAAGAATATGAATTCGGTACCACATCAACCGTTATGGGTAATTTAAAGTATAGAATTGATGAAAATAATACCTTAAAATTCAATTCATTATTCATAAACAGTTCATCAGATGTTGTTGGCTACTTTGGTATGGATGGTAACGGTAGAAACCGAGATGCCATATTAAATACAGACAAAGGATTTTACCAAATGAACGTTCAGTTTGATCAAACCAGAATATTTGTAAACCAACTTTTGGGCAACCATAAGTCTGATAAGTTTGAAGTAGATTGGGGCTTTGGTGTCAACACTGTTTTCTCCGACCAACCAGACAGAAAAAGGATAAGTATTGAAAACTATCATTTTGCATTGGATAATGACTCAAATACCAATCCAACCTTTTATAGTAACGTAGATTTTGACAACCAACGCTACTTCCAAAATATTGAAGATGAAGAATATAATGGTAGAGCAAATATTGCCTATTCAGCTACTGAAAACCTAAAATTCAATTTAGGTTACAATGGTAGAAGCAAAGAGCGTAATTTTGAAAATATTCGCTATGGTTATGACATAGTAGACTCTGACTATGCCATAGCAGATGTAAATAACCTAAACAGCGTATTTAACCTTAATAATCTTAACATAAACCAAGGCAGTAACGGTATTTATGAAATTAAGGTAATCAATACCATTCCAGGACAATCCAACACCAACAGACCTGGCTTGCCAGAAAACACTTATTCTGGGAATCTAGACATTTATGCTGGTTATTTGAATGCCGAAATCAAAGTTGGTGAAAAGTGGTTGTTTGTGCCAGGAGTAAGATTAGAATCTGTAAGTCAAAAAATTGGATTTGATGTCATTAACTTAGGTACTCAAGGCGAAGGCGAAATCGGTTCACACGAAAACTTTTTGTTGCCTAGCTTAAATGTAAAATATGCTTTAAATGAAGACCAAAACTTACGTTTTTCAGCCAGTCAAACCGTTTCTATTCCTGAATTTAAGGAAGTAGCCCCTTTTGTTTATGAAAACATTTCAACTAAAATTGGTGGTAACCCAGACTTATTGGATAAAGGTTTTTCTAAAATTTTCAATTTAGACCTTAAATACGAATGGTTCTACAGCAAAAGCGAAATTTTCTCCTTGGGTGTGTTTGCCAAAGAAATCAATGACCCAGTAAACTTAGTCGTTGGTGCAGATGCCACAGGAACACAGCGCTTTTTTAGAACTGGTGACAAGGCAACGGTTTATGGTGTTGAGTTAGAAGTTAGAAAAGACATTCTTAAAAATGCTGACGATAATACGGTTCTATCAGCAGGTTTGAATGCCACATACATGCACACAGAACAAGATCTTTATTCACAAATAGATGGTGATTTTTACGATGTGAGCTTTGAAAAAACCAAAGATGAGCTTCAAGGTGCATCACCACTGCTTATCAATGCTGATCTAAGCTTCTCACCTAAGTTTGAAAAATATGAACCAACTGCCAATTTAGTGTTTTCCTATTTCTCTGATAGAATAGATGCTTTAGGCTCCGGACAGCTAGGTAACATAGTTGAAAAAAGCGTCCCTACTCTAGACTTTATTTGGAAAAACAACATTAAAAAGAATTTTGAGGTGAACTTAAGTATCAAAAACCTATTGAATCCAACCATAAAATATGTTAGAGAAACTACTTTGGGCGATATCGTGGTTAACTCAGCAAACGGTAATGGTATATCCAATTATAAACGTGGAATGGACATTGGGCTTCAACTAAAGTATAATTTTTAACAACCATAAATAGTATAAACTTTTAAAGACAATAATTAAACTCAAAAACAATGAAAAATAATTTAATTTTAGGTTTAGCAATCATTTCAATGCTATTCTCTTGTACTACTGATGACACTGCTGATATTGTAATAAATGACAATAGCGTTATAAACAATAATGGTGGCGGCAACACTCCAACAGATGGTTGCGAAGCCATACCTGCGGCCGTATTTAACTCAAATTTGGTTTTAGAAGCTAACAAATGTTACACCATTAGCGGCCCTGTAATCATGGCCTCTGGAACAAACCTTATCATTAATGAAGGTGTAACTATTGAAGCCGAAGCTTCTGGAGCCGATGTTTACATTGCTATCTCTCAAGGTGCCAAAATCATTGCTAACGGAACAGCATCTAACCCTATTGTTATGACGTCTGGTGCTGCTAACCCAGCTGCTGGAGATTGGGGTGGATTGATTATTTTAGGAAGAGCCCCTATCAATTCTGTAACAGGTTCTGCTACTTCTACTTCAGAAATTGCTAGTTTACCATTTGGTGGTACAAATGCTGCTGATGATTCTGGGACCATTCGTTATGTACGTGTTGAATACTCTGGTGGTGCTGCTGATGGCCAATCTGAAAACAACGGCTTTTCCTTTTACGGTGTAGGAAACAGTACAATTGTTGAGTACATTCAAGCTTTTGAAGGAAAAGATGATGGTGTTGAGTTCTTTGGTGGTACAGTTAATGCAAGCTATGTATCTGTAGTTAACGCTCAAGATGACTCTATTGACTGGACTGAAGGCTATACAGGAACTATTACAAATGCTTATGTTAAGCATGGTGCTGATCACGATAAAGGTATAGAGGCTGACGGATACAATACCGATTTTAGTAATGCCGCTGGTTATTTCTCTAAACCTACAGTAAACAATTTAACCATAATTGGCAACGGCTCTACAACTGGTAATGAAGCTATCAGATTAAGAGCTGGAACACAAGGTATCTTTAACAATATCTACATTGAAGGTTTTGAAGAAGCCTTTGATTTAGATGGTGATGCTGGTGACAACCCAACAGGTGCTGGTGTATTGAGCGGTGACCTTTATGTTGTAGACGCTACTTTTGTTGATGTTATTGAAAAAATGCAAAACGATACAGGTGAAACCTTTACTGAAGCAGATTTTATCTCTGGCGATGGTAATGGAACAGGAACCGATTACGCAACTTGGGGAGCAAGTTGGACTGTTGAATAACAATTTGAATTAGTCACAAAACAAAAAAGCATCCTAAACAGGATGCTTTTTTGTTTTTTAATATACATTGTTTAATCACGTAGTGCTATGGTAGATTTATTGGTCCACTCACTAACACTCGAAATAGCATTGTTACTATAATCTACTTCTTTTAAAATTTTACCTGACCAGTAAAACCATTTGCCGACTTTCTTCCCATTATCATAATTCGCCGAAACTAATTTATTGCCTTCTGCATCAAAACTTAACCATTTACCTTGAAGTTTACCGTCTAAAGTATAAGTACCTGTTTGACTTATAGCTCCATTGTCATGATAGTAAGTAACCTCAATTAAATTAGTATCCTTGTTAAGCTTTAGTTCGCGCTCTTGTTGCGCAAAAGAAACAGCTGTAATTAAAAAGGCAATAAAGAAAATACATTTCTTCATAATTATTTGGGTTTTTATATTATATCTCAAATATAAACAATAATTAACAATTTAGCAACATCTAAATAACATTAAATTAACATTAAAGCTATAAGAATTTGTTATTCAGTATTTTATAATTTTTAAAATATTAAGACTCATTTAATAATTAATTAATATTTACATTACATTCAAACCATAATTAATTAGCAAATTTGCTATGTCTTGAGACATAATTAGTAATTTCATATAATCTATTAGTTTTTGTCGACTAAATTATCATGAATTCTATGGCTGCTTCTGGCCAAAGCAGCCTTTTGTTCTATTTTTAAATTTAATATTTAGGAAACATTAATTTAACATTAAAGTCAGTTCTTTGCAGCGACAAAAACTAGAATCCTAAATATGAAATTTAAAGTAACGGTAATTTTATTATTACTATCTACTTCCTTTATGGTAAATGCTCAAGAAATCCCTTCTACTAAGTTTGGTAAAGGCATCTTTAACATAGTGGGGAAAGACAGTTCTTGGACCATGAAAGTTGGTGCCAGAATGCAATTTTTAACACTTGCCAGTTGGGAAAACGATCATGGAGAGTTAACAAATGGTGAAGCTGCTTTTTTAGTAAGACGCGCCAGGTTAAAATTTGATGGCTATGCTTTAACTCCAAAACTAGAATACAAAATAGAGCTAGGCTTATCCAATAGAGATATGTCAGGCTCTTCCATATACACCAGCAACACCCCAAGATTTATCTTGGATGCCGTTATGAAATGGAATTTTTACAAAAATTTTGAACTTTGGTTTGGTCAAGCAAAACTTCCTGGAAATAGGGAACGCATTGTTTCTTCAGGAAACCTTCAGTTTGTGGATAGATCTATTTTAAATGCTGGTTTTAATATAGATAGGGATTTAGGGATTCAATTCAGACATCATTTCAATTTAACAGATACCTTTATTGTTCGGGAAGCCCTTGCCATATCCCAAGGCGAAGGCAGAAACGTCACCACGGGAAATATAGGTGGATTTCAATACACTGGCCGTTTGGAGTTTTTACCTTTGGGCTTATTCCCAAACAAAGGGGACTACATAGGTGGTTCTTTAAGCAGACCTGAAACCCCTAAACTGGCCATTGGTATCACTTACGATTTTAACAATAACGCTGTTAAAACCAGAAGCAATCAAGGCTCCTACATGCTAACTGAAAACGGATTTTACGAAACGAATATCACTACCTTGTTTGTTGATGCCATGTTTAAGCACAAAGGCTTTTCTTTTATGGGAGAATATGCCAATAGAGATGCTGAAGACCCAATAGCAAAGGAAACAGATGGTACGCCAACAGGGCAAGTAGTACAAGTTGGAAATGCTGTCAATTTGCAAGCTGGTTACTTATTTAAATCAAACTGGGAAGTGGCTGGTCGATTTTCCAATGTAGATTTAAGCAAAAGTATTACTGGTGAGAGTTTGGTAAATGAATACACGCTGGGTTTATCAAAATATATAGTAGGACACAAATTAAAAGTACAAACAGATTTTACTTATGTGGATACTGAAAACATAAACAGCCGTTTAGCTTACAGGCTTCAATTTGACATACACTTTTAAATAATAACATTTAGATAACATTTCTAATACAAACACTATAGATATTTGCACTATCTAATTAAAAACTAACTAATGGAAAATATATACTTATTAATGATTGTTGCTCTGGCTGTTTTGGCCATTGCAGACTTGGTTGTAGGTGTAAGTAATGATGCCGTAAACTTTTTAAATTCGGCTATTGGCTCTAAAGCCATCTCTTTTAAAACCATCATGATTGTTGCCAGTGTGGGCGTTGCTGTGGGAGCCATTTTCTCCAGTGGCATGATGGAGGTTGCCAGAAAAGGCATCTTTAATCCTCATGAGTTTATGTTCAATGAAATCATGATCATTTTTATGGCTGTCATGATTACAGATATTTTGTTGTTGGACTTTTTCAATACAGTTGGCATGCCAACCTCAACCACTGTATCCATTGTTTTTGAACTTCTAGGTGCTTCGGTAGCCATGGCTTTAATTAAAGTTGGGAATGATGGTGGTGGTTTTGCTGAAGTAATTGGATATATAAACACATCCAAAGCCACCGAAATTATTTTTGGCATTCTCTTGTCTGTCATTGTCGCATTCACAGTAGGTGCTATCGTGCAATGGATAGCCAGGTTATGGCTTTCTTATAATTTTGAAAAGAAATCCAATTGGGTTGGAGCCATATTTGGAGGCTTGGCTTTAACTTCCATCACTTACTTTATTTTTATGAAAGGTTTAAAAGGAATGTCTTTTGCAAAAGAACCTTTCGGAATTTTAAATGGCGAAACCGTTAATAGCTATTTGGAGAACCACGTATTACTGATTGTTAGCGTAAGCATGCTGTTCTGGTCTATGTTATCTTATTTATTAATTAGCTTGGCAAAAGTGAACATCTATAAGTTAATTATCTTGGTTGGAACATTTGCTTTGGCATTGGCTTTTGCTGGAAACGATTTAGTAAACTTTATAGGTGTTCCTATTGCTGGATGGCTATCTTACTCCACATGGGTTAACTCTGGAGTTGCTGCCGATGCTTTTAGCATGGGGTTTTTGGCAGACAAAGTACCAACACCTACCTATTTGTTGGTTGCAGCAGGTTTAATTATGGTTGTCACCTTATGGTTTTCAAGCAAAGCGAAGGCTGTTGTTAAAACCTCTTTGGATTTATCCAGTCAAGAAGAGACCAAAGAACGCTTTCAACCTAACTTCCTTTCGCGAGGTTTTGTGAGGTTTGCTATTTTAGGCTCCCAAATGTCTTCATATATTTTACCGGAATCTTGGCAGGCGAAAATTGAAAAACAGTTTGAAAAACCTGTCATTTCTTTAAAAAAGGATAAAACCTATGAGTTGCCAGCCTTCGATTTGGTTCGTGCTGCCATTAACTTAATGGTTGCAGCTGTCTTGATTTCTATTGCAACATCTATGAAACTACCACTGTCCACAACCTATGTTACTTTTATGGTTGCCATGGGTACCTCTTTGGCAGATAGAGCCTGGGGAGCAGAAAGTGCTGTTTACAGGGTTGCTGGAGTTTTAAACGTAATTGGTGGTTGGTTCTTTACAGCTTTTATTGCCTTTATATCTGCAGCCATCATTGCGTATTTCTTAAACTGGAACGTACAAGTCATGGTCCCAATATTCTTATTGCTGGCTACCATTTTACTTGTAAGAAGCTATATTTCACATAAAAAGAAATCTGACACCAATAAAGCCGAAGATAGTTTAACACGTGCCGAAAGCAGCTCTATTCAAGGAGTGATACATGAAAGTGCAGACAATATTGCCCATGTTATTAAACGTGGAAATAAAATTTACACCAATGCCATTAACGGTCTTGCCAAACAAGATTTGTCTTTACTTAAAAAGAATAAAAAACAAGTCATCAAACTATCTGATGAAATAGATGAATTGAGAGACCATATTTTTTATTTTATTAAGAACCTGGATGAATCCAGCGTAGCTGCCAGCAGTTTTTATATAAACGTTTTGGGATATCTACAAGATATTACCCAATCTTTGGAATACATTACCAAAGTGAGCCACAAACACGTTAACAACAACCATAAAAAACTTAAATTTAGCCAAATTAAAGAGTTGAAGGAAGTTGATGAACGTTTTGAAAGACTGTTCAACAATACCAGAAAAGCTTTTGAGTCCCGTTCTTTTGAAGAAATAGGTGTTGTTTTAAATAGAAAGAAAGAAATTGTCACTCTAGTTACCGATAAAATTCAAAAACAGGTAGAACGTACCAGGAACGAAGAATCAAGTCCTAAAAACACAACTTTGTATTTTAGTATTCTTCTGGAGACCAAAGATTTACTGGCTGCCATTATGAATCTCCTGGAAGAGTATCATGGTGCTTTTGACAGTTCCATAAAGCCTGCTAAAATTTCAGAAGAGAACACAGATTAAATGTCATTACAATAAACACTAAAACAAAAAAAAAGCATCTCAAATTGAGATGCTTTTTTTATAACACTTAATTGAATTAATTTAAGAACCACACATCAAACAATCATCGCCTTCTGCTTCTTTTGCCTGAGCAATTAAAGCTTTCATTTCTTCGGCAGACATAGGCTCCACGTCTTTAGCTTGCTGGCTAAATGTTTCGGCCGTTTTAGCAGCTTTTTGTTGTTGTGCCTTTAATGTCTCATCTACTTCAACACTGTTGGCTACTGGTTCTTCTTTCTTTTTGGTATCCAAGGTAAACTTAATGGCATCTACTGCGCTCTTGGTTCTTAAATAATACATGCCTGTCTTTAACCCACTCTTCCAAGCATAAAAATGCATGGAGGTTAGCTTAGCCATGGTTGCACCTTCCATGAACAGATTTAAGGACTGGGACTGATCTATAAAATAGCCTCTTTGTCGAGACATGTCAATAATGTCTTTCATGCTTAATTCCCATACCGTTTTGTAAAGGTCTTTAATGTGTTGAGGTATCACATCTATATTTTGTACAGAGCCATTGGCTCTCATGATGTCTTGCTTTAAACCATCGTTCCACAATCCTAGTTCCACCAAATCTTCCAACAAATGTTTGTTAACCACAATAAATTCACCAGACAATACACGACGTGTGTATATATTAGAAGTATATGGCTCAAAACACTCATTATTGCCCAATATTTGCGAGGTACTTGCCGTTGGCATAGGAGCTACCAACAACGAGTTTCTTACCCCATGTTTTTTAACTTCTTTGCGCAGTTTTGCCCAATCCCAACGGCCACTCAACTCTTCGTCCTTTATTCCCCACAGGTTGTGTTGAAATTCCCCATTGCTAATTGGTGAGCCTTGGTAGGTTTGGTAAGGTCCATCTTTTTGCGCTTCTTCCATACTTGCCGTAACAGCAGCAAAATAAAGTGTTTCAAATATGTCCTGATTGAGTTTTTTTGCTTCGTCACTGGTAAAAGGCATGCGAAGCTTGATAAAAGTATCTGCCAAACCTTGAACCCCCAGACCTATTGGTCTGTGACGGAAATTGGAATTTTCGGCTTCTTTAACTGGATAATAGTTTCTATCTATAACCTTGTTCAAGTTTTTAGTAACGCGTTTGGTAATTTTAAATAACTCCTTATGATCAAACTCGTTGTTTTTTATAAACATTGGCAAGGCTATAGATGCCAAATTACATACTGCAACCTCATCTGGAGAGGTGTATTCCATGATTTCTGTACATAAATTCGAAGAACGTATGGTTCCTAAATTTTTTTGATTGGATTTACGGTTGGCAGCATCTTTGTACAGCATGTAAGGTGTACCTGTTTCTATTTGAGATTCTAAAATTTTCTCCCAAAGCTCCCTGGCTTTTATAGTTTTTCTGCCTTTGCCTTCTGCTTCATATTTTAAGTAAAGGGCTTCAAATTCTTCGCTATGGGTTTCTGGCAAACCAGGACACTCGTTTGGGCACATTAGTGTCCATGGTCCATCTTCCTGGACACGTTTCATAAATAAATCGGAAATCCACATGGCATAAAACAAATCCCTTGCGCGCATTTCTTCTTTTCCATGATTTTTCTTCAAATCCAAAAAGTCGAAGATATCTGCATGCCAGGTTTCTAAATAAATGGCGAAACTTCCTTTACGCTTTCCTCCGCCTTGATCTACATAACGTGCCGTATCATTAAACACTCGTAACATAGGCACTATGCCATTACTGGTTCCGTTGGTTCCTGCTATATAACTTCCGGTAGCGCGAATGTTGTGCATTGCCAAACCTATTCCACCTGCGGATTGAGAGATTTTAGCCGTTTGCTTTAAAGTATCATAAATTCCGTCTATACTATCTTCTTTCATAGTTAAAAGAAAACAAGAAGACATTTGTGGTTTTGGCGTTCCTGAATTAAAAAGGGTTGGTGTGGCGTGTGTAAAATATTTTTTGGACATGAGTTCGTAAGTCTCAATAACTGCATCTAAATCGTTTAGATGAATTCCTACCGAAACTCTCATGAGCATGTGTTGTGGACGTTCGGCAATTTTTCCATTTAATTTTAGTAAATAAGAACGTTCCAAGGTTTTAAAACCGAAATAATCGTAACCAAAATCGCGATTATATATTATGGTAGAGTCCAATTTCTCTTTATTATCCATAATAACCTGGTACACCTCATCAGACAGCAATGGTGCTTTTTTTCCTGTTCTTGGGTTAACATACACGTATAAATCGTGCATGACTTCACTAAATGATTTTTTTGTGTTTTTGTGTAAATTAGACACAGAAATCCTTGCAGCCAAGCGTGCGTAATCTGGGTGAGCCGTTGTCATGGTTGCAGCTACTTCGGCTGCCAGATTATCAAGTTCACTGGTGGTTACCCCATCGTAAAGTCCTTCAATCACTCTCATGGCAACTTTTACTGGATCTACCAGTTCGTTTAAGCCATAACACAACTTTCTTACTCTAGCTGTAATCTTATCGAACATCATTGGTTCTTTTCTGCCGTCTCTTTTTACTACATACATATTTTACAGGTTTTTAATTTTCTGACACGCTTTTCAGAAAATAGATTAATTAATTGGCTCAAGCACATTTAAAGAGATAAACGTGCTTGAAGTTTAAATTTTATTGGAATAAGTTACAAGGATCCTCAGGTGCGGTTACATGAAGCTTGCTATTAACTTATTTTATATTCTTAGGGTTTTTTTTATTTAAAAATCGGCATCGAAACTAAATTTGTCGCCTGCTTCTTCTTTGTTGGCCACACCAGCTTTTTGGTATTCAGCGACACGCTTTTCAAAGAAATTTGTTTTCCCTTGAAGCGAAATCATATCCATAAAGTCAAATGGGTTTGGCGTGTTGTACTCTTTCTCACAATCCAATTCGCTTAACAGTCTATCGGTTACAAACTCTAAATATTGCGCCATTAATTTGGCATTCATACCAATTAAACTGGCTGGTAGAGATTCTGTTATAAACTCTCTTTCAATATCCAAAGCATCCACAAGAATTTCTCTAATACGTGCTTTAGGCACTTTATTCACCAAGTGATTGTTGTGCAAGTGCACAGCAAAGTCGCAATGCACACCTTCGTCTCTGGAAATCAATTCGTTTGAAAAGGTCAAGCCAGGCATTAAGCCACGCTTTTTCAACCAGAAAATGGAGCAAAAAGCACCAGAGAAGAAAATCCCTTCTACAGCAGCAAAAGCAATCAAACGTTCGGCAAAACTTGGCGACTCTATCCATTTTAAAGCCCAATCTGCCTTTTTCTTGATGGCAGGAAAGTTTTCAATGGCATTGAACAACTGGTCTTTTTCAGTTTCGTCTTTTACATAGGTGTCAATTAACAAGGAATAAGTTTCACTATGAATGTTTTCCATCATGATTTGGAACCCATAAAAGAACTTGGCTTCACTGTATTGCACTTCGTTTACAAAGTTTTCGGCCAGGTTTTCGTTAACTATCCCATCACTTGCAGCAAAAAAAGCTAAAATGTGTTTAATAAAATAACGTTCGTCATCATTCAATTTCGTGGTCCAATCTGTAAGGTCCTGATGTAAATCTATTTCTTCGGCTGTCCAGAAACTAGCTTCCGATTTTTTGTACCACTCCCAAATATCATGATGCTGAATTGGAAAAATAACAAATCGATCTTTGTTTTCTTGTAGTATGGGTTCTGTAAACTGAGACATTTTTTTAGTGTTTATTTTAAAATTTAGACGAAAATTTTGCTGTAATTTGGGACTAACAAAGATTGAAAAATGAGATTGAAAATGAAAGGTTAAGTTATAAACATTGTCAACAAGTTTTTAACAAAATTTAAGAGTTTTAAGAAGGCCCCTGTTTTTTAATTTTGTTTCAAATTGCTGATTTACAGGTTTTTAAAAAAAACGAAATGAGTTTAAAAAGTATGCACCAAATATAGCCTTAAGCAAGATGTTTACTGCTTTGTGAGTCTTTGTTTGAAATAGGTTTCCGTTAAAAATAAGGCATAAAAAAAACCAGCTCTCACTGGTTTTTTTAAATCGATTAATAGCAACCATCTATAAAATGAAATGCATATCCCTTAATTAATAGCAAAACAAATATCTAAAAAAAAACCACTGCAAAATAAGTTTTTGTATGGTTGGTACAAAAAACTGTATAGTTGGTAACTTAAAAATTAAGCTTTCATAAAAAACATCCATATGACGACCTATTATACATAAATTTACACCAAGCATACATCTATTTTTTTAAGGAACACATTATATCACTATATTTGAGTATATGATTAAAGCAGTAATAGTAGACGACGAACCGAAGGCCATACAAAGTTTAACTTGGGAATTGGAAAATTTCAGCAACGACATTGAAGTGGTTGAAACATTTACTAATCCGGAGACAGCCATAACCTATTTAAAAACACATACACCAGATTGCCTGTTTTTGGATATAAACATGCCAACCATGGACGGGTTTCAGTTTTTGGATTGTATCAACCATAAGGATTACGCAGTCATAATCACAACTGCATACAATGAGTATGCTTTGAAAGCACTTAAGAACGAAGCCATAGACTATCTCTTAAAGCCTATAGATTCTGATGATTTAAAAGAAACCATAGTAAAAATAAAGAAGTTTTACACCAACAACATTTCCATTGCAAAAGTTGAAGAGGTTTTATTGAATTTCAATGCCAACCTAAAACATCAAAAAGTCATTTTAAACACAGATGGCAAACTGGTGTTTTTAAATATAGATGATATTCTATACATAGAATCCGATGGCAATTACAGTACATTTTTCATGACAAAAAATCAAAAAATGGTTGTCACTAAAAAGATCAAGGAAATTGATGCTATCTTACCCGAAAATTATTTCTTTAGAATTCACAATTCTTACATCATAAACTTGAACAAGATTAAAGAGTTTGTGAAAAACGAAGCCTACGTAGTCATGGAATCCAATGAAAAAATCCCTGTTGCCAGACAGCGTAAATCAGACTTCCTAAACAAATTGTAACCCATGAAACGGCTCCTAAACAGTTTTGTTTTAACCATAAAAACCCATTGCAAAAGCATTTTGCTATGTTTTGTATTTGCTTGTTTTTCCTCTGTGACTTTGGCTCAAAACAGTCAAAGCTCAGATTTTGAAAAGATTGTAAACACAACCCTTATTAAAAAGCAAACAAGTTATAGATATTTGGATTCTGTTTTTAAAGTGTTTTCCAAAGACACTCTAAAAATGAACTTGCTTTTAAAGAAATCTGAAGAAAAACAGTTTTTGGAAGGTGAAAGTTACGCTTTAAACATGCTTGGGGAAACGTATAGAAACCTTTCTGTTTATGACAAAGCCATAAGTTTTCATGAAAACGCCTTAAAAAAAGCCAAACAAGCCAAAAACATAGATCTGCAGGTTATTAGCTTAAACATGCTGGGTGTTGTTTACAGAAGACAAGATGTTATAAGAACAGCCTTGGACTACCATAAAGAAGCACTGGACTTGGCCGAAACGGTAAAACCAACCACAGACATCCTTAAACACAGCATAGCTATTTCGCAAAACAGCATGGGAAATATCTACCTGGCACTTAAACAATACGACATGGCTCTGGGTCTGTTTGAAAAGTCATTGAAAATTGAAAAAGAGTTAAACAACAAATTAGGCCTTGCCATAAACCACCATAATATAGGATATGCCCAAGAAGCCATTGGCATGCTGGATGAAGCCTTGGTTAATTACCAAACATCTTTAAAATACAACAACGAAATAAATTCAGACATTGGTCGCGTTATTTGCTATAACAGCATAGGGAAACTGGATATTTTAAAAGGCGATTATGAAACGGCCTTGCCCATTTTGGAAAAGGCTTTGGAAAAAGCAAAAATAGTTAACGACAAATATTACATTTCCACCTCTTACTCCAATTTAGGGTTGCTAAACTTGAAATTGGAAGATTTTAAAGCCTCTGAAACCCATTTAAAAGAAGCCCTAAGAATAGCCAAAAAATACAATTTAAAATCTCAAGAATCTGAAACCTATAACCATTTAGCCCTATTGGAAGAAGAGTTGGGAGATTTTAAATCCTCTTTACATTATTACAAGCAATATGTGGCCCTGGACCAATCCATTACCAACGAAAAAAACTTTCAATATGTAAACGATTTAATTTTAAAATATGAAAGTGAAAAGAAAAACAGCCAAATTAAAGCCCTTGCCAGCGAAAACGAGATTGTAAAGCTAAAACTGGTTCAAAATAGAAAAATTTTATTGCTAAGTCTTTTGGGAGCTTTTTTGATTATTGGTTTTTTTATCATTTTACAAAGACAAAGACAGCTGAAAAACGAAAAAAAGATTGTGACTTTAGAGCAAGCGATGTTAAGAAACCAAATGAACCCTCATTTCATTTTTAATTCCCTGAACTCCATTAAGCTCTTTATTATAAACAACGAAAAAGAAAACGCAGTCTATTACCTTAACAAGTTTTCAAAGCTTATAAGAAAAATCCTAGTGGCTTCAACCGAAAAGGAGATTTCCCTACAGGACGAACTGGATACCATGGCCCTTTATATGAACATTGAAAACATGCGTTTTTCAAACGAAATAAACTATCAGGTACATATAGACGAAACTGTCAACCCATCTGTAATTAAAGTTCCTTCCTTAATTCTTCAACCCTTTTTGGAAAATGCCCTTTGGCATGGTTTATCCTCCAAAACCGGCACCAAAAACATCCTTTTGGAAGTTTACCAAAACACTCCAGACTATGTGTCCATAAACATTACAGATAATGGGGTAGGAAGAGCTGTTTCAGAAAAAATAAAGGAAAAGAAAAAGTTAAGACGTAAATCTGTTGGGATAGAGATTACCAAAGCCCGTTTGGCCAATTTTTCCAAAGGGTTTATAAACGGTTTTAAAATAGACATTGAAGATTTATTTGAAAACGGAAAAGCTTCTGGCACGAAAGTCATGGTGCACATTCCCATTAAAAATGTGGTTTTAAAAACAGCTTAAGCTTCTTATTTGCCAAAACCTTGGGCTATTTTTTCCAGTTCGGCATACCAATCTTCACCAAACTTTCTTATTAGGGCTTCTTTTACAAATTTATAAATAGGCACTTGAAGTTCTTTTCCTAAGGTGCAGGCATCGTCACAGATGTCCCATTTATCGTAATTTACTGCAGAAAACTCACTATAATCTTTTACCCTTATAGGATACAAATGACAAGAAACAGGTTTTTTCCAATCTATTACTCCTTGGTTATAGGCTTCCTCAATGGCACAAAGTGCTGTACCTTTGCTATCAAAAATCACGTAAGCACAATCAGCATCGTTAATTAACGGCGTTTCAAATTCACCAAATTCCGTGGTAATAAATGTCCCTTGCTTTTCAATGGCATCAATCCCTTCCTGTCTTAAAAAGCGTTTTATTTTTGGGTAAATGGTTTTTAAAATGTCTGTTTCTTTCTCATCCAAAGGTGCTCCAGCATCTCCATCTATACAACAAGCGCCTTTGCAAGCAGACAGGTTACAGACAAAATCCTTTTCAATAATATCTTCTGAAACAATGGTTTTTCCTAATTGAAACATATGAGTTGATGCTAAAAAATACGTGCAAAGATACATTATAAAAGAAAAATTAAACCAGTAAAAGAGGGATTATTAGTTTCAAATTATCGAAATTTGCAGCAGCTTTAAATTCTTGAAAGATGAAGATTTTTAAAATGTTATTATCGTTAATCGCAATTGGATTGATTATTTACAACTTTACAAAAGTAGATTTTAATGCGCCTTTTGAAGACGATAGTGTTGTTGCCTTTATTACTATTTTCGCTTCTATGTGTGCTTTAATTTTGTTGCAAATTTTAAGGATTTCACAAAAAATTGACAAACAGTATAAAACCAGAAAATAATGTTTGATGTCTTGATAATTGGTGGTGGAGCTTCTGGCATGTCTTGTGCTTTGGTTTTAGGTTCGGCCAAAGATCATGAGTGCGCTAGGGCTAAAAAAATTGGCTTGATTGCCCATCAAAAAACATCTCATTTGCAAAACGCATTATTTAACAATGTGCTGGGTTTGACACCTGGAACCACTGGAGCCTCCATTTTAGAAAGTGGGAAGAAACAATTGCACAGCTTATATCCACACGTGCAACAAATAGATACCGAAAAAGTCACAGAAATTCTTAGAACAGAACATGGGTTTTTAGTAAAAACCAATAAAACCGAATATTCTGCAAAGCTAGTGGTTGTGGCAGTTGGTTATACCAATCTATTTACCATTAAAGGTTTGGACAGTTATATTGAACCTCATCCAAGGGCCAAAACCGAAAAGCATAGGATTTGGTTAAAAAATACAGATCATAAAATAGACGAAGGGCTTTATGTGGCTGGAACGCTAGCTGGTTGGCGAAGTCAGTTTGCCATAGCTTGTGGCAGTGGCGCTCAAGTGGCTACAGATATCTTGACGCTATGGAACAATGGTGAACATGTTAAGATACATGATAAAGTGGTGGTTTAATCTTCCCTGTTGCTTAAGATGATGACCTCTTCAATCATAATGTCCGACTGGTTGATGACTTCCTCAAAAGCACCATTTCCAAAAAGTTGGTCGGCAAGCGTTGCTTTAATGTATTGTTTAACTTCTTCGTTATATGCCACAAAAGTGATATTGGCTTTGGTTTTTTCGTTTAAATAATCTTGAAACTGTAAAACCATATCGTCATCAAACTGAAAGTATTTAATGAATTCATCTCTTGAAATGCTATCGTAAGCATGACGGTCTTTTTCAAGCTCTTCAAAAACAAAATTGCTGATAAAGCCTCTTCGGTCCAAAAACGTTAAGGTTTCGTTTTGCATGCTTAAATCCAAGGGCACAAACACATCTGGAATAATGCCTCCTCCTCCATACACTACTTTTCCTTTTGGAGTGGTGAATTTCAAGGAATCGGCCACTTCAATTTTTTCAGGGTCTATAAGTTCCCCGCTTTTTAATCTATCAAAATAATCGTCGTAATAATCTCTGTTTCCATTTTGGTAGGAACGTTGAATGGAACGTCCTGTAGGTGTGTAATATCTGGATACAGTTAATCTTACGGCACTGCCATCGCCAAGTTCCATTTCACGTTGTACCAAACCTTTTCCATACGAGCGACGACCAACTATGGTACCTTTATCATTATCTTGCAAAGCTCCAGCTACAATTTCACTGGCTGAAGCCGAATTTTCGTCAATTAGGACATATACTTTCCCTTTTTCAAAATCGCCTTTCTTGGTTGCATAACTTTTTTCGATGTCTCCACGCTTGTTTTTGGTAAATAAAATAAGCTTATCGTCTTCCAGAAATTCGTCTACTATTTGTTCGGCAACACCTAAAAAACCTCCTGGATTGTTTCTTAAATCCACAACCAGCTCGCTAATGCCTTGCTTTTGTAATTTGGTGAGTTCCTTTTTAAATTCTTTATAAGTGGATTCGGCAAAACGGTTTATTTTAATGTAGCCTAATTTATCTGTTAGTTTATAGGCAGCATCAACACTTTTAATGGGTATGTGGTTTCTTTTAACGGTAAAATCCAACAATTCCGGTTCTCCTTTTCGGTACACTTTTAAATCTACAAGCGTATTTATTGGACCCTTCAATTTCTTTATAATCTCGTTATTGCTCAAATCTTTCCCAAAAATGGAATCGCCATTGGCCATGATAATTCTATCTCCACCAATAATTCCGGCTTTTTCACTGGGACCTCCTTCTATGGTTCTAATTACGGTAATGGTATCTTTATAGGTGTAAAAATTAATACCAATACCCACAAAATCCCCTTTCATATTATCTGCCACACGTTCCATATCTTCTTTTGGGATATATACGGAATGAGGATCGAGATTATTCAGGATCCCGTTTACGGTTACATCTACTATGCTGTCTGTATTTACATCGTCTATATATTCGTAGTCTATATAGTCAATAAGCCTGTTAAGCTTGTCCTTTTTGCTGTTTTTGGTAAATAACCTGTCAGATGTATCAGAAAAATTTAATTTCCCTCCAATAAAAATGCCTGCTGCAATAGCAACACCTATTATAAGTGGTAAATATTTTTTCTTTAGTTTCATGTGTTGTTCATGTATTTGCTGTAACCTGAAAAAGCTTGAAAAGCTTGAAAAGAAACAATGTGTTTACTGTTTCTTTAGGCACTTAAATCGTCTATCAAAACCAACTCAATACCTGCTTTTTCAAGAAACTCCAAGCCTGAATTGTCTTTATATGCTTCTTTGTATACAACCCTAACAATGCCTGCCTGATGTATTAATTTACTGCATTCCTTACAAGGAGACAAGGTAATGTACAAAGTAGCACCTTTACAGGATTGTGTGGAAGAGGCTACTTTTAAAATGGCGTTGGCTTCTGCATGGAGCACATACCATTTGGTGTAACCTTCATCGTCTTCACAATAATTTTCAAAACCTGTAGGGGTGCCATTAAATCCATCGGAAATAATCATCCTATCCTTTACAATAATTGCGCCAACTTGTTTGCGTTCGCAATAAGAAAGTTTTCCCCATTCTTTGGCAATCCTTAAATAAGCTTTATCGTATTTACGTTGCTTGTGTTCTTTCATGTGTTTCACCAGGTGAAAATTTCATTTTTAATTATATACAACGAAGATAGCTTGTAAGTATTTTAATTACAACCAAGGAATTAAAGTTTTATGAAAACTTTAGGTAAAGTCACTGTTTTTTTAAGCTAAAAAATCGCTGCCCAAAATCATTGGGATAACCAATCCTACCACAATAGCAGAAATAACCATAATCCAATCGCGTTTGGAAAACCTGAACACAGTTTGCATGATATAGCCCAAAAAGAGAACCACGAACACGATGATTACTTGCGCTATTTCTATTCCTAGGGCAAACTCGATAAGTGTCACCAATTTGTTGTCCGATTGCCCTACCAACATTCTAAACTCTCTGGCAAAGCCCAGTCCATGAACCAAACCAAAAAACAAGGTCGAGAAAAAAAGTACACCTACCTTTTCCTTTTGGGCTCCTTTTCCAGCTGTAAACACATTAAAAAGCGCAACAATTAAAATAGTGATTGGAATTAAGAACTCCACCAACTGTCCATTAACACTTACAACGTTGTAAGCTGCCAAAACCAAAGATAAGGTATGACCCAAAGTGAACAATGTAACCAAAAGTAAAACGCGTTTCCAATCTTTAAAAAGATAAGGAACAGCCAATACAATTAAAAAAAGAACATGATCGTAGGCATTGATATCCAACACGTGATTGATGCCATATTCAACGTGGAACCAGAAATTATCAAACATTGTTTTTTGTAGTTTATTTGGGTAAAACCCAAAGATACAATTTAAAATGAAACCTAAATATTCCTGCTTAAATTTAAAGGTTTTTTTGTGCAATTTAATTCTAACAACCTATTTATCTCCAAGGAGCAACACCTACAACCTGTTTTAAATACCTAACTATGAGCTTAAGCAATTTTTATCACCTGTAAAAACCTTCAAGTACATCTAGCCTTATCAAACACCCAAGTTTTATTAAAAAATAGGTCTTATATAGGTTTGGTCCACTTAAAAGGATGTTACTTAGTTATGCCGTGCTTATGCCGTGGTTATGTCGTGCTTATGCCGTGGCTTACTTGTTGTTCATTCGTACTAACTATATGGACATCTTAAGGATGAAACACCAAATTGCACCTGAGATGCCAAGTACCTTTGATAGAAGAAAATGTAAAAAAATGGGTAAAAAAAAATCGCAACACATCAACTAGTAACATGTTGCGATTTAGAAAGTACTCGAGGTGGGAATCGAACCCACACTCCCGAAAGAACCGGATTTTGAATCCGGCGCGTCTACCAATTCCGCCACTCGAGCAAAGTAGACTGCAAAATTAGAAAATATTTTTCTACAAACAATTAAAAATAGTCCTATTTATGCTTTTGGAGTTGAAATAAATTCCTAAATTTGCACCTCGTTAAACAAAAAACGAATTAATTCGTTATAATACAATAGATTAACAATGCCAAACGTAAACACTGAAGCTAAAATTTTTACGTGTACACAAAGTAAAGAACTCGCTCTTAACATAGCAGATGCTTTTGGTGTGAGTTTGGGCAATGTCATAACCTCTACTTACAGTGATGGGGAATTTCAACCATCCTATGAAGAATCTATTAGAGGGACCCGTATTTTTATTATTGGTTCTACACATCCTGGTCCAGAAAATTTAATGGAAATGTTGTTAATGATTGATGCAGCCAAGCGTGCGTCGGCCAGACACATTACAGCCGTTTTACCTTATTTTGGTTGGGCAAGACAAGACCGTAAGGACAAACCCAGAGTACCCATAGCTGCCAAATTGGTTGCTAAAATGCTGGAAGCAGCTGGAGCCACACGAATTATTACCATGGATTTACATGCAGATCAAATTCAAGGGTTTTTTGAAAAACCAGTTGATCATTTATTTGCATCAACCATCTTTTTGCCTTATTTACAAAGCTTAAATTTAAACAATTTAACCATTGCTTCTCCAGATATGGGAGGTTCCAAAAGAGCTTATGCCTACTCTAAAGCCCTAGAGAGCGATGTGGTGATTTGCTACAAACAGAGAGCAAAAGCCAATGTTATTTCGCACATGGAATTGATAGGCGATGTTACTGGCAAAAATGTTGTTTTGGTAGACGATATGGTAGACACTGCCGGAACTTTAACAAAAGCTGCTGATGTTATGATGGAACGTGGTGCATTAAGTGTTAGAGCTATCTGTACGCATCCTATTTTATCTGGAAATGCCTACCAAAAAATAGAAAATTCCAAACTGGAAGAATTAATTGTTACAGATTCAATTCCCCTAAAACAAAAAAGCAGCAAAATACGTGTCTTGAGCTGTGCACAACTTTTTGCAGATGTTATGCACAATGTACATTACAACAAGTCCATAAGCTCAAAATTTATCATGTAAGACCCTTGCAATAGTTCCAAGGAGAAATAAAACCATAAAAAAAGAGAATATTAATAATAACTATATATTTAAACAATGAAATCAATTACAATCAACGGATCTCAAAGAGAAAGCGTAGGCAAAAAAGCAACAAAAGCTCTACGTAATGCTGGTCAGGTTCCTTGCGTATTATACGGAGGAGATAAACCAGTGCATTTTACTGCAGATGAATTAGCCTTCTCAAAACTGGTATATACGCCTAATGCGCATACAGTTGTGATTGCTCTAGAAAATGGCGACACCTATAGTGCCATTATGCAGGACATTCAGTTTCACCCGGTAACCGAGAAAATTTTACACATCGATTTCTATCAATTATTTGAAGACAAACCTATTATGATGGAAATCCCTGTACATTTTATAGGAAATTCCAGAGGTGTTAAAGCTGGTGGTGTATTGCGTAAAAACTCTCGTAGATTGAGAGTTAAGGCTTTACCTAAAAACTTGCCAGATTTTATAGAGGTAGATATTACACCTTTAAAAATTGGAAACAAACTTTATGTAACTGCTTTAGAAAACGATGCTTACAAAATCATGCATCCAGATAACACTGTTGTTTGTCAAATTAAACGTGCAAGAGCTGCAATGGCAATTGCTGCTGAAGAGGATGACGAAGAAACTGAAGGTGTTGAAGGAACTGAAGGAGGAGAAACTCCAGAAGTTGCAGCTGAGGCTCAAGAATAAACTTTAACAAGTTAAGTTATTTAAAAGCATCCTGAAATATCAGGATGCTTTTTTTATTTTTGCACAAATTATACACATGTGTCACTTCTTAAAGAAATTATTCTATAAACAGACAGATTCTGTAAATATTGAAGAAACAAACAGCATGAAAAAATTTTTAATTGTAGGACTTGGGAACATAGGTGAAAAATATGCAAACACAAGGCATAACGTTGGGTTTAAAATATTGGACCATTTGGCCCATAAAGAAGGCTTAACGTTTGAAACCCAAAAATTAGGAGATATAACCACCTATAAATTTAAAGGAAGAACCTTTGTACTCCTCAAGCCCAATACTTATATGAACTTAAGTGGAAAAGCTGTGCTGTATTGGCTTACCAAAGAAAAAATAGCCTTGGAAAACCTCTTGGTAATAACCGACGATTTAAACCTGCCCTTTGGGAGCATTCGGTTAAAAACAAAAGGTAGCGATGGTGGGCATAATGGATTAAAGGACATTCAAGCCAAATTAAACACGACCAATTACAACAGGTTCCGATTTGGGATTAGCGACCAATTCAGTAAGGGATCACAGGTGGATTACGTATTAGGTGAATGGAGTGAAGACGAAAACAAAACCCTCCCGGAACGTTTGGATACATCTGTGGAATTAATAAAATCTTTTGGCACAGCTGGCGTAAACAATACCATGAATGCTTTTAATGGAAAATAAAAAAGGGAAGCTAAGTTGCTTCCCTTTTTACCATTAATCTTCAACGTATCATTCAATAATAATTTTTTGAATTGTTTGTCTTTCTCCGTCAAATACTTTTACCAAATACATTCCAGATTGCACATGGTTTAATTGTATGTCTTGTTTGAATTTAGTGGCACTTTCATACGTATTATTAAAAATGGTACGACCTCTGATGTCGTAAATTTCAACGCTAACATTTTTATTGGAATTAGAGTTTAAAACCACCGTAAACGATCCATTATTTGGGTTTGGATAAATAGAGAAATCTTCAAAACCATATTCTGCAACAGACACCGTTGGTTGGGCACAAATTTCAATAGACCAATCATTTAAAACGCCTGTAATGGCATCCCAATTATCAGTAATAGAGATCGTCCAATCTCCTGCACTTTCCATTCCAGAAAACACACTTAATGGAGAAGATGGGCTATAATCACCTGTAGTTGCTGAGCAATTAAACGCAGGCAACCCATCTGCAAAATTAACTACAATATTATCTTCGCCATTACATTCTCTATTAAATACAGAAGTGGCAGTGGTTCCATTTGGATGGATAATTTCAATGATTAAATCGTTGATCCATCCATGAGAGACATCTACACTTACAGTTACATAATCTATGGTTACAGAACCAGGAATATGTATGGTGTTTACAGCTGGAGGACCTGGATTGCCATTCCCTCCGGCTCCATCAGGAATAGCAATGTTTAAGTTTGCTGCAGATGTATAGGTAGTACAGGATGGACAAGCAGAGCCAGAAACCACTGTAATATAATCTGTAAGGGTTAAGGTATCTGTTCCATAAGAATTTGTAACCTGCAAAGTTACATCATAACTGCCATTTGCATTATAAGTGACTGTTGGGTTTTGATCTGTGGAGGTTCCAGGGGTTCCTCCTTCAAAGGTCCAAGACCAAGACGTTCCAGCTGGTACTGTTTCATCCATAAACTGAACGGTATTGTTTGTATCTAAACAAATCGTGTCGTCGTCTGCACTAAAAGCCGCAACTGGAGGTCCAGGCAAAGCTGGCAAGGTATAGCCACAAGCAGTCAATCCAGAATGAATGTCATTGATTTCTGAAGCTGTATAACCTAGGTTTACTGCTGCTTGATAGACTGCTACAGCTGCATCATTTTGATTGGAAGAACCATTGGTCATTCCCAATCCTTCATAAAAAATTTTATCCATACGCTGTTGTCCAATGTCATCCCAAACAGTCATTAAGCAACTGGCCCAGATTTGTCCATCTGTATGAATAGAGCCCGTTAACCCTCCTGGATACATAGCGCTATAATTGGTGATTCTTCCAGACCAACATTCGTTATGTCCATCCCAATTGAAGACATAATTCCAAGCTGGATCGGCAGATGTCCAATATCCATTGGCCAGACTTACGCCTCTATTATAAGATTGAGCCACGTAATCGCCACTACCTTCACTTAATCCATCTACTTGCGACAAGCCTCCAGAGGTCACCCAATCATGCAAACCATGACCAAGTTCATGATGAATTACGTCGGAATCTTCAGCATCGTCCACACAGCCTTCCCCAAAAGCCAAACGTCCAGATCCAGAAGAATAATGAGAGTTGTCACTACCATTTAAGCCATGAGGATCAAACTGAACGCCTCCTGAATATTGATATGGCAGCACATTACACCCTAAATCATCATTTATATAACCCATTAAATAATCAATGTGATAATACGTATTTACTGCCTCGAATGCACCATCAGATCTCGTAAAATTAAAAACGGAGGATGTTTGAGAATACAAGCCATCATAAGGCGCTTCATGATCAACAATTTCTGCTCTTGGACCCACCAAAGAATAAGTGCCTCCAGTTAATGTGATATCCCTTAAAACAACACTAAATCGCGCATTGTTAAGTTCTGTTGTGTTGGCATCTCCACCATCTACATAACCACTGGTTCCGTAAGCAACCGTATTAGACGATAACGGGTCTGGGTTAAACACCATTCCAGTACCAGTGGCTCTCCTAAAAGACCCTGTTTCAGAAACTTCCTTTTCATCGTGACAGTCACTTGTATGGGCTCCCTTTTTATGTCCACAATAATAATGAGCCATATCAACTACTTTAAAAATCTCTTCTGTTTGCGCATCAACAAATACGTGCCATTCGCCTACTGGATTATCAGACAGGATAGTCACTTCATGTGCCAATCGTGTCATTTTAGTGTTTTTATAAACCATCAACCTTGAGTCTTGAAAACTTATAGGCGTTTTAACATCCAAATAATTATGGGCGAGTTGAAAAGCTCTTTCTTGAGTGACTGTAGGTTGCACTTGTGCCATTTGTACATTTAGCTCGTAACTGTTCATAACAAACACTACTTTGTTTTGAGGTGAAATGCTAATGGTTAGCTCTGCTTTGTTCACTGGATAAATTCCAGAATATTGCCGATATCTTACAACGGAACCTGCATTGGTGGTTCTGGTAGCATGATGTCGTAGGTTTGAAATCTCTTGTTTCTTAATCCCAAAAGTTTCAGATTCTTCTTGTATGTAATACATGGCCATAGCTTCAGGTGTTCCTGGTGGAACATCGTAATTTAAACCATAGAGTGCCAATGGAAATCCAGTTTCAAGATTGACTCGCATCTGGTTTTTTATCTCAGAAGTTATTTTCTCATCTGCATCAAGACGTATTTCAAAGTCTCTAACAGGCATTGGTTTTTGAGCCAATAAACCGATACTGCATAAAAAAGCAACTAGTAAAAAAAGGGTTTTACAATTCCCCAGTGGATTGGTAATGTTAGTTTGCATAGTTTGTTATTTAGTTTAAGTACCTAAAATAGAAAAAATATTGGGCTTTATGGCTTCTCAACAAATAAAAAATTAGAGGATGAAATGTTAAAATAATGGATATTTATACTAAATAGGCGCTTTTAAGTCTAACTTATACAGATTTTCTTTTTATTTTTTATAAATTTACAACTTATAACTCTTTACATTAACATTACTAATTAATTATGAAAAAAACTACTTTAAATTTATTGGTTTTAACATTTTTTTGTATGCCATTTTTCTTATTTGCTCAAGAAAAACAAAAGGTTACAGAAAAACATTTTAACCAAGAATTAACAGATGCAAATCTAAGATCATTTGAAGAAACAGGCTTTATAAAATGTGAAACCGTTGAATATGAAGCTTATTTACAAAACAAATTCCCTAAAAGAGCTACAACAGATGAATTTGAAAATTGGATAGCTCCAAAAGCACAATTAATTAAACAACAAATTCAATCTGGTAATTTTAGAGGAGGCATCAATATGATTCCTGTTATTTTTCACGTTATTACTGATGGTGTGGGTGGAGATAATTTATCTGCTGCTGCCATTCAAGCACAATTAGACCAATTAAATATTGACTATGCCAATTTAGCAGGAAGTTCTTATGGCTCTGCTGCTGATACACAAATTCAATTTTGTCTGGCACAAGTTGATGAAAATGGCGTGCAATTAAATGAACCGGGTATCAATAGAGTGACAACCTATGGTGGTGGCCCATTTTCTACTGGTCAAATTCAAAGCAACATTAAAGCCGATACCCAATGGGATCCAGAACAATACATGAATATCTGGACAGCCAATATTTCAGGTGGTATTTTAGGTTATGCACAGTTTCCAGATCCAGCTGGAACTGGAATAGATGGTTTAGATCCAGGTGATGTTGGCCCTGTTGGAGCAGCAAATACTGATGGTGTGGTTATAGCAGCCAATTCTGTTGGTTCCGTTGCAAACCCTAATCCTCTTGGCGCTCCTTACAACAAGGGTAGAACTTTAACTCACGAAGCTGGCCACTGGTTAGGTTTAAGACATATTTGGGGAGATAATTGGGCTGAAGGTCAACCAAATAACGCTAGCTGTGGCGATGATGATTTTTGTGCAGATACACCCAACTCAGGTCGCCCAAACTTTGGCTGCCCTACAGGTATAAATACTTGTCCTACATCTGCTGGTATTGATATGATTGAGAACTATATGGACTATACCGATGATTCATGTATGGATACCTTTACAGCAAATCAAGTTAGCAGAGTATTAGCAGTTATTACAAACTCGCCTAGACGTGCCAACTTATTAACTTCTACGGCTTGTCAACCTGCAATGACATATAATTTAGATGCAAAAATTGATATAGCAAACCTTAATACTAATTGTTCAGATTATTCTATTACTCCAGAACTAACAATCACCAATAAAGGATATAACACTTTAACATCCGCTACGATTACTTACAATTTAGATGGTGGTACAAACACTAACATTAACTGGACAGGCTCCTTAGCTTTAGATGAGTCTGAGTCTATTTTTGTTCCACAAATAAATACAGCAATTGGATCTCATGTATTTAATGTTACTCTGAGCAACCCGAACGGTGGCACAGATGAGCAACCAGCTAATAATACAGATTCTGGTAATTTTGAGGTTACAGGATCTCCTTGTGCTTCTGTTGCTAATACGAATTTCCAAACCAGTACTACAGGAGTTATTTTTAACTCTATAAGCAACTTAAATACAGGAAAACCATCTGGTTACTCTGATTATACAGCTTCGCAATCTACAGATGTTAACAGAGAAGAAACGTATGATTTAACTGTAAATGCGAATAGTGATGGAAATTATCAAATTATTACTTATGCGTGGATAGATTGGAATCAAAACTGTAGTTTTGATGATCCAGGAGAACAGTATGACCTTGGAACTTCTGCAAATATAAACAATCAACCAACAGTTAATTCTCCTTTGGCAATTACTATTCCTGCTAATGCTGTACTTGGTAACACAACGATGCGTATAACTACTAAATATACAGACCCTAATGCTAACCAATTCCCAACATCTTGTGAAAATGGTCATGATGGCGAAGTAGAAGACTATACAATAAACGTATTAGCGCAATTAAGTGTCAACGAATTTACTCTTAATAATATTGGTTTATACCCAAACCCAACTACTAATGTATTAAACATTTCACTTGCCAATGCAAATGAGTTACCAGACAACTACACTATTTATAATATGTTAGGTCAAGTGGTACTTAGCAAAAACATTGCTGCTGAGGCTGATTTATCAATAAATACATCTAGCCTAAGTAACGGTATGTATTTTATTAAGATTGCTAAAGACTCCAGTCAGGTTTCTTTACCATTTATCAAGAAATAAATCTTATAATATAAATAAACTTAAAAGAGGATTGATGTTTATCAATCCTCTTTTTTTATTTTTGAAGAAACAAATCACCTCTTGGAAATTTACAAGTCTCTTAAACTCGATTTAAATTTTAAAACGGTTGTTACCATAGGCACTTTTGATGGTGTTCATATAGGGCACCGAAAAATTATTGAACGCTTGGTTCAAACTGCCAAAAAAAGCCAATTACATTCGGTAGTCCTAACCTTTTTCCCTCATCCAAGAATGGTCTTGCAAAAAGATGCCAACATCAAACTTATCAATACCATAGAGGAGCGCAGTAGGATTCTGGAACAACTTGGGTTGGATGTGTTGGTCATTAAAAAGTTCACCAAAGATTTCTCACGATTAACAGCAGAAGCTTTTGTTTCCGAAATATTGGTGAAACAACTTCAAGTTAAAAAAATCATTATTGGTTACGACCACCATTTTGGAAGAAATAGAGCGGCCAATATAGACGATTTAAAGGCTTTTGGAAACATGTACGATTTTGAAGTAGAAGAAATTTCCGCTCAAGATATCAACGAAGTATCGGTTAGTTCCACAAAAATTAGAAAAGCACTAAACAGTGGCGACTTAAAGACTGCCAATAAATATTTAGGCGCTAATTACATACTCTCCGGAAAGGTTGTAAAAGGAAAAGGCCTTGGAAACACCCTTGGGTTTCCTACTGCAAACATACACATTAAAGAATCCTATAAACTCATTCCAAAACATGGTGTTTATATTGTAAAAGCTACCATTAAAACACAAACTGTTTTTGGTATGATGAATATTGGTACCAACCCAACCATAGATAGCAACAACCAGCAATCCATAGAAGTACATTTTTTTAATTTCAACGAAGCTATTTATAACAAAAACTTGGTGATTGAACTATTGGATAGAATCAGGGACGAAAAAAAATTCGATTCCTTGGATCATTTAAAAAACCAGCTACAAAAGGATAGGCTAACGGCTTTGCAATACATAGAAAAATGCCATGCTCAATAAATTACTCTTTAAACATATAGACAACAGTTCCTTAATAGTTTTTAGGATTATTTTTGGTCTGTTGTGTTTTTTAGAGTCGGTTGGAGCCATTTTTACAGGTTGGATTAAAAGAACCCTTATTGAACCTGAATTCACCTTTTCATTTATAGGTCTGGAATGGTTACAACCCCTTCCAGGCAATTGGATGTACGCGTATTACTCAGTTATGGGCGTTTTTGGTTTGTTAATAATGATAGGTTACAAATATAGGTTAAGCACCATCATGTTTACCATACTTTGGGCTGGAACTTATTTCATGCAAAAGGCATCTTATAACAATCATTATTATTTATTGATTTTATTAAGTGGAATTATGGTTTTTCAACCAGCAAACACCTATTACTCCCTAGATGCCAAAAAAAATCCAGGCATCCAACAAATAGCCATGCCAAATTGGTGTCGTTTGCTATTTATTCTGCAAATGTTTATAGTCTATACCTATGGAGCCATTGCCAAGATATACCCAGATTGGTTGGATACCACGTTTATAGAGATTTTAATGAAAAGCAAACAACATTACATACTTATAGGCGACTTGTTGCAACAAAAATGGGTACATTATTTTTTGGCTTATGGTGGTATTTTATTTGATGGGTTGATTATTCCTTTGTTGCTATATAAACCCACTAGGAAATGGGCATTTTTTGCATCCATATTCTTTCATTTGTTTAACTCCATTGTGTTTCAGGTTGGGATTTTCCCTTATTTATCGTTGGCATTCGCATTGTTCTTTTTCGAGCCAAAAACCATCCATCATATCTTCTTAAAAAAGAAACCGTTTTACAATGAAAATGAGATTATTGTTCCTGCATATAAACGCATCTTGATAACCTTATGCGCTGTGTATTTTATTATCCAGATAGCTCTTCCGTTAAGACATCATTTTATAGAAGACAATGTGCTGTGGACCGAAGAAGGTCACAGGATGTCTTGGCGCATGATGCTGCGTTCCAAACAGGGATTTGCTATTTATAAAGTGGTTAACAATAAAACAAAAAAACCAACCATCATTCAACTTAACGACTATTTGACCAATAAACAAATTCATTTGGTATCCACAAAACCAGATGTGATTTGGCAATTTTCGCAACGATTAAAGGATATCTATGCCAAAAAAGGGGAAGAAGACATTTCTGTATATGTAGATTGTAAAATCAGCATCAATGGATCCCCTTACAAACAACTTATCAATCCAGAGGTGGATTTAACCTCTGTAACATGGGATCCGTTTAAACATTGCGAATGGATTATGCCACAACCAAAACTGTGAGATAAAAAAGTCTTAAGCGCTAAAAAAGCAAAGGAAATATTACAGCCATTAAAAGCCAGCTTTCTATCCCTTTCACACAAAGTGCTTGCCTGTCTTTCTAATCATGTATCATTTTTATTTCTAAAGAGCCAACAATTAAACCTTGCAAGAAGGATTAAATATCTTGGCAATTCCTTAAATTTGTCGCTTAAATTTCATAAAACATGTTACAAGTACCTTTTATTAGAGAAAACAAAGAAGACGTCATTAAAAGATTAGCCGTTAGAAATATAGACGCTAGCCAAATGATAGAAGACGTTATTTCTTTAGATGAAGACAGAAGACACACCCAAACACTCTTAGATAATGCCTTGGCGGAATCCAATACCTTATCCAAAGAAATAGGGAACTTGTATAAATTGGGGAAAGCAGCAGAAGCCAATGTTTTAAAAGAAAAAACCATCGAACTTAAAGAAACCACCAAATCTTTAACCGAAAGCTTAAACGAAACCATTGAAGCTTTAAACCAATTGTTGTACAAAATCCCAAACATACCTCATCTTTCTGTTCCAAAGGGAAGCACAGAAGATGATAACGAAATTGTTTATAGCGAAGGGACCATCCCGTTGTTGCATGAAGAAGCACTGCCACATTGGGAATTGGCTAAAAAATACGATATCATAGATTTTGAGTTGGGCAACAAAATCACTGGAGCTGGTTTTCCAGTTTACAAAGGAAAAGGAGCCAGATTACAACGTGCCTTAATTGCTTATTTTTTAGATAAGAATACAGCTGCTGGATATACCGAATATCAATTACCTCATTTGGTAAACGAAGCTTCAGGTTTTGGCACAGGACAACTGCCAGACAAAGAAGGTCAAATGTACCATGTTACAGAAGACAACTTATACTTGATTCCTACAGCAGAAGTACCTGGAACCAATATTTTTAGGGATGTTATTTTAAACGAATCCGATCTACCTATTGGAATTACAGGTTACACACCTTGTTTTAGAAGAGAAGCTGGAAGCTATGGTGCCCACGTAAGAGGTTTAAACCGTTTGCATCAATTTGATAAGGTGGAAATATTACGTGTGGAACATCCAGAGCGTTCCTATCAAGCTTTGAACGAGATGGTAGAACATGTGAAAACCATTTTAAAGGAATTGAAATTACCATACAGGATTTTAAGGCTTTGTGGTGGCGATATTGGGTTTACTGCCGCTCTAACCTTCGATTTTGAAGTGTTTTCAACAGCTCAAGACAGATGGTTGGAAATCTCATCTGTGTCCAATTTTGAAACCTTTCAAGCCAACAGACTGAAACTTCGTTTTAAAAATTCTGAAGGAAAAAACGAATTGGCACATACCTTAAACGGAAGTTCTTTGGCATTACCAAGAGTGCTTGCAGGCATTTTAGAGAATTGCCAAACCAATGATGGTATTGTAATTCCTGAAGTTTTAGTACCATATACTGGATTCAAAATAATTAATTAAATTTATAGGATTATTCCTATTTTATCGATAAAACGCTAAAAATAAACGTTGTTTAACGAATTTTTAGCGTTTTATTTTGTTTTTTAAATTATTTTTTTCAAGTTAGTACTCCCAAACAAAAAACCTACTTATAATGAAAAATGTGATTCGTATTTTTCTCCTTCTTGCCTTAGTAGTATTAGCAAGTAAAGTTTTGTTTTCAGATTTTCATGTATCAAGTTCCGAAAACAAGACAGTAATTGTTGCTGCCACTAAATAATGATTTGGTAATTATTATTGCCCCAATCGAGTAATTGAATCATGTTAAGTAAACAAGATTAATAGCACATTTATTTTGGTTGGTAAAATGCCTGAAGTTTCTTCGGGCATTTTTTTTATCCCGTAAAAGAATGGCCTTTTTCATTTAAGCATCTTAAATCATTCTTAAAAATAAGGTTTCATACAGGTTCTAAAAACCACTTTTGTTATATTTACACAAAGCAATGCCATGAGGTTTCTATTTGTTATAAGTTTTTTATGTTGTTTCAACATGTTTTCGCAAGAAGATATTGTTGCTGCTGAATATTATAAAAATGGTGATTTTGAAAAAGCCTTACTCTCCTATAAAAAGCTCTACAACAAGTCGCCCAACAACAACACCTATTTGCTGCAGTTAGTGAAATCACTTCAGCAATTGGAGAAATACCAAGAAGCAGAAACCTTGCTTTTAGAGCAGATTTCCAGAGTTAATTACCCACCTTTATTAATTGAATTAGGCTATAATTATCAGCTACAAAACAACATCATCCAAGCTGAAACATACTACGAGAATGCTTTAAAAACCATAGACCAAAATCCAAATTTTGTATTTGTAGTTGGAAAGGCTTTCGAAGACAGGTCTTTGCTGGACCAAGCCATTACTGCCTATGAAAAAGCCATGGTATTAAAGCCGGATTTAAATTTTAATGTGCAATTGGCTCGTATTTATGGCGATCAAGGAAATGTGGAAAAAATGTTTGAAAGCTATTTGAATTTTGTGGAGCTGAATGACTCTTATATAAACACCATAAAAAGGGCTTTTAGTGAATTTATAAGTGAAAACAGCGACAACAAAAACAATGTGTTGCTAAAACGCATCTTATTGAAAAAAATTCAAACAGACCAAAATTTATTATGGAACGAAATGCTAAGCTGGCTTTTTGTACAACAAAAAGATTACAACAAAGCATTTACACAAGAAAAAGCCATGTTTTTTAGACAACCGGAAAGCTTAGACAGGATTGAGGAACTGGCACATATAGCTTTGGCAGATAAGGCCTATCAAGTGGCTCTGGACATCTTTACCTACCTAACCGAAACAGCCCAAGACCTGGACACCAAGCTTAAAGCATATTACAATCTTATTGAAATTAAAACCCAACTGGCAACCAAAGAAGAATATAACAGTATTTTAAGTGAATACAAAGCTATTTTTGACACTTATGGCACACATACTAAAACACTGTTCATACAAATTTCTTACGCGCATTTTTTAGCATTTTACAAACATGAACCCAATCAGGCTGTTTCTGTTTTAAAACAAAGCTTGGAACTGCCATTAAACTCCTTTCAAGAAGCTGGTGTTAAATTGGAACTTGGTGATGTTTTGGTGTTACAGGAAAAGTTTAACGAAGCCCTTATTTATTACACCCAAGTACAACGCAATTTAAAAAACAGTACCTTGTCCCAAGAAGCTCGATATAAAGTGGCAAAAACCAGTTATTACAAAGGCGATTTTAAATGGGCAGAATCTCAGCTTAAAATTTTAAAGTCCTCCACTTCACAATTAATTGCCAACGATGCCTTGGACCTCATGTTGCTTATTACAGACAATAAATACGAAGATTCCACACAAACTGCTTTAAAACTTTATGCCAAAGCAGATTTAATGGCTTTCCAGAACCAAACAGATAATGCCATTGAACTTTTAGATGAGATTTTAACCAATCACAAAGGAAAAACCATTGAAGACCAAGCCCTATTTAAGCAGGCTCAATTGTTCGAAAAGAATCAGGAATACCATAGAGCCGAAGCAAATTACCAAGCCATTATTACCAATTTTAGTGATGATATCTTAGCAGACGACGCCTATTTTTTTCTAGCAGAATTATATAGAAAAAAACTGAATCAACCTGAAAAAGCCCAAGAACTATACGAAAAAATAGTTTTTAACTATCAAGACAGCATTTATTTTGTGGATGCCAGAAACAACTTTAGGTCACTGCGAGGTGATGCCATTAATTAATTCTTTTTACAATAAAATAATACACCTTTTGTAAAAACTCATCCAACATGTAAAGTTAATGATAGCTGAAACCAACAGACTTATAATTTCAAAACTAACTCTAGAAGATGCCTCTTTTATTCTAGAGCTTACAAACACACCTCATTTTATAAAATATGTTGGCAACAAAAACCTGAAAACTCTTGAAGACGCAAAAAACTATTTAAAAGAAGGCACTCTTAAAAGTTACAAGAACTTTGGGTTTGGGTTTTATAAATTGCAGCTTAAACAGGAACAAAACAAAACCATTGGCACTTGTGGCTTGGTAAAAAGAGAACAATTGGATCATGTGGACATTGGTTTTGCCATGTTGCCAGGTTATGAAGGGAAAGGATTTGGCTTGGAGGCTTCCAAAGAGATTTTAAAACTGGCCAAAAACACCTTTAAGCTCACTAGAATCTTGGCCATTACATTGCCAACAAATTCAAATTCCATCAAGTTATTGGAAAAATTAGGCTTAACTTATGAAAAAAGGGTAAAACCTTTTGAAGATGATGAAGAACTTCTGTTATTTGCAAAGGATTTACATTAAAATTCCAAGTTCCAATGCCTTATTAAAACCATTTAAAATTTATAATTTTAGCATTGTGATTCAAATAGGCACCTTTAACTTTAGACACTTATACTTTTAAAAATGATTATTTACAACGTTACCATAAACATAGAAGAAAACATACACGATGAGTGGCTAAATTGGATTAAGGAACACATTCCTCAAGTTTTGGCTACAGGTAAATTTACAGATGCCAAATTAACCCGTGTACTGGTGGAGCAAGATATTGAAGGGTTTACCTACTCCATTCAATATAGAGCAAAATCCAGGGAAGATTTAGAAGCATATTACCAGCATCATGCAGATAGATTAAGACAAGATGGCTTAAAACGCTTTGCAGACAAAATGCTGGCTTTTAGAACCGAATTGGAAATTATAGACGAATATTCTGTGACTTTTAACCCTTAAAACAAAAAACACTGTGTCCAAAGACCATCAAGTAAAAGCAAAAAAACATTTAGGACAGCATTTTTTAAACGATGAATCTGTGGCAGAAAAAATAGCTAACACCTTATCGTTTCAAGGCTATAAGCACGTATTGGAAATTGGGCCAGGAATGGGCGTTTTAACAAAATACCTACTTCAAAAAGACACTATTACACATGTTATAGAAATAGATACAGAATCTGTAGAATATCTTAAAAACAACTATTTAAATTTAGCAAATAGGGTTATAGAGCAGGACTTTTTAAAATTCGATTTAAACCTGGTGTTCAATAACGAACCCTTTGCCATTATTGGTAATTATCCATATAACATTTCAACCCAAATTGTGTTTAAAACCCTAGAAATGCGAGACCAAATCCCTGAATTTTCCGGGATGTTTCAAAAAGAAGTTGCACAACGTATTTGCTCAAAAGAAGGCAGTAAAGTCTATGGCATTTTATCTGTGTTAACCCAAGCCTTTTACCATGCCGAATACTTATTTACAGTACCTCCACATGTATTCAATCCGCCACCAAAGGTAGATTCTGGCGTCTTGCTATTAAAACGTAAAGAAAACTTCACGCTTCCCTGTGACGAAACCTTACTTTTTAAAGTGGTTAAAACAGGGTTTCAACAACGAAGAAAAACACTTCGCAACAGTTTAAAAACTTTTAATTTATCCGATAATTTAAAAGCAAATAGTATCTTTGACAAACGTCCAGAACAATTATCAGTACAAGAGTTTATAGAACTTACGCTATTAATTGAAAACGATATTAATCCATAAAGCTTTTGTTTTTTCAACAAAGTGAAACGACAAGAAACCTCATGTCTGAAGAAAAAGAAAACATACAATTTGAATTAACCGATGAGCTTATTGAGCAAGTTGAACAACTTATCGAAACAAAAAACGATAAGGAACTTCAACAATTACTCAAAGGCTTTCATTATGCTGATATTGCCGAAATTTTAGATGAAGTCAATCTAGAGGAGGCTATGTATGTGATTAAACTTCTGGATTCCGAGACCACCTCTGATGTGTTGATGGAACTGGATGAGGACAACAGGGAAAAGGTCCTTAAAAACCTCTCAGCCAAAGAGATTGCTGAAGAAATTGAGGAATTGGACACAGATGATGCTGCCGATATTATAGCTGAACTTCCAGAAGAAAGACAACAAGAGGTTATCTCTCAAATCCTGGACGAAGAGCACAAAGCAGAAATCACCGAATTATTGGCCTACGACGAAGATACAGCTGGTGGTTTGATGGCCAAAGAGCTGGTAAAAGTTTTCGAAACCTGGACAGTTGCAGGCTGTTTACGTAGAATTAGAGGTCAAGCCAAAGATGTAAGAAGGGTTCACTCCATTTATGTGGTAAACAAACAAAACAAATTAATTGGCAGGTTGTCTTTAAAAGATTTAATAGTTGCCAAAAGCGATCAAAAAATTGCAGATATCTACATTAAAAGTGTGGATTATGTTAAAGTGGATGAAGATGTGGAAGAAGTGGCAAGGGTCATGCAAAAATACGATTTGGAAGCCATTCCAGTTGTTGATGAAGACATGGTGCTTCTTGGTCGAATTACCATTGATGACATTGTGGATGTAATAAGGGATGAAGCAGATAAAGATTATCAAATGGCTGCAGGTATTTCCAGGGATGTAGAAGCAGATGATAGTATCTGGAAATTAACCATAGCGCGCTTGCCTTGGTTGCTTATTGGTATGTTTGGTGGCTTGGGAGCTGCAAGCATTATCGAGCATTTTAACCAAAGCATGGGAAGTTTTATCGTGCTTTTAAGTTTTGTACCACTTATTCAAGCAACTGCTGGAAATGTTGGTGTACAGTCTTCTGCCATTGTGGTTCAAGGGCTTGCTAACGATAGTGTGGATGGCAACATTTTAAAGCGCCTATTTAAAGAATTTATTTTGGGTTTGGTTAATGGATTTGCCATTGCGTTAATAGGTTTGGGCATTACACACTTTGTGTTTGGAACACCATATATTGTTTCCATTACCATAGCCATTGCTTTGGTTGCTGTTATTATTATGGCAGCACTTATAGGTACCTTTATTCCTATATTTTTAGACAAAAGAGGGATTGATCCAGCTGTGGCCACAGGACCTTTTATTACCACAAGCAACGATGTTTTTGGAATTCTTACCTACTTTTTAATTGCCAAACTAATTTTAGGGTTTTAATGATGAAAATCCTCCATCTAGATACCAATCATCCCTTGCTTATAAAGCAGCTCAACGAGTTGGGATTTCAAAACCACCAAGAGTACACTGCTTCAAAAAAAGATATTGAAACTATCATTTCAAATTACGATGGAATAATTATCAGAAGTCGCTTTACCATAGATAAAACGTTTTTGGATGCAGCAAAAAACTTAAAGTTTATTGGAAGGGTTGGTGCTGGTTTAGAAAATATAGATTGCGATTATGCCGAAAAAAAAGGGGTTATTTTAATTTCCGCTCCAGAAGGCAATAGCAATGCCGTAGGCGAACATACCTTAGCTTTGCTCCTATCCTTATTCAACAAGCTCAACAAAGCCGATAGTGAAATTCGTGAAGGTAAATGGTTACGTGAGGACAATAGAGGCTTGGAACTCGATGGGAAAACCGTTGGAATTATAGGATATGGCAACATGGGAAAAGCTTTTGCAAAAAAACTGAGAGGCTTTGATGTTGATGTGCTATGTTACGACATTAAAGCCAACGTAGGAGATAAAAATGCCAAACAAGTGTCTTTAGCAACATTTCAAGAACAAGCAGATGTTGTAAGCTTGCATACGCCACAAACAGAACTGACCAAAAAAATGGTAAATTCTAAATTTATCCATGCATTTAATAAGCCCTTTTGGTTATTAAATACAGCTCGTGGTAAAAGTGTTGTAACAAACGATTTGGTTTCGGCTTTAAAAACAGGAAAAATTTTAGGAGCTGGATTGGATGTTTTGGAATACGAAAAAGCCTCATTTGAGAATTTATTTAAAAATAACGATGAAAACATGCCAGAGGCATTTCGATATTTAATTCAAGCACAAAATGTAATCTTAACACCTCATGTAGCTGGATGGACTGTTGAAAGCAAGGAAAAATTGGCCCAAACCATTGTAGATAAAATAAAAGCTATCCCAAAACTTCGAAATTGTTAACTTTACAACCTAAAGGAAACAAAACACATGCAATACCAAGCAAATTCACCAGAAGATTATATAAGTCAAGCACCTGAAGCGAGACAAGAGGCCTTAAAAAAACTAAGGGAAACCATTAAAACCAACCTTCCAAAAGGGTTTGAAGAAGGCATACAATATGGGATGATTGGTTATTATGTTCCACATAGCATGTATCCAGATGGCTATCATTGCTCACCAAAGGAACCTTTGCCTTTTATGAGTTTTGCATCGCAAAAAAACTCCATCAACCTGTATCATAGTGGTATTTATGCTGTTCCGGAAATACACGATTGGTTTGTTAGCGAATATCCAAAACACTGTAAACGAAAATTGGATATGGGAAAAAGCTGTATTCGTTTTAAAAAACCCGAAGAGATTCCCTTCGAGCTTATTGCAGAATTATCCCAAAAGATGACTGTGGAAGATTGGGTTCAGGTTTATGAACAAACCATTAAAAAATAACATGTTGCAAGGTTTTTTTACCTTTTAGGTATTCAAAAAAAAATATTTACTAATATGAGGTTTCCTCCTTCCTGTCTATTGACAGGTTGTTCTGGAGATTAAAAAATAATGTTCAAAATGAAAAAACGCGTTACAGGAATAGGTGGTTTATTTTTTAAAACCAAAGACCCCAAAGCCACCAAAGAATGGTACCAGAAGCATCTTGGGTTTAATACAGACGATTACGGCTGTACCTTTTGGTGGAAAGACCAAGATGGCAAGGATTGTTCCACACAATGGAGTCCTTTTCCCGAGGAAAGCAACTATTATGAACCTTCAAAAAAAGATTTCATGTTTAATTATCGTGTAGAAAATTTACACGAATTAATGACTGCCTTAAAAGCAGAAGGTGTCACTATTGTTGGAAACATAGAAGAATATGAATATGGTAAATTTGGTTGGATCCTGGATAACGATGGCAATAAAATAGAATTATGGGAACCTATTGATAAAGCCTTTCAATAACATATAAAAAGCTGTCGCTTGTTATTAGTTTTAACTTAAAATAAAAGCATAACTCCTTAATTTTCATTATCTTTAGTAGGCAAAATTCTAAATTTTAAAATCATGTCTGAAGAAAATAAAAATTTTGAAGATGGCACCTATCAAAATGGTCCAAAATATTCGAATGAGGTTTTAAAAGATGGCAAAACCATAGCCATTATTGCACACATGACCATCATTGGATGGATCATTGCGTTTGTAATGAACCATAATGCCAAAAATGCCTATGCTTCATTTTATATTAGGCAATCTCTTGGCATCATGTTAGGCATCTTAATCTTTAGCTTTGTGCCTGTTATAGGATGGATTGTAAATGTTGGTTTTTTTATTATATGGATTATTAGCTTAATTGGTTCTTTAAGTGGCGAATTGAGACATATTCCTTTTTTGGGAAACCAATTTCAGGAATGGTTTCATTCCTTTTAGGCATTTAATTTTCCAATGTAGGTTGGTAATCCAATGGAAGTGCATCTCCTACGCGTTGTTCTCCCATATAGCCTGAAAAAGAAATGGCATTAACTGGAGAATAGTTTCCTAAACTATTCACGTAAAAATAAGTGTCTAAAGGTGTAATTGTAGATTGGCAACCAAACGGATCAACAACGTCTAAGGCTTTATACAAGCGTACTTTAATTAAATTATCATGTTGCGTTTTGTATAAACTTAAATAGTTTTCTATAGGAATTTGTTCTTTATTATAATAAAAAGTAAAGCGATCCTTAATTAAAGTATCTTTAAAAAGTGCTCTCATAAAATACAAAACCGATCCTTTATAAGCTTCTTCTCTTCTTTTATCTATTCTATTTTTAGGCTCATCTAATAACGATTTATAATATGAAGTCCCTTCATAATAAACACGTTCTACATATGGATGTCCATTGTGATTATTTGTAGAATTAATTTTATAAGTTACTTCAAAATCTTGTAAATCATATGCAATTTCATATTTTAAATTATCATTTTTTATAATGATAGGAGTTTTTGAAGTTGCTGTTAATTGCATTGATTTTTCATCAAACTTTAAAAATATTTCATCTTCATTTAATATGGAACAAGAACGAGCGTTTTTACTATACCCTAGAAAGTGTCTTTTAAACTGAATAAGTTTATGTTCTCTAGTCCAAGAATCTTGAGTACTTATAACTACTTCATTTAAAACACTAATTTCTTCTTCTAGATAAAAGGTATAAACCTTGTCTTCAGAATAATTTTCTTGTACTATTTTCTTAAAGCCTAAAAATGAGACTACCAATGAGGTACGTATTTCTTGTATATCAAGCTTAAAAATACCCTTACTGTTGGTGATAGTACCTATGGTAGTGTTATTGAAATAAACAGTAACCCCTTCCATAGGTTCCTGAGTTTTTTTGTTGTAAACAACACCCGAAACTTGTTGTGCTTGTAAACTAAAAATACTTAAAAAAAACAGGAAGCTGGCTAATTTAAAGTTGATTTGGAACATAATATTTGGGCTTTAAATAATAGTTATTTAAGCATCATTCTGTTCAGAGAGTTTTTGTTCCAATTCAGCTTGAAACTCTTCCATAACAGGTTTTACAGTACTTTCCGGTAAGTCGGCAATTTTTATGTACATCAAGCCATCCACCGAATTGTTAAACAAAGGATCCACATTAAAGGCTACCAATTTGGCATTTTGTTTGATGTATTTTTTAAGCAATACTGGCAATCGCAAAGCACCTGGTTCTACCTCATCTATAATTTTGTCAAATTTGTTTAAATCGGCTTCGGTTTCATCAAAAACAAAATCTTTATCTGCATCTTTCAGTTTTACTTTAAACTCTTTTTTTGGATGCACATATTGTGCAATGTATGGATCGTAATAATGAGATTTCATAAACTCAATCATTAACGATTTTGAGAAATTTGAAAACTGGTTGCTAATACTTACTCCACCTATTAAAAATTTGTGTTCAGGATAACGCAACGTAGTGTGTACTATGCCTTTCCATAGCAAAAATAATGGCATGGGTTTTTGTTGATATTCTTTTATTATAAAGGCGCGACCCATTTCTATGGATTCGCTCATCATTTTAAACAATTCCGGCTCAAACCTAAATAAATCCTGAAGGTAAAATCCGTCTATCCCATATTTGGCATAAATCTCAGAGCCTAATCCCATTCTGTAAGCGCCAGCTACAAGCTGTTGTTCGCTGTCCCAAAGAAACATATGGTGGTAATAGGTATCAAAAGTATCTAGGTCTATGGCTTCATTTGTTCCTTCGCCAACTTCCCTAAAAGTAATTTCACGCAATCTGCCTATTTCCCTTAAAATGTTCGGTATTTCGGTAGATGTGGCCAAAAATACCTCGTAATTCTTGCTTTGCAACAACCTACAATCCCCTTTTCTTAATGCTTCCACCTCTTGGTTCATGATGTCTTTTGAAATTGGCGTTACAATTCGTTTTGGTGGTTTTGGCACTTTTAAGGTGGATGAGATATTGCTTAATAAATTTCCTTTTTCATCAAACGAATTGGAAAGCATATAGGTTTTTTTTCTAATGAATTCTGAAAATTCATCAAGGCTTTGATGTTCCTTTTGGTCTGCAACCGAAATTGGCCTTCCTATTCTTACTTTTATGGTTCTACGTTTTTGAGTTAGCAATTCCGATGGCAGCTTTGCCGTTCTAAACGTATCGCTAATCTTGGATAACTTATAAAAAAGTGTGCTGTTTTTGGCATGGAAATATATTGGTACCACAGGTACTTCGGCTTTTTGAATAAGCTTCATGGCTGCTTCTTCCCAAGGTTTGTCTACCAATAATTTCCCGTCTCTATAAGTAGAAACTTCACCAGCTGGAAACACACCAAGTGGATGCCCTTCTTGCAAGTGTTTTATCGCATTTTTAAAACCTGCAATACTAGATTTAACATCCTTCCTGTCTTCAAAAGGATTTACTGGCATAATGTAAGGTTTTAATGGCTCTATTCTATGAAGAAGGAAATTGGCTATAATTTTAAAATCTTCTCGTTGTTCCAGCATTAATTTTAAAAGCAAAATGCCATCAATCCCTCCAAGTGGATGATTGGAAACCGTAATGTAAGCGCCATCTTTTGGCAATCGTTTTAAATCTTCTTCCGGGATTTCGAATTTAATTTGGAATTCGTGCAAAATACCATTTAAAAAATCTACCTTTTCAAGGTGTTTGTTTCTGTTGTAAATATCGTTTAGGGTAGATATTTTAAGCACTTTCATAAGTATCCATCCAATAAACGTCCCTACAAATCCGTAAGAATCCAATTGTATGGCTTTAGCCACTTCTTTGGCCGACACCAATCCTGTATCTGGTTGCTTTGTCATGAATACAAATGTAATGAAAATGTTTATTTAGTAACTATTTGCATGGTTTCGTGCGTTAATTGTTTCAGTAACACTTCCTTATCTTTTTCCAACTGTTTTATAGCTAGTTCATTATAATGCCTTATGGTGTATAAGGATACGTTTTCCGTACAGGTTACTTTAAACTTTGCTTTTAAGTGTTGTAATAACTTTTCCAGGTTTTTATACATATTGTCCACACATACCGAAAAACTGATGGCAGAATTTTGAATCACGTCCACCTTCATTTTATATAAGTGCAACAATTTGAAAATCTCGCTGATATTATCCTCCACTATGTATGAGAAATCCAAAGAAGACAAGGAAATCAGCACCTGGTTTTTCTTTACGATAAAACATGGAATCTGTGGATCCAGTCCTGCTTCCTTACTAACCATGGTGCCTTTGTTTTCTGGTTGTAAAAACGATTTTACAAACAAAGGAATTTCTTTTCGTTGCAAAGGCTGCAAGGTTTTGGGATGAATTACGGAAGCCCCATAAAAAGCCAACTCTATGGCTTCTCTATACGATATTTTGTTTAACAACTGGGCATTTTCAAAATACCTTGGATCGGCATTTAAAACACCTGGAACATCTTTCCAAATAGTCACGCTTTGGGCATTTAAGCAGTAGGCAAAAATAGCAGCTGTATAGTCACTACCTTCTCGTCCTAAAGTAGTTGTAAAATTGTTGGCATCACTACCTAAAAACCCTTGAGTGATGTTTAACTGGGTTCTGTTAAATTGCGTTGCAATACGCTCTTGAGATGCTTCCCAATCTACATGGGCACTTCTATAATAATTGTCTGTTTTTATAAAGTCCCTAACATCCAACCACTGGTTTTTCAAGCCCACGTCGTTTAAATACTCACTAACAATGGTTGTGGAAACCAATTCTCCAAAACCAATGACCTGATCGTAAACAAAATTATAATCTGGCGATTTATTTCTGTCCATAAAAGCTGTTAGCTCATTAAATAAAGCTGTTATTTTTTTATATACAGCGTGTTGCTCATTGTCAAACAGGTCCAATAAAATACCATTGTGAAATTTTATAACCTCTTGAAGTGAACTTTGAAGTTCGCCTTTGTTATCAAAGTAATTGGCAATAACCTTTTCCAAGGCATTGGTGGTTTTTCCCATGGCAGAAACTACCACCAAGGTATTTTTATATCCAGTTTTATTTAAAACATTTACTAAGTTTTTTACGCCTTTGGCATCTTTAACCGATGCTCCTCCAAATTTAAATACTTGCATTACAATTTTGATAAATATGCTTTAATTCCTTTTTCGTTTAAGTGCACCACATCCCAATCCCGCATCACGTTGGCTCCTTTCTTTTCATAAAATGCAATGGCTGGTTCATTCCAGTCCAATACCTCCCAACTTATACGTTTTACCCCTAACTGGTTGCCATATCTTACGACTTCATTTAACAACAAGGTTCCAATATTATGACCTCTCATGTTCTGGCTCACAATTAAATCTTCCAAATGCAACACAGGGCCTTTCCAGGTGGAATAACGTTTGTAAACCAAAGCGATTCCTTGAATTTTTTCAGCTACTTCTGCAACAAAACATTCAAATTCTGGTTGTTCCTTAAAACCATCACGCTGTAAATCTGCAACAGAAATTTCCACAGCATCTGGTTCCTTCTCAAACACTGCCAATTCCTTAATTAATTTAAGAACAGCAGCCATATCTTCTTTTTTCGCTTTACGAATAGAGATTTTCATAAAAAAAATTTGGGATAAAGATAGTTTAAAGTTGCTTATTATCTCATATTTATCTTTTTTGAAAACGTTATAGTTTGTTAAAAAATACGATATTTGCAATACAATCAACATACTAAAACTTCATGTCTAGAAAAAATCAAACTTTAGGAGAATTTATTATTGAAAATCAAGCCTCTTTTAAATATACTTCTGGAGAATTGTCTCGACTTATCAACTCCATTCGTTTAGCAGCCAAGGTAGTTAACCACGAAGTGAACAAAGCTGGACTGGTAGATATTATTGGTGCTGCTGGAGACACAAACATACAAGGGGAAGACCAACAAAAACTAGACGTGTATGCCAATGAGAAGTTTATTCAAACTTTAAAAAACAGAAATATTGTTTGTGGTATAGCCAGTGAAGAAGAAGATGATTTTATTACCATTAATAGTCAAGACGAAAACAACCAAAACAAATATATTGTTTTAATAGATCCTTTGGATGGCTCTTCAAACATTGATGTCAATGTCTCTGTTGGAACTATCTTTTCCGTATACAGACGTGTAACTCCAGTTGGAACTCCAGTAACCATCGAGGATTTTCTTCAGGAAGGCAACAAACAGGTTGCTGCTGGATATGTGGTTTATGGCACTTCAACCATGTTGGTTTATACCACTGGAGATGGTGTGAATGGTTTTACGCTCAATCCTGCCATTGGCACCTTCTATTTATCGCATCCAAGAATGACCTTTCCTGAAAATGGCAGAATTTATTCAGTAAACGAAGGAAATTATATTCATTTCCCTCAAGGTGTTAAAGATTACATTAAGTATTGCCAAATGGAAGAAGGCGACAGACCTTATACCAGCAGATACATTGGGTCCTTGGTATCAGATTTTCATAGAAACATGATTAAAGGTGGTATTTATCTGTACCCAAAAAGCTCCAAAAATTCCAATGGAAAACTACGCTTGCTTTACGAATGTAACCCAATGGCTTTTTTGGCCGAACAAGCCAAAGGCAAAGCCAGCGATGGTTTTAATAGAATTATGGATATAAAACCAACCGAATTGCACCAACGTGTTCCTTTTTTCTGTGGCAGTAAAAACATGGTGGAAAAAGCCGAAGAGTTTATGAGAAACGCCAAATAAACCTTTTACATATTGCATAAAAAAAGCGAATGGCACTACAGGTTCCATTCGCTTTTTTTTATCTTAAAATAGATGTTGTTATCTATTCATGTTTCTTATTTCTTCAGAAAAAGTATCTAAATCCACACCATTGCTTACCAAAGTCAATGCTTTGTCCACAACATACTTTACGTTGTCTGGACTAAAGCCCAAACCAACTGCTATTTTTTTAAGAACAATCTCTTCGCTGTCCCCTTTAATGTGATCTACATAAACCATTCTTGCCAAATCGTATAAACGCTCCAAACGTCTTTCGTAAGATGTAGGAGGGTTAATTGGGTGAGACTGGTAGTCTTTTAAGATGGTTTTATACTCGTCTTCACTAATATCCAAATTACGAGCCAAACGGTCTAAAAACGCTTTCTCATCATCTGTAATAATTCCATCGTCCATAGCCACTCTAACTATAGCTGCAAAGTGGTCTGCGTTACGTTGTTTAAATCCGCTATCAAATAAATCTAAAAATGACATATAATCTTGTTTTTTAAAGTGCTGCAAATATAATCAAAGATACTACCTTTTAAAATATAAACATTGCTTTTTTTAACTCTACAAACCAACATGGCATTCAAGAAATAAATTCCGGTCATATTAAATAGGAAACTTTATATTTGCACTGCTAAGAATCTTGGATTCATTAAAATAAATTGTCTTGAGTAAAACTGTTCTCTCGCAAACATATGCACAGGCTTTGCAAACGCAAAATCTGCAATCTGCTATTGCCCAAAATCAAAGTAAAACACATTTAAAAGGCCTTGTAGGTTCATCGTTGTCCTTTGTTTTAACTGAAACATTCAAGCAAGCAAACAAACCTTTTCTGCTTGTTTTTAACGATAAAGAAGAAGCTGCTTTTTACCTCAACGATTTGGAGGTATTACTGAACGATAAAGACGTGCTTTTTTATCCTGGAAGTTACAGAAGACCTTACCAAATAGAAGAAACAGACAATGCCAATGTACTTTTAAGGGCTGAAGTTTTGAACCGAATAAATTCCCGAAAAAAACCAGCTATTATTGTTACATATCCAGATGCACTTTTTGAAAAAGTTGTGACAAGGAAAGAGTTGGAACGAAATACGCTAAAAATTTCGATCAACGATAAGTTGTCCATAGACTTTGTAAACGAAGTCCTGTTTGAATACAAATTCAAACGTGTGGATTTTGTAACCGAACCAGGAGAATTTTCGGTTCGTGGTGGTATCGTGGATGTCTTTTCTTTTAGTCACGACGAGCCTTATAGAATTGAGTTTTTTGGAGACGATGTGGATAGTATTCGAACTTTTGATGTGGAAACACAGCTATCTACAGAACAAATCAAGAAAATTAACATCATTCCAAATGTTGCCAACAAACTTTTGGAAGAAAGCAGACAAGGTTTTTTAAATTATATCGCTTCCAAAACGGTCATTTTTACCAAAAACAGCGATATCTTGTTTTCTAGAATAGACGATTTTTTTGAAAAAGCCGTAGAAGCCTTTAAAAATCTATCATCGGAATTAAAACATGCAGAGCCTGACGAATTGTTTTGCAATTCAACATTATTAAAAAAGCAGTTATTGGATTTTACCTTAGTGGAATTTGGGTCACAAGCTGTGTTTGGTCATTCAGGGCCTTTCGACTTCGCTCAAGACAAGCCACACGAAGAGTCGCAAACCGTTCAATTTAACACCTCTCCACAACCATCCTTTAACAAACAGTTCAACTTATTAATTGAAAACCTCAACACCAATCACGAGAATGGTTATACCAACTACATAGCTTGTGTTAGCGAGCAGCAGGCCAAACGTTTTCATGATATTTTTGAAGATTTGGAGGAACAGGTACATTACAAAACCATTGTACTTTCCCTTTACCAAGGTTTTATAGACAAGGATTATAAAATAGCTTGTTATACAGACCACCAAATTTTTGAGCGTTATCATAAATTTCACCTAAAAAATGGCTATGCCAAAAAGCAAGCCATTACCCTAAAAGAACTTACAAACCTGGAGATTGGCGATTATGTCACACATATAGACCATGGAATTGGCAGGTTTGGTGGTTTGCAAAAAATAGATGTTGAAGGAAAAAAACAAGAAGCGATAAAATTGGTTTATGGCGAACGGGACATCTTGTATTTAAGTATTCATTCGCTACATAAAATCACAAAATTCAATGGTAAGGATGGCAAACCTCCAAAAATTTACAAATTAGGGTCTGCTGCCTGGAAAAACCTCAAGCAAAAAACCAAATCCAGAGTCAAGGAAATTGCTTTTAACCTAATTCAGGTTTATGCCAAAAGAAAATTGGAAAAAGGATACCAATACCATCCAGACAGTCACATGCAACTGGAATTGGAATCTTCGTTTATCTACGAAGACACGCCAGACCAAATTACTGCCACTGCAGACATAAAGGCTGATATGGAAAGTGAAAGACCCATGGACCGATTGGTTTGTGGCGATGTTGGTTTTGGCAAAACAGAAGTCGCCATTCGTGCTGCTTTTAAAGCCGTTGACAACGGGAAGCAAGTTGCTGTTTTGGTACCTACAACCATTTTGGCCTATCAACATTCCAGAACCTTTAAAGAACGTTTAAAGGATTTTCCTGTAACAGTGGATTATTTAAACCGTTTTAGAACTGCCAAAGAAAAACGGGAAACCTTGGAACAGTTGGAAAATGGTCAAGTGGACATTATTATTGGAACCCATCAGTTAGTAAATAAAAATGTAAAGTTTAAGGATCTGGGCTTATTGATAGTTGATGAGGAACAAAAATTTGGAGTGGCTGTAAAAGACAAATTAAAAACCCTTAAAGAACAGGTGGATGTGCTTACCTTAACAGCAACGCCAATCCCTAGAACCCTTCAGTTTAGTTTAATGGCAGCTAGGGATTTATCGGTTATCACAACACCTCCACCAAACCGTTATCCTATAGAGAGTCATGTAATACGTTTTAACGAAGAAACCATAAGGGACGCCATTACTTACGAAATACAACGTGGTGGACAAATTTTCTTTATCCACAATCGCATAGAGAACATCAAGGAAGTGGCAGGAATGGTTCAACGTTTGGTACCAGATGCCAAAATTGGGATTGGCCATGGACAAATGGAAGGTAAAAAATTGGAACAATTGATGCTCGCTTTTATAAATGGCGAATTTGATGTTTTAATTAGTACCACTATTGTGGAAAGCGGTTTGGATGTGCCAAATGCCAACACCATTTTTATTAACAATGCCAATAATTTTGGTTTAAGCGATTTACACCAAATGCGTGGACGTGTGGGACGAAGCAATAAAAAAGCTTTTTGCTACTTTATTACACCAGAATATGCAGCCATGACCGAAGATGCCAGAAAACGAATGACAGCATTGGAACAATTTTCAGAACTTGGCAGTGGTTTTAATATTGCCATGAAGGATTTGGAAATTCGTGGTGCAGGAGATTTATTGGGTGGCGAACAAAGTGGGTTTATTAATGATATTGGTTTTGACACGTATCAAAAAATATTGAATGAAGCCATTGAGGAATTGAAGGAAAATGAGTTTAAAGACTTATATAAAGACGATGGCAAAGAAAAAGAATATGTAAAAGATGTAACCATCGACTCTGATATTGAGATGCTTTTTCCAGACGATTATGTGAACAATATTTCTGAACGTTTAAACCTTTACACACAACTTAACAACCTAAAAACCGAAGAGGAACTTCAAAAATTCGAGACTGAAATCATAGATCGTTTTGGTGAATTACCAACCCAAGTAGTGGATTTGTTCAACAGTGTTCGGGTAAAATGGCTTGCCACTAAAATGGGTCTTGAAAAAGTAGTGATGAAACAAGGCAAACTCATTGGTTATTTTATAACCGATCAAAAAAGTGGTTTTTATCAAAGCAATGGTTTCACAAAAATTTTACAATACATCCAATCGCATCCTGGAGCTTGTAAAATGAAAGAAAAACAAACCAGAAACGGTTTGCGTTTGTTGCTTACTTTCGAAAACATTAAGACCGTAAAACAGGCTCTGGCAGTTTTAAGGCCTATTGTCAACTAATTTATGAGGTTCGTATTTATTTGATAAAGTTTTCACATTCTTCTTTGCCAATAAAAAGTGTGAGAGTTAAAAGTGGTAAAATGCATTTTCATAATGTGTAAGCTCTTCTGTGGATTTGTTTTTTATAATGGCAATTATATCAAAACGTGTTTCAAGAGGAATATCATTTTCAACAAGATAGGCGTCCATTGCTTTAACAAGAAGCTTAATTTTTCCTTTGCTTACAAAGCTATGAGGATCGCCAAACACATCAGAGTTTCTGGTTTTCACCTCTACACATGCAATACAATCGCCTGTTGGTGTTTTGGCAATTATATCTACTTCGGCTTTGTCGTAAAAGTAATTACGCTCCAGAATTTCATAGCCTTTTTTTAACAGGTATTCTGTTGCCAATTGTTCTCCCCATTCGCCAAGTTCGTTGTGATATGCCATTCCAGTTCCCTTGAATCAGAAATTGCTTTCCGTTAATTAAACCATTTTATCAGTCTCTTGCTAAAGATAACCATCTCTCACTCATTTAACAATAAGTAAATGTAAATTTCAAATTAAAAAGTAAATCGTACAATAAGTAGTACTTTTGTGTTTTCATCAAAAGCGCTGAACATGGCTACCATTAAATGTCCAAATTGTGGGATTTACAATACCAACAGAGATTATTGTGAGCATTGTGGGACTGTTTTATCCTATAAAATAAGACGGGAACTCGTTTTAAAAAAGGAAAAAGAGGAGCGCTTGAAACAAGAAGCTTTAAAAGAGAAGAAACCAGCTTTTTTTGAAAAATATATAAATCATCGTTTTCTAATAGTTAGAATTGGAGCTAAAATTATCCGTTCTATTTGGCTAGTTTTTATGGCAATTGGGATGTTTATAGCTTGGCTAGTTTCAGCCATTGCAGCATGAAAATCTTAAAAAATCATATCTTTTTAATTCTTTGCTTTTTTGCTTTTTTAATTTATTTGGCAAGCAAGTTCTCATTACCTCTTCCTAATTGGGTGTATTTTTATGTAAATGATTTATTATGCATGCCTATTGTGCTAGGTTTAAGTTTGGCAATACTACGTTTTATAAAAAAAACGGAAAGCATTTATGTACCTTTGGGTATTATCTTATTAATGACAGCATATTATGCCTTTTATTTTGAATGGCTTATGCCACAACTCCATACGCGATATACAGGAGATTTAATTGATGTGTTTCTTTATTTTTTTGGCGCTATTTTATTTTTTTTCTTTCAGAAAAAATTGTTTTAATAACAACTTACAGGCTTCATCCTTCAGGATGGGACGATAATATTATGGCTCAAAAACAACCGTTGTATTATCCTTCTCAACGGTCATTTCAATGGTTCTCCCTAAAATCATGGCACGATTATCAGTTTCGTGTCCAGCTGGCATGTTAAAGGCAATCGGAAAATTATATTCTGCAAGGGCATCTAAGATAAGCTGTTCAATGGACGTTCCCCAAAGGGTTGTATTTTTTCTCAATTTGCTCATATCGCCAACCAAAACACCTGCACAATTATCAAAATAACCTGCTCGTTTTAAACTTTGTAACATCCTGTCTATATGATATTTATACTCTCCTATTTCTTCAATAAACAAAATTTTTCCACTAGTATCGATACTCGTTTTAGAACCTAACATAGTATGCAACATGGTTAAATTTCCACCAACCAAAGGAGCTGTAACCGTTCCAGTTCTATTATAATCGGAACCCTTAAGCGTATAACTTATTGGTTCTCCAAAAATGGCTTTCTTAAAAGTTGAAATAGAATCTTTCATATCTTTTAAATTCTTGGTCAAACTGGTACACATTAAGGCATGGATGCTTTCAAACCCTTCGTTGTGAAATTGATTGTGCAAGGCAGTAATATCGCTGTAACCTATAAGCCATTTAGGGTTTTCCCTAAATTTTGAAAAGTTTAATTTATCTAAAATCCTAACGGTTCCATAACCTCCTCGAGCACACCAAATGGCACTTATGGTTGGGTCGTCCATCGCTTGCTGAAAATCTTCGTACCTTTCAGCATCCGTTCCTGCAAAATGATTGTTTTGATTAAAAACATGCTTCCCAACCACTACGTTCAAGCCCCAACTTTTTAGTAAATCTGTTGCTTGTTGGACTTCACCCAATCTGTTCTTTAAAATTCCTGAAGGAGCAACAATAGCAACTGTATCGCCAGCTTTTAAATATGGAGGTTGTATCAAAACTTGAGTTTTATAAGTTAGTGCTTCTTGAGCTGAAAGTGTTGTTTTTCCAAAGAAAAAAACCAAACAGAACAAACATAATAGGCATGTGTTTTTTATCATATGGTAAATGTACATTTTTTTTATAAATCGCTTTTAAAATGTGTACTTTTGTAATCTTAAAAAAACAATTTTTTGTCATTTTAGAGACTGTGTTTAACATGACATAATTCAAAATATATGAATCAACCAAAAAAACCTGCCTCGTCGGCAAGCAGGTATACCATAACAGCTGCTTTACCTTACACAAATGGCCCAATTCATATTGGTCATCTGGCAGGTGTTTATGTGCCTGCAGATATTTACGCACGCTATTTAAGATTAACAGGAAACGATGTGGCTTTTATTTGTGGAAGCGACGAACATGGCGTTCCCATTACCATTAAAGCAAAGAAAGAAGGGGTTTCCCCTCAGGATATTGTAGATAAATATCATGCCATTATAAAAAAATCGTTCGAGGATTTTGGGATTTCTTTGGACAATTATTCCAGAACATCGGCAAAAATTCATCACGAGACAGCTTCAGGATTTTTTACAACACTTTACAACAAAGGCGAGTTTATTGAAGAGGTTACAGAACAATTGTACGATGAGGAAGCCAACCAGTTTTTAGCCGATAGATTTGTAATTGGAACCTGCCCAAAATGTGGCAACGAAGAAAGTTATGGCGATCAATGTGAAAAATGTGGAACCAGTCATAATGCCACGGATTTAATCAACCCGAAGTCTGCCATTACTGGCAATGTACCAACTTTAAAACAAACCAAACACTGGTTTTTACCTCTAGATAAACACGAAGCCTTTTTAAGGGAATGGATTTTAAAAGGACACAAAAAAGACTGGAAACCCAATGTTTACGGACAAGTAAAATCTTGGATTGACGATGGTTTGCGTCCAAGAGCTGTAACTAGGGATTTAGACTGGGGAATTCCCGTGCCTCTTCCAGATGCCGAAGGCAAAGTGCTTTATGTTTGGTTTGATGCGCCTATTGGTTATATTTCCGCAACCAAAGAGTGGGCAGCACGCGAAGGAAAAGACTGGGAGCCTTACTGGAAAGATAAAGACACCAAATTGGTTCATTTTATAGGCAAGGACAATATTGTGTTTCACTGTATTATATTTCCTGCCATGCTAAAAGCTGAAGGAAGTTATATTTTACCAGATAATGTACCTGCAAACGAATTTTTGAATTTAGAAGGCAACAAATTGTCAACCTCTAAAAATTGGGCTGTTTGGTTGCCAGAATATTTAGAAGATTTTCCAAATCAGCAGGACGTATTGCGATATGCTTTAACAGCCAATGCTCCAGAAACAAAGGATAACGATTTTACCTGGAAAGATTTTCAGGCAAGAAACAACAACGAGTTGGTAGCCATTTTTGGAAACTTTATCAACCGTGTGGTGGTGTTGACCAACAAGTATTACAACGGCCTTGTTCCCGAACCAAGTGAATTTTCGCAAATAGACGAAGAAACCCTTGCGACAGTAAAAGCCTATCCTGCTGTTATTGCAAGCTCCATTGAGCGTTACAGGTTTCGTGAAGCCGGTCAGGAGCTAATGAATTTAGCCAGACTTGGAAATAAATATTTAGCAGACGAAGAACCTTGGAAAGTAATTAAAGAAAATGAAGCCAGAACACGAACCATTATGTTTGTCGCCTTACAAATAGCTTCGGCTTTAGCTACATTAAGCGAGCCTTTTTTACCATTTACTTCAAACAAATTAAAAGATATTTTAAGATTATGTCATAACGAGGAGCAAAGCGATGTGGTTATCTCATCAAACAAAGAGATTGCCACGGCTCAAAAAAATAAGTCTCGCAAAGACACTTTAAGTTGGAATGACATATCATTAAAAGACACTCTACTACCTGTTGGACATCAAATAGGAAAAGCCGAATTGTTGTTCTCAAAAATTGAAGACGAAACCGTTCAGGCACAAATAGACAAATTATTGGCGACCAAAAAAGCCAATGAAGCTGCGAACAAAGCCGTAGAACCTCAAAAAGAAACCATTTCATTTGAAGATTTCACCAAGCTGGACCTAAGGGTTGGAACCATCTTGGAAGCTGAAAAAATGCCCAAAGCCAAAAAACTTTTGGTTTTAAAAGTAGATACAGGCATTGATGTAAGGACCATTGTGTCCGGAATTGCCGAAAGTTTCACTCCAGAAGAAGTAGTTGGAAAAAAAGTTACGGTTTTGGTTAATTTGGCACCAAGAGCCTTACGTGGTGTGGAAAGTCAAGGCATGATTTTAATGACAGAGACTGCTGATGGCAAATTGGTGTTCGTAAATCCTGATGATGCCAAAGTGAATAACGGATTGCATATAAGTTAATATGAGAGCCTTTTTTTTTTTGCTTGTATGCTTTTGTTTCATGTTTGGCTACTGCCCAAGAAGATTGGTTATATTCAACCAACAGACTTTTTGAAAACGAAACCATAAAAGAAGCAACACCTATTGTCAATTCCAAAACTGGTGAATTTGCTATATTTTATAAAATAAAAAAAGGTTTCATTGCTGAGCTTTATAATAATGAAAAACAATTATTGCATACTTTTTCTTTTAACAATTTGCCCTCTGAAGATTTAGTAGGTTATGTGTTTGAAGGATTTCAATATACCTTGTTTTTTGCAAATGCATCCATGAAAAAAATAAGTTGTGTTAAAGTTGATTTCAATTTAGGAACCAGTCAACTTATTGATGATGTGGCAATAGATTTAAAAGGCGAAAACCCCATTCAATTTGTAAAAAATGAGCTAGGACTTCATTTGCTAACAATTAAAAAGAAATCGTCCACTCTTAAACTGTACACTTTTAATTTGAATGGAACATTTAAAGAAAGTTCCTATGATTTTTCAGACAAAACCTTTGAAAGAGACAATGGAATAACCTACAATCTATATTCCTTTTTATTTATTGTACACAAAACCAATGCTTTTGAATTTATTGACAATAATTTACCCTGTTCTTTAGACCAAGCCGTGGCCAGCACGAAAATTTTTTCAACACAAGACACTATCATTTTAACAATAAACCTCACTGATAAGCACACCTATGTTATTAGCCTAGACCTAAAAAATGAAGTATCTGGTTTTAATAAAATTGAAAATGTACATTTTTCCAAAAACAATTCTGCAAATACACATAGCAGTTTTTTAATAGATGAAGTACTTATTGACTCGTATATTTCAAATGAAAAATTGGTCATAAACTTTATAGACCTAACAAATAATACCATAATAAAGGAATATGTAATTTCTGAGGATGATTCTATTCATTTTAAAAATTCTCCCATTATTCTGGAAGGTGGTGATTTTGATGGTTATAGGGAATTGGAGAAAACATCTCAATTCATTAGAAAGGTTATTCATTCTAAAATGGCAATTTCAGCATATAAAAACAATAACAATTATGTGGTTACCTTGGGAAGTTACGAGCCCAGACCAAGCAATTTGAGCATGATAACTGGAGGCGTTCTAGGTGGTATTACTGGAGCTATTATTATGTCCATGTTTGACTCTTATACCAATAGTAAATCTATAAGGGTTTTGAGTTTATTGGACGAAAATTTTAATCATGTTCAAGGAGAAATACCTAAAAATGGATTTGATAAAATACATGCTTTTAAAGCAAACAAAAAATTAAATACGTTAGAAGCCCAAACTATTTTTAAATATAAAAACCATTTTATTTGGGGTGGTTTCGACAGAACTTCACAGGCTTACAATTTTTTTAAATTTTAATAGTTTTATTAAACAGAGATGAACAACCCTAAAGATTTACAATCGCATTGGAATACAGCTTATAACAAGGAAGACCAGAAGCTTGGTTGGTTTGAAGAAAACCCAGCACAAACCATGCAGCTTATTGAGTCCTGCAAGCTTGAAACCGATGCCAAAATTTTAAATGTAGGTGTTGGAACCACTACCTTAATAGAGGCACTTTTAGATAAAGGCTATACAAATCTTATTGCAAACGATTTAAGCCCTGTTGCCCTTAAAAAACTAAAAGACAGAATCCTAAAATCCCATGGTTATACCCTAAACTGCATAGCCGACGATTTAACCAATCCCACTTTATTACAAAATCTAGAACCTATAGATGTATGGGTTGATCGAGCTGTGCTTCATTTTTTTCTAAAAGAAGAAGAACAAAGGGCTTATTTCAACCTTATTAAAAACATAGTTTCTAAAAATGGCTATGTGCTTATTGCCGTTTTTTCCTTGGTTGGTGCCCCAAAATGCTGTGGTTTGGATTTAAAACGCTACAATGTGGAGATGCTTCAAAATAGTCTTGGAGCAGACTTTCAACTTATAGATTCATTCAATCATACCTTTATAAACCCCTTTGGTGGCGAACGACCATACATTTATACCTTATTTAAAAGATGTTAAGGTTTTCTGAAAATCAATAACAAAAACATCTCATAGGAAAATTCTTCCGTAAATAAGATAGTCACGCACGTAAATGAATTATAATTTTAATTTTTTGCATCAATCTTGAAAGGGTTTATTGCCTACATTTGATACACATATAAAAACAATCATTAAAGATGAAACATGCACTCATTTTTTTATTTGCTTTATGCTTAATCTCTTGTGGAACCTCAAAAACCGTTAGGGATTCCAAAAAAGTCATTAAAGGAAACTGGACATTAACCTCCATAACATACAGTGAATCGGGAACCTATAACGTAACCCTTTTGGACGATGCTTCCAAGTCCTGTTTTGAAGGTAGTACTTGGCAGTTTATTCCAAATAACAACACAGGTGTTTACAGTATAAACGATTCTTCCTGTGAACTGGGAGAACGCTATTTTGTGTTTACCATTCAAGAAATTGATGAAACCACAGGTTTGTACGACTTCCTTCTAAAGCCAACAAACAAAAAAGGCAAATCGGAAACCAATCAAGGGTTTAGGTTAAGACTCAATGCCTTATCCGAAACCAACATGCAATGGCAACAAACCGTTTCTGTAAACAATAAGCCATTTACCATATTTATGAACTTTACAAAACTTTAAAATCATGAACTTACTTATAAATAAATTAAAAATAGCCACTCTAATAGGCTTAACACTAATTAGCTTTACAAATTGCAAAGCTGTAGACAACGCAAACAACAAGCAAAAAGGTGCTGTAATTGGTGCAACTGGTGGAGCCATATTGGGTGCCATAATTGGCAACAATGTTGGTAAAGGTGGTAATGGCGAATTAGGTGCTGTTATTGGTGGCGTTGTAGGTGGTGGAGCTGGTGTGCTTATTGGTAATAAAATGGACAAGCAAGCCCAAAAAATTGAGGAAGAAATCCCTGGAGCACAAGTAGAACGTGTAGATGATGGTATTGTGGTTACCTTTGACGAAAATAGTGGTGTGTATTTTGCAACAGACAAATACAACATTAATAGTGCCTCTCAAGAAACCTTAAATAAATTGGCAAACGTGTTCAAAGAATATCCAGATACCAATATTTTGGTTGTTGGCCATACAGACAGTGTTGGTGCAGAATCTTATAATATGACACTCTCTAAAAATAGGGCCTATGCCGTTACCAATTACCTAATTGGCACAGGATTGAACAGTGGTAGGTTTACAACCAATTGGTTTGGGGAAACACAACCTATGCACGACAATTCCACTGCAGAAGGCAGAGCCAAAAACAGACGTGTAAATGTGGCCATTTTACCTAGTGAAAAAATGATAGAAGAAGCTAAAAACCAAGCAAACAATTAATAAATATACAAATGAAATTTAGATTATTAGAATTAACAGCCTTAGCGCTTATTCTTTTTACCAGTTGCAATAACAACGAAAAAAAGAATCCTGAAACATCCTCAGAAAACCTTCTTGAAGAAGAAATGGTAATCGATTCACATACAAGCGAAAGTTCCTTGGATTGGGAAGGCACATACAAAGGGACCTTACCATGTGCCGATTGTGAAGGGATTGAAAGAACCATTACCATTAAAAAAGACCAAACCTTTGTTGCCAAAGACAATTACCTAGGCAAAAAAGATGGTGTTTTTGATAGTCGTGGCTATATTAAATGGTTGGACGATGGTCAAAAAATACAATTATCAGACGATAATGGTACCATGTATTTTGTAGGTGAAAACACCTTGACACAACTGGATAGATCTGGAAATAAAGTAACTGGCGAATTAGCCGATTTTTACGTTTTGAAAAAACAAAATAATTCCAATGATAACGAGATTGCCTTTACAGACACCAAATGGAAATTGATGAAACTTATGGGAAAAGACATTACCAACAGTGAGGCTTTTATTTCTTTTGCGACTGAAGAAAATAGAGTGTTTGGTCATGCTGGATGCAACACCTTTAATGGCACCTATACCATTGAGAACAACACACAATTGAAACTTTCCAAAATAGCAACAACCATGAAGGCTTGTCCAGACATGACAGTTGAAGATCAATTTAAAGAGGTCCTGAACAAAGCAGACAACTTTTCGCTTAACGGAAATACCATGACATTGAACAAGGCTAAAATGGCGCCTTTGGCAGTTTTTGAAGCTGTGGAATAAGTCCATTACGTCACTATATACGAAAAACCTCGTAGACTATGTACTACGAGGTTTTTTTATTACTTTTCAACTTTCAAAATTGACCTATGATTTCCTATATAATATCCCAAACCCAACTTCCAGAAGTTTCGGTAAAAAATACCATTGCATTATTAAATGAAGGTGGCACCATTCCTTTTATTTCACGCTATAGAAAAGAACGCACAGGTAATTTGGATGAAATTCAAATTGGTGACATTCTAAAATATAAAGAACAATTTGAAGCCCTTGAAAAACGTAAGGAAGCCATCTTGAAATCTTTAGAGGATCAAGCTGTTTTAACAGAAGAGCTTAAACAAAAAATAAAAGAAGCCCAGGATTTAATTACGCTGGAAGACCTTTACCTGCCCTTCAAAAAAAGCAGAAAAACAAAAGCTGAAACCGCTAGAAAAATTGGCTTGGAGCCTTTGGCTAAAATTATTATGAGCCAAAATGCTTCCGATATTGACTCCATTGCTTTTAAATATGTAAAAGGGGAAGTTGCTTCTGCCGAGGAGGCTCTGGAAGGTGCCAGACATATTATTGCCGAGTGGATTAACGAACGTACTGATGTTAGAAACAACATACGTTATCAATTGGAACGCTTTGCAACCATTGCCACAAAAGCCGTAAAAAAGAAAGCTGAAGAAGATGAGGCTCAAAAATTCAGGGATTATTTTGATTGGGAAGAAGCGTTAAGCCGAATTCCTTCACACAGATTACTAGCTATATTAAGAGCTGAAAAAGAAGGCTTCATTAAAGTAAAAATAAACATAGATGATGAAAGAGCTTTGGCTAAAATTGAAGCACGCATCATTCGGTCTAGGAATGCCTGTTCAGAACAAATACAGATTGCTATTCAAGATGCCTATAAGCGCCTGTTGTTCCCATCTTTATCTAATGAAGCACTTCAAAAAGCCAAAGAAAAAGCAGACGAAGCTGCCATTGATGTATTTGCAAAAAACCTAAAACAGTTGTTATTAGGTTCGCCCTTGGGAGAAAAACGTGTGTTGGCCATCGATCCTGGTTTTAGAACAGGTTGCAAAATTGTGTGTTTGGATGCCCAAGGGAATTTAAAACACAACGAAACCATTTATCCACATCCACCAAAAAACGATGCCATTGGAGCCATGAAAAAAATAAGTTCCCTTTCTGAAGCCTATCAAATTGAAGCCATTGCCATTGGCAATGGAACAGCTTCCAGGGAAACCGAAGCCCTTATTAGGAAAATTCGGTTTAAAAATGATATTCAGGTTTTTGTGGTTAGTGAGGCTGGAGCCAGTATTTATTCGGCCTCCAAAATTGCTCGGGACGAATTCCCAAATTACGATGTAACCGTTCGTGGTTCGGTTTCCATAGGAAGGCGTTTGCAAGACCCTCTTGCCGAACTGGTAAAAATTGATGCCAAATCCATTGGAGTTGGACAATACCAGCATGATGTAGACCAAACGAAACTTCAAAAAGAATTAGATAATGTCGTTGAAAATTGTGTGAATGCTGTTGGTGTAAACATCAATACGGCAAGTACCAGTTTATTGAGCTATGTTTCTGGAATTGGACCAAAACTTGCAGAAAACATTTTTAATTATCGAGCAGAACATGGTGTTTTTAAATCCAGAAAAGAGATTAAAAAAGTACCACGTTTAGGTGATAAAGCCTTTGAACAAGGGGCTGCTTTTTTAAGGATTAAAGAGGCCAAAAATCCCTTGGACGATTCTGCAGTACATCCAGAAAGTTATGCCATTGTTGAAAAAATGGCTACGGATTTAAACAAAAAAGTTTCAGACTTGATTGGAAATAAAGACCTGCTTGAAAAAATAGATTTAAAAAAATATGTTACGGATACCGTAGGCTTGCCCACACTTCAGGACATTCTTAAAGAACTGGAAAAACCAGGTCTGGATATTAGGGAACAAGCCAAGGTGTTCACGTTTAATCAAAACATTAAATCCATAACCGATTTACAAAAAGGACAACTGCTTCCTGGCATTGTAAACAACATTACCAATTTTGGAGCTTTTGTGGATATTGGCATTAAAGAAAGTGGCTTGATTCACGTGTCTAATTTATCAGATGGTTTTGTGAGCGATGTAAACGAACATGTTGGTTTACATCAACAAGTTATAGTAAAAGTTCTGGAAGTGGATGTGCCCAGAAAACGCATTCAATTACAATTGCAATCATAAAAACTGGATAATATTTAACCATATCTTGCTAATTTAGTCTTAGTTAAAACCGTAAAGGTTGTGTACTTTTGCCGCTTCATTTTAAGAAGCTAAATAGTTGTTTTATGAAAAAGGCAAGAATCGCATTGGTTGTTGGAATATTTTGTATTTCCATATTCCCTATTTTGGTAAAATTAAACCTAACTCCAGGTGTGATTTCGGCATTCTACAGAATGTTGTTTTCCCTACTGTTGATATTGCCTTATGTGTTAATAAGCAAACAGCTACAAATACCCAATTTAAAAGCTGGACTTCTAGCCGTTATTTGTGGTGTGATCTTTGGAAGTGATGTGGCTGTTTGGAACATTGCCATTCAGGAATCTACTGCAACACAAGCTTCCCTGTTAACAAATTTATCTCCTGTTTGGGTAGGTGTATTTTCGTTGTTCTTTTTAAAAGATAAGCCTAAAACCAATTTTTGGATTGGTACTGTTATAGCTGTTTTTGGAATGATTATGTTGGTTGGTTTTGCAGTGTTTAAAAATCTGGATTTTGATTTAGCCTTTATTTTTGGGGTTCTTTCTGGAGTTTTATATGCCATATATATGTTGGTAAGCAAAGAGGTTTTAAAGAGCATGACAGTAATCTCGTTTATGACCATAAGCTTGTTGTCTTCCTCAATTTATTTAGGTGTGGTAAGTTATGCCATAAACGAACCATTTACTGGTTTTTCAAATGCTGGTTGGTTGGTTTTGGTAATTCAGGCAGTGGTTTGTCAACTTTTAGCCTGGTTGCTTATTAGCTATGCAACACAGCATATGAGAGCAACTCGAGTTTCTGTAAGTTTGTTGGGGCAAGGCATTTTGGCTTCTATTTTAGCGTGGTTGTTTATAGATGAAGCCATTTCATTGCAAATGGTTCTTGGTGGCTTTATTTTACTCTTTGGTATTCGTGTAACCTTTTTTGAAAAACAACTAATAAAAACAAAAAAAGCGACCTGAATGATACAGGTCGCTCGTAAAAAGATGCGCTACATACTATTTACTCAACATTAACAACTCATTGCATAAGATTTCGGTTGTGTAATGTTTTTTACCGTCTTTATCTTCCCAAGAACGGTTTGTTAATTTGCCTTCTACGGCAATTTCTTTTCCTTTGGTTATATAGTTTTCAACAACTTTCACCAATCCACCTTTTACGATAATGTTGTGCCAGTAAGTGCGTTCTACTTTTTCTCCTTTTTTGTCTTTGTAGCTATCGTCTGTAGCTAATGAGAATTTGGCCATTTTGTTACCATCTTCAAAATTGATAATTTCAGGGTCTTGTCCTAATCTTCCAATCAACTGTACTTTGTTTCTAAGCGTGTTCATAATTTTAAATTTTAATGCCTGCCCGAAGACAAGCGGGTTAAACAGTTAATACTATCGAGTTCTGATGTTTCGACAAGGCAAAGATGCAACCACTTGCAAATGTTAGTCGGTTTTTAACTGTTTAAATTCGTTTGTAAATGTTTGTAGTCGTTTGTACTTGGTTAAGCGTACCATAAAAATCCTTACCTTTATAAGTAATGGCAAGAATTTTAAGTTATTTATATCCAATCACTAAAAAAATTGAATCGGATATCAATGGCACACTAGAACTAACCTGGCACAACGGGAAAAAGCATTTAAACTCAAAAAATGCCAACTATTCCTATGGCTCTTTACAACAGATTTTAAAATTTGGTTTAGACAAGGTAGATCTTACAAAAGTAAATTCTGTTTTGTTACTGGGACTTGGTGGTGGCAGTGTGATTGAAACCCTTAGAAAAGATTTTAACCATCAAAAGCCCATAACAGCTGTAGATATTGATCCTGTAATTATCGAAATTGCAAAAGAAGAATTTCAACTTAGCACAATAGAAAACCTGCATATTGTTTGTCAAGATGCGCTAGAGTTTACCAAATCAACCCACAAAACATTCGATTTAATTATTATCGATCTGTTTATCGACACACAAGTTCCAGACCAATTTCTGGAAATACCCTTTTGGAAACAGGTTGTAGCCCTTAAAACTTCAAGTGGTGTCATTTTATTTAATGCATCTTTGGAACCCAATATGGGGTCCAAATTAACAACAGTGATTCACTTTTTAAAATCGCATGTTTTTAAAGTTGCCGTTTATGAAAAAGTAAACCATACCAATACCATAATTTTAACAAGCTCTTTATAAACTTTCGGCCGTTATTTTGTAAATTTAGAATATTAACTAAAAATTCAAGATTATGTCCTATTATTATTCCGCAATTATAAACAACATCTCTTTTGAAGATGCCATAGAAAAAACAAAATTAGCTTTAAAGGATGAAGGTTTTGGAGTTTTAACCGAGATAAACATTAAAGATACCCTTAAAAAGAAATTGGATGTTAATTTGGATCCCTATATTATATTGGGAGCTTGTAGTCCAAAGCATGCATACCAAGCCATACAGAGCGAACCACATATTGGTGTTTTCTTACCATGCAATGTGATAGTGAAACAATTAAAAAACAACCAAATTGAGGTAGCAGCAGTAAACCCAATTGCCTCTATGGGAGCTGTAGAAAACAAAAATCTTGGCAAGGTTGCCAAAGAAGTAGAAGACCATCTTAAAAAAGCCATAGATGCTTTAAAATAATTAATCCAAAGTATTTCAGGAACTTCAGTTTAAAATTTGATCTTTAATAAATTATGCTATTGTTACTTAGCTTTAACTTTTTGTAATAAAAAAATCTGTATATTTATTTTTAAATCAACCAACAATTAAACCAACATGGGATTATTTAAAAAGCTTGCTTTATATATTTCGGTTATCATTATCTACATAGCCTTGGTAAATACCAGTCCTGAAACACAATTTAATTTAACAAGGGAAGACGGCTTGTTTGAAAACACAAGCGCTATTGCTTTTTTCTTTGCATTTATAATTTTTACCTACTTATTTTTTAAATCCAAAAACCTAGACAATTTATTTTTTGGTATTAAAACCAAAAGAAATGTGTTTTATGGCTTGTTAGCTTTGTTGTTTTTAATCTCCTGTGGCGAAGAAATTAGTTGGGGACAACGCATCTTTGGTTGGAGCACTCCAGAATCCTTAATGGAAATGAATGCTCAAAACGAAACCAATTTTCATAATTTATGGTTATTTCAGGCCAGCAACAAAGATGGTTCTTCAAAATCTTTTATGGAACTGTTTTTAAATATGGGAAGACTGTACACCATTTTCTGGATGATATACTGTGTGCTTATTCCTGTAGCATGCTTTGTTTCGGTACAGTTTAAAAAGTTTATCACTCACATAGGAATCCCTATTGTTCCACTGTGGATTGGAGCCTTTTTTGTAGTTAATTACTTAGCGCTATACGGAACCATTTATGGTTTCCATTCGCAACTTGACGAAGCCAATAGAATCATTGAGGTTAGAGAATCCCTTCAAGCCGTTGGTTTCCTGTTATTTGCCCTATACAGTCTTTGGTATTATAAGAAAATCATACAAAATCAATAGGTATCACATGAAAACTTGTCCTGAATGTGGCGATAAAATTGTAGGCAGAATAGACAAAAAATTCTGTAGTGATGCCTGTAGAAATTCTTATAACAACAGAATAAATAAGGACAGTAAAAACTTAATTAGAAATACCAATAACCGTTTAAGAAAAAATTACAGAATCCTTGAGGAATTAAATCCAGACCAAAAAACCAAAACATCCAGAGCCAAACTTATAGAAAAAGGATTCGACTTCAATTACTTTACCAGTATCTACACTACCAAGGCCGGAACAGTATATTATTTTGTATACGACCAAGGCTACTTGCCATTGGAAGGAGATTATTTTGCACTGGTAAAACGAGAAAACTAATAAAGAAACCTCCTTACTTTTCACTCTTCGATCAAAAAAAATTTCTTAAACATGATTAAAGTCATGTTTTAAACCTAAGCGTCATTATATTTTTGTATAAAAGATAAAAAGGTCTTTTTAACTAACTTAACTAGAAATCTCATGTTATCAAAAAAACAAGCACGCGCTTTTTTCCTTGGAGGCACTGTGGTGACATTCTTAATCTTTATAGGATTAACCATATTCTCTTTTAGCAAAGGGCAGGATCAAACAAACCATGAAGGTATTACAGAACAAGTTGTTCGTGGAAAAGTTTTATGGGAAGAAAACAATTGTATGGGTTGCCATACCATTTTAGGTGAAGGAGCTTATTACGCACCAGAATTAACCAAAGTCATTGAACGTCGAGGCGAAGGCTACATCAAAGCCGTTTTAATGTCTCCTATTCCTTGGAATCCTAATGGCAGACAAATGGTTGCCTACGGATTTTCAAAAGAAGAAGCTGAAGATTTGATAGCTTTCTTTGAATGGATAGAAGGCATAGACCTAAATGGTTTCGATACTGTTGTATCTCCTTTGGCAAAAGACAGAATGGATAAAAACTAATAAACTAACTAACTATGAAATATAAATCTCAAAAAGTAGCCTATTGGTTTTTTGCCTTTTCCATGCTACTACTCGTTTTACAAATTACCTACGGATTCATCATGGGCTTTGCTCGTATTGGGTTTGATGGTTTACACGAATTTATTCCTTTTAACACAGCAAGAGCTGTGCATACAAACCTGTTGGTTGTATGGCTCTTGTCTGGTTTTATGGGTGCTGCTTACTATATTATTCCTGAAGAGGCTCAACGTGAACTTGTAAGTGTAAAGCTTGCTTATGTACAACTTATTTCCTTGGCTGTTGTTGGTGTAGCTGCAATAATTGGTTACCATTTCAATTGGTGGGAAGGAAGAAAGTTTTTAGAAATCCCAAGACAATTGGATTATTTGGTAGTAGTGAATGTCCTTTTATTTTTAGGTCTCATTTTAGCAACCCTCTTTAAAGGAAAACGAAAAACCACAACGGCTTTGGTTCTTACTATGGGATTACTGTTTGCTGCATTACTTTATATTCCTGGTATGCTTCCTTTTGACAGTCAGGTAACAGACTCCTTTTTCAGATGGTGGGTTGTACACTTATGGGTTGAAGGCGTATGGGAATTGATTATGGGAGGTATTTTATCTTTCTTATTGATAAAATTAACTGGTGTTGATAGAGAAGTGATTGAAAAGTGGCTATATGTAATTGTTGGTTTAACGTTCTTATCAGGTATTCTTGGAACTGGTCACCACTACTATTACATTGGTGTTAACAAAATTTGGTTAATTGTGGGTGGTATTTTCTCTGCATTGGAACCTTTGGCTTTCTTAGCAATGGCTTTGTTTGCAGTAAACATGTATAGAAAAGGGGAAAAGAAACACCCTAATAAAATAGCTTTGTTCTGGACCCTTGGTTCAGCCATCGTATCCTTTGTAGGTGCAGGTTTATTAGGGTTTGCACATACCTTGCCACAAACAAATTTATACACACATGGTACCTTGGTAACAGCCATGCATGGTCACCTAGCCTTTTGGGGAGCTTACGCCATGATTGTGTTGGCCATTATTAGCTATGCCTTACCAAACATGACAGGTAGAAAACTATACGATAGCAGTGTTGGTAGAGCAGCATTTTGGCTCTCCAATATTGGCATGCTAGGAATGACAGTGGCCTTTGGCGTTGCTGGTGTGGCACAAGTATATTTAGAACGTAAATTTAAAATGGACTTTATGGAAGTTCAAGCTGAAATTAGCATCCACTTTGTGGTACTAATTTTATGTGCTACCATGTTTGCAACTGGAATAGTAATGTATATCTGGGATTTTTATAAACATGGAAAACCAACAGATGAAGCTTTAGACTTAGAATCCGATTTATAACAATTAATAGCAAGAAAAGGTCCTTTTGGTTGCTTACAGATCCTGAAGTAAAATTTGCTCATACCTGACAATCACCCACTTCATAAATCTTAAACTTAAGGGCCTTTTTAAATATTAAGCAACATGGAAAAAACACTAATAAAACCTAGTTTAAAACCCACTATTTTGAAAACAGAAACCCAACATACAAACACTGAAACACCTTTCTATAAACCTATAGCTAAAGAAATTGAAGTGTTTGAACAGGCTTTTACAAACAAAATTCCCATGTTATTAAAAGGGCCAACTGGTACCGGAAAAACACGTTTTGTGGATTTTATGACCCATAAATTGAACAAAGAATTAATTACCATTTCCTGTCATGAAGAAACGTCTTCCACAGATTTAATTGGTCGTTATATCATAAAAGGAGCCGAAACCGTATGGATAGATGGCCCTCTTACCAAAGCTGTAAAAGAAGGAGCCGTAATCTATCTAGATGAGATTGCAGAAGCCAGACCAGATGTTATTGTGGCCATTCATTCCCTCACAGATCACAGAAAAGAACTCTATATCGATAAATTGGGTAAAACCATAAAAGCACATCCAGACTTTATGTTGGTGGCATCTTTTAATCCAGGTTACCAAAAAGGTTTTAAGGAATTAAAACCTTCAACCAGGCAGCGTTTTATAGCTTTAGCCTTTAACTATCCCAATGAAAAGGACGAAGCCGAAATTTTAATCAACGAAACACAAATTGACGCTTCAACAGCAAAAAAACTAGTGGCTATTGCCAATAAAATTAGAAACCTTACAGAATTAGGCTTGACCGAAACTGTATCCACACGTTTATTGGTGGATGCTGCCAAACTTATTCACACTGGCTTGGGCAAACGTTTGGCCGTTCGTGTAGCAGTGGTTGAACCTTTAACAGACGACATCGAAATTACCGAAGCTTTATCGGATTTGTGCGATTTAATGATTTAAATAAAAAATCATGTTTGAACCAGATGAATTCATCTATTCCAAAGTAGTTAATTTCTTAAAGCGACGTAAAAAGCAAGCTCAGGAAACACTGGAACATGCTGTAAAATTAAACGATATCAAACAGCGACTTACCATTTTTTCCAGAGCCATAACCGGTGAAGCCATTGAAATTTTTGAAGCCGAACGTGAAGGTGGCTATAAAAACAACAGTTTTTTTCTGCCCTCTCGATATGCCGAGTTTCAAACCTTGGAACAAAATACCAAGTTCTATATTTTTAGGATAGTATACCTATCTGTTCAAAAAAACTTGGACTTAAACTTTACTGCTGAAGAAGAGTTTACCTTAGAACATGCTCGGGAAAAAGCCCAAGAAACATCCACGTTGGTCTTAAATGACATGTTTAACCAATTCCCCATTACCAAACATATCCATCAGGAACTTATTTCCCATTATTTTAAAATGGCAACAGACAAAAAGCCTGAAGACTTAAGCTTTATTTATGGTAAATGGATGAAAAACGATCCTAAAATCTTAAAAAAAGCCGTTTTAAACAACATCTCAGAACAAGTAAAACAAGCCATAGACCAGGAAATAAATACCATTTTAAAAGCCAATGCCGTAGAGGAAATCACCTCTTTGGAAATTGATAAAAAACAACAGGAAGATTATGTGATGACACATAATTTTGAAAAAATTGAAACTGCCGAAGAATGGGAAGGTGGCTGGAGGGATTTTGATGGCGACGACGATCTGGATGATCATGCCAATGCCTTGGAAGACCTTAACATGAAACATACCGTTAGGGTAGACGACCCAACACATTCCATTTATCAAGCAGAATTTATTGAAAACACTACCATTTCCGAAAGTACCGAACTAAATACCGAAGCTCCACATATTGCTTACGACGAATGGGATTTTTCCAAAAGGGAGTACAAACCAAAATTTTGCAAGGTCTATCCCAAAATACAACAGGAAACAGATACTGCATATTATAAAAAAACACTTCAAAAAAATGCTTCAACCTTAACAGGATTGCGTAAAATGTTAACGTCGGTTAACAACAAATACCAACAACAACGCAGGCAAACCCAAGGTGAGGATTTTGATCTGGATGCCATCACAGATTTGTATGTAGATGTCCATTCCAGACACACACCTTCAGAAAAAATATACCTGTCCAAACGTAAAAAAGACAAAGACCTTTCCATTTTAATACTATTGGATGTCAGTCTGTCCAGTGATGGTTATGCTGGAGGCAATAAAGTTATTGATGTTGAAAAACAAGTATCCATTATTTTTGGTGAAATCCTTAATGAATTCAATGTTGATTTCTCCATTCAAAGCTTTTATTCCAAAACCAGAAATTACGCCACCTATCTCTCCCTAAAAGGGTTTGACGACACTTGGGATAAGGCCAAACACAAAATTGGCGCTGTGGAACCTAGTGGCTACACCAGGATTGGTGCTGCTTTACGTCATTCGGGCGCTTTGTTGGACTCAAGGGACACAAAAAACAAATGGGTTATTTTAATCTCAGACGGAAAACCCAACGATTACGATAAATACGAGGGCAAATACGGCATCAACGATGTGAAGCAGGCGCTTCGTGAATTAAATCAGCGAAACATCAATTCTTATGCTTTGGCTATTGAAGCACAAGCAAAATATTATTTGCCACAAATGTTTGGGCAAAACCATTATCAAATATTAACAACACCTGTAGAGTTGTTACAATCGTTAGTGAAACTCTACGAAAAAATAAAGCATCAAAGTTAAACATGAATTCATACTTACCCGAAGTAGAAAAGTTGGAACAAGGACATCCTTTGCAGGTATATTATCAAGAAAGCGCGTTGATTCAGGACTTGATTTTAGAATTATACGATGTGAAAGTATCAGAAGATTTTCAAAAATACTTTAATATTTTCAATCAACTCACCACAATTGAAAAGCGCTTCAAACGAAAAGAAAATCAGCTTTTTCCGTATTTAGAAAAACATCATTGGAATGGGCCAAGTCAAGGTATGTGGTCTTTTCATGATGTATTAAGAGAGCAAATTAAACTGCTGCACAAACACAACGAAACAAAAGATGTGGAAAAAATCACTGAAAACCTTCCTTATTTATTGGAAGGTATAAAACGATTAATGCTTATTGAGGATCAAAAATTGTTTCCCAACGCCATGCGTTTGCTAACCAAAGAAGATTGGGAGGAATTTTATGAAGGAGACGAGGAAATTGGTTGGATGCTTAAAGAAAAGCCTGCGCCTTTTCCAAATAAAGATTCAAAATATATACATCCAAGTGAAGACCTAACAGATCGCACACAAAGATTTTCTATAGAAAACACTTTTCATTACGACGAAGGTTACATGACTCCCGAACAGGTAAATTTATTATTGAGGTTTTTACCTGTAGACATTACTTATGTAGATGAAAACGACAAAGTAATTTTTTACAATCGTGGAGAAGACCGAGTGTTTGCAAGAAGCAAAGGGATTATTGGAAGAGAAGTACGTTTTTGCCATCCACCAAAAAGTGTGGACATGGTTTTAAGGATTTTAGAGGAATTTAAAGCAGGAAATAAGGACTCTGCCGAGTTTTGGTTCAACTTTAAAGGGCGAATCATCCATATTAGATATTTTGCCATAAGGGACAAAAACAAAACCTATAAAGGGGTTATAGAAATGTCTCAAGACATTACAGAAATCCAAAAACTAGAAGGACAAAAAAGATTGTTAGATTGGGATTAGCATTGAGATTATGAGTCAAGTTACTACAAAAGCATCACTTTATTATCCACCAGGTGGTATTTTAATGTGGATTATAGTGTATTTGGAATTGTTCACCTTTGGAGCCGTTTTGGTGGCCATGGCATTATACAGCAAAGACGAAGCCAGCATTTTCCATGAGTCCAGGTTGCAGTTAAACACTACCTTTGGTGCCATAAATACTTTGTTTTTATTGGTTAGTGGCTTTTTTATGGCTCTTACAGTTACTGCTTTAAAAACAAACAACCTATCAAAATCAAAAACATACTTAAAACTGACCATGCTTGGAGGGTTGTTGTTTTTAGGCTTGAAGACCGTAGAATACTTTGATAAAATTGAAGCTGGACTAACCATGGGCTACAACACCTTCTTTTCCTTTTATTGGATGTTAACGCTATTTCACGTGATTCATGTTTTGGTTGGACTGGTGATTTTAGCTTCTGTTTTTAGGACCATGAATAAAAACCCCGAAAAACTCATTATGGAAGATGTGGAAGCCAGTGCCACTTTTTGGCATATGTGTGACCTTATTTGGCTGTTGTTGTTCCCTGTAATTTATTTAGTGTTTTAAGATGAAACAGAACCCTTTTTTTTATGTTTTGATATTGTTAATTGCATTAACCGTTTTATCGGCTGTTGTTGCAAATTCACATTTGGAAAATGCTGCCACAATCATTATGGTTTTAGCTGCTTTTAAATTTTTGGCAGTTGCTTTTTATTTTATGGAATTACGTCATGCCAATACGTTCTGGAAAGCCTTGTTAATTGCATTCTTAACCATTTTTATTGGTTTGGTTTTAATAATTTAATATGACCGAAAAGACCAAATACAATATTGCCATTATAAGCATCTTGCTCATTCTTTTTGTTGTTTACAATGGATTTGTTTACACCTCTAAAGAAAACGCAAATCCAGTAATATTAACGGAACAAGCACTTCACGGGCAGCGTTTATGGCAGGAAAACAATTGTTGGTCTTGCCATCAAACCTATGGTTTGGGAGGCTATTTGGGTCCAGATTTAACCAATGTGTACAGTGCAAAAAATAAAGGCCCTCAATACATTAAAGCCTTTTTAAACAGCGGTGTAAAAACAATGCCAAAATTCAACTTTTCTGAAAGCGAAAAAGAAGCTTTGGTTAGTTATTTAAAATTTGTGGATAGCACTGGATATTATCCAAACTACCATGCTATATTTAAACCGAGTGGTTGGATTGAATTAGAGTATAAAAATGAAAAATAAAACCAGTACCCTTTTTTTAATTACAGCTCTTTTAGCTTTGTTAATGGGTGTTGCTTTTGGGCTTTTGGCTGCCTTACAGTATCTCATTCCTGAGTTCTTAAAGGACCTTTTACCGTTTCATAAAATGAGACCGTTTCATGTAACAACAGTGATTACCTGGATAGTGCTTTGTGCTACTGGAAGTATTTATTTTTACTTGAGCCAAGTTGAAAAGTTCAAATTATTTTCAGATAAATTAATGAAAACTCATTTCATTGTATTTCTTATTACAGGAATTGGCATCTACCTGTCTTATTTCTTCGGGAAAATGGAAGGCAGGGAATACTTGGCTTTTACCCCAATTTTAACCATTCCCATTTTGTTTGGTTGGCTTCTTTTTGGGATTAACTATTTTAAAACCATGCTGAAACAGGTTAAAAACTGGCCTGTTTATTATTGGATGTGGGGAACTGGAATTGTTTTTATGATGATTCATTTAACCGAAGCTCATTTGTGGTTAATGCCATATTTTAGGGAGCATGTTATAAAAGATTTAACGGTTCAGTGGAAATCTTATGGTTCTTTTGTTGGCTCTTGGAATATGTTGGTTTATGGAATTTCTATTTACGTGATGGCCAAAATAAAAGGAGACCATGCCATTGGAAGGGGTAAACTGGCTTTCTTCTTCTATTTTCTGGGCTTAACAAATCTCATGTTTGGTTGGGCACATCATACCTATATTGTTCCTACATTACCATGGATTCGTTATGTGGCTTATGGCGTAAGCATGACCGAATGGATTGTTTTGGGATATATGATTTACGAATGGAGACGCAGCCTAACCAAGACAGAAAAAGACAGTTACCCTTTGGCTTATAGATTTTTAGTGACAACAGACTTCTGGATATTCGTCAATTTAATCATTGCATTGCTTTTCTCCATTCCAGCCATAAATTTCTTTACCCATGGCACACATATTACAGTAGCGCACTCCATGGGAACAACCATTGGTATTAACACAAGCATTTTATTTGCTTCGCTTTTATTTATAGTTTCTAGGATATCTGCTTTTACCAAGAAAGAAGAAACTTCTATAAAAAGAAGTCTTTTGGGATTTAATATCTCACTCTTTTTGTTCTTTATGGCTTTATTGGTAGCTGGTGCCAGAAGAAGTCATTGGATGTACGCAGGAAACGACACCTCTTTTTCAAACATGCAAGAGAGTTTGTTCTGGGTCTATATGGCTTTTTTCGTGTTTGGAATAACACTCACCACAAGTATGGTGTTTATTGGTTTACCTATATTAAGAAAGCTAATCAATGGTCTTAGGCTTTGAATCTGTTTTTAAGACATCAAAAGATTTTAACGAAATATACCTCCCTTTAACCTTTATTTCTTCCACAAACTCTGCAATGCTTTTGTCCTTAAAATCCTTGAACAATTTGTCCTTGAATGCCGAAACCGTAAAATGCACAGGACAGGGATTGCTGTCGCCACATTTAGAAAGTCCCAAAAAGCACTGACTGAACCTTTCATTACCATCAATTACAAGAACAATATCCCAAACGGTTTTGGTTTTGTTTTCTTCGCTTAAATAAAACCCACCATAAGGTCCTTTTGTAGAAGTAACCAAACCATTTTTATTTAATTGTTGCAGTAATTTAGCCAAAAAAGGTTGAGGTGCTTCTAATTCTCCTGAAATAATCTTCACTCCTATTTTATGCTTTTCATCGGAACACATTCCTAAATAAAGAATGGATCTTATAGCATATTGACACGCATTTGATAACACAGTATTTTTTTTCAAAGATATAAAAAAGATGTTTTTATCCTATTTCAATTAACATTATCTTTGTTTATGATTTATATCATAATTTAAAAGGCAGGTTACCAATAAATTTGTGGCTTGTAAAAACCGTAATTATCTAAAAGTTTTGGACTTAAAAAAAGAAATCCTTCGTTTAAAAAAAGAAAAGAACGCCGTTATTTTAGCACATTATTACCAAGTGCCGGAAATACAGGATGTTGCTGATTATGTTGGAGATAGCTTGGGCTTGTCGCAAAAAGCTGCAGAAACAGATGCTGATATCATTGTTTTTGCAGGTGTGCATTTTATGGCTGAAACGGCTAAAATTTTAAACCCTGACAAAACAGTTGTTTTACCCGATTTAAATGCTGGGTGCTCTTTGGCTGACTCCTGTCCTCCAGAAGCTTTTAAAGCTTTTAAGGAACAGCATCCAGACCATTTGGTGATTACTTATATCAATTGTTCGGCAGAAATTAAAGCCATGAGCGATATTGTTTGTACATCATCCAACGCTTTAAAGATTGTGGAATCTGTACCAAAGGAAATCCCCATCATCTTTGCTCCAGATAAAAACTTAGGTCATTATATCAGCAAAGTGTCTGGTCGGGATTTAGTGCTATGGGATGGCTCTTGTATTGTGCATGAAGCGTTTTCAATAGATAAACTTTTAAAATTATACAAAGAACATCCTGGCTCTAAAATTATTGCACATCCAGAATCTGAAGCACATATTCTCGATGCAGCAAATTATATTGGTTCTACAGCTGGTATGATAAATTATGTAAAAACACATCCACAGGAAAAATTTATTGTTGCCACAGAAGCTGGCATCTTGCATAAAATGCAACAAGAAGTGCCAAACACCCTTTTAATTCCTGCTCCAGCCGAAGAGGACAACACCTGTGCTTGTAGTGAATGTGCGTTTATGAAGGTAAATACCCTTCAAAAATTATACGATTGTTTATTAAATGAAAGCCCTCAGATAGATGTACCTGAACCTATAAGAAAAAAAGCATTGCTCCCTATTGAACGCATGCTTGAACTTTCTAAATAAACAAATGAAAACCCAATTACTCATTATTGGTTCTGGCGTTGCAGGTTTGACCTTGGCTGTAAAACATGCTGAAGCTTTTCCTGAAAAACAGATTACCATAGTAACCAAAGGTAATGAAGACGAATCCAACACCAAATATGCACAAGGTGGCGTGGCTGTTGTTCTTGATGAAAAAACAGATTCCTTTCAAAAACACATTCAAGACACCTTGATTGCTGGAGATGGTTTATGTGACATAGACGTTGTAAACATGGTTATTACTGAAGGTCCCAAACGGTTAAAGGAACTTATGGCTTGGGGAGCTCAGTTTGATTTGGACCAAACCGGAAATCTCGATTTGGGAAAAGAAGGAGGACATAGCCAATTTCGGGTGGTGCACCATAAAGATATCACTGGTTACGAAATAGAACGCGCGTTATTGGCCAGAGTGCACCAACTTAAAAATATTAGCTTGTTGCCACATCATTTTGCTATTGATTTAATTACAGAACATCAATTAAAACAAGTTTCGGAAAACATTAGTTGTTATGGTGCTTATGTATTAAATCAGAAAACCGGAAAGGTCCTTACGTTACAATCAAATTGCACGGTTTTGGCTGCAGGTGGCATTGGCAAGGTTTATGGTCACACAACCAATCCAGCCATTGCCACAGGAGATGGTATAGCCATGGCATATAGAGCTAAAGCTAGAATTAAGGATATGGAATTTGTTCAGTTTCATCCCACGGCTTTATACACCAATCAAGAAGGTTCTGCTTTTTTAATTTCGGAAGCAGTGAGAGGTTTTGGCGCTTATTTGCGCACCAAAGATGGCACTAGGTTTATGCCCAATTACGATAAACGTGCTGAATTGGCCTCAAGGGATATTGTCTCGCAAAGTATTGATACCGAACTAAAAAAATCTGGTGACCCTTGTGTGTTTTTAGATTGTACCCACTTGGATTTAAAATCCTTTAGGGACCATTTTCCCAATATTTATAAAACCTGTTTGGAACATCATATAGATATTTCGAAAGATTGGATTCCTGTGGTTCCGGCATCACATTATCTCTGTGGAGGCATTGTGGTTGATTCACACGGGAAAACTTCCATAAATAACCTATTTGCTTGTGGTGAATGTACCAGAACAGGACTTCATGGCGCCAATAGATTGGCTTCCAATTCCCTTTTGGAAGCCTTGGTGTATGCGCATAACATTTACAAATATCTTTGCAAACATGAGGTGTTGGATATACAAAAGTTTCTTCCTGATTGGAACGACGAAGGTACAAGCATGCCCAAAGAACATGTATTGATAAAACACAACTTAAAAGAACTTCAGGCTTTAATGCGTGATTATGTGGGAATTGTTAGAAGCAACGACCGTTTAAACAAAGCCATCACGCACTTGGACATGATATATAACGAAGTGGAAGAGCTTTACAAAACTTCTAAAATATCCACCACACTTTGCGAATTGCGAAACATGGTGAATGTAGCCCATTTAATCATTGGGCAATCTTTAAACAGAAAAGAAAACAAAGGTGGTTATTTTAATGTAGACAATACGTAGTTACTTCCAGGTATGCCCTTTTAGTTCCATAGCCACTTTTAGGATGTCTTTCTGACTAATCTGCCCTATTAATTTCCCGTCTTCAACTATTGGAAAGCGTCTTCTTCTGGATTCCAGAAATTTGTTGGCAGCATCCAATACATTCATATTACCATCAATGGTTTCCACGTCTTTTATCATGCGTTTTTCCACATTGTCATTTTCCATGGGCATGTTGTAATATCTACTTTCGCTTATTTGTTTTAAACAGTCTCCTTCAGAAATAATCCCTACCAATTCATTTTTATCATTTACAACTGGTCCTCCCGAAATTTTATTTCTAATTAGCGTATCTATAACTTCTTCCACAGATTGTTCTGGTTTAAAAGTGATAAGATCTTTGCACATCACATCGCGAACCTTGAAAGGAATCTCTTCTGATGTATTTTGTTGTTGCTTTCTAGCGCCTTGAAAACTCTTGATTGCCATGATTGTTGTTTTTAATTGAAACTTAAATATACTCAATAATAACGAGTTATCCTAACCAAGCTTTTGTGGGATAATTTTTCTATTTTTATAAAACAAACCAATCCCATAAAGTCATGTTTAAAAAAGGTGTTTCCATTATCTTAATTATAGTTGCTGTTTATTGGAGTTTTTTTGCTTTGTTGCCAAGTAACATATCCACTATCGATGCACCAGACAATGCATTTTCTACACAGCGAGCCTTACTTCACCTAAAAGAAATTTCCAAAAACCCACATTATGTTGGAAGTCCAGACCATGAAAGGGTGAAAGATTATCTTGTAAACGCTTTAGGGAATTTAGGTTTGGAAACCCAAATTCAAGAAGGCTATGTTTTAACAGATTGGGGAACGATTACCAAACCAAAAAACATACTTGCCAGAATAAAAGGCACTGATAATTCCAAAGCCCTTTTACTACTTTCGCATTACGACAGCAAGTCTCATGCCTCATTGGGAGCCAGTGATGCTGGCTCTGGAGTGGTGACTATTTTGGAAGGTTTAAGAGCTTTTTTAAGTGAGGGTAAAAGTCATAAAAACGATATCATTGTCATGTTTTCCGATGCTGAAGAGTTGGGTTTAAATGGCGCATCGCTGTTTGTAAAAAACCATCCTTGGGCAAAGGATGTTGGTTTAGTGTTAAATTTTGAGGCTCGAGGAAGTGGTGGCCCTAGCTACATGCTTATGGAAACCAATGGAGGCAACAAAAATTTAATTTCCAGTTTTAAAGAAGCACATCCTGAATATCCTGTTGCAAACTCCCTGGCCTATAGCGTATATAAAAAACTGCCCAACGATACCGATTTAACCAGATTTAGGGAAGAAGGAAATATTGATGGTTTTAATTTTGCTTTTATTGACGACCATTTCGATTACCACACAGCGTTGGATACTTACGAAAGGTTGGACAGAAACACCTTGGAACACCAAGGCAGTTATTTGATGCCTTTATTACATTATTTTGCTGATGCCAATTTAAATAATTTAAAAAGCGAAACCGATGATGTTTATTTTAACGTACCTCTTTTTAAGACAGTTAGTTATCCTTTTACATGGATTGTGCCCTTGTTAATTCTAGCCTTATTAATTTTTATAATGCTTGTTTTTTATGGCATAAGCAAAAGAACCCTTAATGCCAAACAAATAGGCAAAGGGACTCTTATGTTTCTTGCTGTTTTGATAATCAATGGTCTTCTTGGTTTTTTTGGATGGAAATTTTTAGTGTCTGTATATCCACAATACACCGAAATGCTTCACGGATTTACTTACAATGGACATACCTATATTTGGGCATTTTCCTTGTTGGCAATCGCTATTTGTTTTTGGGGATACCATAAAGTTTACAACCCTGAAAATACAGCCAGTTTACTGATTGGCCCCATATTTTTATGGCTCATTATTTGCGCTTTTGTTGCTTGGCAACTTCAAGGTGCCAGTTTTTTTATCATTCCTGTGTTTTTTGCTTTAGTTAGTCTTTTTGTATTGGTTAGGCAAAAACAACCAAACCTGATATTAATGACATTCTTGGCGTTTCCGGTATTAACCATCATGTCGCCTTTTGTACAAATGTTTCCAGTAGGTTTGGGCTTAAAGCTTTTAATGGCTTCTACGGTTTTGGTGACCTTGATTTTTGGTTTGCTTATACCTGTTTTTGGTTTCTTTAGACATAAAAACAGATGGTCTTATGCCCTGTTTTTAATAACCATCTGCGTGTTTATTTCAGCACATTTAAATTCCAGTTTTAACAATGAACATCCCAAACCCAACAGCCTTGTTTACTATTTAGATTTAGATAACAATGAAGCTGTTTGGGCAACCTATGACAACATATTGGGTCCCTGGACCGAAACCTACCTAACCAATACTCCAGACAGCAAACATGCCATAACAAAAACAACTTTTGGCAGTAAATACAACACGCCATTTAGCTATAGTAAAAAGGCCAATATAAAACCCATAAAACAACCGTATGTTGATGTAAAAAAAGATACCATAATTGGTGAATACAGACATCTCAAATTGTTTATTTCACCTCAACGACTGGTTAACAGAATGGACATCTATGCCGATTCCACAAATGTGTTTGGGTCTTTTAACATCAATGGTCTTGAAATTGAAAAAGACAAAAATGGTTTAGTGTTTGCAAATAGGGATTTTAATAGGCTTTTTGAATATTATGTGGTGGACGACACCTTTTTGGAATTGGAGTTTTCAGTGCCCAAAAACCAACAAACCACCCTTAGGTATTACGAATCTTCGTTTAACATGCTTCACAACCCATTGTTTGATGTTCCTGAACGCCCAAAAGACTTGACCCCTAAACCTTTTATCTTAAACGATGCTGTGATGCTAAAGAAAACCATACGTTTTGATTAAGTCCGTTGGAAATAATTAGCATGTTTTTAAGACATTACCTCATAAATTTTTATAGTTTTGGCACATTAAATTATTACATGTTATGAAAAATCTTATTCTATTGGTTGGTATTGCTTTTAGTTTCCATGTGCAAGCCCAAAACAATCAGGAATTGTTAAAGCATTATGAAGCTTACTACAAACAAATGAAAGCTCAAGGAGACATGCAAGGGATTATTAATGGCTTGACACATTTAAACATTCTTTCACCTTCAGCTGCCAGACAAGATACTTTGGCTTATTTATATATGAATGAAGGTAAATTTGTTCAAGCGTTGAATACCATAGGAGTTGATTTAATGGCTGACGATTCGGACATGGCTGTTGAAATAAAAGCCGTTTCATTAAAATCCTTAAATCAACCAAAATTAGCAGTTAAGCAATTTGAAGAGCTGTTTAGAAGAACACAGAATGTCACTTTAGCCTACGAATTGGCAGAATTATACCTGCAAAACCAAAATTTAGAAGAGGCTTCCAAACAAGTGGAATATGGGTTGTTGCATGTACAGGATAACATGAAAAAAACCTACTACGAGTCTCAGCAACCATATCAAGTACCATTAAAAGCTGGGTTTTTGTATTTAAAAGGGCTCATTGTTTTCAATCAGGACAAAGAAACCAATATAGATACAGCTGTTACCTATTTAGAACAGGCGCTCACCATGGCTCCTAATTTTAATTTGGCCTATGTAAGTAGAAATGCGTTGTTGGGTCAAAAACCTCAGCCTTCAAAAAAAGATTGACATTTACTATACTAAATAAAAAAGCCAGCTTAATTGCTGGCTTTTTTTAATCAACACTTTTAAATTACCATATTTTAACTCGCTTTTCTGGAGCTAAATACATGTTATCTGTCTCTTGAATATTGAATGCTTCATAAAAAGCATCTATGTTTTGTAGAGGCATTACTGCACGATACATTCCTGGAGAATGTGTATCTGTTTTTATTTGATTTCTTAAGGCATCCTCAGTGTATTTGGTTCTCCAAACCGTAGCCCAGCTCATAAAGAAACGCTGTTCTGGAGTAAAACCATCAATATTTTCCGGCCTGCCGTTTTCAGCTAAATACAACTGCAAGCCATCATAAGCTGCATTAACCCCTCCTAAATCACCAATGTTTTCACCTAAGGTAAAATCGCCATTTAATTTTACATCTGGAAGCGCGTTTACATTGCTATATTGTGCAGAAAGTTCTTCTCCAAGAGCTGTAAACTGCTCTAAATCCTCTTCTGTCCACCAGTTGTTTAAATTTCCATCAGCATCATATCGAGAACCGGAATCATCGAAACAATGAGATATTTCATGACCAATGACAGCTCCAATACCACCATAGTTTACAGCTTCATCTGCATGATAGTTATAGAATGGAGGTTGTAAAATAGCAGCTGGAAACACAATTTCGTTATAAGGAGGCATAAAGTAAGCATTCACAATTTGTGGTGCCATTAACCATTCGCTTTTATCTACTGGTTTCCCTAATTTATTTAAATCCTCTTTAAAGTTCCATTCAGAAACATGATTTAAATTTTCAAAATATGATCCACCTTCTTCAACACTTTTAACTTCCAGTTCAGAATAATCTTTCCATTTGTCTGGGTAAGCTATTTTAACAGTCATTTTGTTAAGTTTCTCTATAGCTTTTTCTTTGGTTTCTGGGGTCATCCAGTCCAAGTTCTGGATTCTGTTTTCAAAAGCCACCATGATATTTTGTATCATTTTTTCTGCTTTCTCCTTGGCTTCTGGAGGGAACATTTTATCCACATACAGTTTACCCAAGGCTTCACCAATGGTAGCGTTTAAAGTGCCTAAAGCTCTTTCTTCTCTGGGTCTTTGTTCTTTGGAACCTCTTAAATCCCTACTGTAAAATTCCCAATTTGCAGTTTCCATATCTGTTGTAAGCTGGTTGGCTGCACTTCTAACAAGCGTCCAGTTTAAATAATCTTTCCAAACCTGAACATTGTTTTCTTTAAAAATAGCATCCAACGCTTTAAAATACCCTGGATCTGTTACAATTACAGTGTCTATGGTTGTGGCTCCTATGCCATTAAAATAAGCTTTCCAATCGATAGAAGAAGTCATGTTATTCAGCTCTTCAATGGATTTTGGGTTAAAACGTTTTCTTGGGTCTCTACGTTCTTCTTTTGTCATTCTAGGTTCTGCCATTTTGGTTTCAAAATCCAAAATTTCATCAGCTTTTGTTTTGGCAGTGGCTTCATCTTCCCCAATGTATTGTAACATTCTTGCTATATGAGCTCGGTACAATTCCCTTTTCTCTTTGGTGTCTTCGTCTTGGTCCACATAATAATCCCTACTTAAACCTAAGGAACCTCCTCCTAGGTATGCTGTATTTAAATTACTGTTTTTTGGGTGGGAGCCAACACCAAACCCAAAAAATCCGGCACCTCCTTGAGGTTCCATTTCTATTAAATAGGCTTGAAGGTCTTCTATGTTTTTTATGTTTTCAATCTTGGCCAGATATGGCTTTAAAGGGTCTATACCTTGATTATCTCTGGAAACCGTATCCATAATGGTTTGAAAAAACTCTACTGCTTTTTCTTGGTCAGATCCAGGCAATACGGTTATTTTTTCCATGTCTTTGTTTTCAGACATGGCAGATTTTAAAATGTTCAAGGCATCTGCATCTGTTTTTTTGCGAAGTTCGTCAAAGCTTCCCCATCTGGTTCTATCGGCTGGAATTTCATTGGTTTTTAACCAAGTTCCATTTACATAATTGAAGAAATCCTGATTTGGTGCTACTGAGGTATCCATGTAATCTAAATTAATTCCAGGAACCTGTTCTGTTTCTACTTGTGCCACATCCTTATTTGCATCGTTTTTACAAGCTACAAAGCCTGTAAAAGCTACTGCACTGTATAGGGATAGCTTTAAAAATTTTCTATTCATAGGGTTAAGGTTGAATTTTAAGGGTGAAATTTAACAATAAATAACAGTAATATAAATACGCGGAATAAACATTAACATAACCTTAAGAATTAAGGATATACAAGCATTTTTAAGGTTTTATGATTTTTTGGGAGTCTCTTTCAATCTTTTTGTTCATTTGCAGGTTTAAATTTGAAAAAGAAACCAAAACTTCCTGAATGCCCGGCATGATGCTCTCTGGTGTGGCATTAGATAGATTTACAAGACTCTCCAGTTTATATAATTTGGTTTCCAAAGCAATCAATCTGGACATAATAGCTGGAGAGTTCAAGGTTTCTGGAAGACTTTGCTTTAAATCGGTAATCAAGGCTTCCAAAATTTCATGATTTTCTTTGAAATAAGTTAAATCAGCTTGTTTTAAATTCATTACAACACCTTCCAATTCATTATATTTAACCCAATTGTTTGTAATTTTCTTAACCTTGGGGTCCAATAAATATTCCGTGTAATTAAATTTCTGGATGGTCTGTTTAGAAAGGGATGACAAGGTGTTTTCCTGTTCAACTTTAGGAGTCTCATCAACACTTTTGCCACAAGAGACCAAGCAGATCAACAAACAAAAACTTATAATAAATTTCATACTAAACATTTATAGAATAGCAAATATATAGATTTCGGTTTTTTATATGCTATGGTTTAGCACATGTTTAATAATTATGATGGTTTTTTAAGTTAATTTTATAATAGTACATTAAAAATCTTGTTATTTTTGAAGACCTTAAAAACTTACAAGAAATGACTCCTAAAATATTAATTATTGGTGCATGTGGACAAATAGGATCAGAACTAACGCATACCTTAAGAAGCATTCATGGAAAAGATAATGTTATTGCCAGCGACATAAGCTACAATAATTTAGATATAGTGAACTCTGGAATTTTTGAGATTTTAGATGCTCAAGATTATACCTCTGTAAAGGTTTGTATAGACAAACACAAAATCAACACGGTGTATTTAATGGCTGCCATGTTAAGTGCCACTGGCGAAAAATACCCAATGAAAGCATGGGATTTAAACATGGATTCCCTATTTCATGTTTTAAATTTAGCAAAAGAAGGCTTTATTAAAAAATTGTTTTGGCCTTCCAGTATTGCAGTGTTTGGTCCCACAACCCCTAAAGAAAACACTCCACAATATACTATTATGGAGCCATCTACGGTTTATGGCATGACCAAGCAAGTTGGCGAACGTTGGTGCGAGTATTACCACAACCAATATGGGGTAGATGTAAGAAGCATTCGTTATCCAGGCATTATAAGCTGGAAAACCTTACCTGGTGGAGGCACTACAGATTATGCTGTTGAAATCTACCATAAAGCGATAGCCGATAACACTTACGAATGTTTTTTATCTGAAAACACCCAACTGCCAATGATGTTTATGGACGACGCCATTAAAGCCACCATAGATATTATGGACGCCAAACCGGAAGACATTAAAATAAGATCATCCTATAACCTATCTGCCGTAAGTTTTACACCAAAAGAAATTACAGAGTCCATACAAAAACACCTGCCAGAATTTACTGTAACTTACAAACCAGACTTCAGACAAAAAATAGCAGACTCATGGCCAAAAAGTATAGACGACTCTCGTGCCAGGGAAGACTGGAGCTGGAAACATCGTTTTTCATTGAACGATATAACCTCAGAAATGCTCACCAATTTAAAGAAAAAGGAAAAACAATCGGTTTAGGACAATTTTTTACTGAAAATACGTAACTCTTCGTATGTAATTTTATATGAAGTTACTTTATATTAGCCCAGTAAATCATTTAAAAACCAACTTATCATGAAAAAGTTATTATTTTTAGCATTATTGTTTTCCACCTCACTATTGTTTTCGCAAAAGTCTAAAGTTCAAGAAGGGGATTGGAAAAATTTAAAGGGTATCACTGAATACAACCTAGTATTTGATTACGCCAACCTGGAAATTCCAAAATACGATTCTGAAGAAGATTTCTTAAAAGACAAAATGGCCAAACGTGACGAAAAAGAGCCAGGAACCGGTGAGAAATTTAAAGAATCTTGGTTTGCAGATAGGGAAAACCGTTATGAACCTAAATTCATTGAGTCTTTTAACAAGCGTTTTGATGATGGTGAAATAAAAGTGGATAAAGATTTAGGTGACGCAGAATACACCATGAAAGTACATACCACATTAATCTTTGCAGGATACAACGTAGGTGTAAGTAGAAGACCTTCAAAAATTGATGCCGTAATCTCTGTTTACAAAAACGACAATCCAGATACTGTTATCTTTTCGGTAAAATATACCAATGCCGAAGGTAGTGGAGCTATGGGTTACGATTTCGATTCTGGCTACAGAATATCGGAATCCTATGCCAAATTAGCTAAAACCTTTGCGAAGGACCTAAGCAAAAAAACAAAGTAAACAAACGTTTTTATAGTTTTTAAAAAAGCGAGGTTAATTAGCCTCGCTTTGTTCTTTTTCCATATCTATTAAATGTGCCAATGTTTTAACAATTCGATCGTGTTTGGTTACAAATGGATTGGTTTTATCCCAAACATAACCAGCTAAAACAGCACAAATCTGTCTTTTTACATCTGGATTTTCCGGTCTGTGGAAAAATAGAGTCTGTAAGTTACCTGTGTACCATTCTTTAACATAGGTTGAGAAAACGGCCACACCATATTTAATGTAATTGGAGTACTCTTCTTCCCAGTCCACCAATTCCCCTCTTAATTCTTTTGAGATTAGTTTTGCAGACATCAAAGCAGATTCGGTAGCAAAGGTCACACCAGAGGAAAATACTGGATCCAAAAATTCAGAGCTATTTCCTGTGAGCGCATAGCCTTTACCATATAGTTGCTTTACGGATTTTGAGTAATTTTTAATGTTTATGGGTTCAAAAAGGAAATCCACATCCTTAAACCTGTCATAATAATAATCAGAGAGTTTTAGCATCTCTTTCATTCGTTCGGTATTACTACCCTTAAAGGAATCTATATATTCGGTTTTGCTAACAAAGCCCAAACTGGTATTCCCATTGGAAAAAGGAATGACCCAAAACCAGGTATCTTTATCCAAAACATCGAAAGTAATAAGGGTTCCTTCGGTTCCCTCCTCTCTGTTTACATCCTTTACATGCGTAAAAATAGACGAATGGTCTGGCAAAGCCGAAGGTTTGTCCAAATCCAATAATCTTGGCAGTACACGACCATATCCACTGGAATCTATAATAAATTTTGCATGTATGGTATAAGTGTCCCCTTCTTTGGTTTTTATGGTGGTTTTAGACGAACCATCATCTGCAATTTCCACAGCTGTTACTTCGTGGTCAAAAGACACATCCACTCCTTTTTTAATGATTTCCTTTACCAATATATGGTCAAAATCTGCTCTGGGCACCTGCCATGTCCAATCCCAACCTTCCGAGTGTTTATCGCTAAAATCAAAATTACAAACCACGTCTCCTCTTAAAAACCTTGCTCCAGGTTTCAACTCAAAATTAGCTGCTTTTAAACAGTCCAATAAGCCTACCTCCTCAAAATGATCCATACATCTAGGCAACAAACTTTCACCTATAACAAACCTAGGGAAAACACTCTTTTCAACTACCTTAATATCATACCCTTGGTTATTTAAGTAAGCTGCTGCAACACAACCAGATGGTCCTGCTCCAATAATTAAAACATCAACATGTATATCGTTCATGGTCTTTGTAGTATTAATTCATTAATTATTATAAATTTGCAATCCAAAATAACTACTTTAGTTTAAGTTATTAAAATTTTATTATAAAAATACAGAATAAATTAATAGATGCTAACATTTAACGGGACATTAGAATTAAAAGATTTTTACAAAGTTATTTTTGAAAATAGCAAAATACATATAGATGAAAAGGTTTACACAACCGTTGATGATAGCTTCAATTTCTTAAAAAAATTCTCAGAAGACAAGGTTATATATGGCGTTAACACGGGTTTTGGACCTATGGCACAATATAAGATTAAAGATTCTGAACGCATTCAACTGCAATATAATTTAATTAGAAGTCATGCCTCTGGAACAGGGCAGCCTATTGCTCCAATGTATGTAAAAGCTGCTATGTTGGCTAGGTTAAATACTTTGTCCCTAGGGAATTCTGGTGTCCATAAGTCTGTTATTGAATTAATGACAGAACTTATCAATCAAGACATCACTCCTTTAATATACGAACATGGAGGTGTTGGCGCCAGTGGCGATTTGGTACAGTTGGCGCATTTAGCATTGGTTTTAATAGGTGAAGGCGAAGTGTTTTATAAAGGCGAAAGAAAAGCCACAGAAGACGTGTTCAAGACCTTAGGTTTAAAGCCTATTTCGGTAGAATTGCGCGAAGGTCTGGCTTTAATGAATGGCACGTCTGTCATGACAGGAATTGGTATTGTAAATGCCATTTACACCAAACGCTTGTTGAACTGGATGACCTCCTGTTCTGCTGCCATAAATGAAATTGTTAAGGCTTACGATGACCATTTGTCTTTCGAGTTAAACCAATCCAAAAGACATGTTGGGCAACGAAAAATTGCCGAAGCCATGCGTGAGCATTTAAAAGATAGTCAATTAACCAGAAAAAGAGAACATCACTTGTATTCAAAAAACGACGATGTTTCCGTTTTTGAAGACAAAGTTCAAGAATATTATTCCCTAAGGTGTGTCCCTCAAATTTTAGGACCAGTACTGGACACCTTAAACAATGTGGAAAAGATATTGATTGAAGAAGTTAATTCTGCCAACGACAACCCTATTGTGAACGTAGAAAAGAAACACGTATATCATGGCGGTAATTTTCATGGAGATTATGTGTCTTTAGAAATGGATAAGTTAAAAACCGTTGTCACCAAATTAAGCATGCTCTCTGAAAGACAATTAAACTACTTACTGAATGCCAGGTTAAACAACATGCTTCCTCCATTTGTGAACCTTGGCAAACTAGGATTGAATTTTGGAATGCAAGGGGTCCAATTTACGGCAACATCTACCACTGCCGAAAACCAAATGCTTTCCAACCCAATGTATGTACACAGTATTCCAAATAACAATGACAATCAGGATATTGTTAGTATGGGAACCAATGCAGCTCTAACCACCAAGAAAGTCATAGAAAACGCCTTTGAAGTTTTGGCCATCGAGCTTATTACCATAGTTCAAGCCATTGAATATCTTCAAGTTCAGGATAAAATCTCTTCAAAAACCAAAAAGATGTACGATGAAATTAGAAATTTAGTTCCTATCTTTACAAAAGACGTTATTATGTATCCTTATGTTAACCTTGTTAAAGATTTTATCATTAACAATAAAACATAACAAATCAAATTATTTATTATGAAAACTAAAGTGCTATTAATCGTAATGCTTTTTGTAAGCATGCATTTTCATGCCCAAGAGTTAGCTTTGGCTAACCAAAATGGTAAATATGGATATATTACCAAAACTGGAGATTGGCAAATTGAACCCAATTTTAAAGTGGCTAAAAATTTCTCAGAAGATTTAGCTGAAGCATCCAATGATGGTAAAACTTGGGGATTTATTAACCGTAAAGGCGAATGGGTTATTGAACCTGTCTTTGATAAAACAAAGGAATTTAATTCTGGTATTGCTGTGGTATTAAAAGACAAAGAGTGGATTTACATCAACACCAAAGGAGAACCTATATTAACCAATGTTTCAACAGACAAAATTTACGACTTTAAAGAAGGTTATGCCATTATTAGAAATGGAGACTCCGTAGGATTTATTAATACCAAAGGTGAAACCGTTGTTCCAGTAAAATTTACCAAGGCTTTCGATTTTGAAAATGGCTATGCCAAAGTTCTAGAAAACGGAAAATGGGGTTTAATTGATCCTTCTGGAAACTATTTTGTTAAAACCGAATATGATGGAGTTAGCAATTACTACGATGGAAACGTGGTAGCCAATCTTGGTGATACCCATGGCCTTATCATCAATAACGAATTTAAAGTTGTTGAAGGTGCAGAAAAAATCTGGGATTTCTCTAACAACTCCAATATTACCTATGCTAAAAAAGGAGATAAAATTGGTTTTATCAACAATAAAGGGGAATGGATTATAGAACCTGCTTACGATAAAGCTCGCGCCTTTGTTAAGGGTTTGGCCCCTGTAATGAAAGACAAGGAATGGGGTTACATAAATACCAAAGGAGACGTTGTGATCCCCTTTCAATATAAAGATGCCGAAATTTTTAGTGAAGATGGTTTAGCACCTGTTAAATCCTCAAAACTTTGGGGATTCATCAACACTGAAGGAAAATTGGTAATTGAAGAAAAATATGATATTACAGCTGGAGGATTTTCCATTTTCCAAAAAAACAACCTAAAAGGCTTTAAGGATGGTGTTGCAAGAGTTAAGGAAAAAAAATCTTGGTCTTACATAAATACCAATGGTGAAGTTATCAAAGGTTTACAATTTGATAATTTGGAACTTTTCAATTAGCAGCTGCTCAAATCCTAAATACTTACAAAAAAAAATACAAATACATGAAATGTGCCCTAATTACTGGTGGATCTAGAGGGATTGGAAAAGCCATTTGCAAACAATTAGCAATTGATACAGACTACCACATACTAATAAATTACAACAACAACAAAGAAGCTGCCTTAGACACTTTAAAAGAAGTTGAAGCTGAAGGCAACACAGGAGACATCATTCAATTTAACGTAACAGATGCCGAACAGGTGAAAACAGCACTAGATACTTGGCAAGAAAACAACAAAGAAGCTACCATTGAGGTGATAGTGAACAATGCTGGAATTACAAAAGATGGACTCTTTATGTGGATGCCACAAACCGATTGGCAAGATGTGATTAACACCTCTTTAAACGGGTTTTTTAACGTGACCAACCATCTTATCCAAAAAATGTTACGTAACAGATATGGTCGCATAATAAATATAGCTTCCGTTTCTGGTGTTAAAGGAACTGCAGGACAGACCAATTATTCGGCTGCAAAAGGTGCCTTGGTTGCAGCAACCAAAGCTTTGGCACAAGAAGTGGCCAAACGTAAAATAACCGTTAACGCTGTGGCTCCCGGTTTTATTAAATCGGATATGACTTCCGAATTGAATGAAGCCGAATTAAAAAATTTAATTCCAATAAACAGGTTTGGGGAACCAGAAGAGGTCGCTCATGCTGTATCGTTTTTAGCTTCAAAAAAAGCTTCGTATATTACTGGTGAAGTTATAAATATAAATGGAGGTATTTACTCGTAAATTAAATTAAGGAATGAGGAGAGTTGTGATATCAGGAATGGGAATATATTCTTGTATAGGAGAAAATTTAGAAGAAGTAAAAGAATCTTTATATAAAGGAACGTCTGGAATTGTCATAGATAACGAACGTATTGAATTTGGATACCGTTCACCTTTAACAGGTATGGTTAAAGCGCCTAACCTCAAAAACCTATTGTCCCGAAGACAGCGTATCAGTTTAGGGGAAGAAGGTGAATATGCTTATGTAGCCACCTTGGAAGCCCTAAAAAACGCTCAAATATCCGAGGAATTTTTAGACACTCATGAAATTGGTATTCTGTACGGAAATGACAGCACTGCAAAATCCATAATAGAATCCAACGATACCATAAGGGAGAAAAAAGATACAACCCTTGTAGGTTCTGGGGCCATTTTTAGAGGAATGAATTCTTCGGTCACCATGAACCTGTCTACCATCTTTAAATTAAAAGGGGTCAATTTTACCATTAGTGCTGCATGTGCCAGTGGTTCTCACTCCATTGGTATGGCATATCAATTAATAAAAAGTGGTTTGCAAGATTATATTATTTGTGGTGGTGCCCAAGAAATAAACAAACTTGCTATGGGAAGTTTTGATGGCTTAGGTGTGTTTTCAAAAAATATAGACCAACCTGAAAAGGCCTGTAGACCTTTCGATTTAAATAGGGACGGTTTGGTACCTAGTGGAGGTGCAGCAACCCTTATTTTGGAAACCTATGAGTCTGCCGTAAAAAGAGGCGCTCCTATATATGGAGAAATTATAGGCTATGGTTTTTCTTCAAATGGAGACCACATATCAACACCAAATGTGGATGGTCCTGCCAGAGCCATGAAAATGGCTATAGACCAAGCCCAAATAGACCCAAAAGACATTCAATATGTTAATGCACACGCCACTTCAACTCCAGTTGGGGATGCTAATGAAGCCAAAGCCATTTTTGAAGTTTTTGGCGACAAAGGACCTTATGTAAGTTCAACAAAATCCATGACAGGACACGAATGTTGGATGGCAGGAGCCAGCGAAGTATTGTATTCGGTTCTTATGATGCAAAACAATTTTATTGCTCCAAACATTAATTTGGAACAACCAGATGAAGCAGCATCCAAATTAAATCTTGTTAACAAAACGTTAGATAAAAAATTTGATGTATTTTTGTCCAATTCGTTTGGATTTGGGGGAACAAATTCAGCATTAATAATTAAAAAATAATTGTGTGGCAATGACTAAAGAGGTTATTATTGAAAAGATAAACGACTTTCTTATTGACGAATTTGAAGTTGAAAGTGAAGATATTTCACCAGATGCCAATTTAAAAGAAACGCTCGAGCTGGACAGTTTGGATTTTGTTGACCTTGTGGTTGCCGTAGAATCTAATTTTGGCGTAAAATTGGTTGGTGAAGATTTTATTAACGTAAAGTCGCTTAGCGATTTCTATGCGCTTATTGAACGTAAATTAAGCTAAACAATTCTACTTATAACATAATATGGCTGCTGAATGGCAAGGTAAATCCAGAGGAACTGTTCTAGGATACAAAATCTTCGTGTTTTTCATGAAGAAAGTTGGAATAGGAGCAGCTTACTTTATTCTGTATTTTGTGGCAGCATATTTTTGCTTCTTTTCTAAAGACAGTACCAAATCCATTTATTATTATTTAAGGCATCGTTTAAAATATTCAAAACTTAAAAGTGTTTTTGGCATTTTTAAAAGTTACTATGTTTTTGGACAAACCATTTTGGATAAAATAGCCATATCCTCAGGTTTGAGTGATAGATTTACTTACGAATCTGATGGAGTTCATTTTATAAACGAAACCTTAAAAGCAAAAAAAGGTGGCGTCTTAATTAGTGCTCATGTTGGAAATTTTGAAATTTCCGAACACTTTTTTGGTATTTTGGAAGAAAATGCCTCTATAAGTTTACTAACCACAGATGTGGAACACACGGCCATAAAAGAATATTTGGACAGTGTTAGGAAAAAATCGAACATTAAATTAATTTTAATAAAAGAGGACCTTTCCCATATTTTTGAAGTGAATGCAGCCTTAGCAAGAAATGAAATTGTCTGCATTACAGGAGATCGCTATGTTAAAGGTTCTAAATTTTTAACAGAAGAACTTTTGGGCAAAGAAGCAAAGTTCCCTGCTGGTCCATTTATGTTGGCCTCCAGGCTTAACGTACCAGTATTGTTTGTGTATGTCATGAAGGAAACCAACAAGCATTACCATTTGTACGCCAGAAAATCTCAGGCAAAACACAGGGATGCTCAAGCTTTACTAAAAGAATATACCCAAAGTGTAACATGGATGCTTAAAAAACATCCTTTGCAATGGTTTAACTATTTCGATTTTTGGAATGCCCTAAAATAATTATCAGATACAAATGAAAGAAGTTTTAGTTATACATTATTCGCAGTCTGGACAGTTAACAGAAATTGTAAATAATATTGTTTCAGATTTAAAAACCCCTGAAACAAACCTAACATTTCTTAACATTGAAATGGAAAAACCGTTTCCGTTTCCATGGAACAAAAAAGAGTTTTACGGTGTGTTTCCCGAAACTTTTTTACAAATACCCGAAAAAACCAAACCGGTTCCAGAATCCATCCTTAACAAAACATACGATTTAATTGTTCTTGGATATTCCATTTGGTACCTAACACCTTCGCTACCAACCACCTCTTTCTTAAACACTCCAGATGCCAAAAAGTTGTTTGCCAACACACCTGTAATAACTGTTATTGGCTGTAGGAACATGTGGATTATGGCTCAGGAAAAAATGAAGAAAAAACTTTTGGAACTTCAAGCCCAACTAGTAGGCAATATTGTTTTGGCAGACAGGCACATAAACCATATAAGTGTCATTACCATTGCACAATGGATGTTTTCTGGAAAAAAAGAACGTTTCTTGGGTGTTTTTCCTAAACCAGGTGTTTCCCAAAAAGACATCGATCATTCCGTGAAATTCAGTCCCATCATTAAAAATCATCTCATCGATAACAATTACGCAACCTTACAAGACAAATTATTGGAAAAGGAAGCCGTAAACATCAAACCTTTTTTAATAACTGTTGATAAACGAGCCAACGTAATTTTTTCAAAATGGGCAAGTTTCATTATTTCCAAAGGCAAAAAAAATGACACAAAACGACAATTATATGTAAAAATGTTTAATTATTATCTTTTATTTGCCATTTGGGTTATTGCACCTATAGTATTTATCTTATTTTTGTTGACTTATTTACCTTTATATGGTAAATTAAAAAAAGAAAAAGAATATTACTCATCTGTTGCATTAAAATAGAAGGTTTTAAAAATGAAGGAAGTATATATTACTAAAATATCAAAGTTTTTGCCTAATCGTCCTATTGGTAACGACGAAATGGAAGATAAATTAGGAGTCATTGATGGAAAGTCCTCTAAAGGAAGACGTATTGTGTTAAGAAACAATCAAATAAAAACCAGATACTATGCCATAGATGATGAAGGGAACATTACACATAACAATGCACAGTTAACCAAAGAAGCTATAGAAAAGCTTTACGATGATGGCTTAAAACCCAACGACATAGAACTGTTATCCTGTGGCACCTCTAGTCCAGACCAAATCTTGCCTTCACATGCAGCCATGGTTCATGGTTTCCTTAAAAATGGAAATACCGAAATAAATTCGCCTTCTGGAGCTTGTTGCTCTGGTATGAATGCTTTAAAATATGGCTTTTTGGCTGTAAAATCAGGGCAAACCAAAAATGCTGTGTGTACAGGTTCCGAACGCACATCCTCTTGGATGATGTCAGACACTTTTGAAGAAGAACTAAAACACCTAAACACTCTGGAAGAGAATCCCATCTTAGCCTTTAACAAAGATTTTTTACGCTGGATGCTTTCAGATGGTGCAGGCGCTTTCTTGTTGGAAAACCAACCAAATGGAGATCTTCCACTTAAAATAGAGTGGATGGAAGGCTACTCTTATGCACACGAACTAGATGCCTGTATGTATGCAGGAGCAGATAAACTGGAAACAGGGTTTTTAAAACCTTGGAGCGAATATCCTTCAGATCAATGGAGTAAAAAATCACTTTTTGCCATGAAACAGGACGTCAAGCTTTTGGGCGAAAACATACTTGTAAAAGGTGTGGACAGCTTAAAAATGGCAATGGAAAAACATGGTGTAAAACCAGAAGACATAGACTATTACTTACCACATATCTCTTCTTACTACTTTAAAGAGAAATTATACGAGGAAATGGTAAAACAAGGTGTGGAAATCCCTTGGGAAAACTGGTTTATGAATTTAAGTAAAGTTGGGAATGTAGGTGCCGCTTCCATATACATTATGTTGGAAGAACTTGCCTCATCAGGAAAACTGAAAAAAGGAGACAACATATTACTTTCTGTTCCAGAAAGTGCGCGTTTTGCTTATGCTTATGCGCTTTTAACTGTGTGTTAAAATGATACAGCAGCAACTACCAATAACAAATATTTCGCATTTAATCCCTCAAAAAACACCATTTGTTATGGTGGATACCTTATTGGATTTTTCCCCATCCCATGTCGTATCTACTTTCAAGATACTGAAAACCAATCTGTTTTTAAAAAACAACACCTTATTGGAGTCTGGACTTATTGAAAATATGGCGCAAACAGTAGCCTTACATACTGGTTACGATTTTTTTCTAAAAGATGAAGTTGCACCTACTGGATATATTGGCTCCATTAAAAAAGTGGATATTTTAAAACTACCAGCCTTAAACGATATCATTACAACCAAAGTAGATATTTTACACGAATTTAATGGCGTGACCTTGGTTGCCGTAAAAGTATATAATGCCAATGAGGAAGAAATTGCCTCTGGAGAAATGAAAACCGTTATTGCAAACCAATGAATTTTCACTTTTTAGACATAAAGAAATTTTTACCTCATCGAGAGCCTTTTCTTATGGTAGATCAAGTATTAACCATTGACGATGAGCATGTTTCAACCTGTTTCCACATAAAACCTGAATGTATATTTAATGAAGAAGGGGTTTTTAACGAGGCTGGCATGATAGAAAACGCAGCACAAACCTGTTCCTCCATAGTTGGAAAAAGTTATTTTGATGAAGACGACCTGGAAGGGTGTTCAGCTAAACTTATAGGTTTTATTAGTGCCATAAAAAAAATTAACATCAAAGCCTGTGCAAAAGTAGGCGCAACCATAACTACCAAAGCCTATATAAAATCCCGATTGAACACAGACCAATTTACCATGTGTTCCATTGATTGCTTTATAACAGAAGACGGTAAAGAATTGTTATCTTGTGAAATAAATTTAGTGATCCAAGAACTGAAAGAACACTCAAAATAATGAAAAAAGATGAAGTGCCACAAGATAAAAGCAATTTAGAATCGGCCAACTTTAAGGAGCTATGTTATGCTGTCGACGAAAATGGGGAATACACAACCGTTAACAGTTCTGGTTGGGATCCAAAAACCATTGCGTTAAACAAAGCCATTGAAGAAATTAAACTTCGTGTTGAAGATGCCAAACAACGTGTTTTAAACCATCAAACAAGTCCTATTGAGTATTACATGGAGTATCATAAAATGGATTTGCCTATTTTAGCAAGTTATGTTGGGATGTGGAAATGGCGTGTAAAGAGGCATTTCAAACCACAAGTGTTTCAAAAACTCTCAGATAAAACATTACAAAAATATGCCGATGTTTTCGAGATAAGCATTCAGCAATTAAAAAATATTCAACTTCATGAAAATTAATTTCACGCACCATCAATCGGCACATTGCGAAAATGGTGTGATTTCTAATTTAATGAAACATCATGGCTATCAAGTAAGCGAACCTTTGGCTTTTGGCATAGGTTCGGGCTTGCTGTTTTGCCACATTCCTTTTTTAATGGTAAACCATGCGCCAGCATTTACCTACAGAGCCTTACCTGGTATTATTTTTAAGCGCTTTGCCAAACGTGTTGGAATAAAAATTAAACGCGAAAAATTTAATAATCCACAAAAAGCGAAAGCTGTTTTAGACGAAAATTTAAAAAACAACACTCCTGTCGGACTTCAAGTTGGCGTCTATCATTTGGTGTATTTTCCAGATGAATATCGGTTTCATTTCAATGCACATAACCTAGTGGTCTATGGCAAGGAAAACAACACATATTTAATTAGCGATCCAGTAATGGAAAATGTAACTACTTTAACTGACAAGCAGTTAGAAAAAGTACGTTTTGCCAAAGGAGCTTTTGCCCCAAAAGGTCATATTTACTATCCTGTAGATTTCCCTAAGGAATTGGATATAGAAAAAGCCATTGTTAAAGGCATTAAACATACCTGTAAAGACATGTTGGCGCCAATTCCAGTTCTTGGAGTTAAAGGCATTCGCTATACTGCCAAGCTTATTAGAAAATGGCCTAAGAAAAAAGGCACAAAAAAAGCCAATCATTATTTAGGTCAAATAGTGAGAATGCAAGAGGAAATTGGAACTGGAGGTGGAGGCTTTAGATATATATTTGCTGCTTTTTTACAGGAGTCCAGCAAAATCTTAAACAAACCTGAATTATCTGATTTATCTAAAGAAATGACCACTATTGGCGATTTATGGAGAGATTTTGCCGTAGATGCCTCAAGAATTTACAAAAACCGTAGTGCTAAAGAAGATGCCTATAACCAGGTTGCTTTGCAATTGGAAGCCATAGCAGATAAAGAAGAAGTGTTCTTTAAAAAACTAAAGAAAGCCATTAAATAAAATGATCCATATTGAACATGTTTCCAAAAAATATAAAAAAGCAGATAACTATTCCTTATCTGACTTAAGCCTGTTCATAGATGAAAAAGAGATTTTTGGGCTTTTGGGACCTAATGGTGCTGGAAAAACCACATTGATTTCCATTTTATGCTCCCTTATAAAACCTACTTCAGGATCTTTTAGCATTAAAGGCTTGACTTATAAAGAACATAAAAACCAACTCAAGCAACTTATAGGCATTGTGCCTCAGGAATACGCGCTATACCCTTCTTTGACAGCCTTCGAAAATTTAAAATATTTTGGAAGCATGTATGGTTTAAAAGGAAAATCGCTTGACGAAAAAATTCATAATTCTTTAGACCATTTAGGATTAGTAAAATTTGCACATAAAAAAATTGACACTTTTTCTGGAGGTATGAAACGTCGTGTCAATTTAATTGCCAGTATTTTGCACAACCCTAAAGTATTGTTTTTGGACGAGCCTACTGTAGGTGTGGATGTTCAGTCTAAAAATGTGATTATAGAATTCCTTCAGGAATTAAATAAAAATGGAACAACCATTATTTATACGTCACATCACCTAAACGAAGCCGAAACCTTTTGCACTCGTGTAGCCATTATAGACCATGGGAAACTGATTGTTAAAGGAAAACCCAAAGAGTTAATAAACAACAATCCAGGTGCACATAATCTGGAAGATGTTTTTATAAGTTTAACTGGAAAAGCCTTAAGAGATCATGCATAAATTAATGGCTTCAGCACATAAAGAATTCTTACTGCTTATCCGAGATATTGGTGGTATTGCCATTCTCTTTATTATGCCTTTGGTGCTTATAGTAACCATTACCTTAATTCAGGACAGCACCTTTAAAACCGTAGCAGACACAAAAATTCCCATTTTGGTTGTAAATAACGACCAAGGTACTGTCTCTGAAACCATTTTAGAAGGTCTAAAAGATTCCAATGCTTTTGAAGTTATTCTGGAAAACACAGAAGAAGCTGCCAAAAACTTGGTTTTTAAGGGAGCTTACCAATTGGCCATTGTTATTCCAGAAAACTTAAGTTCTGGGTTGGAACAAAAGGTCGCCCAAAATGTCGATGGCATCATCTCCAAATTTGGTCTGGAAGAAGAAACAGACAGCTTGACAAAAATACCTGTTGAAAGTAAAGAGGTTAAACTTTATTTCGATCCTGCCACCCAAGTATCGTTTAAAAGTTCCGTTAAAAACGGCATCGATAAAATGGTTTCAAAAATTGAAACCCAATCTATTTACAAAGCTTTTCAAGAACAAATAACAGACGATCCAACCGAAGTTATATTTGAAACTGAAAACTTTATCACTTTTAAAGAGATTTTGCCTAAAACCGATAATAAAGATATCATCCCAAACTCGGTTCAGCACAATGTACCAGCTTGGACCTTGTTTGCCATCTTTTTTATAATCGTGCCACTTTCCATCAATATTGTTAAAGAAAAAAGTCAAGGCACGTTTGTAAGATTGCGAACCAATCCCGTATCCTATGCAACGGTTCTGGGAGGAAAGACACTCATTTATTTAACCGTTTGTCTAATTCAATTTGTTTTAATGTTATTGGTTGGCCTTTATGTATTTCCAGCCATAGGATTGCCAACCTTGGATGTTTCTGGAAGATTGCCATTGCTATTTGTGGTTGCCATATTTGCTGGTTTGGCTGCCATTGGCTTGGGCTTATTGTTGGGAACCATTGCAAAAACCCAAGAACAATCGGCTCCATTTGGGGCAACCTTTGTTGTTATTTTAGCTGCTCTTGGTGGTGTTTGGGTGCCTGTGTTTATCATGCCAAAATTCATGCAAACACTCTCCAATATTTCACCTATGAATTGGGGCTTAAATGCTTTTTACGATGTATTTTTGCGTCATGGGTCTTTATTGGATATTTTACCTGAAATAAGTTTGTTATTTTTATTTTTTATAGCAACAACCATAATTGCCATAGTTTACAATGAAAAGAAAAACACCGTTTAAACCAAAAGAAATTTCGCATACCAGTCAAGTACGGGTACGCTTTGTGGAAACAGATCCCCTGGGAATTGTTTGGCATGGCAACTACATCCAGTATTTTGAAGACGGTAGGGAAGCCTTTGGCAGACATCATGGTATTTCTTACTTAGATCAAAAAAAATACGGTTTTGCCACTCCAATAGTAAAATCCAGTACAGACCATAAATTACCTTTGCGTTATGGCGATATTGCTACCATTAAAACCATTTATGTAGATAGTCAAGCTGCGAAAATGGTGTTTCGTTACGAAATTTACAACCAAAACAACCAATTGGTTTGTACAGGTGAAACCATTCAGGTGTTTGTTGATAAAATTGGGGAAGGCGATTTATGGCTAACCATTCCAGCTTTTTTTAAAGATTGGAAACAAAACGTAGGTTTATTGGATGATTAAGGCTTACCTGTCATATAATAACATTATCTCTTCACTTGGTTTCAATAGTGAAAGCGTTGTGAAAAATATTCACAACGAAGTATCTGGATTGCAATTGATAAAAGATAACAAGGCACTTCCGGAACCCTTTTATTCAGCTTTGATCGATTCTGAAGCACTGGAAAAAGCGTTTTTGAAACTTCAACCAAAGACAGATTATACACGTTTGGAAAAAATGATGATAACGTCTTTAAATGAAGTCCTTCAAAGTTCAAAAATAAAATTGAACGATCGTGTTGGTTTAATAGTTTCCACCACCAAAGGCAATATTGATGCTTTGGACAAAAACAATCCATTTCCTAAAGAACGTGCTTACTTAAGTGAATTGGGGAAAAATATCCAAGAATTTTTCAAATTTGAAAATGAAGCCATTGTGGTTTCAAATGCTTGTGTTTCCGGAATTCTCTCAGTTGCCATTGCCAAAAGGTACATTCAACAAAACACATACGACCACGTGTTTATTGTTAGTGGAGATGTGGTTACCGAATTTATCCTCTCTGGTTTCAATTCATTTCAGGCACTAAGCCAGGAACCTTGCAAACCTTATGACAAAAACCGGACAGGCATTAATATTGGGGAAGTAGCTGCCAGTATTTTAGTTACAAAAAGCAGTGAAAACCTTGCCAAAGAAGCTGTGGAAATTCTTGGTGAAAGCTCTTGTAACGATGCCAACCATATTTCAGGTCCTTCCAGGACAGGTGAAGGTTTATATAGGAGCATAAAATTGGCTCTAGACCAAGCTAACTTAACAGCACAGGAAATCGATTATATTTCGGCTCATGGCACAGCTACCATGTTTAACGACGAAATGGAAGCCATTGCCTTTAACAGAATGCAATTGCAAAAAGTGCCTTTAAACAGCTTAAAGGGTTATTTTGGACATACTTTAGGTGCTTCCGGATTACTGGAAACCATTGTAGGTATGCACTCGTTGTACAACAATACACTTTACGTTTCCAAAGGATTTGACACTATAGGCGTTACAAAGCCTATCAACGTAATTACAAAAACCACTTCAAGAGAATTAAAAACCTTTTTAAAAACTGCTTCAGGTTTTGGAGGTTGCAATACAGCCATCATATTAAAAAAATCAAACCAAACAAAAAATCATGTCTAAAACCCGTATTAAAGCTATAGATGCCGTTCAAGAAGCCGAAAAGATAGCCTTTGCTCCTTTTGTTTTTCAAGCAGTTGTTTCCTTAAGAAAATTGGGGATTTTTAATCTAATTTTTCAAAATAGAAAAAAAGGTGGCATTGGTTTAGAAGATATTTCAAAAAAATTAAACATCAGTACCTATGGCGTTGGTGTTTTATTGGAAATTGCCGAAAGCTATAATATAGTTGATAAAGACGACGCAGGAAATTTTGAGTTAACAACCATTGGGTATTTCTTGGCCTTTGATAGGACTGTGGATGTGAACATTAATTTTACCCAAGAAGTATGTTATAAGGGACTTTTTCATTTAACAGAAGCTATTGAAACCGGAAAACCTGCAGGATTGAAGGAGTTGGGAAACTGGAAAACCATCTACGAGGGTCTATCGGTTCTTCAACCAGATGTTCAAAAAGCTTGGTTTGAATTTGATCATCATTATTCAGATGAAGTGTTTCAAGAAGCCATGGAATTTGTTTTTAGAAACAACCCAAAAACCATTTACGATGTTGGTGCCAATACAGGAAAATTTGCCATAAGTGGCAGTAAATACAGTGATTCTGTCTCTATAAAAATGATAGATCTGCCAGGTCAATTAAAAATTGCACGAGGCAATGTGGCTGCTGCTGGTTTTGCAGATCGTGTGAGTCATTATGAGATAGATTGGTTGTCCAAAAACCCTCAATTACCTAAAGGTGCTGATGCCATTTGGATGAGTCAATTCCTAGATTGTTTTTCTGAAGATGAGATTCTAACCATTTTAAAAGCTTGTGCAGCAGCTGTAAATGACCATGGCGAAGTTTTAATTATGGAAACCTTTACAGATAGACAACGATTTGACAATGCCAAGTTTATCTTGGAAGCAACCTCGCTGTATTTTACGGTTATGGCAAATGGAAATAGTAAAATGTACCCAAGCACTGTGTTAAAAAAACTCATAGATCAAGCAGGATTGGAACTTAAGGAAGATATAGCCGTTGGGGAATATCACACCATCTTTGCATGTAAAAAAAAGTAAACAACAATGAGCTCTAATTATAACATCACCTCTTTTTGTCATATAAAAAACCATCAGGTTTCTTTAAATGGCACTGTTGTTTTTAGTGAACAACATGTTGGGTTTTCAGAGTTCATAAAAGCTGCTTATAAGCATCAAAAAACAAATTATCCAAAGTTTTTTAAAATGGATCATTTAAGTAAACTAGCCTTCCTGGCTGCTGATATTTTGCTTAAAAACCTAAAACTGGATTCAGAAAAAGAAAACAATATTGCTTTGGTTTTTTCCAATAAAGCTGCCAGTTTGGATACAGACATATCGCATCAAAAAGCCATACAGCATAAAGACAATTATTTTCCTAGTCCAGCCGTTTTTGTATATACCTTACCAAATATTTGCCTTGGTGAGATAAGTATTAAATATAAGCTTTATACTGAGAATAGTTTTTTTATCTTTGAACGCTTTAATGCCGAACATTTATTTAGCTATACCAATAGTTTATTGGAAACCAATAAAGCAAAATCAGTGCTTTGTGGCTGGGTGGAATTGGAAGGCGATAATTATGAGGCTTTTTTGTATTTAGTCTCTAAAGAAGGCCATTTACAGCACAACACACAACAAATAACAACATTATATAACACATAATATGGAAGCTTTAAAACAAGAATTAAAAGAGAACATTATCGAGCAATTGAACTTAGAAGACATGACTGCTGAAGACATTGCAGATGACGACATGCTTTTTGGTGATGGTTTAGCATTGGATTCTATTGATGCTTTGGAACTTATCGTGATGCTGGATAAAAATTACGGGATTAAGTTAACAGACCCAAAAGAAGGTCGTGCCATTTTTGAATCTATCAATACCATGGCTGCTTATATTTCTGAGCATAGATCTAAATAATGATATTTCCGTAATAACAGGAATACCAACGTTGAAAATATAAATTGGCCTCAAATGCATGTTTTAGAATATCTGCTAATTTGTGGCTGAACAGAAATAATAAATAATTAGATTTCTGCTTACGCAGGAAATAAATATGAGTCAAGGAGTCGCTATAACTGGAATGGGAATTATTTCTGCCATTGGAAACAATGTGGCAGAGAATTTTCGGTCGCTAGTGGAAGGTAAAAAAGGGATAACAACCATTTCTAAAATCAATACCATTCACAAAGACGTTATTAAGGTAGGCGAAATTGGTTATACCAATTCACAATTGGAGCATATTTTAGGTTTAACTCCAGATAACAACTATTCCCGAACTGGCTTAATTGGTGCCATAGCAGCCAAAGAAGCCTTTGCCAATGCTGGTATTAAAGACATAAATGCCTTTAAAACAGGCTTGATATCTGCCACTAGTGTTGGAGGTATGGACATGACGGAAAAATATTATTACGATTATTTGGAGCATGAAACCCACAGAAGATATATTGCCAGCCATCATGCTGGAGATTCAACCCAAAAAATTGCAGAACAATTAGGCATTGATAAAAGTTTGGTAACAACCATAAGCACTGCTTGCTCTTCAGCTGCCAATGCCATCATGCTTGGCGCCAGACTTATAAAATCTGGTCAATTGGATCGTGTGATTGTAGGAGGTTCCGATTGTATGTCTAAATTTACCATCAACGGATTTAAAACCTTAATGATTCTTTCTGACACCTATAACACACCTTTCGATGAAAACAGAAAAGGTTTAAATTTAGGGGAAGCTGCTGCTTTTTTAGTCTTGGAATCTGATGCTGTGGTAAAAGCAGAGAACAAACCGGTTTTAGGCTATGTTAAAGGCTATGGGAATGCCAACGATGCGTTTCACCAAACAGCTTCTTCCGATCATGGAGATGGAGCCACTTTGGCCATGGAAAAAGCACTTAAAGTTGCTGGATACACTCCAAAAGACATAGACTATATCAATGCACATGGAACGGCAACAGGCAATAACGATTTATCCGAAGGCCGAGCCATCATTCGTGTGTTTGGTGAAGAAGTGCCAGATTTCAGTTCCACAAAGGCCTATACTGGGCATACTTTGGCTGCAGCTGGAGCCATTGAAGCTGTGTACTCCATTTTAGCAATGCAAAACAATGTGATATTTCCCAATCTGAATTTTAAAACCCAGATGAAAGAATTCAACATCACACCTCAACTGGAACTTAAAGAAAAAGAACTGCAAACCGTTATGTCCAATTCCTTTGGTTTTGGAGGTAATTGTTCAACTGTTATTTTTTCTAAGAACCAATAATTGATAACCGACATGAAAAAAGTCTACATCAATAGCATAGCAAGTATTTCCCCTCAAAAAACCTTTGATAGCTCAGAGTTTTTAAACGAGATAATTATACATGAGGACCAAGTTGTTTTTGCCGTGGAACCTGTTTACAAAGATTACATTCCACCAGCTGCTGCCAGACGTATGGCAAAAGGCATTAAAATGGGAGTGGTTGCCTCTAAAATGGCATTACGCGAAGCTGGTTTGGAACAAGTGGATGCCATTATCACTGGAACCGGAATGGGTTGTTTGCGCGATTCCGAAAAGTTTTTAAGTGGCATTATTGATAATAACGAACAGTTTTTAACTCCTACTTCCTTCATTCAATCCACTCACAATACAGTTGGTGGACAAATAGCCTTGGAGCTACAGTGCAAAGGCTATAATTTTACCTATGTACATGGTAGCAATTCGTTTGAATCGGCTTTGATGGATGCCAAGTTGCAGTTGGAATTGGAAGAAGCAGAAAACATACTTATTGGTGGTGTGGACGAATTAGCAGACTATACAACCAAATTAAATAAAATCATCCATCATATTAAAGACAAAAAAACAAGTTCACACAACCTTTTAGACTCTAAAACTAAAGGGGCTGTTTTTGGAGAAGGTGCCAATTTCTTCGTACTTTCCAATAAAAAACAAGCTACTGCTTATGCTGAAGTGGTTTCGGTGAAAATATTCAACACCTTGTCTGAAAGTGACGTTGCAGAAACTGCCTTGAGCTTCTTAAAGGAAAATAATTTAACAGTTGAAGCTATTGATGCCATTGTTTTAGGTAGGAATGGTGATGTGGAATTTGATGGGTTTTATACCAAATTGTCTTTAAGCCTATTTAGCAACACACCACAAATTTGCTATAAACATCTTATTGGGGAATTTAATACAGCATCTCCTTTCGGAATTTGGTTGGCTTCCAAAATACTAAAAACACAGAACGTTCCAAATGTTTTAAAATGGAACGAAAAAAATACATCCTCTTATAATACCATTTTACTTTACAACCAGTATCGTGGAGAAAACCATAGTTTCATTATACTAAAATCATGCTAAACTTTAAAACAGTAAATAGCTTGGCTTTTATTCTTTTGGTTGGTTTAATTGTGGCTTATTTTCTGTTGGATATATCCTTTTGGTGGTTTTTGTTGTTAGGTATAATTTGGTTCAGCTTTACTGCTTTAGGTTCCGGATTGATAGGTTGGAACTATCATATTGAAGCTTTTAATTGCCATCCCAATGTTTCAAAAAACCATGTGGCCATTACTTTTGACGATGGTCCAAATCCTGCTTTTACTCCACAGGTTTTAAAGCTCTTGGAAAAATACAACGCCAAAGCCACATTTTTCTGCATAGGATTACATATTGAAAACCATCCAGGCCTTTTTAAAAACATTATAAAGCAAGGACACACAGTTGGCAACCATACCTATTCCCATCATAATATGTTTGGCTTTTTTAACAGCAAGCAAGTAATGGAAGAATTGGAATTGACAAACAAACTTGTTCAAAACATAACAGGCTTAAAGCTCAAACTCTTCAGGCCTGCTTTTGGTGTTACAAACCCAAGAATAAAAAAAGCGTTAAACGCTCTGAAATTGCAAGCCATTGGCTGGAATAAGCGTTCCTTGGATACCACAGGTTTAAGTAAGGAAACCATTTTAAAACGCGCTTCAAAAAACATAAAAAAAGGCGATGTCATCCTATTACACGATTCCAGCGAAAAAACCATATGGGTTTTGGAACAGTTATTGTTAATTTTACAAAAGCAAAATTTACATGCAGTTACTGTAGATAGCTTATTTAATATAGAACCTTATGCGTAATCTTGTTTTTCTTTTTTTACTGCTTTCCGTTACCATGCAGGCTCAAACAAAAATGTCTGCAACAGAGGCCCAAAGCTTAAAAACACTTGTAAAAAGACAAGCTTTAACCACCAAAACCATTGTTAGCGATTTCACACAATATAAACATCTGGATTTTTTATCCAACGATATTATAACCAAAGGCAAACTCGCCTTTAAAACTCCAGACCTTGTAAAATGGGAATATACAGAACCGTACAAATATGCTGTACTCTTTAAAAATGAGACCCTTTTTATAAACGACGAGGGTAAAAAAAACCAAGTGGACATGGGTTCCAACAAGCTTTTTAAAGAATTGAACCACTTGATAATAAACAGTATTAAAGGGGATATGTTTGACGAGGATGCTTTTGTTATTACCTACTTTAAAACAGGCAAAAACAGTGAGGTGCATTTTGTGCCAAAAGACAAAAACTCATCAAAATACATAGAAACGTTTCAAATTACTTTTAATCCTTCAGGAGATGTCACTGAGGTAAAAATGATGGAACCTTCAGGAGACTACACAAAAATTGTATTCTCAAATAAAGAATTAAACAAACCACTTCCCGATGCGATTTTTACTCATTAGTATTTGTTTGTTGCTTGTATCTTGTGCCAGCTATCCCAAAAAACAACACTTTCAATTAGATAATTCGGTTTCAAAAAGTATCGAAAACCCCTATTTTTCAGATGAAACAAAAGATTATGTTTACAAAGCATCCATTGATGTGTACGACAAGCATTTTGGTGGCCTTTTAATTATCAAAAAAATAAATGAGCAGGAACATCGAGTTGTTTTTACAACCGAAATGGGAAACAAACTTTTCGATTTCTCTTTTTTTGAAGACGACTTTAAAGTCAATTTTATTCTCGATGAGCTTAATAAAAAAATACTAATCAATATTTTAAAGAAAGATTTCAAAGTCTTAATTACAGAAAAAATTAACGTAACGAACAGATTCTCAGAAGCTGATAATCATATTTTTGAAATAATTATTTATAATAAAAAACATTATTATTATTTTAATGAGAATCAACTTTCCCATGTTATTCGAACAAAAAACGGAAAAGAAAAGGTTCAGTTTTTATTTTCAGAAATAAATAATCATCTTGCAGACCAAATTGATATAAAACATCATAACATAAAATTAGATATCACATTACAATCAATTACCCAATGAAACAACCATTATTAAACTTTAATCACACAGCGAAATGTTAATTTGGGTGTTCCATGTGACCATTAGAAAACAATAAATATCAACACATGAAAAAACTTTTTTTAACTTTAATAATCGTTGCACTAAATTTACCAGCATTTTCACAAGTAAAAGTGCGTCCTGGTATTCGTTTGGGAATGAATGCTTCAAACATTACAAATCATTATAATTCTGAAAGGGTTATTGGTATAAATGGTGCCATGTTTGTAAACATCCATCTTGCCAATTTTTACGAACTACAACCAGAGTTAACCTATTCCAATCAAGGCTATAATGGTGTATATCATCACAGTCCAGAACCTTATGATCCTATTATCTCTACTAGAGATGAAGTTGTTAACACACATTATTTAGGCTTAGGCATTGCCAATAAGTTTTATTTTGTACCAGATTTGGGCTTGCACTTTATTTTAGGTCCAAGTTTGGAATTTAACATTTCTAATGATGCGTATTATGATGTAACTCCTGTTGATTTCTCTTTATTTGGAGGTCTTGGTTACGAGTTTCCAATTGGTTTGGGAATAGAAGCAAGATACAAACAAGGGATTATAGATGTTAGGGACGGTTATTACGATTATTATTATGACGATTATAACGACAATTACTACAACGGCAACACCAAATTGAACTCTGTGTTTCAATTAAGTGTTTATTATAAATTTGGAATGTAATGCTACTAAAAGATTTTTATACCATAACCCAATTGACCGTAAAGGACCATTTGGCAACAGCGCACATAACCATTAACAAAAACCATGAGGCTTTTAAAGGGCATTTTCCTGGAAACCCAGTAACTCCTGGTGTTTGTATGATGCAAATAATCAAGGAACTTACAGAACAGATTGTAGACAAAAAACTGTTTATGGAGTCGGCCAGCAATGTTAAGTTTATGGCCATTATCAATCCAGAAAAAACACCTGATTTGGTTTTGGAATTGGATATTGCCCAAACAGACACAGGATACAAAGTGAAAAACACCACCATGTTTGAAGACACTATGGCACTAAAATTGACAAACAATTACTTAGTAATATAAAATTTTTTTTAAATGAAGTTTGTAACTCTGTTCATGACCATTGTTGGTTTTTTTGTGTTAACTCAAAACTTAAGCGATATTCGAGTGGCTTACAAAGAAGCAGCCAACGATAAAGACAAAGGCAAAGTAGAGGCTTTTTACAATCTGCTTAAAGACATTAACAAACAAAATAATGTCGCCTTGGTTGCCTACAAAGGAGCTTCCATTGCATTAAAGGCCAAATATGCCGAAACGTTAAAAGACAAAAAAGAAGGTTTTATTGAAGGTGTCTCCTATATAGAATTTGCCATAGAGAAAGAACCTAATGCCATAGAACCTCGGTTTATTAGACTAGGCATTCAAGAAAACACTCCTAAAGTTTTAAAGTATAAAGACCACATAGACGAGGATAAGCTGTTTCTGCTTAAACAGTATAAAAACATCCCTTCCAAAAACTTAAAATCTCATATTAAAGATTATATTTTACAATCTAAAGTGTTTTCAGACCAAGAAAAACAGAGTATTATCAACCAATAACCAACAAACCCATGAAAAAAATTACTTTCCTACTCCTTGTGTGTATTACCCTTTCCTTGTCTGCTCAAGACTCCATATGGACATTAAATAATGAAGAAATCCTGGCCAAAGTAGAAGAAATCCATGTAGAAACAGTTAGCTATAAAAAATTTGACAACCTTTCTGGACCTACCTATCACATAAAGAAATCTGAAGTTTCAAAAATTATTTTTGAAAATGGCAACGAAGAAATCTTTGATGTGTCGCCAAAAAAAGAGGATAAAAAAGACATCTCCATGGAAGAAACTCAGGCCTTTTTAATTGAGTACATTGGCAAATACTGTTATGATGACAATGCCTATTTAAAAAACGGGTACCAAGCCAAATTTGAAGGGGATTATTTAAGGTTAACCCTTTTTAATAAAGACAAATCCAAAGAACTTAGCAGTAATCTTTACGATTTTAAAAGTGTGTATTCCTTTAGGAGTCCAGATAGAAGGAATAAAGATTTGGCCTTTTTAAATTTACACGTACCAGTTTTGGTAAACGAAAAAAAAGATAAATGGGAAAAACAAAAATTGGTAATAAGCGTTGAAGGCCACGAACATGCAGAATCTATTGTAAATGCTTTAAAACACTATAACTACTTACTTAAAAATAAAAACAAAAAACCAGGTCAGAAATTTTAATCTTAATAATTGGAACAAGGACTCATAATAAAAAGAAAAATCAGTAATTTCGACATTATAACAAAAGCATGCTTTTTTAAGTGAATTTAGAGCTAACCAGACAAAAAATTACAGATTTAGGTGTATGTGTCATCATTCCAACATACAATAACCAGCACACATTAAAACGGGTCATTAATGGTGTTTTGGAGTTAACCAACAACCTAATTGTTGTAAATGATGGTTCTACAGACACAACTTCCAGCATTTTAAAAGCATACCCTAACATTCAGCAAGTCCATTTTCCAGAAAACAAAGGAAAAGGGGTTGCCTTAAGGGAAGGTTTTAAACACGCCATATCTTTGGGCTATAAGTTTGCCATTACCATCGATTCCGATGGACAGCATTTCCCTAACGATATTCCACATTTTATCAACGAGCTGGAACAAAACCAAGCCAAAGATATCTTGATTATTGGAGCTCGAAACATGAGTCACGAAAGTGTTCCGGGAAAAAGCAGTTTTGGAAACAAGTTTTCTAATTTTTGGTTTTGGGTAGAAACTGGGATCAAGCTTCAAGATACACAATCTGGGTTTAGGTTATATCCATTAAACGTTCTTAAAAAACTCAACTTTTACACCACTAAATTTGAGTTTGAGATTGAAGTTATTGTAAAAACAGCTTGGAAAGATGTGGAAGTTAAAAACATTCCCATACAAGTATTATATGATGAGTCTGAACGCGTGTCGCACTTTAGACCCTTTAAGGATTTTACCCGAATTAGCATCTTAAATACCTGGTTGGTTTTCTTGACAGCCATTTACTACTTCCCAAAAAGGCTGTTAAAAATTATTAAAAAAAAAGGCCTTAAACGATTTTTAATAGAAGATTTGCTTGGCAGTAACGATTCGCCAAAAAAGAAAGCACTATCCATTGCCTTAGGAACTTTTATAGGCTTTTCGCCTCTTTGGGGATTTCATACGTTTTTGGTGATAACCTTGGCCGTTTTCTTAAAGTTAAATAAAGCCATTGCTTTTGCTTTTTCAAACGTAAGCTTACCTCCTTTTATTCCTTTTATTATTTTTGCTAGTTTAGAACTGGGACAATGGGTTTTAGGCGAAAAAATTTCCTATTCCATTGAAGAAATGACGACTGATTTTGAAGCTTTGAAACATCTAAAAACGTATCTTGTAGGAAGTTTTACCCTAGCAACCATTGGAGCCCTTGTTTTTGGTTTCACAGGATTTGTTTTCTTCAGCTTTTTTAATAAGAAGAATATGGCTTTAAAAAATGACTAACTTTTTTTACAACATACACACCTACTTGGCCACAAGAAAAATAATAGGCTTTGTGGCATTATTGCTAGTGGTGTTAAGCTTAGGGTTTTTGGCATCAAAAATTGAGTTTGAAGAGGATATCACTAAACTTATCCCAATTAACGAAACAAATAGTGATGCCCAAAAAGTTTTAAAATCTGTCAATTTTGCCGATAAAATTATTGTTAACATCAAGAGGGAATCAGCAGGTTCCATTACAGATTTAACCCAATACGCATCACAATTTATTGATAGCATCCATAACACGTCCAGCAACTATTTCACAAAAATTCAAGGCAAGGTTGAAGATGAAGAAATCTTGAACACCTTGGATTTTGTTTACAACAATTTGCCTCATTTCCTGGAATCTTCAGATTACAACACCATAAAAAACAAACTCCAAAAGGATAGTATAGAAGCCATTACCAAAGCCAATTACAAAACCTTGATTTCCCCTTCTGGAATGGTGGCTAAGGAAACCATTTTAAGAGATCCTTTAGGTGTGTCGTTTTTAGCTTTAAAAAAATTACAACAACTAAGTTTTGGCAATGAGTTTACCATGCACAATGGCTTTTTGTTAAGTAAGGACAAGAAACATATTTTATTGTTTATTTCTCCCACACATCCATCTAGTGAAACATCCAAAAATGCCCTTTTTGCAGAACAACTTTACAACCTAAACACCAAATTAAACCATGAATTTAAAGGAAAGGTCAGCAGCGAATACTTTGGTGGCGCTTTAGTAGCTGTAGCCAATGCCAAACAGATAAAACAGGACATTCAATTAACGGTTGGCATAGCCATAACCATCTTACTGCTTATATTGATTGTTTTTTACAGAAAGCTCAGCGTGCCTCTTATTTTATTTGCACCAACAGCGTTTGGAGCGCTTTTGGCTGTAGCTTTACTCTTTTTAATACGAACAAACATTTCGGCCATTTCTTTGGGAATAGGCTCTGTATTGCTTGGTATTACCTTAGATTATGCTTTGCATATTTTAACTCATATTAGAAGCAACAACAACGTAAAAGCGCTCTATAAAGAAATTACTAAGCCTATTTTAATGAGCAGCTTAACAACAGCATTGGCTTTTTTATGTTTGCTGTTTTTGGACTCTCAAGCGCTTCAGGACTTAGGACTTTTTGCTGCCATAAGTGTGCTTGGTGCTTCAAGTTTTGCGCTTGTTTTTATTCCTTTGGTTTATAAGGACCAAAGCAAAAAAACACAAAAAGCCACAGTTATTGACAACGTGGCTGCTTATCCACTTCATAAAAACAAATGGGTTTTAATAGGATTGGTTCTACTGTTTGTTATGAGTTATTTTACCTACAATAAGGTGACGTTTAATAACGATTTGGCCAATTTAAACTTTGAGCCGAAAAACCTTCGGGAAGCGCAAGACAGATTGGATGCCTTAACAAACATCAATTCCAAATCGGTATATATTGCCAGTTATGGAACAAACAAACAAGACGTTTTAAAAACAAACGACAGCGTTTTTTCAACCTTGAAACACCTTAAGGAAAAAGACAGCATCATAGGCTTTAGCTCTATAAGTGCTTTGATAAAATCTACTGAAATCCAACATGAACATTTATCCAATTGGAAAAACTTTTGGACAGAGGAAGTAAAACAAGCAGTCCAAGAAAACCTTATTGAAAGTGGCTTGGATTTAGGATTTAAACCCAATAGCTTTCAAGAATTCTATGCTCATTTAAATTCGGATTTTGATACCTTGAGCATAGCCGACTTTAAAGCTTTTAAAACCATCTCTACTGATGATTACATAGCAACCAAAGACGGTTTTACCACCATTACAACCTTGGTAAAATTAAAAGACGAACAAACCGAAAACCTTTTTAGCAAATTTGAAAAAACGCCACATACTTTGGTGATAGACAGAAAGCAAATGAACGAAACCTTTTTGGGCAACCTAAAAACCGATTTCAATAGTTTGGTTGGATACTCGTTTATAGTTGTTTTATTACTGCTCCTGGTTTTTTATCGCAGTTTTTCTTTAACCTTGGTAACCATAGTTCCCATTGCCTTAACTTGGTTGCTAACCATTGGGATTATGGGAGTTTTGGACGTTCAATTCAATATTTTCAACATCATCATTTCAACCTTTATTTTTGGTTTGGGCATCGATTACAGTATTTTTATAACCAACGGCTTGTTACACGAATTACGAACAGGGGAACGTTCCTTGCCAACGCATAAAACATCCATTTTACTTTCTGTAATTACCACTATTTTAGGTGTTGGCGTTTTAATTTTTGCCAAACATCCTGCATTACACAGTATTTCTTTGGTGTCCCTAATCGGTATATTGTCTGCCATGTTTATTTCGTTTGCACTGCAACCTATATTGTTTGGTTTTTTTATAGGAAGCAAGCACAACAGACCTTCGCCTGTACTCATGTTTGTTCATTCGTCCATTTCCTTTGCGTATTATGGTTTGGGAGGCTTGTTTTTATCCTTATTTGGAATTGCAGTCATGAAAGTGGTTCCAATAAGCATGAAAATTAAAATGAATTGGTTTCACAGAGTCATGTCTAAATTCATGAAATCCGTTTTGGATTCTTATCCGTTTTTCAAAACAAAAGTTATCAACCATTCAAACGAAACCTTTGAGAAACAAGCAATCATTATTGCCAATCATACTTCCTTTTTAGACATTTTGGCTATTGGTATGCTGCACCCAAAAATTATCTTTCTGGTAAACGATTGGGTCTATAATTCACCATTTTTTGGTAAAGCCGTAAAATTGGCTGGTTTTTATCCGGTTTCCAGTGGTATAGAAAATGGGATTTCGCATTTACAGAAAAAAGTGGATCAAGGTTATAGTTTAATGGCTTTCCCTGAAGGCACACGCTCTTATACCAACAAAATGAAACGTTTTCATAAAGGGGCTTTCTTTTTGGCCGAACAGTTTAAACTGGATCTTGTTCCTGTATTGATTCATGGAAATTCTGAAATCCTTCCAAAGGGAAATTTTGTTATAAAAAGTGGCACCTTAACCGTAAACATTCTAGATAGAATACCTTTTGAAGACAATAGATTAAAAGGAAGCACCAGAGACAAAACCAAGAAAATCAGTTCATATTTCAAACAGGAATTTCAAGCTTTTAGAAACAAGGTTGAAGACGAAACCTATTTTCACAAAGTGGTCCTGGAAGATTTTAGGTATAAAGGTGATGCTGTCTATCAACAAGTTAAAACAGACTTGAAGGCCAACAAAACAGCTTATAAAACCATTATGGATGTTGTTGGCGACAAAGCAAGCATCCTTCATTTTTCAAAAGCATGTGGCCAACTGGATTTTTTATTGGCATTGGATAAACCAGACAGAAAAATCCTTACCTACTATAATGATAAACCTTATAGCAACCTTATAAGAAACAGCTACATAAGCAATAATCACTATCGTATTTCAGTTTTAGATAGCTTAGATAACAGCTTAAATGTTAAAACAGAGGTGCTTATTCTAGATCATTTTCAGTTAGACAACAAACAGATGGAAACTCTAATTTTAAATGGAGTGACACACATTGTTTTGCTTCATGCAAATCAAGAAGTATATTTAAATGTTTTAAAAAACCATGGGTTTAAAGTGGTTCAAGAAACAGAAAACTTGTTCATATTTACCAAAACAGAAACTATTTGAAACCAAAATCCAAATACGATGTTGTTATAGTTGGCAGTGGCTTAGGAGGTCTAGTATCTGCCGTTATTCTTGCCAAGGAAGGTTACAGTGTTTGTGTTTTGGAAAAAAACCAGCAATATGGTGGCAACCTTCAAACCTTTGTAAGGGATAAATCCATATTCGATACAGGAGTTCATTACATTGGCAGTTTGAACAAAGGGCAAAACCTCTATCAATATTTCAACTATTTAGGGATTATGGAGGAATTGGCCTTGAAAAAAATGGATGAAGAAGCTTTTGATGTGATTACTTTTGATGACGATGAAAACGAATACAACTATGCTCAAGGCTACGAGAGATTCAGCAAAAGTTTAATTAAGGATTTTCCTGAAGAAGCTGGAGCTATCAAAGCCTATTGCGAAAAAATAAAGGAAACTTGTGATAAGTTTCCCCTCTATCGCTTAAAATTAGGCAGACCTTATGCAGATGGTGTATTTAGGCTTCAAATAAGGGAGTTTTTAGAATCCATAACAAACAACAAACGTTTGCAAGCTGTTTTGGCTGGAACCAATTTCCTTTATGCAGGAGATGGTTACAAAACCCCATTTTATGTGCATTCGCTATCTGTAAACTCCTATATTCAAAGTGCGTACAGATGCTTAAATGGAGGCAGTCAAATTACCAAATTCTTAATACGGAGACTATTGGAAGCAGGAGGCGAAGTGTACAAATATCATGAAGCCGTAAAATTTACATTCAAAGAAGATAAAATACGTTCCGTTGTGTGTGAAAATTGTAATGAAATTGAAGGCGACCTGTTTATATCGAACATAGACCCAAAACTCACTTTAAAACTTGTTGGAGAAGGCAAATTGCGAAAATCCTATACCAATAGAATTGAAAACATAGAAAGTACCATTGCAGCTTTTAGCTTATATATTGTATTAAAACCGGGTTGTTTTAAGTATTTAAACAAAAATTATTATCATTTCAAATCAATTGATGCTGTTTGGAAAGCACAACATTATACCCAAGATACTTGGCCAGAAAACTATATGCTTTCCATGGGAATTAAAAAAAACAACGATGAATATGCCGACAACATGACCATTATGACCTACATGCGTTATGAAGAGGTAGAACCTTGGGCAAACACCTTTAACACTGTTGCAAATAAAAATGAAAGAGGGCAAACTTACGAAGAATTTAAAAAGGAAAAAGCCGAAAAAATCATTAAAGAACTAGAAAAAAAGTTCCCAAACATCAGGGAATGTATTTTGGAAACCTATACCTCCTCACCTTTATCCTATAGGGATTATATAGCCACCAATAAAGGTTCCATGTATGGTTATGCCAAAGATGTGAATAAATCCATGCAATCGTTCATTTCACCAAAAACCAAAATAGAAAACCTCCTGTTTACAGGACAATGCTTAAATATGCATGGCATTTTAGGAGTTACCATTGGAGCTGTGGTAACCTGTTCGGAAATACTAGGCCAGGAATATTTGTTAAATAAAATTATAGAAGCCAACAAACCTACAAAACCTCAACAGGCATGAAAGTAAGAATTAACATATTACTTGTATTTTTACTGCTTAGCTTGATGTCTTGTGGTGTATCAAAATCCTTGAAAGATGTTCCAGACGTTAGCAGCTACAATCAACAAATTCCTAAGCGGGAAAAAATTTCCGACAGTTCATTCATCACTGAAAAAGGCTATCTCACCAAAAACAAATTTGGCCAATGGGAAATGTATGTGTCTGGAGATCCATACCAAATAGGACTTAATACAGGAAGTTTAACCCAAGAGCTTTTTGAAGAACAAGAACATGCGTTTTTAAGTAAGGTGGACGAATTGGTACCTTCTAAATTCAAGCAATACCTACTTCGAAAAATGCTGGCTTGGTACAACCGAAAAATGTATTTACACGTTCCAGAAGAATACAAATCCGAAATATTGGGTGTCTCTAAATACGCAGGAGATACCTACGATTACGTTGCAGACGATTACTTACGGATTCTATATTTTCATAGTGCACACGACATAGGACATGCGCTTCAGGATTTGATGCTTGTTGGTTGTTCGTCTTTTGCAGCATGGGGAAACAAAACCGAAGATGGCAACCTGATTATTGGAAGAAATTTCGATTTTTATGCAGGAGACCCTTTTGCAAAAAACAAAATAATTGCCTTTGTAAAACCCAGCAATGGCTATCCTTTCATGTCTGTTACTTGGGCTGGCATGATGGGCGTGGTGTCTGGTATGAACAATCAAGGCCTAACCGTTACCATCAATGCTGGAAAATCGGATATTCCTTGGGTAGCAAAAACACCTATTTCCATTCTTACCCGAGAGATTTTGCAATATGCTTCCAATATTGAAGAAGCGATTGCCATTGCCAAAAAACGTCAGGTTTTTGTATCGGAGTCCATTTTTATAGGAAGCGCCAAAGACAATCGTGCCATTACCATAGAAGTCTCTCCAAATAATTTTGGGGTATATGACCTTGAAAACTCCAATCAGTTAATTTGCTCTAATCACTTTCAAAGTGAGGCTTATGCCAATGATGAAAAAAACACCAAACACAAAGCCGAAAGTCATTCGCAATATCGTTACCAACGCATGGAAGAATTGTTAAACGAAACACCAAAACTCACTCCAGAAATTGCAGTCCATATGTTGCGAAACAAAGAAGGGTTGGATGATACATCCATAGGCTATGGTAATGAAAAAGCTTTAAATCAGCTTTTGGCACATCATGGCATTGTGTTTAAACCAGCAGAGCGTTTGGTTTGGGTGTCATCAAACCCTTACCAATTAGGTGAATTTGTTGCTTACAACTTGAATACCATTTTTAACGAAGCACCAAAAAACAAACAGGCAGAACCATTGAACAATTTAGCATTAACCATAGAAGAAGATCAGTTTCAATATACTCAAGCCTATATGGACTATGAAGCTTATCGCATTCTTAGCAGACAAGTTGAAAAAGCCATAAGCAACAATGAGCAGCTAGTTCCTATCATGTTGGAAGAATTACAAAAGCTTAATCCAGAATATTGGCAAGCCTATTATTTAGTTGGTAAATACAATTATGAAAAAAAATATTACAGAGCTGCCCTTAATGCTTTTGAAAAAGCAAAAACCAAAGAAATTACAACCGTTCCAGACCAAGAACAGATAGATTTGTATATTAAGAAGATAAAAAGGAAATTAAACGAATGATTCCCAAAATAGAACAAGCAACATCCCAAGACATAAAACGCTTTCAAGAAGAGAAACTGAAAGACCTATTACAGTATTTAAACAAGAATTCACCTTACTATCAAGGTATTTTTAAAAAACACCATATTGATGTCAATACCATAAATTCATTAGAAGACTTGGCCAAAATTCCTACCACCACAAAAGATCAGTTGCAACAATACAACAACGATTTTTTATGTGTGGAAAAAAATAAAATTATTGATTATGTCACAACTTCTGGCACCTTGGGAGATCCTGTAACCTTTGCTTTAACCGATAACGATTTAAACCGGTTGGCCTATAACGAAGCCATTTCCTTTGCTTGTTCTGGTGTTACGGAAAACGATGTCATGCAACTTATGACCACCATAGACAGGCGTTTTATGGCAGGATTGGCCTATTTTCTTGGAGCAAGAAAACTTGGTGCAGGTATAATAAGGGTTGGAGCAGGCATCCCAGAATTGCAATGGGATTCCATCTTAAAATTTAAACCTACCTATTTAATTGCTGTTCCATCTTTTTTATTGAAATTGATAGAATATGCCAAACAACATGATATCGACTTAAAAACTTCAGGTGTTAAAGGTGCCATTTGTATTGGAGAACCTTTGCGCAATCAAGATTTTTCCTTGAACACCTTGGCCGAAAAAATAACCTCTCAATGGAATATAAAGTTGTTTTCAACCTATGCCTCCACCGAAATGAACACAGCATTTAACGAATGTGAAAAACAGCAAGGTGGACACCATCACCCAGAATTGATTATTGCAGAAATTTTGGACGAAAACGATCAAGCTGTTCCAGCAAACCATGTTGGCGAATTAACCATTACCACGTTAGGCGTTGAAGGCATGCCATTGTTGCGTTTTAAAACAGGAGATATGGTACAAGCTCATACAGAAGCTTGTGGCTGTGGTAGGAACACCATGCGTCTTGGACCTGTTGTAGGCAGAAAAAAACAAATGATAAAATATAAAGGCACGACCTTATATCCACCAGCCATGGATAATATTTTAAACGATTTTAACGAAGTGGAGTGTTACATTATAGAAATTTCAAACAATAATATTTGCACAGACGAAATTTGTATCAAAATAGCCACCAAAACACCTTCCGATAAATTGCTGTCTCGAATAAAAGATCATTTTAGGGCCAAATTGCGTGTGTCCCCAAAAATTGAAATCCACGATAAAAAAGTTATTCAAAAACTGCAATTCCCTATTATGAGTAGAAAACCTGTGATGGTAATTGATAATAGAAAAACAGATTCTTAATTATTTTTTAGTGAAATTAAACCGGTTCCATTTCCGGAATCATCAAGGCTGTTAGTTCTTGCTTATAAATACCAAGTTCTTCTTGAATTTGCTTGTTTTCATTTGAAATGCTTGAAACAAACAACTCCTGATAATAGGTAATCCCTTCCAACAGATTGTTTTTAAAGGCTTCCCATTTTTTTATTTGTTTGCTTGTAATGTCTTCTGAAACTGTAGTTATTTCATTTTGTAAATACGCCATGTACATTTTCAATTCCTTTACAAACATATTGGGTCTATTCACATTTGCAAGTACAGATGCCTTTCCATAAATATGTTGCATCATGTTAAAAAGGGATACTTCTTTATCAAAATACGCCATATTGGGTCCTGGACAAATAACCACACCTTGCTCCTGACCTTTAATGGGAATATTGTTTTCTAAATAAGACGCATTTGCCAAACCAACACAAAGACAGGCCTTTTCGGTGATTTTTGCTTTAGCGTTTTCGTACATATTTTGTGAAACCTCAAACTTTTTGCTTTCCAGTTCCTGTAATTTCACATCCTGATATTTTTTGGATGCTGTACAAATACCTTCTGGACCAAATTCCTTGCTTAAAGCCAAAAATTTCTTCGGACAAGAACTGCCAGCCTTGTTATCATTGATACGTTTTTGTTTGAAGAATTCGTTGGTGGTTCCTTTAATAGTATTAAAAGGGACGCCTAAAGGCGAAATACCACTTAAGTATAAGTCTTTCTCTTGCGCTTTGGCCAACAAATCCCTTGTTTGCTTATCTACGGAAGTGGCTTCTGGCACCAACAAAAAAGGGGTTCCCCAACCTACGGAGTCCACTTGATAATTTTCAAGAAGAAATTCGTGTTCACTGGCAGTTCCCACACCTCCTTGAACCGTAATTTTTAAATCCAAAGGTTGATGTGGAACATCTATTCCTTTTTGATCCAATGCTTTAACCAAGACCTCGTGTGTGTCTTGTATCAAAGCTTCTTTTTTATTTTTAAATTCCTCTAAAATAGGACCCAATAAAAAGCCTTCCGTGGCAAAGGCATGACCACCACAATTTAAACCGGATTCTATTCTGTATTCTGAAACCCAAAGCCCTTTTTTAGCTAAAAACCTACCTTGTATGGTAGCGGAACGGTAATCGCTAACCTTTAAAATAATTTTCTTTGTCAATTGCCCTTGTGAGTTTGGAAAAAAGTCTTTAAAATTCTCAAAATAACTGTACAATCTCGGATTCATACCAGCAGAGAGCACAACAGAGGAGTTTAAGTCACTCTCGGCAAAACCTCGAAGTGACGCATGCGCATCGTTAAATTCCACAGGCAATGGGTCGCCTTTCACAAAATTATCCTTATCTACTTTGGTCATGATATTTACATCAATGTCTCCAGGTTTTAAATGTGTTTCCAGATAATTTTTAATGTTGTCTTTTAACAACGTACCTTCATTTAAAAACCCAGAAAGACCTTCTTTAAAAGACGATGTATTAGGTAAGGTTGCCAAAAAATTTTCTAAAGTTTCTTTACTCTCAGACAGTTCTGCCTTAAATTTTGCAAACTTGTCCTTAACAATGCTGTCCACCAAATTTAAATAAGAGGTAATGCGCTTGGCACGATAATCCTCGGCTTTTTTTGAAATCTCCCTATAGGGTAAATTAAATTTTTTACTGTAAAACGCATTCATTTTCTCCATGAGCTCATCGTCTATAATAGAAATTACAGAAGAAATACCGTATTGAGCCACACGAATGGGACTATCTATGGTATAAGCCAAACCCATAACTGGAATATGAAATGTATGAAGGGATCTTGATAAAGTCATCTTTTTAATTTTTTTTAAAATTAAATAAGCGACAAATATGAGAAATCCTTCTGAGCCAAAAGATGATAAATATCATACCTTTTGGTCTTTTTTAGAATTAGTTTAAAAAAATTATTAATTCTTTATAAGTTATAGCTTTTAAAGGTATTAATTTAAGTTTCTACTTAAATTTACATTCAAAATATTTTATTATGATAAATGCCAATTCAACCTTAAATTTTCCTTGTGGTAAATCCATGAAAAATAGATTTATGTTAGCTCCATTAACCAACCAACAAAGCCATGAAAATGGCAAACTCTCTGAAGATGAATTAAAATGGTTAACAATGAGAGCAGAAGGAGGATTTGGGTTGGTAATGACATGCGCATCACATGTGCAAGAAATTGGAAAAGGGTTTCCTGGTCAATTAGGTATTTTTAGTGATGATCTAAACGAAGGACACATAAAATTAGCATCTCAAATTAAAGAACATGGAAGTTTAGCTGTAATTCAGTTACATCATGCTGGAATGCGAACTCCAGCTGAATTAATAAATGAAAAACCTGTTTGCCCTTCTGATAATGAAGAAACAAATTCAAGAGGCCTTACTTTAGAAGAAGTTAAACAACTAAGAGACCATTTTATTTCAGCAGCTATTCGGGCTAAAAAATGTGGTTATGATGGTGTGGAAGTTCATGGTGCTCATGGATATGTTTTAACCCAATTTTTAAGTTCAGAAATAAATAAAAGAACGGATGAATATGGTGGATCATTAGTAAATAGGTCTCGACTTCTATTTGAAATAGTTAATGCCATTAGAGAAACATGTGGTGAAAATTTTTTACTTGGTGTTAGATTGTCTCCAGAAAGATTTGGAATGGACATTGATGAAATAAAATGGGTTTGTCAGAAATTAATCAATGATGGAGCTATTGATTTTCTTGATTTATCCTTATGGGATTGTTTTAAAATGCCCTATGAAGAAAAATATCAAAACATCAGTTTATTAGAACATTTTAAATCCTTAAATTTTAAACATGTAAAATGGACTGTTGCTGGAAAAATTAGTAATGCTGCCGATGTGCAAAAAATATTAGATTCTGGAGTGGATTTTGTAACTATAGGGAAATCGGCTATACTACATCATAACTTTCCAAAATTGGTTATAGAAAATCCTAATTTTAATCCAATAGCTATTCCTGTTTCAAAAGAACACCTTACAAAGGAAGGATTAGGCAAAAAGTTTATTGAATATTTAAATAGATGGCCTGATTTTGTGAAAAAATAAAAGTTAATGTATGTGTTTCTATAAGATAGTTTTATGGAAACAGAACCCAGTCTATATAACATGGTTTAAATGCCCTTACTTTTGTATATGATGTTACATTTATTCTTCAATAAAAAAAGATATTTTTACTAACGTTTTAAACCTTCTTCTCAGGTCACATTAAGAAATTAGTATAGTCAATTACATCTTTTTACTGTACATATAATTATTTAAACTCATAAAGCATTAGCACAAAATCAAGCAGTTAAAAATCTTTATTTAGATTTATTATAAATAATTTGGGTATATCGAAAATCATAAATAGTTTTGCCGAAAATTAACTATTTATATTAAGTCTAAATAAATACAAATGAAATACCCATTACAAATCCTAGCATTTATACTATTTACACACCTTTCTTTTGCACAACAAGCTACTATTACTGGAACCGTTACAGACAGTAACCAAATGCCAATAATAGGTGCCAACGTGTCCTTAAAAAATACCTCTAAAGGAGCTCAAACAAACGAAAAAGGTAGCTTTGATATTTCCAATCTTGAAAGTGGCGATTATGTGTTAACCCTCTCCTATTTGGGTTTTAAGACTAAAGATATTGCCCTATCCATTTCCAACAATCAAAATCTGGACTTGGGAAACATAACCCTGTATGAAGGAAATGAAATTTTAACTGAAGTAGTAATCAATGGAGAACGTAGAAATATGTTTTCCAGAAAGAAAACAGCTTATGTATCTAAGCTTCCTTTAAAAGACATAGAAAACACACAGGTTTATAGTACGATAACCAATGAAATTTTAAAATCACAAACCGTTACAAATTTCGATGATGCCTTGAAAAACGCCACTGGAGTCGAGCAATTATGGACCTCAACTGGACGTGGTGGAGATGGAGCTGGTTACTACTCGCTTCGTGGATTTTCTGTGCAACCCCAATTGGTAAATGGCTTACCTGGCTTAACCAACGGAACCATAAATCCTGCAAATATTGAACGTATTGAAGTTCTTAAAGGACCTTCTGCCACATTGTTTGGTAATGCTGTTAGTTCTTATGGTGGACTTATTAATGTGGTAACCAAAAAACCTTATGTGGGCACAGGTGGGGAATTATCATTTACTTCGGGTTCTTACGGATTAAATCAAATTGTAGGTGATTTCAATACTGCCTTAAGTAAAAAAGAGAATATTTATTTCCGTTTAAACACAGCTTACACAACAGAACAAAGTTTCCAGGATGCAGGATTTAGAAAATCGTTTTTTATAGCACCTTCTCTATCGTATAAAGTAACCAATAGACTGTCCTTTTCTTTTTATGGTGAAATCACACAGGCCGAACAAACCAATCCTACCTTTTTGTTCTTAAACAGAAGTGCGCCTTCGGCAGCATCAAACCTGGACGAATTAGGCTACAACAACAAGTTGTCTTTTACCAGTAACGATTTAACCTTGGAAAACCCAACACAGAACTATCGTGTGGAAATGGACTATAAATTATCAGATACTTGGCAATCACAAACCTTATTATCTACCAGTAACACATCAACCAAAGGATATTATTCCTATTTATTTGATTATGGAATATTGGAAGGAAACACCTTTACAAGGTTTGTTAACAAGCAAAATGCAAACACACAAACCACAGATATCCAACAAAATTTTATAGGTGATTTTAAAATAGCATCTTTAAGAAACAGAGTGGTTATTGGTTTGGATTATTTTAATGAAACCCAAACAAACAATAGCACAGGATATGCCTTTTATGGAAATGTCACTCCAGATGGTGGAACCAATGGCGACAACCCGTTCACACCAGTAATTGAAACAGATTCTTATCCGTTATCTACTGCAGGGGTTGATGCAGCTTTAGCATCCCAAGGCGTGAGCAATGTAAAATCTAAAAATCATATCTATAGCTTATATGTTTCGGATGTGGTAGATATTACCGAAAAACTATCGGCTATGGTTGGTCTTCGCTTGGATCATTTTGATAATGAAGGCGACCTAACAAATCCTGATGATGATTATAACCAAACCACACTTTCTCCAAAATTTGGAATCGTATACCAACCTATTAAAGACCAACTTGCAGTTTTTGCCAATTATCAAAACGGCTTTACAAATGTAGCGCCTCAATTGGTTGGAAATCCAGATGATGGTCCACAAACCTTAAAAACATTCGATCCAGAACAAGCCAACCAATTAGAGTTTGGTGTGAAAACTAACCTATTTAGCAACCGATTGAATGTTACAATGAGTTACTACGATATTAAAGTTAAAGATAGGGTAATTACAGATCCATCTTCGCCTTTTAACAAAATACAAGGTGGAGAGGTCGTTAGCAAAGGATTTGAAATTGAACTGAATGCCAACCCTGTAAATGGTTTGAACATTAGAGCTGGCTTCAGTAATAATGATAGTGAAACCACTAAGTCCGACAATACCGAAATCCTAAATAAAAGACCTCTTGAAGCAGGACCTGAAACCTTGTATAATTTCTGGGCTAACTATGAGTTTCAAGAAGGGGCTTTGGATGGGTTTGGACTTGGTTTTGGTTTTAATGGAGCAAGTGAGCGTTATGCCATTAATTACGAATCTACTGGCGATTTTATATTGCCAAGTTACACCATTGCCAACGCATCAGTGTTTTATCAAGCCAACAAATACAGAATTGGTTTGAAACTAAACAATGCGTTCAACAAAGAATACTATAAAGGTTGGACAACCATTAATCCACAAACACCTAGAACCTTTTTGGCAAACTTTTCATATCAATTTTAATAAGTATGTATGTAAAGAGCAACTTATTTAAAAGTTGCTCTTTTAAAAATAATATTAATGACATTTAAAAAATTTATATTCCAGTTACACAAAATTTTAGGCCTTACAACAGGCCTTGTGGTTTTTATTGTAGCTATTACAGGTTGTTGCTGGGCTTTTAAAGAGGAAATAGAAAGCCTGTACGACGACTATAAAAAAGTGGTTCCACAAAACCAAGCCATTTTAACTCCAACCCAAGCTAAGCAACTTGCTAAAGACGTGTTTCCTAACAATACAGTACATGGTACCTTATTTAAAAAAGCAGATGATGCCATTGAAGTCATTTTCTACGATGCAGAACCTGAATTTTATCAAAGTGTGTTTTTAAACCCTTACTCTGGTAAAGTCATTCAAGTTGATGACCATTTATCTGGTTTTTTTGCATTTATATTGAAAGGCCACATGCGAATGTGGTTACCCAAGGACATAGGCGAACAGGTGGTTGGAGCTTCTATATTAATCTTCATAATGATTATTATATCTGGATTCATACTGTGGATTCCGAAGAAAAAAAAGAATTTAAAACAACGTTTAAAATTCGATTGGAAAAAAACTACACGTTGGAAACGTAAAAATTTCGATTTGCACACCATTATTGGATTTTATGTTTGTTCATTGGCATTGATTTTAGCTTTTACAGGCTCTGTGATTTCATACAACTGGTTGAAATATGTGGTTTATAAATCTACAGGAGGTGACAAAGTTCCAGCTTTTATAATTCCTGAAAATAAAAGTAAAGTTGCCATGGATGAAGGCATAATACCAATGGACACCTTGATAGTTAAACTTTTAAAGGAATCGCCAGATGCAGAGTCTTTTGAGCTGCATTATCCCAAAACTGATGAGGAAAGTATTTATGTGGAAGTATCCAATAGCAAAGGGCTATATTACGATTCGGATTATAGGTTCTTTGATCAAAACACCTTAGAGGAATTGGAAACACCTGCCATTTACGGGAAATATCAAGATGCCAAGTTTGCCGATAAAATTCTACGTATGAATTATGATATACATATTGGAGCCATTGGAGGGATTGCTGGAAAAATTCTGGCCTTTTTAATAAGTTTGCTCACAGCTACTTTGCCTGTTACTGGAGTATTAATGTGGTATGGAAGGCGTTATAAAAAAAAGTAACTGATGTTTAACGAAGAACAAAGAACATCCTTGTAATATTTTAAGCCAAAAAGCCCCTACATCTCTGTAAGGGCTTTCTTTTGTTAAGCTCCCCCTTCCCGATAGGAATCGGGACAAGCAATGGGCTCGAACCAATCCCGAAAGCTTTCGGGACTCTGATTAACAGTCACGATACTTCTCTAGAAGTTTTGTAGTGATCTCTGGATGTTTTATTAGGTTGACTATATAGACTTTGCTCTTCATTCGCTTGATATGTGCCTCAATGGCCAATGCTTGCGATTTTGTGGTACAGTCTATCTTGTAATATAAAATCCAGTCTTGTGCGTTGCTTGTAAATTTTCTTGTGTCTGGATGTTTATGGAATTCCAATCTTAATCCTATATTGGAACTGTAACCAATGTAGAACCGATTCAATTGTTTGGATTGTAATATGTAAACACAAGGTATTATAATTATAAAACCAAAAAAGCCCCTACATCTCTGTAAGGGCTTTCTTTTGTTAAGCTCCCCCTCTTGGGCTCGAACCAAGGACCCTTTGATTAACAGTCAAATGCTCTAACCAACTGAGCTAAGGAGGAGTGTTTTTTCGCTTTTGCGAGCGCAAATATAATTTAATTATTAATTACTACAAACTATATTTAAAAAAATTTAATTAAAAATAGCTTTAAAAATATCGTTGCCATTTGCAAACAAAACCAAAGCTATTAAAATGATAAAACCAACCATTTGGGCATACTCTAAAAATTTATCTCCAGGCTTTCTTCCTGAAACCATTTCGTAAAGCAAAAACATAACATGACCTCCATCCAATGCTGGAATTGGCAATAAATTTAAAAAGCCTAACATAATGGATAAAAAGGCTGTAATGTTCCAAAACACCTGCCAACTCCAATAGTTTGGAAAGATATCGTAAATAGCTTTAAACCCTCCAACCCCTTTATAGGCTCCAGTGCTAGGTGTAAAAATGGCTTTTACTTGTGTGATGTATGAAGACAGTTTTTCCTTGGTCTTTACAAATCCAACTGGTATGGATTCAAAAAATCCATATTTTTTGGTTTCAAATTTATAGTAACCCAAGGCTTCCAAAGTTTCTGGAGTTGCTCCAGAGGCATACACCAAACTCAATTTGCCTTCTTCACTTATGGTCAATGGTATTTGTAGCTCTTTATTATCCCTTAATACAGTAGCTTGAACCTGTTGTCCCTTAAAAGTTTCCAATGCTGGGATTACCTCATCTATATACTTAGTTTTTTTATCATTAAACCCTGTAATAATATCTCCTTTTTGTATTCCACTTCCTTTGTTGAAAGAAGAATCTGGTACTTCAGCAATAACAAAAGGCATCCTTAGGTCTATAAATTTCTTTTCGTTGGAATCTATTAGCTGTGCTAAAAAATCCTCTGGCAATGTAACCGTGGACTGTTGTCCATCCCTTTCTATGGTGATGTTTTTACCAAACAACACTTTTTCTGAAATTTGAGAAAAGTCTTCAATAGGTTCCCCATCAACCGATATAATTTTATCTCCTGTTAAAAGACCTGCTTTGTTAGCGACAGTGCTTTCAACCAAAACCCCATCTTTAATATTCTCGTTAGGCAAAATTCTGTCTCCATAAAAATAGCTCATTCCTATATATATCAAAATGGCCAATAAAAAATTTACGGTTACACCACCAAGCATGATAATTAAACGTTGCCAAGCAGGTTTGGAGCGAAACTCCCAAGGTTGTGGTGGTTGCGCCATTTGTTCTTTGTCCATGCTTTCGTCTATCATACCAGATATCTTAACATAACCTCCTAAAGGCAACCAGCCAATTCCATAAACGGTATCGCCTATTTTTTTCTTGAACAAAGAAAATTTAACATCGAAAAACAGATAAAATTTTTCTACTCGGGTTTTAAAAAGTTTGGCAGGAATAAAATGTCCTAATTCGTGCAAAACAATCAATAATGAAAGGCTCAATAAAAATTGAGATATTTTTATAACAAATTCCATGTAAATTCTTCTCTAATGTAAATTAATTTGCAAAAGTAGTGTTTTAGCATCATTTAGAAAACTATTCCCAATGCAATCCCTAGTTTTTTAACACGGATTTATTAATTACACCTTGATTTGTTTCTAATTGCACAAAAAACAATCCATTAGATAAAGTTGACAAATCTACTGTATTAGACCATGGCGTTGTAATTAATAGCTGACCTAAGGTGTTGTAAACATTGATTTTATGGACAGTTAAACTCTCTGGCTTTGTTATGGTTATTTCCTGAGAAGTTGGATTGGGGTAAATAGTAAACTGATTGTCTAATTCAAAAGCATTCACACTTAAAGAAACCGTATTGTTTCTGGAGATTAAATCTGATTCTGGATCAAAAAGAATGGTATCCACTGGAAAAGTAACTGCCCTTAAAAACATTTCGTTATTGGTAGTATTGTTTAAAACAAGATCCAAGACTTCTCCTGAGGTCCCTAATACCCTTATGGGAACAGGTGCTTCAAAATAAGAAACAGAAGGATGGCTTTGAGTTTGGGAAATGGATATCCTAATTTGACTTGCATTTGGCTGGTTCCACTCTATGTTATAACTTGGATAACCTTGATTATAAATCCAATCGTTAAAAAACTCTGTTAAATCTTGTCCACTGGTTGTTTCCATAACAGTTTTATAATCTTCTGTTTTGGCATAATCATAAGATAAATTGGTGTCGCTTAAATAATTTTGCATGCCTTGAAAAAAAGTAGCATCTCCCAGTTTTTTTCGAAGCATATGTGTTACCATGGCTCCTTTATTATAACTTAATCTGCCACTAAAAATTCTACTCACACTTAAAGTATCAGTATCCGAAAGGTAAACCGCTCCTCCACTTTGAGAGGTTATGGAATTGTTTAACGATTGTTTCCAATTAATAAAAGAGTTGTTCCCATCTATATTTTCAACAACCAATCCAGATAAATAGGTGGCGAAGCCTTCGTTCAACCAAATGTCTTTCCAGCTTCCACAGGTAACTTTGTTGCCAAACCATTGGTGCGCCAATTCGTGAGCAATCAGGTTTCTCCCAAAACTCCCCATAAAAGAGACTGTGGTATGCTCCATACCACCTCCCCAACCAAATTGGGCATGCCCATATTTTTCGTTGGCAAATGGGTATTCTTCAAACAAATTGGTGAAAAGATTCATAATATCCACGGTTATAGGCGTACTGGCTTGAGCCGAAACCAAATTTTCCGGATAGACATAGTTTACAATTTCAAACGGATTTCCATTATTTGGCACAGTATGGGTATACACCGAATAATTGGTAACAGCAATAGCCACCAAATAAGCTGGAATAGGATATTGATGCCTAAAATGTGTGGTTTTATTGCTCCCATTGATGGTTTGACTTTGTTCCAACCCATTGGCCACAGCTATGTATTCCTCGTTTGAAGGATTGTTTATCGGAGTGGTAATATAAACATCTATACTGTCTATTTTATCAATTAAATCCTGTTTACAAGGCCACCATCCTTTAGCACCATATGGCTCAGAAAGTGTCCAGATTATTGGATCTCCATTATGGGTACTTTGCTCAAAAGAACCAAACCCGGAACTTATGGGATTTCCAGAATAACTAATGGTTAAGGAATCCAAAACTCCAGTGTTTTGAACCTGGTCCAAGGTAATAACCAATTCATCATCTGTATTTTGAACAAAGGAAAGTGGGTTTCCACGCTGTAACACTTGCGAAACAACCATGTTTTGTGTCAATTCAAAAGTAACATCTGTCAAATTTTCTTTTGCCTCAAAATATGTGGTCACATCGCCAGATATAAATGCTTGTGATGGGTTTACATTAAATTCCAATCGATGATATTTTACATCATAATTGCCTGTATTTAAGTTTACCCTTTGAAGCATCCTGTTTAAGGCTGCTTTTGTTTCGGCTTCCCGAATCAACTCCATGGATTCCTTAAAATCCTGCCCAAACGTAATAAAAGGTAAAAAGATAAAACTGTAGATAAATATTTTTTTCACAATAACATATTTAGATGTTAAAAATACCTAATTAAACACTTATCTGTCGTATTTTTGCAAATAAATCTTACATAAAAGTTTCAAAATTAGAGTGCATGCTTTCATTTTTCAAAGATTATAAGTACTTCGCTATTGTTTTTGCAGTTCTTTCCATCATAATCATTTCAATTATCTATAACATTTTTGATGTTTACAAGCCATTGCCTATTTATCAACCCGCTATGGTAAATACCGAAATGGTAGATAGCACCATTCAATATAAAAAGAAGTATCATAAAATTGCCGATTTCAGTTTAACCAATCAAAATGGTGAAACCATCACACAAAACACTTATAAGGATAAAATTTACGTAGCCGATTTCTTCTTTACAACCTGCCAGACCATTTGCCCAATCATGACAGACCATATGGTACAAATTCAAAAAGAAATCATTAACGATCCAGATGTGATGTTGCTTTCACATACAGTAACCCCAGAAATTGACTCTGTAGCTCAACTTAAAAAATATGCTCTTAAAAAAGGGGTAAATGATGCCAAATGGAACTTAGTGACTGGAGATAAAAAACAAATTTACCAACTGGCACGCAAAAGCTATTTGGCCGTTAAAACAGATGGCAATGGTGACGCATACGACATGATCCATACCGAAAACTTTATGCTTATAGATAAAAAGCGTCAAATACGTGGTTATTACGATGGTACAAACCCTGAAGATATTAAGCGCTTGATAGCAGATATTGAAACCTTAAAAGAAGAATATAAATAGTTTTTTGTCCACAATTTTTTTAGACTGAATTTTTACCTTATTTTTGCTTCTTTAAAATCAATCTAAATAAGCTTGCAAGTAACACTAGCACATCTTAAACGAGGAGAAAGAGCCATCATTACTGATGTTTCTTCAATATACATTCCCTTAAAACTCTTGGAAATGGGCTGTTTGCCTGGAAACGAAGTTGAACTTGTTCAAATGGCACCTTTTGCAGATCCTATGTACTTAAACATTAACGGAACCCACTTAGCCATTAGAAAAGAAACTGCTATTCATATTTTAATAGAAATTACCCATGAGTAAGCAGATAAATGTTGCCTTAATAGGAAATCCAAACACAGGGAAAACTTCGGTCTTTAACTCCTTAACCGGATTGAACCAAAAAGTTGGAAACTACCCAGGAATTACTGTAGAAAAAAAAGAAGGTATTTGCAAACTTCCTCGTGGTGTTAAAGCCCATATTATAGATTTGCCTGGAACTTATAGTTTAAACGCCTCTTCACTGGATGAAAATGTGGTGATAGAATTGCTTTTAAATAAAAACGACAAAGACTTTCCAGATGTGGCAGTTGTGGTTAGTGATGTTGAAAACTTAAAACGCAACCTGCTTTTATTTACACAAATAAAAGATTTGGAAATACCTACCATTCTTGTCATTAATATGTCTGATAGAATGAAATACAAAGGTATTTCTTTAGACATTCCATATTTAGAGGAGCAACTTAAAACCAAAATCGCCCTTGTAAGCACAAGAAAAAACCAAGGGATTGACAATTTAAAAGAACTTATCTTTAATTATAAGGACCTTTCAACAACACCTTGCTTAAATGCTTCGGAAATAGATAAGGACTATTTTGATAACCTTCAAAAAGCCTTTCCCAACCAATTACTCTACAAACTTTGGTTGGTTATTACCCAAGATGTAAATTTTGGGAAAACAGATAGAAATGAAATTGATGCTGTTGCCGATTTTAAAACGAAAACCAAAGCCGATTTAAAACGTTTACAGCAAAAAGAAACCATAAAACGCTATCAGTTTATAAACAATACGCTTAAAAAAGGTCAAACCATAGACCTAAGCACTGCCAAGGATTTGCGCATTAGACTGGACAGGATTTTAACCCATAAAGTTTGGGGTTATGCCATTTTTCTGGTCATTCTTTTTACCATTTTTCAGGCCATTTACGATTGGTCTGCTGTGCCAATGGATTTTATAGATTCCACCTTTGCCTCTTTAAGCGAATGGACCAAAGACAGCTTACCGGCTGGTACCTTTACCAATTTGTTGTCTGAAGGAATTATTCCTGGTCTTGGTGGCATTGTTATTTTTATCCCACAAATTGCCTTTTTATTTTTGTTTATTTCCATACTGGAAGAAAGCGGCTACATGAGTCGTGTGGTCTTTTTAATGGATCGTGGCATGAGACGTTTTGGACTTAGTGGAAAAAGTGTAGTGCCTTTAATTTCGGGAACAGCATGTGCCATTCCTGCCATTATGGCTACCAGAAACATTGAAAGCTGGAAAGAACGTTTAATTACTATTTTGGTAACACCATTTACCACCTGCTCGGCAAGGCTACCTGTATATTTGATTATTATTTCGCTAGTTATTCCTGAAGGAAGGTTTCTTGGTTTAGGCTATCAAGCTTTAACCCTAATGTTATTGTACCTAATTGGTTTTGGTGCTGCTTTGGTTTCTGCCATGATTTTAAATAAAATTTTAAAAATTAAAAGCAAATCGTTTTTTGTTGTTGAAATGCCAAATTACAAATTGCCTTTAATGAAAAATGTGGCATTGACAGTTGTAGAAAAAACCAAATCGTTTGTATTTGGAGCAGGAAAAATCATCTTGGCCATTTCCATTGTCTTATGGTTTTTAGCATCTTATGGGCCTGGCGAACAGTTTAACAATGCTGAAGAAATTGTAACCGAAAAATTTGCGTCCCAAAATTTAACCCAAGAAGAATTGGACAACGAAATTGCATCTCAAAAATTGGAATATTCGTTTATAGGCCTAACAGGAAGAGCCATAGAACCAGCTATAAGGCCTTTGGGTTACGACTGGAAAATTGGTATAGCCATTGTAAGCTCCTTTGCTGCCAGAGAAGTCTTTGTTGGAACCTTGGCAACTATTTATAGCGTTGGTAGCGACGAAGAAGAAACCATAAAAAACAGGATGGCTGGAGAAGTAAATCCTATTTTAGGAGGACCTCTCTTTAATTTTGCTTCTGGGATATCTTTGTTGCTTTTTTATGCTTTTGCCATGCAGTGTATGAGTACACTTGCCATAGTAAAACGGGAAACCAACAGTTGGAAATGGCCCATTTTACAGTTGGTGCTAATGAGTGGTTTTGCTTATGTGGTAGCTTTAATTACCTACCAAATATTAATTTAAGGTTTCAACCCAAAAAGCGACAAACAGTATATGAATGACTTGTTTCAAAATATCTTGGCTTTTGCTGCGCTCTTTTTAGCCTTACTTTTTTTGGTAAAGAAATTCTTTTGGAAAAAATCGAAATCGAAAAAAGACTTTGGGAATCACGATTGCGACAACTGCCACTAATAACTTATTTCCAGCTGCAAATAATAAGCCTCTTTTTTAATCTTTTCCTGTGATTGTTCTGGATAGGGCAACAAGTTATTGGCCAAAACCCTTAGACCTTTATAAGCACATAAGGTCTTAAGGTTTAAATTGGTGTTTTTTCCAGGTTCAAAAACAACTTCTTTTCTTTCAATCAAAACCTGGTCCTTGTATACTTCAACCAAAGCCACAGCTTGACCAGCCCAAACACAAGTCACATCTTTTGGGCAGCGCGAATCTGACAATACATCCACAAAAACAAGCTCAACTTGGTCTAAGGTATAGGTTTTTCCCAAAGGCAACTTTGCTACAATTTTTGGGACCTCAACAGTAGTTGAATCTTGTGCAACCAGGTGTCCTGATAAAAAAACAAATAAGGCTATTAAATAAAGTTTCATTTAAACTTGAAAATTTTACGTTGTGAATTTACAAATTCTTTTGCCAAAACTATTAATTTAGTTACCTTTGATTAATATTTAAGCTTACTTAAATTTAATTTAAAGCACAAATAAATGTCTGTAGCCATAGAAAATTTTGTAAAAGCCATTTACAAAAATGACAATAACGACTCGAACGACACCAAACCAGGAAACATTGCAAAAAAACTTGGCATTTCCAATGCTGCTGCAACTGATATGGCCAAAAAATTAGCTTCAAAAAACCTGTTGCAATACGAAAAATACCAAGCGCTTCAATTAACAGATGAAGGTACAAAAATGGCTTTAAATGTAATTAGGAAACATCGTCTCTGGGAAGCCTTGTTATTTAAATTGTTCGACATGTCACTGCATGAAATACACAGGGAATCAGAACTCTTGGAGCATGCAACCTCCAACTTTTTGGCCGATAGGATCAGTGAGTATTTAGGCAATCCTAAATTCGATCCACATGGCGACCCCATACCTAATGCCAATGGGGAGATTACAACTATAGACACATCCATGGCACTTTCAAATACTCAAGAAGGAAAAACATATGTTATTTCAAGACTTATGAGCGACGATAAGGAATTTTTTGATTTTTGTGCCTTAAATGGCTTAAAATACGGAAACCCTATTTTGGTAAGCAAACAATTCAGTAAAAATAAAATGACTCAAATCACCATTAACAATAACAACATTGTACTAAATGAAGATTTTACAAATATTATATATGTCAATGAAATTTAACCCTAAGTACTTAATGGCCTTATTAGGTGCAGTTATTATATTTAACTGCAAAAACAACCAACCAACCAACGGCAAGCCAAACATAGTAACTACCACAACCATGATTACCGATTTAGTTAAAAACATTGGTGGCGACAAAATAAATGTTCAAGGTTTAATGGGTTCTGGTGTCGACCCTCATTTATTTAAGGCTAGCGAAGGTGATGTCTCAAAATTGGCCAATGCCGATATTATATTTTATGGAGGCCTTCATCTTGAAGGAAAATTGGTTGAAGTTTTCGAGAAAATGAGTCGTCAGAATATTAAAACCATAGCGGTTTCTGATGCTTTGGATAAAACAACCCTAATTGCATCAGAGTTATTTCCTGGCAATTACGATCCACACATTTGGTTCAATATAGATTATTGGATTCAAATCACGCAATATGTTGCAGACCAATTATCAAAAACAGACCCAGAAAACAAGTTGTTCTACGAAACAAATGCTAAAAATTACATTGAAAAATTAGAAGTTCTAAAAAAAGAGATAACAGCTACCATCCAAACACTTTCTAAAGAAAAACGTATCTTGGTAACTGCTCACGATGCTTTTAGCTACTTTGGAAAAGCATACGATTTTGAAGTTGTTGGATTGCAAGGTTTATCAACGGCAACCGAAGCTGGTGTTCAAGACGTTCAAAAATTAGCAACTTTTATTATTGATAAAAAAGTAAAAGCCATATTTGTGGAAAGTTCTGTACCAAAAAGAACCATTGAGGCTTTACAAGCTGCTGTAACATCAAAAGGCCATGACGTAAGTATAGGAGGTACTCTCTATTCTGATGCTTTAGGAAATGCTGGAAGCATGGAAGGCACCTATATTGGGATGTTTCAATACAATGTGAATACAATTGTAAATGCTTTAAAATAAGTCAAAAAGCTTTCAGTTCTCACCAGAATATTGAGGCTTTTATTATAAGACCCATTTGAAAAATATATCATTTAGAGCTAAGCAAAGAATCTATAAAAAATGGATAAGTGGAAAATAAGATAGTAGAAAAAAGCAGTCCTCTTTCCTCAGGAAATATAGCAGTACAAGTAGACGATTTAACAGTTGCCTACAATTATAAGCCTGTGCTTTGGGATATAGACTTAGAAATTCCTGAAGGCGTCCTTATGGCTATAGTGGGTCCAAATGGCGCAGGAAAATCCACCTTAATCAAAGCCATATTGGGCATCTTAAAACCTATAGCTGGAAGTGTAAGCATTTATGGAAAACCATATGACGAACAACGCAAATTAGTTGCCTATGTGCCTCAAAAAGGAAGTGTGGATTGGGATTTTCCCACCACAGCCCTTGATGTTGTAATGATGGGAACCTATGGCAGTTTGGGATGGATTAAACGTCCAGGACAAAAAGAAAAAAAAGCAGCTCTGGAGGCTTTGGAAAAAGTGGGCATGTTACCCTTTAAAGGCAGACAGATCAGTCAGCTTTCCGGTGGCCAACAACAACGTATCTTTTTAGCTCGTGCCTTGGTACAAGACGCATCCATTTATTTTATGGACGAACCATTTCAAGGCGTCGATGCCACTACTGAGGTTGCCATTATTAACATTTTAAAGGATTTACGAAAAGCTGGAAAAACTGTGATTGTGGTCCATCACGATTTACAAACCGTTCCAGAATATTTTGATTGGGTGACTTTTTTAAATGTAAAAAAAATAGCAACTGGACCTGTTAAAGACATTTTCAATGATGATAATTTAACCAAAACTTACGGTATCAATTATAAAGTAAGTATTCAAGAGTGATTGGTTGTTGGTTTACAATCGTAGTTTACAAGCATGCTCAAATGAAAATGTCTTGATTGATATTATAATAAAAAACACAAACACATAAAAAATGTTTGCGAAGAAAGGGCAAGATTCCTGCATTCACAGAAACAATGGACTTGAAAGAATACATAGAACTGGTTTTTAATGATTACACTTTACGAACCATCACGTTGGGAACAGCTATTCTTGGTGCTGTTACTGGTATGCTTGGTAGTTTTGCCGTATTGAGAAAACAAAGTTTACTAGGAGATGCCATTTCTCATGCTGCACTTCCCGGAATAGCCATCGCGTTTTTAATTACTGGATCCAAGGATAGCAACACCTTGCTTGTTGGCGCATTGATAAGTGGTCTCATTGGAACTTTTTGGATACGTGGCATTATTGCCAAAACACATTTAAAATCTGATACAGCCTTAGGTTTAATACTTTCCTTATTTTTTGGATTTGGAATGCTATTGCTAACATTCATCCAAAAACAACCAAACGCCAACCAAGCTGGACTGGATAAATATTTGTTTGGTCAAGCAGCAACTTTGGTTGAAAGCGATGTGTGGTTAATGGCAATTATTACAGGTCTTTGCCTCTTTGTTTTGTTGTTCTTTTGGAAAGAGTTCAAACTCTTTTTGTTTGATACAGATTATGCAAAAACCCTAGGCTTTAACACCAATTTTATTGATATCCTTATCACATCGTTTATTGTTTTGGCTATTGTTCTGGGATTGCAAACAGTAGGTGTTGTATTAATGAGTGCCATGTTGTTGGCTCCTGCTGCTGCTGCTAGGCAATGGACAAACAGTTTGTCTAAAATGGTGGTTTTGGCTGCCGTTTTTGGCGCTTTTTCTGGTGTTTTGGGAACTGCCATTAGTGCCAGTCAAAACAATTTGTCCACAGGACCTGTAATTGTTATAATTGCTTCTGTTTTTGTGATATTTTCCTTTATTTTTTCACCTAGTCGAGGCTTGCTTTTCCGTCAAATTAGATTTATTGCAAACAGACGTGACCTAGAACTGCAAAAAACCCTGGCATTCATGTACCACATTGCAGAGACCCACGAGGATATCTCGCATCCACATACCATAAAAATATTAAATAATTTTCAAGGCTATACACGCAAAACCCTTCAAAAATTAGTAGATAAAAATTATGTGACCTTAGATGGAACCATGTGGAGCTTAACAGAAAAAGGCTTTGAAACTGCTGCCAATTTATACAATCAACAAGCTATAAAAGATGAATAGTGCACAAATAGAAATACAATTAATTGCAAGCTTGGTAGCTATTGCTTGTGCTATTCCAGGTACTTTTTTAGTACTCAGAAAAATGGCCATGATTAGTGATGCCATAAGTCATTCCATTCTTCCAGGACTTGTTATTGGCTTTTTTATTACACAAGACCTCAATTCCCCTTTACTCATTTTATTGGCTGCCTTAACAGGAATTATAACAGTTGTTTTGGTGGAACGGATTCAAAAAACAGGATTGGTAAAAGAAGATACAGCTATAGGCTTGGTGTTTCCTGCACTGTTTAGCATAGGTGTGATTTTAATCGCTAAAAATGCCAACGACATTCATTTAGATGTGGATGCAGTATTATTGGGCGAATTAGCTTTTGCTCCTTTTGACAGGCTTATTATTGCAGGAGCTGATATAGGCCCAAAATCTTTATGGGTTATTGGAACCATCTTGGCCATAACCATAGGCTTATTAATCGCTTTTTTTAAAGAACTTAAAATAAGCACGTTCGATGCTGGTCTGGCAGCTTCTTTAGGGTTTTCGCCTGCTTTAATACATTATGGATTAATGACGATGGCATCTATAACAACCGTTGGTGCTTTCGATGCAGTTGGAGCCATTCTGGTCGTGGCTTTAATGATTGCTCCTGCAGCAAGTGCCTATTTACTTACCACAGATTTAAAAAAAATGCTTGGACTTGCAATAGCTTTTGGTGTTTTTAGTGCTATTTCAGGTTATTGGTTAGCTCATTGGTTGGATGCTTCCATTGCTGGTTCCATCACGACCATGTTGGGCATATTGTTTTTAATTATCTATTTGTTTGCACCAAACAAAGGTTTAATTGCCGTCATGTATCGGGAAAAGCAACAACGTACTGAAGTTTCGTTGTTAACTTTTTTACTTCATTTAAAAAATCATTCTGAAGAACGTGAACGACACGTTAATCATCTTCAAGAACATATCAATTGGCAAAAAGTAAGGGCTAAAACCGTTCTAGATCTTGCGCTTAAAAACAACATGATTCTAATTAACAACAAGATTGTGTCTCTAACTCAAAAAGGAGATGAATTCACGTCTAAAGCTATCGATTACATCATTACAAATGAAGACGCTCAAATAGAAGACATGAAAGACGATTTCTTTTTATTTAGGGGTTAAAAAGTTTTAGTTGATATCAAAACATATTTCAAGCTTTGTATTGCGCGACCTATTGCTTTATTAACTTCCTTCCCACTAACCAAGATATATCGGATTTGATTATTTGTATCGTTGTCGCCATCTCACGATTAGTAGTATCTCGATGGGATTTTGTATGAAATCGTGCTTGGGTATGATTCAAGTTTAAAGTGAATTTTGCATCAAAATCGGCATCAGTGGCAGTAAAATAAACAATCTTTTTATCCAATTTCCAAGTGCCTCTTCCGTAAGCATTGATTTCCGGTGGATTTGAACCATCCAACTTTTTTACACTATGGATATTGAAGCTTCCATTTGGATGTAAAATGATTGTTTCACCAAAAGTTCCATTGGAACCTTCAAAGCTAAATTGATAAGTTCCAGACACCATTTCTATTTGTGAAAAGGCAATAGATTGAAACATGATTAAACCGAAAAAAAGTAGCTGTTTCATAATAAATTGAATTAGAAAACACTAATAACACAAATAAGTAACTGCATGTTAACTATAATTGTAAATATAACACTTTTATCCTAAAACCCTCGCTCCTTCTGCAACTGTTCATAAGCGGCTTGGACCTGTCTGAATTTTTCTTCTGCACCTTTTTGGTGCTCTTTTCCCAAGTGGACCACTTTATCTGGATGGTATTTTTTGGCCATTTTCCTATAAGCTGCCTTAATTTCTGTAACCGTTGCCTGTTTTGATATTTCAAGAATCTTATAGGCATTGTCGCTACTGTTATAAAACATGGCTTTGATACTTTCAAAATCTGCATGGCTTATCCCTAAATAATTGGCTATGGCTTGAATGGAGCTTACTTCACTTTCCAAAACAATGCCGTCGGCTTTGGCAATTCCGAATAAAAAATGAAGCAACTGTAAACGTGATGGATGATCCATCATTTGCCGAATTTGCAAACAAACCTGTCTTGTTGGAATATCTTGTTTGTTTATTCCTTTAAACAATTTAAAAGCATGATTGGCTCGTTCCTTTCCATACATGCCAACAAATTGTTGACGCACAAAATCCAGTTCCCTTTGGTCCTGTTTGCCATCGGCTTTAATAACTATAGAGGAAAGAATAAGCAGGCTCACTTCAAAATCGCCAGACTTGGTTTGCCTTCTTCTAGCATAGGGGTTTTGTGTGTCTACTTTTATGCTTCCGTTTGAAAAACCATCTACAACACTTCCTAAAGCCATGCCTAAAATAGCTCCTATAGGACCACCTAAAGACCAGCCTATGGCAGCACCAATCCACTTTGAAAAACTCATTCTATCTTTAAACTTTTATGTATTGCACAAACCTGTATTGATTACCTGACACCCAAAAAACGTGTAGGGTGTTTGCTTGGTTCGCAACATCCGAATTATTACAATATTAAATTTTGGGTAAATATACTATTTGTTAGTAGTTTGTTTATATACTTTGTTACACAATTGGTATCTTTGTATTTTAAAACAATAATCTAAAATTTATAAGATATGTATCCAGCAGAATTAGTAAAACCCATGCGCGAAGATTTAACCAAAGTTGGTTTTGAAGAATTACATACTGCAGAAGCTGTAGAATCTGCCTTGGCAAAAGAAGGAACTACTTTGGTTGTGGTAAACTCTGTTTGTGGTTGTGCTGCAGCAAATGCGCGTCCAGGAGCAAGAATGAGCATTCAAAACGCCAAACGCCCTACACATTTAGTAACCGTTTTTGCAGGTGTTGATAAAGAAGCTGTTGAAAAAGCTAGAGAACACATGATCCCATTCCCTCCAAGCTCGCCTTGCATGGCGCTTTTTAAAAATGGTGAATTGGTTCACATGTTAGAGCGTCATCATATTGAAGGTCGTCCAGCAGAAGTTATCGCTGAAAATTTAATGGATGCTTACAACGAATATTGCTAAAATAATATTCTGTACAAAAATATTAAACCACGATTTTTGTCGTGGTTTTTTTGTCTTTACTTTTCAAACATCTAATTTTGTAAGATGCAAAAATTTGTCGCCTATATCTTAACATCCATTTACGCAGTGTTTTTTTTACTGACATTGGTTGTGTTTCATCCCATACAGTGGTTTTGTTTTAATGTGTTAGGATATCAAGCACATAAAAAAAGTGTGGATTGGCTTCAGTTTTTTATTCTGCGCTGCACCAATATTTTAGGGACGCGCTACACTTTTACCAATCCTTATAAAATTGCAAAGGACCAACCTCTAATTATAGTTTCCAACCATCAAAGCATGTACGATATTCCTTGTATTATCTGGTATATGCGCAAACATCATCCTAAATTTATTAGCAAGCAGGAATTGGGCAAAGGCATTCCAAGTGTGTCTTATAATTTGCGTCATGGAGGCTCTGTTTTAATCGATAGGAAAAACCCCAGACAATCCTTGCCTGCCATTATGAAATTTGGGGAATACATAGAAAAAACCAAGCGGGCAGCAGTTATTTTTCCAGAAGGCACACGCAGTAAAAATGGACAGCCCAAGCCTTTTCAAACCAAAGGACTTGAAATGCTATTTAAAAAAATCCCATCGGCAACCATTGTTCCCATTACCATTAACAATTCCTGGAAAATGTTAAGATATGGTAAATTTCCTATGGGAATTGGAAATCATATTCAATTAACGGTTCACGAACCTTTAAAATTGAGTAACTTTGAAAATAAGCAGGAGTTAATCAAGCAAATTGAAAAAGCAATTGGCTCCAGCATAAACCCTTAAAACCTAAAATTATGTCGTTGAAAAATGTGAGATTGGAAGTGATGAAGTATTTGGAAAAAGACGTCGATTCCTTAATAGAAAAATACCTGATACCCATAGATAATATCTGGCAACCAACCGATTTTTTGCCCAATTCTGAAGGTGAGAACTTTATGGAGGAAGTGAAAGAAATTAGAGAGCTTTCCAAAGAACTTCCTTACGATTTTTGGGTAGTTTTGGTTGGAGATATGATTACCGAAGAAGCTTTGCCAACTTACGAATCCTGGCTTATGGACGTGGAAGGTGTGGACCAAGTGGGAAGGAATTCTTGGGGAAAATGGGTTAGGCATTGGACAGCCGAAGAAAACAGACATGGAGACGTGTTAAACAAATACCTATACCTTTCTGGGAGAGTGAATATGAAAGAAATTGAAAAAACCACACAACATCTTATTGCTGATGGTTTTGATATAGGCACAGACCAAGATCCATATAAAAACTTTCTGTATACCAGTTTTCAAGAATTAGCAACTTATATTTCTCACAATCGCGTGGCTAAATTAGCTAAAGACAAAGGAAATAAGCAATTAAGCAAAATGTGTAAGATCATTTCTGGGGACGAAATGAGGCATCATCACGCCTACTGCGAATTTGTGGAACGTATTTTTAAAGTGGATCCCAATCAAATGATGATGGCTTTTCAGCATATGATGAAATTAAAAATTACCATGCCTGCACATTTTTTAAGAGAATCTGGAGGAAAAATAGGAACAGCTTTCGAAGAGTTTTCCAACACAGCTCAACGCATTGGTGTATATACCTCAACCGATTATGTGGAGATTCTGGAAAAACTTTTAAAACGCTGGGAAATAGATAAAATTACCAACCTTTCTGATGAAGCCGAAAAAGCACGCGATTATTTAATGAAACTACCATCGCGTTTAATAAGACTCTCGGAACGTATGAAAATCCCGGAAAATTCTTATCAATTTAAATGGGTGGAACCTGCTGTTTAATCAATAATTGTCCGTCTAAGTCTAATTCAACCATAAAGTGGTATTTAGACTGCGCTCAATCTGAAAGAAAGAATCTGTTTCGTGAATCAAAAAGAACAAATTGAAAAAACCATTGTGTTTGTAAAAGAGACCCTGAAACATGCCGAAGGTGGTCATGACTGGTTTCACACTCAAAGAGTGTATAAAAATGCCTTGCTCATTTCTGAAAAGGAAATAGTAAATGTCTTTATTGTTCAACTAGGTGCTTTATTACATGATATTGCTGATAGCAAATTCCATGATGGAGACGAAACGCTTGGTCCTAAATTAGCTCGAGATTTTTTAAACAGCATTCAAGTTGAAAAAAAGGTTATAGATCATGTCATCAACATTATTGACAACATATCCTATGGTTCTTCTTTAAATCCTTCAAAAACATTTAAATCCCCAGAACTGGATGTGGTTCAAGATGCCGATAGATTAGATGCCCTTGGAGCCATTGGCATTGCCAGAACTTTTAATTATGGAGGGTTTAAAAACAGAGCGCTATACAATCCAGATATTTTACCAGACCTTAACATGAGCCAAGAAACCTATAAAAAATCCACGGCTCCAACCATCAATCATTTTTACGAAAAACTATTGTTGCTTAAAGACCTCATGAACACTAAAACAGGCAAACAAATAGCCCAAAAACGCCATGAATATATGGAAGGGTTTTTAGAGCAATTTTATGCCGAATGGGAAGGGGAAAAGTAATTATGTTTTTTACTTCCCAGGAAAATCAGCCTTACGTTTTTCCAGAAAGGCAGTGGTTCCTTCTTTAAAGTCTTCGGTTCCAAAACAGTTTCCAAACTCCTCAATCTCTATTTTAAATCCATTAACACCATCTTTATAGTTTGCGTTAACAGCTTTTATGGCACCTTTAATTGCTACTGAAGAGTTTCGCATAATTTTACCAGCAATTTTTTCGGCAAGTGGTAAAAGTTCTTCTTGGGTGGTTACATGGTTTACCAATCCGAAATCAAGTGCTGTATTGGCATCTATCATGCCAGCAGTCATAACCATTTCCATAGCACGACCTTTGCCAACTAGTTGTGGTAACCGCTGTGTGCCACCATAACCTGGAATAACGCCTAAAGAAGTTTCTGGTAATCCCATTTTGGCATTATCGCTAGCCACTCTAAAATGACAAGCCATAGCCAATTCCAAACCTCCACCAAGTGCAAAACCGTTCACTGCTGCAATTACAGGCGTGGATAGGTTTTCAACAAAATCGAATAATAACTCCTGACCTTTAGCAGCCAATTTACCTCCATTTTCCACATCAAAATGTGCAAACTCGCTAATATCTGCTCCAGCAACAAAAGCTTTGTCGCCACTTCCAGTAATAATTATTACTTTGGTGTTGGTATCTGTATTGGCAGCATCCAGAGCATCGTGCAATTCTTGAATGGTGTTTTTGTTTAAGGCATTCAATTTGTTGGGTCTGTTAATGGTAATGGTGGTCATTCCGTTTTGGAAGTTTGCTAAGATATTTTCGTAAGTCATTTTTTAAATTTTATAAAGACTCTTCGACAGGCTCAGAGTAACAATAATTTATATTTTATTATTTAGGGAAGGTTACTTTAAAGACAGTTCCTTCATTTTTTTGAGATGTAAAGGTAATACTTCCGTGATAAGTTTCCACAATGTTTTTTACCATTCCCAACCCAAGTCCCATGCCACTGGATTTGGTGGTGAATTTAGGCTCAAATATTTTTTGGCTATTTTCTTCGGAAATACCAATGCCATTATCTGAAACTTCAATAACAACATGATTGTTTTCCTCTGAAACACGAACAACAATACGTTTATCTTCCTGTTCGTCTGGAATGGCCTGAATACCATTTTTCACCAAATTGGTAATGACACGAATAAGCTGGGTTCTATCAAATTTTGCTTTAATGTCTTTTCTGTCAGATTTAAAGACAATATAGTCTTCACTAAAAATATCTAGAGCCAGACGTGTAATCTCAACCACATTCAACATTTCGTTTTGCTGTGCAGGCATTTTTGCAAAGTTTGAAAATGCCGAAGCAATGGAGCTCATGGTGTCTATTTGCTGAATAAGGGTTTTGGAATATTCTTCTACTTTTTGATGAATGTGCTCGTCGTTGGGATCAAATTTTCTTTGAAAACTCTGCACAGTCAAACGCATGGGAGTCAAGGGGTTTTTAATTTCATGTGCAACCTGTTTTGCCATCTCTCTCCAAGCTTGTTCACGTTCACTGGTTGCTAATTTTACAGCACTTTCCTCAAGCTGATCTATCATGCTGTTATAAGATTTTACAAGTGCTGCTATCTCTTCGCTGGATGACTCTATGTCTATTTTTTTATTTTGTTTTTCCAGCCTGATTTCATTCATTTTATCACTTATGGTTTTAAGTGATTTGGTAATGTATTTAGACAGGAAATAAGCCAAACTAATGGCTATGATAAGCATCACCAAATAGGCATAAGCCAGCCTCTCTAAAAACTCGTCCAACTCTTTGTTTAAAAAATCATCATTTTCCAGATAAGGCAAGTTTAAAATGGCTAAAGGTTTAAATTTTTTATCGGTTATATAGGTGTATGAAGACAGAAATACTTCGTCGTTTTCTACCGTTTTGCTAACAAACCTATGTTCTACAGTATTGGATAAAGCATTTAAAACTTCAGCACTTAAACATTTTGTTAAGGAATCGGTTTCAAAGGTGGCTCTGGAAGATTTAATAAGCCCACCATCCAAATCGTAAAGGTTTATTTGCAGTTTGTGAATGGCTGCAATTTCATAAATTTCTTCTTTAAAAATTAAAGGCATGGTTTCGGTAGTAACCGGATAGGTGGTTTTTTTTATAGCATAATTAATGCTTTCCCTAATGTTTTCTTCTTTACGCTCCAACCTTTCGTTGTGGTAATCCCTAGCTTCTTCGTTGTATTGATAAATAGTTACAGCAGCAATTAGAATGGAAGCCAAGAGCACCAGCAAAATCATAGCCAAAAACAAGCGAAGTCGTAAAGAAAGTTTTCCTAAGTACATAGTAAGAATTGTGCTGCAATAAATATAACAATAATCAAACCAAATGCACTTTAGACTTTGTAAATTTTAATTTGAAGTCTTTAAGGTTTACCGATTAAACATCCGGGTTTTTTTCTCTCATGCGCTTGTATATTTTAAAGCCAAGCATCAACAAGATCCCTAAGACAAATATTCCAACCACACCAAAAACCCAATTTATGGCACTTTTTAAGATCACCAAAAACACTACGGCAAATAAAATAAATGTGGCACCTTCGTTCCAAAGTCTCATAAAATTCGAGGATGTTTTAACCACATCCTGTTGCAGTTGTCTGTAGTACAAATGTGTTTTAAAATGGTACAGGTACAACAGCAAAACAAAAGCCAATTTAACGTGCATCCATGGTTGTTGTAGCCATAGTGGCTGTAAGACCAACAACCAAATAGCAAAAACAGTAGCTAAAATTGCCGATGGCCAAGTAATGATGGTCCACAAACGTTTAGACATGAGTTTTAACTGTTTACCAAGGATTTCTTTTTCTGGAGACGGTTTATGAAAAGCTTCAATTTGATAAACAAACAGTCTTGGAATGTAAAACAAACCTGCAAACCAAGTAATAACAAATATAAGATGAAGCGATTTTATGTAGTTGTAATATTCCACAGTTTAAATGTAATTATTCTTTTTCAACTGGTTTTATGGTTAAGGTGGATTTTATTTCCTTATTTAGGTAATAGGCAGTAACAATAGTAGCCAAAACATCTGAAATAGGAAAAGACATCCACACGCCTAGTTCGGCGTAAAATATAGGCAAAATAAGTATTAAGGGAATAAAAAAGAATCCTTGTCTTGTTAGGGTCAATAAAAGTGCTGGAATGGCTTTTCCTATAGCTTGAAAATAAGCTGCCCCAATAAGTTGAATGGCAATAATAGGTGTTGCTGCAAAAACCCAACGCATGGCACTGGGAGTTTCCTTTATAACTTCGGCATCATGTGTAAACAACCTGGTAATGGCTTCTGGAAACACCATAAGCAGCACAAATATCATGCTTGCCAAAATCACAGCGTATTTTATGGCTGTATTGATAACCAATCGTACTCTCAAAAATTTAGCAGCTCCATAATTAAACCCAGCTATAGGCAAAAACCCTTGTGTGATACCAAATACAGGAAACAAAGCAAACATGAGCATCCTTCCCACAATGGCGTAAGAGGTTACCGAAGTTTCCCCTCCCAAATCGTAAAGAATGTTGTTCATAAAAAGATAGGTAATGCTTACAACAGCTTGTCTTGCAAGTGTTACAAAACCTAAAGACCCTATTTCTTTTACAATATTTTTTTGAAGTCCGAAATGCGAAAACTTAATTTTTAATTCTGAATTTTTAGAGGCAAAAAACCACAAAATAAAGACAAAACACAACAAGTAGGATGCTGTTGTGGCCCAAGCTGCACCTTCCATTCCATAGCCCATCAAATTGATAAATACGTAATCCAACACGAGATTTCCAACCGATGGAATCATCATGGCATACATAGCAAATTTGGGTTTCCCTTCAGCTCTTATAACAGTATTTCCCATCATGCACAAGGCTAGAAAAGGTACACCATAAAGCACGATTTTATAGTAAATTTTTGCTGGCTCAAAAATTGTTCCTTTCCCTCCAAAGGCAGGAATAATGGCATCTACATAATATAAACCAAACACAACCAATGTTACCGTAAACAATAGTGTTAAGGTAATTTGGTTCCCAAAAGTTTTTAATGCTTTTTCTGTTTTATCTCCTCCCAAAGCACGAGAGATTATGGAAGAACCTCCTATCCCAATGGACATTCCCAGGGCTGCAATAAAAAAGGAAACCGGTAAGACCACATTTATGGCTGCAATGGCTGTGGCGCCAATCCAATTTCCAACAAAAATGGTATCTACAAGAATGTTAAGCGACATCACCAAAATACCAATAGAGGCAGGAACTGCTTGTTTAATAAGAAGTTTTCCTATAGGTTGTGTGCCCAGATCCTGTGAAGATACTTTTGCCATTAAACGCGTTCTGCTATACTAGGTTCTGCCCAATTCATGATCCATTTTGAAAGCAATTCTACCCAAGGGTCGTCATCATTCAAGCAAGGAATGGTAGTAAATTCCTTCCCACCAATTTCATGGAAAATTTCTTGTCCTTCCATAGCTATTTCCTCTAAAGTTTCCAGACAATCGCTTACAAAAGCAGGAGTAACAATAGCCATGTTTTTAATGCCTTGTTTCCCCAAACGCTCTATGGTTCTATCTGTATAAGGTTGTAACCAGGGGTCAAATCCTAATCTGGACTGAAAACTGGTGGAGTAGGTTCCTGTTTTTAATTGCAATTTTTTTGCAACCAATCTGGTAACCTCCAAGCATTGATGCCTGTAACAAAATTCATGCGCACTGGAAGGAGTGGCACAGCAACTGCCATCTATTTTACAGTGGGATTTTGTAACATCGCTTTTAAAAATATGTCTCTCCGGAACGCCATGATAAGAGAATAACAAATGTTCGTAAGTTTTACCTTCCAAATGTTTTGAGATACTGTTTGACAACACTTCTATATAATCTGGGTTATTATAAAAGGCTGGGAAATCTGTAATTTTAATGTTTGGAAAATGTGTCTTTCTAATTTGCTCGGCCAACACCAAAATGGTTTCGGTAGTTGCCATGGCAAATTGTGGATATAACGGAATTAGCAATACCTCATCCACACCTTTATCCACCAATTCCTGAAGCCCTTTTTTTATGGTCATGCTTCCATAGCGCATAGCCAAAGCTACAGGATAGTTTTCTACCTTATGCTGTATTTTTTTTTGCAATCTTTTTGAAATAACTATCAGTGGAGACCCTTCTTCCCACCAAATTTTTTGATAGGCAGCTGCAGATGCTTTGGGCCTGGTGTTTAAAATAATGCCTTTTACCAATAAGGTCCTTGCCCAAAGTGGTACATCTATAACACGTTCGTCCATTAAAAATTCACCTAAATATTCTTTTACATCTTTAGGGTTTGGGCTATCTGGCGAGCCAAGATTGACTAATAATATGCCTTTCATATATTTTTGAAAAAGTAAAAATTGTTATCTAAAAATTTTACATATTTAAGACTGCGAAGATACCGACATTAAATATTTTTTTGGAGTTGTTCCGTATTTCTTTTTAAAAGCAGAAATAAAATGACTGGATGTGCTATAGCCAACTTTCAGCCCTACCTCGTTTACGTTGTGACTACCAGTTTCCAGTAATTTTCTGGCAAATTCCATTTTATAATCGAATAAAAAACTAAAAACCGAATCCCCATAAATCTCTTTAAAACCTTCTTTTAGTTTTTTTAAGCTCAGCTGTATTTCATCAGCTAATTCCTGTAATGTTGGAGGTTCAGCCATTCTGGAAATAATGATGTCTTTGGCTTTTCTAATTTTAATCACATTGGTTTCATCCACCAAAAAAGGGCATTGTTCTATATTGGCATCTTCACTTCTGTTAAAATACAGGCTCAACAATTCGTATGCTTTGCCTTTAAAGTATAGGTTTTTTATAGATGAATTTAAATTATAATTTATCAACTGATTTAAAACTATGGCCATGGATGGCGAGATGTTTCCGTCCTTATAATACTTCTTATCCTTATTGTCGTCGCTTAAAAAGGTTATGTAATCGGCTTCCTGTGAAAACAAACCGTGAAATTTTTTAATAGAAATTAATACCGAAACCAACCAGGAATGTGGGTTTACAATTAAATGTATGGGTAAATCACGTTGTGGATTGTATAGTAAAAGTGAGTTTTCGTCTTGTATATCCAAAGCATAACGTCCTTCGTTAAAAATAAATTTACTGGAACCCTTTACACAATAGTGAAACTGAATAAAACTACTATCTATCTCACGTTCAAGTGTTTCAAAAACACCACTTTCATTTTGATAGGTTAAAACAAAAAAATCTTTATCAATTTCAACTTCTTCAAAAGCACCTTTAGCGATATTTTTTTCTACAATAAAACTCGAATTCATGATTATTTATTTAGATTGATTCTAAACTAAATCGTTTAAAAGCATTGATATGAGTGCAAAAATATGACATTTATCATATTATATTAAAAAATAAAGTTAAAAAACGACTAGCGACATTTAAAGTTCTTTGAGCGTTACTTTTTATCTAAACATAAATATACATTTGTTCAAGAATTCCCAAGTCAGGTATGGAATATATGAATACATCAAAAACAACATACTTCTACGCCATTGGTTTAAGTTATAAAAAAGCCGATGCTGAAATTAGAGGACATTTTAGTTTGGACGATCAAGCCAAATCCAACTTGCTACAACAGGCAAAAGAAGTTGGCATAGAAAGTTTGATTGTAACATCTACTTGCAACAGAACCGAGATTTATGGTTTTGCAGAGCATCCTTATCAGTTAATAAAACTCCTGTGTGAAAACACCAAAGGAACTGTTGAAGAGTTTCAAAACGTAGCATACATTTACAAAGGTAAAGAGGCTGTGTCGCACATGTTTAAAGTGGGCTCAGGATTGGACAGTCAAATTCTTGGCGATTTTGAGATTATAAGCCAGCTAAAAAACAGTGCGAGAAACTCCAAAAAAGAAGGCTTATTGAATGCCTTTGTGGAACGCTTGATCAATGCCGTAATCCAAGCCAGTAAACGCATTAAGACAGAAACCAACATTTCTTCTGGGGCTACCTCTGTTTCTTTTGCTTCGGTTCAATACATCATGAGCAACGTTCCCGATGTAACCAATAAAAACATTTTGCTTTTTGGTACCGGAAAAATTGGTAGAAACACGTGCGAAAACCTGGTAAAACATACCAAAAACAAACATATTACCTTAATTAACAGAACTAAGAATAAAGCCGAAGAAGTCGCTGGAAAATTCAATTTATTGGTTAAGGATTACGCCAATTTGCAAGAAGAAATCAATCAAACAGATGTATTGATAGTTGCAACAGGAGCTCAAAATCCAACAGTTGACAAGCACTTGATTCAATCTAAAAAACCATTATTGATTTTAGATCTATCCATTCCTAGAAACGTACATTTAAATGTTTTAGAACTAGAGCATGTAAGTTTAATTCATCTGGACGATTTATCTCAAATCACAGACGAAACGTTAGAGAAACGCAAGGCTCAAATCCCAATTGCCAAACAAATCCTCAATGAAGTTGAAGCCGAGTTCAATTCATGGCTGGAAACCAGAAAGTTTGCCCCAACCATTAAAGCCTTAAAATTAAAGTTAAACGATTTTAAAATTGCTGAATTAGATACTCAACGCAAAAAATTGGTTGGTTTTAATGAAGAACAAGCCGAAATTATCAGCAATAACATCATTCAAAAAATAACCAATCATTTTGCCCATCATTTAAAAGATGATACCATTCCTACAGATGAAAGCCTGGAACTTATAAAAAAGGTATTTCAATTAGAAGCCACTACAAACCATGTCTAAAACAATTAGAATTGGTACTCGCGATAGTGATTTAGCACTATGGCAAGCCAGAACAGTACAAAAACTATTAGAAAACTTAGGGCATAAAACAGAACTTGTTCCAGTTAAATCCACTGGCGATTTGGTTCTGGACAAGCCCTTATACGAACTTGGGATAACAGGTGTTTTTACCAAAACATTGGATATTGCCATGTTAAATAACGACATAGACATTGCTGTACATTCCTCAAAAGATGTACCAACAGTTCTACCTACTGGCATTGTGCAAGCTGCAGTAATAAAACGAGGCAATATTAAAGACAGCTTGGTATTTAAAAACAACGAAGAGTTTTTATCGCACAAAGATGCCATTATTGCTACTGGAAGTCTGCGCAGAAAAGCACAATGGCTAAACAGATATCCAACCCATACCGTAGTAGGATTACGAGGGAACGTTAATTTAAGGTTGCAAAAACTTCAGGAAAATAGCGATTGGAATGGAGCTATTTTTGCAGCAGCTGGTTTGGGAAGATTGAACATAAAACCAGAAAACATTATCAATCTGGATTGGATGGTTCCTGCGCCTGCACAAGGTGCCATCATGATTACAGCTTTAGACGAAGATGAAGACATTAAAGCCATTTGTGCCCAAATCAACCATGAAGAAACCGAAATTTGCACAACCATAGAACGTAAGTTTTTAAACCTTTTGGAAGGTGGCTGTACTGCCCCAATAGGTGCTTTGGCCTACATTAAAAACGAAGAAGTGATTTTTAAAGGGGTTTTACTAAGTCCAGATGGCTCTAAAAAAATTGAGGTTTCCAGAATCGAAAAATTAGGGGAACATCACAACATAGCTGCTTACTGCTCCAACTACATTATTGAACGTGGTGGTAAAATCTTGATGGATGGCATAAAAAACCAAAACAAGAAAACCAATGTTTACTCCACAAAAACATTAACCGAAGGACAAGTACAATTGCTTAGCAACGATATTTTTGTTAAAAGTAACGATGCCATTAAAATTAGCTTGAACAGAATTCCACTTGCTGTTTTAAAAGCTCCTATAAAAAACGTTGTGATAACCAGCAAAAATGCCGTAGAAGCTATTTTAACCAATTGTCCGGCAGAAGACTTGCAGTTTGAAAACATTTATTGTGTTGGCCGAAGAACCAAGCGCATGGTTGAAAAACGAATTGGGAAAGTAACCCATTCCGAAAACAACGCTAAAGACCTGGCAAACCATCTGGTGGAATTTCTTGAAGGTACAGAAGTCACTTACTTTTGTAGCGATTTAAGATTGGATTATTTACCAATGATCCTAAGTGAAAACAAAATAAAAGTCAACGAAATTGAAGCTTATCAAACCAAATACGATGCTATTGAAGTAGACAAAAACATTGAAGGTGTTATGTTTTATAGCCCTTCCACAGTACAGAGCTACATAAAGAAAAACCACGCAAATGGTATTGCTTTTTGTATTGGTGAATCTACGGCCTTAGAAGCAAAAAAACACTTTAAGGATGTTAGGGTTGCAAAAGTGCCAACAGTGGAAAGCGTTATTGAATTGGTAAACGAACATTATATATAAACCCTTGTCGTGCTGAATTTTTTTAAGCATGTCAATTTTTAAAAAAAGTTAGATTAATAATATCCCATCTCTGTAACATAGAGAATTGAAGTATATCAGAAAAGATGATTAAAAACGATTTATTTTTAAGAGCATTAAAAGGTGAAACTGTAAACAGGCCACCTGTTTGGATGATGCGCCAAGCAGGACGCTATTTACCGGAATTTATGGCCATAAAGGAAAAATACGATTTCTTTACGCGTTGCCAGACACCAGAATTGGCAAGCGAAATTACAGTTCAGCCCATAAGACGATACGGCATGGATGCCGCTATTTTGTTTAGTGATATTTTGGTAATCCCTCAGGCCATGAATATTGAGGTGCAAATGAAACCCAATTTTGGACCATATTTACCAAATCCAATCCGTTCTCAAAAAGACGTGGACAATGTGGTTGTTCCTGATGTAACAGTAGAATTGGATTATGTTTACCAAGCCATTAAAGCCACAAAAGAAAAACTTAATAACGAAATCCCGTTAATAGGTTTTGCTGGATCACCATGGACCATTCTCTGTTATTGTGTTCAAGGTCAAGGCTCCAAAAATTTTGATAAAGCCAAGGAATTTTGTTTTACAAACCCAGTTGCTGCACATAACTTGCTTCAAAAAATCACAGATACTACCATTGCTTATTTAAAAGAAAAAGTAAAAGCTGGTTGTAATGCAGTTCAAGTATTCGATTCTTGGGGAGGCATGCTGTCTCCAGTGGATTACCAAGAGTTTTCTTGGCAATATATCCAACAAATTATCGATGCCTTAAAAGGCGATGCGCCTGTAATTGCTTTTGGAAAAGGCTGCTGGTTTGCGCTTGGAGACATGGCAAAATCCGGAGCGTCTGCCTTAGGGGTTGATTGGACCTGCTCTGCACAAAATGCACGTTATTTAACTGGTGGCAACATCACATTACAAGGAAATTTTGATCCTACCAGATTGTTTTCACCACCTGCTGAGATTAAAAAAATGGTGCATCAAATGATTACAGATTTCGGAAAAGATAAATATATCGTAAATTTAGGTCATGGCATTTTACCTAACATTCCTTTAGATCATGCCAAAGCGTTTATAGATGCTGTAAAAGAATACAACCCTTAAAAACAATGACTTTTTCAACAGAAACATTTAAACTTGAAGCCCTGAAACCTGAAGATGCTTCAAGTTTAAGTGCTTTAATGATTACCAATGGCAAGAGTTTCCAACAATATTTACCTAAAATTTTAGCGCAAAATCTGTCGGAAGCAGATTCCAAGATTTATATCCTAAATCAAAACAAAGCTTTAAAAAAGCAAACAGAATTCACCTTTGCCATTAAAGATATTGAAACTCACGAAGTGGCTGGAATACTGGTTTTAAAAAATTTGGATTATACGTTAAAACAAGGTGAATTTGCCTATTGCATTGGTAAAAAGTTTTCTGGAAAAGGCTGGATTTCACAAAGTTTAAAAGCATTTTCAGAATTTGCTATTAATAACTTGGGTTTAAAAAGATTACAAATAATCATACATAAAACAAATACAAACAGTATCAATGTTGCAGAGCGTTGTGGTTTTAAGTGGCAAAAAACATTAAAAAATGAATTTTCCACATCTGGAAAAACCCCTTTAGACATGGAACTTTATGAATTGCATTATGAAGGATAAATTCTATCAATACATTCAAGCCTTACAAAACACCATCACTTACAAATTGGAAGAAATTGATGGCAAAGCCAAATTTCAAGAAGATCTTTGGGAACGTCCGGAAGGAGGTGGAGGCCGAACAAGGGTTATTGAAAACGGACAAGTATTTGAAAAAGGTGGCGTTAATATTTCTGCTGTACATGGGGAACTTCCAGAAACCATGCGCAATCATTTTGGCGTTAAGGATGCCAACTTTTTTGCTTGTGGCTTGAGTTTGGTTCTACACCCTAAAAACCCTATGGTTCCTACAGTTCATGCCAATTGGCGTTATTTTGAAATGTACAATCAAGAAGGAGAAATAGTGGACCAATGGTTTGGTGGTGGTCAAGATTTAACACCTTATTATTTGTTTGAAGCAGATGCCGTCCATTTTCATAGAACCTGCAAAACGGCTTGCGACAAGTACAATCCTAATTTCTATCCTACTTATAAAAAACGCTGCGACGAATATTTCTTTAATTCTCACAGACATGAAGCGCGTGGGATAGGTGGTTTGTTTTTCGATTATTGCAAAGCTTCAAAAGATATGTCTATGGAAAATTGGTATGATTTTGTAACAGAAGTAGGCAACAGTTTCTTGGACGCTTATGTTCCCATTGTAGAAAAACGTAAAGAGTTACCATACACTAAAGCCCAACGCAGTTGGCAGGAAATACGTCGTGGACGCTATGTGGAGTTCAATTTGGTTCATGATAAAGGAACTCTTTTTGGATTAAAAACCAACGGAAGAATAGAAAGTATCTTAATGAGTTTACCTCCACATGTGCAATGGGTTTATAATCACCAACCGGAGAAAGGAAGTGAAGAAGATAAATTAATGGAGGTTTTAAAAAAACCAATAGAGTGGATTTAATATAACTTAATAACCTGCAAGTTATCAATACAAAAACGTCGGGACTTGTAGGCATTTAAACTAAAAAGAAATATGTACCCAATAAGAAGAAATAGAAGATTGAGAACCAACGAAGCCATACGTTCTCTAGTGAGAGAAACCATTATCTCTCCCAACGATTTTTTAGTGCCACTTTTTGTGGTAGAAGGAAAAGGCGTTAAAGAAGAAATTGCTTCCATGCCTAATTACTATAGATATAGTTTGGATCTACTTGAAAAAGAAGTAAAATTACTTTGGGATTTGGGATTAAAATCGGTATTGCTTTTTGTAAAAGTGCCAGATAACCTAAAGGACAATACAGGAAAAGAAGCCTTAAATAAAAAAGGTCTTATGCAACGTGCTATTAAAACCGTAAAAAATGCCTGTCCAGACATGTTGGTCATGACAGATGTGGCTTTGGATCCATATTCTATTTATGGACACGATGGCATTATAGAAAACGGCATGATATTAAACGATGAAACAGCAGATGTTTTAGCCGAAATGAGCATCTCCCACGCCAAGGCTGGAGCCGATTTTGTTGCACCAAGCGATATGATGGATGGCAGAATTTTAACCATTCGTGAAGCTTTGGAAGACGAAGGGTTTTTAAATACAGGAATAATGAGTTACTCTGCTAAATATGCTTCGGCATTTTATGGACCATTTCGCGATGCACTAGATTCAGCTCCTGTGGATTTGAAGAACATCCCTAAAGACAAAAAAACCTATCAAATGGATTATGCCAACCGTTTTGAAGCCATTCGTGAAACCGAAATGGATATTGACGAAGGAGCTGATATTGTGATGGTAAAACCTGGTTTATGCTATTTGGATATTGTTCGCGACATTAAAAATGAAGTCGATGTTCCTGTTGCTGTGTATCAGGTTTCTGGGGAGTATGCCATGTTGAAAGCTGCTGCCGATAAAGGATGGCTGGATCATGATGCTGTCATGATGGAGCAAATTACTGCCATAAAGCGTGCTGGAGCAGATATTATAGCAAGCTATTTTGCAAAGGATGTTGTGAGATTATTAAACTCTTAAAACAAAAACGGAAGACCATAAAGCTTTTAAAAATTTCAAACCTTTTTGTTTATTTGGTTGTGAAATGGATTTCGTAAATTAGCATAAAACTAAAAATACCTTAATGAGCACACTTCTTTTTTGGGCAACCATTTCTATTTTCTTTTCATTTTTATGTTCTGTTCTAGAAGCTGTCCTGCTTAGCGTGACACCTACGTTTATTAATGTAAAAAAACAAGATGGCAAAGACTACGCCTTTAAACTGGAAGCACTTAAAAACGATGTCGATCAACCTTTAATTGCCATTCTTACATTAAATACCATAGCACACACCTTAGGAGCCATGATGGTTGGTATTGAAGCTGAAAAACTACCTTACAAAGTAGAAGTATTTGGTATCAATACCGTTGGAATAGTTTCTGCTATCATGACTTTATTGATATTGATTGTTTCTGAAATTATACCAAAAACCATTGGTGCTTCCTACTGGAAATCCCTAGCCGGTTTTACAGCAACAGCTCTTAATATCCTGATTTTTCCTTTAAAATATACTGGTATTTTATGGCTACTAAGACTTACAACCAAACTTATTGGTGGCAATGCACATGGTAGCGTTTTAAGTCGTGAAGATTTTCACGCCATGACAGACCTGGCCGAAGAAGAAGGTGTTTTTCATGAGTCTGAAAGCAAAGTGATAAAAAACATGCTGACCTTTAAAGAAGTTTTGGCCAAGGACGTCATGACACCCCGAACAATTATGACCATTGAAGATGAAAACCAAACCATTGAATCCTTCTTTAAAAACAATGCCAATGTAAAATTTTCAAGAATACCCGTTTTTACAGATAACCCAGACAACATAACTGGTTTGGTTTTAAAAGACGAAGTGTTTAAGGAAATGGCTTTTGGCAATGGTAAAAAAATGCTTTCAGAAATAAAAAGAAACATCATTATCATAAATCGAAGTATGCCAATTCCACGATTATTCGAACAATTGGTTGAAAGTAAAAACCATATGGCCTTAGTGGTGGATGAATATGGTTCTGTTGGTGGTCTGGTTACCATGGAAGACGTTATTGAAACACTTTTGGGACTAGAGATTATGGATGAGAGCGACGATGTACCAGATTTGCAGCTTTTGGCTAGACGAAGTTGGGAAGCCAGAGCCAAACGACTTGGCTTAATTGATGACGAAGATCCTGATAGCTAATGGATAGTTGCACTATTCAAACCCCTTTAGGTCTCACTAAAATAACTGGTGATGATAATGGCTTAGCTTCCATAATTGTTTTAAATGCAAACCTGTCCGAAAAAGAAACAGAGGAACAAGTTACAGATATCATTCCTGAAACGCTGCAAGAGGCTGTTTATCAAATCAACGAGTATTTTGAAGGAACTAGAACCCAGTTCGACCTTTTATTGAATCCTGAAGGAACCTCTTTTCAAAAGCAAGTATGGAATGAATTAAAAACCATTCCTTACGGAAAAACCATTTCTTATTTGGAGCTGTCCAAACAACTAGGCGATGTTAAAGCCATTCGAGCTGTTGCCAATGCCAATGGCAAAAATCCCTTATGGATTGTAATCCCTTGTCATCGGGTTATTGGTAGTGATGGTAGTTTAACAGGTTATGCAGGAGGATTACATAGAAAAAAATGGTTGTTGGAGCACGAAAGTCCTTATAAACAACAATCCTTGTTTTAATTTAAAGTTCTAAACTTCTTTAAAAGTTAAAATTCAAAAAAAAATCTATCTTTAGTCTATAAATTTTAATAAATGAAATATCTCAAATTTATTGTTTCACTAGTGCTTCTTATTGGCATCTTTTTTATTTTAAACACCAAGTTTGGCTCTGTTCCTGCCATAGGCGAATTTTTAAATCCAGCCCAAGGGATTTGGCAGAACGAACAAGACGAATCCATAACTGGAACCATTAAAATTGAAGGGCTTAAAGACAAAGTCACTGTTCATTACGACGAACATTTGGTACCTCATATTTTCGCACAAAACAATACAGATCTGTACAAGGCACAAGGCTATATTACTGCCAAACACAGGTTATGGCAAATGGAATTTCAAACACATGCTTCTGCTGGTAGGTTGTCTGAAATTTTAGGTGAAAAAGCCTTGGACTATGATAGGATGCAACGAAGAAAAGGTATGGGTTTTGGTGCTGAAAATGCCCTAAAAAAAATGCAAAAGGAAGATCCTGAAATCATTGATTTTATTGAAGCTTACAGTGAAGGGGTGAATAGTTACATAGCTTCTTTAAACCCTAAGGATTATCCTGTGGAATACAAATTATTGGGCTACAAACCAGAACCTTGGTCTATAGATAAAACTTCTTATTTATTAATGTATATGATAGATATGCTTTGTGGAAGGGAATCTGATTTAGAATATACCAATGCCTTAAGATTGTTAGGAAAAGACCGATTTGATTTATTATATCCAGATTTTTTTGATGTTAACGATCCCATTATCCCTAAAAAAACCGATTGGAGTTATATTGATACAGCCATCACAGAGATACCACTAAGCGAATTGCCACAGGACTCCATTGCAGAAACCATGGATAAACCTCATCCAAACAATGGGAGTAACAATTGGGCTGTTTCTGGCAACAAATCGTATTCTGGCAACCCAATTCTTGCAAACGATCCACATTTAGGCCTCAACCTGCCATCCATTTGGTTTGTTATGCAATTGGCAACTCCAGAACACAATGCTTATGGAGCAACACTTCCAGGAGCTTTAGGTGTCGTTTCTGGTTTTAACACAGATATTGCTTGGGGAGAAACCAATGCCACAAGAGATGTTAGGGATTGGTACAAAATTGAATTTAAAGACAACAGAAGGACACAATACAAATATGATAACACATGGAAAAACACAACTGTAAGAGTTGAAGAGATTAAAATAAAAGGAAAAGAAACCTATTTGGATTCGGTTATTTACACACATCATGGCCCTGTAAGTTACGACCGTACCTTTAAAGGAAATGGCCAAAAAGAAGGCTATGCCATGAAATGGATTGGGCATATTGGTGGTAATAATCAGCGTACTTTAATAGATTTAAATGCCGCTAAAAATTATGACGATTATTTAAAAGCCTTACAACATTGGGTGGCTCCAGCACAGAACTTTGTGTTTGCTTCAACAAGTGGAGACATCGCTCTTTGGATTCAAGGTGCCTTTGCAAACAAATGGAAAGGACAGGGAAAGTTCTTAATGGATGGAAGCAATCCGGAACACGACTGGCAAAGTTTTATTCCTAGCAATAACAATGCCTTTACCAAAAACCCGGAACGTGGGTTTGTGAGTTCTGCCAATCAGCATCCTGTTGATGCTTCGTATCCTTTTTATGTATTTAACGATGGTTATGAAACTTATAGAAATAGAGTGATTAATGATTTTTTCAATTCTAAGGAAACATTCACAATTCAAGATTTTAAAGACCTTCAAAATAACAACTACAATCTAAAAGCTTCGGAATTGTTGCCTTATATGTTCAAAACCATGGATACATCCAGCTTAACTCAAGAAGAACTGGAAATTTTAAACACTATTAAGGCTTGGGATTTTAATAGTGATATAGATAAAACAGGTCCTAGTATTTGGGATTTATGGTGGAAAAAACTCTATCCATTAACATGGGATGAATTTGATTTGGATAACACGGCATTCATTGATCCTTATACATACCAAACCATTTATATGCTAAAAAATCATCCAGAAGATGACTTTATGGATATTGTTGAAACACCTGAAAAAGAAACTGCCAAAGATTTGTTTTTAATAACATTTAAAGAAACAGCTAAAGAACTTACCGAATGGAAAAAAGAACATGGCGATTACAACTGGCAAGCTTACAAAGCTACTTTTGTTGGACATTTGTTACAAGGCTTACCTGCATTTTCAAGGTTTAATCTGCCTATTGGTGGAGACCGAAATACCGTAAATGCAGCCGATAAAAACCATGGTCCTTCCTGGCGAATGATTGTGGAAATGACATCTCCTCCAACAGCTTTAGGTATTTATCCTGGTGGGCAATCGGGAAATCCAGGAAGTAAATATTATGACAATTTTATAGACCGTTGGGCAATTGGCGAATATTTTCAAGCACTTTTCATACAGGATCAAAATAACTCCGAAGACATTATTGCTACCCAAACTTTAACTCCGTAATCATGACTAAAAACATCTTTAACTTTATAGCAACAATCATCATAGCTGGTATACTTTCTCAATTTTTACCTTGGTGGTCCATTATGGTAGCTGCCTTTGCTAGCAGTTTATTTATTAGCTTAAAAAAAACTTCCGTATTTGTTGTACCTTTTTTGGCCATCATGGTTTTTTGGATGGGTTATGCCTTTTGGTTAAGTAATGCCAACGATTTTATACTTGCTAAAAAAATTGCTGTTTTATTGCCTTTAAATGGCAATGCCTTTCTTTTAATTTTAGTCACAGGAATCATTGGAGGACTTGCAGCAGGAATTTCTGGAATTTTTGGAAAACAATGCGTAACTTTATTATCTAAACGTTAAGCAATTAACAAAATGATTGATAAAATAAATCTCGAAAACATTCTTTTCCTGGATATAGAAACCGTTCCGGAAACACAGTACTTTTCAGATTTGGACGAAACCAAACAAACACTATGGGATCTTAAAACCCAATACCAACGAAAAGACGAATTTACTGCCGAAGCTTTTTATGACAGAGCAGGAATTTGGGCGGAATTTGGAAAAATAGTCTGTATTTCTGTTGGGTATTTTAAACTTCAAGGAGACATAAGAACCTTTAGGGTTACCTCCTTTCATGGTGAAGAAATTAAAATTTTAAAGGATTTTAAAAACCTGTTGATTTCACATTTTAGTCAGAATAAACATTTGTTGTGCGCTCATAATGGCAAGGAATTCGATTTTCCCTATATAGCGAGACGTATGATTATTCACAACATAGAGTTGCCTTACAAACTTAACCTTTTTGGAAAAAAACCATGGGAAGTGCCACATTTGGATACCTTGGAACTCTGGAAATTTGGGGATTATAAACATTATACCTCTTTAAAATTACTGACAAACATTTTAGGCATTCCCTCGCCAAAAGATGATATAGATGGCAGTGAAGTGTATCGTGTGTATTACGAAGAAAAGCAAATTGACAGAATTATTTCCTATTGTGAAAAAGACACCATAGCAGTGGCTCAAATTTTTCTAAGACTTCGTGGTGACGAACTGCTTCATGACAATGAAATTGTTCATATTTAAACAGTCACAACCACCAAACTTTATAAAACATTGAAAAAAAAAAGTCCAGAGTTTTCACTCTGGACTTTTGTTTTATAGGATGAGTTTACACTATTGTTTGATAAACTTTTTGGTCATTATCTCATCTCCATCATTTACTTCAATAAAATACATGCCAGATTTTAAGTTTCCAACTTGTATTTCTTTAATGGAATCTCCTTTTAGGACTTCTTGACCCATCATATTGATAATTCTAAACGTTCCTGAAATATTTCCAGGTAATCTCACATGAAGTACAGATCCTTTCACTGGATTTGGATATAAAATAAAATCCTCTTCAGAAGCAAAAGCATCGTTGGTGTCTAAAGTTCTAATGGCATTTAAAGTGTTTCCTGCTCCTCTAGAACCAGAACCGATTCCTCTAATGGTAACTTGATCTATATAAACATAATCACTATTGGAACTAGCATCACACTGGAACCTAAATTGTGCATTACTTGCAAAGTTGTATTGTGAAGCATCTAGAGTAACCGTTGCTGTATAGAACGTATTGTTGTTAAAATTGGTTCCACTCGCATAACTTGCTACTGTGGTCCAACTGGAACCGTTATAATAACGCAACCAGAAATCTTCGTTATTCTCCATACTATAAGCATAGAAATAAAACTCAACTTCAACTTGTCCATAAGGGGTTAAATTGAATGAAGGTGAAGTCATAGCAGAAGCCGTTCCAGAATTATCCCTTAATCGAATGGAATAATTTCCTTCGTAAGAACGAGATCCAGAGTAACGAGCACAATCGCTTCCTCCATCAGACCATCCATCCCATCCAGACTCAAAGAACCCTTCATGTAAAATAACCGTACCTCCTGTAGAACAAGGTGCGCAAGAAGAACCACCACAATCTACACCTGTTTCATCTCCATTTTGTATACCATCTGTACATGTTGGAGGTGTTACACAAGGAGCACAAGAAGAGCCTCCACAATCTATACCAGTTTCATCTCCATTTTGAATACCATCTGTACATGTTGGTGCTGGACCACTTCCTAAACAGAAATTAGTAGCTTCTGAGCTACCAAAGGATCCTCCTGAAGCCAACACACCTGTAGGTCCAGAAACAGAATAGTTTCCACTGCCATAAGAACAGCAAATACCATCTCCATAGGCATCTGTAATTGTAAAAGTATAACATCCATCTGGTAAACATAAAGTTTCCGTTAAGGTAGAACCATCTGGTTGGGAACCATAAGTTCCTCCAGAAGCTACTGTGGTTCCACTATCGTTTTTAAGGGTCCATGCTGTTTCTTCTGGGTAATTGTCAAATTTAATGGATACAATTACTTCATTATCTGTACAAGCTGTTTGGCAAGGTGCACAATCTGGTCCACCACAATCTACACCTGTTTCATTTCCATTTTGAACACCATCTGAACAGGTAGGCGTATTTCCTCCGCCATCACATTTTGTTGATGCTCCCAAACTAGCTCTGGCTCCTCCTGGAAGCAAAATAGCACGCATTCTATTTTTTTGACCTTGAGTGTATAAATTCATACATGCATCATCGCTATAATCCATGTAGTTTTGAACCATATCTGTGGTACCACAGGACACATGTCCAGTTGCGCAACCATAATTGGCTGCATCTGATGTTGGCGTGTCACTAACAAAATCGTCCACAGAACAACCACCATCTCCCCAAATATGACGCAAGTTTAAAAAGTGACCTACTTCGTGAGTTGTGGTTCTTCCCAAATCGAATGGAGCTGATAAATAAAAACCAGAACCTCCATTTTTACTTCCAAAATAATTAGGCCCAATCACAACTCCATCTGTAGAAGCACTTCCACCAGGAAATTGAGCGTAGCCTAAAATTCCTCCTCCAATGTTACAAACCCACATGTTGAGATATTGTGAGGTATCCCAGGGGTTTACACCTCCTTGGGATGCTTTTTTCATAGCGTCGTTTGTTCCCCAAGATGTTTTAGTAGAGGACTTTCTTGTAATCCCATTTGTAGGATTTCCATTAGGATCTACGGTTGCCATACAAAATTGAATTTCAGTATCTGCAGCCTGAGACCAAGTATTGTTGGCATCTGAATTCATTCTCCTAAAATCATCGTTCAATACCTGTATTTGCGATAAAATTTGAGCATCGCTAATGTTCTCATTGGAATTGCTGTAAATTACATGTACAACCACTGGAATAGTAATAATAGAACCATCAACTCTATGTTGTTCCATACTTTGAACCTTATTTTGTGTATAAGTTTCAATTTGTGCCATTCTTTGAGCAAGACCTGGATCCTGCTGCATTCTGTATTCAAGGTTGTCCATGGAAGCACAATTTCGCTCCTGGGCGAAAGTTGTTCCCAAAAACAACAAACAGACAGTTAATAAAGTAAGTGTTTTTTTCATGTGAATAATTTAATTTTTTAGGTTAATTTTTGTTAAAATTCAAATGAAAGTATTAAAATTTTGTTAATATGAAAATTAAATATTTCCTTTTTCGATTAAAAACATTCCAAACTTTAATAATTACGGAAAAGCCGTAATTTAAAAAGAGAAAATACTTACATTTACGTATGCCGAACCACAGATTACTTTCAGTTGAGGAGCTTTCCATTTCATTTATTTCCAACAATATTGGAAAGGAAATTATCCATCGTATTTCATTTCATTTAAATACCAATGAAATTCTGGGTATTGTAGGAGAATCTGGTTCAGGAAAATCAGTATCATCCCTTGCCATACTTGGCTTGTTGCCTAAAAAAGTTTCTAAAATCACAAATGGAAGTATTTGGTTCAACAACATGGATTTAATCCATTTGGAATCAAAAAAATTTCAACAAATTAGAGGCAAGGATATAGCCATGATTTTCCAGGAACCCATGAGTTCTTTAAATCCATCCATGACCTGTGGCAAACAGGTTCAAGAAATTTTATTGCAGCACACAAAACTGTCCAAAAGAGAAGCTCAAGCTGAAACCCTAAACCTATTTGAGAAAGTTAAGCTACCAAACCCAAAAAGGGTCTTTAAGGCTTATCCACACGAAATTTCCGGTGGACAAAAGCAACGTGTTATGATAGCCATGGCCATTGCCTGTAAACCTAAAATACTTATTGCTGATGAACCTACAACAGCTCTTGACGTCACTGTTCAAAAAGAAATTATCCTGCTATTGAAACAGTTACAGGCCGAAGAAAACATGAGTATCATTTTTATTTCGCACGACCTGGCTTTGGTTTCTGAAATTTCTGATAGGATTTTAGTGATGTATCAAGGAAACATTGTGGAGCAAGGTTTGGTAGAGCAAATTTTTAAAAACCCAAAACACCAATACACCAAAGCGTTGATAAACTCTAAACCTGCTTTGGATGTTAGGTTAAAAAGACTCCCAACCATCAAGGATTTTATAAATAATACAATCAACAAAAACATTGTTTCAGCCGAGGACAGAAACGCTTTCCATCATCGAATTTATTCAAAAACACCTTTGTTGGAAGTTATAAATTTAGAAAAAACCTATTTTTCTAAATCTGGTTGGTTTTCTAAACCAGATGTGTTTAAAGCTGTTAATAATGTAAGTTTTAAATTATATGAAGGGGAAACCCTAGGTTTGGTTGGAGAATCTGGTTGCGGCAAATCCACATTGGCAAATGCCATTTTACAATTGGACAAAGCCACTTCTGGCTCCATATTATATAAAGGAACAGATATTACCTTGTTATCCAAAAAAGATATTAGAACACTACGAAAGGATATTCAAGTAATCTTTCAAGATCCTTATGCCTCTTTAAACCCAAGGATTCCAGTAGGTAAAGCCATTATGGAGCCTATGAAGGTCCATGGCATTGGTAATTCGGATAAAGATAGAAAGGAAATGGTTTTGGACTTACTTGAAAAAGTAGGTTTGGATGAGACGTTTTTTAATAGATATCCTCACGAATTTTCTGGAGGTCAAAGACAACGTATAGGTATTGCCAGAGCTATTTCGTTAGAACCTAAATTGATTATTTGCGATGAATCTGTTTCTGCTTTGGACATTTCAGTTCAAGCACAAGTGCTCAACTTATTGAACGAATTGAAAGAAAATTTTGGATTTACATATATTTTTATTTCACACGATTTAGCTGTAGTTAAGTATATGTCAGACCAATTAATCGTAATGAATCAAGGGCAAATTGAAGAGATGGATGATGCAGATGTTATTTACAGGCATCCGAAGAGGGACTACACCAAAAAATTAATTCATGCCATCCCAAAGGGATTATAGCATGAATATTTTTTTAGTTAAATACAACATACTTTTTATAAAGCGTCCTGTATTTTGCAAACTTGTATAAAGTTTGCTCTCGTAATTTGTAGGTTGTTTTGGTAGATTTGAGGCAAAATTCATAATAAGTAGGGTTTATGTTAGATTTGGGTTTTTGTTCATTAAAATTTCAATTTATAATAGATTTGGGGCAAATTATAAATTCAAGATTTTAAAGAACCAGGTTACGTTGGTTATGTTTCGATTTGGTTTTGCTAATATGAAACTTTTTTTGAGTAGTTCAGTTAAAATACACAATAAATCGTTGAAATACATTAAATTTTAACATTTAAGAAAAATTATTGTGTTTTTTCCTACAAAAAAAAGATTTTTTCTTTTTGTAGAATATTCACAAAACTGCTTATTGCAAATAGGCCTAAGAATGTTTACATGCAATTTTGGTACAAGTTATACGTGTTTGAAATCAGTAATTATTATTGAAGGTTTGATACAAAACAACTGCGTGGAATAAAATTTCTTCAGGAATGCCAATCAAGTTTAATTACAATTAGGTTATTTTTTTGTTGGCAGTTATAATAGAAAACTCTTTGGAATTCTATTAATGTTTGGAATTGGGCAAATATGCACCACGAATGCACAATAATGTTTAAAAATACATTCGTGTATTCGTGGCAAAAAATTATCTCATAAATTTCTTAAAGACTCATTTCAGGAATATCACCTTCAACAATTAAAGTGCCTTCTGTGGCTTTTTTTATGTCTTCCACAGAAATTCCAGGTGCTCGTTCCAATAATTTAAATCCTTTATCCGTTACCTCAAGAACAGCGAGATTGGTAACAACTTTTTTTACACAACCTACTCCTGTTAAAGGCAAGCTACAACGTTTAAGTAATTTAGATTCTCCAGCCTTATTGGTATGCATCATGGCCACAATAATGTTTTCGGCACTGGCAACCAAATCCATAGCGCCTCCCATACCTTTAACCATTTTGCCTGGAATTTTCCAATTGGCTATATCGCCATTTTCTGCAACTTCCATGGCACCAAGAATGGTTAAATGCACATGTTGTCCTCGAATCATGGAAAAACTCATGGCCGAGTCGAAAAAACTGGCTCCAGGTAAAGTGGTTATGGTTTGTTTTCCTGCGTTTATGATATCGGCATCTTCTTCGCCTTCAAATGGAAAAGGACCCATACCAAGTACACCATTTTCACTTTGGAACTCGACTTGAATATCGTCCCTTACATAATTTGCTACCAAGGTTGGAATACCAATTCCTAGATTGACATAATAGCCATCTTTTACTTCTTTTGCAATACGTTTTGCTATTCCTGTTTTATCTAACATAATTTGATAATGTGTTAATTTAATGATTTGAAAATTTGCTTTGTTTACTAGATGATATAATTTTTGAAATAACTAGAATTACAGATTTCAAATCTTTTAATAATTTTTCGTTTGGATTAGGATAAAACTCAGAGGACTCACAAAGTTTTAACCAATATTCTAATTCATCAGCTTCTTTTGCCGAAATTTTAAATTTATGTATAAAATCTTTTTTACTTTCAGCATTTTGTGCCTCCCTAATGTTCGCTCCAATAGAAGTACCACTTCTAAAAATTTGGGATGCCATTTCAAATTTATTTTTAGCTCTAATTTCTTCAGAAAATGAAATAACATCTAAAGCTAATTCGAATGTTAATTTTACGATTAAATTATCTTTGTCATTCCTCATTTTCAAATTATTTAATCATCAAATTAATTAATCCCTTTGTCTCACCGTTCGTTGTTCAATTCTTTTCTCGTATGTTTCGCCTTGAAAAATACGTTGTACAAAAATTCCTGGAATATGAATTTGATTTGGATCGAGAGTTCCAACAGGCACCAATTCTTCCACCTCGGCAACGGTAATTTTAGCTGCGCCACACATGGCTGGGTTGAAATTTCTGGCTGTACCTTTAAAAATTAAATTTCCAGCTGCATCTCCTTTCCACGCTTTTACAAAAGCAAAATCGGCTTTAAAGGCATGTTCCAGGACATACATTTTTCCATCAAACTCCCTGGTTTCTTTGCCTTCTGCCACTTCGGTTCCATAACCTGCCGGTGTATAGATTGCAGGAAAACCGGACTGGGCAGCACGACAACGTTCGGCCAAGGTACCTTGAGGAATCAATTCCACATCCAATTCTCCAGAAAGCATCTGACGTTCAAACTCATCGTTTTCGCCTACGTAAGAGGATATCATTTTCTTGATTTGTTTTTTATGAAGCAGTAATCCCAAACCAAAATCGTCCACACCAGCATTGTTAGAGATGCAAGTCAATCCTTTTAGGTTTAATTTTACAAGCTCATTGATGCTGTTTTCGGGAATGCCACAAAGTCCAAAACCTCCAAGCATAAAGGTCATATTGTCCTGAACACCTATTAGAGCTTCGCTAACGTTTGCCACTTTTTTATTAATCATGTTTCTGTCATTTTTTTGTAGTGGAAAAATACGAAATAAAAAAGCCATTCTAAAAAGAATGGCTAAATTTAATATGTTTCAATTATGGACTAAATTTAAAAATCCAATTCATCCGGCACTTCCACGTCAGGCATATTGGAATCTGAATTTTCATCTGGATCATAATTTTCGCAATTAACTTCAATGGAAAGTTCTGTAGGTCTTTCAAAATCTGAAGTTGCAATATCCAAGTCTTTATCCTCTATACAGCTTTTCATATACACACCCCAAATTGGCAAAGCCATGGCAGCTCCTTGACCATAGGTAATGGTTCTAAAGTGTGCAGCTCTATCCTCGGCTCCTACCCAAACACCTGTTACCAAATTGGGCACCATCCCCATGAACCAGCCATCGCTTTGGTTTTGGGTGGTTCCTGTTTTTCCGGCAATAGGGTTTTTAAACTCATATGGATATCCTGTAATAATTTCCCTATAGTCTGCACGATAAGCATCTGCACCTTTGGTTCTTAATCTGGTACCTGATCCTCCTTCTGTTACACCTTCCATAAGCTTAACGGTTACGTAGGCTGCTTCTTCACTTAACACATCTCTGGTTTCTGGAGTGAATTGATATAAAATGGTGCCGTTTTTATCTTCTATGTGTGTAACCATAACAGGCTTGGTATAAACGCCTTTGTTGGCAAAGGTAGCATAGGCAGCAACCATTTCGTACACACTTAAATCGGCTGTACCCAAAGCTATGGATGGCACAACGGGAATCTCTGCTTCCACGCCTAATTTTTTAACCAAATCCACAACAGGTTGTGGGCCAACTTTATCCATTAGTCTGGCAGTAATGGTGTTTATGGAGTTTGCCAATGCACTTTTTAAGGTACGGGAACCACCATATTGCCCATCGGAATTTTTAGGGGTCCAAGGTTCTGGGTTTCCAAATTTACCGGCTTCTATGGTAATTTGGGTGTTGGGCAATTCATCGCAAGGCGATAAATGCAATTGATCTATGGCAGTGGCATACACAAATGGCTTGAAAGTAGAACCTACTTGTCTGCGTCCTTGTTTTACATGATCGTATTGAAAGTGTTTGTAGTTCATACCGCCAACCCACGCTTTTACATGACCGGTTTGGGGATCCATAGACATCATGCCTGGATGCAGAAAGGATTTATAATAACGCATGGAATCCATAGGTTTCATAATGGTGTCTATTTCACCTTCCCATGAAAATATGGTCATTTGTGTAGGCTTGTGGAAGGAAGCGATAATGTCTTCTTCATCCATCTTTAAATCGTATTTCATGTGTCTCCAACGTTCACTTTGTCTCATGGAACGTTTCATAAGGGCATCTATTTCAGATTGATTCAATTCCAAAAATGGCGCTGTTGGATTCCTGTCTGGTGTGTTTTGATGGTCAAATTCTGCTTGAAGTCTTGGCATGTGCTGCTGTACGGCATCTTCGGCATATTTTTGCATTCTGGAATCTATGGTTGTGTACACTTTTAAACCATCGCCATACAAATTGTATTTTTCGCCATCTGGTTTTGGATTGTTCTTGATCCAATCTTTCATAAAACCATCTAAATAAGCTCTAAAATAGGTGGCAATGCCATCGCGATGGGATTGAGGGGAATAACGTAAGCCCAATTCTGTTTTTTGAAGCGAATCTTTTACAGTTTCAGAAATATAACCATACTTTTCCATTTGCGCCAATACCACATTTCGTCTGTTTCTGGTGCCTACAGGATTTCTATGCTCCCTAGGGTTATAGAGCGATGAATTTTTAAACATGCCAACCAACATGGCAGATTCTTTAAGATCCAATTCATTTGGTTCTTTATCGAAATAGATGCTGGATGCCGAACGAATACCATCTGCATTATTACCAAAATCGTAAATATTGAAATACATGGCAATGATTTCTTCTTTGGTATACTGTCGTTCCAATTTAATGGCTATAATCCATTCTTTTAGTTTTTGGGTAATTCTGCCTATGGTATTGGTAGAGCCTTCGCCATGAAACAATTGCTTTGCCAGTTGTTGTGAAATGGTACTGGCTCCTCCTCCACTTCCCAGTTTAATAATGGCTCTTAAGGTACCACGTGCATCTATTCCTGAATGTTCATAATATCTAGCGTCTTCGGTAGCAATTAAAGCTTCTACCAAGTGTTGTGGTAAATCGTCGTAACCAACAGGTGTCCTGTTGTCGTTAAAATAAAATTTTCCTAGGGTTTTTCCATCAGAAGAGATGATTTCGGTAGCCAGATTGGTTTTAGGGTTTTCTAAGATGGTATGATCGGGAAGTTGTCCGAAAACGCCCCAAGATGCCAATAAAAACATCAGGACAACAAATAAAATGCCTGCAATGAATAATTTCCAGAACCATCTTACATAGCTGGAAAAATCTTGATTTTTTTGTGTTTGTTTCTTTTTTGCTTTAGCCATAAATTTATTTTGCAGCTGGTTTTTCAATTCTAAATCCTACATCTGTAATACCTTCTAAATTCACTATGCCATTTACTTTTCCGTTTTCTCTCATGGCATGCTGTATGTTTACGGTATAATCTCCAGATTCATTAAAAACAACCTGTTCTTTATACCACAACTTGTTTTCTTTGATGTCTGCAAATCCTGTGCCTAAAAATTCGCCATTGGGTTTTGCCATTTTGTACTCTAAGGTATCTTTAAGGGTTTTACCATGAGGAAATTTCATCTCGACAATTAAAAATAGGTTGTTGTATTTGTAATTGTTGTTGTTTCTGAGATTCACATACAGGTTATACGGATTTAAAGTATCTGGTGGATGTATTTTGAAACTGATTATGGAATCTTTATGCCATTTATTTGGTACAGATTGGTATTTGTCGAACACACTTTTAGAATCGCAAGACATAAGTATAAATGCCAAAAAAACTAACAACACACTATTTCGCATTATTTTTATTGTTTTGGGGTTTTCTTTTTTTCTTATTCTTATTCCTATTGTTCCGTTTGTTCTTTTTTCTTGGACCTTTGGAATCGAAACGTGTTAAACTATCTTGTCCTACAACGTTTTCAAATTCGCTTTTAGTATTTGCAGCAACATCTGAAGCATATTCTTCTAAACTGGCAACCTTTTCTTTTTTCTTGTTTAACTCTATTATTTCTTTAGCTTGTGCGGTAGTTATAACATGCCAATTGCTCCATTCGCCTTCATAAGCATACCATAAAAGTCCTTTAAAAATATCTGTTTTCTGACAAACGGCCACGCCTTTTTCGGTATATAGCTTCGTGTCTGTTTTAGGAAAATCCTTAAGGGCATCCAAATAGGTGTCCAGTTCATAATTAAGGCAACATTTAAGCTTGCCACACTGTCCTGCCAATTTTTGAGGGTTAAGGGAGAGTTGTTGATAACGTGCAGCCGAAGTGCTTACCGAACGGAAATCTGTTAACCAAGTGGAACAGCATAATTCCCTCCCACAAGAGCCAATGCCTCCAAGTCTGGAAGCTTCCTGACGAAAACCAACTTGTTTCATTTCTATTCGTGTTTTAAACTCCCTAGCATACATTTTTATTAATTCCCTAAAATCCACACGATCTTCGGCCGTATAATAAAAAGTGGCTTTACTGCCATCTCCTTGAAACTCTATATCTGAAATTTTCATTTGAAGATTGATATCAATAGCAAATTGACGTGCTTTCACCTTCATAGGTTCTTCTTTGTCTCTATATTCAGACCAGATATCAATATCCTTTTGTGTAGCTTTCCTGTATATTTTAAGGGTTTCATCGTTGGATTCAAACACTTTTTTGCGCTTCATTTGAATTCTAACAAGCTCTCCTGTAAGGGTAACCATCCCAACATCGTGACCAAATTGTGCTTGGGTAGCAACAATGTCACCAATACTTAAAGTTAATTTTTCGGTATTTTTATAGTAATGCTTTCTTCCGTTTTTAAAACGGACTTCTACCCAATCAAAAGGTTCTTCGCCATTAGGTAGCGACATATTTGCAAGCCAATCGAAGACAGTTAGTTTGTTACAACTATCTGTACCACAAGTGCCATTGTTTTTACAACCTTTTGGTTGACCGTCTTTACCAGTTGAACAACTGTTACAAGCCATAAATTTATTGATATATATTGATTCTGAAAAAACAACAAGTTTCAGAAGAAGATTAATAATCTATTTAAAGATGTAAAGATAAGATTATTTATTAAGTTAAATAAAATATGAAAGCGCTACCTTTTAAAATTCCACTGATAGTGTAACCTGTTAACAAACAGGTATTTATTTAAAAAACATTATCTTTAATCTTGACAAAACTTCATTTTTCACGGTTTCATGCTCACAATTTCATTTTTTTTCGATGATAAAGTAAATCATTAAAAACTACATTATGAGACACACTTTTACTTTAAGCCTATTTATATTTTTTTTATTGGCCAGTTTCCAATTTTCCATGGCTCAAGATTTCAATTCGGTAATGACAAGTGCCGAATATGTATTTAACCAAGACAAAATACCTTGTGTAACACCTGCGCAAAGAGAAGCGATAAAAACGGAGACCCAAAACAATATTAAGCAGCTTAAACAAGAAAACAAGCTGGCTTTTAAAGAAAGCAATAGACTTGGTGGTCATCCTTTGTTTATTTGGCCATTACAGCAAGCAGCTGGTTTTAACTATAACAATACTTGGGCCATTTCGGGTTATGTGGACCATAATGCCAACTATCCAAATCAGTTAACAGACTACAACTGTGGCACCAGAACCTACGACAGTGCTTCCGGTTACAACCATCAAGGGGTTGATATGTATTTATGGCCTTTTATTTGGAAACAAATGGACGATAGCCAAACCGAGATTATTGCAGCTGCTCCTGGACAAATTATAGCAAAACACGATGGTGAATTTGATAGAAGCTGTAATTTTAACAATAACATCTGGAACGCTGTTTACATACAACACAACGATGGAAGCATCGCTTGGTATGGACACATGAAAAATGGTTCTGTTACCACAAAAAATGTAGGTGATATGGTATCATTGGGAGAAGTTATTGGAACTGTTGGGAGTTCAGGCAATTCTACAGGACCACATTTACATTTTGAAATTTACACCAACAGTTCTTATAGCCAATTAATAGATCCGTTTTCGGGAACTTGCAATGGCATGAATACAGATAGTTGGTGGAACACTCAAATCCCTTATAATTATTCTGGGATCAATGCTGTGTTAACCCATAGTGCAGAACCTGTGGTCTTTCCAGCTTGTCCAACACCTGAAACACCAAACATAAGCAATAGTTTTGAAACAGATGATACCATTTATTTTGCTACTTACCTAAGAGATCAAGTGGCTGGAGACAACATTCATTTGTCCATTATTAAACCAGATAACACTATTTTATACGATTGGAACATAACAGCCTCAACCACTTCTTCATCTTGGTATTACTATTGGTATTATTCAGGTGTGTTCGATCAGGAAGGGGAATGGAAATGGCAGGTAAGCTATGGTGGAGATACAATAACACATACCTTTCAGGTTGGTGCGTTGAGCATTGAAGAAGAAACAATGGAAACCACCAGTCTATATCCAAATCCAGCTACTGAAAGCGTGACTATAAAAACACCACGAAACTTGCAATCTGCAAGCATTTACGATGTAAGCGGAAAATTAATTAAGAACATATTCTTTACAGATAATGTTACTTATACTATAGATCTTTCCAATATGGCCAAAGGCATGTATTTTCTAACCGTTGTTTCCAGCGAAAATGACCAAGAACGTTTTAAACTTATAAAAAAATAGTTTAGTTGAACTCCACTTCATAATTCAGCCTATTGGACATGGATTTTAGTTCTTTTTCAGATTTAAAAATGTTGGACCAAAGCGTTTTGCTCCATCCAATTTTTTTGGAGTAGGCATTGAAACTTTCATGATTCCAATTGAAACCATCTTTCCAAAATTTTTGAGGTGACACATAACAAAAGGTGTAATCAAAAATTAAACTGGAGGCATTAACGCGTTGGTTTTCAGGAATGGTATTAGGAGCCAATAAGGTAATGTGATTTTCCTTGCATTGGCTTCTAATATTTTGAATTAGTTCCGGATAATCGGCTCGGATGGCATCTAAGTCAAAATCGTTGTATTCGGTGTTACCAATTTTTTGTATGGGACGGATTTGAAGGATATCGAAACTTGCGCCATTAAAGTGTTTGAAGAAGTCTGCCAATTCGTAAAAATTATCTTTGTTGAAGGTGTAGTTGATCCTTACCTTGAAATCATAGGTCTTTTTTAATTTTTCGAAGGCCCTAAAAGCATTGTGAAATTTTTCATAACTGGCTTTTTGCATGAAATTTTCATAGCTTTCTTTATGGACACCATGTAACGAGATGGTAAACTCGTTAAGTCCAGCTTTTAAAAGTGCTTCAATTTTAGCTTCATCCAGTAAATTGGCATTGGTTGTTATGGAAATATATGGCACTTTATATAGTTTACCCAATTCCACAACTTTTACCAAGTCTTTGTATAAAGTGGGTTCTGTACCACAGCCAATTTGTAATTTTAAGGCACGATTGAAAATGGTTTTTGCCACTTGGTTCAGTTCTTCTTCTTTAAATTGGCCTTTTAAGGTTTTAACATAATCGGCATCTGTAAAATAACACATCTTACAACGCAAGTTACAAGCCATAACAGGATCCAGGTTCACAGCCAAATAACGTTGGTTAAACCGATGCAACAAATAGAGTCCAAGAAATTTAATTCTATGGTTTTTAATTTTTCTATTGAGTTGTAACAGTTTGTAAATATTCATTTTTTATATGAATTTTTATATCAGCTAATTTTTACACTGATGATGTTTACTGGACACGCTTTTGAAGCATTTTCGCAAGCTTCCAAAATAGTATGGTCCTTAGATTTTAAGGTAAAAAATCCTTTTTTTTCATTGGCATGCAACAAAACTGATTTCCCATCTTTTTTGGACATTTGAAACTGGTTTGGAGCCATTTCCACACAATAATTGCAACCAATGCACTTATTCCGTTGTAAGGTAACAATTACCATGAAGCTTCCACTTTATTTTCTACAATTTTATATAACTTGTCTGATGGTCTTATTCTAAATGCCATAGGAATGGTTACCAAATCTCCTTTACTTCCTTTATCGGATTTGACATCGTTTACCATCATTTCCGTAACTTCCATTTCTTTGGCACCTGTTGTTGGACCCGTAATTAAAATGGTGTCACCTATGGCTATATCAAAAGCTTCAATTTTAAACTCTCCAATGTTGGCTTTAGGGTAATAATGGGTTCCTTTTCCTAGATACACCTTTTTTTGTGTGGCATGAGATCCAGAACCATTGCTCCATTCGCCCAATTTTTGCCCTAGATAATAACCACTCCAAAAACCACGATTATACACTTTTTCCAATTCCTGCATCCAAGAAATCACTTTTTCTTTATTGTAGGTGCCATTTGCCACACTATCAATGGCGGCTCGATAACAGCTTATCACTTTTGCCACGTATTCTGGAGCACGACCACGACCTTCAATTTTAAGGACTTTAATGCCTGCATCTACAATCTCGTCAAGAAAATCGATGGTACATAAATCTTTTGGAGACATGATGTATTCATTGTCCAATTCCATTTCAAAACCTGTTTCTTGGTCTATAACCGTATACTTTTTCCTGCAATTTTGTTTGCAAGCCCCTCTATTTGCTGAAGAATTATGAGAGTGCAAACTCATATAGCATTTTCCGGAAACTGCCATACAAAGTGCACCATGACCAAAAATTTCAATTTCCACCAATCTGCCTGATGGGCCTTTAATTTGCTCTTTTTCTATTTGTTGGGTTATTTTTTTTACCTGACGTAAACTTAACTCACGACTCAACACCATGGTATCTGCAAACATGGCATAAAACTTAACAGTTTCAATATTGGTTATGTTTAATTGGGTAGAGATATGTACCTCCATTCCAATTTCTCTTGCTGATGCAATAACAGCTTGATCCATAGCAATAACAGCTGTAATATGTGCTTCTTTAGCTTGTTTTAAAAGGGTTTTTACTATGGATAAATCGTGATCGTAAATAATGGTATTTAATGTTAGATAAGTCCTAACATTTTTTTCTTCACAGCGTCTTGCAATTTCTGGTAAATCTGCAAGAGTGAAATTTACAGTAGCACGAGCCCTCATATTTAGTTGCTCTACCCCAAAATAAACTGAATTGGCGCCATTGTCCAGAGCAGCTTGTAAGGACTCAAAATTTCCTGCAGGTGCCATTAATTCTATATGTTGCATAATTTAGGCTTTAGAATTCGTGGTTTTAAAATTTTCGAAAATGTTACGTAAATCTTTTTTGTAGGGCAAATGGTCTGCGCGACCTTTTTTAAAGATATCGTTACTATTGCCTTGTCCTTTACGTAATGCTTTTTGCTCTTGGTAAGGTAAATGGATGATTTCCTGACAATGTGTTGAACAACAATTTTCCATTTTTTCTTTACAAGCATCGCATTGAATAAACAATAAATGACAAGCTTCGTTAGCACAATTGGTATGTAAATCGGCTGGTTCTCCACATTGATGGCAATGCGCAATCACATCGTCTGAAATACGTTCAGAACGTCGTTCATCGAATACAAAATTCTTACCTATAAATTTATTCTCCAATCCTTTTGCTTGTACTTGCCTTACATAGTTTATAATACCTCCTTCCAATTGGTAAACATTTTTAAACCCTTTGTGCTTGTAGTAGGCACTCGCTTTTTCACAACGGATGCCTCCTGTACAATACATGACCAGCTTTTTGTCTTCTTTATGGTCTTTTAAATCGGCTTCAATAATATCCAACGATTCGCGAAAGGTATCCACATCTGGAGTAATGGCATTTTTAAAATGTCCTATTTCACTTTCATAGTGGTTACGCATATCAACCAAGACCACATTAGGATCGTCTATAAGTTCATTAAATTGCTCGGCTTCAACATGAATCCCTTTGTTGGTAACATCAAAGGTATCGTCGTTCAATCCATCGGCCACAATTTTATCGCGTACTTTCACTTTTAATTTTAAAAATGAAAAATTATCGTGTTCTATGGCGATGTTCAATCGCACATTTTCCAAAAACGAAATGCTGTCTAAATGGTTTTTAAACAAATTAAAATTATCTGCTGGCACAGAAAGTTGCGCATTTATGCCTTCGTGAGCGACATAAATTCTGCCTAAAACATCTAATGTATCCCAAGTAAGGAATAGATGATCTCTAAAAATTTCTGGATTTTCAATTTTAGCGTATTTATAGAAAGAGATGGTCAAGCGTTCCTTGCCAGCTTGTGCTATAAGCTCTGCTCTTTCTTTAGCGCTTAAGGTATTGTACAGTTGCATGCTATACTAATTTTTTAAGGTTAAAGATTGTTTACAACGTCGCTAATGCGTATATGTATTTTGGTGCAAATGTAGTGTTTTTTATGAGTTTATGACTCAACCACAAACAAAAAGCACTTTATAAAAATTTATAAAGTGCTTTAAGTAGACTAACTCGTTAATAATATTTTTTAATTTAATTTCTAAATCGAAAAACATGTTACGAGTTAACCTCCATCGGCTTTACAGTTGCTATTTATAAAGATAGCCACTGAAACGCCTAATGCATTAATACATTTTTTAAAAAATTTCATAGTCCTTACACGTTTAGGTTTAAACTAATCATTTGATTAAAAGCGAGTGATTTTTTTCTTTTTCATAGTTAAAATTTTTCCCACTTTATATAGTAGATGCAAAAAGGTTGAAAAGGTTGCGTGATAAAATTGTAAAGTGATAAAAGAAGTAGTATTTTAGCATCACTTTCATAAGATAAAATATAGAGAAATGAGCAACGAAAAAGAAGCAAAATTAAAAGCACTTAAACTTACCTTAGATAAATTGGATAAAGCTTACGGCAAAGGAACCGTAATGAAAATGAGCGATCAAGCTGTTGTTGATGTAGATGCTATTTCATCTGGATCTTTGGGCTTGGACATTGCATTGGGAGTAAATGGCTATCCTAGGGGTCGTGTTATAGAAATTTACGGTCCAGAATCTTCTGGAAAAACAACTTTAACCTTACATGCCATAGCAGAAGCTCAAAAAGCAGGAGGTATTGCGGCATTTATTGATGCAGAACATGCTTTCGATAGGTTTTATGCCGAAAAGTTAGGTGTGGATATTGACAACTTAATTATTTCACAACCAGACAACGGAGAGCAAGCCCTTGAAATTGCCGATAATTTAATCCGTTCTGGAGCTATAGATATTGTTGTTATAGATTCTGTGGCAGCTTTAACACCAAAAAGTGAAATTGAAGGCGAAATGGGCGACTCTAAAATGGGACTTCATGCACGTTTAATGTCTCAAGCATTAAGAAAACTAACAGCTTCCATAAGCAAAACCCATTGTACTGTGATATTTATCAACCAATTACGTGAAAAAATTGGTGTGATGTTTGGAAACCCAGAAACCACAACTGGAGGAAATGCATTAAAATTCTACGCTTCTGTGCGTTTGGATATAAGACGCTCCACACAAATTAAGGAAACAGACGGAAACGTATCTGGTAACAAAACCAGGGTAAAAGTAGTAAAAAACAAAGTGGCTCCACCATTTAAAACTGCCGAATTTGACATTATGTATGGCGAAGGTATTTCTAAAGTTGGTGAGATTTTAGACATTGCCGTGGAATTTGAGATCATAAAAAAAGCTGGTTCTTGGTTTAGCTATGGAGATACCAAACTAGGCCAAGGTAGAGATGCTGTTAAAGCCTTGATAAAAGACAATCCGGAATTGCAAGACGAACTGGAACAAAAAATAAAAGAACAGCTTAAAGCCAATAAAGAATAAATTAAATAAAAATCCCGAAATGTTTCGGGATTTTTATTTCTATCCTACGCAACCTTTTCAACCTTTTTGCATCTACAAGATAAATATGTATTTTTTAATGAAGAAATTTGTAGCCTACTGCTTAATGGTTGTGTTCATTTTTTCTTGTAGTATCAGTGATGATGGTTCACAAGATATATATTATGAACTTTTACCTGTAGAAACCGCTACTTTGCCAGATGAATTCCATTTAGGTGACACGTATGAAATTACTTTAACCTATATTAGACCTTCTACTTGTTATGCGTTTAATAACATTTATTATTTAAAAGAAGGGAACCAACGTACTGTGGCAATTGTGGCGTATTTGGTTTCAGGAAACAATAATTGCGAAACACTGAATGAAGAAATGGAAACCTCGTTCAACTTTAAAGCAACAAACAGTGGGTCTTATATTTTTAAATTTTGGCTAGGCGATAGCAATTATCAAACTGTAGTAGTTCCCGTTGTAGATTAAAACTTTGTTAAACTAATACATATGTTATTTGGGTTTAAAACAACTCATACAAAAATGTAGCAAAAATGATACAAAAGCACAAGCAGAACTGTACCAGCTCTTTTCGGGCAAACTGTTTTCTGTTTGCTTGAAGTATTGTAAAAATTATGCTGAAGCAGAAGATAATCTGCAAGATGCTTTTGTGACCATTTTTAACAAAATATCACAATACAAACACAAAGGTTCTTTTGAAGGCTGGCTTAAACGAATAACCATTAACACGGCTTTACAACGCTATAGAAATCAAGGTGTTTTTGAGATTATAGATGATACAAATATTGAAGATGTAGAAGTAACCGTTGAGGATGACGATGTAACCCTGGAATTCTTGTTACAGATCATTCAAGAATTACCAGACCGTTACAGATTGGTTTTTAACCTGTATGTATTAGATGGCTATTCACATAAAAACATAGCAGATATGTTAGATATAACAATTGGGACCTCAAAATCCAACCTAGCCAGGGCTAGAAAGATTTTAAAAGATAAAATTGAAGATTACAAAACAAGTTTAAACACGCATACCTTGTAATGAGTGATAAAAAACATATAGATAGAATTTTTCAGGAAAAATTCAAAGACTTTGAAGTATCACCAGACCCACATGTCTGGAAAGGAATTCAAAACAAACTAAACCAACCGGAAAAAAACAAAAAGAAAGTGATTCCGTTTTGGTTTCGTATAGCTGGAGTTGCTGCTCTATTACTGTTACTGCTAACCGTGGGTGGTTTGTTATGGAACAATATTACGCCCAACAATACAACCAATACAAAGGTTGTGGACACCGAAAACACTTCTAATGAAACTTTAAACCCTTCAACAGAAACAGACATCAATGCTACTGTTTCCAATGGCTTCAATCAAGAAAAAAACCCTGAAAACAATAACGGTTTCAATGCAGAGTCTCAAAAAGCCAAAGATATTTTAAATACTGAAGGGCTTAAAAACAATTCACAAATAGCTTCAGAAAGCAAACCACAATCAAAAACCAACAACCTAACCAATACTAAGGCTTCCAAGAAAAACCAAATTAAAAACAACATCACGAACCCTTCCCTTTTAAACAGCTATAAAGAAACACCTACAGTAGCAAACAGCGCGTCTAAAAACCAATTAAAGCCTACTGAAAACCCAAAGGCAAACTACAGCAATAATTCTAGGCAAGCAAACAACAAACAGCCTACGGAAACCAAAAACAATATTGCTGCAAACAATGTCAATCCTAAAAAAGAAACAGATGTCCATACCGAAATGGATAAAAACAACACAGCAACCCAATTACAACAATTAAACAAGGATGCCAGCAAAAATGGCATTGCTGTTGAAGAAACTATAGAAGCTGAAGTAGAAGAAACCATGGAAGAAGAGTTAAACAAAACAACCTTAACCATAGAAGAAGCTATTGCAGCCAATGAAGAGCTTATTGAAGAAGAGAAAGATGACATAATAAACAGGTGGCAAGTGTATGCAAATATTGCGCCTGTTTATTATAATTCGATGGGAAAAGGGTCTCACATTGATGCACAATTTGAAAACAATTCCAAAACGGGAGAAGTAAACACCAGTTATGGAGTAAATGTTAGCTACAACTTAAACAAAAAACTATCCATACGAACCGGATTGAGTTCGCTTAACTTAAGCTATGATACCAACGATGTTATCTTATACGAAAGCATTGCGAGCGCAAACTCCACTCCCAGTCCGTTAAGGAATATTAACTTATCCAAAGGCAACGAAGGCCTTACAGCCTTAAGTGCCGATAATTTGAGCGTTGGTCAAATTGACAATTCTTTAAGCCCCAAATCAAATGCAGCCATTAGTCAACGTATCAGTTATTTTGAAATACCAGTGGAACTGAACTACAGAATAGGAAGTAAAAAACTAGGCTTAAATTTAATTGCTGGTTTTAGCTCGTTTATATTGGATGGCAACGAAGTATATTCAGAATTAAACGATGAAAAAACCTATATAGGTGAAGCAAACAACATAAAAAGTATGAGTTTCAGCACCAATTTTGGTGTTGGATTGGATTATAAATTTTCAGAAAAAGTTAAGTTTAACTTAGAACCTACTTTTAAATACCAAATCAATGCGTTTGAAAATACTTCAGGTAATTTCAACCCTTATATTATTGGTATCTATACAGGTTTTAGTTATAAATTTTAGTTTTTGGTTGGTTAGATTGATTTGTTCATTCCTTTTAAGGAACACAATGACTATCTTAAAAAAAGCTGCTCTGTGCCAAGAGCAGCTTTTTAATTATTATCCATTTTCAAGGTTTTTAAAATAAGTTTCCTTGTTTTTTCATTTATCAACTTAGTATCCTGTATGGTTAAGCCTTTAGTCTCAATAAACGGATGGATTTTTACGCGCATCTTTCCTGGTCCTCCACTAAAAAAAGTATAGGAAAACCTTTTTTTGTTATCTAAAAACGTCATGGGTACAATAGGTATTTGATGATTGATAGCCAATCTAAAGGCGCCATCTTTAAAAGTATCCAGAACAATATGCTCTTCTGGAACACCTCCTTCTGGAAAAATACAAATACTCAATCCTTGTTTTAACCTTCTTTGTGCCCTTAAAAAAACAGCTTTTCGGCTTTTTTCAGAATTTCTATCCACCAAAATGCAGGTGCGTTTATAGAAAAACCCAAACAAAGGGATTTTTGCCAATTCTTTCTTACCTACAAAAACAAAAGGGTTTTTTACAGAAACCAACATGAGCATGATATCTGCCATAGATGTGTGGTTGGCAACAAACATATAGCTCTTATCGGTTTCTGGTATTTCTTCTCGTTCAATTTTCCAAACAAACCCCATTCCGGTTAAAATAAACTTAGCCCAAAAACGAGCCAGTTTAAAAAAATAAGGATACCACGACTCCTTTAAAATTGACACTAAAAGTATTGGAAACAAAACAATAATTGGCAAGGCTACAAGTATATAGAACCAGATACGATATAAAATCCAAAACAAATACTTAAATATTCTCATAGAACTCAAAACTAATTAAATTTATTGAGCTATTACTTCAAAAAAATTACCTTTGTGTTTTCCAATAGAGATTAAGTTTAATTTAATGAAATTCTCACACTCGTGGGATAAATTATGGCAAGAATTTTAACAGGCATTCAAAGTACAGGAACACCACATTTAGGAAATATTTTAGGCGCATTGATGCCAGCCATTAAAATGGCAAACGATCCTAAAAACGACTCTTTTTTGTTTATTGCAAACTTGCATACCTTGACACAGATTAAAGATGCAGATTTACTGAAAAGCAATACCTATTCAACTGCTGCCACTTGGTTGGCTTTTGGACTGGACGTAGAAAAAACGGTGTTTTACAGACAAAGCGATATTCCTCAAGTAACGGAATTGTCTTGGTATTTAAGCTGTTTTTTTCCTTATCAACGTTTAACCCTTGCACATAGCTTTAAGGATAAAGCAGACAGGCTGGAAGATGTAAATTCTGGTTTGTTTTACTATCCCATGCTTATGGCTGCAGACATTTTATTGTATGATGCAGAGATAGTTCCTGTAGGAAAAGACCAACTACAACATTTAGAAATGACTCGCGATGTCGCTTCTAGATTTCACGCCAGAATGGGTGAAACCTTTGTGTTGCCAGAAGGAAAAGTTCAAGAAAACACCATGCTTATTCCTGGAACAAATGGTGGTAAAATGAGTAAAAGCCAAGGAAATATTATCAATATATTTTTGGACGACAAAAAACTGCGTAAGCAAATTATGTCCATAGAAACAGATAGCACAGCTCTGGAAGACCCAAAAGATTGGAGCACCTGCAACTGTTTTGCCATTTATAAATTATTAGCTTCAGACGCTCAAATAAAAACCATGAAAGCCAACTACGAACAAGGAGGTTATGGTTATGGACATGCCAAACAAGCGCTTTTCGAATTAATAATTGAAAAATTTGCTACAGAACGCGAGCGTTACCACTATTATATGAATAACCTGGACGAGTTGGACAGACTCTTGGCCATTGGAGCAGAAAAAGCAAAAATTGTAGCCAATGAGGTTTTAAATCGGGTTCGCAAGAAAGTAGGTTACTAAGCAGGTTCCAGGCTTGAGGTTCTAAATTTTATAGAAACAGATTCCAAATTCCAAGAAACAAATATTTTCTGGAATTCCTTGTATTACAGTACATATCTGCTTAAATTCGTTCAGATGAGGTAATAATACCTCATTTTGAACCATGAAGCGTATATTTTTTAGTTTATTTCTTATCGCAACTTGTATTGGTTTTGCCCAAGAAGGAAAATCATTCTCTTCCAATAAAAATTTCTATTTAAAAGGGAATTCCACCATCATTGGTAATAGTATAGTAAGTACAGATGCTGTTGAGCCATTTAATGACGATTCGGAAATCAATGATGTGCTTAAAATGGAATATATAGATGTAGATGATAATCCCTCCACATTTAGCTCCAGCCAAGCTAATTTGGAGCTTGCAGATAATGCTTCTTCTGTAAAATATGCTGCTTTGTATTGGAGTGCCGTTTATAAATACGACAAAGGTGTAAAACGGGTTATTAACTTTGAAGAAATGGTGTACCAAGGCAAAGACGAACGCTCCACCAACGTGAATTCCATTTTATTTCAACAACCTGGTAGAGATTACAAACCCATTGATGGTCGTGTTATTTTTGATAGTTACCATACCGATTTGTTTGAAGACACCAAACCTTACGTTTGCTATGCAGATGTTACCCATTTGCTACAAAATGCACCTGTAATAAATGGCACCTATTCGGTTGCAAACATTAAAGCTACTCAAGGCTATGTCTCTGGAGGAGTTGCTGGTGGTTGGTTATTGTATGTTATTTATGAAAACAAAGCAGAAACAGCCAAATATTTTACCAGCTACAATGGCTTTGTAGGTGTAGACAAAACAGCCACAGATATTCAATTTAAAAATTTTAAAACCAATGAAGTTGGCCATATTAAAACCTCGCTTTTAATTGGAGCACTGGAAGGTGACCAGAAATACAAAACAGATAATTGCTCCATTTTAGATGCCGAAAAAAAATCGTTTGTACTGCTATCCAACAAACAACGTCCAGGAAACAACTTTTTTAACAGCAAAATTACCCTAGAAGACGAGCCTTTCCTTGACCGAAATCCCAATAGCTCTAACACCTTGGGTTTTGATGTGTTAAAAATGGAAATCCCCAATAAGAACAATAGCATTCTTTCCAATAACTCTTCTGAAGCTACCATCAGGTTCAAAACCAAAGCCGATGGTTTTTATTTATTTTTTGTTGCTTTTGAAACCGAAATCAGTCCCATTTATTTGGAAGGGAAAAGCAACACAGAGACTTTAGTTGTTTTTGAAAATGAAGAACCAACTGAAGTGGTTGAGGATGAAATTGACAAAGAAAAAGCAACAAACAAAGAACCAAAACCGGAACAAGACCTTACAAAAGGTGTTGAAACAAAACAAATATCCACACCTAAACCAAGGAAAAAAAGTGGCTTGGAACGCATTGAAAGTTTAAAATCCATTCATATTCCTAATTTAGAAAAAGGTTATTATTTGGTAACCAATGTGTTTTCGGTTAAGGAGAATGCTGAAAATTGGATGAAAACGCTGGAAGCAAAAGGTCATACGCCAAAATCTTACATCAATCCCAAAAACAACTGGAACTATATTTATTTAGATACAGACGAAGATGCAAGTGCTATTTATCAAAAACAAAAAGAGCTTTCAAAACTGGATTATTTTCAGGATATCTGGATTCTTAAAATAAATTTTTAACCTGCATGGCTTCAAAAAAACTCTCAGGATATTTAGATAACTTCAAACAACTTTCCAGGCAAGGGCCTCACCACACCTTTTAATTCCAAATTCAATAAGATACTGGCAATTTTAAAAATGGGCATTTGGCATTCCAGTGCTATAACATCCAAGAGTTGTTTTTCGTTTTCCTTTAAATAGTTGTAAACCACCTTTTCTTCATCGTTTAGTTCCACAAAAAGTTGTTTTTGTACAGGTGCTTTTTTTTCCTCTTCCAACTCCCAATTCAACATATATGGAATGTCCAACGGATGGGACAGAACATGTGCTTTTTGGAATTTTATGAGATTGTTGCATCCCAAACTTTGGCTGTCTGTTACTCTACCAGGAACAGCAAACACATCTCTGTTATAGGAATTTGCAATATCGGCAGTGACCAAGCTACCACCTCTTTCAGCAGATTCTATCACAATGGTAGCTTCGCTTAAACCAGCAATCACCCGATTTCGTTTTAAAAAATTGTTTCTATCAAACGGATCACTGCTCCAAAAATCAGTAAAAAAACCACCATGTTTTTCAATCTCAGCCACATATTTTTTATGTGTTTTGGGGTAAATCTGGTTCAAGCCATGAGCCAAACAGCCTATGGTTTGCAGATGGTTGTTAACGGCTGCTTTTTGAGCTGTAATATCTGTACCATAAGCAAATCCAGATACAATAACCGGATTAAAAACAGCTAATTCCTCAATTAATTTATTGCAAAAAGCTATGCCGTAGGTTGTTATTTTTCTGGTGCCAACCACACTGATGATGCGTTGTTTCTTTAAATTGATGTTCCCAGCCTGAAAAAGTAAAATTGGGCTATCAATGCAGTGCTTTAGTTTTTCAGGATAATCTGCATCAGCAAAATATAAGGTCTTGATATTATTCTCCTGAATGTATTTTAACTCTTCTTCGGCTGCCAGAAAATGTTGATTGTTAAACAAATCCTTAATCACCAAACTCCCAATGCCATCAATTTTAAGTAAGTTTTGTTTTTTTTCATTAAAAACAGCTTCCACAGAACCACAATGCGATATCAGCTTTTTAGCAGTAATATCGCCAATATTTGGAATGTGCTGCAAGGCTAAAATATGTAGCAACCTGTTTTGGTCCATCTTAGTTTTTTGATTATGAGACTACAAGTAAAGAATTTTTATCATGTTAATAAATAGTTAGGTCGAATTTTTGTTCGCTTTTAAATTTTGCTAACTTTGTTTTTATGCAATTAGAATCTTACATAAGCGACTTACTATATAGATATGAATGTGTTACGGTTCCTGAGTTTGGAGCATTTTTAACACAACGGGTTTCGGCTACCATTCACGAATCGACCAATGCCTTTTATCCTCCAAAAAAGAAACTTTCGTTCAATGAGCAAATTCAGGCAAACGATGGTATTTTAACCCATTATATTGCTGATGTGGAAAAGATTCCTTTTGAAGAAGCTTCGAAAAAAATTGAAAAGCGTGTCAAGTCCTTAAAATCTTATTTAACGCAAGGGGAAACCATTTCTTTTGAAAATATTGGCGACCTGACGCTTAACAATGAAGGGAAAATTATTTTTGAACCTTCATACCATTTAAACTATTTAACCGATGCGTTTGGTTTATCGCAATTTGTATCACCTTCTGTAAACAGGGAAGTTTACAAAGAAGCCGTTCAAGAGATTGAAAAAGTGGTTCCTATTGCAGTAACACCTGAAAAACGCAAGTCCAGAAGTTATTTAAAATATGCTGCTGTAGCAGTTGTAGCACTTACTTTAGGTGGTTTTGTAGCTTCCAATTACTATGTGAACAATATTAACACGCAAAACCAAATAGCTCAGGAAGAAGCCAACCAACAATTGGAGAGCAAAATCCAAGAAGCCACGTTTGTGATTGAAAACCCACTTCCTGCCGTAACCTTAAACGTAAAAAAACAAACTGGAAATTACCATATTATTGCTGGAGCCTTTAGAGTGGAAGAAAACAGCGACAAAAAATTGGAAGAACTAAAAGCTTTAGGCTATGATGCCAGAAAAATTGGCCAGAACAAATATGGTTTACACGAGGTGGTGTATGCCAGCTACGAAGACCGTTTGGAAGCTTTAAAGGCTTTGAGAGAGGTGAAGCGCAACCATAATCCTGCTGCTTGGTTGTTAGTTAAGGAATTGGATTAAGTTTCCTTTGTCATTCTGAGGGAGGAACGACCGAAGAATCTAAACTTTATCATTCAAAAACTCCCCATTCAGGATTAAATCCTGAAATTAAATTGTCTTTTTTTAATCTACGCTATCCTTTTATTTGCTTTTCTCTTTTTATTGCAACTTCAACATTAAAAAAATGATCATAATATATTAAATGATAGCATTTATATTTTGTTGTAAAAGCCTTTGAAAAAGGTAATGGATTAATATGGAAATATAATCCCTACTTCAAATTATTTGTAATACCAGTATATAAAACGGTCTTATTTAAATTTGTTACTATGTAAACATAGTAATTATGTGGTCCTAATGTCCTCATTTAATAAAAATAATAAATTTTATCAGATTCTTCATTTCGCTCTGAATAACAAAAATTTCACATTTCATAAGTCTAAAATTTAAAATGGACTTACCTTTGCATTTCTATTCAAAAAATGTCAAACCATGTCTATAAAAACGCCAGAGCAATCCAGAACCATCATGACAGACTTAGTGCTGCCAAGTGAAACCAACCCTTTAAATAATTTATTTGGTGGCGAATTACTTGCCAGAATGGATCGTGCAGCCAGTATTGCTGCCAGAAGACATAGCAGACGTATTGTGGTAACAGCTTCTGTAAACCATGTGGAATTTAATCGTGCTGTTCCTGTAGGCTCTGTTGTTACGGTTGAAGCTAAAGTATCGCGTGCTTTTAGAAGTTCCATGGAAATATATTTGGATGTGTGGATAGAAGACAGGGAATCTGGACAGAAAACCAAAGCCAACGAAGCTATTTATACTTTTGTTGCTGTGGATGAAACAGGACGACCTGTGGAAGTGCCAGAACTGACTCCTGAAACCGACTTGGAAAAAGAACGTTATAATGGTGCTTTAAGACGCAAGCAATTAAGTTTGGTACTTGCCGGGAAAATGAAACCTGCTGAGGCGACTGAGTTGAAGGCGTTGTTTGTTTAATAAAATACGGATTTAAAAACAATAAGGATATAGCAGAAAAGACCCAAACACTTGGCTTGGCACTTAACTGCTATTTTTTTACATATTTAGCTTTAGTTTTTTATGATTTCAGGCAATGTTTCAGGAATAATGTCTTCATCAAAAATTAGAACGTCATTATACCAAGCTTTGGTTAAGATTGTAAAATTATCGCCTGACTGAAAATTAGCCCTAATAGTATCTGTATCTGTTTCGCTCCACTCTATATAAGTAATGGCATTTTCAAGCTGAGAGCTATTTAGGCCAATAGCTATGCCGTAAAAATCTTCTCCAGTGTCTTCAGGCGAAATGATAGAAAAATTGCGAGGTGCATCCATATTTGGATTATATATTTCTTCAATTTCACCATTTCTTAAATAATAAATTTTAATATTCTCTGCTAAATAAGCGTTAGCGTTATTGGGGTTCAATAAATCAACTCCAGCAGGTGATGACACTTTGAATTCGACACTAGTTTCTAGATTATAATAACTTGGAGTATTATTGTTTTCATCATCTGAATTACATGATATAATTATTATTCCTAACAGAAATAAGACTATTGGATTTTTCATAATATTGTGTATTTAAGGTTATTTTTTTATACTGTAGATACATTTTCTATTGTATTGAAAATTTGGGTTTACTTCATTTTCATCAACTGTAATTGTTGTTCCATTATTATTTATTAAATTTTGATAAAACCATCCGTTACCTCCATAATTTGGACCCCAACCCCAATTCATATGCAACCATTCATAACGATTTTCTTGAGAGGTATATTCATACTGAGTCCCTTCGTTGTGGATATATACATCATACTGTTGTTTGTAACCATCACTAACCCAAGCATGGCCAATTGTATAAGTTATATCTGTATCTTCCCAGAACCACCAACCAGTTGTTTCGGTATCATAAGCATGATAGCCATCCATATAAACAGGACGATTGTACATTTTTATTTCTTGTTTTACAGTACTAAAATTATAAGCAGAATAATTCGCTGATGAAGAATAACCATAGTTATTAACTAAAGCATCTCTTGCATCAGTTGAATAAGCTTCAGATTCAAATTCTGAATATTGCATATTTACTTTAACCCCAATATCAGACATTAATGAAGCTACTTCTAAAGCTCCAGTACTCGTACTACTATAATAAGAATAATTAGGCATTATTGGCCAATTAAAAGTATTTGGCCATTCGTGATATCTCATTATTTGAGCCATGGCAACAGCAACACAACCCGTTGGCGCATTATTTGGTGTATAATAACTATATGGATACCCTTGCCTCCAAGTTGTTTGCATCAATGGGCCAATCTGTTGATTTTCTGTATGACTATATCTTACAGTATAGTTTGGACTGCCTCCGTTTCCTTCTAAATCACCAGGATATGGAAATCTGCCTTCTGATAGGTAATACCATTGATAATCTATTTCCTCAACAGACTTATCGAGACCTTCCAAAAGATCATTAAAAATAATGTTCTCGGCAATCCAGCTTTTTAGTCCATCGGGAGAAGTTTCATTAAATTCAAAAGTTCCTTTGTTTGAATGTGCTACGATGGGTACGTTCCTTAAGTTGGATGACACAAGTACAAATCCAGAGGGGTTAATATTGAATGAATAAATTGCAATTTTACCATCAAAATCCTTTATGGTTTTTTCGGAATCTATGGAAATACTCTCAATGTCAACATCATAACTCCTGCTAAAAAAGGTAAGGGCAACGGTCTTGGCAACATCTTTATCAATTTCAATTGTGGTAGTACCTTTTTGACTTAAAGAAGCATTGCTCACATTAGAATCTGAAAAGGATTGGTCGCTTAAATCATTTTCATTACAGGATAAAAGCATTAAAGACGCGCTAATAAATAGGGCTAACAGACCGCTAAATAATTTGTTTTTTTTCATGATTTTGGTTTCAAATTAAAGATAATTTTTAAAATATCTCATAATTTCTAAAATTTTAAACCTGTATACAGTTTTTTACATGATAGGTTGGTTAAACTTAATGATTGGCTTTTAATTAAAGCCTTGAAGTTTTAAATGCCAACATATTTAAAAAAACTGACGCCAGTTTGTATCTAGATGGTGTTGCAAACAATTTTATAAAGACTTCCAACTTGATGCCGTTGTTTTTAACTGGGCTAACCTAAAAAAAAAAAAAAAATGATTCCCACAAGATTTTGTGAGAAATTTATGCAGTTTATCGAAAAGTTGTTAAATGGTTACGGTTTTTCCGTAATTGTTGGGGTTTTATGGAATTTATTGTTAATAAATAATGAGAGTCTTCACTTCGTTAGGAAATCGAAGATTCGACGAAGTCAATAACATGACCTTTTCCTTATAAGATCCTGACACACCTGTCTCCAGACAGGCAGGAGTTTGGGTTGACATAGAGATTCTTCGCTTCATATTATGCCGCTCAGAATGACAAATTACATATTATAGATCCATGATAAAATTTTCAAGATTACATCTTGTAAATCCCAACAAAAAGATTTCAAAATGTTATCACATCTTGTAAATCCAATCTGCTGGATTTTGAGTAGCGCTTTCCTTAAAAATGCTAAAGCTTAAAATGGTTTCTTTGTTGGAAGGGTTGGTAAAAACCTGTCCAATTTCTTGTTTGGTAGTAACGTTATCGCCTTTTTTAACATACACTTTCGATAGGTTTTTATAAACTGTTACATAGTTACCATGTTGTATTAAAACAGATAGGTTTCCGTGTTTTATAGCTTGAACTGCCAGTACTTTTCCATTAAAAACAGCTCGAATTGGCGCGTGTTCCTCGGTAGCAATACGCACACCATTACTTTGAATCATGACAGTTTTTACAACAGGATGTGGTTGTTTTCCATAACGTAATTTTACCACACCTTTTTCCACTGGCCAAGGCAATTTTCCTTTACTGGACACAAAATTATCAGCAAGGATCTTGTCTTCAGGTGTTAAGGCAAAACCACTGGAAGCTGTCGTGGCTTTTCCAGCACTTTTATTGGAACTGGCAATGGCCTCGCGAATAATTTTTTCAATCTCTCTGTCAATTTTATCGGCTTCACGTTGTTTTTCCCTAATTTGAGAGGTGTAATTATTTAAGTTTTTATTAATGGAAGCCATTAAGGTTTGCTGCTGCTTCAATTCGGCTTCCAGTTCCCTTTGTGCCACTCTGTTTTCATCAATAAGCTTTTGCTTGTCTTCTTTTTGTCTTAACAGGTCTTTGTTGGTATCTTGTAATTGGGCCGTTTTAATTTTAATGGCTTCTCCTTGTTCTTTTTGATATTCGGCATATTGGTTAATATACTGAACCCGTTTATAGGCTTGCTGGAAATTACTGGAAGATAGCAAAAACATAATCCTGCTTTGCTCACTCTTGCTCTTGTAGGAGGTGACAATCATTTTGGCATAGTTGTCCTTTAAGATTTTCAACTCGTCCCGCAACTCGGTAATTTTCTTCTGATTGGCGTTTATTTCCCTGGTCAACAAATTGGCTTGTTGGTTGGTGATTTTAATTAAGTTTTGACGCACACTTACCTTATAACTTAAATCTTCTATAAGGGAGGTTTGCGACTTTTTCTGGGATTGGTTTTTAAAAAGCAAATCGTTTATTTGCTTGATTTCCCTTCTAAGTTCCTGGCGACGTTCTTCTAGCTCTTGTTGCTTTTTACTTTGAGAAAAACTTGCTATGCTACTTAAGGTAAAAACCAGTAGAAATACGTATTTATAAATGTGTTTGTACCTCATTACTTTAAGACTATTTCTTTGAATCCTGAAGGTATGCTAAAAGGATATCTTAAATCTTGGTTCAAAGATACAGATTTGAACGCCATTTCTATAACAGTTTCTTGGTCTCTTTCCAAGGCAATAATCTTCATGTTTTCCGGCAAGGTTTCCTTATCAACTTCCTGAAAATTCAAATAATCTATTTGCAGGAATCGCGATTCTAGCGTTTGCGCCAATTGTTGTGAGTCTATTTTAAAATGCGATGGATTAACTATGTAAAACAACTCGAAGAGTGCCACTGGTTCTTTAGGTTGAAACAGGTATTTGTTATTGTTAACAGACATGTTATAATCTGTTTTGTTTAAAGGATACAAAGGGATTCCCAACAATAAATTCTGCACTTTTTGAAAGTCCAGTTCTGTACCAAGAAGCTCACTTAAAAATTTAAAATCGCCATCAAAATACGTGTTGTCCAACTTGTTGTAATAACTTACTTTTTCTGGAGTTATTTTTACCCGAATGATATTGAACGACGAACTGATCCAAATAATTTGGTCTTTCAGCATTCTAAAAGAAACGGTATGTGTTTGCGAATCGTTTCCTTGCGAATAGGCAATTCTAACTTTGGCCTGAAGTGTTTTAAAATCTGGGACTGTTTTAGAGTTTTCCTTGATGACTTCTTTTGAAGATAATTTTAAATTTACAGATCCATCTGAAACCTTTTTAGTGGATTTACATCCAAAAAAAACAAGTAACAAACATCCAATAAGAATAAATTTTTTTAACAAGGCTTTGGTCATTAATTTGTGGATTCTAATTGTTTTGCTTTATCACTAAACGTTTTTGCTTTTACTGTATTGTTTAATGAGGTGTGTGACAAACTAAGCTGTTTGTAAAAATCGGCTTCCATTTTGGGGTCGTCTATAATGTAATCCAACCCTGTTTCAAGAGATTCAATAGCTTCTTCTGCACGATTTAATTTGTTTAAAGCCACGCCATTTACCAAATACAATAAAGGTTGCGAAGGGAATTTCAATAAGGCTGTTTTACTTTTACTGGCAGCCTCTTGGTAATGCCCTAAATCAATATCCAAAAGCAGTACATTCTTTAAAACGGTAAAATTGTCGGCATCCATTTTTAAGGCTTCGTTAAAATGCGTTAAGGCCTTGGCTTTGTCTCCTTTGGTTAAATAGTATTGTGCCAATTCTATTTGACTTTTTTCGTTGGTATCGTCCAAGGCAAAGCTGGTGGCTTCAACCAGGTCCTGCTCGTACTCGGGATTTTGACCAACAAATTTTACAAAATCCGATAAAACCATGATTTTAGCATCTGGATTTATTTGTGTGCTTTGAAGCACAATTTTCATGGATGCAATGGCTTTTTCTGGGTCGTTGCCCTCTAAATAAAATTTGTAAAGTGCTAAATGTACCAATTGGGAGTTTGGTTTTATTTCCAAGAGTTTTTTTGCTGTTTCAAATGCTTTTTCCTTGTCGTTGTTTTCACTATATCTATAAATCAGCGCCAAATAGTTGGACTCTTCATCTGGATGGTTTTCCACACGTTCTTCCAAATTTTCTATTTGGTCTTTTTTACGTCCTGTAGCAGCATAAATTTGATTCCGCATTAAATCCCTTGAAGGTGTGATACCTTGTTCTTTGTCCAATTCGTCCAAAATTTTCAAAGCATCGTTGTAATCTTTGTTTTTAAAATACAACATGGCCAAATCTTCCTTGTAATCTGGATGGTATTTTACCAGTTGTTTTACGGTTTTAATGGCCTTATCATAATCGTTTTGTTGCGCATAAACATCGTAAAGCTCATCCAGGTACCATTCGTTGTCCGGTTGTTCTTTAATGGCTTTTTTTAAAGCATCTTCGGCTTCGCCAAAGTTTTTCAATAGGTTGTAGTTTTTGCCTAGTTCGTAATAAAAAACCGATTGTGATTTATCTATTTCTATACATTGTAGCAGTGCAGTAACAGCCCGATCGTAATTTTCAATGGCTTTTTGTTTTAAGGCTTCAAAAAACAATTCTTGGGTTTTGTCTTCTACATTTCCTAAATCGTCGTCTGGAGTTTTGTTAAAATCCACTTGCGCATGGTTTATCTGTGGCATGAAAATCATTCCGAAGAAAAAGATGAGGATGTAGATTTTATATTTCATATTATAAGAGATGCTTTACTTCAACTTTGCTCAGAGCAAGCTAGCTCAGCATGACAATTTAATAGTTATTCCAAAACTGAATAATCGCCAATACTGATTTTTGTAAAATGACCATCGTAACTTACATGGTTTCCTATCATGGCGTCGTCTAAATTAGCGTTTTTAATAGTAGTATGGGTTTGTATTAAGCTATTTTTAACGGTTGAAGCCTCTATCTTACAATTATTGCCAATGGAAACATAAGGTCCAATGGTGGCATTGTTTAAAACAACATGTTCGCCAATAAAACAAGGCTCTATAATAGTTGAATTGTTATTGGTAACAGTTGCTGCTATAAGATTCTCGTTACCGTCTGCATGTAAAAATCCCAACATTCTGGCATTTGTTTCAATGGTAACTGGTTTATTGCCACAATCCATCCATTCATCAACCGTTCCTGTTTTAAAAACGTTTCCGTTTGCCATCATGCCTTTAATACCATCGTTTATCTGATATTCGCCTCCATTTTTAATATTATTGTCCAAGACCTTTTGTAATTCATTTTTAAGCACAGCCACATCTTTAAAGTAATAAATACCAATTACTGCCAAATCGCTCACAAAGGTTTTAGGTTTTTCAACCAATTCTATAATTTCATTCTTATCGTTTAATTTAACCACGCCAAAAGCTTCTGGTTTATCAACTTGTTTGGTCCAAATAACGGCATCTGCTTCTGTATCCAAATCAAAATTGGCCCTAATCAAGGTATCAGCATAGGCAATAACAGCTGGTCCAGACAGTGAGGGCTTAGCACACATAATGGCGTGCCCTGTCCCCAAGGGTTGGTCTTGACGATAAATACTGGCTTTGGCATTTAAGCTTTTTGCTAAATCCTGTAGGCTGGAAACCACATCGTCTCCAAACCAAGCTGGATCGCCTAGAACGAAGGCAATTTCTTCTATAGGTTGGTTTAACACCTTTACAATATCTTTTACCAATCTGTGAACAATGGGTTGTCCTGCCACTGGAATCAATGGTTTTGGAACTGTTAAACTATGTGGACGAAGACGAGAACCTCGCCCTGCCATGGGTACTATTATTTTCATTAAAAAAGTAATTTTTTCATTTCCTTGGAGACGGAAATCTGTTTTTTATTATTTGTTATATCCCTTCAAGGTTTTTTAGTCTTAAAGGACATTTATTTGACAAGCATTTTATTTGGTTCCTGTACTTCCAAAACCACCTTCACCTCTTGAGGTTTCAGAAAGGGTTTCTACTTCCATCCATTCAGCGCGTTCGTGTTTTGCAATTACCAATTGTGCTATACGTTCGCCATTTTCAATGGTAAAATCTTCGTTTGAAAGGTTCACAAGAATCACACCAATCTCTCCTCTATAATCTGCATCCACTGTTCCAGGAGCATTTAAAACGGTAACCCCCTTTTTTGCAGCCAAGCCACTTCTAGGACGCACTTGGGCTTCTATACCAACTGGTAGTTCTATAAACAATCCCGTTTTAACAACAGTCCTTTCTAAAGGTTTTAGGGTTATAGGTTCTGTTATGTTTGCTCTTAAATCCATACCTGCAGACGCTATGGTTTCATAATGTGGTAAGGCATGATTGGATTTGTTGATGATTTTTATGTTCATAAAAATGTATTTTTTTTAATCCTTTGGTACTGTAGGTTTATCATTAAAATCATAAAAAGACCTTATTTTAAAAGGTACTTACATTATGATTGTTTTAAAAGTTTTCTTAAATCGTTTTTTTCAAGCTGAAAAACAAGACCTAAAAATACAATTAATGCTGAAATTCCAACAACATAATTCCCTCTAAATCCGTAAAAAGTTATGGCAGAAAGACCTATGGACAACAATAAATACACTGAAATCTTTTTTAGGTTATAAGGAATGGGATAGTATTTTTTTCCGAAATAATAAGATATCATCATCATGGAAGCATATGCTGCCAATGTTGCCAAGGCAGAGCCTACATAACTTATTTTTGGGATTAACCAAATATTCAACAGCAGTGTTAAAAATGCCCCAAACACTGAAATATAAGCGCCAAATTTGGTTCTGTCTGTTATTTTGTACCAAACAGATAAATTATGATAAATCCCCAAACACAGGTTGGCCAATAAAATTATTGGTACAATAAGCATGGCTTGCCAATAGGCTTCGTCTCCAATAAGAATCACTTTTAAAACATCGGCAAAAACCACCACACCCAACAAAATAACCGAACCAAAAATAACAAAGTATTCCAGGATCCTAGCATAGTTTTTTTTAGGGTTTTCAGTATTTGCATGGCTAAAAAAGAAAGGTTCCACACCCAGCTTATACGCAGTAACAAAAAGTGTCATGAACATGCCCAATTTATAACATGCAGAATACATACCTATTTCGGTTTTTGCTATGTTTTCCGGCAAGAGTTTGTCTAGTAGGATTCTATCGAACGTTTCGTTTATGGAAAAGGCCACACCAGCAATTAGCACTGGAAAGGCATAACGTATCATCTGTTTCCAAAGGTTTGTATTGAAGGTATAGGTGATTTTAAAATAAAATGGCAGCATAATCAACAACGTTACAGCACTTGCCACCAAATTGGCTATAAATATATAGTTGATTTCAAAATTAGGTCTGTAAATACTTGCCAATAATGAAGATTCTGTGGCCAAATCCTTTAACCACAACAGTAAAAAAAGGTTTAACCCTAGATTGATGGCTACATTTAAAATTTTAATAAAGGCGTATTTTATTGGTTTTCCATTGGCTCTTAACCAGGCAAAAGGAATAATTACCAAGGCATCCAATAATAAAATCCAAATCACCAGATTAATATATTCGGCTTTTATATCAATGACATTCGCTATTTGATTTTGAAAAGCTAAAGCAAGTACAAAGAATAGAACTGAAGAAACAATTAAAGAAATGGAAGAGGTTCCAACAACTTTAGCTTTGTTGTCTTCTTTATGAAAAAACCTAAAAAAGGCTGTTTCCATACCATAAGCCAAAATCACATTAAACAGTACAAAATAAGAATAGATCAAAGAGACATCTCCATAATCTGCAACCGACTTTAAAACACTTTCATCGGTATGTAAACGCACCAATAAAAAACTTAACATTCTTGGCAGCACAGTTGCTAAGCCATAAATAAAAGTTTGTTTGAATAGGGATTTTAAAGTACTCAAGAGGTCGTTTTTATGCTGCTAAATATACAGTTTTATTGAACGCTATACAACGAATTAAATTAAGGCTGTTTTGGAGGTGCAGAAGGATACTCTTCTTTAGGTTTTTCTACAAGGTTTTCTACTTTATAGTATTTGGTTGTATGGTTTTCAATGTAACTTATAACACATTCATCAAGTTCCAATTTAAAAGGGAAATCGGGATCTTTTAAGGGTGTTTTGTTTCCAAATTCATCTTGACCATCATGGCTCATGATCAGGTCTTCCCTTAGATTGATTTCCGTTTTAATTTGTGCTGTATAAGCTATTTTGCCTATCTCGATTTTAGCTTTATAACCTCTAAAATATATAGAATCGAAAGTCACGTTGTTTTTATTGGAAGTGACGTGAATCAACATATGATAACCCGAGCCTCCTCCTTGAACACCAGCAATCCATTTTTGAAAACTTACCTCTCCCAGGTTAAATGAAGGTTTTTTCTGAAGTTTTTGGGCACTGGAACAGTATGAAAAACTGATCAAGATGAACACAATTGAAATTAGTCCCATAAACTGCTTTGATGCTGTCATTGCTTTTGTTTCTTTTTATAAAGATACTAAATCAAATTCTGTTCCATAAAAAAACCTCACTTATAAGGTGAGGTTTTTTTTTGTTATAATCCTTTTATTGCTTACCTGTTCTGATTACAGGTGCTCAGGACAATATTTTAAAATATACTAGTTGTTCAATGCTTCGGCACCACCAACAATCTCAAGGATTTCGTTGGTTATGGCTGCTTGACGAGCTTTGTTATAAGTTAACTTTAACTGATCCCTTAACTCGGTTGCATTGTCTGTTGCTTTGTGCATGGCTGTCATACGAGCACCATGTTCTGAAGCAAAAGAATCTCTTACGCCTTTATATAACTGAGTTTTTAAGGATTTAGGGATTAACTGTTCTACGATTTCAATTTTTGATGGTTCAAAAATATAATCCAAGTTTACATTTGCATCTTTTTCCACTGGAACAATTGGTAAAAATTGTTCTGTCATCACTTCTTGGGTTGCGGCATTTTTAAACTTATTGTAAACAATTACAATTTTATCAAAATCGCCAGCAACAAACTTATCCATAAGCATTTGCGCAATATCAGCTACATTGTCAAATGTCAAATCATCAAAAATAGCACTTTTATTGGCAATTACTTTATTGGTTTTTTTAAACGCATCGTTTGCTTTTTTTCCAATTGCTAGATAAGACACCTCTTTATTGGCATAAGTAACTTTAGATAGTTTATTGACTTCTTTAATGATGTTGGAGTTAAAAGCACCACACAAACCTCGATTGGAAGTTATAGCAACAATAAGGACATTTTTAACTTCTCTTTGGTCTGAAAATTTACTTCCAGAATCTGCATCTAAAGTAGCGCTTAAGCTTTGTAAAAGTTCCGTTAACTTATCTGCATAAGGACGCATTGCTGTAATAGCATCTTGAGCTTTCTTTAACTTTGCAGCCGATACCATTTTCATGGCACTGGTAATCTGCATGGTTGAAGATACCGATGATATTCTGTTACGTATTTCTTTTAAATTTGCCATTTTTCAAATTATGAATTATGAATTATGAATTATGAATTCTTAATAATTGATACCAAAAGTCTAATAAGCACTTCACAATCTTCTCTTAACTTTTGTGGAACTTCATAAATTTTAGTTTCTTCAATTACATCCAACCAAAACGAAGTTTCATCAGCTTCTTTAAGAGCAATTCCTAATTTATTTTTAAAATCTTTTGTACTAACGCCTCTTTGAGATTCTCTCACATTGGCACCAACACTAGTGCCAGATTTTAGTAATTGATTTGCTATTTCAAAAAAGCGCTTTTGTTTAAGTTCTTCAGCATAAATAACAATATCACAAGCAAAATAAAAACTTTTATCTACTATGGCATTGCCACTTTCCTTAAAACTCATAATTCTGAATTCTTAATCCTAAATTCGGAATTAGCTTTTATATTTTCCTGATAAGTCTTTTGCTACAGCCATTAATGTATCTGTAACTTCATCAGTTAATTTACCAGCTTTTAAAGTGGCTAAAACATCTGCATGTTTTGCTTTTAAGAATTCTAGATAATCTCTTTCAAATTCTTTTACTTTTTCAACTGGCACATCTTTTAATAAGTTTTTAGAACCTGCATAAATGATTGCTACTTGGTCTTCTACTTTAAAAGGATCGTTTTGTGCTTGTTTTAAGATTTCAACGTTACGTTTTCCTTTATTAATTACATTTAAAGTAACTGCATCTAAATCTGATCCAAATTTCGCGAATGCTTCTAATTCACGGAACTGTGCTTGATCCAGTTTTAAGGTACCAGATACTTTTTTCATGGATTTAATTTGTGCATTTCCACCAACACGGGATACAGAGATACCTACGTTAATTGCTGGACGTACACCAGAGTTGAATAAATCTCCATCCAAGAAAATCTGTCCATCTGTAATGGAAATTACGTTGGTTGGGATATATGCCGAAACGTCTCCTGCTTGTGTTTCAATAATTGGTAAAGCTGTTAAAGAACCACCCCCTTTAACCATTGGTTTTAAGGTTTCTGGTAAATCGTTCATTTCTTTAGCAATTTCATCGTTGTTGATGATTTTTGCAGAGCGCTCCAATAACCTAGAGTGTAAGTAGAAAACGTCTCCAGGATAAGCCTCACGTCCTGGTGGACGACGTAATAATAAAGATACTTCACGGTAAGCAACAGCTTGTTTTGATAAATCATCAAACACAATTAAAGCTGGTCTTCCAGTATCTCTAAAATATTCTCCAATTGATGCTCCAGTCATAGGTGCGTAAACTTGCATAGCAGCAGGATCTGAAGCATTTGCAGCAACTATAGTTGTGTAAGCTAAAGCGCCTTTTTCTTCTAAGGTTTTAGCAATATTTGCTACTGTGGAAGCTTTTTGCCCAACAGCAACATATATACAATATACAGGATTTCCTGCATCGTAAAATTCTTTTTGATTTAAAATGGCATCAATACATACAGTTGTTTTACCTGTTTGTCTATCACCAATTACCAACTCACGTTGTCCTCTACCAACTGGAATCATGGCATCAATAGCTTTAATTCCTGTTTGTAATGGCTCTGTTACTGGCTCTCTAAAGATAACACCAGGCGCTTTACGCTCTAAAGGCATTTCAAAAGTGTCTCCAGAAATTGGACCTTTCCCATCAATTGGGTTACCCAAAGTATCAACCACACGTCCAACAATGCCTTCCCCTACTTTTACAGAGGCGATACGTGAAGTACGTTTTACAGTAGATCCTTCTTTAACTCCAATTGAAGTTCCTAATAGTACAATACCTACGTTGTCTTCTTCTAGGTTAAGTACAATACCTTCTGCACCACCTTCAAATTCTACTAACTCACCATATTGTGCATTAGCTAATCCGTAAGCACGTACAATACCATCTCCTACAGTTAATACAGTTCCAACCTCATCTAAAGTTGCACCTGCTTCAAAACCTGAAAGTTGTTGTTTTAAGATTGCTGATATTTCAGCTGGTTTTACTTCTGCCATTTTTATTTAGATATTAGACGTTAGATACTAGACGTTAGACGCCTATTTCCACGTTTTTTAATTTAATGTAAATTCTCTTTTTAACTTATTTAATTTGTTTGCAATACTTGCGTTGTATTGTATGTCTCCAACACGAAGAATAAAACCTCCTAAAATGCTTTCGTCTATCGTGCTTTTAATTTCAACATCTTTACCTGTAAGCTCTTTTACTTTTGCCAATACCTTTGTTCTTAAAGCGTCTGTTAAAGGAACGGCTGTAGTAACTTGAGCTGTTTGAGTTCCTGTTAATTCATCAAACAAAAGGTTATATTTTAATGCTACTTGTTCTAAAAGTGGCAATCTTTTATTTGTTATTAGTGTATCAATTAAATTTCTTGTTGTTTCATTAGCGTTTTTAAAAACATCTAATAATACTGCTTTTTTAACCGAAGAACTCACTACAGGACTTTGAAGCATGCTGTTTAAGTCTGAACTTTCTGCAATAGTTTTAGCTATTAGCTTCATATCGTTATTTACAATCTCTGTTGTATTTTTATCTGATGCTAAACTTAAAACTGCCTTTGCGTAACGTATTGCTGCTCTTGCTCCTGCCATTTTATCTTAGTTTAATTTTGCTTCACCTAACATAGACTCTACCAATTCTAATTGTTTGTCTTTGTTAGATAGTTCTGCACGTACCACTTTTTCAGCTATATCAATTGATAAGTCTGCAACGTGTTTTTTAAGTTCTGCCATGGCAGCTTTCTTTTCGCTCTCTATGGCAGCTTGTGCTTGTTCTATTATTTTATCGGCTTGGGCTTGGGCTTCACCCTTAGCATCATCAATCATTTTAATTTTAATATCGCGCGCTTCTTTAAGTAACGCTTCGCGTTCTGCTCTAGCCTCTTTTAAGATACGCTCATTATCTGCATGTAGGTTTTCCATCTCTTTACGAGCATTTTCTGCAGATGCCAATGCTTTTTTAATACCTTCTTCTCTATCGCTTACAGCTCCAAGAATAGGTTTCCAAGCAAACTTTTTTAAGATAATAAGCAAAAACAAAAATGTAATTACTGTCCAAAATACAAGTCCTAAACCTGGTGTAATTAAATCCATTTCTTAATTTATTTAGTTTTATAATCCCACAAGTGGGCCAATTGTATGAGGCTTGCCTCAAATTTAAAATTATTTCCTATGTTGAAACCTTAGGTTTTACATCGAAAGGTTTTCTTGAATTTTAATTAAAATACAGAGGCAACCAACCGTTACCTCTGTACTTTGTAATCATAATTAAACGATTAATGCAGCAACAACACCAAATAGTGCTACTGCTTCTACGAAAGCGGCTAAAATAAGCGCTGAAGTTTGGATTTTTCCTTGGATTTCCGGTTGACGTGCCATGGCATCCATAGCAGAACCACCGATTCTTCCAATTCCCATTCCAGCTCCAATTGCTGCTAAACCAGCTCCGATTGCTGCGATTCCTGTAATAGTCATAGTTATAAAATTTAAATTAATTAATGATGTGCTTCTTCGGTTGCCATTCCAATATATAAGGCTGACAACACTGTAAATATATATGCTTGAATTGCAGTTACTACAATTTCTATTAATCCAATAAATAATGAGAACGCTACTGAAACTGGTGCTACAGCTATGGTCTCAAAAATAAATATTAAGGACATTAAAGCTAAAATAATAATATGTCCTGCTGTGATGTTTGCAAACAAACGAATCATTAACGAGATTGGTTTTACAAACATCCCTACAATTTCTATAGGCATTAAGAAAATTTTCATAGGCACAGGAACACCAGGCATCCAGAAAATATGTTTCCAATAATTTTTGTTCCCACTAAAAGTGGTTACCAAGAAGGTAAATACTGCCAAGGTTAAAGTAAAGGCAATGTTACCACTTACGTTTGCTCCATTAATAATTGGAATCAATCCAAAAATATTATTGATCCATATAAAGAAAAATATGGTCAATAAATACGGCATGTATTTTTTGTATTTGTGGTCTCCTATCATTGGTTTTGCTATCTCATCACGAACAAAAACAATTAAAGGCTCCATGAAACCAGCAATTCCCGTTGGGATCTTATGGTCTGATTTTTTGTAAACTCTAGCTGTGGAAATAAAAACAAGCAACAGAACAATTACCGAAACCCACATCATAAAGACATTTCTTGTAATGGACAAATCTGTTGGCAAACTAGCGTTTGTAGGATGATGCTCGTCATCAAAAGCCAATTCTTGGACATTAGGCTCCAATTGGTAAATTTTTTCATGATACTTTACAAATCTCATCCCATCTTTTTCTACGATATGGGAACCTGAATCGTCATGGTGAAATTCACTGGACATAAAAGTAACCAAGCCTTGGTCTGTCCATAAAATAATTGGTAAAGCAATAGAAATAGGCTTTCCATTCCAATCAACAATATGAAACTCATGGGCATCCTTTACGTGATGCATGATCATCTCTTTGGCATTGAACTCTTTATCGTTCTCGTTCTCTGGGCTTTCTGATGCATATCCAACAAATGAAATTGCTATAAACAATGCAGAAAATAATACGTTTTTAAAGGTGTTTAATGTCATTCTATATTGATTAAAAATACCTTGCTTTAAATTCCGTGCAAATGTACGTACATTATATTAATTGTCAAACACTTTTTTAATGATTATTTAAAGCTCTGTTTTTGAGAGAGTTTTAAGGCTTTTTTTGAAGGAAACTTGTTAAGGAATACACTTCAAAAAACAAGTAAAGAAAGTAAGGTATAAAAAAGTTGAAGACTTCTGGTTGCTTGTTATCAGAATCCGACAGTAAAACTGGCAACAAAAAAACAATGGACAAAATCATTTTTAAAAAGGTGAAGCCCATAAACAGATTGAAAATCTCGGTTTTTCCTCTGGAGTATTGATAATTAATAACCGAATACAATAAGGTGGTTACTGCAAAATGAAAAACATAAATTTGCCAAATTGGGATAATAAAATTGGTGTTTTCAGCAAAATGGGATAACAAATAACTGTGGATTCCCAACAGGATTAAGGTTACTGCTACATTTTGAAGTAAAAACGAAAGCTGTCTGGATTTAAAATCTGGATTCATTTAATTGTTTTCTTTTGAGATTGCAATAATACGTCTTATTACAAAAACAATAGCAAAAATTACAAACACTAAAGACAAAATAATGGTGTACATGTTGTGTTTGTTTGGAAACGCATCGTCTAGTTTCACACCAATAAAAGCTCCTATGCCAATTATGGCAAACATTTGAAACGCGATGCTGGAATAGCGCGCATAGGTGTTAAGCTGTTTCTTGTCCGGACTTTGATGGTTCTTTGCGCTCATTTTTTGAGTGAATCTCTTTTACGGCACCTTTCATGGTGCAGGTTACATTAAATGTGGCGCCTGGCTCTACTTCCAGTTTCCCTAAAACCACTTCTCCTTCTACATGTGCCGAAGATTTTAGAGTAAGTGTTCCAGATAAATTTAATTTACCAGAAAATTTACCTTCAAAATGAGCATCTGTACCATTTAGGGTTCCTTTAATCATTCCAGACTTTCCTACAACCACTTTTCCAGGTGTTTTTAAATTTCCTTCTATGGTGCCATCAATTCTTAAATCGCCTTCACTTATTAAATCACCAACTATTTTAGTGCCATTGGAAATAATATTCTGACTTGAAATGAGCTCTGCGTTTTGTCTGTCTTTTTTGCTGTCGGAAAACATAATAGGTGTTGTTTGGGGTTATTGTAAATTTAAATATTCATCGAAATTTTTATGAATTTGTATGATTCTATAATTGGCTGAAGATACGGAAAAGAAATCTTGTGTAATTTTATCCTTTTTCTTTTCTTGTAACGATAGCGCATAGCCTGTGGCTCCTTCTTTACTCTTTAATCCATGGACAATAACAAATGTTGTTGTAGGATTATATACATCTACGGAAAGGGATAGGTCGTACACATTAACCTTGTCTATTTCTGTTTGTAGTTTCTTTTTAAACGCTTCAATGTCTTTATTTGAAGCATTTGTGAAATAGTAAACTATTTTAAAGTTTTTATCTGTTTCGCTATCAACAAAATCTTTACTGGCCAATTTTGGCAAAACAGTGTCTATAATCTCTTGAGCCCTAACGCCTTCTGGAGTGTTGGCATAATTTAAAGCCACATAGTTTAAGGCATTACTATAAGATTCAAATCCTTGCAGTCTCCCAATGGCAGTGGCTTTCAGCAATTCAAATTTGGGTACCATTGGGTCGCCTTCAAAAGAAGCTGCATAACTTTCGGCTTCTTTTATAACTTGGCTGTATTCTTGGTCTTCCAATTTGCTGTACAGGCTTTGGTATATGCTTTCTGGACTGTTTTCATCTTTAGCTGCCAAAGATTCTGGATTTTTTAAGATGGCTGCATATCTAGAATCTGGATAATTTGAAATAATATCGTTTTTGGTTATTTGGGCTTCATCATTTTCACCTAAAAGGGTGTAAATTTTATACAAATTGTATTTGGATGGCAGTACCAACTTTTGTTCTGGCTCCATGCTTAACAGGTCTAGAAACCTCTCTTTGGAAAGCTCATATTCCTTAAATTTTTCTTTGTAGATTACTGCTAATTGGTAATATGCAAAGTTTCTTTCTTTTACAATACTATCTATGGCTTTTTGATCTGTTGGAATTTGACTTATATAGTATTCTGGTTTAAAAAGCTCATTCTCGGCAAGTACTGCACTTTTAGCATCTTTGGCAGATACATTGATGTTGGTTTTACTTTTAGTAGACCATCTCCAGTTGTCTTCCAACGGTCTATCTCCCCATTTTTTTAGGAAATCGTTTTTACCATAAGCTACAGTTGTAGGATTGTAGAAATAAAAACTGGAACCTGGTGGTGTGTTGGGACCTCTTGACAGGCTTTTACTTGAATCTCTGGAAGCAAACCCGTTTTTATTGTTATCCATTGAAGTAAAATCCCGGTTTCTGTTTGCTGCTTCTTGTTCTAGTTCTTTTCTTTCTAATTCTTCTTGGGCTTTCACTTTTAGTTTTTCGGTGTAATCTTGAAAAAAAGCCAATTGTTCATCTTTAGAGAGCGTTGTAAGGCTTATGATGCTGTCGTTGGCAAATGCAATGTCTTCGTAATAAATAACATCGTCCAGATTATCTCTTTTCCGTTTCATGATACGATAGGGTTTTGTATCTTTTTTCATGTTAAGCATGGTACTATCGTAATAAGCTCCTGCAATTTTATATTCGGTGTAATCGAAGAAGTAATCCCCTAAAATTTCATAATTAATGGCTTTTAACCTTTTATCGTTTGTGATGGCCCTTAATGACCTGTTATAATATTCCACAGCCAAGGAATCTTGACCACTTCTGGCGTGAAAGTTCCCTATTTGATGATATATTTTATCCAAATAAGGTCTGTTTTCCCTGTTTTCTTCAATATCTGTAAGGGTTTCGGCTAGTTGTACCTTGTCTCCCGTTTCATGATCGAAATTATTGGCTTTTTCAAGTTGTGCAGCAATTAAATAGATGCGAGGTGTTTTTCGGTTTAGTTTAATTACCTTATCAAAAGCCATGTTGGCACTGTCTTTATAACCCAATTTGTTATAAAGCTGTCCTTGAATATATCTATAGCGTCCACGTTCATCATTGCTTTTGGTATTTAAACTAGCAACATTCAATTGGGTAGCAGCACTATCCAATGCTTGGATATTGATATATGCTTGAGCCAAGGTAGAAGTAGCATCTGCTAAATCTTGGTCTTTAAGTGTTTCTTGTTTTAAAAGTCGCTTTAAGTTTTCTATAGCCACTTCTTCGTTTTCCAACCGTAGGTTGGTTTTTTCTCGCCATATTTTTGCCTGATTGATTTTATCGCTAGCTGGATACTTGTAAAGAATGTAATTAAAAGCTTCTAGAGCAGGCACAAACCTTTGGTCAAAATACCTAGCTTTTCCCAATAGCAGATAGGCTTCGTCCATTTGAGGGTTTACCTCTTTCCCCTGAATGTTCATACTATGCATTTGAATGGCCTTAACGGCTTTTTCTTCAGCCCTGGAAAAACGCTCATTTTCATTTTGCCCTGGAAGTGTGATCTCTTCTGAGACCTGCATACGTTCTATTGGTAAAATATCCCAGTAATTGTCTTCGTAAGTGGCATTAAGCTCTTGCCTGCCTTCCTCTAAAGCTATGTAACCATTGTACAAGGTATTGTCTTTAGCTGCGAGTGCATGGTAGTTTCGGCTTAAAAAAGTGTCTTTCTTTCTAGAGCAACTTACTATTAAAAGCGTGATACAAAACAGAAATGATATAATTCTAAAAGATGTGCGCAACGTTGATTGTATTTGGTTTTAGATTAAACTAAATTAAGCTACATTTATTATGTATAGCCGTAAAAATAAGGCATCTTTTTGAATTATTTGTAAAGAAATATATCAAATATAACTTCTTCCAAGTTGGCTTGGTTGGAATAGGTACTGTTTTAAACTTTAATTTGCTTCGTTTACAAGCGTTTCGTTGCCAGCAAAATGTGCTTCCAATTCTTTTAAAGTAGCCGCACTTGTTGCCAAGTCCTTGACCACTTCGCCTTTTTCCAAAACCACAATCCGTTCGCACACATCTGTAACGTGCAACAAATCATGACTGGATATCAAAACCGTTACGCCTTGGGTTTCGGCAAGGTTTTTAATAATGCTCTTTAATCGAATTTGAGTGGTTGGATCTAAATTGGCAAATGGTTCATCCAGGATAATAACTTCTGGGTTTCCTATTAATGCTGCTACAATGCCAGCTTTTTTCTGGTTTCCTTTGCTTAAATCGCGCAAGTACTTTTTCTGGTTCAATATTTCTCCATGAAAAAAGTCTTCGAATTGTGCCAATAAATTGTCCACATCTGCTTTGTTTTGACCTCTAAGCTCTCCTATAAAATAGAAATATTCTTCTGGTGTTAAATAACCTATTAAAAAACTTTCGTCTATAAATGCCGACGTAAACGGTTTCCAATCTTCGCTATTATTTACTAAAATATCTTTGCTTGTAATTTGTCCCGAACTTGGTTTTATCAAGTCTAACAGCAAACTGAAAAAGGTGGTTTTTCCTGCGCCATTGTTTCCAACCAAGCCAAAACTTTGACCTTTAGGGATGTTTAGTTGCTCTATATTTAAAACAGTATTGTTTCCGTATTTTTTTGAAAGGTTTGATGCGTTTATCATAATAATTATGTATTAGTTGTCCTGGCCAAAAGCCTGAATCATTTTGTATTTTGAGTCTAAATATTTTGTGGTAATGATAGTCATGAGTTTTTGGTGAAATACAACGCCTACCAAACCAAGTACAGCAAGGACCAAACAGCCTATTTCAAAACTGAATAAGGCATAAACACCACCAAAAATAGCCAATGGCAAAAACATTAACGGGATTCCTAAAAGCCATTGTACTGCTCCTGTTCCTTGATAATTAAATGCTGCTCGTTGATTTAAGTCTATTTTTTTTCTATTGAATGAACCTGCATATAAAATAACATGCGTATTGATTCCAATGTTGTAAATGGCTGCTGCTAAATGTGCCAATAAAATGTTCCATCCAAAATACACATAAGGGATGCTTAAAATAAACATGATAACCACACTTACTGCCATTAAGGTAAATTTAGATTTTAAATATTGTTTATATGGTATGTTTTGGCTCATGAGCATTTTGTAATAGCCACTGTCCCAAGCAGGAATAAACTGTCCGAAATTGATTAAAAAGATGCCTGTTACAAAAATGCCAATAAAAGCAAACATCCAAGATTGGTCTTGATAAACCGGATTTGGATAAAAAAACAATCCATATAACAATCCAATTAGCAAAATAAAAATTGAAGATCGTGGTCTTTTATTTCGCCATATCAGCTTTAAATCCAACTGCATAAATGGTGCAGCATCGCCAAACTTCCTGGTCCATTCCAGATTAGAGGCATTTACCTCCTGAACTTTGGTTTTTAAAGAACTGTCCAAATATAATTTAGCTTTTAATTTACTGTAGTTTAAAACATACAAGACAACCAATAATAGCAACGGAACAACTAAAAGCAAAGGAGTGTCGTAAATAGATGAAATGGCTCCAGACACCAAACTGGTAAACGAAACAATATTAAAGTAGTTAAGTGCAAACAAGCTTCCTCCCAAGGCAATTATAGGCAAAAAAGAGAGTTCGGTTTCCGAAGTAAAATTTTCAATGATGAAATTTAAAAAATTGATGCCAAGCGTGATTATAAAAATACTCACCATCCAAGACACAACCGAAACAGCTGGATAGCCATTGCCTAGCAACATCGTTCCAAATGGAATGATTGCAAAAAGAGGCAAAAAATTAAAAAAAGAAAAACACGATTTTGCCAAGACGTAATTAACAACCTTACTTCTTTTAACAGGCAGGGTCAATAATGGTTTTACACTCATAACTGGCAGTTTTTGAAAGAAAAAGCGCATAATTACATCGGCTAAAAACCAATAAAACAAATAACTGTTTACAATATTTAAAGGGTCTTGATCTGGAAATGTGTCTTTTAAAATAGGGTATAACGCAATACCCAACGCCAAAAATGTAACTACAAAATATAAAGCTACAAAAACAAGTAAAACATTTAAAGCCATGCTTTTTTGCCAATAAGCAGATCTAAAATATTGCTTCCATTCTAAGTTTATAAAGTGTTTTAGTTTCATTTGAATTGAGTTGGTTTTTTCTATTAGTAATATTAACATACATTTTGTTACAATCAAAACTTAATTCCTAACAGTATTTCTTATTTTTGTCAAAAATTTAAATATGTCACATTTTCATAACCTTACCATAAAAGATATCATTAGGGAAACAGACAAATCTGTTGTAATTAGTTTCCAAGTTCCAGCCCATTTAAAATCTACTTATGCCTTTAAAGCTGGACAATATGTTACCTTAAAAACTACTATAAACAACCATGAGGTAAGACGCGATTACTCGCTGTGTTCTTCTCCAAAAAGTGGCGATTTAAAAGTGGCTGTTAAAGAAGTGACAGATGGTACGTTTTCTTCGTATGCCAACAACACACTAAAAGCTGGAGATGTTATAGAAGTGGCGCCACCCAAAGGACGTTTTGTTTTTGAACCTAACGATTCCAAAACCAAAAACATTGCCCTTTTTGCAGCTGGAAGTGGTATCACGCCAATCTTAAGCATTATTAAATGTGCTTTGGAAGAAGAGGTTTATAGCAAAGTCATTCTTGTTTATGGGAATAAAACCACTGAGGACACCATGTTTTTGCAAGAGCTTTTAGACCTTCAGCATAACTACAAAGAGCGTTTCTCCATACAATTTGTGTTTAGTCAAGCCGATGAAGAAGATGCTATTTTTGGACGTATAGAAAAAAGTACCGTAAACTTTGTAATGAAAAACACCCACAAGCACGTGGTTGTAGATGCTTTTTATTTGTGTGGTCCAGAAGCCATGATCCATACGGTTAAAGATGTCTTGACCGAACATAATATTCCTAAGGAACATATATTTTATGAACTTTTTAAAGCGGCTAAACCTGCTGATGTTAATGAAGATGACATTGCTAGTGGGAACACTAAAATTACCGTTGTGGTTGATGATGAAGAAACCACCTTTGAAATGTCTCAAAAACAATCCATTCTTGAAGCTGCTTTAGACGAAGACTTAGATGCACCTTATTCTTGCCAAGGTGGTATTTGCAGTAGCTGTTTGGCTCGAGTGGTTGAAGGTGAAGTAACCATGAGGCAAAACAACATCTTAACAGATAGCGAAGTGGCTGAAGGATTGATTTTAACTTGCCAAGCGCATCCAACAACGCCTACTGTGAAAGTGGATTATGATGATATATAAAGCTCTCTATGTCCTTCGGACATCTCTCCGAATTTATAATTAGTTAGACATTTTAAATTTTTTAAACCTGAAAGTTCTTTTTATTGAAGATGAATTAATTATTTTAAATATAATCCTATACCTAGTATTATACAAAAGATTCCAATAAAAAAATACCCTACAATACTCATTTGCCCTACTAGACTTGAATCTTTATAATTTTTATTATAATCATATAGAGAATATAATAAAAGTAAAATTCCAAATATGAAAAATAGAAATGGATTTTCAAAAAGATTAAAATCAAATTTTAATAATGTCATTTTTATTAATTAACAATTAAAAAAACTGTAACTACTGGTAAAATCGTCAAAGAACTAAATTTATTTTCTCAACAACTCTTTCCGGAGCAATACTTCCAGCTGCATCTTGATAGCCTTCAGGATATTTATTCCCATAAATAGACGTTGGAATTAATGGGAATTGTTCTCTATCTGAAAGTAGTGCAAAATCTTCAGGTTGATTAAAAGGCGCAAAACCAGCATAAGGATGCGTCACTCCCCAAATGGTAATTACTTTTACACCTAACATAGCTGCCATATGTGCATTTCCTGAATCCATAGACAACATCACATCTAAATTGGAAATGACATCTAATTCTTCATCAAGGGTTAATTTTCCAGCTAGATTAATAACATTTTCATATTTGTTTTGGTAAGCATCAAGAATGTCAACTTCCTTTTTGCCTCCACCAAACAATAATATTTTATGAGTCTTTGAAAGTGTTTCAATTACTTGCTCCATCAAATCCAAAGGATACATTTTACTTTCGTGTGCTGCAAAAGGTGCCATGCCAATCCATTTTTTAGTGTCTTCTCCTACTAAATCCTGCAATTTGGAATTTAACGCTACACGATTTGGAAATTTAGGGTTTGCTAAATCTAACAGAAATCCTAATTTTCTAAAAACATCTGCATAACGTTCATGAGTTGTTTTTAGTTGTTGGAATGTTTTTCCTGAAACTAACCCTTTTTTTTCTGCTCTGCCTTTATCTATTTGCACAAACGGTTTTCCTAAGAAAAAGCATTTTAAAATATTTGTACGCAACACATTGTGAAGATCTGCGATGGCATCGATATTCAGTTTTTTTAATTCTTTTGTGAGTTTATAAAGTCCTAAAACACCTTTGTGTGTTCCTTTTAAATCGGCAGGAAAAACAGATACATTTTCTAAATCCCTAAAAAAAGGTGTAAAAAATTCCCTGGTTAAAACGGTTAGTTTTACTTCTGGATATTGTGCAGTAAATGCCTTTAAAACAGGAACTGTCATAGCCACATCTCCCATGGCTGAGAGACGAATGACTAGGATGTGTTTAGTTGAAGGCATCATACAAACGATGTGTCATATTGAGTGCAGCGAAATATCTTGAAAATAAAATTCTTCAACTCCAAGGGTTGTAGGAATGTTCTGAAAAACAGTTTTATTTCTGTGAACGCAATACTGGATTCAGTTCGTCGTCGTTATACATTTTCATTTGCTTATACACTTTCATGTATTTGTCGCCTTTTTCAATGTCGCTTAACAAGGTATCGATAGCTGTAGATAGGTCTTTACGCTGTTCCAGTAAGACATCCAATTTCTTTTTACAGGCAGCTATATGAGCTTCAGAAGCATCTGTACGTGTTGCCTCTTCATGCATATGGTATACTTTCAAGGCTAAAATAGACAATCTATCAATTCCCCAAGCTGGACTTTCGGTATTGATGGTCGCATCAGCTTTTGGGGTTACGTCTTTATATTTTTCAAGAAAATAGCTGTCTATATATTCCACCATGTCTGTTCTGTCTTGGTTGGAAGCATCAATCTGACGTTTCAGTTTTAAAGCAGCAACAGGATCTATTTGTGGATCACGAATAATATCTTCGTAATGCCATTGAACTGTGTCAATCCAACATTTTCTGTAAAGCAGGTGCTCTAACAAATGAGAATCTTTGTTGTAAGGGTTTTTAAACGGCTGATCGACTGTATTGATAACATGATATGTTTCTATAACGTCCTGAAAAATGTTGTTGGCTTTGTCTGTAAACATGATTGTTGTTTTATAGCACAAATCTACATATTTTTTAGCTAAAAGGTTTTAAGAGCCCTAGGAATGTAGATGGATGTTTGCATTATTATTAAATTGAGAATTCCAACGGTAAATATAAGCCTAATTAATTAACTTTACCACACCATAAAATAAGTAACAACATGCATATTCATAACTTTTCAAACCAAAACACCATCCTAAATACGTTTATTGCTGAAATGAGAGATGTAACCATTCAAAAAGATTCCATGCGTTTTCGAAGAAACATTGAGCGTATTGGCGAGATCTTGGGTTACGAATTAAGTAAAACCTTAAGTTATAAACCTACAACCGTTAAAACACCTTTGGGAATATGTGAGATTGAAAAAATAGACAATAAGGTCGTGTTGTGTTCTATTTTAAGGGCTGGAGTTCCTTTGCACGACGGTTTATTAAATTATTTTGACAATGCCGAAAACGCATTTATATCTGCCTACAGACACCATAAGGAAAAGCCCGAAAATTTTGAAATTATAGTTGAATATTTAGCTTGCCCAAGTTTAGAAAACAAAACCTTAATATTAGCAGACCCAATGTTGGCCACAGGGCAATCCATGATAGCCACTTTTGAAGCCTTAAAACCTTTTGGAACACCTAAAAACATTCATTTGGTTAGTGTTATTGCAGCACAAGAGGGCATTGATTTTGTGGAAAATTATTTCGACTCAGAAACACATTTATGGGTTGCCACTGTTGATGAAAAACTCAACGAATTTGGCTATATAGTTCCTGGATTGGGAGATGCTGGAGATTTGGCTTTTGGGGAAAAGTTACAGCATTAAATTGATTAAAGGAACAAGCATAAGCATCCAGATTAATATTTCCTTAAACCATTTTTCAGAAATAATCTCCATATAATTCGCCATGATTATAGACAATGGAGCAAATAAAAACAAAAATTCTGCTCCAGATTTTTGTGGAACAATAACAAGGATGGCTATAGCAATTAAAGCAGCTAAAAGCACCAAAAAATAAGACGGTTTATAGCTTTTGGACTTGGATTTTATATTTAAGACATAAAAAAATACTGCCCAAACAAAATAAGACAGGATAACCGTTGAGGAAAGGACAATTTGAGAAGAATTGAGCATACTAAAATCAAAACTAACTGCTGTGTTTATACTTGAAAAATAAGTAATAACATCTGTATTGGTTAGAACCAGGAAAGATACAGTTATAACACCAACGGTTAAGATTCCAATAAAAGGAATGATCCAGTTTTTCACATCGGCAACCGTGTATAGGAATAATGCTGCAAAGATTAAGATATAATAAAGCGAACACCAAAAACTCAGTAAGGTTGCCAAGCTAATCCAGAAAGCTGCATCAAACACTTTTTTATTGATCTGTTTTTTTGAACGAATGCTTATAATGCGTCTTAAAGCGAACAAAATAAAGAGGTTTGCCACCAACAGCTTGGAATTTAAAAAAGTTTGGGGCATCATGACCATAAACAAGCTAAAAAATAAAATTTTATAGCTGTTGTTTTTGGTAAGATCGTTTTTTCCAGATAAAAAATCGAAAACAAAAATGGAGAATATGCACACTCCAAACAACAGGAATTGCTTGAAAATGAACAATACATCAACCGATTGTTTAATATGAATGGCTTTTGTATATGTAAAAGCAACCAGTAACAACAACGTTACTGCCACAAAATGTATGGGTTTTGCCTTACTGAAAAAACTGGAAATCATGTATTGATCACGTTTAAATAAATTTCTATCAAACCTTGGATAAAAAGTAAATTACCAATATTCTTTTCAAATTATTGAAATTTAAAATGAAAAAAATGTAATTTTGTTGAGTAAATATATTGATAATACCTTATAAGCTCCTATGGAGCATAAAATTTATATAAAATGAAAGACTTTTTTTACGCTATTGAAGATTTATTTGTAAATGTTTTATTTGCACCATTTGATGCTTTAGCTAAGCTAGAACTGGAAAATTGGTTTGCAGCAAATATAGTTTCTTGGTTATTTATACTGATAGGTTTTGTTGCTTTTTTATATTGGATGAAGCAATTAAAGGCCTATAACGATGCCAATGACGATGATAAAAGCATCACATCGCATTCTTATTTATAAATCGAAACCAATATCTGTCCTATAATTCATCTTATCAAAATGTAGTTTTTCTATGTTTTGATAAGATTTTTTTATGGCCTCTTCATAAGTATTTCCATAAGAGGTGATGGCCATGACACGTCCTCCAGAGGTTACAATGTTACCATCCTTGTTTATTGCTCCAGCATGAAAAGGGATGGAGTCTGTAACCTGCTCCAATCCAGTAATTACCTTCCCTTTTTCATACCCTTCTGGATAACCGCCAGACACCAACATCACGGTTGTTGCTGCACGTTCATCAATTTCTAAATTAATTTTATCTAATGTTTGATTGGCTATTGCTTGGAAAATTTCAACCAAATCGGTTTTTAGTCTTGGTAAAACAACTTCAGTTTCTGGGTCTCCCATTCTAACATTGTACTCGATCACCTTTGGGTCTTCCCCAACTTTAATCAACCCAATAAACACAAAGCCTTTATAAGGTAAGTTGTCTTTTTTTAATCCTTCAATAGTAGGTTTTACAATACGTTCTTCAATTTTACTTAAAAAAGCATCTGTAGCAAAAGGTACTGGAGATACAGCTCCCATGCCACCAGTATTTAAACCTGTGTCTCCTTCCCCAATTCGTTTATAATCCTTGGCAGTAGGTAATATTTTGTAATTCTCGCCATCGGTTAAAACAAAACAGCTTAATTCAATACCATCCAAAAACTCTTCAATAACCACTTTGGTACTGGCTGCACCAAACTTTGCATCCACTAGCATGTTTTTTAATTCGGTTTTGGCCTCGTTTAAATCGTTAAGGATCAGCACACCTTTTCCTGCAGCCAAACCATCGGCTTTTAAAACATATGGAGGGCTTAACGTTTCTAAAAAGGCATAACCTGCTTCTACATTCCCTGCATTAAAACTTTTATATGCAGCTGTTGGAATGTTGTGTCTTATTAAAAATTCCTTGGCAAACTCCTTGCTGCCTTCCAGTTGTGCAGCAGCTTTTTGAGGCCCAATGACAGAGACGTGTTTTAAGGCATCATCATTTAAAAAGAAATCATGAATGCCCATTACCAAAGGGTCTTCAGGACCAACCACAACCATAGTGATTTCATGTTGCAAAACAGCCTCTTTAATGGTATGAAAATCGGTGACTTTTATATCCAGGTTTTTTGCAATTTGGGCTGTTCCGGAATTTCCTGGAGCCACAAAAAGGGTTTTACATAAAGGGCTTTGAGCTATTTTCCAAGCAAAAGTATGTTCTCTACCTCCAGAACCAAGAATTAAAATGTTCATGTTGTGTGTTTGTTTCCCGCAAAAATAAAACTAATGCTTCGAATACACGAATTATTTTTGTTTACTTTACAGAAATAATGTTTTACTGTTTTGAATTTATTTGACCTTTCTTTAAAATTCAGTGGCTTTCCAATTGAGAAGGCAGAAACTGCTATACAGAACATTCAACAAATAAAAAATAATGACTATCAAGCCTATGTTAACGAAAAAAAGCAGAACATAGTTGAATTTCATTTAAAACACACTCCTTTTTACAACGCCCTTGCAAAAAATGCAGACCCGAATAATTGGAACACCATACCTGTAATGACCAAAGCTAATTTGCAACAACCTTTAAATGAGCGTCTGGCTGAAGGGTTTAATCATAAAAATGTTTATGTAAACAAAACCTCGGGTTCTTCTGGAACCCCTTTTATATTTGCAAAAGATAAATTTTGCCATGCTTTGACTTGGGCGCTGATTAAAAATAGATTTGGTTGGTATGGCTTGGATTTTAATAAATCCAAACAAGCTAGATTTTATGGTATTCCTTTAGATAAAATAGGCTACTTTAAAGAACGTTTAAAGGACTTTTTAAGCAATCGGTATCGTTTTTCGGTATTTGATTTAAGTGAAGAGGCGTTGGCTGATTGTCTTGAAAAATTTAAAACTGTCCATTTCGATTATATGAATGGTTATACGAGTTCCATGGTCCAGTTTGCAAAATTTCTTCAGAAAAAAAACATGCAATTAAAACTTGTTTGTCCTAGCTTAAAAGTTTGTATTGTCACTTCTGAAATGCTTTTTGAAGATGATAAATCATTCTTGGAATTACAGTTTGGCGTTCCTGTAGTTAACGAATATGGAGCTTCAGAACTCGACATCATTGCCTTTCAAAACCCTAAAAATGCATGGCAAGTAAACAGTGAAACCTTATATGTTGAAATCTTGGATGAAAAGAATAATGTCCTTCCTTATGGCGAAGAAGGACGAATAGTAATAACATCCCTCTACAACAAAGCACATCCTTTTATTAGGTACGATATTGGAGATATTGGAATACTTTCCAAACAAAGTACCCTTAAAAAGCCTATTATGGAAAAACTTATTGGAAGAACCAATGATATAGCCATACTGCCAAGTGGGAAAAGGGCTGCAGGCTTAACATTTTATTATATTACCAAACGTATTATTGAAGATGATGGGAATGTGAAGGAATTTATTATTGAACAACACAAAAAAGATACCTTTATCGTTAAATATATTAGTAAAGAGGTGCTTTCTGACTTAAAAATAAAAATGATTTCGGAAGAAATGGAAAGGTATTTGGAAAAAGGACTTCACATTCAATTTAAAAGATTGGATACCTTACAACGCTCAAAAAGCGGTAAATTGAAACAGTTTACATCACTAATAAAAGAAGTAGAATGAATATTACCATAGTTGCTGGTGCACGACCAAATTTCATGAAAATAGCTCCAATTATTGAAGCCATTAAACAGAAAAAGTCTGAAGGTTTTGATCTCTCATTTAGATTGGTCCATACAGGACAACATTATGATAAAAACTTGAGTGACACATTTTTTGAAGAACTGAACATCCCATTTCCTGATATCAATTTAGATGTTAAAAGTGGATCTCAAGCAGAACAAACAGCTGCTATTATGATAGGGTTTGAGAAAGAGTTGAAACAACACCCAACACATTTGGTATTAGTGGTTGGAGATGTTACCTCAACCATGGCTTGTACCATTGTAGCAAAAAAAGCAGGTGTAAAAGTAGCCCATGTGGAAGCAGGTATCCGTTCTGGAGACATGAATATGCCGGAAGAAATCAATAGAATTGTTACAGATAACTTAACCGATTATTTTTTTACAACCTCTACCCATGCCAACACCAATTTAGAAAAAATGGGCGTTTCTAAAAACAACATCTATTTTGTTGGAAATGTCATGATAGACACACTTTTGAAAAATGAAACCAGATTTAAAAAGCCCCCTGTTTGGGAAGAATTAAATCTACAAGAAAAATCTTATTTTGTTCTAACACTTCACAGACCAAGCAATGTAGATGAAGAAGTACAGCTAAAAAAACTAATTCTTCAAATTGCCGAGCTTGGGGAAAAATATCCCATAATTTTTCCAGTACATCCAAGAACACAGAAATTCTTAAAAGGTTTAAAACTAGATTTTAAAAACTTACATTACATGAGCCCTTTGGGTTACTTGGAGTTTAACTATTTAGTAAAACATGCCAAGGCAGTTTTAACAGACTCAGGAGGTATTACTGAAGAAACAACCGTAATGAATGTGCCTTGCATGACACTTCGTAATTCTACAGAACGTCCTGAAACATGTGACATAGGAACGAATGTTCTGGTTGGAAATGACCCTGAAAAAATATCACAGGCGTTTTATAAGCTTTATTCTGGCCATTGGAAACAAGGAAAGGCACCAGAGTTATGGGATGGAAAAGCCGCTATTAGAATAGTTGATCATATAATGGAAATTTTCAAACTGTTGTGAAAGAGATTTTAATTGTTACAAGTTATTTTCCACCTGAAACTGGAGCTGCTTCCAATAGGATGTTTCATCTGTCAGAAGGCTTACAAAAAGAAGGTTACAAAGTCTCTGTAATAACCCCTTTACCTAATTATCCGACAGGAAAAATATTTCCAAAACATAAAGGGAAGTTTAAAACAACTACTGTTGAAAACCAAATAACCATACACAGATTATGGCTTTATGCAAGTAATTCCAAAAACAAATTTTTACGTTTATTTGCTATGTTATCTTATAGCTTTAGTTTGGTTTGGTTTTTTGTTTGGAATAAGATACCAAAAACTGTTATTGTACAATCGCCTCCTTTATTGGTGGCTTTTACCAATATGTTATTTTTAAAGTCAAAACACAGGAAACTTATTTTAAATGTTAGTGATTTATGGCCTATTGCTGGACTGGAACTAGGTGCTTTTAAAAAGAATTTTAGTTACAAAATACTTGAAAAGATTGAACGTTACAATTATAAAAAAGCAACTATCATACTGGGACAAAGCGAAGAGATTTTAGAGCATATTAAAACCCTTTCACCACATAAAGAAACTTATTTATATAGAAATTATCCTAATTTCAATCCTCCCAAGATTGAAAACAACACAAACTCCCCTGAAAAGATTACTATGGTATATGCTGGATTGTTAGGCATGGCACAGGGAATTTATAAGCTTTGCGAAGCGTTGGATTATTCCAAGTTGGAGTTTCATATTTATGGTGCTGGAGCCGAACAGTCCAAAATAGAAAAATTTATAGCCAAACATCCCAACTTACCCATTTTTTATCATGGTGAAATTTCAAGGAAAGAACTCCATAAGGAGCTTTTAAAATACGATGTAACCATTATCCCTTTGTTAAATAGGATTTATGGCTCTGTACCTTCAAAAATATTTGAATATGCCAGATTGGGACTCCCTATTCTTTACTTTGGTGGTGGTGAAGGCGAAGATATGGTTAGAAGGTTTGAGTTGGGCTGGACAGCCAAAGCTGGAGACTATGCAGCTTTAAATGATCAAATTTCAAAAATTAAAAAAGAAGATTTAAATGTTGCTTTAAAAGAAAAAATAAGAAAAACAGCTCTGCAAGCATTTGATTTCAACATGCAGTTAAAAAAACTAACTAATAGGCTTTTTCTTCACCTTTAACCGCGTTTATAAAAGTTTTAAGGATAATTTTAAGATCCAATAACAAAGACCAACTTTCTATATAGAAAATATCGTATTTAACACGACCAATAATATCCTTGTCTGTTTCAACTTCGCCTCTATACCCACTAATTTGTGCCAAACCTGTAATGCCTGGTTTTACAAAATGCCTTACCATGAATTTATCAATTTTTTTGGCGTACATGTTCGTATGACTCACCATATGAGGTCTTGGTCCCACAACCGACATATCCCCAAAAAGCACATTAAAAAATTGTGGCAGTTCATCTATACTGGTTTTTCTTATAAACTTCCCCACTTTTGTTACACGCTGATCGCCCCTAGTGGCCTGATATAAATGAGCGTCTTTATTGGGCATCATGGAACGAAACTTATAACAATCAAATTCTTTGTAATTAAACCCGTTTCTGGACTGTTTAAAAAACACTGGCCCTTTGGATTCCAACTTTATGAGTATGGCTATTAATGGAGTTAACCATGATAATAAGAAAATGATGACCAAGGAGGAAAATAAAATATCAAATGTCCGCTTCACAAATTTGTTTACAGAATCTTCCAAGGGAATGTTCCTTAAGGAAAGCACTGGAATATAATCATAATACTCATATTTCAGTTTTTTGGAATGAATGTCTTTATTGTCTGGTAAAAACTTCAGGATTTTTAGATTATTATCTGCAAAATCGATTATTTTCAAAACTTGAGAATTAGAAAGTTCTGATATGGAACAGTAAATTTCATCTATGGATTCTTTAATGATGAAATTGAAACAGGCTTCCAAACTAAAGGTCTCTTTGTCTTTAACATTAAAGGTTTTTTTATGAACATAACCATATTCTGGGTTATTGTTGAAAAAATTCTCCAATGCCAAAGTTTGTTTGTTCTTACCAATAATAGCAGTAATTCTGTAGTTTCCACCAAAAGATGATCTATATTTTTGAAGTAGGTAATACAAAGCAAATTTGGATACCCCAATTAAAAATAAAGTTAATAAGGTATATTTTAAAATAGTTATAGGTTGTATTTTCAGCTCAAGATTAAGTCCTGAAAATGCGAACATGAGTAAAGTAAATAAAAACAGCTGTTTTAAAATTAAAGAGGCAATGGTAATTTCCCTGGAATATCTATGTACTTCGTAAAATTTTGAATAAATAGATAAAATCACCCAAGAAACGGATATGATTAAAACAAATTTTATGGGCTCTACCGTTTTAAAAAAATACAGTAAGGCCAACCCATTTATAATACTTAAATCTATAAAGTATGAAATGTGTTTTAAATATCCTGAATATCTACCTTGCTTGAATGTAGTCACTATATTTTAATGTGTTTTGTAAAGTCTTTATGCTCACTTTTATGCAGCTCTTCTTTGGATAAGCTTTTAAAATATTGATAGGTTTTAAACATCCCTTCTTCCCTACTAACTTTTGGCTCCCAATTTAGGAGTTTTTTTGCCAAAGAAATATCTGGTTGTCTTTGCAAAGGATCATCTTTTGGAAGTTCTTTATAAATTACTTTTTGATGGGTTCCTGTTAATTTTATAATTTCATCTGCAAAATCCTTTATGGTAATTTCACTTGGATTTCCAATATTTACAGGATAAACATAATCACTAAATAACAGTTTATAAATACCTTCTACTTGGTCAGAAACATAGCAAAAAGATCGGGTTTGTAATCCATCCCCAAAAATTGTTAGATTTTCCCCTCTTAGTGCCTGACCAATAAAAGCTGGAATGACTCGTCCATCATTCAATCTCATCCTTGGTCCATAGGTATTAAAAATACGTACAATTCGGGTTTCCAAGCCGTGAAAACGATGGTATGCCATGGTTATGGATTCCTGAAACCGTTTGGCTTCATCATAAACACCTCTAGGTCCAATAGTGTTTACATTGCCATAATAGTCTTCACTTTGTGGGTGAACCAATGGATCTCCATAAACCTCAGAAGTGGAGGCAATTAAAATTCTAGCTTTTTTCGCTTTTGCTAAACCTAATAAATTGTGTGTTCCTAAAGAGCCTACTTTTAAGGTTTGTATGGGGATTTTTAAATAATCTATAGGACTGGCTGGAGAAGCGAAATGTAATATATAATGCAGTTCTCCTTCAATTTTCACAAATTCGGTCACATCGTGTTCTATAAGCTGAAAATGAGGGTGATTTAATAGATGATTGATATTCTTTAAGTCTCCAGTGATAAAGTTATCCATTCCAATGACTTGAAATCCTTCATCTATAAATTTGTCACATAAATGCGATCCCAAAAAACCAGCTGCTCCAGTAATTAATACTCTTTTCATCTCTAAATCCAATTAATCCCCAGTTCCTATTTTATAATATACAAAACCAATGGATTCTAAAGATATTTTATCTAAAATCCCTCTGCCATCAAAAATAAAAGCAGGTTTTTGCATCCGATCATAAATGCGATTCCAATCATACGTTTTAAACTCGTCCCACTCCGTTAATACAGCAATAGCATGGGCATTCTCACAGGCTTCATAAGGATTGTTTGAAACTTTTAAAAGCTTTTTGTTTTCCGCTATGGATCTCGTGTTTAAATATTCTAAATCAGCATAGATACGCTCTGCAACAACTTTAGGATCAAAAACAGTTATTTCAGCTTGTTCACTTAATAAATTATCCGCCACTTTAATGGCTGCAGACTCTCGGGTATCATTAGTGTCCTTCTTAAATGCCCAACCTAAAAATGCAATTTTTTTACCAGATACGGTATTATAAAGCGTACTGACAATATTATCTGAAAATCGCTGTTTTTGATGCTCATTCATCAAAATAACCTGCTCCCAATAATCAGCAACGGCATTCAAACCATAACTTTTAGCAATATACACTAAATTTAAAATGTCCTTTTTAAAACAGGAACCTCCAAATCCAACAGAGGCTTTTAAAAATTTTGGCCCAATGCGGCTATCCATCCCTATAGCTTTGGCAACCTCATCAATATCTGCACCTGTTTTTTCACAAAGTTCGGACATGGCATTTATTGAAGAAACCCGCTGTGCTAAAAAGGCATTGGCTGTAAGCTTTGATAATTCTGACGACCACACATTGGTTGTCAATATATTTTCTTTGGGCACCCAATGTGCATAAATAGCAACCAAGGCTTGAATGGCTTTCTCTCCCTCTGGAGACATATCACCTCCTATTAGGACTCTGTCTGGATGTAATAGATCCGCAACAGCTGTTCCTTCAGCCAAAAACTCCGGGTTTGATAATATCTGAAACTGTACATGGTTTCCAGTTTGATCCAAAATACTTTTAATAGCTGAAGCTGTGCGTACTGGAAGTGTCGATTTTTCAACGATAATTTTGTCTTGCTTTGCAACCCTAGCTATTTGACGCGCACATAATTCAATATATTTTAAATCGGCTGCCATCCCTTTCCCCTTGCCATAAGTTTTGGTTGGTGTATTGACCGATATAAATATCATGTCAGCTTCGTCTATGGCCTTGTCAACTTCAGTGGAAAAAAAGAGGTTTCTTCCTCTAGCTTCTTCAACAATCTTGTCTAAACCTGGTTCAAAAACTGGTAATTTGCTTAAATCCGCAGCATTCCAAGCAGCTATTCTTGCCTCATTGATATCTACAACTGTAACTTTTATATGTGGACATTTTTGAGCTATAACTGCCATCGTCGGTCCGCCAACGTATCCTGCACCTATGCAACAGATGTTTTTAATGTTCATTTAAATTGCTTTTTAAAACAAAAATAACAAATAAATAGAGTTTGTTGCTTAAAATAAAATCTTAATTCCTGAAGGGTAGTAAATGGAGGAATAACAAATTACAAATTATTAGTGATTGCCATTTGCTAATTGTTGGAATGGTTGCATCTCTAGGCTTGGCATATCGCTTATAACATATGGCTTACGGCTTATAGCTTAGTACTCAATACTACTATTGAAGTTGAAATAAAGCTTTACGCTATATGCTTTACGCTTTAGGCTTTAGGCTATAGCTTATGGCTTACGGCTTACAGCATATGGCTTATAGCCAATATGAATTACAAAAGTAAAGTTTATAAGGTTAAAATGAAGGGCTTTGCAATCCAATACAAACTTGTTCAACTAAGTTTTATGTATAAGTTGTTTATTTAAAAACAAGGAAACAAATAACGCAAAATATTCAATTCCCTTAATTCTTACCATCATTGATTCTGTTATATTGGCCATGATAAAAGTCATTATTATAAACAAAAACAAGTAATCTTTTTGCTTAAGGGCAATGATAACAAGATAGCCAAAAACCAACACATATATCAAGCCCCCTATAATGCCATTAACACTTAAATATTCCATAAACTGGTTATGGGCATTGTATTTATAATGTGCAGCAACAATATAGCCATGTTCAGTATATTTTTCTACTCGCAGGGAATCAATCTTGTCAAAACCAACTCCAAAAATCGGGTACTCTTTAAAGATCTCATAAGAAATTTGAAGCCTTTCAAACCTATCATCTTTTTCAATGGATTGAACAGAAAAAAGGCGTTCTTTTAAATAGTCACTCCCATATGAAAAAAACAAGCTAATGGTAATCCCTAAAAAAACAATAAAAAGACCTAGTTGTTTTTTTAAATTGGTGGCTTTGGAAACAAAATAGATACCAAAGACTAAAACATATATAAAAAGCGCCAATCGGCTTGTTAGTTGTAATAGGCCTAAAGAAAATAAAATGATGAACGCAATTTTATGCTTTTTACTAATCTCTGGAGCTTTAAATAATAAATAATAGGTTGAGGCACAAATAAACAAGCCTAAGTAAGCTGGATGGGTATCTGCTATTTCGGTAAAATCATGACTTAAATGGCGCCATCTTAAAAAATAGCTCCAAGGTTCATTGTAGGCAATAATTTCAAAAATAGCATTGCCATAACATAAAATTAAGGTTGCAGCACAACCGTAAATTAGTCCTTTAAAGGCATATTTAGTTAATACCCTGGGGGCTTCCTGTTGCAAACTAAATGCTATGGGTATTAACAAAAAAGACCAGTAGCTTTCCAAGTGTTTTAAAAAGAATGTATGTGTATTATTAACAGATGCTATGAGTGCCAATACAAAAAAAAAGAATATTGGAAGGTAGCCTTTTAAAAGCCTCCAATTGGGTCTACTTTTGTTCCTATAGCTGTTATAAAATATACATACTAGATATATCCCCAACACAACATTGTTCAAACCCATAAACATGGGTAGGGTAAATGTTACAAGGAATAGTAATGTTTTAGAAATTTTATCTTGCTGTATCAATATTGTACTATAAAGATTAATCCTTTTTTTCTAAATTCATATATAACAGAATTAGTATCTTAATGAATTTTTCTTTCTCAAGAAAACCTTAAATGGTAACAATCTTAAACTAATCATTACTTATGGTTTTCTATAAAATCAATTTTTTTATTTTAATTAAAATTATCATTCATCCAATAAGACAAAACTACAAGAGAGAATAATTGTTTCTCATAATTTACTTTACCTTCTCTATGAAGCTTAAAATAATTTGATATTTCAGCTTTATTGAATATGTCTCCAAAAATACCTGATGAATCTAAAATATGCTTTTCTAAGGCGGTTCCAACTTCACCCTTAAACCATTGTTTTCTTGGCGTTTTAAACCCTCGCTTCTTTCTATATATAATTTCCTTTGGCAAGTACCTCTCTGCCAGTCTTTTGTGAAGTATTTTGTTTTTAAAGAGGGTTACTTTCATAGTATTAGGTAAGCTTTCTGCAAAAGCCATCAATTCAATATCTAAAAATGGAACGCGTGTCTCTATAGAATGTTGCATAGATATTTTATCTGTATACACTAATAAATCATCCGCCAAATTCATTCGCGCATCTAATACCATCATGGCTGCAGTAGCTGATCTTGAATCTAGATTATACAGGTCATAATTTTGTTTAATTAAGTTATTCGTAAAATCCCTACCCTTAAAATCAAAATTATTATGGTTTAGTAAGCTGCTTAACATAGTGTCATCAAATAGCGAATAAGACTCTGTAAAGCCATCAATCCTATCCTTTGCATTAATAGCCTTTACCGCTCTTCGAAAACTATCTTTTTTTACATTGCTCAGTAACCCTTTAAAAACTGATTTCCTTTTCATTAGGGTTTCTATAAGCTCTTGTGGGTTATATCTATTGTATCCTCCCCATGGTTCATCAACACCTTGACCAGTTAAGGTTACTTTGTAGCCATCTTTGTTAATTTGCTTAGACAAAAAATGGATAGGAAAAATGGATTGTGTCCCCAAAGGTTCCTCAACAGAATCTATTAAATGCGGTAATTCTTTTAAAAATACTTGTTCATCAAGAATTACTTTCGTGTTTTTAACTCCAATATATTTCGCTGAAATTTCCGCATCATCCAGTTCATTAACATCATCATTTGCATCCACATAGCCAGCAGTATAGGTTTGTATGTCCCCACTAGATTCTTCTTTTGCTATTTTTGCTAATAATGCAGAATCAACACCACCACTAAGTAGCAATGAAATAGGAACATCGGACATTAACTGTCTTTTTATCGCTTTTCGTAATAAAAAGTCGTATTGCTCTAAAGCGTCGATTTCTGAAATATTATTATCAATAGCCGAAACCTTACCAAAATGAAACTGCGATAGTATCTTTTTAGATTCAGTATCTACTTCAATAACACTTCCTGGAGCTACTTTTTTAATGTTTTTATATAAGGTTAGTGGTGAGGGAGAATATTTAAGTTTCAAAAAAGAAGATAATAAGGTGTGATCAAGCTCCTTTGGTGCTCCCAATGCAAATAACCCCCTCATTTCTGAAGAAAAAGAATGTAACTCGTTTTCTAACGAATGGTAATATACAGGCTTAACACCAAAAGGATCTCTCACTATAAAGAGCTTATTTTGTAATTTATCTAAAAACCCAAAAGCAAAAATCCCATTAAATTTTTTAACACTATCTATACCCTTTTCCCTTAAGTAATAAAGGATAGTTTCTGTATCTGAATGGCCTTTAAAATTTATTCCTTCTAGTTCTTTTCGCAACTCTTGATGGTTATATATCTCCCCATTAAAAACAATGCTATATCTACCACAATCTGTTTGCATGGGTTGATTACCCGCCTCAGATAAATCTACAATGGAGAGTCTGGTATGTCCCAAACTAACATTTTGCCATTTATAACTGCTTTGATAATCTGGCCCTCTATGGTGTATGACACTTAACACCTCTTTTGTAACTTCCCTGTTTAACGATCCTATAATACCACACATAGTTTATATCCTGTTTTTTATAAATTTGGCCGGAACCCCACCATACACTGAATAAGGAGGAATATTTTTTGTAACTACAGCTCCAGCAGCAATAATACTTCCTTTCTCTATTTTAACACCCGGCATGACAATAACATTCCTACCCAACCAAACATCATCTTCAATAATTACTGGATTCCCAACAGTTTTTCCTTGTTTTGCCATAGGGATATCTATTCTATCATGTTTATGCATGTTTGCCAGAAGGCTTACATTTGGAGCAATCATTACATAATCACCAATTACGGCTCCTTGTATAAATACATTTTCGTTTATTTGAACACCTTCTCCAATTTCTACTTGTCTGGCATTACCTATATATACTTTGCTTTCAATAAATGTCTCTTTAGAAGCCTTGAGTATTTTCAACACTCTGGACAAATACCAAACACGTATTGCATTTCCCAACTTTGATATTCTTGAATTAGGCAAGTACTGAATTACAAAATAATATACTATCAGTTTTAGTTTATGCACTTTGGTTTAACTTTTTATAAATACCATACAACTCTCTACATACATTTTGTAAAGATAATTCTTTGAACGAGTTTAAAGCACCCTCAGAAAGTTTTCGATAATCTTCATCGTTAATTCCATGAACCTTATTAATCATTCTTGAAAGTGCTTCAGAATTTCCTACACCAACTATAAATCCATTTATATCTTCTCTTACCTGTTCTTTAAATTGAGAAATGTCCGATGTAATAACAGGAATACCACAATACATAGATTCTATGGTGGCTGTTGGAAAGCCTTCATCTCTGGACATTAATAAGAAAAATTTAGATTGATTTAACAGGTGCCTTAATTCATTCTGAGTCTGGTTTTCCTTTATCACAATATTAAAATCTTTTCTAAGTAACTCAAGTTCATCCCCATATTCCCCTGAACCACAAAAACAAAATGTTATTGCTCTATTACTTAACTTTTTAATCGCAGCAATTACGGTGTCTATACCTTTTCTTTTAATATAAGATCCAATAAAAATAAAATCATATTTTTTTTCAACATTTTCTTCCACATAAAATATATTGTTATTGACACCTACTGGTAAAATGGAACCTATATCAAGGTGGAGCTTCTCTTGAACAATACTTGCCAAGGTTTTCCCAACTGGAATGGTATAGTCTATTGCTCTAGAAATTTTTTGAAAATGCTTTTTGTTTTTATCATGTATTTTTTGGGTAATATCAATTCCATGGAATGTTACAACAACCTTACAGGATGGATATAGCTTTTTATAAATCCAAACCAAATAAATTAAAGGATAAAAAAAATGAAGGTGTACCACATCATATTTTTTAAACAAGTAAGGAATGAAACCTAAAAAAGCCTTTAAATACTTTATAAGAGACCCTAGCTTTGATGTAAATTGACGCTTCATATAATAGATATCTATAGCATCATCATTATCTATAAGCTTTTGAAGTTCCTCATACTGATTCTTAACAAAGATACCTGCGTAAGCCTTTTCCTTGCTAGGGTACATGTTGGTTACAAGTAATATTTTCATTTAAGATCTTTATTTATTTTATAGCCATGACTAGTAACAAAGAGTACCAAAATTATGGATGTTAATATAGTATATAAATTATTGGTTAGCATGGGGTTAGTAATTAAATAAAATAAAAAAACAACCAATAATGGGACTACCAATGTTTTAGCTGGTTCAAAACTTTTTAAATGGGTTATTAAATAATAAAACATTGCAAAAAAGAAAAAAATCCCAATAAATCCATATTCGCCTACTATGGAAGCAACATTACTATCATAAATGCCTATCTCATTTGCAAAGTAATATCGATCAGCTTGCCCGTATAAAGCATAAACGGCATCATCAGACAGTACAGACCCAAAGGTTGCTGCTCCGGTTCCTATAGGGAAATAATCTATAAATATAAGCCCTGATAGGTAAATCATGTTTCCTCGTATATAATGACTCGCAAGATCTAATGTTTGATGTATGTTTTCTATAATGGAGTTTAAAAGATTTGTGTAAAAAACCAAGTACAGCACACTAATAATCCCAATAAGTATGGCGCTTAAAACAATTTTATAATTGCTTTTAAAAAACTTCCAATAAAAAGCAAACAATAGTATCCCTATGGCCAGCATGGCGGTTCTGGAGTCTGTTAAAATAATGATAATAAGAGACCCTATAATTTTTATCAAATCACGAAAGCTTAAAGTTTGGCTTATTGTATATTTCTTATTTAAAATATACCCTACATAAAGAATCATGAGATACGCCAAATGGTTGGGATGGGTAAAAAACCCAACATACCGTATATTGGGTCTTGCAAAGGTAGATATCCCTACCCAATGATTAAACTTTACTCCAAAAATCACATGAATTAAAACCCCTAAAACAGCAAAACCAATCACAAACAAGAAAAACTTGTTCAAAGTGTTATAATGATCTTTAAATAACTCTATAAAAGCTAATAAAATAATAAAGAACTTAATACTTATCAAGGTTTGAAAGCTAATGGTTAATATGTTCCCACTAACCCCAAAAAGCAAACTGATAACTATGGAATAGATGATGAATGCTGCAATAACAAAATAAATTAATTTTAGTTTTTGTTTGAATAAAAAGGTAGGTGATAAAACCATAATAGCTAGAAAAAAGGCCAGTTCATCCAAATATTCAAAAACACTTGTGCTAAAAATCCAACCAAATACTCCTTTAAAAACACTAAAAAAACATAGAGCCAAAAAAAGAGGTCTAATGACCTTATATATTGTATTATTTAATTTTAATGTTTCCAAGCATTTAAATTTATATTCAATAATTTTTCAAGCTCTTCAATCTCATTAAAAAAATAATCTTTTAGCTCTTGTCTTTCATTAAAAAAAGAATCATCTTTACTGTCATCATTAAGGTCTTCCTTTTTAGTATTCCATTCATTAAAAGCCCATCTTATTTTTGTACGTTTATGTAAAGGTAAAATAGGATCAACCAAATTATCAACTAAGTACTTTCTAAATTTGCTTTTACTAAAAAATAGGTTTTGAAGGAATTGATATTTTACCTTTCCTGTTGCATTTAAAACATGATAATCGGGAGTAAAACCTTCATCTATTTCAAGAAAGTTAAACACCTCCTTCATACATTCTTCTGGATATTGTTTTAAATTATCATACAATAAAATCAAGACCTTATCCCTATTAAATATGCTGAAAATTTCTTTTAATTGTTTCGCATAAAGTCCATGGGCTTTATAAGTAAAATCAAAATAAGCCTGCAATGATTCTTTACTTCTTTCATTTTCTGTTTTTATTGCCTCGCTTAAAGTTAGGGTTTCAATTTTTAATTTACTAAAATACTTATGTGCAGAAATAGCTCTGTCAACTGGATTTCTTAAAACACAAATCAATTTTGCATCTGAATCAAACTCAAATATTCTTTTAATAGCCTTAGTATCAAACATATACTGAACATTCCCTTGCATTATGATCTTTTGATTAATAAAACCACATTCAATATATTCATTTTTAAGTGATTCTATTCCTTTATTAAAAAATTTGTCTCTTAAAAAAAAAGGATAATCCTTTAATGTGCTTGGGGCACATACATCTGGATGCTGGGATATCCAATTATAGAGAGAGGTAGTAGCAGATTTTTGGGCTCCTATTATAAATGAATTTGGCTTAATAATGTTTTTCATTTCAAATTAAAATAACTTATTAAATGTAATTTTCGTTTTAGGTAAACTGCACCATAAATATTCCAAAAGGCCATACTAATGACTGTAGCGAGAGCCGCTCCAACAGCACCGTATCTTGGAGTCAGGATGAAATTTAATATAATATTGATTATCAAAGCTACCAATACAATATTTTGATATACTTTTTGCAAACCTGTCATTTGCATAATAACACCTACGGAGCCTGATAAAGAGTTTATTAATTGTCCTAAACAAAGTATTAAAAGTACCAAGCTACCAGACAAAAATTCTTGACCAAACATTCCCAGTAAAGTTTTATGTAACACTATAATTAAAACAATAATTATTAGGGTAATTAAAAAATTAATATTAGTAGCAAATTTAATAATCTTTCTAAATTCTCTATGTTTCCCCTCTTTATAATATTTAGCAATTTTAGGTGCTAAAATAGAATTTATGGCTTGAAGTGAGAAACTTGTTAAAGTTGCAATTTTTAATGCTACATTGTAAACCCCTATAGTCTCATCTGTTTCATATATGCCCAAAACAAAAGTATCTACCCACCCTAAAAATACAATTATTGCCCCCGATAACATCATTGGATAGGCTTCTTTTAAAAATAACCAAGAATTGGAATTCGATAAAACACTAATTTTTTCAAATTGTTTAAGTGCCAAATAAATACTTATAATTGCAATTATTAGTACTCCATAAAAGTGTGCTTTTATAGCTAGCAATAAGTCGTCTTTGCAACAAATAAAAAGAACAAGCAATACAATTAATGTGGCTAAAAACCTCCCTGGGTTGTTAAAAAATGCAAATAGTGTGTTCTTTTTTAATGCCCTAAACAAACCCGCACAAACCAAAATAATAGTCCATAAAGGTATGGTTAAAGCTGTCCATATCATATAGGCTTCTAGTTGAGGTTTTTTAAATAAGTTTATTGAAATAACCTCTTTTAATAAAAAAATGACTAACGCTAAAAATGATGATAGTAAAATAGCTTTTATTAGCACTTTAAAAAACAATCCAGAATCTTGCCTATTTGTTTCATGAGTGAAATATGGTATCAAATTAACATCAATCCCCAATCTGCCAAAAATACTCAAACACATAATCAAAGTAAAACTAAGGGATATCAAGCCTACAACACTTGGTCCATACTCACGAGCAACTAAATAGGTAAATAAATAGCCTGCCAATAAACCACCTACCCGCAAGGTTAAAAAAGAAAATCCTTTAGTAAGGATTTCTTTATAATCTGTGTCATTATATGTTTCTATACTTTTTTTAATCACTTAATAAGTTTCAAAAGTTTATTTATCCCTTTTTTAAAATGTTGATTAAACTTCTTCTAGCAACAAATGACGGTTGATGTTTTCCAGCTACTTTTATGGTTTTAAATACCCTTTTTATAGAATCGAACTCGACAAATTTATTGATGTTAAAATGCTTCCTAATATTTTCATTAGTTACCAAAACACGTTTCTCCCCATATGATACTTCTATCCCATTTAATTCTATTTCTTTAAGATTTTTATTCCCTAAATTAATAATTAAATTATTGGATATATTATTTCCAAAATTTGCTACTATACTCTCAAAACCAGACGATACAGGAACTGTTTCCCTTATTAAAATATTTTTCTTTTGAAATTCATCTATCTCTATATTGTTTAACATAATTCTAAACTCATCTTTAACACTGGTCTTAAAACCTAGCTTTACAACCAATTCTTTTGGTGTTTCAACAACAGAGTTTTCAATTACCTGATTATCATTTTTTGTGTCATTTTTACATGAAAATAAGAACATAAAAGTTAATAATATTACTCCTGCTTTAATCATATGTTTTTGCTATATCTTTTATTATTTAAACAACCATCCCAGCCGCCACCGTTTCATTCGTGGAATCATCCACCAGAATGATACTTCCTGTGGTTCTATTTTCTCTATAGGAATCTATCATTAGAGGCTTGGTGGTTCTTATTTTCACTTTACAAATATCATTCATTTTCAATTCTGCATCTCCAGTAATACGGTCCAACGTGTTAATATTAAACTTATAAACCACTTCCTTGATCATGGCTTTTTGTTCGTTGGAGGTGTGACGAATAGAATATTTTGCACGAGGTTTCGCAGGACTATTGTTTAACCAGCATAACATGACTTCAATATCCTGAATGGCTTCGGGTTTATTATTAGAACGCACAATCATATCGCCTCTACTAATATCTATATCGTCTTCCAAAGTCATGGAAACAGACATGGGCGCATAGGCTTCTTCCAATTCCTTATTGTATAAATTAATTGATTTTATTTTACTTGTAAAGCCAGATGGCATAACCGTAATCTCATCTCCAACCCTAAAAATACCACTGGCCACACGTCCGGCATAGCCTCTGTAATCTCTATGTGTCTCACTTTGGGGCCTTAACACGGTTTGAACTGGAAAACGGGCATCAACTTTATTGATATCACTACTAATATGCAGGGTTTCCAACGTGTGTAACAATGGCGCGCCTTGATACCAATCCATGTTTTCGGAACGGTTAACCACATTGTCCCCATTTAAGGCACTAATAGGAATAAAACGCACATCTTTTACCAACATTTTTGATGAAAACTCTTCAAATTGATTGATGACCTTGGTATATGCTTCTTCCGAATAACCTACCAAGTCCATTTTATTGATACATACTATCACATGAGGAATCTGTAATAAGGAGGCTATAAACGAATGTCTTTTGGTTTGCTCTATCACACCATGTCTGGCATCCACTAAAATAATGGCGGCATTGGCCGTGGAGGCTCCAGTGACCATATTTCTTGTATATTGAATGTGTCCAGGTGTATCTGCAATTATAAATTTACGTTTGGGAGTTGTAAAATATCTATATGCTACATCGATAGTGATACCTTGTTCGCGCTCATCACGAAGACCATCTGTAAATAAAGCCAAATCTACACCTTCATGACCCTTTTTCTTGCTGGTAGTCTCAATAGCTTGCAATTGGTCTTCAAAAATAGATTTCGAGTCGTAAAGCAAACGCCCTATCAGCGTACTTTTACCATCATCCACACTTCCTGCTGTTGTAAAACGTAATAATTGATTGTTGTCTAACATGTTATTCCTATTTTTTCTTAATGCTGTAGGTTTTAGGCTTTAAGCTGTAGGCTATTTGCTTTAGGCTTACGGCCTATAGCTTTCACACTTTAGCCTTTAAGTTTTATACTTAATTTATATAATTTTCGCTTTATTTCATTTATTCCTTCTGTCAACGTAACATATTTTTCTTCTGAAATATAATTCAAATCTTTAGCGAGTAAAATAAAATATTCTAACTCGTGTGCAGACCCTAAACATATTTGAATAAATCTGTTGAAATCTTTATCTGAATCCCTTCCACAACCTTCACTAAAATTTGAAGGAATAGAATATGCAGCTCTTTGCATTTGAGGTATTAATTGATATTTTTCCTTTGCAGGAACCCGTTCAGTTACATCATAAATCTTTAAAACAAACTTATGGCTTAAATTCCAAACATCATATTTTTTAAAATCTCTCAATCTAAATTAATTCTATTTTTATAGGTTTAGGCTGTAAGCTATAGGTATATCGCATATCGCATATCGCATACGGCATACAGCATACAGATTATTTTTTTATAAGTTAAAGACGTCTCTCCGTCGTAAAACACTTGTAATCTCTCCTGCCCTTCGACTAGCTCAGGGTGACATGGATTGTCTTTTACTTGTTATATTAATATTCATTATATCTCTCTCTATCATACTTCGATATGTCATACTGAGCTTGTCGAAGTATGACATTGTTAAAGCATGTCGCTTATAGCATACTGCGTACAGCATACAGCCTAGAGCCACATCACTAAAAATACCCTTGACGCTTCCTATCTTCCATAGCAGATTCTGAACGTTTATCGTCGCTCCTATTACCTCTTTCGGTTTGACGCATTCCAGACACCTCTTCTGCAATTTTCTCTAAAGTATCTGCATCAGATTCGATACCTCCAGTGATTGTAATATCTCCAAGGGTTCTAAAACGAACTTTCTTGACCACTATTTCTTCATGATCTTCTAAAACCAAAAACTCTGAATTTGGTATCCAAGAATCCTGTCTCCATACCACTTCGCGTTCGTGAGCGTAATACAATGATGGTATGGCTATGTTTTCGCGTTTAATGTAATTCCAGACATCCATTTCTGTCCAGTTACTAATTGGGAAAGCCCTAAAGTGCTCTCCTTGAAAATGTTTACCATTAAAAATATTCCAAAGCTCTGGCCTTTGATTTTTTGGATCCCATTGGCCAAAATCGTCCCTATGTGAAAAGAAACGTTCTTTAGCCCTGGCTTTTTCTTCATCGCGTCTTCCTCCACCTATGGCACAATCCACCTTATTTGCCTCAATAGCATCTAAAAGTGTGGTTATTTGTAGTGCATTTCTAGTGGCATTTTTTCCTTTTTCTTCAGCTACACGTCCATCGTCTATGGATTCTTGAACAGATCCTACAATAAGGTCAACACCTAATTCTTTTATGATATTATCTCTAAACTGAATGGTTTCAGGGAAATTATGACCTGTATCCACATGCATTAAAGGAAACGGAATTTTAGCTGGGTAAAACGCTTTTTTTGCCAAGTGTGTTACTAAAATCGAGTCTTTTCCTCCAGAAAACAGAATCACAGGATTTTCAAATTGAGCCCAAACTTCACGCAAAATAAAAATGGCTTCGCTTTCTAATTCGTCTAAATAATTTAAATAATACTTACTCATTTTTGAGTTTTAATTTTGGTGTTATATATTCTATAATCTGCTTTACGGCTTGTTCTACAGATACTTGTTCTGTGTTTATTTCTACATCTGGATCCTCAGGCGCTTCATAAGGCGCAGAGATTCCTGTCATGTTTTTTATTTCACCTGCCCGAGCTTTTTTATAGAGGCCTTTAACATCCCTTTTTTCACACTCTTCAAGACTGGTGTTTACATATATTTCGACAAAGTTAACATCTTTAACGATACTTTTAATGTTCTCCCTATCTTTTTTGTAAGGGGATACAAATGCCGCAAGTACCACCAAACCAGCATCAACCATTAAATTGGCTGTTTCTGCAATCCTCCTTATATTTTCGGTCCTATCTTCTGGTGAAAAACTCAAATCGTTATTTATTCCTTTTCGTATATTGTCACCATCTAAAATGTACGTTTTAATACCTTTTTTATGTAATTCTTGTTCAACAACATTTGCTATGGTGGATTTTCCCGAACCTGAAAGCCCTGTAAACCACATTAAAAAAGAATTGTGCTTATTGGCTTGTCTCCTGTCTTGAATGGAAATTTGATATGAATGTGGGATGATATTTTCTTTCATAATAGCTACTTTTTGCGTTCTGATAATCCAAAATTAATTTTATACCATATACGCTCGTGAAAATAGTATAACAGCATTTTAGTGACCACTTCGGCAAAGCCTATTTTTAGTCCTGTTAATGGGTTGCCAGAGATAATCCAGGCAATAATCATGGTATCCATGGTACCTACAATTCTCCAGGTAAATGTTTTGGCTATATGACGTTTCCTGCTTTCAAGTATTTTACCGTCTTTAGATAAATTGATCTTAAACCAGGCCCTTTCGTGTAAATAATACAAAAACATCTTGGTAACCACTTCAGCCATACCTATTTGTAAGCCTACAAATGGATCGCCCGAAATAATCCATGATAGAACAATGGTGTCTAGTGTGCCAACAAGTCGCCAGGTAATGGATTTGGCTATATGTCTTTTATGGGATATATCTACCATGAGTTATGAACTAAAAACCAAGGATTTAAAAGGTTTTCTTTATTGTACATTAAAGATTTGTTTGTCTCTTTTGAAATAACTTCAACTCCAACAGCGTTACAAATGGCCTGACCAGCGGCTGTATCCCATTCCATGGTTGGTGCAAAACGTGGATATACATCTGCATGTCCTTCTGCAACCAAACAGAACTTTAGAGAGCTGCCTTTTGATACCACTTCAACATCTTTTCCTGTGGCTTTAAGAGTCTCCATATAATCCAAAGTGTCCTGACTCATATGGGAACGACTTCCAACCACTTGAACAGGATTGGAAACCCCTTGTTTTGGCCTTAAAGGTGTTGCCCTATCTAAAATCACATCCATAGAGGTTTCATGGGAGTCCAAATCAGCTTTAAACCCTTCTTCTTTAGCCACATCAGCAAAATATAACACTTTGGATGCTGGCACGTAAATAACGCCTAAAACAGGGGTCCCGTTTGTAACTAAAGCAATATTAACCGTAAATTCGCCATTGCGCTTTATAAACTCCTTGGTACCATCAACGGGGTCCACAACCCAACAGGTTTCCCAAGTTTTTCTAATGGAATAATCTGTTTGTTTATTTTCTTCTGAAATGATGGGGATTTGAGTTGGCAACAAAAAAGAATTAATAATATCGTTAGCCTGTTTATCTGCTTCTGTTAAAGGCGATGTGTCGTCTTTTAGCGCCACCTCAAAAGGAGTATCATAAACGTCCATAATGACTTTCCCGGCTGCTAAGGATGCTTTAATGGCTATATTTAAAAGGTTACTAATATCTTGCATATTAATTTTGATTAAAAACTTTCTTATAGATACTAATAAGCTTTTTACTTTCAAAATTCCAAGACAACTCTTTGATAACTCGATTATAACCTATATCTCCCATTCTTATTCGTAATTTCTCGTCATTTATTAACTGTAATATTTTCTTTGCAAAATCTATCGGATCAGTATTTTCTGCATACAATGAAGCCTCTTGCGCAGAGAATTTTCCCTCTTTCAAGCTGTACTGTACAATAGGTTTTTTTAAGGCCATATATTCCATGATTTTATTCATAGTAGATAAATCGTTCATGGCAGTTGGTTTGTCTGGGTTAACACATATGTCCGCAGTGTTTAAGACTTCTAACATGGTTTGGTCATCTACACGACCATAAAAGTCAAAATGATCTGATAACCCCATATTAGCACACATCTTTTTGATCTCGTCAAGATGCGTCCCTCCACCAACAATTCCAAAATGCACATCATCTCTTTTTGAGAGAATGTATTTAGCTGATTCTAAAAGCAGATCTAGCCCTTCCTGTTCTCCAATAACGCCTATATAACCAATTAAGTGTTTTTTTCCTTTTTTTAACTCATTTACAGGACTGATAAGCCGCAACCTGTCTAATTTTGGACCACTTCTTACAACTTGAACATTTTCCGATTTCATACCACCTCTTTCAATCGCTATTTTTTTATAAGATTCGTTTGTGGCAATAGAGTAATTGGCGACTTTAAAGGTTAGCTTCTCAAAAAAAACCATCATTTTATAGAAAAATCCTTTTTTATCGAACTTTGATATATATAATTCTGGATTAATATCATGATGATCAAAAACATATTTTACTCCAAAAGGTTTAAAAAATAATGCCGTAATAAATATCAAATCTGGTGGATTACAACCATGTATTACGTGAAATCTATTTTTTAAAAATATATTCCAGCTTAAAATAAATTCCCAAAAAATTGCTTGAGAATATTCTACTAAATAACCTAACGCTCCCTTGCCTTCTTTTAAGGGGTGTCTATAAATTTCAATATCATCAATAACTTCATAAGATTTTTCATACCCTTTCATTTTAGGGCAAATTATAGAAACTTTCGCTCCATGTTCTTTTAAAGTTGTTGCTTCCTGCCAAACACGCCTATCAAAAGGTGCTGGCAAATTTTCAATAACTATTAATATATGTTTACCAGCAAATCCCAATATAATTGTCTTTTGAAGTTTTTTCTTTATCTACTCTTACAAAATCAATAATAATTTTGTTTGATGGAATGGTTGGAAGAATCTCAGAAAATTCTTTGGCATTATTTCCAATAACCAAAACTTCTGAATGTTCTATCACTTCATTGACATCTTCTTTTAAAAGCTTGTAAATATGTGGAATGTGACTATTAACATACTCTTTGTTTTTTCCTAATAAAGAAGATAAGTGCACATTACTGTCATAAACATTTAAATCATAGCCTTTGCCAATTAAAGTCTCTATAACTCCAACTATTGGGCTTTCTCGCAAATCATCGGTTCCCGACTTAAACGCAAAGCCTAAAAAGCCTATTTTTTTACTCCCTGTACTGTATATTAAATCAAGACCTCTGTCTATCTGATAAAAATTACTCTTTAACAAACTTGATAATAAAGGGGTTTTAAGATCCAAATTTTTTGCAGTTTGAATTAAACCTCTCACATCTTTTGGGAGACATGAACCCCCAAAAGCAAAACCTGGCTTTAAGTAATAAGGAGATAAGTTTAATTTTGTGTCTTTAGCTACAATATCCATAACCACATGACCATCTACACCATTTTCTTTACAAATATTACCTATTTCATTTGCAAAAGTAATTTTCATGGCATGAAAATTATTGTTTGCGTATTTAATCATTTCTGCTTCTTCTGGTTTTAAGTAATATATTGGAGCATCTAAAGATGCGTATAAAGATGTTAAAACAGACTTACTCGTTTCACTGTTTGTACCAACAATTGTGTATGGTGGATTTACAAAATCATGCATGGCTGTTCCTTCTCTTAAAAACTCTGGATTTGAAACAACTCCAAAATCTTTACCGTGAACCTTGCCTGAGATGTCCTCAATAATTTCTTGACAAGCCTTTAAAGTTCCTACTTTTACAGTGCTTCTTATTACCACTGTATGAAAGCTTTCTTTGTCTTTAATTACTTCAGCTATCTGTTTAGCTACTTCATAAATATAAGCTAAATTTATTGAACCATTTGATAGACTGGGCGTTCCAACACATATAAAAGATATATCTGTATGATTTATAGCCATTCTGTAATCTTGAGTTGCTTTTAATAAGTTGTTTTTAACTGAAATTGAAATTTGCTCTTCAAGACTTTTTTCTATAATTGTAGATTTCCCATTATTTACTAAATCTACCTTTGTGCTTTCAACATCAACACCAATAACTTGGTGACCATCTCTTGAAAAACATGCGCAACATACCACGCCTACATATCCTAATCCAAATATACTTATGTTCATTATCTATATACTATATAATTAAAAATTCTCGTAAAGGATAACTTTCCTTTTGTTTTCTCCTTTGTATCCGAATCCCGTAAAATTAAGGTTTCTTTTAATCTTATCCTGTTTCCATCAAACACATAACCTGTGTTAAGAGGTTCTTTAATAATCAATTTGCGCATTAATTCACTATAATCTTCATCTATGTCACTTCCTAATTTAAGCAATGTCTCCTTTGGGGTACTTATCAAATCTTCATAACGCAATGTACCTACCCTATGCCCTTTGATTTTTAAAATTCTAATAGTGATCCCGCATAAAATATTAACGATTAAATAATATAAATTAGCCATTAAAAAACCTTTTGAAGGCTGTTCTAAATTTTTCTTTTGAAAAGATTTAACAACTTTTTCTGGGTCTTTTTTTAGATATATATATTTTATTTGAAATTGATCTCTATCTAAATAATTTGATAAGTTTAATGCCCTAACGGGATACTTGGATGATTCTATTAAAACATTTTGACTTGTATTTTGACCTATATAACCATATTGTTCTACAATAGCATTTACATATTCTGAATTACATTTTTTAAATAAACTTTTTACAAATGCTAAATGATATTCGTTTTGCTGTGAAAGCTTTTGTAAATATAGCATATCATTAAATCCACTTCCAATCATTTGGTCTTTTAAATTAATCCAAAAATTGTAAACCTTTGATTCTTTTTCCCTCTTGGGTGGAATACCATTTCTCTTAAAAAATCTATTAATTTCTCCCAAACTTATAGAACCATTAACGTTACCCAACATAATATCCAACACGGTTGTTCCACTCCTTCCTGCACCTATAATATAAATTAATGTTTTTTGCACTAATATTTAATGTTTTGCGTCCTGCAAAAATACCATTAATATTCGCTAAATCAAGCAAATTATTAAAAATCAAAAGACAAAAAAGAGACTTTTCAGTAACTACCAACTAACAATTGATAACTCACACCCCAAAGCACAACCACACCAGGCTCCCCTCTTCAGTTGAAGAGGGGAATGAATTTACCGGAGTGCTAACGGAGGTGAAGAAAGGGGAGTTTGAACTAACAACACATAACTCATAACCCACAACCCAAAACACAAACACACCAGGCTCCCCTCTTCAGTTGAAGAGGGGAATGAATTTACCGGAGTGCTAACGGAGGTAAAGAAAGGGGAGTTTGAGCTAACAGCCCATAACTCATAACTCAAAACTACCAACCCACAACACACAACACACAACACACAACACAACCACACCTGCTCCCCTCTTCAGTTGAAGAGGGGAATGAATTTACCGGAGTGCTAACGGAGGTGAAGAAAGGGGAGTTTGAACTAACAACCCATAACTCACAACTACCAACTCATAACCCACAACACACAACACAACCACGCCAGGCTCCCCTCTTCACCTGAAGAGGGGAATGAATTTACCGGAGTGCTAACGGAGGTGAAGAAAGGGGAGTTTGAACTACCAACCCACAACCCACAACCCACAACCCACAACCCACAACCCACAACCCAAAACACAACCACACCAGGCTCCCCTCTTCAGGTGAAGAGGTAATGAATTTACCGGAGTGCTAACGGAGGTAAAGAAAGGGGGGGGTTGAGCTAACAACCCATAACTCACAACTACCAACTCATAACCCACAACACACAACACAACCACGCCAGGCTCCCCTCTTCACCTGAAGAGGGGAATGAATTTACCGGAGTGCTAACGGAGGTAAAGAAAGGGGAAACAACCAACAACTAAAAACTAACAACTAAAAACCAACAACTAAAAACTAAAACCAACTCTCAACCAAAAACCTCCAAAACCTCAATCCCCAACGAATCTTTCCCCAAAAGAGGATACTCCTCCTCCCCAATAACCTCCATAAAACGTAAGCTCATAACCAAAATATGTTGCTGTTCAGGCCCACGCACAATCGGCTTTGTGGGCTGTAACTTCAAATGCTCTGTCTCAGCGCTCTTTGCACGGCGAATCGGAACACTGGAAACCGTAAGAAACTGCTTGCGATCCCTCTGATAGGTCAGCACCAAATACAAGATCTCCAAATGCGTCGCAGCCTTAGGAAATCGAGCCTGACACGGTGTAAAATCCTCCCAACTTACCGTAAAATCATCCGGATCAATTACAGGATTGCCAAAAAACTGGCGAATCCCCACCTTGGGCGTGAAAGTGAATTCACGTAATAAAAGCTGCCCCTTTTTCGTCCGTAACCCACCAGATACATGCAATGCCCCTGCTGGTGAATCACGATCCAAGGCCTTGATCTTTAAAAATAACTGCATCAGCCCCTGATGCAAACTGCCCACACGAAAATGACCTAAAATGGGACGAAGGGCTATTTTAAATTCCTTGAGAAAAATACTGCACATGCTAAATTCCGAATTACTGTCACGGACCACTTGCATATTGGCGTTATTTTTTATAGCTTTACGGGTAAAACCTCCCTTCTTTTTCTTGGCTGCTGCCATGATTAATGGATTTTTGGTTCTTCATCTAAAATAATGATTTTTTCCAAAATGTAAGGGTTTTTTGATTGATGATTGCCTTTCTCCTGTTGGGTCTATGCCGACTCTATGCCCACTTCATGCTGACTACATGCCGTATGTATGCCGACTCTATGCCGTATCCCTGCCGTCTTTATACCACCCATCATCCATAGATGACCCTTGGTAGATCCCTAAATAACACGTCGTAAAGCAAACTTTAAAATAAAAAAACATCGCATGTACAGGATCAGATAAACCCTAGGACTTGTAAAGCATAGCCCATATCAGTAATACAATAATGCCTGTCTAGGAAAGAATTGGCCGCTAGTCATAACACCAGATTCAATGGCAACGGCTTACAACTTTTGAAAGGCGCTTCTCCCAGCTCTCAATCTCAATCCCAAACACCTCTTGTGTGTTAGTCATGTCTAGTACACTATAGCTAGGTCGTAAGGCTTTTGTGGGAAACTCCGAAGTAGGAACTGCTACAACCTCCGTGTTACTTTTGGATAATGCCCGAATGGCTTTTGCAAATCCGTACCAAGTGGTGGCTCCCAGATTACTGAAATGATACAACCCATAATGGGGGCTCTTAAGTGCTATAATTCTATGAATGAATAACGCCAAATCACCCGCATAAGTTGGGGATCCTATTTGATCGTCCACCACTTTTACCAAGTCTCTCTCTTGAAACAAACGCAACATGGTTTTTACAAAATTTTTGCCATGCTCCGAATACAACCAAGAAGTCCTAATAATAAAATACTTGGATAGAATGGATTGAATGTGCTTTTCCCCTTGCAACTTAGACGCCCCATACACACCTAATGGGTTTGGTGAATCTAACTCGGTGTATGGCGTGCTCTTGGTACCATCAAAAACAAAATCAGTGGATATATGAATCAAAATCGTGTCATGTTTTTTACAAACCAAAGCTAAATTTTTAGCACCCGTTTCATTGATGTTAAAAGCGGCCTTTGGATGACTCTCTGCCTCATCTACAGCGGTATAAGCGGCACAGTTAATGCAGTAAGCAATGGGATGGGCTTTAAAAAATGATTCCAGCGAGCTAAGGCAGGTAATATCCAACGCTAAATAATCGGTGTAAATAAAGTTTAATTCGTTGGATGCTATGTCTTTGATACATGTGGCCAATTGCCCATCTCCCCCTGTAACGAGTATGTTCATCATAGTTTGGCTGCTTCTAATGTTGGTAAAGCTAAATCTTTTTCTGATACTATTAAAGAGCTTTCTGCCAATTGCCAATCAATGCATAAAGTAGGGTCATTATAGATGATGCCTCCTTCAGATTCTTTATTATAAAAATTGTCACATTTATATGAAAATATGGCTGTATCACTTAAAACAACGAATCCATGGGCAAAACCTCTAGGGATAAACAGTTGTTTTTTATTGGTCTCTGTTAATTCAACAGCAACATATTGACTGAATGTGGGTGAGCCTGCTCTTAAATCAACGGCCACATCCAAAACTCGCCCCTGTATTACACGTACCAATTTGGCTTGGGCATGCTCGCCTGTTTGATAATGCAAACCTCTTAAAACCCCTTTGGTTGAAAAAGATTCATTGTCTTGAACAAACCTTGCATTGGTATTGGTCAAGCTATTGAATTGATTTTGATTGAAAGACTCAAAAAAATACCCTCTATGGTCTTCAAAAATCTTGGGTTCTAGAATAAAGCAGTCTTGTAATTTAGTTTCTAATGCTGTCATTTATTTGTTATTCAATAAACCTAATAAGTTTTTGCCGTAGCCACTTTTTAATAAGGGTTGAGCAAGTTCTTTGAATTGTTTTTCAGAAATATAATTCATTTCATATGCTGCAGCTTCAATGGATCCTATTTTCAAGCCTTGCCGTTCTTCAATAACCTCAACAAATTGAGACGCCTGCATAAGCGATTGAAACGTCCCTGTGTCCAACCATGCAGTGCCTCTATCTAAAATACTAACATTTAATTTACCTTGGGATAAGTATTCTTTGTTTACATCTGTAATTTCAAGTTCGCCTCTATGGCTAGGTGTGATGTTCTTGGCAATTTCAACTACGGAATTGTCGTAAAAGTAAATCCCAGGAACGGCATAATTGGATTTGGGCTTTTTTGGTTTTTCTTCTATGGAAATGGCTTGACCGTTACTGTCAAATTCCACTACGCCATAGCGTTCGGGATCGTGAACCCTATAAGCGTAAATAACACCTCCTTCCGGATTGTTGTTGCTCTGCAATAAATTTGACAATCCAGTGCCATAAAATATGTTGTCTCCTAAAATTAGGGCTACTTTATCTTTACCAATAAATGTTTCTCCAATAATGAAAGCTTCAGCCAAACCATTTGGATGCTCCTGTACGGCATACTCAAACCTGCAACCATACTTTTTTCCATCCCCAAGCAAATCTTTAAAAAGTGGTAAGTCTTTTGGTGTGGAAATGATTAAAATCTCATGGATTCCAGCATACATTAAAGTGGACAATGGATAATAAATCATGGGTTTATCGTAAATAGGCATTAATTGCTTACTTACCGATAAGGTTAAAGGATGTAACCTGGTTCCTGATCCTCCTGCTAGTATGATTCCTTTCATTGCTTAATGGTTATATGCTTATTTGTATTAAATAATTTCAAAAATATGAGTCACCAATGTCGTAAGTTTCTGATAACTGCATTTTTGATTGATGTATTAATTATATTTCTTTATTTAAATTGTATCCACAACTCATAACCCCATAACCTCATCACTCCACTAAGCTCCACTCTTCAGATGAAGAGGGGGATGAATTTACCGGAGTGCTAACGGTGGTAAAGAAAGGGGAGTTTGACCCATAACTCACAACTCACAATTAAAAACTACCAACTAAAAACCCACCAACCTTTCCCTAACAATACTGCTTGTCATAATACAATTGATAAGCGCCACTAGTAACGTTTTGTAACCAATCTTCGTTGTTTAGGTACCAGTCAATGGTTTGTTTTAGGCCTTGTTCAAAGGTTACAGAAGGTTTCCAACCCAATTCTTTGTTTATTTTAGAAGCATCAATAGCATATCTTAAGTCGTGACCTGGACGATCTTTTACAAAAGTAATCAATTCTTTTGATGACCCTATTGGTCTTTCTAAAGCTACATCCATTTGTTCGCATAGCAAGGTTACCAAATCGATGTTTTTCCATTCGTTAAAACCACCTATATTATAGGTTTCGCCAATAGTTCCTTTATGGAAAAGTAAGTCTATGGCTATAGCATGATCAACAACATACAACCAGTCTCTGGTATAATGTCCATCCCCATAAACAGGAAGTGGTTTCTTATTGATGATGTTGTTAATGAACAAGGGAATTAATTTCTCTGGAAATTGATTTGCACCGTAATTGTTTGAGCAGTTTGAGATTACATAAGGTAATCCATAGGTTTCCCCATAAGCTCTTACAAAATGATCGGAACTGGCTTTGGAAGCCGAATAAGGTGAATTGGGGTCGTAAGGGGTTGTTTCAGTAAAAAGCCCTGTTTCTCCCAAGGTGCCATAAACTTCATCTGTACTTATGTGATAAAACAGTTTGTTATTGAAATCATCTTTCCAAAGATCTTTAAAGGCATTTAATAATATCATAGTGCCTATAACATTGGTTTTTACAAATGCCAAGGGATCCGCAATAGACCGATCCACATGCGATTCGGCTGCCAAATGTATTACCCCTTCAAACCGATGTGTTTTAAAAAGTGAATGGATCTCTTGCTCATTTGTAATATCTGCTTTTAAAAAGGTGTAGTTAGGTTTGTTCTCAACATCTTTTAAGTTCTCTAAATTACCTGCATACGTCAAACTGTCTAAATTATAAACATGGTAATCTGGGTATTTGTTTACAAACAATCTAACAACATGCGATCCAATAAACCCGGCTCCACCAGTGATCAATATAGCTTTTTTATGCTTCATAATTTGTTACATAAGTAATTGTTTTTCTGGACAAATAAACCATACACAAAAGCACAAAGGCAATTGCTGGGAATATTAACGTGTATTTTTGATACCATTCTGAAGTTCTATTTCCTACATCTTGAAAACTGGAAATAACATCAAAAAACACGTCCTCTTCAATTTTTTTCTCCTCCAGTTGTTTTAATTGGTCCCGAAGTTTCATTTCAGTATTTAAAAGTTCGTATTCCTTGGTGTTGGTTTTGTCTTTACTCAAAGAAAACCCTTCTCCGCCTATGCTAAACTCTGTGGGTTTTGACTGAGATTCATCTTCAAGTACTTTAATATATATTTTTTGAAGTGAATCTACCTGTGCTATTTGTTCTAAAATATTTGCTTTTTGGATAGCAATTAAGGAATCTCTTTTCTTCATTTTCTTTAAAGAATAGAAATTAGTAAAAGAGTTATTTAAACCATCCTCAAGTTTTGGGAAAATATCTTTTTTTAATGCTGTGACACTTATTTCAAAAAAATCACTTGAGTAAATACTCCTGTTTTCCACAAAATCGTCATAACTAATATTTTGAGCCCTAACGCTATCAACATTCTTTAAGAAATTTTCATATTGTAAAATTCTTTCATTTTCTGTCTCTGGTCCCGGTTGAATATCAAATTCGCCTATATTTTGAACCTCTTCCTCTGATATTTCGAAAAGAGTGGAAAGCGTTTTATAATCTTCATTTTCAATCAAGGCATTAAAATAATTAATATTTGTAATTAACTGATACTTGGATTCAAAGTAAGGCTTCACAAGCATGGTTGATGTATAGGATGTAGGTTTTACCTTGTCTAAAACATAGCCCAAAACACCCGCCAAAACCATAGTAATCAAAATAATCTTAAAATTTACTATAAACGCCTTAAGGGTATAGATAAATACCGAAAAAATAGTTTTAAATATTGAGCCAATAAAAGCAAAAAGCCTGTTAAAAGCATTGCCTATCAAATTAAACAATTGTCCTAAATCTACTTCTTCAGAAGGATGGTGTTCGGGTAAATTCTTATTCATTATAATGATTGGTGTTAGTTAAATATCTGTTCTAAAATTTTTCTTGTAATTAAATAGGTTGGTTTAACTCCTGATGTCCCCAGTCCTCCAGAAGCTAAAGTGCTTCCTGTTTCCAATGGGTTGTCACTGGCATAATAGGCATATCTAACCTTTACCTTGGGATTGATACTATGCCTTACTTTGGATGCTGCCTGAATGGCCTTTTGGTAATGGGCTCCTTCCATTTCCAGTCCAATCACATTCCAAGTGGAGTTAAAAAAGAACTTTAAAATTTCTTTGTTCTGTAAAGAGGTCCCTAAAACCGTAATCATGGCTCCTTTATAAACAGCTACGCCATGTCCATCCAAATCTTTTTTGCTCAACTCGTTCTTAAAAGGATAGTTGTCTGCTGTCCCTTCAAAAATATGTGCTGAAGGGATCATAATATCCCCTTTGCCTCCTTCCAATATGCCTGCTTTTCCCATTATGGAAATAGACTCCACATTTAAATGCACTTTTTTTCCATTGAATCTAATGGGTTTTAAGAGTTCATCTATGGTCTCATAAGCTTGCTCGCCAAATGCATAATCCATTACGAATATAACTGGTTTTTCTGAGTTTTTAAAGTTCTCACTTACGTCTATATCTACTTTTGAAAAATCTATTTTGGCTGTATCAAAAATCTGCACATCGATATTGGTTCCAGAACTATCTGGAATATAAATCATTCCATTCTGCAACGCTTCTTTTGTTACTTTATTGCGAAGATCTTGGTTATTCTTTTCACTCAAGGCTTCGTAAACCTCAAAAACAGTCTTCTTTTTTGCTAAGGTTTTTAAGGCTTGACTGGCAAATAACGAGTTCATAACACTGTGCATGTTGGCACTAATTATATGAATGGGCCTTTCCAACAATTCGTTTTTATGAAGAATCTCTTTAATGTTATTGGACCAAATCTCACCATGGATATGGTGTCCCAAACGCTCTCTTAACACGGGACTGAAAGTGACTGTTCTTTTGTTGTTGTTTATCACTTCTTCAATGGCCAGTTTTCCCAACCAATAAACTATATGCAACAATCTTTCTGGTTGTGAATGGGATGCAAACTGATCATAAACCGTTACTATTTCGTTAAAAGTTCGGCCTAAAATGTTTGCAGTATGCGAAATGGCAACTTCCCGTTCCTCTAGAGTAAGCTTCTTTTTTGCCAATACAGCAGATTCCAATTTTTTCCAATCTCTAGTGGTATTGCCTGTCTCGTCTATAATAACACGCTTGCTTATTTTATGCGATTCAATAAACATAAAGGTAAGGTGTGTTAAAATATCGTAAATTTCAGAACGACCGCGAGTGATTTCAATATTCATCTGTTCGCTGTCTATTCGGTAGCAGTTTCTTCTTCTTTTGGGAGGAATAATGGGTTTAAAATGTGAATTCGCATAGCCTTCATCACTGGTTAAATTAATAAAAGTACACTCTTCAATCCCTTGAGGCAATCTGTCTATAACATAAAGCAGCCCTTCCAGTTCTGCTTTTTCTTCTCCAATAGAACCATAAATCTCCGGTCTTAAAAGCAAAAGCGCTTCACGAAGTGTTTCGCCAGAAACTCCCATAGGCTTGTAAAACCCTCTGTTAAACAAGTGCCTCATGGTAATATACATTCTCTCTATGGCATTTGAGCTTTCTTGAGCTCTCGTTCTTTCATGATGTTTTATTTTACTCATAAATCTAATTTAGCTAACAAATATAGTATTATTTAATCAGATTTTGAGCTTCAAATACATTCGCTATGTTTCTGTCGTTTGAAAGTCTCGCTATTTTGTTCTGACCACCCAGTTTTCCTATGGATTTCATATATTCCTGAAAACCATTTTTCTTGATTTGCGTGATTTTTAAAGGCTGAAGCACCTTCCCGTTTATCAAATCAAAATAATAGCTGTTTTGTTTTTGTAAAGACGCATCTATTTTTTTAGAAAATGCTTCAAAATCTGAAGGTTCACTTTCAAACTCTATAAACCATTCGTGATAAGGCAAGCCCTTTTCTGGGTTAATTTGTGGAGCAACCGTAAATTCGGTTACCTGAACCTTACTGTTTTTCACTGCTTCTTGAAGGGCTTGTTCCACTTCTTTCCCAATAACATGTTCGCCAAAAGCAGAAATAAAATGCTTAATCCTACCAGACACAATAACACGATAGGGTTTTAAAGACGTAAATTCTACCGTGTCTCCTACATTATATGCCCAAAGTCCTGCATTGGTTGAAACAATAAGCACATAGTTAACACCCAGTTCCACATCTTTTATGGTAAGACGTTTAGGGTTTTCGGTAAAAAACTCATCTGCTTTAATAAATTCATAAAAAATGCCTGAATTGAGTTGAAGCAACATGCCTTTTGCGTCTTGTTTATCTTGAAAAGCAAAAAAACCCTCACTTGCAGGAAACAATTCTATGCTATCTACCTTTCTGCCAATTAAGCTTTCAAATTTTGCTCGATAAGGTTCATAGTTGACGCCTCCAAAAATAAACAAGTTGAAATTTTTGAAAACATCTCCTACCTTTTTACCGGTTTTTTCCTGAATTTTTTCAAAATACATTTGAACCCAAGACGGAATCCCGGAAATAACCGTCATGTTTTCACTTAAGGTTTCTTCAACTATAGCATTTACTTTGGTTTCCCAATCTTCAATGCAATTGGTTTCCCAAGAAGGCATTCGGTTTTTTTGTAGATATTTTGGCACATAATGAGCAACAATTCCAGAAAGTCTTCCTAGTTGGATCCCGTTTTTCTTTTCCAAAATAGGGCTTCCTTGTAAAAAAATCATTTTACCAGCTACAAATTTGCTATTTCCCGTTTCGGCTATATACATTAAAATGGCATTTCTTGCAGCTTCTACATGGGTTGGCATGCTTTCTTTGGTAATGGGAATATATTTTGCTCCAGAAGTGGTTCCTGATGTTTTTGCAAAATATAAAGGTTTTCCCAGCCATAATATATCTGTTTCACCAGCTACAACACGTTCTATATAAGGTTTAAGGTCTTCATAATCCCTAACTGGAACACGCTTTACAAAATCTGCATGCGAATGGATGCCTATAAAATCATGATCTTTGCCAAATTGCGTGGAAGTTGCTTTTCCTATGATTTCGTGAAATACTTTTTCTTGGGTTTCCACAGGATTGTTAGCCCATTTTTTTATGGATTTGGAAACATGTTTTGCAAAAGGTTTGGCTAAGGCAGATTTTAGTGAAAACATTAATTAAAGTCTATAAAATTAGTTGGATTTATTGGATACCCATCTTTCCAAAGTTCAAAATGTAAATGAGGTCCGGAAGTTAGTTCCCCAGTATTTCCAGAAGTGGCAATTACTTCACCAGATTTTACCATTTCACCTTGTGTTTTGGTTAATGTAGCGTTATGCTTGTAAACAGAAATCAAGCCATTGCTGTGTTCAATAATAATAACATTTCCTGTTTCCACAGTCCATTCAGCAAAAATTATGGTGCCATCAGCTGTTGCCTTTACAGGTGTGTTGCTTTCCACAATGACATCAACACCATAATGTTTGGCTTCAAAATTATAGGTTTCGGAAATGGATCCTGTTACAGGTGGAAAAAGCACGAAATTTATTTTAGAAGTAGCTGTTTCAAACAGGTTGTATTTATCTTCTTTAGCTATTTTTTCCCTTAAAAGGGAGTCTTCCCTGGACGGACTTAAATTGACTTCGGAAACATTTATTTTGGCTTCTTCTAAAATAGAATCCCTGTTAAAATCTACCGAACTGATTTCGCCTTGCAGAACTTTTTTTATGGAAGCGTAATATTTTTCATTTACAGCCAACAACCTCTGTAAGGAATCTGTTTTATAGCTTAATTCTACAGCTTGTTTTTTTAGGGCTGTTGATGAATATCCAGGAATATATTCCCTTAAAGAAGTAAAGGCAATTAATAGAGTGGTTCCAGCAATTAAAATAATTGCAGATAAGGACATGACCACAAACACATTTAAGCGTGTTAACTTAAAGGAAAGTCGCTCTTCAAAAGTATCCTCATTAAGTATCACTAAACGATACTTGTGAAGTAGTTTCTTTTTAAATTTTTTGGTTTTCTTTTTATTCTCTGCCATTCTGCTAACAAAATTAAATAAAATTATCTCACTAGTGGATGTACATGATGCTAAAGTTCGTGTTAAAACGGTAATATTAAACTTTAATTATTAACTTTGCGCTTTAAAATAAATCTATATGAGTTTATATATGTTACCCTTAGCAATTGGACCTTGGCAAATAGCACTTATTGTTGTTATTGTGTTATTATTATTTGGTGGAAAAAAGATTCCTGAATTAATGAGAGGTTTAGGTAGCGGCATTAAAGAGTTTAAAGACGCTAGCAAAGAAGAAGACAAAACAAAAGACACTAAAGAATAGTGTGCTTATTATAACACGAAAAAACCCAACAAGTCATATTTGTTGGGTTTTTTTGTGTTGTGAAAAAAGCTGCAAAAACTAATCTCCTATTTTAAGCGATCTAATTATGGCTTCAAGCTCAAACATGTAATCTCTTTTTTCCACAGAAGGCGCAAAAGCAAATCCTTCTATAACCAAAAGTCTGTTGTTGATTTTATCTTCTATAATGTAGTTAATGAATGGGCCAGACATAAAAGCGTTTTTTACATCCCAAAGACCCTTGGTTTCAATAGCTGGTTTATTGTCTATAATGGTTTCAAAAACAGCTGGAGCATAAGCTTCTTCAGTAATCATATAGGTGCCTTCTGTTGGTCCAGGAATATGTGCTTGCCCAATGGAATCCCTTAATTTTATAATTTGGTCCACCAAACTATCCCCTTTTTTAATGGCGCTAAAAGGCAGTTCAAAAACCATTAAGTTAGTGGTTCCTGTGGCAATATCCTTCCGTATCCAGTAAAACTTGTCTTCTTCCTTGGCTATTCTATAAGCTGTAGGGAAATTTAGTGTAATCCCCAATTTTTCTTTTAAGGTGTTGTTTTTATGAAGCGACAATTTAATACGCCTTTGTTTTTCCTTTATTTCTTCGCTTTTAAATGCTGCCACTATTTTTTGAGCGTTTTCTTGAATTTGCTGAATGATTTCAGTGTCTGTTTTTCCTGAAACCAAGACCACTTTTTGAGGTTGTGCATATACATCTGATGCTATTTTTACCGAAGCTTCGCCTCCTTTTTCTATTTTTAAAACGGTTCTGTTATGAGTAGCAAATCCTGAAAAAACAGCTGGAGGAATTTGACTCATGTTAAATAAAGGCTCGTCTTGAGGCAAACCATCTACAGGAGCAGCCAAGACTTCCCTAATAGCCTCTCCAACATTGCCTTCCCAAAGATTATTTTCTATAACAACCGATAGGTTATTGATATTTCCCGATGAGTCTGAAAGCAATTTCTGGTTTGAAGATTTTTTGTTACCACAACTCATTACCAGTAATACTGAAAATAATAATAGTGTTTGTTTCATGGGTGTCATTTTTTAGTGTTTTGAACACAAAACGTTTAAAACCGTTCTATGTTCAGGGATTAACAAAATTATATGGAAAATTTAAAACTTAGCCTTTGGAAACCTTAAGCTTCATTCCAGGCTTTAAATTGTTACCACTAATATCGTTCCAATCTCGAATATTTTGAACAGAAACTCCCGGGAATTTTTGAGAAATACTCCAAAGGGAGTCTCCACTTTTAACCGTATATATTTTTTGACCTCCAGAAGTTGTAGTTTTATTGTCGGTTTTAGAAGTACTTGTTTCTTGTGAAACAACAGGGTTTCTAGGGTAAATGGTTAATCTTTGACCAATTCTTATGTTATTGCTCCTCAGGCCATTCCAACGTTTAATGTCGCTCACCCTTACTCGGTATTTTCTTGCTATAAATCCTAGATTATCACCACTTTTAACCCTATAGGTAACCTTGGATTCTGCTTTAAAAAACTGTGGCAAGGGTTTTTCCCTTGCTTCCAGCTCTGCCTTGGCAGCTGCATATATTGTGGATTCATTGGTAACAAAGGTTCCTATTGAAGTTCTTGGTAATCTTAAGTAATAATTTTTGTTTTCTATTACCGGAATGATATCTAATTTATAAGAAGGATTTAAAAACTGAAGTTCTTCTATGGAGATATTTGTAGCTTCAGAAACTTGGTCAAGTGTGATCATTTGTTTCACACGAATGGTGTCTGTTTCAAATCCATAAAACAAAGGTTTTTCAGACACAAAACCATGCTCCTTGGCATATTCAAAAATGTACATGGTTGCTAAAAATGCAGGTACGTAACCAGCTGTTTCCCTTGGCAAGTTATGACGTATGTTCCAATAGTTTTCATATCCTCCAGATCGCCTAATAGCTTTAGATACGTTTCCTGGTCCAGAATTATACGCTGCTAAAGCCAAATCCCAATCGCCAAATATTTCATACAATTTAGATAAGTAAACTGCTGCAGTTGTTGTGGATTTAATGGGGTCGCTACGTTCATCTACATAACTGCTAACCTCTAATCCATATTGCTTTCCAGTAGCATACATAAATTGCCATAATCCTGTAGCTCCTACTCTGGATTTAGCCCTTGGGTTTAAAGCAGATTCCACAATGGCTAAATACTTCATCTCCAAAGGTATGTTATATGCATCCAATTCACGTTCAAACATGGGGAAATAATAAGCACTCAATCCCATGATACGCTCAAAGTAACTTTTTCTGTTTTTTAAAAAGTTTTTTATAACACTCTCCAAGGAAGGGTTGTATTCCACATTAAAAGGTGTTCTGGCATTTAATCTGGCCAATCTGGCTTTTAAGGTATCTGTGGATAATTCTGGGTATTCAATGGTGTTATATTCCAATTCGGAAACCGTTTGGTAAATGGTATCGTAAAGTGTATTGTTGTAAAGTTCTTCCAGCCATTTTTTATCAAAGTCGGAGGCGATTTCCAAGTCTTGAAGTGAATCCAATTCCGAAATTTTAGTAATGGCATCTATTTGTTTTTTATACAATGGCTTCCCATCAATAATTGTATCAACCACATAGGTTTCGCCTTCTTCCAATTCTGCTTTAGAAAGTTTTTCGTTTAACTTTTTTATTTCTAAAGAATCTTGAGCGAAAGAAGTGCTTAAACTTAATATGAATAAAAGATTTAAAACTCTATTTAAAATCATGTTGATACTTTGTTTAACTAAGGTAAACGTAGCTATTGCCAATTTCTTGTTATAAAAACATTAAAGATACGTTATTTTCCAATTCAATCCATAATGGCAGCAATTCCTGGCAGTGTTTTTCCTTCCAGGCTTTCCAGCATGGCTCCACCTCCAGTACTCACATAACTTACTTTATCTTCAAAACCAAATTGTTTTACAGCAGCAACTGAATCGCCTCCACCTACTAAAGAAAATGCGCCATTTTTAGTGGCATCTGCAATAGCATGGCCTAAAGCTATGGTTCCTTTGGCGAAATTTGGCATTTCAAAAACACCTAAGGGTCCATTCCATAAAATGGTCTTGGATTCTGATATAACTTTAGAAAACAAAGCCTCTGTATGTGGTCCTACGTCCAGTCCCATCCAACCCTCTGGAATGTTGTTGATTTCGCAGGTATTGGTATGAGCATCATTACTAAAGGCATCTGCAATAATAACATCTACAGGTAAATGCACTTGTACGTTTTTTGCTCTGGCTTTTTCCAAAATGTCGTTTGCCAGTGTCATTTTATCGTCTTCCACAAGCGAATTTCCAACTTTACCTCCTTGTGCTTTTATAAAGGTAAAAGTCATGCCTCCACCTATGATCAAATGATCTATTTTATCTAAAATATTATCGATAATTGTAATTTTGGAAGAGACTTTAGCTCCTCCAAGAACAGCGCATACAGGCTTTTCACCGGTTTTCATGACTTTATCAATGCTTTTTATCTCCTGTTCCATCAGATATCCAAAGCATTTTTTTTCTGGAAAAAACTGTGCAATAATGGTTGTTGAGGCATGCGCTCTATGTGCTGTGCCAAAAGCATCGTTAACATAAATATCTCCTAAACTGGCAAGCTCTTTAGCAAAAGATTCATCTCCAGCTTCTTCTTCTTTATGAAAACGCAAATTTTCCAACAACAGTATTTGTCCAGATTCTAGGTTTTTGGAAGCATTTGTGGCTTCTTCTCCCACACAATTGGAAGCAAATTTAACTTCAACGCCTAATATATCTTCCACTGTGTCCACAATGTGTTTTAAGGAAAACTTTTCTTCAACACCTTTGGGTCTTCCCAGATGCGACATCAAGATACAACTTCCTCCATCTTCCAAAATTTTTATAATGGTTGGTTTTGCAGATTGAATCCTAGTGCTATCTGTAACTTTAAAGTCATCGTTTAAAGGCACGTTAAAATCCACACGGATGAGGGCTTTTTTGTTTTCGAAATGGAAGTCGTTGAGAGTTTTCATAAGATTTGATTTTGAGACACAAATATAATTTTTTCATTTCAATAAAAAGAGATGAAATCTGTTATCTTTGCCTTATGCTTTTTAGTGACATACTTGGTCAGGAACATATAAAAAATCACCTTACGCAAAGTGCCGAAAACGGTCGTGTACCTCATGCACAACTATTTGTTGGACCAGAGGGATCTGGTACTTTGCCTATGGCAATTGCTTATGCCCAATATTTGCTGTGCAAAAATACCAATGGTGAAAATACTGGTGGAAATGAGGCTTGTAATTTAAAATTTGAACATTTTTCTCATCCTGATTTACATTTCGCCTTTCCTGTAGCTACCAACGATAAGGTTAAAAAACATCCTGTTTCCAATATGTTTTTGGAAGAATGGCGTGAGCTTTTGTCCGAACAACCTTATGGTAACTTGTTTGATTGGTATAAGAAATTAGGTGTGGATAACAAACAAGGTCAAATTGGTGTGGATGAAGCAACCGAAATTGTAAAATCCTTATCCTTGAAAGCCTATGAAGGTGGCTATAAAGTGATGCTGATATGGATGGCAGAAAAAATGAATACATCTGCTGCCAACAAACTTTTGAAACTTATTGAAGAACCACCTAATAAAACCGTTTTTATACTTGTTGCCGAAGATGAGGAACAAATTATAAACACCATCCTTTCCAGGTGCCAAGTGCTGCATTTTCCCCCTCTAGCCGAAGAGGTTATTAAAGATGCCCTTGTTAGAAATTACAATCTGGATCTAACAGTTGCTACAAAAATAGCACATCAAGCCAATGGAAATTACAACAAAGCTTGTGACTTGGTTTATCATGATAGCGAAGACACTCCTTTTGAATCGTGGTTTATATTTTGGATTAGAAGTGCTTTTAAAGCTAAAGGAAACAAAAGTGCCATTCACGATTTGATTTCATGGAGCGAAGATATTTCAAAAACTGGTCGTGAAACTCAAAAGCAATTTTTACAATTTTGTATTGTCTTTTTTAGACAAGCACTTTTATTAAATTATCAAGCAGATAGTTTGGTTTATTTAGAAACCAAAACTGAAAATTTTGATCTACGGAAATTTGCACCTTTTGTTCATGGAAATAATATTTTGGACATTACCAATGAACTTCAAGATGCCATTTACCATATTGAAAGGAACGGAAATTCCAAAATTATACTCACAGATCTTTCCATAAAATTAACCAGGTTACTTCATAAAAAAGCCGATTGATATGCCAAGCTCCAAAACTTGGTTTGTTATTGTTAATCCAACCTCTGGAAATGGCTCATGCAAGAAAAAATGGCCAGACATTCTAGAGCTACTTAAAATGTATGAATTTCATTTTGAACACGTTTTTACAGAATATCCAAATCATGGCATAGAACTTACTCAAAATGCTATATATCAAGGTTTTAGGCGTTTTATTTGTGTTGGTGGTGATGGTACGTTGCATCATATTGTAAATGGAATCATGAGCCAAAAACACGTGGTTCCCAATCAAATCCATGTTGGAGTTGTGCCTATTGGCACAGGAAACGATTGGGTAAAGACCCATAACATTCCCAAGAATTTAGAAAGAGCCATACTACTTATTAAAAATGGACATCCCAAACAACAGGATGTTGGTAAAATAGAGTTTTTGAATTCCTCCAAGAAACCCATTTATTTTATCAATTTGGCTGGAATTGGCTTTGATGGTCTAGTAATAAGCAAGGTACATAAGTACAAACATTTTGGCGCTTTGGCTTATGTAGCTGGAGCTTTGCTTGGTTTGTTTTTATTTAAAAATTTTCAATCTAGGATCATGGTGAATTCCAAAGTTATTGAAACAAAAACCTTCATGGTTTTGGTTGGGCTTTGTAAATATTCCGGAGGTGGAATGCAGCTCACCAAATCACCAAATCCGTTTGATGGTTTGTTTGATATCAGTCTCGTGAAAAACATTGGGAAATGGGATATAATAAAAAATATGTCCAAGCTCTTCAATGGTAACATTACCAAGCACAATAAGGTAGAAACGTATAAAAGTAGTTCGGTATCCGTTACTGTTTTGGATAACGGAAATCCTTATATTGAAGCAGATGGCGAACTCATAGACAGTGGCAACATGCATCTAAGCTTGATTCCCAAATCCTTTTCATTTTATGGAGGAACAAAAAACGCCAAACAAACGTTTGGCGCTAATCAATCTGGTTATAAGACCTTAGTCCTTTTTGTAATCAGCATTTAAAGCATCTAAAATAACTTTGGTCAAATCGTTTGCTTCTGCTCCATACATCACACTTCCACCTTCGTTACTTCCAAAAATATAAGTGTAACCATTTTTCTTTCCGTAATCCTTAACAAAATTCCTTACTTTGGAGATAAGCGAATCTATTTCGGCTTGACTTTCTTGGGAAATTTGTTGCTCTTCTGCTTGAATACGTTGTTGAAGCATTTGTTGTTTCTGACTTAACACTTGGTATTCCTGTTGTGCTTGGGCATCAGGCATTTTTTGAGCTTTTTGTTGAAACGCTTGTGCTTCCAATTGAAAAGCCCTTCCTGTACTGTCTGTTCTTTTTTGAAATGCTTCCACTTTGGCTTTAAACTTGGCTTCTATATCAATTTTTTCTTGATAGTTATTAACCACTTCACTATTATCGATAAATCCGGTTTTTAGTGATGGTTCGCAAGAAGCTAATGTTACCATTGCCAAAGCAATTAAAAATATGTTTTTCATTTTTTAGTTTTTTTTTTAATTCGTCGCAAATGTAGAAAAGTAAAAGTTATCCTTTTAAAAAAAGACCAACAATTTAATGGATAGGGATAATTTATAGCATACCATAAACACCATAAACAATATTGATTAAAAATGAATTCATAGGAAACGATTTAAGCCGTTTTTATAATTTTCGGCACATATTGCTTATTTTAATTGGAAATCTTTCAAATAAAGCGCTTAAATTGAAAATTACTTGTTTTTTATGACATAAATGAGCGAGGAATACTCACCTGAGCGCTTAGCTTTAATATTTGACAGCCAACCTATACGAAACGCATTAAAAATGTTCAATGAACCTTTTTTATATTTTTCTGAAAGCATGCTTACATAATACGAATCGAAAATTAAAGGCAGCACTTTTACCACTGTCATGTTTTGAGATGAAAATAATTCTGAAATGGATGTTTTACAAAAATGCCACAGATGTCTAGGCACATCAAAAGCTGCCCAAAAATTTTTATAATAGCTAGCATCGTAACTTTTGTAATTAGGAACAGCAATTATTAAAGTCCCATGAGGTTTCAGTAAAGATTTTAAAATGCTTACCTGCTTTTCAAGATTGGGCAAATGTTCCAACACATGCCAAAGAGTAATGACATCAAAACTGTGCGTTTTAAAGCTCTCTAGTTTTTCTGTATTGAAAACACGTTGATTTGTTTTGGAGTTGGCAATTGTTCTTGCTTGTTCGTTAGGTTCTATACCAAAAACTTCCCAATGATGTTTTTGTGCCATTTGCAAAAAATCACCTGTACCACAACCTATGTCCAATAATTTTTTTTCGTTTGAAGATTCATGTGGTTTCTCTGCTTGAAAAAAAGATTCGATTAATTTTACTTTTCTTTTTAAAGAGAAAGCACGAACCGTATGATATACTTTTTCAAACAGATTTCTTTTTGAATCTGTATGGGAAATATAATCTTCGGTGTTATAATATTCTGGAAGTTGCTCTACTTTTGGTTGAGGATGGGTTTCTAGAAACCCATAGGTTGTATTTTCTATAAGTTGAAAATCTTGCCCTGAAACAGAATGGTCTTTAACTTGCAAATACACTTTTTTATCCTTCATTAAAAGTTTTGACTGACTTTATTTAATTAAAAATACAATATGTTCCACGTGGAACATATTGTATTGATCGTTTTTTATCTTCCCATGTAAACCAAAAGCACTGAAACATCACTAGGGGATACACCACTAATTCTAGAAGCTTGGGAAATGGTCACTGGTTGAATTTTGTTTAACTTTTCCCTAGCCTCCATACTCATGGATTTTAACTTGGAGTAATCGAAATTTTTAGGGATTTTTATATTTTCAAGCCTATTCAATTTATCAGCATTGTTTTTTTCCTTTTCAATATAACCCGAGTATTTGATTTGAATTTCTGCTTGCTCAATGATTTCATTGTCCAAATCATGTTCTTGAATATATGTTTCTACAGCTTCCACCTGTCGCATATCATCTATGGTAATATTAGGTCTTGAAAAAATCTTGAACATCTTGTCCGATTGTTTCATCAAGGAAGAATCCTTTTGTTCCAAAATAGGATTTATTTCTTCGTGCTTCACGCTGGTATCAGCAAAAAACTGCACAAAAGCATCTGATTTTTTTTGCTTTTCCTCCATGCGTTTCATGCGTTTTTCAGAAGCCAAGCCCAATTCAAAAGATTTAGGAGTCAATCTAAAATCGGCATTGTCTTGTCGTAATAAGGTTCTATACTCTGCACGGGATGTAAACATTCTGTATGGTTCTTCTGTACCTTTTGTAATCAAATCGTCAATTAAAACACCTATATATGCTTCACTTCTACTTAAAATAAATGGCTCTCTTTCTTGTATTTTCAATGCTGCATTGATGCCTGCTATCAATCCTTGCGAAGCAGCTTCTTCGTAACCTGTGGTTCCATTTATTTGTCCAGCAAAATACAAACCCTCAATTAACTTTGTTTCCAAAGTATGTTGTAATTGTGTTGGTGGGAAATAATCGTATTCTATGGCATATCCAGGACGGAAAAATTTCACGTTTTCAAAACCAGCAACTGAGCGTAGAGCTTTAAATTGAACATCTTCTGGCAAGGACGTTGAAAAACCGTTGATATACATTTCAACCGTGTGCCATCCTTCCGGCTCAATAAATAACTGATGTCTATCCTTATCTGCAAAACGGTTAATTTTATCTTCGATAGAAGGACAATATCTAGGTCCTAAACTTTTAATTCTTCCGTTGAACATAGGTGATCTATCAAACCCTTCTCGAAGCAAATCATGAACTTCAGGACTTGTATAACTCATATAACAAGAACGCTGTTTGGTAAGTGGTTTTGTGACATCCAAATAAGAGAATTTTTCAGGATGTTCGTCACCAGGTTGCTCAATCATTTTGGAATAATCCAGGGATCTTCCATCTACCCTTGGTGGTGTTCCTGTTTTCATTCTTCCAGAATCGAAACCAAAACTTACCAGTTGTTCCGTGATTCCAGTGGCTGCTTTTTCTCCTGCACGACCTCCTCCAAAATTTTTATCTCCAATATGAATTAATCCATTTAAAAAAGTACCATTGGTAAGCACAACAGATTTACAAGATATTTCAATACCAAGGGATGTTTTTACACCAACCACTTTGTTGTTTTTAACAACCAGTCCAGAAACCATTTCTTGATAGAAATCCAGATTAGCTGTTTTTTCCAACATCAACCGCCAGTCTTCAGCAAAACGCATTCTGTCGCTTTGCACACGAGGACTCCACATGGCAGGCCCTTTAGACTTGTTAAGCATTTTAAATTGAATAGCCGAAGTATCGCTAACAATACCACTATAACCGCCCAACGCATCTATTTCCCTTACAATTTGACCTTTAGCAATTCCTCCCATGGCAGGATTACAAGACATTTGGGCAATGTTTTGTAAATTCATGGTAATAAGCAAGGTTTTACTACCCATGTTGGCTGCTGCTGCTGCTGCTTCACTACCTGCATGTCCTCCTCCTACTACTATAACGTCATATACTGTATTAAACATAAATTGTTCTATTCTATTTAAAAAATTCTTTTTGAAAAATATTGTTCCACGTGGAACAATTAAATTACATATTTACCAATAACGGCTTTTAATGGTAAAATAATTTGCAAATATACGCTGATTTACTGCATATTAGCAAATTTTTGAAGATAATGATTTTCCTTTTCGCGCATAGTATGTGCTTCTGCATCTGTTTTATCTTTATAGCCACAATAATGCAAAACGCCATGAACCATGACACGAAGTAACTCTTCCTGAAAGGACACTTGAAAATCCTGTGCATTGTCTGCTACTCTTTCTGTAGACACGTAAATATCGCCTTGTATTAATTTTCCTACTGTGTAATCGAAACTAATAATGTCTGTTAAAGTATCATGCTGCAGAAATTCCACATTTAATTTATGTAAATAATCGTCGTTGCAAAAGATGTAATTAATCTCTCCCAACTTAAAATTTTCTTCGGTAATAACCTCTTCAATCCATGAAGAGATTTGGTGTTCGTTATCTAGTTTAAAAGTGTTCTCTGAATTGTAACTAATCATTATCTTGCTTAAAATAGTCTTTCACTTTATTGTTGTAAACTGGTTGCAAAGGTAAACTTTGTCTGTTTAAAATTTCATTCGTGTTAAAATATTCTTTGGCTTTAGGGATTTGATTGTTACTGTTGTTGTCAAAATCGTTGGTGTTTGTTTCAGATTTACGTTTGGTATCTTGTCCTTGTTGAAAGGTTGCATTATCCATTTTTAACAATTGATGTTGTAAATTCATCATTTTTTCCAAGGTTCGTTGGGTAAAACCTTTATTGAGTAAATCCATTTCAACTTGCTCCATTTGTTTTAATAAATGATTGCCTGATGGATTGAGGCCTTCTTTAGCTAACTTATCCTCCAAGGCTTGTCTGATTTGCTGCTGCTGCTGATAGATTCTATACAATTCGCCATTTAATTCTTCAGACATGGAGCCTTCTCCTTCCCCTTGTTGTTTGCCATCTTGCCCAGGTTTGCTGTCTTTTCCTTCTTCTCCTTCCTTATCACCTTGCTCTCCTTCATTCCCTTCTTTTCCTTCGCCTTCATCTTTAGGCTTGCCATTTTGGCTTTTCTTCATGCCTTCTTGCATTTGCTTATTGAGTTCGTCTTGGCTCATAATAATATCAGGTAAACCTTGTTCTGGTTTTCCTTGTCCGCCAGAACCTTGACCACTGGCCTGCATTTGCATGGAATCCATAACATTACTTAAAAAGTCTGCAAGATTGTTAGCGGCTGTTATGGTGTATTGCTGATTGGACACACCTTGATAAATATTGTTTTCTGAAAATTGATCCAAGGATTTGTCTATGTTATAAAAGACTTCGGAAATTTCCTTATTAACAAATTCCGATAATTTTGGTTGTCTTAAGGATAAAGCAAACAAGCTATCGTCTATATGGGAAAAATGTTCTTTTAAGGTGTATTGTTTTTTTAAATAGGTTGCGTATTTGTTGTGGTTTACTTCTATGACCTTAAATTGATTCATTAACGCCTCTTGATCCAAAGAAAACAAAATAAGGTTGTCCAAGATTTGACGTAGCATGTCTATATCCTCTTGCATTTGTTCTGCGCCTCCCATCATCTGCATACCAGCTTGCATTTTTTGGCTTAGACTTTTCATTTTCTGTCCAGCTTGTTTTTGTTTTTGAGAAGCATTTTTTTGGTTTTGCTGGGCATCCTGCTCTTTATTTTGTTCTTGGTTTTCTTCTTTTTTACCCAATTCATCTGTAGCTGCTTCCTGATCTTTCTTAATGTCTTCTTCTTGTTTTTTATCCTGAGGAAGTTTTAAAGGGTCTATTAAACTTTCGTTTTCCTTTTGAAGTTGTTCCATCTCTTTTTGAAAATCTTCAAATTCCTTATTTAACTCGTCTTGTTTTTCTTTGGTGTTGTTTTCTTTGTCTTCTTTAGAAAGATCCAGTTGTTTTTCGGATAAATCCTCAAGTTCTTTTTGAAGTTTTTCCAGTTTTTTGGACACATAATATTTCTTGGTCAATTCCAATAGCTGTTCCAAACTACGCTTTTTGTTTTTATTTTGTTTTGCAAGTTGTTCGAGCTTTTCTGATAGCTCTTCTTTATTGATTTTTTCTTGGAGCTTTTCCAGTTCTTCAAGAAGTTTTTCGTCTTTTTTAAGCTGCTCTTCGTTCTCTTTTAAACGTTCTTTTAAATCTTCTTTAAAAGGATCTTCTGTTTCTTTATCCTTTTGAAACTCTTCCAGGTTTTCTTTAAGCTGTTTGTTGAAATTCTGCATCATTTCTTCTTGTTGTTTTTGACGTTTCAAGAAGTTTTCCAACTGACGCTTGTCGTTAAAGTTCAACTCTGCTTTTTCTTTTTGGGTTTTTGAAAAGGATTCCAATTCTTTTTGTCGTTCTTCAAATTTCTCAAGGGATTTATCCAAACTTTGTATGGTTTCACTTTGTTGTTCCAATTGCTTGTTCTCCTCCTCTTCCTTGGTTAATTTTCTATAGGAGTACACTGCACTCTTGGTACTTTTATAATTATGAAGCACATCATTGTCAAATACTTGAAAATACAAATGATAACTAACACCTTCTTTTAATTCCAATTGGTTGGGAAAAGCACTTATAAAATCTGCCACATTGGACTTGGTAACCGGAATAGGTTCAAATTTTACATCTGTCTCATTATCAATAGGATAATAAACCATTTGCAGTTTGGTCAATCCATAATCGTCACTTGCTTGTCCGTGGAAATAAAGCGACTGTTGGTCTAAACTATCAACAGCCATTTTAATATGGAGTTCTGGGTGTTCATCAGAAACAACATCAATGCTATAAGATAAGGTTTCGTAGTTCTTTAGTTGCGAATTACTGGTTGTTAAGCTATAATCCAAAGGGTTGGATACTTGTTTTGTGGCTTCAAATTTATTGGAAGCTGTTTCAGTTAATTGAACCGTATCATTAGAAATCAATTGCACCAAATCCGTTGCTTTGGTTGCCAATTTCCAGGTAATCTTAGTTCCTTGTGGAACAATGGCATTTCCAGTGCTTTTTATAACCTCATCTGTTTTTTTGGTATATGAAGGGTAATCCAGGTGCATTTCAAAATGTAACAGGCTAGGCACTTCCACTACCTTTAAAACATAAGCTTTGGATATAACATTATTTGCTGTAAGTTGAAATGAAACCTCTTGTTTAGGTTTGGAAAAAACATACTCAAATTGTCCAGGATTTATCTGTTGCAAGACATAAGATTCGTTATTGAATTTAATGTTTACATTCTCAGGAACCACCTCTCCTGCTGTGGATACCCTTAACCTAAAATCTGTATTTTCGTTGGTGGTTAAGGACTCATTCAGTATAAAAAATTGAAAAGGTGCTGGTGGCTCATAAGCCGTTTTATAATTAACAACACGTTTATAGCTATCACTGAACCAATTTATGTGTCCTGTAGCATAAGTTAACAACAGGATGACAACGGGAATGGCAGCAAATTTTAAATATTTTAAATTGGATTTAAAGTTAATTGCCAATTTAAAAGGAATGGGTTGCAACTCGGCAGATTTTTGGTCGATGCTCGCCAATAACAGTTCAGATTCTACTGATGTTTCTTTTAATTGAAGTACATTTAAAAGCTTATCGTTAACCTCTGGAAAATGGTTTCCAATAATTTTTGAAGCATCTTTGTAATTTATGCCTTTTTGAAGTTTAAACAGTTTTGCCAATGGTATGGCAATAAATTTCACAAACAAAGCCAGTTCAACAACCACAAAAACCCAAAACAATGCTGTTCGCGCTGTTGGGTTTAACCAAAGAACGTATTCCACAAAAAGTGTGAACAAAAAATATAAAAAACCCAAAGCGAAAAAAAGAATGGTTCCTTTAAGCAATTCGTTGTAATAAAATCGCTTAATAAACGCCTCCAATTTTAATTGTATGTCTTTAAATTTTGTCATGAATTTAAGTCGCTGTTTTCTTAACCAATAAAACTACAATAATATTTTTACTCTGAAATGTTTAGATTTGGTAAAACTTAGTTAATTTTAGTAAGATTTGCTTGTTTTAATAATTGCAACTTGATATTTATGAAGGATTTAAAGTATTTGGCAGCTCTGTCCATGCCTGTTATGGCCTTTTTGGGTATTTATTTCAAGGGGTTTTTTGTGTTTTTAACACCTTTTTATGCGTTTGTTTTGTTACCAGCCTTAGACTTGTTATGCCCTATGGATCCATCGAATTTAAGTTCAGAAGAAGTGACAAACAAACTTAAAAACAGACTTTTTGATTGGTTGTTATATTTAAACGTTCTTGTGGTTTATGGCTTGGTTTTGTATGCTTTAACAAGGGTTTCCACCAATTCCTTGGAATTGTTTGAAGTCATTGGTCTGGTTTTTTCTATAGGTATTGTTTTAGCAGTAAATGGCATTAATGTGGCTCATGAACTTGGACACAGACAAAGCTCCAACGAACGTTTTTTAGGGAAGGCTTTGTTATTGCCATCCTTTTACATGCACTTTTACATTGAACATAACTTTGGACATCATTTACATGCCGCAACTCCTGAAGATCCTGCAACTGCAAGATACAATCAAACGGTTTATTCTTTTTGGTTTACATCTACCTTTAGACAATATATCAATTCATGGAAAATTCAAAACACACTTTTGAAAAACAATAAAAATACTTTCTTTTCGGTTAAAAATGATATGTTTTGGTTTTTGGTATTTCAACTCTGTTATCTTGTATTGGTCCTTGTGTTTTTTGGAACCATAGGTCTTTTGTTTGCTATCGCTTCAGGAATAGTTGGGTTTATCATGTTGGAAACCGTAAATTATATTGAACATTATGGTTTGCTGCGTTTAAAATTGCCTTCTGGACGCTATGAGCGTGTTCGTGAAATTCATTCCTGGAATTCCAATCATGCCATTGGGCGCATTGTTCTGTATGAACTTACCAGACATAGCGATCATCATTACAAATCGTCCAAGAAATACCAAATACTCAATAGTTATGAGGATAGCCCTCAAATGCCTTATGGTTACCCAACATCTATGGTTTTGTCGCTCTTTCCTCCTTTGTGGTTTAAGATTATGAACAAACGCGTGCCTCGCGAAATGATTTCTTGACTTGTTTTCAGTTCTGGTTTGCCTTTTGAGAAACTTTAAACTTTAAACTTTGAACTTAAAACTTCAAAAATCTATCTTTGCAACTTCAAACAAAACAAGATGTCTAAACAAGTTAGAGTGCGCTTTGCACCAAGTCCTACAGGACCTTTACATATTGGAGGTGTTAGAACAGCACTTTTCAACTATCTTTTTGCTAAAAAACACAACGGAACTTTTATCCTTAGAATTGAAGATACCGATCAAAACAGATATGTTGAAGGTGCCGAAAATTATATTGTGGAATCCTTAAATTGGTGTCATATTCCTTATGATGAAGGACCAGGGAAAAATGAAAAATTTGGTCCTTACAGACAAAGCGAACGCAAGCATTTATATAAAGAATATGCTGATAAATTGATTGCCACAGGCAATGCCTATTATGCGTTTGATACAGCTGAAACTCTGGATTTCCATAGAAAAGACCATGAAGAAAAAGGAAAAACCTTTATCTACAATTGGCATAACCGTTTGAAATTATGCAACTCGTTATCCCTTTCTGCAGAAGAAACCCAAGCAAAGTTGGATGCTGGAGAAGACTATGTTATTAGGTTTAAATCGCCTCAAGATGAAACCTTGCATTTAACAGATATCATACGTGGAAATATCACTATTGACACTAATATTTTAGACGATAAAGTGTTGTTTAAAAGTGATGGCATGCCAACCTATCATTTGGCAAATATTGTAGACGACCATTTAATGGAAATCACACATGTGATTCGTGGTGAAGAATGGTTGCCTTCCTTGGCATTGCATTTTCAACTTTATAAAGCCTTTGGTTGGGAAGCACCAGAATTTGCGCATTTACCACTAATTTTAAAGCCTACAGGAAAAGGAAAGTTAAGCAAACGTGATGGCGATAAATTAGGGTTTCCGGTATTTCCATTAGCTTATAAAGACCACCAAACAGACGAAATATCCCGTGGTTATAGAGAGGATGGTTATTTTCCTGAAGCTGTGGTTAACTTTTTGGCCTTTTTAGGTTGGAACCCAGGATCCGAACAGGAAATTTTTAGTTTGCAAGAATTGGTTCAAGCCTTCGATTTAAGTCGTGTAAACAAAGCTGGTGCACGTTTTGATCCAGATAAAATAAAATGGTTTAACCACCATTATATGCAAGAACAAGACAACAATGTGCTTGCAGAACAATTTCAAATGCTTTTTCCCGACGCATTGAAAGACATTGATATAAACTACATTTCCATGGTTATCCATTTAATTAAGGAGCGAGCCACTTTTGTAACCGATTTTTGGGATTTAGGACATTATTTCTTTGAAACACCTACAGATTTAGATGAGAAAGCCGTTAAAAAAGCATGGAAAGAAGAGTCGCCAGAGTTAATGAAAAAGCTTCTTTCAATAATATCTTCCATTGAAGATTTTACGGTTGAAAACCTTCAAACAGAGATTAAAGGTTGGATTACTTCAAAAGAAATTGGTTTTGGTAAAGTGATGATGCCTTTACGTTTGGCATTGGTTGGCGCTTTACAAGGTCCAGAGGTTTTTGATATTATGTATTTAATTGGGAAAGATGAAAGTATAAGACGAATAGACAATTTAATCAACACCTTATCATAAAAAAAAAAAGCGACCAAAAGGTCGCTTTTTTTTTTTTAATATTTTTATTTATTAAAACGTAATCATTGCAGTAAAAGCAAACATGGATTGGTTTCCTTTAATTTTTTTATCGTTTCCGGTTAAATCCAAATCGCTATCGTTTAACTTGTTCAACATATTGGTAAAACCGTAGATATATTGAGCTTTCAGTCTAAAAAAACCAAATCCAGCCGATGCTCCAATGGCTCCATCAATATTGAAATTACTAATGTCGTTCAAATCTTTGGCCAATAAATTATTGTAGTTGTTTATAATATAATTCTCATATTTTTTATCGTCCATTTCCATGTCGCCATTATATTGAATCATAGGACCTACATCGATGGTCAAAAAACTATCAATCAACTTTACATGCATCAATAAAGCAATTTGAGCCGTAAATATTTTATAATCAACAAACTCTTCACTTAAACTAATTGGAAGTGGTCTTGCAGCTATGCCAATATGGTTTTCAGATAGTTGAATGGTGTAGCTTACATTGTACCATTTATGAGGAATATCAACCGTTGCCGAAGCTCCTGCTTGCCAACCATTGCCTTTTTTGGTGTTAAAATTATCTGTTATAATATCGTACTGCGTAATTCCTCCATAAATGCCAAACCCGTTTTTGATTTTATATCTTGTGTGTTGTCCAAAGGACATTGTAACAAATCCCATACAGATGGCTACTAATACAATAAGTTGTCTTTTTTGCATGATGCTTCTAGTGTGATTGTGACAAATATAACTTAAATTAGTAGTCATTTATTTTACAATCTAAAAAAATCCTATTATGTCCATTTTATCCATTCCTATTATCATCTTATGTCTGTTTATTGTCATTTCACTTTTTTTTATAGTAAAACAACAAACAGCTGTTATTATTGAACGCTTTGGAAAGTTTCAAAGCATTCGCCATTCTGGTTTACAAATTAAAATTCCACTTGTAGATAGAATAGCCGGAAGGTTGAGTTTAAAAATCCAGCAATTGGATGTTATTATTGAAACCAAAACCCTGGATGACGTGTTTGTAAGGTTAAAAGTATCTGTCCAGTACATGGTAATTAAAGACAAGGTGTATGATGCTTTTTATAAGCTGGATTATCCTCACGAACAAATAACCAGTTATGTATTTGATGTGGTTCGAGCAGAAGTCCCTAAAATGAAATTGGACGATGTATTTGTTAAAAAAGATGATATTGCCCTTGCCGTTAAAGCAGAATTGAACGATGCCATGTTGGATTATGGTTTTGATATTATTAAAACCTTGGTAACAGATATTGATCCAGATCCACAAGTAAAACAAGCAATGAACCGCATTAATGCTTCTGAACGTGAAAAAATTGCTGCTCAATTTGAAGGTGATGCTGCTAGGATTTTAATTGTGGAAAAAGCCAAAGCAGAAGCTGAAAGCAAGCGATTACAAGGCCAAGGTATAGCAGACCAACGTAGGGAAATTGCCAGAGGTTTGGAGGAATCTGTAGAGGTTTTAAACAAAGTAGGCATTAACAGTCAGGAAGCTTCAGCATTGATTGTTGTAACACAACATTACGATACCTTACAGGCCATTGGTGGGGAAACAAATACCAATTTGATTTTACTGCCAAATTCACCTCAAGCAGGCAGTAACATGCTAAATGATATGGTTGCCAGTTTTACGGCTAGTAACCAAATTGGTGAAGCCATGAAAAATACCAACAAGAAAAAGGAAGAATAAAAGGCTTATAATTGTTTAGAAAAAACCTCCAATTTTAAAACATTGGAGGTTTTTATTTTTTTATTTGTTTCTTGGCTATCAAGTCTTTTAAAATTTCAAGGTATTTTTCCAAATCTTCGGTAGACACATGAGGGTGTTCCAGATTGGGAATGGTTATAGGGTCTTCGTCCAATAATTTGTAACTAACTGGATACTCCTTTTTAATAAAAAGCAATAACTCTGATATTTCCGAAATTAAATCTTTCACAGTTTTCATATTAAAACCTAGCTTAAAGGAAATTAAAAGATAGTGAAAATTATCATGCTTTCAAAATAAAAAACTCTGATATAAACGAGGTTAAGATTTAAAAGGATGTCTTTCTTTCCAATTTTGTTTTGAGTACATAAGTACTAGTTAAAATATAATATGAAATAGAATATAAAAACTAAAAAGCCTTGAATATTAGGGTTCAAGGCTTAAATTTGTTTTTTACTCTATTTATTAAATTGCTTTGGCTTCTGCAACTAGAAGCTCGTTGTTGTCTTCTAACGCTTTTTCAATAAATTCATTAATAGTTGCATTTCTCTCTAATCCGTTTTCAATTAAAACACTTAAAACCAACATAACGGCAATTCGTGTTCCAACCTTTTTTGCTGCTGTGTTGAAAAGTGGTTCCAATTCTTCATAGCTTACATTTTTAGCTAATTCTAAAATTTCAGCTTTTACCTTTTGTTGTTTGGCTTCTGGAAGGTTGGTATATTTTTTTCCCAATTGCTGGATCACATCAATAGCTTTACGTTGGGATTGGTTTTGTTTGGTTTGTTGCTGTTTTTGATTCTTTTGACCTGATGGTTGTTGTTTGGCCCAAGAATCTTTTAAACCAACCGTCTTATTGAAAACAAGCTTTCCTGAAGTGGTGTCTGGATCCACATTAAAATAACCTATACGTTGAAACTGGAACCTATCTCCTACTTTGGCATCCTTTAAACTTGGCTCTACATAAGCTTGGACTATGTTTAATGAATTTGGGTTTAAAAATTCCATGAAATCCTTGTCTGGATGGGCATCTGGAGCTTCGTCCAAAAACAATCTATCGTATTCCCTAACTTCAGCTTGTATGGCGTGAGGTATGGAAACCCAATGCAAGGTGCCTTTTACTTTCTTTGAAGTATCTTCGGAATACGTACAATGAATTTCGGTAATATGTCCTTTATCATCTTTTATTACGCTTTCACCTTTAATGATATAGGCATTTTTTAATCGCACTTCTTTTCCTAAAGTCAACCTAAAATATTTACTGCCTGCTTCTTCCTTAAAATCGTCTTTTTCAATGTAAATTTCACGGGAAAAAGGAACTTTTCTGTAGCCAGCACTATCATCTTCTTGATTGTTTTCGGCTTCCAACCATTCCACTTTATCTTCAGGATAATTGGTTATGACCACTTTTACGGGATCCAAGACAGCCATAACCCTTGGAGCTGTTTTATTTAAATCTTCACGTATACAAAACTCCAATAAGGCCACATCAATCACATTATCACGTTTGGCAACGCCAACGGTTTCCACAAATTTCCTAATGGCGTTTGGTGTATAACCACGACGACGAAGTCCAGAAATGGTAGGCATTCTAGGATCGTCCCAACCAGAAACAATACCTTCTTCCACCAATTTAAGCAACTTGCGTTTGCTCATAATGGTATAACTTAAGTTTAAACGTGCAAATTCCCGTTGTTTAGGAAGCATAGGAAGCGCTTCTGGTTGATATTTATAGACTTGTTCCTTGAACCAGTCGTAAAGCTCTCTATGAGGTTTAAATTCAAGCGAGCAAAGCGAATGTGATATTTGTTCAATATAATCGCTTTCACCATGAGTCCAGTCGTACATAGGATAAATGCACCAATCTGTTCCAGTTCTATGATGGGCTTTCTTTAAAATGCGATACATAATGGGATCACGCATCAACATGTTGGGATGCTGCATGTCTATTTTTGCACGAAGTACATGTGAACCTTCTGCAAATTCGCCATGTTTCATGCGTTCAAACAAATCGAGGTTTTCTTCAACCGAACGGTTTCTGTAAGGGCCATCCACTCCAGGTTGTGTAGGTGTGCCTTTTTGCTCAGCCATGGCTTCGCTGGATTGGGAATCTACATATGCTTTGCCTTCTTTAATCAATAAAACTGCCCAATCGTAAAGCTGTTGAAAATAATCTGATGAATATAGCTCGTTGGCCCATTTGTAGCCCAACCATGAGATGTCTTCTTTAATGGCATCTACATATTCCTGTTCTTCTTTTGCTGGATTGGTATCATCAAAACGTAAATTAACGGGAGCATTGTATTTTTCGCCCAAACCGAAACTGATTCCTATGGCTTTGGTATGACCAATATGTAAATATCCATTGGGTTCTGGTGGAAAACGGAAACGTAAGGCTTCTTGTTTTAAGCCGTTTGCTAAATCTTCTTCTATGATATGCTCAATAAAATTGAGTGATTTTGTTTCTTCAGACATATTTAAAAATAAAAAGCAAAGTTATTAAATAATAGTGTATTATTTTTGTTGAAAAGAATTTGTTTTGGGAATTATAAAAGTTGAGAACATTAGGGTTTTTGCACATCATGGCTGTTTAAAAGAAGAAACTAAAATTGGATGCGATTATCGTGTGGATTTAAAAGTGAAAGCCGACTTACAAGCCTCTGCAAAAACAGATGATTTAAGTGATACTGTTGATTATGTATTTTTAAACAAAATTGTTAAGGAAGAGATGTTAAAACCATCTAAACTATTGGAAACAGTAGCAAAACGTATATTAAACAGGATATTCAAAGAAGACAAACTGGTGGATAAAGCGACCATTTGTGTAAGTAAACTAAATCCTCCTATTGGAGGTGATGTTGAAATGGTTACCATAAAAATGACAGAAAAACGTAAAAATTAGATTCTAAATAGCTAAAAAGGGGAAATATTTTTATATTTGCCATCTCGTAATTTAATATGGGAAGCCTGTTTCTACAGGAATTTAAGGTGTCGTGGCCGAGTGGCTAGGCAGTGGTCTGCAACACCATCTACAGCGGTTCGAATCCGCTCGACACCTCAATAAAGAGTTACTTTATAAGTAGCTCTTTTTTTTGTTTAAATTTTATGAAAATTTATAGTAAGATTATGCGGTTCTAATGCACTCGACACCTCTAAAGCCTCCAAGTTTAGCTTGAAGGTTTTTTATATACAATTTTTAAGAAACATTCATTAAATCCAAACCCCTCTATAGCAATTCTTTATTCTGAACAATTGTTGTGAATAGGTATGTATAGCAGCTGCTCTTTTAAGACATCCTTTTTTTACTGTTTAAGTTTGGTTATTGGCGGGTTTCTATTTCTAATCTGGTTTAAATTTGTAAGAAAAAACGCTGGCTTCCATGCACTATCCATGGAGTATCTATGGAGTATCTATGGAGTATCCATAAGGTTAATTATTTGTTTAAAAAATTACATCCAAAAGCAATTTTCAAATATTTTGTTAATGATTCCTAGAAAGCTTTTTTACTTAAGCTGGACTTTATTTTAATTAATAGGATTAATTTGTTCCAACTTATCTTTAATGAGTGCTTTTTCTTTTGGAAAAAATCCTTGAACCAACAATAAAAGTCCAAAACCCAATATCACCAAAGCCACTATTTTCTTGGTTTTAAAAATACGTCTTGGTGTTAATTTACTTTTAAGTGTTTTGGCAGCTATCATCTTCAATAAATCCACTAAAAAATAAACAGCTAAAATGGTTCCTAAAAACACATATAGTTCTTGAGTGTTTTCGGTTAAGGAACTGCCTATAACAATAAAACCCAACCAACCTAAAAGCACACCTACATTAATAAAATTGAGAAGAAACCCTTTAATAAAAAGCATTCCAAATTTCTTTTTTATTTCTACTGTATGGTATTCCCTAACAATTTCACGAAAAGATTTAGAGGTTTTTATAAACGAAATAAAACCATAAATAGCCAATAGAACACCACCAAAAATCAAAAAATTTGGATCGTCTTTTATTTTATCCAAAAGCTTACTGGTACTGTAAAATGCTACGATAATGAAGAAAATATCTGCAAGTATCACTCCTAAATCGAAAATTAAAGCACTTTTAAACCCTTTTGTGGCACTGGTTTCCAAAAGCACAAAAAATACAGGTCCAATTGTGAACGATAAAATAATACCAAAAGGAATTGCTGTAAGAATAGCATCTTGCATACAAACGAGGTGTTTTCTACAAAATTACATAATTTTTTTAGCGATTACAGATAAATTGACATGAAGCTTTGCTTTTAAGCTTATTCTTTTCTTATAATTTTTCCACCAAAAACAGTATTTTCTGTTAAGGTTTCTGGATTTCCATAAATGTATGCTGTACCTCCTGCCCTAACTTTTACATCCACTTCATTGGTAGCTCTAACATGAGCTTCTCCAGCAGCTTTAATGTTAATTTTGGCTTTTTCGGTTTCTAAATCCTTACCAAGATAAGATCCTCCTGTAGTTAGGTCTATATTTTGATTTTTTGCTTGTCCTGAGATTTTTATAACACCACCTGTTATGGCTTTGGCTTCCACAAAGGTGACATCTTCAACTTGTAATTTTACACTGCCTCCTTCTTGAGCCCTCACATCTATTTCAAATTGTTTCATGACATCGTTAGAACCTATAAAAGTACCTTCATTGGCATCTATAATATCTATATTTGTATAGTATAATTGTACCCTAGTATCATCGCCATTAAACACTTTTGGAACTGTCATACGTATTTTTAAAGTGCCGTTTTTGTTAACCAAAACCACGTCTTCGGTGTTTTTTCCTGTTATAATCACTTTATTGCTATCGGATTTTATTAGCTCTACTTCTATTCTATCATAAACTTTCAGTTCCTTAAAATCGCCCAAATTCTTTTCAATTTGTGCGTAAATATTTGTTGTTGCAATTAAAAAAAATGCAAAAATTAACTGTTTCATCTGTACTATATATTTTTATAAATGTTTTGCTAAATTCTATTAAAAAAAGTATTATCCTTATTCAAGGAGCTATCAAAAACTATTCCTCATGTTTACCTATTAAAGTAAAATCCAAATGCTTCTTAACCAAATCTGTATCTTTTACTTTTACAACCACTTCATCTCCTAATTGGTACATGGTTTTTGAATTTTTTCCTATAAGTGCAAAATGGTCTTCATCAAACATATAATGATCGTCTTTCATATCGCGAACACTAACCATACCTTCGCATTTGTTGGCAATTATTTCCACATATATGCCCCAATCTGTAACTCCTGAAATCACTCCAACAAAATCTTCATCTTTATGATCTTGCATGAATTTAATTTGCATGTATTTTATGGAATCCCTTTCGGCTTTTGTTGCTAAATTTTCCATGTTACTGGAATGGTTACACTTATCTTCGTAAACGGCTTCGTTGGCCGATTTTCCACCATCCAAATAATGCTGCAACAGCCTATGTGCCATAACATCTGGATAACGACGAATAGGTGATGTAAAATGGCTGTAATAATCGAAAGCCAATCCGTAATGTCCTATATTATGGGTTGAATATTCGGCTTTACTCATACTTCTAATGGTTAAAGTATCTACCAAATTTTGTTCTTTTTTACCTTCAACATCTTTCAATAAATTGTTTAATGATGCAGAAATGCTTTTTCTATCTTTAAAATTAAGTTTGTAACCGAAACGGCCAACCACATTTTGCAGGGCAGCCAATTTACTATCGTCTGGTTCGTCGTGAACTCTGTACACAAAGGTTTTTTTAGGAGATTGTTTGCCTATAAATTCAGCCACTTTCCTATTGGCCAATAACATAAATTCTTCAATTAATTTATTGGCATCTTTACTGGTTTTAAAAAACACTCCTACAGGATTTGCTTGTTCATCTAAATTGAATTTTACTTCTACTTTATCAAAAGAAATAGCTCCAGATTTCATGCGCTTTCTACGCATAATTTTTGCTAGTTCATTTAATTTTAAAGTAGCGAATGCAATTTCTGGTGTTGTTTGGTATTCTTTACTGGTTAATGAAACTTCGGCTGGTATTGTGTTATTCAAATGAGATGCTTCAACAGGGTTAAGTATGACATTTGAATTATTTTCTATAATGGCTTGAGCTTCTTCATAAGCAAATCGTGCATCACTATAGGTAACGGTTCTTCCAAACCATTGGTTTTTAACTTCGGCTTTATCATTCATTTGAAAGACTGCAGAAAAGGTATATTTTTCTTCATGAGGTCTTAAAGAACAGGCATTGTTGGATAGTACTTCTGGTAACATTGGTACCACTCTGTCCACTAAATAAACAGAGGTTGCTCTTTCGTAAGCTTCATCGTCCAAAACAGTATCTGGTTGTACATAATGCGAGACATCTGCAATGTGGATTCCTATTTCAAACAAACCATTGTCCAAAATCCTAAAAGATAAGGCATCGTCAAAATCCTTGGCATCTTTTGGGTCTATTGTAAAAGTCAAGACATCTCGCATGTCGCGACGTTTGGCAATTTCTTCTTTGGTAATGGACGTATCTAATTTGTTTGCATAGTCTTCAACTTCATGTGGAAAATCGTAAGGCAAACCATATTCGGCTAAAATAGCATGTATCTCTGTATTGTGTTCTCCAGGTTTTCCTAAAACCTTAAGTACTTTTCCGTTGGGAGAATCGGCTTTTTCCGGCCAATCTTCCAAGGAAACAAGCACTTTGTCTCCATCTTCTGCTTTATTGATTTTATTAATGGGGACAAAAATATCCGTGTACATTTTATTGCCATCTGTAACCACAAACGCATAATTTTTATGTATTTGAATCACACCAACATATTCGCTTTTGGCGCGTTTTATAATGTTGGTAATTTCTCCTTCAATCTTACCGCGTTTTCTACGTTTGTAGGCATAAAATTCCACCTCATCTCCATGAAGCGCTTTGTTCATATTGTTTGAAGCTATGTATATATCTTCGTCAAAATCGTCGCTAACAATGTAACCGGAACCTCTGGAAGCCATATCTACAATTCCAGTATGATATTCGGTATTTACAATGGCTTTAAATTTTCCTCTTTCTACTTCTTCAATTTCTTGTTTCGCTTTTAATTGTTGAAGTTTTTTTATAATTTGATTTCTGCTACTGGCATCGTTAACACCAATTTTAGCAGCAATTTGTTTATAGTTAAAGGATTGGTTTCTATCTTTTTTTAAAATACTTAGAATGGTATTTGTAAGGTTGGAAATCTTGTTATGAGACGATTTCCTTTTTTTCTTTTTTGTCATGTATTAATTGTAATCATTTTCTATTCCTATTAAAGATAGGAATCTGTTGTTTTATAACCTAATAAAAGTGAAGTACTGGTTATAAATTTATTACAAAACTACGGTTTTAATATTAAATGAATATTTACAAGATGTTAAATTAAATAATTATTGTTATCCACATATATATATACAATCATCTTTTTCTTTTAAAATTTTAAAAAAATATTAATGATTATGATGGGTTGTTAATAACAGGTATAACTTTTTTAAGTTTTGTTTTGAAATTACCTTATTGACGTTCTATTAAAATATAATTAACAATTAGTTAATATTTAAGAGCTTCATTTTTAGTTGTATTTTATTTTCTATTAACAAAATACAAGGGTTGTTAATAAGTGTTTTTTAGGTGGAATGGCTCATAAATTTCTTAAAAATTTGTGTTTATAACCTACAAATGATTGCTGAAAACTTGTCCAAAAATTATAGACTTATATTTTGGTGATGTCAACCCTTTTTTTGTTTGAAAAAATTCTTGAATAAACCATGTTTTAGTTTTAAATAATTATAAACAGTTATTAACAGGTTATGAGATTTGTTTAGCCTAACTATTAACATTAATAAAAGCTGCTTTACTAAAGCTAATAAAATTAATAAGTCATAAAACTACATTTTGTACCTTTACAGAAATAAAAACACAACTTAAAAATGAAAATTTCAATAGGCAACGATCACGCTGGAACAGAGTATAAATTTGCTATTTTAAAGCATTTGGAAGCCAAAGGGTTTACAGTAACAAATTATGGTACAGACTCTAACGATAGTGTGGATTATCCAGATTTTGTACATCCTGTGGCACAAGATGTAGAAAGCAACAAAGCCCATTTTGGCATTATTATTTGTGGTAGTGGCAATGGCGCCAATATGACAGCCAATAAACACCAAGGTGTACGTTCTGCTTTATGTTGGAACAAAGAAATTGTGGCACTTGCCAGACAACACAATAATGCCAATATTTTGAGTATACCTGCTCGTTATACTGCTTTACCACAAGCCATTGAAATGGTTGATACGTTTTTGGACACTGCTTTTGAAGGTGGTAGGCATAAAAACCGTGTTGATAAAATTCCCGTTTCCTGCTAAATGAGCCATACGCATCATACACACAGTTATAAAGATGTAAAAGATAGAAACCTGTTAATTTCCATCTTTCTTAATGTGCTTATTACTGCAGCTCAAATTATTGGAGGACTTGCATCTGGTAGTTTGGCTTTGTTAAGTGATGCCCTTCATAATTTTAGCGATGTCATATCATTAATAGTAAGTTTTGCTGCTTCTAAACTCTCAAAACAAAAAGCATCCATAAATAGGACCTTTGGTTATAAACGAGCCGAAATTTTAGCAGCATTCGTAAATGCTGCAACTTTGGTTGTAGTGGCTGTTTTATTAATTATAGAAGCTGTAAAACGATTTCATGAACCTCAGGAAATTGCATCCAATTTGGTTATTTGGCTCGCTTTGATAGCTATTTTTGCAAATGGTTTTAGTGTGTTGCTGCTTAAAAAGGAATCCAAAAGCAATATCAACATACGTTCGGCATATTTACACTTATTAACAGATATGTTGGCAAGTGTGGCTGTGTTAATTGGCGGACTGCTCATGAAATTTTACCAGATATTTTGGGTGGATAGTTTATTGACCTTTTTAATTGCTTTATATTTAATTTACGTAGGATACGATTTGCTTAAAACATCCACCAAGATGTTGATGCTTTTTACACCAGATCACATAAATATCAAAGAAGTGGTACGTGTGGTCAACCAATTGCCAAAAGTAAAAAAATTGCATCATGTTCACATATGGAATTTAAGTGATGATGAATTGCACTTGGAAGCTCATTTAGATTTGGAGGAAAACATTAGCACTCGAGATTTCAACGAGCTGTTATTGGAAATAGAAAGAGTGTTGCATGACCAGTTTAACATCAATCATGTTACCATTCAACCAGAATATAAAAAGGAAGACCCCAAAGAGGTTATAGTACAGGATTAAAGGAAAATATCATGAAGTTTAATGGATTTTTATTGGTAATTGCATTGTTGCTTTTTTCTTGTAATGAAGTAACAGATAATTTATTGGACGAGGTAATTCCAGAACCTGATACTCTTGAAGTAGGTATAAAAAACAATACCAATTATAGATTTAACAGAACTGAAATTATTTCAAACAATAACACCTTTGTATACCAAGTTATAGAACCTGATGCTATTTCCAATTTTATTGAAATGGCCTTTATTTATTCAGAAGTGGAACTTAAAATCCAAACAGACAATGGCTATTTTTCGTTTTCGCCATCACACTACCTTGAAGACACAAAGGTAACCAAAGGGCTGTATTATTTTGAAGTAAACATATCCAACAATAAAACGGTTTCCATAACCAGAAAAACCTTTTAAACATGCTTGATATACGTATAAAAGCTTTTAATGAATTAACAATCCTGGAATTGTATGATCTCTTACAGTTAAGAGCCGAAGTATTTGTGGTAGAACAGGATTGCGTGTATCAAGATGTGGATGGCAAAGATAAAAACGCATGGCATGTTTTAGCTTACAAAGATAAAACACTAGTGGCTTATACACGTATTTTTAAAGCAGGCGATTATTTTAAGGAAGCCAGTATTGGAAGGGTTGTGGTTGCCAAAAACCAAAGGCAGCACAAATATGGTTACCAAATTATGGAAGCTTCCATAAAAGCCATAAACGAGCAGTTTAATGAAACCACCATTAAAATATCTGCACAATGTTATTTAAAAAATTTTTACAACCAACTTGGTTTTAAGGAAACTGGAGAAGAATACCTGGAAGATGGCATTCCACATATGGCCATGATAAAACATTAATGTCTTTGTCTTGTTTCACCAACATAGGTAATTAAAATCTCCACACGTCTATCAAATTTTGGTTCACCACCAAGAGGGAATTTTCTTCGCATGCCTACATATTTCATACGTTTTTTTTCAACTCCTTTTTTAGCTAAATAATCGTAGATATATTTTGCCCTGGCAACAGATAAATTGCGTTGTTTGGTTTTTCTATCAATGGCATCCCTACTGTTTTGTGTACAGCACACATGTCCTTGTATGGTAAAGTAAATATCTTTTCTTTCCACCAGAACATTGGCTATGTCTTCCAATGTTTTTTTAGACTCTGGCAACAACACACTATAACCTGTTTTAAACAAGATGTTTTCCAGTAAAATCTTGTCTCCAGCCTTTAAGTTTTCATCTTTAAAAGAGTCTGCAACATCCTTTTTTTCAGGTTGTTTCAATTCCCTGGGAGGATCGAAAGGTTGCACGATAATTTCCACTTTTCTGTTTAAACCCCTAATTTTGTTAAGGTCTTCTTCTTTAATGAGTTTCACCAAAATTTTTCCTTTTCCATCTACATTGGTAATAATGCTTTCATCAAATTCGTTATTGGAAAAAATGGTTTTTATGGCATTGGCACGTTCTTGCGAAAGGACCAAGTTATAGGAGTCACTTCCTCTATCGTCTGTAAAGCCGTAAATGGAGATTTTTTCAATGTCCAACCCTTCAATTTCAGAAAGAAAAATAAGCAATCTGTTGTGTTCGGTTTCAGGAACTTCATATTCATCGGTTTCAAAATAAACCTCGTGTGTTAACTGTTTTTGAGCAGTTATATTAAAACCGACAAAAATGAATAATATGAATACAAGTTTTTTCATAAGGGCACATGAAATTTCAAGTAAATATAAGTATTTACATTTAATATTTCAATGAAGCCATATTTACCTTAAATAATCTCTGTATTTAATAGGGTTTGCAAGGATTTCTGTGGCTTTTTTTATTTCGGTATTGTGAATTTTGTAATAATCGTACAAGCCTTCTCTGTACACATATCGTTTTACGATTTCGTCTGTTAACAAGGATAGAATTTGCTCTTTATTTTCGTTTAAAGCCAATTCTTTTGAGTTTTTTAAATTGGATAACAAAGTGTTGTAATCGTTTTTGATATTATCGTCCAAAGCTTCTTTTTTAGCTTGTTCATATACGCTGTTTAAAGCTTTTTCGGTTTCTGTGATAAACGAAAAATTATTGGTACTTAAATAGGTTTTAAAATCTTTAAAATCGGAATCTTTCAATTCAAATTCATTGATATCTTTTATATTAGGATGTTTGTAATAATAATCTGTTGCATAATCGAAGATTAAAAAATCGTTCAGGATAGCATTTGTAATGGCTGAATTTTTAGTGATTTCGAACGTTTCATCTGGAAGCACACCACCTCCATCGAACACAGGACGACCATTTTTGGTTTTAAATTCGTGATATTCCTTGCTATCAATTTTAACAGCATTGCCATCATCATCCCTGTTCCAATAATCCAAAGCTTGGATACAACGTCCAGAAGGCGTATAATATCTGGAAATGGTTATTTTTAATTGAGTTCCATAGGTTAATGGTTTTGGTCGTTGCACCAAACCTTTTCCAAAACTTCTGGAGCCCAAAATAACAGCTCGATCCAAATCCTGTAAAGATCCCGATACAATTTCGCTGGCAGAGGCACTGCTTCCATTTATTAAGACCACTAAAGGAATTTCGGTATCTATGGGATCCTTTTGGGTGTAATACGTCCGATTGTATTTTTTCACTTTGGATTTTGTGGTCACCACCAATTGTCCTTTAGGTACAAATAAATTAACCACATTTACAGCTTCGTGCAACAAACCACCAGGATTGTTACGTAAGTCTAAAATAATGCGTTGCGCTCCTTGAGCCTTTAAGTCTTTTAGTGCATAGGCAGTTTGCAAAGACGCTTTATTGTTAAAAGCACTTAGTACTATATAACCGGTTTTATCGTTTATCATGGAAAAGTGTGGTACAGCATCAATTTCTATTTCAGAACGTTTAATGGTTGTTTTATACTCTTTTCCTTGTCTTAAATAAGTAACTTCCACTGATGAGTTTGGTGTGCCTTTAAGCAAATCTCCAGCATCATCTTTATAAGTAGAAATAACCACATCTTCTACCTTTATAATTTCGTCTCCTGCTTTTAAACCAGCTTTATCTGCTGGATATTCTTTATAAGGTTCCACAATAACCAACCTGTCCTTTAAGGTTCTTACCTTGGCTCCAATACCAGTATAATCGCCAGTTCTCCTTATACGCTCTGCTTCTACGTCCTGTTCGTTATAAAAATTGGTATATGGATCCAAATCTTTCAACATGCTTTTTATGGCAGTATCCATTAAGTCTGCAGGATTGGTCTCATCCACATAATTCATGTTAATTTCTTTGAACAAGGTGGTAAAAATTTCTATTTGCTTGGCAATTTCAAAAAAATCGTTTTGAAACGCTGTTCCTGTAAAAAAGATGGTGACTGACAAAACAGGAATGACAATCAGTTTTTTGAATTTGTTTTTCACGTGTTTGTATTTTTTGAGGTTATGGAACTTTCTTTCTCTATTTGGTTTTCTGTGAAATTGAAAAAAGAATGTTTCATATTAAATTATTCCTTGGTGGTTTTTTCTATAAATTTTTGCAACAATTGCACCATTTTAGCCTCGATTTCCTTAAAAGTTGGCTTTTCTTTCCCAATGTACAAAATCATTAACGCATATTGTGTTGTCAAGTTGTTAAAATAAGTTGCTTTTTGCATTCTATAAGCTTCTCGAAGCAAACGTTTTATTTGGTTTCTTTTTACAGCTTTTTTAAAATTCCGTTTGGAAACCGAAACACCAGCTTTTACCTGTGTTTTATCCTGAAAAGAAGTTTTTAAATACACCATCCTTAAAGGATATGTAGAAACCGATTTGCCTTCCAGGAACAGTTGCGAAATAAGTTTTTCGCTTTTTAGTTTTTCTTTATGTGAGTAGCTTGTGTTCATAACTTTATTAGTAACAAATGTAACAAATACCAACAAGCTAAAGGCTACCTTTTTCCATATGATATATGTCATATTTTATTTTATTGATTTCCTGTAACTTAATGTTTTTATAACCAACACGTTTAAGAATGGGAGAATTACATGTTACAAAACTTCAAAATAAAAAGCAGTACGCAAATTATATACATCATTTAATGAATGATATTGAAGCCTTGGATTTAATGCTTAAAGAAGATTTAATTGAAAAAGAACCTATAAGGATAGGAGCAGAGCAGGAATTTTTTATTGTGGATGAAGCGTTTTTTCCTGATAACAATGCACTGGCTGTTTTGGAAACCATTAACGACGACCATTTTACCACAGAAATTGGAAACTTTAATTTGGAAATTAACTTAGATCCTTTTGAACTTAAAACCGATTGTTTTTCAAAATTGGAACATCAATTGACCACATTATTGGATAAAGCAAAGCAAGCTGCCAAAAAACATGATTCCAAAATAATATTGACAGGTATTTTACCAACCTTATCCTTAAAGCACATTACCTTAGAAAACATGACACCAATACAGCGTTATTATGTATTGAACGAAGCTGTAAAGGAATCCAGAAACCAAGATTTTCATATTCATATAAAAGGCGTGGACGAGCTAAGTTTAATTCACGATTCTGTGATGTTGGAAGGCTGTAACACCAGTTTTCAAATGCATTTACAGATCCATCCAGATACCTTTATAGATAGTTATAATTGGGCTCAAGCCATTGCAGGACCTGTTTTGGCAATCTGTACCAATTCGCCGTTGCTTTTTGGAAAAGAATTGTGGGCAGAAACCCGAATTGCCTTATTTACACAAAGTGTGGACACACGAGCCAATTCGTTTTTATTAAATGAAAACCAATCCCGAGTAAGTTTTGGAAACAATTGGGAAACTGGAACGGTTACAGATATCTTTAGGGACAACATTTCCAGATTTAGAAGTTTACTTACTACAGAATATATTACAGATAGTGTAGAAATGATTGAACGAGGCGAAATACCAAAACTTAAAGCTTTAAGCCTTCATAACGGAACGGTTTATAGATGGAATAGGGTTTGTTATGGTGTTGGTAATGGGAAACCACATTTAAGAATTGAAAATAGATACATTCCCTCAGGTCCTACTGTGGCAGACGAAATTGCAAATATGATGTTTTGGGTAGGACTCATGCTTGGAAAGCCCGAAGCCTATAATAACATTCACAAAAAATGGGATTTTAAGGACGTAAAATCCAATTTTTTCAGTGCGGCTCGATATGGCATGGGTACCCAGTTTTTTTGGAACGGATCTTACATGTCCAGTCAGCAATTGATATTAGATGAATTATTGCCTATGGCTTACAGAGGTTTGTATCGCGTTGGGATAGATCCTGCCGATGTTGAAAAATATTTAACCATTATAGAAAACCGGGTAACATCCAATAATGGGTCTCAATGGTTGATAAAAAACTACAGAGCTTTGTCAAAATCCAAAACCAAGTTTGAAGCAGCTCAAATAATAACCTCAGAATTATACGAAAAGCAAGAATATAATTACCCAATAGGGTCTTGGAATGCACTGAATGAAAACGACATTGAAGTGGATACAAACAGCTATGTTGTAAAACACGTAATGAGTACAGATATTTTTTCAGTACACAAAAATGACAGTTTAAAGTTGGTTGTAAATATCATGAGATGGAAGAACATTAGGCATATGCCTGTTATAGATGCATCTAAGAAAATTATTGGACTGGTTACCCATACCGATGTTAAAGGTTTGTCCAAACAAGCAATTGATAATGGCATTTCAGTAGAAGAGGTCATGACCAAGGATTTAATTACCATTACTCAGTACGAAAGTGTTGAGACGGCAAAAGTACTGATGATTACCAACCTGATAAACTGTTTGCCAGTGGTTGAAAAAGGAAAACTCATTGGTTTAATCACCTCAAAAGATTTTTTCAATTAATGGTACATATTAAAAGCAACGCATTAAACAAAGACATACAGATAGATAGATTAATTGCTAACATTAAAGGTTCTAAAAAAGGGCCAATCCTTGTTTTTTTTGCTGGTATCCATGGTAATGAAACTGCAGGAGTATTCGCTTTAACAAACACCTTAAAAACCATGTCTCCTGCAGATTTAAGTGGAAGCATTTATGCAATTGCAGGCAATTTAAAGGCATTATCCAAGAACCAGCGATATTTGGAGAAAGACTTAAACAGGTTATGGACACAAGCTGATTTAGACGCTTTGGTTTCAAAAGAAGAATTAATTTCAGAAGAAAAAGAACAATTTGAAATTTATAACTTATTGAAAGCTATACAAAAAGCACATTCTGAACCTATATATTTTATAGATTTCCATACCACTTCCAGTAAAACATTACCTTTTATTACCATAAACGATGCTTTGATAAACAGAAAATTTTCACAACAATTTCCTGTGCCAGTGGTTTTGGGCATTGAAGAGTATTTAAAAGGCCCTTTGTTGAGCTATATCAATCAATTGGGCTATGTGTCCTTGGGTTTTGAATCTGGACAGCACGACGAGCTCGATGCTGTTTTAAATTGTGAAGCGTTTATTTACCTTTCGTTGGTTTTTACAAAAGCTTTGGATAAAGATTCTGTCAAGGATTTCCAGATGCATTATTACAGGTTAAAACATCAGTCCAAAAACATTTCAGAGATATTTGAAATCACTTATTTATACAAAATAAAACCTCAGGAACATTTTAAGATGCTTGAAGGTTTTAAAAGTTTTCAGGCTATTTCCAAAGGAACACATTTGGCACAAAGCAATGCACAAGCTATTTTCTCTGGATACAATGCCAGGATATTTATGCCGTTGTACCAAACTCAAGGAGCTGAAGGTTTTTTCATAATAAAAAGCATTCATCCAATTTTCATGAAAATTTCCGAATTTATACGGAACTTCAAATTGGATAGTTTATTGGTGTTTTTACCAGGCATTTCTTGGGAAAATAAAAAGCAAGGTGTTTTATCGGTTAATTTAAAAGTGACCAGGTTTTTAGCCAAGCAGATTTTTCACATTTTTGGATTTAGAAGTCAGCAATTAAGCAAGACACATATGTTGTTGTACAATAGGGAACGGGTTGCTAAGAAAGCTTTATATAAAAATGAAATGTGGTTTAATAAATAAAAAAAACCTGCAAGGTTATTAACAGCTTGCAGGTTCATGGATATCAATTTAAAGTTTGTATTTAATTAAGTTCAAACTTATTGTTTACTTTATTAATGTCTGCCATCCATTCTTTAGGATCTATTTGAACCGATTTTATGGCTTTGGAAGCTTCAAAGGTATAAGTTGGATAAGCCCAAGCCCAATCCGATAGTGTAGTAGCCGTAGTTGGTTTTTTACCACGCATCATACGCAACGGAATGTAATAATCTTCGGTTGTTCCATCGGTATAAGTAATGGTTAGGTCTATAGGCATTGGCATAAGTCCTATACGTTCTAAGGTAACCTTATTGCCACTTACAGCTTTTACGCCATAATCTATAGTGTTTGTGGTTTGAGCAAAATCTATTAAATACCAATCCAATTCGAAGTCTGTTATTTTTTCTGCTGTGCGAATAAAATCGATTGGTGTTGGATGTTTAAAGGCAAAATCGTTATAGTACTTTTTAATGGTAGCTTTTAAATTGTCTTCCCCTATAACATAGCCCAATTGCGCCATAAATACTTCTCCTTTACTATAAGCAGAAATTCCATAAGCTTGATTGTACTCAAAACGGTCAGCATGTGTGGTTAAAGGCTGCTCTTTCCCAGAAGTTGCCAGGTAAATATAGCCTCTATAAGCATTGGTTGTTGGGTTTTCTTCATTGCCATCCATAACGGCGTTCATGGCATAATCACTAATATAACTGGTAAATCCTTCGTCCATCCAATAATGTCTGGCTTCGTTAGTTGCCAATAAAAATTGAAACCAAGCATGAGCCAATTCGTGTGCCGTAACACCAACCAAACTTCCAAATTTGCGTTTTCCGGTGATAAGTGTGCACATGCCATATTCCATACCACCATCGCCACCTTGGATTACAGAATATTGTTTGTATGGGTATTTTCCAATATGCTCACTGAAATACTCCATTAATTCAACCGTTTTTGGTTGTAGTTTTTTCCAGTTTTCCAGGTATTCGGCTTCTAAAGTCTTTTTGTATAAGAAATGTAACATTGGACCATCTGGAACCTGCATGGTATCGTGAATAAATTCTGGATCTGCAGCCCAAGTAAAATCGTGAACTTTTGGTGCTATAAAGTGCCAAGACAGCATATCTCCTTTAGGTTGCTTTACTTCTCCAGTTTCGTAACCATGGCCAATTTCGTTTGGATTTTGTAAATAACCAGTACCACCAACCACATAGTTTTTATCGATGTTTATGGTTACGTCAAAATCTCCCCAAACACCATGGAATTCTCTTCCAATGTATGGATCTGCATGCCAACCTTCAAAATCGTATTCGGCTAATTTTGGGTACCATTGTGTCATGGATAAAGCCACACCTTCAGCACTGTTTCTACCAGAACGACGAATTTGAACAGGTACTTGGCCATTAAAAACCATATCGAAAGTTACTTTTTCTCCTGGTTGTATTGGCTCGTGCAATTGCACCTGTAAAACAGTTCCTACTACATCGTAATTTAAGATAATACCATTTTGCTTTAATGAGGTGACATTTAAAAAACCAATTTCGTCTGGTTTCAATTTTCCAATTCTATCTCCCACACGACTATCTGGATCTGCTATGGTTTGCGATCTTACATCCATTTCGCTGCCAGGTTGAAATGCGTTAAAATAGAGGTGGTAATACACTCTGGTTAATACATCTGGAGAGTTGTTGGTATAAACCAATTGTTGCGTTCCAGTGAATTGATAATTGGTAACATCCATGGTTACATTCATTTTGTAATCTACATGTTGTTGCCAGTAACCCGTATTGTTAGCCGTTTTGTATGGTTCTGTTTGATTGGTATTGGCTGAAGTAAAAAGAACGCCTAAACCAAAAAGGAATACAAAGATTTTTTTCATTTTAAATGAATTAAAAAAACCTCATCTTTTGATAGGATGAGGTTTAGGTTTTTTATAATTATTTAGATAACTGATCTGCCATAATAAGCGCGTTGTAAGCGTTTACAATTTTACCGGATTTTGTTAAATCTCCAATAGGTTTTACGTTATTGGTATCTCCACCAACCACTACTTTTGTAGAAAGCGCCAATCCAGAATCCATAATTATTTGCTTTACTTGAGCAGCAGATAATTTAGGGTAATAAGAACGGATTAAAGCAGCAACACCAGCTACTGCAGGAGCAGCCATAGATGTTCCCCCTTTGGTATCGTATTCGTTTTCTGGAGTTGTGGAATAAATTTTAGCTCCTGGAGCAAAAACATCTACATTGATTTTTCCGTAGTTAGAAAACCCAGCTAACATATTGGCACCATATTTAGGCTCTAAAGCGCCAACTGTAATAAAAGAGGTAGATACTTCTGGACCATTGTTTACTTGATCGTTTGGATAGCATTCTTTTTGGTCTAAATCTATACCTTCGTTTCCTGCAGCATTTACAAAAACAACATCTTTACTACTTGCGTAAGCTATTGCGTCTCTAACCCAATCGCTATGTGGAGAGTAGTACTTACCAAAACTTCCGTTGATAATTAACGCGCCATTATCTACGGCATATCTAATAGCCAAAGCAATATCTTTATCGTACTCATCGCCATTTGGAACAGCTCTTAAGCTCATGATTTTTACATTGTTGGCAACACCATCTACACCTTTACCATTACCACGTTCTGCAGCAATAATTCCTGCTACGTGAGTTCCGTGGCTTTCCCCTTTTTCAGAAGGAAGTACATTGGCGTTTCCGTATCCAACATCAGACAAGTCGTTAGGATTGTCTCCAGTGGTTCTTCCGTTGAAATCTTTGTTTAGGTTGTAGTTTAATTTATCAGTAAAATAATCCACACCTTCTTTTATGGAGTTTAAAGCTACTTTTGTGTCTTCAAATCCATTTCCATACATAAAGTTCATTACGCTAATGGCTTTGGTAATGGCTTCATCTTCTGAATCGATGGCTTCAACATCTTCTTTGGTGTAGTTTTCTTTACCTAAATGCTTGGAGATGGTTTCATCGGCATTTTTTACTTGCTCATAAATTTGATCGTATTGTGCTTTTCTACCAACCGTTTCTTGATATTCTTTGTCGTATTCTTCTTTAGCTCTAGCATAATCTGGGTTGCTTGTGTCTCCAGATGCAAGGATACGTACGTATTCCAATTGCTCATCGTAAGCATCTCCTAAAAAGTTCCACCCATGAATATCATCTACATAACCATTATTATCATCGTCAATACCATTTCCTGGGATTTCGTCTTCGTTGGTCCAAAGAACTCCGTCTAAGTCTTCGTGTTCAATATCGATACCAGAATCAATTACAGCAACAATCACAGATTGGCCTTTTCTATTTTTTATAATTTCAGCATAAGCTTTTTCAACACTCATTCCAGGAATTGTATCTTTTACAAGATCTAAATGTCCCCAAGTGTGTTTTTCGTTTTCAGTTAATTCCGACACTTTTAAAGGCACAGAATCTATGTTTTCAACAGGTGTTGATACAATATCAGCACCTCCACCACAACTAGAAAGAGTAGCGGCTACAAGTACTGAAAGCATAAAAGGTTTCATTAATTTCATTTTAATTTATTGGTATTAGTTAAATATTTCATTACAGGTAAAAACATGGTTTAATCGCACACCTTTATCAGTTTGCTTTACTGTAATAATCTCGTTATGTGCATCGTGCTCCAAAAATAAGTAATAATTATTATCTGCTGCTAGTTTGAGGAATTTTTCTTTTTCGTCTAAAGTCAGCAGAGGTCTTGTATCGTAGCCCATTACAAAAGGTAAGGGTAAATGCCCTGCAGTTGGCAGTAGGTCTGCCATAAAACAAATGGTTTTGCCTTTGTAATGTATCATAGGAATCATTTGTTTATCTGTATGGCCATTTGCGAAAAAAATATCAAAGCCCAAAGGGCTGTTTTTCAACATATCTGTTTGTGGTAAGTCTGTGAATTTTAACTGGCCACTTTCTTCCATTGGCAAAATGTTTTCTTTAAGGAAAGAGGCTTTTTCCCTGTTGTTGGGTTGTGTTGCCCATTTCCAATGGTCTTGATTGCTCCAAAAATGGGCATTTTTAAAAGCAGGCTCATAACCCGTTCGGTTCTTGTTCCACTGGATTGAGCCTCCACAATGATCAAAATGTAAATGGGTCATAAACACATCTGTAATGTCATCTCTATGAAAACCATATTGTTCTAAGGACTTGTCAATAGAATCATTTCCCCAAAGATAATAGTATCCAAAAAACTTATCACTTTGTTTGTTGCCCATTCCAGTGTCTATTAAAATGAGCTTGTTGCCATCTTCAATTAATAAACAACGTGCAGCAATATCAATCATGTTGTTGGTATCTGCAGGATTGGTTTTTTGCCAAAGGGATTTAGGGACTACACCAAACATGGCGCCGCCATCCAACTTAAAATTTCCAGATTTAATAGGATATAATTTCATAATGCCTGCAAATTACTAAAACGCCCCGTATAAGTGAAAATAAAGCAAGGATATTAGTTGTTTTTTAACATTTTGGATTGGATTGGATGAGATAATTTATTTGTAGCTAATAAATATTAATTATAATTTTATAAAAAACCATTTATGAAAACACTTAAACCGAGTCCCTTGAAAATAAAAAAAATGAAATTGCTTCGGTTTGGTAGAGATTTTAAGCCAGATGAAGAAGTTATTTTAAGAGATTATTTAGCTATTGAGCGAACCAGGTTGGCAAATGAGCGTACTTTGTTATCTTATGTAAGATCTTCTTTGTATTTGTTGTTGGGTGGTATTGCTTTTTTTCAATTAAAAGATTTCCCTTTTCCAAATTTCAGGTTTCTAGGATTGTTGTCATTAGTATTTTCGGCACTTTTTTTTATAATTGGCGTATATCGATTCGTACTTCTTAAAAAGAGTTTAAAACGTTTGTACTATATGTCCGAATCCAAAAATGAGGATTGATGGTTTCATCTTTTTAATTTTTTTCTTTAGTTTTTTAACTTGTTAATAAAGCGCTATTTATAATTGTAAAATAAAAAAGCATTATTTTGCCAAGGTTTTTTATAATTGTTCACAAAATTTAAAATCTTTATATGGTAGAATTAGCAGGCATTATCATACTTGGTATATTGGCACAATGGGTAGCATGGAAATTAAAAATACCAGCTATTTTACCTTTAATTCTTATTGGTTTATTTGTAGGACCTATTGCAGCAGAATTTTTAAGTGCAGATGGCACCAAATGGATTGAACCTAGATGGAATGGCGAAGAAGGGCTTTTTCCTGGAGGCAGTTTGTTTTTCTTTGTGTCTTTGGCAATTAGTATAATTTTATTTGAAGGTGGATTAACCTTAAAAAAAGGTGAAATAAAAAATGTTGGTCCAGTTATTACCAAGTTAATTACTGTAGGTTCTATAGTCACCTTTTTTGGGGCTGCCATAGCAGCACACTATATTTTTTATTTAAGTTGGGAAATTTCTTTTTTATTTTCAGCTCTGATTATTGTAACAGGACCAACGGTAATTACACCAATTTTAAGAAATATACCCCTTAAAAAAGATGTTTCTGCCGTTTTAAAATGGGAAGGAATCCTTATAGACCCAATAGGAGCCTTGGTAGCTGTACTTGTTTTCGAATTTATTAGTGTGGATGCTGGTGGGGAATTTACCAAAACGGCTTTTATTGAATTTGGGAAAATCGTATTGTTCGGTACTACTTTTGGGTTTACTTTTGCTCATGGACTTAATTTGATTTTAAACCGAAATTGGGTGCCCCATTATTTAATGAATGTGTTTGCATTGGCAGCTGTATTGGGAGTTTTTATTTTAGCCGATGAATTTGCACATGAGTCTGGTTTATTGGCAGTGGTGGTTATGGGAATGGTTTTGGGAAACTCCAAATCCCCTTACTTAAAAGAACTGCTTTATTTTAAAGAATCCTTAAGTGTTTTATTGATATCCATACTTTTTATCCTTCTAGCTGCAGATATCAATTTTGAAGATTTGCTTTTAATTTACAATTGGAACACAGTAATCTTATTTTCTGTTGTTGTGTTTGTTATTAGACCTATTGGCGTGTTTTTAAGTACCCAAGGCTCTAATTTAAAACTTAAAGAAAAACTGTTTATAAGCTGGGTTGGTCCACGAGGAATCGTGGCAGCAGGTATTGCCTCGCTATTTGGACTTAAACTTGCCGAAGATGGCGTTCCAGGAGCCGAATATATTACTCCATTGGTATTTATGATTGTGCTAGGAACTGTTATCCTTAATGCCACTACGGCCAGGATGTTTGCCAAAATAGTTGGAGTGTTCTTGACCGAGTCTAGAGGGATTTTAATTGTAGGTGCATCCAAACTCCCTAGGTTATTGGCCCATTATTTAGAGAAAAATGGCAGACATGTTGTTTTAATAGATAGCAACCAAAATAATATTGCAAAAGCCAACGAGCTTGGTCTGGAAGCAATGAATACCAATATTTACTCCGATAAGTTATTGGATAATATTGAGCTTAACGATATGGGTTTTTTATTGGCTTTAACTGGAAATACAGATATAAATAAGTACGCCATTAAGCAGTTTGGGGATAAATTTGGGGAAAATGGGTCTTACAGGTTGTTAACCTCTACAGAAATGCACGAAACCTCAGAAATGCCAATAGAAGGCGTGTTTTCTTATACAGACGATTTTAACTCATTGACAAACGTTATCAATAAATATCCTTCCATACAAGAGATTAAATTAAAAGATAAAGACCATTATTACGATTTAATTGAAATTTCAAGTAAGGATCCAGATATTATTCCTTTGTTCATTAAAGATAATGACAACGATTTGTTTGTTGTTAAGGCAGACAAAGAAGAAACCCTTGAAAACCTTGAACCAGGTTGGAAATTAGTTTATATAGGAAAACCTTTTGATGTAGAAACAGTAAAGAATGAAACAAACGGAGGAAAAACCAATTTAAATTAATTTATTAAAAGATGGGTTTCTCTATTTAAGAACAGAGTTTAACCGTTTTTTTGCGAGATCATTTACCAATGACACAAAATCAAAAAGGTTTTGTTAGGGTTTAAAAAAAATTCCTGCATTTGCAGGAATTTTTTTAGTCGTTCAGTTTTAAAACAGCCATAAAAGCTTGTTGGGGGATTTCAACATTTCCTACTTGTCTCATACGTTTTTTACCTTTTTTCTGTTTCTCAAGGAGTTTACGTTTTCTGGAAATATCTCCACCATAACACTTGGCAGTTACATCTTTACGTAAGGCTTTTATGGTTTCCCTAGCAATAATTTTTGCACCAATGGCGGCTTGAATAGGGATATCGAATTGTTGTCTAGGAATGAGTTCCTTTAATTTTTCGCACATTTTTTTACCAATACTATGTGCATTATCAGCATGTATTAAAGCTGAAAGTGCATCTACTGGTTGGGAGTTCAATAAAATATCCACACGAACCAGTTTAGAAGGTTTCATCCCAATAGGATGATAATCGAAAGAGGCATATCCTTTGGAAACAGTTTTTAAGCGATCATAGAAATCAAAAACAATCTCAGCTAAAGGCATATCAAAAGTCATTTCAACCCTTTCGGTTGTTAAATAGGTTTGATTGGTAATCATGCCTCGTTTTTCAATACATAGAGACATGACGTTTCCAACAAAATCTGCTTTGGTAATGATGGTAGCTTTAATATATGGTTCTTCCACACGATCCAAACCGGATGGGTCTGGTAAATCGGAAGGATTATTAACAATAATTGGTGTCTCTGGGTATTTTTTGGTAAAAGCGTGGTAACTTACGTTAGGAACTGTTGTAATAACAGTCATATCAAACTCTCGTTCCAAGCGTTCCTGGATGATTTCCATGTGTAGCATGCCCAAGAAACCACAACGGAACCCAAAACCTAAAGCAGCAGAACTTTCAGGAGTAAAAACCAAAGAGGCATCGTTAAGCTGCAATTTTTCCATAGATGCTCGAAGTTCTTCATAATCTTCCGTATCTACAGGATAGATTCCGGCAAATACCATGGGTTTCACATCTTCAAAACCTTCAATAACATTGGTAGTTGGATTTTTAGCATCAGTTAAGGTGTCACCAACTTTTACTTCTTTAGCTTCTTTAATTCCAGTGATTACATACCCAACATCTCCAGCTTTTATTTCTTGTCTAGGAAACTGTTTTAGTTTTAAAGTACCAATTTCATCTGCAAAATATGTTTTGCCTGTGGCAATAAATTTAATGTTCTGTCCTTTTTTTATGGTTCCATTTAATACCCTGAAATAGGTTTCCACACCACGAAATGGGTTGTAAACCGAATCGAAAATCAAAGCCTGTAAGGGTTCATCAGGATTTCCGGTAGGAGCAGGAATACGCTCAATAATGGCAGCTAAAATATTATCTACGCCAAAGCCTGTTTTTCCACTGGCATGTATAACATCTTCTGGTTTGCAGCCCAATAAATCCACAATATCATCGGTTACTTCTTCAGGATTGGCACTTGGCAAATCCACTTTATTTAAAACAGGTATTATTTCCAAATCGTTTTCCAAGGCCAAATATAAATTGGAAATGGTTTGTGCTTGAATGCTTTGCGCAGCATCAACAATCAACAAAGCACCTTCGCAAGCAGCAATGGAACGTGATACCTCGTAGCTAAAATCTACGTGTCCAGGCGTGTCAATTAAATTTAAAATATATTGCTCTCCTTTATAGGTATATTCCATTTGTATGGCATGAGATTTAATGGTTATACCACGTTCTCGCTCCAAATCCATACTGTCCAACAGCTGTTCTTTTTTCTCGCGTTCGGTTACAGAGCCTGTATAATCCAATAATCTATCTGCCAAGGTACTTTTACCATGGTCTATATGTGCTATAATACAAAAGTTTCTAATGTGCTTCATAAAATTTATTCTAGCATAAATCTAATTTGCAAATATAATTGTTTTAAACTTGCTATAATTGTTAATAACTAACTAAATATCATATTTATTTACGGGTTTTCCGTAAAAATATGTTCAAAACTATTTTTATATTGTAGCCCCAAATAAGCTTATGAGTTTTAAGTTAAATTTTTTTTACGTTTTTGTTGTCTTTTTGTTACCATTTACAGTGATGGCTCAAGATGTTTCCATTACAGGAACCGTAAAAGACACGGACCAAAATCCTGTATATTTTGCCAATGCATTGTTGCTGTCTGCAAAAGATTCTACTGCCATTAAAGGCACATCCACAAATGAACAAGGTTTTTTTGAACTAAAAAATGTTCAAGAAGAGGATTATCTTATTAAAATAAGTTTTATAGGTTTTAAAGATTATACCGAATTTGTTAGTGTGTCTTCTAAAGATATAAGTCTTGGTGATATCACCTTAGAAGAAAATAATGAAGCTTTAGACGAAGTCAATATTGTAGTGAACAAACCTACCATAAAGAAAGAAGCAGACAAACTGGTTTTTGGGGTTGAAAACACAGCGCTTTCTGAAGGTAGCTTGCTTCAAGTAGTAAAAAGTACTCCAGGGGTTTTGGTTTTGGATGGGCAAATATCTGTTAAAGGTTCTGCGCCAACAGTTTACATAAATAATAGAAAAGTGCAACTGTCCAAGGATGAATTATTGCAGCTCTTGGAAGGATCATCAGCCAACTCCATAAAAACTGTTGAGGTTATTACCAATCCGTCTGCTAGTTATGATGCTGAAAGTGGAGTGGTTTTGAACATTCTTATGAGTAAAAACCTGGTTACAGGCTATAGAGGAAGTGTTTTTGCAAATTACACCCAAGGTGTATTTCCTAGATACAATGCAGGAATGACCAATTATTTTAAAACAGACAAAGTTAATTTATTTGCCAATTATAGCTATACGGACGACAAAATAAACAGGGACAACGACGATGGTGTTTATTACCTCGATACCAATGGTCAAGTTGATGAATTTTGGAAATCATCCGTTAACAGAAATACCTGGAGCAAATCGCATAACCTGAATTTCAACATTGATTTTCTACTAAATGAGGCAAACACCTTAAGTGTATCTTCCAACATGTTATGGACACCATATTACAAATACAACATAGATAACAATACGAATGTCTATAATGCAAACAAAGTATTTCAATCCCGTTTTGAGGCAGCTAACATGGCGAATGACGATAAATACAATTTAGGTTTTGATTTGGATTATGTACATCAATTTACAAAAGGAAGTTTCGCGCTTAATGGGCATTATACCATTTATGACTATAACAGATTTCAAGAATCCTTAAGCAATTATTACGATCAGAATAATAACTTTATAGAGCCTACAGCTTTTAATACAGATGCCAATCAAGAAACACAAATCATAACCTCTCAGTTGGATTATAAATTGCCTATAAACGACACATCTTATTTTGATGCTGGAATGAAATTCTCCAATGTGCAAACAAACAGTGATGTGACACGCTACGATTATGATTTTAACACCAATCAAGAGATTTTGGATGTAACAAACTCCAGTACTTTTGATTATAACGAAAATGTGTTTGCTGCCTATTCCAATATTAAAAAAGAATGGGAAAAATGGCGTTTGCATGCAGGAATAAGAATGGAACAAACCTCTCTAGAAGGGATATCTTTAACCAACAATCAAACAGACAAACAAGATTATTTTGACTGGTTTCCCAATGTAAGTCTAACGTACCAAGCAGGTGAAGTCCTAAGTTTTTATGCTAATTATAAACGAAGTATAGAACGGCCAAACTATAAAGATTTAAATCCTTTTACTTTTTATTTGAACGACTATACCTTAGTGGTAGGTAATCCCAACCTCATGCCTACCTATAAAGACCATTATGTTGTTGGGTCTACTGTAAGCCCCTTTTTAACCTTGGAAGCATATTACATTCATAAAAATGATAACATTTTTGAAATACCTATTCAAAACAACCAAAGTAATGAAATTACTTATTCACCAATAAACATTGAAAAATCTATAGAATTTGGCTTTGATGTCATTTCTTATTTTAACGTAACAGATGCTTGGTTTGTTTACGCAGTAACCTCTTTTTACAATACTTACGATAAAACTGCTACTGTAAATGGTATTATTGAAGCTAAAAAATGGTCCAATTACAGTGTGTTAAGTAACGATTTCACCTTTTTAGAAGACCAAAGTTTAACAGCAAATTTAACTTTTATCTACATCTCTTCGAATGTCCAAGGATTTATGGATGTTGCTGGAAGGTTAGAATCTGAAATATCAGTATCAAAAACCATTTTAAATAAAAAAGCAGTGATTTCCTTAAGTGCTGCAGACCTATTCAATTTAGGGGATTTTGATACAACAACCAATTATTTAAACCAGCGTAGTTATTACAATACCAATTTAGACAACAGATATATAAAATTAGGTTTTAGGTATAAATTTGGAAATACCAAATTACAAACCAACGAACGCCAAATTGATATTAAGGAAAGAGAGCGTATTAAGGAAAGAGATTAGTTCTGCTTGTTAACACTTTACGTAACGGTAAGTAAAAACAATTATAAATATGAAAGATAAATTAACTCTGATACTATTTGTAATTGGGATGTTGCAAACATTGTATTCACAGGATCAATTTAAAATAGATAAATCTAATAATTCCCGTCTTATAAAAATCCTGAATAACTCCGAATTGATTGGAGATATCGTTACGGACTATGTATCTGTAAGAATTTATAAAATGGATAACGGAAGTGGAAGTGCAGGACGCGAAAGCTGCGAAGTTTCATTTAACTTATTGGTTGCCGTATCTGAATTTGGTGAATACCCAAATCAAAATCTTTTCGAAATAGGCCAACTTTATAATCCCAAATTCATTAATTGGAATAATACGGAAGACAGCAAAATTGAATTTCAAATTGAACATGGAAATTTTAATAATAGAAAAACAATCACATTAGCAGTAAATGTTGAAGAATTAAAACTAATAAATTAAAATTCACACTCTATTTCTGTTTTACTAATTTTCAGCCTGTCAATCCTTTCAGTCTTGCCATTTTGCAATAGTGATATCAGTAGTTGGATATTTCAGCCTGTCAATAATTTAGTCTTGCCATTCTGCAATAAACAAATTCGTGTCGTGACCACCACCATTATTTCTATTGGAAGAGAAAATAAGTTTTTTACCATCGTTGGAAAACACAGGAAAAGCATCAAAAGTATCGCTGTGGGTAATGCGTTTTAAGTTTTTACCATCAATATCTATCATATACAAATTAAAAGGGAAACCACGTTCAGACTCAAAATTTGAGGAGAATAGTATTTTTTCTCCAGATGGATGAAAAAATGGACTCCAATTGGCGTTTCCTAAATCGGTTAATTGACGTAATTCACTCCCATCAGCATTACAGATATAGAGTTCCATTTCGGTTGGTTGTACCAAGCCTTCGGCTAACAGATCTTTATATTCCTTAATGGCTTCTTCGGTTTTTGGTCTGGAAGAACGAAAAATGATTTTGGTGCCATCTGGCGAAAAGAAAGCGCCACCATCATAGCCTAGTTCAAAAGTAATCTGTGTCACATCGCTCCCGTCAATGTTCATGGTGTAAAGTTCCAAGTCGCCACTTCTATCGGAAGTGAACACAATTTTATCACCTTTGGGAGACACAGTTGGCTCTGCATCATAACCAGGTTCATTGGTTAGTTGGTTTACAATATTACCTTCTAGATCGGCCACAAAAATGTCGTATGTATCATAAATTGGCCAAATGTATTTACCGTTTTTTCGTAAAGGTGTTTCAGGACAATCTTCGCCACCTAAATGTGTGGATGCATAAATGATATGTTTGTTATCTGGCAAGAAATACGCACATGTGGTCCTTCCTTTTCCAGTGCTTATCATTGGAGGCATCTTGTCCTTAAAGGTTTCATCGGCATTCATTAAAAACATTTGGTCACAGTTTACATTCCAGTCTTTATTGTTGGATTGAAACACTAACTGTTTGTCATCAAAGCTCCAATAAGCCTCTGCATTGTCGCCACCAAAAGTGATTTGCTTTAAAGATTTAAAATGAACTTCATCTGCATAAATTAAGGTGTCTACCCATTTAGTGGCGCCAGTTTTGGCATCTTCAGTTTGTGTTTTTTTATTTTTACAGGATACAATGCTTGTTACCAATAACAAGCCAAAAAAAAGTCTTAAAAATAGAGACATAGATTAAAGTTTAAATAAGTGGCAATTATTCCATAATTTTGCCAAAAATAACATTAATAATATGAAGAAAATATCGTTACTGGTTCTTTTTATATCGCTTTTGGGTTGTAAACAGGAATATAGCTATAAAAACAAAATAAAAGAAGATGTTGCTTTTCTGGCAGATGATAAATTAGAAGGTCGAGAAACTGGCACTAAAGGAGAACAAGCTGCTGCAGCATATATTGTAGAGCGATTTAAAGAATTGGGACTACAGCCAAAAGGAACCGAAGGATTTTATCAAACTTTTACATTTAAACCTAAAAAAGGTCCTCATGGAGAAGTAGACTATACCAATGCAGGTGAAGACTCCACCATTACAGGAACCAATGTTTTGGCATATATAGACAATCAAGCAGAAAACACCATTATTATAGGAGCTCATTACGATCACTTAGGGTATGGCAGCGAAGGCTCTTTGCATAGAGGCGATAAAGAAATCCATAATGGAGCAGACGATAATGCCAGTGGTGTTGCCGTTATGTTGGATTTGGCTGGTAAGTTAAAAACAGCAAACAGCTCCAACAATTATTTGTTTATGGCTTTCTCTGGAGAAGAAATGGGCCTATTGGGCTCTAATTATTTTACTAAAAATGCAACCTTGGATTTAAGCAAAGCCAATTACATGATAAACATGGACATGGTAGGACGTTTAAAACAAGACAGCACCTTAGCTGTTTATGGTGTTGGAACCTCTCCTCGTTGGAAACAAACCCTTTCAGCAACCAATCCTGGGTTTAAAATTGTTGAAAACGAATCTGGTGTTGGACCAAGTGACCACACTTCTTTTTACTTACAGGATATTCCAGTGCTGCACTTTTTTACAGGACAACATGACGATTATCACAAGCCTGGAGATGATACCGAAAAGTTGAATTACGAAGGTATGGATGCCATTTCCAACTATATTTTTGATGTTATAACCGAATTGGATAAAAGTGGCAAATTGGCCTTTAGAAAAACCAAAAATGAAAGTGAAGAAACACCTCGTTTTAAAGTTGGTTTAGGTGTGGTTCCTGATTATTTGTTTGATGGGGAAGGCATGCGAGTAGATGGAATAAGCGAAGACAAACCTGCACAAAAAGCAGGTTTGCAAAAAGGAGATATTGTAATAAAACTTGGTGATAGCGCTATTGTGGATATGATGAGCTATATGAGGGCTTTATCGGTTTTTCAAGCTGGCGATTCCACACAAGTGGTAGTAAAAAGAGATGGTAAAACAGTTGAAGCAAGCATTCAATTTTAGTATATTTTTCCAAAAATCAAACTAATTAATACATAAAAAAGGTGGTAAAAATAGGTCATATAGAACTTCCAGATTTTCCTTTGCTTTTAGCTCCCATGGAGGATGTAAGCGATCCACCTTTTCGTGCTTTGTGCAAGGAACAAGGTGCAGATGTGGTTTACACCGAATTTATTTCCAGTGAAGGTTTGATTCGGGATGCTGCTAAAAGTGTCATGAAACTGGATATTTATGAAAAAGAACGTCCAGTAGGCATTCAAATTTTTGGAGCCAATTTAGAAAGCATGCTTCAAACCATAGATATTGTTGAAAAATCAAACCCAGATATCATAGACATTAATTTTGGGTGTCCTGTAAAAAAAGTTGTAAGTAAAGGTGCTGGAGCAGGTATTTTAAAAGATGTCTGTTTAATGGAGCAACTTACTGCCGAAATGGTGAAACGTACCAACATTCCCATAACCGTTAAAACCCGTTTGGGTTGGGACCACGATTCCATTAAAATTGTTGAGGTTGCCGAAAGATTACAAGATGTTGGTTGTAAAGCCATAGCCATTCATGGAAGAACCCGAGCCCAAATGTATAAAGGGCATGCAGATTGGAAGCCCATAGCAGAAGTGAAAAACAATCCAAGAATGCATATTCCCGTGTTTGGAAATGGCGATGTGGATTCTCCAGAACGTGCCATGGAAATGCGAGATGTGTATGGCCTGGATGGCTGTATGATTGGTCGTGCCACCATTGGAAACCCTTGGTTTTTTAAGCAGGTAAAGCATTTTTTTAAAACAGGGGAACATTTAGAACCTGTAAGCCTGGAAGAACGTGTAGAAGCTGCCAGAAGACATTTACAAATGGCCATAGACTGGAAAGGGGAGAAACTTGGTGTGTTTGAAACCAGAAGACATTATACCAATTATTTTAAAGGTATTCCAAATTTTAAGGAATATAGAATGAAAATGGTTACCAGTGACGAATCGAAAGATGTGTTTGCTGCTTTTGATGAAGTTTTGGATGCTTTTTCCGATTATCAGTTTGTGTAGCAAACAAACTCCAAATTCCACAAAAGAAAATTAGATAGACACCAGTTTTTTTGAAATCCTTACCGAAGCTATTTTTGAAGCAATGATGCCCAAAACGGAAATGGTTATAAAAACTATTAAGAGGTTTTCGGCTTTTAAAGTTACAGGATAGGGTAACCTTTGCGTGATCATTATCAACGAAAAGGTTTTTTGCAACCAAACAATAATGCAACCTATTAACAAACCTATCAAACCACCAAAAATGGTCATTAAACTTCCTTGAAGAAAAAAAATATTTCTAATGTTTGGAATGGTTGCTCCTAAATTAAAAAGCGTTTTTAAGCTGCTTTTTTTATCCAGAATCATCATAATCATGGAACCAATCACATTAAACAACGCAATTATCAAGACCAAGGTAAAAATTAAATACACAGCTAAATTTTCGGTATTCAACATTTTGTAAAGCGCATCATTTAATTGGGCACTGTTTTTTAGAATGATCTTATCTCCCAAAACTGAAGTAATTTCTGTCCTGGCTTGGTCTTCTGTAGCCTCTTCTTTCAATTTAAACTCTAAAGAGGTCACTTCATTTTCATCAAAACCTAAAAGCGCTCTAGCCATGTCTATGGGAGCATAAATATACTTGTCGTTTAAGTTTTCATTAACATCAAAAACACCAACATTTACAGCATTAAAGGTATTAAAGGCCTGTTTTGCAGAAGTTATTTGCCCTTTTCCTGGTTTTGGGACATATAAATTGATGCGTTTGCCATAATCCAAAACCCCAAAGGACAAGGTATTGGCAATTCCCCAACCAGACACGATCTGGTTTGTTTTTTGGGTGAGCCAACTACCAAGTACTACCACGGAATCTATGGCGTTTACCTTTTCAAAATGTTGGTCAACACCTTTTATATAAGCACTTGTGTAACTTTTTTCCTCGAAGGTTACAAACACACGTTCCTCAATAATTTTTGAAAAGGATGCAATACTTTCCAAGTTATTCAACTTAGAAAACTCATCTTCAGAAATTACAAAAGATTTCCCAGTAGAAGCTTCAGCTTTCAAATCTGGATCGATGATTGAAGTAAACTGCAGGGTAAAATCCTTTAAACCTGCAAAACCGGAAAGCACAATAAAAAGAGAGGCTGAGCCAAGAACAACGCCAATGGCAGCAATAATGGTAATAAAATTAATAGCATTGTTAGAGCTTTTGGAGAGCAAATAACGTTTGGCTATGTAGAGTGAGAAGTTCATAAATTACAACAGCTAAAACAGATTTAACTGACAAAAGACTTTTATTGTGAAGGTTTTATTAAAACCGATTAAGATTTTTTACGTTTATCCAATAAATCTGGTTTTTTTAAAGGGTTCTCTTCACCTTTTAGAGACTTGTCTATCTTGTCTATATACTCCAACGAGTCATCAAGATAAAACTGAAGTTCAGGCATGCGTCTCAATTGGTTCTTGGTACGTTGTGCCAATTCATGCTTAATTAAAGGCGCATTGGATTTAATGCCTTGAATCAATTCTTTGCCTTTATCGTTAGGAAAGATGCTTAAATAGACCTTAGCAACCGATAGATCGACAGTTACCTTTACTTTAGTTACCGAAATAAGTATGCCTTGCAAGCCACCTTGTGTTGCTGCTTTTTGAAGCACATCAACCAAGTCACGCTGTAACACAGATCCTATTTTTTTTTGTCTTTGACTTTCTTCCACAATACTAGTTTTTTTAATGCCTTAAGCAATTTACACCCTTGGACATTGGTTTTCAAAAAAATCCATTAGGGATTTCTACCTTGCAAAAATAGGGATAATTAAAGATTATTGTATTTTTGAAGATACTAAATTAGTTTTAATAAATATAGATTTCCGTTTTCGGGAAACATTCATATGAATAAAATTGAACACATAGGTATTGCTGTTAAAGACTTAGACGCATCCAATCGTTTGTTTTCCAAATTATTAGGCAAACCACATTATAAAATAGAAGAAGTGGCCAGTGAAGGTGTCAATACTTCTTTTTTTCAAGTAGGGGAGAATAAAATAGAATTGCTTGAAGCCACTAAACCAGATAGTCCCATTGCCAAATTCATAGAGAAGAAAGGGGAGGGCATACATCATATAGCTTTTGATGTTACAGACATTCATGCTGAAATAGCCAGGTTGAAAGACGAAGGTTTTATTGTTTTAAATGAGATACCTAAAAAAGGAGCAGATAACAAACTGGTAGCATTTTTACATCCTAAATCAACAAATGGTGTATTAATAGAGTTGTGCCAAGAAATAAAGGAATAAAAAATCTTGCAGTCTTTGAAAATATGTAGTAATATTGCACACTCTTTCTGAAAAGAGACAAGTCGCGTTAGCTAAATGCTAAAAAGGTCCTATAACTCAGCTGGTTAGAGTATCTGACTCATAATCAGAAAGTCCCTGGTTCGAGCCCAGGTGGGACCACAGAAATGAAAAGAAACCTTTCGGGAAATCGAAAGGTTTTTTTATGGGCTCCAATTTTAACTAATGCACTTAAAACCAAAGCTTTTTGTATATTTAAGCAACACTTAAACCCTTTTTTATGAAACTACTTATCTCTTTGTTTTTTGTGCTTAGCTTTGGATTTACTTGTTTTTCACAAAAGGTTTATTCCGTTCAATATGCCAATCAAGCCGATGTTAAGGTGTTTGTTGTGGATTATGAGAATCAGGCCGATTTAAAGGTGTTCAAAGTAAAATATGCCAATCAAGCTGGAAAAAATAATGGAAAATGGTTTTTCACAGAGTATGAAAATCAAGCAAAAAAAAGCATCTATTATGTAGATTATGAAAACCAAGCCGATTTAAAAATATATTTTGTTGATTATGAAAATCAAGCAGGTTGGCTTAACAAATCAAAACAGCATTTGATGTATTGATTCAATGTTTTCATAGGCTTCATGTTAAACAAAAATTTTACGTATTTTAGTTTGATGGTTATTTAAAATTAGCAATCAATGCAAAAGTCAATTAAACTGGGACTTGTTTTATCTGGTGGAGGTTATCGAGGGGTTGCTCATATAGGTGTTTTAAAAGCCATGGAAGAACTGGGGATAAAACCAGATTTTATATCTGGTACAAGTGCAGGAGCTATCGTGGGTTCCTTGTATGCTGCAGGATGTACATACAATGAGATTTTTGATGTGTTTATAAAAACCGAATTGTTTTCCTATCAAAATTACACATTTAAAAAACCTGGTTTAATTGATGGCTCTAAAATTGAAAAGCTTTTAAAAACACATTTAAAGGAAGATAGTTTTGAAAGCTTAAAAATCCCCATGTTTATAGCCACTACCGATTTAATAGACGGCAAAACCCATTTTTTTAATAAAGGACCTCTTATAAAACCCATTATTGCCTCCTCTTCTGTTCCTGGTGTTTTTTCACCTATAGTTTTTAACGATTTATTATTATGCGATGGAGGAGTTACAAATAACTTTCCTATAGAGCCCTTACAGATTTGTTGCGATAAAATTATTGGTGTGTTTTTAAATTCGCTTTTGGAAACTTCCAAAAAACAATTAAAAACCACAAGATCTGTACTGGAACGCGCCTATAAGATTACACGTGTAAACGCTTCCGAAGATAAATTTAAGTTTTGTGATGTATTTATTGCTCCCAAAGAATTGGGGAAATATGAAATTTTTTCAAAATCGCATGCCAAAGAAGCTTTTGAAATGGGTTATCAGGAAGCAAAATTTCAATTAAGTGAACTATAATTGACACTCATTCCCTAGCCTTTTTCATAATAGCTTTTAACCGTTCTTTACGCAAAACTTTTTCAGCTTTTTCCTTCTTTATTTTTCTGATCAAAAGCTTGCTATGCTTCGCTTTGTTTTTCGTGTTTTTTGTCCCTTGGGTTTTGGCATGATATCCTTATATTTTATTTCTAAGCTATTGTACCTTATAAAAATGGCCCGTTTTTATCAATACGGGTTAAAATAGTGTAAAAATTTAGAAATTTGGTTACATTTCAATATCGTATTTCTGCTTTAAAGCTATTAATAAATAGAATAAAGCACCAATGCGCATTATTAAAATAATAAATTTGTAATTCAGATAAATTTGTTTGGAAAAAGAAGCACATAAAGACATACCAAAGCCAACCAAAAAGAAAAGGTTTAGATTCTTAAAAATAATCGGACGGATTGTTTTGGGCATTCTTGCGCTCTTATTTTTGCTTATTTTATTTATTAGAAGCCCTTGGGGACAAGACATAATTGTAACTAAAGCTGTATCCTTTCTGTCCAATAAAACACATACCAAAGTTGAAGTTGAAAAACTCTTTATCACTTTTGATGGCGACATACAACTGGATGGGCTTTATTTGGAAGACACCAAGGGAGACACTTTAATCTATTCAAAATCCTTGGAAGCCAATATGCCTTTGTGGTCCCTAATACAAGGTAATGGCATAGGCGTAGATGCCTTGGACTGGAAAGGGGTTCGAGCCAATATTGTTAGAACAGATACCGTTCAAGGGTTTAATTTTCAATTTTTAATCGATGCTTTTGCCTCGCAGGACACAACAACTGTTGCAACAGACACCACCTCTTCTTCAATAAACCTGATTTTGGGACATTTATATTTTGAAGATTTCGATGTGGTTTATAACGATGCGGTTACAGGTATTGAAAGTCGTTTTAAAGTTGGGGAACTGATTGTAGATATGGATGAAACCGATTTGGAATCCATGATTTTTAAGGCTTCGGAACTGGAATTGACTCACAGCGATATCACCTTTATTCAAACAGCTGTTCCAAAGACTGAAGATTCTGAGTCTAGTACCTTACCAACTTTAACAGTAGATGAATTAACACTTACCAAGGTGTTTGCCAATTACCAAAACCAAACAGATAACATAGCGGCAATCTTGGACATTGAAGAACTATACACTGAAATTCCCAAAGTCGATCTGCTAAATCAGCAGTTTGAAATTACTGAATTCAGCCTTAAAGACTCTTCCATTACCCTAAAAACTGAAACCGAAAAAAATGCTGTAACTGAAAAAGTAGAGGAGGTGTCAGAAGATATTGAGCAAGATATCTTGAAGTTTGAATGGCCAGATTTGCAATTGGACCTTGCCGAAATAGAACTGGAAAACAACAACTTCAGCTATTTGGTAAATAACGAAACAGGTAAAAAAGGAGTGTTTAATTCAAATGCCATTGTGTTAACAAACATAAACTTACAAGCCGAAGACATAAAGCTTAAAGACAAGATTGCCCATTTGCAGTTGGATGATGCGTCTTTTAAGGAGGTTTCTGGAATTCATTTAAAGAATTTGCAATTGTCTCTGGACGCTACAGATAAGCAGCTTAATATTTCAAATTTAAAAACCCAATTAAACAATAATGCCTTAAAAGGTCAGCTGCAATTGGACTATCCTTCCTTGGCACAGTTTATTAGCATGCCTGAACAATCTAGAGTGGCATTAAACCTGTCTTCATTTGTGGTTTCCCTTAAAGATTTGTTTTTAATCCAACCAAATTTAAAAGAGAACGACTATTTAAACACTTTAAGCGAAAAACGCATTCGTGGAACCCTAAAAGCCCATGGTTATTTGGCAGATATCAACCTATCAAACATGTTGGTCAATTGGAATGATACAAGAGTTACAGCAAAGGGGCAGATTCAAAACATGACACAACCAGACTCATTATCCTTTCAAATCCCTGAATTTTCAGTTAGTACCAAACGTTCAGACATCCTTCAGTTTGTAAAAGAAGACGATCTTGGCGTAAGCCTTCCAGAAAACGTGGAGTTGGCAGGCACAGCTACAGGAAACTTAAACCTTATGGAAGCCAATACTACTTTAACCACTTCACAAGGGATTGCAAAAATAGAAGGGCAATTTAAAAACGATGGATCCCTAGCCTTTGACGCCAATTTAACCATAGAGGAATATAAGTTAAACGAGTTGCTTAATAACGAAACTTTAGGCGCCTTGAGCCTTCGGTTAAAGGCTCAAGGAAAAGGAGATAACATCAATAGCCTGGATGCGACCCTTGAAGCAACAGTGTCCAGTTTTAAGTACAATACGTACCAAGTAAACAATTTAAAACTGGTTGGTGATATTACAAATGGTACTGGAAACATCACTTCCAATTATAAAGATAAAAACTTGAATGCGAATTTATTTGCCACTGTGGTTTTGGATTCCATTGCTCCAGAAATTACTGCAGAAATAAATATTATAGGAGCAGATTTGCAAGCCCTTGGCCTTATGGATCGCAACATTAAAACAGGCATGAACATCTATGCCGATTTTAAAGGCAACGGAAATAGTTTTGACCTGGCAACCATTGTGGACAAAGGTGTTGTGGTGTACGACAATAAAAGTTATTTGATTGGAGATTTCAATGCTCTGGCACATGTTAGAAAAGATACCACATCAGTCTCCTTAAACAATAAAATGGTACAACTGCAGCTGGAATCCAATGCAGATCCACAAACCTGGCTGTCGTCTATAAAACAACATGTGTTGAGTTATTTTTATCGTGACGAAAAAGTTTCAGATAGCATTTCCAATCCTATTAATTTAAAATTAAGGGGAAAAATCAGTCAAGCACCAATTTTAAACGATGTGTTTTTGGTAAATGTTAAAGACCTTGACACCATTGATATTTCAGTGGATTTTGAAGAAGCAGAACGTAAACTGAAAGCAAATATTACAGCGCCAAAAATCAATTACAATGGTTACGAGTTGGATAGCTTGGCTTTTTCCATGGATACAGATGTAGATAAATTTAATTTTAATTTAGGCTTTAACAACATCCAGGCTGGACCCTTAAACATTCAAAAAACGGTGATTTCCGGAAACCAAACCAATAATGAATTGACTTTGGACTTTTTAGCATATCACGATACCGAAATTTTGGCCCAGATTTCCAGTAAGATTACTGGAAGTCGCGAGGAATTGCGATACCATGTTGTTCCAGGCAACCTTATTTTAAGCAAATCGGCGTGGACTATTCCAGATTCCAATGAGATTCTTATTTACGATAAAAAACTGGTGTTCAACAATTTTAAAATGACCAAAGGCAATCAAGTCATTGAAATAACCGATGCGTTTCCTGAAACTCCCAAAGACCATGTGGCTATAGATTTTAAGAATTTTAATTTAAGCGGTTTTTTAAGTTATTTAAATCCAGACGATACGTTGGCTTCTGGAAACCTTAATGGCCATTTTATTTTGGAAGAACCTTTTGAGGATACAGGCATTGTGGCAGATTTAGATGTTCAGTCCCTTCGTGTAATGGATGTGGATTTAGGTGTTTTTAAGGTGGATGCCACATCTTTAGGCAACGATAGCTACGATTTTGATGCCAGCTTAAAAGAAGGAGAAGTGGATTTTGATTTTCACGGCGATTATGTGGCAAGTCAATCAGGTGCACGTTTGGATTTGGATTTAGATATCAATCAATTCAATATGAAAGCCCTTACAGGGTTTTCACAAGGGGAAATAACAGAAACAGCAGGTAGTTTCTCAGGGAATTTTAAATTATATGGCACGACCAAAGAACCAAAATACGAAGGCACTTTGAAATTTGAGGATGCCAATTTTAAAATAGCCATGTTCAATTCGGCTTTTACGCTTCAGGACGAAACCTTGAACATTGATAATTCCGGTTTGTCCATGGATCAATTTGTAATACGTGATGCCAATAGCAATACTTTTGAAATGTCTGGAAAAATAGGGACAAAATCGTTTATTAATCCCACTTTCAATTTGGAAGTAAGCGCCAACGACTTCCAAGTTATCAATGCCACAAAAGACGACAACGATTTTCTCTATGGACAAGCTAGTTTTGATGGAACGGCTACCATAACTGGCGATCTGCAAATACCTAAAGTAAACATGGACATGACAGTAAGTTCCGATACAGATATTACCTATGTCTTGCCATCGGCTACGGTCAATGTAGAAGAGCGTGATGGTGTGGTGATTTTTGTGAATAGGGAACATCCAGATGCTATTTTAACCAGGACCCAAGAAAAAACGGCAACCATTAAAGGGTTTGATATTTCAGCCCTCTTAAAAATTGGAAAAAAAGCCACTGTAACCATTATCATTGATGAAGAAACTGGCGATAATTTTAAGGTCTCGGGCGAAGGCGATTTTAACATGACCATGAATCCCAATGGGAATTTAAAACTCTCTGGGGTTTATGAGGTTTTGGATGGTCATTATGAATTAAATTTATACAAATTGGTTAACCGAAAGTTTAAATTGGTGCCAGGCAGCCTTGTTACTTGGTCTGGAGATCCTTTTGATGCGAAACTGGATGTCAAGGCACTTTATGAAGTAGAAGCCTCAGCCTCTTCCTTAATGGCTCCTGTATATTCTGGAGACGATCCTGCCGTTAAGGGGAAATTCCGTCAAGTACTGCCCTTTTATGTCTATCTAAACATTGATGGCCAACTTATGGAACCTGAAATTGCGTTTAATTTAGATATGCCAGAAGAGGAACAAGGTGCTGTTGGAGGTCAAGTGTACGGAAGGATTCAGCAGTTAAACAATCAAGAAGACGAATTGAACAAACAGGTCTTTTCCCTTTTGGTTTTAAATAGGTTCTACCCAGATCCTGGCAGTGATGGCAGTGCAGGAGGAGTAGCATCCATAGCAAGGGACAATTTAAACGATGCCGTGGCAGATCAATTAAATGTGTTTACAGATAAATTATTGGGAAATTCAGGATTTGAACTCGATTTTGGTATCAATAGTTATACAGATTATCAAGGGACTTCACCACAACAACGAACCCAATTGGATATTGCTGCCCAACAAAAATTGTTTGATGATAGGTTGATTGTAAGGGTTGGAAGTGAAGTGGATATTGAAGGAAGTAGTTCCACGGGAGAAGAAACACCCATAATTGGTAATGTCAGTATAGAATATTTATTGACTGAAAGTGGCAGATATAGATTAAAAGGCTTTAGCAGAAATGAATTTGAAAATGTTATTGATGGCCAAACCGTTGTAAGTGGCATTGCGCTTATTTTTACCCAAGAGTTTAACAAATACAGCGAACTTTGGGATGCCTTGTTTAAAGCACAAACAGAACAAGAGAAAAAATTAAAGGCCGAAAAAGAGGCAGCCAATAAGGCAGCAGAGAAAAAAAGAAAAGAAAAAGAAGCAGCCACAAACAAAAGTATGGAGCAAAAAAAGAACTAATATAAAGTAGAACAATTGAAATTTAATTTAACATACAAACTTATTTACCTGTTCTTGATTGGAAGTTTTTATTCTTGCAGTATTACCAAACACATTCCAGAAGAAGAACGTTTATATACTGGAGCTACCCTAACCATAGAATCAGATTCTGTAATTGACAATAAACCTGCTTTAAAAGCAGAATTGGAAAGTGTTTTGCGTCCAGAACCCAACTCCAAATTTTTAGGTATGTACTTGGGCTTGTATTATCACTATAAAAACCAAAAAGAACATCCAGGATTCATCAACCGTTGGCTCTATAAGCAATTTGGTGAAGCGCCAGTCTATCAGTCCGATGTGGAAACCTATGACGTGGAAGATTTGCTGTTAAACCGACTGGAAAACAGAGGGTTTTTCTATAGTCGGGCTAGCTCTGCCTTTCAAGAAGAAGAAAAAAAAGCGTCTGTGGATTATACAGTTAAGGTTACAAAACCTTACCGAATGGAAAGTTATCAATTGGATACCTTGCCAAATCCCATTAAAAAAGACATTCAAGACCTGGTAAAGGAATCGCCTTTTAAAGAGGGTATGCGATTCGATTTAAGCAGTATGAAATTAGAGAGAAAAAGAATAGACCAAGCGCTTAAAAAGAAAGGCTATTACAATTTTAACAATAATTTTTTAATTTTTGAAGCAGACACCAACAGATACGACAACAAAAAATTCGATTTATATTTAAAACTTAAAAACGAGGTTCCAGAAAAAAGCCTCATTCCTTATAGGTTATCTAAAATAAATATCTACCCAAATTACGAGGTGTCCGACTCTGTTCAAACGGCTACAACACGTTATAACGAAAAAAATTATATTCAAAAGGAAACTTTTTTCAAACCCAAATATTTAGACCCTTTTATTGTTTTAAATGAAGGGCAACTTTACAATCCGGAAGACTCCAGAAATACGGCAAGACGTCTGTCAACCATTGGTGCCTACAAATATGTCAATATTCAGTACAAGGAACTGGATACCATAGCAACAGACAGTATGGGCAGTTTGGAAGCCAATATTTATTTGTCGCCATTAAATAAACGAGCCCTAAGGGCAGAGCTACAAGTGGTCACAAAATCCAATAACTTTGCAGGTCCAGCTTTTGCTTTAACCTTAAGTAACAGAAATTTATTTGGAGGAGGCGAAACCTTTAATGTTAGCCCTAAAATAGGCTATGAAACACAAATAGGAGGTGAGAAGAATTCTGGAAACACCAGTTTGGAATTGGGACTGGAAAACGAACTTATTTTTCCTCGGGTTCTGTTTCCCATTAAAATAGACAATAACTTTTTTAAATACTCCATACCAAAAACCAAGATCTCTTTAAGTATTGATTATTTGGACCGAACCGATTTGTACACTTTGCTTTCCGGAACAGCGTTGTTTGGTTATTTATGGGATGCCAACCGTTTTGTAACCCATGAAATAAACCCTATTTCCGTTAATTACACCCAGCTTTACGATACCACTCCAGAATTTGAAGAGATTTTGGATAACGATCCGTTTTTAAGACGAAGTTTTGAGCAGGAGTTTATTGCAGGACTTACTTATTCCTTTTCCTACAATGAAATGGTTGATACCCAAAAAACGCATCAATTTTATGTCAACTTCACTTTTGACATAGCAGGAAATTCCATAAGCTTATTTGGCAAGGATCAAGGAGAAGGCAATCCAAAAACATTTTTAGGTTTGGCTTATGCGCAATATGCCAAAGCAGATCTCGATTTGCATTATCACTTTAATTTTAAAAAAGAGCAAGTTATTGCTGCCAGGCTTTTTGGTGGTTATGGTTTGGCTTATGGGAACTCTGATGTGGTTCCTTTTGTAAAACAATACTATTCTGGAGGGCCTTACAGTGTTAGGGCTTTTAACATTAGGTCTTTGGGACCTGGAACCTATAACCCAGATACAGACGGAACCAATAGTGATTATTTTGACAAAACAGGAAATATAAGACTAGAGGCCAATTTGGAATATAGGTTCCCAATAGTTTCCTTCTTAAAAGGTGCTGTTTTTGCCGATGCAGGTAACATCTGGAATTCCAAAGAAAACCCAACTTATAACGGAAAAGATAAATTTAGCAGTGATTTTTTAAGCGAATTGGGAATGGGAGCAGGAGTAGGACTTCGGGTAGATATCCAAAGTTTTGTTATCCGTTTTGATTTGGCCGCCCCTTTTCACAATCCAGCACTACCCAAAGGAGAGCGTTTTCATTTTGATGTTTCCAAGCCTATCCTGAATTTTGCCATTGGATATCCGTTTTAATTCTTTATTTTTATGACTTAGGTTCAGCAAGATTAATTTATTGATAATAAAATATACATCTGGCTTAAACGTTTGTATTAAAGGAACAAGGTTCATAACAGATTTCCCCTTTGTGTTTATTAAGTTACCTTACATCCTGTAATTAATGGATATAAACGAAAATAAATGATTATTTAAGTCAAAAAAACATATATTTGGGAAATAAAACAGTCAATAGCGAATTTACAAAACCATGCGCTTTGTCGAAGATATTTGCACTTCATAGACATTTTTTGCGTTTTTTATTTTGTTAGGTCGCTTTTTTTTATACATTTACAAGCAAATGAAGATACAAAACAAAAAAATGGTTGCCTCAATCTTATTTGTATTAATAAGCTTTGTTTGTATTGCTCAAAATACACCACCACCACCACTGCCACCACCACCACCTGGTCTTCCTATAGATGGAGGGGTTTTAGCTGGTTTATGCATTGGGATTGTTATAGGTGTTAAAAAATTATTGAAACGTTAATTTAAGCTCATCAATCGGGTTACATACTTCCCAATCACATCAAATTCCAAATTCACTTCGGTACCTTTAATAAAATTTTTAAAGTTGGTATGCTCAAAAGTGTAGGGTATAATGGCCACGCTAAAAGAATCTTTTTCAGAGTCTACAACCGTTAGGCTTACTCCATTAACCGTTATGGAACCTTTTTCAATGGTTATGTTATTCAGGGACGCATCATATTGAAATGTAAATTTCCAGCTGCCTTCTTCATACGTAATATCTGTACAAATGGCTGTTTGATCCACATGTCCTTGAACAATGTGTCCATCCAATCTATCGCCAAGTTTCATGGCTCGTTCAAGATTTACGTAATCGTTTACTTGTAGTTGTTTAAGGTTGGTTTTACTTAAGGTTTCCTCAATAGCGGTTACTGTGTATTCATTTCCAGAAATATGGACAACCGTTAAACATACACCATTATGGGCAACACTTTGGTCTATTTTCAGTTCATTTGTAAAATTACAGGCAATGGTTATGTGTAAGTTTTGTAGCTCTTTTTTTAAATCTTTTACTACTCCAACACTTTCAATGATTCCAGTAAACATATATGTCGAATATTTGGTTAAATTTGCAAGTGTAAAATTACAAACAAAAGTTATCTTATTTTAATGAAGAACGAAGAAAATATAATTGTAGGCATATCTATAGGAGACTTAAATGGCATAGGAGGCGAAATAGTTTTAAAAACTTTTGAAGACCCTAGAATGCTGGAATTTTGCACACCTGTAATTTTTGCATCTGTCAAGACCATTTCATTTTTAAACAAACATTTTAATTTGGGATTAAATTTTAACGGAGTTAATAATTACAACCAAATAATACATGGAAAACTAAATGTTTACAATGTATGGAACGATAAATTCAATATTGAATTTGGGAAGGAAGACCCAAAAATGGGCGCCTATGCCATTAAATCGCTCCAAGCTGCAACCCAAGCCCTTAAGGGCAACCATGTTGATGTTTTGGTAACGGCACCAATTAATAAACACAACATTCAATCGGATGCATTTAATTTCCCGGGTCACACAGATTATTTGGCGAAAGAACTTGAAGGCAACAGTTTAATGTTTATGGTCTCAGACACCCTAAGGGTAGGCTTGCTTACAGACCACGTACCTGTAAAGGACATTTCCAGCCACATTACCAAACAGTTAATAAAAGACAAACTGGATATTATATACCAATCTCTTGAAAAAGATTTTAAAATAAGAAAACCAAAAGTGGCCGTTTTGGGCATTAATCCCCATACTGGCGATAATGGTGTTATTGGTAAAGAAGACGATGAGGTTTTAAGGCCTACTTTAAGCGAGATCAGGGACAAAGGCATGTTGGTCTTTGGTCCATATGCTGCAGACAGCTTTTTTGGTTCTAAAAATTATAAAAATTTCGATGCCATAATTGCAGCTTATCACGATCAAGGCTTAATCCCTTTTAAAACACTTGCTTTTGGTAAAGGAGTGAATTTTACAGCAGGATTGAGCAAAGTCCGGACATCTCCAGACCATGGAACAGCTTTTGAAATAGCCGGAAAAGGCGAAGCAGACGAAAGTTCTTTTAAAGAAGCCGTTTTTGCAGCTATTCAAATCTTCAAAAACAGGAAGGAATACGAGCATTTAACCAAAAACATTCTCAAAACACGACAAAAAAAGATATAAACAAAAAAATGTTTATAAGTTGTTTTATCTAAAAATTTATTTGTTATATTTGCAGGCTCAAATTAGATGTGAAAATGAAGCGATTGAAAGAGTTTACAATTCCGTTTGTAGGATTAAAACTAGGAAAGCATCATTTTGAGTATCAAATTAATAATACGTTCTTTGAACATTTTGAGTATGAAGAATTTAACAGCTCGTCTGTAAGTGTAGATGTTCTGTTCGACAAAAAAACAACCTTGTTTGAATTGCATTTCGAAATCTCTGGAACCGTAAACATTAATTGTGACTTAACAAATGAAGCTTACAACCAGGAAATTTCAAACCAATTTGACATAGTGGTTAAATTTGGAGAGGAATTGAACGATGAAGAAATAGATATATTGATTTTGCCACATGGTGAATACGAGATCAACATTCAACAATATATTTACGAGTTCATTGTGCTATCTGTTCCTACCAAAAGGGTTCACCCAGGAGTTAAAGACGGAACACTAGATTCAGAAATACTTAAAAAATTAGAAGAATTAAGCCCAAAGCTTAAAGAAAACAAAGAAACTGAAGAGGAAACGGATCCTCGTTGGAATACATTAAAGAAACTATTAACGGATAAATAAACATAGAAAATGGCACATCCTAAAAGAAAAATCTCTAAAACAAGAAGAGACAAAAGAAGAACACATTATAAAGCAACAGCACCTCAAATTGCTACGTGTCCTACTACAGGAGAAGCACACTTATACCACAGAGCTCACTGGCACGAAGGTAAGTTATATTATAGAGGACAAGTTCTTATAGATAACTCTGAAGTAGAAGAAAACTTAGCATAAGTATTATGCATGCATATAATAAAACGCTCACTTGTGAGCGTTTTTTTTGTTTTAAATTTTTATAGAAGTCAAAAACGACTTAATTTGCATTAAATTAGACCAAAATGAATTGTTTTTCATACATTTCATGATTATTTAATTGAATTTGCAATAATTTTGGGCCAAATTAACTTTAAAAATTATGAGTAAAATCTCAGCAGCAATTACAGCTGTAGGTGGTTATGTGCCAGATTATGTATTGACCAATAAAATGCTGGAAGGCATGGTTGATACCAATGATGAATGGATTACCACACGAACAGGAATTAAAGAACGAAGAATTCTTAAAGAAGACGGTAAAGGAACTTCTTATTTGGCCATAAAGGCTGCCCAGAACCTCATTGATAAAAGTGGTGTAAACCCCAAAGATATTGAATTGGTAATTGTTGCAACAGCCACTCCAGACATGAAAGCTGCTTCAACATCTGCTTATACAGCAACGCATATTGGAGCCACGAATGCTTTTTCATTCGATTTGGAAGCTGCTTGTTCCAGTTTTTTATATGGCATGTCTGTTGCTGCCAGATATATCGAATCTGGAAAATACAAAAAAGTACTTTTAATAGGTGCAGACAAAAACTCGTCCATGATAAATTATGAAGATAGGGCAACCTGTATCATATTTGGAGATGGAGCAGGAGCTGTACTTTTTGAGCCTAACCAAGAAGGTTTTGGATTGCAGGACGAGTATTTAAGAAGTGACGGTTCTGGAAGGGAATTTTTACAGGCTACCTATGGAGGATCTTCGTATCCATCCACACCAGAAGCCATTAAGGAACACAAACATCAAGTGTTTCAAGATGGAAAAACCGTATTTAAAAACGCCGTTTTTAACATGGCAGATGTGGCAGTAAAAATATTGGATAGAAACAATTTAACAACCAAAGACATTTCTTGGTTGGTGGCACACCAAGCAAACAAGCGCATTATTGATGCCACAGCCAACAGAATAGAATTGCAGGAAGACAAAGTCATGATGAATATTGAAAAATACGGCAATACCACATCAGCCACTTTACCTTTATTATTAAACGATTACGAATCTCAACTGAAAAAAGGCGACAATTTAATTTTTGCAGCTTTTGGAGGTGGATTTACTTGGGGCTCCATTTATTTAAAATGGGCCTATAACTCCTAACTAACTACTTAATAAAATTTAATATCTAAAATTATGGATTTAAAGGACATTCAAAACTTAATTAAATTTGTTGCCAAATCAGGAGCAAGTGAAGTTAAATTAGAAACAGAAGATGTAAAAATCACTATTAAAACAGGTAGTGATGACAAACAGGAAACAACAACCTATGTACAGCAAATTCCTGTAGGTGCGCCAGTGGCTCAACCAGCAGCACCAGCACCAGCACCAGCAGCTCAACCAGCAGCTGCCGAAACCACTACTGCAACAACAACTGCAGAAGATTCTAAATACATCACTATAAAATCGCCTATAATAGGAACCTTATATCGTAAACCTTCTCCAGACAAACCGGTTTTTGTTGAAGTTGGCCAAACCATCAAGGAAGGGGATGTATTGTGTATTATTGAAGCCATGAAACTATTTAACGAAATAGAATCTGAAGTTTCTGGAAAAATTGTAAAAGTTTTAGTTGACGATTCATCACCAGTAGAATTCGATCAACCTTTATTTTTAGTTGATCCATCATAATTTAAAGTTTAATGTTTAAAATTTAAAGTTCCAGGTTTTTATAAACCAGAACCACAAATGCACAAAACAATAAACTTATATACTCAATAAAATTATGTTTAAAAAAATATTAGTTGCCAATAGAGGAGAAATAGCACTGCGTGTTATTAGAACCTGTAAAGAAATGGGCATAAAAACGGTAGCCATTTACTCTACAGCCGATGCCGAAAGCTTACCAGTTAAGTTTGCGGACGAAGCTGTATGCATTGGGCCTCCACCAAGTAATTTATCTTACCTAAAAATGTCGAATGTGATTGCAGCTGCCGAAATTACCAATGCAGATGCCATACATCCAGGTTACGGATTTTTATCGGAAAACGCTAAATTTTCAAAAATCTGTGAAGAACATAAAATAAAATTTATAGGTGCCTCTGCCGAAATGATTAACAAAATGGGAGACAAAGCATCTGCAAAAGCGACCATGAAAGCTGCAGGAGTACCTTGTGTACCAGGAAGCGATGGCATTATTGAGGATTTTAAAGAAGCCGAAAAAATTGCCAAGGAAATTGGTTATCCAGTCATGCTTAAAGCTACTGCTGGAGGTGGAGGAAAAGGTATGAGAGCCGTTTGGAAACCAGAAAAACTAAAAGAAGCGTGGGAATCTGCCAGACAAGAATCCAAAGCTGCTTTTGGAAACGACGATATGTACATGGAAAAACTTATTGAAGAACCAAGACATATTGAAATACAAATTGTAGGAGACTCTAACGGAAAAGCATGTCACCTATCAGAAAGGGATTGTTCGGTACAAAGACGCCATCAAAAATTAACCGAAGAGGTGCCATCTCCATTCATGACAGCTGCTTTACGTAAAAAAATGGGAGATGCTGCCGTAAAAGCAGCCGAATTCATTAAATATGAAGGTGCTGGAACCGTAGAATTTTTGGTAGATAAACACAGAAACTTCTACTTTATGGAAATGAATACGCGTATTCAAGTAGAGCACCCAATTACAGAACAGGTAATCGATTTCGATTTAATCCGTGAGCAAATTCTTGTAGCTGCAGGAGTGCCAATCTCTGGAAAAAACTACACACCAAACTTACATTCCATTGAATGTAGAATCAATGCCGAAGATCCGTTCAACGATTTTCGTCCCTCGCCAGGAAAAATAACAACCTTGCACGCTCCAGGAGGTCATGGTGTACGTTTGGACACGCATGTGTACGCAGGATATACCATACCACCAAATTACGACTCCATGATTGCCAAGTTAATCACAACTGCGCAAACACGTGAAGAAGCCATTAACAAAATGAAACGTGCCCTAGACGAGTTCGTGATAGAAGGTGTAAAAACAACCATCCCTTTTCACAGACAGCTTATGGAACATCCAGATTATTTGGCAGGAAACTACACCACCAAGTTTATGGAAGATTTTGTAATGCAAAAACCAACAGAAGACTAGATTAAAAACTCCGAAATTATTTTCGGAGTTTTTTATTTAGGTGTTCTTTTACTTTAACAAAGTAAAAGCCAGGCTATCGCAAGTCGCTTTTTTTCCAAAAAAAAGAGCTCCAACAATTGCTCTATCCTTAACACAAAACACTATTTTTACTTTTTAGCAACCCACCAAACATGCAATTATCATACTGGGAAATAAAATCGTGGTTTACCCATATCGACTATACCATAGTTGGAAGTGGAATTGTAGGACTTAATTGTGCTTTACAGTTAAAGCAAAAATTCCCAAAAGCCAACATACTTGTTCTGGAAAAAGGCATATTGCCACAAGGTGCAAGCACCAAAAATGCCGGTTTTGCCTGTTTTGGCAGTTTAAGTGAAATTCTGGACGATTTAAAAACACATTCAGAACAAGAAGTGCTGGAACTTGTAAAAAAACGCTTGGATGGTTTACTGCTTTTAAGACAACATTTAAGCGACCAAACCATATATTACCAACAATTGGGAGGTTATGAACTTTTTACCAAAAAAGACACCCAACTGTTCGAAACCTGTTTGGCAGAAAGAGAGACGGTAAATACCTTGTTGCAGCCTTTTTTTAAAGACCAGGTGTTTCAGCTTAAAAACAATGTATTTGGTTTTAAAAACATTCAAGAAACCTATGTTTTCAATCCGTTTGAAGGACAAATAGACACAGGTAAAATGATGGAAGCCTTACTTCAAAAAGTACAATCCCTAGGTATAAAAATCTTAAATAAAATAACGGTTGAAAGTTATGAGGATATTTCAAAAGGGGTTCAAATAAAAACCAATCAAGTGGAGTTTCAATCCAAAAATGTTATTTTCACTACTAACGGTTTTGCATCTCAGCTCCTTCAAGAAGAGGTAACACCGGCAAGAGCACAAGTGCTCATTACTAAACCTATTAAAAACCTTCATGTTCAAGGCACTTTTCACTTGGATAAAGGGTATTATTATTTCAGGAACATCAACAATAGAATTTTATTTGGAGGAGGTAGAAACCTAGATTTTAAAACTGAGGAAACTACAGAATTTGCTCAAACAGAACTCATTCAGAATAAGTTGAAAGAACTTTTAAAAACCGTTATCTTGCCCAAAACCAACTTCGAGATAGATTATAGCTGGTCCGGTATTATGGGAGTTGGAACAACTAAAAAGCCCATTGTTAAACAGCTTTCCAACCATGTATATTGTGGCGTAAGGTTAGGAGGCATGGGAGTTGCCATTGGTAGTTTAATTGGTAGGGACATAGTGGATTTAATAGAATAAGGCCGTGAAAAGAATTTTCAAATTCATTTTTAAACTTTTGTTGTGGCTATTGGTTTTTTCAATAGGCATGGTGTTTTTATATAAATGGGTTCCAGTGCCTGTAACACCTTTAATGGTGATTAGAAGTGTAGAAAATTATCAGGACCAAAAACCCATGGGCTGGAAACACGATTGGGTTTCCTTAGATCAAATTTCTAAAAATCTACAATTGGCCGTGATTTGTAGTGAAGACCAAAACTTTTTAAAACACAATGGTTTTGATGTAGAGGCCATTGAAAAAGCCTATCTGGATAACAAAAAGGGAAAGCGCATTAAAGGAGCCAGTACCATTAGTCAGCAAACAGCAAAAAATGTGTTTTTATGGCCACAACGCAGTTGGTTTAGAAAAGGCTTGGAAGTGTATTTTACGTTTTTAATAGAAAGCATTTGGAGTAAGGAACGCATAATGGAAGTATATTTAAACAGTATAGAAATGGGTCCTGGTATTTATGGTGCCGAAGCTGCTGCCATATATTGGTATAAAAAACCAGCTTCCAAATTATCACAGTATGAGTCAGCTTCCATTGCAGCTATTTTGCCCAATCCGTTAAAATATAAAGCCAATCCAGCTACCAATTATATAGAACGCAGAAAAATCTGGATTGTAAGACAGATGGGTTATTTTGGGAAGTTGGAGTATAAATAAATTAAATTATAGCCTGTAAAGGGTTTATTATGACCATTAAACAACAATTATACCTGCAATGTGTTGAATACTGTAATAACCGATTAGAGGTCATTAAAAATACCATTGTAGAAATTCAAGAATCCCTAACCTCTGAAACCAAAAGTTCGGCAGGAGACAAACATGAAACAGGACGTGCCATGTTGCAATTGGAGCGCGAAAAAGCAGGTAATCAACTGGCTGAGACAGAAAAATTACAAGAATTGCTTACTAAAATAGATGTTAATAAAAGCTCTAAAACGGTTTGTTTAGGAAGCTTGGTTTTTACTACACAGGCAAATTATTTTATTGCTATTAGTGCTGGAGAATTAGTTATTGAAAGTAAAAAATATTATGCTATTTCGCCTAACACACCTATTGGGAAATTGTTAATAGGAAAACAGGTTGGTGATTTAGTGAGTTTTAGGGAACAGGAATTTAAGGTTGTGTCTGTTTGGTAATCAAGTAAATTTCTTTGTTATTTTCAATGGGTTCTTCATTTTCAATAAATATGGAATTTCCATTTAAATCTGCTTCAATCAAATAAGAAGCTCCTTTAAAGTAAGATTTTTTAACCGTAGCTTTTAAATTTGATTGATCAACAATTTTTAATTGATGTGTGTAAACAATTTTCCCATCAATCACATTGAATTCTCCAAAAAAAGAAGCAATTAAAGGTGTTTTAGGATGGCTAAATAAATATTCTGGTGTGTTGTTGGCAACTATTTTCGAGTTGTACAAAACAATCATTTTATCGGAATAAGGTAACACATCTTCCTTATCATGTGAAGCAACAACACAAACAATGTTATTTGCTTTTAAAAAATTGAATAGGTTACGTCTTAAGCTTTGTTTTTTAAAATTATCAATATGACTAAAAGGCTCGTCTAATAATAATATTTCTGGCTCTTTGGCTAAAGCTCTAGCTAAAGCTACACGTTGTTTTTGTCCTCCACTTAAAAGTTTCACTTTGGTGTTAGCAAACTCTGTGAGTTCTACAACTTTAAGCAGTTCTTTGATACGTGCTTGTTTTTCTTCAGGATAGAAGTTGGAGAGATGTTTTCCAATGTTTTCAGATACAGTAATAAAAGGCATTAAATCGAATTCTTGAGCCACGTATTTCATAAAATCGTAACCTACAATCAGATTGTGTTTTGGACCAAGAATTTGAGTGTCTTTCCAAAAAATGGAACCTTCATGAACATCCATTTCGCCGTAGAGCAATTTTAGCAAAGTGCTTTTTCCAGAGCCACTTTCACCAATTACAGAAAGGTGTTCACCTTTATCGACTTGAAAATCAATATTTTTTAGAATGGGTTTTTTATGATACCCAAAAGACATGTTTTTTACCTGAAGCATGGTACAAAAATAACATAAATATAGCCCTTACCAAGACAGTAAGGGCTTGTTTTATTTTAGAAATATGGCATGGCTTTTACATACCGCCATGTAACTCCTGTTGCCAATCCAATAAGGCGTTCCATTTGCCATGGTATGCCATTTTAGCCTGTTCTGGCCATGTGTCTGGTCGATGCATCTTATATCTGGACCCTCCACTATCCAAAATTGTTTGGCATTTGGCTACAGAACATTCGGAAAGGGCTTTCCAGGTTTTAATGTCATGATTGTGAAAAAGTTCCTGAATTTTAGGTCCTATACCTTCTATGATGGTTAGGTCGTTTTCCTTTATTTTTTTACCAAAAACAGCCTTGGCAGCATCAGCATCAAAAAGAATGCTTTGTACATTCAAATGTGTTTTACTTTTTGCCAAATCCGACTCCAATTGCGCTATTCGGCTTTTGTAAACAGATACATCAATTTGGTTGTTTTCGTCTCTTGCAATCGATTGCCCCAAAAGATAGCCTAACAAGGCACAAATGACACCTATGGCTATGGGAATTAAAATACACCAGTTCATAATTATTTTAGTTTAGTTAATGGTTACAATTACACGTCTGTTCTTGGCTCTACCTTCTTCTGTATCGTTTGTTGCTATAGGATTGTCCGACCCTTGGGAACTGGCTTGAATCCTACTTTCAGGGATGGCATTACCCACTAAATAGCGTTTAATAAAATCGGCTCTGTGCTGACCAAGCTTTATATTGCTATGTCTATCTCCCGTATTATCTGTATAGCCAATAATTTGAATCATGGCATCCTCTACCTTGTCAATGTAACGCGATAGATTGGCAATTTTATGTCTTTGGTTTTCTGTTAGGTTTAATGAGGTTTCAGCCACATCAAAATACAAAACCAATGGTTGTTCCTTTAAGTTATTGCCTATGGTAATTACAGCATTGTCTTCATTCAAATCGGTATCATTTAAAGTGGAAACCGAAAAAGATACAGGACCATAATAAATATTGTTATTATCTGGTTTCATGTTATTGTCCAACTCACCATAGGTGTTTATTTTTTTGGAAGGAATACCTGTAGAAACAAAATAATTTTTAACCGCATTGGCTCTAGCTAAGCCCAGATCTGGAAAAGCCGAAATGTTGTTTTCTGCTACTGAGTAAAAGCCAGTAATATTTATAATCTTTAAAGAATCTGTTAAAAGATAATCTTTGACATTTAATACACCACTGTTAACAGCTGTGGCAACAGGTTCCAATATATTAAAGCTGGAAATCTTAAAATTTAAATTATCGTCTATAAATAAATCCAAGCCACCTTGATTGTCTTTAACCATAAAAGCATTTTTGGTAGCATCTGAAACAGGTTCTGTAACCAATTCTGAAGCATTATTGGAAGTATTTATGGAGCAATTGTTGCCACAAAGAAAGTTGTATAAAATACTGCCAATAATAATGGTTAACAAAATACCTATTAGGTAAAGTGTTTTTTTATTCATTAGTTGGTTTTTAAGTTAGTGACTATTAAGATATTAAAAAAAATTCAACTATGGCGATTTAATGTCAAATTTGTTTTAAGGCATGAGTAAAATCCCCAAAAACAAAAAGACCGTTTTCAATTTGAAAACGGTCTTAAAAAATTAACACTAATATAAGGTTCTATAAATCGAATTTAATGCCTTGGGCTAAAGGTAATTCATCCGAATAGTTAATGGTATTTGTTTGTCGTCTCATATATACTTTCCAAGCATCAGATCCAGACTCACGTCCTCCACCAGTTTCTTTTTCGCCACCAAAAGCACCACCAATTTCAGCACCAGAGGTTCCAATATTTACATTGGCAATTCCACAGTCTGAACCAGCAAATGACAAGAATTTTTCAGCTTCTTTCAATTCATTGGTCATAATAGCAGAAGACAGCCCTTGATTAACACCATTTTGAAGTTCAATGGCATTCTCAACATCGCCAGAATATTTCATGATATATAAAATAGGGGCAAATGTTTCGTGCTGTACTATTTCGTAATGGTTTTCAGCTTCAATGATGGCTGGTTTTACATAACAACCACTTTCATAACCTTCTCCTTCTAACACACCACCTTCAACTATAACACGTCCACCTTCAGATTTTGCTTTTTCAATAGCGGCTAAATAGGTATTCACAGCATCTTTGTCTATTAATGGACCAACATGATTGGCTTCATCTAAAGGATTACCAATCTTAATCTGTTTGTATGCCCCAACAATGGCATCCCTAACTTTATCGTAAACCGATTCATGAATAATTAATCGTCTTGTAGAGGTACAACGTTGTCCACAGGTTCCTACAGCTCCAAACACAGCACCAGGTACCACCACCTTTAAATCGGCAGTTGGCGTAATTATAATGGCATTGTTGCCACCTAACTCCAATAAAGATTTCCCAAAACGTTCAGCAACGGTTTTTCCAACTATACGCCCCATTCTGGTGGAACCTGTAGCAGATACTAAAGCCACTCGTGGGTCTGTAGTAATCATTTCACCTACTTTGTAGTCTCCATTAACAATACAAGAAATACCTTCTGGCAAGTTGTTTTCCTTTAAAATGCCAGCTATAATGTTTTGACAGGCTACGGAACAAAGAGGTGCTTTTTCTGAAGCTTTCCACACACACACATCGCCACAAATCCATGCCAATGCAGTGTTCCAACTCCAAACGGCTACCGGGAAGTTAAAGGCCGAAATAATACCAACAACCCCAATTGGGTGCCATTGTTCCCTCATAACGTGTCCAGGACGTTCAGAAGGAATGGTCTGCCCGTTTAACTGTCTGGACAACCCAACTGCAAAATCGCAGATATCAATCATTTCCTGAACTTCTCCATAACCTTCTTGTAAAGATTTTCCCATTTCGTAAGAAACCAACTTCCCAAGAGGCTCTTTCAGCTCTCTTAATTTATTCCCAAACTGGCGAACAATTTCACCACGTTGAGGGGCTGGCATACTTCTCCACGTTTTAAAAGCTGTGGTAGCAGCAGTCATTACTTTTTCATAATCTTCTTTAGTGGATGATTTTACTTTTCCAATCAATTTACCATCAACAGGAGAATAACTCTCTATAATGTCTCCATTAGAAAAGTTGTTTGAACCTGTTGAGGTTCCATCATTTATATCTTTAACTCCAAGTTGTTTTAGAGCTGTTTCAATTCCGAAATCGGTAGCAATGGCTTCCATATTTACTTGTTTTTTTACTGATTAATATATTTAGATGCGAAGATAAGAATAAAAAGTCGGTTTCGCTTGAGAAGGCTTTTCTAAAAAAATGTAACTTTAAGCCACTCAATTTAAATAATTACAGTTATGAAAAAGTATCTCTATTTTTTATCCATATTCGTTGTTTTGTTTGGTTGTAAAAACGAAGAGGAATTAAAGGCTTTGTCGAATAGCAGACAGATGTCCAAGGACAGCTTAGAGGTTTCAAAAGATACAACAACTGTTCAAATCAATGAGTTTGCCATTGTAATCCATGGAGGTGCTGGAAATATTTTAAAAGAGAACATGCCTGATGCCTATGAAGCAAGTGTAAAATCAAAGCTGGAAGAAGCCATTAGAGTAGGCTATGAAATTTTAAAAAACGGAGGAAGTAGTTTGGATGCCGTTGAAAAAACCATTAATGTCCTAGAAGATTCGCCGTTGTTCAATGCAGGTAAAGGCGCCGTTTTTACCAATGCAGAAACTAATGAACTGGATGCTTCCATTATGGATGGCAGCACATTGAATGCTGGTGCATCTGCAGGGACCAAGACTGTTAAAAATCCAATAAATTTAGCAAGGGCAGTCATGGAAGCGTCGCCACATGTAATGTTGGCTGGACATGGTGCTGATGTTTTTGCCAAAGAACAAGGACTGGAAATTGTAGATCCAAGTTATTTCTATACAGAACGCAGTTTTAAGAGCTTACAACGTGTTAAAGAATATGAGAACAAAAAACCGGCTACAGATCAAGCTAATACAGGCGCAGATAAAGCAAACCGTAAAACAGCTTTTTATGATGCAGCTATTAAAAATTCAAAATTTGGAACTGTTGGTTGTGTTGCCTTGGATAAGAAAGGTAATTTAGCAGCAGGAACATCTACAGGGGGTATGACAAATAAGCGTTGGGGACGTGTTGGTGATGCGCCTATAATTGGCGCAGGAACCTATGCAAACAATAACACCTGTGCCGTTTCCAGTACAGGTTGGGGAGAGTTTTTTATTCGTGCTATGGTAGCTCATGATATTTCTGCACTTATGGATTACAAAGGGTTGAGTTTGGAACAAGCTGCCAAAGAAGTCATTCAGAACAAGGTTCCAGAACTTGGTGGTGATGGTGGCATTATTGCCGTAGATAAAAATGGAAATATGGTTATGGAATTCAATACGTCTGGCATGTATCGAGCAAGCATGAACGACAAAGGGGAACTTTATATTGGTATTTACAATGAATAAGCAGAAACCATATTATGCAGTTATTTTCACCTCAAAACAAAATGAAGATATTAAGGGTTACCAAGAGATGGTACAAAAAATGGAAACCCTAGCCAAGCAGCAAAAAGGGTTTTTAAGTATGGAATCTGCCAGAAACGATATTGGTATTACCATAAGTTATTGGGAAAGTCTAGAGGCCATACAAAGTTGGAAACAGCATTCCGAACATCTGTTAGCGCAACAAAAAGGTAAAAACCAATGGTACAACTGGTATCATGTAAGAATTTGTAAAGTGGAACGTGAGTACCATTTTCAATTAACGTAAGGATTGCCCTTTGGCAACCCACCATGGATGTATCTCTATTTCAAGTCTTCCTGCTTTTACCATAGGGTCCAAATGGGCCAAACTATCAGCCATTTTAAGGGTTGGTACGTTGTAAACCGTAATGCCACGAATGTTTCCATTATCTCCAAAAGGCCCAATTAAATCGGCATACCCTTCTTTATACATACGTGCTAAATGAGCTAAATGTGCTTCCTGCAACATGGCAGCTTCTTCTTCGTTTTGAGAACGAATGGGACCACTTTTTAAAAAAGCCATAAAATATTGTTGCATTAAAATAGTGTCTTGAGTTTTGCTATCAATAAAGTCAAAGGTTTGAAAACCTTTTGTGGTTAGGTCCTCTTTTAGTTCCTGTCTGGTTTTTTCAACTTCTATGGGAGCGACTTTTTCAATAACTATGGTGTCTGTTACTTTTTCTGAAACTTCAGCTTCGGTTCCCTTGGTGTCTTTTTTACAGGCTGTAAAAACCAAGAAACATAAGGTTATGGATAAGGCATTTTTAAGTGTTTTCATATCACCAAGTTTTATAAGGTTGCTTGCTTAATTGCGAGTTGTAATACTTTATATTTCCTGTCACTTCTTCTCCAAGCCATGCAGGTTTTTTAAATAATTCGGTAGCGTGGTTCAGTTCTATTTCTGCTATAATTAATCCTTCATTGTCGCCAAAAAATTCATCGATTTCAAAGATATGGTTCCCAATTTCAACTAGGTGTCTGGTTTTTTCAATCAGGCCTTTTTCACATAATTCAAAAAGGGCTTCAGCATCAGTTTTGCTGATTTCTTTTTCCCATTCAAATCTGGATAAACCGTTATTGCCAGATAATCCCTTTACGGTTAAAAACCCTTGACTATCTGTTAGTCTTACACGAACGGTTCGTTCTTTATCCGAATTTAGAAACCCTTGTTTTATATGGATTTTTTTGAAGGCCTCATTTTTAAAGCTGTTGTTTTTTACTAAAAATTTACGTTCTATTTCAATCATATTACTTTCCCATACATATGGGAATCTATTTATTGTTTGCTATTTTTTTAATTTCATCTGAAACAATCTGTCCTGATGGGTGAGTACCATTAGCCAAAACAATCATTCCTTTTGCTATGGTTATTGGATGAATGGATTTGTATTTTGAAAGCGAACCAAACAAAAACGGGTTTACAAGTTTCATTAATAATTTCGCTAAATATTCCCCCAATCTTTTTTCATTTCTTTTTCCAGCAATCAAAGAAGGTTGCATCACATAAGTATTTGGGATTTTTTCCATGAATACAGCTTCTTCCATCCGTCCTTTGGTTCTATTGTAAAAAACTTTACTGTGTTTGTCTGCACCCAAGGCCGATATAACCAAAAATGTGTTTATATTGTTCTCCTTGCACAGTTTTGCTGCCATAACAGGGATTCCATAATCTATTTGAAGATACTGTTCTTGATTAGGTGTTTTGGCTTTTGTGGTGCCAATACAGCAAAAAACCTCGTCTGCAAAAAACTTACTTTTTTGGGAAGACAGATCCAACAAATCAACCAAATGTTCTTCAATCTTTTCGTGTTTTATATTGCAGGAAGATCTTGAGAACAGCTTGATTTTGGCATATCTGTTATCCATTAAAAGCTGTTCCAACAACAAACCTCCAGTTAAACCTGTTGCACCAAGTATGATTGCTGTTTTACCCATTTAGAGATATCATTTTTTGATAAAGATATTATAAATTTACATGATGCAAGACAATTTACCAATTCGAAAAATTATTCATGTGGATATGGATGCTTTTTACGCTTCTGTAGAACAAATGGACAACCCTGAGTTAAAAGGGAAACCCATTGCTGTTGGTGGAGGAGGCGCAAGAGGAGTGGTAAGTGCTGCCAGCTACGAAGCCAGGAAGTTTGGTGTTAGAAGTGCCTTAAGTGGTGCTCAAGCCAGAAGAAACTGTCCGGAACTAATTTTTGTGAAGCCTCGTTTTGATAGGTATCATGAAATATCGAAACAAATTAGAGCTATTTTTTACGATTATACCGATTTGGTTGAACCCCTATCTCTAGACGAAGCGTATTTAGACGTTACCCAAAATAAAAAAGGCAATCCAAGTGCCAGTTTAATTGCCAAGGAAATAAGGGAACGAATTTTTAAGGAAGTTGGTTTAACTGCATCTGCTGGAATTTCCATTAATAAATTTGTGGCTAAAGTAGCTAGCGATTATAATAAGCCTAACGGACAAAAAACGGTCAATCCAGAAGAAGTGCTTGCATTTCTTGAAGCTTTGGATATCAGAAAATTTTATGGAGTTGGTAAAGTAACTACTGAAAAAATGTATCAATTGGGCATATTTACAGGCAAGGATTTAAAACAAAAATCCCTGGAGTATTTAGACACAAACTTTGGTAAGTCTGGTAGGTTTTATTATTACATAGTAAGGGGTATCCATACTTCTGAAGTAAGACCCAAAAGAACCAGAAAATCCTTAGCTGCAGAGCGTACTTTTAATGAAAACCTATCCAGTGAAATTTTTATGCTTGAAAAACTGGAGCATATTGCCCAAGAGGTTTCCAGACGTTTGACTAAAAGTAAGGTGTCTGGAAAAACCATAACTTTAAAAATTAAATACAGTGATTTTACATTACAAACCAGAAGCAAGACTTTACCTTATTTTATAAGTGATAAAAGCATTATTTTAGAAACTGCCAAAGATTTACTGTTTCAAGAGAAATTGCAAAACTCTGTTAGGCTTTTGGGAATCTCATTATCCAATCTCAATACTGAAAAAACAAAAAAGAAATTAGAAGAAAAAAAGGCAGTAAGTGTACAGTTACAGTTTGAGTTTTAATTTTTTTTATCAAAATCACAACTTGTAATTTCTGTAACACGTAAGGTGTTTACCATCCCTTTTGCTTGAATTGGCATGGCAGCCAAACTCACTAACATATCACCTGCTTCCAGATACCCTTTTTTACAGGCAATGGCATTGACATCCTCAATGGTTTCGTCTGTGCTCACAAATTTATCATAATAAAAAGCCTCTACGCCCCAAAGCAAGCTAAGTTGTGTTAATATACGTTTGTTGGAACTAAAGACCAAAATATGCGCACTTGGTCTCCAAGCCGATATTTGAAAAGCTGTATAACCACTATTTGTAAGTGTTGAGATGGCTTTGGCATCAATTTCGTTGGCCATGTTTGCTGCGTGATAACAAATAGACTTTGTTATGTACCTTTTTGTACGTATATGAGGTGGTACTTGAGGGACTTTAATTAATGAAGAATCTTCAACGCTTTTGATAATATTGGACATTTGCTTGATAACCTGAACTGGGTAACTGCCAACAGAGGTTTCACCAGAAAGCATCACAGCATCTGCACCATCCATAACAGAGTTGGCAACATCGTTAACTTCTGCTCGTGTAGGCGTTAAACTGGAAATCATGGTTTCCATCATTTGGGTAGCAATAATTACCGGAATCCTGGCTTGTTTGGCCCTTAAAACCAGTTTCTTTTGAATTAAAGGCACTTCTTCAGCAGGAATTTCCACACCCAAATCGCCACGAGCCACCATTAAACCATCGCAATAAGCTACAATTTTATCAATGTTTTCTACAGCCTCAGGCTTTTCAATTTTAGCAATTATGGGGATTTTATGATCACTATGTTTACTGATCAACTCTTCCAATTGCATGAGGTCTTCAGCATGGCGCACAAATGAAAGCGCGATCCAATCTACTTTTTGTTCTATAGCAAAAAGGGCATCTTCAATATCCTTTTCTGTAAGTGCTGGTTGCGAAATATTTGTGTTTGGCAGGTTTACGCCTTTTTTTGAGCGCAAAGGACCTCCTTGAACAACACGCGCTTTGACTTCACTTTTCCTGTCGGAAGAAACCACTTCAAATATTAGTTTTCCATCATCCAACAGGATTCTTTCTCCTGGTTGAGCATCTTGAGGAAACTTATCATAGGTCATGTACACACGTTCTTTGGTGCCTTCAAAACGTTTTCCGGTAGCAAAAACAATTTCGTCCCCTTCGTTCATAAAAACCTCACCTTTCATATTTCCCACACGTAATTTAGGGCCTTGCAAATCGGCAAGAATGGCAGCATTGTAACCAAACGCATCGTTTAAATCACGTATCATTTCAATACGTTCTTTAACGTCGTTGTAATTGGCATGCGAAAAGTTTATTCTAAACACGTTAACACCTTCATCTAACATACCTTTTAATATTTCTTTGGTGCTAGTTGCTGGGCCCAAAGTGGCTACAATTTTTGTTTTCTTTCTTTTTAACATATGTATTTTCCGTGAAACGGTATTCTTTTTTAATTGAATATTAAATTGTTTTTTGATTTAAGAGGCTCCAGGTTAATTTGATACGCAGTAACTACTTGGGCAATCTCTTGTATGTTGTTAATGATTTTTAAGCTTTTATTTGTTGGAAATTGATCGTCGTTGATTTTCAATAAATAATTAACTTTTTTTAATTCTGGCAGTAAATAATAAGTTTCAATTATTTTTTCGGAATCTACAAATAAACCCTTATCAATAGGTGTATTGGCAGATTCTATTTTGCACATATTTGAAACTAAATTCCATGTAACAAGCTGTTTATTGTCCTCCCATTCATAAATGGAGTAAAAGGCTCGATTGCTAAAATCCAAATCTTTTTTTTTCCTTTTAAGTTGGATGTTTAATTTAGAGTTCAGTAAATAGGCCAATCTGTAATCTTCCAAGGATGTATGGATTCCTATAAGCGTAAAACCCTCATCGTCATAAAAATCGCCCAAACTTAGTTTTTTTATTGCCATAACAAATTTCTTATGTAAATATAAGACATATCCTTTTCAATAAAGTTAAGTTAATTTAATCTTAACACTATTAAAGTAAAGAAAAAAGCACTTAAAATTCTCGGGATATTTGTTTTTGGAACACAAAAAAGGCGCGCTTGGATGCTTTTTCCTCAGCTTTCTTTTTGGACGTTGCCCTGGCTTTGGCGACCACTTTATCGTCTATAGAGAGCTTAACCGAAAAGTGTCTAATATCGTCGTTACCTGTATCTTCATACACGTGGTAATCGAACGTTTTCTTTTCTTTTTGGCACCATTCAATAAGCAAACTTTTGTAACTAATGACTTTACCTTCCAGTTTTTCAATATCCACATAAGGTATAATGACTTTTTTGTAGATAAATTTTTCGCAATATTTATAGCCTTTATCAAGGAATATAGCTCCTACCAAAGCTTCAAACAAATTGCCGTGAATGTTATCGCCAAATTGTCCTTTGGGAATTTTACTTTCAACTAAACTGATTAAGTTCAGGTCTCTTCCCAGTTCGTTCAAATGTTCGCGACTTACTATTTTGGAGCGCATTTTTGTTAAATAGCCTTCGTCTCCACTAGGTACTTCAACATAAAGGTGCGAAGCAATAACTGCTCCCAACATGGCGTCTCCTAAAAATTCCAAACGCTCATAATTTATGGTGTTGCCCTGGCTGTCCTTAATATTCATAGAACGGTGTGTAAATGCCGTTTTATAAAATTTTAAGGATTTTGGTTTAAAACCTAGGGTTTTGTGGATAAACACAAAAAAATTCCCGTCATTTTTAGAACGGGAATTTAATATGTTTCGAATGTTTTTCATTCGTTGGTTTAATCTAATTTTTTGAATAATACGCAGGCATTGTGTCCTCCAAAACCAAAGGTATTACTCATGGCTACTTTAACGTCGCGTTTTTGTGCTTTGTTTAATGTTAAATTTAATTCAGGATCAATATTTTCATCAATTACTTCATGATTGATTGTAGGAGGAACAACGCCATGTTCTATGGCCAAGATGGCAGCAATCGACTCGATGGCTCCAGCAGCTCCCAACAAATGTCCCGTCATGGATTTTGTTGAATTGATATTGATATGTTTTGCATGTTCACCAAACACTTCAGAGATGGCTTTTAATTCTGCAACGTCTCCAAGAGGTGTTGAGGTGCCATGAGTGTTGATATGATCAACGTCTTCAGGTTTAATGCCAGCATTATCCAAACAATTTTTCATTACAGCAATAACACCTATACCTTCTGGGTGTGGCGCAGTCATATGGTAAGCATCGGAAGATAATCCACCTCCTATCACTTCAGCATATATTTTTGCACCTCTGGCCTTGGCATGCTCATAGTCTTCAAGAATGATCGCTCCAGCACCTTCTCCCAATACAAAACCATCTCTGGTAGCATCAAAAGGTCTAGAGGCTGTTTCTGGGCTTTCGTTTCTTGTTGATAAGGCGTGCATGGCGTTAAAACCACCCATTCCAGCTATGGTTACAGCTGCTTCACTTCCACCAGTAACCACCACGTCACAATGTCCTAAACGTATATAGTTTAAAGCATCAATCATAGCATTTGCCGATGAAGCACAAGCTGATACAGTTGTATAGTTTGGACCCATAAATCCATGTTTAATGGAAATGTTTCCAGGGGCTATATCTGCAATCATTTTAGGGATAAAGAACGGGTTGAATCTAGGTGTTCCGTCTCCAGCTGCAAAGTTCAATACTTCGTCTTGAAAGGTTTCCAAACCACCAATTCCTGCTCCCCAAATAACACCAACCCTTAATTTATTGATGGCGTCCAGATCTAATTTGGAGTCTGCAATGGCTTCATCTGAAGCCACCATGGCATACTGCGTAAATCGATCCATTTTGCGCGCTTCTTTTCTATCAAGAAAATCGGTTGCGTTAAAGTTTTTTAATTCACAAGCGAATTTGGTCTTGAACTTTTCAGTGTCAAAATACGTTATAGGTGCAGCACCACTTTTTCCACTTTTAAGCGCTTCCCAATATTCGTCTTTGGTATTGCCAATAGGTGTTAGTGCTCCTAAACCAGTAATTACAACTCGCCTTAATTCCATAAGTTTTTGTGAATTATTTTGCTGCTTCTATATAAGAGATAGCTTGACCAACTGTTGCAATGTTTTCAGCTTGATCGTCTGGAATTTGGATATCAAATTCTTTTTCGAATTCCATGATTAATTCTACAGTGTCTAATGAATCTGCTCCTAAATCGTTTGTGAAGCTAGCTTCAGTTACAACTTCGTTTTCATCAACACCTAATTTGTCTACGATAATCGCTTTTACTCTTGATGCAATGTCTGACATAATCTTTTAATTTTAAGTTTTAATTAGTTGGCAAAAATAAAAAACTTTATTTTTAAAACACACCTTTAGCATAAAAATGTGCATGTAATTTACTAAATAACCTTGAAGTATTTTAATTTTACTCGCTAATTGTTAATATTTATTCTTTTTTGTTGAAATAATCAAATCATTTAATCTGTAAATAAAACAAGTATCATCGATATTAACAAACATTCCCTTAAATTTGAACCCTATGTCACCCATCTACGTAGCTTTATATAGTAGATTAATTTATTTTAATAGATGAAACGTATTGTAATTTTTGCTTCCGGAAGTGGAACAAATGCTGAAAACCTAATAACTTATTTTAAAAACAGAACACATGCGTCTGTTATTCAAGTATTAACCAACAATCCTCATGCCAAAGTTTTAGATCGGGCAAGAAACCTACAGGTTAGCGCTTTGTCTTTTAACAGAATAGCCTTTTCGCAAACAGATGATGTTTTAAACATTTTAAAAGCCAATGATCCAGATTTAATAGTGTTGGCTGGGTTTTTATGGAAATTTCCAGAATTTATTTTAAATGAGTTTCCCAACAAAGTAATTAACATTCATCCAGCACTTTTGCCCAAATATGGTGGAAAGGGTATGTATGGAAACCATGTCCATGAAGCTATAGTCAACAATAAAGAAACAGAAACAGGAATTACCATACATTATGTAAATGAACATTATGATGAGGGAGCCATTATTTTTCAAGCTAAATGCAAAGTTTTGCCTACTGATACTGCACAACATGTAGCTGCCAATATTCATAAATTGGAAATGGAACATTTTCCGAAGGTTGTTGAAAAGTTATTAAAGTAGCTAAAATGTTGCGCTGAGCGAAGTCAAAAGCGCCTTATCAATAAATTAATACCGAAACTTGCATTTAAAGGATGTCCACTTAGCCTGCAATGATACAATGAGTAAGAAGAAAAAAAAATATTACACAGTTTGGAAAGGCCACAAAACAGGTGTTTTTGAGTCTTGGCACGATTGCAAAGCACAAATAAAAGACTTTGAAGGAGCCCAATACAAATCTTTTGAAACTTTTGATGCTGCCAAAAAAGCTTTAAATGGCAACTATAAAGACTATATAGGTAAAAACAAGAAGTTCAGTTCCAGTCTTACTGAAGATCAACTTAAAAAAATAGGTCAACCCAACTACCATTCCATTTCTGTGGATGCTGCCTCTAGCGGAAACCCTGGAAAAATGGAGTATCGAGGTGTGGATACCAAAACCAAAAAACAGCTTTTTATTCAAGGACCATTTGAAGAAGGCACCAATAACATTGGCGAATTTCTCGCCATTGTTCACGGATTGGCTTTTTTAAAACAACATAACAGTGACCGTATTATTTATACAGACTCCAAAACAGCCATGAGTTGGGTAAAAAAGAAATCATGCAACACCAAATTGGAGCGAAACCAAAAAAACAAAACACTTTTTGAGCTGGTAGATAGAGCTGTAAACTGGCTTAAAGAAAACAATTACACCACAACTATTGTTAAATGGGAAACGAAAGCTTGGGGCGAAATCCCAGCTGATTTTGGCAGGAAATAAAAAACGCCATAACTTTTAAAAGTTTTAGCGTTTTTAATGCCTGTGTTAGCAAAAGCTTTTAGTTGTTTAATCTTTTATAAATTTTACGGTGTTCCCGTTTTCTGATTTTAAAAAGTATAGACCATTGGCTAAGTTTTTAATATCAATAGCCTCATTATCAAAAATTTCACCATGAGTTATTTCTAAACCTAATGCATTATAAATACTATATGTTGCTTTATTTTTTAAGCCTGAAACTTTAATATATTCGGAAGCAGGGTTTGGTAATACTTTTATACTATTGGAAACAGTAAACGCATCAAGACCTAATGTGTCATCTGAAATTGAAACTGAAAATTTGGCATCTGTTAAAGATAAACTAGCTCCATCCCTGAAAGTATTACCTCCAGAATATCCATTAGTAAAATCGGCAACAATACTCATACCTGTATCTATGGTAAATTCAAAAGTATATTGGCTGCCTTGAGTTATATTTACGTTGCCAGTAACATTTATTCTAATAGGGTCGTTTGCTTGACTAATGGTTATTTGAGGATACGCTTGCGTATATATAGGTGTTCCACTAACCGTATTACCATTATATACTTTAAGCGTACCAGCTGATATTGTACCAGTTGTACCGGCAAGGAATTGAACGTACTCTAAAGCTCCACTACACTCTGCAGTAAAGCCTTGACCTATAGACCAATTTGCAGTACTTTCCCAAGGGAATGCAAATTGAGGGTTATTACTTATAACACACTGTGCTGTTAAATTTTGTAATAAAAACGTGAAAGCTAGAATTAAGGTTGTTTTTATAGATAAGTAATTTTTATTCATTTTTTTTTTGAATTAAGTTTAGTAATTGTTTTTTGTTGCTAACAAGGGCATAGCGTTTTTATAAGTCTTACTAAAACGTATACACAATTGATATGTTATATGACATTGAAAAATCCTAAAAACCAAAAGTTGGGTCTGGATAAACTTTCCACTTTAAAGAAACATCTATTTCAGTCGTGGTTAACGTTTCAGAAATAGCATATTGATTAATATAATACTAGAATAAGGCTTTGCTTTTAATCATTTTAAGTGTTATAACTGCTTGCCAAGACTGAGAGGGATCCTGCTAGTAGATCTCGAAATGGTGTCGTTTGAGACGGTTGCATTGTTTTGTCCAAGTACTGTTGTGACTAGGCTAAAACATCGAAGATTAGAAAAGTACTTTAAAGTCATAAAATTTGGGGTTAAAATTAAATTCGGTCGCAAAAAATAAAAACTTTTCATAAAAATTTTATGCCAAAAAATCCAAAAAAATAGAACTTTATTCTGAAAAAACAGCATAAAACTAAAAATCAAATACATAATGTCTTTTCCTGAAATAGCTATACCCTAAAACAAGTGTATGGAAACATCAAAATAAGAAGAAAACGATTAGACATCAAATACCAACCAGATACACACAGATAAAATTAATTCGGAATTTAGCAACTAAATACCTTATATTTGCGTCAAATTTTCAAACCTCAATATGAGCAAATTAGTAATAGTAGGAACCGTAGCTTTTGATGCGATTGAAACCCCTTTTGGAAAAACTGACAAAATTCTTGGAGGAGCAGCAACCTTTATAGGGTTGGCAGCTTCGCAATTTAACGTGGATGCATCTGTGGTTTCCATAGTTGGAGGCGATTTCCCTCAAGAATATTTAGACCTTTTGGCAAATAAAAACATCGATATTTCTGGTGTGGAAATTGTAAAAGAGGGAAAAACTTTCTTTTGGAGTGGGAAATATCACAACGATATGAATTCTCGCGATACCTTGGCTACAGAACTGAATGTGCTTGCAGATTTCAATCCTGTGGTTCCAACAAATTACAGGGATTCTGATATTGTAATGTTAGGAAACTTACATCCCAACGTCCAATTGAGTGTTTTGGAACAAATGAACACCAAACCAAAACTGGTTATTTTGGACACGATGAATTTCTGGATGGATTGTGCTTTGACAGAGTTGCTGAACGTAATAAGTAAAGTAGATGTAATAACCATAAACGATGAAGAAGCGCGTCAATTAACAGGAGAATATTCATTGGTTGTCGCAGCTAGAAAAATACATGGAATGGGTCCAAAGTACGTGGTGATTAAAAAGGGGGAACATGGTGCTTTGTTGTTCCATAAAGACAATGTGTTTTTTGCTCCGGCCCTACCTTTAGAAGAAGTGTTTGATCCTACAGGAGCAGGAGATACTTTTGCTGGAGGTTTTGCAGGTTATTTGGCAAAAACAGAAGACGTTTCTTTTGAAAACATGAAAAACGCTGTTATTTACGGCTCAACCTTGGCATCCTTTTGTGTTGAAAAATTTGGTACTGAGCGCATGACAGATTTAAAAAGCAAGGAGGTGCATCAACGTTTGCAAGAATTTAAAAATTTAACACAATTCGATATCGAATTAACATAAACAAGCGCGCTCACAATTGAGCGCGTTTTTTGATTATATTTTTCATTACGGTAAACCTGTCTTGCGGTAAACAGGAACATGAATATTAAAAACAAACAACAACTACAACATAAATTACAATGAGCGATGCTTTAAAACATGAATGTGGAATTGCCCATATTAGGCTTTTAAAACCTTTAGAATTTTATCATAAAAAGTATGGAACAGCTTTTTACGGTGTGAACAAAATGTATCTCATGATGGAGAAACAGCACAATCGTGGTCAAGATGGTGCAGGTTTTGCCAGCATTAAATTAGATACCAAACCTGGAGAAAGATACATAAGTCGTGTACGCTCCATAGCGCAACAACCCATTCAAGATATTTTTGCTCAAATTAACGAACGCATCAATAAAGAAATGCTTGAGCATCCAGAATATAAAGATGATGTTGCTAAGCAAAAAAAGCACTTGCCATATATAGGCGAAGTGCTTTTGGGTCATGTAAGATATGGCACCTTTGGAAAGAACAGTGTGGAAAACGTACATCCGTTTTTAAGACAAAACAACTGGATGCACAGAAATCTTATTGTAGCTGGAAATTTCAACATGACCAATGTAAATGAGTTATTTGATGGATTGGTTAGAATAGGACAGCATCCCAAAGAAATGGCAGATACCATAACCATTATGGAAAAAATAGGACATTTTTTAGACGATGCCGTTGCAAAAAAATACAAACAACTTAAAAAGGAAGGTTATAGTAAAATAGAATGTTCACCTTTAATTGCCGAGCGATTGAATGTGGCAAAAATTTTAAAGCGTGCTTCTAAAAACTGGGATGGTGGTTATGCCATGGCTGGACTTTTAGGTCATGGAGATTCCTTTGTGTTAAGGGATCCAGCAGGAATAAGGCCAACTTATTACTATAAAGACGACGAAGTTGTGGTTGTAGCTTCAGAACGTCCCGTAATCCAAACGGTTTTCAATGTGGCTTTTGAAGATGTAAAGGAGCTGGAGCCAGGTCATGCTATCATTACCAAAAAATCTGGTGATGTGTCCATTAAAAAAATCATTGAACCTTTAGAGAGAAAAGCATGTTCTTTTGAACGTATATATTTTTCAAGGGGAAGTGACGCTGAAATATATCAAGAACGTAAAAAATTGGGAAAACTATTAATGCCAAAAGTTCTTGAAGCCATTGATAACGACACTAAAAACACGGTGTTCTCTTATATTCCAAATACAGCAGAAACCTCTTTCTTTGGAATGATAGAAACGGTTGAAGAGCATTTAAACAAAAAGAAAACACAAGCAATATTGAATGGCAATGGAGGTTTGTCTGCAGAAAAAGTAACAGATATTTTAAGCGAAAGACCTCGAATTGAAAAAATAGCCATTAAAGACGTTAAATTAAGAACCTTCATCACGGAAGACAGTAGTCGTGACGATTTGGTGGCTCACGTTTACGATGTTACCTATGGTGTTATTAAACCAACAGATAACCTGGTTATTATAGACGACAGTATTGTAAGGGGAACCACGCTTAAAAAGAGTATCATAAAAATGATGGATAGATTGTATCCTAAAAAAATCATAGTGGTTTCTTCTGCACCTCAAATTCGTTATCCTGATTGTTATGGTATAGACATGGCAAGACTTGAAGATTTAATTGCTTTTAGGGCCATGTTGGAGTTGCTGGAAGAAAACAACAAATACCATTTGGTACAAGAGGTTTATGAAAAATGTAAAGCACAGGTACATTTAGAAGACAAGGACGTTAGAAATTTTGTAAAAGATTTATATTCTGAGTTTTCAGATGAGGCCATATCCAATAAAATTGCAGAATTGATCTCAGACGATACTGTAAAAGCAGAAGTTGTTACCATTTTTCAACCTGTGGAAAATTTGCACAAAGCTTGTCCTAAAAATTTAGGGGATTGGTATTTTACAGGAAACTATCCAACCGTAGGAGGTAATCGTGTGGTTAATAGGGCTTTTATTAATTTCTATGAAGGGAATAAAGAACGTGCGTATTAATTTCAAGACTAGGGTTAAATCATTAATTTTAAACGGTTTGTCTATCAAAAACATACTTTTAACTGATAAATATGCATTTCGTCTAAAAATTTAAAAACATTAAATAAAATAAAACTACATTAGATGTACCATAACATAAGTAGGTTAAGTTCATGGTAGATTTGGGGCAAAAAAAGGTGAACTTTCGTTCGCCTTTTTTTATTTTCTTCTTTTCAGTTTTAAGGCAAAAAAAATATCTTCAACTTCATATTTAAGGGGATTTTACCCTTAAATAATTAATATATCCTCTTTTAGCCTAATTTATAAGCCGTTTATCTATTTATTTTTTTTAAGAGTAACGACCATTCTATATTTGGCCTACCATAACATAAGTAGGTTAAGTTTATGGTAGATTTGGGGCAAAAAAGGTGAACTCTCGTTCACCTTTTTTCATTTGATACCTACAAAGGCAGGTATCTTACAAACTGAAAGATAGAATTTTATTCTACCAAATGTCTCTTTTTAAGTCATCTAAACTTATTTTGCTTCTGCATAACGTCTTTCAACCTCGTTCCAGTTAATAACGTTAAAGAAAGCATTGATATAATCTGGTCTTCTATTTTGATAGTTTAAATAATAAGCATGTTCCCAAACATCCAATCCTAAAATTGGTGTGCCACCACAACCTACTCCAGGCATTAGGGGATTGTCTTGGTTTGGTGTAGAGCAAATCTCCACTTTTCCACCTTTATGAACGCATAACCAAGCCCAACCAGAACCAAACTGGGTTGCAGCAGCTTTGCTAAAAGCGTCTTTAAAGGCATCTACATTGCCATATTGGGCAATAATGGCATCTTTTAAATCTCCAGACAAATATCCTTTACCTTCAGGATTCATAACTTCCCAGAAAAGGGAATGGTTATAGAAACCTCCACCATTGTTTCTAACAGCTTTGTTGTTCATGTCCAGGTTAATAAGGATGTTTTCAATGGTTTTTCCTTCTAAGTCTGTGCCTTCTATGGCGTTGTTTAAATTGTTTGTATAACCTTGATGGTGTTTGGTATGGTGTATTTCCATTGTTCGTGCATCTATATGAGGCTCTAAAGCATCATAAGCATATTTCAATTTCGGTAATTCGAAAGCCATAATATTTAAATTTTTAATTGTTAATATTTAATTCTTTCAAATTTACGTATAAATAGCAGCAATTAAAAATAATAAATACCTATCAAATCATTGATAGTTTTTATCTTGTGTAAAATTTTCTACTTTATGGATAAAAAAAGCTCTTTTTTGGTTTATAATGCTTCGGCAGGAAGTGGAAAGACTTTTACTTTGGTAAAAGCATATTTAAAAATTATATTAAAATCCCCTTTTTACGATACGTTTAAAAACATTCTTGCCATCACCTTCACCAATAAGGCAGCCAGCGAAATGAAAGAGCGTATTATTGATACGTTAAGGGTTTTTTCTTCTGAAAACATTTTGGAGCATCCCAACGACATGTTTTTAATGATCTGTGAAGAGTTGAATATGTCTCCACAAGCCATTCACAACAAATCCAAACGTTTGTTAAATACCATTGTTTACAATTATGCTGCTTTTGATATTTCTACCATTGACGGCTTTACACACAGAATTATCAGAACCTTTGCGTATGATTTAAAATTACCTTTAAACTTTGAAGTCGAGCTGGATCAGGAAGCCCTGTTAAATGAAGCTGTGGACAGATTGATTTCCAAAGCCGGAACCGAAAAGGAACTTACCAACATATTAATAGATTTTGCAATAGAAAAAGCAGACGATGACAAAAGCTGGGATGTGTCCTACGATTTTAATAAAATTTCAAAACTCTTGGTTAGTGAGGAGGATTTGTTTTTTATAAATACACTAAAAAACAAATCTTTAGAAGATTTTAAAGCGCTAAAAAACCAATTGCGAAACGATATATTGGCTACCGAAACCTTACTTGTTGGCCAAGCACAAGGAATCTTAACTTATATAGAAGAGTGTGGCTTACAGTTTGATGATTTTTCAGGCAGTTATTTACCAAAGCACTTTCAAAAACTGGCAAGCAAAAATTTTACTATTGGTTTTGATTCCAAATGGCAAGAAGAGATTGAGACCAGAACCTTGTACCCAAAAAGGGTTTCTGCAGATGTGGCAGCAACAATAGAAAACATACAACCTCAAATTGCAACCGTTTTCAACGATACCAAAAAAGCTTTTTTTCATTATAAATTTTTAAAGGCTTTTTATAAAAATATCACACCTTTATCTGTTTTAAATGCCATAAACAAGGAATTAAATGCTTTAAAAAATGAACAAAACAAGGTGTTGATTTCAGAGTTTAATGAGCTGATAAGCAACGAGATAAAAAACCAACCTACACCATTTATCTATGAGCGTTTGGGAGAGCGATTTAAACACTATTTTATTGATGAGTTTCAAGATACTTCTGTGCTGCAATGGGAGAACCTAAAACCTTTAATGGACAACAGTTTATCTCAAGAAAACTTAAATAACGAAATAGGCTCTGTACTTTTGGTTGGAGACGCCAAACAAGCCATATACAGATGGCGAGGAGGGAAAGCTGAGCAATTTATAGACCTATTCAATAAAACAGAAAAGCCTTTTCAGATTATTCAAGATGTTGAAAATCTGCCACAAAACTTCAGAAGTTTTCAGGAAATTTTAAAATTTAACAATGGATTTTTTGAGTATTTGTCCAACACTAAGTTTGGCAATGAAAATTATAAAAAATTGTACCAAGCATCCTATCAGGAAGTAACCAAAACCCAAGAGGGATTTGTTGGTTTGGAGTTTTTAAACATTCAAAAAGAAGATGATGCCCAACAATTGTATGCCGAAAAAACCCTGGAATGTATAAATAGATGTTTGGATAATGGCTTTTCTTACAGTGAGATCTGTATTTTGGTTAGAAAGAAAAAAGAAGGTGTTGCAATTGCCGATTATTTAAACGAACATCAGGTTCCTCTTATTTCTTCGGAAACCTTGTTGTTGAAATATTCTGAAGAAGTTAGCTTCATTGTAGATTTTTTAAAACTGATGGAACAGCCAAAAAACAACGATATTAAAATCCGGGTCTTGTATTATTTGGCAGAACGGTTTAAGGTTGAAGATAAACATGCATTTTTTGAGTCTTTTATTGAACTGGATTTAGCAGATTTAATCAACAAACTGGAAGAGTTTCAGATAAAATTAAACCATAATGGGTTGATGCAGCTGTCTTTGTTTGAACTTGCTGAAACCTTGGTAAGATCATTTAACCTGGTGCAAACGTCAAATGCGTATGTGCAATATTTCTTGGATTTTGTATTTGAATATTCTCAAAAGAAATTATCGGACCTATCCGGTTTTATAGAACATTTCGAAAAGAAAAAAGATACGTTAAGCATCGTGTCGCCTTCAGGACAAGAAGCTGTGCAAATAATGACCATACATAAATCCAAAGGCTTGGAGTTTCCAGTGGTTATCTTCCCTTTTGCAGATTTGGATATTTATAAAGAAATTGAAGCTAAAGAATGGTTTCCTATTGATCAAGCAAGCTTTTGTGGATTTCCATACACGTTGCTGAATTTTAATAAAGATTTTGAAAATTTTGGCGATACGGGAAAGGAAATTTATCAAACCCATCGTTCAGAGTTGGAACTTGACAATATTAACCTGCTTTACGTGGCTTTAACTAGAGCTAAGGAACAGTTGCACGTTATTTCAAAAAAAGACATCGGTAGCAAAGGCGAAGCTAACCAGAACACATATTCCGGATTTTTTATTGATTATTTGCTCCATATCAAGCTTTGGGATGAAAATCAATGGATATATCAGTTTGGAAACCCAATAAAAACTTCAGAAAAAAAGAAAGAAATCAACCAGACTTTAAAACAAACGGCGTTTATATCAACTCCCAAACATGAGCATCAAATAAGAATCGTTACCAATTCAGGGTATCTGTGGGACACATCCCAAAAAGAAGCCATAGAGAAAGGGAATTTGTTGCACCATATCATGTCTAAAATTAAAACGAAAGCAGATGTTGATTTTGTAATGCATGACTTTATAAATGCCAACGTTATAACAGCCGATCAAGCCTTAGTTTTAAAAGAACTTGTTTTAAATATTGTTGCACATGAAATTTTGGAGCCTTATTTTTTAACAGAAGACACAGTTTACAATGAACGCGATATCATTGGCAAGTCTGGAATCAAGTATCGTCCAGACAGATTGATAATCAACAAACAAAACCAAGTAACCATATTGGATTATAAAACTGGCGCACCAGACAAGAAACACATTTTACAGCTGGAAGCATACAAAAATGTATTGATGGAAATGAATTTTACAGTGTCTAAAAAAATACTTGTTTACATTAATGATGGGATAGAAGTAAAAGAATTTTAAATTTGTAAAAAAACAACCAAGACATGTACGGAAAAATCAAAGAACATTTAGAAAACGAAATACAGGAAATTAAGGACAGTGGATTATTTAAAACCGAACGCATTATAACCTCTGCCCAAGGAGCGGAAATAACCTTGAACACAGGCGAAACAGTTTTAAACTTTTGTGCCAATAATTATTTGGGTCTATCGTCTCATCCAGAGGTGGTTCAAGCAGCAAAAGATGTTATGGATACACATGGTTTTGGGATGTCGTCGGTTCGTTTTATTTGTGGAACACAAGATATTCACAAAGAATTGGAACATAAAATTGCCGATTTTTATGACACAGAAGACACCATTTTATATGCAGCAGCTTTTGATGCCAATGGAGGTGTTTTTGAACCCTTGTTTGGCGCTGAAGACGCCATTATTTCAGACTCTTTAAATCATGCCTCCATTATAGATGGTGTAAGATTATGCAAAGCAGCCAGATATCGTTATAAAAACAACGATATGGCCGATTTGGAAACTCAGTTAATGGAAGCCATTAAAAATGGTGCGCGATTTAAAATTATTGTTACAGATGGCGTTTTCTCCATGGACGGACTATTGGCTCCATTGGACAAAATATGCGATTTAGCAGAAAAATATGATGCTTTGGTAATGGTAGACGAATGCCATGCTGCAGGTTTTATAGGAAAAACAGGAATAGGTACCATTGAAGAAAAAAATGTGTTGGGAAGAGTAGACATTATTACCGGAACCCTTGGAAAAGCACTGGGAGGAGCCATGGGAGGTTACACTACAGGCAAAAAGGAGATTATTGAAATACTACGTCAAAGATCAAGACCTTACCTGTTCTCAAACTCCTTGGCACCTGCAATAGTAGGAGCTTCCATCAAGGTGTTCGATATGTTAAAAAACAACACTTCCTTAAGAGATAAACTAGAAGAAAACACCAAGTACTTTAAAGCAGGTATGAAAAAAGCCGGTTTCGATATCATAGATGGGGATTCGGCCATTGTACCAGTGATGTTGTACGATGCCAAACTAGCACAAACCATGGCAAATTTATTGTTAAAAGAAGGTGTTTACGTTATTGGATTCTTTTTCCCAGTTGTTCCAAAGGAAAAAGCAAGAATAAGGGTTCAATTATCTGCAGCCCATGAAAGGGAGCATCTGGATAAGGCTATCAATGCCTTTATAAAAATTGGAAAAGTTTTAGAAATAATTTAAAAAATTTATACAAACAAGCAGATTTTAGGTAAATTATTCAATATTTTTCTATATTTGTCTTTGTTAATAACATTTAACAACTTACTTTTGCTTACAATTAACACTTAAAAATTAAATTTTTGAATATGAAAAATCTTAGCAGATTATTGTTCGCAATGTTGCTTATGTTAAGTTTTAGCAACATTAATGCACAAGATGAAAACAATCCATGGGCTATCAGTCTAGGAGTAAACGCCGTTGATTTCTATCCAACAGGAGAAGATGCTCCACTTGGTGATTATTTCGATGAGTATTTTAATGCTCGTGATCACTGGAATATCTTACCTTCATTATCAAGTCTTACAGTTTCAAAGTATTTTAGCAATGGTTTCTCTTTTGGAGTTACTGGGTCTATCAACAAAATTGAAAGTTGGGGCGATGCTGATGTAAGTGATATGTCTTATTACGGAGTAGATGGAACTGTTAAATATAGTTTCGCAAAATTAATTAATTCTAAAGTAGTTGAGCCTTACCTAGGAGTAGGTGGTGGTTACACTTGGGTAGACGAAATTGGAGCAGGAACCCTTAATGGTGCACTTGGTCTTAACTTATGGTTTACTGAAAATATTGGATTTACTTTACAAAGTACATACAAACATGCGTTCGAAGATTATTTAGCTACACACTTTCAACACTATGCAGGTTTAACATTTAAATTTGGAGGAAAAGACACAGATGGAGATGGTATCTACGACAAAGATGATGCTTGTCCAGAAGTAGCTGGTTTAGCTGAATTTAACGGTTGTCCTGATACTGATGGAGATGGTATTGAAGATAGCAAAGACGAATGTCCAAATGAAGCTGGTTTAGCTGAATTCAATGGATGTCCTGATACTGATGGCGACGGAATTCCTGATAACAAAGATAACTGCCCTACAGTTGCTGGTCCTAAAGAATTAAACGGTTGTCCTGATGCTGATGGTGATGGAATTGCTGATAAAGATGATAAATGTCCAAACGAAGCTGGTCCTGCTGCAAACAATGGATGTCCTTGGCCAGATAGAGATGGAGATGGTGTTGCTGATAAAGATGATTTATGTCCAGACAAAGTTGGAACAGTTGCTAACCAAGGTTGTCCAGAGGTAACTGAGGCAGTACAGAAATCATTAAATGCCTATGCTAAAACTATCTTATTCGACACTGGTAAATCTTCAATTAAAGAGCAATCAGCTGAAGTGTTACAAAACATTATTGGAATCTTAAAAGAGTATCCAAATGCTAAGTTCAATATTGAAGGTCATACAGACAGCGTAGGTAGCGAAGCATTAAACATGAAGTTATCTAAAGAAAGAGCTAGTTCTGTAATGAATTACTTAATTTCTAATGGTGTTGCTTCTAATAGACTTACTCACGAAGGTTATGGAGAATCTAGACCAATTGATTCTAACAAAACTAGAGCTGGTAGAGCAAACAACAGAAGAGTTGAAATTAACTTAGTAAAATAAGCTGATTATAACATAAAATAGTTTTAAAAACGCTCCGATTTTTCGGAGCGTTTTTTATTTTTATACTATGACAACATTTATTCATGAAGTACTCCAAACACTTAAAGCAAATAAAGAAATCATTGCTAATCTTACCTTTGTTTTACCAAGTAAAAGAGCGGGCGTTTTCCTGAAAAACAATATACCACATGTGTACCAACAAACGGTTTTTTCTCCAGAAATACTAAGCATAGAAGAGTTTACAAGCAATTTATCTCAGTTAAAACCCATCTCTAATGTGGAATTGCTTTTTGAGTTTTATACCGTTTATAAAGAACTCACTAAACCATCGGAACAGGATTCGTTTGAGTCTTTTTCAAAATGGGCCCAAGTAATTATTCAGGACTTTAACGAAATAGATCGTTATTTGATACCTCAAGAAGACATACTTAATTACTTGAGTGCCATACAGGATATCAATCACTGGTCCCAACAAGAAAATAAATCAGATTTCATAAAAAAGTATCTTGCCTTTTGGAACAAGTTATTGGAGTACTACAATCATTTTACAGAGACCCTTATCCATAAAGGGATTGGATATCAAGGATTGATTTATAGGGAAGCTGTTAACAATATTGAAAGCTATATTCAAACCAATACAGATAAAAAACTTGTTTTTTTAGGCTTTAATGCTTTAAATAAAGCTGAAGAAACCATTATTCAAGAACTGCTTCAAAACGAATTGGCTGAAATATATTGGGATATTGAAACAAGCTATTTAAACAATCCCTTACACGATGCTGGTTTGTTTGTGAAACAATATAAGCAAAACTGGTCCTATTTTAAAGCAAATCCCTTTAATTGGGTTTCCAATAATTATACTCAGGAAAAAGAGATTTCCGTTTATGGCGTACCAAAAAATGTGGGTCAAGCCAAACAAATTGGTTCTATTTTAAACACCCTGATTTCTAATCGGGGAAATTTAGACAAAACGGCCATTGTATTGGGAGATGAAGGGTTACTGCTTCCTGTTTTGAATTCCTTGCCTTCAACGGTCAATGCCCTAAACATAACCATGGGTCTGCCCTTAAGTTCTGTTCCATTGGCTACTTTGTTCGAAAGATTGTTCTATTTGCACAAGGACTCCAATTCTAATTACTATTACAAAGATATCATTGCCATTTTATCCCATCAAAATATCAGTCCCTTATTTGAAATAAACCCTAAAACCAAGATTACAGAAATAGTCAATACCATTCAACAAAACAACTTGGTTTACTTAAACACAGCGCAATTAAAAGAACTCTCAGAACCTTTTACCGAAATTATAGAGGTTTTATTTGGAACCTGGGATAACGAAGCCAATAAAGCCTTAAAACAAACCAAAAAACTCATATTCCTAATTAAAAACAATCTCGATAATAAAAAATATGACAATCTACTACATCTGGAATATTTATATAGGTTCAATGAGTTGTTTAATGAACTAAGCAGACTGCATGCCACTTATCCACATTTAAAAAACGTGCAAACCCTTTTTGAGGTATATAAAAATTTATTAAGTAGTGAAACACTAGATTTTAAAGGAGAACCCTTACAGGGCTTACAGGTTATGGGTATGTTGGAATCTCGGGTTTTAGATTTTGAAACGGTTATCATTTCTTCTGTTAACGAAGGTGTTTTACCTTCTGGGAAAAGCAACAACTCCTTTATTCCTTTTGATGTGAAATTGCAATACAATTTACCAACTTATAAAGAAAAGGATGCTGTTTATTCCTATCATTTTTACAGATTGATACAACGCGCAAAACAAGTACACATACTATATAATACCGAAGCAGATGTTTTAAATGGTGGAGAAAAGAGCAGGCTTATAACACAATTGGAATTGGAGGGCATCCATACCATTACACATAAATTGGTGCTTCCAGATGTTAGTTTGTCAAAACCTACATTACATCATATTTACAAAACGCCAAACGTACTGGAACGCTTAAAGGATATTGCCAACAAAGGGTTTTCACCTTCATCTTTAACCAATTATATAAGAAATCCAATAGATTTTTACAATCAAAAAGTTTTGAAAATTGGAGAATATGATGAGGTTGAAGAAACCATTGCAGCAAATACTCTAGGCAATGTGATACATAATACCTTAGAAGATTTTTATAAGCCTCTGGAAGGAAAACAACTTACTGTTGACCATGTAAAACACATGAAAACCTTGGTGGACACAACAGTTACCAATCATTTTAAAGCGTTTTATAAACAAGGAGACATCACCAAAGGTAAAAACCTGATTGTATATGAAATTGCCAAACGTTATATAAATAATTTTTTAAACCTAGAGATTGAAGAATTGCAAAATGGCAATAAAATAAATATTGTTGCCATAGAAAGTGAAAACAAGGTTTTAATAGACCTTAAGGAATTGGATTTTCCTGTATACTTAACAGGTAAAGTAGATAGGGTAGACCAATATAATGGCATTACCAGAATTATTGACTATAAAACAGGAAAAGTCCTTCAAAATCAGGTTGAGGTAATTGATTGGGAAGATTTAACAACCGACTATGCAAAATACAGTAAATCCTTTCAAGTGTTATGTTATGCATATGCCATGTTTAAAGACCGTAAAGTCAATCTGCCTCTGGAAGCAGGTGTTATTTCGTTTAAAAACTTAAGTTCAGGATTTTTAAAATTTGCAAAAAAAGAAAGTACTTACGACAGGAATAAAAACACGCTTATTTATAACGACACTCTCCAATTTTTTGAAACGGAATTAAAAAAGCTCATTCTTGAAATTTGTAATCTTGAAATGGATTTTGTTGAAAAGGAAATAGAATGATTACCAAAAATCTCATATTAAATCGGAAAAAGCAAAAACCAATCCTTTGGGATGCTTTTTTTAACCCATCTAAAACACTAAAACCCTTGGTTGTATTTTGTCATGGCTATAAAGGGTTTAAAGATTGGGGAAGTTGGGATGTAGTGGCAGAAGCTTTCAAAAACAAAAATTACTTTTTTGTAAAATTTAATTTTTCACATAATGGAGGAACTATAGAAAACCCAATGGATTTCCCGGATTTAGAAGCATTCTCAGAAAACAATTACTCCAAGGAACTCCAAGATTTGAAAGATGTATTAAATTACTTGCTATCTAATGAAAACCCATTTAAAACGGAAATCAATACCAACTATGTGACATTAATTGGACATTCCCGAGGTGGCGGAATTGCAACCATTTTTGCTTCAGAAGATACAAGGATCACAAAATTAATAACTTGGGCAAGTGTTTGCGATTTTGCCAAGAGAACTGCTACTATTGGCGATTTAGAGACATGGAAAAAAGAAGGTGTAAAATATGTGTTAAACGGAAGAACCAAGCAGCAAATGCCTCATAAATATCAGTTTTATAAAGATTTCAAGGCCAATGAAACCCGTTTAAACATTGAATTGGCCACTAAAAGGTTAAAAATCCCACATCTTATTGTACATGGAGATTCAGACACATCCATTCCTTTCAATGAAGCTAACATGTTGCATGCCTGGAATCCCAAAAGTAAATTGATTTCCATAGAAAACGGTAATCATGTCTTTGGCTCTAAACATCCTTGGGAGAACGAAAATCTACCTAAAGAATTAAACTTAGTTGTTGAAAAAAGTATCGATTTTATAAAATAAAAAAAGTCTTTATGTTTTAAATAAAGACTTTTTATCTGTGGAGAATATCGGATTCGAACCGATGACCTCTACGCTGCCAGCGTAGCGCTCTAGCCAACTGAGCTAATCCCCCAAATTATTTTTTCGCCACCTTCTTCCAACAGCAGACAAAGATACATTACTTTGGTTAAATTAAACAAATTTATTTCAATCCACTTAAAACCAAAACTGGTAATGTTGTACTTTGAAAATCTTTTTTCAAAATGGTGTTCTTTTCCCAGAGTTTGGTGAAAAACCCACGTTTGCGTCTAACAACACACAACAAGTCTGGATCGTTATCTTTGTAATGCTCTAAAACACCCTGAAAAGTGGTGGCATTTTCTGTATAAGTGGTGTTAGTAATAATGGCCGATAATTTCTCATCAATATCAAAATCACCTTCATTGTGATAAGGTGTCTTGACCAATAATAAATTAACAATAGACTTAAATTGATTTTTAATATCCATTAAAGGATTTAAAGCGTTTTCTTTTTTTATAATGGCAGATTTCAAGGCCATTAAAATATAGATAATAGGTTTGTATGTATAACCTTCAGGAACTATTAAGGCAGGAATATTGGTTTGCTTAATGATTTTTCCAGAGGTTTTACCCAAATAGACTTCTTCTCTTACAGAATTTGTTCTAGGTTCTATCAATATTAAATCAATATCCAAGGATTTACATACCAATTCTATAGTGTCTACCAGTTTTCCTTTAAATGTCTTAATATGCACATCCACTCCTTTGGTATCTACCTTGGCAACATGAGATTTTAAAAACTCCAAACTCTCACGTTCTAGAATATGATCCACTTTAATCATGGTTCCTGCCTTAGTATATATATTGTAAATTTGAACAACGTGTAATTTTGCACCAAAAGCCTTGGCAAAATCTACAGCATATTGTAAATGGCTTACAGCATTTTTAGACGAACCAACAGGAACTAATATATTCTTCATAATCAAGAATTAAAAACTAAATTTACACAAAACTTATGCAAAAGTAAACATTAAAAATGATTCGGAAAGCTACTTATAAAGATATTGATGACATTTTAAAAATAACGAAGGCATGTGCTGCTTTTATGGTAGGTCAAGGCATTTTTCAATGGAATGCGCACTATCCAGATTTTTCTACTTTTAAAAACGACGTTTCAAGAAACGAATTGTATGTTATTGAAAACCCGTCTAAAATTATAGGTTGTGTGGTTGTTTCAACTTATATGGATAAAGAATACCTTCCTGTAACTTGGCTAACACCCAATAAGAATAACATATACATTCACAGGTTGGCAGTTCACCCAGAGCATCAAGGTAAAGGGTATGCAAAGAAACTTATGGATTTTGCCGAAACTTTAGCCAGACAAAACCAGGCAAATTCCATAAGATTGGATACCTTTTCTCAAAACAAACGAAATCAAAAATTTTACGAACTTCGCAATTACAAACAGTTGGAAGATATTTATTTCCCAAATCAAAGTGAACATCCTTTTCACTGTTACGAACTTATACTGTGAGCACTAACATTAGCTTTAAGCACATAAACAAACTAGCCATTCCAGCTTTGATAGCTGGAGTGTCTGAACCTATTTTATCGTTAACCGATACAGCTATTGTTGGAAATGTGGATATCAATGCCACAGAATCTTTAGCAGCAGTTGGAATTGTTGGAGCGTTCATATCCATGCTTATTTGGGTTTTTGGACAAACCAGAAGTGCTATTTCATCCATAGTGTCACAATACGTTGGTGCAAATAATCTGGATAAGGTTAAAAACTTACCAGCTCAGGCTATTTTTATTATCACGTCCATTAGTATATTAATCATATTGGTAAGCTATCCATTTGCGGAGCAAATTTTCAAACTTTATAATGCTTCAAATCTTATTTTGGATTATAGTGTTGCGTATTATCAAATTAGAGTGTTTGGTTTTCCATTTACCTTGTTTACCATTGCAGTATTTGGGACTTTTAGAGGGTTGCAAAACACCTATTATCCTATGATAATTGCTATAGTTGGGGCAGCATCAAACATAGTGCTGGATGTGGTTTTGGTATATGGAATCAAAGGGTATGTTCCTGCCATGCACATACAAGGAGCAGCTTATGCAAGCTTTGTTGCACAAGTGCTAATGGCAGCTTTGTCTGCCTATTACTTACTTAAAAAAACGCCCATTTCTTTAAAACTGATGTTGCCATTTAATAAGGAAATAAAACGTTTTACGGTTATGATACTTAATTTGTTTGTAAGAACGTTAGCCTTAAACGTCACGCTTTATTTTGCCAGTGCATTTTCAACCAGTTATGGCAAACAATATATTGCTGCTTATACCATTGCCATAAATTTATGGTTTCTTGGTGCTTTTATTATTGATGGCTATGCCAGTGCTGGAAATATTTTGTCCGGAAAACTTTTAGGAGGAAAAGAGTATGGTAAATTAATAACATTAAGCAACAAGTTGATTAGGTATGGGGTTTATTTAGGTGTGTTTTTGGCTCTCTTGGGAAGCTTGTTTTATTATTTTATAGGAACCGTTTTTACTAAAGAACCAGAAGTTTTAAAAGAATTTTACAACATATTTTGGATGGTACTTGCCATGCAGCCCTTTTGTGCCATTGCTTTTATTTTTGATGGGATGTTTAAAGGGCTTGGTAAAATGAAAGACTTACGAAATCTCTTGTTGTTTTCAACCTTTTTTGTATTTGTTCCTATTTTGTTTTGGTTGGATTCTTTAGATTTAAAACTCTATGCCATTTTTATAGCATTTACTTGCTGGATCATGGCTAGAGGTTTTCCATTGATAATTAAATTTAGAAAAGAGTTTTTACCACTTTCACAAAAGCATTAACTTTAGCAAAAAAATTAAAGATGTTTTCTATCATTAGCTTACTTCAGGAAATTGATATCAACGAAAAAATAAAAGAAGCACCAGACAGCTCTTATGAAATAGGTGTTTTTATAGGAAGTTTGCTACCTTTTATAACACTGGTTATCATTGCTTATGCTATTTATAGATACAACAAAAACAGAGCAAATAACGACGAATAATTAATATTATGGAATTTTTAAATTTTTTAAGCGGAAACGGATTGTTTCTGGTATTGGCAATCATACTCATAATTATTTATGTGTATAACCGAAGAAAGAACCGGTAACCTATCGGGTTTTTAACCAACCTGTAATGCTCATGCGCTCTTTATTTACAGGTTTTACTTCGTGTTCTATAATTTGGCTTTCAAAAATAACCACGCGTCCAGGAAACGGATAGATAACTTTTTCGGTTTCTTTCCCGTTTTCGTCTAAATATAAAACGAGTTCGCCACCATTTTCTGGCAACCAACCTTCTTCGTTTAAATAACAGACAAACGATAATTTTCTTCTGTCGTCGTTTTGAAACGTATCTAAATGTCTCTTATAATAAGTACCTTCTGGATACAATGCATAATGAAATTCTTTGTGCAAAATGCCTAGGAAACAGGTCTTATTTAGGTAATTCACTAAATTATTGATCTTATTGAAAAATAACATCTCTGCTTCATTGGCTTGTAGCTCATCCATCCATAAAATTACATCTCCACGAATGGATTTAACAATAATTTCGTTCACACGATTACCAATAGCTGCTTTTTTAAAGGCATCTTCTTCATGTTTTTCAACTAAAGACTGCCTTAAAATGGAGACATCTTCAGCAGTAAAAAAATCTTCAACAATACTATATTGCTGAGCCAAAAGATCTTCTATAATACGTTCGTATTGAGGGTTTTCGGCAAAAGCAATTTCTTCAAAAAGCTGATTCATAGGGTTACTTCGTTTTTATAAAGCGCGCAAATGTAGTCTAAAAACAGATTGGTTTCACAAAACGATTATCTTTGCATTGAAAATTTAAGCCCAATGAGCAGCAAAATTAGAATTACAAAACAGTTTACTTTTGAAACTGGCCATGCCTTGTATGGTTACGATGGGAAATGTAAAAATGTGCATGGACATAGTTACAAACTCTCTGTAACGGTTATTGGTCATCCAATTTCAGATACCAATCATGTAAAGTATGGGATGGTGATTGATTTTGGAGACCTAAAAAAAATAGTAAAAAACGAAATTGTAGATGTCTTTGACCACGCAACGGTTTTTAACAAAAACACACCTCATGTGGAGTTGGCAAAAGAGCTGGAACATAGAGGTCACAATGTGCTTTTGGTAGATTACCAACCAACCAGTGAAATGATGGTAATTGATTTTGCTGAAAAAATTAAAAGTCAATTACCAAGTCATATTGTATTGCATTCCTTGAAACTTCAAGAAACAGAAACCAGCTTTGCTGAATGGTATGCGAGTGACAACTAAATTTAGTTTCAATAATCAGTGAAACGAGCTTACAAATTGTCATTCGTGAATTCGCGGCTAATTTTTATATATTTACTTTATGCAAATTCCCAAAGGAAAAAAAATCTATTTCGCTTCAGATAACCATCTAGGAGCTCCAACACAAGAGCTATCTCGTCCTCGGGAAAGGAAATTTGTAGCTTGGTTGGACGATATAAAACAAGATGCTGCTGCTATTTTTTTAATGGGCGATTTGTTCGATTTTTGGTTTGAATACAAAACCGTTGTCCCAAAAGGATTTACCAGAACCCTTGGAAAACTTGCAGAGATAAGCGATTCGGGAATTCCTATTTATTATTTTGTTGGCAACCATGATCTTTGGATGAATGGCTATTTTGAAGCAGAACTCAATATTCCTGTGTATCACCAGCCCAAAGAATTTACATTTAACAATAAGATTTTTTTTATTGGCCATGGAGATGGTTTAGGTCCTGGAGACAAAGGCTACAAGCGCATGAAAAAAGTGTTTACCAATCCGTTTAGCAAGTGGTTATTCCGTTGGTTGCACCCAGATTTAGGCGTGAAGTTGGCTCAATACATGTCTGTAAAAAACAAACTGATTTCAGGTGATGAAGACGCCAAGTTTTTAGGCGAAGAAAACGAGTGGTTGGTACAATACTGCAAGAAAAAACAAGAAGAAAAACACAGGGATTATTATGTGTTTGGACACAGGCATTTGCCTTTAAACATAGCTTTAAACGAAACCTCTAAATACATCAATCTTGGCGATTGGATAAGTTATTATACTTATGGTGTTTTTGATGGGGAAACTTTGGAGTTGAAGGAGTATTAAGATCAATCATCCTTTTCGTGTTCCTCAATATCCTTTCTCAAATCTAATTTTCTAAACGAAGGAGACACTATTCCCGTAGTAATAACTGTAAGTAGTGTCATGGTTCCACCAAAAACCACAGCAGTAACAGTTCCCATAAGTTTGGCCGTTACACCACTTTCAAAAGCACCAAGCTCGTTGGAAGACCCAACAAACATAGAGTTTACCGAAGACACACGACCTCTCATATGATCTGGTGTTTTAATCTGTAAAATGGTTTGTCTAATAACCATGGAAACACCATCTGTAACACCACTAAAAAATAATGCCACCACCGAAATCCAAAAAACAGACGATAATCCAAACACAATAATACAAACGCCAAATCCAAAAATGGCTCCAAGTAACTTCATGCCTGCATTTTTGCTAATTGGCAAATATGCCGTTGCCAACATGGTTAAAAAAGCACCTACAGCAGGAGCAGCACGTAACACACCAAAACCTTCACTGCCAACTTTTAAAATATCTTGGGCAAAAATAGGGAGTAAAGCCACTGCACCTCCAAAGAGAACAGCCACCATATCCAAGGTAATGGCTCCTAAAATAGCCTTGGTTTTAAACACAAACTTAACCCCTTCTTTTAAACTCTGCATAACAGGTTCGCCAATTTTTGGGTTTAAAATAGGTTTCTTTTTAATTTGAGTTAAAACTAGTAAGGAAAACATGACCAAACCAAATACAAAGCACAAAGACCAATGCACACCAATGGCACTTATTAAAACACCAGCAGTTGCTGGTCCTAAAACTGAAGCCATTTGCCAAGTAGAACTGCTCCAAGTAGCTGCATTTGGGTAAATTTTCTTAGGTACAATTAACGCAATTAAAGAAAATATAGTTGGCCCAAAAAAGGAGCGTAAAAAACCTCCAAAAAACACCAAAGCATAAATGCAATACAAAATGGTATTTGTAGACCAATCCTGTACAATTTTAGGCCAAGTCAATAAAAACAAGCCTAAGCTTATTAAGGAAAACAAAGCAATACAGAGCGCTAATAAATTCCGTTTTTCTTTTTGGTCCACAATATGTCCAGCAAACAAAGCCATGGACAAGGCTGGAATAATTTCCATAAGTCCAATAATCCCAAGGGACAATGGGTCTTTGGTTAAACTATACACTTGCCATTCTATAACAATAAACTGCATAGACCAAGCGAATACCAAAGCAAATCGCAACAATAAAAAAATGTTGAATTCTTTAATTCGTAAAGCTGCGTAAGGATCTTTTTTCGACATATAAATTTCCTGCGAATATAGAAATATTATTCTCTAATATCCCTTAATTTTAATTGTAGTGATCTGTTGCCTTGCCAATGGTTTTCCTCAATGGAATAAACTGCTTTAAAGGTTTTTTGATGCTTAATCAGGTTAAGTTTGTCACCAAGATTAAAACCAATACAGACAAACTTTTCATTTCCTGTTTGTGTTACAGTCATACGTAAGTGTTTTTCATCTTCGCCAACACATTTGCCATAACCTGTATCCTTTAGGTTTTCAGTCATAAAAATTGGCGTCATGTTTCCTGGGCCAAAAGGAGCAAATTGGTGCATAATGCGCATTAATTTATTTGTTACTTGGTGTAATTCTATTTTTAAATCCACTTTAACTTCTGGAACTAGCAAGTGTTTATCAATAGTTCGCGAGACTTCATCTTCAAAAGCTTGTTTAAAAGCTTCGTAATTTTCTTCCTTAAGTGTTAATCCAGCTGCATATTTATGACCTCCAAACTGCTCAATATGTTCACTACAAGCCTCTAATGCATTATAGACATCGAACCCAGAAACCGAACGTGCAGAAGCCGCTAATTTATCACCACTTTTTGTAAACACCAAGGTTGGTCTGTAGTAGGTTTCTATTAGTCTGGAAGCTACAATGCCAATAACGCCTTTGTGCCAAGTTTCATGATATACAACGGTTGTAAACCCTTCGTGTTCTTGGTTTTTTTCAATTTGTAGAAGTGCTTCATCTGTAATGCGTTGGTCTGCTTCCCGTCTGTCTGTATTGAAAGCTTCTATTTCTTCTGCATAAGTTTCAGCTAAATCAAAATTGGTTTCGCTTAACAATGCCACAGCATAATTACCATGTTTCATGCGTCCAGCTGCATTGATTCTGGGAGCGATTATAAAAACCACATCTGTAATGGTTAGTTCTTCTTTTTTTACTTGATTGATAATGGCTTTAATTCCTGGTCTAGGATTGGTGTTGATTACTTGCAAACCAAAATAAGCCAACACTCTGTTTTCTCCTATAATTGGTACAATATCTGCTCCTATGGCTGTGGCAACCAAATCCAAATATTCGGTTAAAGCTTCAATAGGTTTTCCTTCATTTAGAGCCAAAGCTTGGATGAGTTTAAAACCAACACCACAACCACAAAGCTCCTTAAACGGATAGTTACAATCGTCACGTTTTGGATCTAACACAGCAATGGCATCTGGAAGGTCTTTTCCTGGTCTATGATGGTCGCAAATTATAAAGTCAATCCCTTTTTTTTTGGCATAAGCCACTTTGTCGATGGCTTTGACACCACAATCCAAAGCGATAATTAAAGAAAAATCGTTATCGTCTGCAAAATCAATACCTTTTATGGACACACCATAACCTTCATCGTATCTATCAGGAATATACGTGGCAACTTGTTCTGTACGTGTTTTAAGGTAGGTTGACATTAAGGCTACCGAAGAAGTTCCGTCTACATCATAATCGCCAAAAACAAGAATGTTTTCATGGTTTGCCAAAGCTTGTTCCACACGTAAAACTGCTTTATCCATGTCTTTCATTAAAAAGGGATCGTGCAAATGCTCTAAACTTGGTCTAAAAAATGTTTTAGCATCATCATAAGTTTCAATGCCACGTTGTAATAAAAGTGTGGCAACAACTTCATCTACCTGCAATGCTTTTTGTAAAGCAGCTAACTTTTCAGCTTCGGGTTTTGGTTTTAATGTCCAACGCATGGGAAAGTTTCAAGTTTATAAGTATTTAAAGTGTATTAAAGTTATAAATTGTTTCGAGGATTAAAAAACTTTAAGTGCTCTAGGACTCTTTAAACAGTCAAAGAATTATGAAAATGAATGGAAGTTTTTACCGTTGCAAACTTGCGGAACATGTCCATGACACCACAATATTTTTCAATGGATAAATCCACTGCTTTTTTAATTTTGTTTTCATCCAGTTTCTCGCCATAAAAATGGTATTCCACTGAAACTGTGTGATAATATTTTGGGTGTTCTTCGGTTAATTCGCCATAGGTATCCATTCTAAAATCGGAAATTGTTACTTTCATTTTGTCTAAAATGGATACCACATCCAAACCAGAGCAACCTGCAAGAGCTGAAAGCATCATGGCTTTTGGACTTAAACCGGAATTATGCCCTCCATGTTCTGGACTTGTGTCCATTAATACTGTTTTACCGTTTGGATTATCCGATTCAAATTGCATGTTGCCTTTCCAATGGGTTGTTACTTTATTTATCATAGTTACAGATTTAAGTTATGAATTTTTGAAGTGCGGTAACACTAAGGTGCATCCAGTTAAAAATGATAAAAAAACCAAAATCGCTTTTTGTATTTTAGGCACTTATAACTTTAGACACTATATTTAATCAAAAATACCAATAAAATTTAGACTATGCCATTAGTAACACCATTATCAGCAGAACACGATTTGGAAACCAAGGAATTGGCAGAATTCTTTAATGAAACGCTTGGGTTTTGTCCCAATTCGGTTTTAACCATGCAGCGAAGACCAGCTATTTCTAAAGCTTTTATTAATTTGAATAAAGCCGTTATGGCAAATGAAGGCAGAGTTACTTCGGCTTTAAAACGTATGATAGCTTGGGTTTCCAGCAATGCAACAGGTTGCAGGTATTGTCAGGCTCACGCGATTCGAGCAGCAGAGCGTTATGGTGCAGAACAGGAACAATTGGACAATATTTGGGAATACCGAACGCATCCAGCTTTTAGCGAAGCCGAACGTGCAGCTTTAGACTTTAGCTTGGCTGCAAGTCAAGTGCCAAATGCTGTTGATGAAACCATTAAATCTCGGTTATATGAACATTGGAATGAAGGTGAAATTGTTGAAATGTTAGGCGTTATTTCCCTCTTTGGCTATCTGAACCGTTGGAACGATTCCATGGGAACTTCTATTGAAGAAGGTGCTGTGGAAAGTGGCAATAAATATTTGGGAAAACATGGTTGGGAAACAGGGAAACATGCATAAGAGGTTTCCAGTGTTTAATCTCAGATAGTAGGTATCTTAGACTTGAATAGCCGTTTTTGTTTATAATTTGTTACCGTTTGTTTTAAAAATGGTATGAACTACCTTACTCTGAAACATTATTGTTCCAATATCTGACTGACTTTTTCCTGCAACTCAGGAATAACCTCCTTCTCAAACCAAGGATTTTTGGTTAGCCAAAACCGGTTTCTGGGACTTGGATGTGGTAAAGGGAAATAGTTTGGTAAATAGGTTTTGTATTCGGCAACTGTTTCGGTTAAGGTTCGCTTGGCTTTCTCTTTTAAATAATATTTTTGGGAGTACATACCAATAAGAATAACCAATTGCAAATTAGGCATTTGGTCCAATAATTTTTGATGCCATTGTGGCGCACATTCTGGTCTTGGTGGTAAATCGCCAGACTTTCCTTTTCCAGGATAACAAAACCCCATAGGAACTAAGGCAATTTTAGTTTCGTCGTAAAACAACTCGTCAGTTACATCAAGCCATTTTCTTAATTGTTTTCCACTTGGATCGTCCCAAGGAATTCCATTTGTATGAACTTTTAATCCTGGAGCTTGACCAATTATAACTATTTTAGAATCTTTGTGGGCAGACACAATAGGTCTTGGGCCAAGAGGCAAATGGGCTTCGCAAATGGTACATTGTCTGATATCTTTTAACAGATTCTTCACTTTTATCAGGAAGGTAATAATTAATTACCCTTTCAAGGTTTTCCTCCAACAATTATCACAATCTCACCTTTTGGCGGTTTGTTGCTATAATGTTCAAGCACTTCTTTAGCTGTTCCCCTTATGGTTTCTTCATAAAGTTTGGTGAGTTCGCGAGAGACGGAAACAGGTCTGTCTTCACCAAAATATTCACAAAAGTGAGTGAGTGTTTTAATGAGTTTATGTGGACTTTCATAAAAAATAATGGTTCGGGTTTCTTCTGCTAAAAGTAACAATCTGGTTTGCCTGCCTTTTTTTACTGGCAAGAAACCTTCAAATACAAATTTATCGTTTGGAAAGCCAGAATTCACCAAAGCAGGTACAAAAGCAGTAGCACCAGGAAGGCAATCCACCTCTATATTGTTTTCAATACAGGCTCTGGTGAGCAAAAACCCTGGATCTGAAATGGCAGGTGTTCCAGCATCACTAATTAAAGCCATACGCATACCACTTTTTAATTTCTGGATAAGCCCATCAACTGTTTTGTGCTCGTTGTGCATGTGATGCGATTGCGAAGGTGTGGCAATATCAAAATGTTTTAATAATTTCCCAGAAGTACGTGTGTCTTCAGCTAGGATTAAATCCACTTTTTTTAAAACCTCAATGGCTCTAAAAGTCATGTCTTTTAAATTTCCAATAGGAGTAGGTACAATATAGAGTTTGCTCATAATAAGTCCCAATTAAATGGGAGTCTAATTAAACTTGCTTTCAAGAATTTCCATAAAACGTGTTTCAAACTCCTCTTTGTCTTTCCAGTTGTTATAGTCTGGTTTTACTACGTTTTGGATGAGGTTTTCGGCTTCTTTAAAGGATGTTGTGGTGTTAAGTTGGGAAAGAACCCTATCGTAATCGGCAGCTTCTCCATTAAACAAGTGTTTTATAAAGGCCAATTTGTCGTTTAAGCCTATGTGCAAACCACCACTTTTAAGCTTGTCATTTAAAGATTTTTTTGCAAGATCTTTATTGTTTCCGTTTGTTACAGGTTCAAATTCCGGCATTTCGTTAAAACCGGCTGTTATTTCTTCAAGATCATTTTTATGATATTGTTTTTTGGGAACGGCTTTTTCAAAAATAGCATCTATATGTTGTGCCTCTTGAGGCATTTGCGCAACCATGTCTTTTATTTTTTCAATGGCAGGTTCCATAATATCATCATGCTCGCTCTCGTCTAGATTGACATAGGTTTTGTCTTCAATCTCTATGTTATCACTCACTTTATTGTTAAAAGCCACATCCAACATTCCAAAAAACGAAGAATCGCTACCTATGGTTGGCAGGTCTTTTTCAAAATTTTCTTTGGCAAACTTTAAAACGGTTAATTTTTCATAAAGAGCAGCAACCTCTTTGTGCATTTTATCTATGTCGTCCTTGCCTTTTAACTTAAGAATTCTATGGGCTATGCTCATTAATTCGGCTTCAAGTTTCTTCTTCATAACTTTTAAAATTTAATCTATTTTATGCTTTTGATTTTTAATAAATTTACGCCACCTTTATACAAAACGAAATATCGCTTTGTTTTAGTGTTAAAATTACAAAATGTTTCTCGAAAATACAGTAAATCATAAAGAACAATTTGGTTGGATAGAAGTGATCTGTGGTTCCATGTTCTCTGGAAAGACCGAAGAATTGATTCGCAGACTGAAACGTGCACAGTTTGCCAGGCAAAAAGTGGAGATTTTTAAACCAGCCATAGATGTGCGTTACGACGAAGATATGGTTGTATCTCACGATGCCAACGAAATTCGTTCCACACCAGTTCCTGCTGCTGCCAATATTCCTATTCTGGCCGATGGTTGTGATGTGGTTGGTATTGATGAGGCTCAGTTTTTTGATGACGAGATTGTACGTGTTTGTAACGATTTGGCCAATAAAGGCGTTCGTGTAATTGTTGCTGGATTGGATATGGATTTTAAAGGCAATCCGTTTGGGCCCATGCCAAATCTTATGGCAACGGCCGAATATGTTACAAAGGTACATGCCATTTGTACAAGAACCGGAAACTTGGCCCAATATAGTTTTAGAAAATCCAAAAACGATAATTTGGTGATGTTAGGTGAGGTTGATGAGTACGAGCCATTAAGTCGTGCTGCTTATTATAAAGCCATGATGCGTGACAAAGTAAGAAACATGAAGGTGCATGATGCTGAAGAAATTTCCCCAAAACCTGATGAATAGCATGCCAAAAACACAAGAAACGGTTCTAGAAATAGATTTGAATGCGCTTAAGCATAATTTTCAATACCTTAAATCGAAAATTTCCAAAGACACAAAGTTTTTGGCTGTTGTAAAAGCTTATGCGTACGGAAGTGAAGCAACGGAAATAGCCAATTATTTACAAGACTTACAAGTGGATTATTTTGCAGTAGCTTACACCAGTGAAGGTGTGGCCTTAAGAGATGCTGGAATTACCAAACCCATTCTTGTATTGCATCCTCAACCCGTAAATTACAAAATACTAATAGCGAGATGCCTCGAGCCAAGTTTGTACAATTTTACAAGCCTTAACAGCTTTTTGGAAACTGCTTTGGAAGAAAAACAGCAAAATTATCCCATACACATAAAATTTAATACAGGACTTAATAGGTTGGGTTTTGATGAAGTAGATATTGAAGCCATTTACAATAAATTAAAAGTTTCCTCATCTGTAAAAGTAAAATCAATATTCTCACATTTGGCTGCGAGTGAAGATTTAAACGAGAAAGAGTTTACCTTAAATCAAATAAAAGCGTTTCAATCCATTTCAAAAAAATTCATAGAAACTGTTGGTTATAAACCCATGCGTCATCTTTGCAATACCTCAGGTATATTGAATTATCCAGAAGCTCATTTAGATATGGTTCGAAGTGGGATTGGTTTGTATGGGTTTGGAAATTCTGAAATAGAAAATAAACATTTTACGCCTATAGCCACTTTAAAATCGGTTATCTCTCAAATCCATACCATAGAAAAAGGGGAAACGGTAGGCTATAATAGAGCCTTTAAGAGTGATTCCCTTATTAAAACAGCAACCATACCCATAGGTCATGCCGATGGAATAGGGCGGCAATATGGAAACGGCAAGGGCTTTGTAACCATTCATGGAAAACCAGCTTATATTGTTGGAAACGTTTGTATGGACATGATTATGGTAAATGTGACAGATATTGACTGTCAGGAAGGAGATGAGGTGATCGTGTTTGGAAAAAAACCAAATGCCTCAGAATTTGCAGAACGGGCTAATACCATTTCTTATGAAATACTAACGGCTATTTCACAACGTATCAAACGATTGCTAATTAAATAATTTCAATTTTAGATTTTTTTATTTACTTTAGTCACTTACACTAACTATTAAAAACACTAATTATGTTAAAAGAATTTAAAGAATTTGCCATGAAAGGCAATTTGGTTGACATTGCAGTAGGTTTTGTCATGGGAGCCGCTTTCAATAAGGTAGTTGCTTCATTTACGGGAGGTGTTGTGTCTCCATTGATTGGTTTGATATTCAATTCAGATTTTAAAGATTTAAGATATAAATTACAAGATGGCACATTAAACGATGCAGGAGAAATGATAGGAGAAGTTTATTTGGAATATGGAACGTTTTTAACAAATGTTATTGATTTTATCATTGTGGCTTTCGTGATGTTTATGGTTGTAAAAGCCGTTAACAGAATGAAGAAAAAAGAAGAGCCTGCTCCTGAAGCGCCTTCAGGACCATCAGACAACGAACTGCTTTTGCAGATTCGGGATTTGTTGAAAAAACAATAATTTTAATAGAATCATTTTTAAAAACAGCTTCCTTACAAGAAGCTGTTTTTTTATGCTTTTTTTAGAGCCATAAGCTAATTTAATTTATAAATTTGCCTCATAAAAAGGTCATAAAATGAAAGTAGCAGTTGTTGGTGTCACAGGCATGGTAGGGGAAGTTATGTTAAAGGTGCTAAAGGAAAGGCATTTTCCGGTAACCGAATTAATTCCAGTAGCTTCAGAAAAATCTGTAGGTAAAATAATTTCTTTTAAAGATAAAGATTATCAAGTGGTTTCTTTGGCAACAGCTGTTTCCATGAAACCAGATATTGCCCTGTTTTCTGCAGGAGGTGAAACCTCTTTGGAATGGGCACCAAAATTTGCCGAAATAGGGACTACGGTTATAGACAATTCGTCTGCTTGGCGTATGGATTTGAACAAGAAATTGATTGTTCCAGAAATTAATGCCAAGTCGCTTACAAAATCAGATAAAATAATAGCTAACCCAAATTGTTCTACCATACAAATGGTTATGGCTTTGGCTCCCTTACATAAAAAATACAAAATAAAGCGTATTGTGGTTTCCACCTATCAATCCATTTCAGGAACAGGAGTGAAAGCCATTAAACAACTGGAAAACGAACTTGCAGGTATAAAAGGGGAAATGGCCTACCCATATCCTATTCACAAAAATGCGTTGCCTCATTGCGATGTGTTTGAAGAGAATGGCTATACTAAAGAGGAAATGAAACTTGTAAGGGAAACGCAAAAAATTCTTGACGATAAATCCATTTCCGTAACAGCAACTGCTGTGCGTATTCCAACATCTGGCGGACACAGTGAAGCTGTAAATGTAGCTTTTGAAACCGATTTTGATTTGACAGATGTTCGTCAGATATTAGACAACACTCCAGGTGTGGTTGTACAAGACAATACAGATGTCAACATGTACCCAATGCCCATATATGCACATGGAAAAGACGATGTGTTTGTAGGTCGAATAAGAAGGGACGAATCACAGCCCAACACTTTAAATTTATGGATAGTTAGCGATAACCTTAGAAAAGGTGCTGCTACTAACACCATCCAAATAGCCGAATATTTAGTAAAACACCAATTGGTTTAACAGCCAAGACCTTGTTCTTGAGAGAAATTTTAAACATTAAGTCTATATTTTTTTATCATTTTCTATAGACTTATAGTATCTTTATTGCTAAATAATTGTATTTTATTTATATTTCGCGCTATTTTATTGATAAATGATTAAAAATTACGCTTCTGTTTTAACGGTATTGCTTATTTGCTTGGGATTTTTTTCTTGCGCATCAGACGATGATTATGTCCCAAACCCAACCCAAAACCCTGAACCAGAGCCTACATCTCCTGTTAATTTTAACATAGATGATGTGCCTTATCAAACCCTTTCAGAATATAACTTTTTTGAGGGCGACCAAAAAAACTTAAACCCAGTTTATGGTGTTGTGCCATACGAATTGACTTCCCCTCTTTTTTCAGATTATGCACACAAAAAAAGATTTCTTTGGATGCCAGATAATGTTAGCGCAAGTTATGTAAGTGATGGTGACATTTTTAATTTTCCAATAGGAACGGTTTTAATAAAGAATTTTTATTATGAAAATGTGCTTCCGGATTACAATACCAAAATAATAGAAACCCGTTTAATGATTAAAAAGGCTGAAGGCTGGATTTTTGCTGAATATATATGGAACGAAGAACAAGACGATGCAATATTCGATTTAAACGGAAGGGATGTTTTTGTGCAATGGGATGAAAATAGTGAAACTAAAAGTGTTAATTTTAGAGTGCCTTCAGAAGCCGAATGTCATACCTGTCATAAAACAGGTGATGTTTCCATTCCTATTGGTCCTAAACCAAGAAACATCAATAAACTCTTTAATTACGGAGACGAAACCAAAAATCAATTACAAAAATGGGCAGAAATGGGTTATTTGGACGCGTCATATCCAGATACCATAGAATCCTTGCCAAGTTGGGACGATACCACGCAATCTTTAGAACTAAGAGCCAGGTCTTATTTAGACATTAATTGTGCTCATTGCCACTCAGAAGAAGCACATTGTGCTTACAGACCTGTTAGGTTTGATTTTGAATCTACCTCCATTCCTGAGAATTTGGGGATTTGTGTAGAACCGGATACAGAGATAGTTGGAGCAGGGTTAACACACATTGTAAACCCAGGATCTTTTGATAGATCTGTTTTATATTACAGAATGAATTCTGTTGAGGAATCAACCAGAATGCCACTTTTGGGAAGAACACTCAAACACCAAGAAGGAGTCCAGTTAATACAACAATGGATAAACTCTTTAACCATACAATGCAATTAAACACCCAAGAACATGAAAAAAATTATTCTATTATTTTCTTTGCTATGTTGTAGTTATTACACCATAGCGCAAGTATTGAATCAACCTGCAAACTGGCCCAATTCCAGTTGGACATTGGCAGGCTCTTTCGATTCAGATCCTTTAATCTTTACAGGGAACCCTACAACAAATTCATCAACCTTTTCTTTTGATGACGATCAAGGTGGGAGCAGCTCTGTTAACAATGTGGCTGTACAATCACCAACAATAAATTTAACAAACGCTTATAATGCTGGAGAAACTGTTTTAAGGGTTTATTCCACCTACGTGTTAAATGTATATCAATCAGAAACCATTACCTTACAATATTGGGATGCTGATGCGAGTGAATGGGTAAACTGGGGATCACCATATGGTACTGATACCCCTAATGCTCCAAATGTGAATTTTTGCTCTGGAACTTTTAGTGATTTTGAAAGTATTGAATTAAATATCGCAACTTTTACAAGTACGCAATTAGCAGGATTTCGATATCGAATCCATTACAATGACAATGGTTCTTATGGTTGGGGCATGTGTTTTTCTTCCCCTACAATCACTTCAGTTCTTCCTCCAGCTTGTATAGGAGTTTCCAATTTAAATGTAACCAATATCACCCATAATTCAGCAGATATTAGTTGGTTACCTGGAGATACAGAAACAGCTTGGCAAGTTGCTGTGCAACTGGCAGGAACAAATCCTCCAACCTCTGGAACTGCAACCAGTTTAAACAATCCTTATAACGTATCAAGTTTAACACCCAATACGGCTTATAAAGCTTATGTTAGGGCAAATTGTTTGTCCGACGGTTATAGTGAATGGGTGTCCATAAGTTTTACAACCAATGAAGCACCACCAAATCCTGGCGATTTTGTTTTTATTAGGGATAATTCCATTACCATGAATGGCACTAGCTATGCAGTAGTGGATATGAACAACGATAGCATGGACGATTTGATTGCGGCCTCATCTTCAAACTTAAATATCAATTATCAAATTGCTGGAGGTTTTACCTTGTCTAATTTTTCTGCACCAACAAACTATGGACCTACCTGGAGTATTGCAGCAGGCGATATCGATGGAAATGGGTATAACGACTTGTTGTATGCAGCAGGAAATGGCGTTTCTTTTGTTTCTGCAAATACCGATGGAACGGCTTATTCCCAAACCTTCAATACCAGTTCGTATGTGTTTTCACAACGCTCCAACTTTGTAGATATCAATAACGACGGAAATCTTGACGCTTTTGTGTGTCATGATGTGCAACCAAATGTGTATTTTATTAATAATGGCAGTGGAGGATTAACTTTTTATCAAGGTCCTTCTACAGCGGTTCCTAATGGTTTGGGAGTGCACCCAAATGGTGGGAATTATGGAACGGTTTGGATTGATTATGACAACGATAGAGATGTGGATATGTTTATTGCCAAATGTCGTGGTGGTAACGTGACTCATAAAATAAACGAACTTTGGAGAAACGACGGAAATGGTGTGTTTGTAAATGTAGCAACAGCTGCAAACCTTGCCGATCCTGTGCAAACATGGTCTTCTGCTTGGGCAGATTTTGATAACGATGGCGATATGGATGTGTATGTTGGCGCAAGTTCAGCATCAGATGGGTCCCATAAATACATGATCAATAATGGAGATGGTACTTTTACAGATGCTACTGCAACAGCAAATGTGGGCAGTGCTCCTTTTGGTATTGAAAATGCTCCTGGCGATTTTAACAACGATGGTTATGTGGATATTTTATCCAATGGCAGAATACTTCTTAACAATGGCGATAATTCGTTTACAGTGGTCACAACCGATATGCCACCAAGTGGAGCCATTGGAGATGTGGATGGCGATGGCTTTTTGGATGTTTTTAATGGCAACATATATAAAAACAATGGAGGCAATGGAAATAATTACATCATGATTCGTACCCAAGGCGTACAAAGTAATTACAATGGTATTGGGGCAAGAATAGAAATCCACACAGATTCTGGCACACAAATTAGAGATGTAAGAAGTGGAGAAGGTTTTGAGTTTATGAGTTCCCTAAACGTACACTTTGGGCTAGGTACAGATACAGTTATCAACAACATGGTAATTTATTGGCCATCAGGTGTGGTCGATAATATTCTCAACCCTTCCATCAACACATTACATACCATTGTTGAAGGCCAGTCTTTAAGCATTCAGGACGAAACACTTTCAGATTTAGTAATGTATCCTAATCCAACCCAGCATGTTTTAAACTTTACATCTTCAGTAGATATTTCAAACAAAGTGGCTACTGTTTTTGATGTGAATGGAAAGAAAATTTTCAGTTCTAAATTGTTTAACAACACGCTGGATGTTTCCATGCTTCAAAGTGGGTTTTATGTGTTAAGATTGGAAGAAAAAGGCAAAAGTATCAATAGAAAATTCATAAAAAAATAAATATTAACCCACAGAAGGAAAGCCACTTTTATAGTGGCTTTTTTTTTATAAACTATTTGGAAAGGTTTTTGCGTATATATTTTAAAGGGTGAATATTTTTTGAACAGCCACTTATGGAACAGAAGGAAATGAAACATTTATATTGGAGGGCAGGATTTGGTATTAACCCAAAGGAGCTGGAATTTCTTTCAACAAAAAGTAGGGAAGATATTATAGATATGTTGTTTTATGAGTCGCAAAACACTCTTCCTTTAAAGATTGACACCCATGAATTTGACACGCTTACCCAAGAACAATTTAAAAAAACAGATAAAATACAAAGGGAATACATTGAAAAAAGCAGGAATAAGATTAAGGAATTAAACCATGCATGGGTTGAAAGAGTCTTAAACTCCCATAGTGTTTTACAAGAAAAAATGACTTTGTTCTGGAGCAACCATTTTGCATGTCAGAATGGAATGATCCTGTATGTCCAAAAATTTCATAATACCATCCGTGAACATGCTTTGGGCAGTTTTAAAGAGTTGGTAAAAGCCATATCCAGGGAACCTGCAATGATTGAATATTTAGATTTAAAACAAAATAGAAATGACAAACCCAACGAGAATTTTGCTAGGGAATTAATGGAACTATTCACTCTTGGTGTTGGGAACTATACTGAAGAGGATATTAAAGAAGCAGCCAAAGCTTTTACAGGTTATAATCACGATTTTGAAGGCCATTTTGTATTTAACGAAAACCATCACAACACCCAATTTAAGTATGTTTTTGGAAAGGCAGGACGCTATGAAGGAGACGACATCATAGATATTATTTTAGAACAAGAGGCCTGTGCAGAATTTATTTGTAAAAAACTGTATCGGTATTTTGTTAATGATGCCTTAAATAAGGAACACCTTAAGGAAATGACCCAAGTATTCTATCCAGACTACAATATTGAAACGGTATTGAGGTATATGTTCGCTCAGGATTGGTTTTACAATCCAAAGCATATTGGCAATAAAATAAAATCCCCTATCGAGTTGATTGCTGGAATTTCCAATACCATTCCCTTATCTTTTAAGGATACCAAACAGCTGGTTGCAGTAGAAAGAATGTTAGGTCAAATATTATTTTTCCCTCCAAATGTGGCAGGTTGGAAAGGAGGGAAAAGTTGGATAGACAGCAATACCTTGATGCTGCGATTGAAACTACCATCCATGTTGCTCTCCAAAGCAACAATTGCCAATAACAAAAAAGGTGAGTTTTACGATTCTTTTCAAACATACACCAAAGAAAAGGTAGCAAATAACTTTTTTAAAACCACTTCAAATTGGCGTGTTTTTAATTCCAACTATCAACAGGTTTCAACTAAGGATTTGGCACAATACCTGTTGCAATGTCCTATAAATAAGGGCACGTTAAATTATTTGGAAACTTTAAGAATCAATAATAAGCAAGATTATTGCTTACAACTAATGTCTTTGCCAGAATATCAAATGTGTTAATTATGGATAGAAGAAAATTTATAAAGCATTCCTCTTTGGCAAGTAGCTTGTTTTTTGTGCCAAGCTTTGTTAAAGCCTTCAGTAGTTATATTACTGCAGAAACAGGCTATAAACGTTTGGTTATTCTACAGCTTTCTGGAGGTAATGATGGCTTGAACACCATTGTTCCTTTTAGAAATGATGAGTATTATAGGGCTAGACCAACGCTTGCCTTAAAGAAAGAAGACGTCATGGCTTTGGATACCGATTTGGGCATGCATAAAAGCCTATTGCCTCTTAAAAAACTCTATGACAAAGGTTTTGTGTCCATTATTAACAATGTAGGTTACCCAAACCCCAACAGGTCCCATTTTAGGGCAACAGATATTTGGCAAACAGCCAGTAGTTCCAATCAGTACTTGCAAAGTGGTTGGATAGGCAGATATGTAGACCAATTTGCTACAGCACCTTATACAGCTTTGGAGTTAGACCATAGTTTGTCTTTGGCCCTAAAAGGAGAAACCCAAAATGGTTTGGCAGTACAAAATGCCCATACATTTTACAAAATTACACAGGATCCTTATTTAAAGAATATTGCAAGCTATCAAGAAGAAGCGCATTTAAGCGAACATAATTTAGGGTATTTATACAAAACCATGATAGATGCAGAGTCTTCTGCCAAGTACATTTACGAAACCAGTAAAACGGTTTCTACTTCTGTAAACTATCCTAATAATTCTTTTTCCAAGCAGTTAAAAACCACAGCGCAGTTTATTAATTCAGGATTAAAAACAAGAGTATATTATGGGTCTTTAAACGGTTTTGATACACATGTGCATCAAGAAAACACACATAAAAAACTTTTAAAAACATATGCTGAAGGCATCCATGCTTTTGTAAAAGACCTGCAATCTAAAGACACCTTTAATGACACTTTGATTTTAACTTTTTCTGAATTTGGGAGACGTGTCAAACAAAATTCTGGTCATGGAACAGATCATGGTTCTGCCAATGCGCTGTTTGTTATTGGAGGAAATTTAAAAAAACCAGGAATCTATAACAATCTAGCAAGTTTAAGCGATTTGGACGACAATGGTGATCTTAAATTTGAAATAGACTTTAGGACTATTTATGCAACTGTTTTAAATAAATGGTTGGATGTAAACCATGAAGCAGTATTGTTCAAGAATTATAAGCAACTGGATTTTATATAAAAAAAACCTTGATTAAAGCAGTATGAAACTGTTTAAACAAGGTTGATATGGTAATTGATTAATAGCATTCAAAAATATTAAAAAACCATCTCTAGAGTGCTAACTATTTTATAGTTGGTAAGAACTATTGTATAATTGGTTGTAATTTTGCCATACTTAACTTTAGCTGTATTTTACTTTTCTTAATATCCTAACGGCTTCTTTGTAAAGCAGGTAGGTTTCTTCGTTAAAAGATTTTAAAAAAGGCTTCGCTTCATGAAGTTTGTCTATGGCTTCGTGAAACAAGTTCAAATAACAAATCAAGTAGGTGGCAGGAAGGTTTTTTAAATCTTGGACTTCGTTTTTATTTAAAGACATCCCTTTTTTTAATTTATCCAATATGGCATTATTGGCATTGTAAATATGATGCAGCACTTTCTTATCGTATTGAGGTGCTTCAAAAAGTAAAGTGGTTTCAATGTTATAACTAACGTTATCAGAAAATTGAATAACCGTTTCCTCCAAAGGGTAATATTTATAGGAGTTTTGTAGCCCTAAATTAACATATTCAATTATTTTAAAGCTATCTTCATCATAAGAAATGGAAACTTCATCCAAGGTAGAGTAAAACAAACGCACTTGTTCGTTTATAAGTTTAATATCAACTCGGGAGTAAAAGGTTTCGTCTTTTACCTGTTTTTTTTGTCCAGACCAGCATAACACAAAATATTCTTTAAATACTTTGTATTTCGGGTTGTAATCTTGTCTGCTTTTTAAAAAATCGAAAACACCATCAAGGGTATGTTCAATGTTGTTTTGAGAATGATTTTCAATGGCAGTTACAATACCAGAGTTTACATCCTTAATTTCTATATCAAAGACTTTGGGCACGCTCATGCTGCCATCCCTAAAAAAAACAGAACCAGCATAATACTTCCAGATATTTTTCCTTAAGGAAGTAATTTTATCTATGGACCTTATGGTCACTAAACCAACCACTTTATCGTCTGGTAAATGAGGAAACGGAATGTTTTCATATTGAACGATAGGAGGATTTGTTAAATAGGCATTGATAAGGTTTTGAATTTTGCTGTCATCAAAAAAATCGACACCTACTATTTGGTTGTCCTCATCTTCAACACCAATAACTATGTAAGAATTGTTTTTTGGATTGCTATTTGAAAGGGCACAGACATGCTTTAAAAATTTAGCCTTTCCTTCTTTTTGGCTAATATCAATCATGCGCTTTTTATCGTAAAAGCTATTCTCATCATTATGAGCCAATAGGTTTTTAATAAGTAAGCGTTTGTTGATCATGTTCATTTACCACGAAAGTGGCATTTTTATTTATAACTCTTTCTTTACAATTGTTGACGAAGCTTGGGCCGTTGGGAACACCAACAAATCGGCAATATTAACATGGGCAGGTCTGCTTATGGTAAAATATATGATTTCGGCAACATCTTCGGGTTGCAAGGCTTTATAGCCTTTATATACATTGTCTGCAATGGCATTTCCTTTAAAACGAACCTTGGAAAATTCTGTTTCCACCAATCCTGGGTTTATGGCGCTTACCTTAATCCCAAAATCGTTTAAATCTATTCGCATACCTTCGGTAATGGCCAACACAGCATGTTTGCTGGCACAATACACGTTTCCTTTCGGATATACCTCTTTTCCTGCCGAAGAACCAATATTGATAATATGTCCGGTCTTTCGTTCTGTCATTTGTGGAATCACAGCTTTGCTAACATACAGTAACCCTTTTACATTTATGTCCATCATGGCATCCCAATCCTCCAGATTGCCTGCTTGAATGGCGTCCAGCCCATGGGCATTTCCGGCATTGTTAACCAAAACGTCAATGTTTTTAAAGGCTTCAGGCAAGGATGCAATGGCTTTTAGTGTTTCTTCTTTGTTCCTAACATCAAAATTTAAAATATGTACTTCGGTCTGTTTTTTTAAAGCTGCTTGTATGGATTCCAAACGTTCTTGTCGTCTTCCACACAAAATAAGATGTATGCCATGTTTGGCAAATTCATAAGCTGTTGCACGACCAATACCACTGGTGGCTCCTGTTATTAAGGCAATTTTTCTCATGATTTTTAATTATACCATAAAAATATCAATTCGTGATTAAATAATATCTTATTGATAGAATAAAATATTTGGTGGACGGGTTATTTTTAAGCAATTAAAAGATTTAACAAAATTTTAGTGATTTTAAAAACAAAACAGTTAAAATGCTGTTTAACAAGTTTTTAATAATAATTATTAATTAAAAGTAAGGATTGTTTAATCACGATAACAAGCGTTTGGTTTTAAAGAATAATCTAATTCTACAGACATAATCGTATATTAAATGAACCTAATAAAAAACTTATTTATGAAAACATTAAAGCAATTTAAAATTTTTATTTTATCCGTATTGGCAATTACATTATTTAATTGTAGTGACAACGACGATAATAATACAATAGAAGGAACATCCTATTTATCCGTAAATTAGTGGATGAACCAGGAGATTACGACCATGTATTTGTTGATATTGTTGATGTTATGGTAAAGGTTAATGATGCTAGCGATGATGAAAGCGGATGGGTAAGTCTAGAAGCCATTAACACAGGTGTTTATGACTTGTTGGAGTTAACAGGTGGAGTGAGTGTGTTGCTTGCAGATGGTTATGAAGTCCCTTCTGGCACCTTAAATCAAATAAGATTGGTTTTAGGAGAAGATAACACCATAGTTATTGATGGTGAAACTTTTCCATTAAATACCCCAAGTGCGCAACAATCTGGACTAAAAATTAACATTAATGAGCAATTATCACCAGGTTTTACTTATGATATTCTATTAGATTTTAATGTTGATGAGTCTATTGTAGTAGCTGGTAATTCTGGAAATATAAACTTAAAACCAGTAATTAGGGCAAGTACTCAATATACCTCAGGAAGCATTCAGGGCATGGTAAATCCATCAAATTTTCAAGTTATGGCATCTGTTGATATAAACGGAGAAGTTGTTTCTACTTATGCTGATGCCAATGGTAATTTTTTACTTGGTGGTATTCCAGAAGGCACATATGAGGTAACTTTTACTCCTGATCCAAATTCTGGATATGCAATAGTAACCGTGGATAATATAACTGTTGTAAATGGTCAAATTACAGATATGGGTCTGGTTGAATTAGAACTATTGCCTGAAGTTGGAGCAATTACAGGTACTATTTTAAATACTGGTGTTACTGCTACAGCTTCTGTTGATGTGGAAGGAAACATAATTACAGCCGAAAGCGATGTGAATACTGGTGTGTTTCTTTTAGAAAATATTCCAGTAGGTGTTTATACAGTAATAATTACTCCAGATCCAGTTTCTGGCTTATCCAGTACAGAGTTTATGGATGTTGAAGTTGTTCAAGATACAACTGTAGATTTAGGAGATATTACTTTGGAGTAACTAAAAGTTTTATTAAAATATATGTTAAAGAGCAGCACTATTAGTGCTGCTCTTTAATTTTTAACCAATTATTAACAGCAAGACAGCGAAAATTTTAACAATTTGCATGGCTCAATTAAGGATGCTATATTCGAGCCTATAAAAAGTTAAAAAAATGATGGAAGATACAAGTACAATTGATATTAAGACAATTAACGAGAAGATTGAAAAGGAAAGCGCTTTTGTTGATTTACTTATTTTGGAAATGAACAAAGTTATTGTGGGTCAGAAGCACATGGTAGAAAGGTTGCTTATTGGTTTGCTTGGTCAAGGACATATTTTGTTGGAAGGTGTTCCAGGACTTGCAAAAACACTCGCTATCAACACGCTTGCACAAGCTGTGGATGGTAGCTTTAGCAGAATTCAGTTTACCCCAGATTTATTACCTGCAGATGTGGTTGGGACATTGATTTATAACATGAAGCAAAATGATTTCTCTATTAAAAAAGGACCCATTTTCGCAAATTTTGTGTTGGCCGATGAGATTAACAGGGCACCAGCAAAAGTACAATCGGCTTTACTGGAAGCCATGCAGGAAAAACAGGTAACCATTGGAGACGAAACCTTTGTGTTGGACAAGCCATTTTTGGTAATGGCAACCCAAAACCCTGTAGAGCAAGAAGGAACCTATCCGTTACCAGAAGCTCAAGTGGATCGTTTTATGCTAAAAACAGTTATAGACTATCCAAAGATGGACGAAGAACAGTTAATTATTAGAGCCAATTTAAAAGGCGCTTTCGAAAAAGTAAATCCGGTGATTTCCGTGCAGCAAATTTTAAACGCCCAAAAAGCTGTTCGTGATGTGTACATGGACGAGAAAATAGAAAAATATATCTTGGACATTGTGTTTGCAACACGTTATCCAGAAAAATACAAACTTGCCGATTTAAAACCATTGATTTCTTTTGGAGCATCTCCACGTGGAAGTATCAATCTGGCAACAGCAGCAAAATGTTACGCATTTATTAAAAGACGCGGTTACGTAATCCCTGAAGATGTTAGAGCTGTTGTGTACGATGTATTGCGTCATAGAATAGGGATAACCTACGAAGCCGAAGCAGAAAACATCACTTCTGTGGATATTATCAACAAAATTGTAAACGAGATAGAAGTACCTTAATAGTTCAAAGTTTCAAATTCTAAATTCAGGGTTTTGCAACTTTGAATTTTAAATATTTAATCTTGAATCTAAATCATGGATACTAAAGAACTACTAAAAAAAGTACGAAAAATCGAGATCAAGACACGTCGTTTGTCTGATCATATTTTTGGAGGGGAATACCATTCCACCTTCAAAGGTCGTGGAATGACTTTTTCTGAAGTTAGGCAGTATCAATATGGAGACGACGTAAGAAACATCGACTGGAACGTAACAGCACGTTACAACGAACCCCATATAAAAGTCTTTGAGGAAGAGCGCGAATTGACCATGATGCTTATGGTGGATGTTTCAGGCTCCGAGTTGTTTGGTACCGAAGAACAATTTAAAAATGAAGTTGTTACTGAAATTGCTGCAACCTTGGCGTTTTCAGCCACTCAAAACAACGACAAGATTGGATTGATACTCTTTTCAGATACTATCGAATTATACATTCCACCTAAAAAAGGACGTTCACATGTACTTCGTATCATTCGGGAACTTATAGAGTTTCACCCTAAAAGCAAACAAACCAATATTACCGAAGCCTTAAAGTTTTTGTCCAATGTAATGAAGAAAAAGGCCATAGTGTTTCTTTTAAGCGATTTTATAGCAGACGATTATAAACAAACCTTAAAAATAACCTCTGGAAAGCACGATGTTACAGGTATTAGAATCTATGATAAAAGTGAAGAATCCATACCAAATTTAGGTATGGTACAAATGCAAGATGCCGAAACAGGAGAGTATATGTTGGTGAACACGGCATCAAAAACCGTAAGAAGAAATTACAGTAAATTTTACAATGATAAAGTGGCCTATTTCAAAGACAGTTTTGCTAAATCTGGAGCAGGTTCTTTAGATTGTCGTGTGGACGAAAGCTACGTAAAAAAGTTATTGGGATATTTTAAAAGAAGAAATTAGTTAAAAAAAATGTCAGGTATGGCATGACACACTAAGTGCAGTGAACGTGCTAAACAAGATAAAAAATAAAATGAAATATAAGATTAATCATACCAAAGTTAAAACATATTTCAGTTCCAGCCTAATTAAGTCGTGGAGTCTATTTTCCATGTTTTTTGTTTTGTTTTCATCCCTAACTTTTTCACAGGAAATTTCCTCATCCATAGATTCCACATCCATTAAAATAGGTGAGCAAATTACCTTTAAGGTGGAAGTGGAAACAGACTCAACAAATTTGGTGGTTTTTCCTGAAGGACAAACCTTCATGCCTTTGGAAGTTATAGAGTCTTACAAAGTGGATACCACCAAAAAGGACGCCAAATGGATTCTCATAAAAAAATATGGTTTAACCCAATTCGATTCTGGTACTTACACCATTCCAAAGCAAAAAATCCTTATAGGAAACAAATCCTATTTTACAGATTCCCTTAAAGTAGTTGTAAACACCATTGAGGTAGATACCACCAAACAAGGTTTGTACGAAATTAAACCTTTAATGGACGTTGACAAAAGTGCAAGCGATTGGTGGAAGACCTTGCTTATTATCCTTGTATTTGTAGCTGTTGTGGCTGCTTTGTTATATTGGTTTATATGGCGAAAAAAACCATTGACCGAAGCAGAGGAGATAGCTTTGTTGCCACCTTATGAAAGAGCTAAATTGGCCTTAAAAAAATTGGACGAAAGTGGTTATTTGGAAAATTCGGAATTAAAGGAATACTATTCAGAATTAACCCTTGCCATTAGAAGATATATAGACGAAAAGGTTTACGATAGAGCTTTGGAAAGCACAACAGATGAACTTATTTCCAGGTTGAATTTACTTAAAGAAGGCAACCAAATAGATTTAAGTAAAGAAACCCTTAAAAACCTAGAAAGCATTTTCAAGCGTGCCGATTTGGTAAAATTCGCTAAATCTGCTCCAGATATAGAATTGGCAAAACTGGACCGAAACACCATAGACTTGGAAATAGATCATGTAAAAGAAGTGCTTCCAGAACCAACTGAAGAAGAAAAATTACTGGACCAACAATACAAAGAGGCACAAGCAAGAAAAAAGAAACAAAGAAAGATAGTGTTTACCAGTTTGGCTGCTGTAATGCTGCTTGTTGCAGTATATGTAGGGTTTGGAATAAAATATGGATTTGGGTATGTTACCGATACGCTTTTGGGTCATGATACTAAAGAACTGTTGGAAGGACAATGGGTTAGAAGCGAATATGGCGTGCCACCAATTGATATATCTACACCAGAAGTTTTAAAAAGGGACAATCCTCCAACACCTCAGGATATTAAAGCAAAACTTAACATTACTAGTTTTAAGTATGGTACTTTGCAAGAGGACTTATATATAAACCTGAGCACCACTACCTTTCAAAATCAAGGTCAAGATCCAGAGAAGAAAGAAGTGGATTTAACCCAAGTAGCTGCCAAAAGTATTAACGATTTAGAAAAACAAGGCGTTACAGATATTTTTGTAAAACAGGAAAAATTTGTCACTCCCAATGGCGCCGAAGGCCTTAAAACCTTTGGAACCTTAAAAATCCCTGAATTAAACTCAAACGATTTCAAGGATGGACATTATGTGCTACTTCAATTTGTTTCAGACAATAAAGATGTTTTGCAGCAAATTTTAATCACTTGGGCAGATGCTGATAGGTATGCCGAACAAATTTCAGAACGAATTATAAACTCCATAGAACTTAAAAAAGCAACACAATAATGTTTGAAGGGATTGAATTTTTAAATAAAGAGTTTTTCTGGTTGTTTTTATTGCTTCCAATAGCCATTTTATGGTATGTTTTTAAGTTCAATAAACAAACAGCCGAACTTAAAATATCCAGCTTAAAAGGTTTTAAAACAGGAAATTCCTTTTTACCCAAATTAAAACATGTCCTTTTTGTATTAAGATTATTGGTGTTGGCGTTATTGATTACAGCTTTGGCAAGACCAAGAACGGTAGATGTCTCAACAAAAACCAAAACCACTCGAGGGATAGATATTGTCATGGCCATAGACGTTTCGGCAAGTATGTTGGCCAAGGACTTAAGGCCAAACAGGCTGGAAGCATTAAAAGAAGTGGCTGCCGAGTTTATAAAAGAAAGACCAAACGATAGAATTGGTTTGGTTGAATATGCAGGTGAAAGCTATACAAAAACACCAATTACCAGCGACAAAGCCATAGTATTGCGCTCTCTGGAAAGCATAAAATACAATACCATTATTGAAGGAGGAACAGCAATTGGCATGGGTCTGGCAACTTCGGTAAACCGTTTGAAAGATAGCAAGGCCAAAAGCAAAATAATTATCCTATTAACAGATGGCGTTAACAACTCCGGTTTTATAGATCCAAAAATAGCTAGCGAATTGGCTGTGGAATATGGTATTAAAACCTACACCATTGGTTTGGGTACAAATGGAATGGCTTTAACGCCAATGGCTATTTTGCCTAATGGGAATTTTCAATATGGTCGTGCACAAGTTGAAATTGATGAAGAACTGCTTAAAGAGATAGCCAAAGTAACAGGAGGTAAATATTTTAGAGCAACAGACAATGAGAAGCTTGCCGAAATTTACGACGAAATAAACAAGTTGGAAAAAACAGAGATTGAAGAATTTAAATACTATAACTACGAAGAAAAATACAGACCATTGGTGCTTTTGGCAGGCATGTTATTGCTTTTGGAGTTATTATTGAGATTTACAATATTTAGGAGTTTTGTGTAAACTTAAAACTTCGAACACTTAACAATAGAAAATGTATCAATTAGAAGAAAAAATATGGTTTTGGGTATTAGCGGTTATTCCAGTAATAATCCTATTCTTTTTGGTGCTTCAAATATGGAAACGCCATGCTCAAAAAAAGTTTGCCAATAAAAAACTATTAAAGAGATTAAGCCCAAACCAATCGCTGTTTAAAAGTATTTTAAAACTTACGGTTATTTGCTTGGCCATAGCGTCTTTGTCCATTGCTTTGGTAAACCCAAAAATAGGTACCAAGCTGGAAACGGTTAAACGCGAAGGAGTGGATATTGTTTTTGCAGTGGATGTTTCCAAAAGTATGTTGGCAGAAGATATAGCACCAAACAGATTGGAAAAAGCCAAACAACTGGTAACACAAATTATCAATAACCTAGCTAGCGATCGTGTGGGAATTATTGCCTACGCAGGAAAAGCCTTTCCTCAATTACCAATCACTACAGATTATGCTTCAGCAAAAATGTTCCTGCAAAACATGAATACAGACATGCTGTCTTCTCAAGGAACAGCCATTAATGAAGCCATTGAATTGGCCAAAACCTATTACGACGACGATGAGCAAACCAATCGGGTTTTAATAATTATTTCAGATGGAGAAGACCATAGTGAAGATGCAGCAAAAGTAGCGGAAGAAGCTAGCGAAGAAGGCATCAGGATTTTTACCATAGGTGTTGGAGACGCCAAAGGAGGTCCCATTCCCATCAAACGAAATGGCATTGTTTTAAACTACAAAAAAGATTCCAATGGCGAAACCGTTATCACTCGTCTAGACGAAGAAACCCTTAAAACCATTGCCAACGAAGCCAATGGCGCTTATTTAAATGGCAAGAACACCAACGAAGTGGTAGAAAACATAAGGGATATATTAAATAAAATGGACAAGAAGGAATTTGAAGCCAAACAGTTTGCCGATTTTAAAGATCAATTTCAATGGTTCTTGGCCTTTGCCATAGCTTTTTTGTTTTTGGACATTTTTTTATTGGACAGAAAAACAGCTTGGTTAAAAAAATTGAACCTGTTTAACGAAAACTTATAGTCTCAAGCTTCAATGTCCTGCAAGCTTAACCAAATTGAAATTTTATAAAAGCTTTAACTATCAGCAATACAACAGTTTTATATATTAGAGGTTGCAAAAAAGCAAAATGAAAGACGATAAGAATAAGAATGAAAAAGCTACTATTTTACATATTTGCACTAATTAGTATTTCTGGATTTTCTCAAGAAAAAGACCAAGAGAAACAAGAGTTGATGGCCTTGAAAAAAGCCAATAACTTTGTGTACGAAGGAAACGAAAAAGCGATAAACAACGATTTTGTTTCAGCAGAAATGGCTTATCGTAAGGCACTTTCACAGCAAGCAACTTCGGTTGCTGGAGCTTATAATCTAGGGACTTCCTATTATCAAGAAGGAAGCTATAACGAAGCTTTATACCGTTTGCAACAAGCAACAAAAAACGCTACTTCAAAAGAAGAAAAACACAAAGCTTTTCATAATATTGGCAACATATTAATGAAAGAAAACAAGTGTCAGGAAGCAGTGGATGCCTACAAAAATGCCCTTAGAAACAACCCTTCAGACAATGAAACACGTTACAATCTGGCTTTAGCAAAGAAATGTGCCGAAGACCAAAAAGACGAACAGCAAGACGATAATAAAGACGACCAAAACAAAGATCAAAACCAAGATCAGAATCAGGACCAAAATCAAGATCAAAACCAGGACGAGCAAAAAGACGATCAAGACAAACAAGACGAAGGCGAAAATAAAGACGATAACCAAGACCAAGGTGATCAAGACAAAAAAGATGGCGACGACCAAAAAGACGATCAAGGCAAACCTAAAGAAGATAAAAAGGATCAAGGTAAGGGAGACGATCAGAAAAAGGACCAACAACCACCTCAACCTCAGCCAGGACAATTATCACCTCAACAAGTAAAAAACTTGTTGGAAGCCATGAACAATCAAGAACAAAAAGTACAGGAAAAAATAAATGCTGAGAAGCAAAAAGGGGTAAAAGTTCAAACAGAAAAAGATTGGTAAACAATTTATAAAGATTTCTCTTTCCTCTTGGGAAAGACGTCCAAAGGACAATGAACCTATGAAAATAATAAAACACATATCATTATTGCTCATTGTATTAAGTACAAGTATTGCTACTGCTCAAGTAACTTTTGAAGCTAAAGTAAGCAAGAAAAAACTTGGTATTAACGAAAGGTTGCGTGTAGATTTTGAGATGAACAAAGATGGCGATAATTTCAATCCGCCAGATTTTGTGGGATTTAATATTGTTGGAGGACCCAACCAGGCAGTGAGCACGTCCTGGATGAATGGAAAACGGTCTTATAAAAAAACATACAGTTATTTTTTATCACCAAAACAACGAGGCTCTTTCACCATTAAACAGGCAACCATAGAAATTGATGGTGAAATATATAAAACAACCCCTCAAACCATTGTGGTTACTGCTGCTGTTGACAGACCTAACGACGACAATAACCCAGAAACCATTGCTTCCAATAACATACATTTGGTGGCTGAGGTATCCAACGGAAACCCTTATTTAAATGAAGCCATAACCGTGGTTTACAAACTTTATGTGTCTCCAGACACAGGAGTGAGCAATTGGCGTGAAATAGACAACCCAAGATATAACGATTTTTGGAGCCAGAATATTGATATAAAAAACCTTAAAGTTTTAAATGGCACTTATAAAGGCGAAGATTATAGATATGTGGTATTGCGTAAAACTGTGTTATACCCTCAAAAAACCGGAAAACTTGAAATAGAACCTTTAAGTTTGGATGTAACTATAGAAATACCAACAAACAGAAGGGATATTTTTGGAGGTAGATTGATGACACAAGTGCATAAAACCATCTCAGCTGGCAGTAGGACAATTCAAGTAAAACCGTTACCTGTAGAAGGAAAGCCAACCGATTTTACAGGAGCTGTTGGAGATTTTGAATTCAATGTCATTACATCCAAATCTGAGCTAAACGCTTCAGAATCTTTGCAAGCTCGTGTAGAAGTTAAAGGAAATGGAAATTTAAAACTATTCGAACTCCCTAAATTATCATTGCCAAGTTCCTTGGAAGTTTACGAACCAGAACATTCAGAAAATGTGGTGACCAATTTAAATGGTATGCAAGGAAGCATATCAGATAGTTACACCATTGTACCTCAATATAAAGGAAAATACCCAATTCCTAGTATTAGCTTTTCGTATTTTGATGTAAAAACAGAATCCTATAAACGTATTTCTTCTGGCGAAATTGTTATTAATGTACTAGATGGTCCAACAAACACTACAGCTTCAGACAACAATATTGCTTCAGCAAATAATGGAAAACAACCTGTTGTGGTAAACAACCAGCAATTTGCTTTTATTAAAACAAGCACAGAGTTAACAAGCATAACACCAAACAACTTTTTTAAGTCTACAGGTTTCTGGACAGGGTTACTGCTGCCACTTTTAGCCATTCCTTTGGCCATAGTTATTAGAAAAAAGAAACAGGAACGCGATGCAGATATTACTGGAAATAAAATTAGAAAAGCCGATAAACTGGCCAAACGCTATTTAGGTGAAGCTAAAAAAGCATTAGGCAATAAAGAAGCTTTTTATGTGGCCTTGGAAAAAGCATTACATAATTATTTAAAAGCCAAACTGCATATTGAAACCAGTGAATTTACCAAAGAAAAAATTCAAGATTTATTGCTAACCAAACAAGTGGACAGTCAATTTGTAACTAGTTTTATAGCTATATTAAAAAATTGCGAATTGGCTAGGTACACACCAATCACTCATGTGGAAATGCAACAAGATTACGATAAAGCAGCAAAAACCATTTCTGCAATAGACAAACAAATTAAATGAAGAAGTTAGTTTACATACTTGTGTTTTTTTTGAGCTTTATTACATCGGCTCAAAACATCTCTTTGTTTGAACAGGGAAATGCCTTATATAACGATGGAAATTATGAGCAAGCCATTCTTAAATACGAAAATATTCTTGAAAATGGAGAACATTCGGCAGAACTGTATTTTAATTTGGCAAATGCACATTATAAACTAAACCATATTGCTCCTAGTATTTATTATTACGAAAAAGCCTTACAATTGGCGCCAAACGATAAAGAGATAAAAAACAATGCAGCTTTTGCAAGAAATATGACCATTGATGCCATAGATTCTGTTCCAGAGGTTGGGCTTTCAAATTACATTAAAAAAGTAACCAATACCTTTGGTTTTAATACTTGGGCCAAACTTGCAATAGCTTTTATTTCTATCTTTGTAGTTCTGTTCCTAACCTATTATTTTGCTTATTCCACTACTAAAAAGCGACTCGCTTTTGTAAGCAGTATGTTAAGTTTAGGTTTCACTTGCTTAGCCTTGATATTTGCTTTTCATAAATTCAATTTGGATAAAAAAGACCAACCAGCCATTATTTTTGCGCAAGAAAGTCAAGTAAAAAGCGAGCCTAATTTACGCAGCACAGAAGCTTTTATTTTACATGAAGGAACCAAGGTTCAAATTTTGGACACTGTAAACAACTGGAAAAAAATCAAACTTTCCGATGGGAAAACAGGTTGGATCCTAAACCAGGATATAAAAGCACTTTAAAGTTTATTTAACTAAAATAAAAAAATGGAATTGTATCTTTGTTTTTGATTTTTAAAAAAATTGGATGAAGAAAACTACTATTTCACTTTGCTTTATCATTATTTTCACCATGTTTATAGCAGCTCCTTTAGTGATTACTGTTATGGACAAATCGTTTGATATATCCATGTTTTATGGTATCAACGAAGAAGAAAATAACAACAACTACGAAATCAAGCATAAGCAAATAGCTTTTCCTAATTATGACAATTCAGAATTGCTTGTTTTGGAACTTCAAAAAAAGAAACAATTCGATTTTTATTTAAATCACTATTCCCAGCTTTCACTGGAAACACATTCTCCACCACCAGATTGTATTATTTAGCAATAAATCCTTATTGCATGGTTTGAAAACAAACTCTTCAAACCAAACATTCACAATTTTTTTAAAGTTAGTATTGTACCCAAGTCAAGAGGTGCAATTATAATTAGTGTTTGATACACATTAAGGGTATCAACATAAACAAAATACATCTGTACATGAAAAAATTATTTTCAAATTTCAAAGGGGATGCCTTTGGAGGTATAACGGCTGGTATTGTAGCCCTTCCTCTAGCATTGGCCTTTGGTGTCTCGTCTGGGTTAGGCCCAAGTGCAGGACTATATGGAGCCATCTTTATAAGCTTTTTTGCAGCTCTTTTTGGTGGTACCAACACACAAATTTCTGGTCCAACGGCTCCAATGACTGCCGTAAGTATGGTGGTAATAGCAGGAATACTTGCTGTTAATGATGGCGATGTAACCAAAGCATTGCCAGCTATTTTAACCGTATTTTTATTGGCTGGTTTGTTTCAAATAGGATTGGGTTTCTTAGGCTTTGGTAAATACATTAAATACATTCCTTATCCTGTAGTTTCTGGTTTTATGACAGCCATTGGTGTCATTATCCTTGTCACTCAAATACTACCAGCTTTAGGATACTATCCCAAAGACGATGAAGTTTTTGTGGAACAATTTAAGCCTCAAGCCGAAGAGATTATCCTACAAAACATTTTAAAAGAAGAAGCAGGTGAAGGGATCTTGGTTTTGGAGGATTTTAAGGAAACCATTGATAGGGCCAAGAATATAAGTCAAGAAGATATTTTAAAAGAGTCCAAGACATTAGCTGCCAAAGAGGCTTCCGGTGTTGTAGGGGCTATTAAAGTTTTGCCCAAAGCGATACAGAATATCAATTGGCTGGAAGTTTTATTGGCTTTAGGGACCATCATTATTATCTATGGCTTTAAACGCATTACAACAGCTATTCCTAGCACCTTGGTGGCACTTGTGGTAATGTCTGGCATTGCCATGGCTTTTGGTTTAAATTATAGACCTATTGAAGAAATTCCAAGTGGATTGCCTGTTCCAAATTTAAGTATCATTACCAATTTTAGTTTTGGCATGATAACACCATATATCTTTACAGCATTGACCTTGGCTCTTTTGGGAGCTATTGATTCCTTGCTTACTAGTGTGGTGGCAGATAATATGACCAAAACAAAGCACAAGCCAAATAAAGAATTGATAGGACAAGGTATAGGTAACAGTATTGGAGCCATTTTTGGTGGAATTCCTGGAGCAGGAGCAACTATTAGGACCGTTGTGAACATTAATTCTGGCGGAAAAACAAAATTATCTGGTATGATTGCTGGTTTGTTACTGTTAAGTATTTTATTGATACCAGGTCTGCCTGGTCTGGCTTCCAGTATTCCAGCAGCTGTTTTAGCTGGAATTTTAATCACGGTAGGTATAGGTGTCATGGATTATAAAGGCTTGAAAGCCATCCCAAGTTTACCTAAAGATATTAAAATAGGGCCATTAAAATTGAGTTCTGAAGTTTTGATTATGGTCATAGTACTACTGTTATCAACCTTTTGGAACTTGGTATATGCTGTAGGAATAGGATTGGTTATTGCCTCGCTTTTATTTATGAAGAAAATAGGCGATTTAACAGCACAAAGATCAGATGTTAAGACCTTAAAAGAAGAAAAAGCTTGGGCAGACGAAGCCAATTTTCCAGAGAAATTGAAGGAAGAGGTTTTTATAAAGCACTTAAAAGGGCCTTTATTTTTTGGGTCTACCAGCGATTTTCAAAGCCTTGCTGCACAAATTCCCAAAACTGCCTCAACTGTGGTAATACGTTTAGGAAGAATGCAGTATATGGATCAATCTGGACTGTACGCCATGGAAGATGTGCTGCAGGAACTAAATAAAAACAATATTACCGTTCTTTTTGTGGGTTTGTTAAAACAACCTAGATATTTAATGGAACGTATAGATATTATTCCAGACTTAATACATCCAGACCATATATTTCTTACTTTTAAGGACTGTACCACTTGGATAAAAAATAATGTAAAAGATAAATATTAATATTATGAATTTAGACAAAGTTTTTGAAAACAATAAATCTTGGATACAAGATAAATTACAAGCCGATAAAGACTATTTTGAAGCTTTAGGAAAAGGACAAAACCCTGAATTGCTATATATTGGCTGCGCTGATAGTCGTGTAACTGCCGAAGAACTTATGGGAGCAACTCCTGGAGAGGTTTTTGTACACAGAAACATTGCAAACATGGTAATAAGCATAGATCTTAATGTCATGTCTGTAATCAATTATGCTGTGGACCACCTAAAAGTGAAACATGTTATTGTATGTGGTCATTATGCTTGTGGTGGTGTTAAAGCAGCCATGCAATCTGCCGATTTGGGAATTTTAAACCCTTGGCTACGTAACATTCGTGATGTATACAGGCTCCATAGAAACGAGTTAAATGCCATTGAAAACGAAGATGAGCGTTACGATAAACTGGTAGAACTAAATGTAAAAGAACAGTGTGTGAATTTAATTAAAACAGCTGCTGTTCAAAAAGCCATAAGAAAAAGAGGTTTAAAAGTTCATGGTTGGGTGTTTGATGTGCACACAGGAAAATTGATTGATTTAAAAATCGATTTTGAAAAATACCTAAAAGACATTATGGAAATTTACCACTTAGATTAAACCATTAAAAAAGCCACTTTTAAAGTGGCTTTTTTAATTCTAAATTCTTTTAAACGCCTTCTTTCGGCTCTATATTTAAAAGGTCTGTTTCTTCATATTTTATTATAAATGGAAATAGCAATGGCACTACAGATTTTACAGGCTTGTATAGCACAGTTTGTTCTGTTTGAGCTTCGTCCCAAAAGCTCATGGTCGTGTTCAATTTATCAAAAACATTTAAGAGCACACTTAAAATAAGTACCATTTTCAGTCCACCAAACAAAGCGCCCAAAAGTTTGTTCAAGATGCCCAAAGCAGCAAAATCTGCCAATTTAGTCAAGGCTTTTCCTGCAAAAGCTATGGCTAAAACTATAATTATAAAGGTAATGGCAAAAGCCACGGCATTAATGGTTACTTCATCCCAATCTACTTTTTCCATGAGCATTTCTGCAACATAATAACTAAAATGGATGGCTCCATAAATTCCAGCAATTAAGGCAACCAAAGACGCAATTTCAACAAAAAACCCTTTTAAAAAACCACGTATCAAACCCAGAAGCAGAAAACCCAATAAAACAATATCAATAACACTCATAATAGTAATATTTCTGTAAATATAACTTAACTTTGCATTTTTATAAAAAACTAAAAAACAGAGTACCCACTTTTGTGGGAAATAAATATGTCTAGAGACGAACAATTAAAACAACGTTGGGAACTTATAGTCGACAAGCTATCCAAGCAATTTGCAGATGGAGACACCTTGGATTTAGACGCCATAATCTACTTAATTGGTGTTCAGGAACTGGGACAATTTGATAAAAAATTCAAAAAAGATCACAAATTGGACCTTATGCACATAGCCATCTGCAGGCTTCTGGAGCCTTATGGTTACTATGAATTTGATTATTTTGATGAAGATGGATGGCCTCATTATATCATAAAAGAACAGTTGCCTCCATTAAAAGCTGGAGAACAAAGTGTTTTAATGAAAGAAGCCATTGTAAGCTACTTTATGGAAAGTAAATACATTGAATAATTAGCGGTTTTATACACGCTTCAAAGACAAGTTTCATCATAATTCACTAAATTTGCACTCATTTTCAAAAATATCATGATAGATAAGATCAAAGAGTTAATTGCTGAAGCTGAAGCTTTCCAAGCAAAATCGAAAGAAGAAGTTGAGGCTTTCAGAATTAAATATTTAGGAAAAAAAGGACTTCTTAACGATTACTTTAAGGAGTTTAAAAATGTAGCCAACGATCAGAAAAAAGAATTTGGTCAGGTTATAAATACCCTTAAAAAAACAGCCGAGGACAAAGTTGCTTCCCTTAAAGAAGAACTGGAAAGCAAAGAAGAAGATAAAGGTGTTTATGGTGATTTGTCACGTCCTGGAGAACCTATTGAAATTGGTGCGCGTCATCCAATATCTATAGTAAAAAATCAAATAATCGATATTTTTTCCCGTATAGGGTTTAATGTCAGTGAAGGCCCTGAAATTGAAGATGATTGGCATAATTTTACAGCATTAAATTTGCCGGAATACCATCCAGCAAGAGACATGCAGGACACGTTTTTTATTCAAACCAATCCAGATATTTTATTGCGTACGCATACCAGTTCGGTACAAGTGCGTTATATGGAAAACAATAAACCACCAATTCGAACTATTTCACCAGGTCGTGTTTACAGAAACGAAGCTATATCTGCGCGTTCGCACTGCTTTTTTCATCAAGTAGAAGGCTTGTATATTGATAAAGATGTTAGTTTTGCTGACCTTAAGCAAACGCTTCAATATTTCACTACTGAAATGTTTGGAAAAAGTAAAATACGTTTACGCCCTTCTTATTTTCCGTTTACGGAGCCAAGTGCAGAAGTAGATGTATATTGGGGCTTGGAGACAGAAATAGATCATAAAATAACCAAAGGAACAGGTTGGTTAGAAATTATGGGTTGCGGTATGGTAGATCCAAATGTATTAGAAAACTGTGGTATAGATTCTAAAGAATATTCAGGGTTTGCATTTGGTATGGGAATAGACCGTATTGCTATGCTACTACACCAAATAGGAGATATACGTTTATTAAGCGAAAATGATGTTCGCTTTTTAGAGCAGTTTAAATCTGCTCTGTAAGCGCAATTCAATAAAAGATAGAAGCCGATAAACCATCGGCTTTTTTTATTTAACAATTTTTTAACTTCGTTTAGTTCGGTTTGAACCGAACTAAGATTTAATTTTGCAAATTATTCCGATTATGAAAAGCGATTTAAAAAATAAAAAATACCAATTGGTCGAGAAATTGGGTGTTCATTTTGAACACACCGAACAACTGGCTCCTGTAGCTTCAAGAATCTTGGCTTACGTAATCCTTACTGGGAAAGCAGGTGTTACTTTTGAAGACTTGGTGTCAGATTTATGCGCAAGCAAAAGCACCATTTCAACCCATTTAAATCATTTACAGGATTTAAATAAAATAACCTATTTCACCAAAATAGGCAACAGAAAAAAATTCTTCATCATAAATTCCGATACCTTATTGAAAAGTATTGATAGAATGATTGCTCAATGGGAATCTGAAAAAGAATTGCATGAAGAAGTAACCAATTACAAATTGGAAGTCAACAGCTTGGAAACCACCACAAGCGATTTAAAATTTGATGTAACCTATCACGATAACTATATAAACTTTTTAAATTTAGCCATTGCTTCTATGTCTCTGTTAAAAGAGAAAGTGGCAGTTATGAATCTTCAATCCAAACCTTCAATATGAAAAAACACACATTCAACATGTTAGTTGCTTGCACCATGGTTTTAACCTTATCCAACTGTGGAAATAAAGAAACAGAACAAAAAGCAGCTCCAGTTTTACCTTTTCCTGTAGTAAAAGTTGTAAAGCAAGATGTTACCACACATCAAGATTTTCCTGCAAGTATTGAAGGGAAAGTTAACAGTCAAGTAAGACCAAAAATTTCAGGTTACATTAAAGAAGTGCTTGTAAAAGAAGGCGAGGTTGTTAAACAGGGACAATCCCTTTTTAGGTTGGAAACCCAATCCCTAAGTCAGGATGCCAATGCTGCAAAAGCTAATGTAAATGCGGCTCAGGTAGAGGTTGACAAACTTAAACCTTTGGTGGAAAAGAACATAATTAGCAACGTACAATTGGAAACAGCCAATGCAAAACTGGCTCAAGCAAAAAGCTCCTATAACAGTATTGTTGCAAATATAGACTATGCCAATGTAAAAAGTCCCGTAGATGGAGTGGTTGGATCCATTAATTATAGAAAAGGTGCTTTGGTAAGTGCTCAGGATCCAATGCCTTTAACCAATGTGTCTTCAATAGATGAAGTATATGCTTATTTTTCAATGAACGAAAAGGAATTTATTACGTTTATGGAAGAGGCTAAAGGGGAAACGGCTAGGGAAAAGTTGGAAAAATTTCCAGAAGTTAAATTGCGTCTTGCCAATGGGAAATTGTATGATGAAACCGGAAAGATTGAAACCATAACAGGAGACATCAATACCCAAACAGGAACCATAACCTTTAGGGCAAAATTCAATAATGCAACAGGTTTATTAAGAAATGGAAGCAGTGGAACCATCTTAATTCCCAGAACCTTTGAAAACGTAATGGTTATTCCAGCAGAATCCACCTTTGAAAGACAAGGTAAAAGTTATGTGTATGAAGTTGTTGGGGATTCGTTGGCAGACAGACCAATTTCAATTTTAAAAGATGCCAATAAAATATACATTGTTGATAAGGGCATTGAAGTTGGAGAGACCATTTTGGCAAAAGGACTTAATAAAGTGAGTCCAGGCACCAAAATAAAACCTATAGAAAAACCTTTGGATAGTATTATTAATTCTTTCGAGACCGTTTTTAAATAAACCAGACTATGTTACAAAAATTTATTGAAAGACCTGTACTCTCTACAGTTATATCCATTATCATAGTTATTTTGGGTATTTTGGGTCTCACGCAGTTACCAGTAACGCAATACCCTGATATTGCACCACCAACCGTTCAGGTTAACGCATCTTATCCAGGAGCCAATGCTGAAACCATTTTGGAGAGTGTGATTGTTCCTATTGAAGAGCAAATAAATGGTGTGGAGGGGATGACCTATATTACTTCCACGGCAAGTAACTCTGGAAGTGCTTCCATTCAAGTGTTTTTTGAGCAAGGTTACGATCCGGATATTGCAGCAGTAAACGTTCAAAACAGGGTAGCCAGAGCAAACTCCTTGTTGCCATCTGAAGTTATTCGTGCAGGTGTTGTGACACAAAAACAACAAAACTCCGCCTTACTTTATGCAGCAGTTTATTCTACCAACCCAGAATACGACGATACATTTATACAAAACTACTTAAACATTAACATCAAGCCAGAGATACAACGTATCAATGGAGTTGGTGCGGTTAATGTATTTGGAGCTAAAGATTATTCCATGCGTATTTGGTTGGATCCAGATAAAATGGCTGCTTATAAAATAGAGCCAAGAGATGTTACCTTAGCCATTAACGAACAAAGTTTGGAAGCTGCAGCAGGTTCTTTGGGACAAAACAGTGGTGAAGCTTTTGAATATGTTATAAAATACAAAGGCCGTTATAAAGAAGCAAAAGATTACGAAAACATAGTAATAAAAGCTTTAGGAGATGGCCAGTTTTTACGTGTTAAAGATGTAGCAAAGGTAGAATTGGATGCTTTTTCGTATTCCTCCATTTCCAGAACCAAAGGGAATCCTGCCGTAAACTTTGGGGTTTTTCAAACTCCTGGTTCCAATGCACAAGAAATTATTGAAAACATATATAACAAGCTAGACGAACTTAAAAAAGACTTCCCAGAAGGTGTGGATTATCTGGTAAATTATGACACCAATAAGTTTTTAACAGCTTCCATAGAAAAGGTATTGCACACACTTTTGGAAGCCTTCCTGTTGGTTTTTATAGTGGTTTTTGTGTTTTTACAGGATTTTAAATCCACTCTTATTCCTGCTATTGCAGTGCCTGTATCCATCATTGGAACCTTCTTTTTCTTGAATATTCTTGGGTACTCCATCAACCTGTTAACTTTATTTGCATTAATTCTCGCCATTGGTATAGTGGTGGATGATGCCATTGTGGTTGTAGAGGCCGTTCATGCTAAATTGGAAGGAGGGTTTAAAGATGCCAAAAAAGCCTCTATTTCTGCCATGAGCGAGATTAGTGGAGCCATTGTATCCATTACCTTGGTTATGGTGGCCGTATTTGTGCCAATTACTTTTATCAGTGGACCTTCAGGTGTGTTTTACGAACAGTTTGGAGTCACTTTAATGATAGCCATTCTTATTTCGGCCTTAAATGCCTTAACCTTAACGCCTGCTTTGTGTGCCATTTTTCTAAAACCTCATAACGAGCATGAGCACAAAAAGAAATCGCTGTTACAGCGTTTTTACGCAGCATTCAATACTGCTTTTAATGCTACAACAGCCAAGTACACTAAGTCTTTAGGCTTTTTGTTGAAACATAAATGGGTTACCTTAATTATTTTGGGACTTAGTGTCTTCGGAATTATTTATTCCAGTAAAATCATACCAACAGGATTTGTGCCTTCAGAAGATAGAGGTGTTATTTTTATGAATGCCGAATTACCTCCTGGAGCATCACAAGACCGTTCGTTTCAAGTGAACGAAAACCTCTATGAAATGATTAAAGACATTGAAGGGATTCAAGGAGCTTCGTTTATTAGTGGTAGAAACTTCTTCTCGGGAGAAGGGAGTTCAAATGCCATGGGCTTTATTATATTGGAACCTTGGGACGATAGGGAAACCGAAGCCGAATCTGTAAATGGCATCATTGGTCAATTGTTTCAAAAAGCAGCCATGATTCCTGATGCAAAAATCATCTTTTTTACACCTCCTAGTGTGCCTGGTTTTGGTAGTGCAGATGGGTTTGAAATGCGCTTGTTGGATAGAAATGCAAGACCTTTGACGGAACTGGACGCTACAGCAACCGATTTTGTGGGTCTGCTGAACCAACAGCCGGAAATAGCATATGCTTCCAATTCGTTCAGTACCAATTTCCCACAACTGGAATTAAATATCAATGTGGAAAGGGCCAAAGAAGTTGGAGTTTCAACCAGTGCTATTCTTTCGACATTACAAGGATATATAGGAGGGAATTATGTGGCAGATTTCAGCCGTTTTGGAAAACAATTCCGTGTATTTATTCAGTCCTTACCCGAAGACCGAACAGATATTGCTAGTTTAAATAGCATGATGATTAAAACGCCTAGTGGGGAAATGACTCCTATTTCACAATATGTTTCATTTAATCGTGTGTATGGACCACAAACCGTTAACAGGTTCAACTTGTTTAATGCCGTAACGGTAAATGGTGCAGCGACTCCAGGTTATAGTTCTGGAGATGCCATAAACACCATTAATAAGTTGGCAGAAACCAATTTGCCAGAAGGTTATCAAGTAGCTTATTCTGGTATTACCAGGGAAGAAATAGCGTCTGCAGGACAATCAACCATCATTTTTATGATCAGTATCCTGTTTGTGTATTTCTTATTGTCTGCACAATACGAAAGTTATTTATTGCCTTTGTCCATTATTTTCTCTTTACCTATTGGTGTTGCTGGAGCATATTTAACAACCTTTATTACAGGTTTGGAAAACAACATTTACTTCCAGATAGCCTTGATCATGCTTATAGGTCTTTTGGCTAAAAACGCCATTTTAATCGTGGAATTTGCCGTACAAAGACGACATCATGGCTTGTCGCTGGTAGATGCAGCCATAGATGGAGCCAAAGTGCGTTTGCGTCCTATTTTAATGACATCTTTTGCCTTTATTTTAGGATTAACGCCTTTAGTGTTGGCTAAAGGGGTTGGAGCAGCAGGAAACAATTCCATTGGTACAGGCGCAGTAGGAGGTTTATTGGTAGGAACCATAATTGGTGTATTTGTCATTCCTGTATTGTTTGTTGTGTTCCAATGGTTACAGGAAAAAATAACAGGAGTTCCAGAAGCGGTTAATCAACAAAATCAAGAATAAAAAAAGTATGAAAGCATTTTTAAATAAACGTTTATTTTTAAGAGGAAGTATTCTTGTATTTGCTTTGTTTACATTGCAAGGTTGTATGGTTTCCAAAAATTACGAAAGACCGGATTTAGAAGAAGAAACCGAAAATCTTTATAGAACGGATAATTTACCAACAGACAGTTTGTCCATGGCTGATGTGTCTTGGAAAGAGGTGTTCACAGATCCTTATTTGGTACAATATATTGAAGAAGGTTTACAGAACAACATTGATATTAGAATGGCATTACAGCAAATTATTGCTGGAGAAGCCTATATGAAACAAGGAAAAGCAGGTTATCTGCCAACTCTAAGCGCTGGAGCTACGGCAACGCATCAAGAATTGTCTAAAAACAGTCAATTTGGAAGTTTTTTCAATGGCTCTTTGGAACAATACGAAATGGTAGCCAACCTATCTTGGGAAGCTGATATTTGGGGAAAAATAAGAAGCAATAAACGAGCTTTTCAAGCTGGATATTTACAAAGTGTGGCAGCACACCAAGCCGTTAAAACCAAATTGATAGAAAGCATAGCTACCACCTATTACCGTTTATTGGCTTTGGATGCCCAATTGAAAATCACCCAACAAACCGTAGAAACAAGAGCCAATAGTGTTGAAACCATCAAAGCTTTAAAGGATGCAGGTCAGGAAACCCAAGTGGCAGTAGATCAAAATATTGCGCAATACAATAATGCCAGAGCCTTACAAGTGGATATTGAAAGGGAAATTTTTAAAACAGAAAATACCTTAAGCATTTTATTGGCAAAACAACCTCAGCATTATGAAAGAGGTGTTTTGGACCATCAGGAAATTACAACAGAAATGAAACTGGGAGTTCCTTATTTGTTGTTGAGAAACAGACCAGATGTCATGGCTGCAGAATTCGACTTTATCGAGTCGTTTGAACTTACCAATGTGGCATTGACCAATTTCTATCCCTCATTAACGTTAAGTGCTTCTGGAGGATTTCAAAGTTTGGAGTTTCAAAACTGGTTCAATACCAATTCTTTATTTGCTAATTTGGTTGGCGGTTTAACACAGCCTATTTTCAACCAAAGAAAAATAAGAACCCAATACGAAGTATCTCAAGCTCAACAGGAACAAGCTTTGTTAAATTTTAAGAAAACCTTGTTGGAAGCAGGAAAAGAAGTGTCGGAAGCACTTTATGCTTACGATGCCGAAACCACCAAATTTGAATACAGAAAAGAAGAAGTGGAAGCTTTAAGACGTGCAGAAACCAACTCTGAAGCTTTGTTAAATAATGGATACGCAACTTATTTGGATTTATTGACCGTAAGACAAAGTGAATTGGCAGCCGAATTGAACATGATAGACACCAAGCTGGAACAATTGCTTTCGGTGGTTAATTTATACAAAGCCCTTGGTGGAGGCTGGAAATAAAAGGATAGTGTTAGTTAAGTTTGTTTTATGATTGGCAAAGAACAAATAATTGCGTTTGCAGCCAAAAAGTTCACTCAATTTGGTAGCAAGCGGTTTACTATGGATGAGCTTGCTGCTTTGTTAGGTATTTCTAAAAAAACACTTTACAAACATTTTTTGAGCAAAGAAGATTTGGTAACTACTTGTATTCAATATTTAATTGATGATTACAACCAAACTTTAGAGCAATTGTTACAAGATCAAAAAGACCCTATTAGCAGCATTATTTTAATGTATGAAAGTGCTTTTGACCGTTTAAAATATTTCAAACCCTCTTTTGTTTTTGGTTTGAAAAAATATTATCCTGCATCCAATGAGGTATTTGATGACTTTCGCGATACTTTTGTAAAAGTTAGGGTTTATAACCTTTTGGAAATTGCTAAAAAAAACGGTCTGCTTTTAGACGAAGTCAATCTAGACCTATTTTGCGATTTATATTTTAAACGCTTTGAAGAAATCGCCTTCAAAAGCAATAATCTTTTTGATGTACATTCCAACAAAGAGTTGTTAAACCACTTTATAGTTTATAGTTTGCGAGGCATAGCAAAGAAAGGCTATAACAATCCGTATTTTAAATAATGACCTATGAAAAAAGACATTTTTATTCCAAAAGTAGAAAACGTTTATATAGCTGTTGTAAACGAGTATAACGAAATTTACAACAGCCAAGACTGGAATGCCTATATTATAAACAATAAAGATGTTGATTTAGAGATGGTGCTTATAGTTACCAGTGGTTATAACGAGGGTAAAATAACATCCACCTTTAGAAAAAAATTAGAACGGCTTCCTGCTAAAAACTATGCCAAGATAGAATTGATGCAGGAAGAACTGTTTGCTTTAAACAATACCTTTAAAGTATCTTTTTTTGAAGGGAACACTATGTACGATAAAACCTTTCTGTTCAGAAAAAACACCATTAATTTAAAAGCCTTACAACCTATTCCTTTAATGGATGTGAAAGGGGTTTTGGTAAAGTAACATATTCCTGGAAAAGTAGCTTGGAGTTAATCCAACTTATCAGCCAACTTCCTAAATGTTATTTTTGGGTCTTTGCCTTCATATAATATGGCATATACAGCTTTGATAATGGGCAAACGGGTTTTCTTTTTGCTCTTTTCGTTTATTAAATAAGCACTTTTGGTGGCATAATAACCTTCGGCAACCATGCTCATTTCCATTTGTGCAGATTTTACGGTATAGCCTTTCCCGATCATGTTCCCAAACATACGGTTTCGGGAAAACACAGAGTAACCTGTTACCAACAAATCACCTAGATAAGCCGAGTTGTTAATATTACGCTTCATTTTGTGGGTTTTCTTTATAAAGCGTTTCATTTCCCTAATGGCATTGCTCATTAAAACACTCTGGAAATTATCGCCATAACCCAAGCCATGGGCTATTCCTGCTGCAATGGCATAAATGTTTTTAAGCATCACAGCATATTCGGTACCAATAACATCGTCGCTAATTTTTGTTTTAATGTAATTACTGGATAGTTTATCGGCAATTTCCTGTGCTTTTTTAGCATCTGCACAAGAAATGGTTAAATAAGATAAACGCTCCAAGGCTACTTCTTCGGCATGACAAGGCCCAGCAATAACAGCTATATTTTTTAAAGGAACGTTGTAAATATCATGAAAATGCTCACCTACCAACAAGCCAGACTCTGGAATAATTCCTTTTACGGCAGAAACTATGGTTTTTTCAGACACATTAACCGTTAGTTTTTCCAATTCAGAATACATAAAAGCAGAGGGAATAACAAAAATCAACACATCGGCATAAGCTGCCATTTCGTTAATATCGTTGCTTAACTTTAACTGCTCTATTTTAAATTCTACCGAACTTAGATAACTTGGGTTGTGTTGCTCCTTGATTAAGTGCTCCTTGGTGTACACGCTGCGCATATACCAACCTACTTCATCTAAATTTTCGCACAACATTTTTACTATGGCTGTTGCCCAACTCCCTGAACCAAAAACGGCATATTTTAATGGCTTTTCCATATTTGTTCTCAAATTTACAAGAATCAAAAATACATAAAAATTACCTCTTTTGAAGGGTTTAAAATGAAAGCCTAAAAATTTTTGGCACGTGTTTTGAACTGTTTGACAACAGAACTAAAAAATGAAGGCTTATGAAAACGTTAAAACTACTTTTAGGATTTGCCATAATAGCAAGCTTATTCACATCCTGTTACACAGATGATGATTATATAAACAATTACAATCCACCACCTTCCATATCCTTAAATCAGTTATTGGGTTCTTACGAGTTGTGGTATGTAGATATTAACCAAACCATTGGGTATGGTCAAACGCCTTTTCTGCAAATAGCTTTTACGGTATCCTTTAGAAACGGAACATTATATGCCAATAACAATTTGGTGGGTTTTGGCAGTCAAGGAAACGGTTTTGGAATTCCAGTAGGCAATTACGATGCTTATAATAACATCCTGGATGTATACCATGTTATTGATGGATACGAAACCTTCGATGTCTACCAAATAAACGCCAACACCATAGAATTGTATAATCCATACAACGATACCTCATATTTTTTAAGAGGCTATCAACGTGCAACATTCGATTATGATTATGTGTTTTACGATAACATCCATTACTTCTTGCAGGAGTATGAAGCCTGGGAAAAAGTATATACAAGTCCAACAGGAGATATCAACGAGTTTGACAACGAGAATTACCTGCAATTTTTGGCAGGAGGCAACGACTCAGAATTTAGAAGCTCCCAAGATGTAGGTGTTGGCAATCCAGATAATATTTATTGGGATTATACAGGAGTATATGGAGTGAACAATGTCTCTGGAAACATGTATTTAAAAACCTTAAGCCTAAATTATGATTACTATGGAAGCGAATTTTTTGAGCTAAGTGTTGAAAACGATGCATTAATTAGATTGTTTCACACTGCTTCCGGAACTACTTACGAGTTTGCAGGAAGAGGCTATATCCAGTATATGAAAACAGCAGAAGGTAAGAAAACAGAAAGTCCTAAAATGCGTAAGTTTAAAAACGAAAGAAAAGAAAACCCTAGAGAAAACACTAGAGTATAAATATAAGATTTGGTTAGTTAAGTTAGTTGGTAAAGAAACTGTTTAGAGCCTAAAAACCTCAAACAGTTTCTTTTTTTATTGGGTTTGCCATCAAAATAATAGGATTTTTAAAAGAAATTATTGAACTTTATATAAATATTTAAAAACACTTAAAACACAACAGATTATGGGATTATTTTCATTTATTAAAGATGCAGGAGCCAAAGTTTTTGGAATAGGAAAAACACGTGCCGAAGAAGCTGCAGATAAAGCAGCAGATGCAGCCGAAGCCAAACTGAACTCAGAAAAGGCAGCAGCCAATAACCTCATGGAAACCGTTAATGATTTACAATTGGAAGTTAAAAACCTAAACATTCATATTTTGGACGACAAAGCTACCATTACTGGAGCAGCTTACGACCAAGCGACCAAAGAAAAAGTGGTTTTGGTAGTTGGGAATTCTAATGGAATAGCTACTGTAGACGACCAGATGACGGTTGAAAACCCAGAACCAGAAGCGCAGTTTCATACTGTGGTGAGTGGTGATACCTTAGGAAAAATAGCTAAAAAATATTATGGAAATGCCATGAAATATCCTGTTATTTTTGAAGCTAACAAGCCCATGCTTAAAAACCCAGATTTAATATATCCTGGACAAGTATTGCGTATTCCTGCTTTGGATTAAAATTTTATGATACAATAGTAAAAACGTCAGCTTTAAGAAGTTGGCGTTTTTTTATGCGAATTAAAAAACAGATCAAAGAAATGTATTTAAAACTTAAGACTTATATTTGCTGCTTCAATAATAAAAACAATAAAACACGAATGATGAAAAAAATAATGATGATAGCCTGTCTGTTCTCAGCATATTTAGTAAACGGACAAGCTTTTACTGGATCTGGAGATCAAAAAATGCAAATTGGAGCTAGTTTTCAAGAACATGCAACCGGACTTTATATGAGTTACGATTATGGCTTGGGCGAGAATTTTTCCATAGGTGTGGTATCTTCGTACGCCTTAGGGGTTGCAAGTGTTACTGATGCTGGTTTTGAGGATCGCTTTGATGTAAAAGCACGTTTTAATGCCAACATTGGAAGCGTTTTAAACATTGATGAAAATTTTGATTTATATCCTGGTATCCATTTTAGTTTAAAGAATTTTGGTGGTCACCTAGGAGCAAGATATTTCTTCTCCAAAGGTTTCGGACTGTTTACGGAAGCAGCTTTCCCTATTGCAAAATACAATAACGACGACTTAACCTATGCTGAAAAATTAAACAATCAGTTTACCTTTAATGTTGGTGCTGTTTTTAATTTGAATTAAAAGCAAAACCTAAATGTAAAAGAGATTTTAAATGCCTTAGAACCAATTATAGTTTTAAGGCATTTTTTATTAATCTTCCTATTTCTTGCCCAACCAGTTTTCTCTATTGGCTTTTAGTTTTTTATCCAATGGTTTTTTATCTGCCTCCACTAAAGAAATGGTATAAGAGGTATCGGCCAAAAGCGTTAACTTGGTGGTTTTGGTTTTTCCAAAACGATCAAAAACCACCTCAACTTTATCATTCACTTTATAGGTATTTAGTAAGTCTTTTAGGTTTGTGTCATCAGTTAGCTCTGTGTTGCCAATCTTTAAAAGTTTATCTCCTTTTTGAAGCCCAGCCTTATAAGCAGTAGAGTTATTTTTGGGATTGCTCATTATTTTGCCATGTCTTACAAAGGCACCAAAAGCTACTTTTGTGGTGTCTTGGCTTAGTAAAACACCAACCGTTTTGAAAAGCTTTTTAAAATCTGGCATCTCAGAGTTGTAAATATAATTGTTAAAAAACCTGTTCCCAAAGTCTTTTCCTGCATACTCATTTAAAGTCTGGTTTAGGTTGTCTATAGTATAGTAGGTTTGGGTTTTACCATAGGTTTGCCAAACCAGCTTCATATAATCGTCCAGGTTTAGGTTTTTTTCCCTTAAGGACAAATCCAAAGCCAGGCCCAACATACTTCCATAAGAATAATAAGAAATAAAAGTATTTTCCCTATTGGTTTCATCAACCGATTTGGCTGCATCCACAAAAGGCGCTTGATAGCTCATTTCAATTGGATTGAAATAATTGCGACCAGGAGAATCCCATACATAATTAAAAGTACCTGTTAAACCAGTAATGTATTTAGCTTGCGAGATAACTCCTGCCCGACATAAGGTTAAATCGTCGTAATAGCTTGTAAAACCTTCTGCAAACCAAAGTTCACCACTCATGTTGGCTTCTTCAAAATTAAATGGTTCCAAGGTTTTAGGACGAATACGTTCCACATTCCAACAGTGAAAGAACTCATGCGAAACGGTTCCAATATTTTGGTCTATGCCTCCATTTGCCAAACTACGTGTGCTCACTACATAAGTGGAATTTCTATGTTCCATACCATCTCCATTGGCATTAGGCATATAACAAGCTAAAAAAGTATATTCGCCATAATCGTAAGTTGGCAACTCACCAAAAACAGCTTTTTGTTGTAGAACTACCTTTTTTATGTAATTAAAATACGTGTTGATGTCTGCTTCTGAGGCTGCATCGTCATGAAGTACCAATGTAATGGTTTGGTCTTCTACTTGAAAAGAACGCAAGCTATAGTTGGCAATTTCTGTAGGGCTATCCATAAAATACTGCAAGTTTTTTGCATGGTAGGTAGTGCCTTCCAAATGTTTTAATTGTGTAGCAACCTTCCAGTTTAAATCTTCCCGAACCTTAAAAGTCACTTGCATTTCGTTTTCCGACAACTCAGGCACATACATAAAAGTAGCAGGCATGTTTAAGTGCGCATGTGTTTCATCTACTTGTGCATAGGTGCCATCGCCATGATTTGCAAACAAGGTATACCTTACACGAATGGTACCATCGTGTCCCGAGACATTCCAAACATACGGATTTGGGCGTGTGGTTTCCAAGACCTTTCCTTGGCTGTCGGTTACTTTTACATTGTAAACGTTTTTGGCAAATTCATGAATGGCATAACGCCCTGGAGACGACCTTGCCATTCTAAAGACCACCTTATCCGATTGTAAATCTGTGAAAGTGGCTTGAATGCTAGCTTCGTGATGTACAGCATTTTCAAATGAAATAACATAACTTGAGGATACTTGGGCCTTTACCAATATTGAAAAAAAGAACACCAATAGCGTGAATTCAAACTTTTGCATAAAAATAAATTTAAGGTTGTAAGATACGATGTTTTTTACTTCCAAAAATAGACCAGCAAGGTTTTTAAAACATTATAGGTCTTTCGTATCTTTGAGGCATGTTTCCTAAAAAACTTCAAGACAAAATAAATGAGCGTAAAACCCATAACATGTTGCGCAAATTGGGCACACAACACCATTTGATAGATTTTTCTTCCAACGATTATTTAGGGTTTTCAAACTTGAAGGAGATTTTCGACATGACACATCGTTATTTGGAAACCAGTAACCTTACCAGAAATGGCGCTACTGGCTCCCGTTTGCTGTCTGGAAATTACGAGTTGTATAACGAAGTAGAAAAGACCTTGTGTGAGTTTCACCAAGCAGAGTCAGCTTTGATTTTTAATTCAGGATACAATGCCAATTTAGGATTTTTTTCTTCAGTCCCTCAACGTGGTGACATTATTTTATACGATGAATATATTCACGCATCCATAAGGGATGGAATTGGCATGAGCCATGCAAAATCCTATAAATATAGGCATAACGATTTAAAGCATCTGGATGAGATGCTAAAACGCTTATCTACAGACAAGGCAGGAGTTCAGCATAATCCATCTGTAATTTACGTGGTTACCGAATCTGTTTTTTCCATGGATGGCGATGCTCCTGATATTGCTTCTTTAATTCACATAAGCAAACAACACCAAGCCTATCTTGTTATAGATGAAGCCCATGCTACAGGTGTTTTTGGTAAAAATGGCGAAGGGTTGCTTCAGGAATTGGGTTTGGAAAATGACGTTTTTGCAAGAATCATCACCTTTGGAAAAGCCTTGGGAAGTCATGGAGCAGCTATTTTGGGAAGTAAAGCTTTAACCCAATACTTAATAAACTTTGCAAGACCCTTTATCTATACCACAGCACTACCACCTCACTCCTTAATGACAATCAAATCGGTTTACATCGAGTTGCCAAAAACGCATGAAATCTCCAAACTAAAAGAGAATATTACCTTGTTTAAAGAGGAAATCTTAAAAAACAACTTGCAAAATCATTTTATAGAGAGTCAATCAGCCATACAGAGTTGTTTGATTTTAGGTAACGAAAACGTTAAAGCCATCTCAAATCAGCTTATAAAAAAAGGATTTGATGTGAAACCCATTCTGTCACCAACTGTTCCAAAAGGAAAAGAACGATTACGTTTTTGTTTGCATAGTTTTAATTCTGAAACAGAAATTAAGGAAGTCATCCAGCTTTTAGCCAAACTTTTAAATATATGACAGAGACATTTAAAACCATTGCCAGATTTCAGTATTCCTCTGAAGCACAAATCATAAAAGGACGTTTGGAAGCTGAAGGTATTGACGTGTTTCTTTCCGATCATTTAACCATAGATACAGACCCATTGATAAGTAATGCCATAGGAGGTGTCAAGTTAAAAGTGTATTCATATCAAAGCGAAGAAGCAATAAACATTTTGGAATCCATAAGAACATATTCCATGGACGACGAAGGAAACTCCATAAACTGTCCCAATTGCCAAAGCCAAAAAATAGAACTCTTTTCTACAATTAAAGATGCCAAATCATTAATATGGTTTATTTTTGGTGTCCTGTTTTCGGGGCTTCCATTTTATACCAGGCACAAGTATCGATGTGAAGCTTGCCAAACCGAATTCGATTTAAAAAAAAACTCGCATGATCAGGTTTTTAATTATTAAGCTTGAAGCAGAATGTTAATTGGGTGTTCCTTATGACAATTAAAAAACAATAAAGATTAATACATGAAACAATTATAAACTCATGAAAACCTATTTTGTAACGGGAATCTCAACAGAGGTTGGTAAAACCATGGCTTCGGCCATTTTAGTGGAAGCCCTTCAAGCCGATTATTGGAAACCCATTCAAGCTGGGGAATTGGATCATTCAGACACTCATAAGGTGGAACGCTTGGTGTCCAATAAACAATCCAAATTCCACCCAAACAGCTTTGCATTAAAAACACCCATGAGTCCTCATGCAGCAGCAGAAATAGAAGGTGTTTCCATAACTTTAAAAGACATTATAGCACCAAAAACCAAGAACCACCTGGTTATTGAAAGCGCTGGAGGCTTGCTGGTACCAATAAATAATACACAAACCATTTTAAACCTTATAAAACCAGAATACCATGTTATTGTGGTTTCCAGACATTATTTAGGAAGCATCAATCACACACTGTTAACAGTAAATCTGTTGAAAGAAAAAGGCTTTCAGGTGTCCCTTATTTTCAGTGGAAACGAACATAAAACAACCGAAGCCATCATCAAAAAAATGACAAAAGTTCCAATTATAGGAAGAATAGACGAGGAGCCTTACTTTGATAAGAATGTGGTTTTGGAATATGCAGAAAGGTTTAAAGATAATCTGTAATTTTTGTCATACTAATTGGTATCAGTGTTACAAAACAGTAAGAAATTAGTTGTTGGACATTCTGGAGGATAACTGTAAAAAACTTTAAAAGAACAAACCAAAATTATGAGATGCTGACACCAGTTCAGCATAACGCTTATGACACTAAAAGAACGGGATAAAAAACATCTTTGGCATCCATTAACGCAACACAAATTGCATCCAGAAGCCATTGCCATAACCAAAGCCAAAGGTTGCGTGTTAACAGACGAAGATGGCAAGGAATATTTAGATGCCATTGCATCTTGGTACACCTGCATGTACGGACATTGTAACGAGTATATTACCAATCGGGTTTCTGCACAAATGCAGCAGTTGGATCAGGTAGTATTTAGTGGGTTTACACATGAGCCAGCAGTTAAATTATCGGAAGCTTTAATCCAGGTTTTACCAAAAAATCAAAACAAATTGTTTTTTAATGACAATGGATCCACCTCAGTTGAAATAGGTATTAAAATGGCTTTGCAATTTCATTTTAACCAAGGAAAAACATGCAACACCTTAATTGCTTTTGAAGATGGCTTTCATGGCGATACCTTTGGTGCCATGAGTGTGTCTGGATTATCGGTTTACAACGGTCCTTTCGAGGAATTTTTTTTAAATGTGAAACGAATCCCTACACCCAATGGAACCAATCATGACACCATAATAAACTCTCTTCGTAACATTATAAAAAACCATAAAGTAGCAGGCTTTGTTTACGAACCTTTGGTTCAAGGAGCTGCTGCTATGAAAATGCACGACGGTGAAGGCTTAGAGCTAATATTGAAATTTTGCAAAGAGAACAACATTGTAACAGTAGCTGATGAAGTGATGACTGGTTTTGGTAAAACTGGAAAACACTTTGCTTCAGACTATATGGAAATCAAGCCAGACATTATGTGTTTAAGCAAAGCTTTAACTGCTGGTTTATTGCCTATGGCCATCACATCTTGTTCGCAAGGTGTTTATGATGCTTTTTATAGCGATGATATTGGCAAAGGCTTATTTCACGGACACACTTATTCTGCAAATCCATTAGCCTGTACAGCTGCTTTGGCAGGCCTGGAGTTGTTGCAATCAGAAGACATGCAAAAGAACATCAAACGAATTACTGCTTCACACGAAGCTTTTAATTTACGTATAAAACAACATCCCAAAGTAAAATCTACCAGACAGAGAGGCGTTATTTTTGCTCTGGATTTAAATACTGAAATGTCCAGGTATGGTAATTTAAGGGACAAACTGTTTCAATTTTTTATGGAACAGGGTGTTTTCCTTCGTCCATTGGGAAATACCATATACATTCAAGCGCCTTATGTAATTTCAAATGCACAATTGGAAAAAGTCTATCAAACCATTGAAGAAGCTTTGTCAATAGTTTAAATTTGCAAGGTTCATGGAAAAATGGAACCTCCACTTAACTCGTTTCAGTGTCATATATTTGGTATGCAAATAAGTTACAATTACATATTAAATAAATGAAGGAATCACCAATATTAATCAAGCAATTGCAAGGGAAAAGCAATTGAAGAATTGGCATAAAGAGTGGAAATTAAATTTAATTGGAAAGTTACATCCAACTTTAAAAACATTAAATTATCAATAAAAAAATGAGATGCTGAAAACACTGTCTGTTAACAGGCAGAAGTTTAACATGACAATATAATGATTCAACCTATTTCCATAACCAGCTTATCAAGTCTATCACCTTTAGGGAAAACCCCTGAAGATATTTGGCAAGCTTATAAAAATAAACAGCATTATTTTTCTACCAAACATAAAAATTTAGTTGCAGAACTCCCAGAGGAGTTAAAAAAGGAAATCAAAAAACTTAGAGCTTCAGATAGCAAGTACAAAGCTTTGGATGATACCGTTTTGTTTGCTCTTTACACCGCAAGACAAGCCGTAAAACAAGCAGGTTGGCAAACAACCGATAACTTTGGAGTCAATATTGGCTCTTCAAGAGGAGCAACGGCACTTTTTGAAAGTCATTTTGAGTTTTTTCTTAAAAAAGACAAAGTAAAACCCTTAAGTTCGCCAACAACAACTTTGGGCAATATTTCTTCATGGGTAGCTCACGATTTACAAACTCAAGGCCCCGAAATTTCACATTCCATTACCTGTTCTACAGCATTACATGGATTATTGAATGGCATTGCCTGGATACATTCTGGTATGTGTAACAAGTTTTTGGTTGGAGGAAGCGAGGCACCTTTAACCCAATTCACCATCGCTCAAATGCAAGCGCTTAAAATTTATTGCCATTCGGAACAAAGTGAAGAACTTTACCCTTGTCAAGCTTTAAATTTAAATAAAAAACAAAATACCATGATTTTGAGTGAAGCTGCCTCCATGGCTTGTTTGGAGCAAGGTCATACACCCAATGCCTTGGCAAAAATTATTGGAATAGGTTTTGCCACTGAAATCTTGGAACATAGCGTTTCTCTTTCCACTGAGGCCATCTGCTTCCAACGTTCCATGAACATGGCTTTAGGAAACCTTGATCCCAACCAAGTAGATGTAATTGTAACCCATACTCCAGGAACCATTAAAGGAGACTTGGCAGAATTCACTGCTATTAAAAAAGTGTTTGGCGATAAACATCCAGCTTTAACCTGTAATAAGTGGAAATTGGGTCATAGCTTGGGAACCAGTGGCATGCTAAATTTGGAGATGGCTTTAGGCATGTTACAACATCAAGAGTTTATTTCCATACCATATTTAGAGCAAGAAACACCAAAAAAAATAAAGCATGTTTTAATAAATGCAGTTGGTTTTGGTGGTAATGCTGTATCTGTGTTATTAACGAAATAGTTATATTTACCTTTATAAATCTTACTTATGAAACATTTGTTCTTTTTTCTTTGTTTACCCATTTTGGGTTTTTCGCAAGTCGATCCAAACATTTTCGAAAAATTCGAATCCAAATTTTATGAAATTGATGGTTATAACATCAATGTAGAAGTCTTGGGCGAAGGCGATCCTATTTTCTTTTTACCAGGAGGACCGGGAAATTCCCACGATTATATGCAAGGGAATTTCGGACAATACTATAAAACCAATACCGTGGTTTTTTTCGATTTCTTGGGAAGGGGTAAAAGTGATGATGCCAAAGATGTCTCAGAATATTCCGTTGAAAACGATGTAGCACTTATTGAAAAACTAAGACAGGTTCTTGGTTATACTAAAATCTCATTGGTTGGGCATTCCTACGGAACGGTTCCTGCTCAGGCCTATGCTATAAAATATCCAGAACAAGTGGATAAAATGGTCTTGATTAATGGTTTTCATTCTGGAGCCATGTGGCAAGCCAATTGCGATAGCTACAATCATTATGCTAAAACCCATTTCCCCGAAAAATGGAAACAAGTCGATTCCCTTCGTGCTCTGGGCTATGTGTCCAGTCAAGAACCGTTAAAAACGGTTTATGGCAATTTTCCAACCAAATATATTTATTACCACAATACCAACTTAAAACAAAACGCACCAAAGGAAAACTATAGAGGTTGGGCTAATGATGTGTATGTGGAAATTATTGGTCGGGATGGCGATTTTGATGTATCTGGAAGTATGATCAACCAAGATTATAGGCAACAATTAAAAGATGTTAAAGCAAAAACCATAATTATAGCTGGCAGATATGATGGTGTTTCCACTCCAGAGTTTGCTGTGCAGTACAAAACCTTTATGCCACAAGCACAGTTTGTAATGTTTGAGCAAAGTGCTCACAATCCGTATTTGGAAGAACCAGAAAAATTTTATGGGCTTTTTGAGAGCTTTTTCAATATAAAATAAGTTATTTTTGAACCATACTTGAAACTAACAACATGAGTAAAACAAGACACAACTGGACCAAAGAACAGATTTTAGAGATATATAACAAACCTATGATGGAACTGCTTTACGAAGCAGCAACCATACATCGTTTACATCATGATCCCAATGTGGTTCAGGTGTCCACCTTGCTTTCCATTAAAACAGGAGGCTGCTCAGAAGATTGTGGCTACTGTCCTCAAGCTGCACGTTACCACACCAACATAGAGGGCAACGATTTAATGACTGTTCAACAAGTAAAAGCACAAGCCTTACGTGCTAAAGAAACGGGAAGTTCCAGAGTATGTATGGGAGCAGCATGGAGAAACGTAAAAGATGGTGAAGAGTTTGACCAAGTTTTGGAAATGGTAAGAACCATTAATAAACTGGATATGGAAGTATGCTGTACCTTGGGAATGGTAACCGAAAACCAAGCCAAGCGTCTGGCCGAAGCTGGTTTATACTCTTACAACCATAATTTGGACTCATCGGAAGAATACTATAAAGAAGTGATTTCCACACGTGGTTATCAAGATAGGTTAGATACCATAGAGAATGTTCGTAAAACCAATGTAACGGTTTGTTCTGGAGGAATTATTGGTATGGGAGAATCTGTAGAAGACAGAGCAGGTATGCTTGTGGCTTTATCCACTTTAAATCCGCAACCAGAATCCACACCTATAAATGCTTTGGTTGCAGTGGAAGGTACACCTTTGGAAGATGAAAAACCCGTTGAGATTTGGGACATGATACGAATGGTTGCAACAACAAGAATTGTCATGCCAGAAACACAAGTGCGTTTAAGTGCTGGAAGAACTCAAATGAGTCGGGAAGGTCAAGCTATGTGTTTCTTTGCTGGAGCAAACTCCATTTTTGCAGGAGATAAGTTGTTGACTACGCCAAATCCAGATGTGAATGAAGACATGAAAATGTTTGAGCTTTTAGGAATGAACCCTCAAAAACCGTTCACCAAAAAAGTACAACCCCAAACAGTTGAGGCTTCAGACTCGCAATATCAAGCCCTGGGTGAAAAACCAAGATGGACCAGGCCAGACCATAAAATAGAACGCAACGAAATTGCTAAAGAAAAGGCAAAAACTTTCAAGTAATGTATGGTATTTGTTTTTTAACCTCTTAAATAATAGATGTTGAAATTGAATCTTCAAGATATTCCACGTGAAAAATCTATCTCTAAAGAAGATTTTTTAAAGCGTTACTTTAAACCGCAAAAGCCTGTGGTTATAGAGCAATTTATTGAAGATTGGCCAGCTTTTTCCAAATGGAACCTCAATTATTTTAAAGACATAGCAGGAGACAAAACCGTTCCTTTGTACGACGATAGACATGTATCCTGCAAAGATGGTTTTAACGAGGCTCATGCAAAAATGCCTTTAAAGGATTACATAAAGTTGCTTCAAAACGGTTCTACCAAATACCGTATTTTTCTCTGGAACATATTAAAAGAAGTACCACAGCTACAAAACGATTTTAACTATCCAGATTTAGGGTTAAAACTATTAAAAAAACTCCCAATGCTCTTTTTTGGAGGAAAAGATTCCTACACCTTCATGCATTATGATATAGACTTGGCAAATATTTTCCATGTTCATTTTGAAGGAGAAAAAGACATTATTCTTTTCGACCAAAAGCAAAACAAATTTTTATATAAAATCCCTCATTCCTTAATAACAAGGGAAGATATTGATTTCTCAAATCCAGATCTTGAAAAATGGCCTGCTTTAAAACAGGCAACAGGTTTTAAAACTACTTTAAAACATGGAGATATGCTGTACATGCCTGAAGGTTACTGGCATTATATGAAATATGTAACCACAGGTTTCTCGTTGAGCTTGAGAGCCATTCCTAGAAACCCATTTAATTTAAGTAAAGCCATATACAATATTTTGGTGATGCGCTATTTTGATAATGCCATGAGACGTATAAAAGGTCAAAAATGGATTGAATGGAAGAATGAACAGGCTGTGATTAGGACTACAAAACAAATTGGAAAGTAAAAAAACACTTTCAATTTATTGCATTTCATCGAAAAACACTGTTGTTTAGACCTTTTTTAGATTTTAAAATTTAACTTGTTGTTAAATATCCCAATTAAAAAACCTACTTATGAAAACAAAATTACTCACACCTATCTTTATTGGTGTTTTATGCCTACCTTTTTTTGGGCTTGGCAAGACACATTTAGACACCAATCCACACACAATCCCAAATGTTGTGTTCTATTTTTTTCCAACTAGCCTTTCAGGTTTTAATTATGTTCACGGCTCTGGACCATCTGCAGCTCAATCGTTTCAAATTAACGATGTGTTGGCTTTAGAGAGATCTTATACCATTAATGCTTCTACAGGTTATGAAGTGTCTTTAGAGGCTAATAACAATTTTACCAACATGCTCATTATACCTAATACCATAATAGATTCGGGTCCAGTAGATGTATATATAAGATTGAAATCCAGTATGCCTGTAGGAATTCATTCTGGAACCATACACATCTTTGCTCCAGATCCAACAGATACCAGACAGCAATTCAGTAATCAGGTAGATGAAATTATCAATGTTGAAGGAGAAGTTTCCAGAAAGGAAACCATATGGAATGGTAGTACCTGGAGCAATGGCATCCCAAACCTTGAAACCATTGTTACTTTATCTGGGAATTATGAAACTTCCTCAAATTCCGACTTATTGGCTTGGAGCCTGAATATTGATGCAGGTAAAACCTTAACAGTTGATAACAATACCTTTGTTAAAGTAAAAACAGACGTTATTGTGGATGGACAAATAATTGTAGAAACCCAAGGCGCTTTTGTTCAAGTGGAAGACTCTGGAGTATTTACTTTGAAACCTGGAGGACTTTCAACGGTAAATAAAACAACCTCCCAGTTGGTAAATTGGTACGACTATACCTATTGGAGCTCTCCGGTAAGCAACACTACGGCAAACCAAGCATTTGCAAATTCCAATAGAAGATATTGGTTTAATGCCCAAAATTATTTGGATGTATTAATGGAAACTGACAATGGGAACACCTATGTTCCAGGGCATGACGATGTGGATGATAATGGTGACGATTGGACCAATCTTGCTGGAACCGATGTTTTGGTTCCTGGAGTTGGCTACGCTGCCACACAAAAATCTGCTGGATTTGTCTCAGGGAATACGTACGATCATAATTTTGATGGACCTTTTAACACAGGAACCATTACAACACCCATTTACTATAATGGAGATAACGGTGACAGCGATTGGAATTTTATTGGGAATCCATATCCTAGTGCCATTGATGTGGATGCCTTTTTTGCCGAGAATAGCTCTGTAATAGCTGGTTCCATTTATTTCTGGTCTCATGCTTCTTTACCAGATGCCACAAATAATGGAAACGAAGTTTATAATTTTAATAGTGATGATTACGCAATCATTAACTCTGGAAGTGGAGAAATAGCTGGAGGAAAACCAATCATTCCCAATAGGTATATTCCTTCTGGACAAGGCTTTTTTGTGCAAGGTTTAACAAACGATGATGTGGTTTTTAATAATAGCATGAGAGTGGCAGATAACACAAGCAATTCCCAATTTTTTAGAACTGAAAATCAAGCCAATAAACTCTGGGTAAGCTTGTCATCTGATAATGGTGCGTTTAACCAAGTGCTTATGGCTTATGTTCAAGGAGCCTCTAACGGGAATGATGGACTTTCCTATGATACACCAAGAAATTTATCCACAGATGCTGCTGCCATAATTTATACCTTTATTGAAAATGAAACTGAAAAAATATACGCCATTCAAGGAAAAGCAGAAAGCAGCCTGACCTTAGAAGAGGTGATCCCTCTTGGCTTTTATACCTCAATAGACGAAGCTACATTATATACCTTTACATTGGCTAAATATGAAGGTGATTTTTTACATAACAATACGGTTTATTTAAAGGACAACTATCAGAATATAACACATAACCTTACAAATTCAGATTATGTGTTTACTTCTTCAGTTGGAGAATTTAATGATCGTTTTGAGATTGTTTTTCAAGAAAACACCCTATCTATACATTCTCTGGAATTGAAAAACCAGTTAAGTATTATTGAGCTTGGAAATAATGAATTCACATTTAAAACCTCTAATATGCATCCTGTAAAAAGCCTTGAAATTTATGATGTACAGGGTCGAAAAGTTTATGTTTTGGATGGTTTTGAAAATTCCGCCACCTATAGTTTGCCAGCCTTACATAAAGCAACATATATAGCTAAGGCAACTATGGATAATGAGGTAGTGGTTACCAAAAAGATGTTAAAACGCTTTTAGTGTTTATAAGAGTAATGTTATTTAAAAGCGCAGCCAATTGGCTGCGCTTTTATTTATAGAAATTCATTTCATCCAAATATTCCCATACATGTTCTGGTAGCATAGGCTTTACATTTTTACCAGCTTTAATGGATTTTCTTATAAATGTAGATGAAAGTTCCATGATGGGAGCTTGAATGTGATGTATTTTTTCGTGACCTTTAAATTGAGTTTCTACAGTCCCTTCAGACAGACGAGGATAGGTGTAAATATGGTACTGTTCCAGGATAAGTTTGTAATTTTTCCACTTGTGAAAACTCTTTAAATTGTCTTCGCCCATAAGCAAGCTAAATTTGTAATCTGGAAACTTTTCTTCCAAATAGGCTAAGGTATTTATGGTGTAATTGGGTTGAGGTAAGTTAAATTCTATATCGCTAGGACTTAAGGAATCATAATCTTTGGTAGCTCTGTAAACCATTTCCAGGCGTTGGTAATTGTCAAGTAAGGTACTTTTCTTTTTAAATGGATTATGAGGTGTCACCACAAACCAGACTTTGTCTAAATCGCTGTGTTCCACCAAATGATTGGCAATAATCAAATGTCCAACGTGAATAGGGTTAAAAGAACCAAAAAACAGTCCTATTTTCATTTTTTAAAGCGTTTTGATATGTAAAAAATTATCCACCAAAGTCTCGGCTTCCTGTAAAGCTTTTTCTAGGTTATCATTTTCTATAATAACATCAAATAAAGGAGCAGTAGCAAGTTCGGCAGACGCTTTGGCAATGCGCATATTGATTTTATCTGCACTTTCGGTTTGGCGTTTTTTCAATCTTATTTTAAGCTCGTCTATACTTGGTGGTTTAACAAAAACCGCTAGAGTTTCTTCTGGGAATTTTCGTTTAATACGCAAACCACCAGACACATCAATATCAAAAATAACATGTTTGCCTTTTGCCCAAATACGTTCCACTTCGGTTTTTAAAGTACCATAAAAGTTATCTCTGTAAACCTCTTCCCATTCCAGGAATTCCTCGTTTTTAATTTTTGTTTTAAATTCTGAAGCAGATAAAAAATAATAGTCTTTTCCATGTACCTCATTGCCTCTTTTTTCTCTGGAAGTGGCAGAAATTGAAAATTCCAAGTTTAAGTGGTCTTGTTTTAAAAGGTGTCTCACAATGGTTGTTTTTCCAGAGCCTGAAGGAGCAGAAAATACAATGAGCTTGCCTTTGTGTGGATGTTTGTTTGTCACGAATAATTTTTTAATTTTTGAACTTTAAACTTTAAATCTACAACACATTTAAAAGCTGTTCTTTTATTTTCTCTAGTTCATCTTTCATTTGTACCACAAGTTTTTGCATAGGAGCATAGTTGCTTTTAGAGCCAATGGTATTTATTTCCCTACCAATTTCCTGACCTATAAAACCTAGTTTTTTTCCATTGGAATCGTCTGAACTTAAAGCAGCATTAAAATAATCCAGATGGTTTTTTAGACGTACTTTTTCTTCGGTGATATCAAATTTTTCAATGTAAAATACCAGTTCTTGTTCAAATCGGTTTTCATCCACTTTTTCTTTTAACTCTTCAACACCTTTACGTAAGCGTTCCCGGACACCTTCTATACGCTCGGGATCCATGGCAATAACTTGCTCCAATAAGGTTTCAATATTTTTTAAACGAATTCTAAAATCTGCTTCAAGCGCTTTACCTTCGTCCAATCTATAGATGTCAATATTATTTAAAGCCACATTTATTTCATTTAAAATAGCTTGCCATTCATCTTCATCAATATCGTCCCTTTCTGTATTTAGGGCATCAGGAAATCGAACAGCCATTTTTAAAAGTTCGGTTTCGTCCCCATCCACAATATCTTTCAGTTGCTTGATGTATTGTTTTATAACGGTTTTGTTTACCTGTGTGGTGGTTTCTTCACCAGTAATTTCAACATATATGGAAAAATCTATTTTTCCACGTTCCAATGTGTTGGCAATAAGTTTTCTTAAAGACAGTTCTTTTTCTCTGTAAATAGAAGGCATTCTGGCATTCAAATCCAGATTTTTACTGTTAAGGGATTTTATTTCTATGGTAATTTTTTTGTTTGGCAATTGTAAAACCGATTTGCCATAACCTGTCATGGAGTGTATCATAAACTTATTTATAGTATGTTACAAAGGTAGGTAAATATTGAGGTTTAGAAAACACTAATTTTGTTATGCGTGCATAATATAAAAATGTAAATTTGTTCTTTTAAAAACAGATGCAAGATGTACAAAAAACAGTTTGAAATTAGATGGAGTGATGTAGATGCCAACAGGCATTTGGCCAACAGTGCTTATACTAATTTTATGAGTCATACCAGAATGGCCTTTTTGGTTGAAAATGGTTTTAGTATGAAAACTTTGGGTGAATACCATATTGGTCCTGTGGTGTTTTATGAACATATGTATTATTTTAAAGAAGCATTTTTAGGACAGCAAATCGTTGTTGGTTTAGAGGTTTCTGGCTTAAGTGAAGATGGGATGTTTTTTAAATTCGATCATAATTTTTACAATGAAAAAGGAGAAAACATTGCCCATTGCGAAATGCTTGGTGCTTGGATGGATCTTAACTCCAGAAAGTTAACCAAATTGCCGGAAACGTTATTGGCCATTAAAAACACCTTCCCAAAATCTGATGCTTATAAAACCCTTACAAAAGAAGACACAAGGGTTTCTGGCAAAAAACCGGTTCATTTAACGATATAGTTTGGGTTTTTTGGTTACCAAATAAACACCTGTAAAAATTAAGCAAGCAGCTACAATTTTAATTAAATTCATAGTGTCGCTTCCCATTAATAAAGCAAAAATACTGGCAATTACAGGTTGTATATATAAAAACGTACTTACAGTTGAAGCTTTTAAATGCCTTAAGGCAATTGGGTTTAAAAGATAAGTGGTGAAGGTTGCCCCTACCACTACAAATAAGACTGAAAACACAATATATGGTGAAAAAGAAGTCCAGGCTATGGTAGAAAATTCGCCATATCCAAAAGGCAGAACCAAAATAAACCCAAACAAAAACAACCATTTTATAAACGTAAATGGATGATATTTGCTGGTTAGTTTTTTTATAACAATAAGGTAAATACTATAAGAAACAGCATTAATAAATACCAATAAATTTCCAAGAGGAATATGATCTGCTACGTGAGTGGATTTGCCGTAAACCGATAATACTATAGCCCCTGAAAAGCCGAGTAAAATCCCTATAATTTTTAAACCGGTAATTCTTTCCTTTAAGAAAAAAGCAGACAAAACCAACACCACAATTGGAACTACCGTCATAATTACAGAGGCATGGATGGGAGTTGTATATTCAAGACCTTTAAAGAAAGTTAACATGTTTAAGGCAATACCAAAAACAGAGGCAAAAAACAGTATGATAAAATCTTTGGGTTCTATGCGTTGTTTGGGAGTAAACAAACTTAAAATCCAGAATAAAATGGCTGCTCCCAAAACACGTATAAAAATAAAACCGAAAGGTTTTATAAATCCATCGTCAATAACATCGTTGGCAAACGTAAAGGTAAAACCATAAATAACCTGCACCAAAAACACAGCAATAAGCGCAAAAATCCTGGTTTTATCCATGTATGGCTTCTTTGGCTAGTTGGATTGTTTTTTTGGAATTCCCAATAAAAATATGGTTGTTGTAAACAATTACAGGGCGACTTAAAAAGGTATAATGTTCCAAAAGATATTGTTTGTAATCGGCTTCTTTCAGGTCTTGATTTTTTAAATCCATTTCTTTGTAAAGCTTGGCTCTTTTACTAAAAAGGGTTTCATAGGAGCCAGCCAACTGTTTCATTTCTTCAAGTTGCTTAACAGTAATCTCTTCGTTTTTAATCTCTTGTAAAACAAACCCGGAAGGTAGGTTTAGTTCCTTTAAAATACGTAAGCAGGTATTGCAAGTTTTTAAATAATAGACCTTCTTCATTTTATGCTCACGTTAGTGAGTAACTTTTGTGTTAACATTTATTTTCTCTTGACAAAGAACGTCCATTTTTATTGAAAAAATAATTACTTTTAATAAAAAATAACAAGATGGATTGGGCTTTTGACATTACAAACAAAAATAGGGCAATATTTAAAACGTTTTTAGAAACCTTCACTTTAGAAGAACTCAACAAGGTTCCCAAAGGCTTTAATAACAATATTATTTGGAACATTGCACATACCATTGTCACTCAGCAATTGTTGGTTTACAATTTGTCTGGATTGCCAATGCTTTTAACAAACGACATGGTAGAAAAATACCGAAAAGGCACCAAACCGGAACAAGATGTTACTTGGGCTGAAGTGGATTTGATAAAAGGTTTGCTGTTTTCTACCATAGAAAAAACAAAAGAAGACTACAACAATAACGTATTTGAAACTTATAATGAGTACACGGTTACTACCAAAAGCACTTTAACAAATGTAGATGAAGCCATAGATTTCAATAATTTTCATGAAGGCATTCATTTAGGTTATATCTTGGCGCTAAAACGTGCTCTATAAATAGTTTAATGAAGTCTGTAATTCTTCCCATGGAATCTGTATTTCAGTCATTCCAGAAGAATATGGAGCTATTTCATAGGTGTTGTAAAGCAAAATAACACCTTCTTCGTTAAATCCAATATTTTCGGGAAGTGTAAAATTATCTGGTTCAAAATACAGGTCTTTTTTATCTGCAATTTCCTCATCAAAATACGTTTTGGCAATCTTGGTAAATGCTAAATAATCTTCAAACAGGTCTTCATTTTTCAACATTTTACCTGTTTGGGCATTAAAATTCAAAAAAGAAACATTTAAGTGTCCATGAGCACCACCAGTGTTCATGTAGGTTGTAATGGAGAGTGAAATAACATCCGCAGATTGGTACATGACTTCACCATCTATTTGAGCTTCCCATGCGATAATGGTTTCAGGAAAATCAGACTTAAAAGATTCGTACTCATTGTTAAAAGCATCAATACTTTCTTCTATGGTTTTTAAGGCTGGAGCTTCAGTATCTTTTATGTTTAAAGAATTTATAACATGCTGATGGATGGAAAAATTAATGTTTTTGGAAATATCATCGTTTCCAGAAGCTTCTGGTATGTGAATTTCAAGTAGTTTATTGTTTGTTGTAGTTTTGGTAACTTCTTGAAACTCCACGGTTTTTTCCTCTTTACAAGTTTGTGAGATTAAAGAAATGATGATGGCATAAATAAAAATTTTAAAACGCATGGCACTAAAGGATTAAGATGATGTTAAAGGTAGTTATTGCATTCCAATAGACCGAATGAAACAGTAACTTTGTATGAAATAATTTTTTAATTTGTAATGGTAAGCTTTACCCATACATTTTTAATGAACTTTAAATAAGAAAGCAAACAGGTTTCTTATTGGCTTAAAACTTTACAACCCATGAAATTCAACACCAAAACAATACATGGAGGCCAACAACACGATCCAGCATATGGCGCTGTTATGCCACCTATTTATCAAACCTCAACTTATACTCAATCTACACCTGGAGCACATAAAGGTTATGAATATTCCAGATCCCATAACCCAACTAGAACAGCCCTGGAAAATGCTTTAGCAAGTCTTGAAAACGGGAATTACGGACTGGCTTTTGGTTCTGGTTTAGCTGCCATAGATGCTGTGTTAAAACTGTTGCAAGTAGGCGATGAGGTTATCTCTACAAACAATTTGTATGGAGGGTCCTATAGGTTGTTTACATCCATATATAAAAAATTTGGGATTAAGTTTCACTTTATTGGGATGCAACAAGCTGAAAACATAGAAGCTTACATCAACGAAAATACCAAACTTATTTGGGTTGAAACCCCAACCAACCCAATGATGAACATTATAGATATAAAAGCTTGTGCAGCCATAGCAAAAAAACACAAATTACTTCTTGCTGTTGATAATACTTTTGCAACCCCTTATTTGCAACAACCATTAACTTTGGGTGCGGATATTGTCATGCACTCTGCAACCAAATATCTTGGTGGTCATAGCGATGTGGTTGTGGGAGCTTTGGTGGTAAAAGATAAAGACTTGGCAGACAAACTTTACTTTATTCAAAACTCCAGTGGAGCCATTTGTGGCCCTCAAGACAGCTTTTTGGTATTACGAGGCATTAAAACCCTACATGTAAGAATGCAGCGTCATTGTGAAAATGGGAAAGCAGTAGCCGAATATTTATCCAACCATCCCAAGATAGAGCACGTGTATTGGCCTGGATTTGAGAATCATCCAAATCATGCAATTGCAAAAGCACAAATGAAAGGTTTTGGTGGAATGCTGTCATTTTCTACCAAAGGGAATAATTTTGAAGAAGCCATTAAAATTGTTGAAACATTAAAGGTGTTTACCTTGGCAGAATCTTTAGGAGGTGTTGAGTCTTTGGCAGGACATCCTGCAAGTATGACACATGCCAGCATACCCAAGGAAGCGCGTGAAAAAACAGGGATTTTAGACTCCTTGATAAGGTTAAGTGTTGGCATTGAAGATATAGACGACTTGATTGAAGACTTAAAACAAGCTATAAATTAAACCAAAAAAAACCAAGAACATGTCTTGGCGTCTTATGTGTTTTAAAATTTTAATCCAGATAATAAATATATCCAAAATTCAACCAGATTAGCCAATCGTTATATTTGTTAGAAGATAATTGATGGTTTAAACCGTCTATCCAGTCACTTCCATAATACTGCCACCTCAAATCCAGCATCAAATCAGATAGAGGAGCTAACTTATATCGAACTCCAATACTGGTTACCACAGACCAAGTACTCCCTTTGGAAGGGTCTATGGAACCAGGTTCCCAAGCACTCCAGAAATTGTTGGCATTGTTAATGTTTCCATCTACAATTCCTGTATCAGGATCCATAAAATTGGTATATGCCTTAGGGTTGTACGATGTATAATGAACTCCTAAACTCACAAAAGGCGCAAACCTGTAAGCAAAAGCCATAAAGTCTCGAATACTTAAAGGGAAATATTCTAATTGCATACCAATATCAAAATTATTGGCTTCCCCAGTGTGGGCTCTTAGCCTGGCAGCATCAACCGAATTTCCATCAGCCCATTGTCCATGATGATCTAGCTTGGTTTTGTTAAAGGAAATCTCACTTCTTAATTTGAAATGATCGTTAAAATAAGTGTCTGTAGAATAACAATTACAATCTGCTCTGTAGGCAAAATTGATGTAGTGCACAATACCTATTCCATATCCTGAGTTTCCATAATTGGTACCTTCATCATTTCGAACTCCAAAATCCGATCGAAATTGAACGGGACCTACTATGGCTCCAATTTCATGTGAAAATCCAAGTTGAGAAAAACTTGACTGAATTCCAATAAGTAGGAAAAAGAATACGGTTAACTGTTTCAAATTGCACATATAAGCATTCGATAATTAGAGCATAATAATAAACAAATATATAAAAACTCGACCAACTACCAAATAAATCAGATAAAACGCAAATTACAGGTAGTTTTTTACTTTAATAAGCTAAATCTAATAATTTATTCTCCAATAAACATTGTGAAAAAACAAAAAATAATAATTAATTTTTAAAGATAATGTATATTTGCTGAACAAATTAACAAATTACACAACAGTATTAAATTTAAATTAAATGAAAAATAAAATAGATGCTTTTCTAAGTCTTGTAAAGGAAAAGAATGGGCATGAACCGGAGTTTTTACAAGCTGTACATGAAGTGGCAGAAACTGTAATTCCATTTATAGAAGCGAATCCTAAATATCAGGATAAAATGTTGTTAGAGAGAATGGTTGAGCCGGAACGCACAATAATCTTTAGAGTGCCATGGATTGACGATCAAGGAAAGACTCAAGTAAATAGAGGGTTTAGGGTAGAGTTCAATTCTGCTATTGGACCTTACAAAGGTGGTTTGCGTTTTCACCCATCTGTAAACCTAAGCATATTAAAATTTTTAGGATTTGAACAAGTATTTAAAAACTCGCTTACAACCTTGCCAATGGGTGGAGGAAAAGGTGGAAGTGATTTTGACCCTAAAGGGAAAAGCGATAATGAAGTTATGCGTTTTTGTCAATCGTTTATGACAGAGTTATTCCGTCATATAGGTCCAGATACCGACGTTCCTGCTGGAGATATAGGAGTTGGTGGAAGAGAAGTTGGATATATGTTCGGACAATATAAAAGATTAAGAAACGAATTTACAGGTGTCTTAACAGGAAAGGGGATCTCTTTTGGAGGATCTTTAATTAGACCAGAAGCTACAGGTTATGGCTGCGTGTATTTTGCCAAAAATATGTTGGCCACAAAAAATGATACGTTTCAAGGAAAGACTGTGGTGATTTCTGGATCTGGAAACGTCGCACAATTTGCATGTGAAAAAGCCACAGAACTTGGAGCCAAAGTAGTAACCTTATCGGATTCTTCAGGATTTATTTACGATGCTGATGGAATTGATGCAGAAAAATTGGCTTATGTTCAAGAAATCAAAAATGTTAGAAGAGGTAGAATTAACGAATATCTTGATAAATACCCTTCTGCAACCTTCCATGAGGGAGAGAGACCTTGGTCTGTAACCTGTAATGTAGCTATGCCATGCGCCACTCAAAATGAATTAAACGAAGCAGAAGCACATATGCTAATAAAAAATAAGGTTCAGGTAGTGGCAGAAGGTGCTAACATGCCAACCACACCTGAAGCTATTACAGCTTTCCAGAATGCAAAAGTGATGTTTTCTCCAGGAAAAGCATCCAATGCAGGAGGTGTGGCAACTTCCGGATTGGAAATGAGCCAGAACTCTTTAAGGCTAAATTGGACTAGAGACGAAGTGGATGCCAAGTTAAAACAAATCATGGATAACATTCATGAGTCCTGCGTTCTTTATGGTACACAGGATAATGGTTATATTGACTATGTGAAAGGAGCGAATATCGCTGGATTTGTTAAGGTGGCAGATGCCATGTTGGCACAAGGCGTGGTATAATTTCCTAAATATAAAAATGAAAAGCTTCCAAATTGGAAGCTTTTTTTGTTCAATTTATATGTTTTTATTCTAAAACTCGTTATATATAGATATATTTGAAAAGTTTTTAAATGACTATGAATATCAGAAACTACCTAATTTTAATCTTCTTGTTTCCAGTATCTTTAATGGCCCAGGATTATTCTGCGTTATGGAAAGGACACTTTTCCTACCTAAATGTAAAGGATGTCACACAAGGTAATGGTAAAATATACGTGGCTGCAGAGAATGCTGTGTTTTCTTATGATCTTATGTCCTCTGAAATGGAAACACTTACAACTATAAACGGACTTTCAGGTGAAGAAATCTCAACCATTCATTATAGCGAAGCATATCAAATGCTCGTTATTGGCTATGCAAATGGACTTATAGAAATTGCTTTGGAAGATGATACCAATATCTTAACGGTTGTTGATATATTGGAAAAACCAACCATTCCACCTAATGATAAAATGATTAACCATTTTGAAGAATACAATGAGCTGCTTTATATAGCTACTGATTATGGTATTTCAGTATACGATATGTCCAGACTGGAATTTGGGGACACCTATTACATCGGTACAGGTGGAGCTCAGTTAAGGGTCCAACAAACAGCAATTTCCGAACAATATATTTATGCAGCATGTTTAGATGGTGGAGGCTTAAAAAGAGCCTTGGTGAACAGTGACAATTTAATAGACTTTCAAGAATGGCAAACCGTAACAGGAGGTAATGTCATTGCTGTAGAATCTACAATGGATGATAGAATTTATATCATTAAGGCAAATAGACAGGTGTTTGAGGTTTTAGATACTTCCATAAATTCAATAACAACCATACCAGATCCAATTTTAGATTTTAGTGAATCCAATAACAATCTATTTGTAACTACTAAAAATGAATCTTATTTTTTCGACAATGCTTTTAATGAAATAACCGTTGTACCAATACTTCCAGATTACCCTACTGAATTTTCTGTCACAACTTTTGATAGTGAGTACATGTATATTGGAACAAGAGATTATGGTATTTTAAAAATTGCATATAACAATCAAACAGATGTGACCGAAATTCATCCAGAAGGACCTTTGTTAAATAACGCATTTGCCATCCAGGCAATGCCTAATAACCTTTGGGTAACTTATGGAGATTATTCCTTAACATATAATCCAGCTCCTGTAAGGAAAAGAGGGTTTAGTCATCTTATTGATGAATCTTGGGTTAATGTACCTTATGATAGTGTTTTAGGAGCTAGGAACTTAAATAAAATTGCTGTTAACCCATTCAACACTCAACAAGTGTTTATCAGTTCCTTCAATGATGGTCTTTTAGAAGTAAATAATGATAGTCCCACTGTATTGTATGATGAGTCCAATAGTGCTTTAAGATCTCTCGTGATACCTGGAAACCCTAACTTTAAAAGCATTAGGGTTAGTGCGTCTAATTTTGATGTAAATGGAGTACTGTGGACCATGACAGCTAGAGTCGCCAAACCTTTAGTTTCGTACGACCCTAATTCAAACCAATGGAATAGTTATGATTTTACCAATTTAATCCCTGATGCTTTAGAAGGCGAATGGGGTTACAGTGATATTGAAATTGATGCCAATGGTACCAAATGGATTGGAGCTTATAAAAATGGACTTATAGGCTACAAAGATGGACAACTTAGAGGGTTGTATTCCGAAGAACAAAACATGCCTACAGCATTTGTTTCTTCATTGGCCATTGATAAAAGAGATCAAATCTGGATTGGTACAATTAGTGGTTTAAGGGTGTTGTACAATACGGCAGGTTTCTTTACCGATCCAGCAATAGAAGCGCAATCTATTATTGTATTGGATGATGGATTGCCACAAGAACTTTTATTTCAAACCTATGTGTCTGACATCGAGGTGGATGGCTCCAACAACAAATGGATTGGAACTATTGGTGCTGGATTATACTATTTTTCATCAGATGGCCAAGAAACCATTTACCATTTCACAAAAGACAACTCCCCTTTGCCAACAAACAACGTGGTAGATGTTGCCATTGACCAAACCAACGGCATAGTTTACATTGCTACAGACAAAGGACTGGTGTCTTACGGCTCCGGTGGTTCAGAGACCATGACTACCTTAGAAAATGCCTTTATTTTTCCAAATCCAGTAAGACCGGATTATAACATGAATGATAAAAAAATTCAAATAAGAGGCATTACCGAAAATATGAATATTAAAATTACAGATATAGAAGGTAATTTGGTAGCAGAAGCTCAATCCAACGTAAATACCAGATATAGAGGTTATAATTTAGAGATAGATGGAGGTTCAGCCTATTGGAATGGAAAAAACCTAGGGAATAACTCTGTTGCTTCTGGAGTGTATCTTATCATGCTATCCGATTTGGATTCTTACGAAACAAAAGTGCTTAAACTAATGGTGGTGAGATAATGCTAACAACTACAAATGCCATTGTTTTATCAAAGATAAAATACAGGGATAACGATTTAATTGTTAAATGTTATACTCAAAAATATGGTCTTGTAAGTTATTTGCTTAGAAACGTATCCAGTTCTAAAAAAGGAAATTCAAAATCTGCCTATTTTCAATTGCTATCCCAATTACAGCTAGTCACTTTGCACAAAAACAATAGGTCTTTGCAAGAAGTTAAAGAGGTTAAGGTGCACTATCTGTACAGTAACTTACAAACCCATGTAATAAAAAGCGCCATTACTTTTTTTTTGGCCGAACTTCTAACCAGCACCTTAAAAGAAGAAGAATCAAACGAACATCTTTATACCTACCTGGAAACCACTTTGCAATGGTTGGATACCCATAACCATTATGCCAACTTCCATTTGCTGTTTTTACTGAAGCTCACCAAACATTTAGGATTTTATCCTGAATTACCACAAAACAACGAATCTTGGTTTAATTTGGCAGAAGGAACCTTCCAACATCACAAAACAAATATGTATGCAGTTTCAGGTGAAAATATAATTCTCTTAAAACACCTCTTGGGCATAAATTTTGATAAGTTAAACACGATTAAAATCAATTCAAATCAAAGACAGTCTTTTTTAAAAATGATGCTTTTATATTTTGAATTGCATCTGGAGGGGTTCAGAAAACCTCAATCCATGGAAATTTTTAATCAAGTATTTAATTCATAAATTTTTAACTAACCAACATGAGATTGTTTTTAACAATAGGTCTCTGGCTCTGTATTGTCATACCTGCTCAAGCCCAAGAAATTAAAGTATTAGAAAGTGAATCTAGGCTACCCGTTCCTGGTGTAACTATTTATAACCAAACTAAAACCATAATGGTGATAACAGATTTTGAAGGGATGGCCTCTTTAAATTCTTTTACAGACTCTGAATATCTTTATTTTGAAGATTTACTCCACAAAAAGTTAAAAATTAAAAAAGAGACCATCATTGCCAACAACCATACGGTTTTATTGGAAGCCAAAATTGAAGGTCTGGATGAAATTGTTATTTCTGCCTCTAAGTTTGAACAAAACAAAAGAGACATTCCTCAAAAAATTATTGGAATTTCTGCCAAGGAAATCCAAATCTCAAATCCACAAACCAGTGCCGATTTGTTGGAAAGCTCTGGGAATGTGTATATCCAAAAAAGTCAGTTAGGAGGAGGAAGCCCTATGATTAGAGGTTTTTCAACCAACAGATTGTTGCTTACCGTAGATGGTGTGCGAATGAACAACGCCATTTTTAGAAGTGGAAACCTTCAAAATGTCATCTCTATCGATCCGTTTACCATACAAAACACAGAAATTACCCTTGGAGCTGGTTCTGTGGTTTATGGTAGTGATGCCATAGGAGGTGTTATGAGCTTCTATACCAAAAAACCACAAGTGTCCTATTCAGACAAGCTGTATCTTAAAGCCAATGCTGTTGCTAGATATGCAACGGCAAACAAAGAAAAAACAGGTCATCTGGATTTTAATTTCGGTCTCAAAAAATGGGCGTTATTAACCAGTGTTTCATATTCCGATTTTGACGACCTAAGAATGGGAAGCCATGGACCAAACGATTATTTAAGACCAGAATATGTGGTAACCAATAATGGCCAGGACCAAATAGTGTCTAATGACAACCCTAAATTACAAGTGCCAACAGGTTATGACCAAATAAACCTCATGCAAAAAGTACGTTTTGAGCCACAAGAAAACTTAAGTTTCGATTTAGGTGTAACTTATACAAAAACGTCGGATTACCCAAGATACGATAGATTAATTAGATATCGTGGAGATGATTTACGTTCAGCTGAATGGTATTACGGTCCACAGCAATGGTTTATGGGTAACCTACAAATGACCAAAATAAGCAGCAGTTCCAATTTATACGATAAAATTCAAACAACTCTAGCCTATCAAAATTTTAAAGAAAGCAGAAACGATAGGGACTATCGAGATGTGATGAAAAGCATGACAGAAGAAGCTGTAGATGCAGTGTCGTTTAATGCCGACTTTGAAAAATTACTATCTCCAAAAACCGAATTGTTCTATGGTGTGGAATATGTGTACAATAAAGTAAAATCCATAGGCAAGGAATTGAACATAGAGACCAACGAAACTGCTCCAATCGTGTCTAGATATCCCAATGGTTCTACATGGCAATCCATGGCAGCTTATACTAATATTAAGTTTAAACCAAACCATAAATTTATCCTACAGTCTGGCTTACGTTACAATTATATTTTAATGCATGCCGATTTCACCGAAAACAATCAATTTCTAAATTTACCTTTTACTGAAACCGATCTAAATTTTGGAGCTTTAACGGGTTCGGCAGGAATTAGTTGGTTAGCCAATGATATTTTACAATGGCGATTTAATTTATCTACGGCTTTTAGGGCACCCAATATTGATGATATTGGAAAGGTTTTCGATTCAGAACCTGGTTCTGTGGTAGTGCCTAATCCAGACTTAAAGGCTGAATATGCTTATGGTGGTGAGTTAGGTCTAACCCTAAATTTTGATGATATGGTTATTTTTGATGTCGCTACTTATTATACCTATTTAGATCAGGCATTGGTAAGAAGGGATTATACTTTAAATGGAGAAACTGAAATTATGTATAATGGTGAATTGAGCAATGTACAGGCCATACAAAATGCTTCTGATGCCAAAATATACGGTTTTGAAGCTGGAGTGCGTTTAAACTTGACCAATCATCTTAAGCTTACCTCCCAATATAATGTTACTGGTGGAAAAGAAGAGGATGCAGATGGCAGTGAAGTTCCAGCGAGACATGTGTCGCCTAATTTTGGGAACACCCATTTTATTTGGCAAAAAAATAAATTTTTAGTCGATGCCTTCGCTGAATACAACAGCGAATTGTCTTTTTATCAATTGGCACCTTCAGAGCAGGAAAAGGATTATATGTATGCTCTAGATGACAACGGAAACCCTTACGCTCCTTCTTGGTACACCTTAAATTTAAGAACCCAATACCAAATCACGAAAGCAGCAACCCTAACAGCCAGTTTGGAGAACATCACAGACCAACGTTATAAAACCTATTCCTCAGGAATTGCTTCTCCAGGAAGAAACCTGATTATTTCTTTAAGCTATAGCTTGTAACTAAAAACAAACAAAAAAGCCACTACAAACATGTGTTGTAGTGGCTTTTTCTAATTTGTGTCACACTCAGCCTGTCGAAGTGTCTTCAAAGTGTATTATCGCTCCTCAACAACAAACAACAACTAAACAACAAGCTTACTTACGTTTTACAGCCTTTTTAGTGAGCACTTGCCCATTTGCTAAAGTTACTCTAGCTACATAAGTTGCCTGGCTTAAATTAGAAAGATTGTATGTTTCGGTGGAACTATTTCCTTTTAAGTTGTAAACAGTTCTTCCTAAAAGGTCTATAATATCAACAGTTTGTATTTTATATTGACTTGGAACCTTAAATGTAACCTCTCCATTGTCATGTTCTATGATACTAACATGGTTTGAAGTAAGTTCTTCTTCATTTACCGAAAGGAAAGAGTCCCTAAACACCAATTCAAAACGCTCATTAAATTCACCTACTCCTGAAGTGAATGTGTAAGGAGCATTATTTAAATTATGGATAATGTTTAATAGATTGTCTTTTACAAAAACATTGTTATTGGAGAAAAACTCCCCTTCAAATTGCTCAATGGACAAACTATATAAAGTTGCTTCATTTATAGATGTGTAAAAGCCGAGTGGAATAACTTCATCTAAATTCAAACTGTTAGGGTGTTTTCCTTGAATGGCATATTTTTTATCAGATTCTGGTATTAGAGAATATAATATAGAGTTAGCTCCTGTTGATAAGTTCCTAAGTGCATCAATAGCCATAGCATCAACATCATTTGTTGCTCCATCAAGGTAGCCGATTAGAACTTGATTAAATACACCATTATCCGAAGTTAAATTAACCCATAACCTGTTGGCTTCTGTAGTTGAAGTTCTAAAAAATTGATTGTTATTTCCAGTAACTCTCATGGAGTTGTTAAAAATAGGTTCATTATAAAACCCAGGAGAACCTGCAAAAGATTTGTTTCCTATCACAAAGAAACCTTGTCCAGAAGCAATATACCCATTGGGTATGTTTGAACCACTTACAGAAGCAGAACCTGTAGCCACTCCTCCAACATAATTAATTATGGCATAATCATCTTGAGAAAAATTTAAATTTTGATTTCCAGGAGCATTAGCATCAGCGTTTGTATAATGAGACCACAAATAAATAACTCCTTCAAGAATGGAAGATGTTTCTTCAAAAAATGTTTGAGCACTAATAGCAGAAGGATAGGGGTTCCCTATAAAATTCCAATTATTATAGACAACAGTTGGGTCTATATAAATAGGGACATTTACAAAGCCATTATTAAAAGCTCCACCAGAAGTTAATGAGCCTTCAAACAAATATAGATAAGATTGATTTGCCGTAAAACCTATATTGCTATGGGTAGCAGCATATCCTACACCTGGAGTCATAGTTCCAGAAGGCTGATTGAACCAATCGTTTCCATCGTCGTCAATATCATCTTGACCAGGAGTAAAAGTTCCTGTATTTGCATCTTCAATTAGTAAGTCATTAAAGAAATTGGCTCTGTAAACATATCGTCTGTTCGCATTGGCGTCTATTAAAGCGTTTTCAATTTGGGCACTTTCTAAAGGAGAACTCCAATACGTGTAATCGTACCAATGTTGGAGTGGATGAGTTAATTTAGATAAAGTGTTTTTACCAGTACCAGTAAGGGTCATGGTTCCTAAATCATTCACTTGTACCAGAGATCCTTGTGGGTCTACATATATTTCGCCAGCTACCAAAATATTATTTTCAACTTTTAGGTAAGTGTTGTTTGAAATTGTTACTGTTGCAGTTGAATTAATTTCACATTCACAAGCTTCAACACTACCACCATGATTTGCAGTAACATAATCTCCAGTAAAAACAGCTTTTTGATACGATGTTGGTGCTGAGCCATCTCCATTCCATGCAAATCCATCCCATATTTTAACTTGATCGACGGTAGAAGTTAATTTAAAGTTATCCAATCCAACTTCATCAAATGTTAATCCAGCACTTACATCTGGATAAATTATAATCTCAAAGGTGTTTACAGTATCAGGAACTGCATGGGTTACTTGAGTCCATCCACCAGAATCTTTTAATAAAGCCACAGTACCCTGAGAGGCACTGTCGTAAAATATTTCATAAACCAAGCTGTCTTCAGAGTCTAAATCAAAAGTATAATAATAAAAACTAAATTCAACATTTTCATAAGCTGTAAGACCTGTATGTGTAAAATGCATTTCATGGGTTTGATTCGTGTGTCCGGAACGTTCCAGATCTGTAATCCCCCAAAAATTTGAACCATTTTGAGCTGCATTAATTATGGATAAATTAGACGTTACATCCCAATAATTAGGGATAGGTGCATGAATCACAGTATAAGCCCAAGTATCAGATGTGCTGGATTCAAAATCTTGGGCTACAATTATTTGAGGAGCAGCTGGAGCACATTCTGTATAATTTAAAGCGTTTCCTTGAATAGCAAATGTATAAGGGTTTTCTCCTCCAGTAATATCATTATTGGCTATAGATACTATGGCATTTTTAATTCCTAGAGTAGAAGGGTCAAAAGTAACAGTGATGGTTTCAGAATTCCCTGCTGCTACAGAAAAATTTGTTGGTGTTACTGAAAAATCTAAAGCATCGGCTCCTGTGATTGAAATAGTAGAAACATTCAAAGATTGATTCCCTAAGTTTTCAATTTCAAATGTTTTCGATGCTATTGTAGGGTTTAAAGGATTTAAATTGGCACTTCCTATAAAAGTATGATCCAATGGACTGATAGCTACATTTCCATTAGGAATATTCATGCTGTTTCCTTGAACATTTATTTCTCTTCCATTCCCAACCCCTTTAACAGTAAAAACGTAAGGGTCTTCGCTATCCGTAATATCGTTGTTTTGTATAGAAACGGTTGCAATACGTGTCCCGACATCAGATGGCGTAAATGTAATATCAAAAGATGTTTGAGTTCCTGAAGCTATCGAGTTGGAAGGGGATGCAGTTACGGTAAAATCGCTCGCATGGGTTCCACTAATTTGAACAAGTTGTGGTGCGCCAGTTAAGTTCAAAGTACCAGTACCAATACTTTCAATATCAAAGGTTTTAACAATGGATGTGCTAACATTTGTTGCACCAAAAGCCGTATTGTTCAAACCACTGGTTGTGGTATCTCCATTGTTAATAACATTATTATTACCTTTCAAGTGTATTTCTGGCCCTGTTGGTCGTACAATGTTTATGGTGTAGTCTTCTACTTCGCCAAAATTAAAAATACCTTCTTCACATGGTGTAGCATAACCTTCACCGTTATCAGATTTTGAACTAACTCTCATTCTCACATTTCCAATTGCTGCATTAGTAGGGATACTGATGTTTAATGGAGATAAGGAAGGTTGCCCATTTGTGGTGTTCGTTAATGTGCCTAATTCTATAGCTTCATTAGAAGAATTGTTAAAAGAACCATCCCGATTCCAATCAATCCAAACTTTTACATGCGAAGTATAATTTCCACCCGTATTAACATTAACACTTAAATCATATTGTTGACCTAAAGAGAGGCTTGTTGTAATCCCAGTAAAGTCGGTATAAGCATTAGTAGAGCCAGATGAATTGTTAATAGTGTTTAACTGAACATTCACAATTCCAGAATTAGTAGATGTTCCTCCACTAGATGAACAATAAGTAATTCCTGTTGTTTGACAAACAGTATTCCCTCTAGACCAATCATTTGTATTTATGTTCCTTACAAAAATGGTATAGCAATAGTTTAGGCCATCTGTTAAACCAGTTACTGTTGTAGTGATGGCATTACCCTTAAATACAAAAGAATCAGGCCCACTATAGTTTGGGTTCGCAATATAACCAGAACCATCACCTGTAGGATTAAAAGTTGTTGCACTTCCTTGGTTAGCAACTATTAATATCTCGTAACAGGATGTAGGTAAAGGATTATTCCAAGATATTACAGATGATGTAGAAGCGATGGAAGCGCTTGTAATGTTGGCATCAGGTGTGTCAATAAGGAAAGTATCATTCCATGAACCCGAAGAATTAATTCCACTTGCCCACCCTGTAAGGGTATTACCATTGTAGGCAACTACCTTAAAAGTATAATCCAAACCATTGGTTAAACCTATTATGGTTATATTATTAAGACTGCCTTTATAGACAGCTCTGCCCAATGTTCCATAAGTTGTGGCTAGAGTATAGTTGGTATTTGCAATATAGCTATCTGCATCTCCAGCACTTGTAGCTGGCATAAAAGGAATGGTGGCATTAGGTTGAACAAAAACAATATATCCAGTAGCGCCACTTGAAGAATTATTCCAGCTTAAATCTATACTTGTATCACCTATACAAGCTTCCAGTCCAGTAGCATTATTAGGAGGGTTATTAAAAACAGTTAAAGTCCCAGAAGCAGAATTAAGATTGCCACAAGGAGCATTGGCATTTATCACACAGCGATATAGATTGTTGTGCATCCCTAGGGTTACATTGGAAATATTCAAGGTATTTGTAAAAACATTGGAATATGGAGCAGCATTGGTTAAATTGCTCCAGTTGGCACCTCCATTGGTAGACACTTGCCATTGATATCCAGTTGCATTGGCAGCTACCACATTAAAAGTGGTGTTATTTCCTATCGCAATATTTCTATTTGGAGGCTGAGTACTGATTACCGGTGGATTGTTTATGGTTACGGCATAACTCGCGCTATTGGTGGACCAACAAGAAACCCCATCAAAAGCCCTAACATAATAAGTGCCTGATGTAGAGACATTATAGGTTGCCGTTGTAGGATTGGCCGTTGAAGTTCCTGTAGCTGTTGTTTGCCAATATAAATTGGCATTTGGCGCAGAATAACTTAAAGTGGTATTGTTACAGGCTGGAGTTGTACCAGAAATGCTTCCAACTGGATCGGCTGGAGGTGTGCAGGAAATCACTTGATTAAATATAAAATCATCCCAATAAACAATAGCTCCAGAATAAGTTCTTACTTCAAAATTAAAATTATCGGCTGTTGCTGGTGCAGTAATCGTCACGTTATATTGAGTCCAACCCCCTGAATTATTAGGCAGATACCCATTATTTGGGCCCCTAATAGCATCTTCTGAATCATAGTCATTATTGTCAATATTAGTACTACCATTTCTCCAATAAGACCAAATTCTTGCATCTGTTCCATCATCTTCAATAACTTTATACCAAAATGACAACTCATAATCTTCTCCAGGTATTATACCGTAAATAGTTTGGCCTAAATCACTAGTTCCACCAACATGTCTTGCAGAATAAGTTCCACTATGAACATTTATTGGCGTAGATTCTTGAGTTATATTTTCTATTGTAGTCCATGAAGTAGGTGTTGTTGAATTTATCCATAATTCAAAACCACCATTAGCAATCTGCCCAAAACCAGACAAAACAAAGCACAAGAAGGCTGCTAATACAAGGGAGTATTTTTTAATCATAGGGAATAATTAATTAAGGCTCATTAAAAAATGAGCACACAAATATAACACAAATTATCTTATAATTCAATGGTTCACAACTACTTACTTGTTAACAAATTGTTATTATCTTGCAGCCATGAAATCCAGTAAAACCTACACTTTAGAAGAAGCCAAGCGAACACTTGAAAACTACTGTGCTTACCAGGAACGTTGCCACAAAGAAGTGGTTCAAAAACTTAAAAACATGCGCATGATTCCAGAAGCCATAGACGTGATTATCGTGCATTTACTGGAACATGATTTTCTTAATGAAACCCGTTTTGCAAAATCGTATGTGCGTGGCAAATTCCGTGTTAAAAAATGGGGTCGCAAACGTTTGGAACTGGAACTTAAAAAACGCGACATTAGCCTTTTCAATATCAAGGAAGCTTTTAAGGACATTTCAGAAGCAGACTACTTAAACACCTTTCATGCCTTGGCAGAAAAAAAAGCAGCCAGCATTAAAGAAACCAATCCTTTAAAGAAAAAAAAGAAATTGGCAGATTACCTGCTTTACAGAGGTTGGGAAAGCCACCTGGTGTACAATAAGATCCATGAACTGTTTTAAAATAAGTCTACCTGTCATTGCGAGGACGAAGGACGTGGCAATCTCATTCAAGTAAGCATATGTCCACAAACTGTTTAGCTTCTATATAGCTCAAATATGGCTCAAGTATAGATAGTGTAGGAGAGTGTATGAAAAATATACAGTCATTTTAGGATTAAGAAAAAGAATTGTATCCTGATATCAGGATTTATTTATTAATCTGTATAGTTATTTTAGGACGGGTCATTTTTTCTATACACAGCTTAAATAATAGCCTCGTTTTTTTGGACTTTAAGAAAAAAGGCGTATCTTAATTTTTCAAAGTCCACTCCCTTGAATCAATACAGGTTATGCCTGTTTTCAACCGCTCTAAACCCTTATAAATAAAAGCATCCTTAGGGGTTCACCCGTAGTTACTCCCTAGTTACTCCGTATGTAAGTAATATAAACCCCATATCACACCCTAAAACAACCTAAGAAAACCTGCTCTTAAAGTGAGATCCATAGCAGGATAGGTCAGAAACTTGTATGGGCCTTTGGTACAAGCAATAGAACTTAACATCTAGCTATTGGAACTTCAATTTTTTTTCAACCAAACAACAAACATTTTAACACCTAACGTTTTTAAAAATTCAATACCTTTATGCCATGTATGCCCTTGTAGATTGCAATAACTTTTACGCCTCTTGCGAACGGGTTTTTAACCCTAGTTTGCGCCACAAACCTGTCGCTATTTTAAGCAATAACGATGGTTGCGTGATTGCGCGAAGCGATGAAGCTAAAGCCTTGGGTTTGCCCATGGGAGCTCCTGCTTTTAAATACGAAGCCTTTTTTAAAGAACACAACGTACAAGTTTTTTCTTCTAATTATCCACTGTATGGAGACATGAGCAGTCGTGTTATGAGTATCTTAAAACAGTTCACGCCAGATGTGGAAGTGTATAGTATAGACGAAGCTTTTTTACAATTTAGAGGCTTTGATGGGATAACACAAAACTCTCAAAACACTGAAAGATTTGACTTTAAGGAATATGGAGATCAAATTAGAAAACGCATTTTAAAATGGACTGGCATTCCAACCTGTGTTGGTGTGGCACCAACCAAAGCTTTAAGCAAGGTAGCCAATAAAATTGCACGTAAATTTCCAGAGCAAACCAAAGGCGTGTACGTGATTGATTCTGAAGACAAACGCATCAAAGCCCTTAAGTGGCTAAAAATTGAAGATGTTTGGGGAATAGGACGTGCCTTGCACAAGCGTTTAAAAGAAAAACACATTCTTACAGCCTATCAGTTTACACAACTTCCCGACGAATGGGTTAGAAAGAACTTTTCTATTGTGGAATGGCGTTTAAAAAAAGACCTGGAAGGCATTCCAACCTTACAGTTGGAAGAAGTAGCTTCAAAAAAGGCCATTGCAACCACCAGAAGTTTTGAATATACCTTTTCAGATATCCATAATTTAAAGGAACGTGTATCTACCTTTGCCAGCAGTTGTGCCGAAAAACTGCGCAAACAAAAAAGTAGTTGTCATATCATCTTGGTAAGCTTAAGCAGCGATAGGCACAAAAAAGATTTGCCTCAGCATCGTGTTAGTAAAATGATCCAGTTGGCATACCCAACAGACTCCTCCCTTATTATAAGTAACGAGGCTGTAAAGGCCGTAACTGCCATGTTTAAAAAAGGGATTAAATATAAACGTGCTGGAGTTGTAGTTACAGGACTGGTTCCTACCAATAACCATCAATTACATTTGTTTTTGCAAGAAAACCCAAAACATAAGCCTTTGATGAATGCCATAGACAAACTAAATGGAAAGTATGGCGACCATAAATTAAAACTGGCCAACCAAGATTTAAAACGCACCTGGAAAATGCGTCAGGAACGGTTGTCACCACGCTATACAACCAATATAAACGATATTTTAAAGGTGAAATAATTTTGTCCATAAAAAAAAAAAAACCATAAATAAAAACTAAATTCAATATTGAAATTAAAACAAGTTTTCCCATGATAATGCACAAATCAGAAACCCTCACTTTCTTCACACCAGATGTTTCAAACCAATCTGGAGCTGTTTATTTAGACACAGGCATATCAGCAGGATTTCCTTCTCCAGCTGAAGACTTTAAAGAAGAAAGGCTCTCTTTGGACAACATTCTGGTAAAAAACAAACTAGCCACTTTTTATGCACGTGTTTCAGGACAAAGCATGGTTGGTGCAGGATTGGACGATAACGATTTATTGGTGATTGACAGAAGCCTTGAGCCTGCTCACAATAGAATTGCAGTTTGTTTTCTGGATGGTGAATTTACCGTAAAACGTTTACGTGTGGAAAAGGATGGAGTATGGCTACAACCTGAAAATGAAAACTATGAGCCTATTAAAATTACTGAAGAGAACGATTTTGTTATTTGGGGCATTGTAACCAATGTCATTAAAAAAGTATAACTTAGAAACCTAAAGTAAATACCACACACTTATGGTCCAATTATCTTCGTTTGATGTTGTTTTAATTGTTTTGTTTTTTGCCATCACACTCTTTATAGGCATTTATGTTTCCAAACAATCTGGAAAAAGTGCAGCCGAATATTTTCTTTCTGGAAGGAACATGCCTTGGTGGCTGTTAGGGGTTTCCATGGTGGCAACCACTTTTTCTACAGATACTCCCAACTTGGTAACAGACATTGTAAGAACCAATGGTGTATCGGGAAACTGGGTTTGGTGGGCCTTTTTATTAACGGGACTTTTAACCGTTTTTGTGTATGCCAAGCTCTGGCGAAAATCGGAAGTCAATACAGATATCGAGTTTTACGAATTGCGCTATGGTGGAAAACCAGCTCGTTTTTTAAGAGGCTTTCGTGCCATTTATTTAGGAATTATATTCAATATTCTTGCCATGTCTGCCGTAACCTTGGCAGCTATAAAAATAGGTGCCATCATGTTGGGTTTGCAACCTTGGGAAACGGTTATTTATGCTGGAACCATAACCGTTGTTTTTAGTGCCTTAGGAGGTTTTAAAGGCGTGGTCTACACCGATTTTATCTTGTTCTTTACAGCCATGGCTGGTGCTTTGGGAGCAGCTTATTATCTGGTTGGCTTACCTGAAGTTGGTGGCTTGGAGGCATTGTTGCAACATGAAAACGTGGTAGGGAAACTAAATATCTTACCGGATTTTAGCAATACAGAAGCCCTAATTACCTTATTGATCATTCCATTGGCAGTTCAATGGTGGAGCTCTTGGTATCCTGGAGCCGAACCAGGTGGTGGAGGATATATTGCGCAACGTATGTTGGCAGCTAAAAATGAAAATCATGCCATTGGAGCCACATTCTTTTTTAACATCATGCATTATGCTTTACGTCCTTGGCCATGGATTATTGTTGCCTTGGCTTCATTGGTTGTTTTCCCTGATATAGCTAGTATTCACCAAGCCTTTCCTTTGGTGGCAGAAGATAAACTTGGGCATGACTTGGCTTATTCTGCCATGTTAACCAAACTGCCTAGTGGCTTGTTAGGTCTGGTTTTGGCTTCTTTGGTTGCAGCCTATATGAGTACCATTTCCACCCACTTAAACTGGGGAGCATCGTATGTGGTAAACGATTTTTATAAACAACAAATCAATAAAAACGCCACTGAAAAACAATTGGTTACAGTAGGTAGGCTGGCAACAGTAACTTTAATGGTTTGTAGCGCCTTACTGGCTTTGGTGCTTACCAATGCTTTGCAATTATTTGATATTATTTTAATGTTTGGAGCAGGAACAGGATTGATTTTTATTCTGCGATGGTTTTGGTGGCGCATCAACGCTTGGAGCGAAATTTCAGCCATGTTTGTTTCCGGAATTGTTTCCATCCTATTAAATTTTACCGATTTAGGAATTTACTTTTTTGGTGATGAAGGGCTTTTTCCTGCTTGGGCAAAATTCCCTATGATTGTCTTGGTTACTACCATTGTTTGGGTAGCAGTAACATTTTTAACTCAAGCTGAAAGCAAAACCGTTTTACAAAATTTCTATAAAAAAATACAACCAGGAGGTCCAGGATGGCAAAAAATTGTATTGGAAGCTAGACAAGAAAACATTGAATTGGAAAATACGAAAGCAGGTTGGAGTGTGCCTTCGGGAATATTGGCTATGTTAGTAGGTTGTGCACTTATTTACTCTATTATGTTCGCTACAGGCTATATTATTTATGGAAATTACTTAAATGGCTTATTGCTTATTGGGGCAGCCCTTATTTTTGCACTGTTGCTAATGAAGCTTTGGAAAAAAATAAAAGTGACTATTTTGTAAAACAAAAATGCCAAGCAACTGCTTGGCATTTTTGAATATGACCGAAGGATTTAAAATAAGATTTTTCTATACACAACATGATTGTTTTCCAAAGTAATCTTTAACACTAAAACCGTATTTGATTTTTTAATGGATTCTATTTCAAGCTTGTTTGAATGTAAATCGATTTCATTAAATAACTGTCTGCCCAAAATATCATAAACCACAACATTGTTTAATGTTTCTTTTTGAGAATGAATCACTAAATGGTCATCACCATAGATGTTAATGGTATTTGTAAGGGATTCAAACTCGGTAACGGAAATGGTATTTTGATCAACCAATTTAATGTCGTCCAAAGCGATATCCGATTCAAAACCAGATCCAGTAATACCTCTAAACCTTATTTTAATGGTTTTTCCATCGTAGGTAGCTAAATCTACGGTTGCTGTATGCCAATCAGTTCCTTGATCCCCGGAAATGGCAGGAATGATGTTTTCATTCCAAACACCATCAGCAAAGACATCTATATGTAAGCTGCCCATGCTTGCTCCCTCCATATGGTAAGCAAATTCCAAATTATATGTAGCATCCATAATCATACAGGAACTTTCTAAAATGGCAGTACTGCCAAAACAATTAGAAGCTTCGGTATAGATATAATTGCCAGTTGTTGAACCTGGATTGTAATCATTTGTTGGTCCTGTTCCACTGGAAGTGGTTCCGCCTTCATCCACACGCCAATCTATATCGTCTTCACTTCCATTGCTTAAGTTTATCCAAAAACTGGAGCTTAGATTACAAGTTGTTGCACCACAATCTGAAGCTGTTCCACATAGTGCTTCTCCTTCAAAATCTGTACTAAAACCAGAAGCGATAGTTCCAGGATAAACAGTTATATAATCCACCTTAGTGGTTGTATGGTTTCCATTGGCATTTGTAACAGTAAGCGCTATGGTATAAGTACCCGAACTGGTAAAAATAACTTCTGGATTTTGAGAATTGGCTGTTGTACCATTGGTAAATGTATACGTTGCAGGAGTAATGTTCCATAACCATGAGGTAGGAGTGTAATCGGATTTATCCGTTAATACCAAGGTGCTTCCTACACAACCTTGTGTGGTTTCTGCCTTAAAACAAGCTGTTGGAGCCACATTTCCAGGATCTTTTAAATCGCTCATCCACAAGCCTTGTCCGTAGGTTGCAGCATAAAGTTTACTGCTACACTCTGTGATGTTTGAATGAATTTCCAACTCTGTTACTTCCAAATTGGCCAATCCTGTATAAAAAGGTGTCCAGTCCGAAAGGGTATTATCTTTATAATAAACACCTACATCCATCCCTACATACATGGCATCAATAGGACTGGAAGCGTCAATTACAATAGTATTTAACGAGATATTAGGCAACGTTCCTGATATGTCTGTCCAAGTATTTCCTGCGTTTGTGGATTCATAAATGTTATTTCCTAGAGCTATAAAAAGATGATTGTGGTCTGTTGGATCTATTTCAATGTCTTTTGGAGACGAAGAACTAGGTAAATTAGCTGTTAAATTACTCCATGTTGGTGAAGCGGATAAGGCGTTATTGGAATAATAGAATTTTCCAGAGCCACTTCTGGACGCATACACCACATTGCTGTTAGAAGGAGCTATGGCAAGATCCACCATGTTTGAAGTGCCTCCAAAATTTGAAATCTTAGTCCATACAATAGCTCCAGGAGCAGGTGCTTTAACATCGTCTGAACGCCAAACGTTATCATAGCCAGCATACATTCTGTTAGGATTGTTTGGGTCTAATTTATAAGGGGTAACCCAAGCACCACTTTCTGTAATACCATTCACACCATTTTCTGCAATGGTAGAAAACGAGGTGCCATTATTGGTTGAGCGTCTAATATCTCCGTAATATAAGGCACCATACATGAAGTTGTCGTCTGTAGGATCAATAATACATTCCATACCATCTCCACCAATTTCGGTATGAAAAACAGAATTTCTATTAATTGCCGTTCCATTATCTTGATAGCCATTGATTACAGTGTTTTCTGTAATCTGTGACACACCAATTTTATATACTTGAGCAATGGCCAATCCACTGCTGATATCGATCCAGTTGGCTCCAAGGTTTGAGGAGTAATAAATACCACCATCATTACCACTATAAATGTCGTTGTTAAATGGTGAAAATTCCAAAACATGTTGGTCTGCATGAACTCCATCTATGGTTCCAGAACTGCCTACCCAATAAGTGTTAATGTTCATAGTGGTACCACCATCGATGGATTTCCATATGTTGATACCACCAGTATAAATAATATTGGCATTGGTAGGGTCTGCTGCTATAACCAAGTCGTACCAAGCCTGACTTCCAGAACCACCATTTGTGTCGTATCCTAAGATATTTGGTGAAGTTGTTCTTGTTGTGAAGCTTACACCACTATCAGTAGATCTGTAAACACCTACCAGGCCACTTCCATTACCAGCTAACAAGTACACCCAATCTGGTTGGTCTGCCGAAACGGCTAAAGCAATTCTTTGAGCGTTACTTGGGACACCACTTGTTACTTGACTGAAGGTGTTACCTCCATCTGTAGAGACATCAACGGTTGTTCCTGAAGCATAAATAATGTTGGAATCCCCTGGCTTATATGCAATATCTTTCATTGAAGAACTAGTTGTTGTGTAAGACCAACTTAAACCTCCATCTATACTTTTATAGATACGACTACCACTGGTTGATGCAATTAAAACATCTGGATTATTAGGGTCCATAAGTACCTCATAAACGGTTCTGTTGCCCATTCCTGAGTTGCTACTGCTCCAAGTCAAGCCACCATCGGTACTTTTATAAACTCCATAGCCAGGAGCGTCTCCACCATCCCTATCTCCTGTTCCTAAGTAAATAATATTAGGATTGGAAGGGTGTATTACAATACTGGATATTCCCAGACGTACCAATCCATTGGAATATTCGGTCCAAGTAACCCCATTATCTGTGGTTTTCCAAAATCCACCAGAAGGAGCACCTACAAAAATGGTATTTGGGTCTGTTGGATGGAAAGCAATGGAGCTTACGCGTCCATTTCCGTTTAATTGTCCAGTTCCGTTGTTTGGTAAAGCAATAGGTCCTACAAGTTCCCAGTTTCCGGTGTTGGTAGCGTAGCCTCTTTGGTTTGTGGCGTGCAACCTGTTGTAGCGTGACATTTCATCCAGAACATGTCCTTCACTTGGAAAGTTACCGTTTACATCTACTCGATGTTCCCAATAATATTCCCATCTTTTAAATTGTTTGATGCCTGTTCCTTTTGGAATTTTAAGGGCATTTCCAGCTTTTTCTTGATAATATTTTTCAAAGTCTTGTTTAATGTCATAGAAATTTGCATCTCTATCAAACATCATGTTGGGCCATTTGTCTTGTGAAAAAACCATGGAGGTAACCATTAAGGTTACAATAAGTAGTGTATTTTTCATTAGTTAGATTTTGGTTGTTGTTAAGCAAATATGGTATAAAAAAATAAACCTTGCAAATAGCAAGGTTTATAATAGTTTCATATATAAAAGGTTATACGGTTTAATCTGCCAGTATAATCACTTTATTATCTTTCATCTCTATGGTTCCAGACTTTATCTTTAAAAGAAAGGTCTTATCGTCATCAAGATGCTTATGTACTTCAGCTGGTAATTCATCAAATACCAAATGACTTTGCGTATGTGTATGAATTTTTATGGTTCCTTCCTTAAGAAGCGAGACTATGGGAGCGTGATTTTTTAACATTTCAAACTCACCGTTGACTCCAGGCACTACTACAGAGTCCACTTCGTTGCTAAATAAGGTTGCTTCTGGTGATACAATTTCTAAATACATGTCTCTTTTAATTATGAGTTAAGAGTTATAAGTTAGGAGCATCAATTTTGAACTCTAAATCCTAAACTCTAAACTGGATTAAGCTTCTGAAAGCATTTTTTCTCCAGCTTCTATAGCTTCTTCAATAGATCCTTTAAGGTTGAACGCAGCTTCTGGTAAGTGATCTAACTCACCATCCATAATCATGTTGAATCCTTTAATGGTTTCTTTAATATCTACTAAAACTCCTGGGATACCAGTAAATTGTTCGGCCACGTGGAATGGTTGCGATAAGAAACGTTGCACACGTCTAGCTCTAGATACAGCTAATTTATCTTCTTCAGATAATTCTTCCATACCAAGAATGGCAATAATATCCTGTAATTCTTTATAGCGTTGTAATAGCTCTTTTACACGTTGCGCACAATCGTAATGTTCATTTCCTAAAATGTCTGCAGTAAGGATTCTAGAAGTAGAGTCCAAAGGATCTACAGCAGGATAAATACCTAGCTCAGCAATTTTACGTGATAATACGGTTGTAGCATCTAAGTGGGCAAAAGTTGTAGCTGGTGCAGGATCCGTTAAATCATCTGCAGGTACGTAAACGGCCTGTACAGATGTAATGGAACCTCTTTTTGTGGAAGTAATACGTTCTTGCATGGCTCCCATTTCTGTAGCTAAGGTTGGTTGGTAACCTACTGCAGATGGCATACGACCAAGTAATGCAGATACCTCAGAACCAGCTTGAGTAAAACGGAAGATATTGTCTACGAAGAAAAGAACGTCTTTTCCTTGACCTTCTCCAGCACCATCACGGAAATATTCAGCAATGGTTAAACCAGAAAGTGCCACACGTGCACGTGCTCCAGGAGGTTCGTTCATTTGTCCGAAAACGAAAGTTGCTTTGGAATCTTTCATAGCGCTTTTATCTACTTTAGATAAATCCCATCCACCTTCTTCCATGGAATGCATGAAATCTTTTCCATAACGGATAATTCCAGATTCCAACATTTCGCGTAATAAATCGTTACCTTCACGGGTTCTTTCACCTACTCCAGCAAATACTGAAAGTCCACCATGACCTTTAGCAATGTTGTTAATTAATTCTTGAATCAATACGGTTTTACCAACTCCTGCACCACCAAATAATCCAATTTTACCACCTTTTGCATAAGGCTCAATTAAGTCGATAACCTTAATACCAGTGTACAACACTTCGGTAGAGGTTGATAAATCTTCAAATTTAGGAGCTTGTCTATGGATTGGTAAACCAGCTTCTCCAGCTTTTGGTAAGTTTCCAAGACCATCAATAGCATCTCCAATTACGTTGAACAAACGACCGTAAACTTCAACACCAATAGGCATTTGAATAGGTGCTCCAGTAGCCTGAACTTCTGTTCCTCTACTTAAACCATCAGATGAATCCATGGCAATAGTACGTACAGTGTCTTCACCAATGTGAGATTGTACTTCTAATACCAGAATAGAACCATCAGGTCTTGTAATTTCTAATGAATCGTAAATTTTTGGAAGTTCAGCACCAGCAGCGAATTCTACATCGATAACTGGACCTACTATTTGTGCAACTTTACCTGTAACTTTTGACATTACTATTATGTTTATTTATTTGCTAAATTTTTTAATATGAAAAACACCTGGTTTTTCGCGCTGCAAATATAGGAGTTTTAATTTAAAAATAACATCAAAATTTTTACCTTTTTTATTCATTAAAAACGCCTTCTTCCAATGACTTAGAAGAAGGCGTATAATTTTTGAATTTTTTATATGTTATTGTAAGCTAGGCGAGTAGTTTGTTGGGTAATCTCCACAATCCACAAAGTTTCCTGAAGCTTCAAAATTAGAACCATAAGTGGCATCTATGGCTCTCATCATTTCATTGGCCATCACAGCATAACCTCTGGATGTTAAATGTACACCATCTAAACTGATCAAACCTCCTGTTACCAAACTGGTGTTTAAGATATAATTTCCTGAAGCAATTCCTGTAGTGGATGCTTCTATTAAAATAGATTTAAAATCAACCATGGCAAGACCGTTTGCGTTGGCAACAGATTCTATGGTAACATTATAAGCATCTGTAGCTGTTTTTATAGCCTGTTGCTCTTCTGGGGTCAATACCCATTTGTCTGCTAAAGGAATAGCAACACCATTAACTGTTAATGGATTTCCAGGAACAGCTTCCGTACCAATAAAAGATGAAGCTGGTAACACTAATAAATCATCGGCTGTAGCTTGTCTCATGCTAACTAATTGCGGATTTATCGCTGTCAAATCTGTTAAATCTTCATCCATAATAACTACAGCGTTTGATTCTGATGCTTCGAACATGATGGTTCTTTTGGCTATTTCAGCATCTGCTTCAGCTTGTGATACAGCTCCTATTCCAACTAAATAAGCAAAAGCTTGAGCTACACCAGCATTATAAGCTGCGTAAGCATTGTTTACAACTGCAGCTGTTCCAGCATCAAGAGGTACTGGATTATAAGGAACCGTTGTAAAATGTGCTAAACTAGTAATATATGGCACGTTGGTAACAACCCCTTTGGCACCATTGGCCGTTAACGCATCTACTGCTGCTGAAAAAGAAGCTGCAAATACATTAGGGTCTGTAATGTCATTTACTCCATAGGTTGCAGGATTTAAGTTTCCTGTTTGATCTACTCCTGTTCCACCGGAAGTTGCATAAGATAGTACATCGTTTCCACCAATTTCAGATAAGGTAAAAAACGTTGGGTTTTGAGCCACAGCATCTCCAATAACAGTTGCTGTTGGACTGGAAGCCATTCTTCCAAAATAAGGGTTTAGGGAAGCGTAACCTGGGATTCCAAGATGGAAACTTTTAGCGCCTGGAATACCATAGTTATTGAAAGAACCAGATAAATGATCGGTGATTTGAGTTGTAGGGGTTGCCGGCAATACAACAGGTCCAGAACCATCAAAATATAGTCTAGGGTTAGCAACAACTGTTCCACCCATGACAAAACCACCAATATTATCGTTCATTAGAGGTTGAGAAAAACTGCCACCACCTAACATCTCGAATTTCTTGGACATGATATTGGGAAAGGAGTTTTCTTGTGTAGCTATAAATAAAGCGCCATCAGAGAATCCTGCAGAAAAGGAAGCACCCACGGCTACATAATTTGAAAAATCTGCTTCACCTGCTGTTAAAGGAGGTAAATTATCAACTGTTGAAGACGAATCGTCATCGTTGTTACACGCTGTAAAACTTAGTAGAACAGCTAGTAACCATATATATTTTGTTTTCATTTTCATATTTTTTATAAGTTATTAATTGTCCAAGACGCATAGTAAATAGAACCAATACTACCAGTACCAATAGCTGTGTAATATTCTTCACCTAAAGCATTGGAAGCTCCTATTTTAAAGGTTGATTTTATTTTAGGAATGGTATAGTTTAACTGTGCATCCAAGGTATGGTAAGAAGGAATGTCTCCATCACCAAAGGAAGCTTCCCAATAATATGCATCGCTCCATTTCCAAGCTAAGTTAAATCCTAAGTTCTTAACTACCTCTGTATGTCCAAAAGACACCTTCACCTTATGTTCTGGTGTGTTGAAATTTGTTCTGAAATCTGGATTGGTGGCACTATCAAAATCTTCTTTAGCATACGTATAGCTACCATCCAAATCGAAACCATTGAATACTTTAACGCCAACACCTATGGAACCACCATATGAATTCACATCAGCATCAGAATTGGTATAGGTTTGGTACACTTGGTAATCGCCATTGACTACGGCTGTAATAGATGTATTGTCTCCTACGGTTCCATATAAAGGAGCAATAACGTATTCATTGGAGATAAAGTCTTGGTATTTGTTATAGTACACACTTAAATCTACAGTTACTTTGTTCAGTTTTCCTCTATAACCTACTTCAAAAGAGGTTACTTGTTCTGGTTTTACCAAATCTGGATTGGAAATTGTTAAATCTGCTGGGTTTCCAGAAGCTGCAAAAGCTTCAACAGAGTTTCTGGAGTAAGAGTTGTTATAAGCTGCACTACCTGTTTGATTGATGGTAGCTGGTTGCCCACTTATTTGCCCAGCAGCACTAACTGCATAATCCCTGGAATATCTGTCTAAATTTGAAGGGGCACCACCTATTAATACATAAGGTCCAGCATCAAGTCCGATAAATAAATCTTGTGTGGTTGGATTTCTAAATCCGGTTTGTACAGATGCTCTAATGTTATGGTTTCTATTCACGGTTAAACCGGCAGAAATTCTAGGAGATACAAAACCATCAAAGAACTCCGATTTGTCGTAACGCGCAGAACCTGTAAGTTTTAATTCCAGGCCTTCGTTTAACTCGAATTGTTTTTGTAATTGTGTGTAAATACCATATTCAGAATATGGAATGGTTCCATCATAATCGGTGTAAATGGTTCCAGAAGAATTTAGGTTATATTCTCTAAAAGAACCACCAACTTGTACTTCTACCACATCCCAAAGATGACTAAAGTTGTAGTTTCCATCTACATGGTAATATTTGGATTCATCCTGGAATTTAGATCCCGTAGTTAATTCTGGGTCATTGATACTTTTTTGTAATGCAGCGTTGAATTGAGGTGAACCTGGCTCAAAACGTCCTGATTCTGCTTGAGCTCTTGCAGCAGCATGTGCCTGGTCTTCTGTGGCTCCACCTAAAGTGGCTGCAGCAAATGTGCCTATATATTCTTGAAACCATTGCTGGTCGCTTTTCCAAGCTCGGTTGATTTGAATACCAGTAACTGTCATATCGTAAGAGTCTCCAGCTTTATCTGCAACCACATAACCTCTTAAGAAGAAATTGTTGTTTCTAAATTCAATTTTGTGTTGTTGTTGAAAGAAACCATCAATATGGTATCTATTGGATCCTTGATAAATAGTGGAACCTGTTCCAACTTTACCCACATAGGCAATTTCAAAATCGTTTGCCCAAGGACGATAGTAAAGCCCCCAATCTGCTTTTACACTCTCAGCATTGTAGTCGGTTAAAGCACTTTCTTCATACCCAGTTCTACTAACCACAACATCTGGAATAATACCAAGACCTCCAGAAGCTGCTTTAATATTTGTTGCTACTTCATCTCCATAGATATTGTAACCATCATAATTTAAGCTGGCTCTAGTGTCTCCTGTACCAGGTTTACCTTGGTAGTTGTTAGCAACCCAATCGGTTCCTTTTAACCAGCCAAAATTTACTTTGGCAGCAAATTTATCGCTAAATTTATGTGCAATTCTCAGTCCAAGATCCCTGTAAGTGTTATCTCCAGCAGCATCTTGAGAGGTAATACCTTGTTTGTAGTAACCACTGATTCCCTGTACATCGAAAGGATTTTTACTTCTCATGAAAAGAATTCCGTTAAAAGCATTCGCACCATATAAAGCAGAGGCTGCACCAGGAAGCAATTCCACACTTTGAACATCTGTTTCAATCATACCCACTAAATTTCCAATAGGGAAGTTTAAAGCAGGAGTGGAGTTGTCCATACCATCTACCAATTGCATAAAACGGGTATTTGCAAAAGTGGCAAAACCTCTTGTGTTAATGGAATTAAACGTTAAACTGTTGGTGTTGATGTCAACTCCTTTAAGGTTTTCCAGACCACCATAAAAATCTGCAGAAGCTGTATTTTTGATTTCTTTTAAACCAAAACGCTCTACAGTAACGGGAGATTCAAAAATTCTCTCTGGAGTTCTAGATGCTGAAATTACCACTTCATCCAAAGAGGTTCCTTCTTTTAAAATAAAGTTTATTGTTTGATTGTTTGCAGTAACCTCTTGTGTCTCTGTACTAAAACCTATGTTACTTGCTTGTAACGTAAATGGTGGTACTTGACTAACATTTAAAGTGAAATTACCATCAAAATCGGTAGAAGTTCCAGTCGAAGTTCCGACTATAATGACGTTTGCTCCAGGAATTGGCTGACTGTTTTCGTCAGTGACTACCCCAGAAATTGTTGTTTGTGAATATGTTATGCCACAAAAAAACAACAATAAAAGTGAAAGGATTGATTTCATTTTATAGATTTAGTTAATTATTAATTGATTTAGTTAATTATTATTAGGCAATATAAATAATATTATGAAAACTTTAAGAAGTTTTTCATTAAAATTATGCGCGCATAATATTTTTAACAAATGAGCTGGATTTTGACATATCATTAATTATTAATAACAAATATTGAGAATATGATTTTTAAATAAGCAGATTTCAATTTATTTTTTATTCTATATTTGTTTGCATGTTAAATGTAACAAATTGAAAATTACGTATGAAAGTAGTAAGAAAAATAGCTTTAGGTATCATTTTAATCTTTTTGTTAATGGTTTGGAGTGGCATTGTAAGAAATGTTACTTTAGGGGAAAAAACCATGGGACTATTGACTCAGCCCATTAAAGTTTTCTCAGAAGGTGTTTCCAACATGAAAAAAGCCTATACCTATATTTTTAAAGCCCCAGATTACTACATTAAAACAAAAGACCAAGACACTTTAAACATCAATAAATTGAATTACAACCTCTATGGCTTGTATTCTTATAGGCAGGGAGACGCATTTAATATAGAACTCAAAAATTTTAAGGACAATAGTTTAAAGCATGAGTGGAAAGTACCTATTGATAAGTTATCGGAACACTATAAAGTGGATGGAAATGATAGGCTGTATCCTGCAACCCTTATGCCTAATTTGGATATTATAGTGTCTTGTAATGAAAGACCAGGACTTTTAAGGATGGATGCAAGCTCCAAAGAAAAATGGTTTAACGAAGACTTTATTTTTCATCATGCCATGAACAGGGATTCCTTGGGCAATATGTGGATTCCTGCAGTGAAACATGAATATGGTGTCATTGTTCCCATGAAAGTGGAATTGGAAGGCCATGTTACAGATTACAGGGACGATTTAATAGTTAACGTAGATGTCAATACCGGAAAAACCCTGTACAGCAAATCCCTAACAGATGTTTTTTTAGAGAATAATCTTGATTATTTAATAAACAAAAGCCCTTATGTAAACGATCCATTTCACTTAAACGATATACAACCTGTTTTGGAAAGCACACCTTATTTTAAGGAAGGAGATTTGTTTTTAAGCTTTAGAAGCCCATCATTGGTCATTCAATATAGGCCTAAAACCAATAAAGTGGTAAAAGTCCTTGAAGGGCCATTTACATTTCAACATGATGTGGATATTATCTCGCCAAATTCCATTGCTATTTTAAACAATAATTCCATAGTTACCAAAGTGACTTACGATGAGATTGAATTTAAACCAACAAATCAATCGGTTAATCGAAAAATAAACCATTCAAATGTACTTATTTATAACTTTGAGGAAGATAGCTATAGTCCTGTTTATGAAGATGTTTTTCTAGAACATGATATTTTTACTGGAGCCGAAGGTTTATATCGAATATTTCCAAATGGTGATTTGTTTTTTGAAGAACAAGGTTCTGGCATCCTTTGGGTGATCAATCAATATGGCGTGGTTTTAAAAACCACACTAAAAAGTGATATAGAAGGCTATCATTATTTACCTAATTGGACAACAACCTATTTAGATGATGAGTTGCAATCCTTAAACTAAAACATTATGACGTTATACATTGGTCCCGGAATTGGTCTTGGCACACTTTTAATTATAGTTTTTATAGTATTATTGGTGCTCTTTGCCTTTGGAGTGGTTTTATGGATTCCCATTAAACGATTTTTTAGAAAAATATTTAGTAAAAATTAATGATTTACTATATAATAATAGGTCTTAGTGGCATTGTTCTTTCCAGCTCACTTATCTATTTCCGAAAACACTTTTTTGTAGCTTTAGAGTCCACATTGGCTTTGTCTGATGCTGTATTGTCCAATGAAGATGAACTCTTAAAACAAAAAAAATTAATTAAGGCCTTAAAAACCATGATGCTGTCCTTGGGCATTGCCTTGGGCCTTTTGTTCCTTACCATAGTTTTAACTTGTTTACCTGTATATTTATACAAATTAATAGCCAATCTCACTCTACAAGATTTAGACTTAAGTTCCATTTGGTTTATACTTAGTCTATCCTTAGGCAGTATTTTGCCATTTTTAATTAAACGGAAAAAACCAACAGAAGACTATACAGAAGCTTCCATATTGTTTCACAAGCTTATTTTAAATAATTACAACCTATCTAAAATGTTGTTTTCTTTTGATAGACGGTTTAAAAAAGAAAAAAACATACAAGATAAAAACACGTTTTTAATTGTATCTGGACTTGCAAGGGCAGGTACAACAAGTTTAACAGATCAGCTTTTTAAAGCTGGAGCTTTTAGTTCGTTGGATTATTCCAACATGCCATTGCTGTTGGCGCCAAACCTTTGGAGAAAAATGTACAACCCTAAGAAAGTGACCTTAAAAGAGCGTAAACATGGCGATAAAATGCTTTTTGGTTTTAATACCATAGAGGCTTTAGAGGAATACTTTTTTAAAGTTTTTTTAAACGACAGTTTTATATCTGAAAACCACTTGGAAAAACACGACATAACTGAAGAAGTCTATAATAACTATATAAAGTACCAATCTTTAATCCGTCAAGATGCAACTTCCACATATCTCTCAAAAAACAACAACATCATTTTAAGATATGAATCGTTGCGTTCTTATAACAAGGCATTTAAAATTATTTTTCTGTTCAGAAAGCCCGAAGAACATGCTTATTCTCTATTGAACCAGCATCTGCGATTTTCAGAATTTCAAAATGAAAGCGAATTTATCCAAACATACTTGAACTGGTTGGGTCATCATGAGTTTGGTAAAAACCAAAAAGTATTTAAGTTTGGTGAAAAAGCTCCAGAGATTCCGTACGATAAAAGCACCTTGGATTACTGGTTGGCGATTTGGTTGAATTACTATTCCTATTTAATACATATTTTAGATGAAAATTATCTGCTTATTGAATATGAAGACTATTTAAACAAACCCAAAGAAGTCCTGGAATATATTGAAGAGGAAATGAAAATGACTTTTGATTATTCCAATGTAACACCTTTTACCAATACCAAGCAAATAGACACTTCTGCCTGCGACCCAAACTTATTGGAAGCAACGCATGCCATATATTTAAAACTTAAAGAAAGAAAGCTTAAATTTTAGACTACTCTACAGTTACAGACTTGGCTAAATTTCTTGGTTGATCTACATTTCTATCTAGCATGACTGCAATATGGTACGACAGCAATTGTAAAGGAATGGTGGTGAGTAAAGGCGACAAGGACTCCAGGGATTCTGGCACCTCAATAACATAATCGGCTAATTTTTTCACGTTGACATCTCCTTCAGTAACAACACCAATAATTTTACCTTGTCTTGCTTTAATTTCCTCTATGTTGCTAACCACTTTTTCGTAATGTCCTTTTTTTGTTGCAATTACCACAACAGGCATGTTTTCGTCAATTAAAGCAATTGGGCCATGTTTCATTTCTGCAGCAGGATAGCCTTCAGCATGGATGTACGATATTTCTTTTAGTTTCAAAGCGCCTTCTAAAGCAACAGGGAAATTATAGCCTCTTCCTAAGTATAAGAAATTACGTGCATTCTTATATTTTTCAGCTATCATTTTAATATGTTCTTCAGATTTTAAAGCACTTTCCACCTTTTCCGGAATCAGTTCCAATTCTTGTAAATGGTATCTGTAATCAGAGTTGGAAATTTCACCTTTAACCTTTGCAAGTTTTAAAGCAATTAGTGTTAAAAGGGTAATTTGGGTTGTAAATGCTTTTGTGGAAGCAACACCAATTTCAGGACCAGCATGTGTATATGCACCAGCATGTGTTTCCCTAGCAATGGAAGACCCAACCACATTACAAACGCCAAACACAAAAGCGCCATTTGCTTTGGCTAGTTTAATGGCAGCTAAAGTATCGGCAGTTTCTCCAGATTGAGAGATGGCTATCACCACATCTTTGTTGGTAATAACAGGGTTTCTATATCTAAATTCTGAGGCATACTCAACTTCTACAGGAATTCTGGCAATATCTTCAAAAATATACTCGGCAACCAAACCTGCATGCCAAGAGGTACCACAGGCCACAATAATGATTCTGTTGGCATTTAAAAATTTTTCAATATTGTCGTCAATGCCTGCCATTCTAATAATACCTTCTTTTACAAGAAGCCTTCCACGATAAGTGTCTTTGATGGCAGTAGGTTGTTCGTATATTTCTTTAAGCATAAAGTGGTCGTATCCACCTTTTTCTATTTGCTCCAGATTCATTTGTAATTCTTGAACATATGGAACTACTAACGAATCGTCTTTAATTTTTCGGATTTTAATTCCTTTATTAGCTCTAATTATAGCCATTTCTTCATCTGCGAGATAAATGGCATTTTTAGTGTATTCAATAAAAGGAGAGGCATCGCTTGCGATAAAAAATTCGTTTTCACCAACACCAACAGCGAGAGGACTGCCTAATCTGGCAATAACAATTTCATCGGGTTTGTTTTTGTCAAAAACAGCAATGGCATATGCTCCAACCACTTGATTTAGTGCAACCTGTACAGCTTTGCCCAATTTGACGTTTTCTTTTAACTTGACATCTTCGATTAGGTTGATTAAAACTTCGGTATCTGTGTCGGATTTAAAGGTGTACCCTCTTTTAGTAAGCTCTTTTTTAAGAGATTCATAGTTTTCTATAATCCCATTGTGGATGATGACCAAGTCCCCAGAGCTTGAGTAGTGAGGATGCGCATTCACATCGTTTGGAACACCATGTGTTGCCCAACGTGTATGACCTATCCCAATGGAACCACTGGTAGAAATTTCATTGTTGACCTTTTGTACTAAATCGGCAACTTTGCCCTTGGTTTTGGAAACATTAAGGTCTGTCCCATCATATAAAGCAATTCCGGCACTATCGTAACCTCTATATTCCAATCTTTTGAGGCCTTCAATAATTATTGGGAAGGCTTTTCTATGACCTACATATCCTACAATTCCACACATAGTTTTTAATTATCTGGTTGGGTATAATATATTTCTAATTGCACTCTTTTGTCTTCTGGAACGTTTTCGTTGCTACCATAAAGGATTGTTCCTTTTGGTGACAATCCAGTACCTACAGGAATTCCATCTAAAATCCCATCGTTTAAGACATAAGAATTACTTATTTCATTAATATTACTGGTAATATACAAACCTAATTGGAAATTAGTGGAATCCCTCAACAAAATATTGTTTAAATGTTCTGTAAGTCTAATTTTGTATTTAACACCTTTTTCATTACCATCTCTCTCCAAAATAGACGAATAATTTAATTTGGAATTTATTGGATTGGTTGTGTTAGTGGTTAAATCATAAAAATAGTCCACTATAGGCGTGTTGTTTTTAATGTCATATAAAATAACCCGGTTAGGTTGCTGTTTTTTATTTTCATCGTCATCGTCTATCAATAAGGAACTAGCAACATCATCCACATAAAAGATTAAGTTCGCTTCATTTATTAAACGGCTGGGATTGCCATTGGCATCTTTATAAAGCAGGTTAAATTCGTCTAATTCTGCTTGGTCTTGAAATAGATTAACAACCGCAATGGAACCTTCGCCCCCTTTTAAATACAGTGAAGTGTCACCGTTTGTGGTATCTGCCGAATTGTTGGCGTTGTTTAATAAAGAGGTGGCAATTGGGTCTAGTGTTATTGTGCTAGCTCTGTTTCCTCTAAAATTCATTGTAAACTTGTTATTTCTAACAATTTCACCATCTACCCAATTGTTATAATAAACGGTTAAACTAGCTGCAGAGCTTAAAAAGTTTAGCATGAAAGCTTGTCCTTCCATTTCACCATCTGCAAGTTCTACTTTAAAGTAGAGGCCTCTAAAATAATCTTTAAAGTTATTGGCATTGCTTAATTCCGGCATGCCTTGTTTGTCAAATAGTAAAGTTTCCCAAAAATCATCATTGGGATTTAAAAGTTCGACACGCAAACTAGGTGGGATTCTACTTACCTCTTCGTCTTGGCCATTTTCGTCTTCTTCATAAATTATCTGTTCAGAATCACTTGCTTCAAAATCTGGATTGAAATATAGCAACTCCCCTAAATTTCCGGGAGAATCAAATTCATTATTGTTGGAATAATAAATTTGTGGATCTGCATCTTCAGCAGCAGGATCGTAATCCCTTAAAAAATAATTAGATCTGTAAATGGATAATTTAATGGGTTTATTTCCATACAAAGAATCTATATTGTAAGCAGGGTCCTCAGTTGTAGATTCTACTTCTTTTGAATAATAAGGTATGGTTAAATATGCGTGTGTAAATTCTGGGTCTGTACCAAAATCTGGATCAAAATTTGTTGAAGTCGGTACTACCTGCGTAATTATTTCATTTGTGGTATTCCCATAAATAGGATCAGTATAAATACCTAAAAAATTAGAAGGGAAATTATTTGTTTGTATTGGTTTTACCCTTTTGTTGTAAGCAACTACAGCAAATTTATCGCTATTGGTATCGAAATTATCAATGCCTTCAATGTCACTTTTCAAAGAATTGTAATCGTTTTGACAAGCAATAAATGCTAGGGATGTGATTGATAAAACACCTATAAACTTACAGGTCTTAATGAATGTTTTCATAAATAAAAATGGGATGATTTTGGTCTTAGCCCAATACTTGTGTGTTATAAAATTCAACATAAGCTTCTCCAAACTCATCTTTTGATTTAAAATCTAATACAGGTTTCTTTGAATCTTTTAAATGTTTGTTCAATTCTTCTGGAATCTCTTCCGAGCCTATAATCAAAGCATCAGAATGATCGATTGCAATTTTCATTAAACTGTTGTAAGTTGGTTTTTCCAGCTCTTTGATAAAGTTGTCATCTATGTTATCAAACTTCACTTTATTGATCATGTCTTTATTTAACGTACCATCAAAGCTTTGATTGTATATGGAAGTTACTATTTTACTTTCGTTAAACAAGGGCTCGTCTTTATAGTATTGTTTTAAGTACATTGGCAATAAGGCTGCCAACCAACCATGAACGTGAATAATGTCTGGAGACCAATTTAATTTTTTAACGGTTTCTATAACCCCTTTGGCAAAGAAAATGGCGCGTTCGTCATTATCCGGAAACAAATTACCTTCTTCATCTGTTAAAGTGGCTTTTCGTTTAAAATATTCGTCATTATCAATAAAATATACCTGTATGCGTTCCTTGGGAATGGACGCCACCTTAATAATTAAAGGCATGTCCAGATCATTGATAACCAAATTAATCCCAGAGAGTCTAATTACCTCGTGCAATTGGTGTCTTCTTTCATTAATGTTTCCATATCTAGGCATGAAAATTCGAATTTGCCCACCTTGTTGATTCACCATTCTAGGTGCTTCAAAGGACATAGAAGAAATTTCAGTTTCTGGTAAATACGGCACTACTTCAGATGATACATACAATATCCTCTTATCTTTCATAAACTTATTGCTTTTGGTAATTCAGAATAAAAAACACGCAAAAGTACAAAAATTTATGCAGATTCATTGTAAAATATTAAGTTTGCACGCGTTAATATTTTATTAAAGGTGAAGATTTTTACTGAAAAAACTCAAATTCAAAAAGCCATACAGCAAATAAAAGCCAAAGATTTGTCCGTTGGTTTTGTTCCTACCATGGGGGCTTTGCATCAAGGACACCTGTCCTTGGTCCAGGAAGCCTTTAATAACAATGATGTTGTAGTGGTAAGTATTTTTGTAAACCCTACGCAATTTGATAATGAAGATGATTTAGAAAAATATCCCAGAACCCTTGAAGCAGATACCAAATTATTGGCAGCTTTTAGAGAGAATTTAATTGTTTATGCTCCTAGCATACAGGATATTTACGATGGAGATGCCAAAGCTGAGCATTTTTCGTTTGATGGCTTGGAATTTGAAATGGAAGGTAAGTTTAGAACCGGTCATTTTAATGGTGTTGGCACCATAGTAAAACGGCTGTTTGAAATTATTACTCCTGACAATGCCTATTTTGGCAAAAAAGATTATCAACAATTAATGATCATTAAAAAACTGGTGGAAAAACACCACATTCCAGTGACCATTATTGGCTGTGATATTTATAGAGAACCTGACGGTTTGGCCATGAGTTCCAGAAACACACGCTTAAAAGAAGATTATAAAAAAGCAGCACCATTTATTTATAAAACCTTAAAAACTGCCAAAAAAAAGTTTGGCACAAAAAGTGCTAATACAGTGAAAGAATGGGTTGAGAAGGAGTTTGCCAATCATAAGTTATTAAACTTGGAGTATTTTATAATTGCAGACGACCAGACTTTAAAGCCCGTAAAGAGAAAATCCAAGAAAAAAACATATCGTGCGTTTATTGCTGTTTTTGCAGACGATATCAGATTAATTGATAATATCGCACTAAATTAATTACCTTTGCCACATGCAAATACAAGTTGTAAAATCTAAAATCCACAGAGTAAAATGTACAGGTGCAGACCTGAATTACATTGGTAGTATTACTATCGATGAAGATTTAATGGATGCAGCCAATATTATTCAGGGAGAAAAAGTTCAGATTGTAAATAACGATAACGGAGAACGTTTGGAAACCTATGTTATTCCTGGACCTAGAAACAGCGGGGAAATTACCCTAAACGGAGCAGCTGCCAGGAAAGTGGCTGTAGGAGATACGCTAATCTTAATTACTTATGCATTTATGGATATAGAGCAAGCCAAAGTGTTTAAGCCTTCTTTGGTATTTCCAGACGAGGCTACCAATAAATTGATATAAGAATTGAGTCCATCAATAAAGAAATACATAAAAATCCTACTCCCAATTCTGTTGGGAGTTTTTTTAATATGGTATTCTTTATCTAAGGTACCTTTAAACGAACTCTTGACCTATTTTAAAAGTGCCAATTACAGTTGGATATTTTTAGGCATGTTTTGTGGTTTGTTAAGTCATTTGTCCAGAGCCTATAGATGGCAATATCTTTTAGAGCCTTTGGGTTATAAAATAAGTTTGGGGAATAGTGTGATGGCTGTTTTTGCTGCCTATTTAATAAATTACACCATACCTAGGGCTGGAGAAGTCGCCAGGGCTTCAGTTTTAACGACCTATGAAGCTGTGCCGTTTGAAAATGGTTTTGGGACCATTGTGGCAGAACGTGTGGCAGATTTATTGGTGATGTTATTGATCATCATCATAACACTATTTATCCAATTCGATTTTATTTACCAGTTTTTTGTTCAAAAATTCAATCCCTTGCATCTGGGCATTGGCTTGTTTGGTTTACTAGTTCTGTTTTTTGTAGGAGTTAAATTTATAAAATCCAGTACCACTGGAATTGCCTTAAAAATTAAAACCTTTGTTATTGGACTTTTGGAAGGTGTTCTAAGTATTTTTAAAATGAAAAGGAAATGGGCTTTTATTGGCCATACCATTTTTATTTGGGTCATGTACATTGCCATGTTTTATACCACATCCTTTGCATTAACAGAGTTAAATAACATACCATTTGGTGCTATTTTAATAGGTTTTATTTCTGCCACTTTTAGCATAGCTGCAACCAATGGAGGCATTGGCTCTTATCCAATTGCAGTTTATGCAGCATTTTCGCTTTTTGCCATTCCAGAAGCACCAAGCATTGCTTTTGGCTGGATTGTTTGGACATCCCAAACATTACTTCTTGTTTTAGGAGGCGGGTTGTCTCTCATGTTATTGCCTGTTTTCAATAAGAATAGAGTATTGAAAAGTAGCCCAAACAAAGATGAAGTTTAAAGGATTAATATTTTAAATCTTATAGGTAATTTATTACCTTGCATGGCATCCTTAACCATGTTAAAATGAAACATCCATGACCAAAAATTTTGTCACACAGTGGAGTGATTATGGGGATGTTACATGTGACCTTTGAAAAACAATAAATATAAACACATGAAAAAACATATCTACTTATTAGTCTTTATTGCTTGTATGCAATTTATTGAAGCGCAAGTTATATATGAGCCATTTAACTCTGCAAAACTGGGTGAAACACGCGAAATAAAAATTCAACTCCCAAGAGGTTACGACGCAAATCCAGATAAAAAATACCCAATAATTATGGTGTTTGATGGCGATTATATGTTTGAAGCTGTTGCAGGAAACGTAGACTATTATGCGTATTGGGATGACATGCCAGACGCTATTGTGGTAGGTGTCAATCAAATAGATAGCAGAGAGGCAGACATGTATTATTCTGAACAGAATTCCTTGCCTATAGAAACGGGTGCTGCTTTTTTCGAGTTTGTTGGAATGGAATTGATACCTCACTTAGAAAAAACCTACAGAACCGAAAACTTTAGAGTGGCTGTTGGTCATGGCGAAACAGCAAATTTCATTAATTACTATTTGTTAAAAAGCGATCCGTTGTTTAAGGCTTATATAGTAATAAGTCCAGATTTGGCACCAGAGATGACCAGCTATATTCCTGAAAGACTGACAAAATTTCAAACCAAAATATTTTATTATTTAGCAACCTCCAATAACGATGTGGCCTCTTTAAAAGCAGGTTCTGAAGCTTTAAACACGGCCATTTCAGGAATAGACAATAAAAATGTTCTTTACAATTTCAAAACACTGGAAGAGCCATCTCATTATGCTTTGCCTGCTTACGTGATTCCAGATGCCTTACAAAAAATATTTTTGGTCTATCAACCCATCAGCAAACAAGAATATAAAGACACTATTTTAAAGTTGGAATCTTCTCCTGTTTTGTATTTAGAGGAAAAATATCAAACCATACGCGATCTTTTTGGCATAGACAAACAAATTCTTGTAAACGATTTTAAAGCCATAGAAGCTGCCATAGAAAAAACAGAGCAATTTCAATATTATGAAGATCTAGGAAAAATAGCCAGAAAACAATATCCAGAAACCATGTTGGGAAGCTATTACTTGGCTCGTTTTTATGAAGAAACAGGAGAACCTAAAAAAGCCATGAAAACCTATCAATCGGCTTATGTTTTAGAGGAAATAGCAGGTGTTACCAAAGATTTGGTTCTTGAAAAAGCAGAAGAGATAAAAGCAGATTTTGGCTATTAATTTTTCCGATTTTTTTAAATCGATATAACCTCTCTCCAAAAATAGATAAGAAGAAGCTTATGGCTAAAGTAAAGACAACTTTTTTTTGCCAAAATTGTGGCACGCAATATTCCAAATGGCAAGGACAATGTACAGCTTGCAAGGAATGGAATACCATAGCAGAAGAGGTGGTACAAAAAGCAGAGAAAAGCGATTGGAAAACAGCAACTTCAGCATCAATACGTGTTTCAAAACCCTTATTAATTAACGAAATTGATGTATCCCAAGAAGCCAGGATGGTTACAAGCGACCAAGAATTCAATCGCGTGTTGGGAGGAGGGATTGTTCCTGGTTCATTGATATTGTTAGGAGGCGAACCTGGTATTGGAAAAAGTACCTTGTTGCTTCAAATAGCCTTAAAATTGGCTTATAAAACCCTATATGTTTCTGGCGAAGAAAGTCAGAAACAAATAAAAATGCGTGCCGAACGCATCAATCCAAATAGCAGCAATTGTTATATTTTAACCGAAACAAAAACACAAAACATCTTCAAGCAAATTGAGGCTTTAGAACCAGATATTGTAGTTATAGATTCTATTCAAACTTTGCATAGCGATTATATAGAGTCGTCTTCGGGAAGTATTTCCCAAATAAAGGAATGCACAACCGAACTGATTAAATTCGCAAAGGAAACGGCAACTCCAGTCATTCTAATTGGGCATATAACCAAAGATGGTAACATTGCTGGACCAAAAATTTTAGAACACATGGTTGATACGGTTTTACAATTTGAAGGCGACAGGAACCATGTGTTTAGAATATTGCGAGCCCATAAAAACCGTTTTGGCTCAACCAATGAGTTGGGAATTTACGAAATGCAAGGCTCGGGTTTAAGAGAGGTTTCCAATCCTAGTGAAATATTGATTTCCAAAAAAGACGAAGAACTGTCCGGAAATGCAGTTGCAGCAACTTTAGAAGGCATGAGGCCTTTAATGATCGAGGTTCAGGCCTTGGTAAGTACTGCAGTTTACGGAACACCACAGCGTTCGGCAACTGGTTTTAATGCCAAACGTTTAAACATGCTTTTGGCAGTTTTAGAAAAACGAGCAGGTTTTAGATTGGGAGCAAAAGACGTGTTTTTAAACATAACAGGAGGCATTACTGTGGACGATCCAGCAATCGATTTAGCAGTGGTTGCAGCCATTCTATCCTCCAACGAAGACGAAGCCTTGCCAAAAGATTTCTGTTTTGCTGCAGAGGTTGGCTTATCTGGGGAAATCCGTCCGGTACAACGTGTGGAACAACGTATCCTTGAAGCCGAAAAATTAGGCTTCTCAACCATTTTTGTCTCTAAATACAATAAAATATCCCTTAAAAACACGGTTATTAAAATTCAATTGATTTCTAAAATTGAGGATTTGGTAAACTTTATTGTTTAAAAACCTATATTTCAATGCCTATTTTACTAAAAATCATTATTTTCGCAGGTCGAAAAGAATAAATGATACAATGAGTACAAAATTCCCTGAATATAAAGGACTTGACTTGCCAAATGTAGCGAATGAAATAAGCAACTATTGGCAGGAAAATAATATTTTTGAAAAAAGCGTCACAACCAGAGAAGGCAACAAACCCTTTGTGTTTTTTGAAGGACCTCCTTCTGCCAACGGTTTGCCAGGTGTGCATCACGTATTGGCTCGTGCCATCAAAGATATCTTTCCTCGATATAAAACCATGAAAGGCTTTCAGGTGAAGCGTAAAGCTGGTTGGGACACACATGGATTACCCATTGAACTTGGTGTGGAAAAAGAATTAGGAATTACTAAAGAAGATATTGGTAAAACCATTTCTGTAGAAGATTATAATGCGGCTTGTAGAAAAGCAGTCATGCGTTACACAGATGTTTGGAACGACCTGACTCAAAAAATGGGTTATTGGGTAGATATGGATGATCCTTATATTACTTACGAACCTAAATATATGGAGTCTGTTTGGTGGCTGTTAAAGCAAATCTATGACAAGAGTTTGTTATATAAAGGCTATACTATTCAACCATATTCACCAAAAGCAGGAACTGGATTAAGTTCGCATGAGTTGAACCAACCAGGAACCTATCAAGATGTGACGGACACAACTGTAGTCGCGCAATTTAAAGCAAAAGAAGAATCCCTTCCAGATTTTTTACAAAATGAAGGATCTATTTACTTTTTGGCTTGGACCACAACACCTTGGACTTTACCCAGTAACACAGCGTTAACGGTTGGACCAAAAATCGATTATGTACTGGTTGAAACGTACAACCAATATACTTTTGAACCTATAAATGTGGTTTTAGCTAAGTCTTTAGTTAATAATCAATTCGATGGAAAATTTAAAAGAGTTGAAACAAAACCAGAATTATTAGATTATAAATCCGGAGATAAAAAAATTCCATATTACGTTGTCAAAGATTTTAAAGGGAAAGATTTAGTAGGAATCACCTACGAACAACTTTTGCCATATGCCTTACCAAACGACAATCCAGAAAATGCCTTTCGCATAATTTCTGGGGACTTTGTAACTACAGAAGACGGAACAGGAATTGTACATACAGCACCAACCTTTGGAGCAGACGATGCCTTGGTTGCCAAACAAGCCACACCAGAAGTGCCACCAATGTTGGTGAAAGACGACCATGGAAATTTAGTGCCTCTTGTGGACTTGCAAGGAAAATTCAGACCGGAAATGGGAGAGTTTGCAGGCAAATATGTAAAAAATGAGTATTACAACGATGGCGAAGCACCAGAGCGTTCGGTAGATGTGGAACTAGCCATTAAATTAAAAGAAGAGAACAAAGCCTTTAAGGTTGAAAAATACAAACACAGTTATCCAAACTGTTGGAGAACAGATAAACCCATTCTTTACTATCCATTGGATTCTTGGTTTATAAAAGTAACTGATGTAAAAGAACGTATGTTCGAATTGAACGAAACCATCAATTGGAAACCAAAAGCAACAGGTACAGGACGTTTTGGCAACTGGTTGGCCAACGCCAACGATTGGAATTTATCCCGATCTCGTTATTGGGGAATCCCTTTGCCAATCTGGAGAACAGAAGATGGTAAAGAGGAAATTTGTATTGGTTCCGTTGAAGAGCTTAAAACTGAAATGAAACGTGCTGTTGAAGCAGGCGTTTTAGCAAAAGATATTTTCGAAGATTTTGAAGTAGGAGACAATTCTGAAGAAAACTATGCAAAAATTGATTTGCATAAAAATATCGTTGATGAAATTGTTCTAGTTTCAAAAAGTGGTCAACCCATGAAACGGGAAGCCGATTTAATTGACGTTTGGTTCGATTCTGGTTCCATGCCTTATGCACAATGGCATTACCCATTTGAAAACAAAGAGAAAATAGATGGTTGTCATTCTGAGTGTAGCGAAGAATCTCATAGAGGGACCTCATTCCCAGCCGATTTTATTGCAGAAGGTGTCGACCAAACTCGTGGTTGGTTCTATACCCTTCATGCCATTGCATCCATGGTGTTCGATTCGGTTGCCTATAAAAATGTGGTTTCAAACGGCTTGGTTCTCGACAAAAACGGACAAAAAATGTCCAAACGTCTTGGGAATGCCACAGACCCTTTTGAAACCCTATCCACTTATGGTGCCGATGCCACCCGTTGGTACATGATTGCCAATGCCAATCCTTGGGACAATCTAAAATTTGACGTGGATGGAATTGAGGAGGTTAAACGCAAATTCTTCGGAACGCTTTACAACACCTATTCTTTTTTTACTTTGTATGCTAATTTGGACAACTTCAGTTATACCGAAGCCGATATCACTTTAAGCGAAAGACCCGAAATTGATAGATGGATACTTTCAGAATTACATACCTTGATTCAAAAAGTGGATGCATTTTATGCAGACTATGAGCCAACAAAAGCAGCAAGGGTTATTTCAGATTTTACCCAAGACCATTTAAGCAATTGGTTTGTGCGTTTAAGCAGAAGACGTTTTTGGAAAGGGGATTATCAGGCAGATAAAATTTCGGCATATCAAACCCTTTATACCTGTATGGTTGCCATTGCCAAATTAGGAGCTCCAATTGCACCATTCTTTATGGATAGATTGTACATGGATTTAAATTCGGTTACCCAGAAGGAAGCATTTGAGAGTGTTCATTTAGCAGATTTTCCTGTGTTTAACAACAGTTATGTAGACAAGAGCCTGGAACGTAAAATGGAAGCTGCACAAACAATATCGTCTTTGGTTTTGTCGTTAAGGGCCAAAGAAAAGATTAAAGTGCGTCAGCCATTGCAGAAAATCATGATTCCTATTGATTCCAAACAACAAAAGGAAGAGATTTTAGCTGTTGCTAACCTAATTAAACACGAAGTAAACGTTAAGGAAATAGAACTCCTGGAAGACGCTTCAGATATTTTGGTAAAACAAATAAAACCTAATTTTAAAGCCTTGGGACCTCGTTTTGGTAAGGATATGAAATTGATAGCCAATACCATTATTGGTTTTACTGCTGAAGACATTAAAAAAATCGAGCAAAGTGGCCAAATTGAGGTTGAAATTAACGGAAAAAGTATTACTTTAGGACTTGAAGATGTAGAGATCACATCGCAAGACATAGAAGGTTGGTTGGTGGCCAACGAAGGCGCATTAACAGTTGCCCTGGATGTTACCATTTCTGAGGATTTACGAAAAGAAGGGATTGCTCGTGAGCTCGTTAATCGTATTCAAAATTTACGTAAAGATTCAGGTTTTGAAGTGACAGACAGAATAAACGTAATGCTACAAAAAGATGAAAAGATAGTGGATGCTGTACAAACAAATATGTTGTATATTAAAGCAGAAACTTTAACAGAAGAATTAGAAATTATAGATCAAGTAAATAATGGTATAGAAGTTGTATTTGACGATGTAAACACCAGATTATTTATTCAAAAACATTAAGAACATGGCAGAAGAATTAAACGTTAGGTATTCAGACAAGGATTTAGCAGAGTTTAAAGCATTGATTCAAGAGAAAATTGAAAAAGCAAAACACGATTTAGATTTAATAAAAAGTGCATATATGAACGACTTAAATAATGGAACAGACGATACGTCCCCAACTTTTAAAGCGTTTGAGGAAGGTAGTGAAACCATGAGTAAAGAAGCTAATTCGCAGTTGGCCATAAGACAGGAAAAATTTATTCGTGACCTTAAAAATGCGCTTATTAGAATTGAGAACAAAACCTATGGTGTTTGTAGGGTAACAGGAAAACTAATAAACAAAGATCGTTTAAAATTGGTACCTCATGCAACCTTAAGTATTGAAGCCAAAAATATGCAGCAATAAGATTCCAATTAAAAAAAGGATACCATTCAATAAATCTAAACGCTTCAAGAAATGAAGCGTTTTTTCTTTTTTTTAAATTTTATCAAGACCCTGTGGTCTAGCTACTTAAATATGTGATAGATGTGGTCATTGTTTGCCAAATGCCCATTATGGGCTTTTATAATTTTATTTTTGCAATATGAAAAAGGTTCTCTACCTCATTCTCTTTTTTTTGGCTTTGCAGGCCCAGGCTCAAAAAGTAACCAATAAATCGTTTTCTTCCAAAGGGGTTTCTACATTGGTAATTAATGGAGATATGGTTTTTAAAATGCATATTGAAACAGCAAAAACCCAAACCATATCCATACAATCTTTAGCAGAAGGAGAACATAGCGAAGATGTTGTTTTAATCACCCAAATTAAAAGCAATACGCTTTATATTTCCAGTATATATCAGCCTTTATTTGTTGCAGACAATGATAAACTGAGTGCACACAAAGTACTTTCTGTAGAATATAAATTAGTGATTCCAGAACAATTGAATTTATCCATTTCCAGTAGTATAGCATCGGTATTTTTGTTTGGCAATTACAATAAGGTAACCACAGAACTCATGAATGGCTCCTTTTTTGCAAAGAGCTTTAAAGGAGACCTTTTGGTAAATACCATTCATGGAGATATTGAAGTGGAAACCCATCAAGCTACTGCTGAGGCTTCAAGCAAACATGGGAAAGTAGATCAAGCCGTTTTGGGGAACGGAAACAACCAAATAACCTTAAATTCAATAAACGGCAACATAAGGATAAGCAAATCTGAATAATATGTTTATTTTTGCTCAAAGATTTCAACTACCATTAAAAAGGTTTCCACTTTCCTGTCTGCCAACAGGCAGACGTTCTATATGTTATGACCCTAAAAAAATCCATTCTTTTTATCGTTCTTATTTTGTTCATAGATCAAATAAGCAAAATTTATATTAAAACACATTTTGTTATTGGCGAAGAGCTAAAAGTACTGTCGTGGTTTAGAATTTATTTTGTGGAAAACGATGGCATGGCTTGGGGAACCAAATTGAGTGATTTTATATCTTTTATTTCTGATAGAACAGCTAAATTATCTTTAACTATTTTTAGGATAGTAGCCATTTTTGGCATTGGCTACTGGTTGTATGATGCCGTAAAAAAACAACAATCACCTGTACTTATTTGGGCCATTGTTTTCATTTTTGCAGGCGCTTTGGGAAATATATTGGATTCAGTTTTCTATGGCGTTTTATTTAATGACAGTTTTGGACAAGTAGCTTCTTTCTTGCCTCCAGAAGGGGGTTACGATACATTATTGCATGGTAAAGTGGTGGATATGCTTTATTTTCCTATTTGGAAAGGCTATTTGCCGGAATGGTTGCCGTTTTATGGAGGACAATATTTTACCTTTTTCGAGCCTGTTTTCAATGTGGCAGATGTAGCCATTAGTACAGGTTTTGGGTTGCTTGTCTTTTTTAATAAAAAAGCATTCTCCAAAGACTGATTAAAATCTATAAACCTGTTTAGGAGTCACGCAATAATCCAAAGCCATGTCACCCTTAAAAATATCTTCAATTTTAGTTTCTGCTTCAAAAAAAGACACCCCAATTTTAAGGGTTTCCGGTTTGCATTCAGCTAAAAAAGAATCATAAAAGCCTTTGCCATAACCAACTCTATGGCCTTCCTCATCAAAAGCAAGAAGAGGTATAAAGACCACTTCCAGGTTTTGTGCAGGAACCTCAATTCCATCTAGTGGTTCTGGAATGTTGTATGCGTTTTTCTTGATTACGGTACTGTCTGTTAACAGAAAATGGTTCATTGTGTTTGTAGTGAAATCGCTTTTGGAAATCACAATATGTTTATCCTTGCCTGAAAGTATGTTCAATAAATAATCGGTATTTACCTCTTTAAGTTCTTCAATGGAAAGAAAAATATGATAAAAAGAAAAATCCCAAATAGGAAGTGTTAAAAGCCTATTGGCAATCTGTAGGCTAAACTCTTCAACAGTTTCAGAAGATAATTCCTGACGTTTAAGCTTGTAGGTTTTTCGCAATTCGGCTTTGGTCATATAAAATTACTTTTTCAATTTGGTGGTAATATGAAACAGGGCATCGCCTTGATACACAATGGGAGACTCATTCACATTAATGATATATCCTGTGTGGTTTGCCCTAACAAAATGATTGAACTGTCCATAAGGATCTGTAATATTTCCTATAATATCACCTTTTGTTACTTTTGTACTTATAATAGCAGAAGCTTTAAACATACCAGAATAATTAGCACGTTGCCATTTTCCACCTGTTATAAACAGACTTTCTTTTTTTGGTGCTGTAACCTTGAATTTGGTTTGCAACATACCAAAATGGTGCAAAATCCGTTTGGCTCCATTTACAGCAGTATTGGTCACGTTATTATCTATGTGAAACGATTTGCCTCCTTCAAACAACAACATGGTTTTGCCCAATTTAAAACAAGTATTCCTAAAAGATTTTTTTAAATGTTTGGAATAAAGCACAAAAGGGGCTCCAAAAATTTTTGCCAATTGATCCAATTCCGGATTGTTTTTAGCAATACGTATTTGAGGCGCGTTAAATCGGCCAGCACCACCAGTATGGAAGTCTAAAATAAAATCTACTTCTGTAACTATCTCAGTTGTTAACTCAAAAGCCACACGACTGGCAAGTGAGCCTTTTTTTATCCCTGGAAACACTCTGTTTAAATCCCGACCATCAGGAAATTCACGTTTTAAGTTTATAAACCCAAATACATTTATAATAGGCATACAAATGATAGTGCCACGTTTAGGTTTGTTGATGCCTTTGGCTATTAATTGTCTTACAATTTCAACACCATTTACTTCATCTCCATGAATACCAGCCGTAAATAAAACCACAGGACCTGGTTTTTTGGAGCGTTCTACAAAAACAGGCACATCTATACTAGAGGTAGTATGTAAATTGGCCACGCCAAAATTGAGCTCGCAACTTTCACCAGCTTTTATTTTTTTACCTAAGATGGTTATATATTCTTTATGAACAAATTCCATTATCTGTTTTTTTCTATGTAAGTAATAATAGCTTTTGCAATATTTCTTCCTGTTGCACCTTCTATACCTTCCAGTCCAGGTGTGGAATTAATTTCCAAGAGTAAAGGGCCACGAGCAGATTGCAACATGTCCACGCCACATACAGGAAGCTTTAAGGCTTTGGCAGCATTCATGGCTAATTTTAATTCTGCATCGCTTAGTTTAATGATTTTTGCAGAGCCACCACGATGCAAATTGGATCTAAATTCGCCTTCTTTTCCTTGGCGTTTCATGGCGCCAACAACTTGTCCATCTACAATCAAAGCTCTTAAATCGGCTCCTTTGGCTTCTTTAATAAATTCTTGAACGATAACCCTGGCTTCTAGTCCGTTAAAGGCTTCAAGAACAGATTCGGCTGCGTTTTTTGTTTCAGCCAAAACCACACCCAAGCCTTGTGTGCCCTCCAATAGTTTTATTATTACAGGAACACCTCCAACATGCGCTATCACTTCTTCAACATCCCTGGAATAATTTGTGAAAACGGTTTTGGGCATCCCAATACCAGCCTTGCTTAAAAGTTGTAGACTTTTTAGTTTGTCCCTGGAACGCAAAATAGCTCCAGAAGATACAATGGAAAACACATTCATCATTTCAAACTGTCTCACAACGGCACAGCCATAAAATGTTATGGAAGCTCCTATTCTTGGGATAATGGCATCTACATAATCTAAGTATCTATCTTTGTAATAAATGGTTGGTTTTTCTTTTTCAATAATGATATCGCATTTTAAAGGGTCGATGACTTCTACTTTATGTTGTCGTTTTCGTCCTTCTTCAATCAATCTTTGGGTGGAATATAAATGAGGGTTTCTTGATAAAATAACAATATTCATGGGTGTGCTTTGTTAAATAATTAGATGGCTTGTTTTTTGTTGAATGATACGTGATGCAAATCTACATCCACCAGAAATTTTTTACTTAGAAATTGCCTTCCTATTAAAACAGGAAATTTCATATCGTCCCTAGTGCTTAATGTTAAGTTTATTTTATAGGTTTTGTTAAAAAATACCACTTCAGATTTTATTTTAAACCGGTTTTCTTTATAGCCGTTACTGCTTTTTACATCTGTTTTGGAAAAGCTATCGAAAACAACTTGTTTACCACTAAAATTAGGGTGTCCCTTACTGTAAAAGGTACACTTTAGTTTTTCGCCTTCAACAATTATTTCAGAACAGTGTATGGCAGAGGTATATGCGCCAGTATCAATTTTGGCGTCAATATTATATAAATTTAATTTTGGAAAGTCTATTTTATCAACTCTTCCAATTATAAGTTTTTCCATTTAAACGTATTAAAAAAAAGTGGAGCAAGTTACTTAAATAGTATTCTGAAAATAGGGATTTATTCATTTATTTTAAAAATAATTAACCTTGATTTTTAAAACTAAAAAAATTAAAAGAATTACCTTTGGTAAAAGCTGTTAAATTAATGATTCTATCTTCAATAGTTTCATCCATACATAAATTAAATAGACCAAATCCTGTTAATGAGCAAAACATCGCTTGAAATACAAATACAAACCTTACCAAATGAACCTGGCGTGTATCAGTATTTTGATGCAAATGGAACTATTTTATATGTAGGAAAAGCCAAAAACCTAAAAAAAAGAGTCAGTTCTTACTTTACCAAGCAACACGATTATGGTAAAACCAAAGTGCTTGTAAAAAAAATAGCTAGCATTAAGCACATAGTTGTAAACACGGAAACCGATGCCCTTTTATTAGAAAACAATTTAATAAAAAAACACCAGCCAAGATACAATGTCATGTTAAAAGACGACAAGTCGTATCCATGGATCTGTATTAAAAACGAACGTTTTCCCAGGGTGTTTTCTACCAGACGCGTTATTAAAGACGGCAGTGAATATTTTGGGCCATACACAAGCATGAAAACAGTAAGTACCTTGTTGGATTTAATAAGAGGCTTGTACAAATTAAGAACCTGTAATTACGATCTGTCCAAAGAAAAAATAGAAGCCGAAAAATACAAAGTATGCTTGGAATACCATTTAGGGAATTGTAAAGGTCCTTGCGAGGGGTTTCAAACCCTTGAGGACTACAATGAAGGAATTGCTGCCATAAAAGAAATTTTAAAAGGGAATTTTAAAGATTCCTTATCACAATTTAGACAACAGATGGCCCAATTTTCTGAAAATATGCAATTTGAAGAAGCGCAAATTATTAAGGAAAAAATAGAGATACTAGAAAATTACCAGGCAAAATCCACCATTGTCAACCCTAAGATAAGCAATGTGGATGTGTTTTCCATTGTTAGTGACGAGAGCTACGCCTATGTTAATTTTTTACAAGTGTCTTATGGCTCCATCATTCGTTCCCATACTTTGGAGATTAAGAAAAAACTTCAAGAATCAGACAAAGAATTACTGGAATTGGCCATCATTGAATTAAGACAGCGTTTTCACTCCAAGTCGAAAGAAATTTATGTACCTTTTAAAATTAATTTAGGTGAAGACGTAAAGGTGTTTGTTCCTCAATTGGGAGACAAAAAACATATTTTGGACCTATCCATTCGTAATGCCAAATATTATAGGCTGGAACAATTAAAGCAAGTAAAAATTGTAGATCCAGACAGGCATGCCAATAGGGTCATGGCTCAGATGAAAGCCGATTTACGCCTAAAGGAGGAACCCAGGCACATAGAGTGTTTTGACAACTCAAACATTCAAGGTACCAATCCAGTTGCTGCTTGTGTGGTTTTTAAAAATGGCAAACCCAGCAAAAAGGACTATAGGCACTTTAACATTAAAACAGTTGAAGGACCAGACGATTTTGCGTCTATGGAAGAAGTGGTTTACAGACGTTATAAAAGATTGTTGGACGAAGGAAGTCCACTCCCTCAATTAATTATTATCGATGGTGGAAAAGGACAACTTTCCTCGGCATTGAAAAGTTTGAATGCCTTGAATTTGAGACAAAAAATTGCAATCATCGGAATTGCGAAACGTTTGGAAGAATTATTTTATCCAGACGATCCAATTCCCTTATATTTAGATAAAAAAAGTGAAACCCTAAAAATCATCCAACAACTTAGAAACGAAGCTCACAGGTTTGGCATAGAACACCATAGAAATAAAAGAAGCAAAAGCGCTTTAAATACAGAGCTGGAAAGTATTCCTGGTATAGGAGAAAAAACCATTGTCGAGCTCTTGAAGGAATTTAAATCCGTAAAACGGATTTCACATGCCAAGTTAGACGAGTTAGAGGATGTTGTAGGTGTTTCAAGAGCTCAAAAAATTTATAATTACTACCATAATTCATGAAATACCTAATTATTGTCGTTTCTTTATTTTTTACCAGCGTAATGTTCTCTCAGGAAAACACCAAACAAGATGTAAAAATTGGTGTTGTATTAAGTGGAGGAGGCGCCAAAGGCTTGGCACATATTGGAGCATTAAAAGTTATTGACAGTCTGGGTATTCGGGTAGATTATATTGCAGGAACAAGCATGGGAGCCATTGTTGGTTCTTTGTACGCTTCTGGTTATACTGGAAAAGAAATTGATTCTATTTTTAAGGATGTGAATTTCGATAAAATTATAAACGACGACTTGCCTAGAGCTGCCAAGACCTTCTATGAAAGGGATAACTCAGAAAAATATGCCGTAACATTGCCATTTGAGCATTTTAATTTAAAATTGCCAACAGCCTTGTCCAAGGGACAAAACACGCTAAGTTTACTTTCTAAACTCACTTTGCATGTTAGCGATGTGGAAGATTTTAGCAAGTTGCCTATTCCGTTTTTCTGTATAGCTACAAACGTGGAAACCGGACAAGCTGTAATTTTGGACAAAGGAAACCTGCCCCAAGCCATTACGGCAAGTGGCGCCTTTCCGTCATTATTTCAACCAGTTATTATAGATGGTCAACTTTTAATTGATGGTGGTGTGGTCAATAACTATCCCATAGACGAATTAAGGGCCAAAGGAATGGATTTGATTATTGGTGTGGATGTGCAAGACGATTTGGCCTCCAGGGACGATTTAAAATCTGCATTGGACATTCTGCTTCAAATAAATAATTACCGAACCATCAATGATATGAAGCAAAAAGCCAAAAAAACAGATATCTACATAAAACCGGATATTTCAAACTTTACTGTGGTTTCTTTTAGTGACGGAAGGGAGATTATAGATAATGGTGAAGCAGCAGCCTTAAAAGAAATGGATGCTTTAAAGCATGTTGCTTCTATGCAAACCCAAAAAAAGACCAAACATATAACCATAAAATCTGTAGACAGTATTAAAATAAATGCCATTTATATTGAAGGAAATAAAAAATATACAGATGCATATGTTTTAGGGAAACTTAAATTTAAACAAAACGTTAAGTTACAATACAACAGTTATGTGGAAGGGGTAAACAACTTGGCTGCTACCAATAACTTTGAGAGCGTTGTGCATAAATTACAACCTTCAAGCAATAACGAGGGTTATGATATGTATCTGACACTAAAGGAAAGTTCCATTACAACTTTTTTTAAATTTGCTGTTCATTATGACGATCTCTATAAAACAGCTGCTTTGGTCAACCTCACCAAAAAGCAATTATTGATCAAAAACGATGTGCTGTCTTTCGATTTTATATTTGGGGACAACATTAGGTATAATTTTGAATATTATATAGATCAAGGGTTTTATTGGAGTGTTGGTTTAAAATCCAGTTACAATCAATTTAAAAAAGTGATACCAGCAACAGCACTTTTAACAGACGATGAATTGCAAACCCTTAATGTAAATAAATTGGATGTCGAATTAAAAGACCTTACCAATCAGTTTTATTTGCAAACCCTTTTTACCAAAGATATGTCCTTGTCACTTGGGGCAGAACATAAACGATTGAAAATTACAACCGAAACAGTTTTAACTGGCAACAATGATAAAAAAACCATTTTTGAGAACAGCGATTATTTAAGTTTGTTTGGCAAAGCTAAATTCGATTCTTACGATAATAAGTATTTCCCCAACGAAGGGTTTTATTTTGATGGAGACTTTCATCTTTATCTGTATTCGTCAGATTTCAATAATAACTTCAATGAATTTTCCATTGCTAAAGCAACCATTGGCTATGCCTATAGCTTTTCAGATAAGTTAACGGCAAACATCACTACTCAAGGAGGTTTTAACATTGGTGAAAACGACAACCCTTATTTAAATTTTGCCCTTGGAGGTTATGGAAACGACTTTATAAACAATTTCGAATCGTTTTATGGTTACGATTTTATCTCGCTTTCAGGCAATAGTTTTGTAAAAGGGGTTTTAACCTTGGATTATGAAATTTTCAAGAAAAACCACATCAATATTGCTGCAAATTATTCCAATATTGCAGACAATATTTTTGACGATGGTGAATGGTTTACATCCCCAGATTATTCAGGTTATGCCATAGGTTATGCCATGGAAACCTTTGTTGGACCAATAGAGTTAAAGTACACTTACTCTCCGGAAACCAAAGAAAGCATTTGGTTTTTTAATTTAGGGTTCTGGTTCTAATCTAGTTTTCCACTCCTTCCAAAATGGAAAATTGTTAAAAACGATATGTCATAAATATTTCCGATATTTGTAGAACTATGAAACATTTTTGGTCAGGTTTATTATCACATCTTCAATTTCTTATCAAAAGAAATCCAGAATAAATAGGCACATTTTGTATCTTTATATAAATTTATTTTATTGTATTGAGGGTTTTTTGAGAGAGAGTTAACCTTTTCCCTCAAACCCTTTTATAAGTAACCCATAATATTTTAAAACCAATGCCATTTTATCATAAATTAGGAAACATACCTCCTAAACGACACATACAGTTTAGAAAACCAGATGGAACACTTTACAGCGAACAGCTTTTTGGAACAATTGGTTTCGACGGAATGTCAACAAATTCATACCACCAGCAAAGACCAACACAGGTTAAGGCTATCAAAAAACAGTATAGCGTAGCGCCAAAAATAGCCAAAGAAAACAGCATTCAATCCTATCGGTTTAGAGGCTTTCAAATAAAACCGGAAAACGATTACCTGGAAAGCAGGAAAACAGTACTTACCAATAGCGATTGCAGCATCATTCTTGCTGCTCCAAAACAGTCTACGACAGATTATTTTTATAAAAATTCCGATGCAGACGAGCTCATTTTCATCCATAAAGGTACAGGAAAATTGCGCACTCACCTTGGGAATTTGGATTTTAAATATGGAGACTATTTATTGGTGCCTAGAGGAACCATTTATAAAATAGATTTTGATACAGAAGATAACAGGTTGTTTATAGTGGAGTCCAGAAGGCCCATCTATACCCCAAAACGTTATAGAAACTGGTTTGGACAGCTATTGGAGGATGCACCTTTTTGTGAAAGGGATATTCGTCAGCCTCAAGAATTGGAAACCTATAACGAGAATGGCGATTTCTTGATGAAAGTTAAAAAACAAGACGATATTTTTGAAATGGTTTACGCATCACATCCATTTGATGTTGTTGGTTATGATGGTTACAGCTATCCTTATGCGTTTTCTATTCACGATTTCGAACCCATAACAGGTCGTATCCATCAACCACCTCCAGTACACCAAACTTTTGAGACAGATGCCTTTGTTGTGTGCAGTTTTGTGCCAAGGCTTTACGATTATCATCCGTTGGCCATTCCTGCTCCATACAACCATAGCAATATTGATAGTGATGAAGTCCTCTACTATGTAGATGGCGATTTTATGAGCAGAAATGATATTGATGCTGGACACATTTCCTTGCATCCAGCAGGTATTCCTCATGGGCCACATCCAGGAGCAGCAGAACGAAGTATTGGAAAAGTAAGAACAGACGAGTTGGCAGTGATGGTAGACACCTTTAAACCCTTAAAAATCACAGAAGACGCATTAAAAATAGCAGACGAAGATTATTATAAATCTTGGTTGGATAATTAAAAAACATTAAAAAAATGAGTAAAGAAATAAAATCAGTAGAATACGGATTGGAAAAAATATTTGAAGGCGCCCAAGATTTCCTTCCATTATTAGGAACAGATTATGTAGAGTTTTATGTAGGGAATGCCAAACAAGCAGCACATTACTATAAAACAGCGTTTGGATTTCAATCTTATGCCTACAAAGGCCTGGAAACAGGATCCAGGGACGAAGTGAGTTATGTGTTAAAGCAGGACAAAATAAGATTGGTTTTAACCACGCCTTTAAACAGTAAATCTCCTATAAACGATCATATAGTAAAACATGGCGATGGCGTAAAGGTGGTTGCCCTATGGGTTGAAGATGCCAGAAGTGCTTATGAAGAAACCACCAAGAGAGGAGCCAAATCCTATATGGAACCAAAAGTGGAAACAGATGAGCATGGCGAAGTGGTTCGTGCTGGAATTTATACCTATGGAGAAACTGTTCATATGTTTGTGGAGCGCAAAAACTATAAAGGCAAATTTATGCCAGGTTTTAAAGAGTGGAAATCTGATTACAACCCAGAACCTACAGGTTTAAAATACATAGACCACATGGTAGGAAATGTAGGTTGGGGAGAAATGAATACTTGGGTTAAATGGTACGAAGATGTTATGGGTTTTGTGAATTTTCTGTCTTTTGACGACAAACAAATCCATACCGAATACTCAGCATTAATGAGTAAAGTAATGAGCAATGGTAACGGACGAATTAAATTCCCAATTAACGAACCAGCCGAAGGAAAAAAGAAATCGCAGATAGAAGAATATTTGGATTTTTACGAAGGTCCTGGAGTACAACATATTGCTGTAGCTACAGATAATATTATAAAAACCGTTTCCGATTTACGTTCCAGAGGTGTGGAGTTTTTATCAACACCACCAGAAGAGTATTATAAAGCTGTTCCAGGACGTTTGGATGAATTTAGTCACGAACTTCGTGAAGATATAGAAACACTTAAAAAACTAGGTATTATGATAGATGCAGACGAGGAAGGCTACCTATTGCAAATCTTTACCAAGCCAGTAGAGGATAGACCAACACTTTTCTTCGAAATCATACAACGTATGGGAGCACGTGGTTTTGGAGCCGGGAACTTTAAAGCTCTTTTCGAGTCTATAGAGCGCGAACAGGAATTAAGAGGTACATTATAACAAATATTTAACTAAAATAAACCTAAAAACTCTATCAAATTTTCTGATGGAGTTTTTTTGTTTCATACATTTGGAATGGTAATTGTAAATAAAAGGTTGAAACAAGAAAATAGGTTTCAATAAGTTACATTTACAGATATATAAATTATGAAAAAAACAGTTCTATTACTCTTATCCATTTTAATATTGCAAACCGTTTTTGGCCAAAGCGAAAACAAATCTGGAATAAATGGTAACAAATTTGTTCAGACAGAAAGCTCTTTTAGTCATGGAGAGTGGTTTCGGTTTGAAATGAGTTATAGCGGGTTTTTAAAAGCTGGGGAAGCAACCATCACGGTTAACGAAACCGTTTATAAAAACAAACCAGTATATCATGTGGTTGGCAAAGGTTGGACAACAGGAGCCATCTCATGGTTTTTTAAAGTGGAAGACAGGTATGAGAGTTATTTCGATAAACAAGACATTAAACCCTATAAATTTATTAGGGACATCAATGAAGGTGGCCATACCAAAAACATAGAAATTGAATTTGATCAAGTCAACCATAAAGCCTACGTAAACAATATCAAGCACAACAGAAAAAAAGTATTCGACACCAAACCGAATATTCAAGACATGATTTCCACTTTTTATTATTTAAGGGACAATCTGGACATAGATAATTTACAAATTGGAAACGAAGTGCATGTGGATATGTTTTTTGACGACGAAAACTATGGCTTTAAATTAAAATATTTGGGAAAAGAAACCATAACAACAGAATTTGGTAAAATAAGAGCGCTAAAATTCAGACCATATGTAATGGCAGGAAGGGTGTTTAAAGAAGAAGAAAGTTTGACACTTTGGGTCTCAAATGATAAAAATAAAGTACCTTTACGTATCCAAGCAGATCTAGCTGTTGGCTCTTTAAGAGCCGATCTGGATGCTTTTAAAGGATTAAAACACCCATTTAAAATTTTAGTAACAGATTAATGGAATTAAATAAAGAATTAACCAGTCAATTAAAAGAAAAATTCGATGATCTTGGGCAAGACCTGGAAGTTCACTTAAAAGGGTTGTTATATAGCAAACCCATAAATTATTGGGACTACATTCAAACAGATGCTCTGTTGGACCTTCAAACCCAACGTACGGTTTTACCAGATGAGATGGTTTTTATTATGTACCATCAAATTAACGAGTTGCTGTTTAAAATGATTCTGTGGGAAATTGACCAAGTGGCAAAAAATGAAAACCTGGACGCTGCGTTCTTCTCCAACAAGCTCATGCGAATTAGCAGATATTTTGATATGCTAACATCTTCTTTCGAAATCATGAAAGATGGTATGGAAGTGGAGCAATACAACAAGTTTAGAAACACCTTAACGCCAGCAAGTGGGTTTCAAAGTGCACAATACAGAAAAATTGAATTTGCTTCCACAGAGCTTATCAACTTGATAGATAACAGGTTTAGGGCAACCATAGATAGAAACACCTCTTTTGAACATGCTTTTAACCATTTGTACTGGCAAGCAGCAGGAAAAGACTACAATACAGGCAAAAAATCTTATTTATTAACAGTTTTTGAAGAACGATACAAAGATGAATTTATTAGATTTGCCAAATTCTATAACACCAATAATTTGTGGACCAAGTTTAAGCAGCTGCCACAGGAAGTTAGGGAAGATAAAGAGTTAATTAAGGCCATGCGTCATTACGATTACACTGTAAACATAACATGGGTCATGGCACATTACAATACAGCAAACCACTATTTGAACATAGGAGGAAAAACAGCTGAAGCAACAGGAGGAAGTGAATGGGTAAAATACATGCATCCAAAATATCAAAGAAGAATATTTTTTCCAGAACTATGGAGCGAACAAGAATTGAAAGATTGGGGAGAAAATGTCTAATGCTTTTTGCAATTATTTTAACCTTAAATAGTTGCAAAAATGAAAAATCGCCAGTTATTGAAGAAGAATTGGCCGTTGTAGAGCCAATTATTGAAGATGTTTATGAATTTGGTTTCAACCTAAACGATTTTCACGTTAAAAGAGATACCGTAAGAGCTGGAGACAGCTTTGGCGAAATCATGCAACGTAACAACATAGGTTATCCCAGAATATTTCAAATTGCTGAGAAAGCACGCGATAGTTTCGATATAAGAAAGCTTCAGATAGGGAAACCTTATACCATTCTTTGTACCAAAGACTCACTTCAAGAACCTAAATGCTTTATTTACCAGCCAAATAGGGAAGAATACATTGTCTTGAATTTTCAGGATTCCATTCATGCCTACACCAGCAGAAAACCTATAAAATATGTAGAAAAGGAACTTTCAGGAGTTATCACAAGTAATATTTCTGAAACTTTGGCCCAACAAGGTATCAGTTTTGTATTGGCATACAAAATGTCTGACATTTATGCTTGGACCATAGACTTTACCAGACTGCAAAAAGGCGACAGGTTTAAAGTTATCTATACAGATAAATATATAGACGATACCATTTATGCAGGAATAGACAACATAAAAGCTGCTGTTTTTGAACATAAAAACGAACCATTTTATGCCTTTGAGTTTGAAACCGACAGCATTAAAAGAATCAAAGATTACTTTAATGAAGAAGCCAACAACCTTCGTCGTGCCTTTTTAAAAGCTCCAGTGGAATACAAACGAATCTCATCCAGATACAACCTAAGAAGACGAATTGCGCTTTATGGCAACAAAATAAGGCCTCATAAAGGAACCGATTTTGCTGCAGATATAGGAACACCCATTCGTGCCACTGCCAATGGAACCGTTACCAAATCCAGTTTTACCAGAGGAAATGGTAATTACGTGAAAATTAAACATAATTCTACCTACGAAACCCAATATTTGCACATGAAAAAACAAAATGTAAAAGTGGGACAATATGTAAGACAAGGCGATGTGATAGGTTGGGTTGGAATGACTGGAAATACGTCTGGGCCACATGTATGCTACAGGTTCTGGAAAAATGGGGAACAGGTCGATCCGTTTCGTGAAAAACTACCCGAAGCAGAACCTATTTCAGATAGCTTAAAATCCAGGTATTTAGAATATATTGCTCCTATAAAAGTGCAATTGGACCAGATAGAATTTGAAGCTAAAACACCTTCAGATAAGTTAATTACCCAGGTAAATTAATTTTATGAGCTTACCAAAGATTGATCCAACATCTACACATGCCTGGAAAAAACTTCAGGTACATTTTCAATCTATGGAAGAGGTTCGTATGAAAGAGCTGTTTGAACAAAATCCAGATAGAGCAAATAAACTATCCCTTGAATGGGAAGATTTTTATGTGGATTTTTCTAAAAACAGGCTAACCGAAGAAACACTAGCCTTATTGTTTCAATTGGCAAAGGAAGTTAAGCTGGAAACTGCCATAAAAGCTTATTTTTCTGGAGAAAAAATTAACGAAACAGAACAAAGAGCCGTACTTCATACAGCTTTAAGAGCTAAGGAAACCGATGAAATTTTTGTGGATGGAGAGAATGTGGTCCCTAAAGTTTTTAAAGTAAAACAACATATAGAAAACTTTACCAATAGTATTGTTAATGGTTCTAAAAAGGGGTACACAGGAAAACCGTTTACAGATATTGTCAATATTGGGATAGGAGGTTCAGACCTAGGTCCAGCCATGGTTGTTAGCTCCATGGAGTTTTACAAAAATCATTTAAACACCCATTTTATAAGCAATATAGATGGCGATCATGTCCATGAGCTTTTAAAAAAACTGAACCCAGAAACCACTTTGTTTGTAGTGGTTTCAAAAACATTTTCCACACAAGAAACCCTTACAAATGCTCATACCATTAAAGAATGGTTTTTGCAAATAGCAAATCATGAAGCTATTTCCAAGCATTTTGTGGCCGTTACCACAAATACCGAAAAAGCTAAAGCTTTTGGCGTAAATACAGACAATATATTCCCTATTTGGGATTGGGTTGGTGGCAGGTTTTCACTTTGGAGTGCTGTTGGACTTTCCATAAGTCTTGCAATTGGTTTTGAAAACTTCAACAAACTACTTTCAGGTGCCAATAAAATGGACACCCATTTTAAAACAGAACCATTTCAAAAAAATATTCCAGTTGTTTTAGCCCTAATAAGTATTTGGTACAATAATTTTTTTAAGACCGAAACCGAAGCCGTTATTCCGTATTCGCAATACTTGAATAAGTTTTCAGCATATTTGCAACAAAGTTGTATGGAAAGCAACGGAAAATCGGTAGATAGAAATTCTAAAAATGTTTCTTATCAAACAGAAGGTGTGGTTTGGGGAACTCCAGGCACCAATTCGCAACATGCTTTTTTTCAATTAATCCATCAAGGAACAAAACTTATTCCAACCGATTTTATTGGCTTTGCAAACGCCTTGCATAAAAACAAAGCGCATCAGGACAAATTGATTTCCAATTTTATAGCCCAAACGGAAGCCTTATTATTTGGAAAAACAAAGGAAGCTGTATTACAAGAATTGCAAAATCAAAACGTACCAAAGGAACAAATGGAACGCCTTTTGCCTTACAAGGTTTTTGAAGGCAATAAACCAACCAATACCATTTTCATTCATAAATTAACACCAGAGAGCTTAGGAAAACTTATTGCCATGTACGAGCATAAAATTTTTGTACAAGGTGTTATTTGGAATATTTTTAGTTTCGATCAATTTGGGGTGGAATTGGGCAAGCAATTAGCTGGAAATATTTTAGAAAAAATGCAAAAAAACAGCTTTGATAATCTAGATGCTTCTACTTCAAAATTATTACAATTTTATAAGAAATTAACATAAAACATGTTGAAAAACATGTTAATAGCTTTTTCATTGAAAAAGTGTCAATAGCTTATTTATTCCTTATCTTCAAACAACAAAATTTCTTAACAATTAGATAATATTTATCAATTAATTAAGCGTAGTTTTGCAAAAAATTTAAAACAAATCTTTTTAATACAATGAAAAAAATTACAAGATTATTATTTTTAGCAGGAGCATTAATGTTTACTGCTTTTTCAATGGCTCAAACAGTTGTAACAGGAACTGTTATGGATGCTGAAATGGCTGCGCCACTTCCTGGTGCCAACATCGTTGAAAAAGGCACTACCAATGGTGTGTCATCAAATTTTGATGGTGAATTCTCTATCATTACCCAATCAACCGAAGGGGAAATTGTTATTTCTTATGTTGGTTATACCAAGGTGGTTGTTAAATTTAGTGGAAGCACAAATTTAGGAAACATAACCCTTAAGCCAGATAACACGTTAGAAGAAGTGGTTATTATTGGTAGTGGTGTAATCGATTTAGCTGAAGATAGAAAAACGCCTGTGGCTGTTTCTACCATTACAGCAAATCAAATTAGAGAAAAAGCTGGTAACTCAGATTTACCAGAAGTGTTAAAACAAACACCTTCTGTACAAAGTGTACAAGCTGGTGGTTTTGGAGACGGTCAAATGTTTTTACGTGGTTTCGACCAAACAAACACAGCGTTCTTATTAAACGGACAACCAATTAACGGCATGGAAGATGGTAGGATGTACTGGTCTAACTGGTCTGGTGTTTTAGATGTTGCTAACGCTGTTCAAGTACAACGTGGTTTAGGAGCTTCCAAACTTGCTATTTCATCAGTTGGTGGTACGGTTAACATTGTAACTAAAACCATAGATAGAAGAGAAGGTGGTTTTGTACAACAAATGGTTGGAAACGACAACTATATTAAATCAACTGCTTATTACTCTACTGGAGTAAATGATAAAGGATGGTCTTTAGGCGTGTTGTTTGGTCACTGGCAAGGTGATGGTTATGTAGATTATACACAAGGTCAAGGACAAACCTATTATATTTCTGTTGGGTATCAACCAAACGATAATCACGCCTTAAACTTTATGTTAACTGGTGCGCCACAATGGCATGCAGCTGCAGGAAGTGGAGATATTCAAGACTTTTTAGACAATGGGAGAAGATATAATTCTTGGAATTTTACTGGTGTTGATAGTGATAACAATTTACATGGAGGTGTGTATCCAGGTGGTAGAAATATTTACCACAAACCAGTGGCTAACTTAAGTTGGGATTGGACCATTAACGATAAATCTGAGCTTTCTACTGTACTTTACGGATCAATGGGTAGAGGTTCTTTCGCACAAGCAAGAACATCGGGAGATGAAGTAACTTATGCAAGAGGTTCAAACAACAACCACAACTGGTATGGTTTGGTTACTAACTTCAACAACCAGTTAACGGAGAATTTAAACTTTAACGTAGGAGCCGATGTACGTTTGTATAACGGTATTCATTTTAGAGATGTAAGAGAGTTTTTGTCTGTAGATTCTGTAAGTGCTAGTTCAGGTTATAGTGGTGGTGAAACCTATTATTTAACCGAAGCAGGAGGAATCAATCCTTGGAATGTGTTTTTTAACCCAAATACAGACCATCTACAACGCTTTGGATACGATTACGAAGAGCAAATTAACTATGCTGGTATATTTACACAATTAGAATACTCTAAAGATAATTTATCTGCTTTTTTCCAAGGTGCCTTATCTAACCAATCTCATGTTAGAACCGAGTATTTAAACACATCAACTCCAGGACAAGGGGAAGAGGGAGACAAAGTAAATAACATTGGATATAACCTTAAGGTTGGTGCTGCTTACACCATTACAGACATGCATAAAGTGTTTGTAAACGCAGGATACTATTCTCGTCAGCCTTTCCATGATAACTTATATAAGGATGATAGAAGTAGTAATGAATTACTACAACCAGAAGCAAAAAATGAAGAAATTACAGGTTTTGAAGCTGGGTATCAATTTGGAGGCGAGCGTATCCAAGCCAATTTAAACTTATACCATACTACTTGGGGTGAAGTTACTCAAACATTTACAAATGGTGAAGAAGGTGATGATTTTTTAAGCTTTCAAACACAAGGAATAAAACAAGTGCATTATGGTGTTGAGTTGGAAGTGTTTACACAACCTCTTGATAATTTAAGTGTAAATGGGTTTCTTTCTTTAGGAGAGTGGCAATATAAGGACAATGCAACTCAAAGAACTTTTGATATTGATGGGAATCAAGTTGGAGATGATTTAGATGTAGAAATAGATGGATTTAATGTTGGTGGAGCTGCTCAGGTAACTGCAGGAATCAATGCCAGTTATGAGTTTTTACCAAGATTAAGCGTGGATGGAGCATGGAACTGGTACAACGATATGTATTCTACTGGGTCTTTAGAAGAAGAAACTATTGCTATGCCTTCTTATGATTTGGTAGACGCTGGTCTGTCCTACAAAATGTTAGTAGGTAAAGACGATAGAAATTCATTGCAATTTAGAGTGAATATCAACAATATTTTCGACGAGGTATATTTAGAATCTGTTAATGGAAACACTGCAGCTTCTTCAAATCCTGAAGACAATTACAAAGGTGTTAACACTAGCAATACAGGACGTTTTGGTTACGGTAGAACGTGGAACACAAGCATCCGTTTTAACTTCTAGTCTTATTTAGATAAATTTAAAAAACCTCTTCCTCTCGAAGAGGTTTTTTTATGTGTTTATAATGACTACATTTGTGTTATAATCAATAAAACACGTATCGATATGTATAACATGGTAAAAATACTTCACTCTTATTGGGCTTATTTAGTGCTTTTAATATTAGTGTTGGCAGTTATTAATAGTATTGTTAAGCTGGCAGGTAAAAAGGAATATGAAGCCAAGGACTTTAGAATTGCATTGTTCGCTTTAATTGTCTCCCACATACAGTTGCTTTTGGGATTCATCCTTTATTTTGTATCTCCAAGGTTTAGTTTGTTCAGTGAGTCTGGCATGGGAGAGATTATGAAAAACTCTGTGGACAGATTGTATTTGGTTGAACATCCTCTAATAAACATTATTGCTATCGTGTTAATTACTATTGGGTACTCCAAGCATAAAAAGAAACTGTTGTCCAATGCGAAATTTAAAACCATTTCAGTGTTTTATGCCATTGCGCTGGTCTTGTTTTTATCAAGAATCCCTTGGAACACTTGGTTGGCATAGCAAAGAAAAGTCATCAATTAAAAAAGACGCTTTCGTTCAAAATGAACGAAAGCGTCTTTTTTAATACAAATAACAAAGTTATTGGGAAATTAAGTTGTTGGGAATTTCATTTTATAACTCAATAACACAGAAACCAGCAACTATTTTATTGTTATCCAGGAAAGATTTTAAAAGCTTATTAAAGCAGCTGTCCTTACTGTATTTCTTTAATCAAGAAAATATATACCGGAAAATGATCGCTAAAACCATCGGTAAATCCACCATCTGCAAAACTACGCAACGGATAGCCTTTCCATCTACCTCTTTTGTTCACCAAATAGTTTTTATTGTAAATTCCAGCTTTGTAAAATCTAAAAGAGCTGTAATCTTTTTCCAAAAAAGGCTGAGTCATCATAATTTGGTCAAACAAACTCCAGCTATCTCTATACGCATTGGAGCCCAAGCCCATTTTAAAGAAATTTTCCATAGGGTTGTAAATCCCTTTTAGTTTTACATCTTCTTTCTCTTTTTCTGCTTTTAAAACCTCTTTAACACTTGCGTTTGTAGGATCATCGTTTAAATCTCCCATAATCAATATTTTCGCATAAGGATCAATGGTTTGTAACGAATCGATAATCTTTTTGTTCAATTTTGCAGCAGCCACACGTTTAGGTCTGCTTCTAGCTTCGCCACCACGTCTGGAAGGCCAATGATTAACAATAATATGTATCATTTCGTCTTCCAATTTTCCACTAACCAAAAGTTGGTCCCTAGTGTAAACACGTTCTCTGGTATCGTCGTCAAAGATTATCAGTTCATGGCTACTGGTGTGTAAAGGGGTGAAAAATTTCTTCTGATAAAACAATCCAACATCAATACCACGTTGGTCTGGAGAGTCGTAATGCACAATGCCATAATCTTTATCCAATAGTAAAGGGTCGTTGGCAACGTCTTCCATCACTTCCCTGTTTTCAACCTCAGACACACCTATGATAACTGGTGAATTTTGGGCAACCTCTGTACCTATGTCAGAAATCACACGAGCCATATTGCTCACTTTCTTTTTGTACACTTCTTGGATATCGCCTTTCATTTCCATGATAGGACTGGCTTCATCGTTTTTATTAGGGTCGTTAATGGTATCAAACAAATTCTCTAAATTATAGAAGGCAACTGTATGGATTTTAAATGTTTTCTTTTCTTGGGCGTTTACAGTTATAAAAGCAATAAATAGCATAGCCGTAAGCCCTAATTTTAAATGTTTCATTTACTTGTATGTTATGTTATAGTTATGTTAATACAAATGTTCTGCCAAAAGTAGATATTTATTATAAATAATGTAAATTTGCAAGCCTTAATTAATGATAAATTAACGCAAATTAAATTATTAACTATAAATTCAAGTATGAAAAAAAGTTTATTTATTTTTCTATTCGGAATTTTTTCAACTATTACAGCAGTGGCCCAAGAAACTGTTGTAAAGGGAAGTGTCACAGAGGCCATTTCTTTTGAACCTATTCCAAGTGTAACCGTAACTGTTGAAGGAACTGTGCTATCTGTTGAAACTGATGAAAACGGTGAGTTTCAATTTTTAGAACAAGTTCCGTTGGGAGAACAAGTGTTGCACATTTCTAAAAGTGGATATATCTCTAAAAGATATCCAATAGTGGTTAACCAAGGGCAAACTGTTAACATCACAGATATGACCTTAACTAAAGATGTTTCTGAAGCAGATTTGTTTACCATTACTTTAACAGACGATGAATTGGATAGTGACGATAGTGGCCTGGATAATATTTCAGGATTATTACAATCGTCTCAAGATGTGTTTCAACGTACTGCAGCATTCGAGTTTAGCTCTTCTTTCTTTAAGGTAAGAGGATTGGATTCTGAAAACGGTTCGGTTTTAATTAATGGAATCGAGATGAACAAATTGTACGACGGAAGACCTCAATGGAGTGATTGGGGAGGATTGAACGATGTGTTGCGTAACCAAGAGTTAACAACAGGTTTACAGCCTTCTAGCTATAACTTTGGTGGTGTTTTGGGAACTACTAACATGATTGTTAGAGCGTCTCAATATAGAGAAGGTGGACGTGTTACATACTCTTCTTCTAATAGAAGTTATACAAACCGAGTAATGGCCAGCTATGCTTCCGGATTATTAGATGGAGGTTGGGCTTTCACTTTCATGGCTGGAAGACGTTGGGGTAACGAAGGCTATCAAGATGCTACTCTGTACGATGCCAATTCATTCTTTGCTTCGGTGGAAAAAGTAATAAACGAAAAACATAGTTTAAACTTCACTTCTATTTACACACCAAACCGTAGAGGAAAATCGTCTCCAAACACCCAAGAAGTTTACGATCTAAAAGGGATTCGCTACAACGAATATTGGGGATGGCTAGATGGTGAAAAGAAAAACTCACGTATAAAAGAAGTAGAAGAGCCCATTTTAATGTTAAACCATTATTGGGATATTAACAGCAAAACAAGCTTAAACACAAACGTAGGTTACCAATTTGGTAAAATAGGAAACAGCCGTTTGGATTATGCAGGAGGAGCCAACCCAAGTCCAGCCTATTATCAAAATTTGCCTAGTTACTTCTTGGCAGATGCTGATGGTCCAGATTATGCTGGCGCATATTTGGCAGAGCAAGAGTTTATCAATAATGGACAAATAGATTGGGAACGCATTTTAGATGCCAACCTTACCAATAACATTCCTGTTAATGGCGAAGAACCTGGTGCCTATGTCTTGTATGAAGACAGAAGCGATGACACGCAATTTACTGTAAACTCCATATTCAATACAGAGATTAACGAAAATATTTTAGTGAACGCAGCTGTTACCTATAAAAATTTAAAATCTGAAAACTTTGGTGAAATCCTAGATTTATTAGGTTCTACTGTAGGATATTTAAACGTAGATTCTTTTGACGGCTATCAGTATGATAACCAAAACCCAGACCGTTTGCTGGGCGAAGGCGATAAATTTAGATACAACTACAACATCTTATCAGATGTAATCTCTGGATATGCCCAAGCACAATTTAAATACAATAAAATAGATTTTTATGTCTCTGGAAGCTTAACAAGCACTACCTACCAAAGAGAAGGTTTATGGGAACATAGCGCATATCCAGGAAATGAATCTTTAGGGAAAGGTGAAAAATTAAACTTTACTGGTATTGGAGCAAAAGGTGGATTTACTTATAAAATTACCGGGAAACATTTAATAGATGTTAATGCTGGTTATATAACCAAAGCGCCAACTATTAGAAACACGTTTTCCAATTCTAGAGAAAATAATAGCATAGTAGATAATATCACTGAAGAAAAAATAACGTCTGCTGATATTAGCTATATTTTTAGATCCCCAATTGTAAAAGCAAAACTTACAGGTTTTTATTCTAAAATTGAAGATGCCAACGAAATTGCCTTTTACTATGCCGACGGGATAACAGGTACCATCCAGCAATATAACGAAACATCTGCCTTTGTTCAAGAAGTGTTATATGGAGTTGATAAAAAACACATTGGAGGGGAATTAGGTCTTGAAGCTCAGGTAACACCAACCATTAAATTAAAAGGTGTGGCCTCTGTGGGTCAATATACTTATGATAATAATCCAAATCTCTACTTAACATCCTCTAGTTTTGATAGAACAAGAACTTTTAAATCAAACTTAAAAGATTATAAGGTGGCTGGTGGTCCACAACAAGCATATTCTGTAGGTTTTGAATATAGAGATCCAGATTATTGGTGGTTTGGAGCTACAGCTAACTTTTTCTCAAATACCTATGTGGACGTGAGCCCAATAACTAGAACAGAAAACTTTTATCAAGATAGTGATGGCTTGCCTTTTAACGATTATAATGAAGATATCGCTAGGGAATTATTGAAACAAGAAGAGTTTGACGATTATATGGTTGTAAACCTTACAGGTGGAAAATCGTGGAAAATTGGGGATTATTACATTGGCTTCTTTGCAAGTGTCAATAACTTGTTGGACGAAGTATATAAAACAGGTGGTTTTGAACAAGGAAGATCTGCTAATTACCAACAGTTATTGGAAGACAACTCAAATCCAAAAAGACGTTTCGGTCCAAAATATTGGTATGGACGTGGAACCACTTATTTTTTAAATGTTAACTTTAGATTCTAAAAAAAGAAAAAGAAAAAAATTAATTAAAAATTATTAATCATGAAAACAAATAAATTTTTAAAAATAGTACTGGGATTAATGGTAACCTTTGCCATTGTTTCCTGTGTACAAGACGACGATTATTCGGTTCCTAGCAGCATGGGAAATGAAGAGAATACAGCATTAAATAATTTATTGGCTACTGGAACTGAAGTTTCTATGGCAGAATTAAAGCAAATGTATCTTACAGAGCCAGACCCAGGAGATAATGCAGCGGTTCTTATTGAAACCAATATTTATGTGAAAGGGTATGTGTCTTCTTCTGATAAAACAGGAAATTTCTTTAAAGAATTTTTTATTCAAGACAGTCCTTCAAACCCAACCATTGCTATTAAGGTTATTTTAAACGAAGTGGATACTTACAACCAATTTAATTTTGGAAGAGAAGTATATGTTAGCTTAAAAGACTTATATGTTGGTGAAGAACGCATAGAGAATGGCGTTGTTACCATTGGAGGAGGCACAGAAACAGACCAATACGGAACAACTGTAACCAGTTTGGGAACTATTCAAACAAATTCACACGTTTTTAGATCTACAGTTACTGAAGAAATTGTACCACTTAATCTTACCTTTTCTCAAATAAACGCTAGCCATGTAGGTTTATTTGTTCAAGTAGATAATGCAGAATTTGCAGACAATTTAATTGGAAAACGTTATTTCGATCCATTTCAAGATTTTGATACAAGTAGAACTTTACAATCTTGTGAAGGGTTTTCCTACTCAACATTCCAATTGGAAACAAGTAGCTTTGCCTCTTTTAGAGACGAATTATTACCAGTTAAAAATGGCTCTATTGCTGCCGTAGTTAATAAAACATACGATGGTTCAGGACTTGTATTGGCTTTAAATACTACAGATGATGTTATGTTTAACAATGATAGATGTACACCTTTGGACATTAACGATTTCACTGTTGTCGCTGAAGAAGATTTTGAATCAGCTGTAAACAATACCAATTTAGATTTTCCAGGATGGACTAACTTTGCAGAAGCTGGTGGATGGGTTTGGAGAGAAAAAACGTTCTCTGGTAATGGTTATACAGAATTCAGCACTTACAATTCCGGAGACGCAGTAAACATTGCTTGGTTGGTAACTCCTGGTATTGATATGTCTGGCTTGGATAATGTTTTTGTGAACTTTGAAGCTGCACAACACCATTTAGATTCACCTGATAATACTTTAGAGATTTTTGTTTCTACAGATTTTGATGGCTCTGATGTATTAGGTGCCACTTGGGAGCCGGTTTCAGCCAATTTACCATCGCAAGCTAATGCTTGGTACGAATTTGTGGATTCAGGATTAATTGATATCTCTGCTTATTCCGGTACTGTGTATGTAGCTTTTAAAGTTACAGGTTCTGGTACAGATACCACTTTGGATGGTGCTTATCAAATTGATAACTACAAAGTATTGGCTAACTAATTTTAACCATTGTTTCATCGATTTTAAATCATCAAGAACCTGTAGTTCAGAAGATTAATTATTTCGGTGGTTAATGGTATTATATGCCAAATGTCCATTATGGACTTTCATATATTAAAACCTGCCAATGGGAAACATTGGCAGGTTTTTTTAATTTTTATCTCCACATTCTTTATGACACTTTTCGACGCATTGTTCTTCAACGTATTTAAACACTATAAGGAAGCTAAAAGCAAAAAAGCAAATCAAATGGCTACCTTGTATATCTCTATTTTACAAGTAGCTATTTTATTGGTGTTAGGTGCGTTTTTTGCAGGTTTTTTTAATCAAATGAACATGGATACCATGTCTCAGGATAAAGCTTGGTTTTTGTTTGTTTTGGCAGCTGTTTTTATTTTCTTTAAAAATTGGATTCAATATGCTGGCAGAAAACGTAAAGTATTAAATGCCAAAATGCTTAAAAAGAAAGGGACTAACTATTCTATGGTTATGCTTTGGTTATTGCCAATAGCTTGTGTGGTTCTGGCTTTGGTAATTTTACAGGCTATTTAGTTTTTTTGCCAGGAACCAGTTTTGCATCTTTGTGTCTTTGCAAGAAGAAAGGATTCATAATTGCTCAGCAAATCTTTGTGTTATAACTCTAGCCCAAGACAATATACACTGGAAAATGATCGCTATATCCACCATGATATCTGTTTCCTTGAAACGTTCTATTTGGACTGCCTTTATGCTTGCCTTCAGAATTCTTTAAAAAAGCTGCATCAAAAATATTAGCGCTATTAAAAGATAAACTGTTTTTTTCAACATTAAAAAAAGAAGTGGTTAAAAGTATCTGGTCAAACAAATGCCATTGTTTGTTATGGATGGTTGAACCTCGACTAAAAGACCTAAGTGCTTCAAAAGGATTTTGTAATTTGTGCTGATTTACCAAACGTTTCACGCTCTTACTAGTGGGATTATCGTTAAAATCCCCTAAAACAATAATCCTAGCTGCTTTATCTTTAGTTATTATGGAAGTGATAATCTCACTTACTTTATGTGATGCAGCCAAGCGTTTGTGTTCCGTTTCTTTATCGTTTTCTCGTTTAGAAGGCCAATGATTTACTAACAAATAAATTTTCTCAGTATTTAAAAAGCCTGAAATGAGTAAAATATCCCTTGTGTATTCTGTTTTTCCAAAAGCATTTTTCAATTCAAAAGAATAGGGTTTGGAGCTTTCAACCTTAAAATATCCAGAATCATACAACAAAGAAATATTTATGCCTCGTTCATCCCTAGATTTATAAAAAACATAATTGTAGTTACAGCCCTTTAAAGGCGTTGATTGAATCAAATCTTCCAAAACGGTTTCGTTTTCAACTTCGGCTAAACCAATAATTGTAGGGTGTTTATCAGTTTCAGTCTTCCCAATTTCGGACAACGTATAACCAATATTGTTTAATTTTTCAAGATAGCGTTTTACAGTCCATTTTTTATCTCTTGTCAAGGACAAATCGCTAAATGGTTCAAATAAGTTCTCGATATTGTAAAATGCTATGCTGTGCATGTTTTTTTGGATTCGTGAAACCAGACAACCGTCAGGCAGGTTTATATCTTCAGTTTAAACTTATTGAAGATTTAAAAATATAAAAATTAAAATGCTTACAATTACGTAACTTTGTACTTTATTAACATATATGATAGAAAAGAAAGATATAGCATTAGAAAGAGCTGTTTTAATAGGAGTTGTAACAAAAGAACAAGACGAAGCGAAATCCAAGGAATATTTAGATGAGCTAGAGTTTTTAACCTATACAGCAGGAGGTGAAGTAGTAAAACGGTTTACTCAAAAAATGGATATGCCCAATCCTAAAACCTTTATAGGCACAGGTAAAATTGAAGATGTTAGGGTGTTTATTAGTGAAAATGATATTGGTACAGCCATTTTTGACGACGAATTGTCTGCTGCACAAGAACGAAACATCAGTAAAATTTTGGGTTGTAAAGTCTTGGACAGAACCAATTTAATCTTGGACATTTTTGCGCAAAGAGCACAGACTAGTTATGCCAGGACACAAGTGGAATTGGCACAATGCGAATACTTACTGCCTCGTTTAAAAGGAATGTGGACACACCTTGAAAGACAAAAAGGAGGTATTGGAATGCGTGGTCCAGGAGAAACAGAAATTGAAACAGATAGACGTATTGTTAGGGACAAAATTGCACTTTTAAAAGATAAAATAAAGACCATCGACAAACAGATGGCTGTACAACGTGGTAATCGAGGAAAAATGGTTCGTGTTGCTTTGGTAGGTTATACCAATGTGGGAAAATCTACTTTAATGAACGTGATTAGCAAAAGCGATGTCTTTGCCGAAAACAAACTATTTGCAACTTTAGACACAACAGTTAGAAAAGTAGTTATTCAAAACCTGCCATTTTTATTAAGCGATACCGTTGGATTTATTAGAAAATTGCCAACCCAATTAGTTGAAAGTTTTAAAAGTACTTTAGATGAAGTTCGTGAAGCCGATTTACTGCTTCATATTGTTGATATTTCACATCCTAATTTTGAGCATCACATAGAATCTGTAAACAAAATTTTGGGAGAAATTGATAGTTCAGACAAGCCAACCATTATGGTGTTCAATAAAATAGATGCCTATAAGCCGGAACCTTTTGATGAAACCGATCTCGAGACCGAAAGAACCGAAGCAAATTATACCTTACAAGAATGGAAAAAAACCTGGATGAACCGGGTTGGAAACAATGCCTTGTTTATTTCTGCTTTGAACAAAGAAAATATGGACGACTTTAAAAAACGGGTTTATGATGAGGTTCGGGAAATTCACGTAACACGTTTTCCGTACAACCATTTCCTGTATCCGGATTATAACGAAGAAGAATAAAAAAGGCGCCAATTGGCGCCTTTTTTTTAATATTGTTTAGAAATTATAGCTTAAACCAAAGGTGGTGTAAACCTGTACAGCATTATCAACATTGTCGAAATCTGGTGCAGTACCTGTTCCATCCCATTGGCCCAACGCATAATTAAGTGCTTCTTGCTTACTGTCTCTTAAACCTAGTTCAAAACCAAGACCAATTCCTTTCCAAACAGTATAACTAAGAGAGTTGATCCAAGTCCAGTTTGATAAATCAGAATCTTCATAACTCATAAATGCAGAAAGATTTGAGTTAAATTTCAATCCTCCAAAAGAACGGTTGTAGTTAGCAACTACTTTAGCACCCAAAGATGATTCAAAAATAGCATCGTTATCAGCAAAAACAAAGTTATAGTTTAAAGGATGAACCACAACAACCAAATTCTCGATTGGTGTCCAAGTAATACCAACACCTAAATCCAAGTATCCAGGATCGTTAAAGTTTTTAATTATTGTTGTTCTATATTCAGCCAAGGTTGATGCAGCTAAACTTTTGGTTATTTTATAACCAAAAAGAGAGGTTACGTTAAACACATCGCTGGACTCCCTAAAGCTATCATCGTCATTTGGATCGTCTTTATCTTTATCATCAAACTTTACCCAACTTAAGTTAATGTTTGCCGTATTGTACCAAAAATAGTTGTCCCTATCTAATTTAGCATGAGGATTTACTGTAATGCTAATGTTTCCTGCAGAATTGTTAGGAGAGCCTTGCGCATACCAGTTATTAAAGTTAGAGAAACTGGCACCAATTGTACCAAAAGCACCAAATTTCCAGCCTGGATAGGTGTCTATTTGTTTTTGAAGGTCGTCAACACGTGCTTGAATGGCGCTAATAGAATCTTTCTTAGCTTTTTGCTCAGATTTTAATTCTTCTTTTGTTTGAGAAAATCCAGCTGAAATAGTAAATACCACAACTAAGATTGAAAGTAATTTTTTAGTCATTTTTAAGAGTTTTTATGGATTAAATAATTATAAAAGCCTGCAAATATAGATGTTACATCACAGTTATCAAAAAATAATGAATTAATAAATAAATGTAAACAATTAAATTGAAATGAATATCTATAAGTTTTTTGGTTGTTTAAATAAGGGAACAGAAGAACAAGCTTCTCCGTACATAATGGATTTTGCAACAGGTTTTAGTTTCTCTGTAATCATTAAATAAGCATTTTTTGGAACAGGTTTGTTGGAGCAACCTTTAATGATTACAGGTTTGTTTTTGAAATGACTTACATCCAATTGATTGATTATGTCTTGGTAAATGGCTGTCTCCAACAGCTCCAAATCCCCAATAATGGTTTTCTTGGATATGGATTCCAGTTCCAAAACAATAAGCATATAAGCCCAAGCCGGAATTATGGCATCTGTAGAGCAGGTTAAGGCAATGTATTGATCTTGGTATTGAGACCAAGAGTGTTGTTTAACATATTCCCTAAAGTCTTTTTCACGCAGAACAAAACCTTCAAAAAGCCAGTCTTTAATATCCAACAATTGTCTTTTTCCTTGTGGATAATAATCTTCCAGGTCCAAAACTTCCAGCTTGCTGTTCGCAACACGATTTATGATTTCTTCTTTCACAGTTTGTTGTTTGTGTTTGTTGTTAAATTGTGAACTGAACACTGAATAAGGATCACTATTTTATAACATACCAAGTTCTAGCTTCGCTTCTTCGCTCATAAGTTCTTGACTCCAAGGTGGATCGAAAGTAATTTCAACCTCTGCAGTTTTTACTTCGTCTAAAGATTTTACTTTTTCTTCAACTTCCAATGGAAGTGTTTCTGCTACTGGACAGTTTGGTGTTGTTAGTGTCATTAAAATCTTCACTTCATAATCTTCGTTTACAAACACATCGTAGATTAAGCCCAGTTCATAAATGTCTACAGGTATTTCCGGATCGTAAATGGTTTTTAAAACTCTTACTATTTTTTCGCCCAAAGCGTTGGTATCTATGCTTGTTTCCATGGTTTTTTTTTGTTCAATGTTTAAGGTTCAAGATGCTTTAAAATTTAAAATTTTGAACCCTGAATTTTTAATTCAATTGCGTTTGGTATGCAAAGGCATACATTTTTAATTGTTTTATCATACTCACCAAACCGTTGGCACGTGTTGGCGATAAATGTTCTTTCAGTCCAATTTTATCAATAAAATCGGTATTGGCATCAATAATATCTTTAGGACGTTGATTGGAGAATACGCGAATTAATATAGCAATAACACCTTTGGTGATAATGGCATCGCTATCTGCCGTAAAAACAACCTTGTTGTTTTCCATGTTTGCGTGTACCCAAACTTTACTTTGGCAGCCTTTAATAAGATAATCATCTGTTTTGTATTGCTCGTCTATAAGAGGTAAGGTTTTCCCTAAATCTATCATGTATTGATAGCGTTCCTCCCAATCGTCAAACATGGCAAATTCCTCTATAATATCGTTTTGAATGTCTTGAATGCTCACTGCTTATTATTTTATACAAAAGTACAATAACTATTGCTTCTAATCAATTTATTGCTTTTTTTCAGCAAGTCCCAAAAGAGTTGAAACCAATGAAGCAATGTATTGGTTTGGTTCTCCATGATCAAATTCTGGGGTTTGGTAAGTGTCACCTTGATAGCTTACTTTTAAAATGGCAATGGCAGCAGCATCCACAAATCTTTTTTCTGAAGGTGCTTTTAAGCTGTTTAATTTTTCCAACTCCAAGGCTCTAACTTCTTCAAGAAGGGTGTTGATTTCTTCTTGGGAACAGGTTCTAACTGTTGGTGTGGATGCTCTGTCTTTTTGAATGGAGATCTTTCCGTTTTCAAAAACATACTCATTAAACAGGCCTCTGGACATGGCTGTATAGGTTATTTTGTAACCAGTGTCCTGTTCTGAATTGTCCTCCAGTATTTTAGTGGCTTTTATAAGCGCTTTATCTGAATTCAGTAAAGTAAGCTCCCTATTGTTCAATGAAAGGGCGTTGGTATTGCTCAAGGCTTCCAACATGGTTTTTTCTATTTGGTTTTCGGTTTCCCTGCAAGCCATCCTGGTGGAGGCCAGTGGGCCAAAAGAGATTGTGTTTTCACTAATTTTATAAGTTCCTGTAAATCTATTGCACCCAGAAAACCCAGATACTGTGTTTGTTTTTTCATCAAATAAGAGTGTCAATTCTGAGGACGTATAGTTGGTTTCGTGAATGGAAGTCACCAAATAGTTTCCCGAAATCTGATCCATAACTTCTCTGTTATTTACCATAGCTGTTGCATCTTTTGAGTTTCCACAAGACATGAACGTAAATAAACTTAGTATAATAGTAATGTATTTCATGATATTGTTTTTTTAATTTAAAAATAAAAGATACAAAAAGGAAGCCAAAGTGTTTAGGCCAACATCATTTTTGCTTTCTTAACTCCTGCAACCAAAATATCCACTTCTTCTTTGGTGTTATAAAATGCAAACGATGCTCTAACAGTTCCGGGAATTTTAAAGTAAGCCATGATAGGTTGAGCACAATGATGGCCAGTTCTTACAGCAATTCCTAACTTATCTAAAATGGTTCCAATATCGTATGGATGAATGCCTTCAATATTAAATGAAATGACTGAAGTTTTGTTTTTAGAAGTCCCATAAATTTTTAATCCTTCTATTTCCATAAGTTTTTCTGTGGCATATTCCAAAAGCTCGTGTTCGTAAGCAGCAATGTTATCAAATCCTATGGCATTTAAATAATCTATGGCAGCACCAAAAGCAATACCACCACAAATGTTTGGTGTTCCAGCTTCAAATTTATGAGGCAAGCCAGCATAGGTTGTTTTTTCAAAAGTAACATCTGCAATCATTTCGCCACCACCTTGGTAAGGTGGCAATTTGTTAAGCCATGCTTCTTTTCCATAAAGCATCCCTACTCCTGTTGGGCCACACATTTTATGTGCAGAAGCCACATAAAAATCCACATTTAATGCTTGAACATCTGGTTTGACGTGTGGACAAGCTTGAGCTCCATCAATTAAGACAGCTGCTCCAACTTGATGGGCTTTTTCAATAATGAGCTCTATAGGATTAATGGTTCCCAAGGCATTTGAGATATGATTTACAAAAACCAGCTTGGTTTTATTTGAAAGCAATTTGCTGTATTCTGTCAAAACCAATTCGCCTTCATCATTCATGTGAATAACTTTTAAAACAGCTCCAGTTTTTTCACATAACATTTGCCAAGGCACAATATTACTGTGATGTTCTAAGGCCGAAACCATAATTTCATCACCTTTATCCAATAATGAAGCAAAACCGTGGGCCACCAAATTGATGCTTTCAGTAGTGCCAGAGGTCATGATAATTTCATGTGCATGCTTGGCATTAAAATGGTTTTGAATTTTATGTCTGGCTTCTTCGTATTTGTCGGTCGCTTCCTGACTTAAGTTGTGAACACCTCTGTGAATATTGGCATTGTAGTTGGAATAATAATCCACTATAACATCTATTACCTGAATAGGTGTTTGCGACGTTGCTCCATTATCTAAATACACCAAGGGTTTGCCATGTACTTTTCTTGAAAGTATGGGGAAGTCTTTGCGAATTTCTTTTATTGGAAACATTATTTGTTTATTATTGATTCTAGGTTTATAGCAAAATTTAAGTAACCACCAAAGGTTTTAATTTCAATTGGTTCAGCCTCAGAAATATCTGAAAATCCATAATCACCAATAAATTCAATAGCAAAATATTTAGAAGGATTGAAACCAAAACCAAGTTGGGCACCTATTAAGTAACTTTTGTAAAAATCTTTAATGTCTTCACCATCTCTATCTACTGAAATAACAAAACTAAACCTAGGTCCAGACAAAAAATAGAATTTTGGGTGGAAATTTAACTTAACTTGAGGTATAATTTCTAACGCATTTATATTATTACTGGTTGTATAGCTTGAATAAGTGTATAAATAATTTTGATATATCCTGTTGTATTGAGTGTTTAGTTTTACACCCAATTTTTCTGAAAATTGATAGCTAATAAAACCACCTAAATGAATATTGGGCCTATCTGGATTTTGGGATGATATACTACCTGACGAATTTTTTACTTGTGGATGTAGATAATTTCCCCCAAATACAACTCCATAAGACAAATCTTGAGCTTGAGACAATGAACAGGTAAAAATAAATACAAAAAGTATAAACTGCTTTTTCATAGTTAAAGAGATAGAGACTAAAGGTCAAACCCAATATTAACACCTAATTTGGTGGCTATAATTTTATTGATTCGTTGTTTTATTTCAGGAATTTTAACCGAACTCAACACATTATTGCTAAAGGCATACATCAATAAAGCCTTGGCTTCTTTTTTTGGAATCCCTCGAGATTGCATGTAAAACAAAGCGCTTTCGTCCAATTGTCCAATGGTACAACCATGGGAACATTTTACATCGTCGGCAAAAATTTCCAGTTGGGGTTTTGTGTTTATAGAGGCTTTATCGCTTACAAGGATGTTGTTATTGGCTTGAAACGCATTGGTTTTTTGCGCTTCTTTGTTTACCAAGACTTTTCCGTTGAATACACCTGTTGCATTGTCGTTAAAGATACCTTTGTAATCTTGATGACTCTCACAGTTTGGTTCTATATGATGCACCAAAGTGTTGTGGTCCACATGCTGTTTGTTACCAATAATGGTCACTCCTTTTAAGGTAGAATCGATGCGTTCTCCATTTTGATAAAAATTAAGGTTGTTACGTGTTAATTTACCACCAAATGAAAACGTATGAACCGAACAATGACTCTCTTGCTTTTGGTTGATGAAGGTATTGTCTATTAAAGACGCATTTTCATTGTCGTTTTGAATTTTGTAATAATCTACTATAGCCCGTTTATTTGCAAAAATTTCAGTCACACTGTTTGTTAAAACCGGATTATTGGTTAAACTTTGGTGACGTTCGATAATTTGCACATGGGAATTCTCGTTAACCACAATTAAATTACGTGGTTGATGCATGATAGCTGTTTCATTTCCTGTAGAGAAATGGATGATTTGAATAGGTTTCTCTACCAATTTGTTTTTAGGAATATGAATATAAGCCCCTTCTTGGGAGAAAGCCGTATTTAAAGATGTTATGCTGTCTTTAGTGGCTGCTTTGTTGAAATAATTATCAATAACCAATTGGTATTTGGGTTTGTTTAAAGCTGCAGACATTAAACAAACATCTATGCCATCATGTGTGGTTTGAGATAAATGCGATGAGTATTTTCCATCTATAAACACAATTTTATAACTGTCTATTTCGTGTATAAAATACTTTTTAACATCGTTGTATTCAATGTTCTTTTCGTGTTTGGGAAACACACTGTAATCGTGCTTTAAAATGCTTTTTAAAGATGTGTATTTCCAGGCTTCTTCTTTTTTGGAAGGAAACCCTTGACTTTCAAATATTTTTATGGCTTCACTTCTAACATCGTGAACCGGTGAATCTATATCCACACGGTTTTCAAATGCTAGAAAGGATGAAATGAGTTTGTCTTTTAATTCCATTTTTTTATTGTTTCAAGTTTTTTGTTTAAAGTTTCAGGTTGCTCACTTATTCACTTTAAAACTTTATTTAAACTTGTTTCCTTTAAAATCTTTTTTGTTTAAATATGAAATAAATGCAGCTATTCTTTTGCTTAATTTTTCATATTCATCTACTAATAATTTTAGTTTTTCTTCTGAAATATATTCAGAATCATAAACTCTATATAATTGAGATCTTGCTTCTCCTGCAGAACCTTTTGCGATAGAAAGAAATTGTCTAAATTCAAGATTTCCGTCTCTTTCAAAACCTTCAGCAATATTGTCCATTACAGAACCTGAAGACTCTTTAATTTGATCTTTCAGTCTAAAATCATTTTTTAAATCTGTTTCAATTGTAATGTCTTTGATTATATTAAATAGCCTTCTGGCTTCCTGGCATATTTCTAAATCTTCAAACCGTGATATAGTTGCCATAAACCTGGAACATTAAACTTGAAACTTTTTAAACTAACTCCTGTTTAATCCAGTCGTAACCTTTTTCTTCCAGCTCATGTGCCAATTCCTTTGTGCCAGATTTTACAATCCTTCCATTGTGCAATACATGAACAAAATCTGGAACAATGTAATCCAATAGTCTTTGGTAATGTGTAATAACAATAACAGCGTTGTCTTTGCTCTTTAATTTGTTCACACCATTTGCAACAATACGCAAAGCGTCAATATCCAGACCGGAATCTGTCTCGTCCAAAATGGCCAATTTAGGTTCCAACATGGCCATTTGAAAAATTTCGTTACGTTTTTTCTCACCACCAGAAAACCCTTCGTTTAGAGAACGCGATAAAAACTTTCTGTCTATTTCCAATAATTCAGATTTTTCGCGAATTAATTTCAGCATTTCATTGGCAGGCATTTCTTCCAGTCCTTTGGCCTTACGGGTTTCGTTAATTGCAGTCTTCATGAAGTTGGTTACGGAAACTCCTGGGATTTCCACTGGATATTGAAACGATAGAAAGATGCCTTTGTGAGCGCGCTCTTCTGCTGCCAATTCCTCAATGTTTTTGTCTTCAAAAAGTATGTCTCCATTTGTAACTTCATATTCTTCTTTCCCAGCAATAACTGAAGCCAGAGTACTTTTACCAGATCCATTTGGTCCCATAATGGCATGTACTTCTCCAGGATTTACTTCTAAATTAATGCCTTTTAAAATGGCTTTATCTTCAACACTTGCGTGTAGGTTTTTTATTTTTAACATAATTTATTTATTCAAAAAAAATCAGTGTTTTAAACACTAATTCCTGTTCTTATTATTTATCGGTTCCTATTACAATATCTTTTTTGTTTGGGTTTGGCTTGCTCACATTAATGATTTCCTTAATCTCTATACGAAAAGGCCAACCTTCTTCTCCTTCTGGTTTTGGTATCACGTTCCCTCTAATTTCTACAGGAACCATGTCTGTGTCCTCTGTTTTATAGCCTTTAACCATGTCGTGCAATTCATGCATTTTTTGGTTTATAACAACGCCATATACTTCTTGAGGTGTTTGTAAAACAGCTGCATCGGCATAATACACAAAATCACCAGTTAACAAGGTTAAGCGTTCGGTTTGCTGTTCTGTAGCAGTGTTTTCAGTATCGGTTGTGCCTGTTTTGGAATCGTTTTTACAACTGTAAAGCGTTGTGATTATTAAGAATAAGATGACTGTTTTTTTCATGATTATTATTAATTAAAATTTAGATGCTTCAACGTTTCCATCGTTATTGTTTTGGTGGATGGGTACGCTCAGCATGATATTTCATTCCAATAAGTTTAACCAACAGATCCTTCTAAAGAAATTTCCAATAATTTTTGGGCCTCAATAGCAAATTCCATTGGGAGTTTGTTTAAAACATCTTTACTAAAACCGTTTACAATTAGTGCAATGGCTTTTTCTGTATCGATACCACGTTGGTTGCAATAAAAAATTTGGTCTTCACCTATTTTACTGGTTGTTGCCTCGTGTTCAATTTGTGCCGATTTGTTTTTTGCTTCAATGTAGGGAAACGTGTGTGCACCACACTCGTTGCCCATCAACAAGCTGTCACATTGTGAAAAGTTACGCGCATTGTCTGCATTGGCATTTATTTTTACCAAGCCTCTGTAAGAGTTTTGTGATTTTCCTGCCGAAATACCTTTAGAGATGATGGTTGATTTGGTATTTTTTCCCAAATGAATCATTTTGGTACCAGTGTCTGCCTGTTGGAAATTATTGGTTACGGCAATGGAATAAAATTCACCAACCGAATTATCCCCTTTTAATATGCAACTTGGATATTTCCAGGTAATGGCAGAACCGGTTTCAACTTGTGTCCAGGAAATTTTTGCGTTTTTCTCACAAATCCCTCTTTTGGTTACAAAATTGTAAACACCACCTTTACCTTCGTCATTTCCAGGATACCAGTTTTGAACGGTAGAATATTTTATTTCGGCCCCATCAAGTGCAATAAGTTCCACAACAGCTGCATGCAATTGGTTCTCGTCCCTACTTGGAGCAGTACAACCTTCAAGGTAACTAACGTAACTGTCTTCGTCTGCAATTAAAAGTGTACGTTCAAATTGTCCGGTTCCAGCTTGATTGATTCTAAAATAGGTAGATAACTCCATAGGGCAACGAACACCTTTGGGAATGTAGCAAAAACTACCATCACTAAACACGGCTGAATTTAATGCAGCATAAAAGTTGTCTTTTTGTGGCACAACCGTTCCGATGTATTTTTTAACCAATTCTGGATGTTCTCTTATGGCTTCACTAATGGAGCAGAAAATAATTCCTTTTTCGTTTAGTGTTTTTTTGAAAGTTGTTGCTACAGATACAGAATCAACAACCACATCCATTGCAACTCCAGCCAGCTTTTTTTGTTCGTCTAACGAGATTCCTAATTTTTTGAAAGTGTCCAATAATTCTGGATCCACTTCGTCTAAACTGTCGTATTTAGGTTTGCTATTTGGCGCAGAATAATAGGATATGGCTTGAAAATCCGGTTTTTCGTAAGTAACATTTGCCCATTCCGGCTCAATCATTTCTTTCCAGGCACGAAAAGATTCCAGCCTCCAATCTGTCATCCATTGTGGTTCTTCCTTTTTCAAGGAAATAGCTTTTACTATTTCTTCATTTAAACCAACAGGAAAGGTGTCTGATTCAATATCAGTATAAAAACCGTATTCGTATTCCTTGGTTTTTAGTTCTTCTCTTAAATCGTCTTCAGTATATTTAGTCATAGATTCTAATTATTTTTATAAAGTCTTCACAAAAGGAAGACCTATCTGCCAATAGGCAGGTTTGGATAAGCTGTTATAGTGAAAAAGATTCACCACAGCCACAAGTTCTATTTGCGTTTGGATTGTTAAAAACAAAGCCAGCGCCATTTAAGCCTCCGGAATATTCTAAAGTGGTCCCTATGAGGTACAAAAAGCTTTTTTTGTCAACAATAATTTTCACACCATTGTCTTCAAATACTTTATCTCCTTCCAGTTGCTCCTTATCAAATTTTAAATCGTAGGACAAACCAGAACAACCACCACTTTTAACACCAACCCGCACGAAATCCGTAGCTGAATTAAAGCCGTCTTCAGACATTAATTCCACTACTTTCTTTTTTGCTGTTTCCGATACTTTAATCATAAATAAAATAGATTAATTCACGTGTAAATATTAATTTTTCTATTGTTGCCAGTTGCTTTCATTCATAAAGACAGGCTTAAAGTACCAGGTTCTTTATTAAGAAAGTTTCTAAATAGAAACGCAAAGATACAATATATGTCCTATTTTACCATGGAACATAACATTATATTAGCAAATACTTAGATAGGTTTTTGTTATGGATTTTACAGAAGCATAAACTTAATAAATAACAAACTTTAAAAAAGCGTGTCACTGTACATTAGGTGGTTGGTAAAGTCTTGTTTTCTCTTGAGTTTTCTAATGTATTTGCATGAATCTATGTTGCTTGTTTGATTTAAATATAATTTTTTTCTGCATATCAGCAAGAAGGTTCTTATTTTTGCAATATGATAGAAGATAAAAACCAAAACAGAACAGATTTGGGTTCCTTGGGGGAATTTGGCTTGATAGACCATTTAACTAAAAATTTTACCATAAAGCAAAAGTCTACCATAAAAGGTGTTGGTGATGATGCTGCTGTTATGGATTTTAAAAAAGAACAGGTTGTGGTTACAACCGATATGCTTGTTGAAGGTGTACATTTTGATTTAAGTTATGCGCCATTAAAACATTTAGGTTATAAGGCCATTATTGTGAATCTATCTGATGTTTATGCCATGAATGCCCAAGCAACACAAGTAACGGTTTCTATTGCTGTTTCAAACAGATTTCCATTGGAAGCTTTGGAAGAGTTGTATGCTGGTATTGAAACGGCAGCCAAGATTTATAATATTGATGTAGTAGGAGGGGATACTACGTCCTCCACAACAGGATTGATTATTTCTGTAACTGCCATAGGTGTGGTGGATGCTAAGAAAGTAGTTTATAGGAATGGTGCAAAACCTAACGATTTGTTGGTGGTCACTGGCGATTTAGGTGCAGCATATATGGGTTTACAAGTTTTGGAAAGAGAAAAAGAGGTGTTTAAAGTGAACCCAAACAATCAACCGGAATTAGACAACTACACCTATATTATAGAAAGACAATTAAAACCTGAAGCCAGGAAAGATATTGTAAAATTACTTCATGAATTGGGAGTGAAGCCTACTTCCATGATCGATATCAGTGATGGATTATCTTCTGAAATTATGCACTTGTGCAAACACAGCAAGGTAGGATGTGATTTATACGAAAACAAAATCCCATTGGATCCTCAAGTAATTTCCACTTGCGAGGAATTTAAAATTGATAGCACCACAGTTGCTTTAAATGGAGGAGAGGATTATGAGTTGTTATTTACTATTTCTCAAGAAGATTTTCCTAAAATTAAAGGCAATCCTAACTTTACGGTTATTGGTTTTATGAAAGAAGAAGCTGCTGGCATGCACTTAATTACTAGGGCAGAAACAAGTATTCCTTTAAAAGCACAAGGCTGGAATGCCCTTAATAATTAGTTGTTAATTGGGCTGCTTTTCGTTTCTTTTTTTTGTGAATATAGTTTAACACAGAATTTATCTCTTTTTGTTTTTGTGTTAATGGCGTTAATGCCCCATTTTCATTTGTGGACATTTGCTTTTTGCATTGCACGCATTGGTATTCATTTACATAATCAGTCACTCTTCTGGTTATTTTAAAATCATGACCTTTTAGGGAACAAATCAGATTTTTCATGTTGTTTTGGCTATCATCAATTTTTGTTAAAACAGAATATAGTCAATTCAACCGATACACCAAGGAATTGCCTAATAAATCGATGAAACGAACGATTTGTTCTTTAATCGCAACATGCGTCTGGTATAAAAATCTTCCAAAAGCATATTTATTTCCTTGTATTTAGGTGTTAGCTCGGTAAGGTTTCCGTTACTGTTGGTGGTTAATTGTTTTTTACAGCACTTGCAAGTGTACTCTTTGACATGTGATGTTACTTTTTTTGAAACTTGATAATTGTGTCCAAAAACATCGCAATAAATTTTGAATGGGTTTCGGTTGGTAGTAGGTTTTTTCATAATAAGCTAGTTTGGAATGCCTAACTTAATTAAAAAAAGCAATATAATAGCCAAAAAGCAATTATTTTTCGATGAAACGCATGATATTGTAAGTTAATTCTTCTTTATTTTCGATATGGCTCATATGGCCTTCTGTTAGTTCCACGATATCCACATCAGTCCCTTTTAATTGTTTTTTCACGCTATCAGCATCCAGAATGGGATCTTTTTTACCAATTATTAACAGTTTTTTTGTTGGTAATGTCCTAAAAAGTTGGGTTTTGTCTGTTCTTAATTTCATTCCTTCGTTAGCAGCCATGTAACCTTGAACACTTGTCTTTAAGGCTTCGGTTAAAGCAATTTCCAATTCTTGTTTATGGGTTTCCTTACTTTTCAAACTGAATAAATTAGTAAAAGACATCCTTACTAAATTGTCAAAATTGGTTTGTGCCATGAGGTTGGCTCGGGTCCTTAGCATTTTTCTTTCTTCACTATCCGGAAGAAAAGTGGAATTCATCAAGCAAAGTCCCTGCATGCTATTTGGGTTCTTTTCTGCCATGGCCAAAGCTACATAGCCACCCATGGAATGACCTATTATGGTTTTGTTTTCAATATTTAAATGGTTTAAAACAGCATTAACAGTCTCTGCCATTAACTCCATGCTGTGCACGTACCCAAGACAACCTGTTAGTCCGTGTCCCAATAAATCTATGGTAATAACCCTATGGGTTTTCAATAAATCTGGAATTAAAGGTGTCCACATATTGGAACTCTCAAGAAAACCATGTAATAAAACAATTGGTTTGCCATAGCCTTGATCTGTATAAAAAACTTGAATGCCTTTGTGCTCTAAAATCATTTTTAAACTATCTTGTGCAAAGATAGCAAGACCAAGCTGTTTGAAGAAACAGGAACCAATTAATTGCATTAAAAATATTTGTTTACTAATAGTTGCCGTAACCCTTTTTGAAACAATCTCTTATGAATAGAAATAAAGAAGTATTAGTAACTGCATTTGCCCTTTTTTCTTTGTTTTTTGGTGCCGGAAATTTAATCCTGCCTCCTTATTTGGGTTTTAAATCTGGTGAATATTGGGTTTTAGTGGCCATAGGTTTTTCAATTACGGCTGTTTTGATTCCGGTTTTGGGAATTTTTGCACATGCCAAATTACAAGGGACCATGTTTGATTTTGCCAAAAAAGTGTCGCCTGTTTTTAGTGGCATCTATTGTTTTGTGGTATATGCCATTGCTATTTCTTTGCCTTCACCAAGAACAGCATCTGTAACACACGAAATGGCCATTGCGCCTTTTTTTAACACAAATGCCTTAGTAACAAGTAGTGTTTATTTTATTTTGGTTTTTGTTTTTGCAATTAATAGGAATAAAATATTGGATTTAATAGGAAAGTTTTTAACTCCTTTAATTGGTATTATCCTCTTGAGCATTATAGGTGTTGGTCTTATTGCATCTCCTTTTGAAGTTAGCCAGACATTGTTGAAGTCCCCTTTTTCAGAAGGAATCCTTGAAGGCTATCAAACTTTCGATGCCATAGGAGCAGTGGTTGTGGGAGCTGTAATTGTTATTTCCTTGAATTTAAAAAACACTAAAACATACCAAGAAAAAAAGGATTTAATAACCAAAGCTGGATGGGTAGCAGGATTTGGACTTATTGTAATTTATGCAGGACTTATATTGAGTGGTTCGCTATTTCAAAGTAAATTTCCATTAGAGGCTACAAGAACTGATGTACTTATAGGATTGAGCAAATTAACCTTAGGGCACATTGGTTCCATGGTTTTAAGTGTGTTAGTGGCATTGGCTTGTTTTACAACTGCCGTTGGAATAGTTACAGGAACATCAGATTATGTAAAAGGCTTGTTTAAGGGTTCGCAAATAGCTTATGTTGCAACTGCTGTCATTGGTTGTTTGATAGGGATATTGGTTGGAAGCTATCAGGTAGGGTTTATTATAGACATTGCCTTGCCAGCGCTAATGTTTATTTATCCAATTACCATTGTGTTGATACTTTTAAATATACTACCAGAAAAGTATGCCTCAAAAAGGGTCTTTAGGGCAGTTGTGTTTATAACATTTTTATTTAGTATCCCAGATTTTTTAAAACATATAATCCCATTGGAGAAAGTGCAATATCTTATAGATTATATACCTTTGGCTTCATATAGCTTGGCTTGGATTTTACCAGCCGTTTTAATGTTTGTATTTTTAAATGTTGTAAACCTTAAAAAAGACATTGTAAGGTAATGGAAGAAAGGGTAAAAAAGCCAAAACCTTATAAACATGAACTTATAAGGTTTTGGTTTAATAAGCGCCATGAATCTTTATGAGTTCATGATATCTTCAATTTCTTCGGCTTCAATAGGAATGTTGCGCATTAAATTAAAAGGCTCCCCGTTTTTTTGAATCACGACATCATCTTCCAATCTAATTCCAAAACCTTCATCTGGAATATAAATTCCTGGTTCAACGGTAAATACCATGTTTTCTTGCATAGGTTCTGTTAGAATGCCATAGTCATGTGTGTCTAATCCCATGTGATGTGATGTGCCATGCATGAAATATTTTTTATAAGCAGGCCAATCTGGATTTTCATTTTTTACATCAGCTTTGTCCAATAATTTTAAGCCAATTAATTCAGATGTCATCAGTTTCCCAACTTCCACATGGTAGTCTGCCCAAATGGTTCCTGGCACCAATAATTTTGTGGCTTCGTTTTTCACTCTGTTTACGGCATTATAAACCTCTTTTTGGCGTTTGGTGAATTTTCCTGAAACAGGAATGGTTCTGGACATGTCACTGGAGTAATTGGCATATTCAGCTCCTGCATCTATTAAAATTAAATCGCCTGCTTTACACTGTTGGTTGTTTTCTATATAATGTAACACGTTGGCATTGTTTCCAGAGGCTATAATAGGAGTATAGGCAAAACCTTTAGAACGGTTTCTTAAAAACTCGTGCATAAATTCGGCTTCAATTTCGTATTCCCAAACATTGGGTTTTACAAAACCTAAAACCCTTCTAAAACCTTTTTCGGTTATATCGCAAGCTTGTTGCAATAGGTCTAATTCTATTTGGTCCTTTACCGAGCGTAAACGTTGTAAAATAGGGTTACTCTTTGCTACGCTATGGGCGGGATATTTTGCTTTTAGCCATTTGTTAAAACGGTCTTCCCTGGTTTCTGTTTCAACATTGGCCCTGTAATGTTCATTGGTGTTTATGTAAACGGTATCAACCTGAGACATAAGTTCGTGCATGATTTTTTCAAAGTCCTGTAGCCAATAAACGGTTTTAATGCCAGAAGTTAGTAAGGCAGCTTCTTTGGTTAGTTTCTCCCCTTCCCAAACAGCTATATGGTCGTTGGTTTCTTTAAGGAATAAAATTTCCCTGTGTTTTTCCTTCGGACAATCAGGAAATATAACCAGGATACTTTCTTCCTGATCCACGCCACTTAAGTAAAAAAGATCTCGATTTTGTTGAAACGGCATTGTACTGTCTGCACCAATTGGGTAAATGTCGTTTGAATTAAACACAGCCAAACTGTTTGGTTTCATTTTATCTGAAAAATCTTTTCGGTTTTTTATAAAGAGTTTGTTGTTGATTAAATGGTATTTCATGAAAATGGTTTTATTTCATTTCCGTGAAGACGGAAATCTTATTGTTTTGTTTTGTCAATTTTTCAAAAATACGGATTTCCTTTTGGCTAATAAAAAAGCCCCATCTATTTATTATAATTTTAACTGAAACATACTATAAAAGTGCCTTTGGGAGTTATTAATACATACTTTTTTTAAAAAAAAATGTTATTTTGGTATTAGTGAATTTTAAAAACCCCAAGTTATGAAACTGTTAAAACCTATTTTTTTATTGGCCATTTTGTTGTTGATTTCCTGTAATAACGATGATACTGAATGTTGTGCAAATCCAGAACCTCAAGCTAATTTAATTGTCAAATTAAAATTCGATCCCAACCAAGAACGCTTGAACAATCTAGGACAGCCAGCCAGTATTCCGTCAGGAAATGCAGCGCAAACTCCAACCATTTCCAGAATGAGTGCCAATTACATAGAGTTTGCTCCAAACGCTTTTACGGGTTTAGGTGAAGGAGAAATTATTTTTGAAGGTTCCAAAACAACTGAAGGAGGGACGGAAGCCATCGATTTTCAGGATGCCATATTTGCTGGAAATAACGATGTGTTCTTGTCCATTCCTCTCAACCAGATAACTCCTGGCGATTATAATTGGGTTCGCGTATCTTTGGCTTATCAGGAAGGAGATATCGATTTATTGGTAAATGGTGTGGATTATACAGGAACCTTAGCCAGTTTTGTTGGATTCAACACTTATATCTCTTCTTTTAATATAAACGGAAGCACCTTTACTGTTAACGAAAACAAACTACAAGGGTTTTGGGCTTTCGAAGCTTTAGGTTTTACATCTCAAGGCCAAGCGCCTCCTGGAGCCACCACCGTTCCAAACCCATTGTTTGATTCATCTCCAATCCCTCAAGGGTCTTGTGTAGTAACAGGACAGTTTGAAAACGGATTGACATTAACTGGAAATGAAACCGAAGATGTAGTTGTGACCTTGTCTTTTTCCATTAACAATAGTTTTGAATGGACCGAAGTGAATACCGACGGTAAATACGAGCCAGAAGCTGGCGAGCAGGTGGTTGATATGGGATTGAGAGGCTTGATTCCTATGGTTGATTAAATGTAAATACTTTAGGTCTATTTGAGACACTTTTTCACTCTTTAAAAATGGGTATCATTTTTTTTAATTAAAATCATTCTAAATACCTATTTTAAATTGCTTCGCTTTTGTCTAAAACTGAATGGAAGTGTATCTTTGTTATATAAAAATTAAACTTCAACAATGAGCGGAATTTTGAATTCTTCGATCGGAAGAAAATTTGCCATGGCACTTTCGGCATTCTTCCTAATGATTTTTTTACTACAACACTTTGCAATTAATTCGCTATCGGTTTTTAGTGCAGATGCCTTTAACGAGGTCTCTCACTTTATGGGAACCAATTGGTTGATTCAATTTGTTATGCAACCCATTTTAATGTTTGGTGTGGTCTTTCATTTTGTGATGGGCTTTGTATTGGAAATCAGAAATAGAAAGGCACGACACATTAGCTATGCTAAAAACAATGGTGCAGCCAATTCTACTTGGATGAGCAGAAACATGATTTACAGTGGTTTGTTCATTTTAATCTTTTTAATCATTCACTTTTTAGATTTTTGGTTTCCAGAAATCAACACAAAATACATCCAAGGCGATATGTCAGGATTGTTGGCAGACGGTGAAGGTTATAGATATTTTGAAGAGTTGCAGCATAAATTTGAACCAGTTTGGCGTGTGGCTTTGTACTGTGTAGGTTTTGTGTTTTTAGCACTTCATTTATTGCATGGTTTCAATTCTGCATTCCAATCTGTTGGAGCAAATAACAAATACACAAAAGGATTAAAAGGATTTGGAAAGGCTTATGCCATTCTCATTCCGTTAGGATTTATCGTTATTGCGTTGGTTCATCATTTTAATCATTAAAAAAACATCTAAATATGGCTTTAGATTCTAAAATACCAGAAGGTCCAATTGCAGACAAATGGACTAATTATAAAAACAACATCAACCTGGTTAATCCTGCCAACAAACGTAACATTGATGTTATTGTGGTTGGAACAGGTTTGGCAGGTGGTTCGGCTGCAGCAACCTTAGCTGAGTTAGGCTATAATGTTAAAGCATTTTGTTTTCAAGATTCTCCAAGACGTGCACATTCTATTGCTGCCCAAGGTGGAATCAATGCTGCTAAAAATTATCAAGGCGATGGCGATTCGGTTTACAGATTGTTTTACGATACAGTAAAAGGAGGCGATTATCGTTCAAGAGAAGCAAATGTGTATCGATTGGCTGAAGTTTCAGCGAATATCATCGACCAATGTGTCGCTCAAGGTGTTCCTTTTGCTCGTGAATATGGAGGTTATTTAGACAACCGATCCTTTGGAGGGGTTTTAGTGTCCAGAACTTTTTATGCAGCAGGACAAACAGGGCAACAGTTATTATTGGGAGCTTATTCTGCCATGAACCGTCAAATTGGTCGTGGAAAAATTAAAATGTACAACCGTCACGAAATGTTAGACGTGGTTGTTGTAGATGGCAAAGCTCGTGGTATTATAACCCGTAATTTAATTACTGGAGAAATTGAAAGACATTCAGCTCATGCAGTGGTTCTTGGAACTGGTGGTTATGGAAACGTTTTCTTTCTTTCCACAAATGCTATGGGTAGTAACGTAACAGCAGCATGGAAAGCACACAAACGAGGGGCTTACTTTGCAAATCCGTGTTACACACAAATTCACCCTACTTGTATTCCAGTGTCTGGAGAACACCAATCTAAATTAACGTTAATGTCTGAGTCATTACGTAATGATGGACGTATTTGGGTGCCTAAACATAAAAAAGATGTAGAGGCTATTCGTAATAAAACACTTAAACCTAAGGATATTAAAGAAGAAGATAGAGATTACTACCTAGAACGTCGTTATCCAGCATTTGGTAACCTGGTGCCTCGTGATGTGGCATCACGTGCAGCTAAAGAGCGTTGTGATGCAGGTTATGGTGTTAATGCAACTGGAGAAGCTGTGTTTTTGGATTTTGCTTCTGCCATTGAACGCTATGGCAAAGAACAAGCCACTGTAAGACATTTAGATATAAATGATGCTGCTTTAGTTAAAAAATTAGGGCAAGAAGTTGTTAAGAATAAATATGGAAACTTATTCCAGATGTACGAAAAAATTGTAGATCAAAATCCATATGAAACACCTATGATGATTTATCCTGCCGTGCACTACACCATGGGAGGAATTTGGGTAGATTATAATTTAATGACTACAGTTCCTGGATTATATGCAATAGGTGAGGCCAATTTTTCAGATCATGGAGCCAACAGACTTGGAGCATCAGCATTGATGCAAGGTTTGGCAGATGGTTATTTTGTATTGCCTTATACTATTGGGGATTATTTAGCAGCAGACATTAGGACTGGAAAAATCCCAACAGATACGCCAGAATTTGATGAAGCTGAAAAAAATGTGAGAGATCAAATCAATCATTTAATAAATAATAACGGAAAATATTCTGTAGACCATTTCCATAAGAAGCTTGGAAAAATCATGTGGAACAAGGTTGGCATGGCTCGTAATGTAAAAGGGCTAACAGAAGCCATTCAGGAAATAAAAGAACTTCGTGCAGAATTCTGGAAAGATGTGAAAGTTCCAGGAACCAACGAAGAATTTAATGAAGAGTTGGCCAAAGCAGGTCGTGTGGCAGATTTCTTGGAATTAGGAGAACTGTTTGCCAAAGATGCCTTACACAGAGAAGAATCGTGTGGAGGACACTTTAGGGAAGATGCTGTGGAAGAAAGTGGCGAACAAAAAGGTGAAGCTAAACGTGACGACGAGAATTTTGCATATGTTGCAGCTTGGGAATACAAAGGCGAACCTAGTGAAGCCGTTCTTCATAAAGAACAATTGGAATTTAAAGATATTGAATTAAAACAAAGAAGTTATAAATAGGAAAGCTATGAATTTAACGTTAAAAATATGGCGTCAAAAAAACGCTAACGATAAAGGAGGTTTAGTCGATTATAAAGTCACTGATGTCTCTCCAGATATGTCTTTCCTTGAAATGCTAGACGTATTAAATGAAGATTTAATAAACAAAAACGAAGAACCAGTAGCTTTCGATCATGATTGTCGCGAAGGTATCTGTGGTATGTGCTCCCTTTATATTAATGGTGAAGCTCATGGTCCAGATCGTGGTATCACAACCTGTCAGTTACACATGCGTATGTTTAAAGATGGAGACACTATTTATATCGAGCCTTTTAGAGCTGCAGCTTTTCCAGTAATCAAAGATTTGGTTGTTGATAGATCTGCTTTTGATCGTATTCAACATGCAGGTGGTTTTATATCTGTAAACACCTCAGGAAATACCATAGATGCAAATGCCATCCCTGTAAATAAACACGATGCAGATAAAGCTTTCGATGCTGCAACCTGTATAGGTTGTGGTGCTTGTGTGGCAAGTTGTAAAAACTCGTCTGCCATGCTGTTTGTATCAGCTAAAGTATCTCAGTTTGCGTTGTTGCCACAAGGTAAAATAGAAGCTACAGACAGAGTATTGAACATGGTAAAGCAAATGGATGAAGAAGGTTTTGGTAACTGTACAAATACTGGTGCTTGCGAAGTGGAATGCCCTAAAGGAATTTCGCTTGAAAACATTGCTAGGATGAATAGAGAGTATTTAAAAGCTAGTTTAAAAGGATAATGTTATTTAGAGCGATAGCGAAGAATCTCTTATAAATTAAAAATCCCAAGCTAAGTCTTGGGATTTTTGTTTCTTTACATTTCAATTTATAGCATGAGACATCCTAATATATTTTATAAAACACAGCTAGAAAAGCATCAGCAGGAGCTAAAAAAATTCAATAAAAAATTGATTGGATTAAGTAGCTTGAGACTGCTTGTATTTTTATTAACCGTTGCAGGCATTTATATGGCTTTTAGCTTCTGGCAAATGGCTTTAGGCATTGGAATTGCTGGAATAGCTGGTTTTATATTCCTATTGTCAAAATACACAGATACCAAACGCTTAAGAGATGTTAGTAAGGCTTTGGTTGTTTTAAATGAGGAAGAGATAAACATCGCATCAGGGAATTTTCACCATCGGGATTCAGGCAAACAATTTCAGGATCCTCATCATTTTTATAGCTTGGATATAGATTTATTTGGAAAAGGTTCCTTTTTTCAGTTTATCAATAGAACAACCATACAAGAAGGCACCAAACGTTTGGCAACTATCTTAACCGCAAACACTATTGATGCTATTGTACCAAAGCAACAGGCCATAAAGGAACTCGCTGAAAAACCAGAATGGCGACAACAGTATTCAGCAACTGCTAAGTTGATACACACAGAAACACCTGCTTTAAAAATTATTGAATGGCTAAACAGCCACCAATCGTTTCTACCAAAAATAATGGGCTGGTTGCCAAAGGTTTTTTCTTTAGCATCCATAGCGGTTGTGGCACTTGGGATGTTTCAAATAATCGATTTGGGTTTTGTGGGTTATTGGTTGTTATTTGGGTTAATAATTACAGGTTTGCATTTAAAGAAAATAAATGTTTTAGCCAGTAACACAGATAAAACCCGAGATACTTTTAGACAATATGCTTTATTGTTGAAACAGATTGAAAATGAATCCTTTTCGTCTGAATGGCTTAAAGAAAAACAGGCTTGTATTCAGCAAGAGCACAAAAAAGCATCTGATATATTTTCACAGTTTTCCAAGTATTTAGACGCTTTGGATAATAGAAACAACATGATTTCAGCCATTTTTGGGAATGGGTTTTTCTTGTCAGACCTAAAGAATGCATACAATATAGAAAAATGGATTTCTCAATACAAAACAACGGTTGACCGTTGGTTTGAAGTGGTTTCTTTCTTTGATGCCTACAACAGCTTGGGAAATTATGCCTTTAATCATCCAGAATATGTATTTCCAGATATTGTTGCAAATCAAACGGTTATTGAAGCCAAGAACTTAGGACATCCTTTATTGGACCGAGACAAACGGATAGATAGCGACTTAAAAATTCTAAATCAGGAATTTTTTATTGTTACTGGAGCCAATATGGCTGGAAAAAGTACTTTTTTAAGAACGGTTTCCCTGCATATAGTTATGGCAAATACAGGTTTGCCAGTGTGTGCAACATCCAGTACTTACAGTCCTGTAAAACTTATAACAAGTATGCGAACCAGCGATTCCTTAACAGATGATAGTTCTTATTTCTTTTCAGAATTGACCAGATTGAAGTTTATTGTGGATGAAATTGCCAAAGAACCTTATTTTATCATTCTAGATGAAATATTAAAAGGGACCAATTCTACTGATAAAGCTATTGGCTCCCGTAAATTCGTTGAGAAACTGGTTGCTGGAAACGCTACGGGAATTATTGCCACACACGATTTAAGTTTATGTGACATTGCCAAAGAGTTGGATGCCGTTAAAAATTACTTTTTTGATGCCCTAATTATTGATGACGAACTCTTTTTCGATTATAAATTTAAAGATGGGATTTGCCAAAACATGAATGCAAGCTTCTTATTAAAGAAAATGGAAATTATTTAAAAACCATAAAAAAGACCCACAAGGATTTTTGAAATCTTGCAGGTCTAGAAATAGGTTTTATTAGCAGTTTTAAATTGCTATGGGAAGTTAATTCTTTTTATTCTTTTGTTTGCTTTTTGCTTTCTTTGGGTGTACCAATTCCATTTCGTCAATTAAGTGTTTTGCTCCAGCATATTTATCAACTATAAACAAAACATATCTTAAATCCACCATAATATTTCTGCAGATTTCAGGATCGTAATACATATCGCTCATGGTGCCTTCCCAAACCCTATCGAAATTCAAGCCTATTAAATTTCCATGCGCATCTATGGTTGGACTTCCTGAGTTTCCTCCAGTAGTATGGTTAGTCCCTAAAAAGCACACAGGCACTTTTCCGTTTGCATCTGCATATGGTCCGTAATCTTTGGCTTCGTATAAATCGATTAGTTTTTGTGGCACATCAAACTCGTAGTCGCCTGGAATGTATTTTTCTATCACGCCATCCAGATAACTAACAGGCGAATAATACACAGCATCTCTTGGCGAATACCCTCTTACTTGTCCATACGTAACACGAAGCGTTCCGTTGGCATCTGGAAAATATCTTTCATTGGGTAAGGCTTTCATTAAAGCTGTCATGTATTCGGTTTGTAAGGCTGTAATTGGTTCGTTTTTAGCTTCAAACTCTGGGTTTATGGTGTTATAAAACTCATCAATCATGGGTTTTGCATAGGCATACGCAGGATCGTTATTGAGTTTTTCAATAACCTCTTCTGGTGTCCCTTCGAATAATTTTAAAGCTGTGTCCAAACTTGTAAAGGCTGTGTTGTTATAAATGGAAACATCCACATTATTCGTGTAAAAAGGCATCACGCTTTCAAAAACACCTTTATCCACATTCACATCATAATTTTTGTGGATTCCTGTAATGGTACCTTCAATAGATGCTTTGGCTTTATCAAAAATATCCGGATTGTTTTTAATGGCCTGTTCAAACTGGTAGGTTCTAAAGGTCATGTTCATTAATTCATTGGTCACCAAAAAGACTTCAATAAAACTTCTACGCTTAATGTTTATATCAGCAAAATTTTCATAAAGGACATCAAATTCAGGAAGAATGTTTCCATATTTGGTTTCCAATCCTTTTTCTTTTAGTGCTTTTTTAAAGGTGGCTTCAAAAGCACGCCTTTCTTCTATAGCATTACTTTTTTCAATTCCAAGGTTTTCACCTATCCATTTTTTCCAAGCATTTGCAATTCGAGCTTGTTTGGAGGCATATTTAATTCGTACCTCGTCGCTTTCCTTCATTTTAGCGTCAATAACCTTTAGCGCTGCTTCACGAATGGCAATATTGCTTGGGTTGTATGCCTTGGTAATATGTTCTATGGCAACAGCAGGCAAATACTCGTCTGTGGTTCCTGGAAACCCAAAGACCATGGTGAAATCGCCTTCTTCAATGCCATCCAAGGAAATTGGTAAAAAGTGCTTAGGTTTGTAAGGCACGTTGTCCTTACTATATTCGGCAGGACGATTGTTTTTATCTGCATAAATTCTAAACATAGAAAAATCCCCTGTATGTCTTGGGAACACCCAGTTGTCTGTATCGCTTCCAAATTTCCCGATACTTGATGGAGGTGCGCCAACCAAACGTATGTCGTTAAAACGCTCTGTTACAAATAAAAAGTACTGATTGCCTTTGTAAAAGGATTTGATTTTGGTATCCTGCCAAGCTTCTTTTTGTACTTCAGCCTCCAAGGCGTTGGAATTTTTAGAGATAGCAGATTGTTTTTCTTTTTCTGTCATGTCTTCTGTAACACCATTTAAAACTTGTGTGGTTACATCTTCAATTCTTACTATAAACTCTATAAAAAGACCAGGATTAGGCAATTCTTCTTCCAAGCTCATGGCCCAAAAACCATCTTTTAAATAATCGTTTTCCAAAGAGGAATGCGATTGGATCTGGCTATAACCACAATGATGATTGGTTAGTATCAAACCTTTGGGAGAGATCACTTCACTGGTACAACCACCATTAAAATGACCAATGGCATCTTTTAAACTGGAGTTGTTTACATCATAAATATCCTTGGCTGTAAGCTTGCTGCCAAGATTGGCCATTTCCTGCTCGTTCATGCCTTCCAATAGCGAAGGGATCCACATGCCTCCTTGTTGGGCAGACACCTGTAATGTGATAAAAAGTAATAGAATTTTAATGAATTTCATAATGATGATAATTTAGTAAGTTTCAAAGATAAAGAACCCGAATATAAAAGATGTTAAAATGAACCAAATTTATCGACCTAACTTGTATCTTTAAGCTATGAAGGCCCATAATGGGTATTTACTAAAAATGCTTAATACTATCAAAATTGATAACTAGTTGAATCATAAGTTTTGGAAAAATTTAATTAGATGATACACCTCTCTAAACTCCCAAATATTGAGACCACCATTTTCACGGTTATGAGTGGTTTGGCGAATAAACATAAGGCGATTAACTTATCGCAAGGCTTTCCAAATTTTAAAGGCGACCAAAAATTGATTGACTTGGTAAGCAAAGCGATGAATTCCGGCTACAATCAATATGCGTTAATGCCAGGAAATATGCAGCTTCGTGAGGCCATTGCTAAAAAATTTGATTTGCTCTACGGAAGTTCCTATCATCCAGAATCCGAAATTACCATTACGGCAGGAGCCACTCAAGCTATTTACGATGTGATTACAGCTTTTGTAAGAGCAGATGATGAAGTGATTATTTTAAAACCGGCTTACGATTGTTACGAACCTTCTATTAGGATTAATGGAGGAAAACCGGTTTCCATTCAATTGGAAGCTCCAAATTATCAAGTGGATTGGAATGAGGTGGCACAAAAAATGTCGTCCAAAACAAAAATGATTATCATAAACACACCACATAATCCTAGTGGTACGATATTTAGTGAAGCAGATATGTTGAAACTTCAAGAACTTACCAAAAACAGCAATATCATTGTGTTGAGCGATGAGGTTTACGAGCATATAGTGTTTGATGGCGAAAAACACCAAAGTGTCTGTTTGTTCCCAGACCTTAAATCCAGAAGTTTTATTACAGCTTCCTTTGGAAAAACTTTTCATAATACAGGTTGGAAAACGGGTTATTGTTGTGCGCCAAAAGAGTTGATGGAGGAGTTTCAAAAAATCCACCAGTTTAATGTGTTTAGCGTGAACCATCCTGTGCAAAAAGGCTTGGCAGATTATATGCAGGATCCGAATACTTATTTGGGTTTATCTGAATTTTTTCAAGCAAAACGCGATTTGTTTTTAAATCTGATTAAAGACTCCAGATTTCAATTCAAACCCTCTCAAGGGACATATTTTCAAGTGTTGGACTATTCAAAAATCACCCAAGAATACGATGTGGATTACGCCAAGCGTTTAACCATAGAGAATGGCTTGGCATCCATTCCTCTTTCGGTTTTTAATGAGAATAAATTAGATAATAAGGTGTTGCGTTTTTGTTTTGCTAAAACGGACGAGACCTTAAAGCAGGCAGCTGATATATTGAATAATATATAGTTTTTTCCTCACAGCCTATCCCAATTTTAAAGACAGACTGAGGCAAATTATTTTAAAAATCCGTACTTTTAATACATGCAAGAAAATCTAAAAATAGTTCTCATTCAAACAGAATTGTTTTGGGAGAATCCAGAACAGAACAGAAATCATCTTACCAATAAGATTGAGCGTATTTCAGAAGCTGTGGATGTGATTGTTCTTCCGGAAATGTTTACCTCTGGATTTACCATGGAACCAAAAAAAGTGGCAGAAACTATGTTTGGGGATACGGTTGATTGGTTGCAAGAATTGGCTTTAAAAAAGCAAACAGCCCTTATGGGAAGCATGGTTGTTTCAGAACATGGATATTTTTATAACCGATTGTTGTTTGTACATCCTAATGGCATTATAGAAACCTACGATAAAAAACACACCTTTACCCTTGCAGGTGAAGACAAAGTGTATGCTGCAGGGCAAAGCAAGTTGATAGTAACTTATAAAGGTTGGAAGATTTGTCCGTTAATTTGTTATGATTTGCGTTTTCCTGTTTGGTCTAGGAATGTGGAAAATTATGATGTATTGGTATATGTGGCGAATTGGCCCAAAGTAAGGGTAGCTGCTTGGGATGCGCTCTTAAAAGCAAGAGCCATAGAAAACATGAGTTATTGTGTGGGAGTAAATAGAGTGGGATTGGATGGGAATGGCCATGAGTATAATGGTCATTCAGCTGTATTTGATGTTTTGGGAAAAAAATTAGATAACATTCCAGAGAATCAGGAAACAACAGAAATAATCACGTTAAGTAAAACCCATATAAAAACCTATAGAGAGAAACTTAATTTCCTAAAAGATAAAGACACCTTTACTTTAGAGTAAGGTAAAATCTATTATGGGATCCCAATTGGCTCTAACATCAATAGGGTCTGGAAAATAGCTTATTTTTTCTGGTTGTTGGTTTTTTAAAAAATTTCCAGAGTCGTACTGTCCATTTTTATTGCTGTCGTGTACAACCCGTAAATAATACGTGTTGGGTGTTACATACTTAAAATCTATAGGTTCTGGTTTTTTGCTGTATTTTTCAACCTTCACCTCTCCTTTGTCATCTGTTAGTTGTACAATTACAGGATAGGTCACATTTTTTAAATTCACTCTCACGTTACCATAGTCGGCAAAGGTTTTTGTGCTAATCGTGTAATTTAAAGTGTCGTTTTTATTGTCGAAAAAATCTACAAAAGTATTTGGTAACACCTGAATGTTATATCTATTGCTTTCGGTTTTATCAAAATTAACAGTCAGTGTATTGGATAATGAATCCAGTTTAATCTTAAAAGCAACATCAGTAGAGTCCTTGTCTTTAACGGAAATGCGCTTTTTGGCAATTCTCTCAAACGGAATATTGCCAGAAATTTTAAAATCTTCTTCAAAACCAATGGTTCCTGTTGGAGATGCTTTCACCACCAAGGTATCTCTAGGTTGCTCGCTAATTTTAACTGTAAACTCTTCGGAATAATTAGTATTGCTTACTTTAAACAGTAAGGAATCGGTATCCTTTAGTCTGGGTTTATACCAATAGTTTAAAGAATCTGTCTTGGCATCTTTGGTAATTCGGGATTTAAAATCTTGAGGTGTGTTTGAGAGTATTTGAATGTTCATTTTTTCATAATCACCTTCAAAGCCAAATGCTATTTTTTCACCAGAAATTAATCGAGGGTTAATGATTTTTGGATCTGCTGCTTCTTTAAATAGTTTTATGGTGTAAAGCGTATCTGTTGGTACAGTTATAGGTTTTTCCAAGAATCCAATTTTATCACTTCGTTGTTGGTATTTGCTGTCTTGGTTTTCATCTTTTAAGGCAATAAGCTTATATGTTCCAGCCTTAATGTTATCTATGGAAAAGGTGGTGGTACTGTCTAAGGTATTGGTTATGTATTTGGGTTGTTTTTTGTACACAATAGAATCTGTATAGGTAGAATCCATTTCGTATAGCATCACAGATACAAAATCATCTGGTTTCCTTAAAGTAGCATCAATAATGTTTCCTTTAACTGAAAGTGAATCTATGTAATTGCCTGTTGAGAATACATATCTATAATATGGATATGGGTTTCCTTCGTTGTTGTCCACTATGCTATTTCCAAAATTAAAGGCATAGGTTGTGTTTGGGTCTAAAGTGTCCTTAATTTTTATGGTAATGTATTTACTTGCCAAACCTTGAGGGGAAATTTCTGGAGCAGGATCCATAGGAGGCGAAATAATTAACTGTTTTTGGAGGTTATTAATTTTAATATACTCGTTAAACGTAATCTTTATTTCGGTTTCATTAAAGTTGGTTGAAAAATTTTCAGGTTCAGATTTTACAATTACTGGAGGTGTTACATCCTTGTCTCCACCACCTGGTCTTCCTTTATTGGCGCAATTGGCCAAAAGCAAAGAAAAAACAACTAGGTATAAAGCGCGATAACAGGTCCGATTCATTTTTCAAAAATAATTTAGATGCAAAGAAACAATTAAATTCCCAATCACGAAACTATCCTTAAGCTATTGCCATGGCTGCAACACTAACTTTAACATTCTGCGCTCTGTTCAAGACCGCAATGCAGGCTTCCATGGTAGCGCCTGTGGTAATAATATCGTCCACCAATAAAATGTGTTTGTTGTTGATTTTTTCCTTGTTTTGGATGCTAAAAAGTTCGTTGTTATTCATCCATCTGCTAAACCTGTTTTTTTTAACTTGAGAAGCTGTGTTGGTTATTTTTATCAGTACATCGTCACAATACGCAGTATTTAGTTGTTTTGCTATTTCCTGAGCAAATTTGGCAACCTGGTTGTAACCTCTTTTCCTTAATTTCTTTTTATGAAGAGGTACTGGAATAACCGCATCAATATTTTGGTAGGCAGCAAGCGATTTTAACTCTTCGCCAAGCCATACACCTAAGAATACTCCTATATCTTCGTACCCTTTATATTTTAAATGATGTATCAATTGTTGGGTTAAGCCTTTTTTTTCAAAACGCAACAAGGCTGTGGCGTGTTCAATTTTAGCACGACCATAAAAGGTTTTTAAAACGGTATCATCGTTTTCCAAATGGAAATTGGTAACTGGCAAATTGTGCCTGCAATTGGTGCAAATGTACGTTTCGTAATCGCTTAACTGGAACAAGCAGGCAAAACATACTTTAGGGAAGAACAAGTCCAAAACCGATTGAAACATTTTGTGCGAATTTACCCTAAAGATATTAATAACAAAGCAACTATGAAACCCTATTTAAACAAAGAATTTAGAACTTTAACAATTTTTTTATCACTTTATCGATTAAAATAAAATTACACAAGCATTATTTATAGTTTCGTGAGGTAAAATTATAAATTAAGATGATAGTTAACCCTCAATTATTTAACTACAGATTAATTATAGGTACATTGGTAATAGCAATTGTTGTTTTAGGGTCTTATAGCTTTTCAACATATAAAACTCTTAAAAATCATCAAGAATTTATGGAACAGGAAACGTTGCTTGTTCAAAATGAATTACACGAAATGATTAAGAGTTACGATGCAGTAAAAGCAGACAACAATACCATGCAATTAGAGTTAAATAAAGCTAAAACAAATCTTTCCAGTGTTTTAGATTCTTTATTGACCGAAAATGCCGATGCATCCGTAATATCTAAGTACAAGAATCAATTAGCAGCTCTTAAAAGAGAAAAAGCTTTTTTATTTGCAAAAGCAGACATGGCTCAAAAACAAAATCAATCCCTTGAGGTTGAGTTGTATTCCATGTCTCAAAATTATCTCAATCAACAACAATATTTGAAAGAGTTAGAAGCTGAAAACACGCTGCTTTCCAAAACCATAAAAAAAATAGTTTCTGTGTCTGCTGTTAATGTTAATGCAGTAGCTTTAAACACTGTAAACCCAAAAACCGATATGAAAACCAACCAAATTAACGACTTGGATCATATTGAGGTTTGCTTAACCTTGTTAAGTAACGAGTTTACTCCAAAAGGAAACAAAAACATCTTTGTTCAAATTATTGGCCCAGATAATAAGTTGGTCGTGGAACGAGGGCATGTGAAATTTAAGAACAATGCCTTGGATTATAGTGGTATGACTGTGGTTAACAACAATTACGACAACATGGATGTATGTACCAAAATTAATGTGGAATCTAAAAACCTATTAAAAGAAGGCACATACAATGTCCTGATTTATAACGACGATTTACAAATAGGAAAAACAGAACTGGAACTTAATTAACTAACCAATTATATTTTTTGAAAAACCGTTCCATTAGTTGGAACGGTTTTTTATTTTTGCAGCATGGCAAACGACGATCAATTTAAAAAAGTAATCTCTCACGCAAAAGAGTATGGTTACGTGTTCCAAAGTAGTGAAATTTACGATGGACTTAGTGCAGTTTACGATTATGCTCAAAATGGAGCAGAATTAAAGAAAAACATACGTGACTATTGGTGGAAAGCCATGGTACAGATGAATGAAAACATTGTAGGCATTGATGCTGCAATTTTTATGCATCCAACTACCTGGAAAGCCTCTGGACACGTGGATGCGTTTAACGATCCTTTAATCGATAACAAGGACTCAAAAAAACGTTATAGAGCTGATGTGTTAATAGAGGATTACTGTGCTAAAATTGAAGCTAAAATAGATAAAGAAGTTGCCAAAGCCGAAAAGCGATTTGGTGAGGCTTTTAATAAAGAAGAGTTTGTAATTACAAACCCTCGTGTCTTAGGGTATCAAGAAAAAATAACCGAGATTCTTTCCAGAATGGGAAAATCTTTGGAAGCAGAAGATTTGGCAGACGTAAAAGCGCTTATTGAAGAATTGGACATTGCGGACCCTCTTACAGGTTCCAGAAACTGGACAGAAGTAAAGCAGTTTAACTTGATGTTTGGAACCAAACTTGGCGCTAGTGCAGAACATGCCATGGATCTATACCTACGTCCAGAAACAGCCCAAGGTATTTTTGTAAACTTTTTAAACGTTCAGAAAACAGGACGCATGAAAATCCCTTTCGGGATTGCACAAACCGGAAAGGCCTTTAGAAACGAGATTGTAGCGAGACAATTCATCTTTAGAATGCGAGAGTTTGAACAAATGGAAATGCAATTCTTTATCAAGCCTGGAACACAAAAAGAATGGTTTGACTATTGGAAGGAAACCAGAATGAAATGGCATAAATCCCTTGGTCTGGGAGAAGAGAATTATCGTTTTCATGACCACGAAAAATTAGCGCATTATGCAGATGCTGCCACAGATATTGAGTTTAAATTTCCTTTCGGATTTAAAGAATTGGAAGGCATTCACTCCAGAACAGATTTCGATTTAAAACAGCACGAAGCATTTTCTGGAAAGAAACTACAATATTTCGACCATGAAGATAATTCCAGCTACACACCTTATGTACTTGAAACGTCTATTGGTTTAGATAGAATGTTCTTGGCTGTGTTTTCCAACGCTTTGGTGGAAGAAGAACTGGATAATAACACTACCAGAACCGTTTTAAAATTACCGGCCGTTTTAGCACCTGTAAAAGCCGCTATTTTGCCGTTGGTTAAAAAAGATGGATTACCGGAAATTGCCAGACAAATTGTAGAAGATTTAAAATGGGATTTCAACGTGGATTACGACGAGAAAGATGCCGTTGGAAGACGTTATAGACGCCAAGATGCCAATGGAACACCATTTTGTATTACTGTAGATCACGATACTTTGGAAGACAATACAGTAACCATTCGACATAGAGATACTATGGACCAAAAACGTGTGAAGATTACAGATTTAAAAGATATTATAAGTGCTGAAGTAGATGTAAAACATTGGTTGATGAAAATGAAATAAACATGGTCACACTGAGCTTGTCGAAGTGCAACATGAGTCTATCTGCCTTTACAGAGAATCTTTAAAAATTAAAACTCCCAAGCTGCATGAGCTTGGGAGTTTTTGTTATATTAAGAATTTTAAAATTAACAACGTAGCAAGTATCATAAATATAGCTATTCCTGTAATTTTTTTGTTTTTCTGATTGTAAAATATCATTTAAAAATGTTTAAGGCTCCCAAATAACCAAACACCAATTTGGAACTATTAGATCTTTACTATCTATAAATGGATTTTCCAAGCTTCTGTGTTGATATTGTAAAGCTACAGGAGATTTGTTAAATTGTTTTTGATTGAACCCAGAAAAAATATAAGAAGAAAAATCAACTAAATGTTCATGAAATAGAAACTGATAATGATCTTTTTGAATTTGAACATTCAATTCATTTATAAATTCAGCTTCTTTTTCAATTTTATAATAATTGGAAAAAGGACTTTTCACAAACACGTTTTCGTTAGCACTTTTAAACTCCTTGTTGTTTGCGTTTTGAGCCACTGAAGAAATACTGATAAATATTAAAATAAAGCTGTTTAGAAGGTATTTCATGCTTAAAGATTAAAGATAGAATTTAAGTTTTGTTTAACTTCAGTTTTACTTTCTAAATGTGTTGAAGCATATAAAAGACGACTATGTTTATCAAAAACAAGACTTAAAGACAAGCCAAACTCATTGTGGTTAGGAGCAATATCATTAATAAATTTAAAATAGCTCTTTCTCCAATTCCCTTTCTCGTAATTTGACACACAAAACAAAGGCTTATCAAAGTTCAATCTATCAAAAAATAGTTTAGTATTATACAATTGTTTACTGTTATCTTTTTCTATTAAAATTATGTAGAGTTCTACATTCTTTCTCATCTTTATTAACTGAAGAACTTCTGGAAAAAATTCTCTACAGGGTCTACACCAAGTAGCAAAAGAGTAAATAAGATGATAGTCTTTATTACTGTTTTTTATTAGATTGAATATGTCATTTTCTGTAAGTGAATATATTTCAGAGCTACTATTATGCTCCATATCATAAACTAACTTATTATAGCTTATTATATCTTTTAGTTTATATTTATTTTGTCCATTTATAGAAGATATTGTGGACAACAATAAAAACAGTATAGCGCATAATTTTTTCATACAATTAAATTAAATAATGTAGTTGCCATTGTAAATTATATGGCAACTTCATTATCTTAAAATATTAATTATTCTCTAATCTAATTTCATATCCACCGTATTCTCCTAAATTATAGTCTAATTCATGTATTCCAGATTTAAAGATTAACTTTCCATCATCTTCATTATAAATATCTTCATCGATATGTAAATCTGAATTTATGCCATAATCAAGTGGTTTGTCTAACTTAATTTGGATATACTCTCCATCAGAATCATTTAACACAGGAACTTCAATTTCACCTTCTTGTCTCTCACAGAAAAAGCATACTCTACAAATTCCCAATCCTCTTGTACAGTTATACTTAGATCTCCAAAGTTTAACAATCATAATCTTAACTTTAAACTCTGATATTGAATTTAAATTATCAAAATTCCCACTTAAAAATATATTCTCATTAAAATTGGCGTCTTTTGTGATATCAGTACTTTTATTTTCATCTATCGTACAAGACCAAATAGTTAAAAGGCTTAATAAACTATAATACAAATATTTTTTCATAATTTCTAAAATTTAAACCAGTTCAAAATATTTTTTTCAAAACTGGTTGGTTAAACAAAACCTGCTTAGAAGCCTTAATTTTAGAAGCCTTTAAAGAAGAAGTCTTTTGAATAAAAAAAACTAGCGCTAGTTATGTTCGAACTAAAAATCTAAAAATCTTGTTGAGAGACTTCTAAATTTGCTCGCCATGATATTTAGACAACTGGAATTTATTAAAAAAAAAATTGACTGAACAGACATTTTTAAGATATTTAAGCATTTCATCGAAAAGCGCTAAAATAAATTACGGTTTTTCCGTACTTGAAATAAAAACTCCCAAGCTAATTTAGCTTGGGAGTTTTTTGTTAATTGGAATTTTAAAACTTTAAAGTTACACCCAACAAAAAGTTTCTGGTTGCTTGTGGATAATATCCCGTTCCTTCAATAGTGGTTATTTGGTTCGGATCTGACCAAGTATCATCATAGGTGTAGTAAAAACCATTAGAACTGTATTTTTCTCCAAAGAGATTGTTTACCAAACCAGAAATGACAATAGTTTTAAATATTGAAGGAGTTTCAATTTCGTACATCACATTAAAATCGTTCACAAAATAACTGTCCAATTTGGAGGTTTCAGAATCTGTATTTCCCATATATTGCTCGCCAACAAATTTGCTTAACAAAGACATTTGCAAGCCATTAATTGGCTTAAAAACAAATGCATTTCCTGCTACTATGTTTGGTGAAAACGAAATATTGGTTTCCCCTAAATCAACTATCCTTCCATCAATAGAAGCAAAGGTCTCTTTGTTTTTATTCATGCTTAAAGCCATGTTTGGTTGTACGCTAAATGCTTTGGAAATATTAAAAACAGCATCTACTTCCAGACCCAAACGGTAACTTTTTCCAGAATTTTCCCTAATAGGGTTCCCACTATTATTTATGGCGCCTGTTAGAACCAATTGTTCGTTATAGAGCATGTAGTATAGGTTGGTGTTTAGGCTAAAAAGGTTGGATGTATGCCTCCAGCCCAATTCAAAATCGTTTAATTGCTCTGGTTTGACATCGGCATTATTTTCAAAATCATCCCTGTTAGGTTCTCTATTGGCTCTTGCATAAGAAAAATACAGGTTGTTATTGGTATTTATATTATAAGAGACTCCTGCTTTTGGGTTGAAGAAATGATAATTTTTATCCACAATAAAAGGTGCCACATCGGAATTTGTTCCAGTAGTTTTATAATGTACATAACGGGATTGCAAATCCAGGTATAAACTAAGATGTTCATTTAATCTATATGTGGCTTTGGCAAACGAACTCGCATCTATTTTTTTGCCATTTCCATTGTAATACCTGTCCCTTATCATGCTATTGCTTGCATATTGGGCCCAAATAATTTCACCAAAATGATCTCCAGAATAAGTGCTGTAAGAGGTTCCTAAAATAACATTTAAGGCATTTGTTTTGTAATTCACATTGGCGTTTACTACATAAAAATCGTTATCCAGCCACCTGCGTCTTATCAAGTCGGTTTCAGTAAGGGTTTCATTACCTATGTCCACATTCTCCAATCCATAGTCCACAAATGCCTGGTCTTCTTTGTATTGCTCAAAATAACCTTTTCCTTTGGTGTAATTTAAGGCAAGATTGGTAGACCAGTTATTGTTGATTTTTTGGTTCCAATGAAATTGGTAATGATCTTGCTGGTAATTGTCAACCTCATTATCGTAAAACTGCACATTACCATTCTCATCGGTATACATGCCAGCAGAGTTAAAGGTTCTATCGTGTTCTAAAAGATAAGGGTCTTCAATCCCGTTCCAAGATTGATAGGTTACTTCCTTTCCACTAAAGGTAATGGCTTTTATTAAGGTGCTTTCATCCACATAGGAGGCTTGAAGAAAATAAGACTTTAAATTTGAAGAAGCCCTATCTATGTAGCCATTGGATGTTATTTGAGACAAACGTCCAGCAATTTCTATGTGGTCGTTTAGCAGTCCAGTACTAAATTTTACGGTATGTTTCCAAGTGTTAAAACTCCCAAAACTATTGGCAATTTCTCCGTATGCTTTATTTGAAACTGCATCTGTAAGCACATTGATACTAGCTCCAAACGCACCTGAGCCATTGGTAGAGGTTCCTACGCCACGTTGCAGTTGCAGGCTTTCTACAGAAGAGGCAAAGTCGCCCAAATTCACCCAAAAAGTCCCCAAGGATTCGGCATCGTTATATGGTATGCCGTTAATGGTTACGTTTGTGGATTGCGCATTCACGCCTCGAACCCGAATTCCAGTGTAACCCACACCAGCTCCAGCATCGGAAGTGGTTACAACCGAAGGTAAATAATTCAATAAAATAGGGACGTCTTGTCCTAAATTTCGCTTTTGCAACTGTTCCTTGGTTACATTAGAGTGGGTAATTGGAGACGTGGCATTGACACGAACAGCTTTTACCAATACTTCGTTCAAGGTTTCCAATTGTGTGGAATCTTGTTGTTTTTCCTGAGAAAAAGCTGAAAAGCCAAAAAATAAAAAAAGTAAAAAAATGTGAAGGTTCTGCCTACTTTTAAAAGACAGGTGGTTGAATAAAAGTTTCATTCGATTAAATAAATTTATTCGAATAAAAAGAGGTGATTATTCTTTTGTTAGTAAATGATTTTTATTGTGAGATGCTTCGCCAAGCTTAGCATGACACGTAACACAAAATTGTGTATAAAGTCCCTAAACAGCATTACCTGTTCTAGGTTCATTGGGTATGATCTCAGCCTAAAAGATTTAAGATTCAGGATTTGGGATTCAAGATTTTTTATGAAGGTTTTAAATTCAGCAATCTATAATCGTTAATCTGCAATCGTCAATCAAAAAAGCACCCCTTTTTGAGAACGCTGCAAAGGTAAATCAGATTTTTTGTTTTTCGGCAATAAAACCTTAAAAAAGTTAGTAAAAACGCTTCTAGTAAACAGCGACAGAATACTAGACTTCAGGTGGCTTTCTATTGGCTTTCTTGTCAGCTTGTTGCTTCTTTTTTGATAAGCGTTTTAGTTTAACGGCTTTTGGGATTTTTGTGGGTTTTCGTTTTTTTGGGACTTTTAAACCTTGCTTAATAAGGTCTAGAAAACGTTTTACAACAAGTTCTTTGTTTTTATGCTGACTTCTGCTCTCATCGCTTTGTAATATAAGAATCCCATCAGTTGTTAGCCTATTGGATAAATTATTGAGAAGTAAGTTTTTTTGTGCCTCTGAAAACACTTCCGATTGTTTCAAATTGAAATTTAAAACCACTTTAGAAGCCACTTTATTGACATGTTGTCCTCCAGCACCAGAACTTCTAATGGCTTTATAGGTCAGTTCAGAAATAAGCAAGGCTTCATCAAACATGTTATTGCACTTGATGGGTTGGTTTCAATAAATCTGTTACCGTTTTAACAGGATTAAAGGTAATTAGTGGCACTTCTACAAAAATGGTATTCCAGTTTGCCATGCTTCCATTCCAAAGACCAGGCAATTCAAGAGCTTTAAGGTCCTTACCGGTTTTGGTTTTCATGGTTATGAATGCTGTTTTATGATCTATAAAGCTTTCTAAATTAAACGGATTGCCTTGATAATCTTTGATACCACAAACCAAATCTACGGGATTGAAATGCGTGGCATTTTTTAAAATGTCTTTTTGATGCTTGTCTTTTTTGTTGATTTGTGCAGACTCCACGATTTGTAAGGATACTTGGCCACTTTCTTCCTTAACCCAAAAAGGGCCTCCTCCAGGTTCCCCTTCATTTTTTACCATCCCACAAACACGTATCGGTCTGTTAAGCTTGTCCCTTAAGTAATCAATCTGATATTCCTTGGCATATTTTTCAAATTCAGAAGAAATAACCACATTCATTTTATTGGAAAGGAAATTGGCAATCTCAACTATTGTATTTTCAGAAATTGTTTGGCTTTCTAAGAGTCTTAAGTATTCAAAAGCTTGACTTTGGATGTCCATTAAAATTCCAGCCAACATTTTTTTGTATTCGCTTACATCGTTTTCATATTTAAAAACCACCACGTTATCTATGTTCTTGATGAAAATAATATCGGCATCCAAATCGTTTAAATTTGAAAGTAAGGCGCCATGACCAGAAGGTCTAAACAACAAACTGCCATCTTCCAGTCTAAAAGGTTGGTTGTCTTCTGTTACAGCAATGGTATCTGTGGCTTCTTTTTGATAGGAAAAGGAAATTTCAAATCTGGTATTGGTTTTACGCTCAACAATGGTTTGTATTTTTTTAAACTCGTCGTCAAAAATATCTTTGTATTTTTCTGAAATGGTGTAGTGTAAATGTGCTTTGTTGTTGGTAGAAGCATAGAGGGCAGCTTCAAACAAATGCTCTTCAAAAGCTGTAGCAATGTGTTCTTTGTATTTATGAAAAGGCAAAAGTCCCTTTGGGTAAAAACCAAAGTTTAACTTATCTGGATCCAGCATGGTTTTTACAAACATATAACGTTGCATGTCTGTAGAGGATTGATGGTAATCTGGATAAATATCCTTTATTTTATTTAACACAATGTTGTAAAAAGGGAGTTTTTCCAATCCAACAAAAAACACAGCCAATAAGGATTCTTTGGTTCTGTTTATGTAAGCATTTACAGTTTCTTGATCTGGATTGTAATCTTCTATAAAACTAAAAAACGACTTAAACATTCTGGTTGCTGCACCAGAAGCTGGTACAAATTTTATAATGGAATGCTTGTTTCGTTTAGAATCGAACAAATTTATATATGCTTGTTTTTCAGATTCAGAGAGTTGTAAAATTCCATTTTGTATGGTGGCAGCAGATTCTAGGTTAATAAATGGCAAACCGGTTTTAAACAGTTCAATTTGTTTGATAATTTTATTTACTGTTAAGCCTTTATTTAAAATCTGGTTGATGTCTTTTTCGGAAAACATGAAATTACTTTTTTAATAATTTATCTATGTGCTCAATAGCTGTATCCAAGCGTTTGGAGAAACTTCCTGATAATAACACATATGGTAAGTTGTTGTTAATTAACTCGTCCTGGAACAAGTTAAACATAACTTCCCTTTCATGGGGTTTGTCTCTTATCCCATCAAATTCCCATGGGATATCAATATTAGTTAAAAAATAGAGATTATAGTAATTTTCCAAGGCATATTTATTTAAAATTTCTGGTGAATACCCTTTGTAATACGCTTTGCTGTATACTTTGGTTTCCAGCAAATTGGTATCGCAAATCAATAAGCGATCTACTTGTTTTGCCAGAGCATTTTCCAAAGCTATTTGTCCTTTGGCAATAGTTAAAACATCGGCTTTGGTTAAGGATTCATTTTTTTTAGCTTTCTCTTCAGCAAAAATTCGAGAAAACTCGGGGACCCAAAGTGTGTTGTAGTGGGCAGCCAATTGTTTCGCCAAAACGGTTTTTCCTGTAGATTCAGGTCCAAACAGCACAATTTTCATACACTTGCTATCTCTCTGCTTAAGAGTTTCTTCCATGATATATATCCATAAATTGCAATTATTGTAAAACCTAAATACTGTAAACTGGTAAACGTAAATCCTTTATAAAAATACAACGGAATGGATATTAAATCGCCAAGAATCCAGAAAATCCAGTTTTCCACTTTTCGTTTCGCCATAAGCCACATGCCCACAAAAAATATTCCTGTGGTTATGGTATCTATGTAAGCGACCCAAGTTGTCCACATATTAAAGGAATTGTAAACTATATATACAAACAATAGTGTGGCTATAAATATCCAAACACTGGCCATTTTTTCTTTTTTGTTTGTAAGTGAGATGGGTGTTAAATGCGTGTTGTCTACCTTTCGGGTCCAAACATACCAACCATAGATGCTCATAATAAAGTAATAAGCATTAATAAGCATGTCTCCCAATAAACTCCATTTAAAAAGCAAATACACAAATATACTTGTGCTTATCATCCCTGTTGGAAAGACCAAAATATTATTTTGCTTAGAGCACCAGACAGATAGAAACCCAAAAATAACAGCTATTATTTCTAAAACAATATCTACGGTTTCATAGGTTGCGTATTGCTCAAAAAAGAAATTAAAAATTTGGTTCATAGTCGCTCCTGTCTGTTTTTACAAGTTTCATGGTCAACACACATATATTTTGCGCTTCAAAAGATTTATGGATTTGCGCTATCAGAAAGGGCATCAATTCATCATATTCCCCAAAAATTTGAGTGCTTAAGGGGTTTTCCAAAACTGTAAATTTGGAATTCCTTAATTCTTTTATAAAGCTAATAACGTGTGTTTCGTAATCGTCCTGTAATGGCGATAAAGTTAAATCTACTGATATATTCATTGCTGTTATTTTTTATTCCTTCGTTTGTCTTTTGGCAAACACAAGAGAAGGAAATTATATTTGCTTACATCTATAAGGTTTTAAAAAACCTTGCAGGATTACTCTTATAAGTTATAAAATCCTTTTAATTTTCCCCTTTTGGCAAATGTCTGGAGGACAAAGAGGCTAATTCTTCAAAAAGAGCTTCATTGTCTTCAAAAGCTGTCCCAATAACCACTAGGTCTGCTCCAGAATTGTAGGCTTCCTCCAATTGTTTTTTTGTTCTAATACCTCCTCCAACAATTAAAGGAAGGGATATTTCTTTTTTCACACTATTTATAATGGTTGAATCTATTGGATTTAAAGCGCCACTTCCAGCTTCCAAATAAATCAGTTTCATGCCTAATAATTCTCCTGCTTTTGCTGTGTCTACTATATCTTGAACAGAATCTTTAGACATTGGTTTTGTACCTGTAACTTTTTGAACAGCTGTTTCTTTACCGTTTTCAATAAGCAGGTAACCTGTAGGGATCACTTCAAGGTGCATTTGGCGTAATTTTGATACGGAAGCGACCTGTTTTCCTATTAAGTATTCAGGATTTCTACCGGAAATTAAAGACAGAAACAGCAAAGCATCAGCTTGACCTGTAATTTGTGAAACGTCCCCAGGAAATAGGATTACAGGCAAATGGGTGTGTTTTTTAATTACTGAAACCAGTTGTTCTGTAGCAAAATCTGCAACTGTACTGCCTCCTACAAAAATATGTGTCGCCAAAGACTGGTTTATTTTCCCAATAAATTGAGATGCCATCTTAATGGTCATTTTATCAGGATCTATTAAAACGGCCAAAAGTTTTTCACACTTGGATATGGCTTTTATTATCTGCTGATATATTGTTTCTAGTTGGTACACAAATACGGGGTTCTATTTTAAATATTTTATTTAGAAGGCAATGCGTATGCACAGGTAAAACCTTCAAATTCAAAAAATTCGGTATAATACCTGTGTTTTCTATCTTGATAATCAATCCAAGCTATGGTGGAAGCTTCATTTATGGTAAAGGGGATTACCAAGGTGTGCTGTAAAAAACTCAGGCCAGGAGTTGCAAAAAGTTTGTATAAAGATTCTTTTATACACCAGATAACCGTTAATTTATTGATGTAATCCGGCTCGTCTGTTTTTAGGTATTGAAACTCATATTCCATAAATTTATGGGCAATGACACCAATTTTTTTACGTTGTTTTTCAATGTCTATGCCAACCTTAAAGTCACTTACAATTATGCCAGAAAAAGTAAAGGAGTGGGTAATGGAAATGTGTTTCCCGTCTTTTAGATGTGGTTTGCCATTTTCGTCGTAAAACAAATCGGTATCTGTATAGCCAAATTCTGCCAGCAAATGTCTCACACTTAAAAAACCTCTTTGGTGCAGCTCGCTTTTCATGTTTAAAACACGTTGTAGGTTTTCAGGCTTCAAGTTGATGCCTTGAAACAAATCGTTATAGGATTCTGTAATCTTCCAGATTTTAACAGTAGTTTGTGAGTTAGGACTAAGGGTTTTATAAAGAGGCATTTAATATTCTAAAAGTTATTAGTTATCTTTGCACTGCCAAAAGCAGATTTAACAATTCCGGCAAGCGAATTTAACTATTTTAAGTGCTATTGCCAAAGTTGTTAGACTTTAAAAATCAATAAGAAAAATTAATTATGAATACAAAAACTGTTGCTTACGTACCATATAAGGTAAAAGATATCTCACTTGCAGATTGGGGAAGAAAGGAAATTGAATTAGCTGAAGCTGAAATGCCAGGCTTAATGAGTCTTCGTGAAGAATACAAGGAGTCTCAACCACTTAAAGGAGCTAGGATTGCTGGATGTTTGCATATGACCATTCAAACAGCTGTCTTAATAGAGACCTTACAAGCCTTGGGAGCTGAAGTAACTTGGAGTTCTTGTAACATTTTCTCTACTCAAGACCAAGCTGCTGCTGCCATTGCTGCCACAGGAACTGCTGTGTATGCATGGAAGGATATGACCGAAGAGGAATTTGACTGGTGTATTGAACAAACCTTGTTTTTTGGGGAAGATAGAAAACCATTAAATATGATATTGGACGATGGTGGCGATCTAACAAACATGGTTCTAGACAAATATCCAGAATTGGCTGCAGGAATTAATGGCTTATCTGAAGAAACCACTACGGGAGTTCACAGATTGTATGAACGTATGAAAGCTGGAACTTTGCCAATGCCAGCAATTAATGTGAACGATAGTGTGACCAAATCAAAATTTGATAACAAATATGGCTGTCGTGAAAGCGCAGTAGATGCCATCCGTCGTGCTACAGATGTGATGCTTGCTGGAAAACGTGTGGTTGTTTGTGGTTATGGAGACGTTGGTAAAGGTACAGCTGCATCCTTTAAAGGTGCAGGAAGTATTGTAACAGTTACCGAAATCGATCCTATTTGTGCACTACAGGCTGCTATGGATGGTTTTGAAGTGAAAAAACTGGAAACCGTTGTTGGGAATGCTGATATAGTAATTACAACCACTGGAAATAAAGATATTGTTCGTGGTGAGCATTTTGAAGCCATGAAAGATAAAACCATTGTATGTAACATTGGACATTTTGACAATGAAATTGATATGGCTTGGTTAAACAAAAACCATGGTCATACCAAAAACACCATTAAGCCACAGGTTGATAAATACACTGTTAATGGAACAGATGTCATTATCTTGGCACAAGGACGTTTGGTGAATTTAGGTTGTGCCACAGGACATCCTAGTTTTGTAATGAGTAACTCGTTTACAAACCAAACTTTGGCTCAAATAGAACTTTGGACCAATAAAGATGCTTATGAAAACAAAGTATATATGTTGCCTAAACACCTGGATGAAAAAGTAGCTCAATTGCATTTGGCTAAAATTGGCGTTGAATTAACAGAACTTCGTGAAGACCAAGCTAAATACATTGGAGTGCCAGTTGAAGGACCATTTAAGCCTGAATATTATAGATATTAATTATTATTAATATTTTTAGACAAAGCATTGGATACTAAAAATAAAAATCCCAAACTTAAATGTTTGGGATTTTTTATTTAAAACCTTTATATTTCATAGACTTTATGGTTTATAAAGAAGAAAAAATACAAGTCCCTCGTTTTAATGAAGCTTCAGGTTTTTATACCACAAAAAAGCGTTCAAGAATAATGAGCAGGATTTCAGGTAAAAATACCAAGCCCGAAATCATGTTCCGCAAAGCGCTTTGGGCAGAAGGAGTCCGTTATAGAGTTAACAATAAACAGCTACCTGGACGCCCAGATATAAGCATAAAAAAATATAAGCTCGCTATTTTTATAGATGGCGAATTTTGGCATGGTTACAATTGGGAAGAAAAAAAGCACAGCATAAAAAGCAACAAAGGATTTTGGATCCCTAAAATTGAGCGCAATATGCAACGAGATAAAGAAGTGAATCAGCAGCTTTACGATATGGATTATACCGTTTTTAGGTTTTGGGGAAAAGATATTAAAACAGATTTGGATAGATGTATTAATGACGTTTTGGTATTTATTACTTCTGGAACCATCCCATAAATCGATCTTGTATATGCGAAACCAATACAATACATTCTTAATTATATTGGTCAAAAAAACAAAACCCCTTTTCAGACTTCCTGAAAGGGGTTTTTAAATTGAGTATAAAGAAACAGTTTCTTAAGCCTCAAATGGCTCAATAGAAACATAAGATTTGTTATCTTTTTTCTTTGTAAACTTTACAATGCCATCAACTTTAGCATGTAATGTATGATCTTTTCCAGCATACACATTCTCGCCTGGATTATGTGCAGTACCTCTTTGTCTAACGATAATGTTACCAGCTACAGCAGCTTGGCCACCAAATATCTTAACACCTAAACGTTTCGATTCTGATTCTCTACCGTTTTTAGAACTTCCGACTCCTTTTTTATGTGCCATTGTCTTTTAGGTTTTATGTTGTTAATATTAAATGAAACGAAAATTACTTTTCAATTCCACCATCTAATTTTTCTTGTAATGCTTTTAGTTCATCCCACTTACCATCTGCAGCTAATTTAGCTTGTTTAGGCCAAGTGTCTGTTACTAAATGAGCTAATCTTGAGCTAGCTTCAGTTAATACAGCGCTTAACTCTTCAGGTGTTGCTTTTGCAATTTTAGCAAAAGTTTCATATCCTGCATTTATTAAAGCTTCGGCAGCCTTAGGTCCAGCACCTTCAATTTTCTTTAAGTCATCTGCTTTTGCAGCCGATTTCTTTGGACTTGCTTTTTTAGCCTCTGCTTTTGGGGCAGCAGCTTTAGATTCAGCTTTTTTTGCCGGTTCAGCTTTTTTCTCTGCCTTAGCAGCTGGTTTAGCTCCTGAAGCAACAATGCTTTCAATTACGATTTCAGTTAAAGATTGTCTGTGACCATTTTTTACACGGTAACCTTTACGACGTTTCTTTTTGAAAACGATTACTTTATCACCTTTAAGGTGTTTTAAAACTTTGGCTCCTACTTGAGCTCCGTTTATAGCTGGGGCGCCTACAGTTACTTTGTCTCCATCTGCTAAAAGAAGTACATTGTCAAAAGACACTTGTTTTCCTTCTTCCGTAGCCAAACGATGAACAAAGACTTTTTGGTCTTTTTCAACTTTGAATTGTTGCCCTGCTATCTCTACAATTGCGTACATAGCGTAACGTTTATATTAATTAATTTGTTCAAAAAATGAGTGCAAATATACTGCTAATTAATTAAACTACAAACGTTTTATTTATTTTCAGAAAGATTTTTACTGTTTTTAAAAATTTGCATGAAAGTCAGGCTTAATATCGCTGTTGACGAAAGCCCTTCTATAAGTATGATAAAAATTAAAATACCTCCTCCTTGGTCGTAATCCTTAAACCATTCGCGAAGCAAAGTGTCCTTAAATTCAACATCCAGATGAAACATATATATGCTCATAAAAAGGGCAAACACAAAGGTGGCCAGAAATCCTGTTACAACACCGGTTTTAAATCCATTGATGTAAGTGAAAGTGTTTCCCGAAACCAATTTATATTGCTTAATAACGGTATAAATGCCAAAGGCCATGATGAAGCCATTAAACAATCGTAACCAAGGGTTGTTGTGCCATCCTATAAGTTTTAAAACCAAGAAATAAACAATCAGTAGTATGGCAGTTATGAGACCGTATTTTATCGAAATTTTAGCTGAGGTATTCATTTTAAAGGATTTAATGTTACTAAATTTCGTGATTATTTTACAAAAAGCATAATTTTTAAACAAAATTATAAACTTGGCTGTATGAATTGGGATTGAAAATCCCCAAATCATATAAAGAAGATTGCTTATTTTAAACTGTACATCTGTTAGCGTTGCCTTTTGTGGGATAAATACACACCAAGTAAAATAATCAAGGTGGCGAAACCTTGAAGCAATGTAAAAGATTCACCATCCATCACGCCCCAAGTCAAGGCTACAATTGGCATTAAATAAGTCACCGAAGAAGCAAAAACAGGTGTGGAGATATGGATTAATTTGTTAAAGAGAACTTTGGCCAAAGCAGTCCCAAAAAAAGATAAAATGGTAACAAACACTAGCGACATTTTAAAATGTGGGTTCTCTAGGGTTTTGGCACTGAAAAAACCTGAAAAAAGTAAAACCAAAATAGCAGGTACCACTATTACCACGTAATTTCCTGCTGCAATGGCCAAGGGTTTTACAAATTGTAGATGTGTTTTTATAATGTTTACATTTAACGCATACATAATGGTAGAACCTATCACAAAACCTGCATATAAGTAATTTTGTCCTGGATTTAATTCGGCACCTTTTAAAATTAGGATAGCTGTTCCTATAAAGCCTATTATAACTCCTAAAACCTGTCTTCTGGTAGAGGCTATCCTAAAAACGGCAAAACCTAAAAGTATGGTGTTTAAGGGCACCAACGAGTTTAAAATAGATGCTACAGCACTATCAATCTCGGTTTCGGCAATGGCAAATAAAAATGCTGGAAAAAAAGACCCCAAAAACCCAGAAAGCGCAATCCATTTCCATTGGGATATTTCAATTTGCTTCACACTTTTATAGCCAGCAACAAACAAAAACAAAGCAGTAATAATGGTTCTTAGGGCACCTAATTGATACGGACTTAAGCCTAAAAGTGACTTTTTAATAAGTATAAAAGAGCTTCCCCATATCAAGGACAAGACAAATAAATACAACCATTTAACTTGAATATGCTTCATAAATTACAACCAAACCACAAAATTGCTATTTTTGATGCAATAAACACTAATTATTAGTAATTTTGTATCTAAATCAATATTTAAAACAAATGAAATCATTAAAAAATATTATCGGTTTATTACTGTTTACCGTTTTCTTTACGGCATGTAAGAACGAAACAGCTCCAGAGGTAAAAACAGTGGAGGTTGAGTCAACAACAGAAGAAGTGGCTACATTAGACCCAAATGCAACTTATGCTAAAGCAGAGTTTACCATTGAAGGTATGACCTGTGCCATGGGTTGTGCTAAAACCATTGAAAAGAAAATGGCTAAAATGGAAGGTGTAAAATCTGCCAAAGTGGATTTTGACAAAAAATTAGCTATGGTAGAATACGACGAAGCTAAAGTAACACCAGCATCTTTGGAAGAGGTGGTTAAAAAAGCTGGAGATATGTATTCCGTAAAAGACATGCATGCAGTTGACGCTTTTGGTGAAAAAGCTGATGCTGAAAAAACTGCTTGTGCAAAAGATTGTAAGAAAGCATGTTGTGCAGACAAAGCTGAAACATCTGAAACTTCAACAGACAAAAAAATGGCCTGCAAAGCGGATTGTAAAATGGCCTGTTGTGCAGAAAAAGGAAAAGCTTAAGTTTCCTTTAAAACATAATACTGAAAAAGCATCTCGATCGAGATGCTTTTTTTGTTTAAAACTCTATAACATCACTTTCCGAGGGTAACTTGTCTATAAACACTTCATGTAAGTTTGGTGAAAAAGGTGTTATTGGCTTTTCGTCCAGATAGCCAGGAGGTAGCGCACCTAATTTAATAAACTCAGGAAACGTATAAGGCAGACTTTCCATAAAAAGGCCATCTGCATATTCTTCCAGTTCTTTGTTCTCTGGATTGGTAAGCAAGTGCATATGTAAATGAGGGGCAAAAGAGTTTCCAGAATTTCCTAATCTCCCTAATACCTGACCAGTGTTTACAATGTCTCCAACAGATACTAATATGGAATTTGGTATTAAATGACAATATGTACTAATGGTACCATCAAGATGTTCAATATATACCACATTTCCTGAAGCGTTTGAAGTATTGGTCTCGTAATCCAATTTTCCAGGAGTTGTATTGTCTGGAATATTATTTTCAGTAAAAATCACTTTTCCTCCCTCTACTGCTTTAACTGGAAGGTTATAACAATGCCAATCCGTTAATTGTTCACCATTGTTTACGTATGGTAAGTTATTTACCATTAACGCATAGTCAATGGCATAACGTTGTGGATTGTTTCCTATAAGATAACCGTTTTGGGTTTCGTCAAACTGTAAATCTTGAAATGGAAATATTGCTCGGGTATGATAAGATGTGCTTCCAGGTGCTCCTTCTGCCAACCAAACCCCTTCAGGTACAGGAAATTGAATTGTTTTTGGATTTGGATACTGTGTTTCAACTTGTAATGGAAAAGTAAAGACCTGAAAGCTATTGTTGGTTTCCTTATATTCAAAAGTGTGCAGTATCTCTTCTTTTTCCCATCCGGATTCTGGATATTCAATCCAAATGTGCGCAATGTGCAGATCGTTGCGCGAGATAAAATCTGTATAAGACAATAACAAACTGTCATCATAAATAATATCTACCTTCTCTAAGTGTGGTGTTTTAATATGTAAGTCGTAAACCAACCATGTGCCATTGGTGTTTATAACTTTAACTGGAGCAGTAGGAAGTGCAATATGGAAGTCTGCATCCTCACTTAAGTTATCACTTTTATTACAAGAAAGAAGAACTGCAAAGAGTAAGAAAACAATTGTTTTATAAGCTTTAAAAACCATGAAATAAGTAATGTTTTAAATTATTTTGGAGATGAATATAAAAAATAATTTAAACATGAGGCTCTATTTCCAGGAAACCGTTTCCATAATATGCTTGATGTCTTTCTCAAGATATTTTGCAGCAGGATAAATGGAATCGTAATTAGGTTTGGCGTAAAAGTATAGCGAACCGGTTAAAAAATGATTTGTACTGTCTGTAACATAAAACTGCGATTGGGAAGCTGCATTTCCACCCACTTCGTATAACATGCCATACACTTTTCTAGCTTTATTTTCATAAGGCTGTTCAATAATTTCATCAGCTTTCCTTGTGTGTTCTTGAGTAAATTTTTGGGCATCTCGTAAAAACGCCATTAAATTGTCAGGATTATTATCTATACTTTTGTAAGTTAAGTAAATAGATCCTCTAAGACTTGGATATTGCAAGGTAACGCCATAGCTTTCAGTAGGTCCTGAAATGGATTTGGTTTCCACATGGCTTGCCAATTTGTTTTTCTCTATGGTAAAAGGAAGGTTTTTATGAAACTCTTGGTATGTTGGTTCTGGAAACTCCAGTCTTAAATAGGCTTGAGGTTTGGGCACTGGATCTTGGCCACAGGATAGGTAGATAAAAAAAATACCAAAAAGTAGAATACTGTTTTTCATGTTGGGTTTATGGTAAGGTTACTTTAACTCGCTTGATGCGTTTGTTATCTAAAGCTTCTACAGTAAAAACGTAATTTTCAAATTTTATTTTACTTCCTATTTTTGGGAAACCACCAGATGTTTCCAAAACAAAACCAGCAACTGTCTCGGCTTCGCCTTTGGCTTCTTCAAAAAGCGCATCTGATTCCAGTTTTATGATTTTATAGAAATCCTTTAAGGGGGTTTTTCCTTCAAAAACATAGTTTTTGTCGTCCAGTTTGGAATAGATTAAATCTTCATCATCATATTCATCACTAATATCACCTACAATTTCTTCTATAATATCTTCTAAGGAAATAAGCCCGGAAGTCCCTCCATATTCATCAACCACAACGGCTAAATGGACTTTTTTCTCCTGAAACTCGGCCATTAAATCGTCCAGTTTTTTGTTTTCAGGGACAAAGAAAGGGTCTCTAATAAGGGTTGTCCAATCAAATTGTTTTCTATCAATATATGGCAACAGGTCTTTTACATACAGAATGCCTTTAATTTTATCGATATTATCTTCAAAAACAGGGATTCTGGAATAGCCATGATTGATGATTTCAGGAATGATTTCCAGATATTTTTGATTGATGTTTAAGGCAAAAATATCAATTCTTGGACGCATGACCTGTTTGGTATCTGTGTTGCCAAAAGACACGATGCCTTGTAATATTTTCTGTTCTTCTTTGGTGGTGTCGTGTTCACTGGTTAATTCCAAGGCTTGCGAAAGCTGATCGACACTTAAGTTGGATTTTTGTTTCCCCAATTTACCATGAATAGACAAGGTTATGCTTCGCATAGGCAGACTTATGGGAGAAAAAACAACATCCAACATCTTTAACGGATACGCCATGAAGTTAGAAAATTTCACTTTGTTCCTACTGGCATAGATTTTTGGTAAAATTTCACCAAAAAGCAAAATTAGGAAGGTAATTACCACGACTTCTACTATAAATCTAAGGATAGGCTGTGTGATGCCAGTAAAGATAAAATCACCCAAATAGGCAAAGAGAATAACAATGCCAATGTTAATGAAATTGTTGGCCACCAAAATGGTTGCCAACAGTTTTTTGGGCCTTTCCAAGAGCGAGGCAATAATTTTAAAGGTATTTGGATTGTCTTCCAAGCCATTTTCCAAATCGGTCCTGTTAAGGGAAAACAAAGCCACTTCTGCTCCAGAAATAAGTGCAGAGCACAGTAGTAGCAAAGCAAGTAACACAAAACCAAATACAATTGAAAAATCAACCAGCTCAAATAAATTGTTCTGGAAATTTGCTAACATTAATGCATTAAAACTCGAGGGTTCAGGATCCAATGATAAAAAGTTTAATTTTACAAAATATGGTTAAAATGGAAGATCGTCGTCTTCCTCTTGTATTTGTTTGTTAGGTTGCTCTTTTTGCTCCATGGATTTTGGAGCTGCTGTGTTTGCTTGTTGTTGTTCACTTTCGCTTTTGGTAGTTAGGAAGGTGAAATCTGTACAATGAATTTCGGTAGAATACCTGTCGTTACCACTATCGTCCTGCCATTTTCTGGTTTTTATTCTACCTTCAATATAGACTTTATCACCTTTAGAAAGATACTTTTCACAAATTTCGGCAGCTTTGTTTCTTACAACTATGTTATGCCATTCTGTATTGGTGATTTTTTCGTTGGTTTGTTTGTTGGTGTAGGTTTCGTTTGTGGCCAAAGGAAAACGACCAATACAGTTCCCACCATCAAAATAGTGCATTTTCACTTCATCTCCCAAATGACCAATTAACATGACTTTATTTAAAGTTCCAGACATAATATGTTTATAAGTTAATAATCAGCAAAATTACGCAATTGCTTTTCATTTATTTAAAATTAATAAAAAATTATGAGTGAATTTGTTAAAGTGTTAAAAATTAAAATCGTCAATAAATTTCTCAATTAAAACAGGAACGGCATAATCTCTTAGGTTTTTAATGGGAATCCCAGAAGTTGGTAGCTTATTTAAATTAACAATCCAGAATTTAGTGTGTAAATGTTGATGGGATAATTTATGTACAATATCTGTGTCATTAAATAATATTAGCTCATAATTTTCGCCATTGAGCAAAGGATACGTTTTTAATTTTGATTTAAAATCGTTTAAATGGGTTGCTTTTTCGGTTTCAATTAAAGGGAATTGGTATAGATTTTTCCAGATGCCTTTTTCTTCTCTTTTTTCCAAAATGGTTTGGCCAGAACTTGATATAAATACCAAAAAATTGAAATATTTTTTCACAGGCTTTTTGGCTTTTAGTTTTACAGGTAATGCTGCCACCAACGATTTGTTGTATGCCACACAAGACTCTTTAAAAGGACATACTGTACAATCTGGATTTGTTGGCATGCACTGCCTGGAACCAAAGTCCATAATGGCTTGATTGTGTTCTGCTGGATTGTTTTTGTCAAGAATTTCTTGAGCCAATGCTTTAAAAGTTTTAAACCCATTGGTTGTGTTTATAGGTGTGTTTATGCCAAAATATCTAGATAAAAACCGATACACATTGCCATCCAGCACTGCGGTATTTTCATTAAAGCAAATGGAAGCAATGGCGCTTGCCGTATAATCACCAACACCTTTTAGTTTTAAAAGCCCTTTATAGTTTTTTGGAAATTCTCCATGAAGTTCATATGCCACATATTTTGCAGTTGCATGAAGGTTTCTAGCCCTGGAATAATAACCCAGACCTTGCCATAATTTTAAAACCTGACTTTCTTTAGCCTTAGCAAGTTGAAAAACAGTAGGATAATTATTTACAAATGCTTCATAATAAGGGAGTCCTTGCTTGATTTGTGTTTGCTGCAAAATAATTTCAGAGAGCCAAATATAATATGGATTAGTGGTGTTTCGCCAAGGTAAATCGCGTTTATGAATTGAGTACCAAGATGTTAAAGTTTTTGTAATTGTCATTAAAAATGTATATTGGCAACAAAAATAAAGGTTTATAATCTTAAATTTTAATGAATTAGGTTTGAAATATTGAATTTTAAATTCCTATATTTGCATCCCTTTAAATAATTAATAGTAACTTAAATAGATTAAAAATGACTAAAGCTGATTTAGTAACGAAAATTTCTGAAAAATTAGGAATTGAAAAAGGCGATGTTCAAGCAACTGTTGAAACATTTATGGAAGAAGTAAAAACTTCTTTAGAGAGTGGAGATAATGTGTATTTAAGAGGTTTTGGTAGTTTTATTGTTAAAACTAGAGCTGAAAAAACTGGAAGAAATATATCAAAAAACACAACTATTAAAATTCCTGCTCATAACATCCCAGCATTTAAACCTGCAAAAGTATTTGTAGAAGGAGTAAAAACAAACGTAGAGGTTAAATAAGACCTATAATATTAATTTTTTAAAAAGCATAACTTATGCCAAGTGGTAAAAAAAGAAAAAGACACAAGGTTGCAACGCATAAGCGTAAGAAAAGAAGACGCGCTAATCGTCACAAAAAGAAAAAATAAGTCGAAAAAGTAGTTAGATAACTACTTTTTTGGTTTTACAACACAAACGTTCTTTGAAATGAGTTTTATTTAAATTGTGCATAACCTTGCACAAAAAATAAACTCCACGGATTTTTAAATCCTGTGACATGTTACAATTTATTGTTTGGGATCGTCCCAAGCGTAAATTGTATCATGATATCTAGAATTGTAATTATACGTTTTAGATATAAAATATTGTATCATCCATCTGTATAATTTGTTTTTAAGTACATGGTTGGCAGTTGTTATTTTATGAAATGGCAACTATTAACCAATGCTTTTAAGCAAAGCGTATGGATAAAAATTAACAAAATGGATAAAGAATTAATTATTCGATCTGGTTCAGAACATGTTGATTTTGCCTTATTAAAAGATGGAAAACTAATTGAATTACATAAGGATGAAGGAAGTAACAACTTTTCTGTTGGTGATGTGTTTATAGCCAAAGTAAGAAAAGCTGTTCCTGGGCTAAATGCTGCTTTTGTAAATGTAGGCTACGAAAAGGATGCCTTTTTACATTATCATGATTTAGGACCAAAACTCCCTTCACTTTTAAAATTCACAAAAAGTGTAAGCACAGGTAAACTAAAAGATTTTAATCTTAACAAATTCCCATTTGAAAAAGATATTGATAAAGACGGTAAAATTAACGACGTCTTAAAATCAAATCAGTCTATATTAGTGCAAATTGCCAAGGAACCTATATCAACCAAAGGCCCTAGAATAAGCTCAGAGCTTTCTATTGCCGGAAGATATATTGTTTTGGTGCCTTTTTCCGACAGAATTTCTATTTCACAGAAAATAGAGAACAAGGCAGAAAAAGACCGATTGAAACGTCTTGTAAAGAGCATAACGCCACAAGGCTTTGGTATTATTGTACGAACTGTAGCAGAAGGCAAAAAAGTAGCCGAACTAGATAAAGATTTACAAAATTTGTTAGGTCGTTGGACCGCAATGTGTAAAAAGCTACATAAAGCCCATCATCCAAGTAAAGTATTAGGAGAGTTAAATAAAGCATCGTCCATTTTGCGCGATATTTTTAATGACACCTTTACAAGCATACATGTTGATGATGAAGAGCTTTATATACAAATTAAAGATTATGTGCATGAAATTGCACCAAAAAAAGAATCAATAGTTAAGTTGTATCAATCTAATGTTCCAATTTTTGAAAAGTTTGGTATTGAAAGACAAATAAAAACCTCTTTCGGAAAAACTGTTTCCATGGCCAAAGGTGCCTATGTTATTATTGAACACACAGAAGCTTTACATGTTATAGATGTAAACAGTGGTAATAGATCGAATAAAGAGAAATCTCAAGAAGATACTGCCTTAGAAGTAAATTTAATTGCGGCTACAGAAATTGCCAGACAATTAAGCCTTCGGGATATGGGAGGGATCATTGTGGTGGACTTTATTGATATGACCAAAGCTGAAAACAGAAAAAAGCTCTTCAATCATTTACGAGATGAAATGAAGCACGATAGAGCTAAACACAAAATTTTGCCTCCAAGTAAGTTTGGGTTAATACAAATAACAAGACAGCGTGTAAGACCTGAAATGAACATTAAAACCAGAGAGGATAACCCAAATGGTTCTAATGGCGAAGAAGTTGAAGCACCAATTGTATTGATCCAGAAAATTACTCACGATTTGGAGCAATTATTTAAAAAAGACTATAAAAAGATAACCTTAAACACACATCCTTTTATAGCAGCCTTTTTAACAAAAGGCTTTCCATCTATTCGTTCAAAATGGTTTTTTGAACATAAAAAATGGGTTAAAGTTTTACCAAGAGATGCTTACACATACTTAGAATATCATTTTTTTGATAAAAATGGTAATCAAATTAAATAATTAAAAAAGCCTTGCTATTAGTTTAGCAAGGCTTTTTTTATAGGCTATTAATTTAAATAGTTGTCTAATTTTGAGAAGGACCACCACTAACAATAATAAACTCAGAACGTCTGTTTGTTTGATATTGTTCTTCGGTACATCCAGAACCACAATCTATTTTTGGCTCTTTTTCACCTTTACCTATACCAGATATTCTGCTGGCATCAATACCTTTTGAAATTACGTATTGAACGGTAGATTTTGCACGTCTGTCAGAAAGCCTTTCGTTGTAGCTTGCTGGACCTCTGCTATCTGTATGGGATTCTGCTATAATTACCATGTCTGGGTATTTGGACATAACAGCCACCAATTTATCCAATTCAAAAGCTCCTTGTTCCGTTATGTTGGATTTGTCAAATTCAAAGTAGATTGGATTTAAAACCACTTTGTCTTTAACTATTATCACCTCAATCGGATCTAAATTAAGCTGCACTAAAGCTTGTTTCTCTTTGCTTCCGGAGTAAGTTACCGAGTTTGCCAGATAGTCTTTTAAAACGCCTGAAATCTCCAAGGTTTTATCGCAAGAAACCTTGTAATTAACCTGTCCATCTTCATTGGATGTTTCAGTAGCTACTACACGACCATTGGCATCTTTAATGGTCACGGCAACTCCAGCCAAAGGATTGTTTGTTTTATTGTCTACAACAGTAGTTACAACATTTACGATACATGGTTCAATACGTTTAAGACCATAAATATCATCGCTGCCTTTTCCTCCTGGACGGTTTGAAGACACATAACCTTCGCCAGTTTCTTCATTAATGGTAAATGCTAAATCGTCTGAGTTACTGTTTACAGGTACTCCAGCGTTTACTACGTTTCCAGATTCCGTTGTATGGAACACATCTAAACCTCCTAAGCCTAAATGTCCATTGGATGAGAAATATAGAATACCTTTATCGCTAATAAAAGGGAACATTTCTTGTCCTTCTGTATTTATTTTATTTCCTAAGTTTTCAGGTTGACCCAAAGTACCATTGTCGTTAATGGCTACTTTGTAGATGTCAAACAATCCAAAACCTCCAGGCATATCAGATGCAAAATATAAGGTTTTTCCATCTTTGCTTACAGAAGGGTTTTTAACAGAATATTCTTTGTTGTTTATGGATAATGGTTGCACATTTACCCAAGACTCTCCATCTTTTGTGGCTTTAAATAAATATAGCAAACTTTTTTTGGTTTTTGCTTCTTTATTTTTTTCAAAATCTCCTTCAGCAAAACTTTCCCTTGAAAAGTACATGGTATTTCCATCTGGACTAAAAGAAACCAAGCCTTCATGGTATCTGGTGTTAATACCAGATACAGCTTGAGCTTCTATACCTTCAGCATCGCCACCAACAGCTACACGATAAATGTCTAAGAAAGGCTCTTCGTTCCATCCATAATCTCTTCTGGATTGATTTCTGGCTGAAGAGAAATAAAGATTTCCATCTTTAACAGTTCCTCCAAAATCTGTATATTCTGAATTGAACTCAAGAGATTTGATATCATATAGTTTTTCTCCTTCCAAAATCCCTGGAATATAATCTGGATTTGCTTTAAAAGCTTTGGCTCTGTCGTCTTTAGGTTTAGCATCAGCAAATTTCTTCATCCATTTATTGGATTCATCATATTTTCCATTTGCTTTTAGCATTTGCGAGTATTTGTACATCATTTCTGGATCTTGATCAGATTCCAATGCTTTTGCATACCAGCGTTCAGCTTCTTGGGTACTGAAGATGTTATAATTGGCTTCAGCCAATTGGGCATAAACATAAGCATCTCCTTTGCCATCTTCAACCAGTTTGTTGTAAGCTTCAATGGCCTCTACAAATTCAAATTTATTAAAATGCTTATCGGCATTTTGTGTGTCTTTGTTTTGAGCAGTTAAACTTAAACTACTCATTAATATAAGTGTAAAAAATATGTTTAATTTTTTCATAATGTTTAGCTTAAGTAATTAGAAATAACGAGGTGAACGTGAAACTTTCTTTAACAGAGGAATATCGAAATTGATAAAAACCTCATGTGATGCAGAAGTAGCTATATCTAAGTCTGAAACAACACTATCGTAAGCATAACCAACTCTTAGGTTAGGTGTAATTAAGAAATTTACCATGGCACTAAAAGAGTCTTCTAAACGATATCCAACACCTACCTCAACTAAATCGTACATAAACACATTGGCATTGATGTCAAAACTAACAGGCGCATCAAAAGCCATTTTGAACATAGTATGTGGTTTTAATTTAAAATTTTCAGACAAACTGAACACATAACCTGCAGCTGCAAAGAGGTGTTGCGTTTCTGAACCAATTTTATAACCATTGGCATCTAAATGTACCGAGTTTAACATGTTGGGCATGGAAACAGATACGTAGTACTTGTTAGGTTGGTATAAATAGACACCAGCACCAATATTAGGGGTTACTTCGTTAACATCGCTTTGTAAAAATGGGTCGTCTGCGTCAATAACATCCAATCCAGTTAATCCAATATCGTGGAAAGTAGCACCAGCTTTAATACCAAAGGCTAATTTATGCTCACCACCCAAAGGCAAGGTATACGAGAAATCAGCATAAACGTTGTTCTCTTTTACAGGGCCTATTTCGTCTGTAATAAATGATAGTCCAATACCAACTCTTTTACCTACAGGTGCACTCACGTTAAAAGTGCCTGTGTTTGGTGAGCCGTCTAAACCAACCCATTGGCTTCTGTATAAAAGCCCAATGGCTACTCCGTCGTAGGACCCAGCATAAGCTGGGTTTACAACGTTCATATTATACATATACTGTGTGTATTGAGGGTCTTGTTGTGCCTGCATTTGTAATGCAAACAAGAATACGAGAATGATATATATTTTTTTCATTATTAAAATTTGGTTGTGTTAGTTTACTTTTCTCTATTAATATATAACCAAGCTGATTTTACTTCATTGCCTTCGTATTTCATGACATAGAAATACGTTCCAGTTGGTAATTCATCTCCATTATCAGATATTCCTTCAAATTCGTTAGAATAATTAGATTTACTGTAAACCTTAATACCATTTCTATTAAAGATTTCTAGGCTACTAACTTGATAGCCAGATAAGTCAAATGTGTCGTTTTTACCGTCTTTATTAGGGGTAATAACTTGTTGAATGACGCAAGGATCTGTAGTAACTGTCTCTATACTGCTTACTGGACAAGGACCAGATGTAGTATATTCAATAGTGTATGTTGTACCAGAAGTAACATTTGTAACCTCTCCAGTTACTGCATCAATGGTAGCTCCATCTGTTGGTATAGGGTTCAATGCAAAAGTACCATCTGCATCGCCATACACTTCAGAAACAATTTTTATAGTCGCTCCATCACAAGTAGATGTTGCTGTAAAAGTGGCATCCTCTTCATCAGGAACTGTAACTGTTTGTGCCAGTGTCATAGGACAAATTCCAGCAGTTGTATATTCTACTGTATATTCTGTTCCAGGAACACCATTGGTAATCTCACCTGTAACAGGATCAATGACGGCACCATCTGTAGCATTGAAAGTAAATGTTCCTCCAGTATCTCCTTCTATATAGGCTATAGCCCCTGTACAGGTTGCTGTTAATGTAAATGACGGATCATCATTTAAATCTGCAGAAATCATAAATTGGAAAGTGCTATAACATGTTGTTCCTAGTCCAACTGCATCAATATCTTCAACCCTTACGTATATTATTTGTGGGTTTGTGACATTTGTATATGGAGAACTAAGAGCTGTTGATGTATCTCCAGCGTCAGCTTCAGCTTGTGATGCATAATAAGTTACCGAGTAATCTGTGCTCAATTCTCCGTTAAGGATAATTGCGGTTTGAGATTCTAAGTCGAATTCAGCAAATCCGTCATCATCACACACGACCATATCATTAGGTTGTACAGCAAATCCTGTATCATTAAATAGATTAATGGTTATGACTTCAGATTGTGAGTCACCATCACAGACATCACCACGAGCTACCACGAAATATTGACCAGACTCCGTTGCTTGAAACGAAGGAACGGAAGTGGTAGTTTGGTAGAATCCATTCATGTACCAGTCATATTCATCTGCATATGGTGAGTCTGCAATGATGGTAACATTAGTTTCTCCACAAAAATCTATAGTATCAGGAGCAGTGACATCTATTCCACCAACTTCTTCTATTACAACATCACAAACAACCTCACAGTTAGTACCACCAGTTGGCCCACTATCTTGGCTAAAAGTGTATGTTCCTGCCAGTTGCGAGTAATTTGTAATTAAAATAATAAAAATGTCGCCTGCCTGAACGTTATTTAGGGTCACAGTTTCTGATGCTGTTGGAGAATAACTACAATCTGCTTCATTTTCTGGTAATAATTGGAAACAAGCGCCATCTTGGCTATTGAATGGTCCCCAAACAATGAAGTCAATATCAATTGGGTTACCATTAGTGTCTACTTGATCTAGAGAAAACTGGTAATCTCCTGGAAGATCGAATAAAATAGTGTTCCATTGCGGATCAGGTTGTGTAAATAAACATCCATAATCCAGATAATCTGGTGCTTCTTGATCTCCAACTACACTTGGATATGTTAATCCAGCGCATATAGGTAGTGCATCTAGACAGAAAGTTGGGCAAGACGATGTGAAAGTTGGACTAATAATCGTACAATCGGTGTTTTGCTCATTTATTAAACTTAATGTAATATTTTGATCTAATGCAAAAGGTCCAATGTTATAAGTACCTACACTACTAATTTGCTGATTAAGGTTAGGGTCAACATTATTTGATATTAGTAAAGTGGTTGCATCTCCAACACTTGTTACATCAACTTCTACAAATACTTGAGAGTTGTCACAATCTTCAGTCATTGTAAATGTTGCTTCAGGTAGGGTACATGTTAATTGTTGAATATCTAATGTGAAATCCAAAGTAACACCCCATGATCCAGAATAGCAAGGGTCTGGAGTGGATTGTCCAAAATCAGCTGTTCCTATTCTCATAATATGTTGGCCAATTGGAGCAGATGCAGGCATTGTAAACGATGCGTTAAGTGTTGATGGGTTGCCATTTGCTGATTCACCAGAATAAACAAGTTCTGAAGGTTCAAAAATGAAGTTATCATTTAAATCTATCCAAATGTTTGTATTGTAAGTGATTCCGGTCAAAAAAGTAATCTGAACGTTAGTTAGTATACCAGCAAATGCCGTTACAGGTGTAGCTGTATGGTCTTCATAAGTAACATCTCCAAAGCTAGGGAAATCAGTAGTTACAATTTGTACATTTCCAACACCGTTACCATCGTTACTTGTAGGAACTGATTCGCAATATCCTGTAAAGAAAGATCCAGCTCCAGCCCATTCACTAAGTCCATCTGTTGCACCACAATCTGCTTGAACATAAAAATCGTAATTGGTATTAGCAGTTAAGCCTGATATTTGGTGAGGGTTTGTCACTCCTGTTACTGTAGTACCAGTTCCCAATGCAAATCCTGCTGGACCATATTCAATATTCCATGAAGTTTCAGGGCCACTAGCTGTCCAGCTTAATTCAACAGAAGTGTAAGATAATACAGTAGCATTTAAGTTAATTGGTTTAAAACAAGTAGGAGCTTCTTTAAATCCTACGTCATCAACCAGAATATCATTATAATACACTGTGCCAGGACTATTGGTGCTAATAGTAAATCTAGCCTGAACTGGTCCAGTTATGTTATAGGTTGATAAGTCTATAACCAGATCGTTCCAACCACCAGAAGAACCTTGTAAGGTATATACGTTACTCCAAGCAGCTCCATCATTAAATTCAACTTCAATGGTATTGTAGGAGCCATCGTCACTATTTTCACTAAAAATAGAGAAGAATAATGCTGGTGAGTTAAGTGGTGATACGTCAATCAATGGTGTGGTGAGTGTGCTTACTGTATTAGCTGTGCCAGAGCCATCAATCCAAGCATAATTAGTTCCTCCACCTACAGTATTATCTCCTGCATCTGCGGCATCATAATCGGCACCAGTACTGTATATCCAATCTTCATCTCCAGATTCTGTCCAGCAATTTGGTGTACTTGAATCGTCAAAAGGCTCTACAAAAGGAGCAACAAAAATATCACAAGCTGTAGTAAATGTAAAAGGTCCAGACCAAATACTTGTACCGTTATTACCACAATCAGCTTGTACATAAAAATCATAATCTGTTGCTGCCGTTAAACCAGAAACTGTATGCGGATTTGAAACGCCAGATTCTGTTGGTGTTCCGGTAGGGGTCGTGCCTGCTGGTACAACCTCTATGTTCCAAAGTGCAGTAGAACCAGATTGAATCCAGCTTAATTCAGCAGAGTTTGGTGTTTCGTTTGTAGCACTGAGCTGAGATGGTTCAGGACATGTTGGGATTGATCTTACCCATAAATTGTCAAAAAACACATCAATATCTTGTGAATCATCAACAGTTCCTTCTGTAGCCCAAACTGCAAACTGAACAACACTACCACTATATGCAGTTAGGTCAAATACATAATGACTTCCAGTAGCAGTAAATACAGACGAGTTATCCCATGTTACCATTGCGGTCCATGTTACACCATTATCTGTAGATATTAAAAATTGCACTTGATCATCACTACCTAAGGAACCTGCAACAGTTGTGCTGTTCCAATTTAACACTGCAAAATCAAATTCTACTTGAAAAGGAACTCCCGTTAAATCAATTTGAGGAGATAATATCCAATCACTTTTGCTTGCAGCATATAAATTAATTTTATAAGCGCCTGTAGTGCCATTATTAAGGTAACCATCTGCAACCCATGATCCAGCACCTAAGTTCTGTGGACCAGAAGTTGGGTCACCAGCATCTGCTTCATCCCAGCAATCAGCTGGAATAACTGTAAAGTCTTCTAAATAATCTGGCACATAAACATCACATAAAGTTGTAAAAGATATAGGTCCAGCCCAAGCACTTACACCATTAGTTCCACAATCTGCTTGAACATAATATTGATAATCTGTTACAGCAGTTAAACCACTTGCAATATGAGGGTTAGAAACTCCTGTTTCAGTAGGTGTTCCAGTAGGAGTTGTACCTGCAGGTACAATCTCAATGTTCCAAAGTGTTTCAGAGCCAGCAGCTGTCCAGCTTAATTGCGCAGTGGTAGCAGAAAGTACTGTAACAGCTGGACTAATTGGAGTATAACAGGTAGGAGCTTCATCAAAACCAACATCGTCTAATAGGATATCGTTGTAAAATGCAGACCCTGTACTGTTTGTATTTATGGTAAACCTTACTTGAACAGCGCCAGAAATACTATAAGTAGATAAGTCTATAACGATATTGCTCCAACCTCCTGAGGCACCTTGTAGGGTGTAAACATTGTACCAAGCTGTACCGTCATTAAACTCAGCAGTAATGGTATTATAAGTATTATCGTCACTATTTTCACTAAATACTGAAAAGAATAAGGCTGGGGATGCCAAAGTTGATACGTCTACTAATGGAGATGTTAAGGTACTTATGGTATTACCAGTTCCCGAACCATCTATCCATGCATAGTTTGTGCCTCCTCCAAAAGTGTTGTCTCCAGCATTACCTGCGTCGTAATCACCGTTTGTGTTATATAACCAGGCTTCATCACCAGTTTCTGTCCAACAATTTGGGGTGCTGGTTGCTGCAAATGTTTCAACAAATGGAGCAGAAAAAATATCACAAGCTGTTGTAAAAGCAATAGGTCCTACCCATGTGCTAACGCCGTCTGTAGCTCCACAATCTGCTTGTATGTAAAAATCATAATCTGTAGCTTGAGTGAGGCCTGAAACAGTATGAGGATTGGATACGCCTGTTTCTGTAGGTGTACCCGTTGGAGCTGTTCCAGCAGGCACCACTTCAATATTCCATAAGGTTTCAGCACCTCCAGGATTCCAGCTTAAAGTTGCTGAGACATTAGTTGCCATGTCAACCATGATATTGGTTGGTACAGGACAAGTTGGTTGTAAATGTAATGTCACTTCAATGTTGGACCAATCTGCAGATGAACCACCATAGGACTGGTTCATAACAATGTCTAGAAGCCCATCTACAGAAGGGTCATAAACACTGGTGAAGGAGCCTTCAAAAGTTAGTGTTGTACTGTTACCACTACTACCTCCTCCTGCAGTTGCTGGGTCTATAAGTACAGAACCAGCAGAGGTGATCACAGTTAAATCGGCTTCGCTTGACCAAGCATTGTTTGTGCTTATCCAGTCAGCTGTAATTGTAAAACTGTCGTAAAGCCCAGCAGTTACTCCTCCAGTATTTCCTGCATCATTAACATTAACCGTCACAGGTGTACCACTTGCAACAGCATATGGTCCTGCATCAATAGGGAATGAAAATTGAGAAAAAACTGAAAATGAAGTTAAAAAAGCAATACTAATGCATAGTAAAGATGTAATTTTTTTCATTTTTAATTAATAGGTTAGTTATTTAATATAAGCTCTTAATTAGTAATAGCTTAAGCAAGATGTCCTTTATAGAATTACAAGAAAACTGGTTGTAATCCGGTAGATTCTAAAAACCTAAATTATAAAAAATCTTAGTCACAAGTCAATTAACATATACTTAATAGACGAACTGCCTTTTTATTCGGTGAATTGAGTTAATTTAACATGGAATTTGCAGTTTAACTTCATTAATAAATTATGGAGCAGGATTTGGTATTTCAGCGTGTATTTCTTCAATGGAGTTTAAGATGTCTTTATTTAAAGAAATATCTATACTTCCAATGTTTTCTTTTAATTGTTTTAGACTAGTTGCGCCAATTATATTGCTGGTAACAAAAGGTTGCTGACTTACAAAAGCCAATGCCATTTGTGCTAGGGAAAGGTTGTGTTCTTGAGCAATTTTAAGATATTTTTTAGTGGCTTCTGTGGATTTTTCTGAACTATATCTTGAAAATCTAGGAAATAGTTTTAATCTGGAATTATCTGATGCAGTGCCTTGAATATATTTTCCAGACAACACGCCAAACGCCATAGGTGAATACGCTAAAAGACCAATGTTTTCCCTGAGTGAGATTTCTGCCATATCACCTTCAAAAACCCGATTCAACAATGAATATGCATTTTGTATGGTTATCATTCTTGGCAAATTATTGGTTTTGGATTCTTCTAAATACCTCATGGTTCCCCAAGCTTTTTCATTGGAAATCCCAATATGACGAATTTTCCCTTCTTTAATGATGCCGTCTAAGGTATGTAATATGTCATTGAAATTATCTGTCCATGAGTCTTCTGGATTATGTTTGTAATCCCTAATGCCAAAAGTATTGGTCTGCCTTTCGGGCCAATGTAGTTGGTATAAATCTATATAATCTGTTTGTAACCTTTTTAAGCTCTTGTTTACAGCATCTTTTAATGCATTTGGACGAAATCCGTTGGTTCTTATATGAGCTGTGTAATCTCCAGGGCCAGCAATTTTGGTAGCTAAAACAACCTTATCCCTATTTCCGGTCTTTTTAAACCAATTTCCAATAATTTGTTCTGTTCTGGAATAGGTTTCTGCTGTGGCAGGAACAGGATATAATTCGGCACAATCAAAAAAATTGATGCCTTTTTCTGTGGCTAAATCCATTTGTGCAAACCCTTCTTCCTGGGTGTTTTGATTTCCCCATGTCATGGTTCCTAAACAGAGTTTGCTTACTTTAATATTGGTATGGGGTAATGTGGTGTATTTCATCTGTATGTTTAAATTTCTTGGAATTAAAACGAATTTATAGAGCGATTAATGGATATTCCCAGTTGGACTGTTCAGCTTTTGCATGATTTTTTATGAAGCTTCTATTTGTCCTTGATCTTTATATAACAAAGCTAAAAGATAAAGGTAATCTGGATTGTTTGCTTCCAATTTCAATGCTTTTTTAATGGTTTCTTCGCCTTCTTCAAATTTTTTATTTTGATAATAGTAGGTAGCAAGATTATAAAGGTATCTTGAGTTTGAGGGCTCCAAGACAATAGCCTTTTTCAAATCTTTTATGGCAATTGCGTGTTGCTCCAACTCAAAGTACAGTAGCGCTCTTAGATAATAAGCCCTTCCTAAATCTGGGCTTTTATCAATTAAAATATTTAATATATCCAAAGCCTCATCAGGTTTTCCATCAATGCTATAACAACTGGCTAAATTAGTGTACACAGGAATTAATAAACTGTCTTTTTTTAGAGCTATACGATAATGTTTAATGGCATTTTTTATATCGTTAGTTTGAAAATAGTAATCTCCCAACTGCATGCGTCCTGTTGAAAAATCGGCATTGCTGAAAAGCATCTCTTCCAATTCGTTTCTGGATTTGGTTATCCCACTAACATCTATGTTTGTTAAAGTGTTTAGGTCTAGATCCAATAATAATTGCGCAGCTCCAATTCGAACCAGTTTGGTAGTGTCGTTTGTGTGTTTTAGGGCAATGGCAGTTCTGTCTTCAAGACTTAAACCTCTAAATTTTTGTAAAGCTGCAAACCTCACCATGGGGGAAGCATCGTTTAATCCTTTAATCAATGCTTCATATTGCTTGGATTCGGTTATTTGTACATTGTCAATTACAGAGGCTCTGGCAATGGCTGGATAGTTTAAATCGTTAATAAAAACATCTAATGCATCTCGTTCTTTTTGGGAGAGTTTATTTTTAGCACTTAATAATAAGGCATCTGAAAAATGAGCCTCTCTTTTGGCTCCATACCATTCTACCACTTTGTTGGCTGCCCAGGTTTTCGATTTATCTGCATGGCAAGTGTTACATGCATTTGGTGTTCCATAAGTCACACTTTGGTCTGGTCTAGGCACTCTAAAACTATGGTCTCTTCTAAAATCAATTCCCATATAGGTAACTCCAGTCATGTGACAGTTGATACATTGTGCACCTTCAGAATTTTGAGGATGGAAATGATGCGATGGCTCATTGTAGTTCGGTTCATGACATTGCATGCATAAGTTGTTGCCTACTTCTTTTAATTTTAGGGAATGGGCATCATGGCAATCGGTACAAGTGACATCATTATGATACATTTTACTTTGTAGAAAAGATCCATATACATAATCTTCTTCTAAAATCTGTCCATCACCATGATAAAATTCTTGTGATAGGTTTTGAAGTAGATATTGGTCTTCAAAATGAGTTCCAGGAACTAGGTTTTGAGTGAGTTTGGCACGTCTGGAATGACATGGAGCACACATATTCATTTGCGAAAATTGCGATTTTCCTGCAATAATATATTTGTTGTTATGAAGCGAATCCTGTATGTTGTTTGCCCAATTTACGTGTTTTTCTGCAGGACCATGACAGCTTTCGCAGCTTACATTTATTGAAGACCAAGTTGTGTTAAATCGGTCTTCATCTACATTGTAATTTTTTTTAAGATTTGTGGAATGGCATTCGGCGCACATGGTGTTCCAGTTTTGAGAACTTTGTGTCCAATGCATCCAATCATGAGGATCCAAAGTGTCTCCCGAATATTGATGATACCATTGATTTTTTTCTGCATCCCAAGTGACACGTAGCACTTGTTTTTTGCCCTTGTCAAAATCCACTAAGTATTGTTGCAAAGGTCTAACGCCAAAAGTGTAGCTTATTTTGTAATCCTTAACAGAACCGTCAACTTCGGTAATGTTAACCATGAAATCCGAATCTTTTTTGCTAAAGACATACTTTATGCCATCCAGGGTTATTTGCACATCATTAAAATTTCCCAGAACCGTTTTGTCTGTTGCTTCTTGCATGGCCAAATCATGATCGGAACCTGTCCAAGTCTCCAAAACGTTTTTATGGCAAGAGGCACATTATTCATCTCCTACATAACCATCTTTGTGAACTGAAACAATGGCTTGAGTGTCAACATAGGTTTCTTTTTTTGAACTGTTAGAACATGATACAAAAAGTAAAATTATAACAACCAAAAAAAGATGTTTCATAAAAAAAACTAAAAAGTTAATATCCTATATAAGGCTGCAATTTAAAAATAACTAATTAAAAAAACGCGATTCTTTGGAAATCGCGTTTAAAAAATTAAATATCATTAAGCAATTTGGTCAATTCATCCAGTTTTGGAGTTAAAACCACTTCAATACGTCTGTTTTTTGCTTTGCCTTCAGAGGTTTCATTTGAGGCAATAGGTGCATACTCACCACGTCCTGCTGCAGTTAGGTTTTCTGGTTTTATATTAGGGTTTTCCCTTAAAATTTCAACAATGGCAGTGGCACGTTTGGTTGATAAATCCCAATTTCCTTTTAAGGTGCCATTTCCGGAATAAGGCACATTGTCTGTATGGCCTTCAATTAAAACATTGATGTCTGGATTGTCAGCCAGTACGCTTCCCAGTTGTTTTACGGCCTTTTTTCCTTCAATACCAACAGCCCAACTTCCAGATTCAAACAATAATTTGTTTTCCATAGACACATAAACCTTTCCATCACGCTGAACAACGGTTAGACCTTTTCCTTCAAAATCCACTAAAGCTCTGGAAATGGCATTTTTTAATTCGGTCATGGCTGCATCTTTGGCTGCAATTAGGCTTTCTAATTCTGCTACACGATTGGAACGGGCTTCCAACTCTTTTTTCAAGGTTTCCAGTCTGGCATTTTCGGTTTCAAGGGCTTGTTCTTTGGCTTCCAATTGGGCTAACAACTCTCTGTTTTTTTGAACATTCTCTGCTATGGCAGAGGAGCTGTTTTTTTCCAGAGCATCATAAGATGCTTTTAAGTTTTCCAGGTTTGCTTTGGTAGCCTTGTAATCGGCTTGAAGTTTGTCTCGTTCTGCAATGGCTTCTTCATAAGCTTTTTGCAACTGGTCCAATTCGTTTTGTGCAGCATTTTTAGCACTCAATAAATTTTCATTGTCGGTTTTTAGCTCCCTGTTTTCCTCTTTTAATGTGGCATATTTGTTTTCCAAGTATTTATAGACCTTTGGAGAGACGCAAGAACTTGCCAACACTGTGGAAAAAGCTACAATTAAGATTCTATTTTTCATGTTTAATATTTGGGTTGTTTTGTTAAAGATTTAAGATGTTTTGTTGGTTTCTATTTCTACCAAAATAGGACAATGATCGCTATGTACAGCATCTGTAAGTATAACGGCTCTTTTTATCTTTTCTTGTAGAGGTTTGGAGACCATGGTATAATCAATACGCCATCCCTTGTTATTGGCTCTGGCATTGGCACGATAGCTCCACCAACTATATTCTTGTTTTTCAGGATGTAAAAATCGGTAGGCATCTATAAAGTCGTTGTCTATAAATTCTCCAATCCATGTGCGTTCTTCTGGTAAAAACCCAGAAACACCTTTCATTTTAGGATTATGGATGTCTATTTCTTCATGACAAATATTATAATCTCCACAAATAACCAAATTAGGAATGTCTTCTTTTAACTTGTTCACATAGTTTTGAAACATGTCCATATAATCAAATTTGTGTTTCAGTCGTGCATCATTGGTACCGGAAGGTAAATACAGGCTCATAACAGAAAGGTCATTAAAATCTGCACGAAGGTTTCTACCTTCAAGGTCCATAGATTCGATTCCTGTGCCAAATTCTACGTGATTGGGTTTTATTTTGGATAAAATGGCTACGCCACTATAACCTTTTTTTTGGGCACTAAACCAATAGTGATAGGTGTAACCTGCTTCTTCAAAAACGTTTACATCCAATTGGTCTTCCATGGCCTTTATTTCCTGTAAACAAATAACATCTGGATTTGCTGCTTTTAACCATTCTATAAATCCTTTATTTAATGCAGCTCTAATGCCATTCACATTATAAGAAATAATTTTCATATCAGTTTTTTTAATTTTTTTAATGTTGTGTAATAAAACAATTATCTCTCCTTATTAAAATAGGTGAGTTAATTTCAGCTAAAATAAATAATGCTTTACATTTACACTATTAAAATAATCCTAATTATTAAATAGTATTTAAAACGATTTAACAAAAGCTATCAACAAAATAATTTTATTGATATGCAGTTTAGTACTTCATGAAGTTTACACTTTCAATTTTATGCTTGCTTATTGGGTTTTTGGTTTCTGCTCAAGACCTGGATTCCAACTATAGAACTAAAACAGTTGCTGTAAGGGATTCAATTGCCATAGATAGTGTAAGCATTAATTCCAATTTTCTAACAATTAAAACAAAGGACAGTTCCTTTGTGGACGACTCTTACTATTCTGTAGATTATAAAAGAGCCATTATTACCTTCCATAAGCCCATAGATGCCGATTCTGTTATAGTGAATTATTTAAAGTATCCAGAATATTTAACCAGAACCTATAGGCAAATAAGCGATAGTGTGATTGTTGAAAATACTGGAAATCTGGCCAGGCTTTACAAGCTTTCACAACCAAGTGAAAAACAAAATTACACTCCCTTTGATGGGTTGTCTACTTCTGGAAGCATCTCACGAGGTGTGGTTATTGGCAACAATCAAAACTCTGTGTTGAATAGCGAATTGGACCTTCAAATAACAGGGAAATTAAGTGAAAAAGTGTCTTTAAGGGCTTCCATTCAAGATGCCAACGTGCCTTTGCAGGAAAGTGGTTATTCGCAACGCTTGGATGAATTTGATCAGGTATTTATTGAACTTTTTAGTGATCATTGGAAAATTCGCGCTGGCGATATAGACCTTACAAACCCATTTTCCTATTTTGCCAATTTTAGTAAGCGTGTTCAAGGACTTTCTGTAGGAGCTATCTTAGATCACCCAGAATCACAAACCAACATATTTGCCTCTGGAGCTTTGGTAAGGGGACAGTTTACCACCAGTCAGTTTACTGCTGAAGAAGGCAACCAAGGCCCTTATAAATTGAAAGGTCCAAACCAGGAATTATATGTTTTAATAGTATCTGGAAGTGAAACGGTTTATGTAAATGGAATTGCTTTGGAACGAGGTGAATACAACGATTATGTTATAGATTACAATGCAGGTGAAATTATTTTCAATTCCACGTTTCCTGTTACTTCCGAAATGCGTGTCACTGTAGATTACCAATATAGCGAGCGCAACTATTCGCGTTTGGTTGTTTTTGGTGGAGGAAGATATGAAAGTGACAACCTAAACCTTGGTGTGTCCATATACAGCGAAAACGATTCCAAAAACAATCCCTTGCAGCAAAACCTCTCTGCAGAGCAAATTGAAATTTTAGCAGAGGCAGGAGACGATAGAACTCAAATGGTTGCGCCTTCCATAACGCCGGAAACTTATAATGAAAATAGAATTTTATACAAAAAAGAAATCATTAATGGAGTGGAAGCTTTAGTGTTTTCCAACAATCCAGACGATGAATTGTTCAGTGCACGCTTTACCTTGGTTGGAGATAATCAAGGAAATTACGTAATAAGCAGTGTTGATGCCATAAGTACTATTTTTGAATACGTAGAACCCATTGCTGGTGTACCACAGGGAAATTACGAACCCATCATTCAGTTGGTTGCTCCCACAAAACTTCAAATGGCCATAGTAAATGGAGAGTACAAGCCCACAGAAAAAACAGCCATAAATTTTGAAATTGCAGGAAGTAAAAACGATTTAAATCTTTTTTCCAATCTAGACGATGGAAACAACGATGGCTTTGCAGGAAAATTAAATGTCAACCAAACACTTATAAAAAGAGATAGTTTGTGGAATTTGGAAGCTTTTGCAGATGTTGATTATATTCAAGAGAATTTTCGCTCTATACAGCGTATCTATAATGCCGAATTCAATCGGGATTGGAATTTAGGAGCCCCAACAAGTACCACAACGCAAACCAGTTTAGGAACACAAACCTTTATTAAAACTGGCGCTCAAGCTTTTCATCACACCAAAGGGTTAGCACGTTATGAGTTTGAATATTTAAACTATTCAAAAAATTTTAATGGAAGCAGGCATATTGTTTCAGCCAATTTAAGCCTTAACAATTGGCATATTGCAACAAGTTCCAGTATGTTGAATACTACTTCAACCACAACCAATTCAACGTTTTTTAGAACCTATAATGTGTTAACCTACAGTTTTGGTAGAGCTTGGGCAGGAACCAGGTTGGCTATGGAAGACAACCAGCAAAAAGAAAACGACACAGATGTTTACACAGCTTTAAGTCAGAAGTTCAAGTCCTATGAAGTGTTTTCTGGAGTTGGGGATAGCACCAAAGTGTTTGCCGAAATTGGCTACAAATACCGTGTAAATGATAGTTTAAGAAACAATCTCTTGCAAAAGGTAAACAGTTCCAATACCTATTATCTTGACTCTAAAATAATTCAAAACGAAAAAACAAATTTATCGCTTTACGCAAATTATAGAGTTTTAAAAAACACAGACCAAAGTCTTGAAGACGAACGTTCCCTAAATTCAAGAATTCAATTTAGTCAACGTTTTTTTAAGCAATTTTTTCTTTGGAACACAGTTTACGAAACCAATTCCGGAACCTTGCCACAACAGGAGTTTACCTTTGTTGAAGTGGAGCCAGGACAAGGAAATTACACGTGGATAGACTACAACAACAATGGCATTCAGGAGCTGGAGGAATTTGAAATAGCCCAATTTCAAGATCAAGGAAAGTACATTCGGGTGTTGCTGCCCAATCAGGTATTTATAAAAACACATCAAAACAGGCTTAGTCAAACCTTAACCATCAACCCACAACAATGGTCCACAGAAGTTAGTGGTGTTAAAAAAGTGTTGTCTTACTTTTACAACCAAACATCCTATTTGGTAGATAGCAAGAGTAAGCGCGAAGGCAGTAAAATAAATTTAAATCCGTTTTATCGCGATCCAGAAAACGAATTGGGGCTTCAGTTGAATTTCAGGAACATCTTGTTTTTTAATAGAGGCAAACAACATTATACAACCTCATATACTTTTTTAAAAAACGATTCCAAAAACAATCTCACCATTGGTTTTATTGAAAATTCCTTAATAAGTCACGCCTTGCTTTTCAATCATAAATTTGCCACCAGCTGGTTGATTAATTTTCAAACCAGTTGGAACACAAATAAAAGCATTAGTGAGAATTTTGCCAGTAAAAATTATGAAATAGATGAAGGGAACATCAATCCTAAACTGTCTTATCTGTTAAATGACAATGTGCGATTCGATGTTTTTTATCAATATACAGATAAGCACAATACCATTGGCAGTAAGGAGACTTTAAAACAGCAAAAATATGGTGCGTCCTTTTCGTTTGCAAATTTCCAAAGCATGTCTATTATTGGGGAGTTCAATTATTTTGACAATAATTTTACTGGAAGTGCAAACACACCTGTAGCCTATCAAATGATGGAGGGGTTGCAACCTGGTAAAAATTATACTTGGAGCTTGTTGGCCCAGAAGAAAATCACCAAGTTTTTGGACCTAAACCTTAATTATCTGGGGAGAAAGAGTGAAACCAGTAAGGTGATTCACACAGGAACCATTCAGTTAAAGGCTTACTTTTAAACATGTAACATTTGTTACCTTAAACGTGTTTATTTTTTATACCTTTGCATAGGTATGAATAAACTTGTGGCCATAACATATGCTGTTTTAATTCTAATGCAGGGTTTTAACTTTAGTTTTGAAGATGTTTCAAAACTAAATGCCTTGATTGAGCATGCCAAGTACCATCAGGAAACCTATGGCGATTCTTTTTTGGAATTTTTGGCTGAACATTATGGAGACGCCAAATTTCAGCACGAAAACGAGCACAATGGTCATGAAGAACTACCGTTTAAGCACCATCAAACCTGCTCCCATAACAGTGTAACCTTTACGGTTCCAACTTTAAATTTCACTTTGGAATATCAACCTTTTGTTGAAATCCCATTCAATTTCTTTTACAAAGAATCTACTTCTTTATTCGAAAAACCTTCTGTTTTTCAACCTCCTAGATTAGCATAATACCTTCGTGATTTTTATCATTTATTATTAAGCTATTTCTTAATAGCTTACCACTTTTCACATCCAGATTATGTTAGAGAACATCATTAAATTTAGTTTAAAGAATAAACTTATTATTCTACTTTTTATGGCTTTTGTAGTTGGTTTTGGAATTTTTTCCTTAACCCAAATACCTATTGGAGCCGTTCCAGATATTACCAATAACCAAGTACAGGTTATTACTACTTCCAGAAATTTATCCACACAAGATGTAGAGCAATTTATTACTTATCCAGTGGAACTGGAAATGGCCAATTTACCAGGAGTGGTGGAAATCCGTTCCGTTTCAAAATTTGGGCTATCTGTAGTTACCATTGTTTTTGAAGACGCTTTGGGTACTTATTTGCCAAGGCAACTTATTGCAGAAAAAATAAAATCGGCTTCCGAGAAAATCCCAGAAGGTTTCGGATCTCCAGAAATGGGGCCAATTACCACTGGATTGGGAGAAATTTACCAATATATTTTAGATGTTAAGCCAGAATACAAAGACAACTATTCCATAACCGATTTAAGAACCATTCAAGATTGGATTGTAAAACGTCAATTGTCTGGAATCCCAGGTGTGGTTGAAGTAAATACTTGGGGAGGTTTTTTAAAACAATATGAAGTGGCCATCAACCCTCAAAAACTAAATGCCATGAATATTTCGGTTTCAGAAATATATGATGCTTTAGAAAAGAACAACAGTGTTGCAGGTGGTGGTTATATTGAGAAAACCAATCAAGCATTTTTTATTAGAGGAGAAGGCTTGGTGGCCTCACTGGAAGATATTGGCAATATTGTGGTTAAAAACGATGGTGTTCCAATTTACATCAAAGACATTGCAAAAGTTGGTTTTGGTAGTGCCACACGTTTTGGAGCTATTACCGGAAATGGTGAAGGCGAAAAAGTTTTGGGTCAGATTATGATGCTTAAGGATGGCAATTCCAGTAAAATTATAAACGATGTTAAAGAACGCGTAGATGCCATACAGCACACACTGCCAGAAGGTGTTTACATCAATGGCTTTTTGGAAAGAACCGAACTGATAAACAAAACCACCTTTACAGTTGCCGAAAACTTAATTTTAGGTTCCCTTATTGTTATTTTTGTAGTGGTTTTGCTCTTGGGAAACTGGCGTTCAGGCTTGGTTGTGGCTTCAGTTATTCCATTGAGTTTATTGTTTGCCATTTCCATGATGAATCTCTTTGGTGTTGATGCCAATTTAATGAGTCTTGGAGCCATAGATTTTGGGATTATCATTGATGGAGCTGTCATTATTGTAGAGTTTATTGCTTTCCAAATAACAGCACAAACAGCTAAAATTAAATCTCTTTCCAGAAAAGATCAGCAAGCAGATATTGATGCCATTACTTTAAAAAGTTCATCCAGAATGATGAATTCTGCCATTTTCGGGCAGCTTATCATTTTAATCGTATTTATCCCTATTTTATCATTGAGTGGCATTGAAGGAAAAATGTTTAAACCTATGGCCATGACCTTCAGTTTTGCTTTGGTTGGAGCCATGATTTTTTGTTTAACCTATGTACCAGTCATTTCTTCTTTGGTATTAAAACCACAGGTTCAAAGCGACAAGAACATATCCGTAAGATTAATGAATGTTTTAAAAAAGGCTTATAAACCAATTATAAATTGGGCTTTATTGAATAAAAGACTGGTAATTTCCTTTTCAGTCATTTTGTTGGTAAGTAGCATCTGGATTTTCAACAGAATGGGAGGCGAATTTGTGCCTACTTTAGATGAAGGCGATTTCGTGATCCAACCGGTTTTAAAAACAGGGACCTCTTTAAGTAAAACCATAGAAATCACCACTAGGATAGAACAGATTTTACTTGATAATTTTCCAGAGGTGGAACAGGTTGTGAGTAGAATTGGTGCAGCCGAAGTGCCAACAGATCCCATGTCCATGGAAGAAAGTGATGTGATTATTAAACTGAAACCCAAAAAAGAATGGGTGTCTGCCTCCAGTAAAGACGCATTGGCAGACAAGTTTAAGGAGGCACTTTTTGTAATTCCAGAAATGGAAGTGGAATTTACACAACCTATTGAAATGCGTTTTAACGAGTTGGTTACTGGGGTTAGGGCAGATGTGGCCATTAAAATCTTTGGGGAAGATTTAACAATCCTATCCAATAAAGCCAATGAGATCAAAACCCTAATTGAAGATGTGGAAGGTGCATCGGATATTATTGTTGAAAAAGTTGAAGGCTTACCTCAAATGAGTGTTAAATTCAACCGAAGCAAAATAGCCAGATATGGCTTGAATATTTCCGATTTAAACCAACTAATTTCCATGGGGTTTGCTGGTGGAACAGTGGGTTCCGTCTTTGAAGGTGAAAAACGTTTCGATTTGGTGATCCGCTTGGACAAAAGCCAAAGAAAAAACCTGGAAAGCCTAAAAAACCTTTATGTAGATACTCCTAACGGTTCTAAAATACCATTAAGTGAATTGGCAGACATTACTTACACAACAGGTCCTGCAAAAATTTCAAGGGACGATACCAAACGTCGTATAGTGGTTGGTATTAACGTTAGGAACAGAGACCTGCAATCTGTTGTGGACGATGTACAACAAATCATTAATAATCAGTTAGATCTGCCAACAGGTTACAGCATTACCTATGGAGGGCAATTTGAAAACCTACAAAGTGCCAAAGCGCGTTTGTTGGTAGCCGTTCCTATAGCCTTGGTGCTCATATTCATCTTGCTTTATTTTGCTTTTCATTCGGTGAAAGATGCGTTAATGATTTATACAGCCATTCCTCTTTCAGCAGTTGGTGGTATCCTGCTATTGTGGTTTAGGGATTTGCCTTTTAGTATCTCTGCAGGTGTTGGTTTTATAGCCTTGTTTGGAATAGCGGTTTTAAATGGTATTGTGCTTATTGAACACTTTAAAGAACTTAAGGAACAAGGCATCAAAAATATTGAAGAGCGTATAAAACGTGGTACAAGCGAGCGTTTACGTCCTGTTTTGTTAACTGCTGCAGCTGCTGCACTTGGGTTTTTGCCTATGGCAATTTCAACCAATGCTGGAGCTGAGGTACAACGTCCCTTGGCAACAGTTGTTATTGGAGGCTTGGTTAGTGCCACTATTTTAACCCTCGTGGTACTTCCTGTTATTTATGCTTGGGTAGAACAAAAAAAAGATCTTAAAATGAACAAAAATAGTGTTACGCTTATCTTGATATTGTTTCTTTCATTTCAAATGAAAGCACAACAACAACCTTTAACCATTGAGGAAACTTTGAGTTTGGCCATAGAAAACAACTCAGGTTTAAAAGCGGCTTCCTTAAAAGTTGACGAAGCCAATGCTTTGGTGGAAAGTGCCTTTAGTTTTGATAAAACGGCCTTGTTTTATAACTACGATGAAAGTAATTTGGCTGCAAATAACGAGCCTTTAAAGGTGTTTGGCATTTCGCAGGACTTTAAGTTCCCAACGGTTTATTTTGCCGATAAAAAAGTGAATAAAACACAATATCAATTGCAGGAATCGCAATACAGCATTCAATTGCAATATTTAAAACGCGATGTGTATTCTAAATACTATCAATTACGATATGCAAAAAACAAAGCGCAAACGTATCGGTTTTTGGATAGTTTATATCAAAATTTTGCTGTGTCTGCCAAACGCAGGTTTGAACTTGGAGAGACCAATTATCTGGAACTGATTACAGCTCAATCCAAACAAAAACAACTTGAAACGTTATACAATCAAGCTTTACAGGACATTGTTTTGGCCAACGAACAGTTAAAAAAAGTGGTGCAAACAGATAGTTTGCACATAGCGAACCAACCTCTGGAAAAATTGCCATTGGAAAAAGTAACCATGACAGACAATTTGGGGTTACAGACATTTGAGCTTTCCAAAGCATATTACAAAGCATTGAACCAAAAAGAAAAGCAAAGTCTTTTACCAGATTTAAACGTGGAATATTTCCAAGGAACCAACAGTGGGATTAACAGAAACCTGGTAGGTTATACCTTTGGCATAAAAATCCCTTTGTTTTTTAGGGGCAATGCTTCAAAAATAAAAGCTTCTAAAATAGCTCAAGAAGTGGCAGAAGAACAACAAGTGGACTATCAGGTGAAATTGGAAGCAGAATACCAATCTTTATTGGCACAACTGAATCAATACGAAGAAGCCATAAATTATTACGAAACCCAAGGGAAAACCCTTTCAGAAGAAATTATTAAAACAGCTGAACGCACCTTTAAAGAAGGCGAAATAGATTTCTTTCAGTATATACAAAGTATTGAAACAGCAAAAGATATTGAACTCACATATCTGGATAATTTAAATACTTACAATCAAACAATTATTGCTATCAATTATTTAATTTTATAAAAATGAAAAACCTATATATCGTATTGTTTTCACTGGTATTAGCAGCTTGTGGAAATTCAGAAAAAAACAATGAAGCTGTTGAAGAAGTTCATGCAGATTCCAATGAAATGCTTGTTACCAAACAACAGTTTGAAGGTGAGCAAATGGCCTTTGGCACTATTTCAGAACAAGTGTTCTCTGAAACCGTTAAGGCCAATGGCATGATAGATGTCCCTCCACACAACAGGTCCAGTGTGGCCACTTTTATAGGAGGTTATGTTACAAAAACACCTTTGTTGATTGGAGACAGGGTAAAAAAAGGGCAGTTGTTGGTTACCTTGGAAAATCCGGAATATGTAGAAATTCAGCAAAACTATTTAGAAGTGGCAGAGCAGTTAAGCTATTTAAAATCTGAGTTTAACAGACAAGAAACCTTATATAACGAAAATATTACTTCTCAAAAAAACTTCCTAAAAGCCGAAAGCGCTTATAAAAGCAATTTGGCGCTTTACAATGGGTTGCGAAAAAAGTTGCAGATGATGAACCTAAACCCAACTTTGGTAGAGCAAGGGCAAATAAGTTCCACCATTAATCTGTATGCTCCCATTGCAGGAAATGTTACCAAAGTCATGGTAAGTAACGGTAGCTATGTGTCACCTTCAGATACCATTATGGAAATTGTGGATACAGATCACATTCATTTAGAGCTTTCCGTTTTTGAAAAAGATATTTTAAAAATCAAAAAAGGCCAAGACATTTTGTTTACAATCCCTGAAGCAACAGATAGTATTTTTAAAGCCGATGTACATTTGGTTGGTACAACCATAGACGAAACAAACAGACGTGTTAAAATCCATGGTCATATTGAGGAAGGTCAGGCTCAGTTTGTGGTTGGGATGTTTGCAGAAGCCAATATTGTAATTAGCAATGTCAATCGTATGGCTTTGCCAAAAGAAGCCCTTATTGAAGCAGAAGCTAATTTTTTTGTGTTAGTTTTAAAGAATGAAACAGCAAATGAATATCAGTTGGAAAAAATAAAAGTTGTTAAAGGTTTGGAAACCGAAGATTTTGTTGAAATTTTAAATTCAGAAGATTTAAAAAACAAACGTATTTTAACCACAGGCACTTATATGTTGCTTAATGAAGGAGGTGGAGGTCACGACCATTAAAAAATGATTTATGGATAAACACAAAGAACACGCTCACAATCATGCTCATAGTGGTATTTTTGGAAAAAAAACAGAATTGTATTTTTCCTTGCTATGTGGTTTTTTTCTCTTATTGGGCTTTATTTTACAAAAAACTCATGTAGATCCTGATTGGGTTTCCTTGGCGGCATACATTATCTCTTACTTTTTTGGTGGCTATTTTATTTCTATTGAAGCCACAAAGAAAATATCCAAAGGAGGTTTCGATATAGATTTTCTTATGATAGCTGCTGCTATTGGTGCAGCCTATATTGGCAGTTGGGCAGAAGGAGCACTGCTGTTGTTTTTATTCAGTTTGGGTCATGCCCTGGAAAGCTATGCCATGAACAAGGCTACCAAATCCATAGAAGCCTTAAGCGATTTATCGCCTAAAATGGCTTTGGTTAAAAAGGATGGCAAACTTGTAGAAACCCCTGTCGAAGACCTAAAAATCAACGACATATTTGTTGTAAGACCTCATACAAAAATTGCAGCAGATGGCGTGATTGTAACCGGAAACAGCAGCATCAACCAAGCACCTATTACTGGAGAAAGCATGCCAGTTGACAAAACGGCAATTGCAACTACAGATCAATTACCGGATTTTAAGGACATAGATAAAAATCATATTGCATTTACAGGAACCATAAATGGCGATGGCCATATCGAGGTTTTGGTTTTAAAGCTCAGTTCAGACTCTACAGTTGCCAGATTAATAAAAATGGTAAGTGAAGTAGAGACCCAGAAATCTCCAACCCAACGTCTCACCAAAAAATTCGAGAAAATTTATGTGCCTATAGTTTTAATATTGGTGATCACACTTTGTTTTGCTTATGTAATAATAGACGAAACATTTTCAGAAAGCTTGTATCGTGCCATAACTGTTTTGGTAGCAGCTAGTCCTTGTGCTTTAGCTATTTCTACGCCAAGCGCTGTATTAAGTGGGATTGCAAGAGCTGCTCAAAAAGGGGTTTTAATAAAAGGAGGGAAAGCTTTAGAGGACTTAGGGACCATTTCTACCATAGCCTTCGATAAAACAGGAACACTCACCGAAGGAAAACCAAAGTTAACCCATGTAATCCCTGTTAACGATTTTAATGAAACCGACTTTTTACAATTGGTATTAGAGGTAGAAAGCTTAAGCAATCATCCACTGGCAAAAGCTATTTCTAAAGACATCAAAGAGCAATACCAATTGGATTATTTAGGAAAGGCTTCCAACATAAATGCCATTCAAGGAAAAGGCATAGAGGCCATGTATAAGCACCAAAAAGTTCTTATAGGAAACGGCAAACTCATGATGGATGAAGGCATTGCTGTGTCAGACACGATAGCCACAAAAATGAACGATTTGCTTAAGCAAGGACATACAGTTATGCTGGTAGCTTATAACCAAAGCATTGCTGGACTAATAAGTGTGATGGATGTGCCAAGAAAAACAGCCGTAAGTACTTTAAAGCGTTTAAAAGAGATTGGTATCAAACGTATGATCATGCTTACTGGAGATCATCAAAATGTTGGAGATACCATAGCAAAACAAATAGGTTTAACAGAAGCTAAAGGGAATCTGTTGCCAGAAGATAAGGTGGATGCCATAAAAAAACTGCTTCAAGAAGACAAAAAAATAGCCATGGTTGGAGATGGTGTTAACGATGCTCCTGCTATGGCCTTAAGTACTGTAAGTGTTGCCATGGGAGCAGCTGGAAGCGATGTGGCTTTAGAAACTGCCGATGTTGCTTTAATGTCCGATAAAATTGAAATGCTCCCTTTTGTAATTGGATTGAGTAGGGAATCCAAACGTATTATCAAACAAAATATTTTTATTAGTTTGGGAGTGGTTGCCTTGTTGGTTCCAGTAACCATTTTAGGACTTACCAACATAGGTCTGGCTGTACTTTTTCATGAAGGTTCCACCATTGTAGTGGTAATAAATGCCTTAAGATTGTTGCGTTTTAAAATGGATTAGGATGGAATAACCTGGTCTTTCAGGAGTTATTTACATACTATTTAGTTGTTGTAAACCCTAATAATGTCTCCAAGAACTTCAACATAATAACGTTTTAAGGCATACTGCCCTGTAGTACCGGGTTGAATGTTTCCACTTAATATATCATAACTATTGCCATCATCACAATTACAGGTAGCAATTACATCTTCAACCGATAGCGTGGAACATTCGCTTAGGGGATGGTTTGGGTCGCTTAACTCAAAAGCACTATAATTTGTGCCACCAGCAAAATAGATCACCACACCATTAATCCCATAATTGTTGTTTAACACAACATGGTTATTGGCGTACTTTAACTGGCTGTATTGAGGTAAGTTGGTGTTTACCAAATTTCCAGTATCAAAAGTTACATTGGGTATATATTGGTTGTTGTTATCGTTATCGTCACTTTTGCTACAGGATACAGTAATTAAAGCCAATAAAATAAGATATAAAATGCGATTCATTTTTAGTTAAATTTTCGCTTACAATTTACAACAAAAAGTAAACACAGTTAAATATTTTGTATATTTGTATATCAATCTCGTATTTGCGAGATTTTTTGCGTTATTCCCGAACGATTTCTTCTAGTATGTTGGAATGTGTTTCGGGATATTTATAATATATAAACGATGAAGTTATGAGTAAAGTATCTTATTACACGGAAGAAGGTTTAAAAAAATTAAGGGAAGAATTAAAACAACTAAAAGATATAGAGCGTCCTAAAGCCTCACAAGCCATTGCTGAGGCTAGAGACAAAGGCGATTTAAGTGAAAATGCCGAATACGATGCAGCTAAGGAGGCTCAAGGCATGTTGGAAATGAAAATTTCCAAACTGGAAGAAGCTTTGGCTGGAGCTCGAGTGATAGACGAATCGCAATTGGACAACTCCAAGGTTTTGGTCCTCTCTAAAGTGAAAATTAAAAACCAAACCAATGGTATGGAAATGGAATATACGCTTGTGGCCGATGGGGAAGCCGATTTGGCCTCAGGAAAAATTTCTGTAAACTCCCCTATTGGAAAAGGATTGTTGGGAAAATCTGTTGGTGAAGTTGCTGAAATACAAGTGCCTAATGGCGTTATGAAATTTGACATCTTGGAAATTTCCAGATAAGCAATTCCTGCTTTTTTCTTTTTTTAATTCAGAAAAGCAGGAATCTTTTTATATTTACTTAAATACTTGAAACATCATGGCATCAATCTTTTCTAAAATAATTTCTGGAGAAATTCCTTCTTATAAAATTGCGGAAACTGACGACTTTTTAGCTTTTTTGGATATCAATCCAAATGCTAAAGGGCATACCTTATGCATCCCTAAAAAAGAAGTGAATAAAATTTTCGATCTGGATGAAACAACCTATTTAAATTTAATGGCATTTTCAAGAAAAGTTGCAATTGCCATAGAAAAAGCCATTCCTTGCAAACGAGTTGGCATGTCTGTGGTAGGTTTGGAGGTGCCTCATGTACACGTACATTTAATTCCTTTAAACTCTATGGAAGACATTAGGTTCTTGAACAAAGCTAGCTTAACTCCAGAAGATTTTCAAGATACTGTTAAAGCCATTAAAGCTTATTTATAGGTTTGGTAAAAAAACAATCCCTAAAACCACCAATACAAAAACAATTAGGCTAATTATTAACAGCCAAGCACTTTTCTTTAATTTATAAGATGGATTTTTGGGTGTAAATGCTTTTTGATGATAGGCAACTACACGTTCTATATCTTCGGTCCAACGAACCGGATAAATGGTGGTTTGGCATGTGTGGCACTCCAATTGGTTAGAGGTGTCTTTAGTTATGGACTTATAAAATCTGGACTCCACAAATTTTTGCTTAAAAGTTAAATGCAGTCCATTGGTATTGTAACATTCCGGACAGTTGTTATTTAAGGCCACTTCCTTAATTGTAATAAACTTCTCTTCCATAATTTAAATAGATTTCAATGAAATTTGCATGGTGGTTCCTTTGTCAATTTCAGAATGTATAACCCTAATCTTACCACCATGAAACTCTTCTATAATTCGTTTAGCTAACGATAACCCTAAGCCCCAACCACGTTTTTTGGTGGTGTAACCAGGCTCAAAAATAGCTTGAAACTGGTTTTTGGAAAGCCCTTTTCCAGTATCACTTACATTAATTTTTACGGTGTCTTCCAACTGAGAAATTTCAATGCTTAGCTTGCCTTTGCCTCTCATGGCATCAATGGCATTTTTTACCAAGTTCTCTATGGTCCAACTATAAAGTTGTTTATTTAAATTTACATAAATTTCTTCAGAAGGTGTAATTAATTCAAAATCAATAAGTTTAGAGCTTCTGGCTTTTAGATAGTCATAAGAGTCTATGGTTTCTTTTACTATATCTGCTTTTTCCAATGTTGGTAACGATCCAATTTTGCTAAAACGTTCGGTTATGGTTTGCAATCTGGCAATGTCTTTTTCAATTTCTTTAATATATTCCGGATTTACTTGTTCAGATTTTAATATTTCTGTCCATCCAATTAAAGAGGATAAAGGCGTTCCTATTTGATGGGCTGTTTCTTTGGCCATTCCAGACCATAGTTTGTTTTGTGTGGCAATTTTAGAACTCCTATAAAAGAAATAAACCACTGCTCCAAATAAAATTATAATGAGCAATAAGGCCAAAGGATAGTATTTTAACTTGTTCAGCACTTCAGAATTGCCATAATACAAAGTGCCATAAATAACCGTTTGCTTGGTAATGTTGTCCTCGTATGAAATTACTATGGGTTTGTTTTCTTGAGAATATTGGGTGATCAATTTATCAATGGACGCTTTTTTCTTTAAAATGGTTTCATCTATATTGTTGGAGATCAAGACGCTTCCATCATGGTAAACAAACATGGGATTGGTAATCTCAGAAGTAAACACCTTATCTACCAATGGGTTAACGTTTTCGTCCAACGGATTGGAATTTATTTCTTGATAAGCAGCAGCCCAAATGTCCAGTTTTGACTGTTCTTCTATTTTAAATTTTTGAAAAAACACATAGGTGTTCCATAAAATAAGAGAAATAATACCAAATGAAGCCACAACAATAATCCATCTGGTAAGATGTCTGTATTTAGAAAAAAGCATAAAACATATTTTATTTTGAAATATAATGTAAAATCTGTTAATAATATTGTGTTACTAGCAAACAAATCATTTTTAGTTCATTAACAGAATGGTTACATTTGTGCAAATTAAAAAAGTTTCATGACATCATTCGAGCCAAAAGATTTATCAGTAGGAAAGTTACATGGTTATTTGTTAAGTGCTGTGGCACCCAGACCTATAGCTTTTGCAAGTACTATGGATAAAAATGGAAACCCCAATCTATCGCCTTTTAGCTTCTTTAATGTGTTTAGTGCCAATCCACCTATATTAATTTTTTCACCAGCAAGACGTGTGAGAAACAACACCACCAAACACACCTTGGAGAATATTTTAGCAACAAAGGAAGTGGTTATCAATGTGGTTAATTTCGATATGGTGCATCAAGCATCCTTAAGCAGTACAGAATATCCTGAAGGAGTCAACGAGTTTGACAAAGCAGGTTTAACGATGTTAAAATCGGACTTGGTAAGCCCTTTTAGAGTAGCCGAATCGCCAATTCAATTTGAGTGTAAAGTAAATGAAGTAGTGGCTTTGGGAGACCAAGGAGGTGCAGGAAATTTAGTGATTTGCGAAGTGGTGAAACTTCATATTGAAGACGATATCCTAGATGCTGAAGGCAGTATCGATCAAGAAAAATTGGATCTGGTGGCTAGAGCTGGAGGAAATTACTACAGTCGTGCCAGAAGTGGCTTTTTCGAGTTGCCAAAACCGTTATCAACCCTAGGGATTGGGGTTGATAGTTTCCCGGAAGATGTTAAAAACAGCATGATTTTAACCGGAAACGATCTTGGTATGCTAGCAAATGTAGACACTTTGCCAACTCCAGAAGAAGTGAGTAAATTTGTTGAGACAGTCAGTCAGCGCTATCCAGATATCACAACAGCATCCCACAGGGAAAAGCATAAATTGGCACACAATTATTTAAGTTTTGGAGATATACAAAGTGCCTGGAAAATATTATTATCATAAAGTAGAAAGAGAAATTCCTGTTTTAAAAAGGAATGAAAAAGTTAAATTAAATTAAGTAATGGAAGTACAAGGAAAAATTAAAGTTATTGGAGACACACAAACCTTTGGGAATAATGGGTTTAGAAAACGTGAAGTGGTAGTGACTACAGAAGAGCAATACCCACAACATATTATGGTGGAGTTTGTTCAGGATAAAACCGATTTGTTGAACAATTTTCAAGTGGGTCAACAAGTAAAAATAAGTATTAATTTGCGTGGAAGAGAGTGGACAAACCCACAAGGAGAAGTAAAATATTTTAACTCCATTCAAGGTTGGAGAATTGAGGCGCTACAACAAGATGCTTCTGGTAATATGCCACCAATGCCACCAGCTGAAGCTTTTGAACCAGCAAACGATTTAAACGAAGACGATCACGACGATCTGCCATTTTAAAACATTAATTGTCACCTTGAGCGCAGTCGAAAGGTCTAAAATCTAACCTCAATGTGAAAACGTTGAGGTTTTTTTATATTGCCAGACTATGATTACCTATTTAACCTCAGAAATCCGTTTTCCCAATGTCCATCAAGCAAATCCCGATGGTCTTTTGGCTGTTGGTGGCGATTTATCTAAAGAACGCTTGATTCTGGCATATAAAAAGGGCATTTTTCCTTGGTTTGAAAAAAACCAACCCATATTATGGTGGTCTCCAAACCCAAGGTTTGTGCTGTTTCCAGAGAAATTAAAAGTCTCCAAAAGTATGAAACAGGTGTTAAAAAACCACGATCTTACCATAACCATCAACCAAGATTTTAAAGCTGTGATAACCGAATGCGCCAAAGCCAAAAGAACAGGTCAGCGTGGCACTTGGATAACCCATAGTATGATAGAGGCTTATATGAAACTACATAAAGAGGGTGTTGCTAAATCTGTGGAGGTTTGGCAAGACGGTAACTTAGTCGCAGGCTTTTATGGTGTGGATTTAAACAATGGCGTGTTTTGTGGCGAAAGTATGTTCACAAAAGTTAGTAATGCCAGTAAAGCCGGTTTTATAAGCTTTATACAAAACAGCAATTACAACCTGATAGACTGCCAAGTGTACACCAATCATTTAACCAGTTTGGGAGCAGAAGAAGTTTCCAGGGAAGACTTCCTGGGGTTTTTGTGATGCCTGTATGGTATTGGTGTTTCATGCTTTTTAGTATAAAACATATATGTTGCCTATCATCCTGAGCAAAACAAACCTGTCTCCAATAGGCAGAGAGTCTTATTACTTCTCTAAAGTCAAACAAAAAATATCCAAAAACCCGACCAATTACGGAAAAACCGTAACACGAACTGTGTATTTCATCGAAAAACGGGAAAAATACGTAGTACTACGTACAGGATATTTTAAATTTAACTTTTAGGTTTATGGCATGTTAACCTAAAAATTATTTATTATGATCAAAAATCAAAAATCAAAAATCCTGCCTGTCCGGCAGGCAGGCAAAAAAGCGTAAAGCTAGGGCATTTTTTAACTAAAAGTTTTATCTTACTTTTAATGATCGGTGTTTTTAGTTGTCAGAAAGATGATGATTCAATAACAGATTCAAACACGAATAATATAAGTATTAAAGAATACACTTTTGATGAATTAAATAGTAATACAACTTTTAGTAAAACATATAAAAAAGTAGTAAAAGCTATAAAGAAAAAAAATTTGAATAAAAGCAGAAGTCTAGACGATAATGATTTTGAAATAGATTCTACAATTATTAAAGAGATAAAAATTGGTAATATTACGTCATATACCTTTTTAGCTTATTTAGACAACCAAGAACCTAATAGTTTTAACAATATAGTTATTCAAATAGATAGTCTTGAAAACGAGAGGGCTTTATTAATAACATACTTTCCGGAGTCTTCAATGGAATATATTGTAGACCATAATTCTTTTACATTCCAAGGAACAAGTATTGCTGAGATAGTAAATATTGACTCTACTGCTTTTGTTAATAGAGATATGGATATGGGCTGTTTCGTAACTTGGTATTGTAATTGGGGTGGTTCAATACATTTAGCTGGAGATAATTGTACAGAAAGTTATATGTTTTCCGAGACAACTTGCAACTTAGGAGGTGGTGGCTCTGGTGGTGGAGGTGGAGCAGGAGGCTCTAGTTCTCCAAATAATCCAGACCCAATAAACACTGCTCCAACATACACTATTCCATACGAGCAAAACTTAATAGAATGTTTGGGCTTGAACTCTGTAGAAAATGCTAATTTGGTTGTAAGTAATTGGATAAATAATCCAGATAATTTTATTCAAGTAAGAAAAATGAGTACGTTTTTAAGCAATAAAAATTGTAGTGAAAAAGCCCAAGCATTTGTAATAGCCTCTATAGAAGCTATCATAAATGGAGATTTAGACGAATTTAATGAAGATTTTTATACTTGGGGAGTAACAAAAGACGATACATTTGTTAACTCTGAATTAGATTGTATTTACGAAAAATTAAAAGGAGGAAATTTGGGTAATAATTTCTTTAATGATATGTTATTTGAGTTCGACCAATTAACACCTTTAAAATTCTCAATTGGACCAACACCTAATCCAGAAGATTATGCATTTACTAAAGGAGAAACAACTACTATTTTTGGACAAACACATGCATCTTATGAGATTATTTCCTCGCCAGATGCAGAATCAGCATCCAATCTAGATAAAATGGTTACCTTATCTCATGAGTTAATGCATGCTTTTATGTTTAAGTCTTTAGAAGATTGGGGAATTGTTTCTTTTGATAACATTGGAAGACCATATCTTATTGAAAATTATGATGATATGTGTCAGGACGATAATTTAGACGAAGAAATAAATATTAATTTCTTAACCATGAAGGAAAGATGGGTGTTTTTAATTTGTGAAATTTTGGAAAATAGTGATGATCCTAATAATAACCAAGAATGGACACATTCGTTATTTAATAGTCCAGTTTTTGCAATTGAAACATACAGAGAAAAACTGGAACAAGAACTTTATAACAATCATGATTGGAATAGTGAGCCAACAGACATAAAAAATTTAATGATTCAACATTTTGGTGCATTTAATTGGAAACAAAAAGTGGCAGAATACATGAGTTGGTCAGGTTTACATGGAACCCCAGAATTTGCTAATTGGTTATCTACTCAAACAGAATATACGAGTACATTATATCCAAATCCTTTAGATTTATGGAAAGAGGGTGTAACAGAATGGTGGACACAATCAAATAACATTAATTATGTATCGAATAATTGTAATTAAAATGAAAGACGCACTATTTATATTATTGTTTTTAATAGGTTCGATATCATTCTCACAAGAAGCTTTTTTTCTAAAAGAAAAGGATACACTTTATATTGTTTTCGACAATCCAGATACAAACAACCATGTTGTTAAGTTATATAATAATATAGAAAAAGATGATGGTAAAACGGTAGTTGGACTAAGCTCTATTTACTTTTTGTTAGATAGCACTAGTATTCAAAAGCGAAAGGAGTTTTATAAAAGACGTGAAGCGCATTCAAATTCTAATTTTGGTGCTATTGGTGCAAGTTCAAGTTGTGACTGGTGTTTTGGATTATATTTTGTTCATAAATCGGTAAAGTTGAATTATGTAAGACAATCACACACTTTAGACCCAATTTATATAAATTTCAAAAAACGGCATTTAGAAAAAGAAAATGTGTCTTTAAAAGATACACTTGATTTTGATAAACTGGTTTATAATATGATTTACTATCGATATCATCCTCCAATTTCAACATTACAATTATCTGAAAAAGAATTAAAAGAAAAAAAGGTGTTTTATTACGATGGTTCTACAGAAAAATATAATGAATTAAAGGAAATACTCAAAGAACCTCATTATATATTTATGTTAGATAAAACATGGAGTAATCCAGGGTTTAATAATTTACCTAGAAGTGAGTATTACATTTTTAATGAGGTAAGATATAAGAGTTCACGCAAGTTAATTCCAGATTAATTTGAATGGATTTACAAAAATCATATTAGAATAATTGTGTATTCAATAAAAAAGCATCTCTTCCAAAATGCAGGGATGAGGTGCTTTTTATATTTTAAAATAACTTAAACAAACAAAGCCTTCAATTCAGTAGCCTCAGCAAGCTTCATCTTTCCAGCAAGCACCAAACTTAATTGCTTGCGTCTTAAATGTAAATACAAGAAATAAAATTAATTGTAAAGGACAGATTTTTAGTAATTTTATAAAATTATTTAGTAGGGAACTTTTTAAAAATGATTACTTTATACTTATGAAAAAATTATCGCCTACAGAAAGTCAAGATCTTATTCAAGTCCTAAAAAACCGTTTTGAAAATCACAGGCATCGCCATGAAGCTTTGGACTGGTCAAAAATTCAAGCCAGATTAGAAACCCATCCAGAAAAATTGTGGTCGCTTTACCAAATGGAAAAAACTGGAGGAGAACCCGATGTGGTAAATTACGATAAACAGACAGGTGAATATGTTTTTTATGATTGCTCCAAAGAAAGCCCAAAAGGACGTAGAAGCCTTTGTTACGATAGGAAAGCCCTACAGTCCAGAAAAAAATTCAAGCCTAAGGACAATGCTATGGATCTGGCAACTGCAATGGGAATAGAGCTTTTAAGTGTCGCACAATATCAAGATTTACAAAAATTGGAAGCCATAGATTTAAAAACTTCCAGTTGGATAAAAACACCTGAAGAAATTAGAAGCCTTGGGGGAGCCCTTTTTGGCGACAATCGTTTTGGTACAGTCTTTATCTATCACAATGGTGCAGAATCATACTATGCTGCTAGAGGATTCAGAGGGTTTCTTAAAGTCTGAATGGATTTGAATGTTAAAAACATTGACTGCAAGAGTTAACTTTTTTTAATTTTCATGATTCATTATCCACCTCGTGATACCTAAAACATCCAACCTCATGATCGTTTACCATGCCTGTGGCTTGCATGTGTGCATACATAACTGTGGAGCCTACAAACTTAAAACCCCGTTTTTTTAAATCTTTGCTCAACGCATCCGAAATAGCTGTAGTGGCAGGTGCTTCTTTATAATGTTTGAGCTTGTTTTTTATGGGTTCGCCATCTACAAATCCCCAAATATAATTGCTGAAACTTCCATATTCTTCTTGGATTTTCATAAACATTTGAGCATTGGTAATTGTGGCATGTATTTTTAATTTGTTCCTTATGATACCTGCATCTTGTAACAAACTGTCTATTTTGTCCTGTTTGTATTGGGCAATTTTCCTGTAGTTAAAACCATCAAAAGCCTTTCTGAAATTCTCCCGTTTTCTTAAAATGGTAATCCAGCTTAAACCTGCCTGAAAGGTTTCAAGGATTAAAAATTCAAAAAGTGTGTCATCATCTGTTACTGGAACGCCCCATTCTTGATCGTGATACGCTTCGTATAGCTCGTCACCAACACACCAACCACATCTATGTTTTGTCATTGAAAAGTGATTTTTATTTCCATGTCTATGGAAATCTCATTAATTGTAAGTTTTTGGAATAAAGATAGACATAGATATGATATAAATCATAAAACAACTAAGCAGAACAACTTATTTTTGCTGCATTATATAAAAAGTATGGAAGAAATAATTAAAGATAGTTTGGCTAAGAGTATGTCTTACCAAGATTACAGAACCCTAATGAATCAATTGGTGTTAAACGAATCCACTACTGGAAACGATAAAAGTGAAGACATGGTTGCTTTTACCAAGTTAAACGACCAGCGTATGAAGCGTTGGGACAAAACCATTAAAGTTACAGACAGTGTAAAAGTAGAGTTGGCTAATATAGAAACCAAACAAACTTGGTTGGTGCTAACCGAAAGTTGGTGTGGCGATGCGGCCCATGTGGTTCCTGTTTTTAATAAATTGTCTGAATTAAACCCAAACATTAATTTTAGGGTGGTTCTTCGCGATGACAACGAAGCTTTAATGAATCTGTTTTTAACCAATGGCGGCAAAGCCATTCCTAAATTGATTATCATTGATGATGCTTCCAACGAAGTGATAAATACCTTTGGGCCAAGACCATCTGAAGCAACAAAATTAGTGGTTGATTACAAGGCCAAACACGGTCAAATCACGCCAGAGATTAAAGAGGAATTGCAACAATGGTACAATACAGATAAAGGTCAGGGCGTAATTCGTGAAGTAATGAATTTACTAACGGTTACGGCTTAATTTTTACCTTCAAAATAAAAAGTTATTGTCCCAATTTGTGAAGGTTTGGAAACATCTGTGCTAAATCTGGCTTCTTTGGCATAATCTAAGGCATGGTCTTTTAAACATTCGTTTTTGGACGTTGTGGAAGCATTTACATAAGCATCTGTAACCAAACCGGAAGCATTTACGGTAATGTTTATTATAATTTTTCCACCTTCTTCACATAAATAAATAGGTGTGGGCAAATATTCATGGGTTCTGTTTACCAAAGAATAGTGCATGCTGCTATTTTTATTGACCGATTGACTGCTGTTGCTTGGTTTTCTTTTGTTTAGAACATCGTTAACACTACTGTAAGAAGACAAAACATCATCGTCAATTTCTGAAATTGCTTGGGTTGTGCCAGATTCTGTTAGGTCATTTTCCATCATATTTTCCGATGGTTTAGGCACATAGTCTTTTGGAGGCGCAATAGGCTGATAAGCTTCAGCAAATTTCTTGTATTCTTGGGTTTCGTTATAAGCTTTATTGGTTTCAGAAGGTTGTTTTTCTACAGCTTCGGCTAGTTTTTCAGCTTCAAGTTCTTCTGGTGTTTTTGGCGTTTCGGGCTCTAGGAGATAGTAGCTTTCGGCCATTAATTCGTTTTGCTTTTTTATATGAAAACTAAACAGCGAAAGTACGATGGTTCCTGAGACCAATAAGGTAATTAAAAGTGCTTTATGTTTGTTCGATAGATTCAAAAAACTCAAATGTTGGGTATGAAACCGTTTCAGGCTTCAATCTAATATACGAAAAATAGTGCTACTTGGTTGTTAAGCTTTCTATAAAGGCTTCAGGTGTAAGCGCGTTTTCCACATGGAAATCACCAATTTTTGTTCGTCTTAAAGCCGATAAATGGGATCCCGATTTAAGGGCTTTCCCAAAATCGTTAGCCAAAGAACGAATATAGGTTCCTTTACTACAAACTACCCTAAAATGAATGTCTTGTCCTTCAATACCTATAATGTCAAATTCTGAAATAGTGATTTTACGTGATTTTAATTCAACGTCTTCACCAGCCCTTGCAAATTCATATAAGCGTTTGCCATCTTTTTTTATGGCTGAAAAAACGGGAGGATATTGCTCAATCTCGCCAATAAATCCTTGTGTGGCATCACGAATGTCTTTTTCAGTTATATGGTCTGTAGGAAAAGTTCTGTTGATGTCTGTTTCCAAATCGTAAGATGGTGTCGTGCTTCCCAAGACAATGGTTCCTGTATATTCTTTTTCTTGACCTTGAAATTTGTCTATTTGTTTGGTCATTTTTCCTGTGCAGATTACCAATAAACCAGTAGCAAGTGGGTCTAAGGTGCCAGCATGACCTACCTTTATTTTCTTGATGTTGAAAGCGTGACGTATTTCCCAACGCAGTTTGTTCACAGCTTGAAACGATGTCCAATGCAACGGCTTGTCTATTAATAAAACCTGTCCTGAAAGATAGTCTTCTGCCGTCATGTTATGGGTTTAAAGAGGAATAAATAATGGCTATCATACCTACTACCACACAATAGATGGCAAAATAAGTTAGCTTGCTTTTTTTTACCAAAGTAATCATCCATGTACAGGCTACCAAACCAGATACAAAAGCTGCAATAAACCCAATACTTAAGGATACAAAACTTTCACTGTTGTAAGTTAAATCCCCTGTAAGAATATCTTTGGCAATTTTTCCAAAAATCAAGGGCACTACCATCAAGAATGAAAATCTGGCAGCTTTGGTTTTATCAGTTCCCAGTAACACTGAAGCAGAGATTGTGGCTCCAGACCTTGAGATTCCCGGCAACATGGCAATGGCTTGTGCGATGCCTATTATAAAGGCATTTTTAAAAGTTACATTTTTATCGGTGTCTTTGGCTTTATCTGCCAAGAAAAGTAAAAAAGCAGTAATCAATAACATAAAACCTACCAGTTGAATGCTGCCATCAAATAATTCGGCAAGTTGCGACTCGTAATTATAACCAATAATGACAGCAGGAATCATGGAAACCAGTATTTTTACTACCAATTGGGTGTCTTCGTTCCATTGAAAGGCAAACAGGCTTTTAAAAATGGTAAAAATATCTTTTCTAAAGATCACCATGGTACTTAAGGCAGTTGCAAAATGAAGAACGACTGTAAACATCAGGCTTTCCTGTGGTATGGAATGGTCGCCTAAAATGGCTTTACCAAGTTCTAAATGTCCACTGGATGAAACCGGAAGGAATTCAGTAAGACCTTGAATAACCCCTAAAATGATAGAATCAATAATGTCCATGAAGTGAAAAAATCAATATTCAAAAACCGCATCCCAAATTTTATTGGAATAAGGTTTTAAATGTTAGTAGGGTTTAAAAATTAGTTTTTGGATTTTTCTTTCTTATTTGGGTTTAATAAAATGGCATACACTTGCAACCCAAAACCTATCAATACCAAGGTAGGAGCCAAACGGATGCGTCTAAAACTAAAAATATCTGGACTGAACACATTAGGATCGTCACTTCCACCACCAGACATTAAAACAAACCCAATAGCTATAAATGCCAAGCCAATAAGCATGAATTTATAATTTTTCTTTCCGAAGATAAAGTCGCTTTTAGCTTGCTCCTTACGTTTTTGTTCTCCCATAATATGTTGTTTAATACTATAAAACTTAAAACCTGCAAAGTAACGGTTTTATTTAAACTATCGCGTTAACAGTTTCTAAAAATAACGGATGTTTGTCTATCATGACAAATTTTAAACCCAAAACCTTGAATTTTGAATCAATAATAAAGCTGGTCTGTTTTCAAATTTAAAAATCGCTGAGTCGCAATAAAAGTACTTATCCAGGTAATTACAATGCCTAGCAAGAAAATGCCAGCAAATAAAGCACCTAATAAAACAGGGTTTTGTAACAAATTCAATTCTGGGAATGTTTTGTTTAAATAATGCAGTACCACACCCACACCCAACAACGCAACAAGAGCTCCAATAATGCCTAGACGCACACTTTTCCATACAAAGGGTCTTCTGATAAATTGTTTGGTGGCGCCAACCATTTGCATGGTTTTTATGGTAAAACGCTTTGAGTAAACCGATAGCCTAATGGAGCTGTTTATCAATAAAACAGCTATAACGGTAAAGATGCCACTAATTACCAAGACCCAAAAACTTATTTTCTTTACATTGTTGTTCATTAAGGTTACCAAGTCGTTGTCATATCTCACTTCATCCACAAAATTTTTAGAAAGCGCTTCGTCTTTAATGGTTTCCAGGTGTTCAGAAGTTACAAAGTCTGCTTTTAGGTGCACATCTATGGAATTCTGTAATGGATTATAACCCAAGAAATCCATAAAATCCTCTCCATTTTCAGCTTTCATGGATTCGGCTGCTTGTTCTTTGGACACAAATTCTGTGGATTTAACATAATTGGACATGGCCAAGCTTTTTTCAAGTTGTTTTATTTCCACGTCTTTGGCAACTTCTTTTAAATAAATGGTTACAACTACCTGTTCCTTAAAGTGATCGGAAACCTTTTTAGCATTTAATATCAATAAACCAAGCAAGCCTAATAAAAACAAGACCAAAGCGATACTTAATACCACTGAAAAATAAGAAGAAATTAATCTGCGTTTTTGATAATTTTCAAAAGAAGAACTCATACATGTTTTATTAATGATGTAAAAATAAAAAAGAAATCTATTCTCTTATGGTTTAAAACGTTTAAACTTTCAATATTCTTATAATAAGTTTAAATTTGCGCTTTTACAAGCGAAAAATTAGACAATGCAATATCATTTCAACGAGATAGAAGCCAAATGGCAAAAATATTGGGCAGATAACCAAACGTTTAAAGCCGAAAACAACTCAGAAAAACCAAAATATTATGTGTTGGACATGTTTCCTTATCCTTCTGGAGCAGGCTTACATGTTGGGCATCCTTTAGGATATATAGCCAGTGATATTTATGCGCGTTACAAGCGTCATAAAGGATTTAATGTGCTGCACCCACAAGGTTATGATAGTTTTGGCCTGCCTGCAGAACAATATGCCATTCAAACTGGTCAGCATCCAGCTTTAACCACTGAAGAAAATATTAAAACCTACCGACGACAGTTGGACCAAATTGGTTTTTCATTCGATTGGTCTCGTGAAGTTCGCACCTCTGATCCTGAGTATTACAAATGGACCCAATGGATTTTCATTCAATTGTTTGAGTCTTGGTACTGTAAGCACTCTAACAGAGCTTTCCCTATTTCTGAATTGGAAAAGGTATTTGCCTCTGAAGGTAATGCAGCCGTAGAAGCCGTTTGTGATGATAATGTTGAGGTATTCAGTGCAAAACAATGGAACGCTTTTTCAGATGTTGAAAAACAAGAAATATTACTTAAGTACAGACTAACTTATTTGGCAGAAACCGAAGTGAACTGGTGTCCTGCACTGGGAACCGTTTTGGCAAACGATGAAATTGTAAATGGCGTGTCGGAACGTGGCGGACATCCGGTTATCAGAAAGAAAATGACACAATGGTCTATGCGAATTTCTGCTTATGCCGAAAGGTTATTGCAAGGATTGGACACGATAGACTGGACAGAGTCCCTTAAAGAAAGTCAGCGTAATTGGATTGGGAAATCCGTTGGAGCAGAAATCGAATTCAGAATTCAGAATTCAGAATTCAGAATTTCTGTTTTCACAACAAGACCTGACACCATTTTCGGAGTAAGTTTTATGACGCTTGCCCCAGAACACGAACTGGTGTTGAAAATCACCACACCTGATCAGAAAGCAGAGGTTGAGGCCTATATTCAAGCCACTGCAAAACGTAGCGAAAGAGATAGGATGGCAGATGTAAAAACCATTTCTGGAGCGTTTACAGGTGCTTATGCCGAACATCCTTTTACAAAAAAACCTATTCCAATCTGGATTGGAGATTATGTGTTGGCAGGTTATGGCACAGGAGCCGTTATGTCTGTTCCTTGTGGAGACCAACGAGATTACGATTTTGCAAAGCATTTCAATATTCCCATTCCTAACATTTTTGAAGGGGTTGATATTTCTGAAGAAGCTTTTTCAGATAAAGACAATACCGTAATTTCCAATTCTGATTTCCTTAACGGAATGAATTACAAAAAGGCAACCAAACGAGCTATTTTTGAACTTGAACAAATTGGTCAAGGCCAAGGAAAAACCAATTACAGACTGCGTGATGCTGTGTTTTCTCGTCAAAGATATTGGGGAGAACCTTTTCCTGTTTATTATGTAAATGGCTTGCCACAAATGATAGATAAAGCACATTTGCCAATACGTTTACCAGAAGTGGAAAAGTATTTGCCTACCGAAACAGGCGAGCCACCTCTAGGGCGTGCCGATGTTTGGGCTTGGTGCACAGAAACCAATTCGGTTGTGGCAAACAAAAAGGTTAATAATACAACCGTATTTCCTTTGGAACTGAATACCATGCCAGGATGGGCTGGAAGTTCTTGGTATTTCTTTAGGTATATGGATGCACAAAACAACCAGGAATTTGCAAGTGATGAAGCACTTAAATATTGGGAGAACGTCGATTTGTATATTGGAGGAAGCGAACATGCCACAGGACATTTATTGTACTCCCGTTTTTGGGTGAAGTTTATGAAAGATAGAGGTTTTGTTCAGGTGGAAGAGCCTTTTAAGAAGCTCATCAACCAAGGGATGATTTTAGGGACAAGTGCTTTTGTGTATCGCTTAAGCTACATGTTTGCCAATCCTAAAGAAGAAGAAAGCCTGGGAAAACAATTATTGAAAAAACTAGATAATATTTATATTTCTCATTCTGAGTTTATAAGTAAAGGGGATTTGGAAGCTAACAAAGAATACTTAAAGGAACTGAAACGTAAACTTGCTGAAATAGCAGGTCTTAGCGATGCTTCTGAATTGGAAAATGTTATAGTGGTACCACTACCTATTCACGTAAAAGTGCAATACATAAATGCTTCAGATGAATTGAATATTGAAGGTTTAAAAAACGACAGTGAATTTGGTGAAGATTATCAAAACGCTATTTTCATTGGTGAAAACGGAAAAATAATAGAAGGGGAAAATGATGTCTACAAAGTAGGTCGTGAAGTAGAAAAAATGTCCAAATCCAAATACAACGTGGTCAATCCAGACAGTATTTGCGAGCAATATGGAGCAGACAGTTTGCGTTTGTATGAAATGTTCCTTGGGCCTTTGGAGCAAGCAAAACCATGGAATACAGCTGGTATTACAGGAGTTCACGGGTTTCTTAAAAAATTATGGAAATTATACCATCAAGGTGAAAATGGCAGTTTTTACGTGCATAGTTCCACTTCTTTAGAGACTTTAGGAGAGTCTTTTAAAACTCTTCATAAAACCATTAAAAAAGTGGAAGAGGATATTGAGGGTTTCTCATTCAACACCTCTGTTTCTACCTTTATGATTGCTGTAAATGAATTAACTGCTCAAAAGTGCACCAGCAAACAAGTGTTGGAACCCTTATTAATATTATTGTCACCTTATGCGCCACATATTGCAGAGGAATTATGGAGCAAATTAGGACATGGGGAGTCTATTGCAACCGCACCTTTTCCTAAGTTTGAAGAGAAATATTTAGTGGAAAACACCAAGAATTATCCAATTTCTTTCAACGGTAAAATGCGTTTTACTTTGGAACTGCCTTTGGATATGAGCAAAGAAGATATTGAGAAAACGGTCATGGCCCACGAAAAAACCAAGGATCAATTACAAGGTCGTGAACCCAAAAAAGTAATTGTTGTTCCAGGAAAGATTGTGAATATCGTAGGTTAGCTTCTCGATAGGATTGTTTTTTCATTAGCATTCAAAACATTCACTCGAAGTAACGCAGTTAATACTAACGTCAGTTCGAGTGCTTGTTTTAGTAGCGATAGCGAATAAAATAGATGTATCAATAAGGAACCATCAAAAAAAGATGCCTCCGTCAGTTCGAGTGTTTGTTTTATTAGCG
>NZ_ANLA01000003.1 GCF_000348685.1 Xanthomarina gelatinilytica | reverse complement strand
GAAGCCGAAGAACAGGCTAGATTGGCAGCCGAACGTGCAGCACAACTGGAAGCAGAAGAACAGGCTAGGTTGGCAGCCGAACAGGCAGCACAATTGGAAGCAGAAGAACAGGCTAGGTTGGCAGCCGAACAGGCAGCACAATTGGAAGCTGAAGAACAGGCTAGATTGGCGGCCGAACAGGCAGCACAAGCCAACCTAGAGATAGCACAAAAAGATGACTTGGCCAAATCAATGTATGCTTTAACCGAAGAGACCAAGGAAGACAAAGCGAAACAAGAAGAATTATTAATTCGTTTAAATGAAGTTCTTATTATTAAAGAAAAGGATCTTAAAGATTTAAAGGAAGAAAACGATTTAAGCGAACAAGGTATTTATTTGGAACCAAAACCATTTAAGAGTATAACGGCTGAAAACAGAGCTATGGAAGCCATAAAATCGGAATTGGAAGCCACTATCAATAAACGTAATCAAACCATTTCGGAGCTGGAAAATCTATATAACCAAAGAATTAAAAAAGGCTCCAATAGAAACGATGCTACCAGTCAATATTATTTGGAAACCATCCAGAATTTAAAAGCTGAGCAAGTGGAATCCGAAAGAATGCGAGCCAGTATTGTTTCTACCTTGGAAACTGTTAAGGTAGCCACTGAAGTGGAGCGTAAAAGACGTATAAAACGTGCCCTTTATGACAATGAGAAAGATAGGTTCAACAAAGACATGGCAGCTTTGGAGAGAATCAAGAAAAATACCCCATTAAGTCCTGTTCCTTTAAGTATAGAAGATTTCAATTTTGGAGAAGAACAAAGTGGTAATGTGCAGATATTAAAAGGTGTTCAAAATGTGGACAATGGATATTACATGATTATTGCCGTACACGAAAATATAAATGATAGAGATGAATTTTTAGAGAAAGTGGTTGCTTCTGGACAATCTGATGTCAACTTCTTCTTTGATGTCAACTCAAGTAAATATTATATCTATTATCAGAAGTTTGATTATGTAGAAGAAGCCATGAGAGCATTGGATTCAAAAGGAAATAAACCATATAATGAAAAAATGTCTGTTGTTAAAATAGAAGATTAAGAAACCAAGAGAAAGCCCCATTTGGTCTTCATAACGCCCCTTATGTTGATTGAATGTTTATATAAATTAAAAATATCATGAAAAAACCTACTTTTTTTAAGATTGGCATTGTTGTAACCATACTACTCTTGAGCATGCAGACTGTTGCTCAAAACTTTGTGCCCTTTACACCGAGATTTAATAGAGATTTAAAAGGAGACATACGTCTTATTGGAAATAATATTTTAGGTCCAAGCAATAATCCTTTTAATGACAACACGGTTTACAACCACAACGTGGACATGCGTTATATAGACATTGATGGCGATGCCTCGACGTTTAATTCCTCTAGTGCAGATTTAGAAATCCCTAATCCAGGATGTTACCAAATTGTTCATGCTGGTTTGTACTGGGGAGCTGTAACCAACGGCAACGACCCCATCACCAATGTCAAGTTTAAAGGACCCACAGGAGGTTATCATGATATTGTAGGGACTGTGATATACGAGGCCAATGGTGTTGAAACAGGAAGTAGTTATCCTTATTCCTGTTTTGCAGATGTTACCTCCATTGTTACAGGTTTGGGAGCAAATTTAGGAACTTATACTGTAGCAAATGTTTCAACGGCTCAAGGGGAAACATCTACTTTCAATCCATATAACGGGACCGGATATTCGGCTGGTTGGTCGTTGTTTATCGTATTTGAAGACCCAACCTTACCTGGTAAATCCATTACCAGTTTTGATGGGTTTAGTTCCATCAACAGTTCTGTAAATGTGGATATTCCCGTTTCTGGATTCCGTACAGTTCCTGCTCCAACCCCAGTTAGAGCTAATTTTGCATTTGCTGCTTTAGAAGGAGATAGTCCCATTCAAAATGATAGGTTACGATTAAACGGGGTTACCATGTCTGCTGTGGATAGACCAGCAAACAACTTCTTTAATTCTTCCGTTACACAATTAAGCGCTTTACCAGTCAACAACAGGGTTCCAAACAGTACAAACACATTAGGTTTTGATACTGGAGTTATGGTGATTCCAAATCCGGGAAACACAGTTATTGGAAATGGTGATACTTCAGCAACCATTAGAATGGAAAGTAATCAGGACCAATATTTTGCTTATTTCTGTGCTTTTGCAGTAGATATCATTGAGCCCAAAATAGTCCTTACCAAAATAGTGGAAGATGATTTTGGGAATGATATTGGAGGGCAAACCGTTGGGTTGGGAACCTCTTTGAATTATGTGATTGGTTTTCATAATTCTGGTAATGACGATGCCAACAACCTAACCATTAGGGATGTACTTCCTATCAACATTGTTTTTAATTATCCAGCCGATTTAGGCGTTTTACCACCAGGTGTTACGGTTCAAAGCTATAATCCTGCGACTAGGGAAATTATTTTTAATGTTGATAACTCCATAGTTGAACAAGGCGATCCCGTGACTGAAATTCGCATTCATGTACAAGTTGTTGATAGTTGCGATAGTTTAGCAGATGCTTGCTCTAATATAATTAACAATCAAGCTTTTGCAACTTATGGAGGCATAGAGAATCCAAACTTTATTATTACAGACGATCCTAGTTTGAACACCAATACGGGCTGTTTGATAATACCTCAAGCAACAAATTTCTTGGCCGATTTGGATTGTGCGTTTACAGAGAATGTAATTCTTTGTGGAGATACTGTACAATTAACAGCAGCCAATGGATATGATTCATACTCGTGGTCCACAAGTCCTACGGGAACACCAGTAATTGGAACCACTCAAACCATAACGGTTAATGCCACAGGAACGTATTATGTTCATAATACAGCAACAGCACCTTGTCAATCCATAGATCAAACCTTTGTGGTAACCAATTATGGAGGAACGACCTTAACCAATCCGGTTATTCCTTTTGCCGATGAAGTTGTTACCTGTCCGAATAACGGAAAACCACTACCAAACATCTTTTTATGTGGAGCAAACGATTCCACATTTATTGACACCTATATCACTGATGCCACATCCATAATCTGGGAACAACTTGACGAGGGCAGCTGTGCACCAGTTTCGGATCCTGATTGTGCAAATGAAAATGCAGCATGCACCTGGAATCAAGTTGGTACAGGTCCAACCTACAATGCCAATACTTCGGGACAATTTAGGTTAACCATTAATTATGAAGGAGGTTGTTTTAACCAGTTTTATTTCAATGTGTATCAAAATGTATTAAATCCAACAGTTACAAGTAACGATATTATTTGTACTACCCCAGGACAAATTACCGTTGGAGGCGTACCTAATGGCTATGAATACAGTATTGATGGCATAAACTTTCAAACCAGTAATGTGTTTACTGTCACTGCAGCAGGTACTTATACAATTTATGTTCAACAAGTTGGCATTCCAACCAATCCATGTGTTTTTACTGTGCCAGATGTACAGATTAGAGCAAGGGATTTTACAGTATCCATTGATGTTGCCCAACCATTATGTTATGGAGACAAGGGAAGCATTACCTTAGCGGCAAATGATGTGGAGCCTCAATATTTCTTCTCCATTTATGATGGGGGAACCCTTGTAAATAGTGTAGGACCTATTACGGAAAACAATTATACGTTTTCAAACCTAAATCCAGGAACTTATACCACTTTGGTGGAAACAGAAGATGGTTGTACACATACCGAAGATGTTGAAATTATTGAACCACCATTATTAACGGCAACTTCCGCATTAACAAGTCCGTTAACCTGTACAGACGGAGAAATTACCGTTTATGCCAATGGCGGAACACCACCATACTTCTATTTTGTGAACAGTACCACAGATTTCCAAACGGTTCCAGAAATAGTTGTTACAGGTCCAGGGGTTTATAACATTACAGTTATTGATTCCAATAACTGTGAAGCTACAACATCCATTACAGTGGATGCCACTTTGGCTCCAGATTTTACAGTGGATCAAACAAATATTTTATGTGCAGGTTCTGTAACAGGTTCCATAACCATTAATGTAAGCAATCCAAATGGAAATAGCCTGATGTACAGTATTGATGGCGGTGTGACTTTTGTAAGTTCTAATGTGTTTGCAGGATTGGCAGTAGGAACTTATGAGGTGGTGGTACAATATACCACAGGACCGGATGTTTGTGTTACAGATCCACAGACCATAAATATTACCGAGAGTGACCCTTTAACAGGAACGGCAACCTTAACTACAGCTTATTCATGTACAAGTAATGGGGAAATTACGGTATCTGGGGTTTCTGGAGGAACACCACCTTATACCTATAGTATTGATGGTATCACATTTCAATCTGGATCCACATTTACAGGATTAACAAGTGGTACTTATACCATAACCATACAAGATGATAGTGGATGTACAGCAATAGCTGATACCATAACTATCGATCCTTTGAATCCACCTACAGATTTAACTTTTGATCATACACCTTTAAGTTGTCCGTTAAATACATCTACTGTTACCATTACAGGAACAACTGGAGGTTTTGGAACGTTGCAATATCAAATTATTGCTCCAGCCTCTGACGCAACACCTTATCAAACTTCCAATGTGTTTGCTGATTTGGCTCCTGGTACTTATACATTTCAGGTTATAGATGAACATGACTGTACGTATTCGGAATCATATACAATCAACCCATTGCCAGCATTAACAGTAGTTGGACAAAGCATTACTGATGTTACTTGTTTTGGAGATTTGGACGGTTCGGTTCAATTTACAGTTTCGGGTTCTACAGGGTTTCAATATTCGATTAATGGAGGTGCGTCAACAGCAGGCACGTCTCCTGTAACTTTAACAGGTTTGGCAGCTGGAACATATACTATTGTGGTTACAGATACTACAACAAACTGTGATGCTACCGATACCTTAACGGTTGCTGGTCCAACATCGGCCTTAGGTATTTCAACAACTGTAAGTCCAATTACCTGTAATGGAAGTGGCCAAGTGGTTATAAACGCAACAGGAGGTTGGGGAGGAAACACTTACAGTATTACTTTACCAGATGGTACTGTAATTCCGGCTCAAGCCAGTAATACTTTTATGAATTTAACACAAACAGGAACTTATATAGCAACAGTTATAGATTCCCACGGTTGTACCGTAGATACAACATTTGATTTGGTTGTACCTACAAGTCCTTCTGCTACCATAGCAGCCACTTCAGATTATTGTTATGATGCTACCAATGCAGCGAGTTTGGAAGTATCTGCATCGGGTGGCCAACCACCTTATCAATATAGTATTAATGGTGCACCATATACTTCCAATAATGTGTTTAGCAATTTGGTTCCGGGAACTTATACCATTACAGTTAGGGATGCTTACGGATGTACATTTACTTTACCTGCAGAAACTATAGCAGCTCAATTGACTGTGAATACAGTTGTGACCAAAGATTTGGATTGTACAGCCTCTCCTGATGCTGTAATCACTGGTACTATTTCAGGAGGATATGCTCCATTTACCTATGAGGTGTCCATTAATGGAGGTGCTTTTACCTCTTTGGGAACAACAGGTTCACCATTTACATACACATCTGCTACTGATGGAACCTTTCAATTTCAAATCACAGATGCTCAGGGTTGTACAGCGCTTTCATCGGTAACCACCATTGATGCCATAACTTTACCTGAAATTCTTTCGGTAACCCAAACACAACCTATATTATGCTCAGGAGATAGCAATGCAGCAATAGATGTTGTAATAAACACCACAGTTGGTGAGCCGGTTTATGTGATAAATGTTTATAACACCACGACAGGAACCGATTATGGAACACAAACTTCAGGGCTTACGGCAGGTTCCTACACCATTACCTTGACAGATAATAATTCTTGTACAGATACGGAGACGATTGTAATTGCAGAACCATCACCTATAGTTGTGAATTATCATTCAGTTGATATTACTTGTAGCCCAAGTGGTGTGTCTCAAGGATCAGTGATAGTAGATGGGGTCACAGGAGGAACAGCGCCTTATAATTATTTTGTAACAGGCACCAACGGATATTCCAATTCAGAATTAAACACAACAGGGTCAACCTCAGTGAGTTTTGATGTGGTTGATTTTGGGTTGTACCAAATCAATGTGGTTGATGCTAATGGTTGTTCTGTATTAATCCAAGATGTGCTGGTAGCTTCCCCACCAGACGATTTAGATATTAATATTTCAGCTACATCCAACTGTCTTTCAGGAGGTGAAGCTGTAGTGAGTGTAGGAACTGTTTTATCCAGTTCCGGACCGTTCTTTTTCAGTATCTATCAAGGTCCAATTTCTGTATATCCAAATCCACCAGGATCATGGGTTCCAGAAGATACTCCGGGAAGTCAGACTGCTACATTTACAGGATTGATTCCAGGGGTCACCTACACATTTATTGTTTATGATGATGCTACAGGATGTAGTTATTATGAAACTGCTACAAGTCCTATTCCTACTAATTCTACTTTAACAGCAACAGCTGTTACAGCAAACAACATTACCTGTACAGGAAGTGCCGATGGAAATGTATCGTTCACCATTAACAGTACCTATGGTACGGCTACCAACGTTACCTATGAAATATTTGATTCCTTATCTTTAAATACCACTGGAATTAATGGATTGGGTGTTGTACCTGCAAATGGGTCTTTACCTGTAACTAACTTAGGGCCATTGCCTTTTGGAAATTACTTTGTTTTAATAAGTGAAACTTCTGGACCTAATACTGGTTGTAGTGTGGTTTCTGTACCATTTAATATTACGGAATCAGCCATAGAGTTAAGTTTGACAGCTACAGTGGATCAAAATGCCAACTGTCATCCAAACTCAGGTGTTATCAGTGCCATAGCTACAGATGGAACACCTCCATACATGTATCAAATTACAACTTCGGCAACTGCACCACTACCAACCGATCCTTCTTGGGGATCTACAAATGTGTTCAATATGGATGCCAATAGTTATTATGTACATGCCATGGATGCATATGGATGTATTAAAACAACACCTGTTTTGGTATTACCAATGGATCCTTCGCCAGTGATAGCTGCAACTGTAAGCAATCAATGTAACACGGCCGAAGGTGCTTTTGAAATAGATGTAACCTTACCAACTGCTGGAATGTCTCCTTATACGTTCAGTATCAATGGAGGCGCATTTCAAACACAAACAGTTCCATTTACTATCCAGAATTTAGCTTCAGGTACGCATACCATTGAAGTAAGGGATGTGAATGGCTGTGGTAATTTGGTAAGTGTGACCATTGAACCACCTTTAGGGATTTCCCCAACAGTTACAGGCATTACAACTTGTTCTGATGATGATGGTGAAATTACAGTAACTGCCGTAGGTGGAACAGGAACTTATAGTTATAGCATCAGTCCTAATCCAGCCACTATTAGTTTAACTGGGAATGTGTTTTCTGGTGTACCTTCGGGGACTTATACAGTAACAATTACAGACACCAACACTTTATGTACGGAAGATGCAACCATTACTTTAGATGCCGCAACACCTGTAAGCTTTACAACTTCTGTAACAGATGTGAGTTGTAACGGAAGTAATGAAGGTGTTATTACGGTTAACCTGGATGCAGGAAACGATAACCCAATTTATACTTATGAAATTATTGCACCTATTGTAGTGGCACCTCAAACCTCGAATGTGTTTACAGGCTTGGCAGCAGGAACCTATACGGTTCAAGTAAATTCAGGTAGAGGTTGTTCCAATACCATGGATGTTACTGTTGGTGAACCTACTTTGCTAACAGTATCAGGAACTGCTACAGATTTTGCCTGTGCAGCAGATGGATCTGTAAATGCGTCTGTGTTAACCATTACAGAAGTGGGAGGAACCCCTTCTTATACCTATAGTATTGATGGCATCAATTATTTTGGCACCAATGTGTTTGATATCTTAGATACAGGAAGTGCACAAACCATTGATATTTATGTGAAAGATGCCAATGGCTGTATTGCTACCAATACAGTAAATATATTACCATTGCCAACCTTAACTATGGCAACTGTGGCAGAAGCAACACCAATTGACTGTAACAATACAGGTTCCATAGCTATTACCGTTACAGGTGGATCAGGTAATTTTGAATATGAAATGTTGCCAAATGGCACAGCACAAGCTTCCAACATCTTTGCTATCTCATCACCAGGAGATTATTATTTCCTAATAACCGATTTAGATACAGGTTGTACCATTGCCACAGCAGCTTATACAGTGGCTCCATTTGATACCATTGATGCCATGGCTACAGCTACAACTGCTGTAACCTGTTTTGGCGATACCAATGGTGCTATGGAAATTAACGTTAGTGGATATTCTGGAACGTATACCTATGAAGTTTTTGATAACTCAGGAACATCGGTTTTAGGACCAATAGCTACAGACACAAGTACAAACCCACAAACCATTTCTGGATTATTGGCTGGAAATTATACTGTTCAGGTTACAGAAACGGCCAGTCCGTTTTGTGCCACAACAACCAATGTGGTGACCATTACATCACCTACAGAGCCTTTGGCGATTGTTGCTTTGGAAACATCCAATGTTACCTGTACCAATAATTTGGGCACTATCACTGCCACAGCAACTGGTGGTTGGGGAACTTATCAATATGAATTAACAGGAGCGGCCTCGGTAGCTTATTCTTCCAATGGAACTTTTGAAAATCTAGCTGCTGGAACCTATACCGTAAATGTTATGGATGCTGGTGGTTGTATAGCCTCACAAACGCTTACATTGGACGTGCCAACACCAATAAATGCAACTGTAACACCTAGTGCGACATTGCTGGCATGCTTTGGGGATGCCAATGCAACTATTACTGTGTCAAATATTACGGGAGGACAGGGAAGTAATTACTCTTATACCTTGAATATGCTTTCACCTACCATCAGTTCTTCCGGACCACAGACGTCGCCTGTGTTTGGAAATCTTGGAGTAGGAACCTATCAAGTTTTGGTAACAGATGCCTATAGCTGTAGTTTTACTTCAGCAGATATTGTTATTACGCAACCAACTCCAATACAAGCCAGTTTGGTGGCAGAAACAACCCAAACCTGTTTAAACCAAGCCACACTTACTTTAAGCGCCACAGGTGGGACAGGGCCTTATACTTATAGCGATAACAGTACGTTGACACCAGTTTTGGGATCTTTTGCGACATCTACCACCTTCCCAGTTCCTGTAGGAACACATGCCTATTATGTGCAAGATGCCAATGGCTGTATCGCAATCGTTTCAAATGAAATAACGATTGAACCATTGCCAACATTAACCCTTAATTTGTCCTTGACAAATGCAACCATCAATTGTACAGGAGATGCTACTGGTGTGGTTGTGGCTACTGCTCAAGGTGGTTTAGGAAACTATGTTTACACGATGCAGGATGCTAGTGGAAATACCATTCCTGCAACTCAAAATAGTCCAGGGGTATTTACAGAGCTTCCAGCTGGAAGCTATCAAGTGCATGTGGAAAGTGGTGATTGTTTAGCCATATCAGCTCCTTTTGATATTACTGAGCCATCAGCTCCATTAACTGCGCCTTTTACGGTATCAAATGTCACTTGTTATGGTGCAAACGATGGATCTGTAACCATTAACGCTTCGGGTGGAACAGGATTGATCATGTATGCTATTTCACCACAATTAAATCAGTTTTTTGATACCAATGTTTTTGAAGACTTAGAGCCGGGAACCTATGATGTAATCGTGCAAGATGAGCTGGGATGTTATGTGATGCTTAATTTCACCATTAACGAACCTGCACCTGTTGTAATAAGCATTGTGCCTAATTCCATTGTTCCAGAGGTTTGTGAAGGGGATTTAGATGGTGAATTTAGTATAGATATTTCTGGTGGTACACCTCCTTATTCTGTAAGCATAGGCGATTATAATGGTCCTTACACAACCGGAACTTTAGGACAAACACAGTTTGATTTTACTGGATTGGGTGGAGGAGACCATATGGTTTATGTACGCGATAGTCAAGGTTGTGAATCTGAATGGAATATCACGTTCCCAGAATCTGTTAGAATCAATCCTTTTGTTGAAATAGAGTATACCTGTGTCAACAATGCCTCAAGTAATATTGTAACTGTTCTTGTAGATGAAAGCATTTCCAATCCAGAAGATTTGGATTATTCCTTGGATGGAGGCCCTTATCAGGCTAGCAATGTGTTTGTGGATGTTGTTCCTGGAACTGGTCATTATATAGATGTAAGACATACCAATGGCTGTATTCAAAGAACGGAACTCTTTGATATTACATCTTTCGATCCTTTAACCCTGGTTTTAAACGATGGCGAAATAAATGAAATCATTGCAGTTGCCTCAGGAGGTTCTGGAGAGTATGAATTTACCTTGAATGGAGAATCTTATGGAAGCACCAATGTGTTTGTAATTTCAGAATCTGGAACCTATACAGTAACCGTTACAGATAGTAATGGGTGTGTGGCAACAGCATCCAGACATTTCGATTATGTGGATGTGTGCATCCCTAATTACTTTACGCCAAATGGCGATGGTGTTCTGGATGGTTGGGCTCCGGGATGCGTGGTTCATTATCCAAATCTTGACTTTGATATTTTCGATAGATATGGTAGAAAAATTGCGACCTTAAGAGTTGGTCAAACCTGGGATGGCACTTATCAAGGGAAAGAACTTCCTACTGGAGATTACTGGTATGTGGTAAGACTTAATGATCCTAATGACAATAGGGATTTTGTTGGACATTTTACATTGTACAGATAAACCTAGGGGATTAAAATTTTAAAACGATTCAAGATGAAAAAACTAATTATATATTCTCTTTTCTTAATCTTAGCACAAAGTTACGGTCAAGAGTTGAATTTGCCTGTATATACGCAATATTTAGCCGATAATCCCTTTGTGATTTCTCCTACTTATGCTGGAATTGGCGATAATTTAAAGATTCGGGCCAATGGTTTAACCCAATGGGTTGGCATCAAGGATGCACCAGACAATCAGTCCTTATATGCCGATTTTAGAATTGCCGACCGATCAGGTGTAGGAATTTCATTGTATAATGATAAAAACGGATACACGCTTCAAAAGGGTTTGAAGGTGTCTTTTGCGCACCATCTTATTTTGGATTATTACTCGAAGCAGTATTTGTCCTTCGGAATTTCATATAACCTAAACAGTTTCAGAATAGATATTGATGAATTTAGACCAACATATGAAACACCTATCATCGATCCACGTGTTACAGACGATAGGTCCATATCCAACAACAACTTTGATGTAGGTGTTTTGTATAGAAATAAAGGATTTTATTTCAGTTTAAATGCAAATAATATTTTACCAAAAGACATAGACGATTATGTTGGGATAGAACCCGATTTGCTGTTAAACTACCAAGTGTATACAGGAATAACACTTCAAAGCAAATTAAATAAAAAACTGGAATTTGAACCTTCTGTATTTTTTCAATACTTTGATAGCGACAATCGTTCCAGTACCGATATCAATATTAAAGTTAGAAAGTACGATAGGCGAGAGGACTATTTTTGGGGAGGGATCTCTTATCGTTTCTTAAACGACCAATTTTTCGATCCTTTGAATCTTGGCCCCATGGCAGGTATTAAAAAGTCCAACTTCTATTTTGCCTATTCGTATCAAATCACCATTAATGACCTAATAGGTTACAATTCAGGAACGCATATGATAACTATAGGCTTGGACTTTCTACAAGGTATAAGCAACTGTCCGTGTACACAAACACCAGTTCACTAAAATTACATGATAAAAGGGAAGAAAAATTATGTATTAAAATAAAGTTGACCAACCAAACACAAATCCGTTGGTATTTGCTCCAACCTCTTTAAAAGTGATGGTTGTGGCATAAGCGATTTTTATGGAGTGTTTTTTAGAAATGGGCATACCAGCTGAGAGACCTCCAATAAAGTTACCACGTTCATCGTCTTTAGGTTGCCTGTTTACTATGGAGTTGCCTCCTTGACCATAACCAAAACTTAAGGACGACCAGATACGGTGTTTAAATTGTTTGTTAAGGTGTGTTTGCATGGCAAATAGTGGTTTTTGTTTTTTGGTCTTATCAATATAAAAATCGTTGTTATTGGTATAGAAAAAGACTGAACTTGTCAATTCAAAAGACCAGGAGCCCCAATTGTGAACAAATCCAATTTGAGGACGAATAACAAAACAATTGGCACCTATGTTCAGTAATTTATCACCATCATATTGACCCAATGGGACGCTAAGGGCTATGGAGGCTCCAACAGTAGTGTAAACAGGGTTGGCTTTCATGTACTCCTGCATTTCTTTAAGGGTCATGGCCTTCGGACCAATAAAATTCAAGGACAAACGTAGTCTTGGGTCGGCAAATCCTTGTCGTTTTACAGATTTTGGTTCACCCACCAACAAACCTTCCCACTGGGCAAAACTATAAGGAATCAAAACATCAATTCGTGCTTGCTTGTTTCCTATTTTAAAGGGTCTTACATACTGTAACGCGATTGAATTTACAGTAACAGTAGTGTTTTCTGCCTGCAATAGAGGGTCAAAGTCAATATCGCCAAAAACATGACTAAGGCCTACGCCAACCACGTTGGTTCCTAAAGGCATCGAGGTCCAACGTCTAGGTTCTATATCTTGTGAATGACTGTAAGAGCTCACAATACATAGTAATACTATACTAAATTTACGAAATAGGTTAAGAGTACTTAAATGATGTTTCATATGAAATTTCTACCTATCAAAAGTAAATAAAGTTTTAACAATGACAATTAGAAAAAGAACTCCTAACGTAAATCTTTATAAAAACTGGTGAGTATAATTATAGTTGTAAAATTAATAAACCCTTGTAATTTCTTGAATTACAAGGGTTTTTGCGGAGAAAGAGGGATTCGAACCCCCGGAGGTGTGACCCTCAACAGTTTTCAAGACTGCCGCATTCGACCACTCTGCCATTTCTCCTTGAGTGTCTCATTAGGTATTCCCTAATTGCGGGTGCAAATATAGAATCCTTTTTTGATTCTTTCAAATAAATAAACTGAAAATTTCCAAAGATTTTTTTAATCAAAATGAATATTTTGATTATCCGTTAGTTGAAACAAATTGCAAGTATTACTTTTGTTGTTCTTATTATAGTAAAGAAAATGGATATTATACATCAACTGCAATGGCGATATGCTACTAAATCGTTTAATAAAACGAAATATATTTCACAAGAAAAATTAGAAGTGTTATACCAAGCATTTAATTTGACGGCCACATCTTATGGCTTGCAACCCATAAAACTGGTGGTGCTTCATAATAAAGAGTTACAGGCAGATTTGGTTCAACATTCCATGAATCAAAAACAAATTGCACAAGCTTCCCATGTGTTGGTGTTTTGTATTGAAACAAATATTGATGAAGCATTTGTAACAGAGTATTTCAATAGGGTTCATGCCATTAGGAATACTTCAAAATCCATTTTAAAGCCTTTTCAAGATTTTTTAATTTCCGATTTTGAAAACAAAACTTTATTTAAAATTGAAGCCTGGGCAACAAATCAAGCTTATTTAGCCATGGGAAACCTTCTTACCGTTTGCGCATTGGAAGGGATTGATTCCTGTCCCATGGAAGGTTTTGATTCCAATGCCTATGATGACATATTGGGATTAAAAAAACAAGGATTAAAATCTGTGTTGCTATTGCCAATTGGTTATCGTGCCGATGATGATATGTTTGCCGATTTTAAAAAAGTACGTAAATCCATTACAGAAAGTATTATAGAACTGTAATGTTTTAAAAAGTGAAAATTGTAGGTACAGAGGTCAACCTCTGTATTAAATTGTAATTTTATATAAAAATAATATTATGCCAGGATTTGAATTATTTGGAGATAAGGAACGTAAAGAATTAAATGATGTTTTAGAAAACGGCGTTCTAATGCGTTATGGCTTTGATGGCATGCGTAATGGCCATTGGAAGGCCAAGGAACTTGAAAGTGAGCTGGAAACCGTATTAGAGGTTAAACATGCGCAGTTGGTGTCCAGTGGTACAGCAGCTGTGTCTGTTGCATTGGCAAGTGCAGGCATTGGAGCAGGCGATGAGGTGATTATGCCAAGCTTTACCTTTGTGGCAAGTTTTGAGGCCATTATGATGCTAGGTGCCATTCCTGTTCTGGTTGATATAGATGATACTTTAACTATGGATCCTCAAGCAGTTAAAGCTGCCATAACTTCAAAAACCAAAGCAGTTATGCCAGTTCATATGTGTGGAAGTATGGCAAATTTAGAGGCTTTGCAAGCTATTTGTAAAAAACATAATCTTATTTTAATTGAAGATTCTTCGCAAGCAACAGGAGCTACTTATAAAGGAAAACCTTTAGGCAGTATTGGCGATTTAGGCTGTTTGTCTTTAGATTTTGTAAAGATTATTACAGCTGGAGAAGGTGGCGCAGTCTTAACAAATAATGAAGCATATTATAGGCATGCAGATCATTATTCAGATCATGGTCACGATCATGTTGGTAAGGATCGAGGCGCAGAAACCCATCCGTTTTTAGGTTATAATTTTAGAATATCTGAGCTTCATGCAGCTGTTGGTTTGGCACAATTAAGACGTTTGGATGAATTTGTGACCATTCAAAAGAAAAATTATACCATACTAAGGGAAGCCCTGTCTGAGATTCCAGAAGTCACTTTCAGAACCGTTCCAGAAGGAGGAGAAGAAAGTTATTCGTTTTTAAGCTTCTTTTTACCGGATTTAGAAACAGCAAGAAAAGCATCGTCAGCTTTTAAAGACCATGGTGTGGATGCCTGTTTTCACTACTATGATAACAACTGGCATTATATTAGAAAGTGGGAGCATTTAAAAGAACTAAAGTCTTTGTACCCAATTTCCAATGAAGTTAAAGAAGGGTTAAAATATCTTCAAACAAAAACATTTGACCAATCAGATCATTATATAGCTAGAAACATCTCGTGTTTGATTAAACTTTCATGGACCGAGGCAGAAGTGAAAGCACGTGCTGAAAAAATGGTCAAAGCAATAACTGCAGTTTTATAATAAGGTTATCAAAACATTTTTAGTAACTTTAAGTAACGAATCCATTATTAATGATATACTTAAGGCTACTTTTATTTTGTTTGTTTCCCTGGATGGTCTTTTCGCAAGCACCAAAAGTTTCAAATGCCATTGATTTTCTTAGATTAAACCCCATAGAAGGGGAATTGGATAATCAATACATATCTTCTATTATGCAGGATAGGGAAGGTTTTATTTGGGTTGGAACACAAGATGGCCTTTATAAATTTTTTGAAACAAATACAAAATCATACCATTACAATCCACAAAAGCACAAATCCCTTCCGGCAAACTGGGTTCGTGCCATGGTTCAAGACAGTGAAGGTATTTTTTGGATAGGCACACAAGGTGAAGGATTGATACGTTTTGATCAGGATACCGAAGAGTTTGAAAAAATTGATCTTATTGAAGGAGACACTGCTTTAAAAGGAATGATTATTTACGATTTGTTTATTACATCCAAGGATGTGTTATGGATTGAATCTGAAAACGCGCTTTATAGAAAAACAATGTCTGGACCTGTTGAAAAAGTCAATGATCTTGGTGGCAATATTTTTATAAATGAAACCAGTAATGGACAAATAGTTTTAGCTTTTAACAATAGCATTTATGTGTATCATGAGTCTTTAAAAGAATTGGAGCCTGTTTATCAAGCAGAAAATATAAATAAGATGTTTCAAACAGGAACATCCAATTTTATACTAAAAATGAATGATGCCTTGTACACCTATACACTTGGGCAATCTCCAATATTACTTGAAACACCCGAAATAATTTATGGCATTTCCAATATGGTGAACCACACCATGTTTTTATTGGGAAAAACCTATATGTACGAATATCATGTTTTAAACCAGACCTTTAAAAAATTAGAAATGCCACCAGACTTAAACCATGTTTTAGGGGTTTTACAAGCGCTTTTTGTGGATCGTCAAGGGACTTTATGGATCGGCACCAATAACGGACTTTATAAAGAAAGCATAGCTGGGCGCTTATTTAAACATGTGATTCCCGTTCACGCCAGACGAATAATTCCAGATGATGAAAAGTTGTTTATAGTGGGAAAGGATGGTCTGTTTGAGTACGAAATGGAAACCAATACATTAAAAAACCTGATTCCCATAAGAATGTTTTCGGCCGTGAAAACAAGTCATGGTATTTGGACTGCTGGCTTAACAAATAAGTTATACCAATTAGATGCTCAAGGTATGATTAAAACCCATGAAATACCTAGCGATAATAAAAATCTGTTTAAAATTTACGGCATTGTTCAGGATAAAAATGAATTTTTGTGGGTGAGTTCTTGGGAAGGATTGCATTTGGTAAATTTAAAAGGGGAAGTGCTAAGTAATTTTACTTTTAAAAATGAAAATGGCCCTTATGAATTAAAGGGATTACAATTAAAAATAGATAAAAACGATAATCTATGGATCATTACCGTTGGGAATGGTATTTACAAAATCCCAGAAATATCTAAGGTCAGTTCTAACGAAAAACCATTTGATTATGAGCAATTCACCAAGGAAAATCCTAAAAAGAACACCTTAAATACAAACACAGCCTATGAAATTTTTGAGGCTGATACTGGCGAAATTTGGTTTGGTATGGATAGTGGTATCAACATCTACAATCCAGAAAGTCGCAGCTTTAGAAGCTTTAAAATAGGCAATGATTTTTTTGATAAAAAAACAATGGCCATAAATTCCAATGCTCCAGGGATTTATTGGATTAGTACCATTAGGAATGGCATTTATGTTTACGATGCCACTAAAGATCGCCTTATTAACTTTAATGCATCAGATGGTTTGGTCTCCAATGCTTGCTTGTTTACGTCGCGTTTATTTTATAAAAATGAATTTTATTTTGGAACAGAAAAAGGCATACAAGTAATTGCCCCAAAGGGGTTTAAATTTCCTGAAGTTCATACAAAACCTGTGATTACAGAGGTGGACCTATATTCCAAAACTTCCAAATCCGATACAAAATTTGAAATAGATAAGAAAAATATAAAGCATACAGACCATTTTGATGTACATCCCGATCAATCTTATTTTACGATACATTTTGCAACCAATGATTATAGCTTTCCTAAAAAATTAAACTATTACTACAAACTTAACAACGAAAATAGTTTGTGGCACGAAGCAGAAAGCAACTTTGTGAGCTTTACAAATTTGGAATCTGGCAATTATACTTTTTATGTAAAGTCTGCCTATAACATTCTTGATGACACGCCTATAGCCTCCAAGCAATTCACCATAAATGCACCTTGGTACAAAAAGACCATGGCTTATGTAGCTTACGGATTAATTTTTACTGCCATTATTTTTTCATTTTATGTTTTGAAGCTTAACCAGAATATGGCGTTAAATAAATTGAAAGCAGCCAAGGCACTGGACGAATTTAAAACCAAGCTGTACACCAATATTTCACATGAATTTCGAACACCTCTAACACTAATCTCAGGACCTATAGATAACCAATTGGCCAAATCAGACTTATCTAAAACCGATAAGAAAGAACTGACCTTAGTAAAACAAAACGCTAATAGATTGCTCAATCTGGTAGACCAGATGTTGGATCTTTCCATGATAGATTCTGGGCAAATAAAGCTTAAAGTAGCTCAAGGGAACTTAGCTGTTTTATTGAAACAAATTATAAGTGCCTTTCAATATAAGGCCAAAGAAAAAAATATAGAAATCAGTTTTCACATTCATGATTTAAAAACCGTTTGGTTTGATAAGGATATTATAGAAAAGGTAAGTTCCAACCTGCTTTCAAATGCTATAAAATACGCTCCAAAAAACAGTAAGATAATCTTTGAAGCCATGAACCAGAAGGACATGTTGGTCATGTCCATTATAAACAATAGCAAGCAGGTTGGAAAAGAAGATTTAACCAAGTTGTTTCAGCGTTTTTATCAAAACAATGAATTGTCTGATGGTGTTGGTGTGGGATTGGCTTTGGTTCGTGATTTGGTTTCGCTTTCTAAGGGAACCATTATTGCCAACAATTTGGATGCAAATAGAATACAATTTACGGTTACACTTCCTATAAGTAAAGAGGCTTTTAATGAAAGCGAATTATTGGCTCACGCTATCTCAAAAAAACAGGATTTGGACTTAGATTCCGTGTTTGCAAAAACACATACAGAAAAACCCAGTATACTCATTGTGGAAGACGAACCAGATATACGTGCGTTCATAGTTTCAATGTTTTTAGATAGTTATCAGGTTATGGAAGCAGCAAATGGTAAAATAGGTATTGAAAAAGCCAAGAAGCAGCTTCCGGATTTGATTATAAGTGATATTATGATGCCAGAACAGGACGGAATGGCATTGTGCCACGAGATAAAAACCAATGAACTTACCAGTCATATTCCTGTAATACTTCTTACTGCTAAAGTAGGAGAAGTCAATGAGATACAAGGAATTAAAACAGGAGCAGATGCCTACGTTACAAAACCGTTTAGTAGCGAGAAATTAAAAGTTAGGGTTGAAAAACTGATTGAAAGTCGCTTAAAACTTCAAAAGCATTTTAGTAGTACCTTAACAATAAATCCCGAATTGGCAATTACGTCCACCGAAACCGAATTTTTAAAAAGACTTCAAACAACTTTGGATAAGCACATTACAAACCCAGATTTTAACAGCGAAGCTTTAGGGAAACACATGCAAATAAGTCGTACCCAACTTCACAGGAAACTAAAGGCCATAACAGGTATGACCACCAGCGAGTTTTTAAGGTCCCAGCGCTTAAAATTATCTTTAGAGCTGTTAAAAAAATCCGATGCTACTATGGCAGAAATTGCCTATCAGGTTGGGTTTAATTCCCCTTCTTATTTCAATAAGTGCTTTAAGGAAATCTATGGTTGCACACCTCAAGATTACTCTCTAAATCCTTAGAAAACAGAATTTCACAACATCTGGAACATATCTTATATCCTTTGAAACATATTTGTTATCGAAGCAGGATCCCTGTATCTAAATTTGAGTCTCTCTAAAGGAATAACTTATGAAACAAAACAAGCCTTTTTCAAAAAAGAGTATTGATGATAAGATATATATATCCATAGATCATCTTAAAAAAGGCGTTTACCAATTACATATTTTATTGAATAATAAGGTGGTTAAGTCCGTAGTGATTGAAAAATAAAAGGCTTTAAAATGCTAATAGGAAGTTAACTTTTTTAAAGTTCAACCATAAAGTAAAAACTATCATTTAGAAACATATACAAAATGGTTTTAAATAGTTAAAAATTAATCTAACCCACACATTAAAAGACATTTATGAAAACCAAATACTTATTTCTAATCATATTTATAAATACATGTTTTGCACTTGCCCAAAACGGCATCAACTACAAAGCTTTAATAAAAGACAACTCTGGCAATGTAGTTGCCAATCAAAATATTACAGTACAATTTACAATATTGCAAGGTGCTGTAAATGTATATCAAGAAACACATAATCCAACTACTGATGCCAATGGCATTATCATAGTAAATATTGGAGAAGGCACTGTATATAGTGGTGATTACAACACGATTAATTGGGAAATTGACGCCCATTTTTTAAACGTTTTAATAGATACAGGCTCTGGTTTAACAGATATGGGAACCACCCAATTTATGGCAGTACCTTATGCTTTAAGTGCAGCAAATGTATCTGGACTTGAAGCTTTAGATGAAGGGAATGGTGTTGGTTATCGTTTAAAAGACTCCAATCCCATTTATTATGGTAATATAGGAGATAGAGCTGTTGATTTAAGTTATGGAGGTGATACAGGATATGATGCTGGTCAAGGTGCTGTTGGAACAGGCTCTGTAGCTATGGGACAATACACTACTGCAAATGTTGGTTCTGTAGCTATGGGATATGGATCTTCAGCAACAGGACAATATGCAACGGCTATGGGAAGCAATACCATTGCTTCAGGTCCATTTTCGGTTGCTATGGGTGAAGCATCAACAGCATCGGGAATTTCAGCTACAGCAATGGGCTATAATACAGCAGCATCAGGACAAGCCGCTACAGCTATGGGTTTTGAAACCGAAGCATCAGGAGAAAACAGTACCGCTTTAGGAAATGCCACAAATGCTATTGGCGAAAATTCATTGGCAGCAGGCGAACTTACACTGGCTATAGGTAAAACATCAACAGCTATAGGAAATGGCATCAATGCCAATGGATTACTAACTACAGCAATAGGTCGTTTTAATCTTGGAGGAGGAGACCCAACAACTTGGGTAGACACTGATCCTCTTTTTGAAATTGGAAATGGAACAGGATTTGGAGATAAATCTAATGCCTTAACCGTTTTAAAAAATGGAACGATTACGGCGCCTAGTTACGATATATCTGAAATTACAGATGACAAAGCCTTAATTACGAAAGAGTTTGCAGATGCTAATTATTCTGGAGGCGGTTCTGGAGCAACACCAACTGGTCTTGAAGCTCTAGATGAAGGCAATGGAATAGGTTGGAGATTGATAGGAAGCAATTTAGACAATTATGGAAACATTGGATTAAACGCCAAAGATTTAAGTTATAGTGATTTTACTTCTAGTATTTATGGAGCAACAGGTGATTATGCTATTTCCATGGGATATTTAACAACTGCTTCTGGTCTTCGTTCTACTGCAATTGGTTCTGTTACAACTGCTTCTGTGTCAAATTCAACAGCAATGGGATATGGAACTATTGCAGATGACTTAAATAGTCTAGTAATTGGTACATTTAATGATAATATAAACTCAACAACTACTTTATTTCAAGTTGGAAATGGTACAGATATCTCAGATAAATCTAATGCATTTGTAATAGAAAAAAATGGTATCATCACAGCACCAAGTTTTGATATAGCAGAAATAACTGATGCTAAAGCTTTAATCACAAAAGAATATTTAGAAGCCAATAGTTCTTCTGCAACTGGTCTAGAAGCCATTGATGAAGGTAATGGTGTTGGTTGGCGATTAGTAGGAAGTAATCCAGCTAATTATGGTAATATTGGTAGTAATGCTGTAGATTTGAGTTACTCCTTTTATGCTTCAAACACTAACGGAGCATTGGGAGATAATTCATTTTCAATAGGTAATGAACCAAGTGCAATAGGAAATAATTCAATTGCAATGGGAACCTACGCAAATGCTTCAGGATATAATTCTATGGCGTTCGGGTTTAGTTCTGATGCTATTGGAGAAAACTCTGTAGCTTTGGGACTATTTGCTAATGCTTCAGCAAGTAACTCTATAGCAATTGGATATGGTACCATAGCAGATGACAACAATTCTACTGTAATAGGTAACTGGAATGACGCTACTATTTCATCTCAGACTTTGTTTCAGGTAGGAAATGGTACTGGTTCAGCAAATCGAAGTAATGCCTTAACCGTTTTGAAAAATGGTAATACAGGAATAGGAACTACATCACCTGCAGTTAAATTGCATATAGATGGTACAAATGATGCCAATTTAGCTGATGGAACAGGACTTTTAGTAATTGGTAAAGAAAATAATTTCAATTTAGTGTTTGATGAAAATGAAATATCGGCACGTTATAATGGATCAAGCACAGCTCTTCTTTTACAGCAGCATGGAGGGAATGTAGCAGTTGGAGGTACTGTAGTGCATAGTTCAGACCGACGCCTTAAAAAAGACATTGAAGATTTAAATTATGGCTTAAGCGAAATTTTAGCACTTTCTCCCAAAGCTTATAACTGGAAAAATAGAGAACAAGATTATAAATCTATGGGCTTAATAGCTCAAGAAGTTCAGAGTGTGATTAAAGAACTTGTTCATACTGCTGATGACGAGAATAAAACCTTAAGCGTGAGTTATACGGAGTTAATTCCAGTTTTAATAAAAGCTATACAAGAGCAACAAGTTATTATTGAAAGCCAAAAACTAACCATTTCAGCTCAAGAACAAACCAATACAGAACAATCAGACCTATTGCAGGTGCTTTTAGATAGAGTAGAGGCTTTAGAAAAAAACACGGTGTTACTTTCAAAACAAGTATTAGCTAAAAATTGAAAATTTTTAAATCATTATATTTATAGATACTAAGAAACCTCTAATAATATGAAAGCAAACAATTTAAAAATCTGGACATTACTGTTAATGACGCTTTTATTTTTTAATTGTAAAAATGAAAAGAAAACCGAATTAACAGAAGAAACAATAGTAGAAGAAGTGATAGAAGTTATTGAAGAACCATCTAATGTTATAGATATTGTTACTAGAAGTATGGAATTTCAAAGTGTAGATACTATCCCTTCAGGATGGAATACCTTTAAATACCAAAACTTATCTAACGAAACTCATTTCTTTTTAATGGATAAATACCCAGAAGGCAAAACAGTAGAGCATACCTTAACAGATGTTGCTCCAGTGTTTGCTGAAGGTATGGATTTAATTAACGAAGGTAAATCAGAAGAAGGTTTTGCTGCCTTTGGGAAATTACCAGAATGGTTTGGAGATATTATTTTTTCTGGTGGTTCAGGGTTAATTGCACCAAAACATACTGCTGTTACTACCATAAAATTAGATCCAGGGTATTATATTATGGAATGTTATGTGAAAATGCCTAATGGAAAATTCCATACACTTATGGGAATGGCAAAACCCATATTTGTAACTGATGAAGCTAGTGGTAATACTCCTCCTGAAGCTACTGTTAACATAGCACTTTCAGGTGAAACAGGTATTAGTTATGACAAAGATATTACCAAAGGGAAGCAAATTTTTTCTGTGTATGTGAAAGATCAAAAACAACATGAAAATTTTATGTGGCATGACTTAAATTTAGTAAAACTAGATGCCAATGCTAGTGAAGACGCTTTAGAATCTTGGATGGATTGGTCAGATCCAAAAGGATTAATCACACCAGTTCCAAATGGCGTTACATTTTTAGGTGGTGTTAACGATATGTCAGCTGGTAGTACAGGTTATTTCTATGCCGATTTAGAACCTGGTAAATATGCCTTTATTTCGGAAGTACCTAATACAAAAAGTAAAGGGCTATTTAAAGTTTTTGAAGTGATAGATTAGAAATAAACTTCCTTAAAAAGGTAGGCACATTTCAGAAATTCACCATTAAACAGGGTTTAATACGCTTTCGTATTAAAAGAAACCTAAAGTTGCAAACCTAACGAGTACCTTTTAAAAAACTTACAAACAGACAGGATAAATTCAGCATTCTGTAACATATCTTATATCCTTTGAAACATATTTGTTATTAAGGTAAACTCTCCATTTTTAATTTTAAACATCTTTAAACAATAACAAATGAAACGCTATACCAATAGCCAAAAAACAGATGTAGACACAAAAATATATATAAGTATCGATCATTTAAAAAAGGGTCAATATGAGCTTAGAATTTTGCTGAACAACAAAATCATAAAATCGGTAACCATAATCAAATAGCACCTACAGAAAGATATATCACCATTTTTAAAGTACTGTTTATAAATGTTAACCTTTTTCAATTTAAAACCATAAAAGTAAAAACAATAAAAATTATTAATCATGAAATTATTAGTAACAACAAGCTTTTTTATACTAATTGTGTTTAATGCACAAGCACAAATTTTTGAACGACTGGCAGATAAGGCTACCAATGCTGCAGAACGTACTGTGGAACGTAAAGTGGAGCAAAAATCGCAAAAAGAAACCGAAAAGGCCTTTGATTCGGTATTTAACAATGGAGGAAATAAAAAATCCAAATCATCCAAAAAAAGCAAAACAACTTCAGAAGACAAGGCGCCAGAGAGTGTCTATAGTTTTTCGCATAAATACGTGATGCAAATGGAAAGTGATAAATACAATACCACTTTCACCTATTTTCTGGCCAAGGATGAAAATTATTTTGGGAATACCATAGAAAATGCAAGTACCATGTTCAATGTCATGGATTTGGACAAAAAAACCATGTACATGTTTACTGAAGCAGGAGGAAAAAAAATGCTCATGTCCACGTCTTTGGACGTAAACGATTTTGTAGATGACCAGGAATCTTCCAATAACGATGTAAAAATTGAGAAAACCAATAATACCAAAGTTATATTGAATTATATCTGCAGGGAGTATAAAATATCCAGTGAAGACTACAATGGAAGCGTTTGGGTAACCAAAGAAGCCGATATTACTTTCCCTAAAGCGTTTTACAATATTGACGATAAAAAAAATCAGGCCAATCAGGAATGGATGAAACAAGTAGATGGTTTAATGATGGAAATGACCATGACAGTTACCACAAAGAAAAAACCTGAAACCTTGAAAATGACTTGTGTTGCTCTAGAAGAAACCAACTTTTCCATCAACTCAAAAGATTATAAAAAATTTATGTAGAACACATGAATATTAAAATAATATGAAAACCAATTTAAATACACACATCATGAAAACTTTTAAAAAATATATTAAAACAATGCTGCTTTTTACTGTTCTAATAACTGTATCTGTGTCTTGTAGCTCAGATTCTTTGGAACCAGATAACAATCCACCACAACCAACCTATCCTTTGGACGATTTACAAGGTAACTGGATCCGTATTGGTGGTAACAATCCAACCAATAATGGGATGAAAATCAATGTAAACAATGATGCTGGTACTATTACCGACGCACAACAATCCAATTTTATGATAGGAGACATTAAATGGAAAGATATTGTGGGTCAAGGCTCAGGAAACTATACACATCAAGAATTGGGAAGTGATTACAACTACTATCCAGCAGCTATTAGTTTAGGTGTGGATGATACCTTGCGAGTTGATGTAAATAATTCTGGAGCAGGAAATATCCAAAAATGGGTTCGTGAATCCCATTACACACCACAATCAGTATATCTTCAAGTTTTACAAGGTAGTTGGATTCGCGTAGGAGGAAACAATCCCGTAAACAATGACATTGTTATTGATGTGACCGATGAAACAGGAACCATCTCAGATCCTGCATTGTCTGGCTTTAATATTGGAGATATTAAATGGAAAGATATTTATGCCCTAGATGGTAATAGTTTCATTTACGAAGAATTGGGCAGTGACGATAACTATTATCCTGCTACCATGGAATTAGGGGTTTCAGATACCTTAAGAATCGATGTCAATAACAGTGGTACAGGGAACATCCAAAAATGGGTAAGACATAATTAATATCTCGATGACTTTGCAAACTTTCAAACCCTTCAATTTTAAAAACAAAAACGCTTAAATAATCTATTATGAAAACAATTAAATTATTATTCAAACCTATGCTTATTGCAATTTTATTAATAACCCACACATCTTGTTCCAGTGATGATAATCCTATAGATGAAAACCCAAATCCACCAACAGATTCGCATTTCTATGAACTTAGTTTTACGGGAGGAGCTACAGATGGAGAAACTTTAACAGGAAATCTTCCAATAGGTTATGGGAATAGTGGTGTTGTGGCAATTAGAAGCGTATCCACAAATGGACAAGGTGAAACTGAAGACACCATTATTTTAACTTTAACGGATGAAATTCAAACACCAAATCTTAATTTGGCTATGGGGTTGACCATGAACAACAATCAGGCTTTGGGCTTTGGTCCCAACGTAAATGAAACGAATTCAGGAATGACAATTACATATGGTAATTATGTTATGAACAGTTTATCTGGTAGCTCCACCATAACCGATTATGGAGAGCAAACGGTTTATACAGGAGTAACTTATGCTCATTTTAAAATAACTTTTACTGCAGACATGCAAGTTGGGTATACCAACCAAACAGACACCTTTACTACCCAGGTTACAGGTACCATTATTGTAAGAAAGCCTATATTCAATTCATTATAACCATAATAAACGATTAAGATGCTATAAAACTAATAGCAAAACCCTCTAAACCCCATTTCAATACAGCTTAAGCCTAAATAGTTACATATGTTATATAGTATGTTACAATAGTGATATGTTGTGTGTTGAAACCCGATTAGATTTGAAAAACAAATACTTGATAATTAAAATGTTAACCTTATTATGGATACAACCATTAATATTAAAACATAAGCTAATGAAAACAAAGTACACATTTATATTATTCATGCTGCTGAGTATGATAACTTATGCACAAAATGGCATCAATTATAAGGCAGTCATAAAAGATAACCTAGGCAATGTGGTTGCCAATGACCTTATCGCCATACAGTTTAGCATCTTACAAGGTGCAAGTCAAACCAATGTCTATGAAGAAACGCATACACCAACAACCGATTCCAATGGTATCATTATGGTTAACATAGGCGAAGGCACAGCAGTAAGTGGCGATTACAGTACTATTGATTGGGGAAGCGATTCACATTTTTTGAATGTAAAGGTAAATACAGGTGGCGGACTTGTAGATATGGGAACCACCGAATTTAAAACGGTCCCTTATGCCTTGACGGCAAAAAGTATTGAAAACCCTTTATGGATTAAAAATGGCTTAGATGTTAGCTATATGGAAGGTGGTGTTGGAATTGGAACCAGTACGCCTGAAAATAAACTCCATGTAGTTGGTGATTTATTTGTTCAATCCAATATAGGAGGACTAATTTTGGGCTATCCAAATAATGGCAATCAATGGAAGTTTGCAACTACTGGAAGTGGTTCAGACTTACTATTCAGGTCCAAAGCAGATGGTTCAAGTTCACAAAGCACAAGACTAAAACTCTTGCAGAATGGAAATATTGTTATGGCAGAAACAGAAGGCAAAGTAGGTGTTGGAATTTCCAATCCAGCAAATCCTTTCTCGATTCTACAAACGTCTGGAGTTGAAAATACGGTTCGAATTGAAAGTCTAGACCACCAATTAGGTAAAGATTTGCTGGAATTGCAAATCCCTTCAAATGCAAGTTCAGCATCGCAATTTATTGAAATGCAAAAAGGGACTGAAATTGTAGCAGCAATTAACGGAGATGGTTCTGCAAATTTCAACAAGATAGGTGTTGATGGTAACCCTAATGGGAAACTACATATTTTTCAAAATGGTCAATCCGTAGGAACAGGACTTCGTTTTGATGATGGACTCAATTCCAATTGGGATATTACACACGGATATTCCTTACGGTTTCATTATGGAACCACTTTAAAAGGATATATTTTAGCTAACACAGGCGCGTACACAATAAGCTCTGATGTTAGCTTAAAAAAAGACATACAAAGTATGCCTACTACCTTAGATCGTGTAAAACAATTAAAACCTTCAACCTATGTTTATAAAGATGATATTACCAACACAAAAGCCATTGGTTTTATAGCCCAAGAAGTAAAATCTCTTTTTCCGGAATTGGTGCATTTCTCGGAAGCAGATGAATTATACGGGATTGATTACGCTGGGTTTAGTGTTGTTGCCATAAAAGCCATACAGGAACAACAGCATGAAATTGAGAACTTAAAAGTGCAAGTTAATGAGTTAAAGGATTTGATAGAGACCTTACTTAAAAAACAACAATAATATGAAAACAAAAGGTTCATTTTTAACAGCACTATTTATCAGTTTTTTATGTAGTGCCCAAAGCATCGAAAAATTCAGTATCGATAGTGGAGGCACAAATACAACTTCTGGAGGTATAAACATTCTTTATACCATAGGCGAAGTGAATGTTCAAGAATTAAATACTGGAAACATTAAAATTTCCGAAGGGTTTATCAATAGTAATATGAAAATAAAAATAGACCCTAAACTCTTTTTGCAAGGCCCACTTTTAAATCCAGTTTCAGCAGGACTTATGAACGATGATCTTAGGCAAAATGCCTACATTCCAACAACCAGTCCGTATCCTGATGCAGCCACTTGCAATGCGTCTGTATTTAACGTGGTAGGATCTAACGCCATTGTGGATTGGGTTTGGATAGAATTACGTGCTGCCAATGACAATCAAAAATTGATAAACGCAAAATCGGCTTTACTTCAACGTGATGGTGATGTGGTAGCTTTGGATGGTTTTTCAAATGTAATCATGACAGCAGCTCCAACCACTTATTATGTAGTTGTGAAACACAGAAACCATTTGGGAGCCATGAGCGCAGCTACCATTGCTTTAAATGAAACTTCCCCAACAGTTGTTGATTTTACAAATTCAGGCTTTTCAACTTATGGTTTAAATGCCCAAGTTGTTTTGGGGTCTGGAGTTACAGCCTTATGGACAGGAAATACCAATAATACAAATTATATAAGGTTTTCAGGAGCCAACAATGATTCGAATGCCATAAAGGATTACATTTTATCTGATCCTGCCAATGGTTTTGGTTCGGTAACATTTTCATCAACAGGATATTTAAATACAGATTTAAACCTAAATGGGATTGCTAAGTTTTCTGGTTCTGGAAACGATAGTAACCTTATAAAGGACAATGTGCTAGCGCATCCATCCAATGGTTTTGGCACACCAACATTTACCATTCAAGCTACAGTTCCACCACAAAATTAATCGTAATATAAACTCTTAAAACCAGTACCCATGAAAACAAAATACACCTTTATTCTATTTTTATTTGCAAGCCTGTGCACTATGGCTCAAGGCTATCAGTTCGGGATTGTGCACCTAACAGGAAACCAATTTAAAATGATTGCCGTACCTGATTTCGATTCAGATGCTTATGGTCCAAATGCCAATACAGATGTATCTGATGTTGGGTTTACCTTAGTATTGCCATCAGGACCATCGCATATAATCAATTTGGTAAGTTTCTTTCCAAGCAGAACGTTCGACCTGTACGATTATGATGCTGCTTTTATAGCTGGTTTGGGATATGTAGGGTTTGATATTGATGTCTTTCAATTTAACATGCCTCCAGGCCAAACTATTTTACAGCATACAGCAGGAGTGCCAATAGATTTGGTGAGTTTTGAGGTAACCAATCCAGGAGCTGAAACCCTGTTTATTATGCCTAACGATCATCCTTTAAATGTACAGGCTGGAAACATTTTCGAGAGTTTCTATAATTCTGATATTGATGGCCCAGGAAATGGAAATGGCACTTTAAATTTCTATACTGGAAATATTCCAGGGATGGAAAGCTTTAATTTAGAAACCCTTTCAGTACCAACTCAAGTTTTAAACGAGTCGACTATATCTGTTTACCCAAACCCAGCCTCAGATTATTTATATGTTTCAACCAAAAACCAGGTTATCTCTGTTGAGATGTTTGATATATTGGGAAAAAAAGTTTCACAGGTTTTAAATGGTAACCAAATACCTATCAGTAATTTACAGTCAGGAATATATCTTGTAAAAGTTTATACCGATAAGGGACATATTACAAAGAAAATAGTCATAGACCCATAAAAGATGCTATTAATCGATGTTAAAGGGATTTGGGATTATTTTTTATTCTCATTCCCTTTTTTTTATTAAATTACTTCACCAAAGCTCTTCATCTTTAAGTCCATACCTATTTTAGTTATGTAAATGCTGTTGCCAAATACTCATATTTAGGAAACAAATTTATATTAAAATAACGTATTTGTATGTATTCAAAATATATGCAATGTCTAACCATGCTTTGTATGAAGAAACATTACCTAATTGTTTTATTTTTTCAAGTATTGATTACCTATACCTATTCCCAAGTAGGTATTGGAACTACCAGTCCACAGTCACAATTGGATATTCGAGCTTCAAATCAAATCTCACCAAATCCTACCGATGGTATTTTAATTCCAAAAATTGATGTATTTCCTTTAAGCAATCCCACGGAAGCCCAAGATGGGATGTTGGTTTATGTTACTGGAAATGGTACAATAAGCAAAGGGTTTTACTATTGGAACAACAGCTTGGCTGCTTGGACATCCATAAAAGGTGCTGAAAAAATAAACGACTTAATGGATGGTAAAAGTGATAATGATGGCTCAGAAAATGGATCCTCAGTTTTTATTGGTCTTGGAGCAGGAATCAATGATGACAGTTCAGACAACCAAAATACAGGAATTGGTTTTGAAGCCATGGGCTCCAATACATCAGGTTTTGATAATGTTGCTGCTGGTTACAGATCTCTTTTTAATAATACCACTGGAAGTTTTAATGTTGCCAATGGTTTTTATACCATGTTTTCAAATGTGTCCGGAGTTAGGAACACAGCCAGTGGATACAGATCTTTACACAGTAACACTTCTGGATCCAATAATGTAGGCATAGGTTATCAAACCTTATTTGACAATATTTCAGGAAACAACAATGTGGCATTAGGTTATAATTCTCAATATGTTACTACAGTTAGCGAAGGCAATGTGTCTATTGGTTCCAATGCTCTTTACCATTCAGGTGGAAATTACAATACAGTAATAGGTACAGATGCTCTTTCGGTTTCCAATATAGGAGATTATAACATAGCAGTAGGTTATTCAGCAATGTATAGTAACACTTCTGGAAACAATAATATTGCCATTGGGTCAAATGCTCTAAACTCCAACACTATGGGATCTAATAATGTGGCTACTGGCTTTATGGCTTTAAACTCCAATACTAATGGTAACAATAATGTGGCTCTTGGATTACGAACCTTAAACAATAATACTACTGGAAATAATAATATAGCAACTGGTACAAGAGCTTTATTTTCTAATACTACAGGTTCAAATAATATAGCTACTGGAACTAGAGCCTTATATTCCAATTTATCAGGCTCTTTTAATGTTTCAAATGGTACCAGAACTTTATATTTAAATACCACGGGAAGTTATAATGTGGCAAATGGGTTTAGAGCGCTTAACTCAAATACCATAGGTAATAATAATATTGCTAATGGTTATCAAACTTTGTATTCTAATACAACAGGTTCCAATAACGTAGCTTCAGGTTATGAGTCCCTTAGAAACAATAGTACTGGTTATGATAATATAGCATTTGGAACACAATCCTTATATAGCAATACTGCTGGAGATGCTAATGTGTCCATAGGTACAAATAGCTTGTATTTTAATACAGTTGGTATTAATAATACTGCCATTGGTACAGAATCTGGATTAAATTCAAATGGAGATGCGAATATATTTTTAGGGTATGGAGCTGGTTACCATGAAACAGGTTCCAATAGATTGTATATAGAAAATTCTGATGCAGATGCTAACGAAGCTCTGATTTATGGCGAATTTGATACAGATAATTTAAGGTTTAATGGCCATGTGATGATAAGCAATGCCAATGCCTCACATTTGTACGCAACATTGTCTTTGGACAATTTGGAAATGGCCAATTTAGGGGGAAATAATTTAGGCTTGGATGGCGATATCGTACCATTTTCCAACAGTACTTTCGATATAGGAAATAGTTTAATCAACCAACATTGGGACGAAGTGGTTGCCAATACTTTTGTGACTTATTCTGACAGGCGTACCAAGACTCATATTTCGGAGTTGCCATATGGGCTGGAGGACTTGATGAAACTGCAACCAGTAAGTTATAGCTATAATGAAACCATTTCCCCAAACAATAGAAAACGTTTGGGTTTGATAGCCCAGGATGTTGAGAAAATCATTCCAGAGGTTGTTATTACAGAAGATGTGGATATAGATCCTAAAACAGGTGAAAAAATTGTTGTTCCTGGGGATTATTTGGCCATGAGCTATATAGAATTGATTCCAGTACTTATTAAAGCCGTTCAAGAGCAACAAAAGGAAATTGTTGCGTTAAAAGATCAATTGGAGAATTACCAATTCCTCGAAAAAAGAATCAAAGCTTTAGAAAACAAAAACTAATAACTTACATATTCAATTATTTCCAGTCCGTAACCTATCATCCCAACCCGTTTAGTTTGTTCGCTATTGGACATCAAACGTAATTTATGAATGTTTAGATCGTGAAGTATTTGGGCACCAATCCCAAAATCTTTACTGTCCATTTGAATGCTAGGTGCTTTAATCAGGTCTTTGTGATTTTGTTGTTGCTTAAGTATGGAAAGCCTGTGCAATAAATTGGTGGATTGGTTTTGCTGATTTATAAAAATGATAGCTCCTTTTCCTTCTTCATTGATCAGTTGGAACATATCGTCCAACTTTTTATCGGCATTATTGGTTAGCGTTCCTAAAATATCATTATTTACCAATGTAGAGTTTACCCGAGTTAACACATGTTCGTTGGTGTTCCAAGTTCCTTTTGTAATGGCTATGTGTACTTGATTATTGGTAGTTTGTTGGTATGCTCTAAGTCTAAATTTACCAAAACGGGTTACCATATCAAAATCTTCTTTCTTTTCAATTAAGGAATCGTGTTGCATTCTGTAAGCCACCAAGTCTTCAATGGAAACAATTTTTAAACCGAATTTTTTTGCCACTTCCACCAGTTGAGGTAAACGCGCCATGCTGCCATCTTCGTTCATGATTTCAACAATCACACCAGCAGGTTTTAATCCAGCCAGTCTGGCAAAATCTATGGCAGCTTCTGTATGTCCAGTTCTACGTAACACACCACCTTCCCTGGCAACCAAAGGAAAAATATGTCCTGGTCTGGCCAATTCAAAAGGTTTGGTGTTTTCATCAACAAGGGCTTTTACTGTTTTGGCCCTGTCACTTGCAGAAATACCTGTGGTAACACCATTGCCTCTTAAATCTACAGAAATGGTAAAGGCCGTTTCCATAGGATCGGTATTGTTGTTAACCATCATGTTTAACTCCAAAGCCTTGCAACGTTTTTCGGTTAAAGGAGTACATATTAGACCACGTCCATGGGTTGCCATAAAGTTTATCATTTCTGGCGTTACCATTTCTGCAGCAGCCAAAAAATCGCCTTCATTTTCCCTGTCTTCATCATCAACTACAATAATAACTTTACCATTTCTAATATCGTTAATGGCTTCTTCAATACTGTGTAATTGTATGTTTGTAGTTTGGTTTGCTGTTTTAAGCGTGGACATAAAGCTTATTTTTTAATATGGTGCAAAGATATAGCTTATTTTAAACTAACAGAAAGGTCATCGTTAATTTTGTTCCTTCTTAAAAAATGTGTCAACGGATAAAAAACAAATCCCATTATGAGTAGGATTGGGTTTTTAGTTACACCTTTTAAGGCTATCAATTTGTATATAGATCGTAATTTTAAGGAAGACACAATAAAATAGATGAAACAAACAAAAAACGAAATAATCCCCAATTGTAGGCAAACCACAGCAATTTCTTCCAATTTGTTATTTCTTAAAATGAAGTATAATGGTATTAAGATGGCGCCAATAATGTAGAAAATGAAAGTGAATTTAGCGTATTCCTTATAATCTGAATGTCTTTTTCTTATGGTGCCAAAATCTTCAGTATGGGCTAAAGGTTCCTGTGAAATATCCAAATTTTCCTCTATCACTTCCCGAACAGCGTCAGGCAATTTCGATTTGTTTTTTACATCTTCTTTATCCTTAATTTTAAGGATTTTTTTAATTGGCTCTAAAATATGGTCAAATTCAAACAAACCACGATCTGCCGTAGCCCTTTTGGTTAAATATATTCCCAAGGGTAACATGATGATGGTTGAAAACCAAGAAGCAAACACAGGGTTCAAACTGCCGTCTTTGGCGCTGTTTTTTGCAAATATGCCAATAAAATGATAGGTTAAAAACAACAAGATGGCAATAACCATAGGCAGTCCAATACCTCCTTTTCTTATTAAAGCGCCTAAAGGTGCTCCCACAAAAAATAAAATAATACAGGCAAAGCCCAAGGCTAGTTTTTCGTGTAAAGCTATTACATGCCTGTTTAACCAAATAGATTTGGTTTTCAAGCCTTGCTCTTTAACGTCTATTATTTGAAGGGTACTTTTAAATGTGTTTTGTGCCAAATCTATAAGTTGTACTTTGTCTTTATGACTGAAAAGTTCCAGAATCTCACCATTATAGATAGAGTCTGTTTTACTAACAACACCTTTGTTGATTATTGGTAAATTGGTCCTGTTGTACAAGTTTTCGGCCAATTCTTTAATATTGTTGTCCCTATCAATTTTTAAGGTATCAATGGTATAGCTTAAATCTTTTATGTTAAGCATGTTGTATTTGTCGCTAATGTCTTTTTGCTCCAGATCAACATTGTTGAGGTTCGATAAATCTACATTAATGGTGTATTTTTTAAAGGCGCTTTTGGTCATGGGCTTTTTTAGCCTGTCTTTATGGTCTTTTGGAGGTGTGTCGTCATAAAAATATCCATCGTAGAGAATAAGTTGTAGGATATCAGAATCTTCTTCACCTATAAGCTCCCCGGTTTTGGAGTAAATGGTTGTGTAGTTCCCAGCTTTGCCACCTGTTTTTTTGTGGATGAGTACTTCTTCTAAATACTGTCCTCTGTCGCCACTTTTATCGGCTACTTTAATATTATATTCGTTTCCAACTTCATTAAACTGTCCTTTGGCTATTACCATGGCAGGTTTTAATTTGGCTATATTTTTCCGAAGGTTATAAGAGTTATATTCTGCCCAAGGGATTACGTTGTTTGAAAAGAAAAAAGTAGTGATTCCCAAAGCCACGATAAAAATGCTTAAGCCTTTCATGGCACGTTGCAAAGAAATACCTGTGGATTTCATGGCAGCAAACTCATAGTTTTCGGCAAAACTTCCAAATACCATGATGGATGCCAGCAAGATGGTCAAAGGCAAAACCAATGGAATTAATTTAGGGGAAAAATAAAGCAAGAACTTAGCCACAACAACCATATCCAGGTCTTTTCCAGCCAATTCCTTTATATATAGCCAGATGGTTTGTAAAACAAAAATCAGCATGAGAATCACAAACACGCTGATAAAAGTTTTAAGGTATGAGGTTAGTATGTATCTATCTAAAATCTTCAAAAGTTACTTAATCCAATTTGTTAATGTAGTAATCTTTATACTTGTTCTTGTCAAAAGTAAATAAGGATTTCGATATAGGTTCGTTTGTTTTAAAAGAATTAACAGTTAAAGTGGTTTTTGTTCCGTTTTTACCTATCTCTATAAGGTTATAGATGTGTTTGGTTTGAGCGTCTATTCCCAATAGCACATTTTTAATTTCGGAATTGGAATCCATAGGAGTGAGTTTTACATACTGTATTTTTCTTCCTTTCACATCTTGAATAATGTCCATTTTATAGGTGTAGCCATCCTCATAAAACGAAAGCATTTTACTGGGTGTAATGCTATTTTCATCATCTGGGTTTTCTGTTGAAATAGTTACTTCCTCATCGTCAGGACTAATACTATACAGTGTTTTACCATCATAAATACGGGTGGCACCCAAAATGTTTAAACGGTATTTGTCTCCTTGCATCACGACATCTCCACGTGTTTCCTGTTTGATGTTTTCGGCTGCATTGTCCAGTACATACTTAAAATCTATTGAAATATTATCGTAGCTTTTAGCCTTTTGTGACACTTCGTCCAATAGCGCTTTGGCTTTACTGTCCTGTCCAAAAGACATGGTATAAATGAAGAGGGTAAAAATTAATGTTATTTTTTTCATTTTTATATTTTTTATTTGGCTTAATTATTGACTTTCGTTTTCCAATAATTGATTAAGTGCTGCTAAATCTGGGACTAGAACCTGTCTGGCTTTACTGCCTTCAAAACCACCAACAATGCCTGCAGCTTCCAACTGGTCTATTAAACGTCCAGCGCGATTGTAGCCTAACTTTAATTTACGTTGCAATAAAGACGCAGATCCTTGTTGAGCCGTGACAATAATTTCGGCAGCATCACGAAACAATGCATCTCTATCGTTGATATCTACATCAAGACTTGTGCCACTTTCCTCGCCAACATATTCTGGTAACATATAGGCTTCAGGATAGGCTTTTTGGGATCCAATAAAATCGGTTATTTCTTCTACTTCAGGAGTGTCAACAAAGGCACATTGAATTCGTATCATGTCGTTTCCTTGTGTGTAGAGCATGTCTCCACGACCTATTAGTTGGTCTGCACCAGAACCATCCAAAATTGTTCTGGAATCTATTTTACTGGTTACCCTAAAGGCTATTCTTGCTGGGAAATTGGCTTTTATGATCCCTGTTATCACGTTAACAGAAGGTCTTTGGGTAGCAATGATTAAATGAATTCCTATGGCTCTGGCAAGTTGTGCCAAACGCGCAATGGGAGTCTCCACTTCCTTACCCGCTGTCATGATTAAATCGGCAAACTCATCGACAACCAAAACAATATAGGGTAAAAATTGGTGACCGTCATTAGGGTTTAACTTACGTGCTTTAAATTTGGCATTGTATTCTGCAATGTTTCTACACAAGGCATTTTTAAGCATCTCGTAACGGTTGTCCATTTCTATGCACAACGAGTTTAAGGTATTTATAACCTTTGTGTTGTCTGTAATAATAGCATCTTCGCTATCTGGCAGTTTGGCCAGATAATGACGTTCTATTTTGTTGAACAAAGTCAATTCCACTTTTTTGGGATCTACCAGAACAAATTTCACTTCTGCTGGATGTTTTTTATAGAGCAAAGAGGTTAAAACGGCATTCAGTCCAACCGATTTTCCTTGTCCAGTGGCTCCAGCCATTAGCAAGTGAGGCATTTTTGCCAAATCCACCACAAAGGTTTCGTTGCTAATGGTTTTGCCTAAAGCAATTGGCAATTGCATATCTGATTTCTGAAATTTTTGTGATGCAATTACAGAACGCATGGAGACTATGGTGGAATTTTTGTTGGGAACCTCAATACCAATGGTTCCTTTTCCTGGAATAGGAGCAATAATCCTGATGCCTAATGCAGATAGTGACAAAGCAATATCATCTTCCAGGTTTTTAATTTTCGAAATCCTGATACCTGCATCTGGAACTATCTCATAAAGTGTGACTGTTGGACCAATTGTGGCTTTTATGCTTGCAATGCCTATTTTGTAGTTGTTTAGGGTTTCTACAATTCGGTTTTTGTTTTCTTCCAGTTCTTCTTGGTTGATGGTAATGCCTTCAGATTCGTATTTTTTCAATAAATCCAATGAAGGGAACTTGTAGTTGCTCAATTCCAGGGTTGGGTCGAACTGACCAAAATCTTCAACCAATTTATTCGAAAGGTTGTCGGTTTCTGAAAGTTCTTCAGCTACTTTTTCAACCTCAATCGTCATTTCTGCCTCTTCTTTTTCAGGTTCGGGTTTTGGTTTGGGTTTTGTTTCTTGAGCAAGTTCTTCCTGCTCATCAGTAGGTTTTTCAATATCCAATTCGAATGCCGATTTGATATCTTCAGCTTCAGCAGTTAAATCGTTATCTATAGGAACTGTAACATCATCTGTAACTGTGTTAAATTCATTTTTAATATCTTTTGAAGCTCTCTGGAATAGGTTTTTAAAGGTGTCGGCTGTCACTTTAAAACGAATGGCCAAGTAGGTAATTAAAAAGAAAACAAGTAGGAGAGAGGTGCCTATTTTTCCTAAGTAATCTTGTAAAAACAGGTTCATTTCAAATCCTATGGTACCACCAAGAATATCCAATTTTTCGGTAAAAAAACCAAAAAAGATAGCTAGCCAAATAACGATAAGCGTGCCCCAAAACCAATGTTTTTGCAATTTTTTTGTGCTGGAATTGGTTAATACAAATACACCAGAAAGGAAAATAAGTCCAGCAAAAATAAAGGAAGCAATACCAAAGCCACGTTGTATAAAAAAATCGCTCAGCCAGGCTCCTGTTTTATTGAGCCAATTTTGTGGCTTTACATCCCTTGAGGTAAATTCGGTAAGCGTACTTTGATCTGCTTTTCCTGTAAAAAGGAAAGATACAAAGGCTATAAAAAGCAAGAGTCCCAATAAGACCAAAAAGCTACCCAATACCAGTTTTTGTTGATTTGTCAACTTAAAACTTGGGACTTTTAATTTGGGTTTACTGGAGTTTGTTGTTTTTGTTTTCTTCTTTGCCATGTTTACTTTCCTGGAAACAGAAATAAGTTCTATCTATATTGGTTTGTATGGTTTGCCCCATGAAGCAAAAATACAAATTACTAACGTTTATCCTAATGGTAAAAGTATTTAAAAAATCTTAGGAAAATAAATGATGCCACCAACTATTAACGCTACCAAAGCAAATATAAAAACAGCTCCAGCAGCCAGGTCTTTAATGAGTCCAATTTTTGGATGGTATTCTGGATGTATAAAATCTGCCATTTCTTCTATGGCAGTGTTTAAGCCTTCCAGTGCAATTATAATACCAATGGTCAAGGTTTGCAAGATCCATTCGGTTGTGCTAAGACCTACCAGAAAGCCTATCAATGTCATGGTTATCCCAATAAACACCTGTATTTTGATACTGGGTTCTGTTTTTAATAAAAGCCAAGCGCCATTAAAAGCAAAGGCCACGCTTTTTAACCTGTTAACAAAAAAGGACTCTTTTTTAGTCATCCATTAAAGCCTCAAGTGCAGCTTTATAATTAGGTTCATCTGCAATTTCAGGAACTTGTTCCGTATATTTTACGGTTCCATTTTCATCTAAAACCACAACACATCTGGAATGGAGAGTTTCCAATGGACCATTTACAAAATTTAGGCCATAGGCTTTTCCAAAGCTTCCATCTTTATAATCGGAAAGAGATATAACATGGTCCAAGCCTTCGGCACCACAAAATCTTTTTAAGGCAAAAGGAAGGTCTCTAGAAACACAAAGCACTTTGGTATTATCCAGCTCTGATGCTTCTTGATTAAATTGTCTAACCGATTGGGCACATGTGCCTGTGTCCACACTTGGGAAGATGTTCAAGACCACTTTGTTTCCAGCAAAATCGTTTAGGGTTTTACTGCTTAAATCGGTTGTGGTGAGTTTAAAATCTGGAGCTTTGCTTCCAACTTTAGGAAGTGTTCCAGACGTTTGTACGTTATCTCCATGTAAGGTTACTGTTGCCATAATTTTTTTGTTTTTTGTTTATATAAAAATACTAATAAAATAAGAGTTTCACCACAATGTTGTTTCCCATTTTTTTATTTTAAGAAATAATCCCTCAAATGGTTTAAGTTCAGTAAGTTTTGTTGATGACAGTTGTTAAGGGTATGTTAGATTTATGTTAAAGCGGAATCTGTAACATCCATACGTTCCAAGTCTTGCGTACATAAGGAAACAAATCTATAAACATAAATAAACCTATTATTATGAAAGTATCAAAGAAATTATTTGGAGCCATGGCATTAACCTGTTTTTTAGGTTTTTCTCAATTAACATCTGCACAAACAGCAGATAATAACACTGAAACCAAAACCGAAGAAACAACCCAAGTACAGGAACAGGCGCAACTTAAGACAGACTCTGAGGTAAAAAAAGAAAAAACCGAATTAAAAGCTAGGGAAGAGCAAGCCGTTGAATCCAAGGCTGTCAAAGAAGAGGAAATAGATGACGACAATAAATAAGAGTTTATATATTTCCATAAAAAAGCCTCTACATTTTAAAATGTAGAGGCTTTTTGTATGTATGCTAATGATGTTCTAAGAATCAATGGAACCAAGAACGCGTTTCATAAAGCTGTTTAGGGCTTCTTTTTTTGGGGTACCATCTTTCACCATTTTTTGAACCTCCAAAGCGCCATACATATTGGAAATCAATTCCCCAATCACATCAAGCTCTTCGTCTTTAAGCGAAGGAACTTCTGTAAGGGCTTCTAGGGTTTCAATGGTTTCTATAACAAAATCTTCATCGTTTTCTTCAATGAACTGAGTGAGATGTTTGATAATTGGTAATTTCATAATGTTTAATTTACGTTATCAACCAATTCTTTTAATACCTCAAACTTGTTTGTTTGCACCTGATTGATAAAATCCCCTTTCTTAAACGTTGCAAAAGTTGGTAAGTTATCAACTTTTGCCAGTTTTCTGGATTCCGGAAATTTTTCAGCATCTGCAATTACAAATACTTTACCATCGTTTTCTGAAGCCAATTTTTTGAATTTAGGCTTCATGATTCTACAATTACCACACCAAGTTGCCGAATACTGTACCACAACCGTATCGTTATTGTTAATGATGTCCTGTAAATTGTCTTGATCTAATTCTTGTACCATATCTTTTATAATTTTCAAAAATTCAAATTCCAAATTCCAAAACCCAATAAATCCTGTTTTGGAATTTGGATTTTGGAGTTTTTTTAGTGAGTTGCTAAGTAAGCAGCAGTCCCTTTAGCGTTTGGCTGCATGGCATCTTTGCCTTCTTCCCAGTTTGCCGGACATACTTCGCCTTTTTCCTGTACGTGCGTATAGGCATCAATTAAACGTAAATATTCTTTAACGTTTCTTCCTAAAGGCATGTGATTGATGCCTTCGTGGAACACTGTTCCTTCTTCATCTATTAAATAAGTAGCTCTGTAAGTTACGTTGTCACCTTCTACGGTTACAATGCCAGTTTCTTCATCGTATTTTTCATTAGTGATGTCTAAGATACCTAAGATGGAAGATAAGTTGCGGTTAGAGTCTGCCAATATTGGATAGGTAACGCCTTCAATACCTCCATTGTCCTTAGGGGTGTTCAGCCAAGCAAAATGTACTTCTGGAGTATCACAAGATGCGCCAATAACTATGGTGTTACGTTTTTTGAATTCTTCCATAGCTTCTTGGAATGCATGTAACTCGGTTGGACATACAAATGTGAAGTCTTTTGGATACCAAAATAAAACTACTTTTTTCTTGTTGTTTACTGCTTCTTCAAGAACGTTTACTTTAAAGGTGTCGCCCATGTCGTTCATTGCGTCTACATTCAAATTTGGGAATTTTTTTCCTACAAATGCCATATGTTTTATATTTTAATTGTTAATAAATTTCTCTATTGCAAATATAAGACACCAAGGCGTTTTTTAAGCTGAATAAAATCTTATTTTCTTATCGAAGCATAGGTATTGTCTATTATGAACTTGCAAATTAATAGGAAATTACTATTTGTCAGTTGAAAGTTGTCTGATTTTAATTTGAAAAGCAGCAAAAAGTAAGGTAGTGAACGGACTCAGCCAGTTAAAAATGGCATACATGAAGTATTCTCCAACACCTACACCCAATACTCCTGATTGGTAGGCTCCACAGGTGTTCCAAGGAATCAAAACAGAGGTGACCGTTCCTGAATCTTCAAGGGTTCTACTTAGGTTTTCTGGAGCCAATCCTTTATCATGATAAGCTTTTTTAAACATTTTACCAGGAATCACTATCGCCAAGTATTGATCGGAAGCAATGGCATTTAAACCCAAACAGCTGATAACCGTACTGGCAAAAAGCCCAAAAACCGTTGTGGCTACAGAAAGTAACGCTTTGGTGATTCTAGAAAGTGAACCAATGGCATCCATAATGCCACCAAAAACCATGGCACAACAAATTAAAAAGATGGTCCAAAGCATGCCTTTCATGCCACCAGCAGAAAATAAATCGTTTAATTTTTCATTATCGGTTGTGATTTGTGTATCTGTAAAGATGGCATTGATAATGGAGCCAAATTTAGAAGATGTTAATTGATCCAAAATATTTGGTTGATAAATAAATGCAAACAAGGCAGCCAATAATACACCAATCCCAAGCGCAATTAGAGGTTTTGTTTTTAATAATATGAGAACAATTACAGCCAAAGGCACCATAAATAACATGGGAGTGATATTGAATGTTTTGTCAATACTGCCCAGTAAGCTGCTTAAATCGGCATTTCCAGTGGTTTCAATCGTCATGCTCATGATACTAAAAGCAATTAGGGTCACTATTAAGGTAGGTACAGTGGTAAAGGTCATATAGCGAATATGGGTAAACAAATCTGTTCCGGCCATGGCAGGAGCCAAATTGGTGGTGTCGCTTAAGGGAGACATTTTATCTCCAAAATATGCTCCAGAAATTACAGCTCCAGCTATCATTCCTGTAGAAATGCCCAAAGCAGACCCAATGCCAACCAGTGCAATACCAACAGTTGCTGAAGTGGTCCAGGAACTACCAGTAGCAATGGAAATAACTGCACAAATAATTATTGAGGCTGGTAAAAAAATGGTAGGACTTAATACTTGTAAACCATAATAAACCATTGCAGGTATTACTCCACTTACCAACCAGGTTCCAGCCAAAGCACCAACCAAAAACAAAATCATGATGGGCACAAAAACACTTTTTAGGTTTTCCCAAACTTCTTTAAGCATTAAACCAAAGCGGACTTTATTAAAAAACCCAACCAGAGCAGCTATGCCACCACCAATTAATAATATAAATTGATTGGAATATTCTCCCATGGATTCCCCATCTGCATAAAATATGTTGTAAGCCAACATCATCATTAATAGAACCACTGGAATTAAAGCTTCCCAGATGCTAAGTTCCTTGTTTTCAATTATGGTTTGATCCTCAATTTCAATTTCAGAAAGGTTTTTATCGTCTTGCATTGTTTCAGTTAGTTAATTTAGGATTGTAATGTTACGATTTTCACCTTAAGTATGCAAATCCATAACCTTGCACATCATTGCTTTTACTTAAAGCATATACGGATTTGTTTAACAAATTGGTATTGGAGTCTGTTTATGGGAGGTTTTTTGTAAGGAACTTGGTCAAACAAGGCTGGACAACCTGTTTTTTCAGCTTTGTTTTTATCATCCATTTTGTTTAGCTGATTTTTTATGGAAATATGGAACAAGCGTGTGGATAGAATTGATTTTTAATATGAAAAATATTACGCAAAGACCTCTCTTTTACACTATATCAGATTAAAGACTTCTTTTATCGAAATGAGCCTTTTTATATTTGTCTGTGGATTATCTTTGTGAGACAATATTTTTAGCAATGGGTCTTCAAAAAAATGTCCTGTTTTTTTGTCTTTTTTTCTTTGTTTCCATAAAACTTTTTGCACAAGTTGGAATAGGGACAACCACACCTCATGACTCATCGGTTTTAGATATCAGCAGTTCCAATTCTGGTGTATTGGTGCCTAGGGTTGCCTTGCAATCCACATGGGACACAAGTACCATTTTAAATCCAGAAACCAGTTTACTGGTTTACAACCATCAAAGTATGGCGGATGTATATCCAGGTTTTTATTTTTGGAACGGTAGTCGCTGGAGCCGAATCAATGATCAAGCCAACGAAAGTTCCCAATTGATATTTGGGGAAATTTACAGAACCAGTCCTGAAGAACGATTTTACAATTACTTGCCCATTGAGTTTGGAACCCTTGGGGTTCATCAAAACATTTCAGCCGATTCCAATAGTTTTCTGGTTCCGGTTTCGGGTATTTACAGGGTTTCTTATGCGATTTCCATAGTTATGAGAGGAGCCAATAATTCACCTGTGACCTTGGGGTTCTTTTTGTCCACAGGATTGGCACCACCTCTAAATCCTCCCAATCCTCCTTCAGGTCCCGCAATATCAGATAGGATCCCAGGATCTTATTGCCATACGCGAGTCACTCCTTTAGGGAATAGTTCCTGTAGCATGACCAAGTTGGTGCATTTGCAGGCCAATCAAAGGGTGTATCTTTTTTCAGATAGCAGTTTTAGTATTGTAAGGATTTTACCTCATACAGCCTTAATGAACCTAGAGCTCATTAAGGCCGATTAAAATACGAGGAAACTAATTGCTTATAAAATATTCAATTCTTTCATGCAGGCATGCATGATGTTGAAGGTGCGTTCTATATCTGCATCCAAACCAATGGAGAAACGTATCAAGCCATCGCTTAAACCCATTTCTTTTTGTTCGTCTTCAGGAATTTCGGAAGAAGTGGAGCTGCCAGGAGCAGAGAATAAAGTTTTGTAAAACCCTAAACTTACAGCCAAGTATCCCAAGTTTTTTTCTTGCATCAATTCCATTAAGGCATTGGCTTTATCCAATGAGCCAACATCTATGGTAAGCATACCACCAAAACCATACTTTTCATTCATCATGCTTTTAAACAAATCATGAGAAGGATGCGAAGCTAAGCCTGGATATACTGTTTTTAAACCCAAGGCTTCAAATTTTTCAGCTAGGTATGTTGCATTTAGGCTGTGTTGTTGCATTCTAATGTGCAAGGTTCTAAGGTTTTTTAATACAGATGCAGCCCTTAAACTGTCCATGGTGGCACCTAATAACATACAGGCACCATCGTTTACGTTGCGTAAATCGTTTATAAACTCCTGAGTTCCACAAACCACACCACCAACGGTATCGCTGGATCCATTGATGAATTTTGTTAAACTGTGGATTACAATATCTGCACCTAATTGAACTGGTGAAATGGATAAAGGCGAAAAAGTGTTGTCCACTATCAATTTTAAATTATGTTTTTTGGCTAGTTTAGCCAAGCTGGCAATATCTGCCACTTCCAACAAGGGGTTGCTTACAGATTCGCAATAAAGTACTTTGGTATTTGGTGTAATGGCAGCTTCAACCACATCCAATTTGGTGATATCCACAAAAGTGGTGTTGATGTTGAATCTTGGTGCAAAGTTCTTTAAAAAGGCATAAGTACCACCATAAATGGTCCTACTGGACACTACATGGTCTCCTGCACCACAAAGTTGCATGATAACAGGCGTTATGGCTCCCATACCAGAAGCAGTGACATTGGCTGTTTCTGTTCCTTCCATGGCAGCCAAAGCTTCCCCTAAATACAGGTTGGAAGGCGAGGAGTGCCTGGAGTATAAATAACAACCATCTGCATTGCCTTCAAAGGTATCGAACATGGTTTTTGCCGATAAAAAAGTGTAGGTTGATGAATCTGAAATGGAAGGGTTTACACCTCCAAATTCCCCAAAATATTGTAAGTCTTGTATGTTGTTTGCTGGTTTAAATGCCATAATGCTATTTGTTTTAAGTGATTATTGATGTAAATATCAAGTATTTTAGACAAATTATCAACTAGATATTGCATCTTTAGATTATAAAACTATCAAATTGTATATTTGTAGAATATAAACAAGGTTTCTTAGGATTTCTAACTTTGAAACTGAAAATTTTTCAATTATGACTTTTGATGCTATCGATAAAAAACTGATATCGTTTTTGCAAGCAGACAGCAAACAAACGAACAAAGAGCTATCCAGCAAATTAAATCTTTCTGTTACAGCTGTTTATGAGCGTATCAAAAAACTGGAACAGCAAGGCGTTATTTCAAAATATGTGGCCTTGGTTAAAAAAGAAAAGGTTGATAAGAGTTTTGTGGCTTTTTGTCATATCAAACTCGTTCAACATACACAGGAATATGTGATGAAGTTTGAGAAAGAAGTGGCCAATTTGCAAGAAGTTATGGAATGTTATCACATTAGTGGAGATTATGATTACCTGCTTAAAGTGATTGTGGAAGATATGGAAGCATTTCGCGAATTTATGGTCAATAAACTAACCTCCATCAATCATATTGGTAGCACGCACAGCATGTTTGTTATTAATGAAGTGAAACATACCACAGCCATTACCATTTAATTGGGTTCAAATTTATATCTTGCATAGCAAACCATAAAACCAAACCATGCTCCTCAAGCAAATAAAGACTATCTATCACGACATATTCAAGTCCTACGATCATCCAGCACTTACACATCACATTAAAAAAATCACCGAATTGGATGTGTATCTGCCTTATAGTTCCACCTTTTTTTGTATTACCAACACGCAAAACCTCACATTTGAGTTTATCAGTAAAAACATGACTTCCTGTATTGGTTTGGATAAAAACAGCTTACTGAAAGAAGGCATGAGGCAGTTTTGGAACCGGATTCACCCAGAAGATGTGGAGTTATGGTTAAAGGCTTTAAACGATTTAATGGTTTTCACTTTAGAGGAAATTCCTATTAAAGATAGACAACGTATGAGCTATACTTGGAATTACCGATTATTGAACGAAGCAGGCAGCTATGTGAACATCATTCAAAACACCACACCCTTGGAATTCGATTCAGACATGAAACCCATTATAGGTTTGGCGCATTATACCGTTTTGGATCCAAAAATTAAAATGCCCATCACAGCTACAGCCAAGCTTTTAAATGACCATAACGAATACGAAACCAAGTATTTCAATAATTTTTCACAAAAACTTATAACCAATGGGCTTAGCAATCGTGAGCGGGATGTCATTCGGTTATTGACCATTAACAAATCCAGTAAGGAAATTGCAAAGAGTTTAAATATTAGCCCTAACACTGTAGATACGCACAGACGAAACATTTTAAAAAAATTGAACATTTCATCAACAGGAGAACTGATAGGCATGCTTAAAATGAACAAAATATAATGTTATGAGCATATTTACTCAATTTGAGTATTGTGAGACTTATAAAAGAATCCCAACTTTGTAATGCTATTAATTAGTTCATAGGGAGAATTAAGGATAAACAGGGCAACCCAATATTTTATTGGTGTTGCCTTTGTTGATTTTACGCCTCAAATAAAATCCTAAATATGGAGATGCTTTTTTTATGGTCGTCCCACAAAACATTTGTACTTTTGTATTCAATTATAACAAACCTTGACGTGCTGAACGAGCCTGCAAAGAGCGCAGTTGAAGTGAGGCATTATTATAAATAAATTATTTACCTTATGAATTCATACGATGTAGCCATTATTGGTTCTGGTCCTGGAGGTTATGTAGCAGCCATACGTTGCGCACAACTGGGAATGAAAACTGCTATTATAGAAAAATATCCTGTACTAGGAGGCACCTGTCTTAACGTAGGTTGTATCCCTAGTAAAGCCCTTTTAGATTCGTCCCATCACTACGAAGATGCTGTAAAACATTTTGAAGAGCATGGTATTGAAATTCCAGGTGACATTAAGGTGAATTTAAAACAAATGATTGACAGGAAACAATCGGTTGTGGATCAAACCACTGGTGGTATCGATTACCTAATGAAGAAAAACAACATTGAAGTCTATCAAGGCGTAGGAAGCTTTAAGGACGCGACCCATGTTGTGATTAAAGGTGAAAAAGAAACAGAAATTGAAGCCAAGAACATCATTATTGCCACAGGTTCCAAGCCTTCAAGTTTACCGTTTATAAACATAGACAAAGAACGTATTATTACCTCCACAGAAGCTTTAAAACTCACCGAAATCCCTAAGCACTTAATCGTGATAGGAGGAGGGGTTATTGGTCTGGAACTTGGACAGGTTTACAAACGTTTGGGAGCTGAAGTGTCTGTTATAGAATATATGGACAGAATAATTCCAACCATGGATGCAGGTTTGTCCAAAGAGTTGAGCAAAGTGCTTAAAAAGCAAAAGTTCTCTATAAATACGTCCCACAGAGTAAAATCGGTTGAAAGAAAAGGCAAGGAAGTGATTGTCAAAGCCGATAACAAAAAAGGTGAAGAAGTAACGTTTAAAGGCGATTACTGTTTGGTATCTGTTGGTCGTCGTCCCTATACCGATGGCTTGAATGCCGAAGCAGCTGGCGTAAAGTTAAACGACAGAGGTCAGGTAGAGGTCAACGAACATTTACAAACCAACGTATCAAACATTTATGCCATTGGCGATGTGGTAAAAGGTGCTATGTTGGCACATAAAGCCTCCGAAGAAGGAACCTTGGTAGCCGAAGTTATTGCAGGACAGAAACCACATATAGATTACAATTTAATTCCTGGTGTGGTTTACACCTGGCCAGAAGTGGCATCTGTTGGTAAAACCGAAGAACAACTTAAAGAAGCTGGTGTGGCCTATAAAGCAGGACAGTTCCCTATGCGTGCTTTGGGTAGAAGTAGAGCCAGTATGGATTTAGACGGGTTTGTAAAAATACTTGCTGATAAAAACACGGACGAAATTTTAGGCGTTCACATGATTGGCGCAAGAGCAGCCGACATGATTGCCGAAGCTGTGGTAGCTATGGAATACAGAGCTTCTGCCGAAGATATTTCCAGAATGTCTCATGCACATCCTACCTTTGCCGAAGCCACTAAAGAAGCTGCCTTGGCAGCAACAGAGGATAGGGCACTTCATATATAATACCCATTAGGTGTCGCAAAGCTTTTTTGAAAGCTTTTTATTGACTGCCAAAAACATATATCGAAAAAAGCAACCTGAGAAGGTTGCTTTTTTTTTGTGTTTAACAAGGCGTTTAGCATTATGGAAACCCTTAGTTATATTTATAAAAATTTTTTAAATATGATTGCTGACCCTTTTACATAAGTAGAAAACAACCACTACAATTTTGAAGCGCTTAAAATTATTAAATACTTTGACCAAATCTTGTATCCGACTTAACGATTAACTCGTCCGAAAATTTAATTTTATCATATTCATAAAGAAACAAAGCTCAAAACAGTCTTCAGTTTAAAAGAAAAACGAAAACAAAAACACGACTAAAAAACTACTCTATTTGTGAATGATTTTACACAATGTCATTCCATAAAACATTTTTTAATTTCTATTTTTTATTTCCTAAATTAGGTGTTTAAAACACGATTTAAAACATGTCAGTAATTATGGAAATAGACAAAACAGAAGCATTGTTAAAAAAGTTTGGTTATCAATTTCAAAGGAAAAATAACGAACTGATAATTAAAATGGCTTTTGCTCAAAGAGTGATCGTTGAATTTTCCGAACCTGATAAAATAGTCATAAAAGATAAACTTGTTGGTTGGAATTTTTTAACTGGACTGATTGAAATGAGCATTAAAAACGCAATTCTTTACAACTTTATTGGAGCCATAATCATAACATTCCTTTTTATGTTCCTCAATTTAAAATACAGTGGACTGAATATGGTTTTTTTATTTTTGGCATTTATGGTTTGGGTGTTGCTTTGGACCATGTTTTACTTGATTAAAGCAGAGAACCTGAAACGGATTTTAATACAGTGGAATGAATGAGGATATGTGACATATAACATAAGCAAATAAAAAAGTTGGCAGACAGAAATGGATCATGAAAAACTAAAATGTTCAATATCCTTAATTTAAATAAAAAAAAACCGTTAGTGAGACATTTTTTTTACAAGAGTCGTTATACAATTTTAGGAAACCTCATTTAAACCATGAGGTTTTTTTGTTTATTTTAGTTGGGTTTACTGAATAGTGTAAGAATACAAACGTCTAATTATGAATGGCGTACGGTTTGTTTGTAATGTTGTTATTGGTATAAGGACTAAGCATATACACAATAACCAAACTGGAAATTAGCATGACAATAAGTTTTAAATATTTCATAATAAAAGGTATAATGTTTCCCCGAATGTAGGACTGTCAGGAGCTAAACTTGTAAAACATAAGTAAAAAAAGTGCAAAAAATGTTTAAAAGGGTTTAGCAAGATTCTAAACAAAGGGCTTAAAGTCTATTCGATAATTTATGTTATTAAATCAATGAATTGCAATGAAGTTTTTAGAATATAATTTTTAACTTTATTACGTTTAAAAAAAAATAAAACTAAAACAAGCTACTATGAGCAGAAAAACAGGTGCTATTGGTGTTTTAATAGCTGGAATCTTACTCTTAACCATGAATTTTCTTGAGTTGGACTTTAACCATCTAGAAAAAGGGCCTTTAGCTGGGATCCTTTCAAATGTTCTACTAATTTTAGCCATGATTTTAAGTATAAGACACTTAAACAACGAAGAACAAACCTAAGACAAGAATACTGTTATATGGTATCTAAAATCAACAGTATTTTTAATAAATGATATTTTTATCACGCTTTGTGGCATTATTTCGTGCTTTGAACAGAGTTATATTCAAATCAACCCAAAATGGTTTTCTCAGCCTGGCATGCTTCTATTTCCAAATGTTAAAAGCACTTTAAAAATCTTTGGTTTTCCCTTTAAAGAAATTCTAAAAACTGTAACTTGCAGCTTGTCTTAAAACATTTATATTAGAATACTGAAATATGCTGGAATACCTTAAAAAAGTCATACATAACATGCCAACAGATTGGTTGCGTTTAACTACCCATCGTTTGGATATTTACAACGAATCCTTGGCAAAAACCCAATTCTTGGACGCTTTTGAAACCTTATATCAACAAAACAATGCAGACACAGCTGCACTAGAAACATTACCTACAGCTTACGATTATATTCGCTTGGGTCATCCATTATCCAGTGTTTTGGAATGGACTATTGCCAACTTGCATCAATTAAAATCAAGTCATGTCATTAGTTTTTCGTCACAGACCATTCCTGTTTTGGCTGTTCTAAGAAAAAATCTTTTTGAAAATAAAAATACCCAAATTGCTTACACAGGACATTTACCTCAAGGTTTTGATGCTGAAATCATCAAAAACATCTATGGTTACTCCTTTGAATTAATTAAAGTGGAACATATAGATAACATTCCAGCGTTTCAAGGAAGCACCATTTATATATCGCAAGAAGCCAACCTAGAAACCATGGAGCTTTTTGAGAATATAGATTTTTATATCAGTCTGCATAAAAACTTAGGAAGTATTCTAATAGTAAATGGCAAGCAAAACGAAAATTATGTCTCAGAAATTCAGCATGTAAGACGAAGAGAAACCATTGCCATGACACCTGCAGATTGTCTGGTTGCTTTAAAAGCATTGATACACCATAAACCTGTGGAGAGTGACAACAAGCTTGTGGAAGCAAACAAAACAAGCGTCTTAAATTCTATTAATAAAATTACTGAAACAACCACAAAAGCGCTTGTGGCTTCCAGTGGCTTGTCTATTCAATATGCCATCCTCATGGGACTCATTCACGATGCCATTGAGAATCATCAGGGAAAAGCCATTAAGATAATAGTGCCTCCCAACTGTTATGGTGGCACAAACGACCAAGCCAGACGCGTGGCAGCCTGTCTTGATAATGTAGACATTGTAGACTTGTTGGTGGATGGAGATAACAATATGGTAGAAAGTATAGACACTGTTTTGGCTAGCATTGCCAAAGAAGATACCATCCCTTATATTATTGCCGAAATCCCTACCAACCCCCGAGTTGAAGTTCCAGACCTTAACAAGTTAAGAGATGTTTTAAGTAAAGAGCGACAAACAGCAAGAGGTACAACTGCAATGGCTCCTGTTTTTATTTTAGATCAAACCTTTTGTCCTAATGTGCCATTTTTAGCTGAAGATGGCATGCTCTCTCAGGTTAAAACCATATCCTTTGCCAGTGGTTCCAAATTCCCTAGTGGCGGACTTTGTACAGCAGGTTACTGCGTAGGAAACAAGCCAACCAAAAGATTGATGGATAAAATAGAAACGCATTTGTTGCTTTGCGACAACGAAGCTACAGCCCTTCAATACCAGATTCTGGCCAAACAGCTGCCTACCATGACACAACGTATAGCCGATGCTTATACAAACACAAGGGAGTTTGTAAACTTCATTCAAGAAGTTTTACCAGAAGCAAAAATAAATTTTGTTTCAGAAGCCTTGGCAGAGCAAGGGTTTACACCTTCTGTTTTTTCTTTGGACTTGCCTACCAAAGGCGAAACGGCTGAAGAAAAAGAAGCTTATAAAAGAGACTTGAATTTAAAATTAATCAACTTAATGATAACCAAAATACCTGACGAAAGCAAGTTTTGTGTGAGTTATGGACAGTTAAAAGGCTGTTATTGGACCATTCCAGCTACATCTACTCAAGGAACCACCAAAGAAGGTGATAAAGATTATATAGTTCGTGCGTCGCTTTCCCCAAATTTGGATTTGGAGCTTCATAAAAAGGTTTTTATGGAATTTGTTGAAAGCATGTAAGTTCACTAAAAGTTGGACAACTTTTCCAAAACCTCCTTTTTATAGCTTCGGCTAATGGTTAAGGCTTGCCCTTTTATAACAACATGTTCGTTGGTAAAGGAAGAAATGTGTGCCAAGGCTATAATAAACGATCTGTGGATTCTAATAAATTGTTTACTAGGTAATTTGGCTTCAATGGCACTTATGGTTTCCCTGGTAACAATGGTTTGGTTAGCCAAATGTATTTTAATATAATCACTATAACTTTCTATGTAAATAATGGTATCAAAGTCCACTTTAATCATGCGTCTGTCTGCACGTACAAACATAAAGGGATTGCTTTCCGATTCTAAAGGGTCTTGATTTTTAAGGTTGCTATATACTTCAAAATAGGTGTTTATGGCTTTTAGTAAACGTTCAAACGAAATGGGTTTTAATAAATAATCTACAGCTTGTAGTTCAAAGCCTTCCACAGCATAATCACGATAGGCTGTGGTAAAGATTATTTTTATGTCTTTATTGATGGATTTTGCAAAAGAGATTCCAGAAATTTCCGGCATGTTGATGTCCAAAAATACCAAATCGATAGTGTTGCTGCTAATTACTTGAAAGGCTTCCATGGCGTGACTGCAACTCGCTACCACCTTTATATTGCTTATTTTGGAGAGATGAGTGGCAATAATGTCCCTAGCCATGGCTTCATCATCCACTATCAAACAGGATATGTGTTTTGGCTCACTCAATTAACTGGGATTTAATTTTAATTGCACTTTAAATAGATTGTTGGAGTTTTCTATTTGCAAATCGTATTTGCCTTTATATAGTAAATCCAGTCGTTTTTGTATGTTTTCCAATCCAATGCCTTTTCTGCTTTGGTTGTTGTTGGAATTACTGTTTTCTATGGAAAAAAACACTTGTTCCTTGGTACAAGATAATACAATTTTAATAGTTAAAACGCCATTGTTTAAGTGTCCATGCTTAAAGCTGTTTTCTATAAACGGCAGAAGGAGCATAGGTGCAATGCTAATGTTTTCTGGAATGTTATAAGTGTTAAAGCTTACATCCAATCGCTTGTTAAAACGCAACTTTTCCAACTCAATATAATCTTTGATATGATTGATCTCATCTATTAGCAAGACTAAAGGTTTATCCACTTGATATAATAGATAATCCAAGAGATTGGAAAGTTTCAGGATCATTTCTGGTGTTTCATCGGCTTTTTTTAGAGCAAAGCCATACATGGTATTCAAGGTGTTAAACAGGAAATGTGGGTGAATCTGCATTTTAAGATAGTTCAGCTCCTGTTCCTTTAGTTTTAATTGGGTTTCCAGTATTTTGGTCTCCAGTTTTTTAGTGTTTTCGGCTTGGATTAAGTTCAACTTCAACAGTTTAAAAGCACTCACTACTACCACTATTAAATACACGCCAGAAGTCACCAATAAGATGTTTCTGGTAATGGGATTCATTTGGGTATATTCAAAATTGGCCAGGTAAATCAAACTAAAAAATATGGAAACCATGATCAAATACCCCGAAACAATTAAGGTATATATACTATATAAAATAAAAAGACCATAGCGTTTCGTGACCAAATAGTCAGGAATTAACTTGTAAATGGATACATAAGTGGTAGCCATCGTAATGGGCATTATAAACAGTGAAAACAAAAAGGTATCATGAAAATCTTTACTTCCAGCTCCAAAAAAATAAGTAAAAAATAGCAGCACTGCACACCAAAAAACCAGATGCAATATCATCCGAAACAATATTTTTAAAAGGATTTTTTTACAGAACATCATCTCAAAATATCTTACAATAATACCATATTTTTTCAGCCTTTTTATATTTTGTAGACGAATAACGGAATTAACAAGGCTTTCAACCAAATGTCATTTCCTTAACTAATATGGTAGTTCGTCGCATTTTAATTTATATCTTGAAGAAGCGCTTTAAGTTTGCTGTATGTTAATCTATAAACATTTATTATGAAACTTTATGTATTAGTTCCACAAGTAGTTATTGCAGCAAATCCCTTAACAGATAGGTTTAATGAAGGAGGCTTTTTCATGTTCCTTATTTTAATTTGTTTGCTTTTGGCCATATTTTTTATTGTGAAAGGGTTTTTAAAGCTGAAAGACCCAATAACCTCCAAAAAAATGCTGCAACTGGCTGCAGATATTAGCCTCTTGGGTTTGGTTTTAGGTTTCTTTGCTTCTGTATTGGGGTTGATAACAGCCTTCGATTCAATTGAAGCCATGGGAAATGCCGATCCTTCAATTTTTGCTGGAGGCCTGAAAGTATCTTTATTAACAGCTACCTTTGGCTTGTTTACTTTTCTTGTAGCAAGACTTGGCATTGTTATTTTAAGAAGCATGCAAAAAACTCAATCTCATGAAAACTAAACCAAACAGCTTGAATATTGGTAAGCTAATGTTGGTTGTGATAAGTTTGGTTTTTCAACAATCCAGAGCACAAACAGAATACCTATATCAAATAGGGAAAAAGGATAGTATATATTCTAAAATTCTTAATGAAAATAGAGATATTTATATTCAGCTTCCAGACAGCTATAAATCAGATTCACAAGAAAAATATCCAGTTATATTTATATTAGATGGCGATGTGCTCATGCCAACTCTAGTCAATACTCATGATTATTACAGTGGTGGTTTCATGCCAGAAATGGTTATCGTGGGTATTTCGAACTCAGAAAACAGAACAAGGGATTTAACACCTTCAAAAATCACCACCAAATATGGCATGCCTTTTTATGAAGAGAATGGTGAAGCCGTAAACTTTCTGAAGTTTATTGAAACCGAACTGATTCCTTATGTGGAACAACACTATCCTGTTACCAATTACAGAACCTTGATAGGGCATTCCTATGGAGGCTTATTTACAATTTTTACTTTAATCAACAAACCGGAATTGTTTGCAAACTATGTGAGTATCGATCCAAGTCTGGATTGGGATGACCAAATGGTTTTAAAACAGGCCGAAAAGGTTTTTAAGGAAAAAAGTTTTGAAGGAAAAGCTTTGTATGTATCGTTAAGTGGCCAATTGCACATGCAAAATCAAGAAGTTACTATTGATAATGTCATGGAAGATACCAGCGATTATACCTTATTTGCGCGTTCCAATATCATGCTTTCAAGAATTATAGAAGAAAGCCCTGAAAACAATCTGTCTTTTAAATGGCAGTTTTATCCAAACGATTTGCATGGAACCATTCCACAACCATCCATAAAAGATGGAATGATATCTCTCTTTACATGGTTTCAGATGGAAAACACAGATAAATTTAATGCTCCTGATACCCCAAAGGACGAATTAAAAAACATGATTGAATTTCGTGCCAATAAACTTGAAAACCACTTCGGATATTCAGTTCCACCTTTTCCAGAAGACTTATTGAATGGTTTAGGTTATATGAATATAGATATGCATCAATTAGATAAATCTAAATTGTATTTTGAGCTAGCCATTAAATATTATCCTAAAAGCGCCAATGCCTATGATTCCATGGCAGATTATTATCTTGCCACAAACAATAAAAAAAAAGCATTGCAAATGCTAGCTTTAGCGTATCAATTAAGTGGGAACACCTATTATAAAGAGCGCATGCAAAAGTTAAAAATAAATTAAAAATATAGACATACATGCTTGAGATATCGTAAACGGGTTATTTTTGGCTCGTTTTTTGTATTCTGTCAGAACATTTGTTTATAAGAGAATAACTTTATTCTTTGGTCAAGTAATAAAAATTAAAGATATTAGTTATTATTTATTGATTAGCTTATAAATAATACTGAATAATTGCGTGACAATCAAGACTAAACTTATGTATGGTATAAGTTATTGTTAGGAAGGTTTTGATATAACAAGGTTATTCCAATCCCTTTTCAGCAATGAAGAGGGATTTTTTTATCAATATATTTTTCAAATTCCATGTTTAATCGTAATATTGCAATAAAGTAATTAATAAAGATTTTTTTCACCATAAAACCACACAAATGAAAAAAGAACAAGAACTAAAGGATATTGTAAAACAACGTTACACAACCATAGCAGAACAAGGTAAGGTAGAAAATGCTTCGTCTTGTTGTGGTGCCACAACACCATCAAACAAAGTCTATAATATCATGATGGACGATTATTCGGAAACTTCAGGATATATTGAAGATGCCGATTTAGGCTTAGGTTGTGGCTTACCAACAAAGTTTGCACACATACAAAAAGGAGACACAGTCATTGACTTAGGCTCTGGAGCAGGAAACGACTGTTTTGTTGCCAGACATGAAACAGGAAGCGAAGGAAAGGTTATTGGAATAGATTTTACACCCATCATGATTCAAAAAGCACGAAGCAATGCCGAGAAACTAGGGTTTAACAATGTTGAGTTTCGGGAAGGTGATATTGATGCCATGCCAGTAAACGACGCTGTTGCTGATGTGATTGTGAGCAATTGCGTGTTGAATCTGGTTCCAAATAAAGAAAAGGTTATTTCAGAAATCCATCGGGTTTTAAAACCTGGAGGTCATTTCAGTATCTCAGATATTGTTTTGGTAGGAGACTTGCCCGACGCCTTAAAACAGGATGCCGAAATGTATGCTGGCTGTGTGGCAGGAGCCATTCAAAAAGGGGACTATTTAAAGTTGATTGAAGATAGAGGTTTTCAAAATATCAAGATCCAAAAAGAAAAAACCATTAGTATTCCAGACGATATTTTGAGTAAATATCTGTCACAAGATGACATACAGTCTTTCAATAAAGGTGCCACAGGCATTTATAGCATCACTGTATATGCTGAAAAAGAAGGAGTAAGGCAAGAGAAGCCAAAACTGAAACTTTCTGAAATTCAAGATTCAGATTGTTGCGAACCAACAAGTGGCTGCTGTTAATTAACAGGTGTAACAGCTTGTTTGCAAGAAAATGTTAGGACTCTATATCATAAAAATCCCTTATCAGAAATGAAAAGGGATTTTTGGTTATAATGGTAATTAAACTTACTTTTTCTTATTACGTTTATTATAGTTCTTGTCTCCACGGGTTTTAGGCTTTTTATACTTTTTGGCAATCTTGAACTTATAGGAACCACCAAGGTTTTCCTTTTTGTTTTTGTCCTTTTTCTCATGAAAGGCAGGTCCAACCTCTTCGTCTTTTTTACGTCTTAAGGGGTTGTTACGCTCTTTTATAACCTCGCGTTCATCCTCAATAAGTTCGGTAGAGATGCTTACTGTTTCTGGAATTTCCTTTAAGGGAATCTCCATTTGCATCAAGGTTTCAATGTTTGATAGAGCTTCCTGTTCTTTTTCAGTGGAAAAAATAAGAGCCTGACCTTCGCGTTCAGCACGACCAGTTCTACCAATTCTGTGCATGTAATTTTCAGGAAAATCGGGAGTGTCAAAATTAATCACATGTGATACATTATCAATATCCAAACCACGAGCCATAACATCTGTAGCCACTAAAATCCTGTTAAAACCTTCTCTAAATTGCTCAATGCTTCGCAATCTGTAATTTTGTGTTTTGTTGGAATGGATAACGCATAATTCGTCATGAAATGTTTCGTCTAGGGCTTCAAACAGTCTGTCTGCCATTTTTTTATTGGCAACAAAAATCAAAACCTTATTAAAGGTTTCGGTATCGTTTAATAAATGCTTGAGTAGGTTCAACTTGGTATAAAAGTTAGGAACCCTGTATTTGCTTTGCGAAATATTTTCCAATGGTGTTCCGGAAACCGCAATGGACACACGTTCTGGAGCAATAAAAAAATCGGTTATCAGCTCATCGACATCTTGAGTCATCGTGGCAGAAAACATGATGTTTTGTCTTCGTTCAGGCAGGATATCAAAAATATTCATCAACTGATGTCTAAACCCAAGATCCAACATTACATCCACTTCGTCAATGACTACTTTTTGTATGGACTTAAGCTGAAGCACTCGACTCACTGCCAGATCGTACAAACGTCCAGGAGTAGCCACAATAATATCCAAACCCTGAGCCACAGCCATTTTTTGGGTGTTGATGTTTACGCCACCATAAACTCCCAGCACACGAACATTGATGTATTTGGCCAGTTTTTCAATTTCTTCAACCACTTGCACAACCAATTCACGTGTAGGCACCAAAACCAAAATCCTTGGGTTGTCCTGTTTGGAAAATTTTAGGTTTTTAAGAATAGGTAGCATATACGCAAAGGTTTTACCTGTTCCTGTTTGCGCTATTCCCACCACGTCTTTTCCAGAAGCCACCACATTAAAGGCTTGTTCCTGGATTGGAGTTGGTTGTGTAAAGCCTAAATCGTCTAAGGCGTTGAATAAAGGTGTGTTTAAATTTAAATCTTGAAATGTACTCATGTTCATTTTATCTGCTGCAAAGATAGATTTTTTAAAAGGATTCTACATTCCTGCGAAAGCAAGAATCTTATAATTAGTTATTTGAAGAATTATGCTACCTGTTTTGCCACAGCTTGTCCCGAATTTCGAGGAAATACACCAATATGGTTTGCCTCACTCGAGTGCGAAAAGACGGTTGAACGTTGTTGTTAGTAAGCGAGACATTACTGTGGAATAAATCAAGAAAACATTTGTGAAATCGTAGCTAATTTTTTTTATAAACTTAAAGGTCTTCAACTTCCAAATCTATTTTAATTTTCGGTAATTTGTAATATTGAGAACAGCATACTTACATAAACCAAAATGCATAGATACTTTTAAAAGTCAGTTATTGACTTGGAGTCAGCCATATCATGAGGCCGTTTGGATGGATTCCAACGATTATCATGAAGCCTATTCAAGCTTTGATGCAGTGTTGGCTGTAGACGCCATGACCTGTATCCAAACAGATTTCCAGGAGGCTTTTTTGAAGTTAAAGGAGTACCAAACCCATACAAAAGATTGGATTTTTGGCTATTTATCCTACGATTTGAAAAATGCCATAGAAGATTTGAAATCCGAAAATTTTGATGGCTTGCATTTTCCGGAACTCTATTTTTTCCAACCTAAAAAACTTTTTTTATTTAAAGGAGATACGGTTGAAATGCACTACTTAAATGTGGTTGCAGATGAAATGGATAATGATTTGAATAACATCTGTCATTGCGAGCCTGTCTTGTCGGCAGAGAGTGACGAAGAACGGAGCAATTTTTTGAATGAAATAGTAATAAAACCCAGAATCTCAAAAACCGATTATCTGTCAAAAGTGAACACCATGTTGGAACACATCTATCGTGGTGATATATACGAAGCCAATTTTTGTCAGGAGTTTTACATAGAAAACACTCAGATAAACCCTTTGGAAACCTATCGGAAACTCAATAGCATTTCCAAACCTCCTTTTGCCACTTTTATAAAACTTAACGACAAGTATTTGTTATCGGCTTCACCAGAACGTTATTTAAAAAAAACCGGAACTAAGATCATTTCGCAACCCATAAAAGGAACTGCCAAACGTTCCAAAGATAGTGTGGAAGACAAACACCTTAAAGAACAATTGGCCATAGACGAAAAAGAACGCAGCGAAAACATCATGATTGTGGATTTGGTTCGCAACGATCTATCCAAAACAGCAAAAAAAGGAACAGTTAAAGTGGTAGAGTTATGTCAGGTTTATACCTTTCCACAAGTGCATCAAATGATTTCAACAATATCTTCTGAAATAGAGGAAACAGAGCATCCAGTCCATGTTTTGGAGTCTACATTTCCTATGGGAAGCATGACAGGAGCACCTAAAATTTCGGCCATGAAAATTATAGAGACCTTGGAAGAAACCAAACGTGGTGTGTATTCTGGAGCAGTGGGTTATTTTACTCCAGACAGCAATTTCGATTTCAACGTGGTTATTAGAAGTATCTTATACAATCACAGCCAACAATATGTGTCATTTTCTGTAGGAAGTGCCATTACTGCAAAAAGCAACCCCTTAAAAGAATATGAAGAATGCTTGATTAAGGCTAAAGCTATGCGTGAGGTTCTTGAGGATTAAAGTTTTCGGTAAAAAGTTAAAAGTTAAAAGTTTCAAGGTGTTATATTTGATAACTATTAAAAACCAAATATGAATTCATGTCAAAATGCTTGAGATATTCCAGCAACATATCAACAACAACCTAAATTTCTTAAAGAAAACCAAGTTGCTTATAGCAATATCTGGAGGATTGGATAGCGTTGTCTTAACCCATTTGTGTCATCAATTGGGATTGCACATAGGATTGGCACATTGTAATTTCAATTTAAGAGGAGAGGAAAGTGATGGAGATGAAGAATTTGTATTGCAATTGTCCGAAGACTTGGAACTTGAAGTGTTTATAGAAAATTTTGATACTGAAACCTTTGCTAAAGATCATAAACTATCCACGCAAATGGCAGCCAGAACATTAAGGTATCATTGGTTTTCTGAGTTGGCAGAACAGCTTCATTTTGATTATATATTAACTGCTCATCATGCAGATGATAATTTGGAAACTTTTTTGATAAACCTATCCAGAGGTACTGGTTTAGAAGGGTTAACTGGAATTCCAGAGGTTCATGGAAAAATTATAAGACCTTTATTACGTTTTACTAGGAAGCAATTGGAACAATATGCCTTAAAAAACAGAATAACTTGGCGTGAAGACAGCAGCAATGCATCCAATAAATATTTGAGAAACAAATTACGTCACGAGGTGATACCTGTTTTAAAGGATATCAATCCACAGCTACTTCAAAATTTTCAACTTACCCAAGCACATCTACAGGACTCAAAAACCATTATAGACGATAGCATAGAAGAGGTTTTAAAAAAAACCGTAACCAAGATGTCTGAACATGAAATTCACTTCAACATCCAGAAAATTAAAGGCTTGTCTCATCCCAAAGCTTACTTATACCATATGTTGAAAGATTATCAATTTACAGAATGGCAAGATGTAACGGATTTGTTGGATGCGCAATCTGGTAAACAAGTGTGTTCAAAATCACATTGTTTACTAAAAAATAGGGATGAACTGATTTTGTTTCGTACCATCAATGATACACCTGAAAAAGTTATTGTCATTTCAGAAGAAAATAAACGTGTAAAGACACTTTTGGGAACTTTAAGATTTGAATTGACAGATAGTTTGGAAACGGGTAACCCATCCACAATTTATGTTGATAAAGATTTGTTAAAATATCCCTTAACCGTAAGGAAATGGGAAAAAGGAGACTATTTTTACCCTTTTGGAATGGAAAGCAAAAAGAAACTGAGCAAGTTTTTTAAAGATGAGAAACTTTCCATCCTGGAAAAAGAAAAGGTTTGGCTGTTATGTTCTAATCAAGACATTGTTTGGATCTTGAATTACAGGGCAGACAACCGATTTAAAATAACTGACAAAACACACAACATATTAAAAATTACCTTAGATAATGATACATAAACTAGCCCTTTTTATCAGCCTATTTTTTACTGTATGTATGGTCCAAGCGCAGGTATTGAACCCTGTAACTTGGACAGGCGACGTTGAAAAATTATCAGATACCGAATACAACCTAATTTTTAATGCAGAGATAGAAGAGCATTGGCATTTATATTCTCAGGATATGCCAGAGGGAGGCGCTTTGCCAACCGAGTTCATCTATGATTCCTTAAGTCGGGTCAATAATTATAACTTAATAGGAAAAACGCTTGAAAGCCCTTATATAACTGCTTACGACAAGGTGTTTGAAATGGATTTGAACTATTTTGACGAAAAGGCAACTTTTACGCAAAAAATTGAAGTGTTAAATCCAAATCTAAAAATCATAGAAGTTGAAGCTTCCTTTCAAGCCTGCGATGACGAACGTTGTATTTATCAAAGCAAGATGGTGACATTCGATTTGACCACTGCCACTTCAGCAACCGAAGATCCATCAAATTTTATTGAGGACGAAACTAAAACAGTTGTAAAAAAAGATAACAAACCACTTGCAGCAGAGAAAGAAAACAAAGGTTTATTAACCATATTCTTTACAGCGTTCTTTTTAGGTTTTTTGGTTTTGTTAACTCCTTGTGTGTTCCCAATGATCCCTATGACTGTGAGTTTCTTCACAAAACAAAGCAAAACCAGGGCATCTGGAATTAAAAATGCCTTGTTGTATGGGTTTTTCATTATAGTTATTTACACCCTTTTAGGAACAGCCATTTCAGCCATTTTTGGTAGCAATGCCATGTACGAGTTCTCAACTGGAGTTACTTTTAATGCCATTATGTTTATTGCTTTAATGGTCTTTGCATTTTCATTTTTAGGTGCTTTTGAAATTATGTTGCCAAATTCTTGGGTCAATAAAGTGGATAGTGGAGCCAATAGAGGAGGCATTGTTGGTATATTCTTTATGGCATTGGCATTGGCAGTTGTATCTTTTTCTTGTACGTTCCCTATTGCAGGAACGGCATTATTGGATGCTGCCACAAAAGGAGGTATTGCTCCAATTGTGAGTATGTTGGGCTTTTCGTCGGCCATTGCCTTACCTTTCGGGTTGTTTGCCTTTTTCCCTAGTTGGCTTAACTCCTTGCCAAAATCGGGTGGTTGGTTGAATACCGTTAAAGTGGTTCTAGGATTTTTGGAATTAGCGTTTGCTTTTAAATTCTTATCAATGATTGATTTGGTTTTAGAATGGCACTTCTTGGAAAGAGAGGTCTTTTTAGCTATCTGGATTGCCATATTTGGAACTTTAGGGTTGTATTTATTGGGTAAAATCAAATTGCCTCACGATTCGCCTTTAGAGCATATTTCGGTTGGCAGATTAAGTATGGCCATCTTGGCACTTTCTTTTACTGTTTACATGGTTCCAGGACTTTGGGGAGCACCATTAAAATTGATTAGCGGTTTTCCACCACCAATGAGTACCAATAGCGAATCGCCTTATGGAGTGGGTTATATGAAAAAACAGGTCTCTGCCTCAGGCGAATTTGTTGCTAAAGAATTACCTAAAGATGCTCATTTTGGACCAAATGATCTAATAGCTTTTCATGATTACGATAAAGGGATGGCTTATGCAAAAAAAGTCAATAAGCCAGTGATGCTGGATTTTACAGGATTAACCTGCGTGAACTGTCGTAAAATGGAAGAACAGGTTTGGGTGGAAGATGAAATTTATGCCTTGTTGGATAACGAGGTCGTGCTTATTTCACTATATGTGGACGACAGGACCAAACTTCCTGAAGCCGAACAGTTTGAATCTGAACTTACCGGAAACAAAGTAAGGACCTACGGACATAAATGGTTGGAGTTCCAGCAAACCAGATACAATACCAATGCACAACCCTTATATGTTATTCAAAATTTGGATGGTGAAGATATTAGCCCAACAGTTGGTTATACACCAGATCCTAAAGAATATTACGAATGGCTGAAAAAGGGGATTGAAAATTTTAAGGAATAAATTCAATAACAAAATTGAAAAGCGAGACTGGTTCTCGCTTTTTTATTAATAATGTCTTGCTGAACCAGTCTGCTCAACTCAATGTAAAAGTGAAGCATTTTCAATCCAAAAATGATTAATTTTATTTTATGATATTAAAAGGAAATATTGTCGACATACCAAACCAACGTGTTTTTAAAGGTGAAATTACCATTAAAGATGGGAAGATTTTTAGTGTTGAAGAAAAACAACACAATGTGAACCATTACATCCTTCCAGGATTTGTAGATGCACACATTCATATTGAAAGTTCCATGTTGGTTCCCAGTGAATTTGCCAGGATTGCAGTAAAACATGGAACCATAGCAACGGTTTCCGATCCTCATGAAATAGCCAATGTGCTTGGTGTTGAAGGCGTGGAGTTTATGATTAACAATGGAAAAGAAACTCCTTTTAAATTTAATTTTGGAGCACCTTCCTGCGTGCCTGCAACTTCTTTTGAATCTGCAGGAGCAGTCATAGATTCCGAAGGCATTAAAACCTTAATGGCTAATCCAGACATTAAATATTTGGCAGAAATGATGAATTATCCTGGCGTTTTATTTAAAGATGATGAAGTCCTTAAAAAAATAGCCTGGGCAAAACACTACAACAAACCTATTGATGGACATGCTCCAGGATTACGAGGCGACGACCTAACCAAATACATTCAAGCAGGAATTAGTACAGATCATGAGTGTTTTACTTTTGAAGAAGGTTTAGAAAAACTTCAAAAAGGCATGAAAGTCCTGATTCGTGAAGGTTCAGCTGCCAAAAATTTTGAAGCACTTATCGATTTGCTGCCAGAACATTATGAAAACATGATGTTTTGTAGCGACGACAAGCATCCAGATGATTTGTTATTGCATCATATTAACAATCTATGTGCAAGAGCTGTTGCTAAAGGCATGGATGTTTTTAAGGTGTTACAGGTTGCCTGTGTTAATCCTGTGAAACATTACAATTTAGATGTTGGCTTATTAAATGTTGGAGATTTTGCCGATTGTATTGTGGTAGAAGATTTAAAAGACTTTAAAACACTTCAAACCTACATCAATGGGGAATTGGTTTTCGATGAAGATATTTCGAAAATAGATTCTGTTCCTTTTGAAATTCTAAACAACTTCCAAACAGACAAAAAAGACGTTTCCGACTTTAGGTATGAATCATCAGCAACCCTTCGACTACGCTCAGGGCAAGCGAAAATTCGTGTTATCGAAGCTTTGGAAGGACAATTGGTAACAAACGAGATTATTGTAGAAAGTCTGTTGCAAGACGGGAATCTAGTTTCAAATGTTGAAAAGGACATTTTAAAAATGACCGTTGTCAATAGATATCAAAATCAGAAACCAGCCATTGCTTTTATAAAGAATTTTGGGTTAAAGAAAGGCGCGATTGCTTCTTCTGTTGGACACGACTCTCACAACATAATTGCAGTAGGAGTTAGTGATGAAGCTATATGTAAAGCAGTCAATTTACTTATTGAAACCAAAGGAGGTATTTGTGCAGTTTCAGATTCAGAAAACCTGTCTGCCGATAAGGCAGAAAAAGTGGTGGCATTGCCAGTTGCAGGCATTATGAGCGATCAGGATGCAAAAACAATTGGAAAACAATATGCTGAACTTGATAAAATGGCAAAACAACTGGGAAGCACACTACATGCACCATATATGACCTTGAGTTTTATGGCTTTGTTGGTGATTCCATCCTTAAAATTAAGCGATAAAGGGTTATTTGATGGGAATACGTTTCAGTTTACTAACATTGAAGTTTAGAAAATGCCTATAATAGAATCAACCTACAAAGCGCCTTATTTTTTCAGAAACGGATTTGTTGCTACGGTTTATTCCGGTTTAATTAGAAATGTAAACGGTCTGATTCAAAAAAGAGAACGGATTACCTTGTCTGATGGCGATTTTTTGGATTTGGATTGGAGTTATTCCGAAGAAAAAACGGAAAGGCTCATCATTATTCTTCATGGCTTGGAAGGGAATGCCCAAAGGCATTACATCACAGGAACTGCCAAGCTTTTTAATCAGAATCATATCGATGCAGTTTCGGTTAATTTTCGTGGTTGCAGTGGTGAGGACAATGAGTCTTTTCGTTCGTATCATTCAGGCGAAACAGAAGATTTAAGACAAGTGATTCAGCATATTTTAGATACAACACAGTATTCTGAAATCTTTATCAAAGGCTTTAGTTTGGGAGGCAATGTAACGCTAAAATATTTAGGGGAAACCACAAACTTACCAGTACAAATAAAAGCTGGAATAGCTGTTTCGGTACCTTGTTTTTTAGCAGGCTCTGCCAACGAATTGCACAAGTTTAAAAACAAAGCATTTCATGATAAATTTAAGTACAACTTAAAAACCAAATTGCTATTAAAATCCAATAAACATGCTGACAAACTTAAAGTAGCAGATGTTACTTCCATTAAAACTTTATATGATTTTGATAACCTTTACACGTCTAAGGCTCACGGATTTTTAGATGCCCAGGACTATTATAAACAAAGTTCCAGTTTGCAATTCCTTCCAAACATTGGCATTCCAACCTTGCTTATCAATGCGCTAAACGATTCGTTTTTATCTTCAGAATGTTATCCTGTAAAAGAAGCCAAAAACAATTCAAATTTGTTTTTGGAAATGCCTAAACATGGAGGTCACGTAGGTTTTTTTCAAAAAGGAGGCTTTTATTACAACGAAAAACGGGCTTTGGAGTTTATTAAGGAATTATAATTTAGTATTTTTTCTTACATTTAAGCAAACCAATCGATTATGCTTAAAAAAGTCTTTGGATCTGCTGTTTTTGGGGTAGAGGCTACTACCATAACCGTTGAAGTAAATGTGGACACAGGTGTAGGGTACCATCTGGTTGGTTTGCCAGATAATGCCATCAAGGAAAGCAACTACCGAATAGCTGCTGCCTTGCAAAACAATGGGTTTAAAATTCCTGTAAAAAAAATCATTATTAACATGTCTCCAGCCGATTTAAGAAAGGAGGGAAGTGCCTACGATTTAACCTTGGCCATTGGCATTCTTGCTGCTACCAATCAAATTCAAGCTGAAGATTTAGAAGATTTTCTTATTATGGGCGAATTGTCCCTGGATGGTTCCTTACAACCAATTAAAGGCGCTTTGCCTATTGCCATTAAAGCCAAAGAAGAGGGTTTTAAAGGTTTTATATTGCCAAAACAAAATGCCAAGGAAGCTGCCATAGTTTCTGGATTGAACGTGTATGGTGTAGAAACCATTGAGCAGGTTATCAATTATTTTGATAAAGGCGAGCCTTTGGAGCAAACCATCATAAATGTAGAAGAAGAATTCAATAAAAGCCTAAACTTTCCAGAGTTTGATTTTTCTGATGTGAAAGGACAAGAATCCATAAAGCGCTGTATGGAAATTGCAGCAGCTGGAGGACATAATATTATTTTAATTGGTCCACCAGGAGCAGGAAAAACCATGCTTGCCAAACGTTTGCCAAGTATTCTACCACCAATGACCTTGGAAGAAGCCTTGGAAACCACCAAAATACATTCGGTTGTTGGAAGAGTTAAGGAAAATACAGGACTCATGGCTCAACGTCCATTTAGAAGTCCTCATCATACCATATCAAATGTTGCTTTAGTTGGAGGAGGTAGCTATCCACAACCTGGTGAAATATCCTTGTCACACAATGGCGTGTTGTTTTTGGACGAATTGCCGGAATTTAAACGCGAAGTTCTTGAAGTGATGCGTCAGCCGTTGGAAGACAGGGAAGTAACCATTTCAAGGGCAAAATTTACGGTAACCTATCCATCGTCTTTTATGTTGGTTGCCAGTATGAACCCGAGTCCGAGCGGTTATTTCAACGATCCAGATGCACCAGTGACTTCCTCTCCAGCCGAAATGCAACGTTATTTAAGTAAGATTTCTGGTCCTTTATTGGATAGAATAGACATTCATATAGAAGTGACTCCTGTGCCTTTTGAAAAACTGTCCGATACCAGAAAAGGCGAATCTTCCATAGAGATTAGAAAGCGTGTAACAGCAGCAAGGGAGTTACAAACCAAACGCTTTGAAAATTCTACAACTGTACATTACAATGCACAAATGAACACGAAGCAAATTAGAAAACATTGTGTGCTGGACGATGCTTCCATGCAGTTGTTGAAAACAGCCATGGAACGATTGAACCTTTCGGCTAGAGCTTATGACAGGATTTTAAAAGTTTCCAGGACCATTGCCGATTTAGAAGGAAGCGACCACATTTTGGGTTCACATATTAGCGAGGCCATCCAATACAGAAGCTTGGATCGGGAAGGTTGGCTGGGTTAAAAAAGAGGCAACAGTTTTATTTTAAAACCATAAATTGAAGGAATTTTCAATCTTTTTAATACATTTAGATTCTATTAACCAATCTTACTCATTATGAAAAATTTTAGTTTATTAGTATTAGGGATCATTATAGGTGCTTTGGCTACCTACTTTTTTTGTCCCATGTGTGGCGATGACAATACCGAAGTAGGCATTGTGGCACCCAAAGGATTAATTACACCAGAAGAGGCCAAGACCCTAGACCAAGCATTTAACAGCAGACACGCATTGATTAGTGATTCCATAGTGAAACGTCCAGACAACCGTTCGGCTTGGTGGTCTTTGGAAGACATGAAAAATTATTTAAAATATGCCGAAAACGAATCTAAGGAGTTAGGTTACACCATGGATGGTGTACGTGTATACTTGGGAGCCTATCCTACAGAAGCAGAAGTAGGTTACACTACCATGTTTATGGTGCCAACAGGTGTTGAAAACATCTCTCAAGGAAATAGTAGCTTATTCAATATGTTGCCACCTGGAGGAGGAGATATTCCTGGAGGAGGTTTAAATGGAGGTCATAATGGAATGCCACCACCAGCTAATTATCCACAGTAAAATTTTTTTATTTGGAAGAATTTTTAAGAAATAATTATAGTATTTTAATAACTAGTATTGAAATTTTCGCAGTATTTGTGGGTTTAATTTTTTATAAAAAACACAAATATTCAGATGCTAAATATTTCATTTTTATTCTAGTTTATCTCTTTATTATTGAATTTCTTGGAGCGTATACTATTTATGTGGAAAAATTTGAATTTTTACACAATGTAAAAGTAGCTTTAAAGGACACCTTGTTTGAAAAAAATAGATGGTGGTTTACTTTATTTTGGAATATTGGAGGTGTTTTAATATTTGCGTTGTACTACCAAAAAGTATTAAAGAATAAGTTTTATGCAAACTTACTAAAAGCATCAACAGTTATATTTTTAGTATTCTCTTTTTATATCATATTGAGTAATTGGAAAGATTTCTTTGTTAAATCTTTTTCTTCCATAGATATTGCTGGAGCTTTGATTATCATTCAATGTGCTTTTTATTATTTCTTGGAAATTCTTTCAAATGAACGAGTGCTCAAATTTTATAAAGATTTAAATTTTTATATAAGCATTGCAATTTTAATTTTTTGGCTCATAATATCTCCTTTGGCATTTTATGAAGTGTATTATTCAACTGCAGATTGGAATTATATTATTTTGAAATGGCAAGTCTATTTATTTGCTAACTTGTTCTTGTATGGTATGTTTGCGATTGGGCTAATAATATCAAATCCAGAAAAATGATTAATTTTTAATAAATAAGAACAGTGCATGCGCGAATATTTAAAATATGCCGAAAATGAATCTAAGGAGTTGGGGTACACCACCATGTTTATGGTGCCAACAGGTGTTGAAAACTTCTCCCAAGGAAATAGCACTTTATTTAATATGTTGCCACCTGGAGGAGGAGATATTCCTGGAGGAGGTTTAAATGGAGGAGGTCCAGGAATGCCACCACCAGCTAATTATCCACAATAATTCATGTCAGACTTTCTATATAAATATACTTCACAATTAAATGATTTAATTTTAATTGTATGTGCTGTTATAGGGATTATATTTTATAAAAAATATAAGAATTATAACAGCAAAATATTTATATACTATTTGATTTATGTTGCTTTTGTAGACTTTATAGGTAGCTATCCAACTTATGTTATAGAATATCAACAACTTCATGGTCTAAGAGATTACTTAAAGGAAACTAGCTTTAGTAGAAATTATTGGTGGTTTACTACCTTCTGGAATTTAGGTGGTGTTTTATTTATGTCATATTATTATTATAAAATTTTATTGAATAGTAATTTTAAAAAAATTGTAAAATATGTCTGTTTCATTTTTTTGTTAAGTTCTACTACTTATATTAGTCAAAATTTAGATTCATTTTTTAATTCACAATTAAAATTCGTCAATATTTTTGGTGCATTAGTGATTTTAAATTGTATTTCCTTATATTTTATTGAAATTCTAAACAGTGATAAGATATTGGTGTTTTATAAATCTTTAAATTCTATAGTAAGTATTACTATGTTTTTATGGTGGTTGATAATAACTTCACTTTTATTTTATGAAGTATATTTTTCTGCTTATGATATAGGATATTTAAATTTAAGAAGTAATGTATATTTATTTTCAAACTTATTTATGTATCTAATGTAGGCTTCCCCAAAAATAGGACAGTTATAAATTCTAATTTA
>NZ_ANLA01000002.1 GCF_000348685.1 Xanthomarina gelatinilytica | reverse complement strand
CCATCGCCTTGGGGACGTTCTGGCTACGACCCAGTTCCGGAAAAGGATGACAACTAAAAACTAGCCATCGCGCCAGCTCGCGACCTGTCCGTTTAAACAAATCATCACCATTTCCACATCCCTTTAATGATAAATTCTCGTTAATCCTTTTTAACATATTGATTTTAATAATACATAAATGCTATCTTTACAATCACAAATTAAAATCTATGTTTCTACTTAAATTCGATTGGAATCCTGTTTCAGGAATAGACATTATTGGAAATTTCAAACTTCATTTTTATAGCATGATGTGGATAATAGCCTTCCTTTTAGGTTGGTATATCATGAAACGGATTTTTATTAAAGAAAAAGTGAAACTGGAATATTTAGACCCTTTATTTATTTACACAGTTTTTGCAACCATGCTGGGAGCACGTTTGGGACATGTGTTATTTTACCAATCGGAATTGATCTCTCAAGATTTTTTTAGCATCTTTTTACCATTTCGTTTTCATCCAGAATTCGAATTTACGGGCTTTCAAGGCTTGGCAAGTCATGGAGCAGCTATAGGCATCATTATTGGTATGTATTTATACCGAAGAAAATACAAGTACAAATCTTTAATGTGGATATTGGACAGAGTGGTCATTCCTGTGGCGTCTGGAGCTGTATTTATTAGAATTGGGAATTTTATTAATTCTGAAATTATTGGAAAAGTAACCGATTCAGCTTTCGGAGTTCGTTTTATTCAAGATGAATATGGCCAAGGGGAAGCCATGCAGCTTACAGGCATGAAAACACCAAAAGCAGCTTATGATGCCATTGCAACCAATCCTCAGTTTCAAGACTTGTTGCAAGCAGTACCTTATAGACATCCTGCCCAGTTATATGAAGCTTTCTGTTATGTTTTTGTGTTTGTTATTTTATGGTATTTCTATGTTAAAACCAACAAAGGCAACCAAGCTGGATTTTTGTTCGGTTTATTTTTAGTGCTGCTATGGACCATACGTTTATTTGTGGAATTTGTAAAAGAACCTCAAGGTGAAGAATATATAACCTTAATGGGCTTAAATACGGGACAGATGTTAAGTATTCCATTTATAATTATTGGACTTTATTTTATGTTTGGTTTTAAACCAAAAACCAAGGAAGCTTAAATATGAATTTTAAATCAAGGCACTCTTTACCATTTCTTTTTGCTTTAAGCTTGGTCTCTTTTAGTATTAACAGTTCTTGTAAAGAAGACAAAAAAATAATTAAGACCACTGAAGTTCCTTTTACCAAAGAAGGCGAGTTAACTTTGTTTAAAGCTACCACAGACTCCCTAGTTTCTAAATTGGATATTGAAATAGCAGATACCGAATACGATACACAAACAGGATTGATGTACCGTAATTCCATGAAAGAACACCAAGGTATGTTGTTTGTATTTCCTGATGAAAGACCTCGTTCGTTTTATATGAAAAACACCAGGTTTGCACTAGATATAATTTATTTGGATCAATCAAAATCCATTGTCAGTTTTCAAGAAAATGCCCAACCCTTAAATGAGTCTTCGTTACCGTCTCACGTTCCTGCCATGTATGTTTTGGAGGTTAATGCTGGCTTGGTGAGCAAATGGCGCTTGGAAGTTGGTGATAAGATGGAATTTTCCAAGAATTAGCCTTCCCTATTTCGCTCAAGCTTTGCTCGTATAAACAGATTTCAGTCTCAGTTTTCAGCTTTTGGCATGGTATGTGTTTAAAAACCCTGTGTTTTTAGGAGAAAACAGATTACAACTAAAACTAAAGATTTAAAACAATCAACTTAAACATCAGCAAATAAGAATCAGTTTTTAATGTTTTCATAGTACTTTCTTCAAAAAACAAATACCTTCTGCTTTTATAACCCAAATGATATAGTTAAAAAAAAGCCTTTCAGAAATAACTGAAAGGCTTTACTATATTTTATAAAAGAATGCATTAAGCTTTAGCTTCTTCCATTTCTTCTTTTACCTTGTTTTTTAAGGACTCTTTGGCATCACCTTTTTTAACAGAGTCGTACATAATTGGAGTTGCAATAAATAATGATGAATAAGTACCTACTATTACACCTACAATTAAGGCAAACATAAATCCTCTAATAGAATCCCCTCCAAATATGAAGATGGCCAACAATACCACTAAAGTAGTTAAAGAGGTATTTAAGGTTCTACTTAAAGTACTGCTTAATGACACGTTGATCACTTTATCGAAATGCCAATTGGCATGCTCATTAAAGAACTCACGAATTCTATCGAACACTACAACCGTATCGTTTAATGAATATCCTATTACTGTTAAGATAGCCGCAATAAAGGCTTGGTCTATCTCCATGGTAAATGGCATGAATTTGTATGTTAAAGAGAAAACACCCAATACAATAAGCACATCATGAAATACTGCTGCCACTGCACCAAGTGAGAATTGCCATCTTTTAAAACGGAATAAGATATAAAGGAATACCACGATTAAAGAGCCTAATATTGCCCAGAACGATGCTTTTTTAATATCGTCTGCAATGGTTGGACTTACTTTGTAGTATTTCATCAGTCCATGGGTTTTGTTCTCATCGTCACTAATAAATTCCTCATAAGAAATCCCATCTAAGTGTGGTTGTAAAGCTGTGTATAAGGTTTTTCTTAATTCTTCATCAACCTCTGTTCCTGTTTCTTCAACTTTAAATTTGGTAGTGATTTTTAACTGGTTGGCATTACCAAATGTTTTGGCATCTGCAGAACCAAATACTTCAGGAGAAGAAAGCAAACTAGTAATTTCCGAAGAGCTTACAGGTTGATCAAAACGTACTTGATAGGTTCTACCTCCAACAAAATCGACACCTTGATCCAAACCGTTTGTAAATAAAGATCCTAAACTTATTACAATAGCTATACTAGATACAATATAAGCTGTTTTGTGTTTCTTTAAGAAATCGATATTAATATTTCTGAATAGGTTTTTGGTAAGACCTGTAGCGAAGTCCAAGTTGCCTTTTCTTCCTATGTACCAATCTATAATCAGTCTTGTAATGAAAATTGCCGTAAATAAAGATGTAGCGATACCAATTAATAAGGTAGTTGCAAATCCTTTAATAGGTCCTGTTCCAAAAATGAATAAGATCAATGCTGTTAAACCAGTTGTAATATTGGCATCCAAAATAGAAGACAAGGCATTGCTAAATCCATCCTGGATGGACTCTTTCTGCCCTTTTCCTTTGGCCAATTCTTCGCGGATACGCTCAAAAATAAGCACGTTTGCATCGACCGACATACCAATGGTCAATACAATACCAGCAATACCAGGAAGCGTTAATACAGCTCCTAAACCAGAAAGCACACCAAAGATTAAAAGGATGTTGAAAATCATGGCGATGTCTGCAAACAAACCAGCTTTACCATAATAGAAAATCATCCATAACAGCACCAAGGAAAGTGCAATCAAGAAAGATATTTTACCGCTATCAATTGCTTCCTGACCTAAAGAAGGTCCTACTACCTCACCTTGAATGATATCTGCAGAAGCAGGTAATTTACCAGCACGTAAAACGTTTGCTAAATCGGTTGCTTCGTTTAGTGTAAAGTCTCCAGAAATTTGAGAGTTTCCGCCAGAAATAGCTCCAGTTGTTACACCAGGTGCAGAATACACCACATTATCCAGAACAATAGCTATCTGACTGCCTTGGTTAAAGGCTTTCCCAGTCATCTCTTCCCAAATTTTAGCCCCTTTGGCATTCATTTGCATAGATACAACAGGCTTGTTTGTTGGTCCAAACTCCTGACGAGCATCTGTAACCACAGCACCACTTAAAGGTGGTATGTTGTCCCTGTTTCCTACCAAAGCATATAAATCTACTATTTCGCTATCTTTTTCTGGTTTTCCAAACAAGAATTTTACATCACGCATTTCAGCAGGAATCAAAGCCCTTACTTGTGGCATGTTTAAATATTCCAGAACTTGGTCTTTATCCTTAATAGCAAATTGTGCCACAATAGGTCCTCCTTGGTAACCAAAACCTCTAATTAGTTTTCCTATAGGATTGCTTTCTATATCCAAAGAATCAGGATCGTCTCCCAATAAATCGGCAATTTTATCGTCTTCGGAATCTTGGGATTCTTCAGCTACTTCTTCGCTTGAGGTTTCATCACTTTCAGCTTCAATTTCTTTAAGCAATTCGTTGGCTTGGTTTAAAAAGCCAATGAAGTTTTCTCCCCTATAAGCTTCCCAGAATTCCAACTGAGCTGTACTTTGAAGGAGTTTAAGGGCTCTTTCTTTGTCTTTAACACCTGGAAGCTCTACTAAAATACGTCCAGAGTTCCCTAAACGTTGGATGCTAGGAGAGGTAACCCCAAATTCATCAATACGTTTACGCAATACTTCGAATGCAGATACAATAGATTCGTCTATTTTTCTTTCAATGATAGGTTTAACCTCATCATCGGTCATGTCAAAAGTAATTTCTTCGCTTAGTGTTCTATTGGCAAAAATATCAGGAGACGCCAATTTAGTATCACCTTTAATTTTATCAAAAGCTACAAAGAAATCTTCCAAATAGGTATTCTGACTGTTTTTTTGAAGTTCGGACGCATCGTCCAATGCTTTGTTAAAAACTGGGTCTTTACTGTAATTAGCCAAACCTTTCAAGATATCTTTTACAGATACCTGTAAGATAACACTAACACCTCCTTTAAGGTCCAGACCAAGATTCATGGCATTTTCCTTTACTTCGTTGTAAGTGTAATCTGCGATACCTAAACTATAAACTTTTTCGTTAGCTATTGAATCTAGATACTGACGCTCTTTTTCTACATCGCCTTTTGCATATACAATGGCATCTTCGTCTAAACTGTTTGCCTTAAATGTAAAAGACAATTGGTAAATACTTACCAAACCAAATAAAATTGCAAATAGTTTTACTAATCCTTTATTCTGCATTATTTATTAAATTAATTAGTTTCTTGTTGTTATTTTTAAAAACGAGCAAATATATATCTTCTATACTTATTTAACAAAATGTTTGAGATATATAACAAAAAAAACAGCCATAAAAAGCTGTTTTTTTTGTTATACTAAAATTGAAGGCTTACATCCCTTGCAAGTTGTCGGTTTTTTCGTAACCTTCTGGAGGTGTCATATCAAATTTATCATCAGAAACAGCTTCTTTTTTTATTTCTGTAGCTTCTTGGGTAATGGTTAGGTTCATTCCCATTTGATTCATGTTCATGGTCAAGTACATTGGAAACCCTTTAATATCTGCTCCCATCATGGTTGATTGCTGAGAAAGCGCACTCAATTTATCTGTAGTATAAATGTCCATTTTAACTACCACGCCATCTTTATTTACTTCCACATTATATTCTTGACACTCGTAACCCAATATGTTTTTGGTTTCATCTCCTTTAGTAACCGTAATGTTCTCTAAATCCTCTTCTGAAGGCTCCATGCTTTTTAACACATATTTTTTGCCTACCATTTGATTGTTTAAGGTCATTAACATTTGGTTATTGTCATTGTCCATAATGGTCACCGAAGTACCTGTCATGAAATTATTGGTTTCAGAACGGGATTTGTTTCCTTTAAAATACGTGGTGGTAACTATGTCTCCAACCATAGCCAACTGACTTTGTAATTCGGCATTGTCTGTGGACATGGTTTGTTTAGAAAGCACAACACCTTCTTTAATTGTTTCTTGCGAAAAACCAACTGAGGTGATTGCAACCAATACTATAAATAATATTTTTTTCATTTAATTCTTTTGTTTTATGTTGATTAGGATTCTTATAGTTCCAATAAACCGTTAGTTTTTCTAACAGCTTCTGCACTTTCTTTCATGTTGGCTTTTTCGGCATCGTTTAAGTCTATTTCAACTATTTTCTCAATTCCCTTTCTTCCTAGAATAACAGGAACACCTATACATATATCGTTCATGCCATATTCCCCTTCAAGGTAAACCGAACAAGGAAACATTTTTTTCTGGTCGCAAGCAATCGCATGAACTAAACTACTTACAGCAGCTCCTGGCGCATACCATGCAGATGTTCCCAATAATTTTGTAAGGGTTGCACCACCAACTTTTGTATCTTCTTTAACTTGTTCCAATCTTTCGGTAGATAAGAATTTAGTTACTGGAACCGAGTTTCTTGTTGCCAATCTGGTTAAAGGAATCATTCCCGTATCGCTATGTCCACCAAGTACCATTCCGTCTACATCGCTAATTGGAGCTTCTAAAGCTTCGGCCAATCTGTATTTAAAACGTGCAGAATCCAGAGCGCCACCCATTCCAATAATTCTATGTTTTGGTAAACCTGTAGCTTTTGCTGCTAGGTAAGCCATGGTATCCATTGGGTTACTTACAACAATAAGGATGGTATTTGGGGAATGCTCCACCAAGCTGGATGATACAGCCTTAACAATACCTGCATTGATACCAATAAGCTCTTCGCGGGTCATTCCTGGTTTTCTAGGAATACCAGAGGTAATCACACAAACATCGCTATTTGCAGTGGCAGAATAATCGTTAGTAATTCCAGTTATCTTCGTATCGAATCCGTTTAATGAAGCTGTTTGCATTAAATCCATGGCTTTCCCTTCAGCAAAACCTTCCTTGATATCCAATAAAACAACTTCTGATGCGAAATTTTTAATGGCAATGTATTCTGCACAACTGGCACCTACTGCTCCTGCTCCAACTACTGTTACTTTCATTTTTATATAATATTTTAAGTTTTGAAATGATTAAATTTCAGCAAATTTAACATTTTTAAATCATAATTGTTGGAAGTTTCAATGAAATCTAGAATGAAAAATTCAACCCTAACGAAGCACTATTGAATTCAGCAAACGTATAGTCTACATTTAGGCTGAAAAATCCTAGTTTTACATTGGCTCCCAGTGTGGTCCGGATGCCGTTTACCTTCTCTTCAATGGAAAAAGGGTCCACAATGCTTTCTGAATACAACAAACCATCTGTGACCACATAAGTTCCCAAAAGGTCTGTTTGTGATTTGCCACTTAAATAACCAATAGCTCCATAGGCATTTAGCACTTTAAAATTAGTAGAGGCAATCAACTCAAACAAGAAGGTATTGATATCTGTTTGCACTTGTTGATTACTACCCTCAACAAGATTGGAATCTGTAAAATCGTAGCTTCCATCCAGATGCGTGTATGCTATCAATCCAGAGATGGCTACTGGAAAGAATTTATCCCTAGGCAACCACGCTGTAAATTCCTGTTGAATACCAACCCCGTGTAGACCTGTTTTCACATCTTCAGTTTCAATTTTGGGAAAATAGCGCGCTTTTATTTGTGTGCCTCTAAATGGAGAAAACGCTGCTTGCAAAAATGCTGCAGGAATGATGTTGACTCCTGTGGAACCTATACCTGTTGGTAATGTTAACTCTGTTTCTTGATTACCAAAAATAGGATCGTCGTAAGTAATGACCACAGTGATGTCTGGGTCGTTATGTCCTAGGGCTGTAGCAACATTTTTAGAAGTGCTATTATCAAGAAATCGGATGTTTTCATAATCGCTTGCCCGCATTTCAAATGTTTTTTTATCATCGTTTATAAATGAGGTATTTGCTATAAGTCCTATTTCAAAACCAAATTGTTTTTGTCCCTTGGCATGGTTAAACCATCCGTTATTGATGCCATAAGCCAGTCCTTCGGTTGCTGGAGCCAAATAATCTTGACTAAAGCGCTTGGCATCATTAACACCAGCAGCCAATAAGTCGTCAATATTATCTTGAGATTGTACAGGAAATACAATGATGATTAAAAATAAAAAAAACGGGATTGTTTTCATGGTTTCTAAATTGTAGGTTTACTCAAATATATCAATTATTTATCAATTCTTGTTTTACTTTCCAAAAGCTTTGATACAAAAAAACCTGCAAGATCCTTTATCTTGCAGGTTATATCTTTATGTATTCTGTTTCAGTTTAAGTAACTGAAAGCAAAACATTAGGCATCAATGTTTGCATAAATGGCATTCTTTTCAATAAATTCCCTACGTGGTGGCACCTCGTCTCCCATGAGCATCGAGAAAATTCTATCGGCTTCGGTTCCATTATCTATTTGCACCAATCGCATGGTTCTAAATTCCGGGTTCATGGTTGTGTCCCAAAGCTGTTCGGCATTCATTTCCCCAAGACCTTTATAACGCTGTATGCTTACGTTTCCTCCAAACTCTTCCGCAATGGCATCTCTTTCTTTATCTGACCAAGCATATTGCTTTTTATTTCCTTTTTTAATTAAATACAAAGGAGGCGTTGCAATATAAACATACCCTTGTTCTATCAATTCTTTCATGTATCTAAAGAAGAAGGTAAGAATTAAGGTTGCAATATGGCTACCATCAATATCGGCATCACACATAATAACAATTTTATGGTAACGCAATTTTGATAGGTTTAAAGCTTTACTGTCTTCTTCGGTTCCTATGGTAACACCAAGCGCTGTAAAGATGTTTTTAATTTCTTCGTTTTCAAACACTTTATGGGTCATGGCCTTCTCCACGTTCAATATCTTACCTCTTAATGGCAAAATAGCTTGAAAAGCTCTGTCCCTACCTTGTTTGGCAGTTCCACCTGCCGAGTCTCCCTCAACCAGGAACACTTCACATTTGGCTGGGTCTTGCTCTGAACAGTCTGATAGTTTTCCTGGCAAACCACCAATGCTCATAACAGTTTTACGCTGAACCATTTCACGAGCTTTTTGAGCTGCATGACGTGCTTGTGCAGCAAGAATTACTTTCTGAACTATAATTTTGGCATCATCTGGGTGTTCTTCCAGGTAATCGGTTAGCATTTCAGACACTGCCTGACTTACAGAAGCAGACACTTCCCTGTTTCCTAATTTGGTTTTTGTTTGCCCTTCAAACTGTGGCTCTTGAACTTTTACAGAAATAATGGCCGTTAACCCTTCACGGAAATCGTCTCCTGCAATATCAAACTTTAATTTGTCCAACATGCCAGACTCATCTGCATATTTTTTAAGCGTATGTGTTAAGCCTCGACGGAAACCTGACAAATGGGTTCCTCCTTCATGTGTGTTGATATTGTTTACATAGGAATGTAGGTTTTCTGCATAAGACGTGTTGTAAACCATGGCCACTTCTACCGGAACACCATTTTTTTCACCTTCGAAAGCAATAACGTCTTTCATTAAGGGTTCTCTATTGCCATCCAAAAACTTGATAAATTCTTTTAAGCCTTCTTCAGAATGAAATGTTTCCCCTTCAAATTCACCATTATCTTTTTTTGTTCGCTTGTCTACCAAATGAATGGTAATGCCTTTATTTAAATAAGCCAATTCACGCATTCTACTGGCCAAAGTGTCATAGCTATACTCCAGGGTTTGAGTGAATATGGTAGAATCTGGTTTAAAAGTAACGGTTGTTCCTCTATTTTCTGTTTCACCAATTTCCTTTACAGGATATAAAGGTTTACCTCTTTCGTATTCTTGTTCGTAAATTTTACCATCTCTGTAAACGGTAGCCTTTAAGTGTTCTGACAAAGCGTTCACACAACTTACTCCAACACCATGCAATCCACCAGAAACTTTATAGGAATCTTTATCGAATTTACCACCAGCACCAATTTTGGTCATAACCACTTCCAAAGCAGATACTCCTTCTTTTTTATGAAGGTCCACTGGAATCCCACGACCATCATCTTCAGTAGTGATGGAGTTATCTTCATTAATGATTACAGTTATATTGTTACAGTGTCCAGCCAAAGCTTCATCAATAGAGTTGTCCACTACTTCGTATACCAAATGGTGAAGACCTCTTGTACCAACGTCTCCAATATACATGGATGGACGCATACGTACATGTTCCATACCTTCCAGGGCTTGGATACTATCTGCTGAATAATTGTGCTTGTTAAATTCTTCTTTTTCTTGACTCATATGATTCTTTATCTATTCGTTAAAAATCTTTGTTTTATCCACAAAAAAAATGACACTCACGCATCATTTTAGGATACTTACAAAGATACGAATTAAAAACGCTTTTTGAAAGCACTTTAACGAGTATAAACTATTTTTATCAACATTTGTTAATTACGCGAAAGTGTCTTAAAACGCTTAAAAAGTGCCTTAAATTGCATTTTAGGGTTTTTTATGGAAATGTTAAAATAACAAAAATGCCTTCTTGGCTCTAATGAAATCTATGGCGTTTTAAAATATTGTCTTTAAGTGATATTTTTTTGAAAATGCACTAAAAAAACGAACCAATAATTATTAGGGATCATTTTTTAAAACAGAAAAAGTCAGCTTGAAAAAACTGACTTTTTAATAACATGCAACATAGCTATCAGTAGGCCTCAGCATGCACTTTGGCAACAGCTCTTCCACTCGGGTCATTCATGTTTTTAAAAGCTTCGTCCCATTCTAAAGCAATTTGAGTGCTACAAGCCACACTTGCTTCTTGAGGGACACTTAGGGCTGCTGTATCACTTGGAAAATGTTCTGCAAATATGGAACGATAATAAAACTCTTCTTTACTTGTTGGTGTTTGAATTGGGAATTTATATTTGGCATTTGCCAGTTGCTCATCGGTAACCTCTGCTGCTACAACCTCTTTTAGCGTATCAATCCAACTATAGCCTACACCATCACTAAACTGTTCTTTTTGCCTCCAAGCCACACTTTCTGGAAGCATGTCTTCAAAGGCCTTTCTAAGAACCCATTTCTCCATGCGTTCGTTTCCTATCATTTTATCCTGAGGATTGATTTTCATGGCTACATCCATGAAGACTTTATCCAGAAAGGGCACACGACCTTCAATGCCCCAAGCTGCCAGACTTTTATTGGCACGTAAACAATCATATTGATGGAGTTTGCTTAATTTTCTTACGGTTTCTTCATGAAATTCCTTTGCATTTGGGGCTTTGTGAAAATACAAATAACCTCCAAACAGTTCATCTGCACCTTCGCCAGACAAAACCATTTTTATTCCCATGGATTTGATAACTCGAGCCATTAAATACATGGGAGTACTTGCCCTAACTGTTGTGACATCGTAGGTTTCCAATTGATAGATAACATCCCTTATGGCGTCCAGGCCTTCTTGAATGGTAAATTTTATTTCGTGGTGAACGGTTCCAATATGGGCTGCCACCTTTTTGGCTGCAGCTAAATCTGGAGAACCTTCCAATCCAACGGAAAAACTATGCAATTGTGGCCACCATGCTTCAGAAGCATCGTCAGTTTCAATTCGTTTTTGGGAATATTTTTTTGCAATGGCAGACGTTATGGAAGAGTCCAAACCTCCAGACAACAGCACGCCATAAGGCACATCGCTCATCAATTGCCTGTGTACAGCAGCTTCAAGAGCTTCCTTAATTTCAGCTATGCATGTTTTGTTTTCTTTAACAGCATCAAATGCAGTCCATTCTCTTGAGTACCACTTAACAAATTTCCCATCTTTGCTGGATAAATAATGTCCTGGAGGGAATAGTTCAATTTTAGCACAAACACCTTCCAGCGCTTTTAATTCGGAAGCCACATAAAAAGTGCCGTTTTGGTCCCAACCTATATATAAAGGGATGATCCCCATGTGATCCCTTGCCACAAGGTATTCGTCCTCTACCACATCGTAAATGGCAAATCCAAAGATGCCATTCAAATCATCCAAAAAACCAACCCCTTTTTCTTTGTACAAAGCCAAAATAACCTCACAATCGCTTTCGGTTTGAAAGTTATATACTGTTTTTAATTGCTTTCTCAAATCCCTGTGATTATAAATTTCGCCATTGGCTGCAAGTACCAAGTTTTTATCATCACTTAACAAGGGTTGTTTCCCGGATGCTGGATCCACAATAGCTAAACGTTCATGAGCCATGATCACTTTATCATTGCTGTAAATTCCAGACCAGTCTGGACCTCTATGGCGAATTTTTTTTGCCATCTCTAAGATTTGAGGTCTTAAATCTTCGGTTTTTTGCTTTAGATTGAAAGCACACACAATACCACACATAATCTATATTTTTGTATTACTTTTATTTGAAATAGTTAAGCAAAAATGATATTTGTATTATAATTATAAAACACTAAGCAGCTAATTGGTTTCATATTTTTACTTTTACATATGTTTATGTTGTTTATTGTAATTGCTTGAGTTAACATTTCTTAATTATCTTTACAATATGAAATATCTTAAATTACTCGTTATATTTTTTACTTATACCATTTATGGCCAAACATGGCAAACCACAAGTATCCCTCCAAATGCCAATGGCCAAAGGTTTGATGATGTGTTTTTTTTAACTGATGCGTTAGGATGGGCTGCAAATGGCTATTATGCTTCTGTTTATAAAACTGTTGATGGTGGCATAACTTGGACAGAACAACTTAATGAAAGCATGTTGGGAGGCAATTATTATTTTAGGAACATTGAATTTTTGAATTCTGATATTGGTTTTTTAGGCACTTTAAACGGTAAGGTTTTTTCAACCAGCGATGGTGGAGCAAATTGGAGTGAAATCTTAAACATAGCTCCAAATCCACCTGCCATTTGTGGCTTTTCTGCAATAGGAAGCAGTACTGTTTATGGGTGTGGTGCTTATTTTTCACCAGCATATATTATAAAATCCACAGACAGTGGGACAACCTGGAGTTATATAGACATGTCTCCTCACGCAAATACTTTAGTGGAAATTAAGTTTTTGACTGAAGCCATGGGCTTTGCATGTGGAAGCAACAACTCTGGGGCAATTATTTTAAAAACTACTGATGGAGGAAGCTCATGGACAGAAATTTTCAACTCCAATATACCTGGTGAATATGTCTGGAAATTGCAAATTTTAGAAGACAGTCCAAATGTATTGTTTGGTGCCGTATCCTCTGTTTCCCCTTTTAATGGGAAACTTATAAAATCTACCGACAATGGGATAAACTGGAACAGTTATGATGCACCAGAAACAGACATTCAAGCTGTTGGATTCATCAATGAAAATGTTGGGTGGATGGGAGGCCATACAACAGGTTTTTATGAAACTGTAAACGGAGGGCTTAGCTGGACCAGTTTAAATATTGGGTCTAATTTGAATAGAATTTTTATTATAAATTCTTCTTTGGCTTATGCCTCTGGAACTTCCATTTATAAATTTACAGATGAAACCTTAGACACTGATAGTGTTTCAGAAAACCCTTCAAAATCTTTAAGTATCCAATTACACAACAATCCTGTGACTTCTGTGTTGAAACTGAGCATATATTTCCCCAGTAACGATAACATGCTAATAGAACTCTATGACAGTAAAGGCTCTTACATAAGACAATTATCACGAGAAATCATTACTTCAAGTAAGATTCAAAAAGAATATAGTTTTCCTGTGGACGACTTACCAACCGGAGTTTACTACATAAATTTCCATAATAATTTTCAACGGCAATCGTTAAAATTTATAAAACAATAAATCCATTTATTATTATTCTTTTATATTTATAAAAAAAAACTCATGAAGAAATCAACTTTAATCCCCGTTTTGGCATGTTCCGTAATCATGCTATTTTCATTGAACCTATCTGCACAAAATTTTAGCGATTTAGACAAAAGTCCTATGGACGTAGCTGCTTTTCCAAGCAGTTACAAAGAGTCCAACAAGCAAGTAAAGGTTATATACAGCAGACCCCAATTAAAAGGAAGGGATGTTAAAACCTTAACCCCTAACGGAAAAGTATGGCGAACTGGCGCAAATGAAGCTGTTGAGATTACTTTTTATCAAGACAAAATGTTTGGAGACAAACAAGTAAAAGCAGGCACCTACTCCATGTTTACCATTCCAAACGATAAAGAATGGACCGTTATTTTAAATTCCGATTTGAATGTTTGGGGCGCATATTCCTATAACGAAGCTAATGATGTGGCAAGGGTAACAGTACCTGTTTCCGAAGGAAAAGAAACATTGGAAGCTTTTTCAATTGCTTTTGATGACAAAGGCAACATGCATATGGGTTGGGACACCTTACGCGTGACTGTGCCAATTAAATAACAACGAATCACGAAACTACAAAAATTAAAAAATGCTCCTAAGTGCAAATATTCTTGGAGCATTTTTCTTTGTTCTAAACTCTTAGCACTTTGTGCTTTATTATTGTGTTAAAAAACCCTAATCCCTTTTTACGGAATATTCAAATATTTATGTGTTTGCAAAGACACTTTCCATTTTGGGTTTGCCATTACATACTCTACAATTTCCGGAACCACTTTGTCTCGTTTACTCCATTCTGGCTGTAAATACAAAATACAATCTTTATTGACTTTGGCTGCCTGTTCTTCGGCAAATTTAAAATCGCTTTTATTGTAAATAATCATCTTAAGCTCATGGGCTTTCCCATAAATCTCTTCTGTTGGAAGCTTTAATTTTTTTGGCGACAGGCAAATCCAATCCCAAACACCAGTGAGCTTATAAGCTCCTGAGGTTTCAATATGTGTTTGCAAACCTTTTTCCTTTAGCTGCGTGGTCAAAGGTGTCATATTCCAAGTTAAGGGCTCTCCTCCAGTAACCACTATGGTTTTACTATATTTAACAGCGTTTGCAACTATTTTTTCGGTTTCAGTGGGAGGATGCAATTCTGCTAACCAGCTTTCTTTTACATCACACCAATGGCAACCCACATCACAACCTCCAATTCGCACAAAATAAGCAGCAGTGCCTTTATGGAAACCTTCACCTTGAATGGTGTAAAACTCTTCCATTAAAGGCAACAACAACCCTTTATCAATCAACTCTTGTCTTTCACTTCTAGTCATAGTTTGCAAAGATAGGAAACAGTATTCAGTATGCAGTATGCAACAAACAGTTTTTCGATAATGATTTACAAAAATCATTATTAGTACCAAATATAATTTTTATAGATCATATCATTAAATACACCTTCCACTTATTTGTTGAAAAGATTTTCCAGCAGATTGGTTGAAGATTAGTATTTTTATAAAAAATTTAAAAAATGAATAAACAGGAAGCGTTCTTTAACCATATCACGGAAGGTAATACCAACAAAGGGGAATACATTACTTTAGGCTCTGCCATGTTAGATGGAAAGACCATAAAAAATGCTTTTGTAAACGTTCCATTAAAAACCATGAACAGACATGGTTTAATTGCTGGAGCAACAGGAACTGGTAAAACCAAAACCTTGCAAGTGCTTGCAGAAAACCTCTCGGAAAAAGGCGTTCCAGTGATTCTTATGGACATAAAAGGTGATTTAAGTGGATTGGCCCAACCAAGTCCTGGACATGCAAAAATTGATGAACGCCATGAAGCCATAGGGCTGCCATTTGAACCTAAAGCTTTTCCTGTAGAAATTTTAACGCTCTCTGCACAAAATGGTGTGAGGCTTCGTGCCACCATTAGCGAATTTGGACCTGTTTTAATCTCAAGGATTCTGGACGTTACCGAAACCCAAGCTGGTATTATTTCCGTTATTTTTAAATATTGCGACGACAACAAACTACCACTACTCGATTTAAAAGATTTCAAGAAAATCCTGCAATATGCCACAGACGAAGGCAAAAAAGAGTTTGAAGAAGCTTATGGCCGAATTTCCACAGCTTCCACTGGAGCCATTTTAAGAAAAATCGTAGAGCTGGAACAACAGGGAGGCGACTTGTTTTTTGGTGAAAAATCGTTTGATCCTCAAGATTTGCTTAGAGTTGATGAAAACGGTAGAGGCTACATAAACATCATTCGATTAACGGATATTCAAGACAAACCTAAATTGTTTTCAACCTTTATGCTAAGTTTGTTGGCAGAAATTTATTCCACATTTCCTGAACAAGGAGATACGGGAAGGCCAGAACTAATCATGTTTATAGACGAGGCACATTTAATTTTTAACGAAGCATCCAAAGCCTTATTGAATCAAATTGAAAGCATTGTAAAACTGATTAGAAGTAAAGGAGTTGGTTTGTATTTTGTTACCCAAAACCCTACAGATGTTCCTGAAGCCGTTTTAAGTCAACTAGGGCTAAAAGTCCAACACGCATTAAGAGCCTTTACTGCCAAAGACAGAAAAGCCATAAAACTGACAGCACAAAATTATCCAGACACAGAATATTATGATACTGCTAGCGTTCTTACCTCTTTAGGAACAGGTGAAGCCTTGGTTTCTGCTTTAAATGAAAAAGGCAGACCAACACCATTGGCTGCAACCATGATGCGTGCTCCAATGAGCAGAATGGACATTTTAACCGATACGGAATTGGAAAATTTACTTAACAACTCAAAACTTGTAAAAAAATACAACGAAGAAGTTGATAGGGAAAGTGCCTATGAAATGCTCAATGAAAAAATTGAACAAGCTGAAGCCGAAGAGCTTAAAGAAAAAGCACGAAAGGAAAAAGAAGCTCTTGAAAAAGCGAAATCCAAAAGTACTTCCAGTAGAAAAAGCACTAGGATGAACCCAATTGTAAAAGTACTTACAAGTGCTACATTTATTAGAAGTGTATTTGGAATTTTAACCAAAGTCATGAAAAAATAACCCATAATTTAACCCAAATATTTATATGAAAAAAACCATTTTCAGCCTCGTATTCATAAGCCTATTGTGTATTGGTTGTAAAAAAGAACAAAATCCGTTTCAAATAGGAAAACAACATGTTGGATTGCTAACAGATTCCACTCAAGTTAAAGACTTAAAAGCTGTTTTTGCCAACGATTCGGTTGTGTCTAGACTTCTGGATAATGAGTTTACATTTAACAGAACAGACATTGATGTTTTTGATAAGTCAGGAAACAAGTTGCTAACGCTAACACCTAAAACAGTCCAGGATTCCACCTCAACCATAGAAACCATAAAAGTATTGGACAGCAGGTTTAAAACGGAAAAAGGTATAAGCACAAAAAGTACTTTTGGGGATATTGAAACACATTATAAAATTTCAAGCATTCAAAATACGCTTAAAAACATAGTGGTTTTTGTAAACGACATCAATGCGTTTTTTACCATATCCAAAAGTGAATTGCCTGCCGAATTGCAATTTGATACCAATGCCAAAATAGAAGCTGTTCAAATTCCGGAAAAAGCTAAAATTAAATATTTTATGATAGGTTGGTGATTTAGAAAGCAATCTCTTAATAACACTTAGTAGTTGAAGCAAATAAAATGCAGGAAAATAAAAAATACACCATTCAAGAGAGCCCGTTTGTTGTTCCAACAACCGACGGGAAAATAATAAGGGAACATTTTGGAAATGCAACAAATAAAGATTCCAATATAAGTGTGGCGCACATGATAGCACCAGCAGGTTGGAGCGAACCTTTTCAAACCCCAGAATTCGACGAGTACACCTTTATCATTAAAGGCAAAAAACAGTTTATAATAGATGGTGAAGAAATTGTGTTGGAGGCAGGACAATCCATAAAAATTGAAAAAAACACAAGAGTTCAATATTCCAATCCGTTTACAGAACCTTGCGAATATTTGGCCATTTGTTTACCTGCTTTTTCCATGAATTTAGTTAACAGGGAAAGCGAATGAAAACCATCTTACAAAAAACCATAGGATTTTTTATAAACAGTATTGGCATGTTTTTCCCCAAATTGGCAGCTAGAATGGCTTTGTTTTTATTCACAAAACCCTTAAAAGGTAGGCCAGACGAAAAGCAATCCGATTTTTTGGACACGGCCTTTAGGGAAGAACTGTCCTTTAACAACATGCCCATTATGACCTATCGATGGCTTGGAAAAAAACAGACTGTATTATTGGCTCATGGCTGGGAAAGCAACTCGGCTAGATGGAAAGAATTGATTACAAATTTAAAACAAAAAGGCTTTGGCGTTGTTGCATTAGATGCTCCTGCACATGGACGTTCCGGCAGCAACAGGTTCAATGCCATAATGTATTCGGAATTTATTAAAGTTGTTTCAGACCGTTTTGAACCCAACATCATTATTGGACATTCGGTTGGAGGTATGGCTTCTGCTTATTTTCAATACAAATACCAAAAAGAACATGTGCAAAAAATGATTTTACTTGGAGCACCTTCAGAATTTACCGATGTTTTAAAAAGATACACCAACATGCTTGGCTATAGCAAACGCGTTAAAAAACATCTTAACTCAATGATCAAAGAACGTTTTGGCGATTACCCTGAAGCTTTCTCCACGGCAACCTATTCAGAACATATTACTTCAAAAGGATTGATTATTCATGACAAAAAAGACAATATCATTCCCTATAATGATGCACTTCTTATTAAAACAAAATACAAGAACAGCATGTTGGTTTCAACTGAAGGATATGGCCATTCTTTAGCAACCGAAGAAGTTTCCAACTACATTTACGATTTTATAGACAACTAAAGTTGCTATCTTTACACTATGGAAGAAAATTTAAAACGCATCAATAAATTTTTAAGTGAAGTTGGTTATTGTTCCCGTCGCGAAGCAGACAAACTCATTGAAGCTGGACGTGTGACCATTAATGGTGAAATCCCTGAAATGGGAACCAAAATAGCTCCAACCGATGTGGTACATGTTGATGGAAAATTAATTAAAAACACAAAAGAAGAATTTGTTTATTTGGCTTTCAATAAACCTGTAGGCATTGTTTGTACCACTGATACTCGCGTTGAAAAGGACAACATCATCGATTTTATAAATTATCCGAAACGTATTTTCCCAATTGGTAGGTTGGACAAACCGAGTGAAGGCTTAATTCTCTTAACTGACGATGGCGATATTGTAAATAAGATATTAAGAGCGAGCAACAACCACGAAAAAGAATACATTGTAACGGTAGACAAACCCATTTCCCAAACGTTTATAAAACACATGAGCGAAGGCGTGCCTATTTTAGATACGATTACCAAAAAGTGTGTGGTTGAAAAATTGGGAACCTACGAATTCAAGATTGTTTTAACACAAGGTTTAAACAGACAAATCCGAAGAATGTGTGAATATTTGAATTATGAAGTTGAAACCTTAAAACGTGTTCGTATCATGAACATTAAACTGGATATTCCCGTTGGCGAATACAGAGAGTTAACAGCCAAAGAATTTCAAGAACTGTCTCAATTGCTGGAAAGTTCCACTAAGGAATTTAGAACAAAAACCAAACCTAACAGAAAAAAATAAACCTCATGATTTCTCCATTTCATATAGCCATTCCTGTTCACAATTTAGAAGCCTGTAGACGCTTTTACAAAGATGTGTTGCTTTGTGAAGAAGGCAGAAGCAGCGATCATTGGGTGGATTTCAATTTTTTTGGGCATCAGTTGGTAATCCATTACAAACCAAAACCAGAAGAGGATTTACATACCAATTCTGTAGATGGATAAAACGTTCCCGTACCTCATTATGGCGTGGTTTTACCTTGGAACGAGTTCCATGCACTTGCAGATTCCCTTAAACAAAAAGAAATTGATTTTATTATTGAACCTTATATTCGATTTGAAGGTTTGGTTGGCGAACAAGCTACCATGTTTTTTTATGATCCAGATGGTAACGCATTAGAGTTTAAAGCGTTTAAAGACAGGAATCAATTATTTGCGAAATAGTAAAATTTTAGTGGCGCAACTCTCTAGCCAATAAGGTGTTTTTTAACAACATAGCTATGGTCATAGGACCAACACCTCCAGGAACTGGCGTTATAAAACTGGCTTTTTTACTAACATTTTCAAAATCTACATCTCCAGTAATCACATATCCTTTAGGGGAATTTTCGTCTGCAACACGTGTAATACCAACATCGATAATAACGGCGTCATCCTTAACCATTTCAGCTTTTAGAAAATTAGGAACTCCCAATGCAGAAATAATAATATCTGCCTGAGAGGTTATTTGAGTGATGTTTTTTGTATGACTATGCGTGACTGTTACTGTTGAATTACCAGGAAACCCTTTACGTCCCATTAAAATGCTCATGGGTCTGCCTACAATATGAGAACGTCCAATAACAACGGTATGCTTGCCTTTGGTCTCTACATTATACCTGTCCAATAGTTCCAAAATCCCAAAAGGTGTTGCAGGAATAAAGGTAGACATATCCAAGGCCATTTTACCAAAGTTCATTGGGTGAAACCCGTCAACATCTTTGTCTGGATCTACAGCCATTAAAACTTTTTGGGTATCTATTTGTTTAGGTAAAGGAAGTTGAATGATGAATCCATCAATATCTGGATTGTTATTGAGCTCATCTATTTTATCCAACAATTCTATTTCACTGGTAGTATTGGACATCCTGATCATGGTAGACTCAAAACCAACACGTTCGCAAGCTTTAACTTTACTGGCCACATAGGTTAAACTAGCGCCATCATTCCCAACAATAATAGCAGCTAGATGAGGTACTTTTTCGCCTTTGGCCTTCATTTTTTTTACTTCTGCAGCAATTTCGTTCTTAATGTCGTTGCTTACTTTTTTTCCGTCTAGTATGACCATAAGTATTAGTTTTCAGTGTTTGCTCTTGCGAGATTGGTTTTCTGTCGCGGTTTTAAGATTAATTCAATTAAAAATCAATCAGTATTTACCCCGAATTTCACTGGATTATTTATCATAAAATTTATTAATTTACCAACTACAATTCCGCGATTTGATAAATCAATGTGTTGCTCTTTCGAAATATAATTACAAGCTAAAGCAAAATCTAACGAAGTATTTGTTTCAGAATTTTCTGCATCAACATCAGTTAGTTTACCATTGTATTGTTTTGGATATACTCTTTTTCTATAAGCTTCAGCTAAGTTAGTATTTAATGAACGTGGACTTCTTCTAATTTGATCAGTTAGTGAGTAGGTTCCTTCATTTGGAAATGATTTTGAAATTTTAAAAACAGACATAGCAAAATCAAATGCTTTTTGGTACGCTATTAGTTTTTTAAAATCCATTTACTAATGATTTCGTGATTAAAATATTAAAACACTGCTTACTGAGACTGAAAAATGAGACTAAAAACTACCTCATCCCTTTCATAGCCTGCATCATGGCTTTTCCTTTGCCTCCTTGCATCATTTTCATCATCTTGCTCATTTGATCAAATTGTTTTAACAACTGATTCACTTCTTGAACAGAGGTTCCAGACCCTTTTCCAATACGTTTTTTTCTGCTGGCATTAATAACCGACGGGTTACTGCGCTCCAAAGGTGTCATGGAATGGATAATGGCTTCAATACCTTTAAAAGCATCATCGTCTATATCAATATCTTTCATCATTTTTCCAGCTCCAGGAATCATCCCAATAAGGTCTTTCATATTCCCCATTTTCTTGATTTGCTGGATTTGCTTCAAGAAATCGTCAAAACCAAATTGATTTTTAGCAATTTTCTTTTGGATTTTTCTTGCCTCTTCCTCATCGTATTGCTCTTGAGCTCTTTCCACAAGGGACACAACGTCTCCCATGCCCAGAATTCTATCTGCCATACGAGATGGATAAAACACATCAATAGCTTCCATTTTCTCGCCAGTACCTATAAATTTAATAGGCTTATTAACTACAGATTTAATGGAAATTGCAGCACCACCACGAGTATCACCATCTAATTTAGTTAATATAACACCATCAAAATTCAAGACATCGTTAAAAGCTTTGGCTGTGTTAACGGCATCCTGACCAGTCATGGAGTCGACCACAAACAGTGTTTCCTGAGGCTGTATGGCTTTATGAATGTTGGAAATTTCGGTCATCATGACTTCATCTACAGCCAAACGACCAGCCGTATCTATAATCACAACGTTATGACCATTGGCTTTGGCATGAGCGATACCTGCTTGAGCAATTGCCACGGGATCTGTATTTCCTTTATCGCTATAAACCTCAACATTTATTTGCTCTCCTACTACATGTAATTGATCGATTGCTGCAGGACGATACACATCACAAGCTACCAGTAGAGGTTTTTTTGTTTTTTTGTTTTTAAGGTAATTGGCCAGTTTTCCAGAAAAAGTGGTTTTACCTGAACCTTGCAAACCAGACATTAAAATAATGCTAGGGTTACCAGATAAATTAAGACCAGCTGCATCGCCACCCATAAGTTCGGTTAATTCGTCTTTAACGATTTTAACCATTAACTGTCCAGGTTGAAGGGTAGTCAATACGTTTTGTCCAAGTGCTTTTTCTTTTACTCGAACAGTAAATTCCTTGGCTATTTTAAAGTTAACATCGGCATCTAAAAGCGCTCTACGAACTTCTTTTAAGGTTTCGGCAACGTTTACTTCTGTAATGCTTCCGTGTCCTTTAAGTACGTGTAAAGCTTTATCTAATTTTTCACTTAAATTATTAAACATAGTCTTCTTTCTGTTTTAAGAGGCACAAAAATAGCAATTTCAAGCGTATTTATAAAGTTTAGTTTAGAATTAATTCCATAAAAAAAGCTGCCTTTATAGACAGCTTTTTAACTCTGTTAATCTTATCAATTAACTCAAAACTAAATTTTTAACCACAATCCTTATCCAATACCAGTTCATTATCACTATTGGTAACATCATGCAAAATTAACTGATTGCTGGTACATTCCACTACCAAATAGGTGCCATTGATAATTTGCACATTACCTCCAGAAACATTGGATATGATAACTTCTACGGCATTATTTCCTTGCGATACAGACCAGTTTGCAGTATATTCCTCTGTTCCGTTTGGCATAAAGATCACTGCTTCATTATTGGTGTTAAAAGCAATATTAAACATACTGAAATCACTTCCTGCATAACTTGTAACTGTCCATTCGCAATCTAAAAGCATGCCTTCCACATCTCCTGGTGTACACATACCAGTGTTGTTGCACTCACGTTCCATAACCATGGTATTGGAATTGTTTAAAGCTTCAAACTCCAAACGGCCTTCTTGACAATCAACTACCAACCATTCTCCAGTAATGGCCTGAATGTTTGGTGCTGCAACATTTATAAACTCCAATATTACCCCATTGGCAGACTGAGATGTGGTATAATTTACCGTTATGGTCATGCCATTTCCAGTGATAACCACTTCGGAATCTGAAACAAAATCAAACTCGTACATGATTAAATGGTCGTCTCCATTAAAATTAACCACATACCATAAACAGTTTTGTAAAAAGGCATCCACATCTGCTTCAGAACATCCTGTAGGATTACAATTTTCCACAAACAAATCTATGGTGAAAATATCAAAGTTTGATGGGTTGCTTATAAGCTCTACTCTTACATAAATCATTTCAGCTGGAACAGACATGTTTAAATAAGCCTCTGGATTTGCTATGGCATTTACATTGGCCTGCGCATTCGTTTCGCTTACATGATAGCTTACATTAAATTGATTTGGGCTCTCGCAATTGGCATAAACCGTAGTTAAATTAAACAGTCCTACGCCATTATTCGGGATGTTGTCTGTACTATCGCAAACAGTTAATATAATATTGGCATTAATCTCTTCAACATCTTCAAAACACTCAAACGGGTTTGGTTGGGACGAGCAATCTTGTTCCAAGACCATTTCTACGGTTTGATTGGCTGTTTCCTGAGTTAAAACATAGCGATCATCATCACAATCAACTACCATCCAATCTCCTTCTAATTCTGTAAAATCGGTTAAGCCACTAATTGTTACCACAACAGTTCCATCAACTTCTGAAGCATACCATTCCCCTCCAACAGTTACAGAACCTGTACCAAATATAATTTGCAATAAATTATTATCATTAAAATAAAAATGGTAGCCTAAATAGTCATTATTTACATTATGGGCTGCAATTACCCAATGACATTCCTGTAAGTTTTCTAACACATCCTCTAAGTCACAATCATCCTCACAATTTTCATCAGCAGCATTAATGGCTTCTTCTAAAGCTTGGTTATTGTTTACTTCAACCGTTGAACCATTTGCATATGCTATGGTAACTGGAAAATTCAAACTAGCTAAAACAACGCCATTATCATCATCATCCAAGCCTTCCAAAAAGATATAAAGTTCGTAATCGTTGTCTATTACCACAGTATCTATCACTTGAAAATCCGTATTGTAAATAGAGAATGAAATAGGGTAAACAAAATCGGCACATTCAATAATGTCTTCATCGCTAATGCAGGTTTCAATAAAATCTTCCAAAGCATCAACAGTTTCAATATTCACTTCTGTATAATCGTTTAAAATAATAGTGATCGGGAATAAAAATTCCAGATCATCGTCGTCTGTATTGCTGGCATCAAAAATAGCCTGCAACACATTCAAATCGTCTAAAGTTTCAATGGTAAGGGTTATGCCATTGGCCACAATGGTAACGGGTAAATTAACTGTAAAGCAATCGCTATTATCCAAAAGATCATCAACACTTCCGTCATTGGCAGAAGTATATCTCATAAGATTCGCCAAATTGGATTCTGGCTGAATAATTTCTTGTTCGTTAGGAGGTGTTTCTTCAATTACTTCATCTTGACAAGAAGTAAAAGTAAAAAACAAAACTCCAATAAGTAGGTAGAAAAATTTGATTGGTGCTCTCATAATATATATTTTAATTAAACTCATTTCTTATAAAACAGTTTAAATTTAAAAACTCCTACCTTACCATTGGTTTTTTTATACATTTATAGGCCGAAAATTAAAAAAATGCCCAAAGATCTAAACAATCATATTTGCAATGAAGCGCTTTTTGCAAAGCTATTTAAAACACATGCCAAGAACTTGCATGACTTTTTATATTATAAGTTTGGGGAACGTTTAAATCCTCAAGACAAAGTCCAGGAGGCTTTTATAAAACTTTGGGAAAACTGTAAAAATGTGGAGCCTTCCAAGGCAAAATCGTTTTTGTTTACAGTTGCGAACAATTTAATGCTCAATGCTGTGGCTCATGAAAAAGTGGTGCTGAAATTTCAGGAAACCAGACCCAAATCGTTTACCAATGAGACCCCTGAATTTTTATTGGAAGAAAGTGAATACATGCATAAGCTCCAAAAGGCCATTGCCAATTTAACAGAAGCCCAACGTGTGGCTTTTTTACTAAACCGAATAGAAGGCAAAAAACATAAAGAAATTGCCGATATGCTGGACATTTCCACCAAAGCTGTGGAAAAACGTATTTACGGAGCCTTAAAACAATTACGAAAAGACATTGAAGATATTTAAAACCAAAGGTAGGAAAAACAAGACCTTACTTGTTATATATATGAATAGCTGATTTATGACTAAAGACAAACTCATACAGAAATGGTTACAAGACGACTTGAACCCTCAAGAACTGGAGGCTTTCAAAGCGTTGGAAGATTATGATGCTCTCATGAAACTATCTGAAGGCTTAAAGCATTTTAAGGCTCCAAAGTTTGATGAGAAAGGTGTGTTTGAACAAATTTCCAAAACCATATCACAAAAACCTGTTCAAAAACCTAAAACCTCCTGGTTAAAACCTGTCTTGCGCATAGCTGCCCTATTGGCTATATGCTTTAGTGTTTATTATTACACAACTACCTTAACCACAGATGTCTCAACTTTAACTACCGAAAAAACAACCATAACGTTGCCAGACCATTCAGAAGTGACTTTAAATGCCAAGTCCCAAATCAGCTATAAGAAAAAACAATGGAAAGACACGCGTAAGCTAACATTGGAAGGGGAAGCTTATTTTAAGGTTGAAAAAGGATCCAAATTCAGTGTTGAGACCTCATTTGGAACCATAACCGTTTTAGGCACCCAGTTTTTAGTTGAAAACAGGAACGGTATTTTTGAAGTGATTTGCTACGAAGGCTCCGTAAAAGTAACTTCAGGTATTGCTGATAAAATTTTAAAACCAGGCGACCAATTTTTAGTCCTGGATGGAAAGTTAATAACCAAAGAAAAAGAAGAATCCTCGGCTCCTGCTTGGTTACAAAATGAAAGCGTGTTTAAAAGCATGCCTTACAAATACGTGCTAAACGAGCTGGAAAGACAGTATCAAGTAAGGTTTGATGCACAAAACATAAATAGCAACAGGCTATTTACTGGTAGGTTTGTACATAATGATTTAAATTTGGCCCTAAAGGCTATTACCATTCCTTTAAATATTGAGTACACAACTAAAAATGGCTTGATTGTATTGCATGACAAGTAAACATATTCTTATTTTTTGGTGTTTTTTCCTGAGTGCTTGTAGTTTTCTTCAAGCTCAAAAAACCTATAAGACCAAAGAGTCACTTGCTATCGTTCTCAAAAACATAGAACAAGAATACAACCTGTCTTTTTCTTATGCCGATGCAACCATTGCCAATGTAAAACTCATACCTCCAGCAAAGGACCTTTCGCAAGACAAATTGATTACCTATCTAGAAACCGAAACCCATTTGGTTTTTGAAATCTTGGATGCTAAAAATTTTGCTATAAGACCCATGGCATTTGCCGACATTACCAAAACCCAATATCTGGAAGAAGTGTTACTTACCAATTATTTAACCGAAGGGATTTCTCTACAAGCCGATGGAACCTCTCACGTGAACCTGAAGACCTTTGGTATTTTGCCTGGTTTGATTGAACCCGATGTTTTACAAACCGTTCAAGCTTTACCCGGAATAACCAGTATAGACGAACGCGTCTCCAGCTTGAACATACGTGGTGGCACCAACGATCAAAACCTCATTCTTTGGGATGGGGTTAAAATGTATCAAACCGGTCATTTTTTTGGGCTTATTTCTGCTTTCAACCCTGCACTTATCGATCAAGTGGTAGTTTCAAAAAATGGGTCTCGTGCCCAATTTGGAGATGGTGTTTCTGGTATAATAGACATGCAAACATCTCATGAGGTTTCACAAGAGTTTACTGGAAGCCTTGGCGTCAATATGTTGGCAGCCGATGCTTATGCCATGATTCCCGTATCAGAAAAAATAAGTCTTCAGGTGGCTGGACGACGCGCCATTACAGACTTTTTCACCACACCAACTTACAAACAGTATTTTAAACGCATTTTTCAAGATTCCGATTTAAACAACCCCAACGAAACTGTTATAACTAATAGTGAAAACTTCTACTTTTACGATATTTCCGGTAAACTTGTTTACGATGTTACTAAAAACGATAAAATTGAAATAAGCTTCCTGTCCATTGATAATGCTTTGGATTACGAAGAAACGGCCAAGATTAATAACACAAGCTCTCTAAGCAAGAGCCAATTAACCCAGGGAAGCTTGGCACTAAACACCAAATATACCAGAAATTGGAGCGACAAACTTCAGACCATAGTTCAAGCGTATTTTTCAAGCTACGATTTGTATGCAACCCATCAAGACCTAAGTAACAATCAAAAACTTATTCAAGAAAACGAAGTTACAGATGGAAGTTTTAAAGCTCACTTACGTTACAATGTAGACCCTCAATTAAATTATGAAGGTGGTTACCAATATTCTGAAATTGGCATTGGCAACCTGGAAGACGTTAGCAATCCAGATTATAGGCGCTACATTAAAGAAGTATTGCGAACACATGGTTTTTTTAACGAATTATCTTTTAAGTCAAAATCCGGAAACACAAGGGCTAGATTTGGGTTTCGTGCAAATTATATTGAAAAGTTTTCCGAGATTTATTTTGAACCTCGTGTGAGTTTCAATCAAATTTTTGCTGAAAACTTTAGAGTGGAAGTTCTTGCCGAACTAAAAAGCCAAACCACTTCTCAAATTATCGATTTGCAAAACGATTTTTTGGGCATCGAAAAAAAACGTTGGGTATTAGCCAACAACAACAATATTCCTGTAATTAAAAGCCAACAGTTTTCTACTGGCATCCATTATAACAAAAACAATTGGCTACTCAGTCTGGAAGGTTATCTTAAAAATGTGGACAACATCACGTCCAGAAGCCAAGGGTTCCAAAATCAGTTTCAATACTCCAACAGCATTGGTTCCTACAGGGTTACTGGACTGGATTTTTTAATAAACAAGCAATTTAAACACATCAGTACCTGGTTGGGTTATTCTTTCAGCAAAAACAACTACAGTTTTACCAATTTAAATCAAGGCGAAAAATTTCCAAACAATGTGGATATAAGACATCAATTAAATGCCTCAGGCACTTACACAATAAACCGATTAAAACTGGCTTTAGGCTTTAATTGGCATACTGGAAAACCAACCACTTTCATAGATGTGTCAGCTTCTGAAGCAACAAACAGTTTAATCTATGGTCAACCCAACGCAAACAATGTATCGGATTATTGGCGAACAGACATTTCTGCCATTTATGATATTTTGATTTCAAATCATACCAAAGCACAGATTGGGGCTTCTTTCTGGAACATATTTAACACCAAAAACATCATAAACAGTTATTATGTTATGGATGCCAACAACCAAGTGATTCATGTAGAAAATGTGTCGTTGGGCTTTACTCCCAATGTATCGTTACGTGTCATATTTTAAGAAATTACTCTTTATTTTTATGGTGTTTGTTTTTTTGATGTATTTTACCCGCAAAATAACCTAAGGCAAACGGAAGGAACAAGAGCACAGTAAACAACAAAACCACATACAATAAAATGGTGCCAGTTAGGTCCTTAACATGAATCATGGCTTCATCTACAATTCTTACAGAAATCTGCCCAGCTTCGTCTGCCACTGCTTGCCGTTCCCTTAAAATTATATTATCCAGAGCAATGCGCTCACGTCTTATAATGGTATCTATGGCTTGACGCTCTAAGGCCATGCGTTCACTAACAAAAGCTATTTCCTTGTTAAGCTGAAAAAACAAAAAACGCATATCGTTTGAAAAAGATTTCAAAGCATCGTTTAATTTATCTGGAGTGTTTTCGGCAATATCGCTCAAACGATCCACTTTCATTTCTATGGTTGTCATTACCTCCTTTATTTGCACAGAATCAAACCCCTTTTCTTTCATTAGCAACTAGGTGTTCCATTTAAATTGCTTGCCAGCAGCATCTGTGGAATAACTTAATTTATCGGAAAAATTAGACATTACTTCCGATAGCGAACCAACCGTGGAAAATGCCAAACTATCTGGCACTTTTAAAAACGCGACATAGTCGCTTCTTACTGAATTGTGTTTTAAATTTTGTGCAGATAATGGGTGTTCTTCTGCGTATTGCAAAGCAAATTCTTTATGTTTTTGAAAGATTTCAGGTTTAAAGAACTGGCTGGCTTTGCGTTCTATGTCTTCCACATTGTTCTGAGAGACTTGCAAGACATAAGTGGTATAAGTTCCAAAATAATCTTGCGCTTCGGGAGTTTCCATAAAATTACGCACCTGCAACATATAGGTCCAAGTATCCATTAAAGACAATTTGGGTGAGCTTTGAAACGCAGTGTTTTTAAAGGTGTTTAAGGTTTCTATTTTCCAACGGTAAGCGTGTTTTTGCAAGTCGGTACTGGTTGTGGTTAGAATAATACTATCAGCAGCAAATTCCACTCTATTGGTTGCTTCCTGCACCAAAGACTGAGTAAGCAACCTAATGTTTAATTCTTGCCTGGAAAGTGGCTCTTGGGCAGTTTCTATTTTTAGCAAGGAACAACTGTTCATGGAAACACCTAAAATAGAAACAAAAAGAGCTTATTTAAGAAATTTGTAAGTACTTGTTTGACCACTAAAAACCTTTTTAGTTATAAATATAACAACTAAAAAGCTAATATTTAACAACCAATTCAAAAAAACCAAATAGAGAAATTGATTTTTTGGGTAGATTAAAAAAGTAATTTAATGTTTGCGTAAGAATTTTCCAAGGCTTTTAAGGCCTCTTCCTTGTTTAACCATGCCACTTTGGTAATCCCTTCTGTTTCTTCTGGCTCCAACTTGCCACTATAGGATGTTTTCATTTCAAACCAATAAGTTATTTTAATCCTATTTCTGCCATTGCGTTTAAAAATATGATAAGTGGTTTCCAAGGGTTTAACAATTTCCAGGTTTTTAACACCTGTTTCCTCTTCTACTTCCCTTAAAGCTGTTTTTTCTATGGACTCCTTTTTTTCGGTTTTGCCTTTGGGTAAATCCCATTTATCGTTTCTGTAAATAAATAAAATATCCCCTTTTTCATTAAAGGCCTTTCCTCCTCCTGCAACGACGTTTGGAAGTTTTTTTAGAAATTTTTTCAATAGCTTTTCTTCGTTTTCATGAATTAGCCTAACTTCTTTCAAAGAGGTTTTGTTAAGCTCTTTAACCACCTTGTTCAGGTTAACCGTTTTTAAAGAATAGTTTTTAAACCCTTTTTCTTTTTCAACTTTGGTAGTTAAAATAATAGGCTTATCGTTTACAAAAACTTTGTGCATAATGTGTTTAAAGCTATTATGAAATGTAAAAATAAAAACTTTTAGTTCATAACAATAGATTTCATTAGTAATTATAAATACAATTTCAAATTAAAAATTTAATTAAAAAAGTGTAATTTTGCGCCTATGATTTTTAACAAACATACCGCAAGAAAAACAGCTGAAGTTTTATTGCAAATAAACGCTATTAAGTTAAGCCCAAACAATCCATTTACATGGGCTTCAGGATGGAAATCGCCAATATATTGCGATAATAGGATTGTATTGTCTTATCCTACCATTCGAAATTACATTCGTGAAACCATGGCGAAACAAATTGAAAAACAATATGGCAAACCAGACGTCATTGCCGGAGTGGCTACAGGAGCCATAGGTATTGGCATGTTGGTTGCCGAATATTTGGGAGTTCCTTTTATTTATGTGCGTCCTGAGGCAAAATCCCATGGAAGAAAAAACCAAATTGAAGGTCATGCAGAAAGCGGCCAAAACGTTGTGGTTATAGAAGATTTAATAAGCACTGGAAACAGCAGCTTGAATGCCGTTAAAGCCCTTAAAGAAGCACAATTGAATGTAAAGGGCATGATTGCCATTTTTTCTTATGGTTTTGATGTTGCTGTAAAAAATTTTGAAACCGAAAACATTCAACTACACACTTTAAGCAATTATGAAAGCCTGTTGGAACAGGCTCTGGAAACCAACTACATCACACAAAAAGAACTACAGACATTATCTGATTGGAACGCCAATCCTAGTGAGTGGAACGCTAATTGATATAGATTAATGTGACGTTTAAAAGTTGTTAGACACATACTCAAAATAATATTTTATTGAACCATAACGACCAAACGACACACAAAAACAACAATAACATGAATTTAGAATCACCAACAGTTACAGTAGAAAAATCACCTGAAGCCGTTTTTAATTTTTTATCTAACATTAAAAACTTTAAAAAGCTCATGCCTGAAAACATTAGCAAATTTGAGGTTTTAAGTGACGACACCTTCCTGTTTGCTTTAAAAGGCATGCCAGAAATAGTCTTAAAAAAGAAAGAGCTAATAGCTCCAAACAAAATTGTTTTGGGAGCAGCTGGTGGAAAAATAGATTTTTCTTTAACTGGTTTAATTACTGAACTAGGCGAAGAAAAAAGTGACGTACAATTGTTGTTCCATGGCGAATTTAATGCCATGATGGCCATGATGATAAAAGGACCTATTTCAAAATTTATTGAAACCTTAGCCAGCAACATTCCTGGGTCTATTTAATACAGTAGACTTATTTCTTTTAAATCGAATTCCTTTACAACATTGTCTTCCAACAAGACCTGTAAGTTCCCAGAATTTGAAACCGATTTAATAAAACCTGAAAACATGGAACCTTCAGCATCTTTAAATGTTGAAGGTTTGTCTTTTCTAAACAGTAGCTTTTCGTAAGCATGTTTTATCTCTTGATATTTTCCAGCTTTTAGGGCATCAACATATTCTGTAAGCTGTGCAACAATTTCAAGCATGAGCTCGTCCAAAACAAAAACCTGTCCTGAAATCAAACGCAAAGAAGAGGCTTTTGGCAAATTGGAAAACCCTGTTTGGTTAACATTCAACCCAATGCCTATGATGGTACTATTCAATTGATTTTGTTTTATGACATTTTCAATTAAAATACCACATACTTTCATGTTTTCTGACAAAATGTCGTTAGGCCATTTAATCCTTAATTTGGGTATTGAAAACCGTTCCAAAGCCTTGATTATAGACAACGCAGTTACCATGCTTATGTAAAAACCTTTATCGGCATGAAGCCAAGAAACATCCTTTAACACACTAAACATAAGGTTTTTAGAACCTTCAGACTGCCAAACGGTTCCCATTTGCCCACGACCTTGGGTTTGGTAGTTTGCAACCACAATGGTATTATCAACCAAAGCCTCTTCCATACTTAATTGCTTTAAATAACTATTTGTGGAATCGATGGCATTAAGTTTGATTATACGCATAATAAATGGTTATATTCGTACTGAAAAATCTTATGAAAATTTTAAAGTATAAAGAACTAAAAAATAATAACTTTGCACAAATTAAAAATCATTAATGGCGAAAAAAGAATCTAACGCAGACTTGCTTATAGCAACTATCTTAAGTGGAATTGAAGATGTAAAAGGAGAAGATATCAACATTCTGGACCTTAGGGATATTGAAAACACGGTTTGCGACTACTTTATCATTTGCGAAGGTAACTCTAACACACAAGTTAATGCCATTGTAAATTCCATTCAGAAAAAAGTAAGTAAAGAATTAAAAGACAAACCTTGGCACATAGAAGGCGAAGACAATGCCGAATGGGTATTAATGGATTATGTGAATATTGTTGTACATGTGTTTCAAAAACACATTAGGGAATATTACGACATAGAAAGCCTTTGGGGAGATGCAAAGACAACAGTAGTTGAAACAAAATATTAAAATATATTAATGGCAAATAACAAAAAAGTAAATCCTAAAAAACCAAAATTCAGTCCATACTGGATTTATGGCATCATCATAGTCATTTTCTTAACTATGCAATTATTTAGTGGAAGTAGTTTTCAAGATGCTAGCTTGACAACACCTTCACAATTTATGACCTATTTAAGAAATGGAGATGTTGAAAAAGTAGAAATTGTAAATAGGCGCGAAGCTAAAGTATATTTAACTGCCGAAGCTGAACAAAAAGAGGTTCATAAAAAATCCAAACCTACTTCCTTATTACCATCTGCTACTCAATTACCAAATTATAAGTTTGAATTTGGCGACCTTCAAAATTTTGAAGACGATATTTCCAAAGTTATTGCAGAAGAAAATTTAGATCCACAACCTAAAATTGAATACAAAACCGAACAAAACCTTTGGGGAGATTTCATTATAGGCTTACTTCCTTTTATACTTTTAATAGGCGTTTGGATCTTTATCATGAGACGTATGTCTGGTGGTGGCGCAGGTGGTGCAGGTGGCCAAATTTTCAATATAGGGAAATCACGAGCTAAACTATTTGATGAGAACACAGAGGTTAAAACCACTTTTAAAGACGTTGCTGGTCTGGAAGGTGCCAAAGAAGAAGTGCAAGAGATTGTGGATTTTCTTAAAAACCCTGAAAAATACACCTCTTTGGGAGGTAAAATCCCTAAAGGCGCTTTACTAGTAGGACCTCCTGGAACTGGAAAAACCTTATTGGCAAAAGCTGTAGCTGGAGAAGCCAAGGTACCTTTTTTCTCGCTATCGGGATCAGACTTTGTTGAGATGTTTGTTGGAGTTGGAGCTTCGCGAGTTCGAGACCTATTCAAACAAGCAAAAGAAAAATCACCAGCCATTATATTTATTGATGAGATAGATGCCATTGGTCGTGCTAGAGGAAAAAACAATTTTTCCGGTTCCAACGACGAAAGAGAAAACACCCTTAACCAGCTTTTAACAGAGATGGATGGGTTTGGCACCAACACCAATGTAATAGTTTTGGCTGCCACAAATAGAGCAGATGTGCTGGACAAGGCATTAATGCGAGCTGGGCGTTTTGACAGACAAATATTTGTTGACCTACCAGATGTTCGTGAACGTAAAGAAATTTTTGAAGTCCATTTAAGACCTCTTAAAAAAGCCAAAGATCTGGACATTGACTTCTTAGCCAGGCAAACCCCTGGATTCTCTGGTGCAGATATAGCAAACGTTTGTAACGAAGCAGCTTTAATTGCCGCTAGACAAGGTAAAAAAGCAGTGGACAAACAGGATTTCCTGGATGCTGTAGATAGAATTGTAGGTGGTCTTGAAAAGAAAAACAAAATCATGACCGTTGCAGAAAAAAGAGCCATTGCTTATCACGAAGCTGGTCATGCAACTGTAAGCTGGATGCTGGAGCATGCTGCTCCTTTAGTAAAAGTGACCATAGTACCTCGTGGACGTTCCCTAGGTGCTGCCTGGTACCTGCCAGAAGAACGTTTAATTGTCCACCCAGAGCAAATGCTGGACGAAATGTGTGCTGCTTTAGGTGGTCGAGCTGCCGAAAAAGTGATGTTTGATAGAATCTCTACAGGAGCATTAAGCGATTTGGAAAAAGTAACCAAACAAGCTAGAGCCATGGTTACCATATATGGCTTAAGCGACAAAGTAGGAAACTTGACCTATTATGACTCCTCTGGACAAAACGAATATGGTTTTACAAAACCTTACAGCGAAAAAACAGCTGAGTTAATAGACCAAGAAATCTCTAATATTATAGAGGAACAATATCAAAGAGCAGTAAAGCTTCTTGTTGAAAATAAAGATAAATTAACGCAACTAGCAGAAGTACTCCTTGAAAAAGAAGTTATTTTTAAAGACAACTTAGAAAAGATTTTTGGCAAACGTCCTTTTGAAAAAGAGGAACTTGTTGAAAATAAGAAAGAAACTGTTAAAGAAAACAAAGAACTTAACAAAACAGAAGAAGAATAAAATATCTCTTATATATTTGTTAAGGTTAAGCAAAAATCTTAAATTGACCCTATGGTTAATTTAAGATTTTTTATATTTGAAAAAAAGCCTACTATGCTTAGATTAATAGCTAAAACTTAAATGAGTCTTTTTAGAAAAATTTTTGGTTCCAAATCTGAAAAATCAGAAGAAGAATTAAAGTCCAACGAAAGAGGCAAATACATGCCGGAAATAAAACTACCCGTAGATGAGAGGTTTACCATAAACTTCAAGGCTAATGGTGGCAAGTTTTTGTACTGCGAAAATTTGGATGAGATTTACCATACTCTCAACAACATTATTCAAGAAAACAATTGGGAAGAGAAAAAAGTACTTCTATTTGATTCTAATTTAAAAGATAGATTTAAAGATTTTAATTTACCCACTTCCACTTATACACAAGAGGCCACTTATTTTTTAACCACCTGCGAGAATTTAATTGCAGATGATGGTTCTTTGCTAATCTCTTCTAACCAAATAGCAGAAAAAAGATTGAAAGAACTTCCAGAAAACTTTATTGTTTTTGCTACAACCAGCCAAATAGTTGAAAATATTGGTGAAGGGCTTAAAGGCATTAAATCCAAAAACAAAAAACAAATACCTACAAACATTACAACCATAAAACATTTTAAATCTCAAGAAGAAAAAGACTTTATGTCCTATGGTAGTAGTTCAAAAAATTTATATTTGCTCTTATTAGAAGATTTATAACAAACCAACCCTATTCTAAAAATTAAACATGCTTTTAAACATCTTCTTTTTTTTAGATAGTAAAACAACTACAACCATATGAAAGAAATTCTGGTAAGATCCTTTTCTGGGCTTTTATATGTTTCTTTGTTGGTTTTTTCACTTTACAATAAACATGTTTTCATCCTGTTGTTTTTTCTCTTTGGTTTAATCTGTTTAGCCGAATTAAAAAAACTCATTCAATACAAATCGTTTGTTCCTTTTATAGTCTTTACCGTTTTGTATGGTGTTTTTGGTTACTGGCAATTTGTAATGAAATCAAACGATGGCTTAATAGAAGCCACACAAATACTTCAGGTCATTACCATATTTGTGCAACTGTTTTTAATTAAGGATCTGTTTACAGAAAAGAACATCCCTTTGTTCATTTCAAAAAAAATAATCATTACCACTTTTTATCTTTCCAGTGGATTTGTGTTTTTGGTTTTAATTGCCAATTACCATCAAACCTTTAGCCCATTAATTATTTTGGGAGCCTTTATTTTGGTTTGGACCAACGACACCTTTGCCTATTTGGTTGGAAAAAATTTTGGCAAACAAAAATTGTTTCCAAGCATCTCTCCAAAAAAAACAGTTGAGGGATTTTTAGGAGGATTGTTTTTTGCTAGCGTAGCAAGTTATTTTATTGCTACCTTTACAGAAACTTTAAGTTTTAACCATTGGTTGATTTTAAGTATCATCATAAGTGTCTTTGGAACCCTTGGCGATTTAATAGAATCCAAGTTTAAACGCCAGGCCAATGTTAAGGACAGCGGTATAATCATGCCAGGACATGGTGGTTTATTAGATAGGTTTGACAGTATTATTTTTGCTGCGCCTTTTATATATTTGTTTTTACGTATTATAAATTATGTTTCATAAAGAAGGTCATAAAATCATTTTAGTAACACTTATTGTAATCGTTGCCTTATTTCTACTAACGGATAGTTTTGTAACTATTCCTTGGCTGAGTACGCTATTAATGATTGTTTTTTTAGTTTTTCTAATTTTAATTCTACAATTTTTTAGAAATCCCAAACGTTTTACCCATAGAAATGACGATACAGTTGTGTCTCCTGTAGATGGCAAAGTGGTGGTTATTGAAGAGGTGTTTGAAAAAGAATATTTTAATGACAAACGCTTACAGGTAAGCATATTCATGTCTCCAATCAATGTTCATGTTACGCGTTATCCTATTGGTGGAAAAGTATTGTTCAGCAAATACCATAAAGGGAAATATTTGGTTGCCTGGCATCCTAAGGCAAGCGAAGAAAACGAACGTACCACAGTAGTTGTTGAAAACGCAAGCTTTGGAAAAGTGCTTCATAGGCAAATTGCTGGCGCATTAGCCAAGCGTATTGTAAATTACGCCAAAATAGATCAAATGGTCTTGCAAGGTGAAGATTCTGGGTTTATAAAATTTGGCTCAAGAGTAGATGTGTTTCTACCTTTGAACACAAACATTAAAGTACAATTAAATCAAAAAGTTCGTGGTGGTGAAACCATCATTGCTGAAAAATAATGACTTCAGAAGAATTAGATATTGAATTTAAAGAAGCTGTAGATCTCATCAACGAATATACAGAACCTTTTCCAGCAGATTTTTTGTTGCGTTTATACGCATACTACAAAAAAGCCACAAACGATTACAGCAGACCTAGTAGTAGCAAGCCTTTAATTACGGCTTTTAAGACAAACGCGCTTTTTCAAACGCAAAACATTACTCCAGAAGAAGCAAAAAAAGCCTATATAGAACTTGTTAAAAATTATTTTCTGTACAGAAAGTAACCAATTCCTAAGGCTTAAGACAAACTTAACTTAGTTTTTTAAAACAAATTCCAAAGGCATACCTATGGAACCATTAGGAAAACTAATACCCAACAACGCAGACATGGTTGGAGCTATATCTACAATTTCGGTTCTTTGTAAGGTAGAGCCTTTTATAATGCCTTTACCATAAAACAACAAAGGCACATGAGTATCGTAGTTTAAACCAGAACCATGCGTGGAACCTGTTTTACTGTAGGATATAAAAGCAGGATCGTATACAACCAATACATCTCCAGAGCGCTTTTGGTTATAACCTTTTTCCAACAAATTCTCAATGCCATCCACATAGTTGGATGCTGTTAGCTGGGAAGACGTATATACTTTATAGATATGAGGATACTGAATTAACTCTTGAGCGATGCGCTCTTGCACATGAGCAATATCAAGTCCTAATAAATCTATTTTATCCTTATTTAGGAAAATCTGAAAATTACTCACATTCTCAATCAAATCTGAGGCTTGGTACGTTTTAACCATAAAATCATTTAAACGCTCTTTATACATGTCATTATCCACATATCCTGCAGGTATTCCAGTGCTTTTAAGATAAGAAGGCACGTCTACAGCTGCATGATCTGCTGTTAAAAAAACGGTATAAGCATTTTTTCCTACTTGGGTATCTAAAACGTTGAAAAGACGTTCAAGGTCTTTATCCAATCGAATATAGGTGTCCTGAATTTCTTTAGAGTTCACACCAAAATTATGTCCAACATAATCTGTACTGGAATAGCTTATTGTTAACACATCTGTTATCGCATCCTGTCCCAGCTGTTCTCCATTTATGGCTGCAATTGCAAAATCTGTAGTCAAGGCATTTCCTTGAGGTGTTGCTTTTAAAATATCATAACCTTTATTGTCCTTACTCAAGGCCTTTAAATCGTAGGGAAACGTAGCTGTATCTTTACCTTTAAAACCTCCTTCAAATGTATTTAAATCTGGTCCACTTTCTGTATAACTATCAATATCATAAAATGTGTCCCAAGTAGTTAAATATGAAGCTGCCTTGTTAGATGCATTAAATTGTTTTACCCAATCTGGTAATGTTTCAGTATAAAACGAGCTGGTAATCCAGTGTCCTTCATCTTTTCCCTGAAACCAAAAAGCCATGTTTGCTGTATGGCCAGCTGGTAAGATGGCACCTCTATCTTTTATGGCTATACCTATGGTCTTTCCTTGCATTTGAGTAAAAAGTCTATTTTCATCTGCAAAGGTTGTTGTAGTCATTCTATGTGGAGACATTTTTCCTGCTTTAGATTCTGTTCCAATAGAATTTACGGTAGAATCTCCAGCGCAATATACATAGTCCTTTAATTCTTTATCGTACCAACTGTTTGCTATAATACCATGATATTTTGGAGTGGTTCCTGTATATATGGAAGCATGTCCAGGTCCAGTAAAAGTAGGTACATAATTGTAATGATTGTTTTTACAATTAAACCCTTCACGCATTAGGCGTTTAAATCCACCTTCAGAGTACTTGTTATAAAAACGCGTTAAATAATCGTAACGCATTTGGTCTACAACAATCCCAATGATTAACTTTGGATTGTCTTGAGCAACCGGAATTTTATTGTTTAAAACAACCGTTTCATTTTGAGACTTACATGCAATGCTTATTATTGCGAGACTAAGTACAAGAACTATTTTTTTCATTACAGGAATTCTATTTAAAGTTCAAAAATAGGCATTTTAAAACATCATAATTTAAAATTAAGGTTAAAAAAGTCTTAGTTTTTTATACTTTAGCAATTACAAATTAAAATATGAAATACCTACACAATATTGGTGCTTATTTTATAATGATTAAAGATATGTTTCGCAAGCCTACCAAATGGTCTGTTATGAAAACACTTATCTTTAAAGACATAGACGATTTAATTATCGGCTCGTTAGGTATCGTGGCCTTTATCTCGTTTTTTGTTGGAGGCGTTGTAACCATACAAACAGCTTTAAATATCACAAGTCCCATTATTCCAAAATACTTGGTTGGTTTTGCTACCAGACAATCCATTATTTTAGAGTTTGCCCCAACTTTTATTTCCATTATCATGGCTGGTAAGGTAGGTTCTTTTATAACCTCCAGCATAGGTACCATGCGTGTTACCGAACAAATTGATGCCCTTGAGGTTATGGGGATTAACGCCATTAACTACCTGGTGTTTCCAAAATTCATTGCTTTGATGCTGTATCCTTTTGTAATTTCCATTGCCATGTTCTTGGGGATTATTGGAGGGATGGCTGCCTGTATTTATGGAGGGTTTAGCACTTTAAACGATTACATTACTGGTATTCAGTTGGATTTTATACCATTTCATATTACCTATGCCTTTATTAAAACCATTGTTTTTGCTTTTATATTGGCAACCATTCCGTCCTATCATGGTTTTTTTATGAAAGGAGGTGCTCTGGAGGTAGGTAAAGCTAGTACCACTGCCTTTGTTTGGACAAGTGTGGTTATTATCCTTTTAAATTATATTTTAACCCAACTCCTGCTAAGCTAATGATAGAAGTAAACAATGTCCATAAATCTTTTGGCGATGCCCATATTTTAAAAGGCATATCAACCACGTTTGAAAAAGGAAAAACCAGCTTGGTCATTGGGCAAAGTGGTTCTGGTAAAACCGTGTTTTTAAAATGTTTGTTAGGTTTGTTCCAACCCGAAGAAGGCAGTATTTCTTACAATGGTAAAATATATTCTGAATTGGATGCCGATGAAAAAAGAAACCTTCGTTCCGAAATGGGAATGGTTTTTCAAGGCAGTGCCTTGTTTGATTCCATGACAATTTTGGAAAATGTTATGTTTCCGTTACGTATGTTCACAAAACAAAGTAAAAGTGAAATGCAAGATCGTGCAGATTTTGTACTAAAACGTGTAAATCTTGCCGATGCACACAACAAAATGCCCAGTGAAGCTTCTGGAGGTATGCAAAAAAGGGTTGCTATTGCTCGAGCAATAGTTAACAAACCCAAGTATTTGTTTTGTGACGAACCCAACTCTGGATTGGACCCTAAAACTGCCATTGTTATAGACGATTTAATTCATGAGATTACAGACGAATACAACATTACAACCATCATTAATTCGCATGACATGAACTCTGTGATGCAAATAGGTGAAAAAATTGTGTTTTTAAAAGATGGTCTAAAAGCCTGGGAAGGCTCCAAAGAAACCATATTTAAAACCGATAACGAAGTGGTAACCGATTTTGTTTACTCCTCTGAACTTTTCAAAAAAGTACGCCAAATGTATTTAGAGGAAAGGCAATAAACCTTAATTGACTTTTTATAAATGAATGGTGTTTATCTCTCTAAACCTCCAACCAACTAGTTGGTACGTTTAACCACCAAAGTATCCAGTTTTAATTTAACTTTTAACCAACGTTCCAGTTTGTCTTGCTCTTTGGCTATGTCCTTTTCTTTTAATTTTTCACTGTCCCAAGCCACTAAAAATTCTGGAATGGTATCAACGGTTTTAAAATTGGTCCTAATTAAATTGGCATAACTAAAGGCTGAAATATTCTCGTAATTTATTTTCACTTCTTGAACCACATCATTAAAAGGGATGGTGTTTTTTTCCAATGCAGATAGCGTTTTGACACGGTTCTCCAGGAATTCAATTTTTTGGGTTTGGGAAATTAAATCCACAGAATCCCTGTATCTAATTTGCTCCATATATTTCAAATTGTCGAATTGATCGCCTCTACTTTGATTGAAAACTATCCTGGTGTTTGCCAAAGCCGGATAAGCATTTTTTCTATGTTTTAGCAAATCGATGGTTGACTGTGGCATTTCGTTCAAACCATAGGTGTTAAAGACTATATAAGGTTCGTTTTTGTCGTATTTATAAATAATGTTCTTTTTTATGTACTCATAATCTGGCAAACCACTTAACTCTTTATCCACATAATTTCTGGCGTCGGCATAAAAATTACTTTCCTTTAAAACTTCCACAAAGGTCCATACAGCAGGAACCATAACTATAATTGCCAAAACAGACGCAATTCTTGCTATACGTTTTCTTTTTTTGGAATTGGCATATTTTAGCATTGGAAAACGTAAAGCTTTTAAAATAATAAACGTTGCCAGAGCGATAAATATGGTATTGATAATAAACAAATACATGGCTCCAAAAAAGTAAGGCCAATTTGCCTTTGCCAAGCCATAACCTGCTGTACACAAAGGTGGCATTAAAGCTGTTGCAATGGCTACACCAAAGATGGCAGAAGCAATGGTACCTCTTTTTGTTTTAGCAATTATCAATGCCGAACCACCAAAAAAGGCAATTAAAACATCTCGTATGTCTGGTTTTACCCTTCCTAAAAGCTCAGAAGTATCTTCACTTAATGGAAACAACCAAAAAAACAAAAATGCTGTTAACAAACTCAACACAATCATGATGGCCAAGTTTATCAACGACTTTTTCATGGTATCAATATCGTTAACGGCAACCGAAAGACCAACACCCAAAATAGGACCCATTAATGGAGAAATTAACATGGCTCCAATAACCACTGCAGTAGAATTGGCATTTAAACCTATGGAAGCCACAAATATAGAACAAACCAATATCCAAGCTGTTGCCCCTTTAAAAGAAATGTCCTTTTTAATAGCTTCAATAGTTTCATCTCTATCTGTATCGTCCCTAAAATCGAGAAGTTCATTTAAAAACTTTTTAATATTCTGAAACAGTCCTTTAGCATCTTTTCTTACAGCCTCTTTAGAAGCTTCAACAGCTTGATCTTTTTTAGCGTGCTCTGAAGTTTGATTTTTATTAGCTTCTTCTTCAGAAAAATTAAATTTGTTTTCTTCCATGTTTTGTTAGTTAAAACCTCTATACAAGATGTAAATATATATTATTGAAGCATATATTTTAATATTTTCTTTTAGGTATTTTTTATGCTTATCCCAGAGAGTTCCCAAAGATGTTTTTTACTTTATTGAGCACAATTTTAATATCTTGTTCCTTGGCTTTTGGGTAAATAAGCAACACTTCGTCCTTATCAACTATGATATAATTGTTCAAGCCATCCACTACAACCACTTTGTTTTTTTGGGTCCTTATCATGTTTCCTGAAGCATCTTCCAATAAAGTTCTGGCATTTACAATGGCATTTTGGTTTTGGTCCTTTTCCAATTTATCGTATAAGCTTCCCCAAGTTCCCAAATCGTTCCAATCAAAAGTGGCTGGAATAACATACACATTTTTTGAAGCTTCCATAATGGCATAATCAACCGAAATATTCTCTGCTTTTTCATAATTTTCATTAATAAAATGAACTTCATCTTCGGTATTGTATACAGGAATTCCTTTTTCAAAAAGTTTATATAACTGCTCTTGGTTCTTTTTAAATGCATCTACCACATGTTTTACATGCCACATAAAAATACCTGCATTCCATAGGAAATTGCCTTGTTCCAAGAATTTTTTTGCAGTTTGGTAATCTGGTTTTTCCCTAAACTGTTTTACTTGTTTTATGTCTGTTTCAAAAGTGGTATTGTATTCTATATACCCATAACCAGTATTTGGAAAAGTAGGTTTAATACCCAAAGTCATTAAGGCATCATTTTTTGAGCAATAATCAAAGGCTTGTTGCACATTATCAGTAAAGGCCTGCTCGTCTTCTATCCAATGGTCACTGGGTGCCACAATCATTACAGCATCTGGATTTTCTTTCTGTATTTTTAATGCAGCATATAAAATGCATGGTGCTGTGTTTCTCATGGCAGGCTCCAAGACCACCTGACGCTTGGTAACCTCTGGCAGTTGCTCAAAGACCAAATCGTTATAACGTTCGTTGGTTAATATAAAAATATTCTCTTTTGGAATAAGCTTAGATAAACGTTGAAAGGTTTTTTGAATGAGTGTGTCGCCAGTTCCCAGCATGTCATGAAACTGCTTAGGAAACTCTTGTGTACTAATAGGCCAGAATCTAGAACCGACTCCTCCTGCCATTAAGATGGCATAATAATTTTTATTCATTGAATATGTTATTTTCATTCCCTTAAACCTTGTCTATTGACAAAATGTAAAGGATTTGTTTTATAAATCCATTAACTCCACTTCAGCATTCGGATTGAAAAGATACAATTTTCCGCTATCTATCTCAATACATTCTATGCGTTTTGTTCTTGTATTTCCCTTTTTAAAAACTTTACCGTTGTACAACTTAAACAAGGCGCCATTTGGGACTTCAAACACAAAGGTTTTATCGTTTGGAGCATCGTACTGTTTCAAAGCTAGGGATAAAGCTGCATCTGTATCGCTACTTGCTTTAGGGTTTTTAAAATGTTTGGCCAAAAGCGGCAATAAATCCTTAGGAAAGGTTTGAGGATTCAAAAAAGGGAGCATCAACCTTTGAAACGTATGCTTCCACTCTTTTCCATGTGGTTTAATCCATTTGCCATAAGTATTAAAAGCTTCAAAATGAGCAATCTCATGTATTAAGGTGATTAAAAACCGATGCGAATTTAAATTGGAATTAACCGTAATTTCATGATTTCCGTTGGGCAAACGCTTGTAATCTCCATGTTTGGTTTTTCGTTCACTTTTTACTTTAACCGTTAAACGATCGTGGTTTAAAAGTTTTAAGACTTGTTCAAAAACATGCTCGTTTATATACGGTTTAATAGGATGCTGCATGAGGCAAAAATAGTATTTTATTCCAAAGTTATTGAACTAAGTCCAGTGATAATATGGAAAATGATATGATGCTGAAAAAACAGATTTGACGAAGCTTACACAGTAAATATCAGATTTTTATCGACATTTTTATTTGTCAATAAAACATTTTTACTATTTTCACTTTTCCAAACATCATAATCATACTATGAAACAGCTTCTTTATTTTGCAACCATTAGCTTATTTTTCCTGTCTTGCTCCGATGAAGCAGACGATACAATATATTCTCCAATACCACCAGAACCAACACCTGAAGTCGTTCCAGAATTTTTGCCTAATTTATCTGAACTTAATTTGTTTACTGAAAACTTAAACGATTTAACACCAAGCGATCGGGCTTTTGTGTACAACCTAAACACAACCCTTTTTACAGATTATGCCCATAAACAAAGGCTCCTGGCGCTTCCTGAAGGCACATCCATGGAATATGTGGATGATGGTTTCCCTATCTTTCCAGATAACACGGTTATGGCAAAAACATTTTATTACCTTAACGATGAAAGAGATGCAACCCTAGGAAAACAACTTATTGAAACCCGTATTTTAATCAAGAAAAATGGTGTTTGGGAATTGGGCAATTATAAATGGAATGCCGAGCAAACCGATGCCGTATTAGACAATACCACCAGCAATGTACCTGTAAACTATTTAGATGCTAACGGAAATACTCAAACTGTGGATTATGTTATCCCTTCGGCGCAAGATTGCATAGATTGTCACAACAGCAGCAATGTTATTACACCTATAGGCCCCAGACTTAGAGCTTTAAATGGTAATAACCAATTGGAAAATTGGATTTCCAACAATTACCTAACTGGTTTAACCGATGCATCTCAAGTTTCTGTGTTACCAAATTGGGAAGATGCTGTAAATTATACTTTGGAAGAACGTGCCAGAGCTTATTTTGACATGAATTGCGCACATTGCCATAGCGATGGTGGTTTTTGTGGCGACCAATCTTACTTAAGACTCTCTTATGAGACCCCTTTTGCCAACTCTTATATTTTTGAATCCAAATTAAATATTGATGCAAGAATGTCCATGTATTTCAGTGGCGTTAGCATGCCTTTAATTGGCACTACCATGATGCACCCAGAAGGCTACGATTTAGTGAGGGATTATTTAAATACCTTATAGGTTTTAAAATCTCTCTTTTATTTTATTATTGGAACTATCTTTTAGGAAGCAAATTTCTAAAGGAATTAAACCATTTTGTGTTTTAAGAGTCTTATTATCATAAACATAAAAAATAATTAAAATGAAAGCAATCGCATTTATCACATTGGTATTCATAGCAAGCCTGACACAAGCACAAGAAAAAATGCTGAGCAAACAAAACATGCAGGATTACACGCCTGAAGAAATAGCTCAATTACAAACCAAGCAGCTTACGTTAGATTTAGATTTAGATGAATCTCAACAAAAACAAGTGGAACAATTACATCTTGAAAATGCCAAAGCAAGAAAAGAAAAGCAAGAGCTAAGAAGAAATGAAAATAAAGGCAAGGCCTCTAAAAAAGAATGGACCAAAGAAGAAAAACTTCAAATGAAAAACGACATGCTTGACAAGCAGATTGAAATGAAGAAAAAAATGAAAGAGATTCTTAATGAAGACCAATATGCTAAATGGGAAAAAATGAGCAAAGAGAAAAAAGAACATCGAAAAAAAAGAATGCACAATAAAAAGAAAGCTAGCATGAACGAGCAAAAAAACAATTAAAAAAAAAGCTATCTAAACAAATTAGATAGCTTTTTTTTATAGCTCACTGCATACCTTATCACATGCAACAATGGTTTTATCTAAGTCGTCGTAAGTTAAAGCATCTGTAATAAACCAAGTTTCAAAAGCACTTGGTGCTATATAAACTCCTTGTTTTAACATGCCATGGAAAAAAGCTTTAAAGCGAGCGTTGTTTCCTTCGGCTGCCGTATCAAAATCAACCACTTCAGTTTCAGAAAAATGTATGGAAATCATGGAACCAACACGATTTATGGTATGTGAAATGCGATGTTTTTTCAAGACTTCGGCACATCCTTTATGCAAATATGCGGTTTTGTCAGCCAAACGGGCATATATATCTTTATCCTGATTTAATTCCGAAAGCATGGCGAGTCCAGCTGCCATAGCCAATGGATTTCCACTTAAAGTTCCAGCTTGATACACTGGCCCCAAAGGTGCTAGATGATCCATAATCTCTGCTTTCCCTGCAAAAGCACCAACAGGCAAACCTCCTCCTATAACTTTTCCAAAACAAACAAGATCTGCTTGAATCCCATAGAGTTCTTGAGCACCACCTTTTGCAAGTCTAAAACCGGTCATGACCTCATCAAAAATCAACAGTACATCATGTGCTGTACATAGGTCTCTCAGTTTTTTTAAAAACCCATCTTTTGGTGGTACACATCCCATATTTCCTGCAACAGGCTCTAAAATCACACAGGCAATTTCACCTTTATTAGCTTCCAAAAGCTCTTCAACATGGGCAATATTATTGTAGGTTGCCAACAAAGTATCTTGAGCTGTACCTTTAGTAACGCCAGGACTATTTGGGCTTCCAAAAGTAACGGCCCCACTTCCTGCTTGAATTAAAAACGAATCGCTATGACCATGATAACAACCAGCAAACTTTATTATTTTGTCTTTTCCAGTATAACCCCTGGCCAGCCTTACGGCACTCATACAAGCTTCGGTTCCGGAGTTTACAAATCTAATTTTTTCAATATTTGGAACCATGGACACAGCCAATTGAGCAATTTTTGTTTCTATTTCCGTTGGAGTTCCAAAGGAAGTCCCAAGCTTTGTTTTCTCAATAACTGCATCCACAACCGGTTTGTGAGCATGACCTAATATCATGGGTCCCCAAGAATTTATATAATCTATGTATTGATTGTCATCTTCATCAATTAAATAGGCTCCCATTGCTTTTTTTATAAAAATTGGAGTTCCCCCAACAGCTTTAAAAGCCCTTACAGGCGAATTGACACCTCCTGGAATAACCGTTTCTGCTTCGGCAAACAAAGCACTGCTTCTTTTGTATAACATATGTACTATTAATTGGATTTTACTATTAAGACCTCGCCTATAGTTAAATCATTACTGGTTAAATTGTTTAATCTTTTTAGTTCTTCGACTGTTGTTTGATATCTTTTGGACAAAGAATACAAGGTGTCACCCTTAATGATTATATGGGTATCTTCTGCTTTAACAGCTACTCTAGAAGCTGTTTGGCCAGTAACCACTTCATCGTATTTGTAAAGTTGATAGCGTTCTATCAAACTGATAAGTTTTTCTGGATACCTTCTATCGGTAGCATAACCTGCTGCACGCAATTCTTTGGCCCAGGATTGATAATCGTTAATATTTAATTGAAATAATTTTTGGTAACGGGACCTTCCTGTTAAAAACAATGAATGGTCCCTGTACGAATATTTAGCGTCGTTGTATTTTCTAAAACATTCTTGAGAGGCATCGTCATCATGATAAATTCTAGCTCCAGTCCATTCGTGACATTTAATCCCGAAATGATTGTTGGCTTCCACAGCCAAACGCCCTTTACCAGAAGCAGATTCCAAAATTCCTTGAGCCAAGGTTATACTGGCAGGAATACCATATAAACGCATTTCTTCTTGAGCAATAGGAGCAAAAATGGCTATATAATCATCTGTGGAAGTAGGAACTCTCTCTGGAGTTTTTTCAATTACCACTGTTTCTTTGGGTGTTTCTTTTGGACTATTTGGTTTGGTCCTGGTATCTTTTACAACCCGTTCCGTTTTTGTACTGCCTTTAACACGCTTGGAACTTGTTTTTTTACTTGAACCACAACTAAACACAAACATACTAACAACCAAAAGCCATATAATTTTTTTCATCAATCTTTAATTAAGTATTGGTAATTTCTTTTTTCTTAATGCATCATTCATTCCTTGAATTCCTTGCAAGCCACCTGTATGAATGGCTAAAATTTTAGCTCCTTTCGGAAAATATCCTTGACGCATCAAATCGAAAACGCCATACATCATTTTTCCAGTATAAACCGGATCTAAAGGCAAACCATATTGAGCTTTGAATTCATTAATAAAACTGATTAATTCGGTATTTATTTTGGCATAACCTCCAAAATGATAGTCCGAAATTAAATCCCAATTGGGATTATTTGCAAACTTACTAATTTCTTCTTTCAAAAATTCACCTTTAAGAGCAGGAAAACCAAGAATTTTCTGCGAGGAACCACTTGAATTTATAAGACCGCTAATAGTACCTCCAGTTCCTACTGAACAACATATGAAATCGAAATTTTTATCATTCTCTGTTAATATTTCTTCACAACCTTTTATAGCCAATGTATTGGTGCCTCCCTCTGGAATAAGGTAAAAATCCCCAAACTTGGATTTTAGTGACTCAATAAAATCATTTGTAGCTTTAAGTCTGTAGGATTCCCTTGACACAAAATGAAAGTGCATCCCTTGCTTTTTTGCAAAAGACAAGGTTGGATTGTCAGCGACTTTAGCTACCAATTCTTCACCTCTAATAACTCCTATCGTTTTAAAACCAAACTCGGATCCAGCAGCTGCCACTGCAGCAATATGATTGGAATAAGCGCCACCAAAAGTTAATAATCTTGTTTTTTGAAACCGTTGTGCTTCAAGAATGTTATATTTTAACTTTCTGTATTTATTACCCGAAATAAATGGATGGTTTAAATAATCTGGTTTAATAAAAACCTGTTCCCTAACATGAATGTTCTCTTGATCTTTAATGAAATACACCTATAGCTTAACTTTAAATTTTACCAATTACAAATATAGCAATAGCTAATTGTTAAATCAGGGTTTACAAAATTGATTTTATTTTCATTAATCAACCCATCTTGTCTTGTTTTTAGTACATTTTATCGAAAAGGCCCTTGGTTCATATATTGGCTGAATAAAATATTTATTTTTATGTTAATAATTATTTAATAAAAACAAGATATCATTATTGATTTCAACATTTTAAATGTTAATTTTATGCGTAATCAATATTTATTTTGTAAAAATATATTGAATAATACATTATAAAGATTTCCCAGAATCTACACGCTCAATTTATGTTATTAACAAGAAGCACTTAAGTGCGACTTTATGTTCCCTAACTAATAATAAAACAAGTAAAACATACTTGTTAAGAAATTAATAGCATATGAAAAAAAAAGACACTCTGCTTGGCTTATTGTCATTAGTTAAACCCTTCAAGGTTTTTTACTTAATAATTTTTATATCACTGTTTTCATTAGAAGGATTTGGGCAGACACAATCCAATGCAAAAGAGTTTACTATTAAATCTGAAATGATAGAAATTGAAAACTCTAAAATTAAAGATATTGAAATTACTTGGGATTATTCAGCTTATTCCTACAGAACCAATACAAAATTAGAAATTGAAATTCAACCTTTAAATGCATGCTGGAATGGTCTTGATGGTACTGATCGTTCTGAAAAAATTTTAAAACCAATTAAAGATATTTCAAAACACCCTATTGGAAAACTCCACTTAACATTTGCCGAATACAACACCAAATGCTTTAAATGGCGAGTTAAAACAACCAATACTGTAAATGGTATTGAAAGTTTTACAGACTGGCAATTTGCTAGTTTTCTGTAATTATGAATCCCTCTAATGAATTAATTAAAATGAAAAAAATCATACTCTTTATTACTTTCTGTATCTTTATAAGTAAAAATTATTCACAAGGCATAGATGTATTATCTGCTGAACAGTTTTGCTCTGGAACATCTCAATTATTGTTTCCAAATGTCTATGGAGGAACTAGTACAAGTCCTGTAGGATGTCTAGGCTCTACACCAAATGCCGCATATTTCTTTATGCAGATTGATAACCCTGGCAATCTTATTTTTACAATATCTCAGGAAAATACAGCTGGAACACCCATTGATGTGGATTTTATAGCTTGGGGACCTTTCATAGATATAAACGATGCCAATGCTAATATATCTTTTACAGACTGTCCAACTTGCCCTAACAACACTACAAACCCAACGTTTTATCCTTATGCTCCAGATCAGATAACTGATTGTAGTTTTGATATTGCCCCAACAGAAACCATGTCCATTACAAACGCACTACAAGGACAGATTTATGTCGTTTTAATAACTAATTACAATGGTACACAAGGCAATATCACTTTTCAACAAACAGGTGGAACTGGCACTACAACTTGTGAAAATTCACCTATTTGTGGAAGTAATTTTTATGACACTGGAGGCATAGGAGGCAATTATAACAATAATGAAACAGAGACAACTACTATTTATCCTTACTTTGCAGGTGGAACTGTTACCGTAGATTTCACTACTTTTAATGTTAATACTGGTGATATTTTAACAGTTTACAATGGTCCCAATGCATCTTTTCCAGTATTAGGAACAGTTACTGGAGCTCCTTCTTCTTTCTCTTCTACTAATGCTCTTAATCCATCTGGAGCGTTAACTTTTGTATTTACCAGTAATGCCTCTGGTGTTGCAAGTGGATGGGCTAGTGATATTTCATGTACACCTCCTCCAACACCTCCAACATGCGGTCTTACCTTCTATGATAGTGGTGGTGCTGGTGGCAATTATTCTAACAACGAGTTTCAGACCACAACATTTTTCCCAGATACAGCTGGTGATGCTGTTACTGTTACTTTTACACTATTTGATGTAGAATTTGCTGACGATTTATACATATATAATGGACCTGATGCAGCATCGCCACTATTAGGTGTTTTTAATGGTACAACCATTCCTGGCCCATTTACATCTACACATGCCACTGGCGCATTAACATTCGTTTTTGATAGTGACTTCTCTGTAACTCATGCCGGTTGGGAAGCTAGTATATCATGCGCACCTTATGTTCCTCCTGCCGTTTGTGGTACTACATTCTATGATAGTGGTGGTGCAACAGGAAACTATTTCAATAATCAAAACCAAACAACAACACTTGTTCCTGATATTGCAGGCACAACTATTACTGCAACTTTTACGGCTTTTGATATTGAATCTTGCTGTGACTCTTTAACTATTTATGATGGCCCTAACACAGGCTCGCCTCTATTAGGGGCTTTTACAGGAAATACACTCCCTCCCACCTTCACATCAAGCGACCCCACTGGCGCTCTAACATTTGTTTTTACAAGTGATGGCTCTATCACTCGTCTTGGTTGGGCTGCCGATATTACTTGTGCTCCCATCTCTCCAACTTGTGGTGATACATTCTACGATAGTGGTGGTGGCGCAGGAAATTATGGAAACAATGAAAACGAAACAACTGTTATTGCTCCAATTAACATTGGTGATGCAGTAACTGTTACTTTTAGTGATTTTAACACCCAAGCTAACAACGATGTGCTTTTAGTTTACAATGGTCCTGATGCAACTGCGCCGCTTTTAGCCACGCTTTCAGGAAACTTAACAACTGCTCTGCCTGGACCATATACTTCAACAGATCCTTCTGGCAGTTTAACCTTTGTTTTTACAAGTGATGGAAGTGTTAGAGAAAGTGGCTGGACAGCAGATGTTACCTGTAATATTTTGTGCAATATGTCTATTACCCAAACTCTAGACCCAATTGGTGCAGATAATTGCACATTAAATTACTCTCAACTTTTAGCGAGTTCTTCTGGAAATCCTGGAAGTACAGCTACAATATTCTCAGAAAATTTTAATGGTGCCTCTTTTCCAGCAGGTTGGAATATAGTAAATGGTGCAGCAAGTGCACAATGGATAATATCCAATTCAAATAATGCAGGCGGAACAACAAATGAAGCCATGTTAGATTGGACAACCGGAAGCAATATTACTTCATGGTCTCTTTCATCTCCAGCTATACCAATTACTGGTTATACAAATCTACAGTTAAGCTTTAAACAGGATTTATGGCAATTTGGAACAGATTTTACAATATTTTTGGAAACGTCATCAAATGGGACAACATGGACACCACGATATACTTATGCAAACCCACCTGATTTAACTGAAACTCGAAATGTTGATGTTTCAGCTGAAGATGGTAATAATACGCTTTATTTTAGGTTTAGGTTTACTGGAGATTCATTCGATTTGTTTAGTTGGTCGATAGACGATATTATTATTACTGGAGACTCACCACCTATAGCACCTCAAATAACCTGGTTACCAATTGCTGGTCTATACACTGACCCAGGACTTACTACTGCATATATATCGGGAAGTTTTACAGATACCGTTTATGCAGCTCCAAATGGCACAGTAACTTATACAGCTACAGATCAAAATGGCTGCGCAGCAGATGTAACTGTTACCAGAAACAGAAAAGTATGGAGAGGAACCGTCAATACAGATTGGTATACTCCTGCCAACTGGTCCGATAACGCCATACCTACCTCATCGGATTGCGTTATTATTCCAGACTTAAATACAACGAACAACAATTCTCCTATTGTTATTGGTGGGCCACCAACCCCTCCACCTCCTGGACTTGCCAGATCTTTGAGGGTCATGTCAAATGGCTATTTAGAATTAACTTCTGAATCAAATTTAATTGTAACAGACAATATTTATATTGAAGATGCCATAGCTCCTTATGGTAAGATCATTATTAGGGACGACGGAAATTTAATTCAGATAAACAACTCGCCTCCTAACAATAATGTAGGCAACATACAAATGCAACGAAATGTAAATAGCCTTACCAATTTAAACTATGTGTACTGGTCTTCTCCTGTAAATGGTTTTAACGTCACCAATGTTTCACCAGGCACAAACAATAACCTAATTTGGAACTGGATTCCTACTGTTGCCAGCAATGGCATCGGTCATTATGGCACTTGGCAAAACACTACCGAAGTAATGTTACCAGGAAAAGGGTATATTGTTAGAGGTATTTCAGGAACATCACCAGAAACAACTCCTGCTTTAAACACTGTCGAATTCACTGGTATTGCCAGAAATGGCATTATTTCTCACAACATTACACATGGCAATTATAGTGGAGGTGATTACCCAGGAGCTGGAAATACCATGGCAACCGAATTGGATGATAACTGGAACTTGGTAGGAAACCCATATCCTTCATCCATTTCTGCTACCAAGTTTATAACTCAAAACGCCAGCATTATCAGTACAGACAACCCAAATCCTGCCATCACAGGCACAATTTATTTGTGGAACCATCTTAATTTACCAAGTAATTTAGTCAATGACCCTTTTTATGGTGATTATGTGTATAATTATAATCCAAATAACTATATAGCATTTAATAATACAGGAGCTAATCCTCCAGGTTTTAACGGCAACATAGCTTCTGGACAAGCCTTTTTTGTACTTATGGACCATAATGCATCAACAACTGGGTCCAGTGTCGTTTTCAACAACAACATGCGTTACGACGATACAGATCCACTGAATCCTTCTCCTTACGCAAACAATGAATTTTTCAGAGTCATGCAAAGACCAAAACCTCATGTAAACAGAAATACTATTGAAAGGCACAGGATTTGGTTGGATTTAATTGCACCTAACAATCATGCCAATTCCATTTTAGTTGGCTATGTTGAAAACGCCACCAATGGTGAAGATAGACTTTTTGATGGTTTTGATTTAAGTAAAACTTCCATCAGATTCTACTCTTTAATCAATGAAGACAAAATGTCCATTCAAGGTCGAAGTCTTCCTTTTGATGTAAGTGATACTGTTCCTTTAGGACTGGTAATTCCTGAAAACGGAAACTATACCATTGCCATAAATTCAATAGATGGTTTATTTAGCAATACTAACCAGGACATCTTTTTAGAAGACACTTATTTAAACATCATTCACGATTTAAGAAATACCCCTTACAGTTTTAATTCAAACATTGGGACTTTCAACAATCGATTTATTTTACGATACACCAATAATGCTTTAAACATTACAGAAGAAACCCTGTTGAATGGCTTACTCATTTCAGCACCAAATAACAATTTTATTAAAGTTACTTCTGAACTGGAGCAAATTAAAACCATTTCTATTTTTGATGTCTTAGGTCGTATCCTGTATCAAGATATGAGTGTTAACCAAAAGGAACTTATTATAAACAACCCTTCATTCTCCAATGGCACTTATATTGTAAGGGCCACTTTAAGCAATGGTCTCCAAAAAACACAAAAAATTATATTAAAGTAAAGATTACAAATAACCAACAAAACCCCAAAAAGACCTTGACTCCATATAGTTAAGGTCTTTTTCATTTGTATAGGCTTCCCGTTCAAAAGAAATATTTTTATAAGCTAAATAACAAGACCTATATTGTAGGAACCTCCAAATAAACTCTAAAACATAAAACACAAAAAAAGGAAAAATCAATAATTCCAGTTGCTGCCTTAAATGAATCCGTTCATGATTCATTAACAAAACATCTTCTTTTAAGCTGGCATGTCTTAAAAACACAAAAGGGAACAGGGCAATTCCAGTAAAACCTCTTGGTACTATATATTTTGAAACTACAACCATATTCGAACCATTTAATCACAAGAGCTATTCAAAGCTATAAAAAAATAAATTTCCAATTATAAAACATCTGCTAGAAACCAAACAAGTTACTTTTAGCTTAATACACGATAACTTTTCTAAAATACATTATCTTTGCAACATGAAAAAATTTGTTCCAATAGAAGAAGGCGATTATTACCTAACACCTGAAGGTTATCGCTGTTTTACAGAACAATATCACCTAAAAAGAGGCTATTGTTGCGAGAGTGGCTGCAGACACTGTCCTTATGGATTTAACAATAAAAAACATTGATTACTGAATACTGAACCTATGACATTTAAAGACCAAATACTTGAAGGTATCCCAGAAAACTTACCAAAAGAAAAAGCATACAATCCAAATATCAACCATGCACCAAATAGAAAGAACATTCTAACGGTTGAGGAAAAAAAATTGGCACTTAGCAATGCCCTTCGCTATTTCGATAAAAAACATCACGAAACATTACTTCCTGAATTTAAAAACGAATTAGAAACTTACGGTAGAATTTATATGTATCGGTTTCGTCCTGATTACGAAATCTACGCTAGACCATTAGACCAATATCCTGCAAAATCCAAACAAGCAGCAGCCATCATGCTCATGATTCAAAACAATTTGGATCATGACGTAGCACAACATCCTCATGAGTTGATTACCTATGGTGGGAATGGAGCTGTTTTTTCAAATTGGGCCCAATACAGGCTTACCATGAAGTATCTAGCGGAAATGACAGATGAACAAACTCTTGTTATGTACTCTGGTCACCCAATGGGATTGTTTCCAAGCCATAAAGACGCTCCAAGGGTTGTGGTTACCAATGGCATGATGATCCCTAATTATTCCAAACCAGATGATTGGGAAAAATTCAATGCTTTGGGTGTCACACAATATGGACAAATGACAGCTGGAAGCTATATGTATATTGGTCCTCAAGGTATTGTTCATGGAACAACCATAACCGTTTTAAATGGGTTTAGAAAAATTAACAAACCTCCTAAAGGACATTTGTTTGTAACTTCTGGTTTAGGTGGTATGAGTGGTGCACAACCAAAAGCTGGTAATATTGCTGGTTGTATAACGGTTTGTGCCGAAGTAAATCCTAAAATAACCCAAGTGCGCTTGGATCAAGGATGGATAGACGAAAAAATAACAGATTTAAACACTTTAGTTAATAGAGTTAAAAAAGCAAAAGCTGAACAAGAAACAGTTTCCATCGCCTATTTAGGAAATGTTGTGGATGTATGGGAAAAATTCGATGAAGCAAATATTAGCATAGATTTAGGTAGCGACCAAACTTCACTTCACAACCCTTGGGCTGGAGGCTATTACCCTGTTGGTCTATCATTTGAAGAATCCAACCATATGATGGCAAACAACCCAGAACTTTTTAAAGAAAAAGTTCAGGAGACTCTACGCAGACATGCCAAAGCCATTAACAAACACACAGAAAAAGGAACTTACTTTTTCGATTATGGAAATGCTTTTCTATTGGAAGCTTCTCGGGCAGGAGCAGATGTCATGGCAACAAACCCAAGTATAGGTCGTGAATTTAAATACCCTAGCTATGTACAGGACATTATGGGACCTATGTGTTTCGATTATGGTTTTGGACCGTTCCGTTGGGTTTGTGCCTCCGGAAAACCTGAAGATTTAGAAAAAACAGATGCTATTGCCTGTCAAGTTCTGGAAGAGATTAAGATGAATTCCCCTAAAGAAATCCAGCAACAAATGGCAGACAACATCCATTGGATCAAAGGAGCTCAAGAAAACAAATTGGTAGTTGGTTCTCAAGCAAGAATTTTATATGCTGATGCTGAAGGACGAATGAAAATTGCAGAAGCTTTCAATAACGCAATTGCAAAAGGAGACATTGGTTATGTGGTTTTGGGTCGGGACCATCATGATGTTTCTGGAACAGATTCGCCTTATAGAGAAACAAGTAATATTTATGATGGTTCACGCTTTACTGCAGACATGGCCATACATAATGTAATTGGAGACAGCTTTAGAGGAGCCACTTGGGTAAGTATCCATAATGGTGGAGGTGTAGGTTGGGGAGAAGTTATCAATGGCGGATTTGGTATGGTTCTTGATGGTAGTAAAGATGCAGAAAGACGCTTAAAATCAATGCTTTTCTGGGATGTCAACAATGGGATTTCCAGACGTAGTTGGGCAAGAAACAACGAAGCTATTTTTGCCATTAAAAGAGCTATGGAAGTAGAACCTAATTTAAAAATCACACTTCCAAACTTAGTTGATGAAAAGTTACTAAATTCGTTATAACTTAAAAACATTCAAGCTATGAAAACCCTATGTGAAACTCCAAAAGAATTGAGCGTTTCAAGTCTTTTAAACAAACATTTTTTATTTGTACTTTTTGCCTCACTTTTATTACTCACTTCTTGTTCTTCTGTAAGAGTGGCATCTGATTACGATAAAGAAGCTGATTTTACCAAATACAAAACTTTTGCTTTTTATAAACCCGGAATTGATAAAGCAGAAATAAACGATTTAGACAAACGAAGAATGCTTCGTGCCATAGAATCTGAAATGTTAGCTAAAGGATTTACAAAATCTGAAACCCCAGATTTATTGGTGAGTATTTTTACCAAATCAAGAGAGAAAGTAAACGTACAAAGTTCAGGTTATTACCCATATGGTTATGGTTGGGGCTGGAGCCCTTATTATTGGGGCAATTACAATACCGTTACAACTTCAACCGAAGGTGTTTTATACATAGATTTAATTGATGCCAACAAAAAAGAACTTGTTTGGCAAGGCGTAGGCACAGGTTATTTAAGTCAGAACACCAGCAAAAAAGAAGAACGCATTAATGAATTTGTAGCCTCCATTATGGAAAAATATCCTCCTGGAGCTGAACAAAACTAACAAAAAAAGGACTCAAATATTTTTGAGTCCTTTTTTTTTATGATATATAAAACATCTATTTTTTATCTGTGACCAGAGATGCTTGATACATTTGGAATTGTTCTGGAGTTAATATTTTTTTGAAATTTGCCTGAACCTTTTCGTTAATGGCCTTCATACGTTCATGCTCAACAGACTCTGAAACTTTATTTTTATTCAACTCAATGATATTTTTTTCAGCGTCTACCAATACATCAAACATAGCACCTTGCTGTTTTCCTGTTAATTTTAAAAGCTGATGCAATTCATATGTTTTTTGTTTTGCAACAACTTCAGGATTATCCTGTCTATCTGCTTCTTGAGCTAATGAAAACTGCATGCCGATAAAAAAAATAGCTATAAAGCTAAGTAAAGAAAAATATTTTTTCATGATAGTTTTTAGTTAAAATTGTTTTAAAAAATAAATATACAAAAATTATCAATATACATTCATTCCTTCTTCATTATCTCATAATAAAACTGAAGTATTTAATTATTTCACTTAAAATTTACCCAGTCTGCATGGACTTTTAATGACAATTCAAGAAAAAATCAAAACAAAAACCAAAAAAGCATTAATTATCAGAATATTAGATTACCTTTGTCGCTTAATTAAATAAATTATTATTATGAGTACTGGTACAGTAAAATTTTTTAATGACTCTAAAGGTTTTGGATTCATAACAGAAGAAGGAAACAATAAAGAGCATTTTGTTCACATTTCTGGCTTAATCGACGAAGTAAGAGAAGGCGACCAAGTTGAATTCGATTTAACAGAAGGTAAAAAAGGATTAAACGCGATAAACGTAAAAGTTATCTAATTATATACTTTTTAAGACTTAATTAAAAAGAGCCTATCACAATGTGATAGGCTCTTTGTTTTAACATATAGTTGTATAAAAATCAAGTATAATTCCTGTATCTACATTTCATCAGGATTATCTTCTTTGACCTTTATTTTGGTATCGCCATCGTCGCCTTCTTTAATTTTCACCTTTTTGTCTTCGGTTTCCATTTTGATTTTAGTATCATTGGCACGATCTTTTACTTCAATATCTGCATCTTTTTCTTGCATCTCTTCAATTAATTCCTCTTTTTGGGTTTTATTCTCATCTCTACAGGATGTTAAAGAAATGGCCATAAACAATGCCATAAATGCCATAAAAATTACTTTTTTCATAATATTAAATTTTAGTGTTGGTTAAATGTAACCATCATGCTCCTTAAAATTTAACTCAATTCAATAATTTAATAACTCATTTATTGCTAACATCACTTTTTCTGTGGAAGGGATCATGGTCTGTTCCAAAGTGGCATTTAATGGAATGGCAGGCATGTTTTCGCTTCCAATGGTCATGACTGGAGCATCTAGGAATTTGAAACATTTTTCTTGAATTTTTCCAGCCAAAGCACTCGCAAAACTGTTATTGCTAGGTTCTTCTGTCACTACCAAACACTTGCCTGTTTTTTTAACCGATTTCATTATGGTATCTTCATCCAATGGGAATAAGGTACGCAAATCTATGATCTCAATTTGAGTTTTCATATCCAGCTCTTTAGAAGCATTCATGGCCCAATGCACTCCCATTCCATAAGAGACAATGGTTAGGGTTTCTTCCTGTTCCTGTTTCCATATTTCCTGTAACACCCATGCTTTGCCAAAAGGCAGTACATAATCTTCTGCTGGCTCTACAGAAGTAGCACCTTGTGTTCCTGGGACTTTAGACCAATACAAGCCTTTATGCTCAAGAATAACCACTGGATTTGGATCGTAATACGCAGCCTTCATCAAACCTTTTAAATCGGCACCATTGCTTGGATAGGCTATTTTTATCCCTCGAATATTTGTAATTACACTTTCAACGGAAGACGAATGATAAGGGCCTCCACTTCCATAGGCACCAATAGGCACACGTAAAATCATGCTTACAGGCCATTTTCCGTTGCTTAAATAACAACTTCTGCTGACTTCTGTAAACAACTGATTTAATCCTGGCCAAATATAATCGGCAAACTGAACCTCAACTATGGGTTTTAGGCCAACAGCGCTCATCCCAACAGTTGAACCTACTATGAATGCTTCTTGAATAGGTGTATTAAAAACCCTATCGTCTCCAAATTTTTGAGCTAAAGTGGCAGCTTCCCTAAAGACACCTCCAAGTCTTCCTCCCACATCTTGTCCATAAAGCAAGCACTCTTTATGCTTTTTCATAAGTTCTTCAACTGCGAACAAGGCACAATCTACCATCACTACTTTTTCGGCTCCTTTTGGCGAACGTTCCCCTGTTTCTTCTGTTATGGGTGTTGGTGCAAAATCGTTAGTGAACAAGTCTTCTGGTTTGGGTTCTTCTGCTTTTAATGCTTTTTCAAAATCCGATTGTACCTTTGCTTTTACTGATTGTTCCAATTGATCTATTTCTTCTGAAGTGAATCCGTTATCCAACAACTGTTGTTTGATTACTGGGTAAGGATCTCTAGAGCGAGCTTCTTCTAAATCGTCTCGATACCATTCCATCCTAACACCAGATGTGTGGTGATTTAACAACGGTACTTTTGCATGTACCAAAAATGGACGACGTTCTTCGCGTATGGTTTTAATAACTTTTTCCAGTGCGAGGTAACTTTCCGTAAAATTGGCTCCATCTATGGAAATAGCTTCCAAACCTTTAAATCCCTTAGCGTACTCAAAGGCATTTTGCGCTCTGGTTTCAGCTGCATTAGCCGAAATATCCCAACCGTTATCCTGCACTAAATATAAAATGGGCATTTGTTTTAAAGCTGCCATTTGGAAGGCTTCAGCAACTTCACCTTCTGTAACAGAGGCATCGCCTAATGAGCAAACGGTTATTGGTTTTTCCTGTGAGTCTTGGACTGTGCTTAAGGTGATATTGGGATTGCTTAAATTTTGTTTTTCAAGGTATTGTATTCCCATGGCCACTCCTGTTGCTGGAATGGCTTGCATTCCTGTTGCCGAAGATTGGTGAGGGATTTTTGGTTTATCTTGGTCTTTTAAACTGGGATGTGAATAATAGGTTCTTCCTCCTGAAAAAGGGTCCTCTTTTTTAGCTAAAAGTTGCAACATTAAATCATAAGGCTGTAAACCAAAAGACAGCAGCATGGCGTCGTCCCGATAATATGGAAATGCATAATCTTGAGGTAGCAATAGCATGCCTAACGCTGTTTGCACTGCTTCATGCCCTCTGGAAGTAGCATGTACATATTTGGAAACCTGTTTAAAGTTATCCTCATATAGTTCTGCCATGGTTTTGGCAGTATACATATTTAAAAACCCTTTTTTGAGTGTATTTTTATTTATTTTTTTTGCCATGGGTTGTGTTTTTATTGATGTTTTTACACTAATTTGATTCAGTTACTTTGCTTTAAGGATTGAGGCATTGTTGGAGCTCCTTGAAAAGAGCGACTGCCGAAAGCCTGACCCTTTAGGGGAAAGCCCTAAACCAAAACCTCGTTTACTTTCACCATCCAATGGAAGGTGTCCTTAATTTTTCCTGTTTTTATAGCATTTAAGGTATTGTTTATGTCCAAGCCCACTGGACTTTCGTTGGAAACATGGATTACGTGTCCATTTAAACCAATTTCTTGAATATAGGCAATTCCTACTGCTGTTCCAGTACCAAAGGCTTCTTCCAGAGTACCGTTTTTTGAGGCTTCTTTTATTTCGTCTATGGAGATTGGGCGTTCTATTACCTCAAAGCCTTTGGACTTTAATAGTTCCATGACACTAATACGTGTAATCCCGTCTAAAATAGCTCCATCTCGTCCTGGAGTGATTATTTTACCGTTTATTTTGAAAAAAATATTCATGGTCCCAACTTCTTGAATGTATTTGTGTTCGATGGCATCCAACCACAATACTTGGTCGTAACCTTTGGCTTTTGCCAATTCTGTTGGCCGAATGGCTGCTGCATAATTTCCTGCTGCCTTAGCCTCGCCAGTCCCTCCTGCAACAGCTCTTATGTATTTTTTTTCTGCCCATAATTTAATTCTTTTACTAAAAAAGGGTCCAGCTGGTGAGGCTATAATGATAAATTTATAGTGTGTGGCTGCCCGCATACCAATAAATGGTTCATCGGCATACATAAAAGGGCGTAGATACAAAGCACTTCCATCCTGGGGTGGAATCCAATTTTTCTCCAAGGCTACCAATTGTTTTAAACCTTCCACAAAAAGCTTTTCTGGAAAATCTGGCATGCCCATTCTATCTGCACTAAAGTTTAAGCGTTCAGCATTTTTTTGAGGTCTGAACAACATAGGGTTTCCATGTTGGTCTACAGTGGCTTTCATGCCTTCAAAAATAGCTTGTCCATAATGCAAAGCCATAGCAGCAGGATGGGTTGCAATGGGTTGCAATGGCTCTATTCTTGGGTTAATCCATTGACCCTGTTCATAATCACAAACAAACATATGGTCTGTAAAGGTGGTTCCTAATGGAATGTTGTTGAAATCTAAAGCATCCACTTTTGATTTTTTTACTTTGGTAATTGAAATGTTGTTAGACATTTTTTTTATATTTTTTTGATTTGAGATTCCTAGACAAACTTGGAATGACAAAAAATTATTAAATCAGAACTTATACTTTGATTATTGATATTCTTATGTTCTTTCTCTCGTTATAAAAGATTCCTGGTATTACAGAAATAAGTTATATTTTTCTATTGATGTCAAACTGTTCAAAATAATCGGCTACACGACGCACAAAGCTTCCTCCCAAAAAGCCGTCTACCACTCTATGGTCAAAAGACAAGGATAAGTACATCATACTTCTAATGGCTAATTCATCACCTTTTTCGGTTTCTATCACTTCTGGTCGTTTTTTAATAATTCCTAAAGCAAGTATAGCCACTTCTGGTTGATTGATTATGGGTGTTCCCATCACACTTCCAAAGGTTCCTACATTGGAAATGGTAAAGGTGCTTCCTTTAATATCATCGGCTCCCAATTTATTTTCCCTAGCTTTTTCGGCAAGTTTATTGACAGTTTCTGCAAGCTCCTTTAAATTTTTGGTATCTGCGTTTTTTACCACTGGAACAATTAAATTGCCACTTGGCAAGGCCGTGGCCATACCTATGTTTATATCTTCCTTTACAATGATGTTATTGCCATCGACCGAAGCATTGATGTTGGGAAAATCTTTTACGGCTTTGGCAATTGCTTCAACAAATAAAGGTGTAAAGGTTAGGCGTTCGCCATATGTTTCCTGAAATGCTTTTTTATTGGTGTTTCGCCAATTGACCATATTGGTTAAATCTGCTTCCACATAAGCTGTTACATGTGGCGACGTGTGTTTGGAATACACCATATGATCTGCTATCATTTGGCGCATTCTATCCATTTCCACAACTTTCCCTTTGCCTTTATCGAAAGTTAACTGTGGAATTCTATAAGCCGTAGGATCTTGGGTTACAGTTTGTGCAAATTTGTATGGCCTCCCATCTTCTATATAATTAAACACATCGCTTTTACGCAATCTGCCCTCATGTCCTGTTGCAGGAATTCGGGCCAACTCTTCAAAACTGATATGATGTTCTTTAGCAATTTTTATAACTAAGGGTGAAAAAAAGATGTTTTTGTTCGATTCCGAAAAGGACTTTGCATGAGAATCCTTGGCTGCACTTGGAATGACAGCAGGTTTCTTTTTAATTTCTTTTTTTACTTTAAGGCGTTCTTCGTCCCTATAGTTATCGGGACTCTCTAGGGCAGGCTGTTTTTTTGAAGGTTTTACTTCATCTGAAACTTCCAACATTGCAATCACTTCTCCAACAGGCACTACATCTTTGGCTTGATACATGGTTTTTACCAAGGTTCCAGATGCTGGAGCTGGTACCTCATTATCCACTTTATCGGTTGCAACCTCTAGGATGATATCGCCTTCTTCAAATGAATCGCCTTCGGAGACCAACCAGTTAATGATAGTTCCTTCTGTAATACTCTCGCCCATTTTGGGCATTTTTAATTCAAACTTGGACATACATATTTTATTCTGTCATTGTGAGCTCGCTATCTTCAAAATGACATTATTATTTCTTCATAAAATCTCGCAAAGTATCATAAAATGATTCTTGCATTTTCATATTTTCCGGAACCTCTCTTAAAGGCTCTACTTCTTTTAGAGTCTCATGGCAATCTGCTGGTAATTGTTGATATAATTGTGTGCCTTTGGTTTTCCATGCTATCATGTCATTTGAAACTTCTTTAATTACTTTTGCTGGATTGCCAACCACCAAACTTCGTTTTGGGATCATGGTTTCGGCTTTCACAAAGGCCATGGCTCCAACAATACTTTCGTCGCCAATTTCGGCATCATCCATAATTACGGAATTCATTCCTATTAAACAATTCTTACCCAGATTTGCTCCATGGATAATAGCTCCATGACCAACATGTGCACTTTCTTTAAGTGTGATGGATTTTCCTGGAAACATGTGTACTGTGCAGTTTTCCTGCACATTTACGCCATCTTCCAAAATAATTTGTCCCCAGTCACCACGAATGGCAGCACCAGGACCTATGTAACAGTTTTTACCTATAATAACATTTCCAGTTACGGCAGCCAATGGATGCACGAAACTGGATTCGTGAACAACTGGTGTGTAACCTTTGAAGCTGTAAATCATAATAAAAAGTTTTTAGTTGGCAGAGAATAAGTATCAAACCCTCCTTCCATGCTATAATAATTCATGTATTTTTATCCTTAAGATGTTTCATTAAAGCTGATAACATTTTATTAATTTCAACAAGTAATGACCAATTATTTTCACTTTCTTTATAGGTAATATAATTTCGTAAATACGCTTTTGTTGTTGCTTCCTCACATTCGCGAGAACTATCCCTTGCAATCTTCAAATAATTTAAAAAACCAGCATCTGAACTTCCTGAACCTTCAGCAATGTTAAAGGTAACTGAATCTGCAACACGTGCAAACTGAAATGATAGTCTATAATCTTCAATTTTAGTAAAATTATTAAGTTATTTATGCACCAATTCACCATATTCAATAGCCTTCTGATACACTATCAACTCTTCAAAATTAAAATGATATTGACTTTTCATTTGGAATATATTTTCAATTAAACTACTAGTCCTTATTACCTATTAGTCTTTACTTCCCTCTAAAATCTACTTTCAAATCACTTAAACCCTTTTAGTTTTTCCCTTGTAAACTCACTTAATACTAAACGTCCACTGATAGCTGCGCGATCGGCTAATAAAGCATCCCAATCTTCTGTTCCCTGCCAAAAAATACTTTTCATCTCTTTCATGGCTTCAACATTATAGGTGCACAAATTTTCAGTAAACTCTTTTACAGCTTCATCTAATTCTTCAGTGCTATCGTAAACCTGAGTAAACAAGCCTTTTTGTTTAGCCCATTTTGCCGGATAAAATGAGTTAGCGTCTATAGCAATTTGCGACATGGCACTTAAACCCATTTTTCGTTCTATGGCTGGACCAACTACAAATGGACCAATCCCAATGTTCAATTCACTTAACTTTATGGCTGCATATTGTGTGGCCATACAATAATCGGTTGAAGCTGCCAATCCAACGCCTCCTCCAACGGTTTTACCTTGTATGCGTCCAATAATGAATTTTGGACATTTACGCATGGCGTTTATAACGTTGGCAAAACCTGAAAAGAAAATTTTTCCAGTTGCGTCATCGTTAATGTTAATAAGTTCCTTAAAACTGGCTCCAGCACAAAACGTGCGCTCGCCACCACTCTTCAGCACCAAAACTTTAATGTCTTTATTGTTTCCTGCTTCGGTAATGGTTTGAGCTAATTTTGTCAATAAATCTCCTGGTAAGGAGTTGTGGGCAGGATGAAAAAACTCTATGTACCCTACTTGGTTTATTATATCTAATTTAACATAAGGGTTAGTCATAATTTTGCTTTTTTTATTGAACCTACTAGTTTTTATAAACTTTGCAGGTTGTTAATCTCATATTTTAATTTAGGCCTTTCGGTTTTTTGAATCCAGAACCGTCGGGACTGAAAAGTTTGTTTCGTTTTTATATTAACCCAAACTGTTCAAAATGATGATTTAAATGTTTTCTTTCCAATAAATACCACTCGTATCTATTCAACTCTCCAAAAACCATATTGTTTAATTTAGCATCTGGACGATCCTTAAAATACTCTAAATATTTTTCTCTTTGAGCCTTGAATTTTTCAATGGCTGTAGCTAAATCAGGATGTTTTAAATCCTCTAGTTTATCTTTTTCCAAAAGAGGAAAATGGGTGTTTTTTGGAAATTTTTCATAGTTATACAAACTGGCATGTACTTTTTCTAAAATCTTTTCAGGTGTAGCCACTTCAAAATCCTGAATCTCGCCTGAAGCAATTTTATAGGTAAATTCCAAATGCTCTATCATATGCTGTGGTGTCATAATGCCCCATTTTGGCTTAACATTATCGGTTAATTTTGATAAACAGTCATTGATTTTATCTTCTGTCATTTCAACAAAAACCTGTTGTTTTTTCTGTACCATGGTTAGAATGGTAGCAAAAGCAACCAATTCGTCGTTTAACGCATCAAATACCTCTACATACCATTTTACAATACCACTTGGGTGTTCAGCAGAAGCGACATCTCTATCCACCTTTTGTTTACAAGTTAAACGCACGTAAACAGTATCATTATGGTACAAAGGACGTAAGAAACGACACTCTTCCAGTCCATAATTTGCTGCTACTGGCCCTTTATTTGGATAAACAAACAATCCTGCAGCTGCAGAAATAATAAAATAGCCATGAGCTGTCCTTTTTTCGAAAATACTTCCGTCTAACGACGTGATATCTGTATGAGCATAAAAATGATCCCAGGTTAGATTGGCAAAATTGATGATATCTGTATCCGTAAAAGTTCGGTTATGTGTTTTAAGCGACATCCCTGGCTGAATGTCTTCCCAATGGTATTTAAATGGATGTTGTTCTGCCTCTTTATATGTTGCATTTTGTTGATAAATTCCCGTGATTTCAGTTAAAGTAGTTGGTGTACCTTGGATGGCTGTTCGTTGTAAATAATGTTTGATGCCTCGCATACCTCCCATTTCTTCTCCTCCTCCAGCACGACCAGGACCTCCATGTACCAGATTGGGCAATGGGGAACCATGACCTGTACTTTCTTTTGCCATATCACGATTAATAACTAAAATACGTCCATGATGACTTGCTGCATTGATCACATATTCTTTGGCAATTCTATCATTGTTGGTTGCGATGGATGATACCAAGGAGCCTTTCCCCATTTGCGCCAAAGTAATGGCTTCGTCAAGGTTCTTATAAGGCATGATGGTACTTACTGGACCAAATGCTTCTGTTTCGTGAACAGATAAATTTTTAAAAGGATGGTCTTCACGAAGCAAAATAGGACTTAAAAATGCGCCTTTTTTAGCATCGGCTCCAATAGTTTCAATTTTATCTAAATCGCCATAAACGATACTGGCAGTCTTAGCCAGTTCCTGAACACGATCTTTAACTTCTGTTACTTGTTCTTTACTCACCAAGGCTCCCATCCTCACCTCTTTGAGACGTGGATCTCCTATAGTGATTTTTTCCAAGGCTTTTCCTAATGCTATTTGAACATCTTCCACAAGATCCTGTGGCACAATAATTCTACGGATTGCCGTACATTTTTGTCCGCATTTTACGGTCATTTCATTTCTTACCTCTTTTATGAATAAATCGAATTCAGGTGTTCCAGGAATAGCGTCTTCGCCTAAAACAGATGCATTTAAAGAATCGGCTTCCATATTAAATGGCACAGATTCCTCGATAATACGCTTATGTGATTTTAATAATCTACCTGTGCTTGCCGAACCTGTAAAGGTTACGACATCCTGGGATTCCACGGTATCCAAAATGGTTCTTGCAGACCCTGTTATTAACTGTAAGGCGCCTTCAGGAAGAATACCAGAAGTAATAATCTCACGTACCACAGCTTCGGTTAAAAACGAGGTGTTTGTTGCTGGTTTTACAACTGCTGGCACACCTGCCATCCAGTTTACAGCGCATTTTTCAAGCATGCCCCAAACCGGGAAATTAAAGGCGTTGATATGTATGGCTACACCACGTTTTGGCACCATAATATGATGTGCCATAAAACGTCCACCACGAGATAAATCGATAGGATCTCCTTCTACGTGATAGGCTTGGTTAGGAAATAATTTTCTTAAAGATGCGTTGGCAAACAAGTTCCCAAATCCTCCTTCAATATCAATCCAGCTATCTATTTTTGTTGCTCCTGTTCTATAACTTATCTCATAAAAATCGGCTTTCTTTTTAACCAGGTACAGTGCTAATTTTTTAAGCATGTTACCACGTTCTTGAAAGGTCATTTTGCGTAATTTTTCACTTCCTATGGTTCTTCCGTAATGCAAAATTTCAGCAAAATCCAAACCTTCTGTATCTGAAAGCCCTACAACTTCACCAGTGATAGCATCAAACATTGGGACCCCTTGTCCTTTACCTTCCATCCATTGCCCTGTGACGTAATTCTGTATTTTTTTCATAGTATTCAATTGAGATCTCTCGACCATGATCGAGATGAGATCTATTATAAAGTTACATTTTCAATTATAGCAGCATAGCCTTGGCCAACACCAATACACATGGTAATTAATGCATAACGTTTTTGTTGTTCATGCAATTCCAAAGCTGCAGAATATGCGATTCTTGTACCAGTTACACCAAGAGGATGACCTATCGCAATGGAACCACCATTAGGGTTTAATCTTGGATCATTGTCGGCAAGTCCCCAAGCTCTTGTACAAGCCAATGCTTGAGCAGCGAAGGCTTCGTTTAATTCTATAATGTCCATGTTGTCCATGGTCAACCCTGCTTTTTCCAATGCTTTATTTGAAGCCTCTACTGGTCCAATTCCCATAATCCTGGGTTCTACACCAACTACTGCTGAACTGACAATTCTTGCCAATGGTTTTAAATTGTATTTTTTTACAGCTGCTTCTGAAGCAATGATTGTTGCAGCAGCTCCATCATTCAATCCTGAAGAATTTCCAGCTGTGACGCTTCCTCCTTCAGCTTTAAAAGCTCCTCTTAATTTGGCCAAAACCTCTAAAGTTGTTCCTGGTTTCACAAATTCATCTTTTGAAAACAGTATTGGATCTTTTTTTCTTTGTGGAATTTCAACTGTTACAATTTCTTTGGCTAAACGACCGTTTTCTTGTGCTTTTGAAGCTTTCATTTGGCTCCAATAAGCAAATTTATCTTGATCTTCGCGAGAGATATTATATTTTTCCACCAGATTTTCAGCAGTATTTCCCATGCCATCTGTTCCATACATTTTTTGCATTTTCGGATTGACAAAGCGCCAGCCAAAACTGGAATCGTACATTTTGGCATCAGTTCCAAAACCTTTTGAAGGTTTTGCTATAACGTATGGGCCACGTGTCATGTTTTCTACACCTCCAGAAATAAACACATCGCCATCTCCAGCTTTTATGGCTCTATTGGCATGTATGATAGCGGAAAGTCCAGAACTGCACAATCTGTTAACTGTTTCTCCAGGAACTGTATATGGCAATCCTGCTAAGAGTGATGCCATTCTAGCCACATTCCGATTGTCTTCCCCAGCTTGATTGGCACAACCCAATATCACATCGTTGTAGGCTTCTTTGGGGATGTTTGGGTTTCTTTTTACTATTTCTTCAATGACCAAGGCAGCTAGATCGTCTGTACGAACTGCTGATAATGTGCCTTGATAACTTCCTATTGGAGTACGAACTCCATCTATGATATATGCTTCTTTCATAAGTTTTATATTTCCCCTAAAATGGGAATCTTATTAAAATGTATTCTATTTTAACCCTACAAGTCCCAACGCTTCGGGATAAAACCTTGCAGGATTTGTTGATTTTTAGATTTTAGTTAGTTTAATATTACCGAAAACGTATCTCCCAATCTTATATCTCCAGTATGATAACCTTTCATAAACCACTCCATACGCTGTTGCGATGTTCCATGAGTAAAACTATCTGGCACAACATCTCCTTGAACTCTCTTTTGTATGGCATCGTCTCCAACAGCATTGGCCGCACTTAGTGCTTCGTCAATATCTCCAGCTTCTAGATATTCTTGGTTGTGATGCGCCCAAACACCAGCATAAAAATCAGCTTGAAGTTCTTGAGCGACCGAAAGTTTATTGGCTTCAACTTTATTGGTTTGTTGTTGCAATTGTCTTACTTTTTGTGAGGTTCCAAGTAGGGTTTGAATATGATGTCCAATCTCGTGAGCTGTAACGTAAGCAATGGCAAAATCGCCACCTTGAGCGCCAAAACGTGTTTTAAGTTCATCGAAAAAAGTTAAATCCATATATAATTTTTGATCTGCTGGACAGTAAAAAGGCCCAGAGGCAGAGCTTGCATTTCCACAGCCACTTCTTACAGCATCAGAAAAAAGTACCATGGTTGGTTCTTTGTAATCTCCTAGATTATTGTCTCTAAAAATTTGGTTCCATACGTCTTCAGTGTCTGCCAAAACAGTTGCTACAAAATCCCCTACTTCCTTTTCTTGGGCTGTGAGTTCTCTTTCTTGAACCTGTTGTGTGGTTTGTCCTTGGTTAATTTGTTCTATAATAGGAGCTATTTGCTGACCTGTTTCGCCACCAAAAAGTTGCAAGAGTATCACAATTACTGCAACAATGCCTCCACCTGCAGCTAGTTTACCTTTGGTTCCCATGCCACGACGATCGTCTAAATTTTTACTTTGTCTTCTTCCTTGCCATTTCATAATTACACTATTTAATGATTGCTTTTATTCTTGCCAGTCTTTACTTGTTCTATAAACGACGCCTTTAAATAAAGCTACAAGCTCCTGACCTCTTTTAACTTCAATAATATTGAAACCTAATTTATTTTTAACATTTTCTATAACAGATTCTGCCACAATATAATCGCCTTCGTTTAATGCTTCGATGTGATTGATACTTGTTTCAATTGAAACGGCATATTTCCCATGTGTGTTTGCAGCAAACCCGAAAGCTGTATCTGCTAAGGCATAGCTAATACCTCCATGGGCTTTATACATACTGTTTAGCATCTCTTTTCTAATGGTCATACCAACTTTACAACGTCCTATTTCACATTCCAGGATTTCGATACCTAGCCATTGGCTGAAAGCATCTTGTGATAACATTTTGTTTGGGATGAGTTTGCCTTTCATTTAAAAAAAGTTTTATTTTCGTTGTTCATTTTTCTCAGCAACGGACTACAACGATACCTATCTTCATGATATTCATTGTATAATTCATCCATTTTTGAAACACACCAATCCATGCCTTTTTCGTCTGCCCAAGCCAACAGTCCTTTTGGGTAATTGACCCCTTTGGTCATGGCATTATCAATATCTTCAGCCGATGCGATATTTAAAAACAAAGCATCGGCTGCTTCGTTGATGAGCATGACCAAAATACGATTGAATATAAGTTGTTTAAGAGGTTCTTCGTTTTCTGGCTGAATGACAGAATCACGCTGAATGAGATGTCCGTTTTTATCATAATCATAATAGCCTTTACCTGATTTTCTCCCTAGATATCCAGCTTCTGCAAAGCGTTTTTGTGTGAACGCTGGTTTATATCTTGGATCGAAATAAAAGGCTGTAAAAACGGTTTCAGTTACAGTATAATTGACATCGTTTCCAATAAAATCCATAAGTTCAAAAGGTCCCATTCTGAAACCTCCTATATTTTTCATGGCTGAATCTATAGTTTCAAAACTCGCTATCCCTTCTTCATAAATACGTAAGGCTTCACCATAAAATGGCCTGGCCACCCGGTTGACTATAAAACCAGGTGTGTCTTTAGCCACAGCAACGGTTTTTTTCCAATCCTTAATGATTTTCACTGATGTTTCAAGGACTTCCTGCGAGGTTTGAATAGCAGGAACCACCTCCACCAATTTCATTAATGGCGCAGGATTGAAAAAATGAATTCCAATACAACGCTCTGGTTTTTGCAATGAAGAGGCTATGGACGCTATGGACAAGCTGGAAGTGTTTGATGCTATAATACAAGCATCAGACACATAACTTTCCAGTTCTGAAAACAAGTTTTTCTTTATTTCAAGATTTTCAACTATGGCTTCTATTGTAAGATTGGAATCTGACAAATCTTTTAACGTTTCTACATAAGAAATGTTTGCTTGGATTCTATCTTTTTCAGAGGTGACAATTCTACCTTTTTCAACTAATCTTGCCAATATTTTTTCCAAGGCAACTCTGGCTTTATCCAAAGCTGCTTGGTTGGTATCGAATAACTTTACTTTGCATCCAGAAGTTGCAGCCACTTGAGCAATGCCACTTCCCATGGTTCCACTTCCGATTATTCCTATGTTCATATCTTTTCTTTTCTTAAAAAACCTTGCAGGTTGGACAATAAATTTATTTACCGATAAAATTTGGTTTTCTTTTTTCTATAAAAGCTGCGACACCTTCGGCATAATCTTCTGTTCCTGCTGCCTCTATTTGATATTTTGATTCTAAAGCCAATTGCTGATCTAGGTTATTGGTAAGAGACTGGTTTAAACTTTTTTTGATTAATCCCAAGGCTTTGGTTGGCATATTCGCCATTTTATAAGCCAATTTATTTACTTCGTCTTCGAAAGTTTCTAAAGGGATCACTTTGTAAATCATGCTCAAACGCTCAGCTTCATCTGCAGGGATTTTATCTCCCAACATGGCTAAAGCCGATGCTTTTTGAAAACCTATGAGTCTAGGCAAAAAAAAGGTTCCAGCACTATCCGGTATCAGTCCTATTAAACTAAATGCTTGTATAAAGCTCACTTTTTCATGAGCAACAACCACATCACAAGCCAAGGCTATGTTTGCTCCAGCTCCTGCTGCCACACCATTGATAGCTCCTATGATTGGTTTTTCAATGTTTCTGATTCGAGTTATTATGGGATTATAATGTTCTTCCAGAATTTTTTTAAATCCTGGGTTTAATTCTGGAGATGTTACTTCTTTTAAATCTTGACCTGCACAAAAAGCTTTACCATTTCCAGTTAAAACAATGGCTCTAACAGTGTTATTGGATTCACAATCATCTAATATGCTTTGTAAACTTAAAGCCATATCCCGATTGAAACTATTAAATACTTCTGGTCTGTTAAGCGTAATGAACGCTATATTGTTTTCAATTTTTAGTAGTATTGAATTATTGCTCATACCTTATTTTATTTGTCATTGCAAGGACGAAGGACGTGGCAATCTCAAAATAAGATTCTTCGCTTCGTTCTGAATGACATTTACTTTAAACATTTAAAATAGTCAAAAGGTTCCTGACAGTCTTCACATTGAAACTGTGCTTTACAAGCTGTTGAACCAAACTGACTAACTAATCTTGTGTTTGTAGATCCACATTGTGGACATGCCACTATTTTTTTATTTCCCAAAAGAGCTTCTTTATCAGCCTCTGGACTTAAAGGAGCTGCAATACCGTATTCTTCCAAAGCTTTTCTACCTCTTGGAGTAATCCAATCGGTTGTCCAGGCTGGAGCCAAAATCAATTCAATTTCAGAATGGTATCCTGCTTTTTTTAAAGCAACTTTTATATCGTCCCCAATGACATCCATAGCTGGACAGCCACTATAGGTTGGTGTTATTTGAACCTTTACAACGTTGTTTTGAATGACAGCAGAACGAACCACTCCCATATCCATAATTGAAAGAACCGGAATTTCAGGATCTGAAACCTGTTCTAGAATTGGAATTAGAATTTGGTCGATATGTTGTTTTTCTGTTACCATTAATGAGATGCTTCTACAAGTTCAGCATGATGTTTTTTTTAAGGGATTTCTGTCTGTGCATGAATTCCTTACCATTCCATATTAGGATAGGTACGTTGCATATATTGCAGATCTGCCAATAAATAACCCATGTGTTCTGTATGAATTCCGTGTTTTCCTCCTTTTTGAAAATATTTGGATTCAGGGATTTTTAGGGTTGCTTCTTCCAAAACTTCAGCTACTTTTTTATAATATGTGTCCTTAAGTTTAGTAACATCTACCCCAACTCCTTCAGTAACCATTGCGATATCTGCTTCTGTTTGACGAAACAATTCGTCTGTATATGTCCATAAATCATCTATAGCTGTTTGCATTTTTTGATGGCTTTCTTCTGTACCATCTCCCAAACGTTTTATCCAATCTGAAGAAAAACGTTGGTGATAGCTTACTTCTTTTATAGATTTTATGGCAATGGCAGATAAAGTAATATCTGTACTTTTTTGAAGTTCATTTAAAAAGAGGAAGTGATACACATCGAATAAAAACTGACGTCCCATACTATAAGCAAAGTCTGTATTTGGTTGTTCCACCAATAATACATTTAAATACTCATGTTCCAATCGAAGCATTGCTATATCATCTTCAGTTTTTCCATTCCCTAATATTTTTGCCGCATACTGATAGTAGCTTCTTACTTGCCCTAACAAATCCAATGATAAATTAGTGCAAGCTATGTCTGTTTCAAGACTTGGTCCATGACCAGTTAATTCTCCTAACCTTTGCCCAAGAATTAAGGAATTATCTGCAATACCCAAGATATATTTATATAAGTTTTCTTTCATTTGAACTTGAATTTGAAGTTTAACTTGAAAAACTTCAATTTATATTTTTAATTCTTGTTATCCCTAGTTTTTAAAAAAACAGGAATACCACATGTAACACAAACCATTAAGTTTAAGATTCCTGCTTTCTGAGGAATTTTACATATATTTTACCTCATCAGGCAATTCATAAAATGTTGGATGACGATACACTTTATCTTGAGCTGGTTCAAACATTTCACCATTATGCTCTGGATTTGAGGCTGTAATATGTTTGGACTCTACAACCCAAATACTTACACCTTCATTTCTTCTAGTATATACATCCCTTGCGTTTTCTAATGCCATTTCAGCATCGGCAGCATGTAGACTTCCAAAATGGCGATGTTCTAATCCGTTTTTACTTCTTACGAAGACTTCCCAAAGTGGCCAATTTTTTGTTGTTGACATGATTATTGTTGATTGCTGATTGTTGACTGTTGATTGTTGATTTTAAAATCTCAAATCGATAATCTTCAATCATAAATTATTATACGACTTGTTTTTCTTTTCTTTTTTGTTGTTTTTCGGCATACGCCATGGCTGCATCACGAACCCATTCGCCACGCTCCCAAGCTCCAACCCTTGCTTTCATACGTTCTTTATTGCATGGTCCATGGCCTTTAACAACCTGCCAGAATTCATCCCAATCAATTTCGCCAAAATCATAACTTCCTTTTTCTTCATTCCATTTTAAATCTGGATCTGGTATGGTTAAACCTAAAATATCTGCTTGAGGAACCGTTTGATCTATAAATTGCTGACGCAATTCGTCATTGGATTTTCGTTTTAATTTCCATTTCATGGACTGCTCTGTATGAACTGATTCTGCATCAGTAGGTCCCAACATCATTAAACTAGGCCACCACCAACGGTTAAGGGCATCTTGTGCCATAGCTTTTTGTTCTGGTGTTCCATTAGCCAACTTAAGCATGATTTCATACCCTTGACGTTGGTGAAAACTTTCTTCCTTGCAAACACGAACCATGGCTCTAGCATATGGACCATAGGAGGTATTGCACAATGGTACTTGATTGATAATGGCTGCTCCATCTACCAACCAACCAATGGCTCCCATATCTGCCCATGTGATGGTAGGATAATTGAAAATTGAAGAGTATTTTGCTTTTCCTGAATGTAATTGCTCGTAGAGTTCGTCTCTGGAAACCCCTAGGGTTTCGCAAGCAGAGTACAGGTACAAACCATGACCAGCTTCGTCTTGAATTTTAGCCAATAAGGCTACTTTTCTTCTTAATGAAGGTGCTCTGGTGATCCAATTTCCTTCTGGAAGCATTCCAACCACTTCAGAATGTGCGTGCTGGGATATCTGCCTGATATGTGTTTGACGATATTTTTCTGGCATCCAATCTTTTGGTTCAATTTTCTCGTCACGCGCAATACGTGCCTCAAATTGAGCTTCTAAATTCTTTATTTGTTCTTCTCCCATAAGACTCACCTCAACTCTTTCTTAAAGAGTTTACTAGGATTTGTTTTTAAATTAGTATTATAAACCTACAAGTCCCAACGCTTCGGGATTGAAAATCTTGCAGGAACTTTCTATTATGCTGCTTTCCATCAACAGCTACAATTTCATTTATACGTCAAAATCTACCACTACTTTTTTACTGGTTGGCACAGCTTGACAACTTAACACAAAATTCTGTGCCACTTCTTTTTCCTCTAGCGCATAATTTATTTTCATTTTTACTGAGCCTTCCTTCACTTGACATTTACAAGTACTGCAAACGCCACCTTTACAGGCAAAAGGCAAATCGGCTCCAGCAGCAAGTGCACCATCCAATATGTTGTCGAAATCATCGTCCATAACAAAATGGAATTCTTTTCCTCCATCTATTATGGTCACTTCGGTTCCATCTGTTTTTTCTTCTAAAATTTCAGCTATATGTTTATTCTCTTCTTCGCTGCTTCCAGAGAAAAACAACTCATAATGTATTTTTTCTTTAGACAGTCCTGCTTTTTCAAGCTCGTTGCGAATCAAGAATATCATGTTTTGAGGACCACAAATAAACGCATGAGCCGTATCTGGAATATCTATGAAGGTTTTTGTTAATATAGCCAGTTTTTCCTCATCAAAGCGTCCATTTAAAAACGGGATGTCTCGTTGCTCTTTGGTTAAAAAATAGAAAACCTGAAAGCGATCGAAAAATTCATTTTTAAGCTGCTCAATTTCTTCTTTAAAGATAATGGATTTTACAGTGCGATTCAAGTAAAACAGCTTGAATGTACTATTTGGTTCCAAATGCAGATGTGTTTTTATAATGGATATCATGGGTGTTATTCCACTACCTGCTGCAAAGGCTATGTAATTTTTTGAACTTTCGGGTTCGCACTCCACATAAAACTCTCCATGTGGCGGCATCACCTCCAACTCGTCCCCTTTTTTTAATTCATTGAAGGCATAATTTGAAAAAACACCTTGACGAATGGTTTTTACCGCTACTTTCCATTGGTTGTCAAAGGGGCTGGTACACAGAGAATAGTTTCTGCGTATGTCCTGACCGTTAATGTTTTTTCGTAGTGTAAGATGTTGACCTTGTTTGAATTTGAATTTTTCTTTTAAATGGTCTGGAACTTCAAAAGATATAACAACTGTATCTTTTGTTTCCTTATATATGTCTGCAACTTTTAATTTAAAAAAATCTGCCATAATTATGTCTGACTTAAGACTCTGCGCAAATTAGCTTGCTACAGACATCTTTTTAAGTTTAATAAAACACTTTCCGACGCCTTGCGCCATCTTCCTTAAGGGAAAGCCAACTAACGCTTGTTAGTTAGGTTTACAAATTTACAAAATAAATTTGAATCTTTTTTGCCTATTTCCGCCCCTTAGTTTTAAGTTAAGGAATGGGTTGGTCTTTTATGAAAATAAACATTACAACCATAGGTTGTATTACTAGCGAATACCTTCAATAAGCACATTGCTTAATTGGGCACTAAGTTTTTTTACGTTGATAGCATCTTTGTTCGGGATCCAAATATATAAGGAACGTAATGTGGACAACATGGAAAACAACATAACCTCAACGTTTTTGTTTGAAATTTCGCCATTTTGTATGCCAGATTTTAAAATACTTCTAAAATTTTCTTCATAATTCAAGCGTAATTCAAGATAATAATCCAATTGTTCTTCCAGATGCATCCAGTCGTTATTTAGGGACGCCATACCAAAGGTATTTTGGCTCGTAATGGACACGTGCAGTTCTACAATTTTGTTTAATTTTTCCACACAAGTATTATTGGACATCTTAATTTGTTCCATGCCTTGCGTAAATGCTTCAGCCAAAGAAATAATAATCTCTTTCAGGATTTCCTGTTTGGAACTGATATGGTTATACAAACTTGCAGCTTTTATTCCCATGGCTGTTGCCAAATCTCTCATGGTTACAGCGCTATAACCCTTTTCTTTAAAAAGTTTGGCTGCCGTTTTAATAATTTCGTCTTTACGTGTAATCTCTTTCATGTGCTTACATCTATTATCTATTAACAGTCACATGGAACACCCTACTTTCAGACAACTTAGCGATATAAGCTTTGATCAAGGATGTTTCAAAATAGAGGCTGAAGATACTTAAAAAATAAGTTGTAACTCTTGTTACATTTATTTTGAAATAAATTAAAGTACTTTGTAAAAAAATAAATTATGGGATTATTGGATTTTTTAACAGGTAACAAAACTGATAAAATTAAGGATTTTCAATCTAGAAAAGCCATTATTATAGATGTAAGAACCAAAGCTGAATTTAGCCAAGGCGCAATTCCTGGTTCTAGGAATATTCCGTTGCAAATGCTTAATGATAAAATTGAAGACATTAAAAAAATGAACAAACCTGTTATTGCCTGTTGTGCCAGTGGCATGCGTTCTGCCAGTGCAGCTTCTGTTTTAAACAAGCATGGTATTGAAGCCGTTAATGGTGGAGGCTGGAGCAGTTTGCAAAAAAAACTTTAGGTCTTTTTCTCAAAGCAAGTCAGCCTCTCTTGAGGCAAGGCCATTTAATTTTTCTAGACTTCTAGATTTTGAAATCCGTTGGAAGAATCAATGGGGTTGTGATTGTACTGCAGTGTCCAACCCAATGAATTGGTAAGGATATAGAATTTTGACAATTCACTGATCAATCTGTTTTTGGCATTTAATTTAAAGGTTGAAGCGTTTACCTTTTTCATTAAAGATTTAGTTACTGTTTCTTTAATGGCATTGTAGTCTTTGACTTCAAAAGGATTTAGGTAATCTGCCTGGACATCATAATACTCAAAATCGGGATTGATCTTTATTTCTTCTTCTGGAACACTTGTAATGTTTAGTGTTTTGGTTGCTTCATCAATTTGATATTCAATTTTACTTAAGTCGTATGCAATGGTTACATCTGCATTGACCACTACCAATGCTTTTTTTTCAGCATTGACCAAATCGGCAAAAACTTGTAGGCTTCCCCAAAAATAGGACAGTTATAAATTCTAATT
>NZ_ANLA01000001.1:0-2500 GCF_000348685.1 Xanthomarina gelatinilytica | reverse complement strand
TCTCCTCCGGGTACTTAGATGTTTCAGTTCCCCGGGTTCGCCTCCTTGCGGATACTATATCTTCAATATAGTGGGTTGCCCCATTCGGATATCTGTGGATCAATTTGTATGTGCCAATCCCCACAGCTTTTCGCAGCTTATCACGTCCTTCATCGCCTCTGAGAGCCTAGGCATTCCCCATACGCTCTTATGTAGCTTATTGTACTTTTTGTCTTTTTAATGAGTTTGATAGATCAATCAAAGGCTCGTAACCTTAATTGACCTCAATTTTTGCACATGATCGGACGATTCCGACCATATGCTTCATGTATCTTTTTCAATATGTCAATGAACTTTCTCGATCCAGAACCCAAAACCTCGGGCCCTAAATCAATTGGTGGAGAATATCGGAGTCGAACCGATGACCTCCTGCGTGCAAGGCAGGCGCTCTAGCCAGCTGAGCTAATCCCCCATTTGGTTTCAGTTGTCAGTTATCAGTTAACAGTTATCAGTTAATTGATGACCTATACGTCAACTTGGGATACCCAACTTCTAAAATTTCCTTTCAATATATTATGAGCGTCTTAAAATCTTCAATCTACTTTTGCAAATCTAAAACCCTAATCCTATTTAGTAGTCTCAGGCAGACTCGAACTGCCGACCTCTACATTATCAGTGTAGCGCTCTAACCAGCTGAGCTATGAGACTCTACTATAGTATGAAATTAAATCAACAGCAAGAGAATAAACGTTTTGCGACCCTTTTTATTCAAATCAGTCGTCTTTCTCTAGAAAGGAGGTGTTCCAGCCGCACCTTCCGGTACGGCTACCTTGTTACGACTTAGCCCTAGTTACCAATTTTACCCTAGGCCGCTCCTTGCGGTGACGGACTTCAGGCACTCCCAGCTTCCATGGCTTGACGGGCGGTGTGTACAAGGCCCGGGAACGTATTCACCGCATCATGGCTGATATGCGATTACTAGCGATTCCAGCTTCACGGAGTCGAGTTGCAGACTCCGATCCGAACTGTGATAGGGTTTATAGATTCGCTCCTGGTCGCCCAGTGGCTGCTCTCTGTCCCTACCATTGTAGCACGTGTGTAGCCCAGGACGTAAGGGCCGTGATGATTTGACGTCATCCCCACCTTCCTCACGGTTTGCACCGGCAGTCTTGTTAGAGTTCCCGACTTGAATCGCTGGCAACTAACAACAGGGGTTGCGCTCGTTATAGGACTTAACCTGACACCTCACGGCACGAGCTGACGACAACCATGCAGCACCTTGTGGATTGTCCGAAGAAAAGTCTATTTCTAAACCTGTCAATCCACATTTAAGCCCTGGTAAGGTTCCTCGCGTATCATCGAATTAAACCACATGCTCCACCGCTTGTGCGGGCCCCCGTCAATTCCTTTGAGTTTCATTCTTGCGAACGTACTCCCCAGGTGGGATACTTATCACTTTCGCTTAGCCACTCAGATAAATCCGAACAGCTAGTATCCATCGTTTACGGCGTGGACTACCAGGGTATCTAATCCTGTTCGCTCCCCACGCTTTCGTCCATCAGTGTCAATGTATTGTTAGTAATCTGCCTTCGCAATCGGTATTCTATGTGATATCTATGCATTTCACCGCTACACCACATATTCTAACTACTTCACAATAATTCAAGACAACCAGTATCAAAGGCAATTCTACAGTTGAGCTGCAGGATTTCACCTCTGACTTAATCATCCACCTACGGACCCTTTAAACCCAATGATTCCGGATAACGCTTGGATCCTCCGTATTACCGCGGCTGCTGGCACGGAGTTAGCCGATCCTTATTCTTACAGTACCGTCAAGCTCCCTCACGAGGGAGTGTTTCTTCCTGTACAAAAGCAGTTTACAACCCATAGGGCAGTCTTCCTGCACGCGGCATGGCTGGATCAGGCTCCCGCCCATTGTCCAATATTCCTCACTGCTGCCTCCCGTAGGAGTCTGGTCCGTGTCTCAGTACCAGTGTGGGGGATCCCCCTCTCAGGGCCCCTATCTATCGTCGCCATGGTAAGCCGTTACCTTACCATCCAGCTAATAGAACGCATGCTCATCTTTTACCGATAAATCTTTAATATGGTCCTGATGCCAAGACCATATGCTATGAGGTATTAATCCAAATTTCTCTGGGCTATCCCCCTGTAAAAGGTAGATTGCATACGCGTTACGCACCCGTGCGCCGGTCGTCAGCGGGCGCAAGCGCCCCTGTTACCCCTCGACTTGCATGTGTTAAGCCTGCCGCTAGCGTTCATCCTGAGCCAGGATCAAACTCTTCATCGTTAATTTTTAAATGTTATTTAACAACTAATCGAATGGTTTTAATTCAGGTTCTCAAAATGATTTATTCTCTTGTCCGGCCCAACCGTTTCCAGTTGAACCTTACGCTGTCAATTCAATATGTCTATGAACTTTCTTTTGTTTCCCTAAGGCGTTTATCTCTTAAGCGGGTGCAAATATAAAACCCTTTTTTTATCCATGCAATGTTTTTTT